>CANLBJ010000001.1 GCA_947488905.1 Ulvibacter algarum
CTATAGCAACAAATTGATTACCAATAATATTAATTTGTGATAATACTAGATTTTGTGTAAAATCTAAATTGGCTATTAGATTATTAGTACAATCAAAATAAAATAATTCTGTATTTTGAGATATATCTAAATCGACTATTTGATTGCCAGACACAATAAGAATTTCTAACATCGTATTTAGCGTCATATCTAGATCTGACAGTTGATTATTGCTACAAGAAAAAGTAGATAGATTATTATTTTGAGATACATCTATCGTTGTCAATAGATTATTATTACATACTAAACTCTCTAACATAACAAAAGCTTCTATACCTGTTAGGTCTGCAATAGAAAGAGCGTTTACAGTTAAGCCGGCTACCGTATTAATACTTGATGTTGTTACATAATCATCAAGTGCAATACCGTTACCCATACTTGTAGGGTCACCTAATGCAACAATGCCGCCATTAGCATTATGCGTCTCTAGATACATCTCAAAATTATCATCTGGAACATAGGTTAATGCTGTAGCAATACTACAGTCTTCACTAAAGGTACTCGCTGGGTCTATACTTGTCCAGTTATCTTCTGAGTATGTTGCATTATCTACCTCAATACAAATAAGATCTGGATTAGATGTTGAGCTAAAAATTGCAATATTAGTATTATTACCATTTCTAAAATCTAGACTAGTTAATTGATTAACTTGACAAGTAAATGAAAATAAAAGGGGGTTTTGAGTCATATTTAGACTAGTCAATTGATTATTATGACAGTTTAAAACACTCAATAAAACATTTTGACTCACATCTAGACCAGTCAATTGATTACCAGCACAATTTACACCTGTTAAAGCTACATTTTGTGTTAGGTCCAGATCAGTTAACATATTACTATAACAGGTTAATGATCCCAATAAAACATTTTGAGTAATGTCTAAACTTGTTAATTGATTACCATAACATTCTAATGATTCCAATAAAATATTTTGAGTAACGTCTAGACTTGGCAATTGATTACTAGAACAATTTAAACTAATTAAAGACTCAAAATCCTCAACCCCTGTTAGGTCTGCAATCATTAAATTATTCACCTCAAGGTTTGTAACCGCACTAATATTTGCCGTTGTTACATAATCATCTAGTGCAATACCATTACCCATACTTGTAGGATCACCTAATGCAACAACATCTCCAATAGCATTATGCGTCTCTAGATACATCTCAAAATTATCATCTGGCACATACGTTTCATTATAATGACAATCTTCACTAAAACTACTATTAGAATCTATATTTGTCCAGTTATCTTCTGAGTATGTTGCATTATCTACCTCAATACAAATAAGATCTGGATTAGATGTTGAGTTAAAATATGTGATATTGGTATTGTTTCCATTTCTAACATTTAAGCTAGTTAATAGATTATTGCTTCCGTCAAGAGAAGTCAATTCAGAATTTTCCGAAGCATCTAAACTCTCTATTTGATTGTTCCCAAATCGCAAGTAATACAATGCGGGATTGTTGTCTATGTTTAAAATAGTCAATAAGTTATTACTACAGTTCAATCGTCTTAAAGAAGTGTTTAGAGTTACATCAAGTTCTAATAATAAATTATTATAACATTCAACATTTATTAAAAGAGGGTTTTGTGTCACATCTAATACAGATAACAGATTATTAGATACAGCTAGTCTATATAACGCTGGATTTTGAAGTAAATCAATACTTGTTATTTGATTATTTCTAAATCTTAAATCAAATAATAATGGATTTTGCGTTACATCTAGATTACTTATTTGATTAGTAGAACAATCTAAATAATCTAAAGCTACATTTTGTGTTACATCTAGACTGTTTATTTGATTGTTATAACATTGTACACCCGTCAAAGCTACATTTTGTGTTAGATCTAAACTAGTTAATTGATTATTATAGCATCTTAAAATTGAAAGTAAATCAAAATCTTCAACCCCTGTTAGGTCTGCAATCATTAGATTACTTACCTGAAGATGTGTAACCGCACTAATTCTTGCCGTTATTACATAGTCATCTAGTGCAATACCATTACCCATACTTGTAGGATCACCTAATGCAACAACATCTCCAATAGCATTATGCGTCTCTAGATACATCTCAAAATTATCATCTGGCACATACGTTTCATTATAATGACAATCTTCATTAAAACTATTAATAGGATCGATATCTGTCCAGTTTAAAGTTGAGTATGCTGCATCATCCACTTCTACACAAAAAAGGCTTGGATTATTCAATAAATTAATATCTTCTAGATTGGTATTATAACCATTCTTTAAGTTTAGACTAGTAAATAGGTTATTACTACCATTAAATGTTAGTAACTCACTATTTTGAGATAAGTCTAGCGTCTCAAGTTGGTTACCTTGACAAAGTAAAAAATTTAAGAGAGAGTTTTGCGTTACGTCTAGACTAGTCAATTGATTCGCATTACACGTAAATCGATCTACTAAAACATTTTCTGTAATATCAAGATCTGTTATTTGATTACTATTACAATATAACTTAGTTAACAAAGGGTTATTACTGGTATCTAATTCTGTTAATTGATTAGAAAAGCAGTTCAAGGTTTCCAATAAAACTGTTTGAGAAACGTCTAAATTTATTAATTGATTTAGTTGACAACTTAAATTTGTCAAAGCTACATTTTGTGTTAGATCCAGATTAGACAACTGATTATTTTGACAGTTCAATGATACTAAAGCGGTATTTTGACTTAAATCTAGAATAGTCAATTGATTGAAAAAGCAGCTCAATGATTCTAATAAAATATTTTGAGAAACATTTAGACTTGGTAAATCATTTGTGTTACAAAGTAAACTTGTTAAAGCGGTATTTTGCGATAAATCCAGATCAGACAACATATTATTAGAACAGTTTAATGATTCCAATAAAATATTTTGAGTAACATTTAAACTTGTTAGTTGATTCAAGTGACATCGTAAACTTGTCAAAACTACATTTTGTATTAAATCTAGATCAGATATTTGATTACCAGCACAGTTCAAAATTTGCAAAGCAGTATTTTGAGTCAAATCTAGACTAGTCAATTGATTACTATAACAACTTAAGAGAATTAAAGAATCAAAATCTTCAACCCCTGTTAGGTCTGCAATCATTAAATTATTTACCTGAAGATCTGTAACCGCACTAATATTTACCGTTGTTACATAGTCATCAAGTGCAATACCGTTACCCATACTTGTTGGGTCTCCTACTGTTACAACATCGCCATTAGCATTATGCGTCTCTAGATAGGTCTCAAAATTATCATCTGGCACATACGTCTCCATAACAAAAGGAGTAGAAACAGATGGTGTTTTTTTCTTTTTTGCCGTTGCATTATTTTCTAATTCGCTAAAAAAACTCGCACCCCAGTTCAAAAAAACATTATAATTATTTATTGCTACAGTGTGACTGCTTTTAGTATGTGAGGGATAATAGCTGCTTTGTGCCTGTGCATTAAAAGCTATAAAAAAAAGAAAGGAAGTTAAAATATAAAATTGTTTCATACGTGAGGTTAATGACAAGCAAAGTTATATTTAATCTTATAAAAAGATTGATAACAATATTGCTTTTAACTATAACACGTTTTATTTAAGCAAGAGATTCGATATACCGTTAGTATTTCGTGACGTTTAACCACATTTACATATAATATCATTAAAAAAATTGCAATAAATGCCAGCAACAATATGTTTTAGTACTTTTTAAGCAACAATAGTTTTCATTTAAGCAACACTACTTTAAAATTGAAAAACAAAAATCAACTTTAAAATTAACTACCTCATTTACCTACAAATGAAAACGTTTTTTTCCCTATTTTTGCAATCACAAAACCACGCTATGCAATACAAAAGAATCTTACTCAAACTCTCTGGAGAAGCACTAATGGGAAACCTTCAATATGGTATAGACCCAGAAAGATTACAAGAATACGCTCAAGACATAAAAGCAATCACTGCTAAGGGTATAGAAGTGGCCATTGTTATAGGTGGCGGTAACATCTTTAGAGGTGTTGCAGGCGCAAGTAAAGGTATGGATCGTGTACAGGGCGACCACATGGGTATGCTTGCCACTGTGATAAACGGGCTTGCACTACAAGGAGCACTAGAAGATGAAGGCATCCCTACAAGATTGCAGAGTGCCATAAAACTAAACGAAATAGCAGAACCTTTTATTAAGCGTAAAGCTGTGCGTCATCTAGAAAAAGGACGTGTCGTTATTTTTGGTGGAGGTACGGGTAACCCATACTTTACCACAGACAGCGCAGCAGTTTTAAGAGCCATTGAGATTAACGCAGATGTAATTTTAAAAGGAACACGCGTAGATGGTATTTACTCAAGTGATCCAGAAAAAAACACAGATGCCGTTAAATTTGATTTTATAACTTTTGATGATGTTTTACAAAAAGGCCTAAAAGTCATGGACACTACAGCCTTTACTTTAAGTCAAGAAAATGAATTACCTATCATCGTGTTTGATATGAATACTAGAGGTAATTTAATGAAGGTAGTGATGGGAGAGAATATAGGTACTAAAGTAAATCTATAATTTCTTCTGAAATTTTAAAGATTCATTAAATTTTCAGAAGTAAAAAATTTCCTATTTTTGAAACGGTCTACTTTTTGAAGCACAGATTGTCAAGGGAATAACATTTCCGAAGTAATATAAAGAACATAAAACAAAAATCGCAAACTAAGATTAGCAAGCGTAGTCGAACTATGGAAGACGAAATTAAATTTATTTTAGACAGTTGTAAAGAGGCAATGGATAACACCCTTGAACACCTAAAAAAGAAATTTTTAAATATTAGAGCAGGTAAAGCTACACCATCTATGGTAGGTAGTGTGATGGTAGATTATTACGGTAGTCAAACTCCATTAAGTCAAGTGGCAAATGTAAATACACCAGATGGTATGACAATTACCATATCACCCTGGGAGAAAGGTCTTATTCCAGAAATAGAAAAAGGAATTCATCTTGCAAACATAGGCTTTAACCCTATGAATAATGGAGAGACGGTTATTATTACGGTACCACCATTAACAGAAGAGCGTCGCCGCGATCTCGCAAAACAAGCAAAAACAGAAGCAGAAGATTCTAAAATTGGGGTGCGTAATGATCGTAAAAGCGCAAACAATGACATTAAAGATCTAGATGTAAGTGATGACTTAAAAGCAAATCTTGAAGCAGATGTGCAAACTATGACTAATAATCACATTGCAAAAATAGAAGAATTACTCTCTGTAAAAGAAAAAGAAATTATGACTATCTAATCATAATTTGCGTTAAACTAAACACAATAAAGCGGCCCTTAGGCCGCTTTATATTTATATTTACTTTAGTTTTAAAACTTTTATCATCTTTGATGAACAAACTTATACTTCTTTATTCCCTGTTTTTCTCAACATTGAGCATTGCTCAGGTGCCGGCTATACAAAAAGAACAAGATTCAACTTCATCTCAAACAAGAAAAGTAAGCCCATTTAGTACAGGCTTTTATCCCATTAATTTTTTTGATTTTGACCTTAAATATCTAATAAAATACAATGACCAAGAAGGTTTACGTTTAGGTTTTGGGGGAATAACAAACGAGCTATTATCTAAAGATTTTAGAGTAAATGGTTATGTAGCCTATGGTACAAAAGATAAGGACATAAAGCATAGTCTAGGTGGTAGTTTACGTTTAAATCCAGAAAAAAAAACATGGTTAACGCTTCAATACAGAGATGACATAAACGAGGTAGGTTCTGCTAAGTTTTTAACAGATGACCGCGTATACTCTGTTTTTGAACCAAGACTTGTTAATGTTACCCAATTTTATGAAATACGCACTTGGCAAGCAAACTTAATTACAGAGTTTACAGATAAAGTTGCTGGTGAACTTCGTTTTAGTAGAAGTCATATTGATCAAATACTCGACTACCAGTTTATAAGCAACGATATTACTTATGATCAATATGAAGTAGCAGAAGCTACAGCGTCTGTAAGAATAAGCCCTAAAAGTGAGTTTTTTACCACAGAAGATGGCCTTATTGAATACTACGATGGTTTCCCAAAAATTAGTGCTCAAATTACTAAAGGTTTTAGCGATGTTGTACGTAGTGATTTTGATTATCTTAAATTGGGTTTAAAACTAGATTACTACATTAAAAGAACTAATCTTTCTTCAACAAATTTTTTATTAGAAGGTAACGTTGCTTTTGGCGAGGTGCCTTTAACACATTTATACCATGCCTACCCTAACAGTCCTAATAAACAAGAAATATTTAGGCGTTTTTCTGTAGCCGGCAGGCGTAGTTTTGAGACAATGTACTTTGGTGAGTTTTTTTCAGACAGGCTTGCTACACTTCAAATAAAACACAGTTTACGTAGATTTGAGATTACCAGAAAAATACGTCCAGAGTTGGTTTTTATTACTCGCCACGCCGTTGGAGAATTAAGCAACCCAGAAGCACATCAAGGCATCAATTTTAACACACTAGACCAGATGTATAATGAAGCAGGTTTAGAACTAAATAAAATCTTGTTTGGTTTTGGTTTAAGCTTTGCATACCGTTATGGAGCGTATCATCTTCCTGCCACAAAAGACAACATTGCTTTTAAGTTTACTTTTTACGCAAAATTTTAATTTTAAGATTTGCTTTCTAAGTGTGCAGTTAATAGTACATTTGCTTTTAGAAATTTCCCCTTTTGAATAAGCTTTTTAGTATTGGTTTTTGGAGTGCAGTGGCCCGTTTTATACTTAGAAACAGGACACTTATCCTTATTGTTATTGCTGCGATCACAGTGTTTATGGGTATGCAGTGGAAACATATGCGTTTTACATACACTGAGGCAAATTTATTGCCAGACGAGCATGAAGTAAATTTAGCCTATAATGAGTTTCTTGACACTTTTGGTGAAGAAGGCAACCTCATTGTTATGGGTGTTAAAGACAGTACTTTTTTTACCCCAAAAGTATTTAACGCCTGGAAAGAATTAGGTGATGATCTTCAAAAAGATAAAGCAGTAGACGCGATTCTTTCTGTAGGTAATTTAATGACCTTAGAAAAACGTAAGGACACCACTAGTTTTACTATGGTGCCATTTATTCAAGATTCTATTCTTACTCAAGAAAATTTAAACATATATAAAAACAAACTTTTATACAGACTCCCCTTTTATGATGGTCTTGTCTATAGCCCAGATAAAAAAACAGTTAGAACAGCCATCTATCTAAATAAAGAAATTGTAAACACTGTAGAGCGTAAAGACTTTGTAGATCAATTTTTAATACCTCGAGTTAATAAGTTTGAAGAAGAAACAGGGGTCAATGTTTACATCTCTGGGATGCCTTACATAAGAACCTTAAACTCACAGAATATTGTAGACGAGATAGGCCTCTTTATTGGTGCCTCACTACTAGTTACATCTCTTATATTTTTCTTTTTCTTTAGATCTTTTAGAGCCACATTTATATCTATGATTACCGTGCTAGTTGGTGTAGCATGGGCCTTTGGTATTTTAGGACTACTGAAATATGAAATCACCGTATTAACTGCTCTTATACCACCACTTATTATTGTGATTGGTATTCCTAACTGTATTTTCTTGATTAATAAATACCAACAAGAAATAAAATTACACGGTAATCAAGCCAAGTCATTACAACGCGTTATAGCAAAAGTTGGTAATGCAACTTTAATGACAAACCTTACCACCGCGTCTGGTTTTGCTACTTTTATTTTAACTAATAGCAAATTATTAAAGGAGTTTGGTATTGTAGCTTCTATTAATATAGTAGCTATCTTTTTACTATCTCTTCTTATTATTCCTATTATCTATAGCTTTATGTCTGTCCCTAAAGACAAACACTTAAAGCACCTTAACAAAAGATGGATTAATGGTTTTGTAGATTGGATGGAAAAAATGGTACGCAACAAGAGAATTGCCATTTACATAGTTGCTATTTTATTACTTTGCGGGAGTATAGTAGGGATATACAATATTAAAATATCTGGTAGTCTTATTGATGACATGCCTCAAAAAACCGGCTTTTATAAAGATATAAAGTTTTTTGAAAAAGAATTTGATGGTATTATGCCGCTCGAGATTTTTATTGATACAAAACGCCCTAAAGGCGTGATGAAACTAGCCACTTTAAAAAGAATTGAACAGCTACAAGATTATATTAAGGAGGTCCCTGAATTCTCTAAACCACTATCTGTAAACGAGATTGTAAAATACTCAAAACAAGCTTATTACAACAACAACCCAGACTATTACCAACTACCTAATAGTCAAGAACGCACCTTCTTATTATCTTATGCTAAGAGCAGTGCAGGAGACACAAATTTACTTTCTAGTTATGTAGACACTACGGGGCAATATGCTCGTGTGACTACGTTTATGAAAGACACGCCTACAGATCGTTTTGACCGTATAGAAGAAGATCTATTAGCAGAAATAAATAAAATTTTCCCTGAAGAACGATACTCAGTTTCACTTACAGGTAAAGCCTTTGCTTTCCAGAAAGGAACAAAATATCTAGTAAACAACTTAATACTATCGCTATCTCTTGCCATCTTTTTAATAGCCATATTTATGGCTTGGATGTTTAGAAGTGGGCGTATGATTTTGGTATCATTGATCCCTAATTTACTACCATTACTTGTAACAGCAGGATTAATGGGCTTTTTAGGAGTACCTATAAAACCTTCTACCATATTAGTTTTCAGTATTGCCTTTGGTATTTCTGTAGATGATACTATTCACTTTCTTGCTAAGTATAGACAAGAGCTTATAGCTAACAACTGGAAGGTTAAAAAATCTGTTTACGCTGCATTAAGAGAAACAGGTGTAAGTATGTTTTACACTTCTATTGTCTTATTCTTTGGTTTTAGCACATTTATGATTTCAAGTTTTGGAGGAACTGTTGCATTAGGTGGTTTGGTTTCTGTAACACTTGTATTTGCAATGCTCTCAAACCTTTTACTACTGCCTTCCCTACTACTTTCTTTAGAGAAGAGTATTGCTAATAAAGACACATTAAAAAAGCCTGCACTTCAGATTCTCCCTGGAGAGGATGGTGATGATGTGGCAAATTCTGAAGAAGAATAAAACATACCCAGCACATTTCAGAAAAAATGGCTTGAGAATTTATTTTTCTCAATTATAAAGTATCTTTGCTTTCTTTAAAATAATACCATGAAACATACTGATATCATTACCGTTTTGCAATCTGAGCCTAGTTTACACGAAGTAACCATAAAAGGTTGGGTACGCTCTTTTAGAAGTAATAGATTCATAGCCGTTAATGACGGATCTACGATTAATAATATACAATGCGTTGTCGACTTTGAAAACTTTGAAGAAGAAACATTAAAAAACATCACAACTGGTGCTGCCATTGAAGTAACTGGTCTATTAGTTGAGAGTCAAGGTGCTGGACAGACGGTAGAAATACAAGTAACTAAAGTTGCAGTTTTAGGTACTGCAGATCCAGAAGAAGTAAAACTAACAATCTTATCACCTAAGAGACATTCTCTTGAAAAATTACGTGAGCAAGCTCATTTAAGAGTACGCACAAATACATTTGGGGCAGTAATGCGTTTACGCTCTAAACTTTCTTTTGCTGTGCACCAGTACTTTCAAGAAAATGGTTTTTACTATATGAACACCCCTATCATTACTGGTAGTGATGCAGAAGGAGCTGGAGAGATGTTTAGAGTAACTGCTTTGCCCGCAACAAATCCTCCTCTTGATGACGACGGAAATGTTAATTATAAAGAAGATTTTTTCGAGAAAGAAACTAACTTAACAGTAAGTGGTCAGCTTGAAGCAGAAACATATGCAATGGGATTAGGAAAGGTGTATACCTTTGGGCCTACTTTTAGAGCAGAAAATAGCAATACATCTCGTCACTTAGCAGAGTTTTGGATGATTGAGCCAGAGGTAGCTTTTTGTGACCTAGATGGCAATATGGATCTTGCTGAAGACTTTATTAAGTATGTAGTTAAATATGCACTTGATAATTGTCAAGATGATCTTGCATTTTTAGAACAACGTTTATTAGACGAAGAGAAAAGTAAGCCACAAGCTGAACGTAGTGATATGGCTTTGCGTGAAAAATTGAATTTCATAGGAGAAAACAATTTTAAACGAGTGAGCTATACAGAGGCTATTGAAATTTTAAGAAACTGTAAACCAAACAAAAAGAAGAAATTTAAATATATCATCAATGAATGGGGTGCAGATTTACAGAGTGAGCACGAACGTTTTCTTGTAGAAAAGCATTTTAAATGTCCAGTTATCTTATTTGATTATCCTGCAGATATAAAATCATTTTATATGCGCCTTAACGACGACGGTAAAACCGTAAGAGCTATGGATGTATTATTTCCTGGCATAGGAGAGATTGTAGGAGGTTCTCAACGTGAAGAACGTTATGATGTCTTACTTGAAAAGATGGAAAAAATGGGTATCCCAAAAGATGAATTATACTGGTATCTAGATTTAAGAAAATTTGGTACTTGTGTGCACAGTGGTTTTGGTCTTGGTTTTGAACGTCTTGTACAGTTTGTAACAGGTATGGGTAATATTAGAGATGTAATACCTTACCCTAGAACTCCCGGAAACGCAGAGTTTTAGTAAACCGCTGCAATTTTCAGTTAAACAGTTTACTGCGACTAAACTGCCAATTTTTTAATAAAACCAGCGACATTTTATAAGTGGTAGCTGGTTTTTTAATTACCTTAGTATTTCAGAAGAAAAATAATGCTCAGACAACAACTTAATTTTAAATTATCCCAAAAGCTATCGCCGCAACAGATTCAGTTAATGAAGCTGATACAGCTACCTACGCAGGCTTTTGAGCAACGTATTTCGCAAGAGATGAACGAGAACCCTGCCTTAGAAGGCGGGAAAGAAGAGGCAGAAAAATTTGACGACGACCTTGATGATAATTATGAAGAAGATTATGATGATGGCAATGAGTCTATTGAGACAGAAATTAATGTAGATGATTATTTAAGTGATGATGAAGTGCCCAGTTATAAATTATCTGCCAATAATTATAGCGCAGATGATGATGACACAAGAATGCCCTATGCTGCGGGAACATCATTTAATCAACATTTATTATCACAATTAAACACATACAGACTTAATGATGATGAAAAAGAGATTGCAAAATTTCTAGTAGGGAGCGTTGATGAAGCTGGCTATATAAGAAGAGAAGTTCAAGACATTGTTGATGATCTCGCCTTCACTCAAAACATATACACGACTGAGGAGAAAGTAGAAAAAGTGCTAGAAGTGGTTCAAGAACTAGACCCTGCTGGTGTAGGAGCTCGTAGTTTACAAGAATGCCTTTTATTACAATTAAAGCGTAGAGAACAAACTCGTGATGTTGTGTTAGCTACTAAAATCATTGTAAACTCTTTTGAACATTTTTCTAAAAAACATTACAAAAAATTACTTTCAAAATTTGAAATTACTGAAGACCAATTGCGCGATGCTATACACGAAATAGAAAGTCTTAACCCCAAACCAGGTGGAGCCGTTGTTGGTAATAATAGAATGGTAGAACACGTTGTACCAGACTTTGCCATTCGCATTGTAGAAGGTGAATTAGATCTTACTTTAAACGGAAGAAATGCCCCAGAGTTACACGTATCTAGAGAGTACAATAATATGCTTAAAGGGTACAAAGAGACAAAGAAAAAAACCAAATCACAGAAAGATGCTGTGATGTTTATCAAACAAAAACTAGATGCAGCTAAATGGTTTATAGAAGCCATACAACAACGCCAGCAGACACTTTTTGTTACAATGAACTCAATAATGCATCATCAAAAAGAATACTTTCTAACTGGAGATGAGCGCAATTTAAAGCCAATGATCTTAAAAGACATTGCAGATAAGATTAACATGGATGTATCTACGGTATCTCGTGTTGCAAACAGCAAATACGTAGACACTCCTTACGGAACAAAATTAATCAAAGAATTCTTTAGTGAATCTATGACTAATGACCAAGGAGAAGAAGTTTCTACTCGTGAGATTAAAAAAATATTAGAGATTACTGTTTCTGAAGAAGACAAACGAAAGCCTTTGACAGATGATAAATTAGCTAAGATTTTAAAAGAAAAAGGGTATCCTATAGCAAGAAGAACCATTGCAAAATATAGAGAGCAATTAGATTTACCAGTAGCTCGATTGAGAAAAGAAATTTAATGAATTTTCTGTTAAAAGCAGCAGCTTATATTTTTCACCCCTTATTTATGCCCTTACTTGGCGTGATATTCTATTATGGGGTCACTCCCCGGTTTTTACAGCCAGAAATTATTTATAGTCACTTAATGGTAGTAGCAATTGTAACGATAGCTATCCCTTTAGTTTTATTTTTTCTACTTAAAAATTTTGGAGTAATATCAAGCATCCACTTGAGAGATGTTAGGGAGCGAAAACTGCCATTAATGATACAATGCATCCTATTGTTATTATTATTAAAGTTTGTATTTCATCCCTATGACCATCTAGCCTTATATTATTTTTTTCTTGGGGTTCTTTTTACAACCTTGACAGCATTAATACTTGTGTTTTTTAAATTTAAAGTAAGCTTGCATCAGATGGCAGTAGCCGGAGTAAGCATGTTTATTATAATGATAAGTATTCACTTTGAGATCAACTTAATAGCGTGGATGGCTTTCGCATGTATTGCAAATGGTCTAGTAATGAGTTCTAGACTACACACTAAGTCACACACTGTACCAGAGCTTATTATTGGGTTTATTATTGGAGCTTTCCCACAATTACTATTAGTGAGTAATTGGTTATAAAATGTAGAATATTAGTCCAAGTTTTATAGGATTAAAACCTACTTCTTCACCTAGATTAGTGGTAGCATCTTTAAAAAATGGAGTCATTGTATAGCTTGCAAAAAAATTAATTTTATTGAAGCCAAAACTAATAGTTGGAGATATACTTACAGGTTCAAATTCTGAAATATCTACTTGTGAAACTTTGTTATCGTCTTGAGTAAATGTGCTATGATACCAATAGGTGTATCCTACTCTAACGCCCGCATAAACACGCCAAAATTTATAATTCTCTGCAGTGGAACTTCGCCATCTTAACTCAAAAGGAACTTCTGCCGTCCAAGTAGACAATCTATTAATATCATAACTGGTATTATCATCTAAGACAGAAAAAATTGATGTATCATTCTGATCTTCCCCTATAAAGAGATTCTGTCCATAACGATTATAAGACAAACCTAAGCCGATACCTAAGGCTATGTTGCGTCTTTCATTAACAGGCATATCTTTTATATACCCAAAGGCAAAACCAGCTGACAGCCCTCTTAATTTAACATCATTAGGTACATTACGCATAAAGTTATACGTGACATTGATGTAAAATTGATCCTCCCTATAATCTCTATCAATTGGAATACTATCATTTACTACCTCTTGACCTAGAGTAGATAACGAACAAAGTAAAATAATAAAAGATAATAGTTTATACACGTTATAAAGATACTAGTAATTAGCAACTAATAGAAACAAAAAAACGTCTTGTGTTTAACAAGACGTTTTTAAATACTATAAGAAAAATAGATTAATTATCTATCTCATTTCCTGGAGCCGTGATGTAAATAATTTTAAGCATATTTAACTCACGTAAAGTTTGCTTAATATCAGTTACAATACCCGTATTAGTTTCTTTATCAACCTTAAGGGCTACCATCACTTTATCTTGTAAGATAGGTGCTAGTTTACCTCTAAGTTCTGCTAAAACAGGCTTTAGATTTTTTACATCTGTGTATTTGTCTCCTATTTGAATTTTACCTTCACTACCATATTGCGATACGTAACGATCACTAGGTTTTCCGGCATAAATATATACAGCTCTATCTTTTTGAAGCTTTTCTATCTGGTCTGCTTTAGGAAGCTCGTTTTTAACTAGAAGATCATTCTGTCTAAGCACGGTTACAACCATAAAGAAAAACAGTAACATAAATACAATATCTGGTAAAGATGCTGTATTTACCGCAGGCAGTTCTCCTCCTTTTTTATTTTTAAATTTTGACATAGTTAAAATTTTATTGGCCAGACTTTTTAGGTTCTGCTTCAGACAATTTCATTGGATACATTTTCTGGATTTCTTCCATTTTTGGCTTATATTTTTCAGCCTCTGCATCATTAATATCTCCAGTATCTATCCCGTTTTTAATTTCAGTAAATTTCCAACCAAACTTTCGTTGTGATTCTCTATTTCTTAAGAAATTATATGCGGCAACTAACTCATTCTGCACTGTAATGTACATTGCATAACTTGTTAACCTATCGTTTTGAACAGAAATAACTGCTTTCTCAGGATTATCTGAAGATGTTATATCTCTTTTTCCTTTACAATAGTTACAATACTCTGCTGTACCTGATGATGCTCCTCCATTATCTAAGAAGTCTATTGCTGCTTGACGAAGATTTTTCACTTCCATCAATTTCTCCTCAACTAAAAGCTGATCTTCCTTATTTACATTTACGATAAAAAGGTTTTTCTGCTTAATAACAGGAGGTTTCTCTGTTGGCGGCTCTATAGGTGGCAATTGACGTGCTATCCCTTTATCCTTCTCAATAGTTGTTGTAACTAAGAAAAAGATAAGTAGTAGGAAGGCAATATCTGCCATCGATCCCGCATTTACTTCTGGTGTGGATCTTCTAGCCATAGATTATCTTGTTGTTAACTTTTTAATACCACTAAACACCATTGCACCAATTGCAACAATACCAAGTATGTAAAACGTGATAAGACCTGCTCCAACCCATTTAGAGGCGCTAGGAGTAATTGCAACTCCATCATTAAGAGGTAAACCTTCTACAACGTCAGATGCTAATACGTATGCTATAACAGCTATTAATAAAAATCCACCTATTGACATAAGAGTCTTTTTAACATTACCTGCAAAAATTCCTTTAAAGACAAAGAATAAAACAAACAATACGATTAAACCTAACATTATATAAGAGGCATAAAGAGCCCAATTTACACTTGCTACATCAGTTCCTGAAGCTAAGCTTTCTTGTATATTTAAATCGCCCGTATTCAAGATCATCACAAAAAAGATGACACTAGCTACACAGAGGAGCAATCCTATAATTTTAATTATTTTATGTAAACCCATTACAATATTGGTTTTATATGATTATTTCTTGTTTTTGTAGTCAACTAACATATCTATCAATGTGATAGATGCATCTTCCATGCTGTTTACAATACTATCTATCTTAGCAATAATGTAATTGTAAAAGATTTGAAGTATAATCGCTACAATAAGACCAAATACCGTTGTTAAAAGTGCTACTTTAATACCACCTGCTACAAGAGAAGGATTCATATCACCTGCTGCTGCAATTTTATCAAAGGCTTGAATCATACCGATTACTGTACCCATAAAACCAAGCATTGGTGCAAGTGCAATAAATAAAGATACCCAAGAAACATTCTTCTCAAGTTGTCCCATTTGAACACCACCGTAAGCTACAACAGCTTTTTCTGCTGCTTCAATACCCTCATCTGCTCTATCAAGACCTTGATAGTAGATAGAAGCTACAGGCCCCTTTGTGTTTCTACAAACTTCTTTTGCTGCCTCAACACCACCACTATTAAGCGCGTCTTCTACGTTTTGCGCTAACTTTTGAGTGTTTGTAGTAGATAAGTTTAAGTAAATAATTCTTTCAATAGCAATTGCTAGTCCTAATATAAGACATAAAAGTACAATACCCATAAATCCAGGTCCACCTTCTACAAAACGTTCTTTCAACATTTGGTGAAAAGTTTTGTCCTCATCTGCAGTTGCTGCGTCATCGGCTTGAACAAAAGTTACTGTTGCTGCAGAAAATAATGCACTTGCAGATGTGTTGGCAGTTTGATTAGAAACTGCATTGGCGTTAATTGAACCTACTAAAGTTAGTGCGGCAATTGCCAGAATAGAAAATAATTTTTTCATTGCTATCGACTTAAAGATTTGATTTTTAGTTTTAGTTAAAGGATAAAGATATAAAATAAAAATGTGAATAAACAAGATAATTAGTCAGGGACCTTAATTAATCGGTAAAAGTCCACACCTTTATTTGACTTCACAATAATAATAAAAAAAGCATTACAACCGTCTTCCATTTTTTATTACCTCGTTAATTAATTGTTAAGACTTTAGTAACTAGTAGTGTTGCTGATAGTTATTTAAAAAAAAGAAACCCCATTATAACTTCAATTTATTAACTTTTAAAGCTAAAACAGCCCTTTTTCTTCAAAAAAAAGGCCTTTAATTTTTAAAAAAATATTTTTAGTAATAAATCAAGAGCCAGACAGCAAATACTTAAAAAAGGTGAATTTTTAAAAGCAAACCCATGTTTTAAGATTAATGACACCTAATTAATAGGTAGCCCAAACTAGGTTTCTAACACACCTTATTTAGATAAGTTGGTTTTCAACAATAATGCTATTTGCATTTACTCTTTTTACTCCTTATATATAGTAAAGATTTCTATCGACACTACTTTTGTCATCATCACTTGTTTTAAAACAAAAAAACCCATTTATACTTTAAGTATAAATGGGTTTTAATTATGCAGAAAGGAAGGGATTCGAACCCTCGATACGTTTCCGTATACACGCTTTCCAGGCGTGCGCCTTAAGCCACTCGGCCACCTTTCTATTAATACTTGACAAATAACGTGAATTATTAATATTTCAGAAACAAAAAATTGATTTCTATTTATCCATCTCTCCTCTTAATGGAAGTTCAAACAATGTTTTAAACTGTGTAGCACTATCATCTCTACCTAATAGATACATCAATTTTGCAATTGCTGCTTCTGTAGTAATGTCTTTACCGCTTATCACGCCCATATCTTTTAACTCGATACTTGTCTCATAATGACCCATTGCCACACTACCACCAGAACATTGAGTGACATTTATTACCGGGATTTTTTGATCTACTAATTTTTGCAATGCTGCAATAAACCAAGCTTCTGTAGTTAGATTACCACTACCGTATGTTTCTAAGATAACACCTTTGATACCCTCAAGACTAAAAAAGTGTGTGATCGTTTTTTCTGTAATACCAGGAAACATCTTGACTAATAAAATATTGTCTTCTAGTTTTAAATGAACAATAAGCTCCTTTTCTGGTTTTGGCTTTAACAAAGCAGCATGGTTCACATCAAGATGAACACCGCTCTCTGCAAGTGCTGGGTAATTTAAAGAAGCAAAGGCCTCAAAATGCTCAGCATTAATTTTTGTAGTTCTATTTGCACGATATAATTTATATTCAAAATATAAACCAACCTCCTTAATTACAGGCACACCTTTCTCTTGCAAACTAGCCAGCTGTATAGATGTTATTAGGTTTTCTTTTGCATCTGTACGTAAATCACCTATAGGCAATTGAGATCCTGTAAAAATCACAGGTTTACATAAGTTTTCTAGCATAAAACTCAATGCAGACGCCGTATAAGACATTGTATCACTACCGTGCAGTATTACAAAACCGTCATAAGAAGTATAATTATCTTTAATAGTAAGCGCAATCTCAGACCAATGCTTTGGGTTCATATTTGAACTATCTATAGGCTCATCAAAACTATGAGTTGCTATATCACAATCTAGCAAATGTAATTCTGGGATATGTTTTAATAAATCTCCAAAATTAAAATTGCGTAAAGATCCAGTTTTAAAATCTTTGATCATACCGATGGTACCGCCGGTGTAAATGAGTAATATTTTTGAATCGCCTTTTGCCATTTTAGATTGAGAATATGTTTTTAGAATTTTCTGTTGTGAGTTTTGCCACTTCTTTTTCTGAAATGCCATACACTTCAGAAACCTTCTTATTAATTAAAGATAGATAACTACTTTCATTACGCTTACCGCGAAAAGGTGCCGGACTTAAATATGGTGAGTCTGTTTCTAAAACTATATGGTCAAGTGATATTTCATTTAAAAATTGATCTATTTTACCATTTTTAAAAGTCACTACCCCACCTATTCCTAATTTCATATTATAACTTATTGCCTGCTTAGCCTGTGCTAATGTTCCCGTAAAGCAATGAAAAATACCGAAAAGATCATCACCTTTTTCACTTTCTAGCACTTCAAAAACTTCATCAAAAGCGTCTCTACAATGAATTACAATAGGTAATTTATATTTTTTAGCCAGTTTTATTTGAAATCTAAAAGCCTCCTGCTGGATAGCAAGTGTGCTTTTATCCCAGTATAAATCTATTCCTATTTCTCCAACTGCTATAAATTTCCGAAGTGAAAATTGTTGCTCTACAAAAGCCAACTCTTCTTTATAATTTTCTTTAACAGAAGTAGGATGTAGCCCCATCATTAAATGTACGTTATCTGGATATTTTTCTTCTAAACTAAACATAGAAGCCGCATGTGTGCTATCTATTGCAGGTATAAAGAATCTAGTAACGCCCGCATCAATTGCCCGTTGCATCATTTCTGCTCTATCATCATCAAAAGCATCACTATATAAATGAGTATGTGTGTCTGTTAACATAGACGCAAAGCTAGTGATTTTGTTTACTATCTTTACAAGAAAAGACCTATGGAGTTACGAGAATTAATGGAGGCACAAGATTTTATAAGAATCCCTTTAAAAAAACTCGCTACTGGACATTATAAAATGACTGCAAAGCTAAATGACACCTATGGAGATTTTATAGTAGACACAGGAGCCTCAAGCACCTGTGTTGCTATTTTACAAGCAACTACATTTAACCTTCTTTTTAAAATTAGCGAAGTGAAAGCTGCTGGTGCTGGTGCCACTGGAATGGAAACTCACCTTTCTCAAAACAACATCTTAAAAATTAAGGATAGAAAGATTAAAAATTTCTCTTGTATTCTCTTTGACCTTTCTCACGTTAACAAAGCACTCACTGAGGTTAATGAATCTCCCATTCACGGGATCATAGGTGCAGATCTTCTTAAAAAATGTAGAGCGGTAATAGATTATGGCAGAAACTGCATGTATATTAAATAACACCTTGCTTTATGGTCTACTTATCTTATTTTAAGTAATTTTAGTCTTCAAGCCCTCAAACCTCACATGTTACGCACCTCACTACTTTTTCTCATATTCATTTCTTTTTGCAACAATGTCTTATCGCAAAACATTGACCATTATAAAAATGTTGCCGAAACAGAAAGCGACCCTACCTTAAAAATGGTCGCGCTTGATTCTATAATCTCATTGAGTTTTAGAAAAGATAACGCTCTTTTTGTCACTAAAAGCTTAGAATATATTGAATTGGCAAAAAAAGAAGATCAATTAATAGGCGCTGCAAAAAAAGCAATCAATCTGCAACACACTCTCACTTATGCAATGAACGATCCTCGCAAAGCTGTTGTTGTGATAGATGGTATTCTATCTCATAAATACAAAATAAAGGATAGTTTTTTAATTGGCTCTCTTTTTAACAGACGCGGCAAAGCTAATTACCCCATAGATTTAGACGCCGCCATTAAAGATCAAACACAAGCAATAAAGAATTATACGACAAAAAATTTAAAACAAAAGGGTGACTCTTATCTTGAACGAGGTCACGCTCACTCTAGCCTAGGCAAATTTGTACTGGCAAATGAAGATTATAGAACCGCATATAATATTTTTGAAGAGGCAAAGGATTATGAGTATATGCTTTATGCGCAACAAGGTATCACGACAATGTACAGTATTAATGGTTTTTATGACAAAGCCAAAACTGAACGTGACAAATATATTGACAAAGTCGAGAAGTTAGGTTTAGACCATAATTTTTCATCTATTTATTACAATCAAGCTATTGATTATGAGATACAAGGCAAAACTGATGAAGAATTAAAATATCTTTTAAAAGCAGAATTAGAGCTTGAAAATGATAATTCTAAACAAATATTTGTGAGCATTAACAGTGCGCTCGCTTCTTATTACGCTAGAGAAGGAGAATTTGACAAAGCCAAAAAACACCTTGACAATATTGAACAAAAAAGTAATACACTACTTGACCAATATCCTACTAATCGTATGTTTTATGCAGAGGCAAAAGCTACGTATTATCAAAAACTAGAGCAAAGCGATAATGCTTTAAGTTTTGCAATTGAAAGGCTAAATATCGCAAAAAAAAATGGGCTCGGAGAAGAAAAAAGGGATAGCTACAAACAAGTGGCAGAAATTCAAGAAAGCTTAGGTAATTATAAAGAAGCTATGACATTGCAAAAATCATATATAGCCATTAAAGATTCTATATTTAACCAAAGCAACGCCTTCACCCTAGCCTACTATCAAACATTATACGAAACCGAAAAAAAAGAGAAAGCACTTGCAGAAAGAAACAACGCTATAGCCTTGTTAGAAAATGAAAACTCCTCTTTTAAGAAGCAAGTTTTATTTCTAGCAATTTTAGCTATGGTTAGCTTTGGGGTTATTCTTTTATTTAGAACACAAAAACATCTTCGGAATAACAAAACTCTGCAAGAAAAGTTTAGCCAAAAACTATTAGTGAGTCAAGAAAAAGAACGCATTCGTATTTCTAAAGATTTACACGATGGGTTAGGACAACAATTACTACTTATAAAAAACAAGCTCATAAAATCTGAAGATAATGGAGTAAAAGTTATGGTAGAAAATGCTATTGACGAGATACGCACTATATCTAGAGATCTACATCCTTTTCAACTACAAGAACTTGGTATCACAAAGGCAATTATATATGCACTTGAAAATATAGACGAAAACACAAACTTATTTATCTCTTCGGAAATAGACAATATTGACAATTTATTTAGCCCAGAACAAGAAGTTAACGTGTATAGAATAGTACAAGAATCTTTAACAAACGTTATAAAACATGCTAACGCAGAAGCTATAAAGGTTTCTGTAATGAAACTAAGCAAGCTTATAGTAATTACAGTAAAAGACAACGGAATAGGCTTTGAGTTTTCTGAACAATATAGAAACATGCACTCGCTAGGTCTTAAAACCTTATCAGAACGCACCAAGTTTTTAGATGGACAGATGAGGGTACAATCTATTAAAAACAACGGATCGATGTTAGAATTTCAAATACCTATTAAATGAAACAGCCCACAATAATAACTGCAGACGATCACCCATTACTATTAAAAGGGTTAAACGACCTGCTATTTGAAAAAAACTATAACATTATAGGTAGTGCAAATGATGGACAAGAAGCGTATAATTTAATTCTACAAAAAAAACCAGATATTGCTATACTTGATATTCAGATGCCATTTATGTCTGGCATTGAGATAGCTAAAAATTGTATTGAGAATGCACCCGAAACTAAAGTGATTTTTATTACCCTTTACAAAGAAAAAGAGCTGTATGAACAAGCGCAGCATCTCAATATTTATGGGTATATACTTAAAGAGTTTGCATTAGAAGAAATAGAAACCTGCATCACACAAGTTGCAGAAGGAGAGCATTATTACAGTCCAAAAATTCAAAATTTATTAGGCGTGTCTAATGACAATGGTGACATCTTAGATATACTAACCCCTTCAGAAAGAAAAATACTCAGATTAATTGCTGCAGATAAAACAAATAAAGAAATTGCTTCTTTACTTTTCATCTCTTACAGAACAGTAGAAAAACACAGATCTAATATGATTCTTAAACTTAAACTAGAACCAAAAACAAACTCATTATTAATATGGGCAAAAGAACAAAAGCATAGATTGTGGTAAATTACGTATTTCTACGTATTGTGGGTCTTTTCTAGTTGTTTGATATTTGTAGTATAATGCTACATCACTTAAAAAAAGGTTTCACTTCTAAACACCGACTAGTCTTTATAGCTCTAGTCGTTATGATTGTTGCTGTCCTTATACTTAATATTATAAAACTTTTTATTGCATAAAAAAAGTGCTGATCTCTCAGCACTTTTTTTATGTAAAATCTATTATTATATTAAAGCTCTAATGCTTTTTTAACGTCATTACCCATTAATAATTCTTCAGGGTTTTCTAGTGCTTCTTTAACAGCAACTAAGAAACCAACAGATTCTTTACCATCAATAATACGGTGGTCATAACTTAAAGCTACAAACATAATAGGTGCAATAACAATAGCGCCATCTTTTACTACTGGACGCTCTACAATATTGTGCATACCTAAAATACCAGATTGAGGTGGGTTAATGATAGGAGTAGATAACATACTACCAAAAACACCTCCATTGGTTATTGTAAAGGTTCCTCCTGTCATTTCATCAACAGTAATCTGCCCATCTCTTGATCTTATTGCAAGACGTTTTACCTCAGACTCTACACCTCTAAAACTTAAATTCTCTGCATTTCTAATCACAGGTACCATAAGTCCTTTTGGTCCAGATACAGCTATAGAAATATCTTTATAATCAAAAGTTAGCATCTCTTTACCATCTATCATACTATTCACAGAAGGATATAGCTCTAATGCTCTTACAACAGCAAGAGTAAAGAATGACATAAAGCCAAGACCAACACCGTGTTTATCTCTAAATGTTTCTTTATATTCTTTTCTTAATGAAAAAATAGGCCCCATATCTACTTCGTTAAAAGTAGTTAACATAGCGGTCGTGTTTTTTACTTCAACTAGACGTTCTGCAACTTTTCTACGTAACATAGAAAGTTTTGTTCTATAAGAACCTCTATCTCCATTACCAGGTGTTCCCATAGATGGAGTTGCATTTTCTGCATCGTGTTTTGTGATACGGCCATCACGACCTGTACCAGTAACACCATTTGCACTGACTCCTTTTTCGTCTAGAATTTTCTTTGCAGCAGGAGATGGTGTTCCAGATGCATATGTTTTAGTTGCTGCTGCTGGCTTTTCTTGCTTTACAGGTGCAGCTTCTTTTTTAGGTGCTTTCTCTTCAGTAGCTTCTGAAGCTCCACCACCTTCTGGTGCTTTTGCATCTGTGTCTATTAAACACACTACAGCGCCAACGGCAACTGCATCACCTTCTTCAGCTTTAAGGGTAATAATACCACTTGCCTCTGCTGGTAACTCTAGGGTTGCTTTATCACTATCTACCTCTGCAATTGCTTGGTCTTTTTCTACATAATCTCCATCCTCCACAAGCCATTGTGCGATTTCTACTTCTGTAATAGATTCTCCCGGTGAGGGAACTTTCATTTCTAACATACTGTTGCTATTACGTCCCATTTTATGGAACTCTATTAACTAATTTTATTTTACTTCACTATTGACAAATTTTAATATTTCCGAAGAAAAAATACCTGCAGAAATATTAAAACTTGACTATTCTATAGACGCATCAAAAACCGAGTCTATCACTTTTTTATGTCTTGCCTTAGAACGCGTACTACTTCCGGCTGCTGGCGCACTATAAGTTCTACGTGATGCATGTCTAAACTTAACGGCATCAAAATTCATTACCATATAACTTAGAGCACCCATATTACGAGGTTCTTCTTGTGCCCACACATAATCTGTTACATTAGGGTACAATTTAATGATTGCCTCAAGTTGATCTGTAGGTAGTGGAAACAATTGTTCTATTCTCACTATCGCAACATCATCACGACCATTTTCTTCTTGTCTTTCTATAAGGTCATAATAAAACTTACCTGTACAGAACACTAGAGATTTAATTTTGTTTTTATCTTCTACAGCATCATCAATCACTTCTTGAAAACTACCTGTTGCTAGTTCTTCTTTTGTAGAGACTACTTTTGGGTGACGCAACAAACTCTTAGGTGTAAAAACGATAAGTGGTTTTCTAAAGTTCCACTTCATTTGTCTTCTTAATAAGTGATAGAAGTTTGCTGGTGTAGTAACATCTGCAACGACCATATTATTACGAGCACAAAGTGCTAAGTAACGCTCCATACGTGCACTAGAGTGCTCAGACCCTTGCCCTTCATAACCATGTGGCAATAACATTACTAGTCCGTTTTGAGTTTTCCATTTTGCCTCTGCTGCAGAAATGTACTGGTCAAGCATTATTTGCGCTCCGTTAGAGAAGTCACCAAACTGCGCCTCCCAGATAGTTAATGTTTTTGGCGTTGCCATTGCATAACCATAATCAAAACCTACTACTGCGTACTCAGATAATAATGAGTTGTAGACATAAAACTTACCGTCAAGACCTAATGTATTATGAAGGTTAATCTCCTCTACATCATCTTCTGTTTTTATTATTGCATGTCTATGAGAGAATGTACCACGCTCTACGTCTTGTCCTGTCATGCGAACATCAAACCCTTCTTCCATTAAAGATCCATAGGCTAATAACTCGCCCATAGCCCAATCAAGATTATTGGTCTCATTATAACGTTTATTACGATCATCAATGATACGTTGTATCTTGCGCATAAACTTTTTATCTTCAGGAAGTTTTGTAATTCCTTCAGCAATTTCGTTTAGTTTTTTCTGCGGAAATGTAGTGTCAACTTTAGTTAAAATATCTTCTTTACTTCCTAAAACATATCCATCCCAGTCATCAGCTAAAATCTCTGTGATAACGGTTTTATCTTTTTTACGAGAAGCTTCAAGATCATTTTCTAAATCATCTTTATAAGCTGTTTCAATCTTTTTAACATACCCTGCATCGATAACTCCTTCTGCTAAAAGTTTTTTACCATAGAGATCTCGTGGGTTTTCGTGCTTAGAGATTGCTTTATATAATTTAGGCTGTGTAAAACGAGGCTCATCACCTTCATTATGCCCATATTTTCTGTAGCCTAAAACATCTATAAAGACATCACGACCAAATTTCATTCTATAATCTAATGCAAAAGTAAATGCGTGACATACTGCCTCAACATCATCTGCATTTACATGTAGTACTGGTGACAATGTCACTTTTGCAATATCTGTACAGTAAGTAGAAGAACGTGCATCTAGATAATTAGTAGTAAAACCTACTTGATTATTAGCTACTACGTGTATAGTACCACCTGTTTGATACGCTTCTAATTGTGCCATTTGCACAAACTCATATACTACTCCTTGCCCAGCAATCGCGGCATCACCGTGAATTACAATAGGCACTATTTTTTTTGAATCACCATCAAGCTGGTTATCCATTTTTGCTCTAGTGATACCTCCTGCTACAGCATTTACTGTCTCAAGGTGAGAAGGATTAGGCGCTAGATCCATACGTACGCGTTTACCGCCATCGGTATCTCTAATGCTTGTCCAACCCATATGGTATTTTACATCACCATCAAAAAGTTCTGCCTCATCATATTCTTTACCATCAAACTCACTAAATATTTTTTCTGGCGCTTTTCCGAAGATGTTAGTCAATACATTTAAGCGACCACGGTGAGCCATACCCACCACAAACTGTTCTACACCTTGCTCTGCACCTTGTTCCATCAAGGTATCAAGACCAGGTATTAAAGCATCCACTCCTTCTATTGAGAAACGTTTTTGCCCTACATATTTAGAATGTAAGAACGTCTCAAAAGAAAGTGCTTGGTTTAATTTACCTAATATATGTTTCTTTTGATTTGCATCAAATTGTGGATGGTTGTCATTTTTATTAAGCCAATTCTGTATCCAAGAGATTTCTTTTGGATCACGAATGTACATATACTCAACACCAATAGACTCACAGTAAATAGCTGTTAAGTGTTTTATGATGTTCTCTAGTGTTTGCTCCCCTATACCTAGAATCTCACCTGCTTTAAAACTTTTACTTAAGTCATTATTGCTTAAACCAAAGTTTTCAAGGGCTAATGTAGGCTCATAGGTTCTACGATTACGCACTGGGTTTGTTTTTGTAAACAAGTGACCCCTAGAACGGTACGCGTTAATAAGTTTAATTACGGCAAACTCCATAAGTACAGACTCTGGAACACTGGCAATAACACCAGCATCAGAAAATCCAGCTTCGGCGGCAGAACCGCTTTCAACTCCAAAATCAAATCCCTGAAAAAACGCACGCCAACTTGGCTCTACGCTATCAGGAAACTTTAGGTATTTATCATATACTTCTGCTAAGTAAGCAGGATGAACGGCATTTAAAAAAGAATATTTATCCATAAGGAAAATAAAGTAGTAACGGTTTTTATAAAACTATACAAAAATACAACAAATCCCAAAACTAGTCACTTGGTTATTGTATATTTATAAAACAGAAATCATAAATTATTCCTAATGAAACTAAAAAAACTCAATACAGTTAAGTCATTCTTAGCAATTACACTGCTTTTATTAACCACAATCACATTTGCACAAACAGATGCCTCAAAAGGGCGCTTTCTTGATAAAGTGAGTTTTGGTGGTGGTGTAGGACTTAATTTTGGTAACGGTAATTTTAGCGCAAGTGTATCACCAAGTGCTATTTATATTTTTAACGAGTATGTAAGTGCTGGACCGTCTCTTATTTATAGCTACCAGAGCAATGACTTTTTTAATTCTTCGCTATACGGTGGTAGTATCATTGGGCTTTTTAACCCAATAAGACAAGTACAACTTTCTACAGAGCTAGAACAACTACGGGTAAATCAGACAATCAAAACTACAGGTACTGATGTTGATAATGATTTCTGGAATACCGCATTTTTTGTAGGAGCTGGTTACCGTGCAAACAATATAACTTTTGGTGTTAGGTATAACCTATTATATAAGGATAGTGATAGTGTCTATGCAGATGCTTGGGCGCCTTTTGTGAGAGTATATTTTTAGGTTCGATACAATTTTATAACTATTTGCTACGCAAAAGACTTAAAATCACTCAGCTACCTTTACTAATCTATTTTATTTACATTAAGTGAAAGCTTTTAACTATTATAAAATAAATTAGCAATCAAAGGTGACTGAGTGGTTTTTATTATGATACATAGCATCACAATAAAAATTATACCGAAGTCAAACCTTACGCTTCATTAACCAATCTCCAAAACCTCTAAAAGCTTCTTTTTTGTCTTCAGAAATATTAATTTTATCTAGAAGACTATTAGCTTTAGCGGTGTATTTTTCCATTTCTTTTATACTCGCTTGAGCTGCACCTGTAGATAAAAACAACTCTTTAACTACCTTAATTTTTTCTGTAGGATCTTCTGGTGATTGAGAAAACAGTGACGTGAGTTTTTCTTTTTCTGAAACACTACAACCTTCAAGCGCTGTTAAGTATAAGAATGTTTTTTTATTTACTATAATATCACCACCTACTTGTTTTCCAAAAGTTTCTGGATCGCCAAAAGCATCTAGATAATCATCCTGTAATTGAAAAGCAATACCAAGATTGCGACCAAACTCATATATATTTTCTTTACAATCTTCACTAGCATTTGCCACAATAGCACCCATCTTCATAGCCGCACCTATTAATACAGCCGTTTTAAAGTCTATCATTTTAATGTACTCTGGTATTGTAACATCATCACGTGTCTCAAAATCTACATCATATTGTTGCCCCTCACACACCTCAAGTGCTGTTTTACTAAAAAGCTTTGCTAATTGTAAAAACATTGCTGGCTCATACCCTTCAAATAACTGATAAGCTAGTATAAGCATGGCATCTCCAGAAAGTATACCTGTGTTTAAATCCCATTTTTCATGAACGGTAACTTTTCCTCTACGCAAAGGAGCATCATCCATAATATCATCATGAATAAGAGAAAAGTTATGAAACAACTCTACGGCAAGTGCCGCATTCATGGCTTCATCAATGGTTGCATCAAAAAACTCTGCAGTCATTAAAGTTAATACAGGACGTAATCTTTTTCCTCCTAGTTCTAAAATATAGGCCGCAGGACCATATAAACCTTTAGGTTCTTTAACCTTAATAGCTTGTTTTAGCCCTTTTGTGAGCGCCTCGTTATAAGATGATAAATCGTGCATTAAATTCTTTTTCAGCAAAAATAACAATTAAGACTAGTTTAAAATGACAAACAGAGCAGTTTACCAAATAATTAATATTTCTGAAGTTATAATAGAATGTTAAATAATTGTAAAAACTTAGGAAACTTAAATTGTTTTTAAAGTTTCCTTATGTATATTTGCGTGCTATAAAAACAAAAAACTTCTTTTTGAGGTTTATCCCTCATTATAGTGAGCAACAAAAAATGAAAGAAAAAATAATACAAAAAGCATCAAATATGTTTATTACACTCGGTTTTAAGAGTGTGACCATGGATGATATTGCTTCGGAAATAGGAATATCAAAAAAGACTATTTACGCACATTTTAATACTAAGACTGCTTTAGTAAAAGAAACTACTAAATATATGTTTGATACCGTAGATACCGGTATTAATAATATTTGTGTACTAGAAAAAGACCCTATTGAAGAGATTTTTGAGATTAAGTATTTTTTAATGGATATTTTAAAAAATGAAAAATCTTCTCCGTTGTTTCAATTAAAAAAATACTACCCTGCGATTGCAAATAATTTGCACAAAAAAAAATTTGATGTAATGACCTCTTGTACTTTAAACAATCTTAAAAGAGGAATAAAACTAGGTGTTTATCGCCCTAATATAGATATCTATTTTATTTCGCGCATCTATTTTGTGGGTATGAATGGTATTAAAGATGATACAATATTTCCAGTACAAGAATTTCCTAAAGAGCAATTACACGAAGAATATTTAGAATATCACCTTAGAGGTATTGTAACCCTAAAAGGCTTAAAGACTTTAAATAAATTTATTAAAACAAACGATTAAAGATGTATAAAACACTTTTAAGTATCACCCTGTTTTTTGCAACCCTACTAGGGTTTGCTCAGCAAAAACAAACCTACTCTTTTAACTTAGAAGAGGCGATAACTTTTGCCATAGACAGTAACTACACCGCTATAAATGCTCGCCGAGACATGGCAAAAGCCATTAAACAAAAATGGGAAACTACTGCCGCTGGACTACCACAAGTAAGTGGTGCTGTTTCATATAACAACAACTTGAAGCAACCTGTTACACTAATACCTGCAGAGTTTGTAGGTGGTGCGCCAGGTACGTTTACTCCTGTCACCTTTGGGACAAAGCAGAGTGCAAATGCGGTTGCCACATTAAATCAATTAATATTTGATGGATCTTATCTTGTAGGTCTACAAGCTGCAGAAACTTTTTTAAAATTTTCTGAGAACACTACAGAAAAAACAAACTTAGAGGTTAGAAAAGGAGTTATTAATGCCTACGGAAGCGTACTACTTGCAGAAGACTTAATCGCTGTTTTTGAAAGCAATAAGCAAGCCTTAGAAAAAAACCTTTTTGAAACTAGAGAGATTTTTAAGAACGGGCTTACAGAAGAAGAAAATGTAGAACAACTAGAAGTTACTCTTCTAGATGTTGACACTCAATTGAGCAACGCAAAAAGAAGCGCTGGGATTGCAAGACAAATGTTTAACCTTAGCCTAGGAATACCCGTGAGCGCTGATGTTATCTTTACAGACAAGCTAGACAGCTTAGCTTTTAAACACACCTCTCTAGAGTTGTTAGACAAATCTCTTAGTGTTTCTGATAATGTAGATTATAAGATTGCTCAAAACCTTACAGAACAACGAGCACTAGAAGTTAAACTTGAAAAAAGTAAAGCATTACCTAGCCTTTCTGCTTATGTAAACTATGGAACTACCGCAAACAGTAATGACTTTAATTTTTTAAGTGGCAATCAACGTTGGTATCAATCTTCTGTACTAGGAGTAAACTTAAGTGTCCCTATATTTAGTAGTGGTATGCGTAATGCCAAAACGCAAAGAGCCACTATTGCTTTAGACCAAGCAAAAACAGATCTAGAAGAGACTACACAGCAAATTAACCTACAACTAGACACAGCAAGAAGTAATTATCAATTTGCGATAGAGAAATTTGAAAATGCAAAAAAGAACATTGCTCTCTCAGAAAGAATAGAAAATAAAAATCAAATAAAATTTACTGAAGGGTTGAGTACAAGTTTTGATTTACGTCAAGCTCAAACACAATTATACTCAGCACAACAACAATACTTTCAGAGTATGCTTGATTTAATTAATGCTAAAGCAGAGATTGAGACCGTACTTAATATACCTGAGCTTAGAATATCATCAGACCAAGTAAAAAACTAAACCAAACAAACCAAGACTTTTACCTATTAAAAACGATAAAATGAAAAAGATAATCACCCTCATAACCATTTCTGCTATTTTAGTCTCTTGTGGTAATAAAGAAGCAACATCACTAGATGCTGTTATTGCAACAAATGATATTGATGCTATACACGCTAAAAAAGATGCTTTAGTGACTCAACAACAGGAACTAACTGCGCAGATAACAGAATTAGACAAAAAATTAGATGAGTTAAATCCTGAAAAAAATGTTCCATTAATTACTATTTTTAAAGCAAAAGACACTGTTTTTAATCATTTTATAGAGCTACAAGGTAGTGTAGAGACAGACCAGAATATAATAGTTACTCCAGAGATGAGCGGTATTCTGCAAAGAGTTTATGTTAAAGAAGGACAAAGAGTAAGCAAGGGCCAATTGCTTGCAAAGGTAGATGACGGTGGTATGGGACAACAACTAGCCCAGTTACAGGTGCAAGCAGATCTTGCAAAAACTACTTACGAGCGCCAACAAAGACTTTGGGATCAAAAAATAGGAAGTGAAATACAGTTTTTGCAAGCTAAATCTAATTATGAAGCGCAACAAAAAGCAATAAGCTCTATGCAGCAACAATTGGGTAAATCTTCTATAAAAGCACCTTTTGCTGGAACCATAGATGATATAATCACAGAACAAGGAAGTATGGTTTCTCCTGGGCAAACATCAATTTTAAGAATAGTAAGCTTAAAAGATATGTATGTAAAAACAGATGTTCCAGAAACTTATATATCTAGTATTGTAAAAGGTAAATCTGTAGAGGTTTTATTTCCTGTATTAGGAAAAAAACTGGATGCAAAGATTACTCAAACAGGAGATTACATCAACCCAAACAACAGGACTTATAATGTAGAGATTGATGTCCCAAATAAAGATAAAAGCATTAAACCTAACCTTACTGCGCGTTTAAAAATTAATGACTACAGTAGTGAAAAAGCAATTTTGATTCCGCAGAGTATCATTTCTGAAAATGCAAATGGTGAGCAATATGTTTATGTATTGACAGAGAGAGAAGATAAAAATGCAAAAGCAAAACGAGTTTACATTACGCCAGGAAAATCGCAAGGTGATAATGTGGAGATATTAGAAGGTCTAACTGCAGGCGATGAGCTTATAAAAGAAGGAGCAAGAAGTGTAAAAGATGGTCAGTCTGTAAAAATTATGACCTACTAATTAGACACCATATTTCACTTCGGAAATTTTAAAAATTTTACTATTTCCGAAGAAAAAAATAATACTCTCAATACCAAGAGAAATTTAAAATACTAACCTTAAAAAGATACCCACCTTTGTGGGTACTAAAGATGGCAAAGCAACAAAAAAATACCGAAAAAGAGTTTAAACTCTCTTCATGGGCAATTAATAATAAGACCACTATTTACGTGTTTATCGCGATGATTTTATTTTTAGGAGCCTCTGCATATTTTAGTATGCCTCGTGAGAGTTTTCCTGAGATTAGAGAAACAAAGATTTATATAAGCTCTGTTTTTCCAGGAAACACTGCAGAGGATATTGAAAAACTAATTACAGACCCTCTAGAAGACAAGTTAAAAACAGTAAGTGGTGTGGTAGAGATCACCTCAACCTCACAAGAAGATTATTCTATGATTGTCATTGAGTTTGATGATGACATGTCTGTTGAGCTTGCAAAACAAAGAGTTAAAGATGAAGTAGACACAGAGACATCTGGTGAAGACTGGCCTTCATTTAACGGTGCAAAAGTAGAACCTAATATATTTGAATTGTCTCTCTCTGAAGAAATGCCAATCTTAAATATTAATATCTCTGGTGATTATACATTACTGCAGTTAAAAGAGTTTGGCGAGTATCTTCAAGATGAAATAGAATCGCTTACTGAAATTAAAAAAGTAGACATTAGAGGTGTACAAGAAAAAGAAGTAGAAGTTGCGGTAGACATTTATAAAATGATGGCATCAAAGGTTACTTTTCAAGATATAAGTAGCGCCATAACTAGTGGGAACATGACAATGTCTGCTGGTAATTTTATTGCAAGCGGGCAGCGTAGAACCATACGTATAGTTGGTGAGGTAGAGACACCAGATGTTCTTGAAAACTTTGTAGTAAAGTCTGAAGATGGTAAAAACGTGTATCTTAAAGATGTAGCAACGGTATCTTTTAAAGCAAAAGACCGTACTACTTATGCAAGAGAAGACGGGCACCGTGTAGTGATGCTAGACGTTAAAAAACGCTCTGGAAAAAACATGGTTGCAGCTGCAGAACAAGTAGAAGTTATTGTTGCAGATGCAAAAGAAAATTTCTTTCCGCAAGATCTAAAGGTTACAATTACTAATGATCAATCTTCAAAAACCATTGGTCAAGTAGATGACTTGGTTAATAATATCATATTTGGTATCATACTAGTTGTAACAGTGCTAATGTTCTTTTTAGGGTTTAAAAATGCTCTATTTGTAGGGTTTGCCATACCTATGTCCATGTTTATGTCTCTTATGATATTATCTTGGTTAGGTTATACCCTTAACACAATGATTCTTTTTGGTCTTATTATGGGGCTAGGAATGCTTGTTGACAACGGTATTGTGGTAGTTGAGAATGTATATAGATTAATGGATGAAGAAGGTATGAGTCGTGTAGATGCGGCAAAACAAGGTATTAGTGAGATCGCTTTTCCTATTATCATCTCTACTGCAACAACGGTAGCTGCATTTGTACCGTTAGGTTTATGGCCAGGATTAATGGGGCAATTTATGGTCTATTTCCCTATCACACTTTCTGTAGTGTTGGGATCTTCATTAATAGTAGCCATTTTCTTTAACTCTGTATTAGTCTCTCAATTTATGACTACTGAAGATAAAGATATGCCTATAAAAAATTTAATAAAAATCACTGTAATTGTAGCAGGTTTTGGTATCATAATGATCATTTTTGGAGGAGCATATAGCGGCTTAGGGGTACTTATGGTTTTTGTAGCTATAATGTTATGGGTATACAGATTATTGCTACGTAAAATAGCAAACTGGTTTCAGAACAAAGTACTCGTATTATTAGAAAACTTATACTCAAGTAGTTTAACAACTGCTTTTAAGGGCTGGCGTCCTTATATTATAGTTATCGGAACATTTTTACTCCTTATAATTGCATTTATGGGTTTTGGAGCCTCCGTTTCAAGCCAGCGCACAAGCATAGAGTTTTTTCCAGATAACAAACCTAACCAGATTATTGTTTACATAGAGTACCCACAAGGTACAGATATAGAAAAAACTAATGCAATCACAAAAGAGATTGACGAGAGAGTAAATAACGTCATCAATAGTTCTGAATACATGAAAGACGGTAAAAACTTTCTAGTAGAAAGCGCCGTTTCTCAAGTAGGTGAAGGTGCCGGAAACCCACAAACAGATGGTGGTAGTGCTGCAGAGATGCCTCATAAAGGTAAAATTACAGCCTCTATGCGTGAGTATAAATTTAGAAACGGAGCAGATAGTGAGTTACTAAGACAAAAAGTACAAGAGTCATTAGCAGACATATATCCTGGAGTATTGATCTCTGTAGAGAAAGATGCAAATGGACCACCTGCTGGACCTCCTATTAATATAGAATTAGAGGGTGAAGATTATAATGAGCTTATTGCAGCCGCAGAGGCAATGCGTGAGTACATTAACACAAAGAACATCTTAGCTATTGATGAGTTAAAAATTGACGTAAACAAAGATAAACCAGCTATGGAAGTCATTGTAGATCGTCAAAAAGCAGGAGAACTTGGTGTTAGTGTAGGACAAGTAGGTAGTCAATTGCGTAATTCTATTTTTGGTACTAAAGCAGGAGTATATAAAGAAGATGGAGATGATTATGATATATACCTTCGTTTTAATGAAGAGAGTCGTTATAACGCAAGTGCTCTTTTTAACCAGTCTATTACCTTTAGAAATAACAAAGGACAAATGCGCGAAATACCTATTTCTGCAGTAGCGACACAAAAAAACAATTCTGGTTTTAGTGCCATTAAACACAAAGACACAAAACGTGTGGTGACAGTATATTCTGCCCTATCTCCTGGTTATACAGATGCGGGAGTTGTAGTGAGCCAGATTCAAAATGAGATGCGAAACTTTGAAGGCATCCCGTCAAATATTAAGATAGATTTTACAGGACAAATAGAAGAGCAAAATAAGCAAATGGCCTTTTTAATGGGTGCTTTCTTTAGCGGTCTAGGTCTTATTTTCTTAATCTTGATATTCCAATTTAACTCTATTTCAAAGCCAGCAATTATTATGATTGCCATCTTTTTGAGTTTAATAGGTGTATTTGGAGGAATTGTGATATCTGGATCTGCCTTTGTGATTATGATGACAATGATGGGTATTATCTCACTCGCCGGTATTGTTGTAAACAACGGTGTGGTACTATTAGATTATGCACAGTTGTTAATAGATAGAAAGAAAAATCAACTAGATCTAGATGAATCTGATTATTTAAATAAAGAAGATTTATTAACAAGTATTATAGAAGCTGGTAGAGCGCGTTTACGTCCAGTATTGCTTACTGCCATTACTACTATTTTAGGTTTAATACCACTAGCTATAGGTTTAAACATTGATTTCTTCTCACTCTTTAGTGAGTTAGATCCTAAAATATATATGGGTGGAGACAACGTGATTTTCTGGGGGCCACTTGCTTGGACCGTTATTTATGGTTTGTTTATAGCAACCTTCTTAACATTAATTGTTGTACCGGTATTATTCTATTTTGCAATGCTATTAAAAATGAAGATTCATAACTGGAGAAACCCACAATCTCAAGATGAGGATATTAATCTAGAAGCTGCAGAATAATTGCCTTACGGCGAAAATGCTAAAGACTTAAAAAAGCCCTTAACAATATATATTGTTAAGGGCTTTTTGTGGTTTTTAGATATTTCCGAAGTACTACAAAAGACTTAGTCAATAACTAATCACTAAACTCAATAGCCAAAAACAAAGTCCCTGTAAACAAGTTTTACAGGGACTTTATAAATATAATTAAAGGCTAATTATTATTGGTTCTCAGTTAACGGGATTGGGAAGTTTGCCCAAACATCATCTGGATTACCATCTGCGTCTGTTCTGTCAATAGGTAATGTGTTTAACAAACCATATCTTCTAACATCTATCCATCTATGTCCTTCTCCAAATAAAGAATATCTTCTTTGGTTTAACATTTCTGCAACTAGAGAGTCAGGATCCATAGCTCCTGTATAAGCACTTAATCCTGCGCTAGTTCTTATTGTATTTAAAGCAGTAACAGCCTCTGCAGGGTTTACAGTAATATTTGCTTCTGCATATAATAAAATAAGCTCCTCATTTCTAATAATAGGAATAGCATCACTATTAGATTGATATAGATTTAGCACTGTATCACCTGTAAGGTCATCAAGAGTAATATCTGCACCAAATGATGCTGTTTTACTTGCTACTCTATTATCATTTGCTTCTGCATCTAAAAGAAACTGAGGGTGCACGACTCTAGCCTGTGAAGCAGAAGTACCATCTAAAGAAATAAATAATGGGTTTACTATATCTGTTCCGCTTTCAGAAAAATTATAATAAATACCTTTATTTAAATCTGCTCCATCTAAGCTCATAAAAGATTCTCCTAACAATGATAGTACTGCCGTAGGGTCATTTCTATACATTGCTACTCTTGCTGCAATAGCTTTGTTTGCTAATAAAAAAGTAGCAGGAGTATTAAAATCATTAAACCCAGAAGGTATTAGACTAAAAGGGAAATCTGAGGCTCCTCCATTTGCTAGATCGGTTGCTCCTTCAGACAATAAAGTTTGAATAGCTGTTAAAGCAGCTGCTTTAGATACAAATTCGCCTAAGTTACTTGCATCAGACACATCTACTCTTATACCTTCTTCATCTGTTAGATTTAAGTTTAACAAAAGCTCATATGCAACAAACGTTTTTAATAGACCTTTTGTACCGTTTATTTCTGCTGTTGTAAACTGCGCAGAAAGATCTTGACTATCTAAAAAGCCTAAAATTAAATTTGCATTTTTTACGGTTCTATATCTACCCGCCCAAGGGTTAGTAATGTAAAAAGTATTATTGTCTAATACAGAGTTACCACCACCTAGTAGGTCATTTGTAAATCGTGGGTCAGAACCAGAGAATCTCCAATAATCTCTTCCTATTACACCACAATCATCAAGATAAGTACCCATTGCAACTCTACTACTGTAAAAAACACCACCTACAAGGTCTTGTAAGTCACCACGTGTTAAGTTACCTTCAAAGGCATCTACCTCTGCGTTATTTAGATCTGAAAATTCTTCAACCTCACAAGATGATAAACTTGCTAAAATTATGGTTGAAAGAAATAAATGTTTTATATATTTTTTCATAATTATTATTTTTTTAAAAGTTTACAGCTACGTGAAATAAATATCTTTTAGAAGAAGGGAATGGTGTTACTTCTACACCAGTAAAAATAGTACCCCCACCAAAGTTAGACACTTCAGGATCATAACTATTATAGTCAAATATGTTAATTAAATTTGACCCCGAGAAGCCTAATTTAATATTGTCAATACCACCTCCTAGAAGGCCGCCTAACATTTCACTAGTAATATTGTAGTATATCCCTAACTCACGCATTCTTAAATAAGATGCATCTTCAACAAAAGCATCAGCAGAAACGCCTAATTGACTCACTCTGTATGGTCCATTTCCTAACTGCCCCTCTGGATCAAGATCAATTGTATCATAATCGTGACTTGTTCCATTTAAGTCTGTTAACAATGCTGTAAGGTTTACGTTATCTCCACCTTTTTTCCATTGCCATAAAACAGATAGATCAATATTTTTATACTTAAAATTATTGTTTAAACCCATCTGAAAATCTGGCTCTGAATCTCCATGTAACTCAAAACCATTTACTCCTGGATTAGGCCCTATCCCTACTATTTGAGTAGCGCTTGAACCTTCTTCAATTCTAAAAGTACCAAGAGTTGCTCCAAAACCACCTACATTAAATGGCTCTACATCAAGACGCGTAATTTCACTAGTATTCTTAAACCAATTAACCCCTAAGTCCCATTGAAAATTATCATTGCTTATAGGTGTAGCATTAAGCGCTAACTCTATACCTTTATTTTGTAATTCTCCAGCATTTACAAACTCTGATGTAAACCCAGAAGAAGGTGGTAATGCAGAATTAAGAATCAAGTCATCAACTGTTTTAATATAATATGTTCCCGAAAAGTCAAGCATATTATCAAAGAATGCAACATCAACACCAAATTCAAGTTCTTTTTGTCTCTCAGATTTTAGGTTAGCATCTCCTCTAACACCCGTTAAACTTATTCCTAAAACTCCCTCTGTTGAAAAAGAATTATATGATGTAAACAAAGCAGCGTTAGGAGGGAAATTTCCTGCTTCTCCATAGGCAGCTCTCAACTTAAATTGATTCCATTTTGAATCTTCATTCCAGAAACCAAACTCATTTAAGTTTACAGCTAAAGAAGCTTTCGGGTAATAATTAAGCTTATTTGCGTCACCGTTATTAGATGATTTATCACCACGAACACCAACAGTCGCTATTAATTTATCCTGAAAATTAACCTCTTCTTGTACAAAGAACCCACTATCTTCTTGTTTCAATCTTGTTTGATTTACCCCAGTGTTAGCAGCTTGATCTACATTAGACTCTGAAGCAACTAAACCGCTTGAATTAATAAGTGCACTATTTGTGTCAAAAAATTCATTTGTAATACCTAATTGAGATCTTAAAGTAATATCACTATCAGTACGGTATTTATGAACTAAAAACGCTGATAAATTATAATTTTTAGTCTGCGTATCTCCTTGAACAGAAACCCCATTTAAACCACCATTTACAGGAGTTTGAAACTGCAATGCTTTAGGAAAAAATGCTCTACTTTGTTGTCCATAAGTATCTAATCCCCCTCTTAAAATAAGCTCAAGATCAGAATTGTCATTCTTATAAATATCTAAATTCATAGATCCACCCATAATTAATCTATTCACTTTTTCATTATTTCTAACTAAATCTCTTGTCTGCAAGGGATTTGATGAGTTATTAGGGTGGTCAGGATATATCCCGTCTACTGGTAAAAGATTATCCCAAGGTCTAGTTGCTGTAAGTGCAACACCTATTGTAGTACCTGTGTTATCATTATTAAAAAACCCTCTATCTGAAGAAGAATTAATATAATTTGAACTTAAACTAAACTTTAACCAGTCTTTAGCCTTATGATCTAAATTTAAACGCAATGACGTTTTTTCATACCCCGTATTTAAAACAATTCCGCTTTCGTTATTATGAGTAACACCAGCAAAAAATCTAGTTTTTTCATCACCACCACTCATACTAAAATTAGTATTAGAGATGATTCCTTTTTCTCCAAATATTTCATCTTCATAATCCACTAAAGTCCCGTTTGCTTGCCCAGCTACAAAAGCAGCCGCAGCGTCAGCACCAAATGATTCTAAAACTCTAGCTTCTGTATAATCTCTTGTTCCTAAAAGATTAATAGCTTCATTCCAACCAGTTGACTGCGAGAATTTAAATTTTGTTTCTCCAGACTTACCTCTCTTAGTTGTAATAATAATTACCCCTGCAGCAGCTCTAGATCCATAAATTGCAGCAGCAGATGCGCCTTTTAATATTTCAATATTTGCAATATCTTCAGGGTTTATATCAGCTATACGGTTTGTTGGATTATCTTGACTTGAAGCACTACCACCATTAGCGGCACCAGAAACTGCATTTAAACCTGCAGATATAGAAGAGTTATCTACATACACTCCATCTATTATATACAAAGGCTGAATGTTCCCCTGTAAAGAAGTAGCTCCTCTTAACTTTACAGAAAGACCTCCACCTGGAGCACCAGAGTTTGAGTTTACAATGGCTCCTGCAAATTTTCCATATAAAGCTCCATCTAAGGTTGCTGGCGGTGTAGTTCCTACAATTTCTGCTGCACTTAGAGACGCAACTGCATTTGCAGAATTTGTTCTTTTAATAGAACTCGCTAGTCCAGTCACTACAACTTCTTCTAATGCTTCTGCAGATTCACTCAAAAGAATACTCTGTGGAGAAACAGAACTATAAGTGATCTCTACTGTGTTGTACCCTATAGAAGATATCACTACAACAACTGGTAGATTATCTACAGAAAGAGAAAAATTCCCTTCCATATCTGTGGTAGTTCCGTTTGTAGTACCTTTTTCAATAACGTTGACAAATGGGACAGAATCCCCCAACTTGTCATTTACTGTACCTGTAATTGTGCTTTGAGCAAACAAAACACAAGGTAAAATCAATGTGATAAATAGGATCATCCTATTTTTAAAGTTTTTTTGTTTCATGGTTGTTAGATTTTTATAATTTATCCGAAATTACTAAACATATCCTAAAACTCAACACTCATTCTTAAATTATATTTAACAAAACTCTTAAAATTACATATAAAACATCTGTAAAAAACATATTATGATTAATAGGATATGTAATAGTATAGTTCTTAGTAAATTTGTAGCCTTTACAAATTATTAATAATCACAATGTACAGAACACACAATAACGGCGAGTTGCGAGTAAGCAACGTAGGAGAAGAAGTTACACTAGCAGGATGGGTGCAAAAATCTCGCGATAAAGGATTTATCGTTTGGGTAGATTTACGAGACAGATACGGCATAACACAACTAGTGTTTGATGAAGAGCGTACACCTAAAGAAATGATGGACAAGGCATCAAAACTAGGTCGTGAATTTGTGATTCAAGTTACAGGTAATGTGATTGAGCGTGAATCTAAGAACCCAAAAATGCCTACGGGAGATATTGAGATTTTAGTAAAAGAAGTGACTATATTAAACGCTTCATTAACACCTCCTTTCACAATAGAAGATGATACAGATGGTGGCGAAGATTTACGTATGAAATATCGCTACCTAGATATACGCCGTAATCCTGTGAGAGAAAACTTACTATTCCGTCACAAGGTTTCTATGGCAGTACGTAACTATTTATCTAACGAAGGTTTTGTAGATGTAGAAACACCTTATTTAATAAAATCAACACCAGAAGGTGCCCGTGATTTTGTAGTACCTTCTCGTATGAACGAAGGTCAATTTTATGCCTTACCACAATCACCACAAACCTTTAAGCAATTGCTTATGGTAGGTGGTCTTGATAAATATTTTCAGATTGTAAAATGTTTTAGAGATGAAGATTTAAGAGCAGACCGTCAGCCAGAATTTACACAGATTGACTGCGAGATGGCTTTTATTGAGCAAGAAGACATCCTTAACATGTTTGAGGGGTTAACGCGTCATTTGCTAAAAGAAATTAACGGTGTTGAGATAGGTGATTTTCCAAGAATGCAATACGATGATGCAATGCGTCTCTACGGAAACGACAAACCAGATATTCGTTTTGACATGAAGTTTGGAGAGCTTAACGAAGTAACACAACACAAAGATTTTGGTGTTTTTAATAGCGCAGAATTAATAGTTGGTATAGCAGTCCCTGGCGGAAACAAATACACTCGTAAAGAGATTGACAATATTATAAAATGGGTAAAGCGCCCTCAAGTAGGAGCGATGGGAATGATATATAGCCGCTGCAATGATGACGGTACTTTTAAGTCTTCTGTAGATAAGTTTTATGACCAAGAAGACCTTGCTAAGTGGGCAGAAGTAACAGGCGCAAAACAAGGTGATCTTGTGGTTGTACTCTCTGGCGAAACCAACAAAGTAAGAGCACAAATGAGTGCCTTACGTATGCATCTTGCTACAGAATTAGGTTTACGTGACCCTAAAGTATTTGCTCCATTATGGGTAATAGACTTCCCGTTATTAGAGCTTGACGAAGAGACAGGACATTACCATGCCATGCACCACCCTTTTACATCACCAAAACCTGGACAGCTAGAGTTATTAGATTCTAAACCAGGCGAAGTAAAAGCAAATGCATATGATTTAGTCTTAAACGGAAACGAAATAGGTGGAGGATCTATACGTATTCACGATAAAGAAACGCAAGCAATTATGTTAAAGCACCTAGGCTTTAGCGAAGAAGAAGCTAGAGCACAGTTTGGTTTCTTAATGGATGCTTTTGAGTACGGAGCACCACCACACGGAGGTCTTGCTTTTGGTCTTGACAGGCTAGTTGCAATACTGGGTGGTCAAGAAACTATTAGAGATTTTATAGCATTTCCGAAGAATAATAGCGGAAGAGATGTAATGATTGATGCTCCTGCCCCACTAGATGCAGCACAGTTAGAAGAGTTAAACTTAGACGTTGTTATCAAAAAATAATTTTTCTTCGGAAATATGATAAACATATAAAATCCCGCTTCAACATTGAATCACATTCATTGTAAAGCGGGATTTTTACTTCGGAAATTTTAAGTATATTTAAATCTAAACACTAGTAAATGCGAGCACTAAAAATTATTGGTAAAATACTCTTAGGGATAATTATTCTTATTGTACTCTTACTCATTGGAGCTCACTTTTATTTTGAAAACAAATTTCCTATAAATGAAGATAAATACCCTCATTATATAGGGTATATAGATCAAGAAAAAGCACAGCTAAATGACGTTTATACTTTATGCGATGAAGGCGTAATAATGCACACACATCATGGCGCCGCAGAAGAAGGCTATAAAGGAAGTAAAAAAGTATTTAGAGATAATATTCTTTCAACTTACAAAAATGAAGGCTATACAGATTCTGGCTATCTCAATTTTAGGTTTTTGGTTACCTGTGAGGGGAATCCGGGCTGGTTTGAGACCATTCAAGTTGATACAGCTTATAAACCAACTAACTTTAATGAAGCCATGGTTGCTCAGCTTCTCAATTTAACCGCCCAACCTCAACACTGGAACACATACATTTATAAAAGAAACCCTGATCACAAACATATCTTAAACCCAGAAGAAGGTCCAAAAAATTATTATATGTATGTATCTTATAAATTAAAAAATGGAGAGATTACAGAAATATTACCTTAGTGCTATTCTAGTCTTTCTCTTATTTTCTTGTAATGAGAGTTTTGAAGATATGTCCCCTGCAGAGCGCAAAGCACTGTCAGAAAAAGTATTTAAAGAAGGAGGATTTTTAGGGCAGGGCTCATCTGCTAGCATGACAAGAATAGAACGAGCAGTTGCAATAGACCCCACCAACTGCGACGCCGTTAGAGAACTTTCTGTAGCAATGCTAAAGCGAGGATTAATAGACAAATGGAAACCCACCTTTGATAAAGCCGTTGCCTGCGACCCAAAAATATGGACGCCATGGAGAGGGTATTTGTATCTTCAGTTTTATAGAGATTATGACAAAGCGATTGCAGACTTTGATGCTAGTGATACACTTACACCAGATTTTATAGACGCACCACAAGGGCAAAGTGTAGATTACTGGAGAGGGATCGCTTATTTGGGTAAAAAGGATTATGTGTCATCAATAGAATATTTCAGCAAATATATTGATACCACTACAGAAGAAGTGGGAGAAGACTGGGCAGAACCAACTGCCTTTTTATACAAAGCAATCGCTTATTATGAAGCAGGAGACATGGAGAATAGCGAACTCGCTATAGATAAATTTTTATTTTATCACCGTGATAAAACTGCAGAAGGGCAATACTATAAAGCGCGTATAGCACTAAGCAAAAGCAATTGTATTTTAGCTAAAGAAAAACTAGATTTAGCCTATTTAAACTACAAAGAAGACAACCTTTTTAGGCATCCCTACACAGAAGTTTTAAGACAATTATACATTGGGAATCTAGATGACTTGAAGGTGGAAATAGAAGAATGTTTCACAAATACCCCTATTCTAAAATAAACCATTTAATAAATGAAGATATATCTTTACATCAGTTTTTTTGCCGCATTAACTCTAGTGATTACTGGTTTTGTTATTGGCAAGGACAATCTAGAAACTTCACATTTATGCCTAGGCTTAGGTGTATGTTGCCTCTTCTTTTTATGGATGCCAGCATTTATATATCACCGTTGGAAAAATAAAAATGTACAAGATTACATGCTCAATAAAGAGAACATTATGAAGATGAGAGAGCACGTAGATAACAAGCAATCAAAACGATAGCTTAAAAAATAAATAACCTTATGTTTTAAAAGGCCATTTAAATTAACGTACATTTGTGTATTATTAATATTATTTTTTACAAAATGGAAGGAACAGTAAAGTTTTTCAACGAATCAAAAGGTTTCGGTTTTATCACAGATGATGAAACTGGAAAAGACATTTTTGTACACATCACAGCTCTTAGCGGAGAAACTCTTAACGAGGGTGATAAAGTAGAATATGTAGAAGAAGAAGGCAGAAAAGGAACGGTAGCAGGCCAAGTGCGTGTTATCTAAAGAATAGATATATCTTTTTACATTTGATTACCAATCCCGCTCAATGAGTGGGATTTTTTTATAAATTAAATTTAGGCTTGAAAATCCCTCAAAATATATTTTTAAAGGGAGACTTTCTATTATTGTTTTAGAGAATAGTTTTCTAATTCAAATTCCGCTTTTCAATAAAGAATTTTTTAAGAATTTTTGAGCAGTCTTCTTCTAAGACTCCACCGCTCATTTTTGTTTTTGGGTGCAGCTTAGTATCCATGGCAATACAACCACGTTGCTCATCGCGTGCTCCATAAACAATTTTAGATATCTGACTCCAAAATAAAGCACCTGCACACATTTGGCAAGGCTCTATGGTTACATATAAAGTACAATCTATAAGATACTTTCCGCCTAGATAGTTTGCTGCTGCAGTAATGGCTTGCATCTCTGCGTGAGCAGTTACATCATTTAAGGTTTCTGTGAGATTATGTGCTCGAGCTATTATTTTATTATTAGCAACAATGACCGCCCCTATAGGCACTTCTCCTTGACTATACGCTTCTTCTGCCTCTTGTAAGGCACGTTTCATAAAATAGGTATCGTCGTATGGTTGTATCATTTTAATCATTTTTAGAAATGTAAAATTACAAATTAACTCTTAAGTCTAATAACATTACTCTTTACTAGTATCTTTGTATTGTGAGCACTACTCTATTACATAAAATTAATTCTCCAGTAGATCTTAAAAAACTATCGCAAGATCAGTTACCTCAACTTATTCAAGAACTACGCACTTTTATTATAGAGGCAGTAGCTACAAAAGAGGGGCACCTGGGGGCAAGCCTGGGAGTTGCAGAACTCACCGTCGCGCTTCATTATGTATTTAATACTCCCATTGACAAGTTAATCTGGGATGTGGGACATCAAGCTTATGGTCACAAAATATTGACAGGACGTAGAGATAGTTTTGACACCAATCGTAGATTAAATGGTCTTAGTGGCTTTCCAAAAATAGAAGAAAGCGAGTATGATGATTTTGGTGTTGGCCATAGCAGCACTTCCATTTCGGCAATGCTAGGGATGGCGATGACTGCAAAACTAAAAAGGTTAAACAGACAACACATAGCAGTAATTGGCGACGCATCTATCGCAAGTGGAATGGCTTTTGAGGCGCTTAATCACGCTGGAGTTACAGACACTAACATGCTTGTCATATTAAACGATAACGCTATCGGGATTGACCCAAGCGTGGGAGCATTAAAACAGTATTTTACAAAAGTCACATTAGATGGTGCGCCAGACACAGACAACATTTTTGAAGCATTAAACTTTAATTATTCTGGACCAATAGATGGGCATAATATAGATGTCCTTATTGCCGAAATGCGCCGACTTCAAAAAATTGAAGGTCCAAAATTATTGCACGTAATTACCAAAAAAGGAAAAGGATTAAAACAAGCCGAAGAGAATCAAGTTACCTATCATGCTCCTGGAAAATTTAACGCTGAGACTGGAGAGCTTATTCCCAAAAACAGTGATGGTTTAGCACCAAAATTTCAAGATGTTTTTGGGTATACCATTGTAGAACTTGCAGAACAAAACCAAAACATTATAGGTATCACGCCTGCGATGCCAACAGGTAGCTCGCTAAAGTATATGATGGAGCGCTTTCCAGACAGAGCATTTGATGTAGGTATTGCAGAACAACATGCGGTAACACTAGCTGCGGGTATGGCTAAAGAAGGTATGCACGTATTTTGTAACATTTATTCAACTTTTATACAAAGAGCCTATGATCAAATAATTCATGATGTGTGTTTACAAAATCTACCTGTTATTTTTTGTCTTGATAGAGCGGGAATAGTAGGTGAAGATGGCGCTACTCATCACGGTATTTTTGATATTGCTTTTTTAAGATGTATTCCTAACTTGATTGTATATGCACCTAGCAATCTATTACAGTTAAGAAACATTTTATACACTGCTCAACTAGGATTAAAACAACCTATAGCAATTCGGTACCCCAGAGGAAGAGGTATTATTAAAGACTGGAAACAGCCTTTTACTAAAGTTGAAATAGGAAAAGGACACATTTTAAAATCTGGAATTGAGATAGCTATTATAACTACCGGAAGCATAAGAAGAAACACAGAAAAAGCTATTGCAGATTTATCTAATGATGAACAAAAAAGCGTTGGACATTATGATTTAGGTTTCATCTCCCCTTTAGACACAACATTACTCCACACTATTTTTGGTACTTATAAAAAGATTATCACTATTGAAGACGGTATACTTCAAGGAGGTTTTGGGTCTGCAATTTTAGAGTTTGCAGCCACTCACTCTTATAAAAATAAAGTGACTTGTCTTGGTGTTGATGGATACTTTCCGCAGCACGGTACTGTTGAAGAGCTTCACGCAGAAGCAGGTATTTCTTCTACTACTATAAGTAATCAAATCCAGCATATTTTGGCACAAAAAAAGGCTCCCTAAAAAGGAAGCCTTTGTAATAAAATATATTGCTTATTATTCTTTTATAAGCTTAGTAGTATGAGTATAACTACCACCTTCTATGTTTACTATATAGATTCCAGCTTTTAATCCAGTTGTACTAATTGTAGCAACAGAATCTAGTGTTATTTCTTGAGAGAACACTTTTCTGCCGTTTAAGTCATATATAGCAACTGTTACATCACCAACATTAATTTTTGTTCTAATATTAACGTCTCCGCTTGTAGGATTAGGAAAAACTGTAAAGTTTGAACCAAGTCCTCTATCAAAATCATTTGCTGCTAAGGTACAATCTGGTCCTGCAGGAACATCAAAGTTCTCTACTTGATCAAAACGATCTAGATTACTACCTTGATCTGCATCAACACCTAAACCTCTAGCTGCAAAAACTTCCCAGATAAGACATCTATTCACGCCATTATTTGCAAGTTCATCTGCCATCAAGATTCCGTCACGTCCATCAACAAAACCAGGCTGACATCCTTGTAATTTCATTCCATCAAGTATAAGTTGAAACGCGATATTATTACCACCTGTACCATTATAAGTATCAGCATCAAAACCATACTCGTCTACAAATGCCCAAGTTAAATCCCATAGCATTGTTGCCCATATAGATCCAACACCGTGTGGTGCGCTTTCTGCAGCACTATTAGAAGATGCGTATGTAAAAGCATTTAATGTTAGATCTGTTGTATAAGGGTTTGTTCTTAAACCATTACCACCACTACCTTGGCCAGTTGAGAATGTTGCTATACCTCTTGGGTCAACAGCAGTATCTCCAGGCTCCATAGTTAATATTAAACCTAACCAGTCACTCCATCCTTCTCCCATTTGCTCTGTATAAGTACCCGCTACACACTCTCCGTTTTGAACTTGTGTACAAGGCACTAAACACCCAGAACTTGCAGGACCACCAGTAAGTCTGTTAGAAACTCCATGTCCATATTCGTGAACCATAATCTCTGCATCAAGAGAACCATCTCTCATATTGTCATCAACACCACTACCGTCATTAAAAAGCGTAGCATTAATAGTGTCCCCATTTAACAATGCTGTAATAATTGCTTCCCCGTCTACACTTTTAATCATTACAGAAGGAATACCTATATTATCTGCATCGCCTCCTTGAGGAATTGGGTCTGTTAAAACATTATTTACAATAATAACCGCAACTGCCCCTGCTGCTTCTGCTGCCGCTACTTTAACAGTAAAATTACAAGCTCCTCTACGTATTACTGCTATGTTACCTACTAAATCTGCTGCGTTCGTTAATGGATCACATCCATCATTTTCATCTGTAGATTCATCACTTGAATTATCATCTTCAGCTAAGGCCAAGTCTGCTGTAATTGGTGTGTCTGATGGCAACTCTGTAGATGTACCTGTATAGTTAGAATCAAAACCTTCATAAGCACCTGCTAATGGTCCATCATTAACAGTCAAAAGATCATAAAGAATTTCACCTGGAGCATTCCATAAGAACATTTGCATTCTTCCATTAATACCATCTGGAGGTGAAGAAAAGTTTGCATTATTTGTACCACCAGCATCTTGTGCTTGTGCTATAACATAATCAGCTCCATTACCACCATTACCATAATTGTTTTGTTGAAAATTTCCATTTGCTTCGTCAAATTCATATTGGTGCAAAACATCGTGAATAATGTTATTCCAGTAAAAAAGATTTACAGTTGCTGCCTCAGTATAATTTGCTGGGTCTTGCGGTAAGTTATATGGTAAATCAAACTGTAATGCAGCACCACCGTCTGGCGAAGCTCCTGTAGTATTATTATTACCATCTAGATCTTCATAAGCGTAAACATTGTTACCACGAGTGATTGTAAAATCTGCTCCATCTACTCCATTAGTATCGTGCCACCCAAAAGGTGAAGCCGATGCATCCTCTGGTGAGATTACAAGTTGATCTTCTGTTTCATCTGGATTTTCTGCAGGAAAAGGAAACACATTATATGCAGCCCCATCACCCATAACACTTGCTGATGCAAATTTGTTTGTTTTGTTTTCTTCTTCAAATAAAACACTCTTCCCATGAGCACCATGGTTATGAGGATTGTTGTCAAAAGAGCAGCTTATTACCCAATCTTGAGTATCTAATACATTACCAGTTACAGCATCTATACGAGCACTGTAATAATGAGCTCCAGATACTAGATCTATGCTCACATCCCAGGCAAGCCTTAGGGCTCCATTGTCATTTTGATAAACTAATTTTACCGGTATTGTACTTGCAGATATAGCACCTTTTGAGAACACAAAAGATTGAGAACCAGGATTAGCTATTTGTTCAATAACTCCTGTAGACCCAAGATTAAGTTTTCTAGACATTGCATTTATCGCATCTAATGCAGATATTGAAGGGGTCGTTGTATTTACTTTTGCATACACATCATTAATAAAAGAAACAGAGGCATTCATTACCTTACTATCTCTAATTGCAATAGGCGTAGCAGTATTATGCACTTCTATACCATTTACTGTTTGTACAACATAAACATTAGTCACGTTCATACTTTTTGAAACAGCCTGAGAACTAATATTAAATGACGCCACATCTGCAGATTTTAACCCTAGCTTAGTGACATTGTTTGATAAGTATTCTGAAATTGTTTGCGTATAATCCTGTCCAAAACTGACCATTGAGGCAAGAAGAAATACGGGGAATAATATTTTTTTCATAGTTTTTTTAATTTGATGCTAAAAATACATTGAAAATGGATATTTACCATCCATAAACCTGTTATTTAACATAATTCAAATCAAAACCACCTTATTCTTAAAGATTTCCTTTTATTTTCTGAAATATCTGAAGAGCATTCCCATCTGTTAATCCAGAAACATAAGCACAACACGCCATTAAATACTGGTATACTGTCTGAGGTTCTTTTATAGAACTATCAAATTGAGCAAGCACGAGACTATCATAGTGTCTAAGACCGTTATTATCGTGATACTTTTCTAAAGAGACCGTAAACGTGTCTAATAGAGTTTCTAATATCTTATAACCAGCAATTTCTTTTTCTATTACCTCTGCACTTTGATATACTTTTTCTACTGAAATTTTAATGATATCATCTATTTGCGCTTTATAAGAACTCTTGTCAAGCAAAGATTGTGTGAATGTCCCCTCTAAAATTGAAGCCTCGTTATCAATAAAAATTTGAGCTGCTTCTTGTATTAACACCCCTATTGCTAAAGAACGCAAATAAGCTAACCTATCTGAAACATTTTTAAGCCCTTGATATTTTTTAGTATCAATAGTATTTTTTACTAGAGCTATAAGATACTCTAAGGCAAATTCTTCTTCAATAAGACCAAGGTTAATACCATCTTCAAAATCAATAATAGTATAACAAATGTCATCTGCAGCTTCTACCAGAAAGGTAAGTGGGTGTCTATTAAAACTTAAATCTTCTTTAGCACCTCTTTTTGTTAAGCCTAGCTCATCTGCAACTTCGGTAAAAAAGGTAGTATCACTCTGGAACACTCCATACTTTTTATCAGCAATATGGTTTGTTGGTTTTTTAGGGAGCGACTCTTTTGGGTATTTTGTAAAAGCACCAAGTGTAGCATAGGTTAACCTAAGCCCTCCTTCTACTCCATTTTTAGTTTCAGTTAAAATCTTAAAACCATTAGCGTTTCCTTCAAATGTAATAAGGTCTTGGTATTCTTTATCTGTTAGATCATTTTTGAAGCGCTTCCCATTTCCGTGTAAAAAATAGTCGCCTATTGCTTTTTCACCACTATGGCCAAAAGGTGGATTACCTATATCATGGGCTAATGCAGCTGCTGCCACAATGGCTCCAAAATCATTAAAAGTATAGCCGTGTACTTTATGTAAAGCGGGATGTTTATCTAAAATGGCTTTACCAACAGTGCGCCCCAAAGAACGCCCAACCACAGATACCTCAAGACTATGAGTTAATCTAGTATGCACAAAAGAGGTCTTTGATAGCGGGATTACTTGGGTTTTATCCTGCAAACTTCTAAAAGCAGAAGAAAAAATTACACGATCATAATCAACCTCAAAACCAAGGCGAGTCTCATTTTCTTCTATTCTTAATCTCTTGTTTGTTACTCCTTGTTTTCTAAGCGAAAGAAGTTCTTCCCATTGCATCATTTTATACTTTTTTTAATGTCTTTGCAAGATACTAATTTATCTTATCTAGAATTCTCATTAACATCCAGATTTAAAAGTGCATTTTTTATTAAACTATAAAAATGTGCAGAAAAACACGTAACCAACTGTTAATATAGACCCTAGCTCATTTAGTGATAATCTAAATGTTAAGTACTGATAAACTTCATAACATTAAGATAACATAAACCTTACTTAATGCTAAAACAACGGTAACATTTACATAATCAAAGCTAGAAACAATGGATGTTTCTTTGCAGCAGAAAACGAACAATAATATTAAATTAAAAAAAATGAAAAAATTCTTTATTTCTCAAATTGCTCTTTTAGCACTTTCTTTATTTATTGTAGGATGTGGCGGTAATGATGATGACACTGTAGAAACAAGTGATGATGACCCAGAAGCTGTAGATTATGTTATTTCTGGACAAATTACAGAAAACAAGACTTTAACAAATGATGATATTTGGACTTTAGATGGTCGTGTAACGGTTGTTAATGGAGTAACCTTAACAATAGAGCCAGGAACAATTATTAAAGCTTTGCCAGGGCAAGAAGCAAGTGCTTCTGTTTTAATCATTGCTCGTGGAGGTAAAATAGAAGCTAACGGAAATGCTGGAGCTCCTATTATTTTCACTTCTAGTACAGACAATATAGCTTTAGGGCAAACAGCTGGATCTAATCTTACCGAAAATGACAGAGGTCTTTGGGGAGGTCTTATTGTTTTAGGAAAAGCAAACGCTTCTTTATCTGGAGATGCTACAGAAAATCAAATAGAAGGTATACCTGCAAGCGACTTAAATGGTCTTTATGGTGGTAGTGATAACACAGATAACTCAGGAACATTAAACTACATTTCTATACGTCACGGTGGTACACTTATAGGTGATGGTAATGAAATTAATGGCCTTACTTTAGGTGGAGTTGGATCTGGAACTACTATCTCTAACATTGAGGTTGTTGGTAACGTTGATGATGGTATCGAGTGGTTTGGAGGTTCTGTAAACGGATCTAACTTACTTGTATGGGCTCAAGGTGATGATGGTCTTGATATTGACGAGGCTTTTTCTGGAACTGTAACTAACGCAATGGTTATTGCTGGAGATATTTCTGACCACGCTTTAGAAATAGATGGTCCTGCTGGTTCTTTAGAAGGAAGCTTTACACTAGACGGTTTAACACTTATAGGTAATACAGTAACAGAGAATGGTGAATATGCAGATTTTAGAGACGGTGCAATGGGTACTGTAAAAAATGTATTTGCTACGGGGTTTAAAGATTCTGCAGATGTAGAATTAGACAACAATGAAGTTTCTCAAAACTTTTTAGACGGAAAAATCATTTTCCAAAACTGGACATTAGAAGGAGCAGACAATACCGTATTTGTTGAAAAAACAGCTTGTTTACAAAATTGTGATGATGACAATGACGACAATGATGTTGATGAAGACAAAATAATACTAAACCCAACTTTTACAGAAAGAGCAGCAAACTGGACTGCAACTGGTACAAGTGGTGGTGCTAACACAAGTGTATTTGCTTGGACTTTTGCTAGCGCAAAAGGAGCATTCTAATAAAGACACAAAAATTTCAATAAATTATTTTCAGAATGCAATTAGCCAACTTGCTCGTCTATGTAAATAGATGAGCAAGTTTTTATAACAAACAGACATGAATAAAATTTTATTTTTATTAATCACCCTTTTTATTTCTCACGGCTTATTTAGTCAAACAACAGGTATAACTGGTACTATTAATGACGGAGAATTTAACGACATACTCCCCTTTGCAAACGTAATAGTAAAAAACACTCAAACAGGAACCACTTCAGACTTTGAAGGAAAATACACACTTGAACTTACCCCAGGTACCTACACTATTGTATACTCATTTGTAGGGTATCAAACTAAAGAAATCACAGATGTAGTTATTACTGAAGGAAATCTTACAAACACTGACGTAACATTAAGTGCAAGTGCAGGCCAACTTGACGAAGTAGTGATCACAACAACCGCAAGAAGAAACACAGAATCATCTGTACTTAGACTACAAAAGAATTCTGTCAACTTAATGGACGGTCTTTCTTTAGAAAGCATTAAAAAATCTGGTGCTAGTGATATTGCAAGCGCTGTTAAAAACGTCCCTGGAGTATCTATACAAGGAGGTAAGTTTGTATACGTTCGTGGTCTAGGAGATAGATATACAAAATCTATTTTAAATGGTGTAGATGTACCTGGTTTAGATCCAGATAGAAACACCCTACAACTTGACATTTTCCCTACACAAATTTTAGAAAATGTAATTGTAATTAAAGCAGCCACTGCAGACCAACCAGCAGATTTTACGGGTGGTGTTATTAACATTGTAACCAAAGATATTCCGTCAAAAGAAGAGTATAGCATATCTATAGGTGGTACTTATAATTCTGATTTTCATTTTAATAAAAACAATCTAGTTTCAGAAAAAAGCGGTACAGATATATTTGGTTTTGATAATGGCTTAAGAGATAATCCTCTTTCTGCTAATCAAGATGTACCATTACCACAACAAGATGGACAAGCTGTTTCAGAAATAACCAAGAAATTTGAAAAAAGGCTTTCTGCACAACAAGAGACTAGTTTTCTAGACTATAACTTTTCAGCAACAGCAGGAAATCAATACGAAATTGGAGACAAAAAACTAGGTTACTTAGCTTCTGTATCTTACCGTAATGAAACTACTTATTATGATGAGTACATTAATGGTCAAATTTACCGAAAAGATGAAGCTGATAAATCTAACTTTAACCTGCTAGCAGATAGAACACAAAATGGACAGCTAGGTAATAACAATGTTCTTATTAGCGCACTTGCTGGACTATCTTTAAAATCTGAAAATTCTAAATATAGATTCAACGTTTTACACGTACAAAATGGAGAGTCTCAGGCTTCTATTTTTAGACAAAGCAATTTTATTATAAGCAGTAACAACATTATAAAAGACAACTTAATATACACACAAAGGTCTATCACTAATGGTCTTATAAGTGGTAAACACTCATTAGGTAGTGATAATGATTGGAATGTAGAGTGGAACCTCTCCCCTACGCTAGCAAGAATTGCTGACAAAGATTTTAGAGTGACTCCTTTTAGAATAGGATCTGACCCAGACACGGGAGAAGAAACATATACTATTGAGCCAAGTGAATCTGGTGTTCCTTCTAGATTCTTTAGAGATTTAGAAGAAATAAACCTTGCTGGTAAACTTGATATTGATAAAAAACACACATTGTTTGGTTTTGATGCTAAAACAAAATTTGGTGGAGGATACACTTATAAAAACAGAACTTTTGATGTTTTAAAGTTTTCAATCCCATTATTAAACTTTGCATCTGCCTCTATAAACGGTGATCCAGATCAGATTTTAGCAGATGAAAATATTTATGACCCAAGTACAAATAGCGGTTTTTATATTAGAGAAGACTCTAATGACTCAGACTCTTATGACTCTAATGTTTCTATAGCATCTGCATATGTTTCTGAAGAGTTTAAAGTTACAGAGCGATTAAACTCTATAGTAGGAGTAAGGTTTGAGCAGTTTAACTTATCATACACAGGAGAAAGACAAGATGGTTCTTCTTTAGATAATGCCGAAATTATAAACAATTCAGATTTCTTCCCTTCTGTAAATTTAATCTATGATTTAAATGAAGACGGAAACCAAAAAATAAGAACTTCGTTTGCACGTACTACCGCAAGACCTTCATTTAAAGAAGCTTCATTAGCTGAGATTTTTGACCCAATAAGTAGCACAACTTTTATTGGTAACATAGACTTACAACCTACATACATAAATAACTTTGATCTAAGGTTTGAAAACTATGGAGAGTCTGGCGACTTCTTTGCTTTAAGTGGTTTTTACAAATCTTTTAAAGACCCTATTGAGCTTTCATTTATTAGAAGAGCTTATGGTCAATACACACCTTTAAATCTTGGTGATGCAACTGTATTTGGTGCAGAAATAGAATTAAGAAAAAATCTTGGTTTTATAAACGGCTTACAGAATCTTAACTTTAATGTAAATGTTTCTCTTATTGAGTCACAACAAGAATACAGTGAAGACGAAAGACAAGGTAGACTTGACAATTTAAGAACAGGAGAAACCCTAGAAGACACGAGACAACTACAAGGACAATCACCTTACTTAGTTAACGTAGGTCTTAACTATGCAGAAAATGGCTGGAACGGAGGTTTGTTTTACAACTCACAAGGTAAAACACTACAAATTGTAGGAGCCGGAGATGTTGCAGATGTTTACACATTACCATTTCATAATGTAAAATTGAACCTTTCAAAAAGTTTTGGAGAGAAGTATAGCTCTACTATCTCTTTAAAATTTGATAACCTTCTTGATGATGATATTGAGAGTGTTTATCAAACCTTTGGAGGTCAAGATCAAATTTATTCTAAGTGGAATCCAGGACAAGATATCAGTCTAAGTTATGGAATTCGATTTTAATAAAAATCTTATTTATACAGAGTATTTCAGAATAAAAATAGAAGCAAAAAAGGAGACCAAATGGTCTCCTTTTTTTTTATAAATGCATAGTAAACATTAAGGTTTGTTAGCAACTACTCTTGTTCCTTGTACAGCATATGTTTTTACTTCTGCTATTCTAGAATCTGTATATGTTACTTCTTTCATTTCTTCACCTTGGTAAAACAACCAAGTACCTACTTTTTCTCCATTTGTGTAATTTGCTAAAGCAGTTTTATTTCCTGCAGTATCATAACTAATCCACTCTCCCTCTAACTTATTGTCTAAAGTATATGTCCCAGTTTGAGCCACTACACCATTATCGTGATATAAAACGGCTTCTATTAAGTCACCATTTTTTACATAAGAATTCTTTTTCTTGCACGTTTTAGAACACTCTTGTCCGTAAGACATACTGGCACTAAAAATCAATACTAATACTATTGCTATTTTTTTCATAAATCAATTCATTTATTATAATAACATAAAATTAAACTAATATTTACAATTACACAACATTTACGTAACATTAAGTTAACATTAACTCTTTAACTACTTGATTAACAGTCTTTTGTTTTATGTTAAATTTTAAAAAAACGTAATTCTATTATTAATATTTGATTAACATAAAATTACATTGGTTACTGTTTCTTTACAGTGCCTTTCAAAGAAGGCTACATAAATCAATTAGTTTTTGTCGACTAGATTCATGTGAGTAGGCTGTCCTTAGAGACAGCCTTTTTTTGTTTCATTTTCTTCTATTCTTAAACTTTTGGTAACATATAACCCAAACTATAAGAAGACCTTTGCAGTCGACAAAAACTAAAATAAAATTTATGAAAACTAGATATACTCTAGTGCTATTAGCATTTATTACATGCTTAGCAGCAAATGCACAAGAAATAAGTGACACCTCTTTTGGTAAAGGGCTTATTAATTTCACAGCAAAAGACAGCACTTTTAGTGTAAAGTTTGCACCACGTATTCAAGCACGTTATACTGCAAACTGGGACCATAATGGTACAGACTACGATGATGCAGACCTCAATTTTCTTATAAGAAGAGCAAGATTAAAATTTAGTGGTTTTGCTTATTCTCCAAAATTAAAATACAAAATAGAATTAGGTCTCTCTAACAGAGATATTTCTGGAGCTAACGATTACAACCGCAACACACCTCGCTATATTCTTGATGCAGTAATCATGTGGAACTTTGCCGAGAATTTTGAACTATGGGCAGGTCAAACTAAATTACCTGGTAACGTAGAGCGAGTAGTCTCTTCTGCAAATTTGCAACTTATAGATCGCTCTATACTTAACAGTCGTTTTAATATAGATCGCGATATGGGTGTTCAATTGCGTCACAAAACTTCATTAGGTGATGGTTTTATCATGAAAGAAAAACTTGCCATCTCTCAAGGAGAAGGACGTAATGTTACAGAAGGAAATGAAGGTGGGCTTCAATACACAGCAAGATTAGATTTTTTACCATTTGGAGAATTTGCGTCTAAAGGAGATTACTCTCAAGGTGATCTTAAAAGAGAAGCAACTCCAAAATTGATGGTTGGGCTTACTTATGATTTTAACAATGATGCTGTAAAAACGAGATCAAATCTTGGTTCTTACATGACTTTAAGTGACGGTTCACTTTATGAAACAAACATCACAACTTTCTTTGCAGATGCTATGTTTAAATACAAAGGCTTCGCATTTATGGGAGAATACGCAAATAGAGACGCAGAAAACGCAGTTGCTATAAATGCAGATGGCACCACAACTGGTGATATAGTTTCTGTAGGTAATGCATTTAATGCACAAGTAAGTTACTTTTTTAAAAGCAACTACGAGATGACCACTAGATACTCTACTATCAATTATGATAACATTACCGGAAGAGACAAACAAGCCCAGTACACGCTAGGTGTTTCTAAATATGTTGTAGGGCACAAACTTAAAATACAAGCAGATATTAGTTACGGTACAGTAGCTGGAGACACAGATAATGTGATGCTTAGAACTGGTTTTGACTTACATTTTTAATTTACTTAATATTAACAATTTGGTAACAAATGAGCTATAAAGTTTGTAGACATTTGCATCATGATAACAGACTATATAATGGAAAATATTTATTTATTAATGTTAGTGGCTTTAATCATTCTTGCCGTACTAGATATAGTAGTAGGTGTAAGTAATGATGCCATAAATTTTTTAAATTCAGCGATTGGATCTAAGGCACTTTCACTTAGAACAATTATGATTGTAGCCAGCTTAGGTATCTTTATAGGTGCCGTGTACTCTAGTGGTATGATGGAGGTCGCTCGTAAGGGTATTTTTGTTCCCGCCATGTTTACTTTTGATGAGATCATGATGATCTTTATGGCAGTAATGATTACAGACATATTACTCTTAGACTTTTTTAACACATTAGGATTACCCACATCAACTACTGTTTCTATTGTATTTAACCTATTAGGAGCAGCCATCGTTATCTCATTAATAAAAATTGGAGCTAATGACAGTCAAAGCATTTCTGATCTTGGTCAATACATTAATACAGATAAAGCAATAGAGATTATTAGCGGTATTTTAATGTCTGTGGTGATTGCCTTTAGTGTAGGTGCACTTGTACAATGGGTATCACGTAGAATATTTACTTTTCACTATGAAAAGAAGATGAAACACTTTGGAGCTATCTTTGGAGGTGTTGCACTTGCAGCAATCCTTTACTTTATCTTTATGAAAGGGCTTAAAGGTTCACCATTTTACAAAGAGATGAGTGGTTTTATGGACGGTAAAGAATATATCGTATTAATAGTAAGTTTTGTCTTTTTTACATTATTCTCATATGTATTTCAAAAGGTTACTAAAAAAAGTATTTTACTTGTTGTAATTGCTGTTGGAACATTTGGACTAGCACTTGCCTTTTCTGGTAACGATTTAGTAAACTTTATAGGTGTACCTATGGCAGCTTATCACTCTTATGAGGCTTGGTCTGTATCTGGTGTTGCAGCAACAGACTTTACAATGGAGGTACTTTCTAAAAAAATGCCAGCAGAACCTTTCTTATTATTTATAGCTGGAGGTATTATGGTTGCCACATTATGGCTATCTAAAAAAGCAAAAACTGTTGCAGAGACAGAGTTAAGTTTATCAAGACAAGGAGAAACACACGAAAAGTTTGAACCTAATATGCTCTCTAGAGGTATTGTAAGAGGTAGCTCATGGATCTCTAGTGCATTAAGTTCTATTGTCCCTAAATCAACGCAAGAAAGAATAGGCGCTAGTTTTGAAAAACCAAACGAAAAGAAACTTACAAAAGACCAAAGTATAGACGCTCCTGCATTTGACATGATTAGAGCCTCTGTAAACCTTATGGTGGCGGGAGTACTAATCTCTATTGCAACATCAATGAAACTACCATTATCTACAACATATGTAACCTTTATGGTAGCAATGGGTACTTCTCTTGCAGATAGAGCTTGGGGTAGAGAAAGCGCAGTATATCGCGTAGCGGGTGTCTTAAACGTAATTGGAGGTTGGTTCTTTACAGCCTTTGGAGCATTAGTTGCAGCTGGAACAGTAGTGTTCTTGATAAGCTGGAACAAACAAGTGATGATCCCTATTTTATTACTTTTAACTGCATTTTTATTAGTACGCAACTACTTAAACCACAAACGTAAATCTTCTACAAATGTAGATCCTAAAGCATTAAAGAAAAGTGAAAGTAGCACAGTACAAGGTATCATTACAGAAAGTGCAGATAACATTTCAAGTGTTGTTTCAAGATCAAATAAAATATATACAGACGTACTTAAAGGACTAGCAAAAGAAGACAACTCTAAATTAAAAAAGAGTAAAAAAGGAGTTGCTAAACTAGAATCTGAAATTGAAGACTTAAGAGATAATATTTTCTACCTCATCAAAAACTTAGATGAAACAAGTGTGAGAGGGAGCAACTTTTATATCACCATACTAGCTTACCTAACAGATATGGCGCAGTCTCTTGAGTATATTACAAAAAAGAGTTACAAGCACGTAAACAACAAACATAAAAAATTAAGATTTAGCCAGATTAAAGATCTTCAAGAGATTGATCAAAACTTAAGTGCTGTATTTGAAGAAATAGCAGAGGTTTTTGACAGCGGAAAATTTGAGAGAATTAGTTATGTACTATCTCGTAAAGAAGAAATAGTAAATCAAATTTCAGAAAAAATACATAAACAAATAGAGCGTACTCGCACAGAAGAAGAGAGCCCTAAAAACACATCATTGTATTTTAATATATTATTAGAAACAAAAGATCTAGTAAACGGAGTGATGAATCTTATGGAAGAATATCACACAAGTTATAAGAAAGAGTAATAAACTTTTTCAACTATTTTTAAACCCCATATTTACATTGTATTTATGGGGTTTTTATATTTGTAGCATATGCCTAATCACAATAAACTTAAAGAAGTTGCCCTTGTTTTTTTAAAACTAGGCTGTTTTGCCTTTGGAGGTCCCGCCGCCCACATTGCAATGATGGAAGACGAGGTCGTCACAAAACGCAAATGGATGACAAGAGATCATTACCTGGACCTAATAGGTGCCACAAACCTCATCCCAGGACCCAACAGCACAGAGATGACTATGCATTGCGGTCACGAGCGAGCAGGTAATAAAGGTTTATTTGTAGCAGGTATATCGTTTATCTTTCCTGCCATTTTTATCACAGGTATTCTTGCTTATCTGTACGTCAATTATGGCACCTTACCACAAGTTGCTCCCATAATAAAAGGAATACAACCGGCAGTACTTATCATAATCGCATCTGCTATTTTAAAACTAGGTAAAAAAGCGTTAAAAAGCTGGGAGTTAGCCATCATTGGCGTCTTAGTACTAGCCGCAAGTTTACTAGGCGTACACGAAGTTGTAGCGCTATTAGTTGGTGGTCTTTTAGGAGGTCTTTATTTTTTTCTGAAGAGCAAAACCCAAAGCAACACATTAAACAGTATTACCCTTTTCCTATTTCCTTTTTTTGCTTCGGAAACTTTAAAAACGATAACAACGCTTAAAATATTTTTAACCTTCTTAAAAGTAGGGAGCATTCTATACGGAAGCGGTTACGTGCTCTTCGCTTATCTAGACGCAGAACTTGTAACAAAAGGCCTACTCACTAGCGCAGAACTGCTTGACGCAATAGGAATAGGACAATTTACTCCAGGACCCGTATTATCTACAGCCACATTTATTGGTTATCAACTAGGTGGTTTTTGGGGAGCCATTGCAGCAACCACCGGTATGTTTTTACCCTCATTTTTGTTTGTATTAATATTGAACCCATTAATCCCCAAAATGCGAAAATCAAAAATTATAGGCTACTTTTTAGACGCTGTAAATGTTGCAGCGGTCGCAGTCATGCTTGCTGTATTAATCACAATGAGTTTTGCAACATTAATAGACTGGCAATCTATATTGATTGCTCTAGTATCTGCATTATTAATTTTTGGACCTAAAAAGATTTCAGTTATTTGGGTAGTTATTATAGGAGCAGTTCTTGGCTATTTGCTTACCTTTTTACCCTTTTAAAAATTATTGATTATGACAAATAAACTAAAACAGACTTGCTTCATATTTACTTGTATTTTTTTCTTCGGAATAAATGCAACAACGTCTGCTCAAGAATTAACTGGCAAAGAATTATTAGAAAAATCAATTAATTTTCACGACCCAACAAACACCTGGAGTAAGTTTAATGGCAAACTTAAAGTTACTATGAGCACACCTAAGGGTACACCAAGGGTTAGTGATATTAACATCAACTTACAACAAGAATATTTTAGCGTAACCGCAGTGAGAGATACCATATCAAAAACCTACACCTTAGATAAAGGCGTTTGCACCACTTCTATTAAAGAAAAGACAAAAGCAGGCAAAAGCACCCCTTGTGAGACAGCAGAGTTTTACAAAAACTACTATACATACCTATATGGGCTTCCTATGAAGCTAAAAGATGAAGGGACTAACATTTCAGAAAAAGTAAAGAGATCTACTTTAAATAATAAAGAATATTTAGTGCTTGAAGCAAAATATGATCAAGCAGTAGGGAGTGATGTTTGGTACTTCTATTTTGACCCAACTACCTATGCAATGGAAGCATATCAATTTTACAAAAGTGATAATGGCACCATTAAAAAAGACTCAGGAGAATACATTTTACTTTCAGAAATAACTACTATTAACAATATAAAATTTCCGAAGGAAAGAGCTTGGTACTATAATAATGGAGGTCAATACTTAGGGACAGATATATTAAATTAAGAATACAAGGTTACTTTATGCAATCGAAAATTAAGACCTTAATTTTTGCCTGGCCTATCTTTTAATGAAGGGTGATTTATAGGTTTTATCTATAGCCACAGGTCACTTTAAGGTGATTATAATCTAATATTTTTCTCACAGTAAAATTAAGATGCTGTGTGTCAATATTTCACTTCACCGGGTTAAAAAAACTGGCTTTTCATACAAATCAAATTTCATAATTTTTAAGATCAAAACAATACTTCTTAACAAACTGATGTTAATATTTTGAATTTGGCGTGAACTCCTATCATTATTGATTCTTTTAAAGTTGTTAACAACGGTGTTGAGAACACGCTCTAAATATCCTCATTTTGTAGCTAAAATAATAAGATATTTACCTATCATTATAGAACACTAAGTCACCCTTTATTTTATGGAAATTACACACATCATTAAGAGAGATTTTTCAACAAAATCTTTTCACTTAGACAAAATAACCGCTGCTGTTGAAAAAGCAATGAGCGCAATAAGTGCTGGTAATCAAGTAGATGCTCAGAATGTTGCCATAGCTGTATATGGGGTGTTACTAGAGCGTAAAGAAAAAAATAAAGAATACATACCTACTATAGAACAAGTACAAGATATTGTTGAAACAAAACTTATGGAAGGTGGTTTTCCAGAAGTTGCAAAAGCATATATTTTATATCGTTTTAAGAGTGCACAAGAACGTAAAACAGACATATTTGAGAGACGTATAAGTTTAAAACCTTATGAGTATCCTCAATTATATGAATACGTTCCTGCTATAAGACATTCATACTGGATTCACACAGAATTTAATTTTACAAGTGACATACAAGATTTTAAAACTAGATTAAATGATGCTGAGCGTAGTGCTATAAAAAACACAATGCTTGCTATTTCTCAAATTGAAGTAGCGGTAAAAAATTTCTGGGGAGATTTACACCAGAGAATGCCTAAACCAGAAATAGGTGCTGTAGGATCTACGTTTGCAGAAAGCGAAGTACGTCATGCAGATGCATACTCACACCTTTTAGAAATTTTAGGCCTAAATAAAGAATTTAAAGAGCTTAAAAAGAAACCCGTAATCATGAAGCGCGTTCAATATTTAGAGTCTGCATTGCGCAACTCTAAAAGTGACGATAATGAGGAGTATGCAGAGGCAGTATTATTATTCTCTCTATTTATAGAGCACGTATCATTATTCTCTCAGTTCTTAATTATTATGGCTTTTAATAAGCATAAGAACATGCTTAAAGGAGTTTCTAATGTAGTAGAAGCAACCTCAAAAGAAGAACAAATACACGGTGATTTTGGTATAGAACTTATCTTGATACTTAAAGACGAGCATCCAGAGTGGTTTACACCAGAATACCACAAAAACATACAAGAGCTGTGTAAAACAGCTTTTGAAGCAGAAGTAGATTTAGTAGATTGGATTTTTGAAGATGGAGAATTAGACTTCTTACCTAAAAAAGTGATTAACGAGTTTCTTAAAAACCGTTTTAACAAATCGCTAGAAAGTATAGGTGTAGAAAAAGTCTTTGAAGTTGACGAAATGCTCGTTAGAGAAACCGAATGGTTTGATGACGAAATCATTGGAACCAAACACGGAGATTTTTTCGTGAAACGATCTGTAAACTACAGCAAAAGAACACAAAGTATAACTAGCGACGACCTTTTTTAATATGATCCAACAAGAACAAAATACATCACAGACAGCTCAAAAAGCTACAAACTCAAACGACGAATTAATCGCAGCAAGAAAAGAAGCACTAGCTAAAAAAGAGGCGAACAACCATGAAGGCTTTGCATGGCTTAACGAAAATAGCCGTAACTTTCTTGAAGCTGGTTATCTAACACCAGGCGTAAGCCCAGAGCAACGCATTAGAGAGGTTGCTGAGCGCGCAGAAGAAATTTTGGGTATGCCAGGTTATGCAGATAAGTTTTATGGCTATATGTCTGAAGGTTATTACTCATTAGCTTCTCCTGTATGGTCTAACTTCGGAAAAAAGAGAGGTTTACCTATTAGCTGCTTTGGATCTCACATTGATGATGACATAGGAAACATACTTTACACACAATCTGAAGTTGGAATGATGTCTAAACTAGGAGGTGGTACCTCTGGTTATTTTGGTAAAATACGTCCTCGTGGTGCCGCTATTAAAAATAATGGTGAAGCATCTGGAGCAGTACATATCATGAGATTGTTTGAGTCTATGGTAGATGTAGTAAGTCAAGGATCTGTACGTCGCGGTCGTTTTTCTCCTTACTTACCAATAGATCACGCAGATATTAAAGAATTTTTAGAAATAGGAAGTGAAGGAAACCCTATTCAAGAATTGACACACGGTGTTACCGTTACAAATGCTTGGATGGAAGATATGATTGCTGGTGACGAAGAAAAACGTACTATCTGGGCAAAAGTATTGCAGAGTCGTGGAGAGATGGGTTACCCTTATGTATTCTTTACAGACAATGCAAACAATGGTGCTGCAGATGTTTATCAAGACAAGAATCACAAGATCTATGCAAGTAACTTGTGTACAGAAATAATGTTACCTTCTAATCACGATTGGTCATTTGTTTGTGTACTATCTAGTATCAACGTTTTACACTACGATAAGTGGAAAGATACAGATGCAGTAGAAACAATGGTATATTTCTTAGATGCTGTAATTACAGAATTTTTAGAAAAACTAGAATCTTATAAAAACTCTGAAGACAGAGAAGATCGCCAGACTTTCTTGTTTATGGAACGTGCTTATAATTTTGCAAAAGACAACAGAGCGCTTGGTCTAGGAGTATTAGGATGGCACTCATTATTACAGTCTAAAAAGCACGCCTTTAATAGTCAAGAAGCTTTTAACTTAAACAGCGAAATCTTCAAAAACATTAAAGACAAATCATATAAAGCCTCTGCAGAATTAGCAGACGTATTTGGTGAGCCAGAAGTATTAAAAGGATATGGCCGTAGAAACGCAACATTAAATGCAGTTGCCCCTACTACATCTTCAGCATTTATATTAGGGCAAGTATCTCAAGGAATTGAGCCTATCTGGTCTAACATATATGTAAAAGATATCGCAAAAATCAAGACAACAATCAAGAATCCATTTTTAGTAGAATTACTACAAGAAAAAGGAATGGACACAAGAGAAGTTTGGTTAGACATTCGCGATAGAGATGGTTCTGTTCAACACCTTGATTTCTTAACAGAAAATGAAAAGGATGTATTTAAAACGTATTCTGAAATAGATCAAATGGATATTATATATCAAGCTGCAAACCGTCAAAATCACATTGACCAAGGGCAGTCTGTAAATATCATTGTGCATCCAGAAACACCTACAAAAGAGATCAACAAAATACACATCACTGCCTGGAAACTAGGATTAAAATCTCTATACTACCAGCATAGCATGAACGCAGCACAAAAATTTAAACAAAAGAAAGATTGTGCAAGTTGTGAAGCATAGTTAATTTACACCAATACAATTAGTCCCAACTAACGATATTATGATAGTTGGGACTTTTTTAAGTTTTAGCATTACATCTTATAAAACAAAAAAACCGCTGTTTTGACAAACAACGGTTTTTTTTATTTAATAAATTGAAAACTAGAAATCGTGCTTTGCAGCTACCTTCTCTAGCTCAGCGTACCAATGTTCTCCAAATTTACGTATTAAAGCCTCTTTTACAAACTTGTACACAGGCACCTTAAGTTCTTTACCTAATGTACACGCATCATTGCAAATAGGCCATTTATGATAGTTTACAGCAGCAAACTCACTGTAATCTTGCACACGTACAGGGTACAAGTGACAAGAGATTGGTTTTTTCCAGCTTATTTCGCCTGCGTTATAAGCGTCTTCTATACCACAACTAGCGGTACCGTTATCTTTAAAAGTCACATAAACACACTCTGCACCGTTTACCAGAGGAGTTTCTAGTTCATTACGTTTAGATAAGACATGTGTACCTTCTGCTTCAATAACAGCTATACCTTCTGGTCTTAAAAATGGCTTTACTTTTGGGTAGATGTCTTTTAAAATCTGGACTTCTTCTTCTGTAACAGGTGCTCCCGCCTCACCAGAGACACAACACTCGCCCTTACAGGCACCAATATTACAAACAAATTCTTTTTCTAAAAGATCTTCAGATACGATGGTTTTTCCTAATTGAAACATAGCCGCAAAATTACGTTTTTTGAAAACGAAATAGAAGCACAAATCAAAAAATGAAAAAGAAAACAGTAAGAAGTTTTATTTTAAACATGAAAAGTCTTCAAATCATTCGCTTGCAGCTATTTGAAATATTAATGACAAATTTTTATTAAATTTATAATCTAATAAATACTTTACATTTCAGAAAAAATTATAAAATAAAAGTATAGTTATTAAACAATTAAAAGGGTGTACTTTTGCGCTCCAAAAAATCAGTGTTAACATTAAAAAAACTTCTAGTAAAATAGAAGAAAGCAATGGAGTTTAATTTTAGTTTTAAAGAAATAGCAACAGCAACTATGATCCTTTTTGCTGTGATAGATATTATAGGGAGTATCCCAATTATTATATCGCTTAAAGAGAAATCTGGAACAATAAAAAGTGGCCGCGCCTCTTTCATTGCTGCAGTTGTACTTATTATTTTCTTATTTATAGGTGAACAGATTTTAGGCCTAATAGGAATTAACGTTTATGAATTTGCCGTAGCAGGTTCATTTATTCTGTTTTTTATTGCTATCGAAATGATTTTAGGTATCAAACTTTTTAAACAAAGTGAAGAAAGCCTAGGCACAGCTACAGTGTTTCCTATTGCATTCCCTATTGTGGCTGGACCAGGAAGTTTAACATCACTACTTTCTCTAAGAGCAGAATATGAGATGGAAAATATTATAATAGCAATAATAGTAAATGTACTAGTAGTATTTATCGTATTACGCACCTCTGGTCGTTTACAACGTTTTTTAGGAAAAAACGGAATTGCAATTATCGAAAAGGTTTTTGGAGTTATCTTACTAGCCATTGCCGTAAAACTGTTTACCTCTAACATTCAAGAATTATTTATATGAAAATCTTCATCTACATTATCATATTGCTATCTGCAGGGTTGCTTATTTTTAACTTAACAAAAGTAGACTGGGACAACCCATTTGTAGGACAAAGCAGTGTAGCGCTTATAGGTATTTTTGCTGCAGCTTGTGGTATTGCTTTAATGTCAATATTATTAGTTTCAAAAAAAATTGCAAAGAAAAGTAAGAGTAAAAGATAGTCTTAACTAGTCTTCATTTTTAGCCTCTATCTCTATTACTCTAAGAATCATTGGGTCTTGTAGATTAAGTAATATTTCTTTTTCTTCTGGGCCATACATCTGTTCTGCCATAGCAGCTTTTAAAGCCATTTTTAATTCTGGGGAGGTAGCCTCAAGGTTTAATCTAACCCTACTAAGCTCCCAGATATAATCTATGTAATCTTGAGCCACACTTGTCGTGATAAAATAGGTGTCATTAAACTCATTAAACGTTAACTTATTTAGCTCCTTCCTATTTTTATCTAGTACGGTAAATATAAAATAACTCATAGAGCCGCTTCTACTTATAAAATCTATAGTCTCGTGTTCTCTACTTGTATCTTTGGGCACAAAAATATCTGGGGTTATACCGCCACCGCCATACACAGTACGCCCCTTAACTGTTTTATAAATTAAAGAATCTGAAACTTTAATGTTATCTGCATCTAGCAGCTCCCCATTATGATAACGCGTTTCATACTCTTTGTAATACGCTTCATTACCATCCTCATAAGGCCTTTGAATACTTCTGCCAGATGGTGTAAAATAACGCGCTATAGTTAACCTAACTGCGCTACCATCACCCAATGACATCTCGCGTTGCACTAGACCTTTACCAAAAGATCTTCTACCCACAATAACCCCTTTATCATTATCTTGTAATGCTCCGGCTACAATTTCGCTTGCAGAGGCTGAGTTTTCATCTATTAACACATATACTTTATGACCTTCAAAATCTCCACGACTGGTAGCATACGTTTTGTCTTCTTCGCCATTTTTATTTCTTGTAATTAAAAGTAAAGTATCATCTTCAAGAAATTCATCTAAAATCTCTTCTGCTGTTGCAATATAGCCACCAGGGTTTCCCCTTAGATCTAGAATTAATGAAGAAATATTCTGGTCATTAAGCTTATTAAGTGCAAGATCAAACTCATCAAAAGAGGTCTCTGCAAAACGATTTAATTTGATATAACCCAAAGCATCATTTACTGCATAAGCAGCATCAACACTTATTAGTGGTACATCATCTCGTCGCACGCTTAAATCAATAATTTTTTCTTCGGAAGGGCGATAGATTTGCAATGCTATTTTTGACCCTTTTTCCCCTTTTAAATATTCTGGAATACTGTCTCGGTTAATAGTATTTCCGAAGAGTTCTATATCATTTGCTTTTAATATACGATCTCCTTCTTTAATACCAGCCTCCACTGCTGGACCGCCAGCAATAGCTCTTATTACCGCAATGGTATCTTTATGCACATGAAAACTGATGCCAATACCGGTAAAATTACCACGCATATCATCTGCACTATCCTCATATTCTGTTGCAGGTATATAGACAGAGTGAGGGTCTAGATTATCTAAAATCTCATTAACAGTAACATCTACTATGCTATCTGTGTTTACAGCATCTACATACTCATAATCTATATAATCTATGAGCCTGTTAAGCTTGTCTTTTTTTGAGTTGTTAGCAAAAAGCTGCTCGCCTGTATCGCTAAAATTGAGTTTTGAACCCAAAAGAATACCTCCCGCCATGGCGAGACCAATAAGTAATGGAATGTATTCTCTTTTAAGTTTCAATATTATTTTTTTGTTTACTTAACAACTTCTTGATATAGCTTAATGCTATTCAAGCTCTGCTATATGAGTAATATTAACGCCTGCTTTTTCTAAAAATTTTAATCCGCTGTCATCTTTATAGCCATTATGATAGACTACTCTTTTAATTCCAGACTGATGGATAAGTTTACTACACTCTTTGCAGGGTGATAATGTAATGTATAAAGTAGCACCTTGACAAGCCTGTGTTGAACTCGCCACTTTTAATATTGCATTTGCTTCTGCATGCAATACATACCAGTGGGTATTATTATCACAATCTTCACATTCATTATCAAAACCAGTAGGCGTACCGTTATAGCCGTCACTTATAATCATGTTGCCCTTTACTATAAGCGCCCCTACTTGTTTGCGGTTACAATGTGATAGTTTGCTCCACTCTTTTGCCATCCTAAGATAGGCGACGTCATACTTTTTTTGCTTGCTCGCTTTCATTGTTTTTAATAAGACGCTAAATTTAATACTTCGTTACTCATTAACAATACTATCTATTGTATTTCTGAAATAATAATAAATTTCAGATTGAGCACACCTCTCACTTTTCTCATATTTTTTTAAATTAATACATTTATAACCTACCTTGTTAATCACTTAATTTAAAAACCAATTGATATGAAAAATTTCACATTTCTAATTGCTATTTTCATTTCATTAGCAAGTACCGCGCAAGTTGATGGACTCACAGCTGCAAATTGGAGACTTACGGGAGTTACTATAAATTCTGAGACTATATTTCCGCCAGCGCCTAACAATGAAGTAGAGAGCATCTTTTTAAATATGACACAAGATGAACCTGGGCTTGCAGATTTTTCTACTATTGTCTGTAATGAATTGACATCAGCAGATGGTGTTGTCATTTATGACGAAGCAAACAGCACCTTTACTTTACCAAATTTAACCCAAACCCTTATTTCTTGTAATTTAAATGAGAATGCTATTATAGAAACTATTTATTTTAATTTTTTTAATGAAAATCTAAGCACTCCATTTACTTTTTCAGTGATAGAATTAGGAGACACAGAAGTTCTTGATATAGTTGCCTCTAATGGCGACACGGCTCATTATCAAAAAGGCTCTTTGGGGACACAAACTATAAATACACTCATGTTTACTGTCTACCCTAACCCTGTTAATAATCGTTTAATCATTAACGCAGAGAATAGTATAGAACAAATTAATGTTTACTCGATCATTGGAGAGAAACTATCTTCGCATAAAACAAAAATAATAGACACTTCTACTTTAACGGCAGGAATTTACTTTATCGAGGTGCAGTCTAATGGAAAGAAAAGCACACAAAGGTTTATTAAAAAATAAGCTTAGTTTAAATACAAAGTGTAATCAATCTCTAATAATGAGAGGTTGTCGTAGGGCTTTGCTGTAGATTGTGTTATTAAATCGCAAAGAGATGCTAACTCCTGCCTATTAAAAACCATCACTAAATTAGTCTGTTGGGTTTGTATAGGTATTTTACGCTTCACAGGCATACCATCATACTTTGCCTCCCAATATTCAACTTCAATATCAGTCACATATTTTTTAAACAAACGCATCTCTTTTGGGCTAAACTCAAAGTATATATTATTAAACGTCAAATGATACACATTGCATTCGTTGCAAATAGAGAGTTGCCCGTTATTGTTTTTAGACAGTGTTTTAATTTGGTTACACATTTAAAATAGTTTTAATAACAATCCATTAGCAATTGTCCCTTATTCTCAAAATCTCTTAACGGTTGTTTGAGTTGCGTTTTTGTAATATGCTCTAAAGTTTCTAAAACAGATTGTTGCATTGCCATAGAACCACAGATCATAAAAACACCACCTTCTTTAAGCTTGTTTGCAACCTCTATTTGGTCTTTTAACAACATATCTTGCACATAGGTTTTCTTTCTGTTTTGTGAGTAGGCTACTTGATAGGTTTTAATCCCATTTTGATTCTTCGTTACATTTTCTACGCTTAAGTGTTTCTTAATATACTTTTTATATACACTTAGCGAGTCTTCGCCACGACCTCCCCAAAGCAAATGAAATGGTTGATCTTCATTTTTAGATGCCATTCCTAAAAAAGGGGCTATTCCGGTGCCGTTTGCAATACAAAACACTGAGGGTGCGTTTTGAGGTAAATGAAAAGATTCGTTTTTTTCAATATTTGCCAAAATGGTATCCCCAACCCTTAAAGTAGAAAGATATTCTGAACATAAACCTTTGTGATGTGCTCGTATACTTAACAACACATCTCCATTAATTTCTGCAATAGAATAACGTCGTGCCGTCTCGCTATTAGGCGGTATTATAGACAATAAATCTCCAGATTGAAAGGCTAGGTTTTCTTTGAGTTTTAACCTTAAAATAAATGTGTCGTCTATGTTTAATGCTGTTCGTTCTAAGACCTCAAAACGATGTTCTTCTACAGATGTCTTTACAGCAAGTGGCAATACAACCATAATAGTTGAAGCTGTCAATTCATTCCATTTTTTTACCCAATCATAAAAAGCAATATCAGATTGATTATTAATTTTAACCATTGGCATTATGGGGCTAAAATGGTTGTGACTATGCAGCAATGCGTCTATTTTAATTGAAAAAAGACAATACTTTGGGTATACAATAGAACCAAACCCTACCACAGCAAACTTTAAATGCTGTAAAGGCTGTATCGCTTTTACTAAAGCTTCAAATTTGCAGGCATTTGTAGGCGCATCTCCATCACCATATGTGGCTGTAAATACAATTAAATGCGTGGCATTATCATAAGTGCTGTATTCATTTAAAGTGGTGACAAATACTTTTTTTCCGCTTTCAATTAATCCTTCAGAAAATGCGTTTGCAAACACATGAGTATTACCAGATTCTGAACCCACTAACAGGATATATTCTGCTTCGTCTTTGGTCCACTTTTGCTTTAGTGACGTTGCCTTTTTACGTTTTTTTAAACTCATAGAAAACCCTGAAAAAATAAAGAATAATAAACTTAAACTTGCTAATAATAAAACAATAGCCCATATCACATTGCCTTGACCTGTGTGCCATTTTGTGCTCCACAAAGAAGCCATTTTAACAAACGGATAAGGCGCTTCACTCATCACTTGCCCTGTATGTTGTTGCACTAATAACTCACTATCACGGAGTTCTAATTGGTAATAGTCCTCGGGGTCTTCAGAAAAAGGGAAGGATACTTTTCTAACGGCATCTAATGTTATATTCTGAAATAGTAATGGCTTGATTAATGGTTCTTCAATTGCTATTTCCGAAGTACTATTTACTGCCCCTTGCACATTTGAACTGTCTGGCAATAAAGAGAATTTTTCTGCCGAAAGAAATACTCCCGTAGCTGCAACAACTATTAACGGAACCAAAAACCACCTCCCTAAAATCACATGATATCGCTGCCCAAAATCACTTTCTCTCACTTTTACAAACCAGTTTTTAAAACCTCCTTGGCGTTGCGCTAATAAGAAAACTCCTGTGACCGCGATAAAGCAAAGTAAGAATGACGCGATGCCCACAAAGGCACGCCCTATACTTTTTAAAAACAGCGATCTGTGTACGTTTGTGACAAAACTAAAAAAAGAGGATTGCGCTGTGACAAGCCCTAGTTTTTCTGCCGTCTCTGGGTTAATAAATATGGTTTCGCTATCTCCTTCATCTGTAAATACAGATGCTTTTACAAAGTGCTCTGGCGTAACCTCTAGATCTAACACCTCACTATACTGCTCTTTTAGCGCTGCAACCGTTTGAGATAATGGCACTTTATCTAAAGCTACAACACCATAAGGTTGTGTAGCGACAGACACAGGCTCTACGGCTAATATCGCTCCCGTAACAGCTGCAACGATAAGAAATAACGCAGATATTAGTGCTAGTAAAAAGTGGCTATATCGCCAGAGAGACCCTATCATTTAACCTCATTATTGTGGCATCATACGTACATAACGTATAAAACCATTGCCTTCTTTTTTGCTTTTTATACTCGCAGTAGTTAGCTCAAATTGAACATCTTTTGTGTGATATTCTTGATCTTCTACAGCAGTTTCAAACCGAATGCTGTAGCCTTTGTCTATTTTTTCTGTTGGTATTTTAACGATGCTTATCGTGCGCGCTCCTCCTGTAATTGTTTCGCCAGCAATAGCGTCAATATTAATGCGGCGTTTGCCATAAAATTTCCACCATTCTGAGATTTCACTAAACCACTCGCTGTCTTTCCCTTGCACGTATAATGTTTCTTCATAATCGCCTTGTGGGTTGATTAATGATATCACAACATAGGCACCTTCTCCAGTATAATTTGTCATTTGTATCATACATTTCACATTTGTTGTCGCCACTGGCTTTTCAAATGCGACTAAGGCTAACAGGACTATTACCGAGAACGATACTCTTTTTATTAATCGAGACATGTTATTTAAGAAAGTTTAATTGAACATTTTGTTTTTGAAGCAGCTCATTTTCACTAGCAAGATCTAATGCTGTTTCGTCAAATTCTGTTTTTATACTTGTGTCTGCACCTTTGCTTATTAGGTATTTGAGCACTACATCATCTTGGGTTTTCATTGCCGAAATATGCAAGGCTGTATACCCCTCATCATTCATTGCATTTATGTCAATCCCAAAATCTACCACACGTTTTAACAATGCAATATTGTTTTTTTGCGCAGCAATATGTACTAACGTATTACCATTGCCCTGTGTCTGTCCTACCTTTAAATTGTGTGCTGTAAGCAACTTTAATTTCGCTTCAAAAGCAGCGGGTTCTTTTTCATTAAAAGCATTTGCTAAGTAGTAAGATAGTGTATTCCCTTTTTCATCTTTTGTCTGTACATCTGCCCCTTTTTCTAGAAGATACTCAACAACATCTGCGGTATTTCTATGTACTGCAAGCGCGAGTGCTGTGCGTCCATTTCCATCCTTTTGATTGCTATCTTTTACTTTTGTAAATAGTGTTTTTACAATTGCCAGGTTGTTATTGGCAGCAGCATTTCCGAAGGGAAAATTACCCTCTTCATCCTTTAAGTTTACATCAACTCCTTTTGACATAAAATAGTTAAACACAGCAACATCTTTGTTTTTATAAGCTATAGTGTGCAATGGGTTTTTACCATTATCACCTACCACATTTGCGGCAACCCCTAAAGATTCTAAAAACTGATACACCTCTAGTGTGTTTTGCGTGCTGCGCGTTCCAAAACTTGCATATAACATAGCATTACCACCTTTGTTATTTACATTTTTAGGATCAATCCCTTTTTTAACAAGCAACTTTAAAAAATCAATGCTCCCGTTTTTAGCAGCATAATTAAAGATGTTATTACCTATAGGATCAAGTGTTTCTAACTCAAAACCTTTGTTTAAAAAATAGGTTAACTCTGCCTCATTCTCTAAAAATGGCGCGACAAGCAATAAGGCATTTACGCCATATTTATTTACCTCATCTTTTAAAATAGCACCCTGCTTTTCAAACAGATTATAAACTGCTTCATTTTTTTGCCCAGAACTTGCAGCAAAAGTAACAGGCGTGTTCCCTTTACTATCCCTTATATTTATCACAGCTCCTTTATCAAACAAGTGCTGCATTATAGTCACATTCCCTTTGTATGCTGCCCAGAAAACATAAGTCCTGCTATCGTGAGTTCGCTTTGTAACATCATTTCCTTCAAGAGATAAAAGGTATTTAATCGCGTAGTCATTTACATTTTCTAGTAATGCATAAACAACACCATCAAAAGCATTTTCATTTAAAGCTGAAGGATCATTCCCTTTTGCCACTGCTTCTTTTATTTGCTCAACAGATGGGTTTGACTTCCAGAACCGTCTTGATATAAACACGTTTTCTTGCGCGAGTATTTCCGAAGAAATACTCAGCACAAGAATCACGCTTAAAATTAATTGCTTTATCATATTATGGTTTTTTTACAAAAGACTCTATCACAGGATTAATCTGAGCTTCTTCTGTGATGCTATCATCAAAAAGATGTTTGTAAAGCACTTTATTATCTACTTTTTCTTCCAGGTTTAAATCTTGGTTTCTAGCATACACCTCATCCCATTTTGCACGTACGGTTGCCCACTTATTAGTGTGTTCTTTCCACCAGTTTGATGCTGCTGCACAACGACTATCGTCAACTTTAACATACGTATTATAGCCTTTCTCTTTTGCAAGAAGGATATCTTCTTTGCCTTTTTCGCGAACAATCTTCTCATTATCTTGATCGTGCACCCAACCCGTATTTGTAATCTCTTGACGGTTGGTACGCATCGTTAAATTATAATCGCTGCGCTGTGTGTATTCACGTCTTGGCAAAGGTGCCGGCGTTGTGTTCTCCCAATAGCTTTTACCATCTACGTGTACCCAAGTGGCAGTCCCTTCATAACGCGGACTGTCATCTACTTGAAACACTTTTTGTGTCCATTGCCCTTTTACGTCACTCTTAGATTTTTGAACAAATGTCCACTCATTATCTGCATTATAGGTATATAAATCTGTGTTTTCAAATAGCCAATCTTGGCGCCAGTGTTTTATGATCATTGGCTCTGCAGGATTACCTACTTGCAACAAATGCTGGATCTGAATTTTATCTAGATCTGTATCATCTCCTACCACTTGTGCCCACTCTAAACCTGATGCGATTTTAGTTTTTGAAGGCAGATATAAAGAGTCTTTACTGTAATTAAAAGTCTCTGCAAAATTGAAGGTTACTTCATAACAGCCACACATTTTTTTGATGGCCTCTGCATCTTGTTTTTGTTTTTTATTCTGAGCCGTTGCAGTAAATACAAGACTCAAAGCAAATATTGTTAGTGCTATCTTTTTCATAAAGTATTAATTTAAAATTAGTTTTTTAGAAACTGTTGCATCACCAGACTGGAACGTCACGATATAAACCCCACTTTTTAATGCTGAAACGTCAATGGTTTTATTAAAAAAGCCCGTGTTGTTTTGTACTGCTGAAGTATACACCTCTGCTCCTGTTACCGAGTGAATATTAACAGTGCTGCTTGCCGAAGTTGACGCAGCGTTTTCATACACAATAGTAACCTGCCCATCTGCCGAAGGGTTTGGATACATCCCGAAAGAAAAATCTTCTGTAACCGAATCAAAGCCTAAAAGACTTGAAACATCTTCTACGGTATATGTTATATTACCTGTTGATGACCCTTCAAAGCCAGTAAAGATTACTTTATAAACACTGTTCTCTGCATCTTTTACATAATAAGCAGTATTGCTGTCTATGTCATAATTAGTACCATTAAATGATTTCCAATCGTAACCAATCGTGTTTATTTCTTCAAGATATGTTACCGTATTTGGATCTCCCTCTTCACTCGTTTCATCATTTTGAGCAATGGTAACATTTGGATTATGTAATACTCCTGTAACTGGATAGTACTGTCCCGGAGGATCTAAAAAAGTAATGTACTTTCTAAAAACAAAGTCCCAAGCATCAACTGAAGGCTCTGCAATAACGGCTGCATTATTTGTTAAAGAAAAGTAGTTATATCTCGTTTCTGGATTGCTATCATTTTCTACCGTTTGTGTAGTCTCATTTACCCAAGCTGCTCCATCCCAAGTAGCAAACTTAAAAGTGTAACCCGCAGCAAAAGATTCATTGATAAACTTAATGTATGTTCCGTCGGCATATTTCAGCACAAATACTACTGTCCCTTCTACCACATGAGTTACTGGGTTATATTCTCCCCAACCATAGGTTGCAGAGCCTTGCATAAAAGCACCGTTATCCCAGTTAGTATCATCATTATAAAGTGTAGTCCAACTTGCCTCGTTAGATAGATCTATTGTATCAAAAGCGTCTGGGCTATTTGCTGCCTCAAAAACAGTGATTCCTATTCCGTCATTTACTCTAATTCCAATATTTTGTGCGCTATTGCGTAAAAAAGCAACATCCCAATTTACTGCTGTATATGTGTTTTCTGTTTGGTTAGAAAGGTCTACATACACCTCATCTGTATATCCTGCTCCCATAGAAATCGTTACCGTTTCTTGAGCGTTTATTATGGTAGTGGCAAGTAGTATTGCCGATAGTATTATTTTTTTCATTTTATGGTATTTATAATATTAGTTAGTCTGTTAGTTTATTGTAAAAGGTTGTACTTAAATGCTGGAAAACCACGTGTCCCACTATCATCAAGTAATGCTGTAAATTTTAATTTGTAGTTGTTTCCGTTAGGATCATTAATGATGTAGTAAATGGTATCAATTAACACTTTGTCTTCGTTAATCACATCTCTCCATGTACTCCCAATAGTGCGTTGATCTTGTTCAAAACTTGCGCTTGTCACATTTGTTAATTGGAAATCATCATACGGAATATCTTCTGTGCTTACCGCATAAGCAGTTACACCTCCTTTACGATTGTGCAAAACTCCATCTGAAAACCCATAAGAACCCGCACCGTCTAAAATGTTAGTAAACACCGTAAAATTAATATCCCAGTTTTCTGCTTTTGGTTCAACCAATAGCGTGTTATTAGTAGTAAAACTGAAGAAGGTAAAATTGTAGTTCGCATCTTTCTCGATAAAAACTTCTTGATGTGTTGCGTCATTTAAGTTTGCGTATTGCAGTAAATAACCATCTGCTTGACGTAATACTCTTATCTTTTTCCAACCTCTAGCTTCGCCTGCAACAGCTACACTTCCAGGCGCAGGAGTTTCATTACCTACTTGATAGCCTAAGTTTACCAAATACACTTTGTTATCTGCTGCTGTCACACTCACCTCGTTGATAGCTGTCTTAGTAATAGCGCCATCTGGATGATCTATGTATTCTTCATTAGCAGGATTAAAAGTACCTACTGCCACTTGTTCTTGTATTGCCGCAACATCTGCTTCTGTTACCGTGTCTATATTAGTACTTTCTAATTGTGCAGCTGCCATGTAAATAGAACTATTAAGCCCCACTCTAAAATCTGAACCACCATAAAAACCTAAATCCCATGAATCTCTTTGTACCGCCATTTGATCTTCTGCACTTAAATCAATATAGACTTGATTAGGTTGATTAGGGCCTCCCACTGTAGGCTCAAAACCACGACCTAAAGAAGCTGTGCTGTTAAGAGTGAAAATTGAATTTCCTTGTATTACTCCATTAGCATAATCTGTTGCAACAATGCTAAAGCGTATCTCTACGGTTTCATCTAAAGAGGCATTTAGTTTAGTAAATGTTATGGCCATCCCGTTTTCTCCCGGAGTTATTGGCAATACTAAATTGTTGTTTTCTACAGCAGGGTTTGTTGTAAAGTCTGTTCCGTAGGTAGCATTTGTAGCCTCTACTAAAAGTGTCACAGTTCCTGTTTCTGTACTCGTCTCAGAAAACACTAACGGGATATCTTGAGTGGTTTCTATTTCAGATAAATTTGCAGAAAGACTTGAAAAAGCAACCACAAAAGGGCTAGACATTTGTGCCGTATCTTCATCATCACTACACGAAACTAAAGCGAGAGTGGCGATTGCAAAACATACTATGGATTTATAAAATTTCATTATTACAGTTTTAAATTATAAGTGAGTTTTAAAAAATAAGAGCGGCCGTAGCCTAATGATATTTGTGCCGGAGCACCATCGTGAGTTCCTCCTTCAAAGGCTGTAGTATTTACTTGTGTCACATCAAATAAATTACGGCATCCTAAAGTGGTGGTAAAAGCCCCGTCAAAAAATGATTTGTTTATCGTTGCATCCATCCAACTGTAAGGATCTGTTTTACCGGCAATAAATTCTTGCTCCCCTTGGTCATTTGTCTTCTCAACAAACTGCTGCTGTTCTCCTAAATATTTAAAGAATAAAGAAAAGGTGGTCTTTAGCTTAGGCGCGTTATAAGAAAGATTTGAGTTTAACTGAAGGTTGAATAGAAAATCATCATTTGATTGTGTTCTACTATCAAGCACTTTTGAAATTCCCTGTAGAGAAACTCCTATTTGCCCTTTAAATTTTTTATAGAAGACTTCATTTTCAGAAAACACTCCTAAAGCTCTAAAGCTATCTATGTTGTTATATTGATATTCTAATGGGTTTTGATTTACTAAAATCAACTCAATACGATCATTCAAGTTTAAATAATTAAAACTCAATTTATTTTTTAACCGAAATGTACCATCTCCAAGCGAGCTCTTCTTTTTAATATGTAGAAATGTAGAAAATCCCTTTTCTGGATTTAGGTTTGAATTACCCTGAACATTATGATTTACATCTACAAAATAAGTATACAACTCATTATAGTTAGGGGTTCTATTTGCAGAACCTAAAATAGCACGCAACTCCCAGTCATCACCTAATGATTGCTTTGCGCTTAATGAGCCTATATACTGTGTGTCAAATAAGTTGCTAAAAGAAGCCCTAAAACCTGGGCGCAAAGAAAATCGATCTGTTAGTTGCAATTCTGAGGCTGCAAAAAAATCATAGTTATTAAGCTCTTGAGTTATGGCATCACTCCCTGGTCCAATAACAATAGCGAGTGAAGACCCAGAACCTTTTTCTGCCGTCAATTCATAGCCTAACTGCATATTAGCTTTACTTGTGTTTATAATATTACTAAAGGTACCGCGAGAGAAAAAAGCACTTCTACTTTGGTATTCACCAGCTTCAATGTTTTCTTTTTCTTGACTACGTATACGGTATGTGTAGCGTTCTAAATCTTTGGTTTGCTTTTGGTATGACACCGAAATATTATAACCTATTGTATTAAGTAAGCCTGTTGCATTTAAGTGATGATAAAATCTATTGTTTTTATAAATTTCATCTAAAGCTGAAGGATTTATAGTTCCGGTTGCAGCGTTCTCATTTAAATCTACATTTTCAGAAAAACGCTCAATACGTTCGTTTAAGTAGTCAAAGCGATAAAAGATATTCAAGTTTTCTTTATTGTAAGAGACAAGTCCTTTAGCGTTTTGCTGTAGTTTAGGCAACCATTCGTGACCTCTTAAACCATCATTTAATTCATAATTTTCACCTTGTTTTTCATCGTAGAAACCTCCAAAATCATTACGGGTATAAACAACATTCCCGTAGATGGCTTCAGAAAAATTGTGCCCCACCTTCAACGATTGGATATGACGGCCTTTATCAAACCATTCATACTCATCACCTATTGTCTCTTCTTGAGAGTAAGCGGTGATTTCCCAATCGTTGTGGGAGGACTTTTTTGTAATAATATTTATAATTCCAGAAACTGCATTAGCGCCATATTGTACGCCCATGGCCCCTTCTACAATTTCTATTCGCTCAATATCATCTAGATTTATTAATGTAAGATCTGTGTTATTCCCTACACCTTCTTCATTAATAATAGGTACATTATCAATAAGCACTTTAAAATACTGACTATCTAACCCAAAAAGACTCACGCCACTTTTACCGGTAGAAGTATTAGGCGTTATGTTTAAGTTTAATGTAGTATTAAGAACATCTGCAAGGGTATTTCCAGCTTGACGTTCAATATCTTTTCTAGAAATCACCTTTACCTCAACCACAGATTTTGAAACAGATTGCGGATTAATTTGCCCTGTAACAACAACCTCTTCTAAACGCTCAGGATTAAGAGAATCTCTCTTTTGTTCTACTTGAGCAGAAACGTGTAAAGTGGTGAACAATAAAATAGAAAATAACAGGCGCATATATTCTTATATTATGAGCTGGCAAATCTACTTATTTTTATTTATTCTAAATAAGAATAGTGATCAGTCTACATCACAATTAAGACTCATTCTAAATAAAATGAAACGTAATTATCTGTTATTTAGATGATTAAATGCGTCGTTCTAAATTACCGCAAGTGAAAAGTATTTTTAGGCAGTAAAGACTATTGTTATTATTTAGGATAATTATCTGTAAAGAAGAAAGTGGGTATGGTATTAAACATCAAGAATAAACAAGGCTATATTTTGAGATAATAAGAATAAAAAAAGCCTTCAGTTTCCTGAAGGCTTTGTACTCGAGGCGGGAATCGAACCCGCACGACCGAAGTCACTGGATTTTGAATCCAGCGCGTCTACCAATTCCGCCACTCGAGCATTTATATCCTAAGATAAAGGTAGTCCCGTTATTAAAACGGAATGCAAAAATAATCATTTATTTAAAATTTCAGCAGCAAAGTGGAAAACAATAATTTTAATAACCAAATACTCTAAGACGACTTAAACATTGTTAGTAAAATTAAAACAACATTCTTTTTCAGGCTTTCTCGTTTCGGTTACTTTTGCCAAAACTAAAACACAACAACATGGCTTTTGAACCTACCCCAAAGATTTTTGCTTGTAAACAATCACAAGTACTCGCTAAAGATATTGCAGACAAATTTGGTATTCCTCTAGGAAACATTATTACTTCAACATACAGTGACGGAGAGTTTCAACCATCTTTTGAAGAATCTGTGAGAGGATGTCGTGTCTTTTTAATAGGATCTACGCACCCAAGTAGCGACCATTTAATGGAGTTGTTATTAATGTGTGATGCTGCAAAACGCGCTAGTGCAAGACACATTACAGCTGTGATGCCTTACTTTGGCTGGGCAAGACAAGACAGAAAAGACAAGCCTCGTGTACCTATTGCTGCAAAACTAGTAGCAAAAATGCTAGAAACAGCAGGAGCAACTCGTATTATCACGATGGACTTACACGCAGATCAAATACAAGGTTTCTTTGAAAAACCAGTAGATCACTTATTTGCATCTACTATTTTCTTACCGTATTTAAAAAGTTTAAACCTACCTAACTTAACTATTGCATCACCAGATATGGGAGGTTCTAAAAGAGCTTACGCATACTCTAAAGCAATGGAAAGCGATGTAGTTATTTGCTACAAACAACGTGAAAAAGCAAACATCATTAGCCATATGGAACTCATAGGTGATGTAAAAGGTAAAAACGTAGTGCTTGTAGATGATATGGTAGATACTGCCGGAACATTAACAAAAGCTGCAGATTTAATGATGGAGCGTGGTGCACTTTCTGTAAGAGCTATCTGTACACACCCTATCCTCTCTGGAGAAGCATACAATAGACTTGAAGCTTCTAAACTAGAAGAACTAATTGTAACAGACTCAATACCATTACGTCAAGAAAGCTCAAAATTAAGAGTACTTACATGTGCAGATCTTTTTGCAGATGTAATGAAAAGCGTACACGTTAATCAGAGCATAAGCTCTAAGTTTGTAATGTAATTTTTTGAAGAAAAACAATAATTATGAAGCAAGAACTGCAGACTTAGCATAGTAGAGTCTACAGTTCTTGCTTCATTTTTTTTACTCTTTAGCCTATATTCTTTGTAGACGGGCATTAAATAACTACATTTGCAGCCGCTTAGACCAAAATGGCTAAGCACTATAAATCAATAATTTAAAATTTCAGATTAAAATGAAATCAATTACAATCAACGGATCTCAAAGAGAAAGCGTAGGCAAAAAGGCAACTAAAGCCTTACGTGATGCTGGGAAGGTACCTTGCGTAGTATACGGAGGAGAAGCACCTATTCACTTTTCAGCAGATGAATTAGCATTTAGCAAACTCGTATATACGCCAGACGTACATACAGTTGTTATTGAATTGGACGGGAAAAAAGTGGACGCTATCTTACAAGATATCCAGTTTCACCCAGTAACAGACAGAATACTACACATTGACTTCTATCAAATTTCTGATGAAAAAGAAGTAATGTTAGAAATCCCTGTACGTATTACAGGAAACTCAAAAGGTGTTCGTAATGGTGGTACTTTACGTATTGTTTCTCGTAAACTACGTGTAAAAGCAATACCTGCTAACCTTCCAGACATCATTGAAGTAGATATTACTGAAATGAAAATTGGAGATAAATTATATGTAACTGCTGCTGCAAGTGAGAAGTATACAATACTTCACTCTGACAACGAAGTTATTTGTCAAGTTAGAACATCTAGAACTGCGGTTGCAGATGAAGCTGACGACGAAGAAGAAGAAGGAGAAGAAGGAGCAGAAGCTGCTACAGAAGAAACTGCTGCAGAATAAGCATCACCTTTTTAATAATACTAAAAGCATCTCGATATATCGAGATGCTTTTTTTATTTTTACGATAAATTTAAAAAAAAGCCATGCTCACATTACTTCGGAAACTTTTTAGACTTGACAATCATTCTAAAAAAGAAACACCCGTTAATAATGAAAGCGCTGAGCAAGTTTTTAAAAAAAAGAACAATAACCAGTCTTCACAGAAAGTTAGTAACACAAGTGAAGCAGGAACAGTAGACATGAAAAAATTTTTAATCGCAGGTTTAGGAAACATTGGTCCCAAGTATGAAAATACACGTCACAACATTGGGTTTAAAGTACTAGACTATATTGCTAAACACGAAGACCTCTCTTGGGAAACCGTAAAACTTGGCGATATCACAACATTAAAGAAAAAAGGACGCACCTTTATTATGCTTAAGCCTTCAACCTATATGAACCTTAGTGGTAAGGCTGTAAAATACTGGATGGAAAAAGAAAACATCCCTGTAGAAAACCTACTGGTTGTTACAGATGATCTCAATCTAGATTTTGGAACATTTAGAATAAAAACTCAAGGAAGTAGCGGTGGCCATAATGGTCTTAAAGACATACAAGCTACACTAGGTAACGGTAAATATCCTCGTTTTAGATTTGGTATAAGCGATGCCTTTAGCAAAGGACGTCAGGTAGACTATGTACTAGGCGAATGGACTGCAGAAGAAGAGTCTGTACTCATAGAACGATTAGAAAAAGCAAAACAAGCAGTAGAATCTTACGGTCTTGCAGGAGCAAGCAATACTATGAACGCTTTTAACGGTAAGTAAATGAAGGTACATAAAGGCGCAGCAGCATATAAAAATGATCGTGGTAGTGTAGTAACCATAGGTACTTTTGACGGAGTTCACGTAGGCCATGCTGCTATTTTAAAACGCTTAGCAAAAACTGCAAAAGATTTAGATCTAGATGCGGTATTACTTACGTTTTTTCCGCACCCTCGTATGGTCTTACAAAAAGATACAAGTATCAAGATGCTACATACGCTTGAAGAAAAAAAGAAACATGTAGCTGCTTTAGGTATTCAACACTTAGTAGTACATCCTTTTACACACGGTTTTTCTAGATTGACAGCCACAGAATATGTGCGAGACATTTTAGTCAACCAATTAAAAGCAAAAAAAATTATTATTGGCTATGACCACCGTTTTGGGCGTAACCGCGCAGCAGATATTAATGATTTAAAAGAGTTTGGTAAAACATACCACTTTGACGTAGAAGAAATAACAGCACAAGAACTAGATGATGTTGCCGTAAGCTCTACAAAAGTTAGAAAAGCACTTGAACATGGTGACATTACTACCGCAAACAATTATTTGGGCTATGAGTATAACATTACAGGTGTTATAGAAAAAGGAAAAGCAATAGGGCGCACACTTGCTTACCCAACAGCAAATTTAAAACCAAATGAGGCCTATAAATTGATTCCTAAAAATGGAGTATATGTTACGCAAGCTACAATAGATGGCAATGATATGTACGGTATAACAAGTATAGGAACAAACCCAACCGTAGGCGGAAAAACAACCACTATAGAAACCTATTTTCTAGATTTTGAAGGCAACCTTTATAATCAAGAGATAACACTTAGATTTTTAACACATATAAGAGATGAAGCCACCTTTGATGGCTTACCTGCATTAAAAAAAGCCATTGCTGGCGACGAACTTTTTGCCAAGAATTACATAAAGACTCGTGAATAAACTCTTATTCAAACATATAGACAATACGGGGTTAGTACTATGGCGAGTAGTGTTTGGGCTTCTTATTGCTCTAGAGGGTTATGGAGCCATCGTTACAGGCTGGGTACGCAGAACACTTGTAGAACCAGACTTTACCTTCAACTTTATTGGGTTTGAATTTTTACAACCTTTACCTGGTAATGGGATGTATTGGTACTTTGCATTGATGGGCACTTTTGGTGTATTTGTGATGCTAGGTTACAAATACCGCTTTAGCATGTTTTGCTACGCACTTATGTGGACTTCTGTCTATTTAATGCAAAAATCATCCTACAACAATCATTATTATTTAATGATGTTACTTTGTTGGATAATGGTCTTTTTACCCGCCAATAGATGGTTTAGTTTAGACGCATATTTCAGTAAAAAAATAAAATCTCCATCTATGCCGCGATGGGTTTCACTCGTCGTTATATTACAAGTTTGGATAGTTTATACTTACGGGTCCATCGCAAAATGGTATCCTGGGTGGTTAGATGCCACCGTTGCAGAACTATTTATGAAAGGTAAAGCAGATTACTGGCTCATAGGCCCTTTTTTACAACTAGACTGGGTGCACTGGACCATTGCCTATGTTGGTATTTTGTTTGACTTATTGATTGTACCATTATTGTTATGGCGCCGCACAAGAATGATAGCATTTTGCATTTCTATCTTTTTCCACTTATTTAACAGCATTGTATTTCAGATTGGCATTTTCCCGTATATGTCTATGGCGTTTGCGCTCTTCTTTTTCTCTTCGGAAATTTTACAACGTCGCTTTTTGCCCAAGAAAAAACACTATAGTACTGGCGAAATAAAAGTACCCAATTACAGAAATGCACTTATTGGCGTATTTAGTATTTATTTTATTTTTCAAGTGCTCCTCCCCTTGCGTCACTGGGCATATAAAGATGATGTACTCTGGACAGAAGAAGGTCACCGTTTAAGCTGGAGAATGATGTTGCGATCTCGTGGAGCCACACTTTCTGTTTACACAAAAGAAAAAGGAGAGGAAGAAAAGAAACGATACGATTACAGAAAGTTATTAAGCAAAAAACAAAAGCGCTCCATAAAATCTAAACCAGACCTCATCTGGCAGTTAGCACAACGCGTTAAAGAAGCAGAAGCAAAAGAAGGCCGCGATGTCGAGGTGTATGTAAAATCTAAAGTGAAAATAAATGGCGGTGGCTATTACCCTTTTATAGACCCAAAAGTAGACCTCGCAGCAGAACCCTGGAAACACTTTGAGCATCACGACTGGATACTACCTTCTCCAGAAACGTATGCAAAACAGCAAGCTAGAGATCCAAGAGTGCAATTAAAAACTAGAGATACTGTTAAATAAATGTACGGTAACTTTGACGCCATTAAGCGAAGACAAAAACTCCGCAAAGAAAAAATAGACTTAAGTACAAACAGACTTGAGAAAAGAAAGAACAACCTTATCTCAAACCAAAGTGACCGTCTTGGCAAAAAACATAGTGATGCAGAAGTTCAGAAAGCTATAAAAGAGATCAACTCTAAAAACAAAGAACGTAAAAGAAAAAACTTTTTACCACACTTGATTATGTGGATTGTTTCCTTTATTATTTTCGCATTTTTGGTTTGGTTAATTATCTGACAGCCCTTTTTTCTAAATAGAATAGGCAGTAAAACTTATTCTCTTCATTTGACCCCTCATACTTACAAATTCTATAACTTTGCGGCTTGTTAAAAACACCCTATTATGTTACAAGTACAAGACATTAGCGAGAATAAAGACGCTTACATCGCAGCCCTTAAAAAAAGAGGCATTGATGCAAAACCTATATTAGAAGAGGCAATCTCCCTTGATGAGCAAAGAAGAGCGACACAAACAAAACTTGACGAAACACTAGCAGAATCTAATGTGCTTTCTAAAGAAATAGGTGATCTCTATAAATCTGGAAAAGCGCAAGAAGCAAATGTGCTTAAAGAAAAAACAGGCGAGCTTAAGGAGGCTTCAAAAGAGCTAGGTGGTCAATTGGATAACATTTCAGAAAAACTACTACAGCTACTTTACACGATACCTAACATCCCTAACGATATTGTTCCTGCCGGGATGACAGAAGATGATAATGAAGAGACTTTTAGAGAAGGAGACATTCCTGTTCTTCACGAAGGAGCATTACCTCACTGGGAGTTAGCAAAAAAATATGACATCATTGATTTTGAACTTGGTGTTAAAATTACTGGTGCAGGTTTTCCCGTTTACAAAGGGAAAGGGGCTAGATTACAACGTGCACTTATTAGCTACTTTTTAGATAAAAATACAGATGCTGGGTATACAGAATACCAAGTACCACTTTTAGTGAATGAAGCTTCAGGTTTTGGTACTGGGCAATTACCAGATAAAGAAGGGCAAATGTACCACGCCGGTGTTGATGATTTATATTTAATACCAACGGCAGAGGTGCCCGTGACAAACATGTTTAGAGGTGACTTGGTGCAAGAAAGCGACTTACCTATAACCTGTACTGGATACACACCATGTTTTAGACGTGAAGCTGGTAGTTATGGTGCGCACGTGAGAGGATTAAACAGATTACACCAGTTTGACAAAGTAGAGATTGTACGCATTGAGCATCCAGATAATAGCTACAAGGCCTTAGACGGGATGGTAGATCATATTACCGAAATTTTAAGAGAATTAAAATTACCTTTCAGAATTTTAAGATTATGTGCGGGAGATTTAGGTTTTACATCTGCTTTGACCTATGATTTTGAAGTATTTTCTACAGCACAAGACCGATGGCTAGAGATTTCTAGTGCCTCAAACTTTGAAGCATTTCAAGCCAATAGATTAAAACTTCGTTTTAAGGACAGTGATGGTAAAAACAGACTTGCACACACACTTAATGGTAGCTCACTAGCATTACCTAGAGTACTTGCAGGTATCTTAGAAAACTATCAAACGCCTGACGGAATTAAAATACCAGAAGTGTTGGTTCCTTATTGCGGGTTTGATATGATTAACTAATTAAATATCTAACCGAAAAATGTAAAATTCTAAATATAAAAGTATCTCTCTTGTACTCTTATATTTAGAATTTTACATTTTTCGGTTTTACATTCAGCTCAACAGTCCACAGATCGAGATGACATCCTTTTTGTTGGGTACGATTATTGTTTTTAGCACAATCTATAAAACACTATCTTTACGCTATGCGCATACTCTTCACAATATTTTTTCTCTTTATCGGGGTTTCTAGCTTTGCTCAAAATGAGCTTTTGGCAAAAAACTATGCCGAAAAAGGTGAGTATGAAAAAGCGATTGTTATTTATGAGAAACTAGTAAAACAATCACCTAATAATCTAAACCTTTTGCTGTCTCTTGTAGAGATGAACCAGCAGGTAGAAAATTATGATAAGGCCCAAGAATTATTAGAAGATCGATTAAACTCTAAAAGTAAATTACCACAAGTAATTGTAGAGCTAGGGCATAATTATACACTACAAAACAAAGACTCTATTGCTACTATTTATTACAATGAAGCCACAGATTTTATAAACGATAATCCTCGCTACGCATACACCATTGGTAAATCTTTCGAAAAATTTAGCCTGCTTGATGAGACTATATTTTTATACGAGAAAGCCATATCAATTGACGAAGAGCTTGATTTTAGCCAGCAACTAGCGCGACTTTATGGAGAGAAAGGAGAGGTAGAAAAAATGTTTAATAGCTTTATTAACCTCATCGAAAAAAGGCCTAACACAAAACCTTATGCACAAAGACAGTTTAGCCTTTACATAAATGAAGACCCTAATAACGAAGCTAATGTGTTATTTAGAAAAACTTTACTTCGGAAATCTCAAGACAAACCCAACATCTTATATAATGAACTATTAAGCTGGTTGTTTGTTCAGCAAAACGATTTTAAGAAAGCCTTTGCTCAAGAAAAAGCAATCTACAGAAGATCTGATGAAGACATTACAGGGATTCAAAACCTGGCACTTATTGCTATCTCTAATAAATCTTATGAGGATGCTCGCGATATCATCAACTTCATCATTGAGAATGCCCCTACTCCAGAAATGGAACTAGCAGCACATCAATTTTTAATGAAAATTGAACTAGAAACTACAGAGCCTAAAAATTATGACACTCTAGAAAAAAATTATACTGCTTTACTAGATCGTTTTGGGCGTGGAAAATCCACCTATTTAATACAAGTAGATTTCAACCATTTTCTCGCATTTAACCACAATAAAAAAGACCTTGCGGTAACTAATCTAAAAACCTTACTTGATGAGAAACTAGGCTCTTTTCAAGAAGCTAGAGTTAAAATGGAATTAGCAGACATACTGGTAATAGATGAAAAATTTAATCGCGCCCTTATCTATTACACACAAATACAAGAAAAGATAAAGAGTGACGTGATGGCACAAGAAGCACGTTTTAAAGTAGCTAGAACAAGTTATTTTAAAGGAGATTTCTCTTGGGCACAAGTGCAGCTAGACGTGTTAAAAAAATCTTCTACACAGCTTATCGCAAATGATGCTTTGCAATTAAGCTTGATGATTAGTGACAACTCACTAGAAGATACCACACAAACTGCCTTAAAGAAATTTGCTCACGCAGACTTACTAGCTCTTAAAAACAAAGACCAAGAAGCAATCACGCAACTAGCAGACATTATTGAAAATCACAAAGGAGAAAGTATTGAGGACGAAGCGCTTTTAAGACAAGCAAAACTCTTTGAAAAAACCAATCAATTTACAAGAGCAGAAGCAAATTACAAAAAACTAATAGAGCTTTTTAATGAAGATATTCTTGCAGATGACGCCCATTTTTTATTAGCAAAACTGTATGAAAACAAACTAGCGCAACCAGAAAAAGCTAAAGAATTATACGAACAGATTATATTTAATTATGAAGATAGTATTTTTTTTACAGAAGCTAGAATGCGCTTTAGAATGCTACGAGGAGATTTGATAGAGTAGATAAATAGCTACATCTTACTGTTCTGAATTTTTGTTTACCCAACCCTAAAGGGAGCAAAAATTCTCAAATTATTTAAGAAATTAGAATGAGCCACCTTTTGGGTTGGGGTAAAAGCTTATACGACAACTAACTTTATAATAGATAGGATTAACATCCTCATAAACTTTTTTAATGTACATATACAACGTCACCATAAATATAGAAAATAGCGCCCATGATACTTGGTTAGAGTGGATGAAGACAGAACACATACCTGCGATGCTAGATACTAGAAAATTCACTAAAGCTTTGATGACAAAAGTGCAAGTAGAAGAAGAGATGGGTGGCACCACATATTCTGTACAATATCACACAGACAGTAAAGCAACGTTAGATAAATATTATGCAGAAGATGCAGAAAAATTACGCGCACAAGGAAAACACTTTGAAGGTAAATTTGTAGCTTTTAGAACAGAACTAGAAATCATTTGCGAACAATAAGATATGGGCAAAAAGAAAAAGAAATCTGGCAAGCACTCGGCTACTCCTAGAAGAGAATTTAATCCACAAAATGACACGGTACGTGCTAAAAAACATCTTGGTCAACACTTTTTAACAGATGAAGGTGTAGCAAGAGACATAGCAGAAACACTCACGCACAAAGGCTATAAAAACGTTATAGAAATAGGCCCAGGAACAGGTGTCTTAACTAAGTATCTTTTAGAAAAAGATATTAACCTTGTTGCTATGGATCTTGATAGAGATTCTATCGCCTATCTAGAAAAGCATTATCCCAACGACAATTTACAGATTTTAGAGGCAGACTTTTTGCGTGAAGATTTGCAAGACTACTTCGGGACAGAGCAATATGCGGTAACAGGTAATTTTCCCTATAATATATCTACTCAAATTGTTTTTAAAACACTTGAAAACAAAGAGCAAGTACCAGAATTTACTGGAATGTTTCAGAAAGAAGTTGCGATGCGCATTTGTGCAGATCACGGTTCTAAAACCTACGGTATTATGTCTGTTTTAGTACAAGCCTATTATGATGCAGAATATCTTTTTACGGTTCCTCCTACGGTGTTTAACCCACCCCCTAAAGTAGATAGTGGTGTACTTAGACTTACCAGAAAAGCATCATTAGAATTACCTTGTACAGAGGCCTTTTTATACAAAGTGGTGAAGACAGCATTTCAGCAACGCAGAAAAACATTGCGTAACAGTTTAAAAAGCTTTGATATTTCAGAAAAACTAAAAGAAGATACTATCTTTGGGCAGCGACCAGAACAGCTCTCTGTAGCAGATTTTATCGCACTCACTACAAAACTGGAAGCAGATGCAATTTCAACTAACCAATGATTTTATAGCCACCATTGAGCAACTTATCTCTAATAAAGATGGGCACGCTTTACGCGAACTTTTAAAAGAATATCATTTTGCAGATGTTGCAGAATTGCTAGAAGAGCTAAACAGTTATGAAGCAACTTACTTAATAAAATTATTAGAGAGCGAGATCACCTCAGAGGCTTTGATGGAGCTTGATGAGGACTTGAGAGAGCGCATACTTGACAATCTTACCCCTACAGAAATTGCCCAAGAGCTTGAAGAACTTGACACAGATGATGCCGCAGATATTATTGCAGAGTTAGATGATAATATACAAAAAGAGGTAATTGATAAAATTATAGATGAAGAGCACGCTGCAGATATTGTTGAGCTTTTAAATTATGACGAGGATACCGCTGGAGCCTTAATGGCAAAAGAACTCGTGCAAGTAAAAGAAACATGGACCGTGGCAGGTTGCGTACGCGAGATGCGTCGCCAGGCAGAAAATGTCACCCGAGTTCACTCTATATATGTAACCAATAAAGAAGGTAAACTTACAGGAAGACTCTCTTTAAAAGACTTACTCACCGCTGGCGAAAAAACAAAAATTAGCGAAGTCTTTATCCCAAAAGTAGATTATGTAACTGTACATACAGATAACGAAGAGGTAGCTAGAATTATGCAAAAGTATGATCTAGATGCCATACCAGTTGTAGATGAAGACGGCGTGCTCGTAGGTCGTATTACCATAGATGATATTGTAGATTTTATAAAAGACGAAGCAGAAAAAGATTACCAGATGGCTGCCGGTATCTCACAAGATGTAGAGGCAGATGATAGCGTTTGGGAACTTACTCGTGCCCGTTTGCCTTGGTTATTTTTAGGACTGTTAGGTGGTGTAGGTGCTGCCGCAATTATGGGTGGTTTTGAAGATGTTTTAAACAATCATGCAATACTACTTATTTTTACGCCCCTTATTGCCGCAATGGCTGGTAACGTGGGTGTACAATCTAGTGCGATTATCGTACAAGGTCTTGCAAATGATGACATAAAAGGTAGCATAGCAAACAGACTAATAAAAGAAATGGCACTCGCCGCACTTAATGGAGCTGCACTTGCGATTGTATTATTCTTCTTTGTTTGGGCTTGGGAGGGTGAGATATCTTATGCGCTTTCTATTTCCATTTCGCTTTTTGTTGTGATTATTTTTGCCGGAATAATTGGGACCTTTATACCTTTATTTTTACATAAAAGAGGCATTGATCCTGCCATTGCAACTGGACCATTTATAACAACTAGTAATGACATCTTTGGTATTCTTATTTACCTCTGGATTGCTAAGTTGGTGCTAGGTATATAATAGTGTTGCCTTACGGCGAAAATGTTATTGGGGTTGGGGATTGTTACTATATAATTTTCTGTAGGAATACGTGTGGGAATTTATGTTTTATATCCGGTGTTGGCACACGTTATTTACCAATCTGTATATCCGCAAAACAATCCATTTACGTAATGAAATGAATACCATTTTTCTGATAATTCTTCCCAATTTTCGTTTCGACTTAAATTCTTAATTGGTGTCACATAATTATAGCTTTCGCCCCAATGTCCAGCGTATGTTAATTTAATTATTGAATCATTTTTTTCGAAACCAATAGAATTTGTCTCTTTTAAAAGTTTCTTAATAGTATTTAAGTTTTCCAAATCAATATTCTTTAAACTTAATATTTGTTTCAACTCTGGATTTGATTTTTTTCCGTCATATGATATAATCCAAGGCTTTCCAACCGTAAACTTTTCATTCTCATATTCAGTTACTATGCTATCTTTTTCAGAAATTCCAATATACTTTAAATCGTTAATAGATGTTTCGCCAGCAGAAATTCGTGTCCAATCATAATTTTCGGTTGGAAGAGAATCACTTTTGATTTTAAAACGAATATAATCATCGGTCTTAGAAAACTGTAAATCTGATATATTTCCTAATTCCGATTGAAATTCTCTAATTTTTTCGAATCCTTTTGAGTTTTTCACGAAATCCTTTTTCAGTTGTTTTTTGATTTGATTTCCTTGATATTCGTTAATTACAAACTTGAAATGTATATCATATGCAAACCAAGTTAATCCCCCGATTAGAAGCAATCCGATTACATATTTAATATTTTTTTTCAATGTTTTCAATGTTTTTTTCTAATGTGTGCCAACGGTTGAGCTATGAACAGTACGGGAGCAAACTAGCGTTTGCTTTCCGCCAAGCACATAGCAAAATCTTTTTGTTTTGTTTTTTCTTTTCCTTGTTTAAAGCAAAATCCCAAAGATTTTGCGGACTTCATAAAAATACACAAACCCAGCAACTAAGCCCGAAGCCCGTATTGTTTATAGGTTGTGTTAGCAAACGTTTTATTTTCCGATTCTAAGGAACATAGACTAGTCTAATTTTCACTTCATATTCATCATTCTTCTCTCTTACTTCGGCATTTAGAACTAAGTCACTCCGTCCCTCAGATTTTGTCCATAAGTCAATTAGCACATTCCAATATTCTCCGTAGCAAATGTAAACTGACGTTTCCCAAGTTTCTTCAGGAAGCTCAACCAATTCCTCCCCATAATCTTCAATATAATCTTTGATTTGTTCAGCAGAACTTTCAGATACGGAAGACACATTCTCAATTCCGGTGCTTAGATTGTAATCTTTTTTCACAAAAGCACTTACAATTTCTGTAAAAATCGGTCGCCATAAATGAGGAATTGGTCCTTCTTCATCTTCGTTTTTCTCTACGATTATTTCGCTCATTTTGAAATGTTTGCTAACTCGTTATATAATACAATTTATGAATTATATCCAGATTATAAATCCGGATATCAACACAAATCTATGTACGTTTTAGGATTTTGTTATTGATTAAAAAGCAAAACCGTTTTTGTAGTACTTTTACTATTTAAATATACACAAAGCATGTCTCAAAAAACCTTCACACAAACAATAAAAGTAACAGCAGATCACATTGACGCTTACAACCATGTAAACAACGTAGTGTTTTTACAATACTGTCTTGATGTAGCACAAGCACACTGGGATCAACTTTCTACTCCAGAAATAAGAGAAAACTATTTATGGTATGTACTTAACCATAATATAAATTATAGAGCATCTGCCTTTTTAGATGAAACACTTGAGGTACAAACCTGGATAGCATCTGTAGAAGGTGTTAAAAGCGAACGTCATTATAAAATAACACGCCCTAAAGACAATAAAGTTCTCGTTGAAGCTACAACCTTATGGTGTTTTCTAGATGCAAAAACGGTACGAGCAACACCAGTTACTGATGAAATTCGTAACTTGTTTATGTAGACAGTAAAAGAGTCGCTCTTTATAAAATTTATCTTTTTCAAAAAGGCTGTGGTTTTTTTACTGAATGTAGCAGAAATACTAAACCATATATAGTTATCATGAAACCAATCAACGTAAAAGAAAAATTTGCAAAATTTAGTAAACAATGGCATCCGCACCAGATTGCTACGGTAGATAATATGCAAGTAATTCTTGCAAAAATTCAAGGCGAGTTTGTGTGGCATAGTCACGAGCATGAAGATGAGTTGTTCTTTGTACAAAAAGGGGTTTTAGAGATGCACTTTAGAGATCGTGTTGAGATTGTAAAACCTGGCGAAATCATTGTAGTGCCAAAAGGCGTAGAACACTGCCCAAAAAGTCAAGGGGATGAAGAAGTACACGTATTGTTATTTGAGCAATTAAACACAAAGCATACCGGTGATGTAGCACACGAGAAAACACAAACAGAGTATCCGCAGATTTGAAATAAAAAATGAAATCGAAATCGAAGATTGAAACTTTTCAATCAAAAATTTCTTTCTTTATATTTATACTTTCAATAGAGTGCAGGAATAACTCCAGCAACCAAAAAACTAATTATCTTATTAGATTTCGATTTCATTTTCGATTTCATTTTTACCTATGAAAATCCTCCACTTAGACCAAAATCACCCATTATTACTAGAGCAACTTAAAGCAGCTGGTTTTGACAATGCAGAAGACTACACCTCTCCCAGAGAAGCCATTGAGCAAGTAATAGAGCATTATCAAGGTATTGTAATACGCAGCCGGTTTGATATTGATGCTGCTTTTATAGACAAGGCGGTCAACCTTAAATTTATAGCACGTGTAGGTGCCGGTCTTGAAAGTATTGATCAAGAATATGCAGCAAAAAAAGGTATTACATTAATCTCATCGCCAGAAGGAAACAGAAATGCCGTGGGCGAGCATACACTAGGAATGTTACTTTCTCTTTTTAATAAACTTAACAAAGCAGACAGAGAAGTTAAAGCAGGAAACTGGCTTCGTGAAGACAATCGCGGGCTAGAAGTTGACGGTAAAACCATAGGTATTATAGGCTACGGTAATATGGGAAAAGCCTTCGCAAAAAAACTAAGAGGCTTTGACTGCAAGATAATCTGCTATGACATTAAAGAAGGTGTGGGAGATGAAAAAGCACAACAAGTGACGCTAGAAAATTTCCGAAGTGAAGTAGATGTTGTGAGTTTGCACACCCCGTGGACGCCGTTGACAAATAAAATGGTAGACAATGACTTTATTAACGGTTTTATAAAGCCATTTTGGTTATTAAATACCGCAAGAGGCAGAAGTGTTGTTACTAAAGATTTAGTGCATGGTTTAAAATCTGGGAAGATTTTAGGTGCAGGGCTTGACGTATTAGAGTTTGAAAAATTAAGTTTTGAGTCACTTTTTACTTCGGAAATGCCACAAGAATTAAAACAACTACTTGCAATGGACAATGTACTATTAACACCTCACGTAGCAGGATGGACGGTAGAAAGTAAAACAAAATTAGCGCAAGTGATTGTGGATAAGATTGTGGCAAAATTTGGCAATTAAAGTTCAAGTTACTTCGCGAATTTGCGGTGCGTTTTAAATACAAAAGCTTATAAATTAACTAACTGATATTCCCGCCTACGCAGGAATGAAAATAAATTATTCATGAAAAGAGTAACAGGAATAGGTGGTTTGTTTTTTAAAACAACAGACCCAACGGCAACAAAAGACTGGTATAAAAAACACCTTGGCTTTAATACAGATGACTGGGGATGCACCTTCTGGTGGAAAGATGAAAATGGCAATAAATGCTCAACACAATGGAGCCCTATGGCAAATGACACAGAATATTATAAGCCGTCAGAAAAACCATTTATGTTTAATTACCGTGTAGAAAACCTAGTTGGGTTATTAAAACTTCTCAAGGAGGAAGGCGTAACCATAGTAGGTGATATCCAGGAGTTTGAATATGGCAAATTTGGGTATATTATGGATAACGACGGGAACAAGATTGAACTATGGGAACCTATAGACTCAGCATTTGAATAACTTTTTAATAGTTTGATTTACAGATAATTTGTACTTTTGAGACTTAACTACTAAAACAACCAAAATGTCAGAAAATAATTTAGGTGACGATTTAAAAAACAAAGCAAACCATGCCAAAGAAGCAGCAGGAGATTTTGCAAATGACGCAAAAGAATCTGCTAGTGAGTTTGCAGATGATGTAAAAGAAAAAGCTAGTGAGTTTGCTGATGATGCAAAAGAAGCAGCAAATGACTTTAAAGAAAGCTGGAATGAAGCAACAAATGGAGGAGAAAACAAAAAAATACTAGCAGGTATTCTTGCTATTGTACTTGGTGCATTTGGAGTCCACAAATTTATTTTAGGTTATAATAAAGAAGGAATTATCTTATTAGCTGCCACGGTAATTACTTGTGGATTTGCCGGTATGATAACATCTATAGTTGGACTAGTTGAAGGAATCATTTACCTAACTAAAACTGACGAAGAATTTTACCAAACTTACCAAGTAGGAAAGAAAGGCTGGTTCTAAAAACATATAAGCTTTCAGAAATAAATCTCTGAAAGCTTTTTTTACAACCCAATACATCGTAATATTGCAATGAACAATTATTAATATTCTAACACGCATATAAAATTTGCGTACAGAAAACTTAATTACAGAAAACATGGGCGTTTCTAAAAGACATTTACACACTATGAGTGTGAACCAACTAGCAGATCTTGCAAAGGTATTATCGCACCCTGCTCGTATCTCTATATTAAACTACATAGGTGACTGTGATGGTTGTTTATGTAAAGATATTTCGGCAACTATTAAATTGTCTCAACCTACCACCTCACAACATTTACAGGTAATTAAAAAAGCAGGATTGCTTAAAAGTAAGTTTGAAGGCAAAAGCCAGTACTACCGTATAAACGTAGAAAAACTAGGAAAATTAAAATCACTGTTTCAAGAGTTTTTTGAGACAACAGAAGCAAAATGTTGTTAAGCTTAATTCTAGAATAAATATTAAAAAAGAACAGATATGAAAACAAACGAATTTCTTTCAATATTAAAAGAGAATAGCAGTAAAGCATTATTATTTGGTTACAATAACACACAATTAGTAGCGCAAAATTACCACATTACAGAGGTAAAACACACCACTATTAAAGCTGTAGATTGTGGCGGACAAATGGATCAATGGAATGAAACAATCATTCAGTTATTAGAACCAGCGACCTATAATGGAGAGGCAGCTATGTCTTGTATGAAAGCATCTGGCATACTTAACAAAGTAGGTAAATTAGCATCTTATGACTTAGATGCCGTTGTCAAGTTTGAATACGGGAATGCTAATTTTCATACAGCTCATTTACCTGTAGAACAAGTTTTAGTAGGTGATGATAAAATAATTATACAACTAACAACAGAGGTAACACAGTGCAAAGCTGCAGATGCATGCGGTTTAACACTAGAAGAACTAGCACCTAGCACAGGAGACACCTGTACACCTGGTGGCGGTTGCTGTTAAAAATAAAGCAACACCAGTTCTTATAGTTTTAAGAAAAAAAAAGTATTATCGTCCTTTTATAGTAACTAATATATAAAACATGAATATAGCTATTAATATCCTTATAGGCTTTGTTGCCGCATTACACCTCTACTTTCTGTATTTTGAAATGTTTGCCTGGAACACATTAGGTAGAAAAGTTTTTAAAAATTTCCCTAAAGACCTATTTGAACCAACAAAATCAATGGCAGCAAACCAAGGTCTTTATAATGGTTTTCTTGCTGCAGGACTTATCTGGACTTTCTTTATTGAAGATCCGCTGTGGCGTTTTTATATTGCTATATTCTTTTTAAGCTGTGTTATTATTGCAGGAATTTATGGAGCCCTTACAGTAAGTAAGAAGATATTTTTTGTACAGGCTATGCCGGCGCTTATCGCGCTTATTTTACTACATCTTTAACAATTGACGCATAAAAACCTAACAAACAGTTAATTACTTAAAAATTAAGATTTGTTTAGCTATTAGTACAAACTACAGTTCTTATATTTAGTGTCTAATAAATATTAAATTATGACACCAAAGAAACCAGACTTCAGCAAACTAAAGGCTTTATACATAAACTGTACGCTAAAAAAGACTCCCCAAATGAGTCATACCAAGGCGCTCATGGATGTATCAATAGATATAATGCGAGCAGAAGGAGTCACGGTTGAATATCTTCGCTTTGTAAACCATGATGTTGCCTATGGCGTCTATCACGATATGACAGAGCACGGAGTAGAAACAGATGAGTGGCCAGCCATATTTAAGAAAATTGAAGATGCAGATATCTTAGTAATCGGAACTCCTATTTGGCTTGGCGAAAAATCTTCTGTCGCGACTAAACTGATAGAAAGGCTTTACGGAGAGAGTGGTAATCGCAATGAAAAAGGGCAATATTATTTCTACGGAAAAGCTGGTGGTTGTATTATTACAGGTAACGAAGATGGTATAAAGCACGTAGCAATGGGTACATTATATGCCTTACAACATATAGGCTACAGTATCCCGCCACAAGCAGATTGTGGTTGGATAGGTGAAGCTGGTCCAGGAGCTAGTTACAATGATGAAGAGAGCGGTGCTAAAAACAACGATTTTACTAACAGAAATACCACATTTATGACGTACAATCTTTTACATCTTGCAAAGATGCTTAAAGATCAAGGAGGTTATCCTGCTTACGGAAATTCTAGAGGTGATTGGGATGACGGTACACGTTGGAATTTTGAAAATCCAGAGTATCGTTAATTAATGATGACTATTCTTCTTCATCTGAAGATTGAACTGCTGCTTTTTTCTCTAACTCTGCCTGAAACTCTTCCATAACAGGTTTTACAGTGCTTTCTGGTAAGTCTGCTATGCGTATATACATTAAACCATCTATTGCGTTATTAAATAGAGGATCAACGTTAAACGCTACTACTTTTGCATTTTGCTTAATATACTTTTTAATAAGTACCGGCAAACGCAAGGCGCCTGGCTCAACTTCATCAATAATCTTATCAAATTTATTTAAATCGGCCTCACTAGCATCAAAAATAAAATCTTTATCAGCGTCTTTTAGTTTCACCTTATACTCCTTTTTAGGATTGATGTACTGAGCAACCCATGGATCATAATAGTTAGATTTCATAAACTCAATCATTAAGCCTTTAGAAAACTCACTAAATTTATTACTAATACTTACCCCACCTATTAAAAAACGATGTTCTGGGTAACGCAATGTAGTATGCACAATACCCTTCCAGAGTAAAAATAAAGGCATTGGTTTTTGCTGATATTCTTTAATAATAAATGCACGTCCCATTTCTATAGACTTGCTCATCATATCATATAATTCAGGTTCAAACCTAAAGAGGTCTTGTAAATAAAAACCATTAATGCCATGCTCAGCAAAAATCTTTGAGCCAAGACCCATTCTATAAGCTCCTGCTAATACTTTTGCTTCTTTATCCCACAAAAACATGTGATGGTAGTGGTTATCAAATTTATCTAGATCTATTGCATTATTAGTTCCTTCACCTACGTCTCTAAAAGTAATCTCGCGCAACCTTCCTATTTCTAATAAAATATTAGGAATTACCTCTGCAGATGCTAGATAGACCTCATAATTTTTACTCTCTAATAATCTTTTATCTGTGGCTAATAAATTTGCTACTTCTGCCTGTATTTTTTCTTTAGATACTGGACCAGCAATCTTTTTTACTTGCTTAGGAAGCTTAATAGCTTTAGGTATTTGCTCTATTAGTTTTTTCTTCTCAAAAGGGTTTGCAAGCATATAGGTTTTCTTTCTCAAAAACTCTGTGTATGCTGGCAATGTGAGATGTTCGTTTTGGTCTGCAATAGAGATTGCGTTTCCTATTCTTATTTTTATAACGCGATCTTTTTGAGACAATAGTTCTGACGGTAATTTTGCCGTACGAAACGTATCACTCATTTTTGAGAGTCTATAAAAGAGACCGCTATTTTTTGCATGAAAGTAAATAGGTACCACCGGCACATTTGCCTTGTTTATTAGCTTCATTGCAGCTTCTTCCCAAGGTTTATCTACTATGTTTTTATCATCTTTTTGGGTAGAAACTTCTCCTGCCGGAAAAATACCTAAAGGATGACCATCTCTCAAATGACTAATGGCTGCTTTAAAACCAGAAAAACTAGACTTAATATCTTTGTTGTTTTCAAAAGGGTTCACTGGCATTACGTATGGCTTTAAGGGCGCTACACGATGCAGTAAAAAGTTTGCCATGATTTTATAATCTGGTCTTCTCTCAAGCAAAACTTTTAATAATAAAATACCATCAATACCTCCTAGCGGGTGATTAGAAATAGTAATAAAAGGTCCCGTTTTTGGTATCCTTTTTAAATCCTGCTCTGGGATTTCAAAATCAATCTCATACTCATCTAATAATGCATTAATAAAGTCAAGATCGCTCAAATGTTTGTTGCGATCATATACTTTATTTACAGAAGAGATTCTTAACATCTTCATTAAAGACCACCCTATAAAAGTACCCACAAACCCTAGTTTGTCTACTTTTATTGCTTTGGCTACTTCTCTAGAAGTGACTAATCCCATTAATTTATTATATAAGTTGGTTGCTTACAAAGATACTGAAAAAACAGCCGGTTTATTCCATTACTACAAGCTGAACAGTGTCTCTATTCTCTTGTTTTAATAATACCGTCTTGTCTGCCTCAAGCCTCTTAACCTCTACAGGTGTTGCGTGTCTAATAGTAAATAACGTTACCCCTTCATTCCAACTCACTTTAAAAGCACCTCTTAATTTTGCTAATAACGCGTCTAGACTGTCATACTTATTGTCTACACAAACAGTAAAACTTATAGCAGAGTTTTGTATTAACTCTACCTTCATTTTAAACTCGTGAAGCCACTTAAAAACATCCCCTATATGATCTTCCATCATAAAATTGAAATCTAGAGATGAAAGTGATATTAATACTTGATTAGATTTTAATATAAAACATGAAGTTTTTGGGTCTAGAGTAGCTCCTTTGCCCACACACGTACCAGCGCCTGCTGGGTTTAAAAATGATTTTACGTATAACGGAATTTCCTTTCTCTGTAAAGGCTGTAATGTTTTAGGGTGTATCACAGAGGCACCATAAAAAGCAAGCTCTATAGCTTCTTTATAAGAAATATGGTTTAGCAATGTAGTTTTCTTAAAATAGCGCGGATCTGCATTAAGCACACCCGGCACATCTTTCCAGATTGTTACAGAATCTGCATTTAAGCAATATGCAAAAATAGCGGCCGTATAATCACTCCCTTCTCGCCCTAGTGTGGTTGTTAAATTATGTTTGTATTCTGATGCAATAAAACCTTGTGTAATAGTGATTCCTTTTTTGTTAATCACTTCGGAAATGCGCTGTTGTGTAGCTTCCCATTTTACATTTGCATCCCTATATTTTGTATCTGTAATAATACAATCGCGAGCGTCAAGAAAGGTGTTTTTAATCCCAGTTTCTTCTAAATATGCAGAAACAATAGTTGTAGATATTAACTCACCATATGAGACTACTTGATCATACACAAAGGGATGTTGTTTAGATTTATTCTTATCTAAAAACTGGCTAAGCTCTGCAATTAATTGGTTTACTTTTAAGAATACAGGATGTTTATCTGTTGAGAATAGTCCTTCTAAAATTTTATGGTGATAATGTACAATTTCATTTATCGAAGTTGTTACCTCTTGGATATTTCCGAAGTAATTAGTAACTACTAGCTCAAATGCATTTGTCATTTTACCCATAGCAGAAATTACTACTATTAAATCTTTTTCTCCAGCAACCTCTAATACTTTTGCTAAATTTTTTACTCCTTCTGCATCTTTTACAGATGCGCCACCAAATTTAAATACTTTCATATATACCATCTGCTCTTGCAAGATGTCTTTTTAATTAAACTTACTCTTTTAAAAACGCATTTAATCGCTCATTATTCATAGCCGCGATATACCAATCTTTATGGAGTTCTGCCCCTGTTTTTATGTAAAAATCTATTGCCGGAGTATTCCAGTTTAGCACAATCCATTTTACCTGAGCAACTCCTTGTTCTTTACCATACTGCATTACTCGCTTATATAAAGCCATACCTACTCCTGTACCTCGCTGCGATTCTGTAACTATTAAATCTTCAAGATGCAACGTGCGGCCTCGCCAAGTAGAAAAAACAAAATAAGTAAGCGCTATGCCAACAATAGTGTCATCTACAACTGCCACAAAGCAATTAAATAATGGATGCTCGCCGAGTCCTTCTTCTATTAAAGTTTCCGAAGAGATCTTTACCGCATCTGGTTCTTTTTCATAAACAGCTAGTTCTTTTATGAGTTTAAGCACCGCTGGCATGTCTTCTTTTGCCGCTTTTTTAATAAGAATACTCATTGATTAGTGTTTTGACAGACAAATATCGGTTCAATTTGTTAAAAATCCCGATATTTGCGTTAAATTCCTTAGTAACACAAAATTCATGGCAAATAGAAACCAAACTCTTGGTGAGTTTATTATAGAAAATCAGACAGAGTTTAAATACTCTTCTGGAGAACTCTCTAGGTTGATCAACTCCATTAGGCTTGCTGCAAAAGTAGTACATCATGAAGTAAGTAAAGCTGGGTTAGTTGATATTCTTGGTGCAGCTGGAGACACAAACATACAAGGTGAAGACCAGCAAAAGCTAGATGTATATGCTAATGACATTTTTATCAAGACCTTAATAAACAGAGAGATTGTTTGTGGTATTGCTAGTGAAGAAGAAGATGACTTTATTACGGTAAAAGGAAGAAATGAAAAGAATGACAACAAATATGTAGTCTTGATGGACCCCTTAGATGGATCATCTAATATAGACGTAAACGTATCTGTAGGTACTATTTTTTCTATCTATCGTAGGGTAAGCCCAGAAGGAACACCTGCAACGATAGAAGATTTTTTACAACCAGGTCATAAACAAGTAGCAGCAGGTTACATAGTTTACGGTACTTCTACAATGATAGTGTACTCTACAGGACATGGTGTAAACGGTTTTACACTTAATCCTGCAATTGGGACGTATTACTTATCGCACCCAAATATGCAATTACCAGAAGACGGAAATATTTATTCTGTAAATGAAGGTAATTATGTACACTTTCCGCAGGGAGTAAAAAATTATATAAAATATTGTCAACAAGAAGAAGGTAATCGCCCTTATACTTCAAGATACATAGGGTCTTTAGTTTCAGATTTTCACAGAAACTTGATTAAAGGCGGTATCTATTTATACCCTAGCACGAGTAAAGATCCTAAAGGAAAATTACGTTTGTTATATGAATGCAATCCAATAGCCTATCTTGCAGAACAAGCCGGTGGCCTTGCTAGTGATGGTTATGGCAGAATACTAGACATTAAACCTACAGAACTCCATCAGCGTGTTCCATTTTACTGCGGAAGTAAGAACATGGTTCTTAAAGCAGAAGAGTTTATGCAGAAAAAATAAAATTTTTACTTAAAGAGTAGTAAAAACTACCAAAAAGTTTATTTTTATGAAACTAACGACTTACCAAATATCATGAGTAAAAAAGAAAATTTACAACCAGAAACTCCAATAATAGATTCTTCTACAAAGCTTGAGGCTATTAAAAACCTCATTTTTGGGGACAACATACAACAGTATGACAGTGAGTTTGAGACACTTAAAAAAGAAATAGACGACAAAAAAGCGGCTCTACAAAGTTATATAGACGAAGTACGCGGTGAGTTAATGCAATCTATTGATTCTTTAAGTACTGATGTAAATATTAGAATTACAGACCTTGAAGATTCACTTAATGATAAGACCGAAACTCTTAACGAACAAAAAGTTGACAGAAGAGAATTAGGAAAGCTATTAATCTCTCTAGGTGAAAAAATAGGTAAGTAATTCCTACTTAATTTAATGGCTAAACAGGAAGATAAATTACAGATTTTACGTGATATCCTGTTAACTGATGACAGGCTGATAGCAGATGCCATAAATCAGCGCGTAGAGACTATCACAAAACAATTTGAAGAAGAGCAAGAAAAGCTTACGGGCAAAATAGATCCTGTCATAGAAGAAAGACTTCAACAGTTTATTAAAGACATACCCGCTACACTTGGCCCTACCATTACAGAAACTTTAAAAACACAAGTAGAAAACTCACAAGATCTAGTTGTAGAAGCACTTTACCCTATTTTAGGTAAAATGATTAAAAGGTATATCTCAAATGAGTTTGCTAAACTATCTGAAGGTATAAACAAAAAAATGAACAACGCTTTCTCTTTTAATGGTTTTAAAAGAAAGCTTAAATCTACATTTACCGGCACCAAGGAAGGCGATTTAATACTAAGTGAGCTAGAAAACCCTATTGTAAACGAAATTTTTGCAATTCAGAAAGGTTCTGGAATTTTACTAGGAAACTATAGCGCTAGCGAAACAGTAGACAAAGACATGCTTTCTGGCATGCTTACTGCTATAAAAAGTTTTGTAGAAGATGCCTTTAAGGGAGGTAACCAAAGCCTAGAATCAATTCAATATGAATTGTATAGCATACATATACAGAACTTCCACTCATACTATATAGCTGTTGTTATTTCTGGACATTACTCAAAATCTTACGAGAGCGATATGGAAGATAAACTTTATAAAGTATCAAGAAAACTCTCTTCTGGAATAAACAATATGCCCAGAGAAGAGGTTGATGCTATATTAAAATCGCTTTTTAAAGAATGGGAAAGTTGATAACATTCTTTTATTTATCATAAACCCACAACTTACTCTCTAAGGCTATTTTATACCTTTTATCCCTTTTTTTATAACATACAACGTTTGTTTTCGCCAAAAAACAAACGAAGCTTGCCAAACAACATTCTAATTCTTAACACCTTAAGGTTTTGTCCTATAGCTTTGTACCAAACATCTCTATTATGGATATTAATGAAATCTTTTATCACCAAAAACTACAACTTGTTACCGTTGATTATCAAGGTAATATAATCAATACAGACAATTCTATATTCCATTTAGATGATACTAAAAACATAAAAGAATTTCATCCAATTTTTGAAACCATCTTAACCCAGATTTGTGAAGAAAGCTCTGGAGCAATAGCGATACCTTGTTTAAGAATTGACAACGGCATAGAAAAAAAATACTGCGATTTAAGACTAAAAAAAGAAACAGGATACATCACAATTCTATTTTTTAATCTTACAACCAGGTATAAAGAAGAACACACTAATTTATCAATTAACAATAAATCTTCAATTGTAGAAAACAGTAAAACAAACAGCAATCACATTTCTCTATTATAGAGAATGGTATTTGAAAAAAAATACAGAGGAATTTCTTCAAATTTTCATCGAGAAATTTATGTATCTTTATACTTAGAAACAAATATTACTCGATTGATGCCACACCCTCAAAAAATAGTAATCTTAGGCCACTTTGGTGTAGGAAAAACAAGTCTTATTCGTCGGTTTGTAGATGCTTCATTTAGTGAAGATTATCTAGTAACTGTAGGAGTTCACGTAAAGAAAAAGGACATTATAATAAATGATAATCCTACGACACTAGTCATATGGGATATTGAAGGAAACAGTGAGATTTCAATGTCAAGATCTTCATATTTGTTAGGATCTAATGGTTTTGTTTACGTTTTTGATGTTTCTAGACCAGAAACGTATGCCAATCTAGAAGCTCAATTAGAGTATTTAAAGGAGCATTTTCCTAAAGTTCCTGTGACTATTTTTGGTAATAAGGCTGATAAATTTGGTGAAGAGGTATCTAAAGCATTTTTTGAAGTACCCCCGTTTACTGAGTGTTTTTTTACAAGTGCAAAAACAGGTGAAAATGTAGAAGAAGGTTTTAAAGAACTTACCATAAAAACACTTAAGCAATGAGTCTTAATGACATTAAAGCATATTATGTAAATAATAAAGTGCAGATAATAGAAGTTGATAACAATGGTGTTATCATATCTTCTGATGACGTACTTTTTACATTTAAGGCTAACGAAAAACTAGAAGATCAGCATCCTTTTTTTTACGCGTTGCTCCCTCTATTAAATCAAGGTGATGACAGTGAGTCATTTCCTTGTATAAACTTACAAATAAACGAAGCGCATCAAATTGTTGACATTAATATAATTAACAAAGATGACAAGTTATTTGTAGTATTAACAGACTTCACCTCTCACTACGAAAACTCTCAACCTTTAGTTCAAGAAAAGAACGAATCTGTAATTGCAGGGTATAAACTTCAGTTTGAGCGTGAATTACTTTTTGCTAAAGAAGAGTTTAAAAATAGTTTTTTAGCTCATTTAAATCACGAGATTAGAAATCCACTTAATGCACTTCTCGGATTTGCAGAGATATTAAGCGAAACATCTTTAACATTTCAGCAAAAAGAAACACTAGGAGTTTTACAAAAAACCGGAGTACACATAAAAGTACTTATGGACGATTTGTTAGATATTTCTAAAATTGAAATGGGTGTCCTTAAAATTAAAGAAGTGCCTATTAATTTATACTCTGTAGTAGCGAGTATGATTAAGCACTTTCAGATAAAAAAGAACAAACCTAACATTACTCTTACTTATAAAACAGAAAGCAATGTCCCTTCAAAGCTTTATGGTGACCCTACAAGGATAAACCAAATATTATATAACTTACTAGAGAACGCCTACAGAAACACAACAGAAGGCAGCATTCATCTTCATATATCGTTAAACGAAATGGTATCTAAAGAAGAAGTTTCTTTAAATTTTACGGTAAAAGATACAGGTAATGGAATTTCTGAAAAGCAGATAAATCAAATCTTTGATTCTTATATGCAATTGCAAATAGAAAAAGAAAAACCTTTAGGTGATGGGCTTGGTTTAAAAATAGTTAAAGATCTAAGCACTCTATTAGGTGGTACCGTTTCTGTAAAAAGTGAAGTATCAAAAGGAAGTGATTTTACTGTTATTTTACCTTTTAAAATAAGAGATAAAAAAACTAAAAAGAAAACAATCCCAAAAGGTTCTGGTATTGTAATGAGTAAGCGCATTATTGCTGTTGAAGATGACACTCTTAACCAGATGCTGCTTATGAAACAGTTTATAGACAACGAGAAAGGCTATACACTTGAGATTGCACCTACTCCAGCCATTGCCATGCAAATGCTAGAAGCAAAAAAATATCTTGCCATTATCATTAAACAAACCTATAGCAAAACCACAGGTATTGAGTTCTTAAATGAATTAAAAAGCAACAGCGCACTCGCAGACATACCAGTATTAGTGGTAAGCGGTAAAGCAATGATTGAAGAACAAGATGCTATTTTAAAAGCGGGTGCATCAGCATTCTTAAAGAAGCCTTACAGCAAGAGTCAAATCTTTAAAGCACTACAAAGATTGTAAAGCTATACTACTCTTTGTTAAGTAAATAACGGTAATCTTCCATATCAAGACCACCTTGATAAATCTCTATTGAGCGCTTAATTAATTTTGCAGCTAAGGCATCTGTGTACCCAAGACCTATTGCATATTTTTCAACTAGCTTTCTCTCGTTTTCATCAATCTCGTGATCTGCAAAAATCATCTCAAAAAGATCGTGCATACGCTCTAGACGGCGATCTGCATCATTAGGAGGATTTATAGGAAACTGTTTAGGATTTTTTAAAACCTCCTCATATTCAGATTCATCAATATCAAGTTTACGAGCAAAACGACGAAGCATTTTTTCCTCTTCTGCATTTAGCTCACCATCAACTGCGGCCATGTTTGCTATAGAAGCAAAATGCCCAATGTTACGCTTGTGTTCTCCGCTCTCAAATAAATCTGTAAATGACATAGTATATATTTTATGCTGCAAATATAAAACAAGCCTAAAATATTTAATAGCAAAGCAGAAGATTCTTTTTACAATACTTCATTAATTTTAAATACCTTTTTTAAGGCGACCTTTTTTTTTGCTTCTGAAACATTAAAAATCAACAAAATCACTATTTATTATAAGCAGGGATGATAAGTTTGATAAAATTTTAACTCAAAAAACAATCTCGAAATTGTAATTTGACAACAACCTAAAAGCCAACTATCTTGAAAAAACTACTACAAATACTCAATATTATCTTTTTTGGTATCACCATGTACTTTAATTATGCCTCTGCAACCGGTGTTTTTAACGACACCACTCAAGCAATGATGAGCGGAAAATATGATACTCTTTTTACACCTGCAGGATATGCATTCTCTATATGGGGTTTTATTTATTTAATGGTCTTTGGGTTTGTAGTTTATCAATCTCGCAGTCTGTTTATGACGGTAAGAGATGACTCTTTTATTGAGCGCACAGGCTGGTGGTTTATTCTAAGCTGTATTGCAAACAGTGCTTGGTGTTACCTTTTTGTTAGCGATGAGATTTTAATCTCCACTTTTGTTATTTTCTTTATGTTGTTTTGCTTGCTTCAAATTGTGGTGCGCAACGCCATGGAACTCGTTGACGAGCCTATTTCTGTCATTGTATTTTTATGGTGGCCCTTTGTTATTTATAGTGGATGGTTAACGGTGGCTTGTATTGCAAATGTCACTTTGTATCTTACTAAAATAGGGTGGAATGGTTTTGGTATCTCTCCAGAAACATGGACCATTATTATGATTGCTATTGCTACTACCATTAATTTAATAGTAACATGGACACGCAATATGCGCGAGTTTGCCCTTGTGGGTGCTTGGGCATTTATCGCTATTGCAGTGGCAAACACAGAAGGTAATGAGACTATTAAGACCGTTGCATACATCGCTGCAGGTGTTTTAATAGTAAGCAGTACAATACATGCTCTTAAAAACAGAGAAACAAACCCTGCAAAAAAATGCATTGAATATTTTAAAGGGGTTAAATAAAATCCTACTTAACTTAAGAAAGGGTCCTCCCCTATTATAAAAATCTAACATTAAACAATCTATAGTCACATAGTGGAAGGTGGGTTTTTGTGAAATATAGCCCAGCAAAAATTTAACACTAGACAGAAGGGGTCTCAACACAAACCTTAAAGGGTAGTTAAAACCCAAAACTTCAACTCAAGAACATCACAAAACCCCCAATAAATTCTTACTTTTATAGCTGCTTAAATGCTCCTGTTATAGTATTTCAGAAATAAATAGAAGACGTTGTTTTACTGAGCATTACATTAAAAAATATTAATATTTCCGAAGGAAATGAAAAAGACACCCGCCTACGCGGGCATGACATATGAAATATCACCAAATAGACCGTAAACTTTTTATAAAAAACCGCAAGAACTTTATGGCAAAGATGAAGCCGTCAAGTCTTGCTGTGTTTAATAGTAACGACATTTACCCAATAAGCGCAGATAGCACAATGCCTTTTGAGCAGTCACGTGACATCTTTTATCTGAGTGGTGTAGATCAAGAAGAAAGCATTTTGGTGCTTTTTCCAGACGCGCCTAATCCTGACCATAGAGAGATCTTATTTTTAAAAGAAACCAATGCCCATATTGCAGTTTGGGAAGGTGAAAAACTAACTAAAGAACGCGCTCTAGAGGTTACAGGTGTTAAAACTGTATACTGGTTACAAGAGTTTGACAAGGTTTTTTATGAGATAATGACCCAGTGTGACACGGTATATTTTAATACCAATGAGCATTATCGCGCTAATGTAGAAACAGAAACACGCGAGGCTCGTTTTATTAAAGCGACAAAAGATAAATTTCCTGCACATAGCTGGGCAAAGAGTAACCCTATTCTACAACGCCTGCGTTCTGTAAAAGACCAACTAGAGATTGACCTTATCCAGAAAGCGTGTGATATCACAGAAAAAGGATTTAGACGTGTGCTTGGTTTTGTAAAACCAGGTGTATGGGAGTTTGAGATAGAAGCAGAGTTTATGCATACATTTTTAAGCAACCGCTCAAAAAAGTTTGCCTACACGCCTATTGTTGCTTCTGGTAACAACGCAAACGTATTGCACTATATAGAGAACAACCAGCAGTGTAAAGACGGTGATCTTATCTTGATGGATGTAGGTGCAGAGTATGCTAACTACAGCAGTGATATGTCACGTACTATTCCTGTAAATGGTCGTTTTACAAAACGCCAACGCGAAGTCTATGACGCCGTAAACCGTGTTAAAAATGACGCTACAAAAATGTTAGTACCTGGAGCACTCTGGAAAGAGTACCACATAGAAGTGGGCAAGTTAATGACTAGCGAACTTTTAGGTCTTGGCTTACTAGACAAAGCAGATGTACAAAACGAAAACCCAGACTGGCCAGCTTATAAAAAATACTTTATGCACGGTACCTCTCACCATATGGGACTAGACACCCACGATTATGGTCTCCTTTATGAGCCTATGCAAGCGGGTAATGTCTTTACGGTAGAGCCAGGTATTTATATCCCTGCCGAAGGTTTTGGTATTCGTCTAGAAGATGATGTGGTTATTAATGGTAACGGCGCTCCTTTTAACTTAATGCGCAATATTCCTATTGAGGCTGAGGAGATTGAGGAGATTATGAATTCATAAGGTTAGTGGACTTTCTTTGGAAATTAGAAAGGATTGAAGAAAGTTTTATTAAATTTCAATATAGTTAGTCTTTGAATAATTTTATTGGGTAAAAAATCAACAAGCAAAATATGACAGAAGGTATTTATGAGGAGTTGGTTACTACACTAGTCAAATCAAAATTAGAAAATATTGATAATGACTCGTATTATATAAAAGAAAGTAAAATAGATAAAGAAGAAGCGACCTTACTCCTTTCCAGACACATTGCATTAAGTATAAAAAATGCTTTTCAATTATTAAAAGGAGCAGACCAACTTGAACGTCAGATTGAAATATCTAATAAAATTATTCTTCTATTAAGAGATGAATTAGAAAAGACAGAAATTGCAAATGATATAATTGAAGTTGAGGGTAATATTTTAAATGCAGTATTTTCAAAAGTAAATGCTCACTTTTCTAATATTGATTTACACTTAAAAGAAATAACACCTTATACCAGACTTACACAAAGTGAACTTTTCACCGGCACAAGCAAAGGTCCTTCATTAGGAAGTGAACTTCAAAAAGAAATTCTTTCCGCAAATAGAATCGATTTACTTGTTTCCTTTATAAAGTTTAAAGGAATAATTATTCTGGAACCACAACTTAAAGAGTTTGTGAAACGCGGAGGACAATTAAGAGTAATTACAACTACATATATGGGAGCCACTGATTACAAGGCTATCCAGCTTTTATCGAAGTTAGACAATACCACAGTTAAGATTTCATACAATAGCGGTAACGAAAGATTGCACGCAAAAGCGTATTTATTTCAGAGAAACACAGGATTTCATACTGCCTACATTGGTTCATCTAATTTTTCTAGGTCGGCTTTAACAGATGGATTAGAATGGAATCTTAAAGTAACAACGAAAGAAGTTAGTCACATTATAGATAAATTCCAAAAGACATTCGATTCTTATTGGCAGAATGATGATTTTGAAATATTTAATGACTCTGTCCACCGGGAGAAATTAATCGATGAATTAAAGAACGGAACGTTTAGAAAGCAATCAGAAAGTCTTACATCATTTTTTGACATAAAGCCATATTCCTATCAAAAGCAAATTCTTGAAAAATTAGAAGTTGAGAGAGATGTACATGGCCGTTTTAGGAATCTCGTTGTAGCAGCTACTGGTACTGGGAAAACTATTATTTCTGCATTCGATTTTAAGAATTACAGAAAAATTAATAAAAACACGAAACTACTTTTTATTGCTCATAGAAAAGAAATTCTTGAAAAATCGAGACACACATTTCAAGCAGTATTAAAAGATAATAATTTTGGGGAACTTTGGGTTGATGGAATGGTCCCTGATAATTTTGAAATTGTTTTTGCCTCAATTCAATCATTAAATAACAAAATTGATAGTTTAAAACAGTCAAGAGATTACTATGATTTTATCATTATTGATGAATGTCATCACTCAGTTGCGAATACATATAGAAAAGTAATTAATTATTATACTCCAAAAATTTTACTAGGACTTACCGCAACACCAGAGCGAATGGATGGCACAGATATTACTGAAGACTTTGATTACCGTATCGCTGCTGAAATAAGATTGCCGGAAGCGCTCAACAGAAAACTTCTCTGTCCTTTTCAATATTTTGGAATTACAGATAATACTGATTTATCAAATGTAAAATGGACTGGAGGAAAGTATGTCCCTTCAGAACTCACGAAAATTTATAACTCAAATGACCAAAGAGTTGCTGACATAATAAATAGTTTAGAAAAGTACACTAAAGACATAAATGAAGTTAAAGCTATTGGATTTTGTGCATCTGTGGAGCACGCCCAATATATGGCTCAAAAGTTTGCCTTGGCAGAATTATCAGCAGATTATATTACTGGTAAAACAAAAAGAAATGACAGAACTAATATTAGAAAATCATTTGTCAATGGAGATATCAATTACCTCTTTGTTGTGGATATATTTAATGAAGGTGTTGATATTCCAGAAATAGATACCGTTCTTTTTCTGAGGCCGACAGAAAGCTTAACAATTTTCTTGCAACAATTAGGAAGAGGTCTTAGGCTTGCTGATGATAAGGATTGTTTAACAGTATTAGATTTTGTAGGAAACGTGAGATCTGAATATAATTTTGAAAATAAATTTAGAGCTCTTATTGGAAAAACAAATACTCCAGTTCAAAAAGAGATTGAGGATAGCTTCCCGCATCTACCGCTAGGATGTTCCATAATACTTGAAAAAAAGGCTAAAGAATCTATACTTCTTAACATTAAAAATGCGACTAAGCTTTCTCGAAAACGCATAATACAAAAAATACAGCAATTTAAACATCAAACTGCCCTTCCATTAACTTTAAAAAATTTCATCGACATTAATAATATACCGATACAAGCAATATACAAAAGAGGAAGTTGGAAAAGACTTTGTCAGATAGCTGGTAATAGAGATGAATTTACAAACACAAATGAAAAAGAAATTATTTCTACTATTAATAATAAATGGCTAGCATGTAAATCATATAGTTACTTTCAATTTATATTGAGGATAGCTAAGCTTAATTTTCAGATTGATCTCAAAGATTTTAATATAGAGGAAAAGACAATGATGCTTATGTTGCATTATGACATTTGGCAAAACTCTAATGATTTTGACAGTATAGAATCGAGTATAAAAGCAATAGGCAAGAATACTGTACTTGTTGAAGAAATTGAGGAAGTATTGGAAATTTTAATCGATTCAATCGATTTTAAAGAAATAGAAATAGAACTACCATACAAACAACCTCTTAAAGTTCACGCACGATATACTCGAGACCAAATTTTAGCTGCATTTGGAAAAAGCACATTCGATAAAAAATCATCAAATCGTGAAGGTTCAGCTGAAAACAAAAATTTAAACACAGAACTGTTATTTATAAATTTAATAAAATCTGAAGAAAATTTCTCACCAACTACAATGTATGACGATTATGCAGTAACTGAGTCGCTTTTCCACTGGCAAACTCAAAATGCAGCGCGTCCAGAAACAGGAAAAGGTTTGTCATATATTCAACATGAGGAGAATGAAAAAATAATTCTTCTTTTTGTTAGAGAACAAGCAAACGATGAATTTGGAAATACAATAGGTTATGTATTTATCGGTCGTGGAACATTGAAAGACTATTCTGGCTCGAAACCAATGAATATAAATTGGAAACTAAGTGAACCAATGCCTAATTATTTATGGAAGGAATCAGCTAAGCTTGCTATTTAATTTTAAAAAAAAGTTGTGACAAACAAAAAAAAGATCTTCGCAATCTACAAGAAAGGTATTCATTTAGGTAATGAAAAGGGAAATGAAGAAATTGAAGCAATCAATAATTATATAACTTCTGCTTATGTTAAAGAATTCATAGATGACAAAGAGTTTACATCTCTTTATACAGCAACAATTGCAGTAAAAGGGTTTCACTATTAAATAAATCTATAATCATTTAACATACTAATTTTTAACAGCAAAAGATTATTCAAAAAATAAGCATTTCAATTCCTCTGCCTAAACCCAATCAAATTCCCAACCACAAAAGCAAATAGCGCAGGCAATACCCACCCCATACTTACCCCTGCAAACGGGATGTACGTTTTAATGACATCTACCATTTCTGAAGTTGTAAAAAACTGTAAGAAGTCTGGAATACTAAATAAGAAGGTAACAAGTATTACCAGTTTAAAAACTAATGGCGACGCCAGTTTTTGAGGCAATACATTAAGTATAATTAATGCGATGGTTATTGGGTAAATAAACATTAATGCCGGTAAAGCGATGTCTATAATATAATGCACATCAAACTGCCCAACCACAACACCTATTATACAACTTACCACGGCAGTAACTACATAAGCCACTTGTGAGTTTCCGGCTATTTTTTTTGCGAAATCTGCGGTACCAGTAATAATACCAACAGCTGTAGTAAAACACGCTAAAGCGACAAGCACTCCTAAAAATGAAGTTCCTATATTACCTAGTGTACTTTTACTTAAATCTGTTAAAAGCTGTACTCTATCTTCTGTTACAATAGTAGTATTATACGTTGCACCCAGCGCGATGAGACCTCCATAAATAACAATAAGCCCAATCCCAGAGAGCAAACCTGCCTTTGCTATCATTTTTTTCTTTTCGTCATAATTTAATGTGCCTTGTAAGGCTAATGAGACTACAATCACACCCCCTACAACCACACCTGCAATGGCGTCAAAGGTTTGATATCCCTCTAATATTCCGTCTGTAAAAGTGCTCTTAAAGATGGTGTCACTCATAGGCGTTACATCTGCAAAGAGACCAATGCTTATTATTATGAGTAGAATAACAATAATAAAAGGCGTTAAAAACTTACCTATAAGGCTTAAAATGCGTGTTCTATTAAGAGCAAAGACTAATACGAGCGCAAAATAGATAGCGCTCAACGTTAGAGAAGACATCTCAAAATAGGGCTCAATAGCCATCTCATAGGTCACAGATGCCGTTCTTGATGAGGGTAGCGTTACAGAAATTGCATAAATGATCAAAGAGTAAATAAGCGCAAATAAAGGAGATACCTTTTTTGCAAAATCCATTAAAGTACCTTGTAGTCTTGCGTGACCATAAATAGCCATAATAGGTATTATCACCGCACTAATAGCAAAACCAATAGAAACCAAAGGCCAACTAGTACCTGCATTATAACCTAAAAAGGGTGGTAAAATTAAGTTTCCGGCGCCAAAAAAAAGCGAAAACAAAGCAAATGCAACGATCAGGGTCTGTTTATTTAAACTCATAGGATACCTTTACAAAATTAGAAACGACAAGATACCTAAATGATTTATAACTATAATAACACACCTATATATTATACGAGTATTGGCACAGGAAAACCCCTCGTTCTATTGCACGGTTTAATGGAGAGCAGCACAATGTGGCAAGACACCGTTGCACAATTTAAAGACACACATCTAGTAATTACCATAGATTTACCTGGTTTTGGGCAAAGTGGCAACATAAGCGATATTCACACGATGGAGCTCATGGCAAGTATTGTTGCTGAAATTTTAATGACTGAAAATATTGCTTCTGCATCATTTATAGGGCATTCTATGGGCGGTTATGTGAGTTTGGCTTTCGCCGAAAACTTTCCAGATATGATAGATGGGCTCGTTTTATTACACGCTACCACTACTGCAGACTCTCAAGAACGCAAAGAAAACCGAAACCGCGCTGCAGACATTTTATACAAAAACAAAGATGCCTACGTGAGTATGGCTATCAGCAATCTATTTACAGAAAAGGCACGCAAAGAGTTTCCGGCAGAAATACAAAAAGCAAAAGAAGAGGCTCTGTCTTTTAGTGCACAAGGTATTGCTGCTGCCCATTTAGGTATGCGTGATAGAAAAGATCGTACTTCTGTGTTAGCGCATTTCAGTAAAAAGAAGTTGATTATTGCAGGAGTAGATGATCTTCTTTTTCCTGTTAATGAAGCTCAGCACATTTCAGAAACTACAAATACACCCATAAAAATTATAGCTGCAGGACATATGAGTTGGATAGAAAATAAGATGCAAATGTTAAAATATATGCACTTTATCGATTAATTATGTATTTAAGCGTGTTTAGTTAATAATTTTCTGTAGGTTTGTCTTAACCAATAAATTGATCATGGAAAATAACTCCTCAAAAAAAACCGTGAGATTATCTGTAATAATGTGTGCATTAGGGCACGATTATATGATAACAAATACAATTACTCCATATATAAAAGAATATAAGTGTTGTAACTGTGGCCGCGAAATGACAAATGACCTAAATGGAGATTTAAAAGTACTTACAGAAAAGTCTCGTATAGTAAATGCTTGTTTAGCCTCATTTTTCATAAAGAAAACAAACCACTTAAACGTTGCTGTATGAGATCATTAACTTGCAAAATATTGGGCCATAACTTGACAAAAACAAGTGAACATAATGCACTAATTAAAGAATACAAATGTACCTGCTGCCGTAAAAAATTTACAAAAGATGGCTATGGCAAAATAGTCGTGCTAGACTCTTACTGGCAAGAAAACAACGAAAATCTAAGAGCTTCTGTTTCTTTTAGATAATTAACTACTCATTTTCTTCAAGAGAATTCCAACCTCTAGCAATCAATGGGACTTTTGTATTTGCTCTTGTAATTAAATGTAACCCTTCACTTTCTTTTACAACATGACCTATAATAGATAAATACGGATTTGCCTTTATCTTTAAAAAATCATCTTGTTTTACCGTGAACAACAACTCATAATCTTCACCACCACTTAATGCGATAGTAGTACTGTCCATATTAAACTCCTCACAGGTATTAATAACTTGAGGATCTAATGGTATTTTATCTTCATATAAGTTACACCCTACTTTAGATTGCTTACATATATGTATTACTTCTGAAGAAAGACCATCACTAACATCTATCATACTAGTAGGTACCACATCTAGTTTAGTTAATAAAGCAGTAATATCTTTACGCGCTTCTGGTTTTAGTTGGCGCTCTACTAAGTAGGTGTATTTTTCAAGATCTGGTTGTGAGTTAGGGTTTACCTTAAACACTTGTTTTTCACGCTCTAATACTTGCAATCCTAAATATGCTGCACCAAAATCTCCAGAAACAACTATTAAATCTCCTTCTTTTGCAGTATCTCTTCTCGTTACCTTTTTTGCATCAACTTGACCTATAGCTGTTATACTAATAACTAACCCAGCCGTTGATGATGTCGTGTCTCCTCCTATTACATCTACTTTATATGCGTCTGCTGCTGCTTGAATACCTGCATACAATTCTTCTAGTGCCTCTACCGGAAATCTATTAGACACGGCGATACTCACAGTTATTTGAGAAGGTAAAGCATTCATAGCATACACATCACTCAAGTTAACCATCACAGACTTGTAGCCTAAATGCTTTAAAGGCATATAGCTTAAATCAAAATGTACTCCTTCTACAAGCATATCTGTTGTTACAACTACTTGTTTCTTAGCATCAAAATCTAGAATTGCCGCATCATCTCCTATTCCTAAAACAGTAGATTTTTGGGTGATTTTAAAATGCTTAGTTAAATGATCTATAAGACCAAATTCTCCTAAACTAGAAATTGCGGTGCGCGAAGTATCTTTATTTTCAAACATCAATATTATTTTATGCAAAAATACAGCATTTTAGTAGTAAATAGATTGATAGTACACTAGTATTTCTAACTCTCAAATTGTCAATAAAACCGTTAAAACCATAAATATTAAAGACAAGCTACCTCAATTAAGTTTATATTTGTGAGTGATATTTATCACTTTTATCTCATTTCGCAATTTTGTTTGACCTAATTATATATATTATTGCTACTCAATAAAAAACTACTATGAAAATTACATTACTACTCAAACAGAATTTAGCTTTAGCAGTTCTTGGACTTCTATCAGTTTCAGCTTTTGCACAAACACCATGTAATAATGGTATGGCAGGTCCGTATCCTTGTGATGGTTATGACTTACAATCTGAAATTAATCTTAACGTGCTTGGCTCTGACAGAGGTAATGATTCTTGGGGATGGACAGACCCACAAGACGGCAAAGAATATGCTATAGTAGGTTTGGGTAATGGTACCGCATTTATTGATATCTCTAACCCAACAAATCCTGTTTACTTGGCTAAAATTAATGGCTTTTCTGGCTCTAGTACCTGGAGAGATATTAAAGTGTATCAAAATCACGCATATATTGTAACTGATGTTAACAATAATGATGACGGGATGCAGGTTTTTGATTTAACGAGATTAAGAGATATCACAAACCCACCACAAACACTAACACCAGACAACAGATACACTGGTTTTGGTGATGCACACAATATTGTTATTAATGAAGAAACAGGTTTTGCTTATGCAGTAGGAACTAGCACATTTAATGGTGGTGGCCACTACATAGATTTATCTGACCCTGTAAACCCAGTAGCAGCAGGGGGTTCTTCTCTAGGTGGTTATTCACATGATGCACAAGTTGTCATTTATAATGGGCCAGATAATGATTATAATGATGGTAGTAGAGAGTTATATTTTGGTAGTAATGAAGATCGTGTAGTTGTAATTGATGTTACAGACAAGAATAATCCTGTAATGATAAAAGAGATTATGTATAACAACGATGGCTACACACACCAAGGTTGGCTTACAGAGGACCAAAGATTTTTTATTTTAGGAGACGAAACTGACGAGTTAGGTTTTGGTTTTAATACAAGAACTATTGTATTTGACCTTTTAGATTTAGACGCTAATACTCCTCCTAGATTTGAGTATTATGGACCTTCAGAAGCCATAGATCACAATGGATACGTAAAAGGAGATAAATTATACTTAAGTAATTATAGAGCTGGTTTACGTGTTCTTGACATTTCAGATATTGCAAACGGAAATATGGTAGAAGAAGGATATTTTGATTCTTATCCTGCAAATGATGGGGCTGATTTTGATGGTGCTTGGAGTGTTTACCCATATTTTGAAAGTGGAAACATTGTAATTAGCGACATTAACAGAGGGTTCTTATTAGTAAAAGGACCAAATCTAGGTATAGAAAATACAGTTACAACGGCATTCTCTGTATCACCTAACCCAGCTACTACAAACATTACAATTAAATCTCAAGCAGACCCAATAAAATCTATAGAGATATTTAACGTTCTAGGTCAACAGGTAATCAATCAATCTTATGATGATGGTCTTACTAAAAACTTAGACATATCTCAGTTAAATGCTGGTATGTATTTAGTAAAAGTGAACAAAAACACCGTGACTCGATTGATTAAAAACTAAAACGTTTATGTCCCCAAACAACATCTTTAAGAATATTTCTATTTTTATATTTACCCTATCATTAATTGCCTGCGGCGGTAAAGATGACACCCCTTCTACAGAAGATGACGTTATTGATGAAGTCGCATATACTGGCGACATTGCTTGGCTTACCACCATTGGCGGCTCTGGAGAAGATGCTGGTAATGATATGGTAGCAACACCAGACGGAGGGTTTCTTATAGTAGGAACCACAAACAGTATTGACGGTGATATCACTGATAAAACCACTACAGACAATGATATCTGGGTAATAAAAGTGGATAGCAATGGAGCGCTAGTCTGGAACAAAACTTATGGTAGCAGTAGTAGAGATGACGGGTACGGCATAGTTGCATCAAACGATGGTAATTATGTTATCTCTGGTTATGTAGCTGGAGGCGACAAAGATGTAGATGAGTTTTCTGGTTTTCATGATTATTGGATTTTTAAAATCACTCCATCTGGAACAATGCTTTGGAACAAAAGCTTTGGTTTTCCTGGAGGTGACCAAGCTAAAAGCATCATAAACACAAATGACGGCGGCTATGTAGTTACTGGATATTTTGATGTAACTGCAAGTGAAGGAGAAGGAAACGATGCAACTAGCAATACTACTTCTCATGATACAAATGACACCCGTTCTTCTAATGGTGCTTTACACGGTATAGGTGAATATTGGGCTATTAAACTAGACACAGACGGCAATAAAGTATGGCGTAGGTATTTTGGAGGCACTAATGATGATAGAAGTTTTGACATAGTACAAACTCAAGATAATGGTTTCCTTATAGTGGGAGCCTCAGAAAGTGCAGACTTTGATGTTACAGACAACAAAGGAGGTCACGACTTTTGGGTTGTAAAAGTTAATGCCGCAGGAGATAAGATTTGGACTAAATCTTATGGAGGTATAGAGATCGATAATGGCTACGCTATAACAGCCACGCAGGACGGTAATTACCTTTTTGTGGGCGACACAAGAAGCTTTGATGGAGACATTACAAACCCACTAGGTAACGCAGACAGTTGGGCAATAAAAATTAGCCCTACCGGTGATCTAATCTGGCAAAAAACAAACGGAGGAACTGCTTTTGAATCTGCCCGTGGTGTTACAAATTTTAATAACGGGACTTATCTTGTATCTGGATCTACGCGTAGTGCAGACGGTGACGTTAGTTTAAACAATGGTCAAAACGATGCTTGGGTTTATCTTCTAGACGAAAATGGAACATTATTATTTGAAAAAACAATAGGTGGTTCTGGACTCGACTTTGGTATTGCCACAGTAAAATCTTCTGACAACGCTATTATAATGGTAGGAAACACAGAAAGTAATGATGGAGACATTAATAACAATGCAGGTATCAAAGACCTACTACTTGTAAAGATTAAATAAAAAATCACCCCTTAATTAAAAATACAAAAATGAAAAAGATAGTCCTTTTATTTTTCGCACTTATCCCCTTTTTGGCTTGCAACAATGATGATGACACGACAACTCCAGTAGTAGAAAGTGACGTTAGCATTAATTTTACACAGAGTTTTGATAACCAATCTATCACTGCAAATGAGTTTAGCAATCTTGAATACACAAACGAAAATGGAGAACAATTAAGCATCTCTAGACTAAGATATTTAATGACAGATATCGTTTTAACAGACTCAGACGGTATAGAAACGGTTATAGCAGATTATAACTTTGTTGATGTTGGCGAAAGCACTGGCGCAGTATTAGATGCTCCTACAAAATTTGAACAAGGAGACTACACATTATCAATGCGTTTTGGTTTTAGTGACGCAGATAATAATGGTGTTTACACAGACCTAAACGCCCTATCTTGGGGAGTTCCAGCTCCACTAGGTGGCGGCTACCACTACATGCAAATGGAAGGGGTGTACATAAACAGTGAAGCAGTAAACACAAACTACCAGTTTCACACTATTAGAGCAGCCCAAAACCCAGGAGATGACGTAACATTAACAGACACCTCTATTGCCGTTAATCTTGGCACTATAACTATTGACGGTAGTGCAACTACCATTCAAGTAAATATGAATATTGAAAACTGGTATAAAAATCCAAACCTTTGGAATTTAAACGAGCTTTACACCATGTTAATGCCTAATTATGATGCACAAATCTTAATGAATGAGAACGGGCAAGATGTATTTACACTAGGTACAGTAACCACTATTGAAGAGTAAAAAATGAAATATTATATCCTACTGTGTTTTTCCATGTTTCTGCTCGCATCTTGCGGCAAAGATAAAGACGCCACAGTAGGTTATACTCAAACACCCGCAGAGATTGCAACCCCTTTAATATTTCAGCAATTAATACCAGAAGCTGTTATACCAGATAACAACCCACAAACTCAAGAAGGGATTGCATTAGGTAAACGCTTATTTTATGACACGAGACTATCATTAGACAATACAATATCTTGTGCGAGCTGTCATAAACCTCAAGAAGGTTTTTCTGACAGCCGCGCTCTAAGTCTAGGTGTAAATGGTACACCAGGCACTAGAAACTCAATGCCACTTACTAATCTTGCTTTTAATTACTTCGGAAATTTTAATTGGGATGGAAGCGCAGCTACACTAGAAGAACAACACGAAATACCTATTACCAGCCCAGTAGAAATGCACAGCACATTTGCAGACATCACTGCTATGATTGCTGCAGACACAAGCTATCCATTACAGTTTGAGCAAGCATTTAATGTTACAAACGTCACAAAAACAGAAGTGACAAAAGCACTCTCACAGTTTGTGAGAACTATGGTTTCTGGAAACTCTAAATTTGACAAATATTTATTAGGTGAAGCAACCTTAACAGCTCAAGAACAAAACGGTCTTAATGTTTTTCTTGACGAAACTAGAGGTGACTGTTTTCATTGTCACGGTAGCCCCACAAACCCATTATGGACAGACAACATCTTTCACAATAATGGTTTAGACGCTAGTTTTGACGATAGAGGTCGTGGTGCTTTTACAGGAGACCCTAACCAGTTTGGTCAGTTTAAATCTCCCTCTCTGCGCAATCTAGCATATACAGCCCCATACATGCATGATGGTCGCTTTGCCACGCTAGAAGAAGTAGTGAACCATTATAGTGAAGGTCTTGTGTTCTCTGACACCATAGATCCTTTAATGAAAGCTGTCGCAAATGGCGGGGTGCAATTATCTGATGCAGATAAAGCAGACCTCGTAGCCTTCTTGTTATCACTTTCAGACCCTTCTTTTATTAACAATCCTGCATATTTACCTAACTAACCAACTGTAAGGATTACTGCTAAAACAGGACTACCCTCAAGCAAAGTTATTACTATAGTTTTTAACTATATCTTAATATTTATTAAGTATCTCGCACTATGATAAAATGCGAGATTTACTGTATCTTTGCACCCTAATTTAGAATAAATCTAATTTATATGATAACAGTTAGCGAAGGCGCAAAAACAAAAATATCACAGCTCATGACAGAGGAGGGTTACAACCCAACTCAAGACTATGTGCGTGTAGGCGTGAAAAGTGGCGGTTGTTCTGGACTTTCTTATGAGCTAAAATTTGATAGCTCGATGGGAGAAGACGACAAGTTATTTGAAGAAAACAACGTGAAAATTGCAGTAGATAAAAAAAGTTTTTTATACTTAGTAGGTACCACATTAGAATATAGTGGAGGACTTAATGGTAAAGGATTTGTTTTTAACAACCCTAATGCAAACAGAACTTGTGGATGTGGCGAGAGTTTCTCGCTTTAAATTAATATATGTCCCCCTCGAGCGCAGTCGAGAGGGTTATTTTTTTATCGACTGCGCTCGAATAGACAATTTTTTGAAATTATAATATGTCAAAATATACCGAAGACGATTTAAAGAAAGAATTAGAAACCAAAGAATATGAATACGGTTTCTACACAGATATTGAATCTGAGACATTCCCTATAGGACTAAACGAAGATATTGTGCGCGCTATTTCTAAAAAGAAAGAAGAGCCACAATGGATGACAGACTGGCGTCTAGAAAGTTTTAGATATTGGCAAGAAATGGAAGAACCAGAATGGGCAAACGTTCATTATGAGAAGCCAGATTTTCAAGCAATCTCATATTACTCTGCCCCTAATGGAAAACCAAAATATGATAGTATAGATGATGTAGATCCAGAATTATTGGAAACATTTGCTAAACTTGGTATTTCACTTGATGAGCAGAAAAAACTTGCTGGTGTAGCAATGGATGTTGTGATAGATTCAGTTTCTGTAGCGACTACTTTTAAAGATACATTAGCAGAAAAGGGTATCATTTTCTGTAGTATTTCTGAAGCTATTAGAGAGCATCCAGAGTTAGTACGTAAATACATAGGCTCTGTTGTACCACAAAGAGATAACTTTTATGCTGCATTAAATAGTGCAGTATTTAGTGATGGATCATTTTGTTACATCCCTAAAGGAGTAAGATGCCCTATGGAGCTTTCTACTTATTTTAGAATAAACCAAGCAAATACTGGACAGTTTGAGAGAACACTAGTTATTGCAGATGCAGGTAGTTATGTAAGTTACCTAGAAGGTTGTACAGCACCTAGCCGTGATGAAAATCAATTGCACGCTGCCGTTGTAGAACTTATAGCAATGGACGATGCAGAAATTAAATATAGTACCGTTCAAAACTGGTTTCCTGGAAACAAAGAAGGAAAAGGTGGTGTATATAACTTTGTAACTAAAAGAGGAATCTGCGAGAAAAACGCAAAGATCTCTTGGACACAAGTAGAAACAGGAAGTGCTGTAACATGGAAATATCCTAGTTGTATTTTAAAAGGTGATAACTCTATTGGTGAGTTTTACTCGATAGCTGTAACAAATAACTTTCAGCAAGCAGATACTGGGACTAAGATGATCCATATAGGTAAGAATACCCGCAGTACAATTATTTCTAAAGGTATCTCTGCTGGAAAATCTCAAAATAGCTATAGAGGTTTAGTAAAGATTAATCGTAACGCAGATAATGCAAGAAACTTCTCGCAATGTGATTCTCTATTAATGGGTAATGCTTGTGGTGCACACACATTTCCTTACATAGAAGCAGACAACAAAACTGCACAAGTAGAGCACGAAGCAACAACTAGCAAGATTGGTGAAGACCAGATTTTTTATTGTAACCAGCGCGGTATTGATACAGAAAAAGCAATTGCCCTTATTGTAAATGGTTTTAGCAAAGAAGTATTAAATAAACTCCCTATGGAATTTGCTGTAGAAGCTCAAAAACTTCTAGAGATAAGTCTAGAAGGATCAGTAGGATAGAATAACAACCAAATAATTATTTAAAATGAAAAAGCAATTATTCGTTTTGTGTCTATTAGCAATGACACTTTTCGCTTGTAAAAATGGTGAAGAAAAAGAAAAGGTAATAAGTGATAACGTTTCTGAAGTTAACACAAAAACGTCATCACCTTTTAAAACTTTTAATGGTGAGTTTATTTATATCGCAGATGGTGCGGTGTTAAAAGGCAAAAACTTTATTTATGGTGTAACTATAGATGAAAAAATGCACGAGCTAGCAGATATGGTAGCACCTATTAAAAAAGATGAGTTTGATATGGTTCCAGTAACCGTTAAAGGAGAACTCGTTGCAAACCCGCTTTTTGCAGAAACTGGCGAAGGATGGAGACTAAACGTGACTATTAAAGAAATTATTAAAGTAAGCGACACACCATCGCCTGCAGATGTAAAAATTGAAGAAAAGAAAAGAAAATAATGTTACAGATAAAAAATTTACACGCAAGTGTTGAAGATAAAGTGATCCTTAACGGGATTAACCTTGAAGTAAAAGCTGGAGAAGTACACGCAATTATGGGCCCTAACGGAGCAGGTAAAAGTACACTAGCTTCTGTAATTTCAGGGAAGGATGAGTATGAAATGACTGAAGGTGAAATACTTTTAGACAATGAAGACATCACAGAATTAGACCCAGAAGAGCGTGCTCATAAAGGTGTATTTATGTCTTTTCAATACCCAATCTCTATTCCTGGAGTATCTACAACAAACTTTATTAAAACAGCAATTAACGAAACTCGCAAGTCTAAAGGACTAGAAGATATGCCTGCTTCAGAAATGCTGAAAATGATTAAAGAGAAGGCAGAATTATTAGACATAGATCGCAAGTTTTTATCAAGATCTCTTAACGAAGGTTTCTCTGGTGGAGAAAAGAAACGTAATGAGATTTTCCAGATGGCAATGCTAGAACCTAAACTTGCTATTCTTGACGAAACAGATTCTGGTCTTGACATTGATGCACTTAAAATTGTTGCTAACGGTGTTAATAAACTAAAAAACAAAGACAATGCTGTAGTTGTAATCACACACTACCAGCGTTTACTAGATTATATAGTGCCAGATTTTGTACACGTACTTATGGATGGTAAGATTGTAAAATCTGGAACAAAAGAATTAGCATACGAGCTAGAAGAAAAAGGATACGACTGGATTAAAGAAGAACTAGTTAAATAAAGTTTCTGATTTAATTTAATTTAAAGATTACAAAGGAAAATAGGTTTTGAGCTTCTAATAACTAGATGCTTAAAACTAAAAACCTTAAACTATATTATGGATTTAAAAGATAAATTACTTACATCACACATTGCTTTTGAAGATCAATTAAAGGCAGACTCGCCATTACACGACCTTCGTTCTAATGCACTTAAAGTGTTTGAAACAAAAGGATTTCCGAGTAAAAAAGAAGAGAATTATAAATATACCTCTCTTAATTCTTTACTTAAAAAAGACTATTGTATTGCTCCTAAAAGCGAAAACACAGTAGAATTTAAAGATGTAAAACAATACTTTTTACACAATGTAGACACATATAAAGTTGTTTTTATTGACGGCGTTTACAGCTCGTTTTTATCTGAGACCACTCACGACGGTGTTGATGTATGCTTATTATCTTCTGCTTTTGAAAAATCTAAATACAGACCAGTAATAGAGGCTTACTTTAATAAAGCAGCAAAAGAAGAGGGAATAACTCAACTTAATACTGCATTTACAAAAGAAGGAGCGTTTATCCATATACCTAAAAACAAAGAAGTAGATAAGCCTATTGAGATTATATATTTCTCTACTGGTAACGAGGCTTCTATGTTTATACAACCACGTAACTTAGTTGTAGCAGATGAGAACTCTCAAGTACAAATTATTGAGCGTCATCAAAGTTTATCTAGTAATGCTGTTTTTACAAACGCTGTTACAGAGATTTTTGCTAACAAACGCTCTATGGTTGATTATTATAAAATCCAGAATGATACCGCAGAAGCTTCATTAGTAGATAGTACATTTATTATACAGCAGCGTGAGACTATTGTAAGCGTACATACATTTTCTTTTGGTGGTCAAATTACACGTAACAACCTTCAATTTAGACAAGAAGGAGAACACTGTGATTCTATCTTAAATGGTATTACAATCATTGGTGATAAACAACACGTAGATCACAACACACTAGTACACCATATTGCAGAAAACTGTGAGAGCCATCAAGACTACAAAGGTATTTTTGACGATAGCTCAACTGGAGTATTTAACGGGAAGGTGTATGTAGAAAAAGAAGCTCAAAAGTTAGACGCTTTTCAGCAAAACAACAACATCTTGATTAGCGATAAGGCAACAATCAATGCTAAACCTCAATTAGAGATTTTTGCAGATGATGTAAAATGCTCACACGGTTGTACTATAGGACAAATGGATAGTGACGCTTTATTCTATATGCGTTCTAGAGGTATTGGAGAAAAAGAAGCAAAAGCTTTATTAATGTATGCATTTGCTAATAACGTATTAGAAAGCGTTAAAATACCAGAATTAAAATCAAGAATCAATAAACTTATTGCCGATAAAATAGGCGTGAGTTTAGGTTTTGAACTATAAAAAAACACTTCTCATGAGCTTTGATATAAAAAAGATACGAGAAGATTTTCCTATCCTGAAAAGAAAGGTGAATGGTGTGCCATTAGTATATCTAGACAATGCCGCAACTTCTCAAAAACCACAACAAGTAATAGATTGCATTGTAGACTATTATAGCAACTACAATGCAAACATACACCGTGGTGTACATACACTCTCTCAAGAAGCTACAGATGCTTATGAGAAAGCAAGGAAAATAATACAAGTACATTTTAATGCAGCTCACGCTCATGAGGTTTTATTTACCTCAGGGACTACAGAGAGTATCAATCTTGTTGCATCTGGTTTTTCTGAAATTTTAAAAACGGGAGATGAGATTATTGTATCTGCACTAGAGCATCATTCAAATATAGTGCCTTGGCAAATGCTTTGCGAAAGAACGGGTGCCATCTTAAAAGTCATCCCAATGAATGAGGATGGTACTTTACAGATGGATGTCTATGCTAGTTTACTCAATGAAAAAACGAAACTTGTTTTTGTAAATCATATATCTAATGCATTAGGGATTATTAATCCCATTAAAGAAATTATTGATGCTGCTCATAAAGTAGGTGCTGCAGTTTTAATAGACGGAGCGCAAGCTTGTTCACATATTAAAGCAGATGTACAGGCATTAGATGTAGATTTTTACGTGACTTCTGCGCATAAAATGTGTGGACCAACAGGCGTAGGTATATTATATATGAAAGAAGATTGGGGTAAAAAACTCCCTCCATATCAAGGTGGTGGCGAGATGATTGCAACGGTAACTTTTGAGAAAACCACCTATGCAGAGATGCCTCATAAATTTGAAGCAGGAACCCCTAATATTTGTGGCGGGATTGCCTTTGGAGCAGCTGTAGACTACCTCAATAACATAGGGTTTGACGCTATATATAAACAAGAGGAATCATTATTAAGTTATGCTACAGAGCAGTTATTGCAAATAGAAGGCTTGAAAATTTATGGAGTTTCTCCAGAAAAAACTAGCGTGATTTCTTTTAATGTAGGTGAGATTCACCCATATGATATAGGTACAATTTTAGACAAACTAGGTATAGCAGTGCGTACAGGACATCATTGTGCACAACCTATAATGGACTTTTATTGCATACCCGGAACAGTGAGAGCATCTTTTGCATTTTACAACACAATAGAAGAAGTAGACGCCCTTGTAGCTGGTGTAAAAAAAGCAGTGATGATGTTTGGTTAAGACCCAACACTTGCTTCATTATAAAATAAAAAATTATGAAAACAGTATTTAAAACAATACTCATTTGCATACTTTTTACTGCAATGAGTTGCGAAGACACTAAGAATACCAAACCGTCAGGCGATTATCAAATAGCGATACTTAATAACAATAATGTTCAAGATGCTATTACTTTAACTTTTGACGAAGCAAATAATAGAATAAGTGGTAACAGTGGTTGCAATTCTTATTTTGGGAGTTATACAATTACAGATTCTCAAATAACCTTTGAAGGTCTGGGGAGTACAAAAATGGCTTGCCCTCCAGAAAAAATGAAATTGGAACAAGAATTTTTAACTACTATTAATACAGTAGATAGCTTCTTAATAGACAATAATAAATTGAGCTTATTTAATAATAATGGTGACGTTATTGTTATTTCAGAAATAAAAAAAGATTAGCTTTAATCATACTATTTATGACAATTAAAGAAATACAAGAAGAATTAATTGATGAGTTTGCCATGTTTGAAGACTGGATGCAGAAGTACGAGTACATGATAGATTTAGGCAAATCACTCCCGCTAATTGACCCAGTTTTAAAGACTGATGATAAACTCATAAAAGGTTGTCAATCTAAGGTTTGGTTACAGAGTGAGATGGACGGAGATAAAATTATATTTACTGCAGACAGTGATGCGATAATCACAAAAGGGATTATTGCAATTTTAATACGTGTATTCTCTAACCAGACACCAGATGCAATAGTAGCTGCAAAAACAGATTTTATTGCTGAAATAGGATTACAAGAACACCTCTCACCTACCCGTGCAAATGGGTTAGTGTCAATGGTAAAACAAATGAAATTATACGCAATCGCTTATCAAGCGACTAATAAATAAGAGTATGGCAGAAGCTAAAAAAGAAATAGACGTTCAAGAATTAGGAGAAAAAATAGTAAGAGTAATCAAAACTATTTATGACCCAGAGATTCCAGTTGATATTTATGAACTTGGCTTGATTTACGATGTATTTGTAAATGAAGATCACGAAGTAAAAATATTAATGACATTAACTACACCTAACTGTCCAGTAGCAGAAACGCTACCTGTAGAAGTTGAAGACAAAGTAAAGTCTTTAAAAGATGTAAAAGATGCAGAGGTAGAAATCACCTTTGACCCACCTTGGACAAAAGACTTAATGAGTGAAGAAGCATTGCTTGAATTAGGGATGTTATAATCTCAAAACAATTATGGCAGACGAAATAATAAATAGAATAGCAAACAGTAAGCTTGTTACCCTAGACCTTGAGGATTACTACCCACAAGGAGAAAGAGTTCAACTTGACATATCTCAATGGTTAGCTAATGGGTTTATATTACGTGAGGTCGATTTTAGAGCTTCCTTAGCAAATTATAACTGGGAGCAACACCAAAACCAGTACGTGGCATTATCTTGCAGCACAGACGCTATATTACCCGCCTGGACATACTCATTAGTATCATTAATGTTAGCTCCATTTACAAAAAAAGTAATTGTAGGTGACCAAGATCAACTAGAATCTATTATCTATACAGAAATAATACAAAATCTAGATTTGAGCTACTGCAAAGGAAAACCTTGTATTATAAAAGGTTGTTCAAACAAGCCTATTCCACAAAATGCATATGTATTATTGGGGCAAAAATTATTGCCTATAGCTAAAAACATTATGTATGGCGAGGCTTGTAGCTTTGTCCCTCTTCACAAAAACAAGTAGTTTACCGCTTATACATACAGTTTAACGAATTCCAAAAGTATTTTGTATTCACCTCTTGAGAGGATATAAAAATATCAACTAATTTTGTGGAAATTAAATTTAACAAAATGAAAAAAATACTATTACTAGCAGCTTGTCTAAGCCTTGGGTTTAGCTCATATGCTCAAACAGAAGACGAATTAAAGGCAGACCAAGCTCCTAAAAAAGCTGAAATTGCAAAACTTCAAGGTGAAGTTGATGCATTACAAGCTAAAATAGATGCTTTACCAGGATGGAAGTATGGTGCATTTGGTACTGTAGGTGTAAACTTATCAAGTTTTGACAACTGGTATGCGCAAGGAAGCCCTAATGTAAATACAGGTAACATAGGAATTACAGCTAATGGTTTTGCTAACTTAAAGGAAGAGAAGTTTTTCTGGCGTAACGCATTAAACGTAAACCTAGGATGGGTAAAGTTTGATGATAAAGATGATGCTACAGATGATGATAGCTTTAGAGAAGGAACAGATGTTTTTAATATTTCTTCTTTATATGGTCGTAACATTGCTAAAAACCTTGCTGCTTCTGGTTTAGTAGAATACCGTACTACACTTTTAAACAACTTTAATGACCCAGGTTATTTAGATGCTGGTATTGGTGCAACATGGACTCCACTTGAAAACCTTGTAGTTGTTGTTCACCCATTAAACTACAACTTTGTATTTGCAAAAGACGATAGTGTTTTTGAATCTTCTTTAGGAGCAAAAATATTAGTTGATTATACTCGTAAGATTGGTGCGATTAACTTTAAGTCTAATCTATCTGCTTTTCAGAGCTACAAATCTTCAGACCTTTCTAACTTTACTTGGGTAAACTCTTTTGGTTACACACTATGGAAAAATATAGGTGTAGGATTTGAGTTTGGGTTAAGAGGTAACAAGCAAGAAGCTGTAAACTACCAGACAGGTCTTGAGAGTGCAGCTGGTGTAACTCCAACTACTACTTTTGACAATGTTGACAATAAAGTACAATCATATTACTTAATAGGTCTTAACTACTCTATCTAAGAGTTTTATAAAATCTAGAATAATTAAAGAGGCTACCATTGGGTAGCCTCTTTTTTTGTGCCGAAATATTAACAACTTGAATGTTGTCACGTTTCATTTACTTTATTGTAAATATATTGAGTAGTACATATAAAACACTTCTTATCATTAAAAACAACTGCTACAAAGCTCATATTAGAGCCTCTAGAGTACAAACAACATAAACCTAACCTTCTAGTTGGCTAGTTATAAACTGATGAGTAAACAGTCTTAAATCCCTCGACTATGTTAGAGTAGTGTCAATTACTATTATTTGTCTTGTACCTAAGTGCTAATCAATGAAACATTATAGTATATAAATAACATTTCCGAAGCAATTAAAGCATTAGTAATACACTAAAGGCAACAAAAAGTTAAACGTAATACAATACTATATTACTAAAATAAAGACATCAAAAAACCCCTAATGCTATTGCAAAAGGGGTTTCTTTAATTGGTTGGTTAATGGTATTGTTACTATTGAGCAGTGATCGTAAATTCTGATCTTCTGTTTCTAGCATGTTGGTCATCAGTACAATTGTCACCACAGTTGTAGATAGGAGAGTTTTCACCTCTTCCTACTCCTGATATTCTATTAGAACTAATTCCTTTAGAAATAATGTATTGAACTGTAGACTGTGCTCTTCTATTAGATAGCTTTAAGTTATAAGCATCACCAGCTCTATTATCTGTATGGCTATCTGCACGTACTACCATTTTAGGGTACTTTTTCATTAGGGCAACTACTTTGTCTAATTCAAATGCAGCTTGAGGCTTAATATTATGTTTGTCATAGTCAAAATAGATAGGGTTTAATACAATTTTGTCTTCAACAACAATTTTCTCGATAGGTTGTAGAGCGATAGTTACACGAACATTCTCGTCATTACCAGCAGGAACATCCATAGAAGCACTCTCATAATCTTTCATTACCGCTTGAGATACATAAGCTACATCACAAGTAGTATCAAATGTAGTTGTACCGTTAGATACAGATGTTAATGTACCTACTTTGTTTTCCATTGTATCATAAAAATCAACTCTTGCTCCAGAGATAGGTTTTTTTGTGATTGCATCTATTACTACAACAGTAGCAGTTGACTCACATAATGGCTCTAACTGTTTAACTTTATAGATATCATCACTTCCTTTTCCTCCTTTACGGTTAGAAGAAACAAATCCTTCTTGTGTATTACCATCAAAGATAAAAGCAAAATCATCATCTGTACTGTTAACTACATTCCCCATGTTTTTAACTTTTCCGAAGCCATTACCTTTTGCTTCTGCGTAAAAAACATCAAGACCTCCAAGACCTAAATGACCGTTACTAGAAAAATACATTGTTCCGTTACTATCAACGTATGGAAACGCATCTGATCCTTCTGTATTAATGCTTCCAACTACTGGTGTAGGATTACCAAATGTTCCATCTGCAAGAACGCTTACTTGGTAAATATCTGACATTCCTTGACCTCCTGGTCTATCACTTGAAAAATAAAGTGTTTTACCGTCAGGGCTTAATGCAGGGTGACCTGTAGAAAACTCACTACTATTAAAAGGTGCTGGCTGTACGTCTTTCCAAACTCCATTTACATTTTCAGCAAAGTATAAGTTAATCTGGTTGATCCCTTCTTCATCTTTTTCATAATCTCCATCATCATAGTCATTACGGTCAAAATACATACGCTTACCGTCTTGAGTTACAATAGCATTTGCCTCATGGTACTTTGTGTTAACTTCACTACCTAATAAGGTTGCGTTTTTTATTGCATTATCTCCTACTTTACCAGCTTTATAAAGATCTAAAAATGGTTCGTCATTCCAGTCATACGTTTTTCTTGCTGTGTTTCTTGCAGATGCAAAATAGAAGTCTTTACCTAGCATAAAACCTCCAAAATCTGAATATTTACTATTCAAGTCTGTCATATTAGTAGCAGAAAATTTTGCTTTTTTCTCAAGTAATTGAGGAAGATAATCAGGGTTCTTCAAGAACTCTGTAGCACGATTATCGTTTGGTTTCATTGCAGCAAACTTTTTCATAAACTCATTAGACTCAGCATATTTACCATTAGCCTTAAGAGATTGTGCATAATTGAAAACCGTTTCTGCTTTCACGTTTCTATCTTTAACTACTCGCTTGTAGTATGTTTCAGCCTTTTTAGTATCATTTATAAAATAATAACTATTAGCTAATCGCTCGTAAACGTATCTGTCTGCTTTGTTCTTTTTAAGCAGTTTTTGATATTCGTTTGCTGCGTCTGTATAGGCTAAACGATCATAATAACCATCTGCCTTTTTTGTGTCTTTATTTTGAGCCATCATCGTGCTGGTGCTAACGGCTACTAAGAGTAAGAAAGTAAATATTTTTTTCATTTGTGATGAATTTATTTTAAAGAAAAATGGTTTTTTAGAAGTATCTAGGTGAACGTAATGCCTTCTTGTTAAAGATAAGATCAAACGTTAGGATTACTTCGTGTGATGATGGAGCAACTACATTAATATCACTCGTTACCGCATCATATGCATAACCAATACGTATTGCTGGTGTTGCTTGAAAACCAACAAGACCACTAAATGAATCATCGAGTCTATAAGAAGCTCCTATTTCAAATTTATCGTAGAACAATGCGTTTATATTACCATCAAATGATGTAGGTGCATCAAATGCAGACTTTACCATTACAGAAGGCTTTAACTTAAAGTTGTCGTTAACTTGAAACACATATCCGGCTGTACCAAAATAGTGATTAGTTTCAGAACCAAACTTAAGTCCGTTTTCTTCAAGGTGAACAGACTTTAACATGTTAGGTACAGAAAGACCTACATAGAAGTTATCTGTGTATAAAAATGCACCGGCACCTACATTAGGGTAAGTAGCATTAACATCTTGAGAGAAAAAAGGATCATTGTCATCCTGTAATTCAAGATCAACTAATCCTACATCATGAAATGTTGCTCCAGCTTTTAATCCTAAAGCAAGTTTTGTGTTTCCTCCTACTTGCAACGTGTAAGAGAAATCTGCATAAGCGTTTGTCTCACTTATTGGTCCTAGTTCATCTTTTATCACAGAAAGACCAAGCCCTACATTATCACCAACAGGTGCGTGCCCTGAAAATGTAATAGTTTCTGGAGCTCCATCAAAACCTGACCATTGCTTACGGTAAAGCGCGGTAAGCGACAATGCTTCTTTATTACCTGCATATGCCGGGTTTACGACATTCATGTTGTACATATACTGCGTGTATTGCGGATCTTGCTGTGCTGATGCCAATTGGGCAGTAAATCCAACAATTAGGAGTACTAATAACGTTCGTTTTTTCATTATAGTTGCTTATTAATATTAGTCAATTATTTGTTTAAGTAGATAAAACCTGTTAATGTTTCACCTTCTACTAAGTTTATTACATAGTAGTAATTACCTACTGGTAGGTCGCTACCGTCGTCTGCTTGTCCTCGCCATTCGTTTACATAATTTTCTAGTTCGAATACCGCACGACCGTGACGATTAAATATAGTTACTTTTTCTATACCAGGTTCAACACTTAAGAACTCTAAATCTAAAGAGTCATTAAGACCATCACCATCTGGCGAAATACCTTGAGTAATGATACAGTTTTCGTTATCAAAGAATCTTACAAAAATGTCATCTGATGCTAAACATCCTGCACCATTAACTTCTACTTGATATAAACCTCTTTCTGTGATTTCTATCGTTGGATTTGTTTCTCCAACTATCTCACCACCATCTAAAAACCACTTATACGTTACTGCATTAGGGTCTGTCTCTGTAACTGTAGCTGTTAGTGTTTCTGTATCATTTGCGCATTTTACAACTACATCGCCAGAAGCATCCATTCTTGTTGCAGATACAACCACAACAGGTTGGTCTAATAATGTGATTGATACTTCATCTGTGTTAACACATCCTTCTATTGTAACTTCTAAAGAATACGTCCCAGAGGTTGTTACCACTATTGTAGGAGATGTTTCTCCCGTACTCCACAAGTAGGTTGCTAACGCAGGATCTTCACCATCTATTTCTGGAACGATTTCAAACGAATCTTCGCCACAGAATGATAAATCTCCTCCTATATCAACATTATAAGCTACCGCGTTAATAAAGATATCATCAGTGCCCATACATCCACCACTTGAAGTTACCACTACACTATAAGTACCTTGTGCTGTGACAACAAGTGTAGCATTTGTTTCTGCAGCAAGCTCGGTACCATCTAATGACCACTGATAGTTCACCATAGTTAAGTCTGCAATGTTTGTAGGTGTACCGTCAATAGTTATTGATCCACCATCGCATACTAAAATATCTGCTCCTAAATCCACTTCTGGAATAGGGAAGAACTCTACAAAAATGGTATCTGTTATTTCACAAGTAGTATTATTAAAAGTAACTGTTACTTCATAGTTTCCTGTTTCTGTAACAACCAATTCTCCGTCAGTTTCTCCTGCAAGTACATCACCATCTTTAGTCCATACAATAGTTACATCATCAAACTGACCAGCATTTAACACAATTTCTTCACCTTCACAAAGTGCATCTCCACCAGAAATAGTTATATCTCCTCCTAGGTCTAAAGAACCTAAATCGAAACTTCCACCTGCTAAGAAAACAGCAGAGTCAAATGAAGCATCTGATCTATCACCAATAACAAGTTTTACGGTATAAGTTTCACCAACTTCTAATGGCACAGTTGCAGTAGTTAAAGTTGAAGTTAATCCATCATACTCCACAGGTTGCGCATCTAAGTTGTCATCCCAATTACTAACATATAGGTCTGGGAAATAATCTACACCTTCTGTTTCTCCTCCACATAAGAAAGTATCTCTATGTATTGTAAAAGTACTTACAGGTACATTACTTGATCCTTCTATTGAAGCAATGTTTACACCTCCAAAAGGAGCTCCAGAAGTATCTGGAATACCTGGCCCCTTAACTAAAAAGGCAAAACCATCTCTAAACAAATCACTACACTCAAAATCATCTTCATATTCTTCAGATGCAAAAATGAAATCGAAAGTTACGAATGGAATATTTGATGTAAACTCAAATTCAAATACTGTTGCATTCTGTGTTGGTACTGTAGTACCATATTGGTTATCTAAAATAGCTTGTAAATCTGTATCACCTAACCATCCTGTTCCATTACCAGAAGTACCAGACTGACTGTTTGGTCCTTCTGCAGAATCTGCGAATCCTGATGATAAAATTATTCCGTCTTCTAATTCAAAATCTGTATTCCCCTTTTTAAAGTAACCCCAGCTTCGTTCTGCAATATTTGTTGTTCCTGAAGGGTTTTCTTGAAGGTTAGTAAAAGTTATATCTATTGATCCACAACCACCTTGCTCTACAAATACTTGCTCTACAAGTTCTTCTGCAGTTAGCAACGTTTCAGGGTCATTAATACCGTTTACAATTATTGTATCTGCTCCTACATTAATACATATATTAAAGTCAATTTCTTGAAAAGGCACATTTCCGAAGCTATACACTCTAATGTAATATGTATCACCAATAATAAAATCACTGCTTGTACTATTATTAGCATCACTACAGTACATTTCTGTGAGGTTATCACAATCTGGCCCTGTATAAAGTGAGTGTACTAAATCTGGAAAACCGTCTCCTACTATATCTTGAAGACTAATATTATGCACATTTGCAGTTGCTGTAAACTCAAACCAAACATCATCATCTGCTGTTCCTGGACAAGTGGATGTAACTCCAGAATCTGTTGCTCCTGTTACAGTACCAGCAGTTAAGATAGTACAAGAATCATCAGTATTTACTCCTGCCATTATTGCTGCATCACACTCATCATTCACCGGTGGTGGTGGTGGAGTAAAAGAAGCAATACATAAATCAAAAGTGGTCATATTTAATAGTGTGTTACCAAATGACCAAATACGTATATAATACGTCTCTCCTACCGTTAATCCTGTAACAAAACTGTCATTAGGATCATTACAAAAAAGTTGAGTTAAGTTATCACAGTCTGCACCTTCATATACTGCGTGAACAAGATCTGTTGTTCCTCCTGCGATATTTAACAGTTCAATTGTGTGAACTTGTGTAGTAGCTACAAAAGTATACCATACATCATCGTTTGCAGTCCCAACACAACCATTAGCCTGATCTGATGTTGTTGCTCCAGCTAGGGTACCTGGATTTAATAAAGTACATTGATCATCTGCATTAACTAAAGCAGGTGTCGCTGCTAAATCACAGTTGTCATTAACCGGTGGTGGTGGTGGTGAAACACATGTGATCTCAATATTATAATTGCCAGTAGCTGCTCCAAAACCATTTATATAAAATAAATATTCTGTAGATGCATCTGACTCAAATGTAAGTTCTGAATTGTTACCTGCCCCACAAGCGGCAAAATTATCGTCATTCCCTGCTACACAAACTAAACCATTACAGTTACCAGAAAAAACCTGTAATAGTGTATCAAAGTCTGACCCGCATAAAGAAACAGTTACAATGTCTCCTGTTCCGGTAAAGCTATACCATACTCCTGGAGATGTACCATTATTAAAAACTCCGCACAAAGTATCTGGCTCGTCATCTTGTGTTGCTCCAACTGTTGTTCCAAACACACTATCTCCACATTCAATATCTAGTGCATCTGCACATAAATCATTAGTAACAGGTGGTGGTGGTGCTTGACAAGTAATTGCTAACTCAAAAGGACCTGCGTTGTTATCGGCTGTTCCCCAACCATACACATATACTAAGTAATCAGTAGAAGCATCTGACGTAAATGAAAATTCTGATTGATTACCGCAACTTTGATCATTTCCTCCTATACAAACTTGACCGTTACAATTACCAGAATACACGGCAATTTGAGTATCAAAGGCTGTGTTATTACATAATGAGACGGTAATAATATCTCCAGTACCCGCTATGCTATACCAAACTCCTCCAGCATCACTGTTATTAAAAGTGCCACAAGCATCTGTTGGCTCATCTGCTTCCCCAGCCATAGTTGTATCTCCGGTAATAATATCACCACACGAAACTACAATAGCACCGGCACAAAGGTCATTAGTAGGAACCTGCGCTTTTACCTGCATTCCTATTAAAACAACAATAAAACTAAAAAGTATTTTTTTAATCATAAGCATGTTATTTAATATTAGTTACAATTAATCAACTTTGTGTTAGACTTAATATTTAGAAGCTAAATCTAACACAATGTTGTTAATCAATTTTTATTCTTCTCTATTTAAATATACCCATCCAGTTGCTTCTTTTCCGTAAGCAGCATCTTCTTTATCAAGTATAATTACATAAAAATATGTTCCTGTAGGCAACTCATCACCATCTGTAGTTTGACCTCCCCATTGATTTGTATAATCATTCTCTTCATAGATAGCTCTACCGTGTCTATTGAAAATTTGGAATAACTCTATACCAGTACGATCATTTAAAAATTGTAAGTCTAATGTATCATTCATTCCATCTCCGTTAGGTGATATTCCTTCAGAAATAATACAGTTATCAACATCGTACAATGAAATATCAATAGTGTCTGTACCAATACAACTTCCGTTAAGAACGTTGACAGTATAAGTAGAATCGCCAATTGTTCCTGCTGGCACTTGAACAACAATAGAACTTCCTGTTTCATTAGGTATAACATTTCCGCTAGGATCTAACCATTCATACAATACATCTCCTTCAACATTTACTGTCGCAGTTAACATTGCATCCATATCTGGACATGTTTTAAAATCTGCTCCTAATGTTACTTCAGGGTTTGCTAGGTATTCAATTTCTACAGTAGATTCTACTGTACAAACATCTACAGTTAGTGTAAGCGTATAAACTCCTGTAGCGCTCACTGTAATTGTAGGTGTAGTTTCTCCTGTACTCCATAAGTAAGTAGCGCCGGTTACGTCTCCTGTGATATTTGGAACAATTTCAAAAGCATCGTCACCTTCACAAAAAGATTCATTCATTCCTAAATCTAATACAGGCGCATCATATACAGTAAGTTCTGTTGTATAGACATTAACACCACATACTGGAGCAAAAACTTCTAGTGTATAAACACCAGCTACTGTAGGAACAAAGATAGCATCTGTAGACACTACTGTTCCGGCTGCATTTTGCCACTCATAAGTTACTTGTGCTAAATCAACATCAGGATTTGTTACCGTACCATCAATTGCAGGAAAGTCTTCGTTAGAACAGATTTCAAATAAAGGTGGCAATACAATACCAAGATCAAGATTTGGACCTATTTCAATATTAAACTGAGTAATACTATAACAAGTATCCTGGCCTACACGTTGCACACGTACCCAAATTGTTTCTGGATCTACTGTATTATCATACATAGTGGTATTTGCAATAAGGTTATCACCCGTCATCGCATCTGCCTCTGAATTATGGAATGTAATAACCACATCTGCAGGGTCTATTCCATTTAAGATTACATCATTCTGAGATGTTAAGTCATATGTTGCAGTTCCATCTTCGTCTTCATCACAACCTACTAGATCATCTGGCATTTCAATTTCTGGAGGAGTACCCTCAGAGTACAAGCCTATGTCATCTATTGCAAAATCACTTCCACAAACTCCAAAGACATTAAGTTCCATTACCAATACTACATCTGTATTAGCACCAGTGTTAAACTCAAGATTAAAAGCAAACCATTGTGGAGCGTCTGTATTATCTACATCACCTGTATTACCCATTGCTAACACAACTCCACTACTATCTTCAAAGTAATAATTTACGTTAGAAGGCACTCCTAATCCTCCATTTTCTGAACAAATGTTTGTAGTAGTATCATATACGGTCGCTAACCAAAAACGTAATGCATAATCCTTATTAGCTTCTAAAGTAATAGGTCTTCTGTAAAACTCAGCATTAGTTGGGTCACTATCACCATTAACTACAAGCATATTACCATTTGTATCACCACCTGTGTGATCTTCTAAATCAAAATGCCAGAAAGGATTAAGACCCACTAACGTACTACTAACAGCATGTGTACCCTCATCTAAGCCTCCTGTATTATCAAATGGATATACTGCAAAATCATCTTCAGTACTTGCAGTTCCTTCACCAAAGCTTTCAAATAAGTTATTATCTGTACAATCAAAATTAACACAACCAGCCTCACGCTCTACGGTTACATCATCTTCTCTAACATCTAATGTTCCGTCAGGTAATTCTACTGTAAGTGTTGCTGTATATACCGTTGTTCCTGTTGGGCATACATTTACTAACTGCTCTGTACCTACCACCGTACCAGCTGGGTCTGTCCAAGTAAAAGAACTCTGTGAGTTTTGCGCTCCGTTAGGTACAAATCTCCAAGTTTCATCTACAGCATCCCATACACCAGTGTTTCTATCTACAGGCACACTAAACTCTGTAAGGTCGTTTCCTTGTAATCCCAATGTAGCTAAACCATCATTCCAAGCAGTACAAGAAGGCTTATTAATTAAGTTTACATCAATAACATTTAATGATTCATATAATAATATCTGTTGAGATGTAAAGAAAGTATCATTACAAGCTCCACCAAAATGAGGTATATTATTAAAGTTTACTACAAAAATTCTAAATGGCGCAACACCAGAAATAAAATAGTTAATTTGAGTTGGATCATCTGTCACACCTGGATCAATATCATGAAAAGCACCGTGAATTGTATTTGGTGGAAATTGATTACCCGCTATTCTTGGTAAAGTTTCACCTGGATTTATAGCAAAACCACTAGGAGAATCAAAAGATGCTGCATTAAAAGTAAGCTGCCCGTTTGCACCTACCGAAACCTGAGTATAGTCATTATCATAAAAATTAAAAGTAAAAGGTAAATCTATTGCCTCACTAAATCTATCATCTATAGTTAGACCTGTTGGAGTACCACCTTCTAAAGGAGGCACATCACATAAAGGTCCTTGTATTATGTACTCTGTAGTATCTAAACCTGGCTCCACAATATAGTTTGCCATTAAATCTACACACTCTGTATCACAATCTAAGAACACATCTTCTCCTGCATCAAGAATAGTATAACACCCATCTACTATACATAAAAATGAGAAAGGTTCACTAGTCAACATACAGTTTGCATCACCTGGATCTACAGAAAGAGTAACAATATCTGTTGTAGGGTCATAAGGCCCCATTACTATAATTCCTGGTGCAGTAGCAGTTTGAGGTGCACCTCCTACATTATCTGTAATGGTCACTCCACCTCCAGAACCAATATCTGTCACGGTAACCTCTACATTAAAAGTAGCAGTAGGCTCACACATTCCAACTATCTCATAACTAACTTCTGGCTCTGTACACTCTAAACAGATTACAGTATAATCTATAGGATCATTAGAACCACTAGCACAACTTACAGAACCATCACTTTGTACCAGAAAAGAAATAGAGTTTCCAGAAGCAGTAAAAGTCAATCCTGTTAAATCACCATTGTTACCGTATGGAGTTGCTGCATTTAAATTAGTAACTCCATCAGAATCTAAAACAATAAGTTCATCTATAAAGCCTTCTACTTCTCCAGAGTTAAATGTTAAACGTAATGGAAAAGCACTGTCTCCTTGAAAAATATTTTGAACCACACTATTGTCATCATAACAATACGTATTATTATATTCTCCATCAGCACATGCTATATCTATTTGTCCATTACGAATACAAAGATCAAAAGTCACATCGTTTACTGGATCTGATCCAGCTGTAAATACTCTAATATAATATGTCTGCCCCACAGTAAGTCCTTGATTAAAACTTTGATCTGCCGCACTACAATTCACTTCTACTAAAGCATCACAAGTACCTTCATACAAACCATGTGTTAAATCATTAGGAGTACCCGTTACATTTAAAAGTTCTATAATCTGAACACCAGATAAAGCTACAAACTCAAACCAAATATCATCATCTGCAATTCCTGGACATCCATTAGCTAGGTTAGAATCTGTTGCTCCAGCTAAGTTTCCTGGAGTACTAATGTTACAAAAAGAGTCTGGATTTACGCCAGCCACAGTTGCCTCTATACACTCATCATTTTCTGGTGGCGGTGGCAATTGTCTAATACATAAATCAAAAGTTGTAGTTACTATAGGTGTAGTCCCAAAAGAATAAATACGAACAGTATAAGTATCTCCCACTGTTAAGCCTTGTAATAAACTTTGATTAGGATCACTACAAGCAATGTTCACTAAAGCATCACAAGGACCACTGTAAACAGAATGAACTAAATCTGTAGGTGCTCCTTGAACATTTGATATTTCTAATATGTGAGATGTTGCTGTTGCTACAAAAGTAAACCAAGCATCATCGTTTGCTGTTCCCGTACAAGGATTAGCTTCTGCAGAGGTAGTTGCTCCTCCTATAGTTAATGTCTCATTTAACACATCACAAGACTCATCTGGATTAACCAAAAGAGGCAGTGCTGCTAGACACTCATCATTAACAGGTGCAGGTGGTGGCGTTACGCAGGTTAATTCAATATTAAAATCACCTGTATTTGCACCATATCCATTTACATAGATTAAGTAATCTGTAGAAGCATCAGATACAAAAACCAACTGAGAGTTGTTTCCCGCACCACAAGCAGCAAAATTATCATCATTTCCAGCAACACAGACCAAACCATTACAGTTCCCAGAAAATACTTGCAATTGTGTATCAAATCCTGACCCACATAAAGAAACAGTTACTATGTCTCCATTACCAGCAAAACTATACCATACTCCCGGAGCGGTACCGTTATTAAAAATGCCACATAAATCTGTGGGTTCATCGCTATCTGTTGCATCTGTATTTGAACCCGTTAAACTATCTCCACAAGAAATAGCAATGGCATCTGCACAGAGATCATTTACTGGCGCTTGCGCAAAAGTTAAAAAGGATGTAAAAATAAAAGTAAGTCCTAAGAGTAGTTTTTTTGTCATGATGGTCTACCTAAATAAATATTTGAGGGTACTAAAATATTCAAAATTTAGGACTAACAGCAATTAGTTAGACAAAATTGTTATAGTGTGAGAAAATTAGGATAAAGTGTGAAGGAATTGTTAAAAAAACAGTTAAATAATGTAAATAATAAATGTGTTTTCGGTGAATCAACTTAAAACAAAGATGTAGAACGCGGAAATTTGACCACCAATTAAAAAGGGTTAAACATAAATATTTTAACCCTTTTTAATCTTAGGCAACAATTGTTATTGTTAGTATTTTAATAAATGTAATTAGAAATCTTATTCTGGGAGCTCCTTCAAAAGATATTTAGAAATCATAGCGTAGATTTTATTTTTCTTGGTAATATTCTTACCATAAAGCCGCGCCTCTTTTATTCTATATATTATGTTAATTACACTTGCAAAAATGACTAACACTACTACAGAAAAAATTATAAAACTAAGAAAACTCATCATGCCCACAAGTATAATGGTTTAGCAAAAAAGATGACTTTTTATCGAATAGAAAAAATAAACCTCAATTATAGTTTTCGATTTAAAACCTATGATTTCGATAAACGACAATAATATCATGTCTCAATCTCAAAAACAGCATATACCGGAAAATGATCACTTACTCCTCCTAGGTATTTTGGACCAGCATATGTTCTAAAGGGGTTTCCTTTGTATTTCCCTTTTTGGATTACCACAGATGCAGCATTAAATATATCTGCCTTCTCAAAGACAAAGGGATTTTGGTAGGGCTTCATAAAATTATTAGTGAAAATAATTTGGTCAAATAAATTCCATTTCCCCCTATAAGTAGTACTCCCCTCATCATTTGTAAGTAGTAACTCCATTGGATTATAAAAATCTGTATCCATTAAATGAGTAATACTATCACTTTGTGGGTCATCATTAAAATCTCCCATCACTATAATACGCGCATCAGGTTCTTCACTTTTAATCTTTGAGATAATAATTCTATTTTGTTTTGCAGCCTCAAGTCGCTTATAGGCCGTCTCAGCTTCTCCAGCTCTTTTAGATGGCCAGTGATTTACTAAAACATGTACTCTTTGACCAGCTAACTCACCTATTACATACAGTATATCGCGAGTAAGATCAGGTTGTCCTTCTGGTGTTTTAAGAAACATATTAACCGCTTCACTACTAAGAATCTTAAAAAAACGAGACCTATATATAAGAGCTGTATCTATACCTCTTTCATCAGGAGAGTCATAATGCACAAAAGAATACCCAAGCTCTTTTAATTGAGGTGAATTTATTAATTTTTCTAAAACAACAGCATTCTCTACCTCAGCAACACCTATTAACACAGGTTTATAAGGATTATCTTGCTGCCCAATACTTGCAATCACACTCCCTAGTTTACGCACCTTTGCTTTAAGTTTTTTCTCATCCCACCTAGCCTCTCCCACTGGGGTAAAAGTTTCATCCATTCTATCAGGATCATCAACGGTGTCAAATAGATTTTCTAAATTATAAAATGCAATAGTGTAAAGGCTCATGAATGTAAAATTTTCTGTGGTAACGTTTGCAAAATATACTTCAGTAACTTCTTTTGCTTCGGAAATATACAACCTTTAAAATTTCCGAAGAGAAATAATTTAAAGCGCTTTCATAACGCAAGGAGAGTATACTGATGATTTTGAAACAATATTCAAACACTTAAGATTTAAGAAGTAAAAGATCTTTTTCACCTCATCTTGCCTCGAAACGCATATTTATTAACATAAAACACACAAAACCTTCCCAATTTTTCAAATTTCGATTTCGATTTCATTTTCATTTTCGATTTCATCGTATCTTTGCTATTATGCTAGATGAACAGAAAATAGAATACGAAAAAACCATATTAATTGGTGTAATTACGCAAGATCAAAACGAAGAGAAATCTACGGAGTATCTTGACGAATTAGAGTTTTTAGCCTACACCGCGGGTGGAGAGGTAAAAAAACGTTTTACCCAAAAAATGGCATCTCCTAACCCAAAAACTTTTGTGGGTGCAGGTAAAATGGAAGAAATACAAGCATACATAGAGACACATAATATCGCTACCGCTATTTTTGATGACGAACTAAGCCCCGGGCAGCAGCGTAATATTGAGAAAATACTAGAGTGCAAAATTGTAGATCGTACCTACCTTATCCTTGATATTTTTGCACAACGAGCACAAACTAGCTACGCACGCACACAGGTTGAGTTAGCGCAATATCAATATTTACTACCTCGTTTAACGGGATTATGGACACACCTTGAACGTCAACGTGGAGGTATAGGAATGCGTGGACCTGGAGAGACAGAGATTGAGACAGATAGACGTATAGTACGGGATCGTATTACTTTATTAAAGAAAAAAATGCTTGCTATAGACAAGCAAATGGCAACCCAAAGAGGCAACCGTGGTTCACTTATAAGAGTAGCACTTGTGGGTTATACAAACGTAGGGAAATCTACTTTGATGAATGTAATAAGTAAAAGCGACGTCTTTGCAGAAAACAAGCTTTTTGCAACTTTAGATACCACAGTGCGTAAGGTGGTGATTGGCAACTTGCCCTTTTTACTCACAGATACCGTAGGGTTTATTAGAAAATTACCTACACAACTAGTAGAGTCATTTAAGAGTACACTAGATGAAGTACGTGAAGCAGACTTATTACTTCATGTAGTAGACATCTCACACGAGTCTTTTGAAGATCACATAGATTCTGTAAACACGATACTTACAGAAATTAAAAGTGCAGATAAACCTATTATAATGGTTTTTAATAAGATTGATGCGTATGTTCCAGAAACGATAGATGAAGATGATTTAATCACAGAAAAAACAAAAGCACATTACACCATAGAAGACTGGAAGCGCACGTGGATGAATACAGAAAACGAAACCTCGATTTTTATTTCTGCTACAGAAAAAGAGAATTTAGTGAATTTCAGGAAAATAGTTTACGATAAAGTACGTGAGCTACACAGCAAGCGTTTTCCTTATAACAATTATCTATATCCAGATTATCAAGAAGAAGAATAGAGCATTTATACTTAAAGCTCTCTTTTAAATTTATACCCTAACACCGCTTTTACATTTATGGAGTCAACTTGCTTGTAATTTGCATCAGCATCTTCAGCAAATGTAGGCGGTTCTAGATTTAACTCTTCGGCTTTTGCCTTGTAATACTCTTTTTTTAATGGGTGTGATGGATGCACGGCATTAAATATTTTGCCAAAGCTTTGTTGTTTTATTATTTCAGAAATAATCTCAATGCAATCATCTCGATGAATCAAGTTTACTGGCGCACTACCACCACTTAATTCTTTTCTGCCTGCAAGAAACTTTACAGGTTGTCTTGAACCACCATACAACCCACCAAAACGCACAATACTTGTTTGTAATCCAGTAGCATTAAAAAACAACTGTTCTGCCTGCAATAGTTGCTTACCACCTTCATTTTCTGGCTCAGGAAAATCTCGCTCTGTCACAATACCTTGATCATCTCCATAAACAGAAGTACTACTAATAAAGATTACTTCGGAAACGTCACTAGCTTGAACCTCTGTTAAAAAATGAGACATCTTGCCCACATAATTTGATCCAGAATTGCGACGCAAACCAGGAGGTATCATAATAATTAAAATTTCAGCATTCTTTAGCAAACCTTGAGGAGCACCTACTACACCTTCTTCTGTCATATCTACAGCATAAGCATCTATACCTTTTGCCTGCAGAGTAGTTGCTTTTTTTACTGTTGTAACAGAACCTTTAATACGATAACCCCGCATCATTAACTTTTGAGCTAAGGGCATCCCTAACCAACCTAAACCTGCAATCGCTATTGTTTTACTCATTTACTACAGTTTCATTATTTACAAAAAGGGTGTCTTTTTTCTGCACTTTCATACTATCTAATATAAATGTCTTTTTAGTCACAATCGCATCTGTATTTACAAATGGCATAGGCATCATATAAGATGGTCTTTTGTTAATACTAAATTGTGGATGTGTCAATAAATCATAAGAATACTCCATCACACTAAGGCGAGGCATCTCTCTATTAATTGTTGTATACTTAAGTTCTAAAGAGTCATTGTCTGCAACATAATAGCGCAGTAAACGATTACTTACTCTATCTGTAAAACCACTTATCGCTGTGTCTTGTGATACTTTTTTACCATTAACCTCAAGAGTTTCAAAATTAAAAGTTTTATCAAGATACACAAAGAGCTCGTGTGTATCTCTTTGCGGTAAAATGGTTACTGTAGTGGCACGAGAAGTAGCCATAACAGAATCTGCTTCTATTCTTATTGTAGCAGCGTTAATGTCTTTTACTGGAGCTTCTTTTGCATACGTAAACCCATTGTTATACTTGCTACCAGCAGCACTCTCTATAAACTTAGATGCTTGCTCTGGAGCTTCACCTAAATATCCTTTTGTCCACTCATCTAGATTTGTATCATAAGTAAGCCAGTAGTTTTTATTGGTATCTTGATCTTGATAATACAATAAACTATTTGGTTTTTTACGGTTTTCTGTATAGTCGCTTTTTGCGTGTGCAACAATAAAACAACCTATAGCCATTATAAAGGTAATTGTAGAAATAAAGTTTTTCCAGCGGTAAAAACCAAAAACTGGTAACAATAAACCAAAAGTAAGAACAACAAAAGCACTACTCACAACTAACATCTTTAAACCTAACCCAACAGGGAAAAACTGAATTAATGGTGAAAAGAAAAATATAGCCGGAATACCCAATAATGTGAGCAATAAAAGACTTGGCTTTTCTTGACGTAGTAGTACAAAAAAGGATAATAACCCAAAAAATATAGGGATAATCCAATAAGCCGCTCCTTTTAAAATAATAGAAACTGCGACATTAATTATAAGCCAGAATAGTAGTGGAGCGACATAAAAATCTACCACATAATACTGTGCTTTATATCTTTTATACACTTTAAAACAAACTGCTAAACTTAGTAATACAAAGAAAGCAATATACCAATGCCCATTATAAGTAAAGCCTTGCTGAATCTCTTGGTATTGCGGGTAAATTGCCTTTAATATAGACCACCCAAAATAACCAATAACTCCACAAATAATAAGTGAAACTAGAAAAGCTCCAAAACCACGGGTGATTTGTTTTGCTTTTAACCTCCCTTTACTAATACCATAAAAAACCAACACTATTAAAAGGACAAACGCCACGACTAGTAAAGGTATTACCCAAGCAAAAGGGTAACTTATCATCTTAACAAATGGTGCATTTACATACACATAGTCTTCTTCTGCCTTTAAACTGCTAAGATCTGCTTCTGCAAAATGGTGTAATAATGGTAATAAATAACTCCCTTGATGCTGTAGTGTTTCGCGGTTAAGATTTTCATACGTATCATTTGCAGTATGATAATCAAAGTGATCATCAATAAAAGCAAAGAAAAAACTATCAATATCACCGTCTTCTCTAAATACAGTCGAGTCTGTGTCATTAGGTAACAACTTATATACACTATACATTAATGATGAAGCTACTGGATAGTCTGGATTAGCATCAATAAAAGCTTTTACAAGGTTAGCATTCCCGCCATTAGTCTCAAGAATCATATTGCTTGGACCACCGCTTCCTCTGGCTTCAAAATTAAGGACCAACCCTACGTTATCTGCTAAAGGACTACTATCCACAAAATTTTCTGCACCATCTAATCCTATTTCTTCACTATCTGTAAACAGTACTATAATATCATTTTTAGGTGTTTTGCCAGAAGCTTTATAAGCCCTTAAACTTTCTAGAATAGTCACCACACCGCTACCCGCATCACTTGCCCCAAAAGAAGGGACTTTTGCGCTATCATAGTGAGAAAGCAATACTAAAGATTTTCCGTTACCGCTCCCTTTTAAGACAGCTACAATGTTCTTAGGTTTTACAAGTACTCGAGACCACTGGTTTAAGTTAAACTCATCTTGTACGTAAGTTTCAAGCCCTAAATCTTTTAATTCTGAAACAAGAAATTCTCTAACTCTTGTATGCTCTTCGCTACCGTGGTAATGTGGTGCTTTTGTTATTTCTTTTAAAGGTACAAGTGCTCTTTCTGTAGAAAATTTAGTTTCAGCAATAGTTGCTGGCGTTCCTTCTTGAGGCATTAAACTATAAAAACTGTAATAAATACAGCCTAAAACTACAAGGAGTGATATGATTCCGGCAATTCTTTTCATTGGTGGTTATTTGTTTTTAAAAATACAAATTTTAAAGGTTTTAAAGTTTCCGAAGCAATTATGGAAACCTACTCTGCAGAAATATTATAATTGAATATCAACTTTCACAATTAAGAACCAATCATCTTCTAACTCTAAATATCCTTGATCGTAGACATAAAAATATGTTGATCCTTTTTTTGTAATATATTGTCCTGTAAAGAACTTAAAATTAAAGCCATGCTTTACTAAGGTTTCTCTTTTAGTTTTGGTTTTATCTTTAGTATTTAGTTTGGTAAGAATACGATGATTTTTACGTATTCTGTTATTCACATTACGTATTAAGTTACTTTGATCTTTATTAAGATTATTGTTGTGCGCGTTGCGACACGCATCACTACAGAATTTTTTATCTGCACGACCTAAAACACGACCTCCACATTCTGGACACTCTTTTTCCATCTTTTTTAAGTTTTACTTTTATTTATCGCTTAAATCAAAACGATATACAGCCTCTACTTTTGCAAACAAAGAACTACTCAAGTCTGTGTTTAACTGTGTTCTATCATCACCTATATCAAACGCAGATATTCTAAAGTCTATTTTATCATTAGTTGCATACACCTCTGCATTGTTAGACGCAAGCCCGGCTTTAAGTCTTAATAACACAGTGTTCTCCATAAAACCGTATTCAAAATACCCTGTAAACTCTAATGCAGAATAGTCTACATAACGGTCTTGCAAATATTTTTTATGTATTTCAAAACTTCTCCCTATAGCATAATAATTAAAGCCCACTTTTGTGTTTTTCCCTATTTTATAATTAGCATCTAATGAGACTGGCAGAGAGACATCCATCTCTAATTTTTTATCTGGGCTTGAGTAGTAAAACCCAATTACAGGGGTCGTAAACACCCCAAAAGCTTGTTCCATAGCATACCAGCCTACCTTATATCTTATGTTTTCATTTTTCTGAAATTTTAATAATGCCACACCTCCTATATAAAAATCATCACCGCTAAGGTCTTGATAATCTGATGCCAATTTAGGAAGCACAACAAAAGTACCGCTCCATTTTTCATTAAAATTAGTAGCTAATCCTAGTTTTAAAATAGTGTTATACAAACTTACATTGCTAGAAAAATCTGGTAAAGGATCAGGCTCAAAAGGATAAAACTCCAGTTCTGGATATAAATCTAGATTGTTTTTACTAAATAAAACTCCCGTGACAATCGCATTATTTTCATTAATCTTAAAAGGCACTGTGAGGTCTACATCTATAGAGTTAATACTGGTAGCACTATCTGTACCTTCAAACTTATTATTAAAATTTTGAGAGTAGCCTATCTTAAAAAGATCTATGTAGTTTTGAGAAAAAGCTAACGTTGGTATAAAAAACAAGAGGAGTAAAAGTCGTTTCAAGTGCGATATGTTTGGTTTAAAGATATGAAAAATAAAAAGATAGCAACCTTATTGAGGTTGTGGGTATTATTGTAAAGATTTTTAGTAAAACTCACTTAAAATTGTAGCTAAATATTTCGACTAAAATTCCGTAAATTCGCTACCTTAAATCATAAGTTTAAATATTACTGAATCCTGTTATTAAAAGCACATTTCAGAAATTACAAAAACTACCATTTTACAAGTATCGCTATGGCAAAACAATTTAACACGTATAAAGGATTAAACCTCCCAGCATTAGGTGAGGACATACTCAAATTCTGGAAAGAAGAAAACATCTTTGAAGAGAGTATTGCCATTCGCGAAGGGGCAGAACCTTTTGTGTTTTTTGAAGGTCCACCTTCTGCAAACGGAATGCCTGGTATTCACCATGTAATGGCACGTGCTATAAAAGATATTTTTTGCCGCTATAAAACACAAAAAGGTTTTAAAGTAGATCGTAAAGCAGGTTGGGATACCCACGGTTTACCTATTGAGCTTGGGGTAGAAAAAGAACTTGGTATTACTAAAGAAGATATTGGTAAAAAGATCTCTGTAGAAGACTATAATGACGCCTGCCGTAAAGCAGTGATGCGCTACACAGATGTGTGGAACAGAGTGACAGAGGAGTACGGTTATTGGGTAGACATGGAAGACCCATATATCACCTACAAGCCAAAATACATGGAGACTGTATGGTGGTTGTTAAAACAAATTTACAACAAAGACTTACTGTATAAAGGGTATACAATACAACCGTATTCGCCTAAAGCAGGTACAGGTTTAAGTAGTCACGAACTTAACCAGCCGGGTACCTATCAAGATGTTACAGACACAACGGTAGTCGCTCAGTTTAAAGCAGTGGTAAGTTCATTGCCAGACTTTCTTAAAAAATATGACAACCTTAATTTTATCGCTTGGACTACTACACCATGGACATTGCCATCAAACACGGCATTAACCGTTGGGCCTAAGATAGAATACGTTGTGGTTGCCACTTATAATCAATACACTTTTGAGCCTGTTCACGTGATTCTTGCTAAGAATCTTGTAGGTAAACAGTTTAAAGGAAAATACGAACAAACAGAAGATCTTGACGTTTTAAAAAATTACACAAAAGAGGACAAGAAGATTCCGTTTTTTGTTGCTGAAACATGCAAGGGATCAGACCTTTTAGAAATAAGATACGAGCAGTTATTAGATTACGCAACACCAGATGCTGGCGCAGAAAATGCATTTAGAGTAATAGCAGGAGATTTTGTGACTACAGAAGATGGAACAGGAATAGTACACACCGCTCCTACTTTTGGTCAAGATGATGCCATGGTTGCTAAACAAGCAGTGCCGGAGGTTCCGCCTTTGTTAGTAAAAGATGAAAACGACAATCTAGTGCCACTTGTAGACTTACAAGGTAAATTTAGACCAGAAATGGGCGAGTTTGCAGGTAAGTATGTAAAGAACGAATACTATGATGATGGAGCAGCTCCAGATAAAAGTGTTGATGTGGAGCTTGCTATTAAATTAAAAACAGAAAACAAGGCATTTCATGTAGAGAAATATGTACACAGTTACCCTAACTGCTGGCGTACAGACAAGCCTATTTTATATTACCCTTTAGACTCATGGTTTATTAAAGTTACAGACTTTAAAGACCGTATGCACGAGTTAAACAAAGAGATTAACTGGAAGCCTAAATCTACAGGTGAAGGTCGTTTTGGTAACTGGCTTGCCAATGCTAATGACTGGAATCTATCTCGTTCACGTTACTGGGGAATCCCATTACCGCTGTGGCGTACAGAAGATGGTACAGAAGAAATTATCATAGGCAGCATAGAAGAACTTAAAGCAGAGATGCAAAAGGCAGTTACGGCTGGCGTGATGACTTCAGAAATGTTCCAGGATTTTCAAGTAGGTGACTTTACTGAAGAAAATTATGACAAAGTAGATTTACATAAGAATATCGTAGATGACATCACATTAGTTTCTGCAAGTGGAAAACCAATGAAACGTGAGTCAGATTTAATTGATGTTTGGTTTGATAGTGGTTCTATGCCTTACGCACAATGGCACTACCCTTTTGAGAACAAAGAGAAAGTAGAAAAAACGTGGCGCAAAGCAGATTTTATTGCTGAAGGTGTTGACCAAACTCGTGGATGGTTTTACACTATGCACGCTATTGCTACAATGATTTTTGATGATGTAGCCTATAAAAATGTAGTTTCAAACGGTCTTGTACTTGACAAGAATGGACAAAAAATGTCTAAACGTCTTGGTAATGCCGCAGACCCGTTTGATGTTTTAGAAAAATTTGGTCCAGATGCAACACGCTGGTACATGATAAGTAACGCAAACCCTTGGGACAACTTAAAGTTTGATCTTGACGGGATAAGTGAAGTACGTAATAAGTTTTTTGGGACACTTTATAATACGTATAGCTTCTTCAGCCTGTACGCTAATCTTGACAACTTTGATTATAGTGAGGCAGACATTGCTCTAGAGAAAAGACCAGAAATAGACCGCTGGATATTGAGTGAGTTAAACACTTTAATCGCTACAGTAGACGAAGCTTTTACAGACTACGAACCTACTAAAGCAGCGCGTGCAATCCAAAATTTTGTGGGTGAGAATCTAAGCAACTGGTTTGTAAGATTAAGTAGAAGACGCTACTGGAAAGGCAGCTATGCAGAAGATAAAATCTCTGCTTACCAAACACTATATACTTGCTTATTAACGGTCTCTAAACTAGGCGCACCAATCGCTCCCTTCTTTATGGATAGATTATACCGCGATCTAGTTGCAGTAACAGGTGATGGAGCAAAATCTGTGCATTTAAGTGACTTTCCTGTGAGTAATGCTAGTTATATAGACAAAGATTTAGAACGTAAAATGGAGAAAGCACAAACGGTTTCTTCATTAGTTTTATCACTGCGTCAACGTGAAAAAATTAAAGTAAGACAACCGCTTCAAAAAATTATGATTCCTGTGCTAGATGCGCAAGAAAAAGAAGAGATAGAAGCAGTAAGTGATTTGATTAAAAGTGAAGTAAATGTAAAAGAGATAGAGCTTATAGGAGAAGGTTCTGGAATACTTGTAAAACAGATTAAACCAGACTTTAAAAAATTAGGACCACGTTTTGGGAAAGACATGAAGCAAGTGGCGGCTGCTATCACTAATTTTGGCCAAGAAGAAATTGCAACTTTAGAAAAAGATGGTGAAATGGCACTTAACATTTCAGAAAAAAACATTACATTGACACTTGAAGACGTGATAATAAGCTCACAAGACATTGAAGGGTGGCTTGTTGCAAATAATAAAGGGATTACGGTAGCGTTAGATATTACAATCACAGAAAGCCTTAGAAACGAAGGAGTAGCTCGTGAGCTTGTAAATAGAATACAGAATATTAGAAAAGATACTGGTTTTGAAGTTACAGACAGAATAAAAGTGACTATTCAAAATCAAGAAGCATTGCAAAAAGCAGTGGCAGAAAATTTAGAATACATTAAACAAGAAACCTTAACAGACACTCTTGATTTTAGTCCTTCTATAACAAATGGTACAGAAATTGCCTTTGATGATATAGAAACACAAGTAAGTGTAGAAAAAATATAAAATTATGAGCGATAATAGAGTTAGATACAGCGATGCAGACCTTGCAGAATTTAAAACATTAGTACAAGAAAAAATTGTAAAAGCCCAAGAGCAATTTGATCTTATAGAAGCTGCTTACAGAAACGACAGTGACAATGGTACTAATGACACCTCACCTACTTTTAAAGCCTTTGATGAAGGTAGCGAAGTGATGAGCAAAGAAACGTCATCACAGCTTGCTATTAGACAAGAGAAGTTTATTCGTGATCTTAAAAATGCACTAATTCGTATTGAAAATAAGACCTACGGTGTTTGCCGTGTTACTGGAAAATTAATTAATCCAGAACGACTTAAATTAGTACCGCACGCAACTCTTAGTATTGAAGCTAAGAATATGCAGTAGCATTTTAAAACAACAATTTATACTAAGCCAATTCTCTTTAAGTGATTGGCTTTTTTTATGAAAAGAATCTCTGTATTTATAATCGTCTTTATTATAACAAACTCGCTTTTTGCTCAAAAAGAGATGGAGAAGCAGCTTGATGTATCAGATATTGAACGCATAGATTTTAATGCAGATGCTATTTTTAATATCAAAATAGCAACAGTAAAAACAAACACTCTTATCATTAGAGCTACTGTAGCTGGTGACGCCGCAGAAAATGTGGTGATCGATATTAAAAAGACACCAACCTCTCTCAAAATAACACCAGGGTTCACGCCATTTTTCACACAAAAAAACGACAAACTTGCCGCCCATAAAGTGATGGCAATAGAACTTGAAGTATTGGTGCCAGAAAACAGAACTCTTTCTATCTCTTCAAAACTAGCATCTTTACAATGCTCCGGAAATTTTAAATACTTGCAAGCTTATCTAGATCAAGGCACTTGCACTATTAAAAACTTTACAGGAGATGGGTTAATCAAAACCAAAAATGGTAATACTACCGTAAGTACTTCTCAAAATGTAGGTGTTTTGGCAACTTCTAAAAATGGTCTAGTGAAGGGAAAGTCATATCAAAAAGAATATTACAAATTAGAAATAAACAGCCTTTGGGGAGACATCACTATACTTCAAACCAATTAATATCGTTATTTTTGCAACCGTTGTTTAAACCATTCATATTTCAGAAATAAGATTGCATATATGTCATTAAAAAAAGCGTACCTCATCATTATTCTTATCCTGCTAGTAGATCAAATTTCTAAGATCTACATTAAAACTAGCTTTGTTTTAGGAGAAGAGATAGATGTCTTTTCTTGGTTTAAAATTCACTTTGTAGAGAATAAAGGGATGGCTTGGGGTGCCCAAATTCCTGGCGAATATGGCAAACTAATTCTTACTGTTTTTAGAATTTTTGCAATTGCAGGTATTGCTTGGTGGCTTAAAGATTCTGTCAAGAAAAAAGGGGCTAAAATTTTAATTGTAGCTATCGCATTAATCTTTGCAGGTGCTTTTGGTAACATTATTGACTCTGTTTTTTATGGAGTGTTATTTGACAGCAGTATATCTCAAGTAGCTCACTTTTTACCAGAAGCTGGAGGTTACAGTACGTTGTTTCACGGCCATGTAGTAGACATGTTGTATTTTCCTATGTTTCAAGGTGTATTACCAGATTGGATTCCTTTTTGGGGAGGGGATTACTTTACCTTTTTTGATCCTGTTTTTAATGTTGCAGATACGGCAATTAGCACGGGAGTTGGTATGTTATTAGTCTTTCACAAAAAGACATTTCCAAATTCAGAAAAAGAACCTATTGTAACAGTAGAAGCCTAAATAAACAAGCTTTTATTTATTAAAATTCTATTGTAAATGTAGTGTACCTGTCTGGAATACTCTCAATTTTTATTGTACCTCCTAAAGATTCTATTTGATTGCGTGTCATATACAAGCCTACACCTGTAGCGTTAGAGTTGTTATGAAAAGTTTGATACATATTAAATACACGATCGCCAAACACCTCTAGATCAATACCAACACCATTATCCTTAATTAAAAGACAGCCTTTTTCATCATCATTGATATATGTGCAAATCTGGATATTTGGATTTCGGTCTGGATGTTTATACTTAAGAGCATTAGATAATAAATTTTGCATAATACTCTCTAGATAAGACTCTATGTGGTTTACTTCAGGAAATTCTGTAAAATCTACAAAGATATCTGCACCAGCACCAATAATTTCTTTTTTAAGCGTATGACACACGCGCTCATAAACACTTTGAAACTTAACAGCCTTAGTTGTATCTAGGTTTACATTACTTATTGCTACAACCTCATTTAAATCTGAAATTGTGTGATTTAAATTTTTTGATATTACAGTTAGACCATTTAGGAGCTCTATATTATCTGTAAAAGTATCGTTACCGGTTAGATCTAATAACTCTAATGTTAATTGCAGATTACTAGTATGAGATCTTAAATTATGAGAAACAATATGTGTAAAATTTTGTAAACGTTTATTCTGTTGGTCAATAACTTTAATAGATTCTTCTAGAGCTAGTTCTTTAGTTTTTTCTTCATTAATATCGATAAAAACACCGCGTAAGCCTATGATTTCTGCTTTATCATTGTAACAAGGTCTGCCAGTTGCTTTTACCCAAAAATGCTTCATGTTATAATCTTGCATTTTTACAACTGTTTTAAATGCAGTCCCATTACTACAAGCTAAAAAAACCTCTACGGCTTTATCTCTATGCTCACCTTCTACATAAAAATCTACTAGTTTAAACAATGAAGGCTTGTAATCTTCAGGAAGAGCAAGAATTGCTCTGGCTTCTGGATCTAAATATGATTTTTTGTTTTCAAAATCAATGCTCCATCCACCAGCACCCGTTAGTGAGGCAACTTCTTTGTAATAAAAATCATCAAAAGAATGTAATGGCTTTTTACGGTACTCTTTCATAAATTTTCTTTGCCTTTTATGAGTCAAGATGTTCATATTAATACATTTAGGGGTATGCAATATATGAAAATTAATAATTAAGTAGGATAATTCCTTCGCTTAAAATCAATTACCGCTTGATAAAATTGTAAAAGGATATACGTCTATATTTCTTGCAATGGCAAACAAAATGGCAAGACCAAAATAGCCATAAATAAACCATTTATGATAAAACAACATAAAACGACGGGTGTCATTAAAAAGATAATTGTACACTTTAAGGCCTAGGCTATATACTATTAAAGGGAGAGAAAGTAACAAAAAGGGATTAAGACCAAATGCCTCTCTTATATTACCATGTAATAATTGATGAATGGCACGTTGAGAGCCACAACCCGGGCACTCAAGACCTGTTGCATATCTTAATGGACACGATAAAAAGAATGAATGTTCTGTAGGGTTAAACGTAAAGTAAAAAAAACAAACCCCGCCTATACCAATTATAGACAGGGTTAGTATTATTAATCGTTTTATATTCATTACATATTACCAGCAACGCCTATAACTACCATAAAAATAATATATAGCACGATAAAAATTCCAGAGATAACCGCTCCCCAAATAGAATATTTTTTTGCATCATCTGCTGCTTTTTGTGCACCGGCATGATCGCCCTGTAACCAAAGCTCTTTAACTTTTGTTGATTTAATAATTGCCACAACGCCAAGAGGCATACAGCACATAACGGTACAAAGGATTGCCCACACTAGATTATTTTCTGGTGGTGCTCCTGCTGGTGTATTTAAATTTTCCATAGAGTAAGTTTTAGTTTGCCAAATATAATGAAAAATTAAAATCAATACGCCTAAGAAGTTAGCATATCACAAGTAAGCGAGATGTTTCTCTCACTTTAATTTTATAAAAAAAGCAGTAGTATATTTAGTAAATATCAAACTTTTTTTAACTGCTTAAAATAGCTCCTGCTAAGCCAAAAATAATTGCAAAAAGATAAAATGCAATCACTAAGACTGGTACAACAATTGCAGACCAAATAGCATATTTTTTTGCGTCATTTGCAGCCTTATGAGCACCAAAAGTATCTCCCATCGCCCAAAGCTCATTTACTTTTGAAGATTTGATAATAGCAACAATACCTAAAGGTATACAGCACATAACTGTAGCTAATATTGCCCAGACCAAATAATTTTCTGGTGGTGGTCCAAGTGGATTAATATTTTGTTGCGATTTTTGAATTTCCATTTATTTAATTAATGTGTAAGACACTATTTATCCTAAAAACTGATTGTCTTTTCTGGTGTAATCATATAGTTAAGAGGAATATCCGTAGGTATCGTCTCAATAAGTTCTTCTGCTTCAAAAAACGAAAGTCCAATTGTAATTACCTCTTTTTTACATTCTGATAAAAAGCGATCATAAAAACCTTTACCGTAGCCTAATCTGCTACCTTTTTTATCATAAGCTAATAAGGGAACAAAAACCACATCTATATGAGAAGCTGGCAATTCTATTCCATCTTTAGGTTCTGGTATCCCATATTCTGAAATATTAATCACTGTGTTTTCTTGCAATAAAATATGCTTCATTGCCATCGCTTTAAAATCTGTTTTTGAAATAATCACAGTTTTATCTTTTCCTTGTAGAATGTGTAATAAATACTCAGTGTTTACTTCTTTTTTACCCTCAATAGGAAGAAAAATGTGATAATTTACAGCCCCCCAAATAGGTAATCGCAGCGCTTGATTAGCGATAGCAAGACTCATTTCTTCTATAGAGTCTTCAGAAAGTTGTGCCCGTTTTTCTTTGTAGACTTTTCTTAATTGTTGCTTGTTTATCATTACTAACTGTCTTCATCATTTCCTATTTCCGTAGTACTCTCTGTAGAAAGATGGAAAATTGCATCACCTTGATTTACAATAGGTGCTTGATTTATATTAATTATATACCCTTCATTAGGCGCAGTAACTTTAATTCTCATTTTTCCGTAGGGATCTGTAATAGTGGCAAGAAACTCACCTTTTTGCACGTGTTTATTACAGTCTATTTTTACATGTAATAAACCACTTTTATGAGCACGAACCCACCTGCTTTTTGAGATAACTACGGGCGCAGCTTTTGCTTCAGGCACCATAACGTTAGGACTAAGCATTTCTAGATATGATAGCACGCGTTTTACACCATCTACTCCGTCTTTAACTATATATTTATTACTCTCTAGTGATTTTCCGCCCTCAAAGAGTAATGTTGGTATTCCCATTTTATCGCAGGTATGCCTATAACTTTTAGTAATATTTGATGAGTAAACCGTAAATGGAGCATTAAAGACATTTGCTAATGTTTTTAATTCGCTTTGCCCTGGAGTAATACGTATTTGTGATGCATTAAAACGTTGAGCACCACCTGTATGAAAATCCATACAGTAGTCTGCAAAAGGTAAAATCTCTTTTGTAAAATGATATGCAACTCTACTAGCGAGTGAACCCGTTTTTGTCCCAGGAAAAACCCTGTTAAGATCTCTTCCGTCTGGAAAAGCTCTGCTGGCATTTAAGAACCCAAAAATATTTAAGATAGGTATGCATATTATGGTACCTCTAGTAGGTTTATTAATCTTACTTGCAATAACTTGACGTACAATCTCAACACCATTAATCTCATCACCATGAATACCTGCCGTTAACAATATGGTAGGGCCGGGCTCTTTTGCTCGCTCTATAATTATTGGTATCTCTACGTTTGTAGAGGTGTACAGTTTTGCAAAACTAAAATTAATAGTCTTGCTATCACCAGGTGACACTCTCTCGTTTAATATAATCAAGTCTTGATTGTCTGCCATATTATTAATCTACGTTACGCTCTATATATTTAATGATTTTTGTTGCAATATCTTTTCCTGTTGCCGCCTCTATACCTTCTAGTCCTGGCGAGCTATTCACCTCAAGAATTAATGGTCCTCTAGATGATTGAAGCATATCTACACCTGCAATACCTAAGCCCATTGCTTTTGCTGCTTTTAAGGCTGCTGTCTCTTCTTCGTCAGTCAATTCTATCACCTCTGCAGAACCTCCTCTGTGTAGGTTACTTCTAAACTCTCCTTCTTTTCCTTGACGTTTCATGGCACCCACCACTTGACCATCTACTATAAAAGCTCTAATATCTGCACCACCAGCTTCTTTAATAAACTCTTGCACGATTACTCTCGCTTGCAGATTATTAAAAGCCTCCATAACAGACTCTGCTGCTTTTTTAGTTTCGGCTAGTATCACTCCTATTCCTTGGGTTCCCTCAAGTAATTTAATGATTACTGGGGCTCCACCTGCTTGTTCTACAATATCTTCAACATTTTTAGAATAATTAGTGAAAATAGTTTTAGGCAATCCTAGTCCGGCTCTTGATAAAATTTGTAAACTTCTTAGCTTATCTCTTGAGCGCACTAATGCCACAGACTCTGTAGTAGTAAAACAGCGCATCATCTCAAACTGGCGCACAACAGCAGTACCGTAAAATGTAACAGAAGCACCAATACGGGGTATAACAGCATCAACATTCTCTATCGTTCTTCCTTTATACAAAACAACCGGATTCTTTTTTTCAATCACGATATCACACTTGGTATGATTAATTACTTCTACGTCGTGTTTTCTTTTTTTAGCTGCTTCTACTAATCTTTTTGTTGAGTATAAGTCTGGATTTGCAGATAATATTTTAATGTTCATTGTTAAGGTTGTTATTGTTGCTTTTATTAGTCACTTATTTTTTATTAGCCTTTTCTTTAAGCTTAAAAGAGATATTTGTTTTGTTGATGTCTACCATAAAACGCTTGGTTAAAAACTTTCTGCCTATAAGCACAGGAAATTTCATTTCTGTGCGATCACTAAGGGTTAGAAATATAGGATAAATTTTACCAAACATTAAAACTTCGGTAAGAATTCTATAACGCACCTCTGTTTGCCCGTTGCTACTTTTTACAACACGCACATCATACTCGTCAAAAACAAACTCTTTATTATGATAATCAGGATGCTCTTCATCTAGAAAACGACACTTTAAAAAATTGTCTTCCACTCTCATTTCTTGACAATGTATAGAGGAGGTATATGCACCTGTATCTATCTTAATATCAATGTTTGTTAAATCTAGTAAAGGAAAATCTACCCTATCTGTACGTCCTATTTTACGTTTCAATGCTTCTGAAATTTTAATGGGTGGAAAGATACTAAAAAGCCATTGTAGACTATACTAGGGTAGCAAATTTTAGAATTTTTTTAATTTAATTTTTTTCTATCAATTTTATGATGGCACTAGCTACCGAAACACCTGTAGTTGTCTCTATACCTTCAAGACCCGGGGTTGAGTTTACCTCAAGAACTAGAGGCCCTCTTGCAGATGGTAAAATATCAATACCGCAAACATCTAGATTTAAAACCCTTGCAGCTGCAATAGCCACTTCTTTTTCTTTTTCTGAAAGTTTATAGACTTTGGCACTCCCACCTTGATGAAGATTACTTCTAAAATCTCCCGGTTTAGAAAAACGCTTCATAGCAGCGACTACTTCACCTCCCACAACAATTACCCTAATATCTGAACCCTTAGACTCTGCAATATATTCTTGCATAACAAAACGTGTATTTAAACCCTGCAAGGTCTCTACAGTAGATAATGCATTTACATAATTATCACATAAAATAACACCATTGCCATGAGTACCCTCTAAGATTTTAACAATCACTTTTCCTTCTCCAAAATCTTTAAGAAAATCTTTTAAATAAGCTGGAGAACCAAGCGTCGTTTTAGGTAATGGGATTCCCGCTTTTGCCAGTATTTGAAAACTAGTCCACTTATCTCTAGATTGTATTATCCCTTGCGACGATGCTGCTGTATAAACACCCATCGCCTCAAAATGTCGTACTAAAGATGTACCATAATAGGTGTTTGACGCTCCTATTCTTGGTATAATAGCATCTATATCATCTATAATATCACCGTGATATTGCAAAAGCACTTTATTCTTCTCTATCATCACATTGCAATAGGTGGGGTCTATGACCTCAACGTCGTGATTTCTTTTTTCTGCAGCATTTACTAGACTTTGTGTAGAGTATAAGTGTTCGCCTCTAGATAGGATTGCAATGTTCATTTTGTGAAGATAGAAGTTTTATGTTTTAAAAAATTAGCTATAAAAAAATTGATTTAAGCGCTAACTAAAAAAACAGCCGCAATTAATGGATAAAAATAAAACAAAAACTTTAACAAAAATTCAACCTATCACATTTCCGAAGGCAAAAAAATTGCTTTTATCTTTACGCTATGGCAGAAGCGTCTTTAAAACTACAAGTATCTACACTCCCCAGCACGCCGGGAGTGTACCAGTACTATGATAAAGATGGTAAATTACTGTATATAGGGAAAGCAAAAAACCTTAAAAAAAGGGTTCAGAGTTATTTTAATAAAGAGCACGATCACGCAAAAACGCGCATTTTAGTTAAAAAAATAAGAGATATTAAGCACATTGTTGTCGAGACAGAAACAGATGCTTTATTGCTAGAAAACAACCTAATTAAAAAATACCAGCCCAAGTATAATATTCTGCTTAAAGATGACAAAACCTATCCTTGGATTTGTATTAAAAATGAACGTTTTCCGAGAGTTTTTTCTACGCGAAGGCTTATAAAAGATGGCTCTGAGTATTTTGGGCCTTACACAAATTTTAAGACGATACATGCGTTGCTAGATTTAATAAAAGGGCTCTACCCTTTACGTAATTGCAACTTTGATCTTGCCGAAGATAAAATAAGAAATGGAAAATATAAAGTATGTTTAGAATATCATCTAGGTAATTGCCTAGGTCCTTGTGAGGGGCTTTATTCTGAAAAATTCTACAACGAAAACATAGCCTCTATTCGCAATATCTTAAAAGGAAACTTTAAAGAATCGCTACATCTTTTTAAAGAACAAATGCACCAATTTGCAGATGAGTTATTATTTGAAGACGCTCAAAAAGTAAAAGAAAAAATAGATGCACTTGAAAACTACCAATCAAAATCTATGGTGGTACATCCTACTATTACAAACGTAGATGTGTTTTCTATTATTAGTGATGAGAGCTATGCTTATGTAAATTACCTTCAAGTAAGTTATGGCGCGATTATACGTAGCCACACACTAGAAATAAAAAAGAAATTAGATGAAACAGATGAAGATTTATTAGAAATGTCTGTTCTAGAAATAAGACAACGTTTTAATTCTTTATCTAAAGAAATTTACGTGCCTTTTAAGATTAGCGTAGAAGAGGGTGTAAAAATACACATACCAAAGGTGGGTGATAAAAAGAAGATTCTTGACCTCTCTACTCGTAATGCAAAATATTATAGACTTGAGCGTTTTAAGCAGTCTAAGATAGTAGATCCAGATCGCCACGAGAAGCGTATTATGGCGCAAATGAAAAAAGACCTTCGTCTCTCTGTTGAGCCAAGACATATTGAGTGTTTTGACAATAGTAATATACAAGGTACTAACCCAGTTGCTGCTTGTGTAGTCTTTAAAAACGGAAAACCAAGTAAGAAGGATTATCGTAAATTTCATATAAAAACAGTAGAAGGCCCAGATGATTTTGCCTCTATGGAAGAAGTAGTTTATAGAAGATACAAAAGACTCGTAGAAGAAAAACAACCCTTACCACAGCTTATTATTATTGATGGTGGTAAAGGACAATTATCTTCTTCACTAAAGGCGCTTGATGACTTAGGTTTAAGAGGACAAATAGCTATCATAGGTATTGCAAAAAGACTAGAAGAGTTATTTTATCCAGATGACCCTATACCATTATACTTGGATAAAAAATCTGAAACTTTAAAAATTATACAACAGTTACGTAATGAGGCACACCGTTTTGGGATTACTTTTCACAGACAATTAAGAAGTAAAGAAGCACTAAATACCGCGCTAGAAACCATACCCGGCATAGGAGAAAAAACGGTAATAGATTTATTAAAACATTTTAAAAGTCACAAACGTATAGGTGAGGCTTCTTTTGATGATTTAGCAAAAGTTATAGGGGCTAGTAGAGCAGAAAAAGTAAAGGCTTATTTTCAAACTTCATAGTTCATTTATAATAGTTTACTTATTTTACTGTTAGTATTAAAATCTAAATAGATTCTTGAAAAAACTCATTCTCATATTATTGCTTTTCCCGCTGTGTTTAGTTGCGCAAAAAGACACTACGCAAGACGTAAAGGTTGGTCTTGTGTTAAGTGGCGGTGGCGCAAAAGGTCTTGCGCACATCGGTGCCATTAAAGCTATTGAAGAAGCAGGAATACAAATAGACTATATAAGCGGTACAAGTATGGGTGCCATAGTAGGCTCTCTCTATGCTGCTGGCTACAATGCTAAACAGTTAGACTCTATATTTAGCACTGTAGATTTTCAAACTCTTATTAATGATGAAGTCCCTCGAGGAGCAAAAACTTTTTATGAAAAAAAAGAAACTGACAGGTATGCGTTAACACTACCTTTTGATAATTTTAAAATAGGCTTCCCTTCTAGTTTATCTAAAGGACAAAATGTATACAACCTATTGTCAAACCTAACCTCACACGTAAGGGATTTTGATGATTTTAGCCAACTACCTATTCCGTTTTTATGTATTGCAACAGATATAGAAACAGGCCAACCAGTTGTTTTAGAGTCTGGTTATTTACCAAAAGCCGTTGTAGCAAGTGGTGCTTTACCCACCCTTTTTAGCCCAGTTACTATAGGTGATCGTGTTTTAATAGATGGAGGTGTAGTAAATAATTATCCCGTAGATGAATTACGCGCAAAAGGGATGGATATCATTATTGGAGTAGATGTACAAGATGACCTAAAAACCCGTGATAAAATTAACTCTGCCGTTCAGGTGATGGTACAGATTAACAATTTTGGCACTCAAAGCAACATGAAAGGTAAACGTGAAAAAACAGACGTTTATATTCAACCAGATATTCAAGATTACACTGTTGTTTCTTTTGATGAAGGGCGCAAAATTATAGACTCTGGTTACGAAGCCGCAACTGCCTACACAGATAAACTTGCAGAAATAGCAAGCAAACAACAAACTAAAAATCGTGACGAAGTCAAATTTCAGAAAGAACAATCCTATTATATAAGAGAGGTAGAAATAGAGGGTACAGACCGCTACACAAGGTCATACGTCTTAGGTAAATTAAAAATTAAAACCCCAGACCAAGTCACCTTCAAGAAATTTAATGACGGTATAAACAACCTAGCTGCTACAGGCAATTATCAAAACATAGACTACCGTTTAATAAAAAATGATGACGGAACTCACAAAATAATATTTAAACTCACAGAGAGTGAAAACAGACTTCAGCTACGTTTTTCTGTTCATTATAACGACTTGTATAGATCTTCATTTTTAACAAATTTGACTAGAAAAAGATTATTTACAAATAATGACATAGCCTCATTAGATGTTATTGTGGGTGATAATTTAAGGTACAGGGCAGATTATTATATAGACAAAGGGTATTACTGGAGTATAGGTTTATCTTCAGAATATAACTTTTTTGATAAAGACGTGCCTATAGGTTTAATGTCTTCGGAAATATCCTTGGACACCCCAACTCTTAATGAAATTGAAATAGAATATTCTGACTACACAAACAGACTTTATTTTGAAACCATTTTTCAAAGAAGTTTCTTGATTGGTCTTGGAGCAGAACATAAACACCTTAAATATCTCTCTAAAAATATAGGCGTAGACAAAAATCAAAATCTGCAAACCGTATTTGAAAATACTAATTACTACAATGCATTAGGTTACTTAGTTTTTGACAGTTTAAATGACACCTACTTTCCCACAAAAGGTTTTATTTTTCAGGGAGATTTTAAATTATATCTCTTTGCCCAAGGTAGAAATGAAGATTTTGAAAGCTTCTCTATTGCAAAAAGCAGGTTTGGGTATGCCCACAAAATAGTAGACAACTTATCTTTTTTTATAAATAGTGAAGGTGGTTTTAAAATAGGAGGAAACGACACCTCGTCTTTTGACTTTTTCTTAGGAGGTTATGGCTTTAAGCAGGTAAATAACATATTACCTTTTTATGGATATGAAGCCCTTTCTTTACGTGGTGATACCTATCTTAAAACCTCATTATCTGTAGACTGGGAGTTTGCAAGAAAAAACTATCTTTCTGTTTTCGGGAACATTGCAAACATAGGAGATGATCTTTTTTCTACAAAACAATGGATAGACGGAGTAGACTACAGTGGGTATGGTCTTGGGTATGGTCTAGAGACCCCATTAGGACCATTAGAAGTAAAATACACCTACTCTCCAGAGCGCGACACTACAGAATGGCATATAGCTGCTGGTTTTAAGTTTTAGATTGCATATTGTTTCGTCAATTTTTCCGATATTTGTAAGGATTAACACAGCACATTATGCCACTATACCACACCCTAGGAAAAATACCTCATAAGCGCCATACACAGTTTAGAAAACCTGATGGCAGCTTATATAGTGAACAACTTTTTGGAACCATAGGTTTTGATGGAATGTATACAAATATGTACCATGAGCATCGCCCTACGATGGTCAAAGAAATTAAAAAACAATATAGTGTAGCCCCAAAAATTGCTGTAGAAAACAACATAAAATCATACCGCTTAAAAGGTTTTCAAGTTAAACCAGAAGATGATTATCTAGACAGCAGAAAAGCAGTGTTAACAAACAGTGACTGCACCATTATCCTTGCTGCACCTAGACACTCTATTAAAGATTATTTTTATAAAAACACAGATGCAGATGAGCTTCTGTTTATTCATAAAGGAACAGGAAAACTGCGCACGCAACTAGGTAATCTAGATTTTAAATATGGAGATTATATTGTGATCCCTCGTGGTATGATTTATCAGATAGATTTTGACACAGAAGACAATCGTCTTTTTATAGTAGAGTCTCGCAGCCCTATTTATACCCCAAAAAGATATCGCAATCATTTTGGTCAATTATTAGAGCACTCTCCTTTTTGTGAGCGCGATATACGCCGTCCATATGAGTTAGAAACACATAAAGAACTAGGTGATTTTTTACTAAAAGTAAAAAAGAAAGATGAAATTATTGAAATGGTTTATGCTGCACACCCCTTTGATGTAGTGGGTTATGATGGTTACAACTACCCTTACGCTTTTTCTATCCACGATTTTGAGCCTATTACAGGTCGTGTACACCAACCGCCACCAGTGCATCAAACTTTTGAGACAAACGCCTTTGTAGTTTGTTCTTTTTGCCCAAGATTATATGACTACCATCCAGAGAGCATTCCTGCTCCCTACAATCACAGTAACATAGATAGTGATGAGGTTTTATATTATGTAGATGGTGATTTTATGAGCCGCAACGACATAGAAGAAGGACACATAAGTCTGCATCCAGCCGGTATACCACACGGTCCCCACCCAGGAGCTGTAGAGAGAAGTATAGGTAAAAAAGGAAGCGATGAGCTTGCCGTCATGGTAGATACATTTAAGCCATTAATGGTAACAGAAGAAGGGTTAAACCTCTCTGATGACACTTACTACAAAAGCTGGTTAGATCACGATTAATATTTAATCGCTTCTTTACTTCGGAAAACGTGCCATTTAAAGCTAATCTATAATAAATGTTAAACTCTTTGTCTGATTTTTTTTATTTGTAATATTTCAGAAACAAATAGAATAACTCACCCTTTTCTGCGTTGAGTTTTTACATTTGGTACAGCTATTGCAAACACTAGGGTAAAGACCCAAAAAGATGAAAGCAAATTTAACAATCTTCTTATTTTTCTTAACGTTATTCTCGTTAGAAATAAATGCGCAAGAATCTGTGTATCAAGACGGTGAATCTCTAAAGTTTAGAATGCACTACGGCTTTGTTACTGCAGGCTATGCAACCTTAGATATTGAAGAGAAAACACTAAAGGGTAAAGAAGTTTTTCATATTAAAGGCTATGGCGTAACTACTGGAATGACTAAGCTTTTCTTTAATGTAGAAGATAGATACCAGTCTTATGTAGAGAAAGGCACAGATAGACCCTTACGTTTTGTTAGAAAAATAAACGAAGGAGGTTATAAAAAAGATCTAAGAATAGATTTTAACCATGAAAACCAACAAGCAACAATTAGTGATTTTAAATACGACAAAACAACAGTAGCATCATTCCCCAAAGACGCTCAAGATATGGTATCTGCATTTTACTATTTGCGTAATAACCTTGACACAAAAAACATAAAAGTAGGTCATGAAGAAGATCTTGACATGTATTTTGACAAAGGAGTTCATAAATTTAAGATGAAATTCTTGGGTAGAGAAACCTTAAAAACTACTTTTGGGCAAGTTCCTTGTTTAAAGTTTAGACCTTATGTAGAAGCAGGTCGAGTTTTTAAAGAAAAAGAGAGCTTAACAGTATGGGTTAGTGATGACCAAAACAAAATACCAATTGTAATAAAAGCAGACCTTGCCGTAGGATCTTTAAAAGCTTCCTTAAGTGAATTTAGAGGATTAAAACATTCTTTTAGAATAATCGTAGATTAACAATAAATGGAACCAACCAGAGAAGAGTTACTTAATAAACTAGAAGCAAAATACAGTGCTATAGGTCAAGATCTTGATACACATCTAGAGGGGCTTTTATATAGTGAACCTATTACATACTGGGACTATATAAAAACAGATGCGCTTTTAAGCTTACAAATACAGCGCACAGAGTTACCAGATGAGATGGTTTTTATTATGTACCATCAAGTAAATGAGTTGCTTTTTAAAATGATACTCTGGGAGATTGAACAAATAGCAGAATGTGATGAGATATGCGCTTCTTTCTTTTCTGAAAAGTTAATGCGTATAAGTCGTTATTTTGATATGCTTACCTCCTCTTTTACTATCATGCAAGATGGTATGGATAGAGAACAGTATCTAAAATTTAGAATGACATTGACACCAGCCAGTGGTTTTCAGAGCGCTCAATATAGAATGATTGAGTTTGCATCTACAGATTTAATTAATTTAATAGATGCTCGTTTTAGAGACAACATAGACAGAAACACACCTTATGAGCATGCCATCGATCACCTATACTGGCAAGCAGCAGGAAAAGATTTTAAAACTGGAGAAAAATCATATCTATTAACTGCATTTGAAGAAAGATACAAACAAGATTTTATAGACTTTACTCAAAAATACAACACCACAAATCTCTACGCTAAGTTTAAACAACTACCACAAGACGTAAAAGAAGACCCTAAACTTATAAAAGCGATGCGTCATTATGACTACACAGTAAATATTACTTGGGTGATTGCACATTATAATGCAGCAAAGTATTATATAACAGGTAACAACCCAGAAAATAAAGGAGAAGCAACAGGCGGTAGTGACTGGGTAAAATATATGCACCCAAAATATCAGCGAAGAATTTTCTTTCCAGAATTATGGAGTGAAGACGAACTAAAAAATTGGGGTAAAGACCTATAGTACTTAAACAAAACTGACAAATACAAATACCAATCATTGTTGAAAAAAATAGCCCTACTCCCTATATTATTCCTTTTCTTTTACGCTTGTAATGACAAAGAAGATGACGATTCATTAAATCAAATTTCAGAAAATGTTGAGAAAGAGACCCCTTCATTTCTGTATGGTTTTGATATTTCTGAATTTGACATCATTAAAGATACCGTGCGCAGTGGTGACACCTTTGGCGGAATCTTAGATGCTAATGGGGTTGCAAATGCAAAGATTTTTGAAGTTGCTACAAAGTTTAAAGATAGTTTTGATGTAAGAAAAATGAATGTAGGTAAACCCTACGCATTGTTTAATGCAAAAGACACAACGGCACAAACCCAGTTATTTGTTTATGAAAAAACTAGAGTGCACTATGTAGTAGTAGATCTCAGGGACTCTACAAGTGTTTTTAACGCTCAAAAAGAAGTTAAATATGTTGAGAAAGAAGCTTCTGGAATCATAAAAAGCTCTTTATCACAAACCATGGAAGAAGAAAACCTTAGTCCATACATGTCAGACAAGTTATCAAACATATATGCCTGGACAGTAAATTTCTTTCAACTACAAGCAGGTGATCGTTTTAAAGTAGTTTACACAGAAAAATTTATAAACGACACAATATCAGCTGGATTACATGATATTAAAGCAGCTTATTTTGAGCACCGCGGGCAGCCACTTTATGCTTTTGATTATCAAGCAGATTCACTACAGCTTTATTCAGATTATTATGATGAAGAGGCAAATAATTTAAGACGTGCTTTTTTAAAGGCTCCAGTCAAGTTTAGTCGTATCTCATCTCGTTACAACCTTAAAAGAAGAATAAAATATTACGGTTATAAACTAAAACCACACAGAGGAACAGATTTTGCTGCTCCCATAGGCACTCCTATTCTTGCAACTGCAGATGGAGTAGTATCAAAATCTGAAAAAAGAGGAGGAAACGGTAACTACGTGAAAATTAGGCATAATGGAACTTACGAAACTCAATATCTACACATGAAAAGTAGAAAGGTAAAAGTAGGTGAATATGTAAAACAAGGCGAAGTTATTGGCTATGTAGGGATGACTGGCAACACAGGCGGACCCCATGTTTGCTACCGTTTCTGGAAAAACGGAAAAGAAGTAGACCCCTTTAAGCAAGATCTACCTGCCTCAAAACCACTACCTCAAGAATATGCTGCAGACTACCAGCAGTTTATTTCACCTCTTAAAGAGCAACTAGATTGCATCACTTACTAAAGAGCAGAATATCAGTTTGTTAATAACAATTTTATAATTCCTTTACAGAAATATTAACGGTTTTGTATTAACGTTTATTTTTAAAAACAAATTCTTTACAATTTACTAACATTTCATTCTTTTTTAACTAAAGATTAATAGTATTTTTGCAAAAAATTTGAGACTAACAAACACTCATTTAAAAACAAACATTATGAAACAAATTTTACTTGCTGTATTCTTATTAGCAGGAATCGCAGTATCTGCACAAGGTACTGTAACCGGAATATTGATGGACACCGAAACTGGGATGCCATTATCTGGAGCTAACGTTATTGAAACAGGCACTAATAATGGTGCTATTTCAGATTTTGATGGAAACTTTTCATTAAAGGTATCTTCTAATCAAGGTACAATTACTGTCTCTTACATTGGGTATGAGAACAAAACGATGCGTTTTAACCTTGCAGGAGGTAGCGTAGATTTAGGTAGAGTACAAGTTGCACAAGATGCAAACTCTTTAAATGAAGTAGTAATTAAAGCTACTGGTGTATTAGATATTGCTCAGGATCGTAAAACCCCAGTTGCAGTTTCTACAATTAGCGCTGCAGAGATCCAAACAAAATTAGGATCTCAAGAATTTCCAGAAATCTTAAACAATTCTCCTTCTATCTATGCAACTAAGCAAGGTGGTGGTTATGGAGATGCTCGTATTAATATTCGTGGTTTTGACACTCAAAACTCTGCAGTATTGATTAACGGTGTACCGGTTAATGATATGGAAAATGGTCAAGTATACTGGAGTAACTGGGCTGGATTAAGTGATGTGGCTTCTGCAATACAAGTTCAACGTGGTTTAGGATCTTCTAAACTTACGGTTTCTTCTGTAGGTGGTACTATTAACGTAGTAACAAGAAGTGCAGAAAGAAATCAAGGTGCTTTCTTAAGTGGAAGTGTTGGTAACGATGGTTATGTAAAAACAATCGCATCTTATGCATCAGGTCTTACTGAAAGTGGATGGTCAGGGTCTTTTTTATTAAGTAACACAAGAGGTAATGGTTATGTTGATGGAACTCGTTTTCACGGTCAGAACTACTATGCTGCTTTAGGGTACAAAGCAAGTGAAAAAAGTGCTTTTGAGCTTACAATAACAGGAGCACCACAACAGCACAATCAAAGAGGACGTGGTATTGAGATTAGTGAATTTCTTAAATATGGTGAGAATGGTGAGCCAGACATTAAGTATAATCCTAATTGGGGTGTCTTAGACGGAAGAGAATATACTTTTTCTGGAAACTTTTATCACAAACCTGTTATCAGTTTAAATTGGGATTATGAATTATCTGATGCAACTACACTATCTACCGTAGCATATGCTTCTTTTGGTAGAGGTGGTAGTATAGGTGAAATAGGACGTGTAGATGGTAAAAGACAATATGACACTCGTTTACAGACTGCAGATGGTATTACAGATGTAGGCCTTATACGTGATTACAACCAAGGTTTACCAGTTGTTATTGCTGGAGAAACTGTACAGAGAGAACAAACTAACGGTATATTTTTAAACACAACTAGTGATGACAGATCTGCTCAAAATGGTATCACACGTAGGTCTTCAATAAACTCTCATAACTGGTATGGGGTTATTGCTAACTTAGGTACAGAATTAAATGACAACTTAAATCTTGATTTTGGAGTAGACTTAAGACAATACACTGGTTTTCACTACAGAAGAGTAAATGAACTATTAGGAGGAGATGCTTATTTAGCCGTAGACAATCAAAATACACCAAACGAAATTTATAGAAACGAGTATGAGGCAAATAAGCCTTGGTGGGTTTTTGGAAACATTGATGATGAAGACAAAATAGATTACTACAATAAAGGATTTGTAACTTGGGCTGGAGTATTTGGTCAATTAGAGTACACAAGTGATGATGAACGTTACAACTTGTTTTTACAGGGTGCTGCTTCAAATCAAGGTTTTGCACGTGAAGAATTTTTTAACGAAGTTCCTGCAGAAAAGACAGATACAGAAAATCTTTTAGGAGGTAACATCAAAGCAGGTATTAATTTCAATATTGATGATCACCACAACGTGTTTGCAAACGGAGGTTATTTCTCTAAGCAACCATTGTTTGATGCTGTATTCATTAATTTCGGAAACAACCTAAATCCAGAATTAATAAATGAAAAGATCATTGGTACAGAAATAGGATACGGTTTTAGAAGTTCAAAATTTAAGGCTAATGTTAACCTTTACAGAACTAGCTGGGCAGATAGATATGAGTCTATTTCTCAAACATTTGATGTCTTAGGCAACAATAATGACGAGACTGTTCCAGAAGACATACGTGAAGACGATGATGTACGTGGTACAGCTAACCTTCAAGGTATAAAGCAAGTGCATATGGGTGTTGAAGTTGACGCTCGTCTTAAAATTACAGACCGCATAGGCGTTAGAGGTATGGTTTCTGTAGGAGACTGGCAATATGAAGGAAATGTATCTGCTGCATTCTTAGATGCAGACCAGACTTTAATTCCTGGCTTTGATGAGCAAACATTATATCTTGACGAAGTAAAAGTTGGTGATGCTGCTCAGTTTACTGCAAGTTTAGGTATTGATGTAGAGATTGTTAAAGGTCTTACTATAGATGCAAACTACAGAAGAGCAGATAACCTGTATGCTGCTATTGATGCTACAGATTTTGGCTCTGAAGATAACGACGGGTCACTTGAGTTACCATCTTTTGGTTTACTTGATGCAGGTCTTGGATTCTCAGTACCTTTCTTAGACAACACAATGGATTTTAGATTTAATATGAATAACGTGTTAGACGAAACTTACATTTCAGAATCTGACACAAACAGATTTGCTCAAGAAGGTGATGATACGTATGATGGTATTTCAACTAGTAACAGAGTATTTTTTGGACTAGGAAGAACATGGAACGCAGCAGTTCGTTTTAACTTCTAGTCTTTTTTCTTCGGAAATATGAAGCCCTTGCTATATGGTTCAACCATCAAGCAAGGGCTTTTTTTATTTGGAATAATCTGTACCTTTGAAAAAAAATAATAAACAACCAATTAATGTACACTACTTTAAAATACCTACACTCTGGATGGGCGTATATCGTTCTTATTGCTGTAGCACTTGCCACAATAAACGCACTCATAGGTTACTTTTCTAAAAGAGAATATAAGCCTAGAGATTTTAGACTTGCCCTTTTTAGCTTAATCGTTACGCATACAATGTTTTTAATAGGTATCGCCTTAATATTAGTTTCGCCTATGGGGTTTAAAAGCGTTAAAATTGATCACCCTATAGTAATGCTAATTGCAGCTGTGTTAATAACAATAGGTTATTCTAAACACAAAAAGAAGCTGGTATCTACACCAAAATTAAAGATGCTTGCCATATTCTATTCTATAGCATTTGTTTTAATATTAAGTAGAATTCCTTGGGGCCAGTGGGTTGGATTCTAGAATATTTCAGAAATAAAAAAAAGGAGCAATTATATAAATAATTGCTCCTTTTTTAATGCCATTAAACATGGCTATTTAATCTCTTTGATTAATAATAAATATACAGGAAAGTGATCACTATAACCACCTGTAAAACCTCCTCCTGTAAAACTCCTATAAGGATATCCCTTGTAACGACCTCTTGGGTTAGCTAGGTAAGATTTGTTATAAATACCCGCCTTATATAAACGGTATGAAGAGTAATCTTCTAAGGTAAGCTCTGTAGAAACTATCATTTGGTCAAATAAGTTCCAGCTGTCTCTATAAGCGAGTGTACCTAAACCTTTTTTGTGCATAGACTCCATAGGATTATATAATTCTTTTAATTTCATCCCTTCTTTAGTGTCTTTTGCTTTTAAATACTTTTTTACACTTTCATTAGTAGGGTCATCATTTAAGTCACCCATCGTAATTACTTTTGCATAAGGATCTTCACTAAAAAGCGAATCTATTATGTGTCTATTTAACTCTCCTGCCTTGTTCCTTTTGTAGCGACTTCTTGCTTCTCCTCCACTTCTAGAAGGCCAGTGGTTTACAATAATATGTATTTTTTCTCCATCTAGCATTCCACTAACTAAAAGTTGATCTCTTGTAAAAACACGCTTTGTGTTATCATTATTATCATAAATATATAAAGGGTACGCCTTAGAGTTTGTAGGAGTAAATAATCTTTTTTGATATATCAAAGCAACATCAATACCTCTTCTATCTGGAGACTCATATTGCACTATACCATAATCTTTTTGTAACAATGGGTCTTGATTTACAAGATCTTCTAATACACGTCTATTTTCAGTTTCGCATAATCCAACTATAGCCGGTGTTGTACCAGTTACATCAGAGCCTATTTCTGCAATAACCTTAGCCATATTTACAAGCTTAGCGTTATAGATTTCTTCTGTCCAGTGATCTTTACCATCTGGTGTACGATCATCATCATAAGTGATAGGATCGTCCTCAAAATCAAATAGGTTTTCTACATTATAAAAAGCTACAGTATTTACCTTATATTGTTTCTTTTCTTGAGCATAAAATGAGGTGATACTAAACACTAAAACTGCTAGTACAGAATATTTTAACTTCATGGATTTCCGTATATTAAATTTATGTAAAGTCTTACAAATGTCTTGCCAAATGTAGAAAATCTCTACATAAATATGTAGATTTGTCTGCCTTAATAACAATTTAATAAACTTACTAATCAACGATTTATTAATGAAACAACTTTTACTTACTGTTTGTTTAACGGTCTTTACTTTATTCACAGTGTCAGCACAAGAAGCTGTCGTGAAGGGTAGGATTATAGATTCAAACTCGAATGAACCACTACCCAATGTAGATGTTCAAATTTTAGAAAGTGTATTTAGCACTAAAACTAATGCAAAAGGTCTTTTTGCTTTTACTAGTACAGAGCTCCCTCAAGGAGAGCAAGTAATGGTAGTAACAAAAACTGGGTATCTTTCGCAACAAATTAAAATTGTTGTACAAAACAACAGCCCTATAGATCTTAACCCTATACTCTTAGAGTTAGATCTAACAGAACTTCAATCTCAGATAGGAGTTATTAGCTTATCTGACAATGAGTTAGATCAAGATGACGGTACATCTTTTAACATCTCAGGTTTATTACAAGCATCACGTGATGCTTTTTTAAATGCCGCATCTTTTGATTTTAGCGCAACGTTTTTTCGCCCTAGAGGTTTAGACAACGCTAACGGTAAAGTACTTATCAATGGTCTTGAAATGAATAAAATGTATAGCGGTCGCCCACAATGGGGAGACTGGGGAGGCCTTAATGACATGCAACGTAACAGAGAGTTCTCAATGGGTTTAACCCCTAATGATTATGCTTTTGGTGATGTAGCAGGAACTACAAACATCATCATGCGAGCTTCACAAAACCGAGAAGGCGGTAGTATAAGTTATGCCGCTGGTAATCGTAGTTATACTGGTCGTATAATGGGCTCATATAATAGCGGAGTCAATCAAAATGGCTGGTCTTACTCTGTACTTTTATCTCGCCGTTTTGGAGAAGAAGGATATCAAGAAGGGACTTTATATGACGCAAATTCATTTTTTGCTTCCGTAGAGAAAAAATTAAATGACGATCATAGTTTAAACTTTACAGCTTTTTACACCCCTAACCGTCGTGGTCGTTCTACTGCGATAACTCAAGAGGTAAAAGACCTTAAAGGCATTCAATACAACCCAAACTGGGGTATGCAGGATGGTGAGATTAGAAATAGCCGAACAAGAGAAATTGAAGAACCAATCTTTATGTTAAACCACTTTTGGGACATAAACGAGAAATTAAAGTTAAATACAAACGTTGGTTTTCAAACCGGTTCAATAAAAAATAGCCGTATTGACAATAATGGTACAACCTTAATTGGAGAACCTGGTAGCCAGTATGCAGGAGGTGGTGCTAGTAACCCACTTGCAAACTATTATCAAAATCTTCCTAGTTACGCACTGTCTAGAAACGAAACCCCAACACCTATAGATTATCAAAGAGCTTACACAGCAGAGCAGGAGTTTATCAATGATGGTCAAATAGACTGGACAGATATCTACAGAGCAAATTTTGATGCCTTCGGAAATGCTAAAGCTTCAACTTATGTTATTCAAGATGATGTAAACCAAGACACACAAATCTCTTTTAACTCTATTTTAAGCGCAGACCTAACAGAGAACATTACCTTTAATGGTAACATTTCTTATAGAAGCTTAAAAAGTGAAAACTACGCACAAATTAAAGATCTACTTGGTGGTACTGGATATTTAGATATTGACAACTTTGCAGAAGCAGCATCTGGAGACGCAGGTGAAGAGACAGATTTAGATAACTTAGGACAGAGTGATATTAATAACATTAACCGTATTGCAGGTGAAGGCGATCGCTACAAATACAACTATATTATTAATGCTAACGATTTAAGCGCATTTGCTCAAGCTCAATTTAAGTACAAACAAGTAGACTTTTACGCAGCTTTATCTGGAGGAACAACAAGTTACCAAAGAGATGGACTATATGAGAATAGTAATTTTTTAGGTGATGCTTCTTTTGGTCTAAGTGAAAAATTGAATTTCACAAACTTTGGTATAAAAGGGGGCGCAACCTATAAAATTACAGGACGTCACTTAATTGATGTAAACTTAGGTTTGATACAAAAAGCACCAAGTGTTAGAAACTCTTTTAGCAACTCACGTGTAAGTAATGCATCTACTATTGGTCTTGAAGAAGAAAAAATCACAAGTACAGATATTAGCTACATCTTTAAATCTCCTATAGTTAAAGCGAGGTTTACTGGTTTTTATAGTGGCTTTAAAGACGGTACAGACATTGGCTTTTATTTTACAGAAAACGTTTCTGGACAAGGTTCAGATGAAGACTTCTTTGTTCAAGAGGTAATGACAAATATTGAAAGAAGACATGTAGGTGGAGAGTTAGGTATAGAAGCACAAGTAACCCCAACTATTAAGTTATTAGGAGCTGCATCTGTAGGTCAATACACTTATTCAAACAATCCAAATCTATATTTAGAGAGTGACGATCTTGACGGTCCTCTTTCTTTTGGAGACGGTACTGCAAAACTTAAAGACTATCACGTTGCTGGAGGTCCAGAAAGAGCAGCACAGATAGGATTTGAATATCGCGACCCAGATTTCTGGTGGTTTGGTGCTAGTTTGAACTTTTTCTCAAATGCATATTTAGATATAAACAACTTAGCTAGAACAGATAACTTTAGTTCAGATTTTGACGGTCAACCATTTAGTGACTATGATGCAGATATTGCAAAAGACTTATTAAAGCAAGAAAAGTTTGACAGCTATAACCTAGTAAATCTTAAAGGAGGTAAATCTTGGCGAATTAAAGGATACTACGTTGGCTTCTTCGCTACAGTTAATAATATTTTTGACACTGAATATAAAACAGGAGGTTTTGAACAAGGTAGAAAAACAAACTACAGAGATCTTGCAGAAGATACTTCATTGCAAAATGGAAGAGTGTTTGGTCCTAGATATTTCTTCGGAACAGGAACCAACTACTATGTAAGTGCTTACGTAAGATTTTAATAAAAAAATAAGAGAATTAAATACCCATATAAAAATGAAAAATTTAAAACTAACTCCATTTATCGCAATGCTTTTTGCATTAGCATTTGTTGTATCCTGTGTAAAGGATGATGACTTTGAAGTACCAGACACGAGTGTTTCTGAAGTTAATATAGATGGTACAATTATAGATATTGATGCCCTTTATGACTCTTGGGCACAGAATGTAACTGCTAATCAAGAAAACGCACTTACTTTTGAAGAAACAGACCAATACATATCTGGTTATGTAGTTTCTAGTGACGAGTCTGGTAATTTCTTTGAAGAAGTAGTTTTACAAAACGCAATAGAAAACCCTACAAGAGGGGTTAAAGTATTACTAGATGTAAACCCTTTATTCAACAAATATGAAATAGGTAGAAAAGTTTATATAAAACTTGAAGGCCTTACAGCTGGTTTTGGTAATGGTGTATTTACGCTAGGGCTTAGAGGTAGCTCAGATGATAGATTTGAAAAAATTACTTCTGCTCAAGAAGAAGAATACTTTATAAGAGACCCAGAAGTTGCTGTTATGGTTCCTGCTGTTAAAACTCTGAGCCAACTTACAGATGCAGATGTAAACACATTAATTCAATTACCAGCTGCACAATTTACTTCTGGTCAAATAGACTTAAGTTTTGCAAATGAAGCAGGCGATGAGTTTGACGGTGATAGATTAGTAGAGAGCTGTAGTGCAGATGGAGGAGATATTCTTTTTCAAACAAGTACATTTTCAGACTTTAAAGCAATAAACATCCCTGATGGTTCTGGTACACTTACAGCGGTATTGTCAAAAGATTTTTTTGGTGAAAACTTTGCCTTAAACGTAAGAGACACAAATGACTTAGTTTTTGATGGTGAGCGTTGTGAATCTAGTCCTTTAAACCCTAATCTTACAGCAACCACTACTTTTTCTGCAGCAATAGCTCGCTTTACAAATGCAGGTGGGTATGCAGAATTTAGTACAGATGAAGCAGAGCTTATTATTGAAGGGTACGTAGTATCTAGTGATAAAGATGGTAACTATTTTGAAGAATTAGTAATACAAAATTCTATTGACGGAAACGACTTAAGCGCTAACGACCCTAGATTAGGTCTGCGTGTTGCAATAGACCGTGGTGATTTATACCTAAACCTACCAGTAGGGCGTAAAGTTTATATTAAATTAAATGGTCTTGCAATAGATGAAGATGCAGGTAATATCACTATTGGATATCCTAACGTTTCAGAAATAGAAAAAATTCCAGATGGTGTTGCAGATTTATTCGTGATACCAGGAGAAGTAATCGCAGATATCACACCAAAGCTGACTACAGTAAACGGTCTTTCTACAAATGACTTAAACACACTTGTACAGTTTGAAGGTATGCAGTTTACCGCAGACAACCTAGGGCTAACTTACGCTGGTGAAGCTACAGATGGTTTTGATGGAGAACGTCAATTAGAAAGCTGTGATAACACAGGAGACATTAGATTTTTTACAAGCTCATTTGCTAGCTTTAAATCACTTTTATTACCAGAAGGTGTAGGTAGTATTAGTGCTATTTACACTAATAACTTTTTTGGTGATGAGCGTATTTTAGAAATTAGAGCAACAGATGATATTCAGTTTACAAACCCTGAACGTTGTGATCCACCTATAGTAGATTGTGGTACAGCAGCTTCAGAGGGAGCAAATATTTTATTCTCAGAAAATTTTGAAACTCAAACAGTAGGTGCCCCTCTTTCTGGTAACGGAATGGTTAACTATCAAGAAGCAGGAACACAAGCTTGGACTTCTTTTTCAAGCACTAGTACAAACGCATCTATTGGAATCTCTGCAAGTATAGGCTCTTTTAATAGTGGTGATGACAGCACTGTATCTTGGCTTGCTTTTCCAGAGATTGATTATGATGCGCAAGACGGCGAGACATTACGTTTTATGAGCTCAAACAGCTTTTCTGATGGTAGTACATTAGAAATACTTTTTTCAAGCGATTGGGACGGTGTTGCAGCAAACATACCTAATGCTACTTGGGCTATATTACCTGCGGCTTCTATTGTTGCAGATGACGCCTTTTTTGGAGACTTTTTTGATAGTGGTATAGTAGATTTATCTTGTGTAGATGGTACAGGACATATCGCCTTTAAATATGTAGGTAGCGGAATCCCAGAATTTGATGGTACATACGAGTTAGACGAAATAGAAATTCGCTCTAATTAATTCTGAAATATTAATTATTTAAAGCCGCTCTAGTAAAAACTAAAGCGGCTTTTTTTATGAAAATCTAAAATTTACACTTATAACATCTTATTCAATACTCCCTCTTTTTTACTTACATTTGACACCCTTGAAAATAATCAGCAACATATTTGGACTTCTATATCGTATTTGGTTTTATATCCTGATGCTACTACCTATTCTTATAATGTTACCATTGCTCATTATTAGTGTAATGAAACAATCTTGGTATCCTTTCTTTTTTAAGATGGCAAGAGTTTGGGCTATATTCATCCTTGTTGGTATGGGTTTTAAACCAAAAGTAAAAGGTGAAAAAGAATGGAAAAAAGGAGCATCTTACCTCTTTGTGAGTAATCACACCTCTATGACAGACATTATGTTGATGCTTTATACTGTTAAGAATCCATTTGTATTTGTTGGTAAAGCAGAACTGGCAAAATTTCCAATTTTTGGTTATTTCTATAAACGCACATGTATCCTTGTAGACAGAAGTAGTATGCAGAGTAGAAGAGCCGTTTTTGATAGTGCACAAGAAAAAATAAAACAAGGTCTAAGCGTATGTATATTTCCAGAAGGTGGTGTTCCAGATGATGAATCTATAGTTTTAGACAGCTTTAAAGACGGAGCATTTAGACTAGCTATTGATCATCATATACCCATAGCACCACTTACCTTTCACGATAATAAAAAAAGATTCCCTTTTAACATGTTTAAGGGTTCGCCAGGTATTATGCGCGTAAAAGTACACGCTATTATACCAACAGAAAATCTTAAAGCCGACGACCGCAAATTGTTACGCGAAGAGACGCGAGAGATCTTGCTAAAAGAATTAAACACCCCTTCTGTTTAAAAGAAAGCTTTCTACAATTATCATAATTTATATTAAAAAGTGTTAAACACACTATTTGTTAAATTTCCTTTAACAAACCTTAGCATAAGCTTAGCTTAACATCTTTTTCAACATTTCTACTCAACCGTATATTTGTATCATTATTAATTATAAAAACAGATATCATGAATAAGAGAGTAGCAATTTTAGCAACAAATGGATTTGAAGAATCTGAACTAACAAGCCCAAAAGCGGCTATGGAAAATAAAGACATACAAGTAGACATTGTAAGCCTTGAAAATGGAACAATTAAAGGATGGAAAGACGGCAACTGGTCTAAGGAAATTAAAGTAGACAAAAAGCTTACAGATGTTTCTGCAAACGATTACAACGCATTAGTATTACCTGGAGGAGTAATGAATCCAGATACTTTAAGAAAAGATGACAACGCGCTTTTATTTGTGCGAGATTTCTTTAAACAAGGAAAACCTGTAGCAGCTATTTGCCATGCACCGTGGACATTGATTTCTGCAGATGTAGTAAAAGGCAGAAAAATGACATCTTATATTTCTATTAAAGATGATTTGATTAATGCAGGGGCAAATTGGGTTGACGAAGAGGTAGTAGTAGATTCAGGGTTTGTAACGAGTAGAAATCCTGACGATTTACCAGCTTTTAACAAAAAACTAATCGAGGAGATAAAAGAAGGAAAACACGATAAGCAGCACGCTTAAACTAACGCAAATATTTCATAAAAAAAGAGGCTCAATTTGAGTCTCTTTTTTTATGAAATATAGTTAGTTGTCTTAAAGTAAACTTGACGTACTTAGCAGTCAAAATTTATATGCTAAATAAAGCAGCAAATTATATAAGTACCTCTCGACAAACAAAAAAACCCTTCAATGGCGTTGAAGGGTCTTCTTATAACAAGCTGTAATTTACAGCCAAACTAAAACTAACCTAAATTAAAATTTAAAACTTAATCCACTATAAACTCCTACATAATACGGTTTAAATTGTACCGAGTTATCTGTGTATGGATTGAGTTGATATTTGAACATAGGCTCAACATTAAACTTAAACTTTCTTGATAGTTGATAACTTAATCCTAGCCCAACATTGGTGCTAAAACTAACGTCACTTAAATTATTTGCTTCACCAAGTACATTTTCAAAATCATTAGCAGTCACAGAAACTTCATTATTACCTAGCAGTAAAGTGCTGAAGCCTCCTATAAGATTAATTCCAAGCTTTTTGTTTACTAAAGCATATGTAAGCTCTGCGGGTATTTCTGTGTAGCTTATGTTTTGTGTTAATGACACATCACCACTAGTAGATTTTTTTGTCAATTTTTCAAAAGGAGAACCAGCTTCTACATTGTTTAACGCACCTTGATCAACTGCGGTTACAACAATACCAGTATCATTAAATGTAACAGCTTGTAATGCAACACTTGCATCCCCTGTAGCTAAATCAAGACCGCCTGTGGCATAACTTAGATTCACGCTACTCACACCAGATCGAACAGTTAGTCTAGGCGATAAAGCATAACTCACGTTAATACCATAACTCATATTAACCTCACCATTTTGTGTATTATCTGAAAATGAAGGATCAATAGAAGAGCCTTGACGTAATGTATTGTAATAAACAGGAGCTACATTTGGAGAAATTGCCCAACGATCTGCAGGCGTATCATCTGTGGTTTTTGCAACTGCTTCTTTCTGCTCATCAATAGCATCAAAAATGCTCTCTTTTTCTGTATCTATAATTTTGTCCTCTTCTAACTCTTCTTTTAATTTGTTTGATTCTGTTATAGCAACACCTTCTTTTACTGCTATAGCATCTTTAACAATATTAGATTCATTGCCTTTTACAACAGTAGTTATTTGATTAGATACAGGATTATTTTTTGCAATTGTATTTTTAGCAATATTGCTTTTAGAGTTAGCAATCGTTATGTTTTTCTGTAACGTATTATTAGTATTAGTTGTAACAATGTTAGCAACAGATGAGTTAATCAAACGTTTTTTAGTTTTTAAAACATCTTTTTTAGGAAGGAAAGCATCTTTGTTTACTAAGGGTTTGTTAGCGACATTTGTATTTTGTGAGTTTATAACAGTGTTGTTAAACTCACTATCTGTTTTCACTTCTTCGATTAAAGTTTTTTCTTGCTTGTAATCATCATTAGTTTTTTGACTATTAAATTTGGTTTCTACCTCATTTACTAATGAGTCATCATTAAGAATATGATTATCTGGATTTTCTGAAATAAACATATTTGATACCGCAAATAAGAGTACCAATGCGGCAGCAATACCCCCTAGTTTCCACCAAAGCGGAATCACCTTACGATCACGTTTATTGTGACCCAGTTCTTCTTGTATATTTGCCCAAACTGCAGGAGGAGGTGTAGACTCCATCCCTTGCAGATGTTGCTTAAATAACTGGTCGATATTTTTATTTCCTTTACTTTCCAAAACTTTATGTGTACTGATATATTAAATCAGAATGTGTTTTACTTCTTTATGTAAGTCGTATTAAATGTTCAAACTTGTCATTTAAAACTTATAATCTAGACCTACTTGTTGTTATATTACTATATAATAACCCATTCACATTTTCGCCGTAAGGCAAAACTACTGTTGGTTATCTTTAAAATTAGTCACTTTTTTTTGCAAAATCTTTCTTGCTCTTGCTAAGTTAGATTTTGAGGTTCCATCACTAATACCTAATCGCTCTGCTATCTCTTTGTGGCTATAGCCATCTAAAACATATAATGAAAATACAAGCCGGTATTGGTCTGGGAGTTCTTGTACCATTTGCAACAAACCGTGTAATGGTATATTATTATCCTCGACTTCTACTTCTGCCTCATCTGCAATCTGATCTTCATTTACAATATCAAAATGTCGTTTTTTTCTATATTTCTGTAATACAGTATTAACGGTTACTCGTTTTATCCAGCCCTCAAAAGAACCTTTGCCTGAGTATTGTTCCACTTTTTTAAAAATGGTTAGAAAAGCATCTTGTAAATTGTCTTGAGCCTCCGCATAGTTAGGCGAATACCTTAGACAAATACCAAACAACACTCCAGAATATTTCTGGTAAAGTGCTCCTTGCGCATGCGCATCTTGCTTCTTACATTGTATAATGAGCTGCTCTTCTGTCAACTGTAGGCTCCTTCTTTGGTTAGTATTATTGCGGTAATCTTGAATAAAGGTACCGTTTAATCACAACAAAATCAGGTTTCTACATACAATAGATACCTGATTTTGAAGATGGTTGCGTCAATAATTATCTTTAACAATAATTTTAACGAACGATTATTATTTCTGAAATGTTCTAAACCAGATATTTAGAGTCTGATTTTGATGGTTTTTCAATAATAGTACGATTATATAATGAATTCTGTTTATAAATGGCAGAAACCCAATTTATAATCCTAAATTCATAATGATTACTCTTGTAACGCTTTAATCGCTACTTTTATTTTACCCTCTAGTTCATCCATTAATTCTGGATTGTCTAAAAGCAATGCTTTTACTGCATCACGACCTTGACCTAGTTTTGTCTCATCATAGCTAAACCAAGATCCAGCTTTTCTTATAATTTCAAAACTTACACCTAGATCAATAATCTCTCCTACTTTAGAGATTCCTTTACCATACATAATATCAAACTCTGCAAGTTTAAAAGGCGGTGCTACTTTGTTTTTAACAACCTTTACACGTGTTTTGTTACCTAGAACATTACTATCTGTATCTTTAATTTGTGTAGAGCGACGTATGTCTAGACGTACAGATGCATAAAATTTTAATGCATTACCACCCGTAGTTGTTTCTGGATTACCAAACATCACCCCAATCTTCTCACGAAGCTGGTTAATAAACATTACAGTACAATTAGTTTTACTAATAGACCCCGTTAATTTTCTAAGTGCTTGTGACATTAAACGTGCGTGAAGCCCCATTTTACTGTCTCCCATCTCACCTTCTATCTCACTCTTAGGCGTCAATGCAGCAACTGAGTCAATTACCACAATATCAATAGCGCCAGAGCGAATTAAATTATCAGCAATCTCTAAAGCTTGCTCACCATTATCTGGCTGTGAGATAATTAAGTTTTCAATATCAACACCAAGACTTTCTGCATAATATCTATCAAAGGCATGCTCAGCATCAATAAATGCTGCTATACCTCCTTTTTTCTGAGCCTCTGCAATAGCGTGTAATGTAAGTGTAGTTTTACCAGAAGATTCTGGCCCATAAATTTCAATAACCCTTCCTCTAGGATATCCTCCAACTCCTAATGCAATATCAAGCCCTAAAGATCCAGACGAAATTGTTTCTACATCTACCACTTGCTTATCACCCATTTTCATAACCGTACCTTTACCATAAGTCTTGTCAAGCTTATCAAGGGTTAGTTTAAGTGCTTTTAATTTTGCGTCTTTCTCTTTATCACTACTCATTATTTCTGAAATTTTAATTTTTTAATCTGCGGCTAAATTACAACAACTTGGAATTATTCCAAAACAATTTGGAACTTAATTTATTTCACATAAATTATATGGTTTCTGTTTTAAATATTTAACCCATTTAAAGATTAAATATTTAAGTAAAAAAAAGACCTTATTACTGTTATACTTAGGTTTTGATTAATAACACCACCATAAATTTATTATTAAACAAACTATCATTAAATCCTCTTCAAAAACAATTGCACACCAATATCAAAACACCTACTTTTGCCTTGTTTAAAATCAATCTAAATAATAATGCTAACAATTGCTACTTTAAAAAAAGGACAAAGAGCTACTATCTTAGAGTTTTCTGTAGATGTGGTTCCACTAAAATTACTAGAGATGGGTTGCCTACCTGGTAATGAAGTAGAATTGGTACAAATAGCACCTTTTCAAGACCCTTTATACTTAAATATTAACGGGAGTCACCTAGCAATTAGAAAAGAAACTGCAGAAAAAATTGAGGTAAAACTCATTTAAATAAATTTAAGTATTGCCTTTTTCCGAAGTTAAAAAAAGACACTACTAATAAAGAGCACTTCGACTCTGCTCTAAGTAAATTTGTCGAAATATGGCTAAACAGATTAATGTTGCATTAATAGGAAACCCTAACACGGGTAAAACGTCTGTATTTAATAGACTTACAGGCCTTAACCAACAGGTAGGAAATTATCCCGGTATCACCGTTGAAAAAAAGCAAGGAACTTGCAAGTTATCACGCAACGTAAAAGCACACGTGATTGATCTTCCCGGCACCTATAGCTTAAATGCTTCTTCACTAGATGAAAACGTAGTAATAGAATTATTACTTAACAAAAACGATAAAGATTTTCCAGATGTTGCTGTTGTAGTTGCAGATGTAGAAAATCTAAAAAGAAACCTTCTTCTTTTTACACAAATAAAAGACCTAGGAATCCCTACTATCCTCGCCATAAATATGGCAGATAGAATGAAGCGAAAAGCAATATCTTTAGATATTGAGATCTTAGAAGAAAAGCTAGAAACAAAGATTGCCTTAATAAGCTCTAGAAAAAATGAAGGGTTTGACTCTCTTAAAGAGCTTATCACAAACTTTGGAAAACTTAACAACAAGCCTTGCTTAAACGCCTCTGTAATTGCTCCTGAGTATTTTAACAGATTACGTAAAACCTTCCCTAATCAAGATTTATACAAGCTATGGTTAGTAATCACCCAAGATGTAAATTTTGGAAAACTAGACCGTCAAGAATTAAAAGTAGTTGCTAGTTTTAAAACAGAATCTGAGAGCAACCTTAAAAGACTTCAACAAAAAGAAACTATTGCCCGCTACCAGTTTATCAACAAGGTTTTAAAAGAAACTCTCATTGTTGATGCTGCAAATGCAAAAGATTTAAGAAGTAGACTAGACAGAGTGTTAATGCATAAATTTTGGGGCTATATTATTTTCTTCGGAATTTTACTCCTCATTTTTCAAGCAATTTTTGACTGGAGCACCTACCCAATGGACTGGATAGATAGCACTTTTGCTTCTTTTAGTGAATGGACTAAAAGCGCCATGCCGGCAGGAGATTTTACAAACCTCATCGCCGAAGGTATCATACCTGGACTAGGCGGTATCGTTATTTTTATACCACAAATTGCATTTTTATTCTTGTTTATTTCAATCTTAGAAGAGAGTGGTTATATGAGTCGTGTGGTATTTTTAATGGACCGTGTTATGCGACGTTTTGGGCTTAGCGGTAAAAGTGTCGTTCCTTTAATTTCTGGAACAGCCTGTGCAATACCAGCCATTATGGCAACAAGAAATATAGAAAACTGGAAAGAACGTCTCATTACTATTCTTGTAACACCATTTACTACTTGTGCAGCAAGATTACCTGTCTATCTTATTATTATTTCGTTAGTGATACCAGAACAACGTGTACTTGGTATTTTTACTTTGCAAGGGCTCTCTTTACTATTTATGTACTTTTTAGGCTTTGCATCGGCTATTGTATCTGCTTGGTTATTAGACCGTTTTTTAAAGGTAAAAAGTAAAACATTTTTTGTGGTCGAAATGCCAAATTACAAGTTACCCTTGTTTAAAAACGTTGCTATTACGGTATTAGAAAAAACAAAGTCTTTTGTATTTGGGGCTGGTAAAATCATTCTTGCTATTTCAGTAATACTATGGGTGCTTGCCTCTTATGGGCCTGGAGATTTTAATAATGCAGAGTCAATTGTTAATGAACAGCATATTTCAGAAACACTTACAGACCAAGAACTAGATACAAAAATCGCTGCCTTTAAACTAGAGCACAGTTACATAGGTATTCTTGGTAAAGGCATTGAGCCTGCAGTTGCTCCATTAGGGTACGACTGGAAAATAGGGATAGCCATTGTGAGTAGTTTTGCTGCTCGGGAGGTTTTTGTAGGAACACTAGCAACTATTTATAGTGTAGGTAGTGAAGAAGAAGAAACCATTAAAAATAGAATGGCCGCAGAAGTAAACCCTATACTGGGAGGCCCTCTTTTTAATTTTGCAAGTGGTGTTTCACTCTTACTTTTTTATGCTTTTGCTATGCAATGTATGAGTACTATTGCCATTGTAAAAAAAGAAACCAATAGCTGGAAATGGCCTATATGGCAATTTACAGTAATGACAGCAATAGCATATATTGTTGCGCTAGGAGCTTATCAGTTTTTAAAGTAAGAAGCTGTGAGAGTTGAGTATTGAGTAAAAATGAAAATTTTGTATCTTACATAACAATGTCGGAATCGAACTGCAACTAAATTATATAATAAGTAAAAAGTAAAATGCGAATACTATCAATTTTAATAACCATCTTACTCATTTCGTGTAGCACAAACGATGATTCGGGTTGTTTTGTAAGCGACATTGACTATACAAATCTTGAAGCTGCATACAGCTGCGAGAACACTAAATACCTAGTAGACATAGATTTACAAGATACATTTGTGCTCATAAACTCTCAAGCAGAATTTGACGCTCAAATAACCGGAACTTGTATGCCGCAAATAGATTTTGAAACTTACACACTTATTATAGGTAAGCAAGGGTTAGCTAACGGCAACACCTCTATAAGCTATGACTATATAAATGATTGTGAGATAGACACAAACACATTAACAGTGACATTTACACAAAATGCCACCACAGAAGCCCCTAATATCACCTACCATATTCTTTCTCCAAAAATCGCAGAAAGCACTACAGTAGAAGTAATTACAAATATCAGTACATTATGAACATTCAACTCATTTTAGTCATCATCACCTTCCTCTCAGCTGTAGGGTATATTCTTTACACTTTTGTTTTTAAATCTATACTACAAAAGAAGAAACGAGCTTTAGGCACGCTTGATGGCGGAAATACTAAATGTGGAAAGAGTGATTGCGGCTGTCATTAATTTGCTGCTGCAGGCCATCAATAATAGACTAAGGTCAATTTTCTTTTTAGAGAATTAACCTCTAAATAAAAAGAAATCATCTTTTAGGTGCTCTATATTTTCATCTTTATTTGTGATGATATATTCTAATGCAATATTTGTAAAGTTGCTACCTTTTTCTGTGAGCGAGACTAATTGATTATCAATAGAGATTAGATTATTTTTCTCTGCCAAATCTACCACACTTTTAGCCCTAATTTTTTGCCAGTTTATATGTTCGCGTAAATGGTTAATGTGACGCTCTTCTTCTTCAGTATGATTATTTAAATGTAATAAGAAAGTAAGCAATGATACTTCTATGCGTTGTTGCTTTTGCCTGTACATTACAGCAATCAATCCTTTTTTTGGAGCAAATAGATATACTATTAAAAATACCAACCCTAACATGGTAGAAATAGACCCTGCAATAGAAGCATCTAACCAGTGTGCTAACCAATAGCCCGATATTGCAGAAAACACGCCAAATAATACCGAAAGCAACAACATCTTCTTCAAATCTGAAGTCAATAAATAAGAGGTTGCCGCAGGGGCTATCATTAGGGCAACAACTAGTATGGCTCCAACTGCCTCAAAAGCACCTACTACTGTAATAGAAGAAATAGACATCAATCCATAATGTAATATAACTGGCGAAAAACCAAGTGCAGAAGATAGCCCAACGTCAAAAGTGCTCACCTTTAACTCTTTAAAAAAGAGTAAAAGTAACGCAACAGTAATCACTAGAATGACACCCATTACCCATAAAGACTTAGGTCCCACATCTACACCACTCATCATCAAACGGTCAAAAGGTGCAAAGGCGAGTTCACCCAATAATACGGCGTCTACATCAAGATGCACATCATTAGCGTTCTTGGCAATCAAAATAACACCAATACTAAACAACGCAGGAAAAACTAAACCAATGGCGGTATCCTCTTTTACTAATCCCGTTTTTTGAATCCACTCAACAAGCACCACTGTTATTATTCCGGTAAAAGCAGCAAAAATAATCAACAATGGCGAGTTTAAATCTTGCGTGATAAAAAACCCAAGTACCAATCCTGGCAATATAGAATGACTAATCGCATCACTAATCAAAGCCATTTTCCGAAGCACCAAAAACACGCCTGGTATAGCACAAGCAACGGCCACCACTGCGGCAATTAACTGTATTTCTATTTGTGGATTACTCATTATCGTCTTTTTTATCAAACATAGTTTGAGCCTCTTCAAACCCTTTTTGAGTTAAAGCCCATTCTTGTCCGTTGAGGGATATCCACCCCTTTTCTACCATTTCTTTTAAGGAGCTTTTTGCAAAACCCTGAAAATTATTTAAAATCTTAATTGCGTGCGGGTGAGAGATATTCTCGTGTGTTTCTACAATACCAAACATAAATTGCAAAGTCTTTTTTAACTGTAGATCCCTCCTATTTCTTCGGAAACGTAATTGACGGAACAAAAGCCCTCTCCCCGGAGAAAATATGAATGAAAACAAGACAAAAACACTAGCCACTAAAACAATTACTGGCCCAGTAGATAAGTTGTTTTGACTTGCACTAATAGCCGTACCAAACACACCAGAAAAAGCGCCAAAAATTGCTGCAAGAAAAACCATCACACTTAGCTTATTAGTCCACTGTCTGGCTGCAGCTGCAGGCGCTAATAACATCGCGCTCATTAACACAACACCTACCGTTTGTAAACCTAACACAATAGCCAATACAATAAAAAAGGTAATAGTGATATCTATAAACTTAGTGTTAAAGCCTAAAGTCTTTGTATAATCTGCATCAAAAAGGAGTATTTTAAATTCTTTCCAGAAAAGTAACATCACAATAAGTGCGAGCCCAGTTACAATGAGCATCAATATCACATCACTCTCAACAAGAGTGGCTGCTTGCCCAAACAGATATTTATCTAATCCTGCTTGGTTAGCATTAGGTTGTTTCTGAATATATGTCAATAATAACATCCCAAAACCAAAAAACAAACTCAAGACTAATCCTAGTGCAGTATCACTTTTTAAGTGAGTCTTCTTTGTCATTCCTCTAATCCAGAACGTCCCTATTAATCCACTCACTAAAGCCCCTAATAATAACGTGTTTGTATCCTTTGCACCCGTAATCAAAAATGCCACCGCAATTCCTGGTAAGGCAGCATGAGAAATAGCATCACCCAACAAACTCTGTTTTCTAAGCACTGCAAAACTACCTAACATACCACAAATTGCCCCCAATACTGCTGTCCCTAGCGTAATGGTACGCAAGGTGTAGTCTGTGAATAGAAGATTGAAATATTCGGTGATTGTCATTTAATAGAATGTCTTACTTATTAACTGCCACTTTATAATTAATCCCGTATGTTTTTGTTAAATTATCATCATTAAAGATGTCTTTAACTGGCCCAGTAGCAATCTTTTTTACGTTTAAAAATGTCACCCAGTCAAAATATTCTGGCACTGTCTGTAAATCGTGATGTACTACAACCACTGTTTTACCAGCTTTCCTCAATTCTTTTAAGATGTTAATGATTGCAATTTCAGTTGTGGCATCTACTCCTTGAAAAGGCTCATCCATAAAATAGATAGAAGCATTTTGCACCAAGGCTCGAGCCAAAAAAACGCGTTGCTGTTGCCCACCACTCAATTGACTAATCTGCCTGCTTTTAAAAGACAACATTCCTACTTTTTCAAGTGCTTCTAGTGATGCTTTCTTCTCTTTTTTTCCTGGACGCTTTATCCAACCTAGGCTCCCGTAGGTACCCATCATAACTACATCTAGGGCAGTGGTTGGGAAATCCCAATCTACACTTCCCTTTTGAGGCACATAAGCAACAAGTTGTCGTTGTTTTTTATATGGTTTACCATAGATTGACACACTTCCGGCTATTGGATCTATAATGCCTAAAATAGATTTAATTAAAGTAGATTTCCCTGCGCCATTAGGCCCAACAATGGCCATCAGTACTGCTTCTGGGACTACAAGGTCAATATCCCAAAGTACGGGCTTATAGTTATAAGCTACCGTTAAATCATCTACTTGTATGGCTATTTTATCACTCATAATTTTATTTCAACGCATTGACAATAGTGTTTACATTATAAGTAAACATCCCAACATAAGTACCCTCTACAGTTCCTGTATTTCCTAGGGCATCACTATATAAAGAACCTCCTATCACTACTTCGTGATCTTTAGAAAGCACTGCTGCTTGCAACGCTTCTATTGTTCTTCTTGGTACAGAGCTCTCTACAAATATTGCTTTTACTTTGTTGTCTATAATAAACTGACTTAAACGTTGTACATCTTGTACACCAGCCTCTGTAGCCGTAGATAGCCCTTGCAAGCCTACTACTTTAAAACCATAGGCTTTTCCGAAGTAATTAAACGCATCGTGTGCTGTCACTAAAATTCTTTTTTCTTCTGGTAAGGTTGCAATTTTTTCTTTTACTGAAATTTCAAGAGCATCTAGTTTCGCTAAAAATTGTTTTTCATTTTCTTTAAAAGCAATTGCATTTTTAGGATCAGCCTCAGAAAGTTGTTCTGTCACTTTTTTTGCAAACTGTTTAAAAAACCCAATGTTAAACCAAACGTGAGGGTCATAGTTAGAAGCAAAATACTCGCTACCTATCAACTCCTCTTTTGGTAAAAACTCACCTAGACCAACTGTCTTTTTACTGTTGCCCATTTTCTCAAACACCTCAACAAGTTTGCCTTCTAGGTGTAATCCATTATAAAAAATAATATCTGCTCCTGCTAGTTTAGACACATCACCCTCACTTGCTTTGTATAAATGTGGATCTACACCTGCACCCATTAAGCCTTGCGTTTCTATAAGATCTCCACCTATATTCTCTACAAGATCTGTGAGCATTGTAGTGGTTGTGACAACTTTAAGTTTACCGTTTTCTTCTACCTTGCTTTTACAACTTAGTAAAGTGATTACTGATAATAGTATTATAAAATTTTTCATTTTTCTGAAATTATAATAATTCATTAATTAGTCTGTACGTATAAATTTTCGGCAATTTTTTTTGAGATAAAAGACTGGTCTCTACCCACTTGAATAACCATAGAACCATCAAAAAACTCTTTACCTAACACATTGATTTTTGTACCTATACTTATGTTTTTTTTATCTAAAAACTGTAGAAATTCTGGGCTTGATTCTTTAACGCCTACACAAACACCGCGTTGTCCTTTTTTGAGTTTAGATAGTAATTTTTTTTCTGTTCTCTTGAAGTTTCCGTTAGCATCTGGTATAGGGTCTCCGTGTGGATCAAAATCTGGGCTCCCTAAATACTTGTCTAGCCTATTAATTAGCTCATCACTCTGTATATGCTCTAATTGCTCTGCAATATCATGCACTGCATCCCAATGAAAATCTAGCTTATCTACTAGAAAAACCTCCCATAGTCTGTGTTTTCTAATCACACCGGCTGCAACTTTTTTACCTTGTTCAGTTAGGGTAGCCCCTTTGTATTTTTTATAAGAAAGTACTTTTTTGTCTGCTAATTTTTGTACCATATCTGTTACAGATGATGGCTTTGTATCCATAGCATCTGCTATGGCATTTGTAGACACTTCTTTTTCACTTTGTGACTGTAAGTGATAAATAGCTTTAATATAATTTTCCTCTGCGTACGTAAACATACGGCAAAGGTAAAATTATTTTTTGATATGTAGTGATTTAATATTTAGACTAGACTAAAAACCTCTCTCTTTTTGCAGTTGATCATAAGCCTCTTGCACCTTTAAGAACTTCTCTTCTGCACCTTTCTGGTAGGCTTTATCCATGTGTACTAGCTTATCTGGATGGTATTTTTTTGCCATAGTACGGTATGCTTTTTTAACTTCGGCATCTGTGGCGCTTTTGTCTATCTCTAAAATCTTATAAGCGCTATCTGGCTTTTTAAAGAACATTGCTTTTATGCTAGAAAAATCTGCTCCTTGTATAGATAGATAACCTGCTATTTGCTGGATTACATTCACCTCTGATGTTGTTACATGCCCATCTGCATTTGCAATACTAAACAAGAAATGTAGTATTTGTAATCTACTTTCATATCGGGTTCTTGCTCTTAAGTGCATTGAGATACGTTGTGCAGAAACATCCCGTTTTTTTATAACATCATTAAAAACTTTAAACGTAGCGTTTGCTCTTTCTTTACCATAAGCTTGCACAAAATACTGACGCACATAGTCAAGCTCAGTCTGGCTTACTTTACCGTCTGCTTTAATAACAAATGATGAGAGAGATAATAAATTGAGCTCAAAATCTGCGGGTGAAACTTGATCACCTCTACTTCTTTGTTGTTGAAAAACATCACCAAAACCGCCACCGCCAGAATACGTTCTTCGCTGGCCTCCACCAGATTTTCCCATCTGGCTAAATAAATATCGTACCACCCAAAAGGCAATAAGAATAAGTAAATACTTCATAAAATAAATAACATTGAAATGCAAAGATAAGTAATCATAAGAGGCTTTATGTTACAGTGTAGAGAACTTCCATTTTACTATTTGTTCTATGAGGTAGTGCTAACCGTGATTACTCATACGGAATACCCCTCTACTTCTCCCTAAAAACAAAACACTCTGTTGTTAAGCTTTTCGTCTTCGATTTCGGTTTCTACTGGTTCCTGAGTGGTTACGTTTTTTCTACAGAATTGTATAGAAGGGCGGTTTAATAATCTCTAATAAAGCACAATTATTAATGCCTCTAAAATTTCCGAAGAAAAACGATAAAATCTACCAATGTGCTCATTGAGTTTACAAATGGTTCTTTTATTATAACGTGTTAGTTATTTGTATCTTTGTAGACTAAGAATTACAATTTAAAAGAAACGATTATGTATCCAGCAGAATTAGTAAAACCAATGAGAGAAGACTTGACTAACATCGGGTTTTCTGAACTACATACAGAACAAGACGTAAAAGACGCATTAAGCAAAGAAGGAACAACGCTAGTAGTTGTAAACTCTGTTTGTGGATGTGCGGCTGCAAATGCAAGACCAGGTGCTAGAATGTCTATACAAAATGCAAAATCTCCAGATCATTTAGTGACGGTATTTGCGGGTGTAGATCGTGAGGCAGTTGATGCTGCAAGAGCGGCTATGATTCCTTTTCCTCCTAGCTCACCATCAATGGCGTTATTTAAAAATGGCGAACTTGTACATATGCTAGAGCGTCACCACATAGAGGGTCGCGCTGCAGATATGATTGCAGAAAACTTAAAAGGAGCTTATAACGAGCACTGTTAGGCTTAGGCTACGCTCAGCCTGCAGAAAATTTATTAAGATTAAAGCGGAATGATTTTCATTCCACTTTAATCTTTTTTGGTTGAAAAGCTTTTTTATCTTTACCATCATAACCATATATTACATCTTGATTTGAAGCAATTTTTAAAAATACTATCTTATCCTTTTTCTGTGGTATTCTACCTATGTTTTGGGTTATCTATAGTCATTTTTCACGGCTTACAGTGGGTGGGTTTTAATGTCTTTGGGTATAAGGGACATAAAATGATGGTAGAAGGACTACAATGGTTTTTAATGCGTTGTCTCAATATTCTAGGCACACGACATTCATTTACTATTACAGAAAAAATTCCTGAAAACGTGCCGCTTATCATTGTGAGCAATCACCAAAGTATGTGGGACATCCCTCCTATAATTTGGTATTTAAGAAAATACCATCCCAAGTTTATTTCTAAAAAAGAGCTAGGTAAAGGCATCCCTTCTATCTCTTATAATTTAAGACACGGCGGCTCTGTGCTTATTGACAGAAAAGACCCCTTACAAGCTACACAACAGATTGTTAAAATAGGGCAATATGCACAAAAGTATAACAGGAGTGTAGTTATTTATCCAGAAGGAACTAGAAGCCGTGATGGATATCCTAAACCCTGGAAAAAAAGAGGCTTGCAAACGCTTATTAAAGAAATGCCAGATGCATACTTGTTACCTGTAACAGTAAGTAATAGCTGGAAACTGCAGCGTTATGGTGCTTTTCCTATACCATTAGGCACTCACTTAAAGATTATCACTCATCCACTGCTCAAAGTATCTGACTATACACAAGATGAGCTCATCACTATGGCAGAAAAAACAGTAGTTAATAGTATTGTACATGACTAACACTCAAGATAGCCGTCTGCCCGAGACGCAGACAGTAATAAATAACACTATCGCATACGTTAAAAAAACACTGGCAAATGCAGAAGGTGGGCACGATTGGTTTCATATAGAGCGAGTGTATAAAAATGCATTGCTAATTGCCCAAAGTGAAGAAGTAGATATTACCATTGTTGCTCTTGCAGCCTTATTGCACGACATTGCAGATTCTAAATTTAATGATGGTGATGATGCGATAGGGCCAAAAACAGCTGATACTTTTTTAAAGACACAGAACGTGTCTGAAGCTATAAAAAATCATGTGGTGCAGATTATAGCTAATGTTTCTTTTAAAGGCGGAAATGCCACTAAAACTTTTCACTCAAAAGAACTTGAAGTTGTTCAAGATGCAGATAGACTTGACGCCATAGGCGCCATAGGTATTGCGCGCACCTTTAATTATGGTGGTTTTAAAGATCGTAAAATATATGACCCTAGCATTGAACCTCAACTTGACATGACACCAGAGGAGTATAAGGCATCAACAGCACCAACCGTTAATCATTTTTATGAAAAGCTCTTATTGCTTAAAGACAAAATGAACACAGTTACTGGAAAGAAAATTGCCCAAGAAAGACACCTTTTTATGGAGCAGTTTCTTGAGCAATTTCATGAAGAGTGGGAAGGCAAGAAATAGCATTAATAAAAAAAGCAACGGAACTCAAAGAGTTACACTGCCTTTTTATTGTGAAATTTGTACTTTATTCTGTGATTGGAGTAACAGTATAACCTGCTTCTTTAAGTAGTTTGATTACCCCTTGCTCTCCCCCTAAGTGACCTGAACCTACGGCATAAAAAACTTCTTTATCTTTTGAGTATGTTCCTATTTTTGGAATCCAGTTTTGATTACGTTCATCTAAAACCTTTACTTGCATTTTTGGGTCATATTCAAAGTACTCATTTAAACCTGTGTACAAAGCTTCAATATCTTCTGTTTTATAAATGGCTATCATATCATTAAAAAAGCTGTCAATACCGCCATCTTCTGTCAGCATTTTTATCACATCATCTATTTGTTCTTCATAAGACTGCCCATCAAACATTGCCATCTGAAACGCTACTGTCTCAAGACCTTTTATTTCTTTTTCTTGTTCTTTTGCCATCCCTACAAAAGTACCCTCATAGCTTGCCATATTTTGCCCTAAATGAGCCATCATTGCCATTGAAGAAATAATAAAAGGTTTCATTTTATTTAATCCAGCCATGCCAATGCCCATTTTTGCAGTAAAGTATTCATCTAAAATTTTGTACTCTTCTACTGTCATATGGTCTTTTAATGAATCTTCGCCAGCAATCATAGAAACCCCCATCATTTCTGATTGCATATTTGGATCGTCCATATCTAGTTCTAGTACAATGAGCTCACTTTTATCAAAGGCTGTTTTAACTTTGTCTTTGAGCACAAAATCTTCTTTTGGCATCATATGAAAAGTACCAAAAACATAAGCTGTTTTAATTCCGTTTCCTTCTACTTTATAAAGTAGTGTGTTTTCTTGTGCTTGTAGATTTAATATTGATAATAAGCAGATTACTGCTGTTGCGAGTATTGATTTTAAAGTTTTCATATCTATATAATTTAGTGTTTTAATAATGATTTTAGGACTACCCTAATAAAGAAATAGTGATTGCGATTAAAAAGTTGATGATAGTGGTCATAGTAGTTGTTTTTTTAGATTAGTTTTATTAATAAGTAAATAGATATCCCAGCGATAATGCCAATACCAAACTTGATAAGTTGTATACGCTGTGTTGTTTTAGTTTTCATATTAGTGAAAGTTTAAATGAATATATTCTGTAATAAACACATAGCTTAATATTGTCAATGCAACTAACCAGCTTGTGGTTGCTTTAGTTTTAGTTTTCTTTTTCATAAGATTGGTCTTTAACAAGCTCAATGTCTGATGTGTTGGTTGTTTTATTTTTTGTCAATTTTCCGAAGCCGTACCCCACACATAGTCCAAAAATTAGGCTTAAGGTTAACTTTAAAATGATTTTTTTGGTTTTAGTTTTCATTGTTTTCTAGGTTTTTATTAATAGATATCTGACTTGCAAAAACACCATATAGAGCTACTATTGCAATAAGAATCCAGAATCTAATTGTGATTGTATTTAATGTTTTAATAGAAAGATTTTCTATAATCAAGTCTACCTCTGTAAATGTTAGTGCTAATACAAGAATTGCGACTACGAGAAATTTTATATAAGATGATTTCATAATAAGTGGTTTTTAAAAGTGAATGTAATTTGCGGTTATTGAATCTTTCCATTTTTAACGAGTATGCTTTCTGTAAACTCATCGTTTATAAAATCTAGATGGACTACATCAATATCTTTATACCCCTCAACGGTATTAACTAGAGTAGAATTAAGCTTTGTTGCAGTATCACTTATAGATGATTGAAGTTTGCATCCTGTAAGCTCAAACGTCGTGCTCTCGTTAGAAATTCCGTCCTCTTTGTTAACCTGTATCCCAAATGCCGAAATCCCCACATTAACATCATCGCAATCGCAATTTGCCTTTATGGTTTTTACCACATTACCATTGGTCCCTGTGTGAGACTTATAGCCAGAATACATACCCATACAAAATGGAACGGCAACTATAAGTCCTAATCCTAATAATGTTGCTTTTAATATTGTGCTTGTTTTAATTTGCTTTTTAGTTTTCATAATAAGTAGTTTTATATTCCCGATTCATTTCGGAGTTATTGTTTCGTTTTGATAGTACAAACATCTGGCATTAAAACACCTTAATAAAGAGAAGCCCACCCAATTTTAGAAAAATAGGGTAGGCTTAAAATCTTGTTACGCGTTTAATTTAAAGGGATAAGAGGTTTTCTTCGGAAATTTTAACGACTTAAAAATCAGCAACCCTAAATTTATAAATTTGGGGTTAAAAGAAGTTTTTTAATGATTATTTGACATTTCCGAAGTCTAAAAAAGAGCAGTTATATTAAGGAAAATCTCCTTAATATCGTAGCAAATGCAGTTGTAGTATTTATTGAATTTTGATTGTGCGCAGTCTCACAATGGGACGTTTAATACAGAGAATTGCAAACCACCTTTACGTGACGTTTTTAATATTCTTGATATAAAAAGAAGGATTAAGCCCCGTGTCTTTCTTGAAGTATTTTGTAAAACTATCTGCACTTTTATAGCCCACTTCTTCTGCGATAGCTTGTATAGAAAATGACCTAAAAAACACATCATTTTTTAATCGTACAATTGTATAATTAATACGAAGATCATTAATATAGGTATTGAAGTTTTTACCGTAATGTGAGTTAATTACTTTAGAAAGGTAAGAGGTATTTGTATTAATCTTTTTTGCCACATTATAAGAGTTGCAGTCTTGTTTTAAAAAGTATTCTTTTTGTTCTAGTTTTTTAAGACCGTCAAGTATTTGTTGCGTAACCTCATTTGAGACATCGCTTGTAGCCTTTTCTTCTAGCACCTCATCTTTGGTGTCAATAATTTCTGAAGGTGTCTTAGCAGCTTTTATTTTTGTGAGTAGTGCTTCAAATTTTAATTCGTCAGCTTTTTTGGTTCTATAGAATTTCAGAAGTAAAAACAAAAGTGTGAGTATAATTATAGAACCTCCCAAGAGAAGGTAATTTAAATAAGATTGCTTTTCTTCTCTCTCTGCTTTAACTTTTTCAATTTCATTATTAAACTGTTCGCGTTCTTTTTCTCTTAAAGAAGTAGAAACATCTGTAGTTATTTTTGAATATTCTTTTTCGGTATTAAAATATTTTTCAAAATAGTAATTTGCTTTTTCAAAATCTCCCGTTTGAGTAAGAGCATCTGCTAAGTTTTTATAATAATCTCGCATATACCCCTCTTCTTCTGGAGAGACTTGATAGTCCCTTAAACCTTGCAGAAATTTTCTAGCTGCCTCATCATAATTTTTTTCTTTAAGAGCTATAGACCCATACCTGCTCGCCATTCTAAGAGGCACTAATGCGCCCTCAAAACCTGAGCAGTATTTCTCTGCTTCTACTAGATTCTTTCTGGCCATATCATATTTATCTTCTTCTAGTGCAATGTCATATTGACTTAGATAATACTTACGCATATAACAGCTATCCTTGTCTTTTTTAAACTCTTTAATTAAGGCAGAATAATACTTGGCAGAATCTAGTTGATTCAGTTTTGTATAAATATTAGATAGATTATAATTAACAGTGCTTATAGCTTGATACTTTAATGAATCTGTGTAGATAGAGTCTACCGGTTTATCTGTAATAACTTGAAGTGTTGTTTTTTCTATTTTTAAAGCCTCCTTATAGTCATTGTTTACCCTATAAACATAAGACAAACTACTTAGCGCAGCTCGTTCTCCTATTTCATCATTCTCGTTTTCTGCAGTTTTTAAAGATAGGTTGTAGTACCTTATTGCTTCTTTAAGATTAGGCAAACTCATTTGTATATGGCCTGCTAGATTATAAGATTGCGCTACGTAATTAGGAAGGTTATTCTCTTGTGCAAAAGCAAGTAGTTTTTCATACTGATCATTTGCTTTTTTAAAATCTCTATGGCTAAAATGTGTGTATGCGATAGCTGCCATACCTTGCCATTCTTTTTCTTTATCCTTTTCTCTCTTCCCTTTTAAAATATAGGCACCAGAAGCACTAAGGGCTTTTGACAGGTCTGAAGTCATATATTTGTTAATAGAATCTTCTATAGCATCAAAAGATTGTTGTGATAATTGCTCTTCTGTCTGTGATAAAGAAACATTTATAGCAGCAAAACTTAAAAAAAGAAGAATGTAATATCTCATAATTGATGAGTATTAAAAAATAAAAAATGTTACGTTAAATGCACTGAATAACATAAAGATAAATAAGAATTTATAGTTGGCTTTTTGTGAATCATCATTAATGATAATTACTAACTATGACTTTTGCTTTTGTGATTAAAGTACCATTTTCCTAATTGCTGAAATACAAAAATAAGTGGGATTAAAAATTTGTCATATGGGCTAATGAAAAATGAAAGTACCATTAATATAGCCCAAAAAAGAACAGCTAACCATCCTCTAAACAATAAATAAGATGCGTCATATTTTGCTATTTGTAGTTTTGCTCTTTTTAAAACAATAATTAATTGAGTCAACATCGTCAACCCTAAGAATACAAGATTACCACAATAAAATGTAAAAGGACCAACATAATCAAACCCTTGTACAAAAAAACCTGTAGAAAATGGCAATAATGCCACAGATAGGAGCATTAAGGTGTTTATAGTAAACATCTTATTATCAAAATTTTGAATATAACGAGAGTAGATTAAATAAAACTTCCAGTATAGCGCAATCACCATAAAGCTTATAAAAAAACCTATAAACTCAGGATACAAATATTGAAATGTTAGCTCAATACCTCTTTCTTTTAAAGAAGAAAATGTAGGTATGCTAATCTCTAAAACCAGTAAAGTAATGGCAATAGAAAACACAGCATCTGTAAAACTAAAAATTCGTTCTTTTTGAAAAGTATAATGTTTGAGCATCCGTAAAGCTAGTTATTTTCCCGGAAAATCAGCCTTTCTTTTATTTAAAAATGCTTGAGTACCTTCTTTAAAATCCTCAGTACCAAAACAGTTTCCAAATTGTTTAATCTCTGCCTTAAAGCCATCTACGCCAGTTTCAAAACCTGCGTTTATTGCAGAAATAGCAGCACTAATTGCTACAGGCGAATTACGCATTATTTTACTTGCTATTTTTTCTGCTAAAGGTATTAACTCCTCCTGTGTAGTTACATGATTTACTAAGCCACATTCTAGTGCCTTGTTTGCATCTATCATACCTGCTGTCATAATTAACTCCATGGCACGACCTTTACCTACTAATTGTGGCAAACGCTGCGTACCTCCGTACCCAGGAATAACCCCTAGAGAAACTTCTGGTAATCCCATTTTTGCATTGTCGCTGGCTACTCTAAAATGTGCTGCCATTGCTAACTCAAGACCTCCACCTAATGCAAAACCATTTACGGCTGCAATTACAGGTGTGCTTAAATTTGCAACAAAATCAAACAATAACGCTTGTCCTTGCGCTGCAAGTTTACCTCCTTCTTCTTCACTAAAATCTGCAAACTCACTAATGTCTGCGCCGGCTACAAATGCTTTCTCACCACTTCCTGTTATCACAATTACCTTTACATCATTATCATCATCTGCTGCTTTAAAGGCTTCATGCAACTCATGAATAGTTGCGCTATTTAAAGCGTTTAACTTAGAAGGTCTGTTAATTGTGATTGTTGCAATTCCGTTTGCAGTATCGCTAAGAATGTTTGTATAGCTCATGGGTGGTTTCTATTTAATTATTTATTGTAAAAATAAACATTTGACTACATTTGACGAGGTATTCTCACTGTAAAAGTAGTCTTAACTCCTGGTGTTGAAGTTACAGTTATTGATCCATTATAGTTTTCTACTATAGTTTTAACCATTGCAAGACCTAGTCCCATTCCACTATTTTTTGTGGTAAACTTAGGTTCAAAAATCTTTTCTGTTAACTCTGGCGCAATGCCTATTCCGTTATCACTTACCGTGATTAATATTTCAGAAACCTCTTCAGTTATTTCTACATCAATTCTTGGCTCATCTGGGTTATTTTGCTCAATAGCTTGTGTACTGTTTTTCACTAAGTTTGTCAACACACGAATAAGTTGTGTACGGTCAAATTTTGCTATAATCTTCTCATCGTTACTACTAAAATAGATATACGGTTCATTAAAAATATCTAACGCCATTTTGGTGATTTTTACCACGTTTAGCGTTTCATCTTTTTGTGCTGGCATCTGCGCATAGTTAGAAAAAGCCGAAGCAATAGCACTCATGGTGTCTATTTGCTGTATCAATGTATTACTATACTCATCAATCTTTGCATCTATATCTGGGTCTTCTGCATCAAACCTACGCTGAAAACTCTGCACCGTTAATCGCATAGGTGTCAGTGGGTTTTTAATCTCGTGTGCCACCTGCTTTGCCATCTCTCTCCACGCAGCTTCGCGCTCATTTGCCGCAAGGGTTGCCGCACTGGCCTCTAGCTCATCTATCATCCCATTATAAGCATTTACAAGATTGCTTATCTCTTCTGTCGTATTGGTCACATTGATCCTTTTGTTACGCTTATCTAAACGTGTATCTATAATTTTTTGACTAATGGTATTTAGAGATTTTGTAATATATTTTGATAAGAAGTACGCCAGCGCAATAGCAATCCCTAGCATAAATAAATAGGCAATAGCTAGGCGTGTAAGATTTTCTTGCAGTTCTCTTTTTATAAAACCATCATCTTCTATATAAGGGAGATTTAAAATGGCAAGTGGCTTAAATGAAGCATCTGTTATATAACTGTAACTAGATTGATACCGCACCCCATCTTCTTCAAACTCTTCTATAAAAGTTTTATCGCTAGACATTGTCAATTGGTTCATAACGCTAGCAGATAAGCAAGTTTTAGACGTGTCTCTAACAAAAGATGCTTTAGAAGATTTTAATAATGAACCTTCAAGGTCATAAAAATAGATCTCTAGATTATGAATTCTTTTTAGCTTGTAAATATCGTTTTTAAAAATTAATGGAATATACTCTGTCTCTACTGGGAACGTAGTTTCATAAAGCATATCTCCTATATGCTTGGTAATATTTTCCTGTTTTCTTTCTAGCCTATCTCTGTGATAATCTTCTGCCTCTTCTTGATATTGATAGACCGTAACTATTGCAATTAAAATAGAAGCAATAACCACCAGTGCTAACATGGATAGAAAAATACGATTACGTAAAGATTGTGTGTAGAATTTCAATTGTTTCTAGTTTTTCTTCGGAAATATTAATGATTGAAAGATAGCAATAATTACACCAAGTTTTTATAGAAAAGAAGAAAGACCGCTTTGCTGAAAGAAGAAAGAAAAATCATAAAAAAGGGAATATGGAATATGGCTGCTTGGCTTATAGAATATAGATTTTTTATATTTAAATTAATGATTCTTAATCAAAATCATTTCCCTTCTCTTATCCGCTTATACATCTTCACGCCCAACATTAAAATAATTGAAAAGACTACAATCCCAACCGTTCCGTAAATCCAGTTAACGGCACTTTTCAGAATAACTAAAAAAACTACAGAAAACAAGATGAGTGTTGCTCCTTCATTAAACATTCGCATCCAGTTTGATGAGTGTTTATAGGTATCATTGTAATGCGCTTTAAAAATAAGATGACATTTTATGTGGTAGAAAATAAGAGCAACGACAAAGGCTAATTTTACGTGCATCCAAGAATCTTGCAACCAATTAGGCACTAAAATCAACAACCATATTGCAAACCCTATGGCCAGAACCATAGACGGCCAAGTGATAATATACCACAAACGTTTTGTCATTATTTTATACTGATCACTCAAGATTTTGCGTGCAGGATTATCCTCTATCTGTGCCTCTATTTGATATACAAACAAGCGTACAATATAAAACAAGCCAGCAAACCAAGTGATGACAAAAATTAAGTGTAAAGATTTAATATAGTTGTATTCCATTATAAACTCTCCAGTTTGAGAGATTTTTTAAAAAAAACAAATATAATCTTAATCCTTGAATCATAAATCAATAAAACTACGATAGTTAGTATGATTTTCACAAAAACAAACCTATATTTACTATATATAATTTACAGATTTTAGCAAAACAACACTTTAAAGATTAATTTATTTTCTTAAAGTTTCAGTATTGAAAAAAGACACCTTAAATAATGATATATTTAATAAGGCTCATAATGGCATTGCTATTGTTGGCCTAAAAGGAGAGTGGCTAGACGTCAATGATAGTATTTGTAACTTACTTGGTTACAAAAAAGACGAACTTCAAATGTTAACCTTTCAAGATATTACTCACCCAGATGATTTAAATAAAGACCTCCAGTTATTGCAAAAAACACTTGACGGAAGTGTAGACAATTATCAAATGGAAAAAAGGTATTTACATAAATCTGGACAAACGGTATGGGCATTACTATCTGTAGCTATTATTAGAGACCCTTACAATAAACCACTCCATTTTATTTCTCAAATTATTGACATTAGTACTCGTAAAAAGTCTGAAAGAGAATCTAAAGAATACCTAAACCTACTAGTAGACCAAAATAATAAGTTTAAAAGTTTTGTAGAAATTGTAAATCATGATTTAAGAACTCATATAGGAAATCTTTCAACTATTTCTAGTTTTATAGAAGATGAAGATCCTGCACTTTTTGAAACTCAAAATTATAAAATGCTTAAGCAAGCTATTTTAAATTTAAATAGCACATTAAAGCAAATCAACAATACGATTTATGACGATAGTTTAACTCAAAACAAATTAGTCTCAACACAAGTATCCTCACTAATTGATAGCGCATACAAGAGTATTAGCGGACTAGCTATCACAAAAAAAGTAACACTAATTAACGAAGTTGCTACTAATCTATTTCTTAAAACAGAACCCGCATATCTTAACAGCATATTATTTAATTTTATAACAAACGCTATTAAATATAGTTCGCCTCAACGAGATTCATTTATTAAAATATCTTCTAGATCAACAACAGATTTTCATATTATAGACATAGAAGATAATGGACTAGGTATAGATCTTAAAAAAAATCAAAAGAGACTTTTTCAACCCAATGCAACATTTCATAACAATGAAGATGCACGAGGTATTGGTCTTTTTATCACAAAAAAACACATAGAATTACTGGGAGGATCTATAATAGTAGAAAGCAACGTAAATGTAGGGTCAACATTTACGCTATCTTTTCCTAAAAAAGACTAATCAATCTAAATAACTATTCTTCTATAAAAAGGTAATTAAGCTGCATACTATTAAAAGCGGCATTAAACTCTTTTATTTCTTCAGAAACAAGGGTATCAAACTTTTGTAACTCTTGATCTATCTGTTGCGTCAATTGATTTTTTACAGCCACATCCTGCGTAGTTGGCGGAAAATCATCCATCCCCACAAGACTGTTTAGATGTGCTAGTTTATTAGTCAACTTAATAGGAAAATTTAATGGATCTTGCCCACTTTTATTCTTTATTTGATATAATGCCTTTTCAATTTCTGAAAATTGATTGCTTAATGTATCTGCTTTTTCTACCAAATCTTTTATCGTCTCGTTATCCTTATACTGTGACTTAAAAGCCTTGAGTTGGTCATTGATTTTTCTTATTTTTTTAATTGATTTATGCGCTTTGTCTACCGTTGAGTTTACATCTGTAATAAAATCAAATTGCTTTTGCATTCCTGCAACGTCTGTCTCTGCATTTTTATCTGCTACTATATTGAAAGTCTGCGAGAGCGCTGGTTTATCTTCCACTTCAAGCACCACTTTATATTGTCCAGGCACGGCTTGTGGCGCACTTGTACTCGCCCACCATAAAATCATCCCTTTTAACTTTTCTGCATCTTTACCACGCATATTCCAGGTGTGAAAATTAGCCCCTTCTTCTACTTCAAGCTCATCAATATTCTTTTCTTTATCTGCTTTAGTACTAAACTTTTTAATCGTGTCGTTCTTCATGTTTAAATAACTCAACGAGATCTTTTTATCTTCAGAAATGTTAGCCAAATTAAAATACGTCATCACACCACTAGGATGGTTAGTTCCATCTGTAAGCGAACCACTGCGTGAACCTCCACCCATTCTGTAGGTGTCTTTAGGTTTAAATAAATACGTGCTGTTTTTGTTTGCTTCAGAAACTTGATGTATCACACTCAAATCATCAATTATCCAAAGGCTTCTTCCTTGGGTTGCCACAATCAGATTGCCATCTTTTAAAGCCAAATCTGTAATAGGAACAATAGGTAAATTAAGCTGAAAAGGTTGCCAGTCTTTACCATCGTTAAAAGAAATATACATTCCTGTTTCTGTACCTGCATACAGCAACCCTTTTTGCTTTGGGTCTTCACGCACTACTCTAGTAAAATGTTCATTTACAATCCCATTTGTAATCTTTTTCCACGATTTACCGTAGTCTGTTGTTTTATATAAGTAAGGTGCAAAATCTCCGGTTTTGTATTTTGTTCCTGCAACATAGCAAGTACCTGCTTCAAAATGAGAAGGTTCTATACTATTTATCATCATCCATTCTGGCATTCCTTTTGGCGTTACATTCTGCCAGTCTTTACCACCATTTTGAGAAACGTGAATCAAACCATCGTCACTTCCCGTCCATAAAACTCCTTCTTTCACAGGACTTTCTGCTGCGGCAAAAATGGTACAGTAATATTCTACACTTGTATTATCTTGCGTGATAGGCCCTCCAGAAGATTTCTGCTTTTCTGCAACATCTCTCGTTAAATCTGGGCTAATTAACTCCCAGCTTTCACCCTCATTAGTAGTGGCGTGCAAGTGATTTGAAGCTGTATATAATTTTTTAGGATTGTGTGGCGAGAAGAAAATAGGAAAGTTCCATTGAAACCTATATTTCATATCTTCTACCCCATGACCCATTGGGTTATCTGGCCAAACGCTTATACTGCGTACCGTGTTTTTCTCGTGATTATAACGTGTTAAAAAGCCATCATAACTACCCCCATAAACAATATCATTATTTAAAGGATCTACCGCAATATGTGCGCTCTCTCCACCTGCAGTACTTTCCCAGTCATCATCGCTTATACTGCGACCCTCTGTTCTGTGTGGTATTCTTACTGTAGAGTTATCCTGCTGCGCCGCATAAATACGATACGGAAAAGCATTATCTGTAGTCACTCTATAAAATTGTGATGTAGGCTGGTTATAATATGTACTCCATGTTTCGCCACCATCATTGCTCACTTGCGCTCCACCATCATCACCAATAATCATGCGGTCTGGATTTTCTGGCGCAATCCATAAATCATGATGATCGCCGTGTGGTGCATTATAAGTCTCATAGGTTTTACCGCCATCAGTACTTTTATGATAGCGCACGTTTAAAACATACATTACATCTTCGTCTTTTGTATCTGCATAAATGCGGGTGTAATACCAAGCACGTTGTCTTAGTTTACGCTCATCATTTATCTTTTTCCAGGTCTCGCCACCGTCATCACTGCGGTACACGCCACCTTCTTTTTCATTCTCAACAATAGCCCAAACACGATCGCTATTTGCTGGAGAAACTGTCACACCAATAATACCTAAAGTACCTTCTGCAAAACCTTTGTTTGTAGAGATTTCTTTCCACGTCTCGCCACTGTCTGTACTTTTCCATAATGCAGAGCCTTCACCACCACTACTTAAACTGTAGGGAGTTCTTCTTACATTCCAGGTACTAGCATACAATATTCTTGGATTATTTGGGTCCATTATTAAATCTACGGCTCCCGCATTATCATTTACAAATAAGGTTTTTCGCCATGACTTTCCTCCATCTGTACTTTTATAAACGCCGCGTTCTTGTGTGGGTTTATAAATGTTACCCATCACGCCTGCATATACGGTATTAAAATCTGTTGGGTGCACTACAATTCTAGGTACGTGACGGCTATCTTTTAAACCAGCTTGTTCCCATGTTTTCCCTGCATTTTCAGATTTCCAGATTCCGTAACCTGATGATACATTACCACGCACTGTTTTTTCTCCACCACCCACATAAATCACATTTGGGTCACTTTTAGCCACCTCAATAGAACCAATAGAACCGCCAAAAAATCCATCTGAGATATTTTTCCAATGTCTACCGCCATCTTTTGTTTCCCAGATTCCGCCACCGGTACTCCCAAAATAATAGAGATTTGGTTTTCCGGGAACTCCAGTTACAGCAGCGCTACGGCCGCCTCTAAAAGGGCCCACTAATCTATATTCTAAAGCATCATATAAGGCCTCGTCATATTGCTGCGCTTGTAGTGGTTCATTAAAATTTCCGAAGAAAAAGAAAGAAAAAAATGAGAGGAGTAAGAGTTGGTTTTTCATGTATTACTTTTTAATAAATTTTTTAATAACACTGTTTTCTTCTGAAAGAAGCTTGATAAAATACACGCCGCTAGACAAATGACTTAAGTTAATTTCTTGAAAATTGTCTATTTCTGTAGTAAGCACTTTACCTTGTAACGATAAAATTTCTATGCTCGATAGCTGGATTTCTTTTGATGAGATTTGTAGTGTTTCTGAAACTGGATTGGGCGAAATGAAAAGATCTGTTAGCGATTGTACTGGCGTATCCAAAAGGAAGTTTCTGAAATATGAAATAAAACCTGGGTAACTTTCAATTGAAAAATAAGTGTTTGAAATATCATAAACTCCTAATAATAAGTTCGTGTCTTGTAATTCTGGTATTCCCGTGGAGTTTGGTTCTCCATTTTCACAATTAGAATCATCAATTGACAATGCTTTTACCTGTAGCGCATAATCGTACCATTCAAAATCCTCACCATAGGCAAAAACCCCATTAAAAGTGACACATCCATTTGTTCCCTGAAAAGTGAAGTCAGGATTAATAGTTATTTGAGGAGGTGTAGGTGAGGTGATTGGGTTTGATGGCCCTAAATCCCCTTCTACTTTGTGCAAATACCACGTTTGAAAAAAATTCTCATCAAAATCTGTAAAAGGAGTATTTTTATAAAAGGCGGTATTATAATTTTGGTCTACTATCCTTAATGTTTTAGAACCATCATTTAAAATAGTTAAGTCATAAGAGAAAACTTTTAAATCTAAATCTATTGAGGTTAAGACTTCATAAAAATATTCGTTCTCAAAATCACAGCCAAAATCATCACATGCGAGATCTGTAATTGCTATATTTTGAAGTTCAAACTCATCTTCGGTATCACTAAAAACAATTGTTCCTGTAAAATCATTTGTAACTCCATTTGTTGAAAAAGTGTAATCACCATTTGATTCAGAAAAACTTAAAGTGAAGAAATTTATAATAGGCGAGAGTGTTTCGGGATAGTCAGTATTTATATAATTTAAATACCAAGTTTCTTCAAACAGCTGCGGGTCTTGCGCTTTTACATTAAATGCTGTAATGCAGACAAATAATACAATAAGTACTTTTTTCATAACACTAAATTTTAGACACCTAAAGATACCTAAAAAAGATTACGTTTCTACAAGGTCTTTCTTAACAGCCCGTTGCAGAAAATATCCCGTAACACTCGTAGAAAGAACATCTGCAATAGGGAAAGAAATCCAAACCCCAAAGACACCGTAAAAAGTTGGAAGTATTAATATTAAAGGGATTAAGAAGAATCCTTGTTTGGTCAAGTTGAGCAATAAAGCTGGCACCACACGCCCTATAGATTGGAAATAAGAACCCCCTATTAACTGGATTACTATCACAGGTGTTACTGCAAAAACCCAACGTAGTGCATTTGGAGTTCGCTTAAGTAATTCTGCGTTATTGAGCAATGTTTCTGAGTCTTGACCACTTTTATTACTGATAAAAATCCCAACAAAGGGTTCTGCAAAAAACATTATAACAATGAAAATACCTAAGGCTAAAATACCAGAGTACTTTATAGAAATGTTAATCGCCTCTCGTACTCGCTGAAATTTTCCTGCCCCAAAATTATAACCCGCAATAGGCATAAAACCCTGGTTAACACCAATTACCGGAAATAATGCAAACATTAATGCTCTACTTATAATCCCGTAAGTTGCCACATCAATAGCATCACCATAACTTATTAATACGTTGTTTAACAATATGGTTAAAACAGCAATTACTCCTTGCCTAGCAAGGGTTACAAAACTAAGACCGCTTATTTCTTTTACTATTTTAGAATCAAGAATAAAGCTTTTAAGGTTGAGGCGTAATTCACTTTTAAAAAGGAAGAACCAAAGTACAAATAGAAAACAAATAGCATAACTAATAAAAGTAGCCCAAGCGGCACCTGCCATCCCAAACTCAAATACATTAATAAGCACATAATCCATCCCAATATTTGCAATAGCTGGGAGCATCATGGCATACATAGCAAATTTTGGTTTTCCTTCTGCCCTGATTACATTATTGCCCATCATGCACATAGAAAGCATCACAATACCGTACATCACAATGCGATAGTAGGTTAATGCTAAATCTTTAAAACTATCATCTGCTCCAAAGAACTCAATGGCATAATCTTGAAATACCAACCCTATAACAGCTAAAAAACCAGAAATCAAAAATGTCAAAGTAGTCTGATTTCCGAAGACCTTTAAAGCCTTCTTATCATCTCCTTTACCTAAAGCTCTTGATAAAACTGAGCTACCTCCTATTCCTATTGCGAGCCCAATTGCTGCTATAAAAAAGGTGATAGGTAATACAACTGTAATCGCTGAGATTGCCAAAGGTCCTATCCATCTTCCCATAAAAATGGTATCCACAATGATGTTAAGAGACATCACAAGAATCCCTATAGAAGCAGGAACAGCTTGTTTAATTAACAAGCTGCTAATAGATGCGGTACCTAAAGTGTCTGAGTTTTTTTTCAAAAATATTCTATTAAGCGATTGCTTTATTTACATCTACAATACGCCATTCTTCTACCATATTTGCAAGTACTTGTGCAAAGTCATCACGATCGTTTAAGCAAGGGATTACTGAGAACTCTTTACCGCCTACTTCGTGAAAAATCTCTTCTGCCTCCATCGCAATTTCTTCTAGTGTCTCAAGGCAATCACTTACAAATGCTGGAGTAACTACTACTAGTTTTTTAGTACCCTCTTTACCCATACGCTCTACAGTTCTATCTGTGTATGGCTGTAACCATGGGTCAAAACCTAATCTAGACTGGAAGGTTGTAGAGTAGGTTCCGTTTTTTAAACCTAGTTTTTTTGCAACATTAACAGTGGTCATTTCGCATTGATGTCTGTAGCAAAATTCGTGTTGTTCACTTCCTTTCTTAAAGCAACATTTACCGTCCATTTTGCAATTTCCGTTAGTGATATCGCTTTTTCTAATATGCCTCTCTGGAACACCGTGATAACTAAATAAAATATGCTCGTAATCTAGTTTATCTAAACCTTCCCCTATACTTTGAGAAAGCACATCTATATAATCTTGTCTTTTACTAAAAGCTGCTGTGCGTGTAATTTTTACCTGCGGAAAATGTGCTGCAACAAGCTCATCAACTTTTACATCAATAGTCTCTGTTGTTGCCATCGCAAATTGAGGATACAACGGTATTGTTTTTATTTCTGTACACCCTTGGTCTACTAATTCTTGTATTCCTTTTTTTAAGGTCATAGAGCCATAACGCATTGCAAGTGCAACTGGAATGTTAAGTTTAGACTGTACTTTTTTCTGTAATCTTTCAGAAAGTACAATTAACGGAGAACCTTCTTCCCACCAGATTTTTGCGTATGCTTTTGCAGACTGCTTAGGTCTAGTGTTTAAAATAATACCTCGCACTAAAAGAATACGTGCCCATCTAGGCACATCAATAACTCTTTCATCCATTAAGAACTCATCGAGGTATGTTTTAACATCTTTTGGTGTTGGGCTGTCGGGCGAACCGAGATTTACTAATAAGACTCCTTTTTTATTCAAAACAATAGATTTTGTTACATTGAGCGCAATAAATATGTGTTAAACAACCATCTGTTATTTATCTTTAACTGTGCTCAGGCTAACATTAGTGATTGTAAAAATACTGCTTATAATTTTGTATTAAAAGTAGATACAATAGATTAACGTAATGTTATAATTAATAAATCTTTTGGGTTAATGTATTTATTCAATTAAGAACTCAACCCCATCACAAACTTCTTAGGAGTAGTCCCAAATTTCTTTTTAAAAGCCGCAATAAAATGACTTGCTGTACTGTAACCAACTTTTAATCCCACTTCATTTACATTATGAGATCCTGAGGCAAGTAGTTGTCGTGCAACTTCCATTTTATAATCTGACAAAAAAGTAAAAACTGGGGCTCCATAAATTTGCTTAAAACCCTCTTTAAGTTTATTGATAGGCAATTGAATCTCATCACTCAGTTCTTTTAAAGTAGGTGGTTCTGCCATTCGTGCGATAATAATTTGTTTTGCCTTCTTAATTTTCACAACATTCATTTCATCTACTAAAAAGGGGCATTGTTCTATATCAACATCTTCTTCACGATTAAAATAAAGGCTTAGCAACTCGTATGCTTTTCCCTTAAAATAAAGAGGCTTTACAGATGGGTGCAGATTATAATTCATTAATTGATTTAATACAATAGCCATAGATGGTGAGATCGTTGCATCTTTGTAGTATTTTCTATCCTTATTCTCATCGCTTAAAAATGAGATATAGTTAGCCTCTGTAGAAAACAATGTATGAAATTTTTTAATAGGCAACAACACAGATATTACCCAAGAATGCGGCGCTACACTAACCTCAATAGGCAAATCTCTTTCTGGATTGTATAATAACAACGAACTGTTTTCTTGAATAGGCAATCTATAATTTCCATTGTTAAAACTAAAAGATCCATTCCCTTTTACACAAAAATGAAACTGAATGTAATTTGAATTAACATCACGTTTAAATAACTGATTTTCATCTGTTTCATTATTAAATTTCAAAATAAAAAAACCGTCTTCAATTGTGGTTTCTCTATAGATACCTTGAGCGATACTTTCTGAAATATTATTGGTTTGCAAATTGTCCATTTATTTAGAATTGTTTTAAATAAGCTGCTTGTCGTGCTACAACAAAGATACGTATTTATTGATTCTAAGACGATTTATGGGTTTTAACAAGAGTTTTCTACCCACTCCGACATAAATGGTACCGCTAGCGTTATTTTTTAGGTATGTGATAATATACTTTTGCCTAAAATTGTGATTGTGTGAAAAATATCCACACACTAGCAAGAATGACTCAACACTATCAGAACGAATATCAATCACTTGAACACAAATCAAACAGAATCATTCTTTGCTATTGGTCTTAATTACCAAAAGGCCGATGCAGAGATTCGTGGACATTTTAGTATTTCTGAAACAGCTCAAAAAGCAATTATTCTTTCTGCTAAAGAAAAAGGCGCTTCTTCTTTGACGCTAATATCAACGTGTAATAGAACCGAAATTTATGGCTTTGCAAAAAGCGCAGATGATTTAATCAAATTGCTTTGCGAACATACACGTGGTACGGTAGAAGAGTTTAATAAAGTATCATATATCCATAACGGAAAAATGGCGGTTTCACACCTGTTTAAAGTAGGAACAGGTCTTGACAGCCAGATATTAGGAGATTTTGAGATTATTAGTCAACTAAGAACGGGATTACGCCGTTCTAAAAAAGCAGGCGTTCTCAACCCGTTTATGGAACGATTGGGTAACGCAGTAATTCAAGCCAGTAAACGCATTAAAAACGAAACCGAAATTTCGTCTGGTGCAACATCTGTAAGTTTTGCAGCTGTTCAATATATTATGGCACGTGTTCCTTATGTTTCAGAAAAGAATATTCTTCTCTTCGGAATTGGGAAAATAGGGCGTAACACCTGTGAAAACCTTATTAAACACACAAAAAATGAGCATATTACGCTCATAAACAGAACAAAAATAAAAGCAGAAGAAGTTGCCGGAAAGTTTAACTTAGTGGTGAAAGATTATGCTAACATACAAAGTGAAATTGCAGCAACAGACGTGTTAATTGTTGCCACAGGCGCACAACTACCTACCATTAGCAAAGAACTTTTATATCTTAAAAAACCTTTATTAATTCTAGATCTTTCTATTCCAAAGAACGTTTCAGAAACAGTAAAAGAGAACCCTCTAGTTACCTTGATACACTTAGATGAATTGTCTAAAGTGACAGATGCAACTTTAGAGCATCGCCAATCTCAAATACCGTTAGCACAAACTATTATTGAAGAGGTAGCATTAGAATTTAATACCTGGTCAAAAAACAGAACATTTGCACCAACTATTAAGGCATTAAAATCAAAGCTGAGCGATATTAAAATGGGCGAAATAGATAATCAACGCCGTAAAATATCTGACTTTAACGAAGAGCAGGCAGAGATTATTAGTAATCGTATTATTCATAAAATCACTACCCAATTTGCCAACCATTTAAAAGGCGCAAACGGAACTACACAGCAAAGTATAGACCTTATAAATCAAGTGTTTCAACTACAAAGCACAAACGATGAATAAAGTAATTCGCATAGGTACAAGAGACAGCGAACTCGCATTATGGCAAGCAAATACGGTTAAAAGAAAACTAGAAGCTATAGGCTACAAAACCCTATTAGTTCCTGTAAAATCTACCGGAGATTTAGTACTCGATAAACCATTATACGAAATGGGAATTACCGGGATTTTCACAAAAACATTAGATATTGCCATGCTTAATGGCACTGTAGACATTGCAGTACATAGTATGAAAGATGTACCAACAGCATTGCCTAAAGGGATCATTCAGACAGCTGTTTTAGAGCGCGCAATGACAGAAGACGTGCTAGTCTCTACTAGTAATATTGACTACACAAAACCGTGTACTATTGCTACAGGAAGTTTGCGCAGAAAAGCACAATGGCTTCACCGCTATCCACACCATACAGTCGTTGATCTCCGCGGAAATGTTCAAACTAGATTACAAAAGCTTAAAGATAATAATTGGGATGGGGCCGTTTTTGCAAAAGCAGGGCTTGACAGGTTAGGCTATCTTAATGAAGAAAAAATAACAAATAAAAACTTTGAAGGAACTATCGAAGTTTTAGACTGGATGATTCCTGCACCCGCTCAAGGCGCTATGGTGATCGTAACATTGCAAAAAGACGATTATTACACAAAAGCAATATCAAAAATAAATAATATTTCGGCAGAAATTTGCACTCAAATAGAGCGTGACTTTTTAAGAAAACTGGAAGGTGGTTGTACTGCTCCTATAGGTGCATTAGCAGAAATAGTGGGAGAAGATATTCAATTTAAAGGATGCTTATTTTCGCTTGATGGAAAGACAAAAATTGAAGTGGCAAAAACCATGGACAAGAATAATAGTAATGGTGGTGTTGATGCAGCGGTAGAGTTATTAGAAAATGGCGGCAAGGAATTGATGAAGGAGATTAAAGCAGAAATGAATCAATAGTTAACGGTGTCCCCTCGAGCGCAGTCGAGAGGTCTTTTTATTAAATAGGAATTCTAAAATAGTTCTCGACTGTGCTCGAACGTACACTGCAACAATGCTTTCAATCCTATCCACAAAAAAACTAAAACCCAACCAAAGAGACTTACTCCTAGGGCAAGGTTTTACACTCGTGGATTACAACGCTATCAAAATTGAATTTATTAATTTTGATATGCCAGATAAAATAGAAAACGCAATATTCACAAGTCAGAATGGGGTGAATGCTTTTATAAAACAAGCACAATCTACTCCCTTCTCAGTGAGAAAAGAGCTGGGGATGAGGGTTTTCTGCGTTGGTCAAAAAACAAAAGCGCTTTTAGAGCAAAACGGACTAAAAGTGATTGAAACAGCAAATTATGGAGCAGATTTAGCTCAAATAATTGCAAAAAACTATAAAAATGACTCCTTTTTTCTTTTTTGTGGTGAGCAAAGAAGAGACGAAATACCAAATATGCTAAATGCTTCAAAAATTAATATTTCAGAAGTAAAAACATATAAAACAGTATTAAAACCACGTAAATTTGAACAAAAATGGGACGGAATCCTGTTTTTTAGCCCGAGTGGAGTGGAGAGTTATTTTGTTGAAAATGAAGACGGAGCGCAAGCGATTCTAGAACAAGTGCAGAATAACCAGCCGTTGCTAATCTGTATAGGAGAAACAACTGCAGCTGCAGCAAGAAAATATAGTAAAAACATACTAATAGCAAACACAATTTCTGTAGAGAGTGTGATTGCAAAAGCAGTAAAAAATTTAAAGATATAACAATGCCCCCTCGAGCGCAGTCGAGAGGTCTTTTTAAAATAGTTCTAGACTGCGCCCGAACAGACAAACATATTATGAGCAATAACATAAAAAACGACTTATTTTTAAGAGCCTTAAAAGGCGAAACTGTAGACCGTCCACCTGTGTGGATGATGCGTCAAGCTGGACGTTACCTGCCAGAATTTATGGAAATCAAAGCAAAGTATGATTTCTTTACCCGCTGTCAGACTCCAGAGCTTGCTAGCGAGATTACAGTACAACCCATAAGAAGATATGGTATGGACGCGGCAATACTGTTTTGCGACATTCTAGTGATCCCACAAGCAATGAATATTCACGTAGAGATGAAACCGAATATTGGACCTTGGATACCAGAACCTATTCGTACTCATAAAGATCTTGATCGTGTGATTGTGCCAGACATTAACGACACTTTAGGGTACGTGATGGAAGCGATTAAAATGACCAAAGAGAAGCTAAATGATGACATTCCACTAATAGGTTTTGCAGGCTCGCCTTGGACACTTTTATGCTATTGCGTACAAGGTCAAGGGAGTAAAAACTTTGACAAAGCAAAAGAATTCTGTTTTACACAACCCGTTGCAGCCCACGAGTTATTGCAGAAAATTACAGACACAACTATTCTGTATCTAAAAGAAAAAGTAAAGGCAGGAGTGAATGCATTACAAGTTTTTGATAGCTGGGGCGGGATGTTATCTCCAGAAGATTATCAAGAATTTTCTTGGCAATATATGCAACAAATTATTGATGCATTAAAAGATGATGCACCCGTAATTGCTTTTGGAAAAGGTTGCTGGTTTGCCCTAGATACAATGGCAAAAAGTGGCGCTTCTGCATTAGGTGTAGACTGGACGTGTTCTGCTAGAAACGCAAGATACTTAACGGGCGGAAACATTACACTACAAGGTAATTTTGATCCTACAAGATTATTTAGTCCACCAAAAGTGATCAAGAAAATGGTAAAACAGATGATTGATGACTTCGGAAAAGATAAATATATTGTAAATCTGGGCCACGGAATTTTACCTAATGTCCCAATAGAAAATGCCGGTGCTTTTATTGATGCGGTAAAAGAATACAAAGCAGACTCTTGAAAATCTGGACACGAATAAGGCGATTGAGTATTAAACAACTATGGAAATTTTCAATCTTATTTTTGAAACATCCGTTATTGATTTTCCCAACCCTGAATGCAACAAAAAGAACCTTTGCTATTTGCAATGAACATTTTGGGACAGCACATAACAGAAGTAATGCGGCAAATGCTTTTAGGCACGCATTATGGAATGTACTTATTTGTAGAAATACATTAAAAAGAACCAAAAACAAACAGAAATCTGTCTTTTGGGCTCAAAAAGTAGGGGATCTGTATGAAAAGGTGACTCAAAACAAACCATTAGAAGAGGCAATGGATTTGCATAATAACGCTGTGGGTAGAATCTACTTTTTAAATCTTATAGACAAAACAGAAGAAGAAATCGTTAGCTTTACGCTAGAAAAGATGAAAAACGCAAAAAAAGTAGCCAATATTGAAGAAATGGAGCGTTATAGAATAGAAATGTTTTATTTAGAAGAATAAAAGCGATGATAAAAAATATCTTTAAAGGAATAAAAGCTTACGCCGGGACATTCAAGCTAATTGGTCAATTAAAACTCTGGAAATACTTTGGAGTACCCGTGCTTATTAGTTTTCTAACGGCAACACTTATTGGTTTTTTAGCTTGGGGATTAAGTGATAACATAGGTAGATTTATTGCAAAACTCTGGGTTTGGGAATGGGGTAGTGAAACCTTTCTTAGTATTTCGGCATTTTTAGGTGGTCTTGCTATTATAGCGCTTGGCTTGATTCTTTATAAGCACATAATAATGGCTTTAAGCGCGCCATTTATGAGTCCCGTTTCAGAAAAAATAGAAAAGCATTTATTAGGAGAACAGCATGTGCATCGTGACACTAGCAACAAAGAACAACTATGGCGAGGGGTACGTATTAACGTGCGCAACTTATTTTTAGAGCTTCTTTTTACCATCCCGTTAATCATAATTAGTTTTATACCCGTGATAGGTATTGTAGCTTCTGCACTTATCTTTTTAATCCAGTCATATTATGCTGGCTTCGGAAATATGGATTACACCCTAGAACGTCATTTTAAATATGATGAGAGCACAAAATTTGTACGTGCTAACAGTGGTGTTGCCATAGGAAACGGCATTGTATTTATGGCAATGCTTTTTATTCCTGTGATAGGTATTATACTCGTATTACCATTATCTGTTACTGCTTCTACAACAGAAACAGTTCGCTTAATTAAAGAAAGCGGAAGATTAAAAGTAGGTGATAGTACTGCAGAAAATTTAATATCATGATCACCTGCTCTGGCTTTCAAATTAACCCATTAAAAATTGAAGAAGCAGCAATGCTTTCTCATTTAATGTTAGAGAATAGAGAACGGTTTAGCCTTTATTTTCCAGGGACACTTGCAGAGAATATTTCAGAAGAAAAATCTAGACAGTTTATTGATCAAGCAGCTCAAAAAATGAAGTCTAAAGAGCAGTTTCTTTACGGCATTTTTGTTGACGGTATTGTGATAGGGCTCATATATATCAAAGACCTCAACTGGTCAATTAAAGAAGGAGAGTTTGCTTATTGTATAGGTGAAAAATATACTGGAAAAGGATGGATCACTGAGGCTGTTAAAGCACTATCATCTCTGGCATTTACTAAACTTGATCTTGAGAGATTAAAAATAATCGCCCATAAAACTAATACTCCAAGTATACGAGTGGCAGAAAAATGTGGTTTCGCTTTTGTAGAAACCTTAAAAAACGAATTTACTCCTCCCGGTAAACAACCAATGGATATGGAACTTTATCTACTTAAAAAATGAAAGAACAATTTGTAACATACATTAGACAACTTCAAGAAACCATTACTTCTCGATTAGCAGATATTGATGGAAAAGCAACTTTTGAAGAAGACCTTTGGGAAAGAAAAGAAGGTGGCGGCGGTAGAACTCGCGTTATAGAAAATGGGGCAGTTTTTGAAAAAGGAGGTGTAAATATTAGCGAGGTTCACGGTAAATTACCAGAAAGTATGCAGCAGTATTTTGGCGTTAAAGATGCTAATTTTTTTGCTTGTGGCCTTAGTCTTGTTTTACACCCTGTAAACCCAATGGTGCCTACTGTACACGCAAACTGGAGATACTTTGAGATGTACAACCAAGAAGGTGATATTGTAGACCAGTGGTTTGGAGGCGGTCAAGATTTAACACCTTATTATTTGTTTGATGAAGATGCAAAGCATTTTCACCAAACATGCAAAACAGCTTGCGATAAACACAACACTGATTTTTACCCTAAATATAAAGCACGCTGTGATGAGTATTTTTATAACGCACACAGAGAAGAAGGTCGTGGTATTGGTGGGCTATTTTTTGATTACTTAAAAGCAACAGATGCATCTGCCGCAGTATTAGCTGAGGAAAAAGAAATGAAAATGCAAGATTGGTATAATTTTGTAACCGAAGTAGGGGATAGTTTTCTAGATGCCTACTGCCCTATTGTAGAAAAAAGAATGGATCTGCCTTTTACAGAAGAACAAAAAAACTGGCAAGAAATACGTCGTGGGCGTTATGTTGAGTTTAATCTAGTACACGATAAAGGGACTTTATTTGGCTTAAGAACAAACGGTAGAATAGAAAGTATATTAATGAGCTTACCTCCTCACGTACAATGGGTTTACAATCATCATCCAGAAAAAGGTAGTGAAGAAGAACGGTTAATTAATGTTCTAAAAAAACCTAAAGATTGGGTATAATATGAATTGCTACTGCGGAACAAAAAACACCTATGAAGATTGCTGTGGGATTTTCCACAAAAATGGAGGCAAAACCACAACAGCAGAACAATTAATGCGATCGCGTTACTCAGCTTTTGTGCTAGCTAATGGTGATTATTTAATGCAAACACATCATAAAAGCACACGGCCTTTAAAAGAGAAAAAAGCAATTGTAGAGTGGGCAAAATCTGTACAATGGCTTAAACTAGAAGTAGTAGAATCTACAGTTGACACCGTAAATTTTAACGCTTACTTTTTAGAAAATGGCACTGCAGATGTTATTAGTGAAAACTCAAAATTTGTAAAAGAAAGTAATATCTGGTTTTACTTAGGTTTAGCATAGTGAGAGACATCTCTACTTCCAGATAAGCGCCTTCTTAGAAGTCACACGTTTCTCATCTTCTTGATAGCTTTGAAATCTAGCTCTTAGCAATTGTTTTCTTCCTATTAGGTTTCTTGTAAACAGTAGTTTTGAGCTACGATTTGTTTTTTGCCAATGTTTAAAAAAGAGCAATGCTTCTTCTTTTCTTTCCCCAAAAACAGACGGAACTGCATAATAATTAGCAAAACCAAGTTTACGCCTTAACCACCCAGATTGAGCAATCATATACCTCGGGTTATCTATTGGGTCGATTATCTCTTGTAAGTAATTTATAAAATGAAGTCCCTCTTTTGCATTAGCATTAAGTAAACAACAAGTAATATCACCATTTTCAAATTGCTCAATAGAAAGGTTTACTCCTTTTACATTTTCAATATATTCTTTTTCTATCATTGCTTCTAACAAGGCAGAGGCAATATCTTGTAACTCTTTATCACGCCTACCATATTTAAAATAAAGCTTGACTGCTTTTATAGTTTTAGGCATTAAGACCGAAACAAAACCTAACACAACTGCATAAAAGAAATATAGTATACCCTTAGAAAGGATGGTCAATATGTTGTTAAAAATAATTTCGGGTAATGCGAGTGTAAAGAGCGCTACAATCTCTAACAGGGTATACTTTAAAGCATTTTTAAAATAGAGTTTTTTTATTTTTGCAAAAGCGTCAGGTTGATCATACTTTAATTTTAACTCCCGTACTAAAATAGCACCGTCGCCTATAGATTTTTTCCAACGCTGGGTTACATCTTTTCTTTGCGAAGACAGCTTTATCATTGCTCTATTGAGAACATCAATATCATTTAAGTTGTCCAGCACATTAAGTCTGTCAAAACCATTTTCTATATAGTTTTCTTTAGTTAATGAAATCCCGCAAAAAGCCTCAAACCTTCTAGATAATAATTTTAAATCTGCACCTCCAGATTCACTAGTGGGATCTAAACAGGCAATGTGCCATATATTTGCAACCTTATCTTCTTGAGCAGGATTTACTCTAATAGCTCGGCCTCTCATTTGGTTTGACATCACAAAAGAACCTACAAAAGACGCCAAGATTAATGTATTAATCGCTGGTGCATCCCAACCCTCTCCCAACAATGATTTTGTACCCACAAGTACTTCAATATCACCAGACTCAAACAGCTGTGTCATAGCACCCACCATATGCTTGTTTGCTTGTGTGTTGGCTTTAATAATCACAAACTCAGAGTCGTGAACTACCTCTTGTGAGAAGTTTTCTGCGGAAATAATCCTTGATAGATTATCCACTAAAGAATTATGAATAATCACCAATGAACCCGTTAATACCCCCAGTTTTGATAATTGCAAAGGATAATTTGGGTCATTCTTAATTTTATGAAGCAGGTATTGAAAAATAGGAACTACTCCTAATTTGTTGATTTTACTTAGTGAATCTGTATGTTTAAATTCTAAAAATTCTTTTCTAATATAATCTGACAACACCACCATCCTAAGATTGCTTTTAAGTGCTGTGCTTTCAAGTTTTACTATTTCAGAAATACTTAAAAGCTTAGAGGGGCTTTGCGAGAGTGTTTTGTATAAAGAGCGCTCCCCTACTAGATTGATTCTCTTTTTGTCTAGTGCACCTATTTTTCTTAGTTGCTTTTCTATGGGTGTTAGCGTTGTTTCATCTTCAAGATATGACTCACGAAGCTCAATTAAAAATGGGGTAAGTAATTTTTCTATCCACGTATAACTCAATGAAGGAAACTTTACATTATCACCCTCAATGCCAAGTACAATTGTTTTAGTTTGGTCTATTTCTATTCCTGCCGCGTTAAGAAAAATCAAGATCGCAGAATACAACTCGGGGTTTTTATAGATTGCTTCTAGGCTGTCTTCCGTCTCTAAATAAAAAGGATGTTTTAATATAAATTGAATGAAATCTTCATTAACAGTTAGATCATTAGCAAAATTTATTAATTGCTGCCTGTAGTTGATAATATATTTAATCTGATCTTCATCTGGCTTAGAAAAATATACATAGTCTTGATGTGGGCAAATATTCCCTTCACGCACCAACTCTGGGATACCAATCTCCATATCTATGGGGCCACAGAGATCAAAATATTTTGTTATTTCTGCGAGATCGCTATCGTACGGCGGTGTTGCTGTTAGCGCTATTACAGTACAATCTGGTATATCTTTAAGTGCAAAAAGAGGTTTCCACCATTCGTTTTTTAGGTGGTGCGCTTCATCTAGAACCAATGTTTCAATTCCTGCCTTTTTAAAATAAGCTAGCAGTTTTTCATTATTGTATTCTAAATCATTTTTAAAAAAAGAATGTAATGATTGATATGTTGTAAAAGTGATGTCTGCTAAGTCTTTAATATCAAAAGAGACAGAAACTACTTCCTTTTCTTTTACAAAACACTCCATCATACGATTGTACCATTGGTTACGTATAGTAAGTGTAGGTGCTAGTACAATTGCCTTTTTGTTGAGGCGTTGCATCATCTCTAAGCCCAAAACCGTTTTACCAGAACCTGGCGGTGCCACTACGTGTAAATGGCGATCTTTATTGTGCGCTTCAAAATCTACCAAAAATCGCGCTTGATAGCTGCGCCAAGGGTAGATAAAGTTAAAGTGTTGGGATAGTAAACTCAAGACGCCTAAGGCTCAATTTATATTGGTAAATTTGCAAGGTTAAAAATACAGTTTTGAAACGAGTTTTTTTACTGAAATAGTAACAGCTTTAATGATCAGTAATATTTTGATTCTGTCTCCTCGAGCGCAATCGAGAGGTAATTTTTACAGTAAAGATTTTAAATTAGGTTTCGTGTGCAAATCACGGTACTTTCAAAATAATTGCATTATTTATTATTAATGCTCAACAATACATCATTATGTACCCATTAAGAAGAAACAGAAGATTAAGAACTACAGAGGCAATGCGTAGCCTTGTAAGAGAAAACAGTATCTCTCCTAATGACTTTATCGTTCCTATTTTTATCGTGGAAGGTAAAAGCATTAAAGAAGAAATAGCCTCAATGCCTAATTACTACCGCTATAGTCTAGATATGCTTAAGGCAGAAATTAAAGAGCTATGGTCTTTAGGTTTAAAAAGCGTTTTGCTTTTTGTAAAAGTGCCAGAAAACTTAAAGGACAATGCAGGTAAAGAAGCTTTAAACCCAGAAGGGTTAATGCAACGTGCTATTAAAACCGTAAAAGATGTTTGCCCAGAAATGATAGTGATGACAGATGTTGCCCTAGATCCATATTCTAAATACGGTCACGATGGTATAATACAAAATGGTGAGATTGTAAACGACCCAACAAACGTTTTTCTAGCAAAAATGGGACTAAGCCACGCACAAGCAGGAGCAGACATTGTAGCACCTAGCGATATGATGGATGGTCGTATACTTGCCATGCGATCTTTATTAGAAGAAGAAGGTTATTACAATACTGGGATAATGAGCTATAGTGCTAAATATGCATCAGCTTTTTATGGCCCTTTTAGAGATGCACTTGATAGTGCACCAGTAGATTTACAGAACATCCCAAAAGATAAAAAATCTTATCAAATGGACCCTGCAAATAGAGAAGAAGCCATTAAAGAAACCCTAATGGATATAGACGAAGGCGCAGACATTGTGATGGTAAAGCCTGGTCTTTGCTATCTAGATATTGTACGCGATATTCGTGAAGTTGTAGACGTACCCGTTGCCGTATATCAAGTAAGTGGAGAGTATGCAATGCTTAAAGCTGCTGCAGAAAAAGGCTGGTTAAATCACGACGCAGTAATGATGGAACAGATTTTGAGTATAAAAAGAGCAGGAGCAACAATGATTGCAAGTTATTTTGCAAAAGATGTTGTGAAGCTGTTATCTTAATAATCAACTATGAAACTATACCTTTTCTTATTCCTTTTTATTGCAAGTTTTTCTTCAGAAATATTAGCCCAAGGAGAACCTAAGCCTATTCAGATTAATAGTCAAACTATCATAAAAGACCCAGAAGGAAACAAAGTCACATTTCCAATTTTCATGAGCTTGATGGATAGTAAAGAATGGACTATAGAGCCAAAAGCGACAGCTAGTGGTGAGCAATACATTCAGTTAGTTAAACTTTCTGAGGCACAGCAAAACTCTATGGTGGCAATGAAATCTCAAGAAACCAATGCCTTTAATGGTAATACCATCCCTTATTATAACTTAATAGACCGCGATGGCAATGTCATTAAAACAGACAATACTAAAGGTAAAGTTGTGGTCTTTAACTTTTGGTTTGCAAGCTGCCCTCCCTGTATAAAAGAAATACCTGAGTTGAATAAAGTATATGAAAAGTATAAAAATAATGAAGATATTGTTTTTGCCGCTATCACCTTTGAGAAAGAAGACAAGATTGCTAGGTTTCAAGAGAGATACAATTTAAAATACCCTATTGTGGGGCAAACAGGTTCTTTTAGCCAAGCGATTACTAGAGGTGCTTATCCTACAAATGTTATTGTAAAAAGAGATGGGTCTATACAAGAGTATATTTCTGGTGGGATGGTAGGTATAGGTAAACAAATTGAGGCGGCTATAGAGGCTGCGCTTAATTAACAATTTAAGATTTGGAGTTACTTATACTTTAATTTTTAACCTTTTATGTATTGTAAAAATTTTAGATTTCTGCTTTAATTTCGATTTCGATTTCAAATCTTTATCTTCGGAAATATGAAACATTTATTACTTCTACTATTTATTAGTATTTCGGCAACAACTATGGCGCAACAAACTACTGTAAAAACAGCTTGGCTAGAGAAGTGGAACAACTCAAAAGAATACCTCATCGGGATTGCAGAAGCAATGCCAGAAGAGTATTACGACTTTAAACCTACCGAGCGCCAAATGACTTTTCAAGACCAATTGTTGCACATAAAAGGTAATATGGATTGGTTGAGTAACACTTATTTTACAGAAGCTGGTTTTGACAAAACAATTGGCGAGCAACCCTCCTCCAAAGCATACCTTATTGAACATATTAAAGCTGCATTTGACAGTACTTATTTTATAGTAGAAAGCACCCCTGATGAAGATTTAAGTGATACCGTAGATTTTTTTGCTGGCAAAAAAAGTAAAATTCAAATATTAAATTTATTACAAGACCATGTCTCTCACCATAGAGGACAACTCATTGTTTACCTTAATTTAAAAGAAATAGAGCCACCTAAGTTTATAGGTTGGTAAACCTTCGACTCCGCTCAGGATGCGATTTTACATTTAGAAAAGGACAGTTTGAACCGTCGTCATTCGCTTAACCCATTACAAGAATCAATACATAAATTAAGAGTCTTCTTTTGTGGTTCGTGCAGCAGTAAAGCAGCGGTCTTGGGTCAAATCATCAATGCACTAGCAAAAATTAAAATATCTTTAATATTCAAAATCATAGCAATATCTTACCTTGCAAAAAAATCTAACAAATGGGCTTATTAATACTTTACGCAGTACTTTCTATCTTCTTTTCGTTTCTCTGTTCTATACTTGAAGCTGCTTTATTGAGCTTCACTCCTACATTTATTAAAATGAAAAAGAGTGAAGGAAAAGGGTATGCAGACACACTTGCAGCTCTTAAAAAAGACATAGACCAGCCTTTAATTGCAATACTAACTATTAACACAATTGCACACACAGTAGGTGCAATTTTAGTGGGTGTACAAGCAGAAAGCTTAGATTTTGACATTAATTTCTTTGGGATTAATATCGTTGGGATTGTATCAGCAATAATGACATTGTTGATTTTGATTATTTCAGAAATTATTCCTAAAACCATTGGTGCAACCTACTGGAAGAGCTTAGGTAATTTTACTGCAAAAGCTCTCAACATTATCATATTTCCGCTGAAATATACAGGGATTTTATGGTTGTTAAACTTGACTACAAAAATGATAGGAAAGTCTGCCCACGTTAGCACAATGAGCCGTGAAGAGTTTTTGGCAATCACAGAAGCAGCAGAAATGGAAGGTGTGTTTGAAGATAATGAAAGCGCTGTAATAAAGAACCTTTTGGTTTTTAAATCTGTGATGGCAAAAAATGTGATGACTCCTTTTCCAGTAGTTGTAAAGGCAGATGAAAGCTTAACATTACAAGAGTTTTATGATGCCAACAAGGGGTTACAGTTTTCTAGAATACCTGTTTTTCATGAACAGTCACATAACATTAGTGGTTTTGTGCTTAAAGATGATATTCTTGAGCAAATTTTAGAATCTCACGGGGCTAAAACTCTGGCAGATATTAAGCGTGAAATTTCTGTGGTTAATGCAGAAAAGCCAATTCCAGAAATGTTTGAAACATTTATTGAAAAACGCGCACATTTATCGCTAGTAGTTGATGAGTTTGGGAACAACATAGGCGTCGTTACAATGGAAGATATTATTGAAACGCTACTTGGACTTGAGATCATGGATGAAAGCGATGACATAGAAGATATGCAGGTTCAAGCCAGAAAAAACTGGGAACGTCGTGCAAAAAGAATGGGGATTTCTGTAGAAGATCTTGAGAAAGATAACGAATAATTAAACCTCCTGTGTTACACTTAAATGCCTCAATATAGTAGTTAAAAACTGGGCTACATCATACGGTTTTAATATAATATCATTCATCCCTGCATTAATGATATTTGCTCTTGCTTCTTCAATTTCTACTGCCGTTAATGCGATAATAGGCAATGTTTTATTGTAACTTCTTATTCTTTCTGTTGCTTCTATTCCGCCCATTTTTGGCATATGAATATCCATCAACACCAAGTTAAATTTATTTTTTTGTACTTGCTCTATAGCTTGTAAACCATCATCTGCAAGTGTGGTTTTAAAATGTCTTGTCTCTAATATTCTTTGTGTTACTTTTTGATTAATCTTGTTATCATCTACAATCAAAATATGCATGTTTTCAAATACAGATTCCGTGGGTGAAATAACTTCATTAATAACAGAAAACTCATTAATGTTTTTTACATTTTCTTCTAGAGAAATGACAAAAGAGAAAATTGCTCCATTACCTGGAGAGCTCTTTAAGTCTATTTTACTATCATAAATGTCTAATAGTTTTCTTACAATAGGCAGTCCTAGTCCTGTACCCTGATAATTATAGTTGTTGCTCTCTATTTGAGAGAACTCTTCAAATATTGATTCTTGTTTTTCTAAAGGAATTCCTATACCGTTGTCTTTAATAAAAAACTGTGTTTCATAAAGTCCTTTTCTATTTTTCCCCAATGATTTTATTACAATTTCAATGGTTCCGTTTTCATTAAATTTTACGGCGTTCCCTACTAGATTCATTAATATTTGAGAGAGTTTAATAGAATCTCCTATTAAGTTAGTGGGTAGCGTCTCATCAATACTTACTTGTATTTTGTTATTGTTTTGCTCTAGACTAAAGGCAAAAGAATTTGTGATATTATTGACAAGCTTTTTTAAGTTAAATGGAGCACGCTCTAACTTCATTCCATTGGCATCAACTTTATTTAATGTAAGAACATCATTTATTAAAGCTAGTAGATAGTCTGCAGAAAATTTAAGAGATTTTAAATCGTCCTTATGACCGCCTAAGTTTTCATCTTCTAGTAAAATAGTTGACAAGCCTATAACACCATAAAGAGGGGTTCTTAATTCATGACTTACCGTAGAGAAAAACTGTGTTTTTAATTTTGATAATCTTTCTGCCTCTTCTTTTGCTTTAATTAGTTGATCGTTGTTCTCATTTAGTTTTTTCACAATCTTTCTTCTACCTCTGTACAGTAAAAAAGCGGCAATAAATGCAGCAAGCAAGATTATACTTGCCACAATAAAAATATTTGAAAGCAGCCTTGATGTTGTTGCTTTTTCATGAGAAATAGTTTGTTCTACCTTTGCTTTATTTAAGTCAATCTCGTATTGAGCAAGCTTTAATTTTGCACTGGCTTCTTGAAATTGTTGCTCCCTAATAATAGTATTATACTTAGATTCTAGTTTCTTTTCAACTTTTAAACTCTCTATAGCCTCAGCGAGATTACCGTTTTTTTGATATCCTTCAGACAAAAAACTTTGAGCTTCTAGCTCTTGTTGTATAAAATCACCATCATTAGCTCGTTGTGCTGCTCCTTTTAAAAGAAAAATGGCATGTGAGCCTCTATTGCGTAGCATATGATATCTCCCTCTCAGTATGTCAAGATTAATGCTGTATAATGGATGTCTCTCTGTATTTGATTCAATAATTCTTCTACAAGTATTAAGATAAGGCAATGCCTCTGATGGTTTTTCTAGATTTATGTAAACCCAAGCAACATTTAATATTGATGCTAACCTATCTTTATCTTCTTCTCCAGCTTTTTTACTAATCTCTATTGCTTTTTCAAAATTCTCCCTTGCTTTTTGCAAATCTCCTCCTGTCTCCATGTAAGCGTTACCAATATCATTATAAACACCTCTAATCAAACTATCCTTTTTTGAGAGAATAGCATAATTTAAAGCTTTTCTATAATGTGAAAGACTATTGCTAGAATCACGCATTGATAGATAAACAGAGCCTAATCTTAAATTGCCTTTTGCAGCAAAAATGTAATTGTTGGTTTTTAGTGCTTCTTTTTCAATGATAGCACTTGTGGCAATAGCACCTTTGTAATCAAAATCATGCTGTTGTGTGTAAGTTTTTTCAACTAAAATAAGTAAACTATCTTTAGATATATTTGATTCTTGAGCAAGTGCAGTTTGAATGTTGCAAAAAAGACACAACAAAACTAGTAGCGCGGGGGATAAAAATTTCATAGAGGAGAGGTTGGCTAACACAAACTTAACAATTACAACCAAAACTACAAGCTTTATCATTTTTTTTCACACCTTTTCTGCTTGCCTATATTATGTATCTTTGAGTATGGAGTCATTTATTTTACAAACAGAACTTGATTATCTTGAAATAAAAGGCACAATAAATGGTGTTAGTTCCATTAAGTTTTTAAATATTACTCCTGAAATTTTAAGGACAGAAATTCCTCCTGCTTTAAAACCAATTGTTACACAACTACAAGAGTATTTTGAAGGCAATCGCACTCATTTTGATATAAAACTTGATCCTGAAGGGACGATATTTCAGAAAAAAGTATGGGCGCAGCTACAGACCATCCCTTATGGCAAAACAGTCTCTTATCAAAAAATAGCAAATGACCTAGGGGACCCAAAAGTAATAAGAGCAGCAGCCTCTGCAAACGGGAAAAACCCTATTTCAATTGTAATACCTTGCCATCGTGTTATTGGTAGTGATGGAAGCCTAACAGGTTATGCGGGTGGTTTACATCGTAAAAAATGGCTTTTAGAACACGAGAGCCCTGTAACTCAAGGTAAATTGTTCTAATTTTCTTTTTTGTACATTGAGCAATAGATCAATATACGTCAAAATGATAAAAAGATTAAATCTAGAACATATTCTCTTTCTCGATATCGAGACTGTACCGCAGCATGAAAAATATAGTGACTTAGACGAAACCACAAAAGCACTCTGGGAAGGGAAAACAAAATACCAGCGTAAAGATGATTTTACACCAGAAGAGTTCTATGACAGAGCAGGTATCTGGGCAGAATTTGGGACTATTGTCTGTATCTCTGTAGGCTACTTTAAAATACAAGGAGATCTAAGACAGTTTAGAACAACTTCATTTCATGGTGAAGAAGATATGCTCCTTAAAGAGTTTAAAACCTTGCTAGAAACACATTTTAACAAAACTCAACACGTGTTATGTGCCCATAATGGTAAAGAGTTTGACTTTCCTTATATCGCAAGGCGTATGATTATTCAAGGTATAGATTTGCCTTTTAAATTAAATCTCTTCGGAAAAAAACCTTGGGAGGTACCTCATCTTGATACCTTAGAGCTATGGAAATTTGGTGATTATAAAACCTTCACATCTTTAAAATTAATGGCTCATGTTTTAGGAATTCCTTCGCCTAAAGATGATATAGATGGCAGCGAAGTACGTGATGTCTTTTATAAAGAAAACGACATTGATAGAATCATTACCTATTGTGAAAAAGATACTGTAACTGTTGCTCAGATTATTTTAAGATTACGCAACGAACCTCTTTTAATTAATGACGAAATATTAAGTGTTTGATATTTCCGAAGTACTTAAGTATTACTGCAAAACAAAAATCCCGAATCATAAATGACTCGGGATTTTCTTTCAAATTAAAAATAAACTTAAACTTACTTTTTTACAAAGCGCTCTATAAATGATGTTTCTCCTGCTTGAACTTTTAAGATATACACCCCACTAGCTAAAGAATTAACATTAATTGATTCTGTAAAAGCACCTTTTATTACTACTTGTCCAGATATATTTAACACCTCATAACTTGTTCCTGTTACGCCGGCTAATCTAACATTTAAGTGACTTGCAGCTGGATTAGGATAGACGCTAAAATCTGCAGAAAATGGTGGCCCATCGTTACTCTGACCCTCAGATTGTGTACTGTTTGTACTTTGCGTTCCGCAAGGTCCTAGATTAGTCCATCCAGATGCAGTACGCTCATATAATGAGCCATTATAGGTTACACGATCACCTGTAGAATAAGAAGTACTACTATTGTAAGCAGCAACACCTGCACAAGGGTCTGTACTTGGTGCACTATTAGTCACACGCACATTATCTATAGCGATATCTGCTTGCCAAGTACTACCCGTAAATCTATTAAAACGAACTTGAACCGTTCCGCCAGCATACGCGCTTAGATCTACTGTTGCTTCTAGCCAAGAGTTTCCTTGATTACCAGTCTCACTCCATAACGATGTCCATGTAGCTCCGTTGTCTGAACTTGCTTCTAGAGCAATACTACCCATATCTGCAGCTCCATACATATGATAGTTAAATGTAATTCCTGCAGATGATGCCGTACTCAAGTCAAAACAAGGAGAGTTTAAAATAGCTCTCTTATTAGGATAGCCTACGTTGTTACCTGATGCTTCAACAAACATATAGAATGATCCAGCCGCTCCACTAGAAGGTCCAGTACTACCAGAAGGTGTTCCACTAGAATCACGTGTCCAGTCTATATCATCTCCAGTACTAGTATTTGACCAAGATCCTAATCCACTTTCATAACTCTCACTGTAAGGAAAAGCTGTAATACCTCCAGTACAACCGCCTGTTGCACCACCAGTAGTAGTAATTGTTCTTGTATTACTATAACCAGAGACATTACCTGCTGCATCTTTAGCTCGCACTCTGTAAGAATATGTAGTCGCTTCTGTTAATCCTGTAACATTTGCAGAAAGACCATTAACTGATCCTATCACTGAGTTTCCTTGATAAATATCGTATCCAGTTACTCCTGTATTGTCACTTGAAGCACTCCAGTTTAATGTTACTGAAGTATTAGTAATATTTGCAGCAGTCAAGTTTGTAGGGTTAGACGGTGCTTGAGTATCTGCAGCTTGCGCTGTAATATTTACAGTATAATCTTCTACCTCTCCATATGTAAATGTTTGACAAGATGTAGGGATTGCATTGTATTGCATCGCAACTCTCATTCTAGTTGTTCCAGATGACGCAGCAGTTGGTACTGTAAAGGTTCCGCTACTAGGAGTGTCTTTAGATGCTGCCTTTGACCAAACTAATTCTCCGCTATCTGTAAAGTCTCCATCCTTGTTGTAATCTACCCATACCGCATAAGCTTCATCATAAACAGTTCCCGTCCAAGTAGGTGTTACTGTAACTGTATAAGGATTTCCCTTTGCCAGGTCTGTAGATATTGCTGTAAAGTCTGAATAGAACTGAGCACCACTTGCATTATTAATTGTGTTTAATTGAACCCTAGAAATATACTCGTCATTAGTATTTGTACTAGCTGAGTCACAATAGTTAAGACCTGCGACTGTAGTGGTTGCACTTGCTGTATTACTATAACCAGATACATTACCCGCCGCATCTTTAGCTCTAACTCTAAAAGAATATGTAGTTGATGGTGATAAACCACTCACTGAGTAAGATGTTCCATTTACAGAGGCAACAACACTGTTACCTTGATACACATCATATCCTGTTACTGCTATATTATCACTAGACGCATTCCAGTTTAACCCTACACTACTGCTTGTTACTCCAGAAGCAACTAAAGATGTTGGGTTTGATGGAGCTTGATTGTCTGCCACTGCATTGCCTAAACCAGAAACTATCAAACTAAATGCCTGGCTCCCTGAAGATAAAGAACCTTTATGTGTAACAGTTATCGTATAAGTACCAGATGCATTTGCAACATCTACACGCTCATAGTTATCTTTTGTATTATCTCCTTTACCGTTAGTGGTTACACCTGTTAATCTCCATGGTGTAAAATTTGATGCTCCTTTTGTTACTCTTACGTCTAGATCATTTACTAATGCCGCTGTACCTGAGTTAGTACCATTATTTACTGCACCAGCAACATCTGTCCATGAAATAGAGGTTAATAGATCATTTACTCCGTCACTTGTAACTTGTACGCTATAAGATTGTCCTGAGTTTAATGTTCTTTCTTCAATTTTAGATGCTGCGCCATTATCAGAAATTAATTCTGCAGCGGCTTTGGCATTCATTAATCCCCAACCGTAAATAGCATCTGGTCCATTAGAGCCAGCATCATCTGCGGTATGTAATGCAATACCCTTTAGGGTTGCAGAACGCATATAACTACCGTTTAAGTTATTGTGATGTTGTTGTAACAGTAATAAAGATCCCGCAACGTTAGGAGATGCCATTGAGGTACCTGTAATACTTGCATAAGCTGTATTACTACTCTCATAGGTAGAGTATACACTTGTACCATTTCCTGTAATATCTGGCTTTATTCTATAGTCATCTGTAGGACCCTCACTACTTGAACTATTAATTGTAACACTGTTTAAGTCTCCATTTGCTGCAATGTTTGCATCCTGCGCATTTGCTACAACCATATTATTCTTAGAAGTAGAATGTCCAGTAAGTTTATCATAAGAAGAATTTCCTGCTAAAGGGTTTCCGTTATAAGAGTTTTGGTTTCCATCATTTCCAGCAGCTACTACCATTAAATAATAGGGCGCATTATACATAACATTATCCCAATCTCTAGAGTCTTGTATATAAGCCCCAAAATATTGATCTGGCACTAAGTCTCCTCTAAAACCATAACTATGATTAGAAACTAACATCCCATTAGCTGCCTCTGAAGTAGCCTCAGCGACATCATTATTCCACATAGCTCCACGCACTTTAGATCTTGGCGCCATACCCTTTGCTGCTGCTTGTACACCAGATGCAGTAATTGTACCAGTAACGTGTGCTGCGTGAAAGTTAAGTTGTGTACCACCTTCTGATGCGGCATCAATAATAGTAACTCTATTGGTTCCGCCTGCACCATCATATTCTTGGTGAGAAACACGAGCGTGGCCTCCATCCCATACGTTTGCTGTCATATTTTGACCATCTAAGCTTAAACCTAAACTACCACCTATGTTAAGATGATTTGTTCTTGTAGATTTTGCAGCTGCCACATTAAACGTTCTATAATAAATAGCACTTCCGTCTTCTGCAAAACGCTGTAATTCTGCAATACCGCCGTCTTCTAAGGTAAGTTTTAAGGGGATGTTCTGTAATTGAGCTGCTTGTACTGCGAACTGTTTTTGTGTTTGATAATTTTGAGTTAATGTGGTTTCTAATGCATTTAATACTGCTACATTAGATTTGCTTTTAATTTGCAAGCGCTCTGCAGGGGTTTGAGCTATTGCTAAGCCACCCGCCAAAAGAAGGCAAAAGGTGATAGATTTTTTTAAATGAGTAAGGTTTGTTCTCATAATTTTAATTTTAGTGATTAGTTAATTAGGTAAAAATTACTGTCAATAAAAAACGCCATAATTAAGACTAAAGCGTGAATATCAACTTTGGTTTTAGCTATGACATGTTTAATAGGGGATAATAAAACTTGTTAACTAAGTTAAATCTCCCTAGCAGCATAGGTGGCTGCTTTACATTTCTTTGTTCGTCAATGATATTTTGTGAGTTATACGCTATAATTGGCAGCCCAAGAGGGCTAAATGACGCAAGCGGATTACGCAACAAAACCTTTATTTTTTTCATATATCAATAAGTTTTAGTGGTTAATTATTATTATTCTTTTACTAATTAACAATAATTTTATCGATTTAAAAATTATAATAGACCAACTACATAAAACTTTATGAGTCTTAAATTAAAGCCCGGTTGTTATTATTTTTTTAAAGTAACTTCGTAGCACTAAGAATCTATACCGTTCAATTTTTTAAAAAAATGCTTTTAAACATAAATAATCTTTCTATTTCCTTCGGAAATGCCAAAAACCCCGTAGAAGTAGTCCACGACATTTCATTCTCTATAGCAGAAAATGAAATTGTAGGGATTGTTGGAGAATCTGGATCTGGAAAATCTGTTACCTCTTTAGCAATAATGGGATTATTACCTAAAAAAAATACGCACATAAAAGGAGAGGTTTTTTATAATGAGACTAATCTAACAACTCTTAAAATTTCCGAAGCAAGAAAACTACGCGGTAGTGAGATTGCCATGATTTTTCAAGAACCTATGAGTGCACTTAACCCTTCATTAAAATGTGGTTTTCAGGTTGCCGAAATGTTACAAAATCATACTTCGTTAAACGCAAGAGATGTTAAAAAAGAAGTCATATCTCTTTTTGAAAAAGTAAAACTGCCAAACCCCTTAGAGATTTTTAATAGATATCCTCATCAAATAAGTGGAGGGCAAATGCAGCGAGTGATGATTGCAATGGCGATTGCTTGTAAACCAAAATTGTTAATCGCAGATGAACCAACAACAGCACTAGATGTAACGGTACAAAAAGAAATAATAGAATTGCTAAAAGAACTCCAAGCCGAAACTAAAATGGGTCTGCTATTTATCTCGCATGATCTGAGTCTAGTTAGTGAAATTGCAGATCGCGTGATTGTTATGTATAAAGGTAACATTGTTGAACAAGGGACCGCAAACCAAATTTTTAAGGCGCCAAAAGATGATTACACAAAAGCGCTATTAGCCTCAAGACCAACCCTAGGAGAACGATTAAAAAAATTACCTACTATTGCGGCAATTGCAGAGGGTTCTTTTAAACCAAAGCTAGTGAGCTCTATTGAACGTAGTGTGCGTCATAAAAAATTATATACCACTACTCCTATATTATCTGTGAGAAATGTAGAAAAAGAATATTATAGCAACAGCGGACTCTTTGGTAAAAAAACAGCCTTTAAAGCGGTTGATGATGTAAGTTTTGAAGCTTATGAAGGAGAAACTGTAGGTCTAGTGGGAGAATCTGGCTGCGGAAAGTCTACGCTAGGCAAAGTCATACTAAAATTAGAAAAGGCAACTGCGGGCACCATATTATACAGAGGTCAAGATATTGCGAAGCTTTCGTCTTCAGAAACTAGAATGCTCCGTAAAGAAATACAGCTTATTTTTCAAGACCCTTTTTCTTCTTTAAACCCAAGATTAACTATAGGTGAGGCTTTAATAGAACCTATGCTTGTTCATAGCATAGGTAAGAACAAGAAAGATAGAATGGGTAGGGTAGAAGATTTATTAAAAAAAGTTGGGCTTGATGAAACTTATTTTAATCGCTATCCTCATCAATTATCTGGTGGACAACGCCAGAGAGTAGGTATAGCAAGAACCATAGCGATGGAACCAAAACTTATTGTTTGTGATGAGTCTGTTTCTGCACTTGATATTTCTGTGCAGGCGCAAGTACTTAATTTATTAAATGAGCTAAAAGAAAGTTTTGGGTTTACTTATATATTTATCTCTCACGATCTTGCGGTAGTAAAGTATATGGCAGACCAACTGTTAGTAATGAACGCTGGTAAATTTGAAGAAGTAGGCGATGCAGATGAGATTTATGCGCAACCTCGTAAAGAATATACTAAGCGATTGATAGATGCAATCCCGAAAGGGATTTAGATTATCCATCATATTTTATTCCTTAAATAATCACTGTGCTTCTTTAAAATAGGGCATAAAAAAAGCCCGTTCTAACCTCACAAAGAACGGGCAAACCTTTTATCCATTTTTTTCGCAACAGATTTGGGTGTAAATATTAATTTAAAAAGAACACTTTTCTAAAAACAAAACCAATCGCAATTATTAACTTAAATGTGTTTTTTACAGATTGGATCATTACTAATATAAGTAGGTTGTTCATTTTATTTGGGACTGTAAATATGAACATTACTTTTAAAATCGAAAGATAAAAAGCATAATTATTCGATGAAATACATCAAATTTTAACATAATTGATGTATTTCACAGATGTAAACTGTTTTTTGTCGATATGAATTAAGGTTTAGCCCTTCCTTTTCTTCTTAGTAGATAGTACAGATTCTGTTGCGTAGTAGCTGCGACCGTAGTTTGAGCGCTTGTCTTCGCCTAGTCTTTTTGCAACTTGATTTGTCATTTTTATTACAAATGCTTCTTCTGCATTTGGAAAAGATAAATCATGACCATCATAATCTATTTTTTTACCACGATGTGAGTGATCTCCTTTTCTAGCGAGGTAGTCTTCATTTTCATACAACTCATTATAACAATGTATGAGCTCATGTGACAATAAAGCTACTGGAGAGTTTGTGCCTTTGTTTCTTTTAAACCAGTTTTTTTTATGGTTTTTTCTAAATACAGCGCCGTGTGTGTCAAGAAACATCACACTATTTAATCTATGGTTATAAGCATTGCGATTGCCAGGAACAATGGTAATATTGTTTACTTGATCTGCGACTAGAACATCTATTATATCTAAGGTTTTAGTCTCACCATCGTCTTCAAATGTGATAGTAAGTGCGTTAGACTTGTATAAAAAATCTATTGCAATAAAAGTATTACGCGTAAAACGATCTGAAATTTGATTATAATCTCTAGCCTCTTGATATATATAATTTGTAAACGTTCTATTAAGAGACCCTATCTTCATATTACAGTTTCATTTCTGGTATATCACCTTCTATAATTAAATCTCCTTCTGTTACAGCTTCTATTTCTGAAACGCTAACCCCTGGAGCTCGTTCTAATAATTTAAACTTTCCGTCTACAACTTCTAGTACGGCAAGGTTAGTTACTATCTTTTTCACACAATTTACACCTGTTAATGGTAAAGAGCATTTTTTAAGCAGTTTAGATTCGCCAGCACGATTAGTGTGCATCATAGCAACAATAATGTTTTCTGCAGATGCTACAAGGTCCATAGCTCCACCCATACCTTTTACCATTTTACCTGGTATCTTCCAGTTTGCAATATCACCGTTTTGAGACACTTCCATAGCGCCTAGTATTGTTAAGTCTACGTGTTGCCCACGTATCATCCCAAAACTAGTTGCAGAGTCAAACAAAGAAGCTCCTTTAAGAGCTGTTATAGTTTGCTTACCAGCATTAATCATATCTGGGTCTTCTTCTCCCTCAAAAGGAAAAGGTCCCATCCCTAATATCCCATTTTCACTCTGAAACTCTACTTCAATATCTTCTCGTACAAAGTTTGCTACGAGTGTAGGAATGCCAATACCAAGGTTTACGTAATACCCATCTTGTACTTCTTGAGCGATGCGCTGTGCTATTTGTTCTTTATTTAGTGCCATATCTTATTTTTTGCGTACCGTTAATTGCTCAATTCTTTTTTCATATTTCTCACCCTGAAAAATGCGTTGTACAAAGATACCTGGTACGTGAATGTGGTTTGGGTCAAGCTCACCCGCTTCAACAAGTTCTTCTACCTCTGCTACGGTTACTTTTGCGGCTCCAGCCATGTTGGGATTAAAATTTCTTGCAGTTCCTTTAAAAATTAAGTTTCCTGCAGTATCTCCTTTCCAGGCTTTTACAAAGGCAAAATCTGCTTTAAATGCGTGTTCTAGCAAATGCATTTTACCATTAAATTCTTTTGTTTCTTTTCCTTCACCTACTTCGGTACCATAACCAGCTGGTGTGTAAAAAGCAGGGATTCCTGTTTTTGCTGCTTGGCAACGTTGTGCTAATGTTCCTTGCGGGATGAGGTCTACCTCAAGCTCTCCACTTAACATTTGTCTTTCAAACTCTGCATTCTCCCCTACATAGCTAGAGATCATTTTCTTTATCTGATGTTTTTGTAATAATAGACCTAGTCCAAAATCATCGACACCTGCATTATTAGAAATACAAGTCACTCCTTTTACATTAAGTTCCACGAGTTTTGCTATCGCATTTTCTGGAATTCCGCTCAAGCCAAAACCTCCTAACATAAAGGTCATATTATCAGAAACGCCTTTGCAAGCTTCAGAAACGTCTGCTACTGTTTTGTTTATCATAATTGGTTTTCTTTAAGCCGATGTTTTCAGCCATTAATATTTTCGCGCAAGCTTAAAAATCAAACTCATCTGGTATCTCCTCGATATTCTCGTCGCTATCTTGTTTGTAATCGTCACAATCTGTAACGATAGACATGTCTTTAGGTTCTTTAAATTTCTTGTCAGAAATCTCAAGTTTTTTATCTGCATAACATTGTTTCATATAAAGCCCCCAGATAGGCAATGCCATAGTTGCCCCTTGACCATAACTAGTTGACCCAAAATGTACTGATCGATCCTCTCCTCCTACCCAAACTCCCGTCACTAGGTTAGGAACCATACCCATAAACCAACCATCACTATTGTTTTGTGTTGTTCCTGTTTTACCAGCTATAGGGTTTGTAAACTGATAAGGATATCCTGTTACCGTATTTTTATAGGCTCCACTTGTTCTACCTCTGTGTCTCAATCTTGAACCAGAACCTACCTTTGTAACTCCTTCCATTAAACTAACTGTTACAAAAGCGGTTTCGCTACTAATAACATCTTTTGCTTGCGGTATGTTCTGATATAATACGGTACCGTTTTTATCTTCAATACGTGTTATAACAGCAGGCTTAATATAAACTCCTTCGTTTGCAAAAGTACTGTAAGCTCCTACCATCTCATATAGTGATAAATCTGCTGTACCTAATGCTAAAGAGGGTACCTCAACAATATCTTTTGTGTCAACTCCCATTTTTCTTACCAACTCTACTACTGGTTTAGGACCTACACGATACATTAATTTTGCACTAATAGTATTTATAGATTTTGCTAAAGCTTCTCTTAGCGTAAGCATATCTCCATAATCATCACTTGCATTTTTAGGGCACCAATCTAATGTGTTCCCTTGTGCACCAGCCGGAATACAGAATGGCACATTTGCAAGCGTATCACAAGGTGACATGTGCATTTGGTCTATGGCAGTTGCGTATAAGAAAGGCTTAAATGTAGAACCTACTTGACGCTTACCTGTTTTTACCATGTCATACTTAAAATGCTTGTAATCTATACCACCTACCCACGCTTTAATCTCTCCTGTTTGCGGTGTCATTGACATCATAGATGCTTGTAAAAATGACTTATAATATCTAATAGAATCTAAAGGTGTCATAGTCGTATCTATATCTCCTCCCCAAGAGAATACTTTCATTTTAGTTTTTTTCTTAAAACTAGCAATGATCTCTTTTTCTGTTTTATCTTGTTTTTTTAATTCTCTCCAACGGTCACTACGTCGCATTGCGTTATCAAAGATTCTATCTACCTCATCTTCTGTAACGTCTCTAAATGGTGCCGTTTTGTTTTTCTTATTTTGAGAATCAAACTCTGCTTGCAGTTTTGACATATGCTGGTCTACTGCATCTTCTCCATATTTCTGCATTCTAGAATCTATGGTCGTAAAAACTTTTAAACCATCACTATATATATTGTATTTACTCCCGTCACTTTTAGGGTTTTCTTTAATCCAGTCTTGCATAAAGGCACGTGCATACTCTCTAAAATAAGTAGCAATACCTTCATTGTGACCTTGTGGCGTGTAATCAAACTCTAATGGTGTTGCCTGTAAAGAGTCTTTTACTTGCTCACTTATAAAATCATATTTATACATCTGCTTTAAAACAACATTACGTCTGTTACGCACTCCCTCTGGGTTACGTAATGGATTATATAATGATGAGTTTTTAAACATCCCCACTAACATTGCAGACTCTACAGTGTTTAATTCGCTAGGAGGTTTATCAAAATAGATGTTTGATGCAGACTCAATACCAATGGCTTGATTTAAAAAATCATATGTGTTAAAGTACATCGTGATGATTTCTTCTTTAGTATAACGACGTTCTAGACGTGTTGCAATAATCATCTCTTTAATTTTCTGCATCCCTCTAGCAAACTTGTTTTGAGAAGCACCACCATCTGTAAATAGTTGTTTTGCTAATTGTTGAGATACGGTACTTGCACCACCATTAGTACCCGCAAAAGCCATAGCACGCGCTAGCCCTTTTGCATCAATACCAGAGTGATCATAAAAACGTATGTCTTCTGTAGCAAGTAATGCATTTACTAAATGATCTGGAAGCTCTTCAAAATCTACGGGTGTTCTGTTTTCTTTGTAAAATTTACCAAGTACCACACCATCAGACCCTACAATCTCTGTAGCTAGGTTTTTTTCTGGATTCTCTAGGCTTGTTTCATCTGGCAATGCGCCAAAAACACCCCAAGATGCTAGTAAAAATATGAGTACTACAAGACCGAGACCAATAGCAACAAGCATCCAAAAAGTACGAATGTGTTTGCCTACTCCAGTAGGTTTTGTTTTTTTCTTTGCAGTTTTAGTCGCCATTTTAAATCTTTATTTGGACAAAAATATTTTGTTTAATGATGCGAAGATGTTATTTAATTTATAAAATCTAAGTCACCATCTAGTATGCGTTATTACTTATTGAGAATTCGTGGCATATTTTCGCCGCAAGGCAAACCCTATTGTATTAATTAGCCTTCTCTATTGTATAACCCACATCTGTAATACCTATTAATCTTCTCACTCCATCTACCTCACCGTTGTTGCGCAGTGCTTGACCTATCTCTAGTTTATACTCGCCATCTTCATTAAACTGCATTTTCTCTTTGAGTACTAGTTTGCTCTGCTTAAGATTACCTATACCTTCTCCCAACCACGTGCCATCTGGGCGAGCCATCCTATACTCTAGGGTGTCAATTGCGGTTTTCCCATTTGGGTACCTCAACGTTGTTATCAAAAATATGTTACTGTAAGGGTACTCATTTGTATTGCGCAATTGTAAATACACATTATAATCTTGCTCCTTTTTTAACTCCGGAAATGTGAAGTCTACCGTCATCTGGCTATCCCAAAATCCAGGCAGATCTTGTGTCTCTCCAGCTACAGAGTCTCCTAAACAAGAAGTTAATAGCATCGCAGCACATAACATAGCAATCACTTTACGCATCTTTCTTTGGCCCTTGTTTTTGGTTGTTATTAGGTCGTGGTTTGTTGTTATTAGTACGACGTTTTTTATTGTTATTTCTTGGGTTAGGCTTGTTTCCTGGCGTTGATGCTTTAGGTTTTGCACCTGTTTTTGCTCCAGTCTTTACTTTTGTCCCGGTTGCCGCTCCCGCTTTTGCCGGCTGTCGCTTTCTATTCTTGTTATTGTTGTTGCGACGCTTTTTGTTGCTTCGTTTAGGCTGGTCAAAACGAGTTAAACTATCTTGCCCCACCACGTTGCTATAAATCTCTTTTTCTAGATCTATAAATACCTCTTCTTTATATTCTTCTAACGCTCTAACTTTTTCTCCTTTTTTATTGATGGCAATAATCTCATTGACTTTACTCACTTTAAGTTCGTGCCAGTTCATCCCATCTTTTAAATAAGAAAACCACATAAGACCTTTAAAGATGTCTGTTTTTTGACAAACTGCAGGGCCTTTTTCTGTTTGTAATTTAACGTCTGTTTTAGGAAATTCTTGTAAAGCATCTAGATACGTATCTAGCTCATAGTTAAGACAACATTTAAGCTTACCACACTGTCCCGCTAACTTTTGCGGATTTAAAGATAACTGCTGGTATCTCGCCGCCGAAGTATTTACAGACCTAAAATCTGTTAACCAAGTTGAACAGCAAAGCTCGCGCCCACAAGAACCTATACCTCCTAATCGTGCTGCTTCTTGTCTAAGCCCCACTTGCTTCATCTCTATACGAGAATTAAACGTTCGTGCTAGTTCTTTAATAAGTTCTCTAAAATCTACACGCTCATCTGCCGTGTAATAGAAAACAACTTTTGATGCATCACCTTGAAACTCAATATCACTTATCTTCATGCGTAACCCTAAACGGATAGCAATCTCTCTAGATTTTTTCTGAATATCATCTTCGCGATCTCTCGCCGTTTGCCAGATATCTATTTCTTTTTGATTTGCTTTACGGTAAATGGCAGGAAGAAGCTTTGTGTCTAGTCGCTCCTTTTTCTTTTTCATTTGCACGCGCACCAGTTCTCCTGTGAGCGTTACAATACCTACATCGTACCCAGATTCTGCCTCTGTAGCAACAATATCACCTATAGCAAGTGTTAAATTTTCTTTATTGAGATAGAAATGTTTTCTACCATTTTTAAAACGGACTTCCACTCCGTCAAACGGAGTCATATTTGCAGGAAGCGCCATGTTTGAAAGCCAATCGAATACCGTTAGTTTATTACAGCCATCAGTTCCGCAAGTACCATTGTTCTTGCATCCTTTTGGTTGTCCACCGGCACCAGAGGCACAGCTTGTACAGCCCATAATTATATATATATATATAGTGCTCTTTTTAGTCTAAAAAAGAGACGAAGATTAATAAATGTATCAATAGGTAAAGATACGGTTTTTGAGATAACGAAAGAAGGGAGTTTTTAATTGTACTTCGGAAATTTTAAAGGGGGTTTTAATGGTGCTGGGAATTGGGGAGATTTAGGTGTGGGTTTTGAGTTGTGGGGGATTAAAAAAGCCCTTTAAAAAAAATTGAAAGGGCTTTAGGTTATTTTAATTTTTGTTTATTAATTTGCTCTGTTCACTCAGTGTGGCACTAGTTACAAACTAGCAAGAGATGTTATTTTTTCACCCCTTCATTAAGCCACTTTACTGGATAAATCACAAAACATTCCTCATTAATTATTTCAACTAAATAGGTTTTAAACATACCATTTTTGTCAAAAGGAGGCTGAGTTTTACCATAATATTCTATCAATCCTTGTTTGTTTGTTTTACGCCAAGAGTTAACGATAATATCGATGTCTTTCATCTCATTAAATGAATAATCCCCTAGTCTTCTAATATTCAATGTGTCTGAAATACTATTTTTCTCGAAAAACAAAACAGCACTACCACACAAATTAAATTGAATCTCAGTTTTCTTTTCCCATTTAGTTTTAATCTTATGCGGGCAATCATTAATCGAATTATTGTAGTTAAAATAAAGAACTTCTTTATTTGCATATTGACTATGGGAGCTAAAAAACGAAAATAGAAAGATTAAAAAGGTTACTTTTTTAATTAAATGGTTCATTATCTATAGCATTTTGAATTATTGTTTCAATGTTTTGTTGTTCAGTTGCTGTCAATAAGTCCCAAGCTGTAGTTTCCTTTAAACCTATCCAAGAAAGTGCTTCATAAAATGCTTGAGAGTGATTGCCATCATCATAATCACTTAAAGCACCCGCCATAGTTGTTATATAATGTTGTTCCATCTGCTCATGATCTGCACTCGTTGGATTTGAATTGTTTACCTCATATCTTATAAAATAGTCCCAAACACCTGGAAATTCATTCATTAAATTAATTAAGAAATTCCCCCAATCTTCATCGCTTAAATTATTAAAGTTTACATTCGGATTTCCTGCGACACTCATTAATTTTCGAAACATTTCTGCGTGAACAGTTTCATGCATAAGCCCTACTGCCAATACAATTTTCGGAAAATTGTGTGTAGAATTATCCAAATTATTGTCTTTGTTGAAAACAATGTTAATTAGATAATTATTAGGGGGTATTGTTATTGCTAAAGCATCCCAATTATCACTTGTTTGATTAGACTGAAAATTCTCATCCGCACTAAACCTTAAATTAGCAACAGAGCCATCCGGTATAAAATTTGAAATATATTGTCCAATTGTATTGTTCCCTGATTTAAATTTATTAAACACATATGATAACCGAGGGTCTGACTGAAATGTATTATCAATAATTATTTGCTCATCAAAATCAATATCGACACAATTATTAGAATTATTTTCATCATAATTATTAGCTAAATAGTTCGCCAAAGGAGTAGCCTCATTTTGATTAGCAAAAGCCCAAGTATGTATAGCAGCTTGTTCTGTGGAGTTTATAGTCCCGCACATATAAGGCGTAAAAAACACAGAAAAATCTTCTACACAATCCTCAGAGTCTGTATCGCCATCTGGCAGAAAATCATTGCATAATTCTAAGACTACTGTTTGTGTTGTACCACCAAAATTGCCACCACCTCCACCACCGCTTCCGCCGCTAGTTCCGTTGCCGTCATTATTATTGTCACCGTTATTACCACCACCTGGACCACCACCTTCACCAGATTGAGGACACCAAACAATACTATATATTGTTGGACCAGCATAGCCTCCATAATCATCACAAGGACACTCATCACCACCACATTCTATCCAAGTGGGTATCGCTGAAAATAGACAGCTTCCACTTGAAGTTCTATTATCTAAAGTAACACCACTAAATAAGTCATCTAATGTTAAAACTGTATTATCAAACTTATTAATGGCACCCTTAAAATCTTTTGACTTGTCAAATAGCCAACTTAACTCTGGGTTGTATTGTAAAACACTAGAACTTACTTCTCCTGTAATAAGGTTTTGTTCAAATATAAAGTTGTAGAAAATACTCGCCTTTTCTTCAGAGTTGTTGTTTATAACTTTTAATGTATAATAATTTATAGAGTCTGTCTCTATTAAATGTATGATACTCGTGTCTATGTATGCACCTATAAGATCTGCACCCCTACCCTCAAATTGAATTGTTCTGTTTTTATCCAAATGTTTACTGTTCGCAATAAAAGTTGAGCTTGAGCCAATGTCCTCAAAAAACTCGTCAAAATCTATAAATCCTTGCTTTGTCTCTAAATGGGTTTCGTGAGCATCTTGTTCTAAGACAATCTCATCTTCTTGACAGCTAACTATCATTAACATAGATAGTGCAAAGCAAATTGCACTTGCTTTTTTTAGATATTTAAAAAATAAATGGGGGGGGTATTGCAAATTTTCATACTATAAATTTAAATTATTATTTAGATAGCCGCAAACCTAAACTCTTTTTATTTGTTGGGCATCGGTATAAACACCTAGTTTGAAAATTAACCCTACTTCTTAAACTTCAACTTCTCACTTCGCCCTTTCTTAAAAATCTTGTTGCTGTTATGTGTGCCAGTACTTAGGGGTTTTTGAGATAACGAAAGAAGGCAATACTTAATTGTACTTCAGAAATTTTAAAGGGGGTTTTAATGGTGCTGGGAATTGGGGAGATTTTGTTGTGGGTTTTGAGTTGTGGGGGATTAAAAAAGCCCTTTCAAAATTGGCTTTTGAAAGGGCTTAGCTATAAATTAATTTTCTGAAATTTTAAAATCACAACCCATGTAAAAAAGAAGGATCTTCTATTTTTCTCGCAATGTAATAACCCTCAAAAAAGGATGTTTCATCAATTAAATATATATTCTCAAAGCTTTTAATGACCGTTAACAAATTCTTATAGTCTTTTGCAAGTATCATCTCATTATAGTTTATCACATTGAGCATTGAATTTTTATCAATTAATATAGGGTTATTGTTTCCATTTATATTTTGATAAATGAAATCAAATGAAGTTCTATTATATGCTCTTGTTTCTGGAGTTTTTTTGAGTCTACCATCTTCTTTTGAAAACGAGATTTTATTAATTTTTGGACTTAAAGTAATATAATATTGATCATGTTGAATAGTGTCTGACTTGTAAGCCATATGCTTGACATCAGATGTTTTCTTAATCAAAATATAGATATTCTCTTGTGAAAAACAAGAAACTCCGTTTAATAAGACCAATAATATAATGACAATTTTCATTCTTTTAATTTAATTGTTTTTACAAGTGGGTAAACCTAAACTCTTTTTAACAATTAATACTACTTAAAAACACGAAATCTTACTTCTTAAACTTCAACTTCTCACTCCTACCTTTCTTAAAAATCTTGTTGCTATTATGTGTTCCTGCACGTAAGGCTTTTTGCTCTTCATATGGAAGCGCTACAATCTCTTTACACTCTGTAGAGCAACAATTATCCATTGCTTTTTTACAGTCTTCACATTGTATAAAAAGTAAGTGGCAGCCTTCATTATCACAGTTAGTATGGTCATCGCAAGGCGCACCGCATTGGTGACATTGCGAGATAACATCTTCTGTAATACGCTCACTACGGCGATGGTCAAAAACAAAGTTTTTACCTATAAATTTATTTTCAAGCCCTTCACTTTCTACTTGGCGCGTGTACTCGATAATCCCGCCCTCTAGCTGAAACACATTTTTAAACCCTTTGTGTTTGTAATAAGCGCTGGCTTTTTCGCAACGGATACCTCCCGTGCAATACATCACTAGTTTTTTATCTTCTTTGTGGTCTTTTAAATCTGCCTCAATAATATCTAAAGAATCCCTAAAGGTATCAACGTCTGGTGTTACGGCATTTTTAAAATGGCCTATCTCACTTTCATAGTGATTGCGCATATCTACGAGCACCGTATTTGGGTCTTCTATTAACTCATTAAAAGCAGCAGCATCTACGTGTACGCCTTTGTTGCGCACATCAAAGGTGTCATCATTTAAACCATCTGCGACTATCTTGTTGCGCACTTTTACTTTTAGCTTTAAAAAAGATTTTAGGTCTTGCTCCACAGCAATATTTAATCGCACATTTTCTAAAAAGTAAATGCCGTCAAGAAACGTTTTAAAATCTTCAAACCGTTTTGCGGGTAGCGAAAGTTGGGCGTTAATCCCTTCGTGAGCCACATATATACGGCCTAGCACTTCGAGGTCATCCCAAGCTACAAATAAATGGTTTCTGAAAAGTTCTGGATTGCCAATTTTGGCATATTGATAAAAAGAAAGCGTTAAACGGTCTTCTCCCGCTTGTTCTAAAAGTGTTGCTCTCTCTATCGCGCTTAATGTATTGTACAGTTGCATGCTATACTTGTTATTTAAGGGTTAAGAATATATTTTGAAAGACAAAGATAAAGGTTTTTAAGAAAAAGACCGCTATCGCTGTTAGAGTATAGACTTAAGGATGTTGTGCTTCTTATCTCTTCGGAAATATCAACGACATTAGAAATTAGCTCAAAATAAAAACATCATTAACCGTCTTGCAAAACTTGTCGAAGCGCAACAACTTAACAAAATAGTAAACAGTAACAATTTACCCTTCGACATGCTCAGGGTGATAACTAAGGTTATTAAAAAAAGTAAATCTCAAGATTAGCCCAAACGTTCAATTAATCCTTATACTCTTTCTGAAGCTTCTCAATATCTAAAAGCAATCTATCAATATCTTCTGGCAATGTGCCATCATAAAAACCACGTACTCTTCTTTTCTTGTCTACAAGAGCAAAGTTTTCTGTGTGTACTAACCCATAAGGATCATCTGGGTTTTCTTTTGCAACCATATAAGATTTACGGGCAAGATCGTAGATTTCTATTTTAGAACCTGTAACAAGATTCCATTTTGATTCATCCACTCCTTTTTCTAAAGCGTATCTTTTTAATTGTGCAACGGTATCTATTTCTGGTGTCACCGTATGCGAGAGCAGGAGTATTTCTGGATTATCTTTTATTTTTTCTTGTATCTGCACCATATGATCTGTCATAATAGGGCAAATAGTCTGGCAAGTAGTGAAGAAAAAATCTGCTACATATATTTTGTCATTATAATCATCTTGGGTAATTGTTTTACCGTTTTGATTAGTAAGTTTAAAATCTGCAATAGTGTGGTTTCTTTTAACGTGTTGTATCGTGCTATCTACAAGCTCTATGTTTAAACCTGTTCCTTTAGGCTGATATACAGGGAGTTTTGGTTCACCTGGCTTTAAAGCTCCATAGATTAAGTAAATAATTATCGCAGATAAAACGGCAAGTACGATCCAGAGCGTTTTGTATCTTAAAAAGAATGATTGCATAATTTCTTAATATTTCAGCAAAAATACTGCCTAATAATGAAACCAACACGCCACAATTAAAAAAGATAGTGCGCCTTTTAAACAAGGGATTTTATCTATTTTTTTAGGAACGGGTAAAAGGTTACTTTTGCAATCTTAAATTGGAATCACATTTATGGAAATTGCTATAAAAATTGGTCAGTTTTTACTGAGTTTATCTTTACTTATCGTGTTGCACGAGTTTGGACATTATTTCCCAGCGAAATTGTTTAAAACCCGTGTCGAAAAATTCTTTTTATTCTTTGATGTCAAATTTGCGCTATTTCAGAAAAAAATAGGAGAAACTGTATACGGAATAGGATGGCTGCCGCTAGGTGGTTATGTGAAAATCTCTGGTATGATTGACGAGAGCATGGACACAGAAGCAATGGCAGAGGAGCCTAAAGAATGGGAGTTTAGAAGTAAACCAACATGGCAACGATTAATTATTATGCTAGGTGGTGTGACGGTAAACTTTTTAGTTGCTTGGTTTATCTATATAGGAATGATGGCTTTTTATGGAGAGACTTATATTGCTAATGAAAATATGAAGGATGGGTATGAGATCACAAACCCTTTAATGAAAGAGGTTGGGTTTCAGTCTGGCGATAAAGTAGTTTCTATGAATGGTAAGGAGTACGAAAAGTACTCTGATATTCGTGCAAATTTCATCTTAGCAAATGAGGTGGTTGTTGACCGTGATGGCACAGAAAAAACGATTGTTTTACCTCAAGATTTCTTAGGTAGATTAACAGATGCAGAAGATCGCACTACGTTTGAGCTTCGTTTTCCTTTTATTGTAGGCAGCTTTGATGAAAGCTCGTTAAATAAAGGTGGAGAGATACAAGAAGGAGATCAAGTAGTTGCTTTTGACGGAAAACCAATTAGTTTTTATGAAGAAATAAGAGCGATAACCGGTGACTATAAAGGACAAACAGTACCTGCTACAATAGTGCGTGATGGGATAAATAAAACGGTTAACCTTAAAATAGATAATGACGGAAAAATGGGTATCTACTCAAAATCTTCTGTTTCATTTTTTAATGAACAAGGTCTTGTTACTCGCAAAGAGTATAGTTTTGGTGAGAGTATAGGGATGGGCTCTACTAAGTTTGTAGATAAAATGGGCTGGTATTGGGGTCAATTAACAAAGATTTTTACGCCTAGCACAGGCGCATATAAAGGTGTAGGTGGTTTTAAAGCGATCTACGATATTTTTCCAGATACTTGGGAGTGGGAAAACTTTTGGGGTATTACAGCTATCTTATCTATTATGCTTGGGGTGCTTAATTTAATGCCTATCCCTGCATTAGATGGTGGTCACGTAATGTTTTTACTATATGAAATGATAACAGGACGTAAGCCTGGTGATAAATTTTTAGAGTATGCACAGATTGTTGGTTTCTTTATTTTAATAGCGTTAGTGCTATTTGCAAACGGAAATGATATCTATCGTGCACTTTTTAAGTAAAAAAATTGTTTAAATTTTTGCTGCATTTAAAAATTGAATTATATTTGCAACCGCTAAAGGCAATAGCCTTTAATTTTCTATATGAAATTCCTCTTTAGCTCAGTTGGTTAGAGCATCTGACTGTTAATCAGAGGGTCCTTGGTTCGAGCCCAAGAAGAGGAGCGAAATTAAAGCCTTCACAGCAATGTGAGGGCTTTTTTTATGGAGTAAACTAAGCTACAGTCTTTGCTTTTAAGGCTCTTAAAGGCGCTCTAGCGGCTATAAAATGAGCAAGTGGAATGTGTATACTAAATTGTTGAAGTCTTCTATAATAGAGATGAGAAACTCTTTTAAAAGTGAATATGACACAAGTGACTTATAGTAGAATTATAAGTGTAAAATAGAGTCTATCTATAAGAGAGAGATAAAGCAAAAAAGCAGCACGAAATCGTGCTGCTTTTTATATTTAGTAATTATGCTTTAATTACTCTGTACATTCAGAAAAAGTAATAGCGTGCTTAGCGAGATCTCTCCAAACTGGATCTGTATAAGTTTCTTTTACTTTATCACAGCTACCCCATAATGGAATAAACTCTTCATTATAATCTTTTTTCTTTAATCTAAATGCCGCAGCATCACCTTTTGCTACATAGTATGATTTTGCAATACCACCCGCAACTTTTAATGATCCTACACCTAGAGACATTGTTTTTTTAGCAAATGGGTCGTGGTAAATCTTAACCTCTTTACTAAATCCTGGATTTAAAAGCTGAACTAATAATTTTTTAGTTTTCTTTTTAATTTTTACATCTCTTAATTCAAAATAAGCATACCCTCTATTTAAAAAATCTTGGTTTAGCTTTTCGTCATTCCAATTATCGACTACAGTTAAAAAATTCATTTTTTTACCTAAATTGTCAAGACCACTTGGAGGTAAATACATAAACTTAATTTCATCTGCATCAAACTTGTGCTTTTTACCGCTTCCGTCTTTTATTTTAACTTCTTCTACTAGACCTTTATCTCTATCAAGATCTTTGATGTTTCCACTTATTTCTGTACCATCAAGTAACGTTATGTAAGCTGTCTTCTTGTGTGAAAAACCAAATGTAGGGGTTAACAGGTCTTGTGCATTTGCAGTACTAATTAACATTGTAAAAGCGATAATCGCGGTTATTTTTTTCATATTAAATTTTTTTTCGCCTGGGATTTCAGGCAATTCTAAAGTAAAATTAGTTAAATATTTGCCTCTATATTCTATTATCTAATAAAACATATAATACTTAATGTGTAAAATGTGATTTGCTTCTTTTAAATAGAAACAAAAGAAGAAGGGATTAGTATTGTTAAAAACAAAATGTAGCTTTATGACACTATTCTTTTTCTTGTTCCTTATATCTTAAAACTTCTTCTTTCTTTTTACTAATAACTTGATCAATATTATCTTTTGTAATTCTTTGACCAAAAGTATCTTCCTTACCTTCTAAAACAATATCTAACATTCTATCACCTATTACAGTACGAAAGTGAGAGGTCTCATAATACCAAAAGTTATTAGTTGTTATTTCATTTAAACCACTAAAGTCCCAATAAGGTGCTAACGCTGCTAGACCCTTTAAAAAAGAATAATACTCTTTTAAATCTTGTTTTAAAAATGTAGCTTTATGCATTGGGTTTACAACAAATTCTATTTTAATGTTTTCTTTATTACAAAGTTCAATTAGTTGTGCTATTTCTTTTAAAGCTAAATCAACTTTAGGGGTGTAGTAAAAAGCCCAAGTTGGTTTTTCAAACCTTTTATTAGCTACATATTTTTCTGGATTGTTAGTCGCCCATAAATCTTTAAAGCTACTTTGAGGCATCCCCGTGCCGTAAATGTCGTAAAATGGCTTGTTAGGATTATCAATTTGAGCCTCTATAGTTTTCTTTAATTTTTTATCTGGTTTTAAAAAAACAAACTCAAAATAAGGATCATGCCAGTTTACATATCTTTTTCTTGGCACTTGATTGCTATGAACCTTATCGTCAACATAATACGTTATATTATCTACCGCTATTAAAAGACGCTTAATCTGAACATCATTAGCTAACAATGTTTTTAAATCTATTATATGTTCTGACGGAAGCCCTTCAGAATAAGCTAAATTATACCATTTTCCAGGGATAGATATACTGTCTGGATTCATCTTTAAAGCCCTAGAACTTCCCATAATATAGCTATCATGCTTATTTGGATTATTAATTAAGTGCTTAACTTTTAAGAATCTTACATTAGGCTCTGTAAACTGGGTTTCCATATTACCTAATACTACGCCATAAGGGTCGTGTTTTAGATTATAATACACAACATAAGCAGGGCCTATGCAGAGAAGCAGGACAAATAACAATATTTTATATAAAAACTTTCTCATCGTTAAAATTGAAAATAGATAAACTGCTGTTCATCAGTGTTCCACCACGTATATAGTACAAACAAAGCTATTGAATAATAAAACACATAACGTAGATATTTATTCCAGTTCATACCAAAAGAGGCTAGCGCATGTTCATCAGATCTTCCTTTCCAATCAATGCCTAGCATTATTAGAATATAAAGTACTGTCCACCCTACAGGGTTTGACGATCTAAATGCAACTGCGGTAAATAAATCTGTAGAAAAAATCTTTTTAAGAATAGTGAAAGCCTGATTTATATTTTCTGAACGGAAAAATATCCAAGCAATTACAGTGAGCCCAAAAGTAAGTAGCATTGCACCTAATTCTCTTAAAGTAGGGAGATTTTTACCCTCAGCAACTACATTAAGATAGTTTCTATTTTTATTAGATATAATTAAAGGCATAATGTACAATGCATTTAATGCTCCCCAAACAATAAAAGTCCAGTTTGCACCATGCCAAAAACCACTAACTATAAATATAATAAAGGTATTTCTTATTTTATTAAATGACCCTCCACGACTACCTCCTAGCGGAATATACACGTAATCTCTAAACCAAGTAGAAAGCGAAATATGCCATCTTCTCCAAAACTCTGCAACATCTCTAGAAAAGTAAGGTGTAGCAAAATTTTGGTTTAGTTTAAAACCAAACAATCTTGATGTTCCAATGGCAATATCACTGTATCCAGAAAAATCTCCATAAATCTGGAAAGTAAAAAATAGTGCCCCAATTAAAAGAGTGCTTCCAGATGCTGTATCTGTAGATGCAAAAATAGTATTTGCATATTCTGCACAAGTATCTGCAATAACTACTTTCTTAAAAAAACCCCACAATATTTGTCGCAAACCATCCATTGCGTTGGCGTAGTTAAACTTTCGTTTTACAAAAAACTGGGGTAATAAATTTGTTGCCCGCTCTATTGGACCTGCAACGAGTTGAGGAAAAAAAGAAACGAATGCTGCAAAAGCAATGAAATCTTTAGTAGGTTTTAGTTTCTCTCTATAAACATCTATTGTGTAACTAAGCGTTTGAAAAGTGTAAAAACTAATCCCTACAGGCAGTATAATTTGTAAAGTAGATACGTGTAATTTTAAACCTAAAAATGAAAACGCTTCTATAAAATTATCAATAAAAAAATTGAAATATTTAAAGTAACCAAGCAGCCCTATGTTTACGCAGATGCTTGTCCATAAAAGTAATTTCCTGAATTTAAGCTCTTTAAAATGAAGTAATCCTCGCCCTATAAAATAATCTACGACAGTGCTAAAAAGAATAAGCCCAAGAAACTTCCAGTCCCACCAACCATAAAAAAAATAGCTAATTACAACTATAAAAAAGTTTTGAAGCTTTAAGTTCTTTTTAAACACGAACCAATACAGCAAAAAGACTGTAGGCAAAAAGAGTGCAAAAGCAACAGAGTTAAATAACATTATTATTGTTGTTTATTAATAGAACTTTAAAAAGATTAAGAGTAGATATCCTTAAGATTCTTTAGCATTATCTCTGTCATCTCATCAAGATTCACCTCATGTTCCCAACCCCAATCTTTACGAGCAACACTATCATCAATAGTTTGTGGCCAAGAATCTGCAATCTCTTGTCTAAAGTCTGGTTCATACTCAATAGTAAACTCTGGCATGTGTTTTTGTATACTTGCCTTTATCTCTTCTGGATTAAAACTCATCGCAGCTAGATTATATGCGTTTCTAATTTTCACATCCTCTGGTGCGGCAAGCATAATGTTTACAGTAGCTCTAATTGCATCACTCATAAACATCATAGGCAGCGTGGTTTCTGCATTTAAAAAACAGATGTATTTATTATGTTTTAAAGCCTTATGGTAAATATCTACGGCATAATCTGTCGTCCCTCCACCAGGTTGTGTTTTATAACTAATAAGCCCAGGGTAACGTATACTTCTTACATCTACTCCATACTTATTATGATAATACTCACACCAGCGTTCTCCAGTTTGCTTGCTTATACCATAAACGGTAGATGGCTCCATAATGGTTTGTTGTGGCGTGTCTAGTTTAGGTGTAGTAGGGCCAAAAACAGCAATACTGGATGGCCAAAATATTTTTTCAATCTTGCCGTCTTTTGCTAAATTAAGCACATTAAAAAGAGAATTCATATTTAAATCCCAAGCTTTCATCGGAAATTTTTCTGCAGTGGCAGATAGCATAGCTGCCATCAAATACACATCTGTTATCTCATAAGAAATAACTACATCTTGTATCGCGTCATAATCCATAGCGTCAAGAATCTCAAAAGGACCAGTTTTCATAACCTCATCTGCAGCTTCTGCAATATCGCTAGCAATCACCTTATGGTTACCATAAATACCACGCAGATACATAGTTAATTCTGTTCCTATTTGCCCAGAGGCACCTATTATGAGGATTCTTTTTTTCATTGTACACTATTATTTTAGGGGATAAAGATACTAATAAGTTCTTTTGTTAGATTTGCGCAAAATTACAATCAAAAAACTCACAAGCAGTTATATTTATAAAGCAAATTTGCAACGATTTAATATTCAGATACTATTCTTTAGATTACTGCTTTTTTCTTCCTTCGGAAATGTCAAAATCAATACCAACGTGGCTACACAAAACATCAATAAGGTAGAAATAGTCTTTAAAAAAGTCTAAGAAAAAATAGCACGTTTAGATTAGGTTTATACTTCCAGTAAATCTTCAATCTGAATGTGATTTACTTGTATCTCCATTTTTTCTTCCGTAGCAACAATACCATTAAACTCGGGATCAAAGTCAAAGGTTTTAAAATAATAACGCTTCTCTTTAAAAATACCATAATGTTCATTTATCTCTAGTTGTTTTAAGTCTTTTAAAGCACACCCAGCGGCTTTTAACAACGCCTCTTTACGAACCCAAAACCAATAGAAGCGTTCTAAAGAGTTTTCAGCTTCCATTATTGACTTCCATTCTGTATCTGTAAATAAGTATTTAAACAGATTTAGATCAATATCCTTTTTCTTTTCAATGTCAATACCAACAGAAATTTTGGTACCAAATATCAATACCACGTACCAATTACTGTGAGAAAGTGAAAAATTATAGTCTGTAAAACTCGGTTTTCCATGTTCAGAATAATGTATTTTTTCTAGTAATGTTGTTGAAATTTCGTTTTCAATTAATACTTTTTTCAATAGTAACCTTCCGGTAACATAGCTCAGTGAGCTTTCTGTATCTAAATATCTGTTTGCCCTGTAATAAATGGACTCAGGGAGGTTTTTTAGCAATACTTCTTTCGTTAAAAAAGAATCATTTTCTTTCATTTTAACTACCCAAATCTTTTGCATTGCTTCTTTGTTATTAAACATTTATGATAAAATAGTAAGTAGTCTCATTTATAATACCTTTTTTTGTGGTACCAAATCTAAAAAACTGGTACCAAAACATCAAATTTAAGTAAACTAAATGATTACGAAGGAATATATTATAGAGATTACAACTCAGCTTTATTTAAAAAACGGTGTGAAAGCTGTCACTATTGCAGATATAAGCAAGGAGTTAAGTACATCTAAACGTACTATCTATAATCATTTTTTAGACAAGACAGATTTAATGCAAGCCTGCATAGAGCAGTATTTAGCTGTCATAAGAAGTAGTAATGACGAAATCATTAACACCTGTAGCTCTGCTATTGAAGCAATGGGTATGATTCATCAGCAGATATTAAAAAGAGCAGATTACAGCAACGCAAATTTTTATAAAGACATACTTAAAAACTATCCTAGCGTATTGAAAGACTCATACGTAAAGAATTCAGAATTTGCTTTTCGCGAATTACTTTATTTATCAAAATGGGGTGTTAAAGATGGTTTGTTTAGGAAAGATTTAGATCCAGAAGTGACTATGGCAACTGTGCAAACACTTCTAAAATTATGCAATAACACTACAAAATTTCCATCAGATCAATTTTCTAAGGCCAGACTTACAGAAGGTATTATGGTTACGTATTTAAGAGGATTATGTACCGAAAAAGGACTTTTGGAAGTTGAAAAACAAAAACATCTATACTTAATAGACTAGAAATATATGGACACTATTAACAGTTCACTTAAAAAAACACCAGTAGCGATTATTGGTTTATCTGCTATGTTTGCTGATGCAAGCAACGTAGATCAATTTTGGAATAATATTATCAGTCAAAAAGATAGTATAGTAGACGTTCCAGAATCACGTTGGAAAATAGAAGATTATTACGATGCAGATCCAATGGTTGCAGATAAAACCTATTGTAAAAAAGGAGGTTTTATTCCTGATGTAGATTTTAACCCATTAGAATTTGGATTACCTCCAAATATTTTAGAGGTTACAGATGCTTCTCAATTATTGGCCTTAATTGCAGCTAGAGATGCATTTGAAGATGCTGGTTACGGGAGAGAATCAGAAAAATTTACAGCACTTTTAAAAGAAAAAACTGGAGTAATTTTAGGTGTTGGTGGTGGACAAAAATTAATCACACCGCTTACTTCTAGATTACAAGCTCCTATTTGGGAAGCAGCTTTAAAAAGCAGTGGCATTTCCGAAGCAGATATACCGCATATTGTAGATAAAATGAAGAAGGCATACATAGGCTGGAATGAAAATTCTTTTCCTGGTATGTTGGGTAATGTGATCTCTGGCCGTATTACAAATCGGTTTGATTTAGGAGGCATTAACTCTGTAGTAGATGCGGCTTGTGCAGCGTCTCTTTCTGCTGTAAAAATGGCGGTTTCAGAATTAATAGAAGGTCGTTGTGATATGATGTTAACGGGAGGTGTAGATACAGACAACTCTCCATTTATGTATATGTCATTCTCTAAAACGCCTGCCTTTTCAAGAAAAGGAAGTATTCGTCCTTTTGACACTGACTCTGACGGGATGTTGATTGGAGAAGGAGTAGGAATGTTAGTTTTAAAAAGATTAGAAGACGCAGAACGTGATGGAGACAGAATTTACGGTCTTCTTACAGGAGTAGGTTCTTCTAGTGATGGTCGTTATAAGTCAGTGTATGCTCCACGTCCTCACGGGCAAGCATTAGCGATGCAACGTGCTTATGACGAGGCAGGATATGATGCATCTACGGTAAAATTAATAGAAGGTCACGGTACTGCAACTGGAGCTGGTGATGCAGCAGAGTTTGAGTCTATGTCTATGGTTTTTGGTAAAAACGATGCTACAAAAAATCACATTGCCATTGGTTCTGTAAAGTCTCAAATAGGACATACTAAAGCTGCGGCTGGTGCTGCCGGAATGATTAAGGCTGCCTTAGCTTTATATCATAAAGTGCTACCAGGAACTATTAACGTAACGAAGCCACATGATAAGTTTGGGATTGAAAAATCTCCTTTTTATGTGAATGCCGAAACGCGCCCTTGGTTTAAAAATGGTGTGCCACGTAGAGCTGGTTTATCTGCTTTTGGTTTTGGAGGCGTTAACGTCCATTTTGCGATGGAAGAATACGAAAAGAAAACGTCGTTTACAGATAGAATTCACCAGTCTTTTAATAGCATATATTTAAAAGCTGCAAATGCAACAGACTTACAAACGAGCCTTAAAAATACTATTGACGCTTTAAAGTCTAATGAAGCATCAACTGCCTTTTATAATTTAAAAGAACTATCAAAGAATGGAACTGCGTTAGAAAACGAAGCACGTTTAGGTTTTGTTGCAGAATCTTTAGAAGATTGTATTTCTAAATTAGAAATAGCAACTAAACAATTAGAAAGTAATAAAGATGCTTGGTCGCATCCAAAAGGTATATTCTTTAGACCAACCGGAATTTCAAGCACAACAAAAATTGCTTCATTATTCTCTGGTCAAGGTTCTCAATATGCTAATATGGCAAAAGAAGCTACTAGTAGTTTTGAGACCATACAACAAACTATTGCTAGTTTTGACGCTAAAAAAGAATACAACTTAGCAAGTAAAATATATCCAAAACCAGTTTTCACGGATGAGGATAAGGCAACTTTAGAGAAGAATATTACAAGTACAGATATCGCTCAACCGGCAATTGGGGCTATAAGTTTGGGTTATTATAACGTATTTAAAAACGCAGGTTTTGTAAGCGATATGGTTGCAGGACACAGTTTTGGTGAGCTTACTGCACTTTGCGCATCTGGCGCAATTAGCGAAAGTGATTATATGACACTTGCTATTGCTCGCGGTAATGCTATGGCAGGTAAAAATGCCAGTGGCGATGCTGGGACTATGCTGGCTGTTAAAGCGGCTGCTTCAGAAATTGAACCGTTAATTGCAGCTATTGCAGGAGTTTCAATTGCAAACATCAACTCTTCAAGCCAAATAGTTTTAGGCGGAACAACAGAAGGGATTACAAAAGCTAAAACAGTTTTAGACGCTAAAAAATTCCGTTCTATTTTACTTCCGGTTGCTGCGGCATTCCACACAGATTGTGTTGGTCACGCTCAAAAGCCTTTTGAGAAAAGTATAAACGCTATTAAGTTTTCAAGCCCAGCAATCCCTGTGTATTCTAATTCTACAGGAAATGCATACCCAAAAGAGGCTAACAAAATTAAAGAAATACTAGGACAGCATATTTTAAATTCGGTTGATTTTAAAAGCGAAATAGAGAATATGTATGCTGCTGGAGCTAGAGTTTTTGTAGAGTTTGGACCTAAGTCTATTCTAACAAATCTGGTAAAAGACATATTAAAAGACAAAGAGCATTTTGTTATAGCTACAAATGCAAAGGCTACTAAAAATAGTGATTTACAAATTAGAGAAGCTGCAATTCAATTACAGGTTTTAGGTTGTAAAATAGATGCTATTGATAGTAATGCTCGACAAGAAAAAGCGCCACTAGCTCAGCCTAAAATGGCAGTAAAAATAGCCGGAAACAACTATGTAAGTCCTGCAACTCAAAAAGCGTATCAAGATGTATTGAATAACGGTTTTAAAGTTAGCGGAGCAACAGAAATTTACAAAACCGAAGAAGAAATTAAGGAAATTGAAGTAATCTCTGAAGTGATAAACGCAATTCCAACTTATACTAACGAAGACAGTAAAGAACAAGAAACAGAAGAAGATATGATGGTAGATGTTATTAAAAGTGCCATTGATGGCATTAAAGAAAATCAATCTAAAACATTAGATATGTTCCAAACAATTTTGATGGAACAAAACAAACAAACAGCTCAGTTATTGGGTCTTTTATCAGGAAATTTTTCAGCAGATCAAAATGTTTTAGAAGCTCCAAGTGCTCCTTTAAGTCTTGAAAATTCTGCTCCTGTTGAAGAAACCATTACAGCACCTATTACTCCTCAACCTTCAGAGCCTATTGCGGCTCAAGAACCTCAAACAATTGCAACGCCTGCTCCAGTAGCAGCGCCAGTTGTTGAGACAGTTGTTCCTACTCAAGGAAACTCAGAGATGTTAGATTTAATGTTAAGCGTGGTTGCAGACAAAACAGGTTATCCTGCAGAAATGTTAGAATTAAGCATGGATATGGAAGCAGATTTAGGTATCGACTCTATTAAACGTGTTGAGATTTTTGGAGCTATCACAGAGCAATCTGATAAACTAACCGATATTAATCCAAACGATTTAACAGAACTTAGAACCTTACAAGAAATTGTAGACTACATTTCTAGTAAAGCGGGTATTAGCGCCTCTGCTCCTATTGCAGCAACTCAAACTATTGCAACGCCTGCTCCATTAGCAGCACCAGTTGTTGAGACTGTTGTTTCTTCTGAAGGAAACTCAGAAATGCTAGATTTAATGCTAAGCGTTGTTGCAGACAAAACGGGTTATCCTGCTGAAATGTTAGAATTAAGTATGGATATGGAAGCAGATTTAGGTATCGATTCTATTAAACGTGTGGAAATTTTTGGAGCTATCACAGAGCAATCAGATAAACTAACAGATATCAACCCTAACGATTTAACAGAACTTAGAACGCTACAAGAAATTGTAGATTACATCTCTAGTAAAGCGGGTATTAGTGCCTCTGCTCCTATTGCAGCAACTCAAACAATTGCAACGCCTGCTCCAGTAGCAGCGCCAGTTGTTGAGACAGTTACTTCTTCTGAAGGAAATTCAGAGATGCTAGATTTAATGCTAAGCGTAGTTGCAGATAAAACGGGTTATCCTGCTGAAATGTTAGAATTAAGCATGGATATGGAAGCAGATTTAGGTATCGATTCTATTAAACGTGTGGAAATTTTTGGAGCTATCACAGAGCAATCTGATAAACTAACAGATATCAATCCAAACGATTTAACAGAGCTTAGAACGCTACAAGAAATTGTAGATTACATTTCTAGTAAAGCGGGTATTAGCGCTACTACAGAAACTGTAGTATCTAAACCAGAAGCAACTGTTACAGAAACAGTAGCTACAGATTTATTTTCTGCACCAGTAGATGAAACAATTAACGTTTCCGAAGGGAATTCAGAGATGTTAGATTTAATGTTGAGCGTGGTTGCAGACAAGACAGGTTATCCAGCTGAGATGTTAGAACTAAGCATGGATATGGAAGCAGATTTAGGTATCGACTCTATTAAACGTGTTGAGATTTTCGGAGCTATCACAGAGCAATCAGATAAGTTAACCGATATTAATCCAAACGATTTAACAGAGCTTAGAACGCTACAAGAAATTGTAGATTATATTTCTAGTAAAGCAGGCATTTCAACTAAAAAAAAAAGTCTAAGTCTAGCTTAGACATTAATACTAAAGTAAGTGAGGAGAATACTTTTACACAAGCATTCTCCTTGCCTACTAACTTTCACGGTGTACCAAGAAAATCAATTGGGCTAAAGTTTATTCCTAAAGTTGATGTTTTAGTACAGAACATTTCGGCATTAAAACCTGTAGTAATTACAGATGAAGGAAGCGATTTAACACTAGCTTTAAAAGCAAAGCTAGAAAGTGAAGGTCATAAAGTTATCGTGCTACAATTCGATACTTTTAAAAAGAACAGCGCTATTAAAGACGGTGTTGTTATTTCAGAAATAAACGACCAAAACATTAAAACTGCTATAGATACCATCTTAGCTAAAAATGAAATTGGGGCTTTTATTTATCTACATCCACATTTTACTTTTTCTGGGCATAATTTTACCGAGCATTTTGCTGTAGAACGTTCTTTATTAAAAGTAACTTTCTTATTAGCAAAATACTTACAAGCACCATTAAACGCTACTAGTAAAACACAACGTACTGCTTTTATGACGGTGTCTCGTTTAGACGGAAAATTTGGGATGGACAAACGTTCTAATATTTCAATCATTGCAGGTGGTTTATCGGGTCTTACTAAATGTATGAATCTAGAATGGTCACCCGTATTTTGTAGAGCCGTTGATGCCAAACCAGAATTATCTTCAGAAGAAATAGCAAACAATTTATTTTTAGAATTACACGATGCAGATGTTCGTTATGTAGATGTTGCCATCAATGATAATGGGCGTATGACCTATGATGTTGTTTCTAACGAAGTAAGCGCGACAGACACCTACAAACAAACCGTCACAGACAAAGACGTGTTTTTAGTTGCTGGTGGTGGTAGAGGCGTTACAGCTACTTGTATTAAAGAGATGAATGTTTCTTTTAAATCTAAATTCATCTTGTTAGGAAGGTCTTCTTTAGATTTTGAACTACCAGCTTATGCTTTAACTGAAGACAATCCTGCGGCGCTTAAAAAGGCTATTATGCAGGAGATGAAAGATAGCGGCGAGAAAGTTTCTATCAAAGGTTTGAATAGCACGTTTAACAAGTATGTTGCTAAAAAAGAAATTGAAGAAACGATTGCTAACATTAAAGCAAATGGCGGTGATGCGGTATATGTTGCTGGAGATGTAACCAATTTAACCATCAAACCTGAATTGCTTAAAATTGAAAAGCAATGGGGAAAAATCACCGGAATTATTCACGGTGCAGGTCGCTTAGCAGATAAGTTGATTCAAGATAAAACAGAGGAGATTTTTGACAATGTTACTTCGGTGAAATTAGATGGTTTATTAAGCCTTCTAAAAATGGTAAATATTAATGAGTTAAGGCATTTAATTATGTTTTCATCTGTTGCTGGTTTCTACGGAAATGTGGGGCAATCAGACTATGCGATGGCAAATGAAATATTAAGTACTGCGGCACATTTGTTTAGTACAAATCATCCAAACACGAAAGTTACTGCCATCAATTGGGGCGCTTGGGAAGGTGGAATGGTGAGTCCAGAATTGCAAAAAATGTTTGAAGAAGCAGGTGTCTCTTTAGTGAATCATCCTGGAGGTGCAGCACGTTTTGTTCAAGAATTAAACGGGGCGTATCATAGCCAACCACAAGTAATTATTGGAGGAACTTTACCGGCAGGGATTTCAGATATATCAGGAGATCTTAAGACCTATACCATAAAACGAAATTTAAGTCTGAAAGACAATGCCTTTTTAAATCATCACGTGATTCAAGGAAGTCCAGTATTACCAATGGTAAATGCTACGGCGTGGATGGCAGATTCTTGTGTAAAGTTATTTCCAGATTATAAACTAGCAAGCATTGAAAATGTAAAACTGTTTAAAGGAATCGTTTTCGATGGCACTGAAAAGGATCAATATTTCACAGAAATTAAAGAACAAAGTAAAACAGCAGAGCGAATTGTTTGTGATGTTACTGTGTATAGTAAAGGTGCAAAACTACCTTTAAATCACTATCGTTCTAAAGTTACTTTAGTCCGAAAAAGAAGTGATAAACCTACATTTCAGACTCCTCAATTAAAAGAAAACAAAATTGACGGAGCTACTTTTTATAAAGATGGTTCTTTATTTCACGGTGCTTTTTATCAAGGGATAGAAGAGGTGATTGCTATGGACGAAGATCAGGTTTTATTAAAATGTAAAGCACCTTCCGTTTCTTTTGAAGACCAAGGGCAGTTTCCTAGTACAAGTTTAAATGCTTTCTTCTTAGATATCCAATATCAAGGTATGGTGGTGTGGGTACAAAAATTTCATAATGGAGCGAATAGTTTGCCTTTACAAACTTTAAAAGGAATGGTTTATGGAGAAATTCCTGCAGACAAAAGTTTTTATGTACATATAAAAATACAAGAAAATTCTGCTGCAAAAATGATTGCAGATTGCACGGTATTCGATGAAAATGGAGCGGTCTTTTTATTTACAGAAGGAGCAGGTTTAACTGTTTCTGAAGGGTTAAAATGGTAATAATATAGCGATTACTGTAAGCATACATTAAAACAACAAATGAAAGAAAAAATAGCAATCATCGGTATGTCTTCCCTTTTTCCGGGGTCTAAAACGTTACAAGAGTTTTGGAACAACCTTATGGATAAAAAAGACTTAACCGGTATGGCAACAAAAGATGATTTTGGGGCAGACCCAGAACTCTTTTATCAAAAAGACAAGGGTGTAATAGACCGTTGTTACTCTTTGCGCGGAGGATACATTAGAGATTATAATTTTAACAGTGCAGACTTTGGCTCTGAAGATTTAAGTGACTTAGACCAAATGTATCAATGGGGTTTACAAGTCACAAAAGACGCTTTAATACACGGAGGTTATTGGGATAAAGACAAAGCTTTGGATACTTGTGGTGTAATCTTCGGAAACTTATCATTTCCGACGAAATCTTCTCATAAAATTCTTGCGCCTATGTATACTGAAACGCTCGAAAAAGGAATAAAAAGTCTTTTGAAAGATGACAGTTTTAAAATGCCATCAACAGAATTTGACATTCCGAAGAACAACCCAATAGAAGGGGATGTTTCAGAATTGGTTAAAAAAATTATTGGTTTAAAAGGAACAAACTTCGATTTAGATGCTGCCTGTGCTTCCTCATTATATGCTATAAAGATGGCTTGTGATGAGTTGCTAACGGGTAAAGCAGATATGATGTTGGCTGGAGCCGTTTGCTCTTCAGATCAATTATTTATCCACATGGGCTTTTCTATTTTTCACGCCTATGCAGCACACGATAAAAAATACTCGCCACTAGATAAAGACTCTGCAGGCTTAGTGTCTTCTGAAGGTGCTGGGATGATTTTACTAAAACGTTTATCTGACGCAGAAAAAGATGGCGATAACATTATTGGTGTTATTTCTGGGATAGGATTATCTAACGATGGAGCAGGAAAGTTTTTATTAAGCCCTAACCCAAAAGGACAAACGTTGGCGTATGAAAGAGCTTATAACGGGAGCATTTCAAAAGAAAACACCTCGTATATAGAATGCCACGCAACAGGTACTCCGCTTGGCGATGTTACAGAAATAAACTCACTCGAAACCTTTTTTGGGGACAACCCAGACAAGCTGCGTTTAGGTTCTGTAAAGTCAAATATGGGGCATATGTTAACGGCGGCAGGAATGCCAAGTTTAATGAAAGTTTTGCTCTCTATGGAGCACAATGTTATTCCTCCGGGAATCAATATGTCTACGGCAATTCAGTCTGAAAAAGGATGGTTTAAGAGAGAGCAAATTATCGAAGAACCTTTAAAATGGGAAACAAATTATAAGCAAGCTGCTGTAAATTCTTTTGGTTTTGGAGGTACAAATGCCCATTTAGTGGTAGAGAATCATCACAAGGGAGAAAGCAAAAAGCACAAAGATGTTTCGTTAAAAGAAATGGCCATCACGAGTATGGAAGTTCATTTTGGCGACTGCAATAATCTAGATACTTTTTACAAATCTATTTTTGATGGCAAGCAACATTTTTCTGAAATGCCACAAGACAGATGGAAAGGCTTTGAAAAGAATAATGAGTTATTAGCTCAATTTGGATTGAATGCTGAAACGTCAATTAAAGGAAACTTTATTGATGCCTTTGATATGGATTTAATGCGTTATAAAATCCAACCAAATGAAATAGGTACGATGGAACCTCAGCAGGCTTTAATTTTAAAAGTTGCAGACGAGGCTATCCAAAAATCAAGTTTAGAAAGAGGTGGTAACGTAGCAGTATTAATCGCTATGAATCCAGAACTAGCGATACACCATTATTTAGCTCGTTGGGATAGCGAATGGCAATTAGACAAGGCGCTAGACAGTGCAGAGGTTGATTTAGATGAAGCACAAAAAGCAACACTTCTAGCAGAGTGTCGTAATATTTTATACCAAATAGGAAACGTACAAACGCCAAGCCAGCATACTAGTTTTGTTGGTAATATTATGTCGAGTCGTATTTCTGCTTTATGGGATTTTAACGGACCATCGTTCACGATTACCAATGGAGATAATGGAACAACAAGAGCTTTAGAAGTAGCACAAAATATGTTGTCTTTAGGCGAAGTTGACGCTGTTGTTGTGGGAGCTGTAGATTTTTCTGCAAGTATGGAAGCAGTGCTTTTACGAAATTTAGTGGATGCGGTTAACCAAAACAAAAAACCTAGTTTGTCTTTTAATGCAGACGATTACGGTTGGCTAATTGGTGAAGGAGCATCTGCCATTGTTTTAAAGGCAAGCGATGCTATTAATGAGAATGACACTGTTTACGCGACAATTGATGCCATTGGAGATATACCAACAGATAAAAATATTGCTTTACAAGAGTTAGTGGCTTCAGGGTTTAAGCTTGAGGATGAATTAGAACTAGCGCAATTAGCAGTAAATAAGCCAAAGAACAAAGTAGCCTTAGGTTCTGTAAAAACTACTATTGGGCATACTTTTGCAGCTTCTGGATTGGCTGCTATTGTTAAAACGGCGCTGTGTGTGTATCATCAATTTATTCCGGGGATTCCAAACTGGAATGCTGCGAAAAACGATTCATTTAAAAACAGTAACTACTATTTCCCTAATCAATCAAGACCTTGGGTAAATGAAAGAAAAAAACCTAGACAAGCACTTGTTAACTTAAGTTTAAATACTAGAGTTAAACTTTCGGAAGTAACATTTCCGAAGCAACAACAAATAGATAATTTTTTACAAAAGCATTTATTTGTTTTAAAAGGAAACACGCAAAAGGAACTTCAAGAAAGCTTAAACTTAATTAGCAAAGCTATTCTTGAAAACGACCTAGAATTTGTTGCGCAAACCTTTTTTGATAAAGCTGCAAAAACGAAAACGACATACCGTATTGTTTTAATTGCCTCTACAGTCAAATCAATACAACAAGACATCCGTTTTATTGAAAGAAAACTAGAAGAAGCGTTTGCAAATACTACCGATATTAAATTGCCAAGCGGATCATTTTTTAGTCCGAACCCAAGTGCCACTAAAGGAGATTTAGCATTTGTGTATCCAGGTTCGGCAACTAGTTATGAAGGATTAGGGCAAGATTTATTTCAATTTTTCCCAAATCTTTTGAGTGATTTTGAACATCAAATTCCAAACTTAAGAGACTTCTTTGGCTTAGATTATTTATTCCCTAAAAAGCAAAATAGCGCAACACCTTCACCTAATATTCAAGACGACGCAATTTCTATGATGTCTGCGGGAGTGCTGTATGCAACCTTGTATACTCATATATTAAGAGAATATTTCGGCGTAAAGCCAAAAGCTGCCATGGGGTATTCTATGGGCGAATGTAGTTCTATGTGGTATGCCTTTGGGATATGGAATCCAAGTGAAGGCACTAAAATATTTAGAAATTCTCCCATATTTAAAAACAAGTTTTCTGGTGATTTAGAATTGCTAGCAGATGAGTGGAATATTAGTACAAAAGAAGCTAAAGCAAGATGGCAAAGTTGGATTTTATTAGAAACGAAAGAAAAGGTTGAAGCCGAAATATCCAAGTTTGATAAAGTGTCCATCACTTTTGTAAACTCTGAAAAGGAGTTAATTATTTCGGGAGATAAAAACCAATGTGAGGCGTTAATTGCTACTCTTAATTGTGCTTCGGTATTAGTGCCATTTCAAAACATAATCCATAATGAATTCTGTAAAAAAGAATACCACGGACTTATTGAAATGCACAATTTCCCTTTAGAAAATAAACCCGAAGTTGATTTTTACTCAAGTTTAACGGGTGATAAAATCACGATGGATTCGCTTACAATTGCTGAGAACTCAACAGAGGTTTGTTATAAAACAGTCGATTTTCCCGCTTTTGCAAAAAAGATGTCGTCAAATGGATTTAGCACATTTGTGGAGCTTGGGCCAAATAGTACTTGTACTAACTGGATAAAAGATACGCTAGACCAAAACACACATTCGGCCAGTGCAATTGATAAAAAAGGGACGAGTTCAATACAGTCTTTATATGAGTGTTTAGCACAATTAATTTCTAACGGAATTGACATTGATTTGGGTTTATTATACCCTAATAAAAATCAAAAGGATGTAAAAAAGCGCTTTACTAAAAAAGTAAAAACAGGAGGAAGACCTGTATTTGATGTGTTACTTTCTGATGAAATGAAATCACAGTTTGCAACTATAAAACGAAAAGAAAAAGTAGAAAACACTACAAAAAAGTCAGGCTTAATTGAGCCGAAAACTTCAACACCTATAGTAGAAAAAACAACTAGTATGACAGATTCTCAAATGCCAAACAACGCCACTAAATTGGGTGAAAATGGCTTGAAATTACAAGATTATAATGATCCAAATCATTTAAAAGATAAAAACATAATTTTCACTAAAGAAGATTTAATTGAATTTTCTGAAGGGAAAATAGGTAATGTTTTTGGTGCAGAATATAATGTTATTGACCAATATAAACGAAGAGTAATGTTACCGATGGATCCTTATTTATTGGTGAGTAGGGTTACAGGGTTAAATGCAAAATTAGGAGAATACAAGCCTTCTACAATGCAAACGGAGTATGATATTCCGTACAATTCTGGTTACGCTACTGATACGCAAATTCCTTGGGCAGTGTCTGTAGAGTCTGGACAATGTGATTTAATGTTGATTTCTTATTTAGGAATTGATCTTGAAAACAAGGGAGAGTATGTGTACCGTCTTTTAGACTGCACCTTAACTTTTCTGGACGATTTACCTTTTGAAGGGCAAACCTTGAGATATGATATTTCTATAAATTCGTTTGTTAGAAATGGTCGTAACCTTTTGTTTTTCTTTAGTTATGAGTGTTTTGTTGAAGACCGCATGGTATTAAAAATGACCAATGGTGTCGCTGGTTTCTTTACTGACGAAGAGTTAGATAAAGGAAATGGTGTTGTCTATACAGATAGTGAAAAGAATGCTTTATTAAATGTTGAAAAGAAGAAATTCATTCCTTTTTTAACTACAAAAAAGACTTCTTTTGATATTGAAGATTTAAGACACCTTATCAATGGAGATGCTCATAAATGTTTTGATGACATTTCGTATTTCCCTAATGGAAGAAATGAATCAATAAGACTAGCACCAGAAAAAATGCTGATGCTAGATCGTATTACTAAAGCAGATGTTCACGGTGGTGCTTATGGTTTAGGAGAAATTATCGCAGAAAAAGACCTGAGTCCAGATGATTGGTATTTCCCGTGTCATTTTAGAGATGATGAGGTTTTAGCAGGTTCATTACAAGCAGAAGGTGGCGGAAACTTATTGCGTTTCTTTATGATGATGCTAGGGTTACAACGTCTTAAAAAAGATGCCCGTTTTCAACCTATTTATGGAGTTGCACAAAAAGTAAGATGTAGAAAAGAAGTAACACCAAACGATAAAAAGCTAGTGTATCGCTTAGTGATTAAAGATATTGGGCTATTGCCAGATCCTTATGTAATTGGAGATTTAGAGATTATTGTAGATGGAGTAATTACGGTACATTTTGCTAATTTAGGATTACAGCTAAGAGAAAAAGACAACCCAAAATACTTAGAGCAACCTAAAAAAATAACAGAGAACGTATTATTAAACGAAACAGATATTGAGACTTTTGCTTTAGGAAGATTAGCAGATTGTTTTGGTCCCGAATATGCTGTTTATGATAATAGAGCTTTATCACGCCAGCCAAATACAGATTTACAAGTAGTAAGCCGTGTTATTAAAATTGATGGTGAACGTTTTGATTTTTCAAAGCCAACTAACATTTGGACGGAGTATGACGTGCCTCAAGATGTGTGGTATTACAAACAAAATGCATCTATGACAATGCCTTATGCGGTGTTGATGGAAATTGCATTACAGCCTTGTGGACTTTTGGGTGCTTACTTAGGAAGTACATTACAATTTCCGGAGAAAGATTTATACTTTAGAAACTTAGATGGTGATGGCGAAATGTTTGACTTACCAGCGGGTACTGACTTTAGAGGAAAGGTGATTAAAAACAAATCTACACTAACATCTTCAACATCTTTAGGTGGTTTTGTAATTCAGAAATACTTGTTTGAAGTATCGGTTGAGGGACACGTTTTTTATAAAGGATTCTCTTCATTTGGATTCTTTCCGCAGGAAGCATTAGCACAACAAGTAGGATTAGACAAAGGGGAAGATGTACCAGCGTGGTATGTTCAAAACAAGTTGACACCTAAGGATTATTTTCAAATAAAACTAGATTCTTTATATGCAAAAATGAAGTTGTATAAAGAGAATGACAAAGCAAGTATGTTTCGTTTAGCCGAAGACCAACTGGATTTATTAGACAGTGGTTTAGTGGTTAAAAACGGTGGGGAGTTTGGAAACGGATACATTCACTGTTCAAAAGAAATACATACGTACGATTGGTTTTTTACCTGCCATTTTTATTCAGATCCTGTAATGCCTGGCTCTTTAGGAGTTGAAGCTATTTCGCAAGCGATGCAGTTATTTGCTCTTCAGCAAGATTTAGGGAAAGACTTTAAAAACCCGCGTTTTGTTCAAGTAGAAAACAATAAAACTGAATGGAAATACCGTGGTCAAATAAAGATCAATGTGGAGAACATGCATCTAGAAGTGCATTTTAAAACCATTGAAAAAAGAGGAGATACTTTGGTTATGATTGCAAACGCATATCTCTGGAATGAAGGAACTAGAATTTACCAATTAACAGACTTGGCTTTAGGAATTCAAGAAGCTTAAAAGAACTAATTATATAATAAACATTTAGCATTTCAGAAAAAATCAAAAATTTCTATAAGAAATGCCAAAATCAAAATACAAAAGATGATTGACTTAAAATGGATAGGATCTCCTAGAGAGATTTCATTTGACTTAAAAGGGATGTCTGATAAATTGAAAAATACTGCCGTACCTTGTTACGTAGTGAAAGATTTATCAGGGCGAACTGGAATTACAAATACAGGAACAATTCAGTCTGAAGGAAAAGGGTTGTTTCTTGAAGCGATAGTGCCTGCGTTTACTGCAGAAGATTTTGGTGACGCTTCTTTTAAAGCAGATTACAACTTAAAGTATGCCTACAAAGGTGGCGCCATGGCAAATGGAATTGCGTCAACTGATATGGTAATCGCTTTAGGAAAAAAACAAATGATAGGTTCTTTTGGTGCGGCAGGGATGATCCCTTCGCGTGTAAAAGAAGCCATTGCGACTATTCAGAAAGCATTGCCAACTCAAGCATATGCTTGTAACCTTATCCACAGTCCTATTGAAAAAGCGCTGGAAGAAGGAGCGGTAAACTTATACATTGAACACGGAGTGAAGGTCGTAGAAGCTTCGGCATACATGAACTTATCTGAACAGATTGTAAAATATAGAGCAGTTGGTTTAAGTTTAGATGCAGATGGCGAGATTGTTATTGGTAATAAAGTGATTGGTAAAGTTTCTAGAAAGGAAGTAGCATTACGTTTTATGTCGCCAGCACCTGTTCAGTTTTTAGATAAATTATTAGCTGCCGGAAAAATAACACAGCAACAATATGAGTTGGCTCAAAAAGTACCAATGGCAGATGATATAACGGTAGAAGCTGATTCTGGAGGACATACAGACAACCGTCCGTTAGTAGTATTATTTCCTATCATTTTACAATTGAGAGATGAAATTCAGAAAAAATACAACTACAAAAAACAGATTAGAGTGGGCGCTGCAGGAGGAATAGGAACACCTGCTTCTGCCTTAGCTGCATTTAGTATGGGTGCCGCATACGTAGTAACGGGATCTATTAATCAAGCCTGTGTAGAATCTGGAACATCAGATAAAGTAAAGGAGTTACTCTCTAAAGTAGCCTCTACAGATGTAACGATGGCACCAGCGTCAGATATGTTTGAACTAGGCGTAGAATTACAAGTTTTAAAACGCGGAACCTTATTTGGTGCTAGAGCGAAAAAACTATATGAAGTATATACGCGTTATGAAGGCATTGATGATATACCTGCAGAAGAAAGACTAAAACTGGAAACAAAAACCTTTAAAATGCCTTTAGAAAAGGTGTGGGAAGGTTGTGTTAGCTTCTTTGAAGAAAGAGATCCTGAGCAAATAGAAAAAGCACAAGGAAACCCTAAACGAAAAATGGCTTTAATTTTCCGTTGGTACTTGGGGCTATCTTCTAACTGGGCCAATGCAGGTGATCCAGATAGAGTTATGGATTATCAAATATGGTGTGGCCCAGCAATGGGTGCTTTTAACGAGTGGACTAAAGATTCATACTTAAGTGAAGCAAAAAACAGAAAAGTTGCTGAGGTGGCTACTCATTTATTAGAAGGAGCTGCATATTTACACAGAATAAACACTATTAAAGATCAAGGTGTTAATCTACCTCTTGACCTGTTGCATTTAAATATTTAAAGAATCTATTGTAAAAAACGATAAAATAAACCCAATCAATTAATGGTTGGGTTTATTATTTTTTAAAGCATTCTAGTATATGTATTCTGCATAATCTGTCGCCCCTACTCTAGTTTGCGTTTTAACTAATATGTACTTTCGTTAAATTTGCGCTAAATTACAATCAAAATACCCGCAAGCCCTTATATTTGTAGTGCAACTACGCTACTATGCAACGACTTCATATTAAGATATTACTACTCAGTTTACTCATTTTTTCTTCCTGCGGAAATGACAAAGGCAACACCACATTGGCTACACAAGATACCAGTAAGTCAAAAACTATCTTCGGAAAAAATAACCACACTTCAGCTGTTGCAGCTCCTGCCCTAACAGAAATCATTGGACAATGGGGTGCTTATAACGATTTTACAGACGATATAAATAAAGTGAACAGAAACACTATTGAAGGCCTTAAGGTGGTTTCTAATAGATTAGTAGTCTCTTCAGATTCTTTATACCGTTTTATTCCTGACACTTTAAACACAAAATCTATTTCTGCAAGATTGATGGTTTTACAAACAAGAATTAAACTTTTACAGCAAGAGATAGGGTTTGATCGCCTAGACTCAAGTAAGGTTGAGGAGCACATTTCAGAAATAAATAATGCCCACACAAACTTTATCACTCAAATGAATGAAAAGTTTATTAAAGACGGTATTAATCAAGAACAGAAAGATGTTGAAGATCGTGAAATAGAAAAGAGAAAACGAGATTCTATTTTTAATCTAGAATTAAAAGACAATAACCGCAACTAACTGTAACATTTATAGCCCAATAGCTACTAAACAATTACACACTAATTAAATAAAAATGAAAACAACCAAAATCACACTAGCGTTTGCTGCAAGTATTGCGCTAATGACAGCTCTTTCTTGCGACGAGAAAGACAACAAAACGGCTGCTGTAGATGATGTTGAGAGAGGGATTATCCTTTCTAACATGGACACAAGCCTGAGCCCTAAAGATGATTTCTACAACTACGTAAACGGTAGCTGGATGAAAAACACAGAAATTCCAGATGACCAAGTACGTTGGGGAGGTTTTGGTGTATTAAGAAAAAGTACAGATCAAGATGTATTGTCTATTCTAGACAAAGCAGATAAGAGCGGAAAATATAAAGCAGGTACTGACCAAGCAAAAGCAATTGCTATCTTTAACACAAAGCTAGATACTGTTGCTCGTGATAAAGCAGGAATTACGCCTTTACAACCTACACTAGATAAAATTGCTGCAGTAAAAACAGCAGATGAGTTTGTAAAATTAATGACGGTTAATGCAACTTCTGTATCACAACCTTTTATTGGGATTGCGGCTTTTTCTAACCCAAGCAATAGCTCAATAAACTCTGCATACCTTACACCAGGTGGATTAGGTTTGCCAGACAGAGATTTTTACACAAATACAGATGCTAAGAGTATAGAGATTCGTGGTCAGTATGTAGATCACATTACACGTATGCTACAGTTTTTAGGCGATGATGAGGCAAGTGCAAGAGCACAGGCAGAAACAATTTTGGCTTTTGAAACTACACTAGCAACGCCTAGATTAGATAAAGTAGAGAGTCGTGATTTCAGAAATTTTAACAACCCGAGATCTATTGCACAAATACAAGAAATGGTACCAACCGTTAACTGGGCAACTGCAATAAAAGATATGGGTGTAGAAAAAGAACTAGACACTTTAATTGTTATGCAACCTAAATATATGGCGGTTGTTAAAGATGTAATGAAAAAAGGTGATGTTGAGACTTGGAAAACAGTAGCAAGATGGGCAACATTTAATAGTGCAACTGGAGCATTAACAACAGAAATTGAAAAAGCAAACTGGGATTTTTACAGTAAAACATTAAGTGGAGCTAAAAAACAACGCCCAGCAGATGAGCGTGCTCTAGGTACTGTAAATGGTACCGTAGGTGAAGCATTAGGTAAACTATATGTAGACGAAATGTTCCCGCCAGAAGCAAAAGAAAAAGCAGAAACAATGATTGCTAACGTGATTGCTGCATACCAAGACCGTATTCAAAAACTAGACTGGATGAGCGAAGAGACTAAGGTAAAAGCTGTTGAAAAGCTTGATAAGTTTACTGTAAAAATAGGGTATCCAGATTCTTGGGAAGACTATAGTACAATGGATGTAAGTGCAGACAAAAGCTATTATGATAACATTACTGCAGTAGGAGAATGGGGCTTTAAAAAGAACCTTTCTGAGATTAACGAACCAGTAGATAGAACAGAATGGGGTATGTCACCACAAACAGTAAATGCATATTTTAATCCATTTAACAATGAGATTGTTTTTCCTGCAGCTATTTTACAACCACCTTTCTACGATTATAAAGCAGATGATGCTGTAAACTATGGTGGTATTGGAGCTGTAATTGGTCACGAAATATCTCACGCATTTGATGATAGTGGAGCACGTTTTGACGGTGATGGAAACCTAGTAAACTGGTGGACAGAAGAAGATCTAAAGCAATTTGGCGAAAGAGGAACAGCCTTAGCAGAACAATATGATGCTATTGAAGTAGTAGATAGCGTATTTGTAAATGGTAAGTTCACACTAGGAGAAAACATAGGTGATCTAGGTGGTGTACTTGCTGCTTATGATGGTTTGCAACGTCACTACAAAGAAAACGGACGTCCAGAAGACGTAGATGGCTTTACAGCAGAACAACGTTTCTTTATGAGCTGGGCAACCGTATGGAGAACTAAGCAACGCGAAGAGAGTCTAGTAAATCAAGTAAAAACAGACCCTCACACACCAGGAAGATGGAGAGCAACAGAGCCTCTTAAAAATGTAGATGCTTTTTATGAAGCTTTTAATATTGTAGAAGGAGACCCAATGTATGTAGCGCCAGAAAACAGAGTAAGAATCTGGTAGGTTATCCAATAAAATAAATATTCTAAAACCGTCCAGCTTTTGTTGGGCGGTTTTTTTGTGCAGCTATTTATCTTCGGAAATTTTAAAACAGTATATTAGTGCTAAACATTTTTATAATGACTAGACTCTATATAATAGCAATAAACATATATCTCCTCTTCGGTTTTTTAAGTACAACACTAATTGCTCAAACCACAAGCATTCCAGACTCAAGTTTTGAGCAAGCTCTTATCAATCTAGGTATTGATAGTGATGGTGTTGTTAATACTGAAGTTGCGACAGCAGATATTGAAAATGTGATCTCGCTAGATGTTAGCAATTATCAAATAGAATTACTTACAGGAATAGAAGATTTTATCAATTTAGAAATTTTATTTGCAGGGTCAAATATATTTACTGCTGCTGGAGTAGATCTTACCAACAATAACAAATTAAAAGAATTATATATTGATCATTCTCAACTCACATCTATAGACCTTAGTGGCAACCCATTATTAGAGATACTGTATGTAGGTAATCAAGAAATAGATGTGGGACCATTTAGTGACATTACCTTTTTAGATGTAAGTGCTAATCCTTTATTGGAGACTCTAGACTTTACGTATATGTCAGCTACAATAATGCCAGCTACAATAGTATTGGGTAATAATGATGCGTTAAAAGAGCTTCGGGGCTCGTTAGTTAATATAGAATCTATTAATCTTAATGAAGCTATGCAAATTGAAGATTTACAACTAGGTAGTTTCACAGGTCCTGATTATATTCAGGTTTCTGTTCCCAACCTTAATCTTAGTGACCATTTAAACTTAGAATCTGTTATAATTCAAAACTCCGATATACAAGCACTGAGTTTAAAAAACGGAAATAATGATACTATTCAGTTTATAGGAAGGGAAAATGATGACTTGGTTTGTATTGAAGTTGATGAATCTTCTGCTGCAATGATGGGCCAAGCACCATATGATACTTGGTTAATAGATGATACTTCTGTATTTAGTGAGGATTGTTATTTAGAAACTCCTTCTTACAAAGGTGTCGAATTAGTAATTTACCCTAATCCTACAACAGATAATCTTTATATTGATACAAGTCCTGATGTTTTCAATACTACAATTTATAATACTTCAGGAAAACTAGTTAGAACCAACAATTCAAGTAAGACTCTTGATGTCAGTGGTTTATTAAATGGTGTTTATTTTCTAGAAATAAACACCAATCAAGGAAAAGCAATAACCTCTTTTGTGAAGCAATAATTTTACAGCGGTTTTCTTTCGTCAATGTATTTCGAGTAACTTTGTAATTCGAATGAACTCGAAATAAAAGTTGAATAAAAAACGAAACAAATGAGAATCCTCACAGGAATTCAGAGCACAGGAACACCACATTTAGGAAACATTCTAGGGGCATTATTGCCAGCAATCGCAATGTCAAATGACGCTAACAACGAGTCTTTTCTATTCATTGCAGACATGCATTCCCTTACCCAAATAAAAGACGGTGAGACTTTAAGAGAGAACACATATAGTACTGCAGCAACCTGGCTGGCCTTAGGTCTCGATGTAGAAAAAACGGTTTTTTATCGCCAGAGTGACATCCCTCAAGTAACAGAGTTGTCTTGGTATTTAAGCTGCTTTTTCCCTTATAAACGATTAATGCTTGCTCATAGTTTTAAAGACAAAGCTGATAGACTGGATGATGTAAATGCTGGACTATTTACCTATCCTATGCTTATGGCAGCAGATATTCTTATATATGATGCAGAGATCATCCCGGTAGGGAAAGACCAAATGCAACATATAGAAATGACACGAGATGTTGCATCACGTTTTCACGCACAACTGGGAGAAACTTTTGTAATGCCAGAAGGTAAAGTAAAAGAAGATACGATGCTTATTCCTGGTACAGACGGAGCAAAAATGAGTAAGTCTAAAGGTAATACCATCAACATATTTTTGCCAGAAAAAAAGTTACGCAAACAAGTAATGAGCATTGAGACAGACAGCACGCCTCTTGAAGAGCCTAAAGACTGGAGCACTTGCAACTGTTTTACAATCTATACTTTATTAGCTTCGGAAGCTGAAATTGCACAAATGAAAGCAAATTATGAAGGCGGAAATTACGGTTACGGCCATGCTAAGCAAGCTCTTTATGAACTTATTTTAGCCAAGTTTGAAACACCGCGTGAGCGTTATAACCATTTTATGGAAAATAAAAATGAGATTGATGATGCTTTAAAGATAGGTGCAGAAAAAGCGACTCTAGTTGCTAATGAAGTACTTAAAAGAGTGCGCGCTAAAGTTGGGTACTAGTTAGTAGGCAGTGACAGTGGTGATTTACAGTGTAAATTTTTAAGGTCGAGATTACTTGGGCTGCAAATGGACGGTTTGAATCACGATCTTTCGCTTCGCTCTCTGCACGATGCACGACAAATAAAACATTTCTATATAAACTATGGATAATTTGGTCGTGAGTCGTGCAGTCCCGCCTGCGGGACGATCGTGAATCAAACCGTCTTACCCTATCACAATTGTCAATGAAAAAGATTTACTAAATCCTTGAAGCAAACTGTTTTAGTTTACCACGGTTTGCGCGGTCTAAAACCGAAACTTTATTACATGTAACGGTCAATCCTTCTTCTAGATAGGTAATAACGGCTACTTTTATCTTTTGAGTTTCGCTGTTGGTTAATACCTTATCTGCTACATAAGTGATCTTAAAGTGGTCAAGAGCGGTTTGTTCAATGATAAACTCCTTTACATTACCATCATCTTCTATAACGCTTTTAGTTACATAATAGAAAGTTAATCCAGGTACTTGTTTACCGCTAGGCAGTTTTGCGACATCGTTTGTTCTACCTACTAGTTTTTCTAAGATTGGTTTTTTTGCTGTACTCTTTTTAGAGATAACCCCGTTATCACCTATGTCATAACGTATCATTGGGTGCGCCTTATTGTATAAAGATGTAATGATAATACGCCCGGGCATCCCATTAGGTACAGGCTTATTATTGTCGTCTAAGATCTCTACAAAAAGTGTTTCGCTGTTTAAGACAAATTCTCCTTTTTGGTTTTCAAAAGCGATGAGGTCTAGCTCGCTCGCGCCATACTCGTTGTAAACAGAAACTCCAAAGGTGGTTTCCATTAGTTTCTTATCTGTATCGTAAAGCATTTCGCTAGTGACTATACAGCAAGTTAACGAAGGACAAACATCTTTTAAAACAATCTCTTTCTTCTTTAGGTACTTTGCAAATAGCACTATAGAGCTTGTATAGCCATTGATATACTCAAAAGGTTTTTGAGTAAATACTTTTAAAAATTCTTCCAGCTTTTTATCAGACAAATCAAAAATAGGAAAGCGATACCTACTACTTAACTTGTCTTTAAGTCGTTCTTTTTGATAGCCTATTTTATCAAGCGGAATACCATAAAAACGTGCTTGCAATGAAGTATTAAAATCAATACCGTGCCAAGCAAAACGAGTCATAATCTCTGCCCACGTTAAAGCGTGACACATCTTATCTTTTGCAAACACAAAAGGGTGACCACTGCTACCAGAAGTTTTATTTACATAGACATTTTTCTCAGAAAATCCTTTTGACAATCGCTTAGCAAGTGACTTTTGCAGGTCTGCTTTTGTCATCACAGGTACCTCATCCCAGCTTCGGAAATGTGATAAATTTGAAAACTCTTTATAAAAAACATTCTCCCTTAGATGATGAGAGACAATTTCTTCTTTCATCTTTGTGACATATTCTGAGTAGTCTTCTTCACTGATATCCTGAATTTCTTGCAACCTTAACTTTGCTTCCTTAATAGGGAAGCCTTTGAGTTTTAAGGTTGTTTCAAAGAGGTTCAAGATTATGTTGATTTTATTGGCAAGGTATGAAAATAGAGATTACTTCAAATAGTTTTTAATAATTGGATTGGGGTTTAACTTTTGACCTTTATAAGGACTTCGGCAAGCTCAGTGTGACAGTAGACTTGCTTTTATAAGAACTTCATCCTACTATAAGCTAGAGATAGCGCGGTGCTCAATCTGCCACTGTGCTTTTAATATATTTAGGCCGCTCCATAAAATACTCCCAGAAAAATTGCACTAAGCAGTAGCCAGATTTTAACCAAGAATAATCCAAATACGTTCTGTAAAATGCGAAGTTATATTTTATTAATTTCCATTTATTAGCACTCATAGAATCAAGGTGTACTCTATAAAAGGCGAGGTCTTCTTGTAAACCTAATGCTGGTTTTTCGCTTATTTTGATAGCTTCTAGCCATACCGCCCAATCTTGACGTTTCCGAATATTAGGAGCTATAATTTTGCCTAATGTTTTTGCATTGTACATTCCTGTAAGATTACCAATGTAGTTATTCTTGTGTTGTTTTTTATAAGATAAAGTTTGCAAGGCTTCTACTCTTTTATTTAACGAGTTTCCTTGTTCGTCTATCTGAAGGTAGCTCGCAAAACTTACGTCACAATCATTCTCTTGCATAAATTTAAGCTGTTTTTCTAGCTTATTTTTATGCCAGAGGTCATCTGCGTCCAGAAAGGCGATATAGTCGCCTGTAGCTTCGGTTGTGGCTTGATTACGGCAATGAGCGGCGCCTTTGTTTAATGAATTAGGGTAAAACTTGATGCGGGTATCATTTCCGAAGAAATCACGCACAATTGTGGGACCATTATCTGTTGAGGCATCATCTACAATAAGCAGCTCCCAGTTTTGATAGCTCTGGTCTATAACAGACTGAATGGTTTTTGCAATAAAAGGAGCAGCATTATACAGCGGCGTGATAATGGAAACCAACGGCTGCGCGGTTGTATTAATATGCTTTTTCTTCTCCTCTAATGGCATTAAACACTGTTTTAAAAACTACTTTAAGGTCTAAGAATAGTGACCAATTTTCTAAATAAAATATATCGTACTTAACACGATTAATAATGTCATTATCTGTCTCTATTTCGCCTCTAAACCCGCTCACTTGTGCAAGACCCGTGATACCTGGCTTTATAAAGTGGCGCACCATAAACTTGTCTATACGCTCTGCATACATATGTGTGTGGCTTACCATATGAGGGCGCGGCCCCACGACAGACATATCTCCTTTAAGTACATTTATAAATTGAGGAAGCTCATCCATACTTGTTTTACGAATTATTTTTCCTACTCTAGTAATGCGCTCATCTCCCCTAGTTGCTTGAAATAAATGAGCATCTGGACTAGGACGCATACTCCTAAACTTATAGCAGTAAAACTCTTTATAATCAAGACCATTACGGCGTTGTTTAAAAAAGACCGGACCTTTAGATTCTAGTTTTATAATAATCCCTAGTAGGGGCGTAAGCCATGAAAGGATAAATATAATAACGCCAAGTGACATCACAATGTCAAATGAGCGTTTTATAAACTTATTAAGTGCCTCATCCATAGGTATTTTACGCATAGATAATATAGGTAAAAAGCCGTAGTAGGTAAAGTCTAGTTTCTTACTGTAAATCTCTTTGTTATCTGGTAAAAATTTAAGAACTTTTAAGTTGTTGTCTGCAAAATCAATGATCTTGCCCATATTTTCATTAGAGGTCTCCCCTATTGAGGTATAAATCTCGTCAATGTTATTCTTTAAAATGTAATTAAAAGTGTCTTCTATGTCTTCCTTTTTATCTCCTTTTAGGTTAAAGGTTTTTTGAAGTTCATACCCGTACTCTGGGTTTGATGTAAAAAATTTTCTTAGTTGTTCTGTCTTATTATTGAGACCATAAATAACAACTCTTCTTTGATTTCCTTTTAGATATATTCTATACTTTTTAAGTAAAAAGAACACCGCAAACTTCACAATACTTATCCCCAAGATAACCCAAAGCACATAAGCTACAATCTTCCAGGGGTCTTTTGTTATTTGATTATAAAAACCAAAAAATGCAAAGACAATTAAAAAGAATACAACCCCTTGCTTAGCTAAAGAAGATAGTATGTTCTGTACGTGTGTAAAACGATAAATCTCATAAAATTGAATTTTAAGAGATAACACAATCCAAGCGAGAGAAACAAAAATGATGTAATTTAAAAAGATAAATCTGTCCTCAAAAAAAGGCGCAGCTAGCACATGAATGATACTTAAATCAATCATATAATTTATAGGCTTAATAAACCCAGAATATCGTCCTGTTTTAAATATCATACCTAGTTAATATGCTTAGAAAAATCTTTATGTTCACTTCTATTCAATTCTTCTTGAGAGAGACTTTTAAAGTACTCATAGGTTTTTTGCATTCCTTCTTCTCTGCTCGTTTGAGGCTCCCACCCTAAAAGTTCTTTTGCCTTGCTAATATCTGGGCGACGCTGCATTGGGTCATCTTTAGGCAAAGGCTTGTAGATTATTTTTTGATCTGTGCCTGTGAGTTTAATAATCTCTTCTGCAAAGTCTTTTATGGTAATCTCATCTGGGTTCCCTATGTTTACGGGTAAGGTATAGTCACTCATTAATAACTTAAAGAGCCCGTCTACCTCATCATCAACATAACAGAAAGATCGTGTTTGCATACCATCACCAAATACAGTGAGGTCCTCCCCTCTTAATGCTTGCCCAATAAATGCCGGAATTACACGACCGTCATTGAGTCTCATTCTTGGTCCATACGTATTAAAAATTCTAGCTATTCTAGTATCTATACCGTGAAAACGATGATACGCCATAGTGATAGATTCTTGAAAACGTTTTGCTTCATCATAAACTCCCCTTGGGCCTATTGTGTTAACGTGACCGTAATACTCTTCTGTTTGTGGGTGTTCTTTAGGATCACCATACACCTCAGATGTAGAAGCAATCATAAAACGCGCCTCTTTAACACGAGCTAACCCTAATAAGTTGTGTGTACCTAAAGACCCAACCTTTAGCGTTTGTATTGGTATTTTTAAATAATCAATAGGGCTTGCGGGTGATGCAAAATGTAATATATAATCGAGCTTACCCGGCACGTGAACAAATTTTGTCACATCGTGGTGATAAAAATCAAAATCAGGTAGTTTAAAGAGATGCTCAATATTCTTGAGGTCTCCCGTGATAAGGTTATCCATACCGATGACTTCAAAGCCTTCTGCGATAAATTTATCACATAAATGAGACCCTAAAAATCCTGCGGCACCTGTTATTAAAACTCGTTTTTTCATATTTCGACTCCGCTCAATATGCGGTATTTTAAATTTTCACACTTCAATTGTTGTTGAGGATATTCTTAGTCAGAAATGTCTTTCTTTTCTCCCATTTAGACAAGCCAGGCAGGATTGTTATAACCTAACTATCTCCCTATACTAATATAAGTAAAGCCTTCTCTTTTCATCTCTGCTGTGTCATACAGATTACGACCATCAAACACTACTGCGTTATTCAAGCTTGTTTTAAGCTTATCTAAATCTGGTGTTCTAAATATGCTCCATTCTGTACAGATAATTAATGCATCTGCCCCTTCTATGGCCTCATACATTGATTTTGCATACTCAAGAGAGTTGCCAAACTGCTTCTCAATATTATCCATTGCTTCTGGATCAAAAACCGTTAAGGTTGCGCCTTGTTCTAACAAGCCTTTCATCATATAAATAGATGGTGCTTCTCTTACGTCATCTGTTTCTGGTTTAAATGCTAAACCCCAGATGGCAAATTTCTTTCCTTTAATATTTCCGGAGAAATGATTACTAATACGCGGTAACAATATGGTTTTTTGACGCTCATTTACATCAATCACAGCATCGAGTATTTTAAAATCGTATCCTTCATCTTTTCCTGCCTTTTGCAATGCTTTTACATCTTTAGGAAAACAAGATCCTCCATACCCAATACCTGGAAATAAAAATCTTTTACCAATACGTGAGTCTGTCCCCATACCTACGCGCACTTTATCTACATCTGCTCCTACCTTCTCACAGTAGTTAGCAATCTCATTCATGAATGTGATTTTTGTGGCTAAAAATGAGTTGGCCGCATATTTTGTTAACTCTGCAGACTTCTCATCCATAACAATCACAGGGTTTCCTGAACGTACAAAAGGGCCATAGAGTTTTTGCATTAATGCTGTCGCTCTATCACTAGAAGAACCAATAACAATACGTTCTGGTTTTAAAAAATCATCTACAGCAAAACCTTCTCTCAAAAATTCTGGGTTAGAAACCACATCAAAATCACAACCTGCATTTTTTGCAATAATCGCGTTTACTTTTTCTGCAGTCCCTACTGGTACCGTACTCTTGTCTACGATAACTTTATAACTTTTAATTAGTTTACCTATTTCTTCTGAAACGCCAAGTACATAACTTAAATCTGCAGATCCATCTTCATCTTCTGGTGTAGGTAATGCTAAAAAGACAATCTCTCCAAAATCTAACCCTTCTTGTAATGATGTAGTAAATTTTAATCTATCTGCTTTTATATTACGCTCAAACAATACATCTAAGTGTGGCTCATAAATAGGCACTTCTCCCGCACGCATTTTTGCCACCTTTTTTTCATCAATATCTACACAAAGCACCTCGTTACCTGTTTCTGCTAAACACGTACCCGTTACTAAACCTACATATCCTGTTCCTATTACTGCTATTTTCATTGTAAAATTTTAATTCTTAGATTCCTTATAATCAGAAACCTATAATCAACTATACTTTTTATAAATTGTCTCGAGCTTCTCAATATTATTATCAATATTAAACTCTGCATGGAAACGTGTGAGTGTATTCTGTTCCATTGTTTTTCTCATACTGTCATCACTCAAAAGTGCAAAAATACGATTTGCCATGACTTCTACCCCATCTTGCGGGACAACATATCCGTTATGCCCATCTTTCACTAAATCTCTATTGCCATCTGCATCTGTAACCACACAAGCTTTACCCATAGCCATAGCCTCTATTACAGAATAAGGAAGTCCTTCATAACGGGAGGCAGACACATAGAGGTCGGCATTTTTTACATATCCAAAAAGTTCTTCTCTAGCAATCCAAGGGATTAAAGTAATATTATCAATGAGATCCTCATTTTTTATAAGCGCCTCTACAGCTTCTTTATTAGGGCTATAAACTCCCACTCCTAAGACGACAAGATGTATATCTGGTTGCTTCTCTTTTAGGATTTTTACAACAGTAACGAGCATTTCAATGTTTTTCTGGTAAGAAGGCCTCCCTACTGTACAGATATAAGGAGTTTTAATATTCTGTTGAGGCACTTTTACTTCGGAAATATTAATGGGTTGCACACAGTTATTCATCACAATAGCTCGTGATTCTTTGTAACCTACTTTATTAAGCCCTTGGTTTCTTTCTGAAATGGAGCATGCTAATAAAATGGAATTAAAATGTTTAAAAAGACGCTCTATCCCAATAAAAACTGTTCGTTTTAATGAGCTATCAGCACTTAAAAATGAAAATGCGTGTGGTGTATATAACACATTAACTTTGTAAAATAAGGAAGCCGCTCTTGCTATGATACCGCCTTTTGCGCTATGTGCATGTATCACATCTGGGCGTTCTTTTTTAAGAATTTTTATGGTTTGCCGAATTGCCTTTAGATCTTTAAAGATACTTATCTCACGCTGTATAGGCACTGTATAACTCAAAACAGTCTCCCCGTTTTTGTCTGAAAAAGGATCTGTTGGTCCTTCTACTCCTCTTATAACGATATTCTCAACTATATTTGGGTCTAATGCATTCAGGTTAATACGAAGCCACATATCTACTCCTCCAACTGCATTTAAAATATGGGCTACTTTAATTTTAGACATTTCTTATTTCTGATCTTTTATATTGTAAACACCATCTCTATAAAATGGAAATTCCGTTCTATTTTCATATCCAGCAATTACCGCCTTTTGATAAAATTCCTTAGAGGTTAAAAGAGATTTAATGATTTCTTTTTCTGTGGCTCCTTTCTTTAATGTTTTCTGCCAGTGTTTTTGATTTTCTGGAGAAGCGTCCCTTTTTAAAACTTTTTGGTAGAGTTGATTAATCATTTTAGTTTGCGCATCCATTTTTAGCTCTCCAGGACTCTCTGCTGTCATTAATTCTTTACTTAAAAAGGAATCTAATAATAGTGACATATTTGTGTTATCTACCACTTGAGAAGCTTCTTGTTCTAGTTGATTTTTAGCTGGTCTATCTCTATTAAACGTAGTATATAAATGTATGATGTAATCTTCGCTCCCGTGCGCTATGTCTTCTATTTTATATTTATATGTTAACGCCGCGGTTTTATACGAGTACTTTGTAAACGACTCTTCCCATTTAATTAGGCCGTAGTAAGCTTCCTTAGGATGTTCATAATCTATATTATCATCTAAGTGCTGTTGATCTAAAAGTTCGTATACAAAATAGCCCTGCACATATTCGCGATTTTTTAAGTCATCTACAAAGCTATTGTTCCAAAAAGCCATATTGTCCTCGGATTCATTATAGGTGCCATCAATTTGATTTATTTCCGTAATCCAAATTGGTTTTTTAAAACGATCATTCAATAATTTGAGAACATCTTCTCCCGTGGTTTTTACTATCAAAGGATTAAAAACCGTTCCTTGATTAGAATACCAATGCCAGCTAATAATATCATAAGGAGTGTTGTTTTGTTGTAGATATTCAAAAAAGCCCCAATGTTTCCATCCGGCACTATTAATTAATGTTTTTGAAGTTGGGTCAGCCTCCTTAACTCCATCATGGAGCCCTTTAAAATATGAAATCATAACATCAAAGGCGGGGAGATCATAGTGCTCAATCTTATCACCATCTGTGTTAGGAAAAATAAGCCTTAGGTCTCTCTCATTTCCTAATTCATAGTAATCAAAGTAATCTTTGTGAGCAGAGGCAAATCCGTATGCCTTTTTTTTAGCAATCTTATAAGCCTCATCAATTGTCATAGTAGGATCGTAATCTTTTAAATGAAATACTGGTAAAAGCTTAACCTTGTTTTTTACAGACGCGGCTAGTGTTTCTTTCCACCTCCTTGCATAACTGGGATATATTGTCACTTGACCGTTCTCATCAGTTATAACGTTAATCCGGTAATAATCCATTTGAAATTCATTCAATAGATTGTATTGTAATGCTGTAGAGTTATCAGCAAAATAAGCTGGGCTGTCAATGGGGTGCCCATTAATACCCCATATAAACTGGGAGGCTAATGTAACCGGAGATTTTTTAGGCTGCATAGATCTATCATATCTAGCAATTGTTGATGTCTTTTTAAATGCATAATCATCTGCTGCCACTATAGAGCTGAGACTTGACCCGCAAGAGTTAAACATTAAAGCTAAAATAATAAAGGTTAATGCTTTTCTCATTTTTGATATATTGTATTTTTCTGGAAAGTAAATTTGATTGTCACTTATTTCTTAATGATCTGAACAACCTCTGCGTAACCCTCATCATCTGTAATATGAGCAAAGTAAACGCCCGCTTTTAATTGATTAATAGTTATAACATCTGTATAGTTTTCGTCTAAAACAACTGTGCCAGCAGGATTATAAAGGGTTATATTTTTAATCGCTTTTTTTGAGGTTACAGTAAACGTATCACTTGCTGGTACTGGGTACACCACAAATTGACTCACCTCATCAAACTCATTTGCGTTTAATACAAAGTCATCACAAGTTTCATTATTATAAATATCAACATCGTGACCTACTTGATCTAAAATATAATCCTTTAAAATACTATTAGAGCTAATATCTAGGCAAACTGTGTTTAATAGAGGAAGGTCATTAAAGTTTGAAGCACCGAGTAGAAGCTCCATTTTCCAGTTTGAATCATTGCGTAAATTTATCGTTTCTAAAAGAGGATTGTTTTGACATTGAATAAAAGAAACACTTGTGTTTGTGAGGTCTAAACTAGTTAATTGGTTGTTAAAGCACTTAAGTCTTTGTGATCCATTGATAACGTTTGGTGTATTTATTATTAGTGATTGTAATAAGTTGTTTTCGCAAGAAATTTCAACCTGATCTGTTGTCTCATTATTAACAATTAGTTCGGTTAATAAGTTATTTTGACAATTTATAAATTCTAATGATTGAGAAGGCAACAAAAGAGTTTCTAATTTATTTCTTTTGCAATCTAACAACCAAAGATCATTAAAGTTGCTCAAATCTAAATTAACCAAGTTTGTGTCATTAATTGTTAAAACATACAAATTAACCAAATGATCAATGTTTATCGTGTCAATATTCATTTCAATAAGGTCTAATCCAATAATATTTGAATTGTTACTCAAATCAATATTATTAAAATCATCAATATTTAAATTTCTAAGGGAAAGACTGAATAACAACGGGTTATTTGAAAGGTCTAGATTTGTTACAAGCGGGGTGTTCAAATATAAAATTTCTAATAACGGGTTATTTGAAAGATCTAGTTCTATAATATTTGATGGGTGTAGAGATAATTGTGTTAATTGTGTGAAGTTGCTAAGATCAATATTATTATATCCATGCTCATATATTCGCAAATCTCGGATATTGATAAAATTTTCTAAACCCGTTAAGTCTGTAATGATTCCAGAGTTTTGAGATAACTCGATGTTTTCTGCCCCACCAATTCCATAAACGTTAGCCTCTGCAACATCTATCTCTCCATCATTGTTAGTATCAATAGAAGGGCTCTGTTCGTTTAATAATTCTTGTTTTAAATTTTCATCTGGAAAATCTATGATTTGAGAATTACTTATAAATGGCAGTAAAGCAAGTATTATAAAATATATCTTTTTCATGCTTCTGAAATTTTATTTGTTGTGGTATTTGTTACCAAAACGTACATTAATATGATACCAAAATAATAGGCTCCTATTTGTCTGTGAAAATAATTTTCTACAAGGCCAAATAAAATAATCGTAATAATTAGTGCTGTGGGAAAAAACTCTTTTTTATGCTTAAACCAAAGGTAGCCTAATCCCAAGACAAATAAAAGCAATGCTATAATACCCGCAGATAAGTAAATATCAATATACTGATTATGAGAATTGTATTTTCTATATAAAAACCAACCCTTCCTTTCTTCTTCTATGTCAGCAGTTTTATAACAGTCCATTAACGCCTCTTTGGCTCCTTTAAAACCTAATCCTGATAAAACAGCAGGATTATTTTTTGCTATATCATAACTACAAGCCCAAATAACCACTCGTGGCTCATTATTAAGCGCCCTGTCTATAAGTGAAAGACTTTCATTGTCAAACTTATTGTAAAAAAACCTAGCTCTAAGATTCTCGTTTAAAGCAAAAGCTGAAATAATTACAATTGCTATCCCGACAATTGTTTTAACAACAACACCTTTATTAGGTAACTTGTAAAATAGGCGAAGAATGGCTAAAAATATGACAGTAAGGATTGCCATTCTCGCAGCAATTAAAAAAATAAAAGTCACATTGATAATAATATTTGCTAGATACCACTTGTTGTAGGTAGAAAACTTATTTGTTATATTTTTATAGGATATCAGAATACTAAAAATGCATAGTAAACCCAGATAAAGCCTATCAATTAAAAGAGTAGTAAGCGGATTTCCATTATTTCCAAAGTCAAAAGTACCTGTGTTCTTTATAAGCACTAGAATATTAAAGACAGAGTAAAGTATTGCAACTAAACTTGAGAATATGATAGCATTATTTAACTTTTTATAATCTTGAATAGGTATGAATAAAAGTGCGAGCCCGATACCTAATCCTGCTTTTTCCAGAAAGAAAAGATTGTTTTCCCATCTATCTAATAGGGCTGTTTGTATAACAATAAAAAGATAAAAGGCTATAAAGATATATGCTGCTTTTTTGTCTATTTTTTTAAAATCTTCTTTGCAAACTATAAAAGGAAACGAGATAGCGAGAATAGCTAGTAATATATTAGGCCACGCACGCACATAAACATCAAAAGGTAAGATGAAAATTAATGCAGCAAAAACAAACGGGTATATGGCGCTTAAAATTGGTTTCATTTTGATTCTATTTTGATTCTATTTTGAGGCTACACTTTTTTTTACTGTATTTGAAAAACCTCTAGAAATAAATAACAAGGGTAAATTTCTAATAAGCCCAGCAATTGGATAAAATCCAAAATAAAAATGATTTAAAATTATATTAATTCTGCTTTTTACTTGCTGTTTTCTGTTTTGTGAAGATATAGAGTTTGAGTTAACTTCATAAATCAACAAATCTTCAGGCAGGTTAGCTACTTTATACTTTTTTAAAATATTAAAAAAGTAAGCATAATCTTCTGCACTCTTATAATTAGTAGGATACATACCCACCTTTTCTATAATGTCTTTTTTAAAAACAACTGTGGGGTGCACAAACATGTTATTAAAATACATCATATTTTTTATTTTCTTATGCTCTAATGGATGTTTTAAAGTAAAGAGGTGGTTTTGATCCTCATCTACCATTTCTGCATATGTACCCAACAAAGCAATGTCTGGGTGTTTGTTTAGGTAATCAAGCTGCTTTGTGTATTTGTTTTTACGGTTTAAATCACCACAGTCTAAGCGGCCCACAAACTTATATTTTTTAGTGTTTATTATTTTTAAACCCTCATTTAAAGCACGTTCACACCCAACATTGTTTGGCAATAATTCAAGAAACACTTTACCATTTTTATAAATACCCTCTAAATCTAGTTTTGTAGGCTTTAATTTACTACCATCATCTATTATTAAAACATCCACAGAAATATTTTCATCTATAGAGGCTAATGATTTATGTAATCCCTCAACATCATTATAATGAGGCATCAAGACTATGAGTTTTGTCATAACTTACTTTTTTATTGATTAATATTAGAACTGCCAATGAGATCCAAAAACCGTATATTCTTAAACTATCTATCTGAAACCAATTAAGTAATATTCCTGAAAAGCTGATGAGTAAAGCAATCGCAATAAAGGTCACGTGTTTTTCTCGCATATATAATTTTAGACAAGCCCGAAAAACAATGTAGAGAAAAAAACCAAAAGTCAAAAACCCTAGGATACCTGTTTCTGTAAGCATCCTCATATAAATATTATACGATGGGGGAAATGATTTTAAATGCTTATTTTGATACCATTGGGGGAACTCGTAATTTTTGTTTTTTGCCCAAAAAGGATATTTATAACGAGTTTCAAATGCCTGCATTCCCCAACCCACTCCCACTACTGGGTTTTCTTTAAAAACTTCAAATAGTGCTACTTGAATACCAAGTCTTGTTTTATTTGAAATAGAGTTATTATCTGTTTTATTGTTCATCCTAGTAAAATCTAGAGATGCAACTTTTTCTGAAACAACACTCGTAATTTGCTTATTGTAGACAATTAAAGTAATACTCAATAAAAATATACCAACAATAGCAACTACATTAAATGTTCTTCTGAAACTCGAAAACATATAATATGATAGCCCTACTCCTACTCCTGCTTGAAAAATAACCACAACAAGTGCGGTTCTTGATTTTGATAATATCGCCAAAACCAAAACGGCTAAAAAAGGCAAATATCTAATTGATTTTTTAGAGGTGAAAATGTAGCTAAACATAAATCCTGCTATCGTTATTAAATACGTTCCTAATGCCGGAGGCTCAAAAGTAAGAGATGAAATTCTGGAATGGCGATAATCTGGTATCGGATTTGCAAAAGGTAAATAATCTAATGCTTTTAAAAGTGGTGTTAAAAAACCCGCTCCGGAAATCACTAAAAACTCTATTACTCCTGTAACAAAAACAAAAATAAAGGAGATAAAAAAAGTTTTTCTTACTAGTTTAAAAAACTGTAATGCTCCTATGTCTCTTCCTACATTAATAAAAACATAGAAAAAAATAAACGCAGACAAGAGAATAGATATCAATTGTCTTATAAATCGTTCTATACCGGTTGTAAACTTCAAATAATATCCCATTATCTGAGGCAGATTAATCGCAGTAACTAATAATATTACTGCTAAAAAAGCCAAAAAAGAAAGATATATCTTTGAGCTAAAGGGAAAATAAAACTTTTTTACAATTAATTGGTGGGCAACTAGAAAAACAAATGCGACAAGAAAAAATACGGGAGAGGAGTCTGTCCCAAACTCACCTAAAACTTTAAAAATTTTAGGCACATCACTGTTAAAGGGTATAAAAAACACCCCTAAAAAAAATAAAAAATGATATGTTTTTTTTAGCAACATAATGACTATTTCAATGCTAATAATTTTGCCTCTAATTCTTTATCGTCTAGAACCAAATGAGATGCAGGCATTTCTTTTAACCAAGTATTATAGAAACGGCTGTTTTTACCATAATCGTTATCTATCATTATAGTAGGTACCTCCAGCAATAAAGATAAGATATGACCGTGTAATCGCGTCGAAACAACCTGAGAATAACTTGAAATAAAGCTTACGCCTTTTTGTATTAAATATTCTTTATCTCTAATAACTCCAACACCAAACGTAGTGTCTTTTTTGTCTTTTGACACAAGTTTTTTACCCACCTCTCTATTAATACGTTCATACACTCTCATCGAAAAATGAAAGGGTGTATTCTGGAAGGTTGGCCAGTCTTTATGATCAAAAGCATTGTACTTTGAATATTCAAAAGCACTAGAAATCTCTCTGTCAATTCTTTTTAACAGTAACTTTTTTGTGTTAGCAGAACTTTTTTGCCACTTGTTCATATCCATACAAAAAGCCATATCTGGCACCATTATTATTTTATTTGAAAAGTGCTTTTTTAGCAAATCAAAAGAATGTTGATCTCTAGCACAAATAGTGACATTTTTATGTGTTGCAAAACGCTTAGCGTCTTTTTTAATCTGTGCTTCATCATAATACTGTACAGATTGCGGAAAAACAACAATATCATTATCAGTATAAGTTTCAATCACTTTCATTCTAAAACCTTGATGTTCTTCCCAAACATCACCAAAATTACCTCCACCATGTAATAAAATCAAAGTGTTTTTGTCAAAAGGTCTCCAGTCAAAATAGAATAATGAAGTAGAGTACGAAGGCTCAATATTTAACTTTTCTAAAAAATCAATCTCTCCTTGCCATATTAATTGATCCCCTATATTTACATGGTCTGGTGTATTTAATAAAACACAGTCTTCTCTCATCAAGGGAGAAAGCTGCTTTATAATTTCATTTTGTAAATCTTGTATAGACTTAAAAGACATATCTAATTTGATTTTTTTGTTAACTTCACTTTTTTTGAATAAAAATAATATACTACACTTACAAACACTATTATAGTCATAAAGTAAGTAAGAGCAACACCTGTATAACCATAATTCTTAATGGCAAAATAACCAACAGAAAGCATACTCGTTAGGGCTATAAGATGCGCATAAAAAAATGGAGCAGTTATCTCTAGAGACTTTAGAGCGATACTTATTGGTCTCACTAAAAACATAGCTAACTGAGCCAAGGTAAAAAGTGTGATTAATAATAAGCCATTGCCATATTTAACTTCATATAAAAAATTATAGAAAAATATTGCAAATAGAAATACTATTGCCATAAGCAAAAGAACATAAACTGTGTTTTTAGCATACAAGCTTTTAACAAGTGTTCTAACGGTTTGATCAGAATTTTCATTTATTTTTTTTGAAAAATATGGTGTGTAATAATTCTCAATAGAAATGATAAAGATATTGACCATTCCTAGAATATTGTGTGATGTTTTAACTTTACTTATTCCAAAATCACTCACCATTAATTCTTTAGAAAAAATATACAATCCTTGACTGTAACCCCAATAAGCAATACCTCCTATTATAATCCATTTAGAATAACTATAGTGCTTACCTAAAACTTCTTTAACAAAATTAGTATGCTTAATAGCTTGTAATGACTTAAAAGTAAACACTCCTTTTATGACTAATACCATCCCTAAATAACCAACAGCAATAGCGTATGCAATACCATATACCAAAACAATGATGTTTAAACTGAGTTGATCTTGATAAAGGTAAACGCCTATAAAAAAAACTATATTAAGTAAAATAGATGAAATTATAGTATGGTATAGTTTTATTGAAAAACTTGCAAAAAAATATTTTTTTATGACGTCAAATGATGACATTAAAAAAGGAATACTAAATACATAAATATAGGAGATTGATATGTTTTGCTCTTTTAAGAAAAGATAACACGCAAGTGCTAATATTGCACTAACAATTAAGTTGGTACAGAGTAACAAAGACACATATGATTCTTTTTTATTACTCCAATATTTATTTAAAAGCACTAATGAAGGCGCAGATAGTAAAAATGTGCAAAAAATAAATATAAAAAATATGTAGCTCTGAAAAATCACAAAGGCACTAAATACCTCAACATTAGCAATTTTTGACAATAAAAAAATAGAAGCAAAATTAAAAAGAGAAAAAAAAGCTTGATCATATAACATCAAGAAGCGGTTCTCCTTGAGCAATTGTAGCTTTGTTAAATGACTTTTTTTTATTGACATACTGTTATTTCAACAAACTACGAGTTAGTGGTGATACTTTACGCTTATTTATTAGTTTTCATTATAGCGACTCTCTTGTAAAGGTCCTTAAGCCAAGAAAATATAATAAACAAAACTACTAGTAGCAATGGTAGCAATATGTGCATACTATCTATTAAAGTCATTCTATAGCTCAATGCTTTATTATTTATAACATATACAACATCATCCGTTTTTAAAAGACTGGTCTTTAAAAATGATATCCTATCAAGTAATTTACGCTTCTCCTCTAATAAGAAATGTAAATTGGTTGTTTCTTTACTTTCAAATGTAAATTGAGCTCCACTAACTCCAGGAAGAGAATCTTTATAACTAAAAAATACAGCGTCAATTCCGTCAATACTTTTTTGATGACTTTTTATCTGTGTCTTTATCTCTTCAATACCAATTACTTTAGCTTTTTGAAAATAAGAATTATCATTTAAATAATTTAAAATCCCATCAAATACTTTACTTGTTGCGAGGGTATTAAATTCTAAAGTAACTCTATGATATTGATACTCATTAATAAAAGCCTCAGAAAGCAATAAATCTTCTTGAAAATCTGCCTCAGATAAATATTGTTCTAATACCCTACCGTCATCATCTGTACTTGCTATTAAATCTACAATGCTAATAATAGGTTCTATCTCTACATCAGTGATTGTCGCATTGTCTATGTCAAAACCATATTTTTCTCTAAACCAAGACTCCCTTTCATTTGCTTTTAATTTTTCTAAAGCATCATAAACATAATTTGAACTTTCAAAATTGTTTTGAATAATTAAAACTGATTGATAGCCACCACCATAATTTTTCTTTAAAAAAAATCCACCTCCAATTCCTAAAACTAAAAGTAACAATATTATTAACCAGTTTCTCAAGACAAATTGTACACAGTCAAAAAGCCTTACTAAAAAACTGCGCCATAAATCACCCAATTTTTTAAATAACATCCCTAAATCAATCTCATCATTTGTATGTTGCTGTTCCATATATTAATCTATCCTAAAGTGGTTATTAGTTGTTGTAAGCTGTCTTTCCAGTCTGGGGCACTCTTTCCTAGCAATTGATCTATTTTTGACGTAGAAAGCACGCTATATGCTGGTCGTTTGGCAAAAGTAGGATAATGGTCGGTTTTAGCAAGTTTTGTATTGCTTAAAAGTGGTGATGCCTTAAATATTTCCGAAGCAAAGTCATACCAAGTGCCTTCTCCCATATTGCTGTAATGATATATCCCGTACTTTTTTTCTTCTGTAACGATAAGACTCCAGATAACTTGGGCCAAATCATTTGCATTTGTAGGTGTTCCCACTTGCTCTGTGGTAATTGTCAACGCTTTACCTGCGGCAGCAAAATTAAGCATAGAGTTTAAAAAATTATGCCCGTATTGAGAGTATAACCAAGACGTGCGCAAAATAAAAAACCGATCTGTCGTTTTTGTAAGCAATGCTTCTCCTTTAAGCTTTGACGAGCCATACACGTTAATTGGGTTTGTAGCATCTGTCTCTACGTATGGATCTTCTTTAGTTCCATCAAAAACATAATCTGTTGATATCTGGATAAAAGTCCCTCCTTGTTTTTTACAAGCTTCTGCAAGATTCTTCACCCCTTCTGCATTTATTAAGAATGCTTGTTCTTGATCACTTTCTGCTTTCTCCACATTAGTATATGCTGCAGTATTTACAACATAGTCATACGCGTTGTTTCTGAAATGTGCCTCAATCGCTTCCGCATCTGCTATGTCAAGATCTGCTCTAGAAAAATAGTTTACCACATACTTCTCGCCAATAGGTGCTGCATATTTTATACATCTACCCAATTGCCCATTTGCTCCTGTGATTAAAATCTTTTTCATATTACTCCTGCATGGCTTTCTCAAAACTAGGAAGCTCAATATCTTTTGCAGATACTATTAATTGTTCTTCAGGAAGATGCCAATCTAAATTTAAGGTTGCGTCATTATAAATGATTCCTCCTTCAGATTCTTTATTATAAAGGTTATCACATTTGTAAGCAAAAACAGAAGTTTCTGAAAGTGTAATAAACCCATGGGCAAAACCTCTTGGTACAAATAATTGTTTGTGATTTACATCATCAAGAATGATAGAAAAATGTTGTCCAAAAGTGGGCGAATCTTTTCTAATATCAACCACAATATCTTTCACTTTTCCACTCACAACTCGCACTAATTTTGCTTGAGAAAAGTCTCCTTTTTGATAGTGTAATCCTCTTAAAACTCCTCTCGTACTCATGGACTGATTGTCTTGTACAAAGTCTGTAAAAAGCCCCGTGATTTTATTAAAATTCTTCTTATTAAACGTTTCAATAAAGACCCCTCGTTCATCTTCAAAAACAGATGGCTCGAGAATAAAACAGTCTTTTAATGGGGTAGGGGTTAATGTCATTTTTGTTTAGTTTTCTCTTCAGGTATTTACCGCCTATTTATTGATATTCTTGTTAAATATGTTTGTTTAAGATCAAATTTATTGTCTAATCTTTAAAAACAAAGTATCATACTAATATTGAACAAAAATCTAATTGGGTCGCCTAAAATCGATGCTTTGTTGTTTGTCAAAAAATATTTTTAGATTAGTCTAATATAGTTTTTAACATTTTTTCGGTGATTAAATAGGTTGGTTTCACTCCTGTAGTTCCTAATCCACCAGAAGCTAAAGTACTTCCTGTTTCTAATGGATTATCACTCGCATAATATGCGTATAAAACTTTAACTTTTCGCTTTATGCTATTTCTTATTTTTGAGGCTGCTTGTATTGCTTTTTGGTAATGCGCCCCTTCCATTTCTAGTCCAATTACATCCCAAGTAGAGGTGTTAAAAAACTTTAAAATATCTCTGTTTTGTAGTGATGTTCCCATCACAGAAATCATCGCTCCCGTACACACTTTTACATCGTCATCTGCAAACATAGATTTCTTTAATTTATTCTTAAAAGGATAGTTGTCTGCAGTCCCTTCAAAAATGTGTGCATTAGGTATCATTATGTCTCCTTTTCCTCCTTCAAGAATTCCTGCTTTTCCCATTATACAAATAGAATCTACATTCATATAATGTGCTTTTTTATGCTTCATGAAAGGTTTTAAAAGTTCATCCATGGTTTCATAAGCTTGCTCACCAAAAGCATAATCCATCACCACAATAACTGGTTTTTCTTCTTCTGGTATTTCAGCAACAGAAACATAACACTCTGCAGGTAATTGTGCAGTATCAAAAATTTGAACGTCTATGTTTGTACCACTTTCATCTTTTAAAAACGTCATCCCTCCAGCTAATGCTGCTTTTGTCACCTTCTGTCTTAAAGATTTATTATCACTACTACTTAGTGCCTCATAAATCTGCATATGCGATTTTTTCTTTAACTCAGTTTTTAGCGCAACGGGAGTAAAAAGTGTATTCATTACACTGTGCATATTTGCACTAATAATGTGTAGCGGTCTTTCTAAGAGCCCTTTTTCATCTAACACTTGCTTTATACGTGTTGCCCATCGTTCTCCATGTATATGGTGTCCTAGTCGCTCTCTTAATACAGGGCTAAATGTTATTACACGCTTATCATCATTAAGCACCTCATCTATAGCTAGTTTTCCTAAATAATAAATAATATTTAAAAAACGATTACTATCATTAGGCAAAGCAAAACTTGCGTATACTGAAGAAACTTCTTCAAAAGTTCTACCTAAAAAATTAGCCGTATGGGTTAGTGCAACTTCACGTTCTTGCTGCGTTAAGTCTTCTTTTTTAAGTGCCGCTTCTTCAAGTTTTGTCCAGTCGCGAATTAATGTACCTTTTTCACTAACCACCACACGCTTCATTATTTTGTGTGATTCTATATATAGAAAAGTAAGGTGGGTGAGTATGTCATAAATTTCAGATCGCCCACGGGTAATCTCAATATTCATTTGTTCTTCGTCTATACGGTAGCAATTACGACGCCTTTTTGGCGGCACAATAGGAGTAAAGTGGCTTTTACCATAACCCTCATCACTGGTAAGGTTAATGTAGCGACATTCTTCAATACCGTATGGTAAACGATCTATAACGTATAATAAACCTTGCAGTTCAATTTTATCGTCGGCAATAGAGCCGTATATCTCTGGGCGCAGTGTTAAAAGAGATTCTCTTAAAGACTCTCCACTAACTCCCATAGGTTTATAAAACCCACGATTAAATAGGTGTCGCATGGTAATATAAAGGCGCTCAATGGCGCCGCTGCTCTCTTGAGCTCTTGTTCTGTGGTGTGATTTTCCTTCTGTCATATGTTGCAAAGATACGATTAATCGATATCCTTTAATAAATTGTTTGGGTCTTGTCTAGTGTCATAAAGAGAAGTAATTGTCTATGGTGTAGAACAATGTAGTTTGCTTTGTTAAAACACTCCTATAAAAACCTGGAAATCCATCTATCTTAGGGCTACTTTCAGGAAATTGATTTAACTGTTTCATTTTCTCATCTAGCTTTAAGGTAAATTCTTTTCGAATTAAATGCCCATATTTATGGAGAATCATAGTTGAAATCTGCTCATATTGAGAGGCTGCTTTATCAGAAAAATTGATTTTCAATGGTCTAATTTTTTCTTCAATTCATCCCAAGAAATTACTTTTCCTTCCTTTATTTGTTGAATCCCCAGCTCAATATCTGCCTTTTGAGCTTCGGTTAAAACCTCAAAAGCATCTTCAATTTGTTCTTCTTCAAGCAATAAGCCTATTCTGGCCAATAATGCTTCGTCTTCTGTCTCTAAAATAGCCTTAGCATACTTTATTTTCTCTTCGTGCACATTCATAACACTCTGTTTTTAGTAAAGATAGAGAAATTATCGCTTTATTTTACAATCATCTTATCTGCAATCTTACGATCATTAGATAGCCTAGGCACTTTATTTTGCCCACCTAATTTGCCTTGTGATTTCATGTATTTCTGAAATGCGCCAGGTTCTAAACTCGCTATTTTTAATGGCTGTAAGACTTTACCTTGTATCAAATCATAATAATAGCTGTTCTGTGTTTGCATAGACTGGTCTATAAAATCTGCTACAGCTTGCAAGTCTTTTGGGGCATCTTCAAATTCAACTAACCATTCGTGATAGGGGAGTTCTTCGCTTACTGCTAGTTGTGGCGCTACTGTAAATTCTGAAATACTAAAACCAAAAGCATCCATAGCTTCTTTCATAGCTTGCTCTACTTCTTTACCAATCACGTGCTCTCCAAATGCCGAAATAAAATGTTTTATACGACCAGAAACTACTAATCTATAGGGCTTAGTAGATGTAAACATCACGGTGTCGCCTATGTTATAACACCACAAACCAGCGTTAGAGGTTATTAGCAAGACATAATTAACACCTATTTCTACTTCACCAATGGTTAATCGTTTTGGCGTTTCAGAAAAGAAATCATCTGCTTTTACAAACTCGTAAAACATGCCGCTATCTAACTGTAATAATAATCCTTTCTCTGTCTGCGAATCTTGAAAGGCAAAGAAGCCTTCACTAGCCGGAAACAACTCAATGCTATCTACCTTACGACCTATGAGCGCCTCAAATTTTGCGCGATACGGTTCATAATTTACTCCACCATAGATAAACAGGTTAAAGTTCTTAAAAAGGTCTCCTACTTTTTTATCTGTAGCTGTTTGTAATCGTTCAAAGTACATTTGCACCCAAGATGGTATCCCGCTTATCACGGTCATGTCTTCTCCCTTGGTTTCTTCTACAATAGCATCTACTTTAGTCTCCCAGTCTTCTATACAATTTGTCGCCAAGCTAGGCATCCTATTTTTCTGAAGATAACTAGGCACATAATGCGCAACGATACCAGAAAGTCTACCTAACCCAATGCCGTTTTTCTCTGTCATTTCTGGGCTTCCTTGCAAGAAAATCATCTTCCCGTCTACAAAATCTGCTTTTCCTGTTTCATGAATGTAACAGAGTATTGCATTTCTAGCAGCTTTTATGTGTGTAGGCATAGACTCTTTTGTGAGCGGAATATACTTTGCACCACTTGTAGTACCACTTGTTTTTGCAAAATAAAGTGGTTTTCCCGGCCATAGTATATCTTCTTTACCCGCCACTACTTGATCTACATAAGATCGAAGCTGCTCGTAATCACGAATGGGTACCTGCTTCACAAAATCTGAGTGGGTCTTTATTTGAGAAAAGTGATGGTCTTGCCCAAATTGTGTGTTCTCGGCACTTTTCAGCAATGATAAAAACACCGCTTGTTGCGTTTCTACAGGATGATCCATCCATTTCTTCATTTTGCGGACAACAATGCCGGCAAATATTTTTGCACCAAAAGATTTAATAGACATTTTATAGTTTTGTTATTTATTTAAGCCAAATGTCACACTGAGCGCAGTCGAAGTGCTTATAAAAGCCTTGGTTTTAACACTAGTGCGAAAATTTAATTTATATGCAGCAGTCGTTGTAAATTATGATGTTTGTTGGTCTTCGACTGCGCTCAGACTGACATTACCATTTTATAATAAAATGTGTGATTTACTCAAAATCAATAAAATTAGTAGGGTCCATAGGCACGCCATCCATCCATAACTCAAAATGTAAATGAGGCCCTGTGCTTAATTCTCCTGTGTTTCCTGCAATGGCAATTACCTCACCCGCTTTTACAAGATCTCCTTGTGTTTTTAACAAAGAAGCGTTGTGTTTATAGGCGCTAATAAAATTGTTTGCGTGTTTTAACAGTATCACATATCCTGTATCTGCAGACCATTCTGCAAATATAACAGTACCGTCTGCCGCAGCTTTTATAGGTGCATCTTTTACCGTCACGACATCTACTGCATAATGCTTTTCTTCTGGTTTAAAACCTTCAGAGATGACTCCTTTTACGGGAGTAGAAAAAGCAATGTTTGCCACCGTAAGATCTGTCAAGGGGTTGTATTTATCTTCTTGATCTACCTTATCACGCAATGCAAGATCTCGCTGCGAAGCATTTAAGTCTACATCACTTGCTTCTAACTTTGCAGCTTCTACAATACTGTCTTTGTTAAACATCACTGTTTTTACATCGCCAGAAAGTACTTTTCTTATAGAAGAAATATATTCTTTATTTATTGTTATTTCTTGACGTAAGGAGTCTGCTGTAAACTGTAATGAAGTCGCTTGCTTTTTTAAAGAAGTAGAAGAGTAGCCAGGTATGTACTCTCGTAAAGGAGTAAAGGCTATAATTATTGTGGTTATACCAATTAAAAATAACGCAGATAAAATGCTAAAAACAAACACATTGAGGCGGTTTAACTTAAATGAAAACCGCTCTTCAAAGGTATTCTCATTAAGCACCACAAGCCGATAGGTGTGGAGTAATTTTTTTTTAATCTTTTTTCCTCTTTTTTCTTTTTCTGCCATAAGTTACAAGACAAGGGCTGCCATCATTATTACACAAATATAATGCAATATCTATTGGGTTGCTAAACTCCTTCTTAAAACGTTGTATGTACTAATTTCTTGTTACCTTTGCTAAATAATTATTCTATTATGACAGCATTATTTATACCCCTAGCAATAGGACCGTGGCAAATAGCCCTTATCGTTTTAGCAGTTTTATTACTTTTTGGCGGTAAAAAAATACCAGAATTGATGCGCGGCCTAGGTAGCGGAATCAAAGAATTTAAAGATGCCTCAAAAGAAGAGGAAGAAGAGAAGAAGATAGACTAAGTTCTTTCTTTTTTATTTCAGAAATTTTAATAAAAAGACCCAATAGGCACATGTTGCTTATTGGGTCTTTTTTATTGATACGGCTTATTTGAAGAATGAAGTTATAAACTTTGTAATACTACATTAATCTTCATATAGCCTGAGACGGTTTTGTACTGTTATAAGCTTAGACTGTAGCGTGTCTATTTTATCTAATAAATTAAAAATGGTGTCAATACCTTCAATATTTATGTTTAGGTCTTGATGTATTCTAATTATTTTATCTATATCACTAGCCTTTTCTTTCTGTAAAAAGTGGGTTTGTTCTATGGTTACAATTTCAATTAAGCCCATCTCATTTAGAGAGTCAAAAAAAGACATTTCAACTTTATAATGGGTGCATAAATTGTTTAGTGGAATAAAGTTATCTAAACTCATGATGATCTTAAATTAGTTAGTTTCTCAAACAATTCTTTTTCTTCATTTGTAAGCTTTGTAGGCAAAACAACATTGTAGGTTATATATAAATCTCCAAACTCACCCTCTTTCTTATAAACAGGGAAGCCTTTACCTTTTAATTTGACTTTAGTACCAGTTTGTGTTTCTGGTTTTACTTTAAGTTTTACCTTACCCTCAAAGGTGTCTACCGTAATCTCACCACCTAAAATAGCTACATATAAATCAACATCTACCGTGCTGTAAAGGTTATTTTTGTCTCTTTTAAATTGTGTGGAGTTTTCTACAGAAAAGCGAATAATTAAATCTCCTTTAGGCCCATTATTTACACCTTCACCTCCTTGGCCTTTAACCTTTATTACTTGGCCGTTTTTAACCCCTGCAGGTATTGTTAAGCGTATGCTCTTACCATTAACGTTTAGGGTTCTTTTATGGGTTTTATAGACATCTTTTATATCTAGATTTAAATCTGCATTAAAATCTTGCCCTCTATACTTGACGCTCCCTCCTTGTCTACCTTGGCCACCAAACATTGATTCAAAAAAATCTGAATAATCCCCACCACCAAAGTCGCCGGTTTGTTGACGTTGATATGATTGTTGTGACTGTTGTTGCTTTCTGGCTTTTTCTATCTCATCTGCGTGTTTCCAGTCTTTACCGTGAGCATCATACTTTTTTCTGTTTTCAGGGTTGCTCAATACCTCATTAGCTTCGTTTATTTTCTTGAAGCTTTCTTCAGCTTTTTTATCATTCGGGTTTAAATCTGGATGATGTTTACGAGCTAATTTCCTGTAAGCTTTTTTAATATCACTTGCGGTAGCTTTTTTATCAAGGCCAAGTACTTTATAATAATCTATAAATGCCATCTAGTATGTTATTAACTTCTTGCTCAATAGTTTTAATATTAAAAGCTTTAAAAGTGTTAGTCTGTGGTTCCGTAAATTTGTTCTTTTGTTAGTTTATCCTGTAAATAAGATGCCACTTCTGGAAGTTTGTTTAATAATCTGTCTATAAATTTAGGGTCTGTTATATCATTAGTAATACCCGGAATTAAACTCAATGTAGGGTCTTCAAAATCTGCACAACCCATAGACCAATTTGGAAAAAGACGCTCGCTAACTTCAGTGTCTCTAATTATATCAATTTTATTGTGGCGAGTATCATTTGATATACGATTAAATAAATCTGCTACATCTGCATTTTCTCCCTCTATAATTTGAAGAAAACAACCTTCTCTATGAATTAATACTCCACTAATGTTATCAATACTATTATAACCTCTAGACTCGTGCAATAAGTCTAATAAGTCACGTTTACAAAACTTGCTTGTTGCGTGGCTTGTGTACACAATACGTCGTAGATTCATATATGATAATTTGGTTATTTACTAAGCAATAAAATTATGTAATTTAAAGATATAAAAAATTGACTTTTATCAGTTTATACCTATTAAAACAATTTTTTTATAGAAATTGACTTTAGGGCTATTTTTATCAATAATGCATTGACAAGGGGTTCGGGTTGTTTTATAAATATTAAAAAGGCTATCTAGAAGCTTCAGTTTCTTTTTGCTTCGGAAATAGTATTAAAAAAGACCCAATAGGCACTAGTTGCTTATTGGGTCTTTTTTGTAAGAATTAATGTGGGAGTTTATTAGTTATATACGCATGTTAGTGGCAGGTGTTTCCGCGTTGCTTATTCATTTTCCAATCATCAATAATATTTCGTTAGCACTTCTATGGTCATTGTCTTTATTAGCAATTTCAAAGTAACTTCTTGCTCTTTCGATTGATTTATCGACAACTTCTCCATTCAAATAATAAAGTCCGATATAATAATACGCATCTTCAATTTCATATTCATAATTACTCGAATAAGTTTTATTCTCAACTATTGTTTCAAATATTTTCAGTGCTTGTTTTTTATCAGCTTTTGTTCCAATACCAAAATAATAACAATAGGCTAATTGAATTACCATTGATTTTCCTAATTCTTTTTCTTTCAAATAACATTCAAAGCTTTTTTCAAACTTTTCTAAGTCACGATATATTGTTGCAAGGTTATGAGCTGCGATTGGACTTTTATTTTCGATTGCTTCTTTATATAGTAGGATTGCGTAATCGATGTTCTTTTGGCAATATTCTCCTTCGCTATAAAAATCAGCAAGCCTTGTTTTAGACTCAATGTGACCATTTTCAGATGCTTTTCTATAAGTTTCGAAAGCTTTTTTCTTATCAATTTCTACAATTATCTTTTCGTCAATTATTAATCCGTGGTCAAAATAGTTCGCTATATCATACAACGTTTCAAAATCAGCAGAATTAATTTCCGCAATAATATTATTCCAATCCTGTATGTTTTCTATTGGTTTCAATTTTAACGTAATGTTTTTTTTACACTTGCCACTAACGTCTCTGTATATGAGCAGTGCGAATGAAGAAAGGCGAAAGCCTTTCGGACGTACACGAGCTGGTTTTTACAAATTTCGATTATTAATTTTTTTGAGGAATAAGTCGAATTTGTTAAAATTCGGCGGCCTCCCAAATATACCTTTACTTTTAATTAAGCACAAACTCCCGCATTGCTTATATGCGTTGTTGTAACACGTTTATTTCGCAATTAATTTACCCAAAACAACCCCAAAAATTATACTCGGAAATAGATTTAATATTAGGAATAAAAGTAATGGTAAAGAAAAATATTCAATTAAAGATTCATTACTATTATTTGGATAATCAAAATATGCAACAACAAAACCACCGATAATCCCAAAAATAGATATAACATAGAGACCTAATATTCCACTTATTTTCGAATTCCAATTTCTTTCATATATATATATGTGAATTTTTGGTCCTATTATTAAGCTTCCAAATAACATAAAAATAAATGCTACAATTAGATTTACTGGAAAATCCATAATAAACATCATTAAACCTCTAATGGGATAATTATAATCAGTCAGAAGCATTGCCCAAATAAGTATTGCGCAGACTAAACTGATACACATAATTAATATTGTATACGATTTTACTTTATTTAGCGATTTAATATTCTTCACAAATTTTTTCTCAAATGTGTTACAACTCGTTATATGATAAACTTTGTCATGGTTATCCCGTAAAATTATCGGGTTAACATTGAAAAGTAGTCATGGTTATCCCGTAAAGCTACAATAAAATATCAATTTAAAGAACACAAAAAAAGAAACCCCACTCATCTTAAAGATTAACGGGGTTTAAATATTTTAACGTTTCCGAAGTAATAAAACTATTCTTCTTTCTCTGCGGTTTTAAGCTTTGCAGATTTTAAAATAGAGATCAGCTCAAACTGTAAATCTCTTTTCTCTTCTGAAGGCGCATACACAAAGCCTTCAAGTATTAACCATCTATTGTTTTTCTCATCCATCACAGCATAGTTTACAAACGGTCCAGCCATATACTGGTCTTTAACTTCCCAGATTCCCTTAGTCTCATAGGTAAACATACCGTCTAATTCTGCCTCAAAAATATATGGTGCATAAGCTCCCTCTGTGATGTACTGGCCACCTTCTTCTACGGGCATTAAACGAGAACCAACGGTGTCTCTCATATTGATTATATCTGCTATGGCGCTGTCTTTTCTAATAGTATTTAATGGTACTTCATAAACAATAATGTTTGTACTCCCAGATTTAAGGTTTTTACGTAACCAGAAAAAATCGTCGTTTTCTCTAACAAAACGGTATGCAGATGGTAATCTCATAGTTACTCCCATCTTCTCTATTAAGCTAGGTACGGGTAACAACTGAATGTTCGTACGTTTTTGTCGCTCTTTAATTTCTGTTTCTTTAAAACTTTTAATAATAGAATCGCTATTTTCTTCTAATAATTTTACCAATCCTTCTTCTGTTAATGCTTCTACAACGGCTCCTGTTTGTGGGCTAGCATATGTGTCTTCATTTAAGCCGGCTTTCTCTTCGTCTCCTATCGTTACATGTAAAAATAGGCGAGAAGTGCGCGCAAAGCCTGTAAAAGCCTCTGGCGTCATCTGGCGCATATTAAACAATGGCTCGTCTTGTGGTAGCCCATCTGTAGGAGCAGCAAATTTTTCTCTTATAATCTCACCCACAGGTCCATTCCAGAGTTCATTATCAATCACTAATTGCAAGCTGTTTATATGGCCTACAGAGTTAGTGAGTATTCGTTTTGTTTTAGTGTCACCATCACAAGATGATAGGGTGAATACAAAAAGAGTAATACAAGCTAGAAATACATTTTTCATAATGATGTGTTTTACTATTTGGTCTGTTTTTATGCTTCTCAAGGCTCAGCACGACAAAGCTTACTAATTGTGTTTTCTTCACTGTCACCCTGAGCTTGTCGAAGGGCAACAATTGGAATACGTTTAAAATTTCTTCTTTTGTTGTGCTTCGACAAGCTCAGCATGACAAAGTATGAATTGATTAGTAGCTATTCAGAAACAACTAATTTCATACCAATTTTGAGATTATTGTTACTAATATCGTTCCACTTTTTAATTTTATCTACAGTAACTCCATCAAATTTTTGGGCGATGGTCCATAAAGAGTCTCCGCTTGCCACAGTGTATACGTTTTTGCCAGTCATGTCAATTACCTTTTTAGGTTTTGAGCTACTGCTACCATTAGATGAAGGCAGTTTTCTTGGGTGAACCGTAAGACGTTGTCCTATTTTTAAATTATTACTTCTTAAGTTATTCCAACTTTTTAAATTTCTTACTGAAACGCCATATTTATCAGCAATTTTACCTAAATAATCACCACTTTTTACGCGATACCTTACTTGAGAACTTTGCTCTAACAATTCTGGCAAGGGTTTTTCTTTTTTATCAAACTCAGCTTGAGCATACGCATACACTGCAGACTCGTTATTTACAAAAACACCTGTTTGATCAATAGGCAATCTAAGATAATATTTTTCATCTTTTAAATAGGGGATAACACCTAGCTTATATGCTGGGTTTAAAAACTCAATCTCGTCAATAGGTAGGTTTGTAACTGTCGCAATCTGATCAAAAGTGATTTGTTTTTTAATATGAATTGTGTCTGTTGCTATAAATGGGTATCGAGGTCCATTGCTTTTAAAACCGTGCTCCTCTGCATACTCAAAAATATACATGGTTGCTAAAAAAGCAGGAACATAACCCGCTGTTTCACGTGGAAGATGTGGTCTAATATTCCAATAATTTTTATACCCTCCAGAACGACGGATGGCTTTTGACACATTTCCTGGGCCAGAATTATAGGCTGCTAACGCTAAATCCCAATCTCCTAATCTCGTGTATAAACTATTTAAATATTTACTAGCAGCTTCTGTGGCAAGTAATGGGTCACTACGCTCGTCTACATAACTGTTTACGTCAAGGTCAAACATTTTACCAGTAGCAAACATAAATTGCCATAATCCTGTCGCACCCACTCTAGACTGGGCTCGTGGGTCTAATGCAGACTCTACAATTGCAAGATACTTCATCTCTAATGGCAGATTGTAACGGTCTAATGTTTCTTCAAACATAGGAAAGTAATAATCGCTTAACGCCATTAATCTACCCATTGCAGTCCTTCTATTTTTAAGGTAGTTTTTAATTACACTCTCTAAAGCAGGGTTGTATTCTACTGTAAAAGGAGTTCTTGCATCTAGCTCTTTTAATCGTTGTTTTAATATTTCCGTAGGGAGTTCTTCATAGGCTACAGGTATATATGTCTCTGCATCAATGGCTCCATACATTTCTTCAAAACGGTTACTGCTGTATAATTCTGCAAGCCATAAACTGTCCATTTTTCTCGCCATTGCCATATCTGCCAGTGTAAACTGTGGGTTTCCTAAAGCTAGGGTAGTGGGAGTGATAATTTGTGAGTCTGGTATTGCTGAAATGTTCGTGTCATTAACAATTGCGCCATTTTTTTCTATTTTGACAATAGTGCCCGCTTTTAGGGTGTCTTGAACAATTGTTGTGTTTCTCTCTATCTTTGTAATAGTACCTGCTTTAACAGTATCTACCACATGTTGTGAAGAAATAACTGTAGTAGAATCTACAATAATAGGGGTTTGTGCAGCACTAAAAAGTGACGTTAATGCACAGCAAAAAAAGATTGTTTTTTTCAAAAGAATAGTGAGATTAGTCTTGCATTGCTTTAATTCCTGGAAGCGTTTTTCCTTCAAGCATCTCTAGCATAGCGCCACCTCCAGTAGAAACGTAACTTACCTTTTTGCTTAAATTAAATTGCTTAACTGCAGCAACAGAATCACCTCCACCTACAAGTGAAAACGCACCATTTTTTGTAGCCTCTGCAATGGCATTACCCAAGTGGATTGTTCCTTTTGCAAAAGGTTCCATTTCAAAAACACCTACAGGTCCGTTCCATAATATAGTTTTAGATTCTAAAATTACAGCTTCAAATATCTTATTAGTTTCTTCACCGGCATCAAGGCCCATCCATCCTTCTGGTATTTCTCCAGCATTTGCTGTTTCTGTTGAGGCAAGTTCAGAAAAACTATCTGCAATAATCGCGTCTACCGGTAAATGAACAGAAACATTTTTTTCTTTGGCTTTTTCTAATATTTCTAAAGCTAGATCTTGCTTATCATCTTCTACAAGTGATGCTCCTATATTGCCGCCTTGCGCCTTAATAAAGGTAAAAGCCATCCCTCCACCTATAATAAGGTGGTCTATTTTATCTAGAATATTCTCTAAAACCGTAATTTTTGAAGATACTTTAGCCCCCCCAATTACTGCTGTAACTGGTTTTTTACTATCTGAAAGCACCTTGTTTACATTCTCTATTTCTGAAGCTAAAAGTAAACCTAAGCATTTATTATCTGGAAAAAACTCTGCAATAATAGCAGTAGAAGCGTGCGCTCTATGTGCCGTACCAAAAGCATCATTCACATATATATCACCAAGCTTAGATAATGCCTCTGCAAAATCACGATCTCCTGCCGTTTCTTCTGGGTGATAACGAAGATTTTCTAATAATAAAATCTCGCCTTCTTCTAGAGAAGCTGCTGCAGTTTCTGCTGCAACACCTATACAGTCTTCAGAAAATTTTATATTTATTCCTAATATTTCTGAAGCCTTTGAGATAATATTTCTAAGTGAAAATTCTTCTTCTTTATTTTTAGGACGCCCTAAGTGAGACATTAAAATACAGCTCCCGCCATCTTCTAGTATCTTATAAATAGTAGGCTTTGCAGCTTCTATGCGTGTAGCATCTGTCACCTCTTTGTCATCATTAAGCGGGACATTAAAATCTACTCTAATGATTGCTTTTTTACCCTTAAAATTAAAGTCGTTTACCGTTTTCATGAGTCTTTTTGTTAAGCGATAAAGATACATTTTTTGAAGTAAAATCTGCAAATGAGATTAACTGCTAGTTTTGCTGTTAATTACTTAGTTTTGCACGTGGATTTTAATCAAGTAATAGGGCAGGAGCACATAAAAGCTCATTTACAGACTTCTGTAGATAACGGGCGCGTTGCACACGCACAACTTTTTGTGGGTAAAGCAGGTACAGGTTTATTACCTATGGCTATTGCCTATGCAAGTGCCTTGCTTAGCGCACCGCACCAAAAAGGATCTCCAGAATACTTACTCACAAAAGAAAGAGTAGGTAAACTAGCGCATCCAGATTTAAACTTTGTTTTTCCTGTAAACACTAATGATAAAATAAAGAAACATCCTGTTTCAGATTTGTTTCTACCTGAGTGGCGTGAGTTTGTAGCAAACAACCCATACGGATCTGCTTTTGAGTGGCTTTCTTCTTTAGGTATTGCAAAAAAACAAGGAAACATAAAAGTAGATGAAGCACTAGAGATTGTAAAAAAATTGTCGCTAAAATCTTATGAAGGTGGTTATAAAATAATCATCATCTGGATGGCAGATACAATGAATACAGACTGTGCAAATAAAATATTGAAGCTAGTAGAAGAGCCTCCAAAAAACACAGTTTTACTCTTACTTACTGAAAAAGAAGAACTTATATTAAATACCATCCGTTCTAGGTGTCAAAAACTTGATTTCCCTTTATTATCAGAGGCACAAATATCAAAACAACTTATTGATGTTCAACACATTGACGCCACAAAAGCACAAAACGTTAGTAGACTAGCTCAAGGTGATTATGATAAAGCATTACAGCTTTTAGACGATGATAGCGATGACGGTCTTTTTGAACAGTGGTTTTTAACTTGGGTGAGAAACGCATTTTTAGCTAAAGGAAATAAAAAGGCGATTCAAGCTTTATTAAAATGGAGTGAAGATCTTGCTAAAGAAGGCCGTGAAACTCAAAAGAAATTTCTCTCTTACTGTATAGAATTTTTTAGACAAGCATTGCTAAAAAATTATGGTGCAGAATCTTTAGTCTTTTTTAAAGCACACGATGCAAAATTTGATTTGAAAAAATTTGCTCCTTTTGTTCATCAAAATAATATTTTTGAAATTACAGAACAACTTCAAGATGCTGCTTATCACATTGAGCGAAATGGAAATGCAAAAATCATCTTTGCAGATCTGTCAATTAAGTTAACTCGACTTATTCACAAAAAGCAGTAGTATTACTTTTTTCTATTGTTATAAAAAATATTATTTATATTTCTTATAAAACCAGCTCAAATAGCGATATCACAAAGAGCAGAACGCTAAATTTACGATACAGAACACCATCCACACCACAAAACGTGCTTAGAACGCTTTATTTTGCTTTAAGAGCCTTTTTTGAAGCAATAAATTAGAGAAGAATACTCTTTTGTACGTTTTGCCTTAATGTTAGATTTAAAACCAATCCAAAAAGCTTTTAATGAAAATGAAGCTCCCGTTTTATATTTTTCTGAAAGTAGACTTACATAAAAAGAATCAAACAACATGGGTTTGGTTTTTACAAGTTTTAAATTCTTCGGAAATATTCTTTTCATTGAATCTTGAGAAAAATGCCAAAGATGTCTTGGCACATCAAAAGCTGCCCAGTACTCTTTATAATAATTTGCATCAAAAGATTTATAGTTAGGAACTGCAATAATTAAATGTCCAGTATCATTTAAAAGTGACTCTAGTTTTTGGCAAGTTTCTTCTAAATTAGGAATGTGTTCTAAGACATGCCAAAGCGTAATTACATCATATTTTTTACCAGCTACATTTTCAATTTCTTCTAGTAAATTAATTCCTTTTTTCTCAGCGAGATTTCTAGCTTGCTTGTTTACTTCAATTCCAGAAACCGTCCAGTCATTTTGTTTTGCAACATTTAAAAAATCTCCTGTTCCAGCTCCAATATCTAATAAAGACCCTTCACTTTTATTTAATTCTGAAATGAGCTTTACTTTGTTTTTAAGTGAATACGTTTTTACAGTTTGGTACAAAAAAGCAAATAATCCTTTCTTCTTATCTGTGTGTGAAATGTAATCTTCAGATTCATAATAGGAGGGAAGAGATGCTGCAGAAGGTTGTGGAGTTGTGATTAACATTTCTCTTTCTGCATCGTATTTCAATGTAAAAGACTCCCCAGAAACTAGGAAGTCTTTTACGGTAATATCTACTTGTTTTTGTTCTTTCAATTTTTGGTAATGTTATTATAGATTACTATGTCCATTAGAGTGCAGTCAAAAACTTTCACGCATTAACAAAGTAGGTCTCAATCTTGGTTTATACTGAGCGTAGCCTTAGTACTCAACCGGACACAGTTCTAATAATTAAAATTATCTAAAAGGAATATTACTATTTCGTTCCACGTGAAACAACTTTCTAACGCCCCATATATACTAACAACACAGATATATCATTAGGTGATACACCACTTATGCGTGATGCCTGAGAAACAGTTACAGGCTTAATCTTAGTTAGCTTTTCTGTAGCTTCAAAAGACAATGACTTTAATCTTGTATAATCAAAATCATCAGGGATCTTAATCCCTTCAAGTCTATTTAACTTATCTGCATTGTTCTTTTCTTTCTCTATATAACCAGCATACTTTACTTGTATTTCTGCTTGTTGTAACACCTCTGTGTCAAGTTCGTTTTCTTTAATAAATGCTTCTACTGCATCTATCTTTCTCATATCATCCATCGTGATATTTGGTCTAGAAAATGATCGAACCATCTTATCACTTTGTTTAACAAGAGCAGAGTTTTTAGCTTCTAAAATAGGGTTAATCACCTCGTGACTTACACTTGTATTTGTAAAAAAGTTTACAAAAGCATCACTCTTTTTTTGCTTAATTTCCATTTCGCGTAAACGATTTTCACTAGCTAAACCAAGATCATAACCTTTAGGTGTTAATCTAAAATCTGCATTATCTTGACGTAAAAGCGTTCTATATTCTGCGCGAGATGTAAACATTCTATAAGGCTCTTCTGTTCCTTTTGTGATTAGATCATCAATTAAAACTCCTATATAAGCTTCATTTCTTTTTAATATAAAAGGGTCTTTTTCTTGCACTAAAAGAGCGGCATTAATTCCAGCCATTAATCCTTGAGAAGCTGCTTCTTCATAACCCGTTGTACCGTTAATCTGTCCCGCAAAAAACAATCCTGAAACTAATTTAGTCTCTAAAGTGTGCTTTAATTGTGTAGGAGGGAAGTAGTCATATTCTATTGCGTAACCCGGTCTAAAGAATTTCACTGCTTCAAAACCCGCTACTTCTCGCAATGCTTTAAACTGAATATCTTCTGGCAATGAGGTAGAAAAACCATTAATATAATACTCAACTGTATTCCATCCTTCGGGTTCAACAAACAATTGATGTCTGTCTTTATCTGCAAAACGATTAATTTTATCTTCTATAGAAGGACAATATCGTGGTCCTAAACTTTCAATAGTTCCATTAAACATAGGAGAACGATCAAAACCTTCTTTAAGCATGTTATGAACTTGAGGACTTGTATACGTTAAATGACAATCTCTTTGTTTAGTTAATGGTTTTGTAGCGCTAGAATAAGAAAACTTTTCTGGTTGCTCATCACCAGGCTGTACTACCATTTTAGAAAAATCTAACGATCTACCATCCACACGAGGAGGAGTTCCAGTCTTCATTCTACCTGTTTCAAAACCAAGATCCACTAGTTCTTTAGTAATTCCTGTTGAAGCTCTTTCTCCTGCACGGCCTCCACCAAATTGCTTATCACCTATATGAATCAACCCGTTTAAGAAAGTTCCATTAGTTAATACTACAGACTTACCTCTAGCAGTTAATCCTAATGAAGTTTTAACTCCAGTGATTCTACCATCTTCTACTACAAGACCTGCTACCATTTCTTGATAAAAATCAAGGTTTGGCGTGTTCTCTAATTTAAGTCTCCATTCTTCAGAAAAACGCATTCTGTCGCTTTGAACTCTTGGGCTCCACATAGCGGGTCCCTTAGATTTATTAAGCATCTTAAATTGAATAGCAGTCTCATCACTTATGATACCACTGTAACCGCCAAGAGCATCAATCTCGCGAACAATCTGTCCTTTTGCAATACCTCCCATTGCTGGGTTGCAAGACATTTGTCCTATATTTTGGAGGTTCATTGTAATTAGTAATGTGCTTGCGCCCATATTTGCCGCAGCTGCAGCTGCCTCGCCACCTGCGTGACCAGCACCAACCACTATTACATCATAGATTTTATCAAACATATTGTAATTGTTCCACGTGAAACATTATAGAAAAATCATCTAGTTTAAAGAATATCTTTATTTCGATTAAATTTCAGCCCGCAAAGATACTTAAATATCTCTATTTCAGTGAGTTAAAAATGTATTTTATTGATTTTAAGCGCTTTATAGATTGCTTAGAAGTTTTAACGCTTCGTTTTCTTTGTTTCGCATTAAAAGAGCCTCTTCTTCTGTCTTGTCTTTGTATTTACAAAAATGAAGCATACCATGTATAATCACACGATGCAATTCATCTTCAAAAGATTCAGAAAACTCTTTAGCATTTTCGCGTACGCGTTCTACAGATATATATATTTCACCATGAATTTGGTCTCCTAAACTATTATCAAAACTAATTACATCTGTTAATGTATCATGATCTAAAAATTGAACATTTAATTTATGTAAGTATTCATCATCACAAAAAATATAGGAAACTTCTCCTAGTTCGTGATTCTCTTCTGCGATAACTTGAGATATCCAGGCAGATATCTTATCTGCACCTGTTAGCTCAAAATCTGTTTCTGTATAAAACTCAATCATTGGTCTTGAAATATTCTTGTACTTTTTGTTTAAATTCTTGTCGCAAAGGTAATGCTTCACGATTCAAAATTTCTGTAGTATTAAAGTACTTTTTTACATCTTCTGGAGAGAGACGTTTCTTGTTATTAAAAGAAGATTTATTTGTTATAGATTCTCTCTTGCTGTCTTGACCTTGTTTGAGGTCTGCGTCTTCTAATTTTAATAATTCATAATTGAGATTTAGCATTTTTTCAAGTGTTCTTCTATTAAAACCTTTATCAAGAAGTTGCTGTTCTACAGCTTCCATTTTCTTTAAAATGTCGCCCCCTTTACCGTCAAGTCCTTCTTTGCTTAGTCTATCTTGAAGTTCTTGTCTTAATTGTTGCTGTTCTTTATAAATCTCGTAAAGCTCACCATCATTATTTTCGCTTTCTCCTGGTTTGTCACCATTTTCTCCCTCTTTACCATCTTTGCCACCACTACCTTCTCCTTGGCCTTGGCCTTCTCCCTGACCCTCACCTTGACCTTCTCCCTCTCCTTCGCCTTGTCCCTGACCTTCTCCTTCGCCTTGACCTTGTCCTTCGCTTTCTCCTTCACCTTGACCAGGTTTTTCACCTTCTCCTTCACCCATTCCTTCTTTCATTTTTTCTGAAAGGCTCTCTTGCTTTTTCATTATATCTGGCAATTGGAAACCCTCACCATCTCCCTGTCCTTTTCCTTGACCTTGACCTTTTCCTTTACCTTGTCCAGAACCTTGCATCTGCATTTGCATACTATTAAGCATACTAGAAAGTAAAACGGCAAGCTCGTTTGCTCCAGCAACCGTATATTGCTGGCTCGATATCCCTTGGCGCATCTGGTTCTCTGCTAGACGTTCCATAGCTTTATTGATGTTATAATCTATATCTGTAAGTGATTCATTGATCTTATCACCTATAAGTGGTTGACGTAGCGATAATGCAAAAAGGCTATCATCAATATGCTTAAAGTTCTGCTTTAGTTCATTCTGTTTATTTAATGTTTTACCAAAAATTGAACTTCCATAATCAATTGATTTAAAGTCTTCCATATTATCTTCTTGCTCAAAAGAAAATACAACAAGATTATCGACGATCTGGCGTAACATATCTATATCTTCTTCAACACCCTCCATAGCAGCACCAGCCATCATAGATTGCATTTGAGCTCCCATTTCTTTCATTCTCTTACCTGCCTTTTTCTGACTTTTTGAAGCGCCGCCTTTTTCACCTTTTTCTAGGCTATCTGTTGCTTTTTGTTGTTCATCATCAACTGTTTTTTCGCCACCCAAATCTTCTGGAATATCCATAGGTTCTTTAAGCTCTTCATTTTCTTTCTTGAGATCTTCCTTTTCTTTTTTATAGTCCTCAAACTTTTCATTTAATTTTTCCTGCTCCTCTTTTGTATTTTCATTATCAGGTTTGTCTGCTAATTTTTCTTGTTCTTCACCTAACTTAAAAATATGCTCTGCAAGTTTCTCTGCTTTCTTAGTGACGTAATAGCGCTTTGTTAACTCTAATAACTGTTCAAGGTTTTTCTCTTGTGTTTTATTCTGCTTCTTTAATTTATCTAGTTTTTCTGAAAGCTCTTCTTTATTTAACTCTTGTAGTTTTTCTTGAACTTTTTGTAACTCTTCAAGTAATTTCTCATTTTCTTTTAACCGTTCTTCATTCTCTTCAAGTCGCTCTTTTAGTTGTTCTTTAAAAGGATCTTTCTCTTCATTGTCTTTCTGAAAGTTTTCAAGATTCTCTTTAAGCTCTTCATTAAAGTTCTTCATCACATCTTCTTGCTGCTTCTGGCGATTTAAAAACTCTTCTAACTTTTTCTTATCGTTAAAGTTTAGTTCTTTCTTTTCTTTTTGAGTTTTTGCCAACTCTTCAAGACGCTTGTCTTGTTTTTTAAACTCATCTAATGACTTATCAAGTTCTTTAATAGTGTTTTCTTGCTCTTGTAGTTGTTCTTGCTCTAGCTCATCTTCGGTAAGTTTTCTGTAACTGTAGATAGAAGATTTGCTAGATTTATTTTTGTGTACAGCATCATTATCAAAAACTTCAAAGTAGTACTCATAGGCAACACCTGGGGACAATTCTAACTCTCCAGGAAAAACATATGTAAATTGATCTATACTCCCTTTATTTACAGGCAATGAAACAATATTTCTATTAGTTGTTTCTCTTTCTGGATAATAAACGAGTTGTAATTTTGTAAGGCCGTAGTCATCGCTCACGTTTCCGAGGTAATAAAACTCATCTCCTAAAACGGTACTCTCCTCTTTTGTCTGTACCTCAATCTCTGGGTACTCATCACGCACTATGTTTAGTGTAAATGAAAGGTTTTCATAATCTTTTAATGCCGTGTTTGAAGTAGATATAGCATAGTCCATCCTACTATAAACACCACGTTTTAAATTAAACTGATCTAGGTCTTTAGAAAATTGATAAGACGTGTCTCGCAACTTTAATGCTACTTGATCTGTGTTTTTTGTGTCTACGTTCCAGGTTACTCGCGTTCCTTCTGGTACAATAGCATTACCTGTGCTTTTTAATGTTTCGTTGCTTTTACCTGTATAATTAGGATAGTTTAACTGCATTGTAAAACCAAGTAAAGAAGGGGTTTTAACAACATCTACTGTGTATGGTTGTGATGTCACCTTATTTGCTTTAAGTCTAAACTCAATAGGTTCTGTGGGTTGAGAAAATGTATACTCAAACAGTCCTGGTGAGGTCTGTCTTAAAAAATAGGTCTCGCCATTATATGTGATACTTGCATTTTCTGGAACTACTTCTCCTTCTGTTCTTGCCAGAATAGTAAAACTTTTATTTTCAATAGCATTCAAATCTTCATTAAGCACAAAAAAAGTGAAAGGTGCTGGGGGCTCATATGCAGTGTCATAGTTTACCACTCGCTCATAGCTGCTAGAAAACATGTCTTTGTCACCAAGTACACTAAAAAGTAAAAATATAATTATCGGGATTGCGGCATACTTAAGATACTTAGCATTTGTCTTAAAATTAACCGCCTTTTTAAAAGGAATAGGATCCATCTCACCCACTTTCTGGTCTATACTCGCGGCGAGTAATTCTGATTCTCTAATGTTTTGGTTTAACTGTATAACATTCAACAACTTATCATTCACTTCTGGAAAGTGATTTCCTATGAGTTTTGAAGCCTCTTCGTGACTCAAACCCTTTTGTAGCTTAAATAATTTAGCTAACGGAAACGCAATAAAGCGAATAAAAAGCCCAATCTCTACCGCGACAAATGTCCAGAACAAAACCGTACGTCCCGTTTGTGGTAACCACAGAAAATACTCTATAATTAGAGTGATTAAAAGATATAATAACCCAATAGCAAAAAAGAGGATAGCCCCCTTTATCAACTCATTAGTGTAATACTTTTTTATAAACTGCTCCAGTTTTTGCTGGATGATGCTAAAATTACTCATATATCGCCTGCGTGTGCTAAAAACTTCTAAATTACAACAATATTGTTACAGCAAAAAATAAGCCGTAATGAGCGCTGTAACGCCATATAAGTTGTTTTTAACAAAAGTACATTAACTATGGTTGGGGATATTACTTATTATTTCTTCGGAAATATGAAGGGTTTGCTAAAAGTGAGGTGTTAACTAACAATTTTAAAACTTTAAAATTTCCGAAGCAAAACTCCTTAAAATTATACTTCACTGATTATATACCTAACTGATTTTATCTCCTTATTTTTGCAGCCCTAATAAAAAGATAAAATGAAAGTACGCGTACGTTTTGCTCCAAGTCCTACAGGACCTTTACATATAGGTGGTGTTCGCACCGCATTATTTAACTATTTATTTGCTAAAAAGCACGGTGGTGATTTTATACTACGTATAGAAGATACAGACCAAACACGTTATGTGGAAGGTGCAGAAGACTATATTGTAGAAGCAATGAACTGGTTAAACATCCCTTTTGATGAGTCTCCTGCAAAACCAGGAACTTGTGGGCCTTACAGACAGAGTGAACGTAAAGACTTGTATCTTAAATATGCGCAAGACTTAATTGATAGCAATAATGCCTATTACGCTTTTGACACTGCAGATGCATTAAATGCACACAGAAAAGACCACGAAGCAAACGGTAAAACGTTTATTTATAACTGGCACAATCGTGAAAAGTTAGACAACTCTCTTGTACTTACTGAAGCGCAAGTAAAAGAAAAAATAGCTGCTGGCGAACCTTATGTAATCAGGTTTAAATCACCACAGGATGAGACACTGCATTTAAAAGATTTGATACGTGGTGGTATTACAATAGACACCAATGTGCTTGATGACAAAGTGCTTTTTAAGAGTGACGGGATGCCTACCTATCACTTAGCAAATATTGTGGATGATCATTTAATGGAAATCTCTCACGTTATTAGAGGCGAAGAATGGTTGCCATCATTGTCTCTACACGTTTTGTTATACAGAGCCTTTGGTTGGGATGCGCCAAAATTTGCACACTTACCGCTTATAATGAAGCCGGTAGGTAAAGGAAAATTAAGTAAACGTGATGGTGATAAAATGGGGTTCCCTGTTTTCCCATTACAATGGAATACTGCAGACGGAGACACTTTTTCTGGTTACAGAGAAGATGGCTACTTGCCAGAAGCAGTTATAAATATGCTAGCCTTTTTGGGTTGGAATCCTGGTACAGAACAAGAAATATTTACACTACAAGGATTAGTTGATGCCTTTGACCTTTCTCGTGTGAGTAAAGGAGGTGCTAAGTTTGATCCAGATAAAACAAAATGGTTCCAGAATGAGTATTTACAAATGATGGATGAAGGGGTTTTAGTGGCTCAATTTAAAAAGTTTTTAGATGAAAAAGGGGTTTCGACTGATCTTGATTTAGGTGTTGTTGTACCGCTTTTAAAAGAGCGCGCAACATTTGTAGCAGATCTATGGGAACAAGGAAGTTTCTTTTTTGAAACACCTACATCTTATGATGAGAAGGCTTCTAAGAAAGCTTTTAAAGAAACTACTCCAGAAATTTTAGGAAACGTTTTAGCAATTTTAAAAAATCTTGAAGACTTTAGCGCGAGTAACATTTCAGAAAAAGTAAAAGGATGGATTACTAGCGAAGAGATGGGCTTTGGTCCTGTGATGATGCCTATGCGTTTAGCGCTTGTGGGTGCCATGTCTGGACCTGATGTATTTGTTATTGCTAGTTTACTTGGTAAAGAAGAGACCATTAAGCGTGTGGAGAATGCGGTAACTTTTATGAAAAGTTAGAAAAGTATTCAATTATATATAATTAATAAGGCGCCATAGTGGCGCCTTATCTTTTTTACAGTCTTTTCTGTTTTTAAAAATAAACAACAGCACCTAAAAGAATAGTCCCGCTATTACCTTTAAAATCTTTTTTTTCTAAGCCTTGGTCATTGAGACGGTTAAGCATGTTTGTCACACCATATTGGTATTGAGCTGTGGCTCTAAAACTCTCAAGACCAGCAGTAAGACCACCCATTACTCTAAAGTTAATAGGAGAAATATTTGATAAATCTGATGCTTTTAAGTTATTGTAACCTTCAATAAGGTAATCACTTTGTGCTTCTCGTTTTACTTTCATTTTACCCGTAATGTTTAGGGTAGGGCCAAACTCTACAGTAAGGTGATTTTTTACAATATTATAGCTTCCTAAAAACTGGAGTTGCACTCCTTGTATAGTGTAATCAATGTTTTGTGTGGTTACGCCATCTGTACCTTGAATAGAAATATTGCTGCCCATAAAGTTTAGTCCATAAATAAGATCAAAATCGTTACGGAAAGCACCTCTTGCAGAAAACCCTCCTCCAAAACCCTGACCTTGTGTGGTCACAAAATCATCTGTTGTAATATCAAACAATAGAAAACCGGCTTGTAAACCCATTTTATTATAGTTATTATAGTTGCGTTGCGCAAAAGATTGCTGGATTGTTAATAAGACTAAGGTTATAAAAATAAGGGATAAGCGATTCATAAAAAGGGGGTAGGTTAAATACTAGGCTAAAATAAGTCTAATCTCTATCTTCATACTTCTATTATCTATAAACTTATTTAATTTGTATCGCCAAATCATCTTTTTAAGAAGGGTGTGTTTCAAGTCAAAAATGTATTTTTGAAGAGAAACCGTAGTTATTATTCTTAATACTAACATTAAATAAGTGAACATTAAATATCCTTTTGATCCTGTTTTAAAACATCATTTACTAATTGCGTTAGGTCTAGCAATATGGATTTTTCTATTTCTGGCCCTTACTGAGCCATTAGACACAAATGAGTTTGTAGGCGTTGAGAAGCTTCTTTATCTTCCTATTTATGGTATTGCTGGCGCTATTGCATATTTATTAGTTTTACCACTACAGGGTGTTATTTACAAGAAAAATAAAGAAAAATGGACCTTATTAAGTGAAGTCACCTTTGGACTTTGTATGTTTTTTCTTGGACTCATTCTATCTAGGTGCGTATATCTCTACGTTATAGTCCCGGGAGCAACAAACCCATACTCATTAGGTTATTTTTTATCAGCTATTTACATTCCTGCTATTCTTACCATATTTCCTATTATCGCAATAGGTCGTTGGTCTTTTGGTCGTTATTTTGAAAAGAAAATTGAGGACCAAAAAATAGAGATACAAGGTGAGGGTACTTACGAAGGTCTTAGGCTGGTATTAAATGATTTAATTGCTGTCAAGTCTGACGATAATTATATTGAGGTTTCTTATTTAAATAATGGCACCCTCAAAAAACAATTAATACGTAACAAGCTTTCTAAAGTTGAGGAAGCTATTCCAGAACTTTTAAGAACCCATCGTTCTTATTTAATTAACCCAGATCACTTTCAACAATTTAAAATGGAAAGTGGAAAATTATCTGTATTTCTTACTTCGGAAATAGTAATACCCGTGTCTAAAACCTACACAGAAAAAGTAAAAGGCACATTTCAGAACTAAAAATTCGCCACAGAGGTAGTACACTTCAAAAAAGACGCTTTTATTTCGCCACAAGGAGGAGTCATTTCGCCCCAAAGCACCATATATAATAGTCTCAGGCTTTTTGTCTATCTATGTTTGTTTCATCAAATAATCACAAATCGAGTATTTCGGTTTTAAAAACAAGCAGTATGAAACGTATTACAATCATCATCGCACTAATAGCAATTTGCACTCTTTTTAACAGTTGTAAACTAGGAAGGTTTGCCTACTATAACTTTGCAGATATCACAGATCATAAAATTTTTCCGAGCAGGACAATATCTGCATCACAAACACCATTTACGTATCCAGCCATCACAGCGCCATTTATACAAGATTCTATCACAATAACAGATGACGGTGTAAAAACTAAAGTCACTTTTGAAGATTATTTAATCTCAAACAAAACTGTAGCTTATATGGTGGTACAAAATGACACTATAAAGTATGAACAGTACTTTAATAAATATGAAGAGGGATCTATTGTTAACTCATTCTCTATGGCAAAGTCTGTAGTTTCAATATTAATAGGTGTTGCGATTGATGAAGGGAAAATAAAGTCTATAGATGAGCCCATCACCAATTATTTAACAGAACTAAAAGACCCTGCATTTAAAGACGTGACTATTGCCCATCTTTTAAATATGACCTCGGGGATTGCTTTTAATGAGAGCTATGTAAACCCTTTTGGAGATGCAGCCACATTTTATTATGGCACTAATTTAAGAAAAGCCGTAAATGGAATGAAAATAGAGGCGACACCGGGGTCAAGTTTTAAATATAGTAGTGGCGATAGCCAAGTGTTAGGAATGGTCTTAGAGGCCGCTTTAAAAGAAACTACAATTTCAGAATATCTAGAAGAAAAAATATGGCAACCTTTAGGGATGGAATATGATGCCACATGGAGTTTAGACAGAGAGAAAAACGGGGTAGAAAAAACGTTCTGTTGTTTAAACGCAAGAGCTAGAGACTTTGCTAAGCTTGGTAGACTGTATTTAAATAAAGGTAATTGGAACGGGAAACAAATAGTCTCTAAACAATGGGTAGAAAAATCTACAAAAATAGATAGCACAGACGGTAATGTAGCTTATTATCAACACCAGTGGTGGCTTAATGAGAAAGACAACTCTTTTGAAGCTGTAGGTATTTTAGGACAACGCATTTATGTAAACCCAGAGAAGAATGTGGTAATTGTTAGACTAGGAGAAAAAGTAGGTAAAACTGGTAGTTGGACATCAGTAGCACAAAGTATTGCATCAAAGTTATAAGTTTAAAACACATATCGCTAAAAAGTTCAGCGTAACAAAAACAACACACAAACGACTCATAGAATAGGCAAGTTAAAAGCTAGGTTAAAGTGGCTTTTATTTGTATCTTCAAAACGTTATTAACCAAAAAAAACATTTGTCTATGGGACCCATGACTATTTTATTAATACCAATAGGTATACTCTTATTATTCTTAATTATTTCATCCTTTTTTACTGTAAAGCAGCAGACGGCAGCTATTATAGAAAACTTTGGTAAATTTAGTAGCATCCGTAATTCTGGGCTGCACTTTAAAATACCCGTGGTTCAGAGAATTGCAGGACGTATTAATTTAAAAATACAACAACTAGATGTACTAGTAGAGACCAAAACAAAAGATGATGTTTTTGTAAAGTTGAAAATTTCTGTACAGTTTCAAGTAGTAAAAGAGAAGGTATATGATGCTTTTTACAAACTAGAGAATCCGCACGATCAGATTACGTCTTATGTATTTGATGTAGTACGTGCAGAAGTGCCTAAAATGAAACTAGATGATGTTTTTGAGCGTAAAGATGATGTGGCTATTGCAGTAAAACAAGAGTTAAATGAAGCGATGACTAATTACGGGTATGATATTATTAAAACCTTAGTAACAGACATTGATCCAGATGTACAAGTAAAAGCGGCGATGAACCGTATTAATGCATCTGAGCGTGAAAAAGTAGCTGCAGAATATGAAGCAGAAGCAGAGCGTATTATGATTGTAGCAAAAGCAAGAGCAGAAGCAGAAAGCAAGCGCTTACAAGGACAGGGTATTGCAGACCAGCGTCGTGAGATTGCAAGAGGTCTTGAGGAGTCTGTAGATGTATTAAACAATGTGGGGATTAACTCTCAAGAGGCATCTGCATTAATAGTAGTAACACAGCATTATGATACTTTACAGTCTATTGGTGAAGCAACAAACTCAAACTTGATTTTACTACCTAACTCGCCAGAGGCAGGAAGTAATATGCTAAATGATATGATTGCTTCTTTTGTAGCAAGCAACCAGATAGGTGAAGAGATGAAAAAGACAAATGCAGCAAAGGGAATCACTAATAAAAAATCAACAAAAAGAGCAAGGCCTACAACGCCACCTCCAGCAGATGATGATGTGACTTTTTAATACTATGACTGCCGGCAGGTAGAATTCAGTAATATATTATATAGAAAAACCCCTTAAGTAAACATTTACTTAAGGGGTTTATACATTTTATGATTTTGGTTATCTATACTTATTCAACAACTTACCAATACCAAATGATATGAGTGGTGTAACTAGTTTTAAAAGCAACGCAGATGTTGCAACACCACCTACTATACCAGTCACTAACTTGCTTGGTGTTAGTTCTTCTTTAGTATCGTGAAGACTTAATTTTAGTTCTTCTTTAGTTATTTCAGATTGTAAACGAAGTATTCTTAAATCTTTGTCTATTTCTTCAAAGTTAGAATAGTTTTTCTTTTTTCTCATAACGTATCTTCTATTCTGTTAGGCTTACCCATTGCTTCTGCAACGTCTGAAGGTGATAGATCATCTTCATCCATTACAAGTTCTGAGAAGCGCTCTAAAACCGCTTTCACTATCATTTTCTTTCCGTAGAAATAAACAAACAGAAAAACGAGTAAATAAAAACCTCCTACAGTAAAAAATCCTGCAGATGGATATCCTATAATTCTACTTAAATACATAGCAATACCAAAAGATACAAATGACAATAAAAGTACTGCAACACTACCCAACACAAGCATGCTTATGAGAGAAGTGGCAAACTTCATAGAAGATTTAAAGAGGCGAAGTTTATAATACTCCGCCGTAGTTTCAACAAATTCTTGTGTCTTTTTTCCTGAGTTGCTTATGTTATCTGATAAAGACTCAAATGCCATATTATACGGTTGCTTTTTTAACTGCTGTCTCTACTTTTTCTAGAGTAGCTTCTTTCTGTAATTTAGCATTTTGCTTACGCAAAGATTCAAGCTTGTTCTCTAGAGCTACTAGTACATCATCTGCTTTATAACTTGCAGAAGATAAAGTGCTTTCTAGCTTTTGCTCTAAGTTAAGCTTAGTATCTTGAGTTTTAGAACTAATTATCTCTTGCGCCTCGTGAAGCTGTTCTGTTAATTGCTTTTGAGCTTTGGCAGCTTCTTTTTTAATTTTCTTTCTTGTTTTTTTACCACTTTCTGGTGCATAAAGAATTCCTATTCCTGCTCCTATAGCTGCTCCTGTTAGTATTGCTAGTAGTGTTTGTCCTGTGTTAGATGCCATTTTATATAAGTTTTATTGTTAGTATAATGTCTTACTCAAAGATAAGCCGCAAATGTTAAAATCACTGTTAATAACGGGTTAATAGTTGATATACAATACTTAAAGTTGTCTTAAAAGAGCTTGATCTCACAGATTTATACGGGTTTTGAAATAGAATTACTCCTGGCTTGTTAAAATGAAGCGCAAATAATCAAACACTATGTCTGTTGTTAAGTTAACATTTCTTGTTTCGGAAATGCTAACGGCTTTACCACTATGTTTCTTTTTAAAGCTATCTGACATCCAAAACAAAAGAGCTGGGTTTGTTTGTTCTTTTGCATCACCGGCGTGAAGGTATTGCCCTTTTTCGCCTAAAGATTCCCCGTGATCAGAAACATAAAATACAACGGTTGGTACAGGGTTTTTCTTTGCTCGTTCTATAACCTCGTTTAAAAAGTAGTCTAAATATAAAATGGTATTGTCATAAGAGTTGACAATCTCTTCTGTTGTTAAAGACGGGATATATTTTGAGGTAATGACAGGGGTATATTTTCTGAAATTTTCTGAATATCGATTCTCATAATACCAATGACTCCCCATCATATGTAGCGTGATAAGTTGGTTATTGTTTGTGCCTAATAAATTATCAAAAGCAGGTAACATTGCCTCGTCTAGTTCTTTATTAAAACTATATTCAGATTTATATTTATCTACTAAAATTACATGTTCATTTGTGTTAACAATAGGAGCAAAAGATTTTTCTAAAGTTTGGTTACCTATCCAAGTGGTTTCATATCCTGCTGCGTTAGCAACATCATAAATACTTGTGTAACTCTCTTTATCAACCTCTAGTTTTTTATCTGTTAATAACTGCGGGATACTAGCGCCAGTATAGGTATTACTAGTATAAATATTAGGGAAGCTAACAATATCTTGTTTTGATAACAACGGTGTTGTATTTCTTGAATAGCTATTTAAACCCAAATGATCTGCACGCACGGTTTCTCCTAATACAAAAATAATAGTAAGACTATCTGTTTGTTTTGTAACAACGGGCAGCGCTTTATTTAGCTGAAACTTTGGAGCGCTGTAATAATCTTCAACACCACTAAAAACATTGTACGGTAGCCTACTTTTAAGCGTGTTAAGGCGTTTCATTTCAGTAATAAAAAATAAAGCGATACAACCTGCTGCTAATACCCCAAACAAAAAGATAGATCTGCTTGTTTTAAGCCTGCTGTGCCACTTTATAAAAAAAACAAGTACAAGTACTGCTGCAATAAGAAAAGCTGCATAAGGGACTGTTATAAGGTCTATAGCAATGTCTGGGGTAGTCTCAAAAACGGCTTGTATTAATCCTGGTGTTACAGAAATATCTTGTGTGTAGCCAAAAAATGAAAAACTACAGAAAAATAAAAACAGTCCAGAAAAAACGATACGGAAAATCCATTTATATAAGCTTAATATATAGATGAATCCCGCTATTGTTGTTTGTAATAAAAATAAATGGCCTAGATAAACAAGAGTGTCTTTGCCTCCCTCAAGTGGTGTGTGATAATAAGAGGCACCTGTTATAAAAAATACAACAGCACTGTTTAATGCAATGTGAAAAAATATAAGATTCTTATTTCTTTTTAACCATTCCATTTGCGATAGGGAGGTATTTATTTACTAGCCAAATAACAGGTATGATAAGCGCAATCTGGCAGATGGATAACGCTATTTTTTCTATTTCGGTAAACTGAAAAACTGTCATACCAAAGATTAAAAGTAATACTAGTTTTATTACTGTTAGCGCTCTTAAATGTGTTGCAAGAATCACTATACTATTATTACCTAAGTAGCCCAAAGGTTTAAAAATGGGTATCATTTTAAAAAACAAAACGTAAGCAATACTACCACATAAACCACTTATAAAGAAAAATAATTCTGTACCATAAATAGAGCGATACATATCAATTTTTTCTGTGTTTAAATAAAAGAAAAGTATGTGTATTGTAAAGAGAATAAAAAACAACCACAGGCTATTCTTTTTATCAATGTTAACAATTGTAGGTTTTATTAACTGCCCTATACTATAAAAAGAGATTGCTACTAGAGCCACATCAATGCTCCACGGTAAATTAATACCAACTAATGAAGACCATAAAAAACCAATAATAACAAGTATTACAGTTGTAATGTGTAATAGTAGTTTAGATTTTATTTTTCTAATTAACCCAAAGAATACATACACAAGAAAGATGCAAGGTAAAAACCAAAGTGGAATACCCCAGTCCATAAATTGTTGACCCCCTTGTGAATAAAAGATACCAATAAAGTTATCAACTGGCGACAGTACAATCTCAGAGCTGTCTCCATAATGACGCCCTACAAAAAACCAAAAAAGATACAATAATGTGGCCCATATAAAATAAGGTACAAGTATCATCTTTGCTCGCTTAATAGTCCCTTTAACAGTAATCTGCTCTGGGTGAAACATACCAGCAATAAAGAAAAATAAAGGCACGTGAAAACTATAAATATAGGGCTCAATGGTGGGGAAGTTATGCCCCCATACAACCAAGAAGATTGAAAACCCTCTTGCTTGATCAATCCATTGTAACCGTTTATCCATATAATTTATGTGATTATTGATCTAATTTTGCCCAAGAATCACGAAGCCCTACAGTCTTGTTAAAAACCATTTTTTCTGGAGTAGAATCTTTATCTACAACAAAATAACCAAGACGTTGAAACTGCATTTTTTCTTCTACCTGTCTTTCTTTTAAACTAGGCTCTGCATAAGCAGTTATTACTTCTAGTGAGTTAGGGTTTACAAACTCCATAAAGTCTTTCTCTTTATCTGTATCTGGTGATGCTACAGTAAAAAGACGATCATATAAACGTACTTCTATCTCTAGAGCATCTTTTATAGAAACCCAGTGAAGTGTACCTTTTACTTTACGCATAGAAGCTTCTGTACCGCTACCACTAAGACTATCTGGATCATAAGTACAGTGTATTTCTGTTACCTCTCCATTTTCATCTTTAATGCAGCTTTCTGCTTTTATTATATATGCATTTTTAAGACGCACTTCTTTACCAAGCTTTAATCTAAAAAATTTCTTGTTTGCTTCTTCTCTAAAGTCTTCTTTCTCAATATAAATCTCACGTGAAAAAGGAACTTTTGTAGAGCCAGCTGTCTCATCTGCTTGATTATTTTCAGACTCTAGCCATTCTGTTTCTCCTTCTGGATAGTTAGTGATTACCACTTTTACAGGATCTAAAACCGCCATCACACGATCTGCAGTTTTATTAAGATCTTCACGAATACTAAACTCTAAACGAGAAACATCTATTAAATTATCTCTTTTACCTACACCTATTCCGTCTGCAAAATTTCTAATAGCTGCTGCTGTATAACCTCTTCTTCTTAAACCAGAAATAGTAGGCATTCTTGGGTCATCCCAGCTTTGTACCACACCATCTTCTACTAATCTTGCCAGTTTACGTTTACTAACAACAGTGTGGCTTAAATTTCTTCTTGCAAACTCACGTTGTTTAGGTCTTATTTTTTTAGGATCGTGTATTTGATCTAAAAACCAATCATATAATTCTCTGTGAGGTTTAAACTCAAGTGTACAAAAAGAGTGAGATACTTGTTCTAGGTAATCACTCTCACCGTGTGTCCAGTCATACATTGGGAAAATTTTCCAATCTGTTCCTGTTCTATGGTGATGCTTATGCAGTGTTCTGTACATTACAGGATCACGCATTAACATATTTGTAGAAGCCATATCTATTTTTGCACGCAATACATGTGCTCCTTCTTCTGCTTCACCAGACTTCATTTGCTCAAATAAGGCTAAGTTTTCTTCTACAGTACGATCTCTATATGGGCTATTAGAACCCACAGCTGTAGGTGTTCCTTTTTGCTCACGCATAGCCTCAGATGTTTGAGAATCTACGTATGCTTTACCTTCTTTAATTAACACAATTGCCCAGTCGTATAACTCCTGGAAGTAATCACTCGCATATAATTCATTCTCCCATTTATACCCTAACCACTCTACATCACGCTTAATAGCGTCTACAAAACGTTGTTCTTCTTTTGCAGGATTAGTATCGTCAAATCTAAGATTTACAGGCGCATCATATTTAAGCCCTAATCCAAAATTAAGACAAATAGAAGAGGCATGACCTATGTGTAAATATCCATTAGGTTCTGGCGGAAAACGAAAACATAAATCTTCTTTTTTGTAAGATTCTTTTAAATCATCTTCTATAATTTGCTCAATAAAATTGAGTGATTCTTTTTCTTCTTCGCTCATGATATGTTTTGTTTCGGGCCTTCGGTACTATTTTTTAATATAGAAACATTGCTTCTTTATTAAAAAATCATTCAGGCACCTTTAATTATTATGTTTCATTTAAGATCCTTCTTTGCTGTTTATTAACAGACAATAGCTAGATATCTTAGATTGTTCTTTTGTTTATTATTTGGTTATTCCTTTTACTTCGGAAATGTCACAAATTTACTTTTTGTGCTGTTAAATACTATTCTTCTAACTCAAGAAAAATAATACGCAAAGGTAAAAAAAGTATCTTTGTGAAAAGTACTTACTATGCATAGCATTCATTTAAAAAATATACGGGTTTTTACTAACCACGGCTGCCTTATAGAAGAAGAGAAAATAGGGAGTGATTATCTAGTGAACTTACTAGTAGAAGCAGATCTTACTAAAGCAGCAAAAACAGATGAACTAGCAGACACTGTTGATTATGTTCACCTTAATAACATTGTGGTAGAAGAAATGAAAATACGCTCAAAACTATTAGAGCATGTTGCTCAACGTATTATAGACAGAGTACTAAAAGAGCTATCTATGGTTCAATTTGTTGAAATTTCAGTAGCAAAAATTAACCCACCTATAGGAGGTGATGTATCTGAAGTAGTGGTAACTATGGCAGAAAGCAGAGATTAAACTATATTTCTATTGTTTATTACTTGCACATTATGTTTTGAAAAGTTTATATTTGCGCTCTGCTAAATTATTTTAGTAGAAAAGGGCGTCTTGGCCGAGCGGCTAGGCAGAGGTCTGCAAAACCTTGTACAGCGGTTCGAATCCGCTAGACGCCTCAACAAAACCTTCAGTGAAAACTGGAGGTTTTTTTATGTTTAAAAGTATTTGAAATACAGATACTTAATAAATAAAATGTAGAATTATAAAGGATTCTCAACTGGAGGAATAGGCCTAACCTGTGTAGGATCTACCTCCTCTTGACCAGGTATTTTTTCAATTTCGGCATTTATTCTGTCTGGAAAAACACCTTGAAGTAATAAGAAAACACCAAAACCAGCTACAGACAGACTCACCCATTGTTTAGTTTTATAACTAAAACGTGGAGTCATTTTATTTTTTAATCTTTTTGCTAATGTAATTTTTACAAGGTCTGTAAGTATAAAAGAGACCATTACTGTAATTAAAAAGTAGATTACACCATACTCACCACTGGTTCTTGTATTTGCAATAATAATGATACCTATCCATCCTGCTAGAACACCAAAGTTTATAAAATTAAGAAAAAAACCTTTTAAAAATAAACTCCCAAAATTCTGTTTTACACTTACTGCAGAGTGCTCACGCACAATTTTATAAATTGCTTTTTTATTTTTTAAGTAAGAAATAACACCATAAGCTATTAATACACCTCCTCCAAAAATGAGTAGGGCAGGATCATCTTTTACACGATCTAATAATTTACTTGTGCTAAAATATGCGATTAAAATAAAGACAACATCTGCAAACATTGCCCCAGAGTCAAAGACAACTCCCGCTTTAAAACCTTTATTTATACTAGTTTCAATAAGAGTAAAGAAGACAGGTCCAACCATAAAGGCTAGAATAAATCCTGAAATTACTGCACTACCAAAACCGTCAAACATAGTCTGTAAAAGTACAGAAAAGTTTACGTTTTAAAGATTCTATAAAAATTTATTGATTAGTCAACTACGTGAATACTCCCACCTGCAAAGCGCTTCTTCTTTAACTTTGAAGGATTACCGTGTATATAAACATCACCTCCTGCTGTTACCTTAACATCTGCTTTATCTGTAGCATAAATTTGTGCTTCTCCAGCTGCTGTTATTCTAACGGTAGTATCTTTTGTTTTAAGATTTTCGCCTTCAAAAATACCACCAGTATTGATCTTAATGTCTTGAATTTTTGCAAAACCATTTACCTCAATAATACCACCTGTTACCGCTTTCATTTTTGCATAATCTACTTTTATTGCTGCAATAATACGACCTCCTTCTTGTACACGTAATTCTATTTTATCTTGTGTAATTACCTCATTTGCAGTAACTCTTGTACCTTCATTTGCATCTATAACATCTATGTTTTTAGCATACACTTCTACATAAGTATCTTCACCTCTAAAACGTTTATCGCTGTGCATTCTAATTTTTAAAACGCCGTCATCATTGATAATTTTAATATCATTTGCATTATCACCTCTTACAATTACTTTGTTTTCATCTGCTTGAACTAGACGTACAAATACAAGATCAAAAACTTTAAGCTCAGAAAAATCTCCCACATCTTTTGTGATCTCTTGTGCCGAAATATTAAAACTAAATGCAACTGCTAGTAAAAAGAAAAATGTTCTCATAATATTATGTTTTTATTAAAGAGTGGGAATATTTTGTATTGTTACAGTTTTTATAAAAAAAACAGTTTGAGTGCAGTCGAAGATAATAATCTTCAATAATTATTTTGACTGCGCTCAACCTGACAAGGTTATTATATTAAAATAGCCTTTATTAATCTACTCCTTAGGCCCCAACATCGTAAAGTCTAAATGCTTTCTTGCAAGATCTGCATTTTTCACTTTTACAATAACTTCATCACCAAGGGTATATTTTATGTGGTTTTTTCTACCCACTACTGCAAAATCTTCTTTAATAAACTCATAGCTATCATCTTGCATGTCCTGAATACGCACCATTCCTTCACATTTATTAGAAACAATCTCTACATAGATTCCCCATTCTGTTACACCACTTATTACACCTACAAACTCTTCATCTTGGTGATCTTTCATGTATTTGATTTGCATATACTTTATGCTTTCTCTTTCTGCTTTTGAAGCTAAGATTTCCATATCTGTGCAATGCTTACAGTTCTCCTCAAAAACATCTTCTTTTGCAGACTCTTTATTATCAAGGTATCGTTGCAATAGTCTGTGTACCATTACATCTGGGTACCTACGTATAGGTGATGTAAAGTGTGAGTAATAATCAAATGCAAGCCCGTAATGCCCTATATTATTTGTAGTATACACCGCTTTACTCATACTACGTATGGCAAGTGTGTCTATTAAGTTTTGTTCTTTTTTACCTACCACATCACTTAATAATTGATTTAAAGATTGTGAAGTAGACTTCTTATCGCGGGTATCCATTTTGTAACCAAACTGCTTTATCAAGTTTTCAAGAGCAGCTATCTTTTCATCATCCGGCTCATCGTGTACACGATATACAAAAGTCTTTTTAGGATTTTGTTTTCCTATAAAAGCAGCAACACTTCTGTTAGCAAGTAACATAAACTCTTCAATAAGTTTATTAGCGTCTTTACTCTCTTTAAAGTAAACACCCTCTGGATTTGCTTCTTCGTCTAAAATGAATTTTACTTCCACTTTATCAAAAGAAATCGCTCCATTGTTCATTCTTGCCTTTCTAAGAATTTTTGCCAGACGATCCATTTCTAAAATAGCTTTGGCAATTGGTTTTTCAACCTGGTACTCTTTATCGGTAATTGATATTTTAGAAGTTATTGTGGTATTTAATTTTGCTCCCTCCTTGATATCATCTGGGTGGTTGTTTTCTATAATTAACTGCGCTTCTTCATAAGCAAAACGAGCGTCACTATACGTTACGGTTCTACCAAACCATTCTTTAACAACTTCTGCATTTTTATCCATCTCAAACACGGCAGAAAAAGTATATTTCTCTTCGTGAGGTCTTAATGAACAAGCACCGTTACTTAAAATTTCTGGAAGCATAGGTACAACTCTGTCAACTAAATAGACTGAGGTTGCACGCTCAAAAGCTTCATCATCAAGTATAGTACCTTCTTTAAGATAATGAGAGACATCTGCAATATGAATTCCTATTTCATAATTACCATTTTCTAGTTCGGTAAATGATAAGGCATCATCAAAATCTTTAGCATCTTTTGGGTCAATGGTAAAGGTTAAATCTTTACGCATATCGCGACGTTTTGCAATTTCCGAAGCATGTATTTTAGTGTCAATCTTATTTGCATACTCCTCAACTTCTGCCGGGAACTCATACGGTAAACCGTATTGTGCAAGAATACTATGTATTTCTGTATTATGCTCGCCTGGCATACCAAGGCTTTTAATCACGTTACCATTAGGCGAATCTGCTTTTTCTGGCCAGTCTATAATCTCTACAAGAACCCGTTCTCCTTGTTGTGCTCCGTTAATATTGCTTTTATGTACAAAGATATCTGTGTACATTTTATGATCGTTCATCTCTACAAAGGCAAACCTGTCTTGAATGTTAATAGTACCAACAAATTCTGTTTTTTTACGCTCTATTATTTTAGTGATTTCGCCTTCGCTTTTACCACCTCTTTTGCGTTTATATACATACACCTCTACGGTATCACCGTTAAGTGCTTTGTTAAGATTTTTGTTTTTAACTAGAATATCATCTTCTAGTTCGTCAACAATAATATACCCTTGACCTCTACCCGCAATATCTACACGACCGGTGTAATAGTTTTGGTTTGGGGTTAAAATATATTTACCTCTATCTATTTCTTGTATTTCTTTAGACCCTTGAAGTTCTTTTAAAATTTTTATAATTTGATTACGACTATTTGCATCATCAAGATCTAATAATGCCGCAATCTGTTTATAATTAAAAGGTTTTGAGTGGTCTTTACGTAGTATTGCTATTATCTTATCTGATAGCCCGTTAATCGTTTTTGATTTTTTTCTACCAAACGATTGTTTTTTTCTTTTCATATATGTGCCCACCGTTGTGGGATATTTTTTCTGGTGCTCGTTAATCATGAGCTACCTATTTAATTTATTTTTCTTAAAAGTAATTGATTTTTTTTGTTCGGGACCGAACTAGAATTCACGTGAAGAAGATTTAAAATAAGTGTTATTCTATTTAAATCAATCTATTAAGACTGGTGCAAAGCTACACTTTTAATATTTAACAGATGTTATATTTACGTTAAGTGCTTTAAAAGAGGGGTTTAGTTGCTTATTAAAATGACCTTTATTTTTACTTCGGAAATATGCTGGGGTTAATAATTCTAAAATCAATTTAATTTGAGAGTTATCACGGTTATCAACAAGCTATATAATAACATCTTTTTTCTTTTATAAATTTTAAAAATAAATGATGCTTATTATGGTATGTTAATAACGGGCATAACTTATTTAGCAAACTATAAGAAAAGTGATTTATTGAAAAGAGTTCTATGCTTATTAACAACTTATAAGTAGTGATTAGTATTGAAGCTTAATAGATTAACACATGCTATTAACAACTGTTCATAACCCATGTTGACAACACATTTTTAATAAGATTCTAAAATTTTAATGTTGGTAAGCGATCTTTTGATGCTCATAAGTAGACTAAAAATAGACGAGTTATTTTTTGCGTTTCTCAATTATAATTTGGCTGTAATTTTTAATTGGAATCTGCAAATTTTTCTATCATTTTCGAACATATAAATATCAACAAACTTGTTAACCGAATTGTTAACTAGCCATTATCATAATGTTACCATTTATAAACTGCATTTTATCAAATGTAAAAAAGTAATACCTATATAGTTATTACATAATGTATTTATCTTTGTAAAAACACTTTATCATGAAAATAGCCATCGGGAACGATCACGCAGGACCAGATTATAAATTTGCCATTGTAAAATACCTAGAAGACCAAGGTCACGAGGTAGTAAATTTTGGAACAGATACATTAGATAGTGTAGATTACCCAGATTTTGCAAACCCTGTAGCAAAAGCCGTTAACGACGGTGAAGTACCTTACGGTATCTTAATTTGCGGAAGCGCAAATGGTGTAGCCATGACCGCAAATAAATACCCTAAAGTTCGTGCAGGTATTTGTTGGACAAAAGAGATCACAAGCTTAACGCGACAGCACAATGATGCAAACATTATTTGTATTCCGGCTCGTTATACTTCCATACCACAGGCGGTAGGTATGGTAGAGACATTTTTAAACACCCCATTTGAAGGAGGTCGCCACCAGAATAGAGTGGATAAGATTTGTATGTAAAGTAATTATAGATGTAAGATTTAGGGAGATTAACTTCGGAAATTTTCATATTATTAAAATATCACTTTTATAGCAAAATACCACTGCTATTGAAAACTATAAATGTCACACGACCACTCACATAATCACGCTCACACACACCCAGATTTAAAAGGGAGAAAGTTATTACTTTCTATTCTTTTAAATATTGCGATTACTGTGGCACAAGTTATAGGTGGTCTTATTTCTGGAAGTCTTTCTTTATTAAGTGATGCACTACATAACTTTAGTGATGTATTATCATTGATTGTGAGTTACATCGCAGATTTATACTCTAAAAAAGAAGCCTCTCCAGAGCGTACTTTTGGGTATAAACGTGCAGAAATTATTGCAGCATTTGTAAATGCTCTTTCTCTCATACTCGTTGCTATTTATTTAGTGTATGAAGCGATACAGCGTTTTATGAACCCGCAAGAGATAGAGAGCTCTATTGTTATTTGGCTTGCCTTGTTAGGGATTATAGCAAATGGTTTTAGTGTGATATTGCTACATAAAGACTCTAAGAGTAATATGAATATGCGCTCTGCATATCTGCATTTAATGACAGATATGGCTGCTTCTGTGGCGGTATTAATAGGTGGGCTGTTAATGAAATATTATGGATGGTTTTGGGTAGATAGTGTACTCACAGTATTAATAGCTGTTTACTTAGTTATAATGGGTTACGGCTTACTTAAAGAAAGCTTTAAAGTATTAATGCTTTTTACACCAGAACATTTAGACTTAAATACTATTGGTATAAAAATTCAAGAAGTAGCAGCTGTTAAAAACGTACATCACGTGCATGTGTGGCAATTAAATGAAGATGAGATACATCTAGAAGCACACGTAGAGCTTTTAAAAGATGTCACTATATCTCAATTTGATAAAATTTCAGAAGAAATTGAAGCGCTTCTTTTTCACGAGTTTAAAATTAACCACGTGACACTGCAGCCAGAGTTTAATAAAGACGACCCTAAAGAGTTGATTGTGCAGGACTGATTTAAAGTATTTAGTTGCCGTAACAGTATGCAGTAAATAGTTAAGTTTGTTATTTTATTTACGACATTATCCATCCAAAACGAATCTACTTTTTTTAAATAACGGTTCATATTTAACCCATTTTATAATGAACATTACCATAAAAACATTTCAAGAATTAACCACTTTAGAACTGCATAATCTTTTACAATTGCGTAGCGAAGTGTTTGTTGTAGAGCAAGATTGTGTGTATCAAGATATTGATGGTAAAGACTTAAAAGCCTTGCATGTTATTGGAGAAAAAGAAGGCAAAGTGGTTGCCTATACACGTTGTTTTGAGCCAGGTATATATTTTAAAGAAGCTGCCATAGGGCGAGTAGTGGTAGAAGGAGAACAACGCAAATATGGGTATGGTCACGTTATTATGAAGGCTTCTGTAGATGCTATAAAAACAAGGTTTAATACAGAAGTTATAAAACTATCTGCTCAATCTCATCTTAAAAAATTTTATGAGTCTCATGGTTTTAACCAAGTGGGAGAAGGCTATCTAGAAGACGGCATTCCGCATATTGCAATGCTTAAATCTTAATCGCTTTGTCTGGTCGAGCGCAGTCGAGACCTTCCACGACAATGACAAAGATTAAAATAAGCACTACTTTGTCTAAATCTTGATCATATTCTTTTCAAGATTGAGATCTTCTAACATTCTATTTGTAAAGCTGTAGTGCCCTCTTGTGGTAATAATCTTAAATCTAGCTTTTTTCATTCTGCTTAAAACTTCCATAAAACGCCATTTTGTTTTTAATAGATTAGGTTTAGCAGATTTTAAACTGATATCAAAATAGTGTTTTATTCCGGCACGTTCTGCAACAATATCTGGAGTGACCTTTATATCACTTCCGCTTTTAGAATACGATTTTGGGGTATCGTAGCCTTCTATATCTGCTTTAATATTTTTAAAATCTCTTTGTTCTAAATATTGAACAGCTTCTTGTAATGTATCTGTGCTTTCGCGTTTGTCTATTTGTACCATAAATCTTAAACTACAATAAACAAAGGGATTAAGCTGTTAAAAAGGCGTTAAGCTTTGAATTGTATAGTGGTGGAAGAAGAAAGAAGGAAGATGTAAAACCACTTTGTTGAAAGACGGCATAGCTGAAACTTTTGTAAAACAATTATCATTTTAGATTTGACATTTTTAAAATAGAATAGAAGGCTAGTCTTTCTTCTTTCATCGACAGCGGTCTTTCCTCTAATTCTTACTCTTCACACTCTTATTAAAAGGCATCCCTAATTGTACTGTAATATTCTCATCATTGGTGTGATCTGCAATATCAACGCCATATACAATGTCGTTCACATTTCCGTAGTAAAAAGTACCAAAGAGTCTATCCCAAATAGAGAACATGTTACCAAAGTTGGTATCTGTTAACGGTAGCTCATTATGATGGTGAAACTTATGCATATCTGGGGTTACAATAACGTAGCTAAGTGTTTTATCAAGCGATTTTGGTAATGATATATTAGCGTGAGTAAAATAAGTGAACGCGATACTAAGAATGCGGTAAAAAAGGTAAAAAGAAATAGGCATCCCCATAATTATAACTGCTATTAAAGCAAAACTCTCACGTAAAATAAAATCTAAAGGATGGTGACGTGTACCTGTAGTAGCATCTACCATTTTATCTGTATGATGTACTAAGTGTAGTCGCCACAGCACAGGTATTTTATGTAAAAGGTAATGCACACCATATTGTGCGATAAAGTCTAACACAAGTAAAGAGAGTATTAACTCTACCCAAACAGGAGCGTCTATTAAGTGTAATAGCCCGAACTGAGAGGTTTGTAACCAGTTAAATACCCCAATGGTAATAATGCCATAGACAGCATTAATTATCATAACAAAGAGTAGTAAAACCAAATTTGTTTTTGCGTGTTTCCATTTTTTATAAGGTTCTTTAATAAAAGAGTAATAACCCTCTGCAATCCAGAAAATAGCCAAAACAAAAAACACCCATCCGGCTTTCATCCAGATGGGCATTGTTTCAAAAAATTGTAAGAAATCTGTCATTTATTAGTTTAGAATTCTGTTATATTTTTTAGTGTCATTTAATATCTCAATCGCTTTTAAAATTTCAGGGTTATGCTCTAGTTGATAGTCATATAAACCTTCTGCATAAAAATAACGCTTCAAAATTTCGTCGCTTAACAGCGACTTTATCTCTGCCTTACGTTTTGTTACCTTACGCTCTTTTGCAGCATCTATTTGAGACATTAACGTATTGTAGCTAGCACTTATATCTTCTTTTAAGTCATCATCATCTGCACGGCGTAGTGCTTCTTCAAATTTCTTTTCTGTATCTGTTTCATATTCAAACTCATTACGTTTTAAAAAGCTTAAAAAGTCTTGAAAATCTGCATCAGAAAATTGATAACCAGCCCAGTCTGTCATAGGGTGTTTATAATGATATTCTGTTGCATAATCAAAGATGGCATTATCTTTAAGTAAGGCGGTTGTGATAGGGCTAAAGACAGAAGTCTCCATCTCTACATCTGGTAAAATACCACCACCATCATAAACAGTGCGGCCACCTTTTGTTTTAAAGGCATTATATTCTTTACTATCTACACGTATAGGGTCACCATTCTCATCACGATTCCAGTAATCTAATGCTTGTATGCAACGACCACTTGGCGTATAGTAACGAGATATAGTAACTTTTAATTGAGTACCGTACGTTAGCTTTTTAGGACGTTGTACAAGTCCTTTACCAAAACTTCTAGCACCTACAACAACCGCTCTGTCTAGATCTTGAAGACCACCAGAAACAATCTCACTAGCAGAAGCGCTGCGACCATTCACTAAAACTACTAACGGAATATCAAGATCTTCAGGCTCCTTAGTTGTTTTATAAACCTTATTGTATTTGGCAATATCAGATTTTGTAGTGGTAATCACCTCACCTTTTGGTACAAAAAGATTGACAATATTTATTGCTTCATTTAAAAGTCCTCCAGGATTTCCGCGTAAATCTAAGATAATTTTTGTGGCACCTTGACTTTTTAAATCTTCTAAAGCACTTCTGGTTTGAATAGTTGTTTTTTTATTAAACTTAGTTAAAACAATATAACCCACATCGCCTTGCACTAGTTTATAATAAGGCACTGCATTAACTTCTACTGCAGAGCGCTCTACGGTAGTTTTTGCCTCTTTACCTTGGCGTGTGTACGTTATTTTTGCTTTTGTACCGGCAGTCCCTTTTAACAAGCTACGAGCATCGCCTTCATAACCAGCAATTTTATTACCGTCAATTTCAATAATTTTATCTCCAGCTTTTAAACCAGCTTTATCAGCGGGATAATCTTTAAAAGGCTCCATAATAAACATCTCATCATCTAAGACGCGCACGGTAGCACCAACGCCTGTATAAACACCGCTATTACGTATACGAGAGTCTTCTACGGCCTGTTCGTTCCAGTAGCGAGTGTAAGGGTCAAGATCTGCGAGCATCCCCTCAATAGCTTTATCCATTAATGTAGCGGGCGTTTGCTCATCCACATAATTCATGTTTAGCTCTTTATAAAGCGTAGTAAAAATTTCAATTTGTTTTGCGATTTCAAAAAAGTCGCTCTTGTTGTTCACAAAACCTACCGAAGTAAAAAACACCACCACGGCAACTCCTGCAACTATTAATTTTTTTTTCATATTTATGCCCTAGTAGTCGGGTAACTATTTGTTTAGACTTGCGTCGAAAATGCTAAAAATTCACTTTCTGTGCAGTTATAAATTATATTGTTATTATTTAATATTGTCACGCTGAGAATGTCAAAGCGTTTGTAAACAGTCTTCAATAAGCTGAGACAGTCGTCTATATTTAATTAAATAATCAAAGAGAAAATTTCCGAAGAAATAATCAAGCTTACTAAAATACCATTAAAAATGAAGACCTATACTTGTTTTAGGCGCTTTAATAATTCTATTACTGCTTTTTCTATTTGTGCATAAGGCACTTCTTCTCGTGCAAAATAGATAAACATGATCACAAATTTCTTGCCGTTTTCTTGTTCTAAAGACGGTCTATTTAAACGGTACGCTTCACGCAACTGTCTTTTTATTCTATTTCTATCTACGGCAAGTTTAAAAAGCCGCTTAGGAACAGAGAAGGTAGCTCTTGTTTTTTCTGCATCTTCTACAGGTAAATACAACACTCTTACGGGGTATTTTTTAAAAGACTTCCCTTCTTCAAAAAGCTGTGTGATTGCTTTTTTAGATTTTAGACGGTCTGTTTTGTTAAGGGTGAGTTTCACTTGTTTTTGTAACATTGATTAAAGCAGTAAAGATAACAATGATTGATAAGTTGCTACACAAAAAAAAGACCCGAATTGCAGAGTAGCAAAACGGGTCTTAAATTTTAAAATTTATGAAGAAAAAGAAAGGGTTATTTTTCTGTTCCCCAAACGTTATTCTCACGATTTACATCTGCCATAAGCTTACTTGCATCGATCATAATAGATTTTACTTTTTTACCTGAAGGTATTGTCAACTCATAGGTAGGATATGCCCACGCCCAGTCTCTTGCTACTGTTCTAGCCATATCGCTGTAAGGGTTTGCTTTGTCTTGACGCATCATTTGTAATGGGATGTAAAACTGTTCTTGAGTTCCGTCCTCATAGGTTACGTCTAGATCTATAGGCATTGGCATTAAGCCTATGCGCTCTAGTGTTACTTTTGTACCGTCCATTCCTGGAGTAACTTCCTTGATAGCGTAATCAATCTGGTTTGTAGTCTGAGTCCAGTCCATTAAATACCAGTCTAACTCTGCACCACTTACTTTTTCTGCTACACGTATAAAATCATTAGGAGTTGGGTGTTTAAAAGCCCACTCATCATAATAACGGTTTAAGGTTTTTGCAACATTTTCTTTCCCGATGATGTATTCTAATTGTGCCAAGAACACAGCTCCTTTGCTGTAAGCTGCGATACCATATACACGGTTGCTAGCATAACGATCTGCATGTGTTGTTTGAGGTTGCTCTTTTCCGCTATTAGCTAGATAGTTATAACCACCATAAGAACCAGAATGTGGGTTAGGGTTGTCACCACCATTAATCTTAGCCATTGCAAGATTAGAAATGTAAGAAGTAAAACCTTCATCCATCCACTCGTGTTTACCCTCATTTGTAGCCATTAAAAACTGAAACCACGTATGAGCAAGCTCATGTGCAGTAACGCCCATAAGACTACCAAATTTACGTTCACCAGTAATTAAAGTACACATTGCGTACTCCATACCACCATCACCACCTTGTATAACAGAATACTGCTTAAAAGGGTAAGGACCTATTTTTTCGTTAAAAAACGCTAGCATCTCTGCTGTTTTAGGCTGTAGGTTTTTCCAGTTTTCTTTAATTTCAGGGTTGTTTTTATAGTAAAAGTTAAGTGTTACACCATTAGGACCTTCGTATTGATCGTGTATATAATCGTTATCTGCTGCCCAAGTAAAGTCATGCACTTTTGGTGCTGTAAAATTCCAGGTACGTTTGCCGCGTTTCCCTTTTTTAACTTCTTTATAATTAGTGTCACCCATTACATTAGTAGCAGAATATCCTGTACCAGCAACTGTGTACTCTTTATCAATATGAATAGTCACATCAAAATCTCCCCAAGGGCTATGAAACTCACGACCTATATAAGGGTCTGCGTGCCAACCTTGAAAATCGTACTCTGCCATTTTTGGGTACCACTGTGTCATAGAAAACTTAACTCCCTCTGCATTATCACGCCCACTACGTCTTACTTGTAATGGCACTTGTGCGTCCCATTCCATTTTGAAAGTCGTTTTTTCTCCTGGCTGTATAGCTTTGTTTAATTTTACTTCAAGAACAGTACCTACTACTTCATACTCTAGTTTTTTTCCGTCTTGTGTTAGCTTGTTAGGCTTAATGTATCCTATCTCATCTGGAGTTAGTTTTGAAATACGATCTCCCACACGACCATCTGGGTCTTCTATGGTTAAAGAACGAACATCCATCTCACTACCGGGCTGAAAAGCATTAAAATACAAATGATAATAAACACGGTCTAATACGTCTGGAGAGTTATTAGTATAAACTAAAGTTTGTTCTCCTTCATATTGGTTCTTATCTGCATCTACATCAATATCCATTGTGTAATCAACGTGCTGTTGCCAATAAGAAGTATTGTTTTGCCCCGTCACATTTCCGAAGAAAAAAACAGCCGCGGCCATCATAAAAATCCTTTTGATCATAATTTCTGAAATTTTAAATATTTGATACATCGCCTAAACGATTAAAAGTAAAAAGCCTTCCGGAGAGGAAGGCTTTTTTAAATACTACATTTTTGACGCCATAATAAGAGCGTTATACATATTTACCATTTTTCCTGAAGTAGAAACGTTAGGTAACGTATTTGTATTAGAAGGATCACCACCTAAGATTACAGCTGTTTTTGTAGAGATACCACTATCCATTAACACCTGCTTTACTTGTTTTGCAGATAGCTTAGGGTAATGAGATCTTATCATTGCCGCAACACCTGCTACATTAGGAGAAGCCATTGATGTACCTTGTAAAAAACGATATTCATTAAGAGGAACCGTTGACCAGATTTTTACACCAGGTCCAAAAACGTCTACACTTGTTTTACCATAGTTAGAGAAGTTTGCAACAAGCTCACTACCGTATTTATAGTTAAGTGCTCCAACCGTTAAAAAGTTGTCACTTATCTCGCCTCCTGTTAATTCTTGATCATTAGGGTATACTTGAATTCCGTCAAGGTCTATACCTTCATTACCAGCTGCATTTACAATTAATACATCTTTTGTACCTGCATATTTAATAGCGTCCCATACCCATTCTGGGTGCATAGAGTAATATTTACCAAAACTTGTGTTGATTACTTTTGCTCCATTATCTGCAGCATAACGTATTGCTAGTGCGATATCTTTATCATACTCATCACCATCTGGTACAGCTCTTACAACCATTATTTTTACATTGTCTGCAATACCGTCCATACCAATCCCATTGTTACGTTGAGCAGCAATAGATCCTGCTACGTGTGTACCGTGCATAGCATCTTCTTTTTTAGGATCTGGACCATCTACATCATTGTTACCGTAGTTTGTGTCTGTAATATCTTCTGGATTATCACCTAAAACACCTCTAAAATCTGCCTCTACATTAAAGTGTGTATCTGCTCTACCCTGACTAGACTCTATTGCTCCATTTAACATTACTAAAAACTCTGGGATCGTCTCTGCATAATTAAACATCTGGCTAAGCATACCTATTTGCTGTTGTTCTTCTTCTGTAGCGTCTTTAATACCTAAAAGTTCACTTTTTGAGTAGTCTGCTTTACCTAATTTTTTTGTCATTGCTGCGTGAGCAGGCTTTAACCCACCAATCATTTGATTATAACGAGTAATGGTTGCATTAGTTTGCTCTATCTCTTTTTGTAATTCTGCACTAGCTTTTTGGTACATTGCAAAAGTTGCTTTTTCTTCTGCTGGGATAGAAGCGGCAGTTTTACCATTGTATTTAGCATCATATTTTTTAACAATACGAACATACTCTAAGTTTTCTGCTACGATGTCTCCTAAAAAGTTCCATCCGTGAATGTCATCTATGTATCCATTTTTATCGTCGTCTTTTCCGTTACCCGCTATTTCTTTTGGGTTGGTCCAGATTACATTTTTAAGGTCTTCGTGCTCAATATCAATTCCGCTATCAATTACTGCAACGATTACTTGCTTTCCTTTTTTACCTTTTAGTAATTCACTATAAGCTCTATCTACACTCATCCCTGGGATGGTGTCTGTTGCAAGATCTGCCATAGTCCACGCTTTCATTTGCGTGTCTGTCATATCTGAGATTTTAAGTGGTATTGTATCAATGTTTGCCACTGGTGTTGAAACAAGAGGAGCTACTCCACCACAACCTGCTAATACAAGTGCAGATGCTGTTACTATTAGAGAAGATTTTAAAATATTCATGTGTTTATGTTTAATTAAATAGTTCGTTGAATGTAAATGTTTGATCGAGGCGAACCCCTTTTTCTGTATGTTTTACAGTAATTATCTCGTTATGAGCGTCGTGCTCCAAAAATAAATAATATTTGTGTGTCGCTGCGGCGTTTAAAAACTTTTCTTTTTCAGGAAGCGTAAGCAAAGGTCTTGTGTCATATCCCATTACAAATGGTAAAGGTAAATGCCCTGCAGTAGGTAGTAAATCTGCCATAAAGACTATGGTCTTGCCTTTATATTGTATCATTGGGAGCATCTGTTTTTCTGTATGCCCATCTGCATAAAATATACCAAAAGGCATTTCACTTTTTGGAGCAAAATCTATTTTATTGTTTTCTTCAGAAAAGCTCTGGGTGGCATTATTCACAAAATGCAATTGACCACTCTCTTGCATTGGTAAAATATTTTCTTTTAAAAATGAAGCTTTCTCACGACGGTTAGGTTTTGTTGCCCAGTCCCAGTGATTCTCATTACTCCAAAATTTTGCATTTTTAAACGCAGGTTCGTAACCTGTTCTGTCTTTGTTCCATTGTACACTACCACCACAGTGGTCAAAGTGTAGATGTGTCATAAAGACATCTGTGATATCGTCTTTATGAAATCCTGCTTTTTTAAGCGAAGCATCAAGGCTGTAATCTCCCCATTTAAAGTAATAACCAAAGAATTTTTCACTTTGTTTATCACCCATTCCTGTATCAATCAAGGTCAACCTATTACCATCTTCAATTAAAAGACAACGCGCTGCGATGTCTATCATGTTATTGGCATCAGATGGGTTTGTTCTAGTCCATAAAGGTTTAGGGACAACGCCAAACATAGCGCCTCCGTCTAGTTTAAAATTTCCGGCTTCTATAGGATGTAATTTCATATAACCTGCAAAATACAAAAAGAGCGTTTAATGTGTATTAATGTTAAGAATATATTATGAATACACTTTGTCTTTAAAAATGTAAAAAGTTTTAAAAGAGACATATAGAAAAAAGCTAGTTTTCTTCTATTATAGTTGCTTCAAGCCTAAGTCCAAAATCTATTAAACTTTTAATTTCTTTAACACCAGCAATACGTTCTTTGCTGTATATAAGTAGCGCTTCACCGTTACTCTCAATGTGATAGTAAGGGTTACTCTCAAAAAAGACTACCAGCTTATCGGTAAAAAACTGTTTGATTGCAACCTCGTTCTTACCCTTTAAATAAAAACGTTTTGTAAAGTCACTATGGTTTTCAATAGGGATATCTTTAAAACCTGCAAAAAGTGTAACCTTCTCTAAAAACCCTTCGCGATCAAGAGTAAAACTAGGAATATTATTATCAAGCTTTAAATGCAACATTGTGGTTTTTACTTCTTCTTTTGCAATAAATTCTCCTTCTGAGTAATTCACATCAAAGATTTTAAAAGAACTCCCTTCTGTAAACAACCTATTATAAACACGCTCTATTTTTTTTGTGCTGAAAAAGCGATAAGAATCTAAAAAGTGAGCATCTACAAGTTTCTCAGGTTCATATTGTAAGTCAAAATCTCTTGCAATTTCAGATAATGTTAATTGACGCCTAGTAAGTGTTGTCCCTTTCTTTTGTAGCCCAGGAACAAAACGTCTTAAAGCAAATGGGTGCTCACTTTTTGTACCGTGAAGGTCAAGACCAACTACCTCAAAATGCCCGTCTCTTTTTAAAAAGACCTCTTGATATCCGCTTAAGTTTTCCATAACGGTGTGATCTACAAAACGGCACATAGAAAAATCTACTACCACATCTTGATCTTCTGGAATATCATCTAATTTTTGTTTTAGTTTATAAAAATTAAGAAAACTACAAAAATGCTTGACACTCACATAATAGGTGCCCGTAGTTTGCTCTCTAAACATTAATACATTAGGCTTAAGAACATTTCTAAAAAAAATAGAAGCACCTTTATTTATAAATACATGAATGATAAATGTCATCAAAACTCCTGCCACAATACCAGTGATGAGGTCAACAAAAAGGGTAACTAATAGGGTGGTAAAGAAGATAATTAATTGCTCTTTACCTATAGAAAATAATTTTTTTATTTGGCCTGGAGACGCAAGTTTATACCCCGTGTAGACTAATATAGCCATTAATGCAGGCAAAGGTATTCTAGTAAGTTGTGAACTAAATAATACAATAAAGATTACTAAAAAAGTTGCGTGCGCAAAATTTGAACTACGGTTGCTACCGCCATTATTAACATTTACAGAGCTTCTTGCAATAACTGTAACTACATTTAACCCACCTAAAAAGCCACTACCCACTGTCGCAAGACCAAGTGCTTTTAAGTCTCTATTTACATTGCTACGTCTTTTTTGAGGGTCTAGTTTATCTACTGCTTTTATACTAAGCAATGACTCAATACTAGCAACAAGAGTTAGTGCAAGAACACTAAGCCAAAAACCTATTCCGCCTATTGCAGCAAAGTTAGGCACAGGAATTTCATTTATTATTTGAGCTGGAGCAGGAATACCAGAAATCATATATTCTGGGCTTACAGGATTGGGTTGTTGTAACACTAACTCATAATAATAACTAATAGCAATGGCTATTAACACAATCCACATAGGAGCAGGTACAAGCTGTAAAAAACGATTTCTAATTTTCCCATAAAAAACCATAATTATCAAAGAACTTACCCCTGCAATAGCAGCAAAAGTTAATCCTGAATCTTGATAACTAAACACACCAATAATAGTGGCTGGTATTTCTAATAAATAATCAATGCTGCCACCCAGCGATAGCTTATTACCAAGCATGATATGAAACTGTTTTCCTAAAATTATCAACCCAATAGCGGCTAACATTCCTTGAATTGCTGAGGCAGGAAAGAAGTCTGCTAATTTCCCCATTTTTAAAAAACCGAGTATAATTAACAAGACACCAGAACAGATAATTGCGGCATATGCTCCCTCAATACCTAGTGTTGTTATAGCTACTAGAAGTACCCCCACTAGACCATTACCAGGCCCAGCAATTGTAACATTACTACCCCCAAGTATAGAAACGAGAACTCCGCCCACAACAGCAGCAATTATACCCGCAATAGGAGGTGCTTCACTAGCCATAGCTAGCCCCAAACCTAAAGGCAACGCGATAAGACTTACCACAAACCCAGAAAAAATATTTTTGGGTAATGCTTTAAAAAAAATGTTTAGGTTATTTTTTTTAGAATTCATCTAATAATTAATACGTCGTTAGGTAGTTCGGTTAAAATATGCTCTATATCATGTGGGAAAAGGCGATCAAAAAAACCTGTTTTTTCTGGAGCATTCATCACTAATAAATCTGCTCGTACCACTTGAGCAAAATGCCCAATACTATACCCTCTTTTTCCAAAAATTGCTTGAGTTGCAATATTACGTCCCTCTTTATGGTTTTCTGGAATATGAGATAGAATAGACTGCACTCGAGACTCTTCTTGTCTTTTAATTTTTTCTTTTAGCAAGTTGGTTTTTCGTAGTGATTTAGTATCCTCTACCGTACCCACTTTGTCATGAGAGATTTCTTCTACAATGGTTATTTTGTCACTATTTAAAGCAGCTGCAACCATAAAAGCAGTCGCGACAGTTTGTTCGGTTTTTTTATCTTCAAGACCATTAACTACAATATGCTTACAAGGTATGCGCTCTACAGAAGGATTAATTAACAGCATTACAGAACAAGTAACTTTTCTAGTAATTTTACGTGCAATAGAGCCTACATAATACTTTAAAAAACTTTCTCTCTGTACTGCTCCAAGTATAAGTAAATCAATATTCTGTTTCACTACAGTTTCTAGTATGGCATCTACAGGTTCGCCCGGCTGAAAAGCTACTTGAGCATCTAACCCGTCAATTATAAATGGTTTTAAAATAGTTTCAAACTTTCCTCTCTTTTCTTCGGAAACGTCACCAACGTGAATAAGTAGTAATTTTGCCTGAAACAACATTGCAAGTCTAGAAGCCTCATAAATGTTTGCTTTGAGGTTAGGAGAAAAAGTGACCCCTATACCGATTGTATTAAAATTTTTATGTGCCAATTGTTTGAATGATTGATATTTTGGCGAAAGCCAAAAAAATGCAAAGAGCGACAATATACTGCTTTTCTGCTTTGGTACAATTTTGAGATTCATATAGTACTAAAAATTGAAGACGGTTAGCTCAAAATTTCTCAGCAGCCTTTACCTTGTTTTAAGATCAATAATTGATAAACAATTTTAAGTAATTAGCTACTTTAAGGTTGCTGAGTGTTCCAACAAATTACCATAGGGATTTATCGTAATGTATTGAAGTCGGGTTAATATTATACTAATTGTTTTCTCCTGAAACAGTATATTTATATTTTAAGCACCAAAAGCTAAACATATGTTAGAACTTGCCGGAATCATCATTTTAGGAATTTTTGCCCAATGGCTTGCTTGGAAATTAAAAATTCCAGCAATTTTACCATTAATCCTTATTGGTCTTGCTGTGGGGCCGCTTTCTACTTTTTATTCTGAAGATGGTAATCAATGGATACAGCCTATTTATAATGGAAATAAAGGTTTTTTTCCTGGTGAGGGTCTCTTTTATTTTGTGTCACTTGCCATAGGTATTATCCTTTTTGAAGGAGGCCTAACACTAAAAATGGGCGAAGTTAAAAAAGTGGGTGGCGTTATTGGTAAATTAATAAGTTTAGGATCTATAGTTACTTTTTTTGGTGCAGGAGTTTCTGCACACTATTTTTTTGGACTAGATTGGCAAATTTCTTTTTTGTTTGCAGGTTTGATCATTGTGACTGGGCCAACGGTAATAACACCTATTTTAAGAAACATACCGCTAAGAAAAGACATCTCTGCAGTACTTAAATGGGAGGGTATTTTAATTGACCCTATAGGTGCTTTAGTGGCTGTTTTAGTTTTTGGTTTTATAAGTGTAAATGTTTCTCCAGAATTTGTAGAAGCTGGTGCAGAAGCTTTGAGTGGCGCTGCTGATCATGGTGCTGGAGGTAGTTATACAAAACACGCTTTATTAGAGTTTGGTAAAATTATAGTAATTGGTTTTGCATTTGGTCTTGCTGGTGGTTTTGCTATGTATCACGCTGTAAAACGTAAAGTGATTCCTCATTATCTATTAAATGTAGCATCCTTATCTATTGTACTTTTAATTTTTGTTTTAAGTGACTTATTTGCACACGAGTCTGGTTTACTTGCTGTAGTTGTTATGGGTATGTATCTAGGTAATAGTGATCTTCCTAATCTAAAAGAACTCCTTTATTTTAAAGAATCATTGAGTCTTCTTCTAATTTCTATCTTATTTATATTGCTCTCTGCAAATATTAGTGTGGATGATCTTATGCTAATTTATAACTGGAAAACTGCAATCCTATTTGCTACAATCATTTTTGTAGTGAGGCCTATTGGGGTTTTCTTGAGTACTGCTGGATCTAATTTAAAGTTTAATGAAAAACTATTTATAAGTTGGGTAGGACCACGTGGTATTGTTGCGGCAGGTATTGCATCTCTTTTTGGAACAAAACTAGTAGAGATGGGTGTTTCTGGAGCAGAATATATAACGCCACTTGTTTTTGGGCTCGTGTTAGTGACGGTTTTACTTAACGCAACCACAGCAAGACTAGTCGCATCATTATTAGGAGTATTCCTTAAAAAATCTGAAGGTATTATGATTATTGGAGGATCACGTGTATCTAGATTAATTGGGTCTTATTTACAACAAAACGGCAGGCATGTTGTGCTGGTAGATAGTAACCGTATCAATGTTCAAAAAGCTAAAGAACTAGGATTAGATGCTATTAATGCAAACATCTATAATGACGACCTAAGCGACAATATAGAGTTAAGTGATATGGGATACTTATTAGCAATGACAGGTAATGACGAGATAAACAAGCAAGCGATGACACGTTTTGGGAAGCGTTTTGGAGAAAACGGAATTTACCGCTTGTTAACCTCTGAGGAACTAATCAAAAATACGCCACATGATAGTGATGAAATCTTTAGCAATACACATGACTATGTTCGTTTTACACAAATAGCAAGAGATTTTCCTTCAATACAAGAGATAGATGTACAGGATAATTCAAAATTTTTAAAAGTTCTTGAGATGATTAGGGACAGTAAAGATGCAATCCCTTTGTTTAAGAAAGATGAAAATGGTGATATTACTTTTATAGACTCTTTAAAAGAAGTAGATATTGTAGAAGGAACTTCTATTGCTTACTTAGGAAAGCCAATGGATTTTGAAGAGGTGATTACTGCAACCATGGAAGAAACACCCATAACCAAAGATTAAAATAAAAGCGGAGGTTTTCCGTTTTAAAATTTCAGAAACTATACTTATGTCGCTTCGATTTTTATTGATTTTATCTATTAGTACCATTTTTATTTCTTGTGATAAAGATGAGGCCCGAGCCTGTACTACTTGCACCTCTGACCTTACAGCAGCCTTTGAAGTATGCAAAGAGTCTGACGGAACCGCCTCTGTAAATGGGGAGAATACAGGTGTAGACTATAATACTTATCTAGATGGACTGCAAGAAACTGGTACTGCTTGCGGAAACTAAATAATTAATTCATCTTTACAACTAACTTAAAAACAGTATAATGAAAAAAGTAATTTTTAGTTTCGCAATATTAAGTCTAGTATTTGCAACTTCTTGTGGTGGTGATGATGATAATGATTCAGATGATGGATGTCAAACTTGTGCTGCATTTGAAATAGAGGTAGAGGGAGTGACTCAAACAAGCCCAGAAGTTGAAGTTTGTGAAGGAGACAATGGTAATGCCTTTGTTGCTGGTGTAGATACTGAACAAGAATTTGAAGCTTACATTCAAGCTTACGAATTATTTTCTCCGTGTAACTAGAATTAAATTTTACATAACTACATAAAAAAAATGCCCTTCAATATTGAAGGGCATTTTTTGTTTTAATTGATAGCTAAAGTTAAGTTAGTCATTCAACTTTAACACTGCCATAAATGCTTCTTGAGGGATCTCTACATTACCTACTTGACGCATACGTTTCTTACCTTTTTTCTGCTTTTCTAGTAGTTTACGTTTTCTAGAAATATCACCTCCATAACACTTAGCTGTTACATCTTTACGTAATGCCTTTACTGTTTCACGAGCAATAATTTTTGCCCCAATTGCAGCTTGTATCGGGATATCAAACTGTTGTCTAGGGATTAATTGGCGTAATTTTTCGGTCATTTTTTTACCGATGTCGTAGGCATTGTCTTGGTGTAATAAAGCAGAAAGCGCATCTACAATGTTTCCGTTAAGGAGCACGTCTACTTTTACAAGCTTAGCCTCACGCAACCCAATAGGTGCGTAGTCAAAAGAAGCATATCCTTTAGATACCGTTTTAAGACGATCGTAAAAATCAAATACAATTTCTGCTAATGGCATATCAAATTGTAATTCTACACGTTCTGTTGTTAAATAAGTTTGGTTTGTAATCTGTCCACGTTTCTCAATACAAAGCGACATTACAGAACCTACAAAATCTGATTTTGTTATGATTGTTGCTTTAATATAAGGCTCTTCCATTCTATTTAACTTAGAAGGATCTGGAAGATCACTAGGATTGTTTACCAATACTTCAACATCTGGTTCTTTATTTGTATATGCTTTATAAGACACGTTAGGTACCGTAGTAATAACAGTCATATCAAACTCGCGCTCTAGTCTTTCTTGAATAATCTCAAGGTGTAGCATTCCTAAGAACCCACATCTAAAACCAAAACCAAGTGCCGCAGAACTTTCTGGAACAAATACTAGTGAAGCATCATTTAATTGCAGTTTCTCCATTGAAGAGCGAAGCTCTTCATAGTCTTCTGTGTCTACAGGATAAATACCAGCAAATACCATAGGTTTTACATCTTCAAACCCTTCAATCATGTTTGTTGTTGGTGATTTTGCATCTGTAATTGTATCTCCAACTTTTACTTCTTTTGCTTCTTTGATACCGGTGATAAGATACCCTACATCTCCAGTTTTTATTTCTTTTTTAGGTGTTTGAGTTAAGTTTAGCGTTCCTACTTCATCAGCATAATAGGTTTTACCCGTTGCCATAAACTTAATGTGTTGCCCTTTTTTAATAGAACCATTAAGCACTCTAAAATATGTTTCTACACCTCTAAAAGGATTATAAACAGAATCAAAAATTAATGCTTGTAATGATTCATCTGCAACCCCTGTAGGAGCAGGAATACGCTCAATAACAGCCGTTAATATGTCTATAATACCAATTCCTGTTTTTGCAGATGCAGGAATAACTTCTTCAGCTTTACAACCTAAAAGATCTACAATATCATCTGTAACTACCTCTGGGTTTGCAGAAGGCAAGTCTACTTTATTAAGCACCGGAATAATCTCAAGATCATTCTCTAGTGCTAGATATAAGTTAGATATTGTTTGAGCTTGTATGCTTTGAGCAGCATCTACAACAAGTAGTGCCCCTTCACAAGCAGCAATAGAACGAGACACCTCATAAGAGAAATCTACGTGACCTGGTGTGTCAATTAAGTTTAATATATATTCTTCCCCATTATGGGTATAGTTCATTTGTATTGCGTGACTTTTTATAGTAATACCACGCTCACGCTCTAGGTCCATACTATCTAAAAGCTGTGCCTGCTCTTCACGAGCTGTCACTGCTCCTGTAGCGCTTAAAAGCCTATCAGCAAGTGTACTTTTACCGTGATCAATGTGTGCAATAATGCAAAAATTGCGAATGTTCTTCATATTTCCCATTTCCGCGTACGCAGAAACCCCTTTATTTCAAAATTTGACAACGCTTGAGCACGAGTTGCTTAGCGCTAATGATGCAAATATAAACTAATTGCAAGCTAAAATAGAGGAGAGAACGACCATACACCGATTATTTGAGCTAAACCTTTGATATTGTTTTATAAAACTGCAATTTTACATTGTAAACCAAACTCAATTTAATGCGCATTATTCTTTGTCTATTCTTTCTGTTTACTTCTTTTATAGGATTTAGTCAGCAAGCTGAAATTTCTGGTCGTGTTGTTGACACCACTGGAGATTTTATTTCTTTTGCTACAGTTCTTGTTTCTGAAATACCAACAAAAGAAACCCCAGAAGGAACCTATCTTTCTGGCACGACAACAGATGACTTCGGAAATTTTAAAATAGAAACGCCTACTGCTTCATCTTACATTTTAACGGTTAGTTATTTAGGTTTTGCTTTAAAAAAAATTGAAGTAACCGCCCCAAAAATGCTAGGCAATATAACACTAGAGGAATCTGCAGAGAGTCTTGACCAAACAGTAATCATTGCCAAAAGACCCACTATAAAAAAAACAGCAGGAAAACTGGTTTTTAATGTGGAGAACACATCCATGTCAGTTGGGAGCACTTTCGATTTATTAAAAAAAACACCAGGTGTTATCGTCGTTGGTGAAGAAATAAAAATAAAATATAGCGCTCCTGTCATTTACATTAACAATAAGCGTGTTTATCTATCGCAGTCTGAAGTGGTTTCGCTACTTCAAAATACAGATGCATCAAATATTAAAAATGTTGAGGTAATCACAAATCCTTCGGCAAAATATGATGGTGCAACAGGTACTGTATTAAACATTAATACTTCTAAGGCTATTTCTATTGGCTATAAAGGTTCTGTAAACGCAAATTACACACAAGGCGTATTTCCGAAGTATAGATTAGGAACATCACATTTTTATAAAAACAACTGGTTAAACTTCTACGGAAGCTATAGTTTTAACAGGCGAAAAAACTTTAAAGAAGACGAAAATTTCATTCGTTATTTTGAGCCAGATGGGAGTACTAACTCTATATGGAATAGTGATTTTAATCGTACAACTCGTGCTAATGCTCACCAAGGTAACTTAGTAGCAGATTTTACAATAGACAAAAAGCAATCTATAAGTCTTGCAACTACATTTTCAGTAAACCCAAATGAAACATATGATAATAAGGGGTTTACTACTATTAGAAATGCACAAAGCATAGTTGACTCTACTTTTACAACCATTAGTGATGTGGCAAGTGATACACATACTATTTCTATAAACGGAGATTATAAGATCTTGTTAGATGAAGAAAATTCTAACCTAACTGCCGCTGTAAACTACACAGATTATAATAATGACCGTTTACAAAATGTTGCAACTGCATATAATAATCCTGCAGGATTATTACTTAACAGCAATAGCTTTTCTACAGATGCTAACCAAGGGACTAAAATCTATACCGCACAAGTAGATTTAGCTCACGGGTTATGGGACGGAACAGTACAAATAGGAACAAAATATAGTTACATAGACAGCAATAGTAAACTAGATTTTTTTGATACAGACATTGCGCCTAATGAGTTCAACGAAGCATTATCTGATGATTTTAATTATTTAGAAAAAATTTATGCCTCATATATAAACTTTGAAAAAGGTTTTGGAAAATTTGATGTGAATGCAGGTATGCGTGTAGAATATACTGATATTGACGGTAGGTCAAGATCTTTAGGAAAAACTAACACTAATAACTACTATAATTTTTTCCCAAGGTTTTCTGGGCAATATACATTTAATGATAAGCACAGCGCAGGGTTTGCTTATACGAGAAGTATAACTAGACCTGGTTACCAAAACCTAAATCCATTTAAATATTTTATAAATGAAAATAATTTTGATGAGGGGAACCCTAACTTAGTACCTGCCATTTCAGATAAGATTGCATTTAATTATTCTTATAATTACGTTTGGGCTTTTGAGGCGTATTATGAAAAGATTGACAACTCATTAAACACTTTAAGGTTTCAGGACAATGTAAATAGAGAATTGCGTAATAGTGAGGCAAATTTATTAAACGATTTTCAATATAGTTTTGATATTCAATATACACCTAGTAAACTCCCAAGTTGGTTATATTTTTATGTTATCACCTCTACGTTTTATTTAGAAAACGAGTTTTTAGCATTAGAGAGCGAGCAAAGAGCCTCGAGAAATAATACAGCAGGATTTTACGGGTATGTATATTCAAATTTTACGCTATCTAAAGACAGAACCTTTACAGCAGATTTGAGTTCTCAATACATTTCAAACTTTATACTTGCATCTGCAGACTATGACAATGTATTTTTCTTAAACCTATCTTTCAGAAAATCTTTCTGGAACAAGCAAGCAAGTATTACTGCCGGCGTTGAAGACATCTTTAACAGAGCGTCTAATAGCCCCGTAATTTCTAGATATCTAAACCAAGATAACTTTTATTCTGCACAGGTAGAAACCAGAGTCTTCACGTTAGGTTTTAAATACAACTTCGGAAATGCCCGTCTAAGGGATAATAATAAGTCTATAGATACTGATGAGAAAGATAGGCTCAACTAGTTAACTATTAGATTTTTATTTATAAGTTGTATTTATTTTTAAGCTCTTTAATGCTTCGGAAATAATACACGTTTAAAATTTAGTTATTTTTGCCAACAATTAAGAATATTACAAAAAAGGTACCCGCCTTCGCGGGCATACAATGAGCAAAATAGGCGATATAGATGTAGGAGATTTTCCATTATTATTAGCACCCATGGAAGATGTGAGTGACCCACCGTTTCGTGCATTATGCAAAGAGCAAGGGGCAGATGTTGTATATACAGAGTTTATCTCAAGTGAAGGCCTAATACGCGATGCAGCAAAAAGCGTAATGAAGCTGGATATCTATGAAAAAGAACGACCAGTAGGCATTCAGATTTTTGGAGCTGTTCTAGAATCTATGTTACGCAGTGTAGAGATTGTAGAGGCGAGTGGACCAGACATTATAGATATTAACTTTGGTTGTCCTGTAAAAAAGGTAGTAAGCAAGGGTGCAGGGGCCGGCATATTAAAAGATATTGATTTAATGGTTTCTCTTACAGAGGCTATGGTCAAGCACACTAAACTCCCTGTAACAGTAAAAACAAGATTAGGTTGGGATCACGATACTATAAAAATAGTTGAGGTAGCAGAAAGACTGCAAGACGTAGGCTGTAAAGCCATCTCAATACACGGTCGTACAAGAGCACAGATGTATAAAGGTGATGCAGACTGGGCACCTATTGCAGAGGTTAAGAATAACCAAAGAATGCATATTCCTGTTTTTGGTAATGGTGATGTAGACACGCCAGAAAAAGCGATGTTAATGCGTGACAAGTTTGGTCTAGACGGTGCCATGATTGGGCGAGCTAGCATAGGCTATCCTTGGTTTTTTAAAGAAGTAAAACACTTTTTTGAAACAGGAACACACGCCGCTCTGCCTACTATGGCAGAACGTGTAGAGGCTGCTAGAAGACACTTGCAAATGGCAATAGACTGGAAAGGAGAAACCTTAGGTGTTTTTGAAACAAGGAGACATTACACAAATTACTTTAAAGGGATTCCTCACTTTAAAGAACATAGAATGAAAATGGTTACAAGTGATCAAAGCGTAGATGTATTTGCTGCTTTTGATGAGGTATTAGAAAAGTTTGGAGACTTTCAATTTGAGCGCTTTTAATTAATAAGTTTTTCGCTCACTCTGCTTGAAGATATTTTTGCAGCTATAATACCTAGAACAGTAATTGTAACTAAAACAATCACTACATTTTTAAACTCAAGACTTACTGGATAAGGAAGACCCGGTGCTATGTTTAGTAAATTAAATTGAAGCTGTGCCGCTATAACTATTACTCCGAGCACAACTCCTACAATACCACCAAAAACGGTCATTAAGACACCTTGGTAAAAGAAGACACTTCTTATTTCTTTTATAGTAGCTCCCATATTAAAAAGCGTCTTAATATTAGACCTCTTGTCTAGAACCATCATTATAATAGAACCTACCACATTAAATAGGGCAATAATAAGTATTAAGGTAAAAATAAAATATACAGCAAGATTTTCTGCGTTAAGCATTTTATAAAGAGCATCGTTTTGCTGTATACGGGTTTTAATAATCACCTTATTATTAAAAGCCTCATTAAGAGCAGCAACAACATTCTCTTCTTTGGCGTTGTCCTTTAATTTTATTTCTAGAGCAGAAACCTTTGTGCTATCTAGTGATAAAAGATCACGTGCAAAACCTATATCGCTAAATACATATTTACTGTTTAAGTCTTCATTTACATTATAGATACCACCTATTACCGCGCGAGAATAAGTAAAAGCTTTGCTTGGGTCTAGTATTTGTCCCTTACCAGGTTTTGGCACACTTAATTTAAGCAAATTGCCGTAATCTCTGGTTCCTGTAGATAATTTTGATGCCATACCTAGCCCTATAACCACTTCGGCCTTATTAGGCACTAACCAAGAGTCATAATAGAGTATACTATCAATGGGGTTCACGTTTCCGTAGTTAATATCAACACCTTTAATAATTGCAAGATGACTTTTCCCTTTATACTGCGCATAGACACGCTCTTCTATTACTTCTGAAATAGCTGCGATGTCTTCAATCTTTAAAATTTCAGAAGAAAGGGCGTCATCAAGTGTGATTGTTTTACCCTCTGCAGGATAAACTTTAATGTCACTATCAAAAAAATTAGAAAACTGAAGGCTAAACTCTTTAAGACCACCAAAACCAGAAAGCACAATAAAAAGCGCCATTGCACCCACGACAACTCCTGTTGCCGCGATACCGGTTATAATGTTTATTGCATTATTACTGCTCTTTGTAAAAAGATATCTTTTAGCAATGTAGAGCGAGAAACTCACGTTATGATTTTTTTCGTTTAGGGAGCAAATCTGGGTTTTTTAAAGGGTCATCTTTTCCTTTTACGGCCTCATCTATTTGCTCTATATAATCTAACGAATCATCGTTAAAAAATTGTAATTCAGGCATACGTCTTAGTTGATGGCGTGTAAGTTGTGCCACCTCGTGTTTAATTTTAGACTTTCCTTCATTAATTTCTTTTACTATAGCAGCTGCATTAGTAGTAGGAAAAACACTCACATATACCTTTGCTATAGAGAGGTCTACCGTGACATTTACTTTACTTACAGAGATAAGCGTACCAAGTTGGCCACTTTCTCTCAAGATGTTTTGAAGCACACTTGCAAGATCTTCTTGTAAAACTCCGGCTATCTTTTTCTGTCTGTTACTTTCTTCCATAATGCAAAAATAGTCTTTATTGCCGAAATTTTACGTGTTTGAGCCATTGGTCTGCTATGAGACTACTTTTTTATTGGGTATATTTGAAATAGAAGATTAACAAAAAAGGAGTCATTTGTGTAATTATTTATAGTTAGAGTGAATTTGACCATTAAAAATGACAAAAAGAGAATTAATGCATGAATAAAATAGAACACCTAGGCATTGCCGTTAAAGATATAGCTGCTGCAAATGAGATTTACACTTCTTTATTAGGAGAGAAACCATATAAAACTGAAGCTGTAGAAAGTGAAGGAGTGACTACTTCTTTCTTTAAATGTGGAGAAAGTAAGATAGAATTGCTTCAAGCAACAAGACCAGATAGTCCAATAAATAAATTTATTGAAAAAAAAGGAGAGGGAATTCATCACATTGCTTTTGCTGTAGAAGACATAAAAGCAGAGGTCATTCGTTTAAAAAAAGAGGGCTTTGTCGTTCTAAATGAGGAACCTAAAAGAGGCGCAGACAATAAGTGGGTGGTTTTCTTACACCCTAAGTCAAGCAGCGGAGTACTAGTTGAGTTGTGTCAAGAAATAAATAAGACCAAAAATAGTTTGCAATAATAGTAAAAGAATATACATTTGCACCCAGATTGCCGGTCCTATAGCTCAGTTGGTTAGAGCACCTGACTCATAATCAGGTGGTCCATGGTTCGAGTCCATGTGGGACCACAAGAAAAAAAGACTTTAGCGAAAGCTAAGGTCTTTTTTCATGAATTAGAGTTTTTATAGCACTAAAGCAGGATTAAGGTCAAACTTAAATCACCTAAAAAAGTAAAAATGGTTACAATATTGGTGGATTTTGAGAACAAAAATGTGGTTTTACATAAAAAACACATTTTAGGCTATTTTGCCTTTCATCTGTGTTTATGGCGGTTTAACGACGTTTTTGTCGAAAAAGCAGTTAATAAATAGTTGATAACTCTCATTTTACTATGCTGAGTTAGAAATTTTGACTAATTTGCCATAAATAAAACGACCCTAAAAAGCGTAACCCCCTATTTAACCTATGCGATCTAAAATCGTACTTTTTATATCACTAATCCTCACTCTATTTAATGGAGTGCAATTGTTTGCACAGTCTTCTGGAAGCAATAATGGACCACCTGTGCCTAATACTAATAGAACCCCAGGACCACCTATAGATGCTTCTTTGCCTATAGATGACAATATTGTGTTTTTGCTAATTGCAGGTGTCGCTTTAGGAGTATATTATGTTTATACTTCGCGTACTGCTAAGAAGAAAGCTGCGTAAGTCTAGCTACATATTTACCTATTACATCAAATTCTAGATTAATTTTATGCCCTTCTTTCAAAGAAGAAAAAGTAGTGTGCTCATAGGTATAAGGTATAATCGCTACACTAAAAAAGTCTTTACCAGAATCAACCACCGTAAGACTTACTCCATTAATAGTTATAGACCCTTTTTCTATTGTAACGTTACCTAGGCTACTATCATATTTAAAAGTAAATCTCCAGCTGCCATTTTCTTCTTTTACACTTGTACAGGTTGCCGTTTGATCTACGTGCCCTTGAACAATGTGACCGTCTAGTCTGTCACCCAACCTCATACCACGCTCAAGGTTTAAGTTGCTCCCGTTAATCAATGAAGATAAAGTAGTTTTATCTAAAGTTTCTTTAATGGCTGTAACTTTATAGTCATTGCCTTTTAAAGAAACAACAGTAAGACACACCCCATTATGAGCGACACTTTGGTCAATTTTTAATTCTTGTGTAAATGATGCTGTGACTTCTATATGAAGATTTGTTCCTTCTTCATGAAGCGACTTAACAGTACCAATGGTTTCAATAATCCCTGTAAACATAATTTCAATTAGTTACCTTTGTCTAGCAAAAGTAATCATAAAGAACACGTATATATAATGAGCAAAGAGAATAAAATGAAAGTAGGAATCTCTATAGGTGATCTAAACGGGATAGGGCCAGAGATAATTTTAAAAACATTAGAAGATTCAAGGATGCTAGATTTTTGTACTCCTGTGATTTTTGCAAATGTTAAATTAATGTCTTTTTACAAAAAGACAGGAAATATACAATGTAACTTACAAGGTATTGATAGCGTAGATAAGATTATTCATAAAAAGATAAATGTTCTTAATGTCTGGAAAGAGAATGTAGAAGTGCATTACGGTAAGGAAGAGAAGGAGGCGGGTAAGTATGCTTTAAAGTCGTTTCAGAGCGCAGTTACAGCCCTTAAAGAGGGGAAGATAGATGTATTAGTAACGGCGCCTATTAATAAGTCTAATATTCAGTCAGACACATTTTCTTTTCCTGGTCATACAGATTATCTTGATCAAGAATTAGAAGGAGATGCTTTAATGCTTATGGTTTCAGACTCTCTTAGAGTAGGGTTGCTTACAGATCACGTTGCTGTAAAAGATGTTGCTTCAAAAATTACAAGAGATTTAATTGAAAAGAAAATAAATACAATTCATAAAACATTGATTCAAGATTTTGGAATTGAAAGGCCAAAAATTGCTGTTTTAGGGATTAATCCACATACAGGTGATAATGGAGTAATAGGTAAAGAAGATGATGAGGTTTTAAGACCGACATTAGATAATTTACGCAATAATGGGAAGGTAGTTTTTGGCCCATATGCAGCAGATTCCTTTTTTGGTTCGGGTAATTACAAGAATTTTGATGTAATTATTGCCTCTTATCACGATCAAGGATTGATACCTTTTAAGACCTTAGCTTTTGGATCTGGTGTTAACTTTACTGCTGGATTAGACAAGGTGAGAACTTCTCCAGATCACGGTACAGCCTACGATATTGCTGGAAAGAACCAAGCAAATCACGAGTCTTTTAGAGCAGCAATTTATAGTGCGATTTCAATTTTTAATGCTAGAGAACAGCACCAGAAAATTTCAGAAAAACCACTTGTTGTTAACCGTCGTCAACCGTTTGTAAAAAAGTAGTGATAAATTAATTTGCAAATCAAATATTTTTTTATCTTTGCACCCGCTTTACAAGTAAGGCGCAATTGTATCAAGATGTGGTTATGAGAGAATTGAAAGAATTTACAATCCCGTTTGTAGGATTAAAATTAGGAGAGCATCATCTTGACTTTAAAATTGAAAATAAGTTCTTTGAGCATTTTGAGTATGACGAGTTTAATGATGTAAATCTAAATCTCGATGTATTACTGGATAAAAAAACAACGCTATTAGAGTTTACTATTGATTATAAGGGTGTTGTTAATGTCTTTTGTGACGTTACAAATGAGCCTTTTGACCAAGAATTAAGTGGTAGTTATCACTTTATAGTAAAGTTTGGTGAAGAGTTTAATAATGAAAATGAAGACCTTCTAATTATTCCTCATGGAAGTTATGAAGTGAACATCCAGCAATACATTTATGAATCTGTAATTTTGAATCTTCCTACAAGAAGAATTCATCCAGGAATAGAAGACGGCACATTAAAGAGTGATATACTTGACAAGCTTAAAGAGTTAAGCCCAGGGGCAAATAAAAAAAATAAAAGTACATCTGAGGATAAAACAGATCCTAGATGGGACTCATTAAAGAATTTACTAAACGATAAATAATATAACGTAATGGCACATCCAAAGAGAAAAATCTCAAAAACAAGAAGAGATAAAAGAAGAACACATTACAAAGCAGTTGCACCACAGATAGCAACAGATCCAACAACTGGTGAGGCTCACTTATACCACAGAGCACACTGGCATGAAGGAAAATTGTACTACAGAGGTCAAATTGTTATTGATGCTGTAGAAACAGCAGAAGCATAAGACGTTCTTATATAATACTAGAACTCCCACTATATGTGGGAGTTTTTTTGTTACCCAAAATTGTCGAAATAATGTCGAAAAAGGTTAAAAAAACCATATTTTACATTAAAAATCATTATTTTTCCGAGCTTTTAAAGAGGTTTTTTATCTCTTTTAAAAATCTAAACGAATTGTATGAGTAGAATAACAGCTGCTATTACTGCGGTAGGAGGGTATGTCCCTGAATATGTATTAAGCAATGATATACTTGCTACTATGGTTGATACTAATGATGAGTGGATTACCACCAGAACAGGTATTAAAGAACGCCGTATTTTAAAAGAAGAAGGTAAAGGGACTTCCTTTATGGCTATAGAAGCAGCAAAAAACCTTCTTGCCAAAAGCAATACAGACCCCAAAGACATTGACATGGTGATTATGGCAACAGCCACACCAGATATGCCAGTAGCAGCAACAGGTGTTTACGTAGCAACCCAAATAGGTGCCGTAAATGCCTTTTCTTATGACTTGACGGCAGCTTGTTCAAGCTTTCTTTTTGGAATGTCTACAGCAGCAAAATATATAGAATCTGGGCGCTATAAAAAAGTACTTCTTATAGGCGGAGATAAAATGTCTTCTATAATAGATTATACAGACCGTACTACTTGTATCATCTTTGGTGATGGCGCTGGCGCCGTACTTTTTGAACCTAATGAAGAAGGGTTAGGAGTTCAGGATGAATATTTGCGCTCTGATGGTATAGGCCGTAATAGTTTAAAGATTGATGCTGGAGGATCTATATTGCCTACAACGCATGCTACTTTAGATGATAAAAAGCAGTTTGTCTATCAAGACGGAAAGACTGTATTCAAATTTGCCGTTTCTAATATGGCAGATGTTTCAGAAGAAATATTAAAGCGAAATAACCTTACAGGTGATGACATACAATGGCTTGTGCCGCATCAAGCAAATAAACGTATTATTGATGCTACTGCCAGAAGGATGAATTTACCAGGAGAGAAAGTAATGATGAATATTCACAAATATGGGAATACAACATCAGGCACCTTACCCCTTTGTTTAATGGACTATGAAAGCCAACTTAAAAAAGGAGACAATCTTGTATTTGCTTCTTTTGGAGGAGGCTTTACTTGGGGAGCAGTATATGTAAAATGGGCTTACGACCCAAAATAAATTAAAAGATAACCACCATAATAAATAAACTAAAAGATGGAAATTAAAGACATTCAAAACTTAATTAAGTTCGTCGCAAAATCTGGCGCGAGTGAAGTAAAATTGGAGATGGAAGATATAAAGATCACCATCAAAACGGGTCACGACGATAAGGGTGAGACTACTTATATCCAGCAAATGCCAGCTATGGCTGCTGCACCACAACAAGCGGCACCAGTGCCAGCAGCAGCGCCTGTAGCACCTGTAGTAGTTGAAGAAGAAACAAAATTTATCACCGTAAAATCTCCAATTATTGGAACATTTTATCGCAAGCCTTCTCCAGACAAGCCTATGTTTGTTGAGGTAGGTACTCAAATAGGTGAAGGCGATGTTTTATGTGTTATTGAAGCAATGAAGCTTTTCAACGAAATTGAAAGTGAAGTTTCTGGTAAAATTGTGAAGGTTTTAGTAGATGATGCGTCACCTGTTGAGTTTGATCAGCCACTTTTTCTTGTTGATCCTTCATAAAGTTTAATCATAATTCTCTTTTTTAGTCGCGATATCATTCGCGATTAAATTACCGAATTTAATAATTTAAAGATTTATGTTTAAAAAAATATTAATAGCAAACAGGGGAGAGATTGCATTACGTGTAATTAGAACCTGTAAGGAGATGGGTATCAAGTCTGTTGCAGTTTATTCTAAGGCAGATGAAGAAAGCTTACATGTTAAGTTTGCAGATGAGGCCGTGTGTATTGGACCTGCAGCAAGTAGTGAGAGTTACTTAAAAATGAGTAGCATTATTGCAGCAGCAGAAATTACTAATGCAGATGCAATTCACCCAGGATATGGATTTCTTTCTGAAAACGCAAAATTTTCAAAAATTTGTGAAGAGCATAATATTAAATTTATTGGTGCCTCTCCAGAAATGATTGACCGTATGGGAGACAAAGCAAATGCAAAATCGACTATGATTGCTGCAGGTGTACCTTGTGTTCCGGGTAGTGAAGGAGTAATAGAAACTTTTGAAGACTGTATTAAAGTAGCTAAAGAAACTGGTTATCCTGTGATGCTTAAAGCAAGTGCAGGTGGTGGTGGTAAAGGTATGCGTGCTGTATGGAAAGAAGAAGACTTACAAGATGCTTGGGAGTCTGCAAGACAGGAGAGTAAAGCAGCTTTTGGTAATGATGATATGTATATGGAAAAGCTTATTGAAGAGCCACGCCATATAGAAATTCAAATAGTAGGTGATAGTACCGGAAGAGCTTGCCATTTAAGTGAACGTGATTGTTCTATACAAAGACGTCACCAAAAACTTACAGAAGAAACACCAAGTCCTTTTATGACAGATAAACTGCGTAAAGATATGGGTGAGGCGGCTGTTAAAGCAGCAGAATACATCAAGTATGAAGGAGCTGGTACGGTAGAATTCTTAGTAGATAAGCACAGAAATTTCTACTTTATGGAAATGAATACACGTATTCAAGTAGAGCACCCTATTACAGAACAAGTTATCGATTTTGATCTTATTAGAGAGCAAATTAAAGTGGCTGCAGGTATTCCTATTTCAGGAAAAAATTACTTGCCAAACTTACACTCTATTGAGTGTAGAATAAATGCAGAAGATCCTTATAATGACTTTAGACCTTCACCGGGTAAAATTACTGTATTACATTCACCAGGTGGTCACGGAATAAGATTAGATACTCACGTGTATGCAGGATACTCTATCCCGCCTAACTATGATTCTATGATTGCAAAGTTGATTACAACTGCGCAAACTAGAGAAGAGGCGATTAACAAGATGAGACGAGCATTAGATGAGTTTCATATAGAAGGGATTAAAACAACCATCCCTTTTCATAGACAGTTAATGGATAACCCAGATTATATAGCGGGTAACTATACGACTGCTTTTATGGATACTTGGAAAATGGAAGAACCTGTAGACGAAGAATAAGTTTACATTTCCAGTTGCAGTATGCAGTTGGAACACCAAAAAATAAAAGCGCCAACTTTAAAAAGTTGGCGCTTTTTTATATACTTTTTGTTTGCCTTAGGGCGAAAATGTGAAGGATTTGAAACCTGCTAAACAATAAAATTAAAAGAATAAATTACTAGATGTTCTGGAATTATAAAACGGTTTTACTATTTATTCTTGCATTTGTAGTATTAGCAATATTGTTAAAAACACTCAGAAATATTGCTGGATCGGGTTTTATTATAATCTTTATCGCAATGTTTATAAAGATCGTTTATGATGAAAAATCTAAAAAATGACAATATTATATTTAATAATAAATCAGATGTCTAACAATAATATTGGGCGTATTTATCAAATAAAAAGGGTCTTTAATTTAATTATTAAAGACCCTTTTGTTATGTAGTTAATAGATTTGCTTAATTCACTAATAGCTTTTGTACTTGCGTAACTCCATCATTAGATTTTAAATAAACCATATATATACCAGCACTTAATTTTGAAACATCTACCGCGTGGTTTGTTGTATCTGTTACAGATTCATCTATTAACAACTTGCCAGTAATATTATACAGTTTTAAAGAATAGGCCTCAGTAGCGTTTACTGCAGTTATTGTAAACAGATCATCTGTAGGGTTAGGGTGAAGAGAGAATAGCACATTAGACGCACTATCTACTCCTAGAACCGCATCATTTCTAAAACTATAACGAATAGATTCTCCAAACCATCTTTCTAAAGATGTGATAGTTGTTCCATCATAGTTCTTTAGTATGATAGATCCATTACCGTGATTAGAAGGCCAGTTATTCATACCATCGCCTCCACTATCTAGAACAACAAGTTCGTAACACCCCGGATCAAGATTTATTAAATCACTATAAGTTGTATTTGCGCTATCAAAATCACGCTCAAAAACTATATCACCGTTACTTGTATCATAAACAGCATAGCTATTTTCATAAGAACGAGTGTTAGTCGTAAACTCTATAATCATTTGCTGGTCATGAACAGGTGCAGCCTCAAATTGTGATGTAAGTGTATTGTTGTGTTCATATTCATCACCTTGACCATTAGGGTTGCTTATACTCACGTTAAAATCTGTTACACCGTCATAATAATCGTCCATCGTTATTGAAGGTAATGTTACCACCTCTTCTTCCAGAAAATCAAGAACCCCATTCCAAGTGTATGTATAGCTATCTCCACCCGATACACCATAAGTTATATCTAATGTGGTCATTGTCGTTTCTCCAGTGTTTTTAATCTTAACAATTGGCTCTCCACAAATAGGATTAAACCTTGAGTTTAATTTAAAGATATTAGGCGCAATAATTTCTTCTAGTGAAGCATCGTTTGTAAAGTTTGGAGTGCCATATTCTACTAAGAAAATTTCAGTAACATAATTACCATATGGGTCGTGTTCTATATTATAATCCACGTCTACAGTAGTGTCTGTGCCTACATTGATAAAAGGAGTAAGATCTAGATTTTGAACGGTAGCAGGTTCTCCAGGACACCATCCTGCTCTATCATACATCCAAGTTCCACCTTGAGGGAATAAAGGGTTTTCTCCACATTCTTGCATGATTTCCCAGCTGTATTGTTCTGTACCGTTTACAAGCACGCTGTGGGTGTTATTACAAAATTCTCCACAATTGGCACCATTACCAAAACCGTGACCAGTTAAGGTAGTTTTTAATGTAAAATTCTCTGCAGTTGGATCTAGCGGTACCGTCGTATTAACAACTATATCATCAAAATTATCTAAGTTATAATTTCCAGAATATACGTTTTGAATCTTTACTAAATCTCTAGGAGGTGTGCCTACTTTAAACACCACTTTCATATCTAATAATTCTTGAAAGTTACCTGCTCTTATATGCACATTATCGCCTTGAAATAAGTGTTGAAAATCTGTTACATCAAATATCCAAGTCCAGCCGTCATCACCTAGAGAGAGCCCATTTCCGTAGGGAGTAATATAGCGCCCTATCTCCCACGGTATTGTTATCTCTTCTCCTGCTGTGGTTGTGTTGTACTCTATTTGTGCTAATGTAAGCGTAACATCTGGGGCAACAGGTGAAGAACTAACTACGTTTAAATCTGCATCATAGACAAAGTTGTTCTCGTATGTTGGGTTTACGTATAGTGTTTCGTCTAGAACCGGGATTTCTCCAGCCATAGTTTGTACGTATTTTTCTACCATCACTTTTCCCTTCGGAAATGCATCTTCAACCAAGACTTGGCTTATAGTAGAAGTAGATGTATTGCGATTAAACTTAACATCTGGACGCTGTGTTCCCGGCGTAAAATTCTTAATATGTGCGCCATTATAACTTCTCTTTTGAGGTACACCATACATTTTAGTTAACTGAGATGAAATAACTTCTGGTGTTTCATAAGCAGCAGTAACTTCGTCAAATTTATAATTTACCTTTAGGTCTGCATAGTCTGGGTGAGTAGCATCTACATCTTTATGCATCCAGGCAGCAATTGTAGCGGCGTCAAGTTCTTTAGACCAAACCTGAAAATCATCTAATTTCCCGTCATAAAAACGATCTGAGTTGCGATCTCCTTGACCTAGTGGGAATAAATTAATAGCGCCAATAGGACGAGTAAGTCCTGTACCAGTTTGTAGCAACACACCATTAAGGTACATATTCATTACACCAGTCACTGCGTTTTTAGTAAACGCCCAGTGATTCCATGTATCTTTATATTGATCTTCAGTTAATGCAATATTTATACGGTCGTATCCAGTATTATCTCCAGCATCCCAATATACGCTTTGGTCACTCCATGGAAGGTGAACATTTAATACTCTATTGCCATCTGCATCTATTGCATCAAAAACACTATCGTTTTGTGGTTGTTCTTCATTACCGTTTGCCCAGAATGAAATTGTGATCTCATCTTGAATTGTCCCAAGGTTAGTCGTTGTTACATTTATTTTATCAGGCCCATTAAAATTGAAATAAGAATCTGTTTCACTTGCAGTGCTTGAACAGTCCCAAGCGTAGTTACTACCATTTAATACTATTTGATCTTCACCTTCAATACCCACAAAAGAGATATCTACAATAATATTTGAGGCATTATCCCAGATAAAGTTGTTTGTAAAGTCTAGCTGTTGCCATCCTGTACCAGTGAACTCTGTGTTTTTAGAATATACCTCAGTAAAGCCATCTAATTCAACGGTTTCAGTTAATTCATTTTCTGAAGTAGCTTTTAATCTAATCTTTAGGTTTTGCATTTCTCCTCCATTTGTTAGGACATTAAATTGCATTCCGGTTAAATTTCCAGCAGTGACTCCAGCTGCAGACAACTCAGATTGTCTAAAAAGATACTGTACGTGAGAGTCTTCTAATGAAGCATTTAAAGGAGCGTCAAGAGATACAGCTCCTGCCCCCACTTGATATTCTGTAATCGCGTTTGGATTACTATACACGATAGTCTCTTCATAACGAGGTACATAATTCCAAGAGGTATCGTTCATATAAGAAAACGTATCTGGCGTAAAACCATTTTTTCCACCTATAAGATAGTTGGGGTGAAGTCCCATACCTGTATGTTCAATTAATTTAAGGTAGCTCAAGTAGTCCCACTCACCACAATTAGGGTTTTGAGTAGGGTCGCATTTAAGCTTATATTTAATATACACTTTTTCAAATTCTAGACCATCTACAGCTGTAAAGTCAAAAAACCCTTCTCTAGGGGCTAGCCATCCATTACCTACGGGAAAACCGTCAAATTCTATAGTTTGTATTTCAATCTCATCTCCTGGTTGTTGAGCATTGCACAAAACCGAAGATAGTAGCAAGGCTACTACTAGCGTAAAGTTAAATTTCATAATAGTTGGTTTTCTTTAAGAAACAGTTATATTCTGGTTTAAATTTAAGATTTATTTATGAGTTATTCATACTGGGAAAACAAAACGTGGTTTAGAAATATTGATTATGCTATAATAGGTAGCGGTATAGTAGGACTTTCTTGTGCATTACAATTAAGAGAATCTCACCCCAAAGCTAAGATTGTGATTTTTGAACGCGGAATGTTACCTAGTGGAGCTAGCACTAAAAATGCAGGGTTTGCTTGTTTTGGTAGTCTTTCAGAAATTATAGACGATCTTAAAACACATACACAAGATGAGGTCTTGGCACTTGTTAAAGAACGTGTTGAAGGATTAAAGTTATTGCGCAATACATTAGGTGATAACACAATAGATTATCAGCAAAAAGGAGGCTATGAGTTATTTACAAAAAAAGACACATTGCTTTATAAAGAATGCGTGGAGCAACTACCCATAGTTAATAACCTTTTAAAACCTATTTTTAAAGAAGACGTCTTTTCTGTTATTCAAGATTCTTTTCACTTCGGAAATATTAAAAAAAATTTAATAGTCAATAAATTTGAAGGGCAAATAGATACTGGTAAGATGATGCGAGCGCTTCTTAAAAAAGCTGCAGAAAAAGACATTCTCATTCTTAACACCACCGAAGTAAAAGACATACAACAAAAAGATAAGGGTGTAAATCTTACTATTTCAGAAATAGGAAATGTAACCGTAAAAAATGTTTGCATTGCTACAAATGGTTTTGCAAAACAATTTTTAGATAAAGACGTACAACCCGCAAGAGCTCAAGTTTTAGTAACACACCCTATAGAAAATCTAAAAATAAAAGGAACTTTTCATCTTGACAGAGGGTATTATTATTTTAGAAACATAGACAATCGCATTCTTTTTGGTGGTGGGCGTAACCTTGATTTTAAAGGTGAGGCAACCACAAAAATGGAAGTAACACAACAAATACAACAAGAACTGGAGCGTATTTTAAAAACAGTAATATTACCTAATACGCCTTTTACAATAGATCAAAATTGGAGCGGGATTATGGGAGTAGGCAATCAAAAGAAGCCTATTGTTCAAGCGGTTTCAAAAAATGTTTTTTGTGGAGTAAGGTTAGGCGGTATGGGTGTTGCCATAGGTAGCGTTATTGGCAAAAATTTGGCTATACTTGCAAGTGAGCACATCTCAGAATAATGTAATTTTACTTTTTTATATTCCATCTTTATGACAGTACTTGAGATTAAAACCAGCTTACTTGATTCTTGTAAAGTGAGTGTGCAAAAACGTTTTGAGAAGGTAAACAAAACAATTGCAGATATAGTAGATGCTCTTGACGGTGAGTCTAAAAGTTCTGCGGGCGATAAGCATGAAACTGGAAGAGCGATGCTGCAAATAGATCGTGAAAATGCTGGAAAGCAACTTCAAGAATTAGAAAATCTAGACCGCTTACTACCTAAAATAGATATAAAGACGACCACAGATTATGCAAGGCTAGGAAGTCTTGTTTATACTAATAACGGTAATTTTTTTATAAGCATTTCGCTTGGTGTCGTTATTGTTGGCAAAACCACTTATTATTGTGTAGCGTTGCAAGCACCTATAGGGGCACAACTTTCTGGAAAGAAAAAAGACGATTGTTTTACCTTTAATGGTAAAGAATATAAAGTTACGAGCGTAAAGTAGATTACTCTTCTTCTAAGAGTTTTTGGTTAGATGCCATTAAGGCATTATCTGTGTTGATTTTATGTACCGTAATCTTTACTTCTTTTTCTTTTTCAGACATTTTAATAATCATCATTATTGTTACAAGGGCAGCAAGAATATCAAGTACATCTGCTATGAGAAAAGCCCTAGTAGCTACAATTAGCTCATCTATTGTCTCTTCTTCTATATAATTTAAAATCAAATTAGCTATATTTCTGAGTATAAAAAATGCCCACCAAATGCCAATAAACCAACCAATTGCAGCAGGCAGATACCCTGGCTTTGTAAGATTTAAAAAACGATTCATCTTTTCATCTATTTCTGTGGCCATTGTATAGGGATACCACCAACTAATGATAGGTATTACAAAGCTCCAAATTGCCCAGCTATCTTCATGATTTAGTCTTAAATCTGAGATACGCCCAGCATTTACGTAACTTCTTCTAAACCACATAATAAATAGAAAGGCAAGAATTAAAGTGACTACTTTCTGTGAAATATAAATAATATCTTGTCTTAAGTCGTTGCTGTCTAATTGCTCATCTGTGTAGTTGCCCCCCGCATTCATTCTCTCTAATAACTCCAACTGCATGTAACCGGACACTAGTGCAATAAGCGTTATACCTATTAATATCCAAAAAGTGATGATCGTATTTTTTGCACGCTGTTCATTGTCTGTTAAACGAATGGGCGCAGTGTAATTTGTGTTGGTTGGCATTTATAAGGTTTAATTTATCGCAAAGTAAGATACAGTTTTGTTGCGGGTGTCAAAATAGAGTGATGATAAAAATAAATAGTATTGTCATCATCTTTAGCTTGAACTAAATAGTTATTTCCTTGATAAAAGGTAGTAATTACAGTTACTTCAAGCGCAGTTTTTACTTCGGAAATGCGCAATTGATGAGGTAGCAGTATGCGATTTTTAATAGCTGGTTTTGATGTTTTGGCATTTTCGCCGTAAGGCAATAATGCAGCATCTATAACAGATACTTCACCAAAAAAGCTCGCTTGATAGGTGTTTTCTAGATTTTCATAAATATCTTTTGGAGTATCTAAACGTTCTTGTTTACCATCATGTAATAACAACATACGGTCTGTAAAACTTAACGCTTCTTCACTGTCATGAGTAGCAATAATACACATGATGTTTTGACTGCGTGTATAGCTAAAAAATGAACGGCGGAGGGTGTTTTTTAAGAAGGTGTCTATGCTACTAAAGGGTTCATCTAGTAACAACACCTCTGGTTTCTGTGCTAGCGCTTTTGCGATGGCAACTCTTTGTTTTTGACCACCACTAAGGTTTTTAACTTTAACGTGTTTAAAAGCGGCCAAATGCACAACTGCTAGCAACTCATCAACACGAGCATCATCTTTTGCCCTGTCATTTCTATCTAGGTGAGATGCTATGTTTTCTGCCACAGAAATAAAGGGCATAATATCTAGTTCTTGAGCGACTAGCTTCATAAAGGGTTCGCCAGGAATAAGATTGTGAGATGGGCCTAATAGCCTTTCTTTATTATAATGAATAGTCCCATTATCTAATGTAAACAACCCATAAACAAGGTGTAATAAAGTAGATTTTCCTGAGCCACTGCCGCCCAAAACAGAGAGGTGTTCTCCTTTTTTAATAGAGAATGACACATCTTTTAATACGGGAGTGTCTTCGGGATTTGGATATTTAAATGATTGTATTTGTACGTCTAGCATAAAGGAAAAAAAATAGGGAAAATCATTTTTGCCCCATTTTAGGGGATTTAGGGTTTTAAAAAGACGGTTTAAATCACGACCATTCGCTTCGCTCATTGCAGGAAACAGGACTTAAAAGTCGTGTATCGTGTAACGCCGATAGGCGTGTTCGTGGTTCAAACCGTCCTTTTAATTGACAATTATTTTTGTTTAGCCCTATGTGTCAATGGGCTAAAAAAGGTTATTCTTTAACTTCACTATTCACTTTTTCTGGCAATACTTCAAAGCCCATATTGTAAAGTGTAAAACCAAAGATGTCTGCATATTGCTCAATTGTTTTGCTAACAGGAGTACCAGCACCGTGGCCCGCATCTGTCTCAATACGAATTAAAACTGGGTTATCACCCGCTTGTTTTTCTTGCAGTTCTGCAGCAAATTTAAAACTATGTGCAGGTACTACACGGTCATCGTGATCACCTGTAGTAACCATTGTAGCAGGGTACTTTGTTCCAGCTTTTACATTATGCACAGGAGAATACCCTTTTAGGTAATCAAACATTTCTGGGCTATCTTCTGCCGTACCATAATCATATGCCCATCCCGCACCTGCTGTAAACGTGTGGTATCTTAACATATCTAAAACCCCTACTGCTGGTAAGGCTACTTTAGCAAGGTCTGGTCGCTGTGTCATAGTTGCTCCTACAAGCAAACCTCCGTTAGAGCCTCCTCTTATTGCAAGATAATCGCTTGAAGTGTACTTTTCTTTAATTAGGTATTCTCCTGCAGCAATAAAGTCATCAAAAACATTTTGTTTTTTTAATTGTGTCCCTGCATCGTGCCATTTTTTACCATACTCACCACCACCTCTTAGATTAGCAACCGCATAGATACCACCTTGCTCCATCCATACTGCATTTGCAATACTAAAGCTTGGGGTTAGACTAACGTTAAAACCACCATAACCATAAAGGATAGTTGGGTTCTTACCATCTAGTTTTATTCCTTTTTTGTGGGTGATAATCATAGGCACTTTTGTACCGTCTTTAGAAGTGTAAAAAACTTGCTTGCTCTCGTAGTTTTCAGAATTAAAATCAATATCTGGTTTTACATAAAGTTCGCTTTTTCCAGACTCAATATCATATTTATAACTACTACCTGGAGTTACATAATTTGTAAATGAGTAGTATAACTCTTTATCTTTTGTTTTAGCACCAAAACCACCTGCAGAACCTACACCTGGAAGCTTGATTTCGCGCACTAGTTTTCCATTAAAGTCATATTGCTTCACATTACTCACAGCATCAACCATGTAATTTGCAAAAATATAGCCTCCGCCAGATCCTGCATTTAGTACGTTTTCTGTTTCTGGCACGACATCTTTCCAGTTTTTTGGAGTAGGGTTAGCAGCATCTACTGTTACTATTCTTTTGTTTGGAGCGTTGAGGTTGGTTACTAAAAATAACTGCGAACCTTTATTGTCCATTACGTATGTGTCACTATCAGTATGATCTAATACGGTTACAAACTTAGCATTAGGTTTTGTTAAGTCTTTAATAAAAAGCTTGTTTCCAGAAGTAGAAACACTTGCCGTCACAATAAGATACTTATTGTCTTCTGTAGTACCACCACCTACATATCTATGTTTCTCTGCTGGTGTTCCTCCAAAGATTATTTTATCATCTTTTTGCTTTGTACCAAGTTTGTGGTAATATAATTTGTGTTGATCTGTCTTTGCAGAAAGTTCACTTCCTTTAGGCTTATCATAGCTTGAATAGTAGAAACCGTCATTTCCTTTCCAAGAGATTCCGCTAAACTTTACATCTACTATAGTGTCTTCAACAATTTTTCTGTCTTGAGTCTCCATAATTAAAACCTTACGCCAGTCGCTTCCACCCTCAGAAATACTATAAGCAGCCATTTTTCCATTATCACTAAAACTCAAACCGCCTAATGAAATGGTTCCTTCTTCGTTAAAAGTGTTTGGGTCTAAAAATACAGTAGCCGTAGAAGGATCATCGCCTGTTTTATAACGATAGATTACATATTGATTTTGAAGCCCATCATTTTTATAGAAGTATGTGTAGTCTCCTTCTTTAAAAGGCGAACCTACTTTCTCGTAGTTCCATAAAGAAGTAAGTCTTTCTTTAAGTTCTTCTCTAAAAGGAATATTGTCCAAGTATCCATATGTGGTCTTATTTTGTTCTTTTACCCAAGCACCAGTTTCTGCACTCATGTCATCTTCTAGCCATCTGTAAGGGTCTTTTACATTTGTGCCAAAGTAGTTAGTAACAGTATCTACCTTTGCTGTAGTTGGGTATGTAATATCTATTTTTTCTCTTTTCATTTCTTCTTCACAAGCTGTGAGCCCTATAAAAAGGGAAGCGGCAAGTATTATTTTTAGTGTTTTCATAGTTGTTGGTTTAGCGAAGTGATTTACTTTTTTACTTCCAAGTGCAAATTACTTCAGTAGGTAAATATAACAAAAACAGCGCTTTCTATAGTAGATAGCACTGTTAATGGTTTTTGTTTTTTCTGAAATATTATTGAAACAAAGGACGGTAAGCTTTCCAGTATTTGTAAATAAGAATAATGTTAATTGCTACAATTACAATTGCTGCTGCAATACCTGAAACATCTAAAAATAAATGAAAAAGTAAAATGTTTATAGATATTGGTGCTAAAAGAACCAACGCAAAAGGCACCCATTTTTTTACCAATAACAATAAGCCAATAATGACTTCTATTACAGCAACAGCGTATAAAATATAACCACTGCTCTCTAGTGATTCTATAAAGTTAGCACCAGCTACAGCCATTTCTGGTGCAGGAAAAAATTCAAAAAATCTATTTAGGCCAAATACGATAAGGATAAGACCTAAGATTACTCTAAGGATAGTAGTAAAAGTAGAATTCATAAGAAGTTGGTTTATTGGTTAGTATATCACTAAAGATATAAAAAAATAACCATTTAATTATGAAAAACGTAAAGAGTCGAACTATCGTTGTAGATTAATAAAAAGCACCCATTTTTTAATTAGACCAAATTTTTCTCTACCAGATACTCTGCAATTTGCACAGCATTTGTTGCAGCACCCTTTCTAAGATTATCACTTACAATCCACATATTTAAAGTGTTTTGTTGTGTCTCATCACGGCGCAGTCTACCTACAAAAACATCATCTTTTCCATTTGCATAAATAGGCATTGGGTAGGTGTTTGTGTCAGGATTGTCCTGTAAAGTAATACCTGGAGTGTTGTGTAAAATTGTACGAACCTCAGCTAAATCAAAATCTTCTAAAAACTCTACGTTTACAGCTTCACTATGCCCACCAGAAGTAGGTATACGAACAGCTGTTGCAGAAATAGAGAATGATCTGTCATCAAGTATTTTTTGAGGCTCCCTAGCTAGTTTCATCTCTTCTTTAGTATAGCCATTTGCCTCAAAGACATCACAATGTGGTATTGCGTTTTGATGAATAGGGTATGGATATGCCATCGCGCCTTTTATACCGTTTTGCTCATTTTCCATTTGCTTCACTGCATTAACACCTGTTCCAGACACAGATTGATAAGTAGATACAACAACACGCCTCATTTTGTATTTTTTGTGTAATGGAGCTAGTGCCATCACCATCTGTATCGTTGAGCAGTTAGGATTTGCAATTATTTTATCTTCTTTAGTTAAAGAAGAAGCATTAATCTCAGGGACAATTAGTTTTTTAGTAACATCCATTCGCCATGCAGATGAGTTGTCTATGACAGTGGTTCCAACTTCGGCAAACTTGGGTGCCCATTTTCTTGAGGTTTCTCCCCCAGCAGAAAAAATGGCAATATCTGGTTTTGCGGCAATGGCATCGCTCATTGCTACTATTTTATACATGGTTCCTTTATAGATTAATTCTCTACCCACAGATTTTGAAGAGGCAACAGCATATAGCTTAGTAATAGGGAAGTTACGCTCTTCAAGAACTTTTAATAATACCGTGCCCACCATACCTGTGGCGCCAATAATTGCTACTTTCATTTAGTAAAACTTTAAAAGAATAAAAGTACTTCTTTCTTGCAAAACTTGCATCGCTGATTGTCATAAAAAAGAACACCCTACCGAAAACGATAGGGTGCTACTATAAAAAGGGTTACAAGTCTTTGATCTAAGTCAAAGTCAAGTATTATTTTTTCAATGAATCGCGAATCTCTTTTAAGATATCAAGTTCGCTAGGTCCTGCATCTACAACCTCAACTGGCTTTTTAGTTTTGTTATATGCTTTTACAATTAAAAACATAACAAAACCAATAATGATTAAACTAATAATCGTGTTGATCCAAGCACCATAAGCAATAACGGCAGCTCCTGCTTCTTTTGCTGCAGCCATTGATTCAAACTCTTTATCTCCCATTACAATATGAAGGTTTGCAAAGTCCATTCCACCAGCAAAATATCCAATAAATGGCATTGCGATGTTGTCTACAAATCCTTTAATTACTGCACCAAGTGCACCAGCCATAATTACAGCAACTGCAAAATCAATGACATTACCTGTCATTATAAAATCTTTAAATTCTTTTAACATTTTAGTTTATTTAAGGTTAATAAGGCTCGAAAGTACTTAAAAACAGACTCTTTAACAAAATTTTTAGAAATATAGGCTATGTATACGTTATTGTGCGCTTAATTCTCGACGAGAGACCTGTTAGCAACTCGTAAGAAATAGAATTCATCTTTGTAGCAAGAGTATCTGCTGTGTGGTTTTTATCAAATATAATAACCTCATCACCTTCTTCACAATTGATATTAGTAACATTTACCATAATCATGTCCATACAGACGTTACCTATAATTGGGGCTTCTTTACCATTAATATATACGCTTGCTTTTCCTTGGCCTAGAGAACGAGGTATTCCGTCTGCATGACCTATAGGAAGTGTTGCAGTTTTTAAAGCTTTACTAGCCTTACCTTTTCTATTATAGCCCACAGTATCACCGTCGCTTAAATGATGAATTTGAGAAATAACCGTTTTTAATGATAATACAGGAATAAGATGCTTATTAAACCGAACATCATTACCATAGCCATAAAGACCAATACCACAACGTACCATATCAAACTGCGCCTCAGGAAAATTAAGAATACCAGAGGTGTTAAGCGTATGCCTTAAAGGCTGATAGCCAAGTATGGTCTTTATTTCTTCTGAAATGTGCTCAAATTTTTTAATCTGCCCATTTGTAAAATCATTTTCTTCTGGGTCTTCACTAGCGGCCAAGTGAGAAAAGATTGATTTTACTTTTACGCTAGATGTTTTAGATAGCAATTGTTGTACAGCAGCTATTTCCGAAGTTATAAAACCTAACCTGTTTAATCCCGTATTAAATTTTAAATGAATGGGATAGTCTTTTTGATTTTTAGAACCTGCAAAAGTTATAAACTCTTTCAGCATTTTTAATGAATAGATACTAGGCTCTAGGCATTTTTCTAAAATGGTATTAAAATTAGTGGGTAAGGGGTGTAATACTAAAATTGGGGTTGTTATTTCTACATCTCTTAATTGTTCTCCTTCACCGGCATATGCAACTGCAAAATAATCACAGCCTATTCTTGATAGTTCTTTAGCGATAATTATCCCGTCGCTACCATAACCATTTGCTTTTACAACGCCCATCATCTTTGTGCTGGCGTGTAGTTTAGATTTTATAAATTGATAATTGTGCCTAAGTGCGCTTAGGTCTATTTCTAGAGTAGATTCGGTCGCTTTTGCCATCTTTATGCCTGCTTCTTAGACTCGATTTCTTCTGGTTCTTCAACCTTCATTTCTTTTACCTTTTCGCGAAGCATTGCTTTATAGTATGCAGCTCTACTTAAAGGTTCATACTCATCTGTTTCGCCAAGTAATACAAGATCATCACTTGCAGATTTTCTAAAACTATAATTTGCAAGATTACCCGTTCTTGGGCAAACTGCGTGTACTTTTGTTACATACTCTGCGGTGGCCATTAATGCAGGCATAGGACCAAATGGGTTTCCTTTAAAATCCATGTCTAACCCTGCTACAATAACGCGTATACCTCTATTAGCGAGGTCATTACACACTTTGACAATTTCGTCATCAAAAAACTGTGCTTCATCTATACCTACAACATCACAGCCATCTGCGAGAATAGGTATGTTTGCTGCTGCAGGAACAGGAGTAGATCTTATCTGGTTTTTATCATGCGAGACTACTTCTTCATCATCATAACGAGTGTCTACTGCGGGTTTAAATATTTCAACCCTTTGTTTTGCAAATGTTGCACGCTTTAAACGTCTTATAAGCTCTTCTGTTTTACCAGAAAACATAGAACCGCAAATCACTTCGATCCAGCCGAATTGCTCTTCTTGATTAACTGTATTTTCTAAAAACATGCATTGAAAATTAGAGGAAAACAGAATTTATTTCCGTTATTCATATAGGTTGCGTAAATTTATAAAAACTTAATTGAGCATACCCCAAAAATTATAATTTTATGAAAAACAAATTGCGAGAAGAGATCAAAGCGTTAGGTAGACAGTTTTCTTCAGTTGAAGGAAACTTTGATACCTTAAAAATAAAGGCTTCTGTAACTAAGCTGCAAGAGCAATTAACAGTGCTAGCCTATTTAGAATCGCAATTGAACGTTTCAGAAACAATTATACCTGAGCATAAGAGTCATATAGTAGATACCTCTGTTAAAGAACCTGTGCAAACTCCTCCTTCTAATGAAACTCTTTTAGAGCTTACAACAAACAAGGCAAAAGACGTGGTAGACCAAGTAACATCAAAGTCTCAAAAGATTGAAGAGGTCTTAAAAGAAGTTTTACCAACTAAAAAGACAATAAAAAATGATCTTGAAGATTTTGCTTCAAACTATCAACAAATGCCTACATTTACTAGGAAAGAGGAGAAAACAACAATTGATAATGTTGCTCCAGTAGATATACAACCAGCAAAAGTAGCAGATGTACCGTTAAAGGTTCACAACTTAAATACAGATGCGGGACAACCTAAATCTCTTAACGATAGTATAGGAGGTGGCTTAACAATAGGTCTTAATGATAGGTTAGCTTTTATAAAACACCTTTTTGAGGGGAGTGTAGATGATTATCAACGAGTACTCTCTCAAGTGAATACGATGGAGAGTTATGCTGCAGCTTCTGTTTTTTTATTAGAAAACGTAAAGCCAGATTATAACAACTGGCAAGGTAAAGATGAATTTTCAGATCGCTTTTTAGCCATTATTGAAAAGAATTTCAACTAGATTTTTTATTTAAAACAATACTATTATGAAAATTCAAAGAGCCATTTATTGGGTGGCTACGGTATTGATGTGTGCAATGTTTTTGTATTCTGCATCAATGTATATTACAAAAACCGAAATGGTAACGGGCTTTTTTGAAATGCTTAATTACCCTACATATTTAGTATACCCCTTAGCAATTGCTAAAATACTAGGGGTTGTTATGGTACTCTGGACAAAAAGTCAATGGCTTACAGAATGGGCCTATGCGGGTTTTTTCTTTGATGTAGTATTAGCTTTTTTTGCACACGAGCACGCGGGGCATGATGTTACTCAAACATTAGTAACAATCATTCTAGTGCTAATTTCTTATTTTTTTGGTAAAGTAGTTAGAGAATAATTATGAGCAAACTTTTTTTAGTACCCACCCCAATTGGGAATCTTAAAGACATGACCTATAGAGCTGTTGAGGTACTCAACGATGTAGATTTAATTCTTGCAGAAGATACACGCACAAGTGGTAAATTATTAAAGCATTTTGAGATTACTACTCAAATGCATTCCCACCACATGCACAATGAGCATAAAACCACAGAGGGCATTGTTGCTAGAATAAAAGCTGGCGATACCGTAGCACTTATTAGTGATGCTGGTACACCTGCTATTAGCGACCCGGGTTTTTTGCTAACTAGAGCATGTGTAGAAGCTGGGATAGAAGTAGACTGTCTACCAGGAGCGACAGCATTTGTGCCAGCTCTTGTAAACAGTGGCTTACCTAATGACAAGTTTGTTTTTGAAGGTTTTCTTCCTGTTAAAAAAGGAAGACAAACTAGATTTTTAGCGCTAGCAGAAGAAACTAGAACCATGATTTTTTATGAATCTCCGCACAAATTAGTAAAAACACTAGGGCATTTTGTGGAGTATTTTGGAGAAGAGCGTCGTGTTTCTGTATCGAGAGAAATCACAAAGCTTCATGAAGAAACCGTAAGAGGTACCACTGTAGAGGTTTTAGCTCATTATACCGCAAAACCACCTAAAGGCGAGATTGTAGTAATAGTTGCAGGTAAATAAACATGAAAAAGCTTCTTGCCGAAATAAGAAATTGTCAAGAATGTGCTGCTCATTTACCCTTGGGTCCTAACCCAGTTTTAACTGCTGCAAAAAACTCTAAAATCATTATCATAGGCCAAGCACCCGGAACAAAAGTGCATAAAAGCGGAATCCCTTGGGATGACCAGAGTGGTAAAAAACTAAGAGAATGGTTAGGGGTAGATAACGACACTTTTTATAATACAGAAAATTTTGCCATTGTACCTATGGGGTTTTGTTATCCAGGCAAAGGCAAAACTGGAGACCTTCCACCCAAGAAAGAATGTGCACCTTTGTGGCACTCAAAAGTGTTTGACCATCTAAAAGAAACCAAACTCATTTTATTAATTGGGTCTTATGCAACAAACTACTACCTCCCTAAAGACGGTAGAAACCTAACACAGAGAGTAGAGAATTTTGAAGACTATTTACCAGAATTTTGGCCTTTACCGCACCCATCTCCCACAAATAGATTTTGGAGAGCAAAGAACCCTTGGTTTGAACAAAGTGTAGTTTCTATTTTACAAGACAAGGTTGCACAGATTTTAGAATCTTGACCTGCTAACCACGACGATTAGATTCACGACTAAAGTTATTATATATAAAAACCTCTCAGATCTTGAAGACCTGAGAGGTTTGTTTTTTACTACCTACTGAGACTGCTACTGAAAACTAAATATGCTTTCCTTTTTCCCAGCCATGTTTACCAAGATATTGGTCACCACTTTCTACAGCACCTTCTTCTATAGAAGTTCCCATAGAGTCGTTCCATCTATTTAGGTATCCAAATAATGAGATTACACCTAGCATCTCTACTATTTCGCCTTCGTCCCAATACTTGTATAAACGTTCTTTAATTTCTGCATCTACAGCATTTGGCACCATAGAAGCTTGTAATGAGAAGTCTAGCGCAGCACGCTCTGCCTCACTAAAAGCAGGATGTGTTCTGTATTCCCAGATATTATCTAATTGTTCTTGCTCTGCACCATAGCGCTCTGCGGCTCTTATGGCGTGGGCTTGGCAATAGCGGCATCCTGTGGCGTTACTACTTACCCAAGCAATCATTCTTTTAAGGGCTGAGGTCACACGACCTTCATTTGCCATCACTGCTTTATTTAAGTTTATAAAAGCGCGACTTATGGCAGGTCTGCGTTGCATAGTTAAAACACTATTGGGGCAAAACCCGAGTGTTTCATTAAAAAAATCTGCAAGCTCTTGCGTTGTTTCGTCGTGATCTGGAGATAGTGGGGTTACTAACGGCATATTATGTTTGGTTTTCTACAAAGCTAAATATTTCAAACTTATATTAAGTATTGTGTGAGATAATTATGAAATTTAGAATATTAGTCGCAATTACTTTTTGTAATTTACATCCCTATGCGCTGGAACATCTTACCAAAATCAGATTTAAATAATATAGAACACCTATGTGAAAACTTAGGGGTTGATGCTTCAATTGCTAATCTGCTAGTTCAAAGAGGGATTACCTCATTTGATGAGGCTAAAGATTTTTTTAGACCGAAACTTGAAGATCTTCATGATCCTTTTTTAATGAAAGACATGATGCTGGCTGTAGAGAGAATAGAAAAGGCGATTGCCGGTGGCGAAAACATTCTAGTGTTTGGAGATTATGATGTTGATGGTACCACGAGCGTAGCATTAATGAGTAGTTATCTAAAAACCTATTACCCAAATGTTGCGACATATATTCCAGATAGGTATGAAGAAGGGTATGGGGTTTCTTATAAAGGGATAGACTTTGCAGAAGACAATAATGTTTCACTAATTATCGCATTAGATTGTGGTGTAAAAGCTGTTGATAAGGTAAGCTATGCTTCAGAAAAACACATTGATTTTATTATTTGTGATCACCATAGACCTGGCCCAGAATTACCAAAAGCAGTTGCTGTTCTTGATCCAAAGAGAGAAGATTGCGACTATCCATTTAAAGAGCTTTGTGGTTGTGGTGTTGGCTTTAAACTCATACAAGCATTAGGTTCTAGACGAGGGCAAACCATAGAAGATTTTCTGTTATACTTAGACCTTGTTGCCACAGCAATAGGTGCAGATATTGTACCTATAATTGGCGAAAATAGGATTCTGGCATATTTCGGATTAAAAGTAATTAATAGCAATCCACGCACGGGATACAAAGCAATATTAAAGCAAATTAAAAAAGAAGTACTCACCATCACAGATGTTGTTTTTATCATTGGACCGCGCATTAATGCAGCCGGAAGAATGAAGCACGGGAACCATGCTGTCACCTTGCTTGTAGAGACAGATATGAACAAAGCGGCTGTTTGGGCTGGCGAGATAGAGCAATTTAATCTTGATAGAAGAGAAGCAGATAAACGCATTACTCAAGAAGCATTATCGCAAATAAAGAAGCATAAAGAAGAAGATAGAATGACTACGGTTGTCTATCAAGAAGACTGGCATAAAGGGGTTATTGGTATAGTAGCTTCTAGATTAACAGAAACGTATTATAGACCTACCTTGGTCTTCACTAAAAGTGGAGATAAACTTGCAGCTTCTGCAAGATCAGTTTCTGGGTTTGATGTCTATAATGCGCTAGAAGAATGTAGTGAGTTTATTGAGCAGTTTGGTGGGCACAAATACGCTGCAGGATTAACCTTAGATGAGAAGAACTTCGGAAATTTTAAAGAAAAATTTGAAGAGGTCGTTTCAAGAACCATAGACCCAAAATTATTGCAACCAGAATTAGCCATCACCATGGAGTTAGACTTAGCAGATATAACACCAAAATTTCATAGAATTTTAAAACAATTTGCTCCTTTTGGTCCTGGCAATCCTACGCCTGTTTTTATGACTCAAAACCTTACTGAAACGGGTTATGGAAAATGTGTGGGCGATGATAAATCTCATTTGCGCATCACCGTTAAACAAGGTCTGTCAAAATACGTTTGTATAGGTTTTGGTATGGGTGATAAAAAATCTATTGCCTGCAGCGGCAAACCTTTTAAAGCTGCCTATGTCATTGATGAAAACGAATGGCAAGGCAATGTGAGTTTGCAGTTAAGATTGAAGGATATTAAAGAGTAATCCTAAAAACCATTAAAATTTCCGAAGAAATAGCACCTCTTTTTTTATTTCAATTATATATTTAATTACATTCTAAAAATCCAATCTGCAGGATTTAGCTTACCAGAATCTTTATATACGTAAAACTTCATCATATAGCGGCCATAAGAAGCGTTTTTAGAAACGGTACCTAAAGATTGCTTTGTGTCTATCTTATCTCCTTTTTTCACCTTCAAATTTGAAAGGTTACTGTATACGGTGATGAAATTTCCGTGTCTAATATAAACCACTCTATTTGCACCTTTTAATTGCTGAATCTCCATTACCTCGCCACTAAAAACGGCACGCGCAATAGCATCTTCTTGTGTCGCGATGATCACTCCACTATTTCTGTGGGTGATATTAGGGTTTGTTTTGTCTTTATAGGTACCATAACGCCCCACCACAACACCTTGCTCTACTGGCCAAGGCAATTTACCTTTATTACTTGTAAAGCTTTTAGCGAGTGCCTTAGCCTCTGGGGTCATAGCAAATAACTCTCTAGACTCTTTAGAGACTGTGTTTCCTTTTGCCTTAGAAGCTTTATTGGCTCTTGCAATAGCAGCTCTAATTAAATCGTCAATCTGTTTATCAAGTTTATTTGCTTCTTGCTGTTTCTTTTTTATTTGGGTTGCAAACTTACCTTCATCTTTCTTTAAGGTAGCAACAAGCGCTTCTTGAGATTTACGCTCTGCTTCAAGTGTTTTCTTTGCTTTTTTGTTTTCTGAAATGAGCAAGTCTTTTTGCTTTCGCTGGGCGATGAGGTCTGTGTTAATGGTTTTTAATTTATCAGACTTTTCTTTTATAGCAACGCCTTGCTTTTTGCGGTACTCTGTATATTGTTTCATATACTGTACACGCTTGTAGGCTTGTAAAAAACTCTCTGATGATAGTAAAAACAACACACGGCTTTGTTGTGATTTACTTTTGTATGATTTGTTAATCATAGCAGCATAATCTTCTTTAAGATCCGTGAGTTCACCGCGCAATTGGTCCATTTGAGCCAAGTTATTATTTATTGTTTTTGATAAATAATTAGCTTGCTGGTTGGTCACTCGTATAAGATTTTCTCTTGCCGAAATGCGCTGATCAAGATCATTAACCTCTGTTAATAGCGATTTTTTTTCTCCTCGTGTTTTAAAAAGAATTATCTCAATTTGTTTTATTTCGTTAAGTATGTTTTGACGTTTGCGCTCTAGTTCTTTTTGCTTGTCTACTTGTGCAAAACTTGTTGCAGTAGCAATTAAAAGAAAAAGTAAGATGTAGATACGCTTGCTCAAAATTTATAATTCTATAGGTGAATATCCCTCAGGGATGTTAAAAGAAAAATTGATAGAAGGATTCAGATCTAATTTTCTGTATTCAACTTCAATCTTAGTTTTTTTGCCGTCATCATTTGTGTTTACCTGTATGTTTGTAGGGAAAGTTTGATTATCTACTAATTGATATTGCCCATAATGAACATCTAGATGTCGCTTTTCTGAAGGTTGTGAAACACTCTCTTGTGAAACCTTAAAGGTATCTGGATTTAATAGCAGTGAGAAAAAATAATCTCCAGGTTGGTTTTTAGGTTGTAAACGGTATTTATTAGCAACTATTATTGATGAATAATTATTTGCATTTAGGTCAAAAACAGATTGCCCTAATAAAATTGCCTGCGCTTTATTAAAATCAATATCTGTACCTAGCCACTTGCTTAATAATGCAAAGTCACCATCAAAATAGGTGTTGCCGATGGTTTCATAATATTGCACACTATTTTTAGTAATTAATGCCTTTGCAATAGTAACCCCAAGAAGAGATGCCTTTATCCAGATTTTTTCATCTTTCTGCATTCGTAAACTTACGGTAATACCTTGTGATTTTTTCTCATCTTCATAAGACACATACATTCTTCCAGCTAGTGTATTAAAGTTGGGTTCTGCGTTTTTATGCGATGCAATTATAGATTTTAATGCCAGAGATTTGTCTGCAGTACTTGACCCAGTTACAGGTTTTATACCGCCGCAAGAAGTAAGAAATAGACTGACAATAATTAAAAATGAATAATAAGTGTACTTCATATTAATTGATAACGATAGAAGCAGCCTTTTTAGCATACTCGGTTGCTTTTTTAGTATTTCCTTTTAAGGTGTATGCTTTTTCTAATTGTGTAAAAAAGTCTTTTTCTAGTGTATTGTTGTCTACCACATAATCTACACCAGTTTCTAATGCTTCTATAGCCTCATCTGCATTTTGTAAACCCACGTTTGCCACCCCGTTTAATAAATAGAGAAGCGGTTGTGCAGGAAAAATATCTAATCCGTTACTACTGTAAGTTGCGGCTTCTTCAAACTGTCCTACATTAATCAAGACAAGCAATGTGTTTTTAAGCAGGCTATAATTATCTTCATCATTCTCTAGACCTTTTTTATAAGCAGTAACAGCATCTTCTTTTCTGTCTTTTGCGACATAATAGTCGCCAAGCTTTTCATAAACGGCTCCATTTTCTTCGGCAAAGTTATTGACCGCTTTCTCTAACGTTTTTTCATATTCTGGGTTTTTCTCTACAAAAGAAATAAAATCTCCTAATACACGATACTTACTCTCTTTGTCAATAATATCTGAATCAAAAACGACCTCCATAGACTTTACAGCTTCTTTTGTTTCTCCAGAACCTAAGTAAAACTTATAAAGCGCAAGATGTACCATCTCACTCTTTGGTTGGTTTTTCAATAATTCTTTAGCCGTTTCAAATGCTTTTTCAATGTTGCCTTCATCACTATACAAGTAGATAAGACCTAGATAATCTTGCTCTTTTTTAGGGTTAGCATCAACACGCGTTTCTAGTTTTTCAATCTGTTGTTCTTTATTGCCCGTGGCTCTATAAACAGACTTTCTCAAGTTGTTTCTGTAAACACTTTCTCCCTCATCATGATCTAACTCATCTAGTATTACTATTGCTTCATCATACTGTTTATTACGTATTAATAAATTTGCAAGGTCTTCTTTATAATCAGGATCTTGCTTTATCAATTCTTTTACTAGCGGTAAAGCTTTTTCATAATTGCGTTGTAAAAAATAGACATTGTATAATGACTCCATCACATCTAATTGATCTGGCTTATAAGCAAGTACACCCTCAAAATGAACCTCTGCGGCATTATATTTTTTAAGAAGGACTAAGTTTTTTCCTTTTTCAAAAGAGACAACCGCTAGGTTCTCCTCATTGCCTGTAGCAGCACGAGCTGCTGCATCTAAGGCATTTAAAGCCAACTCGTAGTTCTCTATCCCTTTTTGTTTTAAAGCCTCAAAAAAAGCTTCTTGAAACTCGTCTGTAACATTCCCTAAATCATCTGTAGGTTCATCTCCCACATTTTCTTGGGCATAGTTAACTGCAGAATAAAGCAATCCACATATGAGTACTATATATTTAAAGTTTATTTTCAAAATAAAAATTTCTGGTCGAGCGCAGTCGAGACCTATTTGTGTATCCCCTAACTTATTAACCTCTCGACTGTGCTCGAGGGATCATGGTATAAATATTATTTTAACTGTGAATAATCACCAATACTCACATTTGTAAACTTACCGTCAAAATGTGCGTGATTACCAATCATAGCATTGTCTAAAGTAGCATTTTTAATGGTTGTATTGGTTTGAATAATACTATTTTTAATAGTGCTATCTTCAATTACAGTATCTTTTCCTATTGAGGCAAAAGGACCAACAACGCTATTTTTAATCACAACGCCTTCGCCTATAAAGCAAGGTTCTATAATTTCTGCATTTTCAGTAATAATATTTTCTGAAATAAGCTGCTCGTTTGCTTCTGCTAGAAAACCTAACATTCTTCTGTTGGTTTCTACGGTTACTTCTTTGTTACCACAGTCCATCCATTCACTAACGGTTCCTGTTTTAAAAACTTTTCCATCTGCCATCATACGCTTAATACCATCGTTAATCTGATATTCTCCGCCATTAATAATGTTATTGTCTAGTACATATTGCAGTTCGTTTTTCAATACCGAAACGTCCTTGAAATAATAGATTCCAATTACAGCTTGATCACTCACAAAGGTTTCTGGCTTTTCTACAAGCTCTACAATCTCTTCTTTTTCATTTAAGTTAACCACCCCGTATGCCGAAGGATTATCTACTTTTTTAGTCCAGATTACAGCATCTGCCTCTTTATCTAGATCAAAGTCTGCACGTATTAAAGTATCTGCATATGCAATTACCGCTGGCCCACTTAAAGAAGGTTCTGCACACATAATAGCATGTCCTGTTCCTTTAGGATCTAGTTGACGATAAATACTAGGCTTTGCACCAAGTTCTTTTGCAAGTTCTTTTAAGCTCTCTACCACATCATCACCAAAAAAAGCTGGATCTCCTAAAATAAAGGCAATCTCCTCAATATCTTGATTTAAAACGCCAACAATATCTGCCACTAATCTATGAACGATGGGTTTTCCCGCCACAGGTATTAATGGTTTTGGTACTGTTAAACTATGTGGGCGAAGACGACTCCCTCGGCCCGCCATTGGTACAATTATTTTCATTTTAAATGTTTTATGTTCAATTTCTGTAAAAACAGAAATCTAATTAAAGTTTTGCTAGACTATTTTACTCCAGTAGAACCAAAACCACCTTCACCTCTTACGGTATTAGACAGCTCTGTTACTTCTTCAAAAACAGCACGCTCATGTTTTGCAATCACAAGCTGAGCAATTCGCTCTCCATTTTCTATAGTAAAATCTTCATTACTCAAGTTAACAAGAATAACGCCAATCTCTCCACGATAATCTGCATCTATGGTTCCAGGACTATTTAACACGGTAATTCCCTTTTTTGCAGCAAGACCACTTCTGGGTCTTACTTGTGCCTCATAACCTATAGGTAATTCTATAAAAAGACCTGTTTTAACAATAGCACGTTGCAAAGGCTTTAGGGTAGATGATTCTGCTACGTTTGCTCGTATATCCATACCAGCACTTGCTATGGTCTCATAACTTGGTAGTGGATGGTTAGACTTGTTTATTATTTTTATGTTTTGCATTAAGTAAAATCGTTAAAGTATTCTATTAAAAGGAGGTCTCGACTGTACTAGACCTGATGTCGTTAATTCTTGATCATTTTTTTTAGCTCTTTTTTTTCTAAAAAGAACACTGCTAGCAAAAATACCAATAATAAGGCAGTTCCTATGATGAGATTTCTATCAAATATATAGAATGATAGGAACCCAAAACCTGTAGCAACTAATAGGTAAGTTACTATTTTCTTAACATCATAAGGCACCCTATAATATTTCCGCCCTAAAAAATAGCTTGCAAGCATCATTGCACCATAAGCTGCGAGTGTTGCAATGGCTGCACCTTTATAGCTTATTAATGGTATAAGTGCAAAGTTCACCACTAATGTAATTACAGCCCCAAAAACAGAAATATAAGCGCCATACTTGGTGCGATCTGTAACTTTATACCAAACAGAGAGGTTATGATATATACCCAAACATAAATTTGCTAATAATATAAAAGGGACAATAGAAATTGCAACCCAGTAGGCTTCATTTCTAATTAATAATACTTTTAAAATATCTATATATACCATCACGACTAAGAAAATAATACAACCAAAAATGGTAAAGTATTTTGTGATAACCGCATAGGTGTTTTTTGCATTTTCCTCTTTAGCATGGTTAAAAAAGAAAGGTTCAATACCCAACCTAAAAGCGGTGGCAAACAAAGTCATAAACACACCTAGTTTATAACAGGCGGCATAGACGCCAACTTCACTTTCTGCTATATCTGCGGGTAGTAAGTAGTCTAGTAGAATTTTATCAAAAACTTCGTTGATAGAGAATGCAATCCCTGCAATTAGTACTGGAAATGCGTAACGCATCATCTGTTTCCAGAGTGCCATATCAAACTTAAATTTGATTTTAAAATATAGCGGCAACACCATTAATAGGGTTGCTCCACTAGCAATAATGTTTGCCCAAAAAATGAAATCTACTGGATTTTTTGCCATTTGACACATACCCAAAAACACATCTGAGTTCCCGTTATCTAGTTCTGGTAAAGCCAGAAAAAAGAATAAATTAAAGCCTAAGTTAATTACTACACTTAAAATTTTCACCAATGCATATTTAAGTGGTTTTCCATTGGCGCGATACCATACAAAGGGAATTACCACCAGAGCGTCGAGCACCAGAATCTGTAAAGACCAAACAACATACCGCACATCAAAACCAATGTAGTTTGCGATATAATCTTTAAATAAATAAACAAATATAAATACGGCGATTGATGAGATAGTAATTGAGGTAAGTGCAGTAGATTGTACTAAGGGTTTATTCGCATCTTCTTTATTGATAAATCTAAAAAAGGCAGTTTCCATCCCATAGCTTAGTAGAACATTACCTAATACAATATAAGCCATTAAGGTTGCATAAACCCCAAATGAGGCAGGCTCTAGTACAGAAGTGTAAAGAGGCACCAGCACAAAAGCAAAAGCACGCGGAAGCACCGTCGCTAGACCGTAAATAAATGTTTGTTTAAAGAGTTTTTTATAAAGGCTCAAATGGTAAAATATGTATTAGTCAATCCCGTTAGGATTTTGAGATGGTAGAGCAAGAGCTTGTAATTCTTTAATATCATCTATTTTATAATAATAAATCTTACCTTGATATTCATAACTAAAAACCGCTTCACCTACTTTTAAATCAAAAGGAAAAACATCGCGAGGCTTGTTTTGAGTTTCTTTAACTGAGTTACTGTCCATAACAAAGTCTTTTTTAGCATCTTTAAATGTTGCTACATATTTCACCCTAATACGCGGGTTTGTTTTTGCTGCAACTACTTGTTCTCTGTAGTATAAGTTTTTAAAAACAACACCCTCTTTTACATTGGAAACAGGGACTTCTAATAGAACACCAGAACCTCCTTCTTTTGTGCCGGCAGTATATTTTTGTGCGGTAACACCTGCTATCACAAAAGGTGGGTTTTGCTGAAATGTGATAGATTCGCCATTTGCCTTTGCATTGCCACAACTGTTATAACTTAAAAGAGTTAGGGACATTGTAATAATTGCAAAAAGAGATTTAAGAGATTTCATAATACTGTGGTTTTATACTGTAAAGATAGTTATCCATTATTAAAAATGTTACACTGTTTTTATATTGAGCTTGTTTGATAGATTTTGATTTTTTTTTAAGAACTATTAAAATCTTAGGATTAGTATATCTTCTAATCAAGCTGTCCACCTCGCCCTGAAAAATGTTGAAAAGAATTAGGGTTGTGATTTTTTTCATATTTCTGAAATAAATAAAAAAACCTCTTAAATCATAAAGATTTAAGAGGTTTAAATATGTAAACTAAACAAAGGGTAGTGAGTGATTAAAAAAAGCAGGATGCTTTCTTAAAATTGCACCGAACTAGCCTGCTAATGCTTCTGCACCACCAACGATCTCTAAAATCTCGTTTGTAATAGCAGCTTGTCTTGCTTTGTTGTATTGTAATTTAAGCGCGTCACGCATCTCTGTTGCGTTATCTGTAGCTTTATGCATCGCTGTCATACGTGCGCCGTGCTCACTCGCTACACTGTCTCTAATAGCTTTAAATAATTGTGTTTTTAAACTTTTAGGGATAAGCCCTTCTACTATCTCTAGTTTTGATGGCTCAAATACGTAATCTACAGTAGCTGTAGCCTCTGTTACAGTAGGAGGAAGAATAGGCAAAAATTGCTCTTTCATCACTATCTGCGTTGCAGCATTCTTAAATTTATTATAAACTAAAACGATCTTATCGTAGCTTCCGTCTTCAAATTTTTCCATCAACATTTCTGCAATTGCAGAAGAATTATTAAAGGATAAATTATCAAATATTGAAACATCGTGGTGTATGATAGTCCCGTCTTTACGTAAAATATCATTTCCTTTTTTACCGATAGTAACAAAATCTATTTGCTTACCAGCATACGTTTCATTTGCAAGTACTTTAGAAGCTTTAATAATATTACTATTAAATGCTCCTGCAAGACCACGGTTAGAGGTAATAGAAACTACAAGCACTTTATTTACTTCACGCTGATCGCTGTATTTGCTACCGCTATCTGCATCAAGAGTTGCACTTAAGTTTTGTAATAACTCGGTTAATTTTTCAGAATATGGGCGCATTGCTGTAATGGCATCCTGTGCTTTTTTCAATTTTGCAGCAGATACCATTTTCATAGCACTAGTAATCTGCATCGTCGAACCAACGGATGATATTCTGTTTCTTATTTCCTTAAGATTTGCCATCTTTTAAATAGGTATAAATTATAACAATTCGGCTTAACAACCACTAGATCTCTACTTAAAGGGAGCTAGTGGCTATTTTAATTTACTTTTTATATTTTGCCGAAAGGTCTGCAGCAACAGTTATTAAAGTGTCAATCACTCCATCTGTTAACTTTCCAGACTTCAACGTTTCTAGAGCGTCTCTATGCTTAGCATTTAGCATTTCTAGGTAGTCTGTTTCAAATTCTTTTACTTTATCTACAGGTACATTTTTTAGTAGGTTTTTAGAACCTGCATAAATAATTGCTATCTGGTCTTCTACAGTATAAGGTGTGTTTTCGTTTTGCTTTAAGATCTCAACGTTACGCTTTCCTTTTTCAATTACATTTAATGTAGCAGAGTCAAGATCAGAACCAAACTTAGCAAACGCTTCTAGTTCACGGTATGCAGCTTGATCTAGTTTTAATGTACCAGATACTTTTTTCATTGATTTAATCTGTGCGTTACCACCTACACGAGATACCGAGATACCTACGTTAATTGCTGGACGTACACCAGAGTTAAATAAATCTCCATCTAAGAAGATCTGTCCATCTGTAATAGAAATTACGTTTGTTGGGATATAAGCAGATACATCACCCGCTTGAGTTTCAATAATTGGCAATGCTGTTAATGATCCACCACCTTTAACGATTGGTCTTAGTGACTCAGGTAAATCATTCATCTCGCTAGCAATCTTATCATCTGCAATTACTTTTGCAGCACGCTCAAGTAATCTTGAGTGTAAGAAGAATACATCTCCAGGATATGCCTCACGTCCCGGTGGGCGACGTAATAAAAGTGATACCTCACGGTATGCTACGGCTTGCTTAGATAAATCATCAAACACGATTAATGCAGGACGACCTGTATCTCTAAAGTACTCACCAATTGCAGCACCTGCAAAAGGAGCATATACTTGCATAGGAGCAGGGTCAGATGCGTTTGCAGCTACAATAGTTGTATATGCTAATGCACCAGCTTCATCAAGTACTTTTGCAATGTTTGCAACAGTAGATGCTTTTTGTCCAATAGCTACATATATACAGAATACTGGCTCACCAGCATCGTAAAATTCTTTTTGGTTAAGGATCGTGTCAATACAAACGGTAGATTTACCTGTTTGACGGTCACCAATAACAAGTTCACGTTGCCCTCTTCCTACCGGAATCATCGCATCAATAGACTTAATACCTGTTTGTAATGGTTCAGTAACTGGCTCACGATAGATAACCCCTGGTGCTTTACGCTCAAGTGGCATCTTGTAAGTAGTACCCTCAATAGGTCCTTTACCATCTATAGGTAGACCTAATGTGTTAACTACACGTCCTACAACACCTTCACCTACCTCAATAGATGCAATACGTTGTGTACGTTTTACGGTAGCTCCCTCAGCAATACCACGTGAAGGTCCTAATAATACAACCCCTACATTATCTTCCTCAAGGTTAAGAACGATACCTTCCATACCGTTTTCAAACGCTACTAATTCACCGTATTGTGCGTTAGCAAGCCCGTATACACGTGCAATACCATCACCTACAGTTAATACAGTTCCTACTTCGTCAAGTGAAGCTGTTGCTTCAAATCCAGTAAGTTGTTGTTTTAAGATTGCTGAAACTTCAGCTGGTTTAACTTCTGCCATTTTATGAATGTTTATGGTTTCTAGTTTTCTAGTTACCTATCAGTTATTTGTACTTGTTATTATTGTTGCTTCTGAAATTTTAATATTTCCGAAGTATGCTATTTTATTTAAACGCTCTTCTAAGATTACTTAGTTGGTTAGCGATACTTGCATTATACTGCAAATCTCCTACTCTAAGAATAAAACCTCCTAAGATAGTTTCGTCTATTTTATTTACTAAGGTAACGTTATCACTACCTGTCATTTCTTTAACCTTTGCTAATACTTGTGTTTCAAGATCTTCAGAAAGAGATACTGCTGTAGTAACGTGTGCTACTTTTACACCTTTGCCTTCATTGTATAAACTTACAAAACTTGAAGCTACACCACCTAGTAGGTTAATACGTTTGTTAGCGGTTAAGATCTCAATCAATCCTTTTGTTACATCACTATTTCCTTCAAAAATTTTGATTAAGGCTTGCTTTTTATCTTCTCCTTTAATGATAGGACTTTGAAGTACGTTACGTAATTCTTTACTCCCAGCAATGGTAGCTTCCACAGATTTCATGTCACCAAAAACAACCTCGCTAATGTTAGCTTCGTTTGCTTGGTCTAAAACTGCTTTTGCATATCTTATGGCTGCTCTATTACTCATCTTTAGTTTAATTTAGCGTCATTCAACATAGAGTTTACTAACTCAAGTTGTTTGCTTTTATCAGACAATTCTCCTTTGACCATTTTTTCTGCGATATCTACAGAAAGTGTAGCTACTGTACTTTTAAGTTCAGAGATTGCTGCTTTCTTTTCGCTTTCTATAGCAGCTTGTGCATGTGCAATAGTCTTGTTAGCTTCTGCTTGCGCTTCTTCTTTAGCGTCAGAAATCATTTTTGTTTTGATCTCACGTGCTTCTTTCATCATTGTCTCACGCTCTGCTCTTGCTTCATTTAACAAACGCTCGTTATCTGCATTTAAGTTTGCCATCTCTAGCTTTGCTTTTTCTGCTGCGTCAAGTGCGTTTTGTATTCCTTCTTCTCTGTCATTAAGAGAGTTTAAAATAGGTTTCCAAGCAAACTTTACCATAAGAAAAATTAATACTAACAATATAATTGTTTGCATTATAAATAGTCCTGGCGAAAAATCATTTAATAATTGATCCATAATAAAAACCCTTTTTGGGATATTTAAAATTTCCGAAGAAATTATGATTTATTTTATTTGAGCAATACTGCTCGATACTTTGTTTAATTTAAACTCAAGTCCTGCAACCAACCGTTGCAGGAGTTTGAGTTTTGATTTTGATGTGGATTATTTTCCTAAGAAAAGTGCACCAAATGCAAGTCCTTCTAAAAGGGCAGCAACAATAATCATCGCAGTTTGAATCTTTCCAGCTGCTTCTGGTTGACGAGCAATACCTTCCATTGCTGCACCACCAATTTTACCTAGTCCAATACCAGCACCGATTACAATTAAACCTGCACCTACTAAATTTGGAACCCAACTTACCATTTCTTCCATAATAAAAATATATATAAAAAATTAAACAAAAATTAAAATTAAATGAAGTCTGCACGCACATCTTCTGCGTCTGCAACTTCGTGACCGTGATCATCATGACCGTGATCGTGATCGTGCTCTGCAACAGCCATCCCAATGAATAGTGCTGAAAGCATTGTAAAAATATATGCTTGTAAAAACGCTACTAATAATTCAATAAGCGTTAGGAATAATGATAATACAAATGACAACGATGTTGAACCAAATGCACCTAATTCATTTTTTAGTGTTATAGTAATGGCGATCAAACTCATTACTACAATGTGTCCTGCTGTAATGTTTGCAAACAAACGAACAAGTAATGAAAAAGGCTTAATAATAAATGCTCCGGCTAATTCTATAATAGCTAGAATAGGTCTTAATACGTAAGGTACACCTGGCATCCATAATATATGCATCCAGTAATCTTTGTTACCACTAAAAGTGTAAATTACTAATGTGAATATGGCTAGTGCTGCAGTTACGGCAATCTGTCCTGTTACGTTAAATCCAAGTGGAGTAAGACCAAAAAGGTTTAAGATCCATATAAAGAAAAATACTGTCATTAAGTATCCAGTAAACTTTCGGTATTTTTTCTCTCCAATATTTGGTTTTGCAATCTCGTCACGAACATAGATTACTAATGGTTCTAAAATACGACCAAAACCTGTAGGGATTTGTTTTTTCTTGTATTGTCTAGCAAGTCCAGAAAACCAAAAAATCATTAATAGACCAATCATTAAAATTCCAAAAACACTTTTAGTGATTGAAAAATCTAAAGGTAATGCTGCGTTAGTAGGGTGGTGCTCTGCATCAAAATTTACAGCTGTTGCTCCTGCTTCTAATTCGTAAATCTTGTCGTGTAGGTTTACAAAAGAACTACCGTTTTGTTTCACTATTACTTTTCCATCTGTATCGTGATGAAACTCTGAAGACATAAATGTGGCAAGTCCATTTGAAGACCAAATAATTACAGGAAGTGGAAAACCAACGTGTTTTCGCTCACCCGCATCATTTGTGTAAGAGTATAAATGAAAATCATGCGCATCTTTAATGTGATGATTTTTATATGCGTCTATTTCTGAGTTTGTGTTAACGCGATCACCGTCGTTAACATTTTGAGCCATAGGTTCCTGAGCCGAAACACTTAAGGTCGAAAATAAGAATAAAATGATTCCAAAAAAATGGAGGGTATTTGGTGCTAGTCTCATTGTTTATTTTTCAAAAAATAATGCTGCTTAAATTTTGCGCAAAAATAGACAATTTATTAACAATACAAATACAGAAAATAAGAATTATTTAAATTCAATATTATTTAATATTTTACTGATAATCACTACCTCATAAGTAAGGAAGATAAATATAGGGATGAGTAGGGATAGACTGTCTGTTTTAGTAAGCGCTAAATCTGAAAAAAGTACCTCTTTAAATGCTAAACTGAAAAACACAACTTTTAAAACTATTGTTAATAAATATAAAAATCCTATCTGTTGTTTAAACTTGTCTGATATGTTTGCTATAATTAATATATTTAAACAAATGAGCAAACTAAAGCCTGCTTGAAAATTATATACCTCAGTTAGCGAATAAGATAATGTGCTATTTGTCCAGGTGATTATATAATGATGTAGGCTTAATGTTATACCGTATATAATTAATAGTATAACAGACGTAGAGATAATTTTTTTTAATAACATCTAAGAATTCATGTTTTGTACGCCTTTTATAACTACATACATAGATATAAAGACAGAAATCAATGTTATTGTAGGTTCTAAATAAGTTTTATCAAACTTTATGTCTAGCCAACCGCCTAAGAGGTTACCAAGATATATGGTAAGTCCCATTTGTAAGGCTATGGTGCTAAAACGCGCCCAGTTTTTAAGCGGTGCGTTCTTTTTGGCCATTTGAATTTATTGATTTTACTCCGGCACCCATTGCGCAGGTAGCATTAAATGTTGCTCCAGGTTCAACAGAAAGTTTTCCAACTTTTACTTCTCCATTAATAGTTGCGGTGCTTCTTAAAGACAAAAGCTCTTTAACGTGAAGTGTGCCAGTAAATGTTCCTTCAATATCTGCATTATCGCAGGTGAGTGTACCGTCTATAAGGCCGTTTTTGCCAATTACTACTTTATTAGGCGTAGTAACGTTTCCTTTAATTTTACCATCAATTCTAAAGAAACCTTTAGATTCTATATCTCCGGTAATATTGGTTCCTTCGTTAATTCTATTTTGATTTGCTGAAGGATCAAAGTTTTTGTCTTTTTTATCGTTGCGCATGGGGATTATCCTTTACCTTTCTTTTCCTCTATTTCTTTCTTGTTCTCCATCATCTCTTTCTCCATTTCCTCTTTAGTCTTCTCCTTTGCCTTCTCTTCCATCATCTTCTTTACTTCACTTTCACTAGGCGGATTAAGATAGATGTCTAAGTTTTTATGAATCTGTATCGTCTTGTAATTTTCTGTAGATATATCAAAAAACGGACGCGTTATTCTGTACTTTAAATTTTCTGCTTTGTTCTGCTCATTACCTGTGTATAAAATTTCACCAAACCCTTTAGACCCTTGTAGCGATTGTAGTCCATGTACTACTACAAAATCTAATTCTGGATTGTAGTAATCTATAGAGGTTTTCATGTTTCTATAATTTGCCTTTACAATAATCTCGTCAAGAAGTTTTCTTAAACTTTCTGCTTGCTGGCGTTCACCTTTTGAGAAAGAATATACAAGCTTAAAACTTTTACCTTCATCATACTTTGCAAACGCATTAAAGGCTAGTTTAGGTAGCGTGTTTGAATAAATAAGCTGCGCTTGTTTACCTTCATCATCATTAGGGTAGTTAAGAGACACATAATTAAGTGCTTTCTTGTAAGCTTCGTATCCTTGTTGTTTTCCTATAGCGGTAGCTTTCAGTAATTCAAATTTCGGAATAATCTCATCACCATTATAAGTTGTGATGTATTCATCTGCAGTATCAATTACTTCTTGATAACGGTTTGCTTCAAATTTTTTGTACAGTACATTGTACTTAAACTCTGGGCTTGATTCATCTGTAGCTAGCTGAGTAGACGGGTTTCTTAAAATTTCGGCATAACGAGAATCGCTATGATTGTTTAATATGTCTGTCTTGTATTGCTGTGCAAGTCCTTGATTTTCTAGAATTCCGTAAATCTTATATAAATTATATTTTGCAGGAAGAATAAGTCTTTCTTCTGGATTTAAGGTAAGTAGTTTTTCAAGTCTGTTTGCGGCAAGTGTATATTCTTTAAATTTCTCCTTATATATTAATCCTAATTGATAATATGCAAAGTTTCTATCTTTAGACAGGCTGTCTATAACGGTTTTGTCTGTTGGGATAGTAGCTAAATAAGTTTTTGGGTCAAAACGAGCATCATCTGCTATAGAAGAGACCTCCTCTAGATCTTCTTCTTTTTCATTAAAACCAGAAGAACGCTTACTTGAGATTCTCCAGTTGTCTGCTAACTCACGATCACCCCATGTTTTTCTAAATTCTTGCTTACCGTAAGCAGCTGTAGAAGAGTTGTAGAAATAGAACGGTCCAGAAACGGCTTCGTCTTCTTTCTTTTTCTTTTTAAAGAAAGTGTTGTCCTGCACTCCTTTTTTACCGGCCTCTTTTGCAAAAGCAATAGAATCTTTAACGGCTTGCTCTTTTAGTTTTGAAGCATACTCTGTAAAGTAAGCAGTTTTATCTGCATCGCTCATTGCTACAATGCGCAAAATACTATCATTGTTTGTGGCAATGTCTTCATATTTAATTACGTCATCTAAGTTCTCACGTTTTTTTGTGATTCTTCTAAAAAGGCGCGACTTGTCATCAAGGTTTTGTAGTGTGCTATCATAATAAGCACCTGCATTTTTGTATAGCGCTTGATCAAAGTTAATCTCTGCTAGAGTTCTGTAATTAATAGAGTTTAGCGTCTTGTCTTTAGTCACATTAACTATAGACTTATTGTAAAATATAACTGCAGTATCTATGTTTGTAATATTACGATAGTATTCTGCTTTTTGATGATAAATTTTATCAAGATAAGGACGATTCTCTCTGTCTTTCTCTAGTTTATTAAGCAATTCTAAAAAGGCTATTTTGTCTTCTTTGTCGTAGTTAAAGTTACGCGACTTAGCCATATAAGCATTAATCATATAATCGCGAGAAGTCTTTCTGTTTAGATCTATCACCTCATCAAAGGCAATATTTGCACTATCCTTATAGCCAAGTTCATTGTAGAGTTGTCCTTTAATATATAAGTAACGCCCTTTTAATTCTTTATCTTTTACTAGCGTAGAAGCATCCTTTACATAAGGTAAAGCCTCTGGTATAGAGTCCATACGCAAATAAGCCTCTGCAATGCTAGCAGATGCTTCTGCAATATCTTCTTCGTCAATCTCCTCTGCCTCAAGCATTTTTTTAAGATTCTTGATGGCAACCTCTTCATTGTTAAGACGAATGTTAGTTTTTGCTTTCCATACCTTAGCCTTGTTAATGTTGTTACTAGTAGGATAACGGTCTAAAATAAAGTTGAAAGCATCTAGAGCCGGTACAAAACGCTGATCAAAATAACGCGTTTTACCAAGCAATAAATAAGCCTCATCTACTTGTGGGTTGTTTTCTTTACCATCAATGTACATCCCGTGTTTCTGGATCATCTTAACCGCTTTTTCTTCTGCACGGTTAAAATTTGGGTCTTTAGACTCTCCCGGAAGCACAATTTCATCCTTAGATTCCATTCGCTCTATGGGTAAAACCTCCCAATAATTATCATTAAAAGTTCCGGCAAGAGAAGCTTTTCCTTTATCAAAAGCAACCTCCCCATTATAGAGTGTATTATACTCGCCAGTAACAGCGTGATAATTACGATTAATAAAAGTATCTTTTTTGCGTGAGCAGGCTACAAATAACGTGAGCGTCAATGCAAAAAGTAAAAATTTATATAAGTGTTTCAAAATGTGTCCTATTTATCCGTATTAATAACTTAAAAGCCCAGCTTTTAGTATATAAATGTTAAGGTAGCGGTAAAAATACTATTATTTTAGGTATCTGCGCTTTTTGATGGTTAAAAATTAATGGGTTTACTAGTAATACTAATGGCTTCGGAAATATGCCGGGTTTACAATTATTGAAATAAAAACATCAATTGTTTAGAGATGTTTTTGTTGTGATATTCTATTTCACGTTTTTATTAAATTTATAAACACGAGTGTTGTTAAGACTCTGTTATCAAACAATAGATTGTGTTTTAATTACTTATTTTTACAAAAATTTAAATAAAACATGAGCCATTTTCATACGTTAACTGTTTCCGAAGTAAAAAAAGAAACCCCTAATGCAGTAGTGTTGTCCTTTGTGATTCCAGACCATTTAAAAGATGCCTTTGCTTTTACGGCGGGACAATATATCACATTTAAACATACGCTAGACGGGCAAGAAGTGCGTCGTGCTTATTCTTTATGCAGTACGCCTGGAGGTAGTACAATACAGGTGGGGATAAAAAAAGTAGATGGTGGTTCTTTTTCTGTATATGCTAATGATGTTTTAAAAGAAGGTGATGAGCTAGAAGTAATGATACCAGAAGGAAAATTTGTTTGTAAAACAGATAAAGACGCCTCAAACAATTATGCAGCTTTTGTAGCCGGTAGCGGAATCACACCCGTATTATCAATCATAAAAGCAGTGCTTAAAGACGAGCCTAACAGTAGGTTCTTGTTGGCTTTTGGTAACCAGTCTCAAAAAGAGACTATGTTTTATGACGAGTTAATGCAATTAATGCGTGACAGTAATGAGCGTCTTCAAATAGAATGGGTATATAGTAGAGAGCGAGTAGAAGGAGCAAGACAAGGCAGAATTGATGGAGATATCGTTAATTATTTATTGAAGAATAAATTTGAATACACCACTTTTTCTAACTTCTATCTTTGCGGCCCAGAGCCAATGATTGATGCCGTATCTTCTACTTTAAAAGAGCAAGGAGTTAATGAAAAATTAATTCATTTTGAGCTTTTTACCTCTGCAGAAGAAGGCCTTTTATTAGAACCGCACGACGGAGATACAGAAATCACTATTTTACTAGATGACGAAGAGAAAACCTTCACAATGCCACAAGATAAATCTATTCTTGATGCGGCACTAGGGGCAGATCTAGACGCACCATTTTCTTGTCAAGGAGGAATTTGCAGTACTTGTATTGCACGTGTAAAAGAAGGAAAAGCAGAAATGCGCAAAAACCAAATCTTAACAGACGGCGAGATTGCAGATGGTTTTATTCTTACCTGTCAAGCGCATCCTACAACGGCTAAGCTAGTTGTAGATTATGATGATGTCTAGACAAATCGATCCCGATAGCTATCGGGACGAACTTGAAATCGAAAAATGAAAGCAGTGGTGTCTTTTTATTAGAATAAAATTTTAAAACATTCACTTGTCATGCTGAGCTTGTCGAAGCACAACAAAAAGACAAATTCTTATGAGGTAACAGTTTGCCCTTCGACAAGCTCAGGGTGACTGTTATTATTAAATAACTTCAAGAATTTTCTCAACGACAACCTCTGCAGGAATACTCTCCATGCAATTTTCATATTCTTCGGGATATTTATTCCCGTATACAGAAGTAGGGATTAAAGGATATTTGTCACGGTTTGCGATAAGCTGATGCGCGTTGGGCTGGTTAAAAGGAACAAACCCTGCATAAGGATGCGTAACGCCCCAAAGTGTAATCACTTTTACATTATACATAGCGGCAAGATGCCCGTTGCCACTGTCCATAGAGAGCATTACATCTAAGTTTGAAATGAGTGTAAGCTCTTCTTCAAATGAGAGTTTGCCAACCATACTTGTTGCACTTTCATATGGTGCAGCAATATCCTCAAGAGTCTTTTTTTCTTTAGCACCCCCACCAAAAAGAAAGATTTTGTAATTACCCGTTTCATCCAGTTGGCTGATCACTTCTTTCATAAAAGGCAAAGGATATACTTTTCCTTTATGTGCTGCAAAAGGAGCAATACCAATTAGTTTTTTAGAATGTTGCCCAATAATATCGTGTAATGCTGGCGTAAGTTTTTTGCGCTCAGGATAGGTGTGATTTGTTAAGTCTATAGGCAAGCCTAACTTTGCAAACACATCTGCATAGCGTTGATGTGTTGTTTTGAGTTGGTTTATATTTTTACCATTGGCTTGCACCAGTTGTTTCTTTTCATCTCTGCCTTTATCAACTTTTTTAGTTTTGATACCGGAAAGACTTAAATAGCAACCTATAATTTTTGAGCGTAAGACATTATGTAAGTCAGCAACCGCATCTATGCCTTGTTTTTTAGCTTGCTTTGCCAGTGTTATAAGTCCAAAGTTTTTGTGCTCACCATAAACGTCTGCTGCAATACAAGCGGTGCGAGGCAACTCATTAAACAACGTGACAAAAAATGGCTTAGTAATTACCGTTAGCTTTATGTCTGGATATGTTTGCAACAGCGTTCTTAATACAGGGACAGCCATAGCAGCGTCTCCCATTGCAGAAAGTCTAATTACTAATATGTGATTGGGCTTTTTCAAACCTATTTTTTCTCACCTCTAAGTACAGGGTTTAACTCATCATCATTATACATCTTCATTTGCTTATATACTTTCATATACTTAACACCTGTAGATATGTCTTCAAGTAGTTGATCAATAGCAGTACTTAAATCTACGCGTTGTTCTAGTAGTGTGTCTAGCTTTATTTGACAAGCTGCTCTGTGTTCTGTACTTGCAGTTACTCTAGTAGCCTCCTCGTTCATGTGATACACTTTTAAAGCAAGAATAGAAAGTCTATCTACACCCCAAGCTGGGCTTTCTGTGTTTATTCTTGCGTCTTTAGCGACAGAAACATCTTTGTATTTTTCTAAAAAATAGCTATCAATATACTCTACCATATCAGTACGATCTTGGTTAGAGGCGTCAATCTTACGCTTTAATGTAAGTGCGCTTACTGGGTCTATATTAGGATCTCTAATAATATCTTCATAATGCCATTGTACGGTATCAATCCAACATTTTCTGTATAACAGATGCTCTAGCAGGTTTTCTTCTTTATTGTAAGGGTTAGAAAACTCTTGCGCAACATCATCTATGTGGTGGTACTTTACAATAGTTTCTATAAAAATTTTGTTTGCTAGTGTTGTAAATGTCATAGTATTTTATTTTTTTTCTAAAATGTGCAGATACTCAAACGTGCTATCTGCTTTATGGTTTCTGTTTTCTGTTTTGTCTGCTTTAAAGCGACGGTACTTTTTGGTTTCTAGTTGATAATGACCGTGTGCAGACATTACTTTTTCTACATCATCTTGCGACATTAAACCTTCATTATTGTAACTTAAAAAGATGTATTTAAATTGTGCATCTGCTATTAACTGTGAGAAAGAATCTAACACTTCATTTTTTCTGCAATAAGCACTTTTATAATATGCTCTTAAGCCTGTTTTACCCTTAGGTACAAAGGTATCATATTTTGCAATAGTGGTAAGTAAATGATAGTTAGCACCGTATTGCCGTGCATTATATGGAGGGTCAAGGTAAACAATGTCACCAGCAATCTTTTTTATAAGCTGGTTGCTATCTTCTTGAAAGATTTCGTTTTTCTGAAACTTTAAATACTCACCATCTCCCTCATTTTTAGAAACCATAGGCACAAGATGCAATGGTTTTTGCGCGCTCGTTTTTAATTTTTTTAAGTATGCACCGTAGACAGAAGCCGTATTAGCCACCTTGTCTGCGCACTCAATAAGAGATGCTAAAAGATGAAAGTATAATGAATCTGATATTTCCGAAGCGATCTTCCAAGCCTCAATCTGACTTCTTATAGCGTCTATCTTCTCTCCGTTTTCTTTGCTAAAATATAATCTGTCTGCGCTACCACCTTCTGCGTAATGCTTAGATATAAAGCCTTTTTTTGGTGGTAAATTATTTAATATTTCAAAATATGATGCAGCATCTTTATTTTGATAAGGTTGTAAATAATTTTTATTGAGTACATAGCTGTAATACTCCACGTCGTTTGCAGTCACAGATTTTACAAGAGGCGCAAAGGTTCTGCCTACAATACCTGTACCTGCAAAAATATCTGCTACTGTTTTTGTAGAGAGATCTTTACCCACTACATCTTGTACGGTGTTTAGAATAAAAGATGAAAGACTGTTTTTGCTACCTATGTAATTCATTGTTGTACCCAGATAATATCGCTGAGGGCTTGTTTGTTTTCTGCAAAAATAACCTTTTGAAGTTGGTCTTCATGATAGGCACTAACATAATTTTTTATAGCAGTTTTAATTAACGAAAGCCTAGCCTTCATCTTCCAGTGATTTCCGTTTATATCGTGAACAATAACAAAGAGTCTATTTTTTAAATGAAAACGCTGCTCTCCACTTTGATGCTCATAGAGCCAAGTGATTAACTCTTTTTCATTACTTTTTGCGTAGTTAATATCGTGACCAAAACCTTTAGGGAAAATAGACGTTTTGTGGTCAAAAGGAGTTTGTTTAATAAAAAAATCTTTTTCACGGTCTCTACTATTTACTGCAGGTGTGATGCCTTCTATTTCTGTAAAGAGCTGTTCTACAGCCATAGCGCTCCAGAAGTTGTACCACCGGTTGCTTGCATAATAAAACAATTCGTGTTTATCTAGTTTATGGTCTATAACTGTTTTTGCCATTTTTGGGATAAGATCTGCCCAGTTTTGGGTTTTGTAGATATAAGAGGTATAAGAGTCCCAAAGGTTATTTTGTTTACGACGCCACACATACTTATAATCCCAACGGTATTTGAGTTGTTCTTCTATGTGTGCGAGGTCTAAGTTTTTCAAACTGAAGTTTTTTTAAGCTAGTTGCTTTCTAGCGAAAATTAGTCATTTTTTAATCAAATGACCGCTTTTTTGAGTTGGATAACTTCTTTACGGAAGAAAAATAGATGAAATCTACTCGCTTGAGGATAAGAGAAATGGAATAATGAAAGTGCTTTTTGCGAACAATTTTTTTTTAAATCACTACATTATTAAAAGCACTACAGAGATAATCACTATAAGCCACATTAATAGCTCTTTAAACCAAAAATCAAATGGTTCTACGGGTCCAGCACCTTCGTTTTTTTCAATATAGTTTGCAGATATAATTGCTAAAGGAAATAATGGTAACAGTAATTCTGCCCCAGTTTTTATATCGCCAAGCACTGCTATAAAAATTGTAGTCACTAAACTGATACCTATAAGCCAAGCATTAGATCGCTCTTTTTTAGGTAATGCCGGTATTCTAGCCAATCGCATACTTCCCATCCATAAAATGAAAAGCCCAATAAGTAATGAACTGATTAAAATGCCTAAATGATTATACCCACCAAAATTAAAAGAGCTAATGCCCCGTTGCATAAAAAACCAATCAAAACTGTTGTCAATTAAGTAGTGATAAGTGGTTTTTAGGATAAATACAATTAAAACTCCCACGATAGGGATGATAAAAAAACGAGTTTCTAATGTAGTATTCCATAAAATGGCGAAAAAAAGAACAATAAAAAACAGCCAGCACCAAGGAAAAAAGAGACCAGCAATAGCGATGTAAACAGCAGCGTCAAAAATCTTTTTTTCTATGTTTTTTTCAGATTTTAAGGATAGAAATCTACGGCTGGCGAGCATTAAAAAAAGGGTTGCCCATATAATATTTGGGCTCTCATAAATCATAGGTAACTGAATGATAAAGAGTGTAAAAATCAGTATCCCGAAGGTGTTTTGTCCTGTGAGATTATTCTTTCTTATTACAAAATCTAACAGCAATAACCCAAACACCAACAAAAGAAAAAGACCAGACGCTATTAAAATTTCCGAAGAGCTTGAAAACGGTATTAACCCTTTAAATAAGGCAGATAAAAACCCTACAAAAAGCACGATGCTTAACAGTACATAATTTATTGGGTTAGATTTACCGAAAAAGCTTGTGAGCATACGAGGTTATTTTTTTACTTTTGTAAAATAAATTTAAAGATATGGCTTTAACAGACGTTTATTCTGCAATTGAAGATTTTACATTAAATGTATTATTTGCACCCCTTGACGCATTGCGTGCGCTAGAATTAGAATCTTGGTTCTCTGCAAACGCGCTTAACTGGTTTTTTATGGCCATTTGTATTGCAGCATTTGTTTACTGGATGTTACAACTTAAAGGCTTTAATGAAAATAATGAAGAAGACAGAACTTCTACTTCACACTCCTTTTTAGGAGGTGATAAGTACCACAAAGGTTACAAAGGCTAAAGATCAAAACCGATATCGGTTCTATAATACATCCTATCAAAAGTGATTTTTTCACAACTTTGGTAGGATTTTTTAATGGCTTTTTTATAGTCTTCATCTAGTGATGTCACAGCAATCACACGCCCTCCGTTAGTAACAACATCATCTCCGTCTAGTTTTGTGCCCGCGTGAAAAACGATAGAGTCTACTACGTTCTCTACGCCTGTAATTTTCTTTCCTTTATCATACGCTTCTGGATAACCACCAGAAACTAGCATTACTGTTGCAGCACTTCTTGGGTCAATCTCTATAGGCATAATATCTAGATTTTGCTCATAGGTAGCTTCCATAAGATCTACAAAATCTGTTTTAATTCTTGGTAATACAACCTCTGTTTCTGGGTCACCCATACGCACATTGTATTCTATTACCAGGGGTTCGTCGCCTACTTTAATAATACCAATAAACACAAAACCTTTGTAGTCTATTTCTTCTTTTTTAAGACCGTCTACCGTTGGTTTTACAATACGTTCTTCTATTTTTTGCATCAATGTTGCATCTGCAAATGGAACAGGAGAGATAGCTCCCATACCGCCCGTATTTAAACCTTTATCGCCTTCACCTATGCGCTTATAGTCTTTTGCTGTTGGTAAAACTTTATAGTTTTTACCGTCTGTTAAAACAAAAACACTGAGCTCAATACCGTCAAGAAACTCTTCTATAACGACAGTTGTACTAGCACCACCAAACTTGCCGCCTAACATTGCTTCAAGTTCTTCTTTTGCTTCGGAAATATCTTCTATAATTAACACTCCTTTTCCAGCTGCTAAGCCGTCTGCCTTTAAAACGTAGGGAGGAGATAGCGTTTCTAAAAACGATTTTCCAGCCTCTAAACTTTCCGAAGTGAAACTTGCATAAGCTGCCGTTGGTATGTTGTGCGCCATCATAAACTCTTTTGCACGTTCTTTACTGCCCTCAAGTAATGCACCTCTTTTTGAAGGTCCAATAATCTTTACTTTTTTAAGACTATGAGTTTCTGCAAAATAGTTTGTTATGCCTTGAACTAATGGGTCTTCTGGGCCTACTATTACCATCTCAATATCATTATCTACCACACATTTTTCTATAGCGCTAAAATCTGTAACAGATAATGCAACATTAGTGGCAAAGGCAGCTGTACCTGCATTACCAGGTGCTACAAATAGGTTTTTACAACGTTCGCTTTTTGCTAATTGGTGTGCAAAAGTATGTTCGCGACCTCCAGATCCTAATACAAGAATGTTCATAGTTATTGAGTTTAATTGAGGGTGCAAAAATAAGAGAAATTTTGGGGAGTTGAGAGTTGAGAGCAGGAAGTTTTTAATTGATAACAATGTCTTTTTGAGTGCAGTCAAAACGCTTGTTGTCGCTTAAGGTTAAATTATAGTATTGTATTGGAAAAGTGATTGTTAGGCAATTGTGGTGCATACAAGTCTTAGATCTCGGCTTATTATTGTTGGAACCGAAATATTCAAGCCGTTAGTAATGATAATATCAAAGATTGTTAGACCAACTGAAACAACTTGCCTGGCAATGGCCTAATAACCCCTTTTAATTCCATATTTAATAATACTGTAGCCGCCTTATAGGTAGGTATTTGACACTCTATAGCTATAATGTCTAGTAGCTCTTTGTCTTTACCTTTTAAATAATTGAAGACTATTTTTTCTTCTGCTGTGAGTTCTACAAACAAGGATGTCTGTTGTGGCTTCTTATCTTTTACTTGCCATCCTAAATGAAAGATGATGTCTTCTGCTCCTGTAATAAGATGTGCTTGGTTAGATTTTATGAGTGCGTTGCATCCTTGGCTTTGAGAGTCAAAAGCGCGGCCAGGTGCTGCAAAAACTTCACGACTATAGCTATTAGCAATGTCTGCTGTTACTAAGCTCCCTCCCTTGTCTGCAGATTCTATAACAATTGTGGCTTCGCTCATACCTGCGATAATGCGGTTTCTTTTTAAAAAGTTTGATCTGTCAAAGGCATCAGTACTCCAGAACTCTGAGATAAAACCTCCGTTTGCTTCTACTTGAGAGACATATTTTTTATGCACTTTAGGGTAAACTTGGTTAAGACCGTGAGCAAAACAACCTATGGTTTGTAAATTATTTGCAATAGCAGCTTTATGCGCTGTGATATCCACGCCATAGGCAAACCCAGAAACGATAACGGGATTTAATGGCGCTAACTCTTCTATAAGTTTCTCACAAAAATGAACGCCGTAGCTTGTTACTTTTCTAGTACCAACGATAGATATTATTTTTTTTCCAGCAAGGTCAATGTTTCCTGCTTGAAAAAACAAAATAGGTCCGTCAAGACAATGCTTTAATCTATCTGGGTAGTTTTTATCTTTAAAATAAGTGACATCAATCTTATTGTCTTTAATAAATCTTATCTCTGCGTCTGCATCATCTAACCATTGTTTATTGTCTAATGCTTTTAATTTAAAGCCACCTATACCATCTATTTTGAGAAGATTTTCTTTTTTTTCATTAAAAATACCTTCTGCAGAACCAACGTGATGTAATAATTTTTTTGCTGAAGTATCACCTAAATTTGGGACGCGTTGTAGCGCTAACATGTATTGTAATTCTTTGTCTGTAAGCATAGAAGCTAAAAGTAGGGCTTTTATCTGAGATTTTTTTTCTTGTTTGTTGATAAAACGAGAGCCAACAACCTTGGTCAAGATAAAATAAAATATATATTTGTCTCAATGCAACTAGCTACCTACATAAAAGACCTTCTGTATAGATATGAGTGTGTAATCATCCCAGGATTTGGGGCGTTTTTAACTCAGTATCAATCTGCTACCATAGATGGAGAGAATCACACGATGTTTCCTCCCGGAAAACAAGTATCTTTTAATCGTATGTTACAAACTAACGATGGTTTGCTTGCTAACTATGTGGCAACTGTAGATGGTTTGACTTATGAGAAGGCATTGCAGCAGATAAGAAATTATACTGCACAACTTTCGTTAAGCTTAGTTGAGGACAAAGAAGTGGTAATACCACAGATAGGTACGTTTATACTTAATAGTGAACAGCGTGTTCAGTTTTTACCATCTAAACAAGAAACATTTAGTACAGCTTCTTTTGGTTTGTCTTCTGTAACTTCTATTCCTGTACAACGTGATTTGTACAAGAAGCAAGTAGAAGCGCTTGAAGAAAAAACCCCATTATTATTCACGCCAGAGCGTCGTAAAAAGATGCCTTATTTACGTTATGCAGCCATTGGTCTTCTTGCAATCTCTTTAGCAAGTTTAGGCGGTATTAAATGGTATGAGAGTGATGTTGCAGATCACAACTTTGTGCAAAAGCAAAAAGCAGATAGCCTTGTAGATGTGCAAATACAAACAGCAACCTTTGCATTTACTAATCCTTTACCGGCAATTAATATCACTGTCCCTAAAGAAACAGGTAGATATCACATAGTTGCAGGCGCTTTTAGAGTTGAAGAAAATGCTCATAAAAAAATCACTCAGCTTAGCGATAAAGGTTTTAATGCTAAATACTTAGGGCAAAATCGTTATGGATTACACCAAGTAGTTTATAGTAGCTTTGCTACGAGGTTAGAAGCGCAAAATGCTTTACGCCAAATAAAGAGTACCGAAAACCGTGATGCTTGGTTATTGGTTCAAGGACTTTAAGACTAAGGTCTCTTAAATTTAAGACTTCTTATAATTTATCATTTCTTTCAGAACTCAGAACTGAAATCAGATTATCTTTGCAAAAAATTAATTTAAAAGATACCCGACTCTTCGGATGATAAATATGGAAGCAAAAACACCTGCAGCATCTTGCACTGTTATTACAGATCTTGTTTTACCTAGTGAAACCAATCCTATTGGTAATATGTTTGGTGGCGAACTATTAGCGCGTATGGATCGTGCTGCTAGTATTGCGGCAAGAAGACACAGTCGCCGTATTGTAGTAACAGCTTCTGTAAATCATGTTGCTTTTAATAGAATGATCCCACTAGGTAGTGTTGTGACGGTAGAAGCAAATGTTTCTAGAGCATTTAAAAGCTCTATGGAAGTCTACATGGATGTTTGGATAGAAGATAGAGAAAGCGGTATAAAAAGTAAGGCAAATGAAGGTATTTATACTTTTGTAGCTGTAGATGAAATGGGAAGTCCTGTACCGGTACCACCTCTTAAGCCAGAAACGCCATTAGAAAAAGAACGTTTTGATGCTGCTTTAAGAAGAAAACAGTTGAGTTTGCTTTTGGCTAAAAAAATTAAGCCAGAAGATGCGACAGAGTTGAAGGCACTTTTTGAGTAATTAACTTACTCTTCAAAGGTTTTTAGTTTAAAATTTTCTCCATCAAAAACACCATAGGTGTATTGAGTAATCCAATCTCCTAGATTAAAATAGGTAGATTTTTCACCAACCGGTATTTCCATATTAAGGTGTCTGTGGCCAAAAACGAAGTAATCATAATGTTTGGTCTCTAGCTTACGCTTAGCGTATAGTGCCAACCACTCATTATCTTCTCCTAAAAACTTTTTGTCTTCTTCTCCAGAAATCAATTTGTTTTTTACTGAAAGATATTGTGCTAGGCGCATTCCCATTTCTGGATGAAACCACCTAAAAAGCCACTTAAATATAGGATTTGTAAAGACTTTTTTCATTCTTTTATAACCTTTGTCTCCTGGCCCTTTACCATCACCGTGACCTACAAGAAAAACCTTGTCATTAAAAACAAATTCTTTTACATCACGATAGGTGGCGATGTTTAATTCTTTTTCAAAATAGTCTTTCATCCATAGGTCATGGTTGCCCACAAAAAAGTAGATAGGGATACCGCTATCACTTATTTCTGCAAGTTTACCTAATGCTCGCACAAAGCCCTTAGGCACTACTGTTCTATACTCAAACCAGAAGTCAAATAGGTCTCCTAGTAAAAAAATAGCTGCAGCATCCTCTTTAATTTCATCAAGCCATCGTACAAACTTCTTTTCGCGAGGCAAACTTTGGGCTGCCGTAGGGGCGCCTAAATGATTGTCACTAGAGAAATATATTTTTTTTCCTGGAGGGATTTGCATTTTTCAAAGATAACTATTTCAGTAATTGGGTTGCTAGTAATTAATGAAAGGAAAATTTAATGATTTTCAATTATTAACATTTCCGAAGTAAAAATAAGAAGAGGTTTTAATTTTTTCTTAAAATTACTGTATACCGCTATTGTAAATGTCTAGTTAAGAGTTATCACTAGCAAACCACTCTGCAAAGCTAGTAGCTGTTTCTTGAAGTCTTAGTGAATGTAATTTAATTTTTTCTGGGAGTCTAAGTTGTATTTTTTTTGCAAAATCTATAACCATCATCTCACTAGTGGGTTGATAGTCTACTAATAGAACCGAGTGACCGCGATCACTCAACTCTTTTGCAAGCTCTACGTGTGGTGTATTTTTATTAAATACGGTTGCGTGATCAAAAACCTCTACAATCTCTTCTTTTACTATCTTTTTAAGATCACTAAAATCTATTACCATCCCAAACTTCACATTGTCTGCTTTAGAAATAGGGGTTCCAATTACCGTCACAGATAATTTATAACTATGACCGTGTACATTGCGACATTTACCATCGTAGCCATAAAGGGCGTGACCGGTCTCAAAAGAAAATTGTTTTGTAATACGTATTTTAGACATATGGCAAAGATAAGCTACTTATCTCTATTTTTTCTGCGCTTCTCCATATCCTTCATGTAGCGCCAGTTTTTAATTTTTTTTATGAGTACGGCAATTATAACGATGAGGCCTAATATCATTAAGCCGCCTTTGCCGGTTAGGTATTCAAAAGTTTCCACGATGTCTTTTTTTCTTTTTTAGACGAAATATTTGAGAAATACTTTCTGGTAAGATTATCTGCGGTTTTTAAATTTATTATATACCACAACGACTACAACTAGTATAGCCAAAATTAAGAACAATCCTGGTCCGCCAATAAATTCTAGTATTTCCATAAAGAGTTATTTTTTTTGTAAAAATACTAATAATAATGGGCTATCCTTTTTTAATTATAGGAATTGTAAGTTCTACTTGGGTACCTATTGCTTTGCCTTCTTTATTTTTAAGATCTATGTAAATTACACCTATTTTTTGCTCTTTGCCGTAGTTTAATAAATCTAGTCTGCTTGCTGTCGCTTTTGTAGCAAATGACTTGTGTTCTGTAGCTTTTTTGCTCTTTTGTTGAGCAGATGCTTCTCGCCCTATGCCATTATCTTCAATAATGCAGTAGATGGTGTTTTTATCTTTTTTTGTAAAGCTTATAGAGAGTTTTCTATTTGTTTTTCTATGCAAGAGCCCATGTTTTAAAGCATTTTCTGCATAAGGCTGTATAAGCATTGTGGGTATTATTGATGTCTCTGGTTTTATTGCTGGAGCGACATTAATGGTATAGCTTAATTTGTCTTCAAACCTTAGCGCTTCTAGTTCTAGATACATGTGTAAACTACTTACTTCATCTTCTATAGAAATCCCGCCAGCGTCACTGTAGTGTAGGTACTTGCGCATTAGATCTGCAAATTTACCTAGGTATTCACTCGCAAGGTTTTTTTGATTTAAGACAATATATTCTTGTATAGAATTAAGCGCATTAAATATAAAATGCGGATTCATTTGGGCTTTTAATGCCTTGAGTTCACTATCGCGGTATTGTTTTTCTAATGCTAGTCTTTTTTGGGTCTCTTGCAGCTCAAAGGTTATTTTTTCTGCTTTTTTTCGTTGCTTTAAATTTCCGAAGAGAAATAGTGCTGCCAGCAAAATAAGCAAACCAATTATTACTGCACCTATAAAATAATAGAGGTTACGCTCTTCTCTTATTTCTGCTTTCTCTTTATCTGCTTTTATTTTTGCGGTATCAAATTTTGTTTGCGCATCTGTTATAAGCTGCCTTTTTTCTATGCTAAATATGGAGTCTTTAATTTTTACAAATTGCTTATTTGCTTCCAAAGCTTTTTGCTGTTCTTTTATAATAGAATACGCAACAAAAAGATGTTGATTAACTCGCATAGAAAAGAAGAGGTTTCCTGCTTCTTCATATTTTTTGAGAGCATCATTATAATAAGGGATAGAAGCTTGATGGTCACCCATAATAGATTTTGAGGTTGCCATAGTGTAGTACCCGTACGCCTCATTTGCGGTTTGACCTTGCGCATTAAACAGTGCCGTTGCTTCACGGGCAAATAGCATTGCTTTATTGTGATTTTTTTGTTTATCGTATTTTAGGCTTTCTATTTTATAAAAACGAGCAAGTCTTGTATTTGTTAGCCCCACACCTGTTTTGTTGTTAATCTCCTCAAATATTTTTTTTGCAGTTTGTAAATGTGGTATGGCCTCTTTATATGTGTCATCTTTATTGAGGTTCATGTAAACAATACCCAGGTTGAGGTATAGCTCTGCTAATTGAAACTTTTCTTTAAGTTCGTTTATTTCTGAAATAGCTTTTTTAAGGTCGCTTATGGCTTTTAAAAAATCATCATTTTCTCTATCAATCTCTGCTTGTATTATTGCAGCATTTCTTAAATAATAAGCATCATTGCTTTTTTCTAATAATGGTATGGCAAGTAATAATTTATCTGTGGCAATGGTATAAATGCCCTCTATTAATTTATTGCGGGATTGTGCTAGTAAAAGCCTACCGTTATATTTTGGTATGTCTAGTTGAGTGGCAAGCAGCTCTGCTTCTTTAAAAATGGGGTAACTATCTTTTAGGTTACGTACTTCATAAAACCGTGTAGCATCTAATAGCATTTGAAGTCTCACTGTATCTTGTTTTTTATAAGTGGCGAGATCTAGTGAGAGTGTATCCCAGTTAGAATCTTGCCCAAAACAAAATACAGTAATAAAAAATATAAAAAATACGAACTGTTTTTTCATAAATAAACTGCAAGAATTTATGTTACTAAAGTAAGACTAATTTTGTAATGAATTGTTGTTTAGTTTTTTAGGACTAATAAAGAGTAAACCTCACCTAAAAAAGGTAAGGTTTACTTGATTAATTTATTTGGTTAGAATAATTAATAATAGTCTTTATGTGTTTAGCTACTTTATAAGGACAAACATAGATAAGGATTACTGTCAAAATTTATTAAAACTTCTAAAACGGTGTTTTCAATTGCTGAAATGTTATTGCTGATTTTTAATGGTTTAACGGGTTTAGCAATTTGGATAACGTTTTAGAAGTTAATAATAGATTATTGTAAATGGGTATATTTAGAAGTTTATATTGCAGTTTCAGAAGTTAGTGTGAAAGAATAACAGAATTAAATGGCATTTTTGAAATACCTAACCAAATTGAGCATGATTAAAAAGCTACCCTTCTTCTTATTATTATTTGCTTTTGCATTAGTTAATACAATACTCTATGCACAGCAACCAGAAAAAAGTATTGATTCTATTACTGTCAATAAAGTAAATACTATTTCAAATGATTTTGGTAATCTATTAACTAAAGATTTAGACTCTGCAGAGGTTATGGCTCGTTACATGTTAAGTTATTCTAACGAGAAAGGATATTTAACGGGTCAAGGTAAAGCTTATGGTTCACTAGGTGGGGTTTACCTATATCGAGGTCAGAATGGTAAGGCAATTGCTTACTTTATTAAAGCTGCAGAAATTTTTGAATCTTTAGGCTCTAAAGCCCATGCTGCTGTTACCTACAGTAATATAGGGAGTCTTTTTATGGATCAAGAACAGTTTAAAGAAGCAAAAATATATATTGATAAAGCACTAGCGATACGTTTAGAAAACAATGAAGATAATTTGCAAAGTAACTACTTGGCATTAGGTATTATAGCGCTCAATACCGGTAAAAGTTTTGAAGAAGTAATGGAGCTTTTAGATAAAGCAGAATCAATAGCTTTAAAGGATAAGGAGAAGGGTTTTTTAGGTAACATTATGCGTATTCAGGGTAAGGCGCATATAGAGCGTAATCAAGATTTGCCATATGCAATATCAAGATTTAATGAAGCATTAGATTATTCTACATCTAAGAAACAAAACAATCATTTTGAAAAAGGTAATATCTATTTATACCTAGGAAAAGCTCACTGGAAAATGGGTGAGTTCAAAGAGGCTTTACGTTATAATGATTCTTCTTTAGTTCATTATAATGCACTAGATTACTTTAAAGGCCTTAGACTTACTTATAAAAACAGAAAGGACATTCTAGAAAGTTTAGGCGACTATAGGTCTGGTTTTGAAGCTTTTAAAGAATATAGTAAACACAATGATTCTACCTTCGTAAAACAGCGGGAAAACCAAGTTGCTAGAATGAAGATAGAATTTGAAACAGATCAAGCAATAGCAGAGAAAAAAACTGCTGAGATTAAGGCGGCTTTAGCAGAAGAAAAAAGCATACGGAATAGCAACCTGTTAATTGGTGCTATAGCTATCTCAGGGCTAATTTTACTGAGTTCAATATTATATTTTAGTAGATTAAAAGCAAAAAAGAAAGCCGAAATTATTAGACTAGAATTACATGAAACTCAAAAAAGATTAGCATTAGAAAAACAATACCGTGATAGTGAGTTAAAGGCATTAAAAGCACAAATGAATCCACATTTTATATTTAATGCCTTAAACAGTATTCAAGAATATATTATCCTTAACAAAAAGGATCTTGCTGGAGATTATTTGGGGAAGTTTGCAGATTTAATGCGTAAATATTTAAAGCACAGTGATACAGGTACGCTGAGTGTTCAGGATGAAATTGAAAGTTTACAAATGTACCTAGAGCTTGAGGCACTGCGTTTTGAAGATACACTTAATTATAGTTTTTCTGTTTCTGAAATGTTAAACAAAGAACAATTATACATCCCCACAATGCTTATACAGCCTTATGTAGAAAACGCCATAAAACATGGGCTCTTGCATAGAAAAACGAATAGAAAATTAGCTGTCAGTTTTATCAAAAAAACAGATAATGCTATTATATGTATTATAGAAGATAACGGAGTAGGGCGAAAAAGATCTGAAGAAATAAGAGTTCAAAATATGAATATGCACACCTCATTTGCCACAAAAGCTACAGAAAACAGGCTTCATCTTTTAAATTATGAGAAAGATCAAAAAATAGGGGTGGAGATTATAGATCTTTATGACGAGGAGGGTAAAGCAAATGGTACTCGGGTTGTTTTAAATATTCCTATTACTAAAAACTAAAAGGGAGTCTTTTATTAAAAGGGCATTTATAATTTGATGTGTATATTAATACTAAAATGAGGTGTTATTAATGAACAGCCACACTTTAGAAACTCAAAAGGGGATTTCAGCAGTTTTTGTTAGAAACTCCCATACTTAATTGCAACTTTGTTTAGATAGCAAAACAATTAACCTGAATATGACCAAATATTTACAACTCTTATTATGTTTTTGTTGTTTCTTGTTTATGACAGGAACACATGCTCAGCAAAAAGAGATAGATAGTATAAATAGAGTGCTATCTCTAGTGAGTGATGTAAAGCTACGAGAAGTAAAACTAGATTCGCTCATTAATAATGACCTTGAATATGGTGATAGTGAAGTTCGTATTTATTTTATTAAAAAGGCCATAGCTCAAAGTAAAAGGGATAGCAATAACAGTCGTCTTGCAGACATGTACCTTGTAAAGTCAGAGTGGTTTGATAGTAAAATGATGCGAGATTCAAGTATGTTTTATGGCATGGAGTGTTTACGAGTTGCAAAACTAGCAAATGAGCCTAAAATCTTACTTAACTCATGGAGAAATCTAGCAAACATATATAGAACGAGTGGCGATTATACAACTGCCTTAGCGTATTATAATAAGACTTTAGATTATTGTGATAAAAATGGACTTTCTAATAGTCGTGATGCACTTTTAACCCAGTTTAACGTGGCTGGTCTCTATTATGATATTGATGATATGGAAAAAAGCAAAGCGCTTTACAAACACCTCTATAATCATCCATTAGTAGTTGCAGATACAGATTGGCACAATGAGACAGGAGTAAATTATACAATGGTACTATTTGTTGCAAATGAGTATGAGCAAATGCTTAGTCTGGCAAAAGAACTTGAAAAAGCAGAAACACGTCCAGGTTTTCTTACCTATATCTACAGTATGATTTCTGGAGCTAATCTAGGATTAGAAAACTATAAAGAGGCACTCTATTATAATGATAAAGCAGTAAAGCAATTTGAAAAATCTGGAGATAGCTTAAACGCCTGGAGCAATATGTTGATGGCGGGAGATATAAGGACAGATATGGGAGATTATGATGAGGCAGAACGCATCTTTAAAAATATAGGTGATAAACTTGATGCTACCCCAGAAGCTCCGGCAGTAATGGTAGAGAATGTATTAGGGGCTTTATCAAGGGTGTATCGTGGCAGAGGTGATTATAAAAGAGCATTAGAATATAATGATAAGAGACACGCTTTTAAGGATAGTCTTAAAGGAGTAGAAAAACAAAAAGCAATAAGTGAACTAGAAATAAAATATGAAACAGAAAAAGTAAAAAGAGAAAAAGAAGTTGCAGAAAACCAAGTAGTAATAAGCCAGTTAGAGAATAAAAAAAATAAGAGTTTATTTTTGGGTTCTCTACTTGTTATTGGCCTTGTGTGCCTTGCAGCATTGCTTTTTTATCAAAGAATAAAAGCCAAGAAAAAAGCAGAAATAATTACATTAGAGTTACACGAAACTCAAAAACGTCTTGCCTTAGAAAAACAATATAGAGATAGCGAGCTTAAAGCACTCAAAGCTCAGATGAATCCGCATTTTATATTTAATGCTCTTAATAGTATTCAAGAGTATATTATCTTAAATAAGAAAAATCTAGCAGGAGATTACTTAGGTAAATTTGCAGATTTGATGCGTAAATATTTACATCATAGTGATGCGGGAACACTTACTATTCATGACGAGATAGAGAGTTTAGAGATGTATCTAGACTTAGAGGCATTGCGTTTTGAAGACACCTTGTCTTATAGTTTTAACGTTTCAGAAAAAATAAATTTAGAATCTTCACGAATCCCCACAATGCTTATACAGCCTTATGTAGAAAACGCACTAAAACATGGGCTTTTACATAGAAGAACAAACAGAAAACTCTCTGTTACATTTAAAGAAGGAAGTGAAAAAACTATAACTTGCATAATAGAAGATAACGGTGTGGGTAGAAAACGTGCCACAGAGATTAAAGCCCAAACTAAAAACATGCACGCTTCTTTTGCCACAAAAGCCACAGAAAATAGGCTTAATCTTTTAAATTATGAGAAAGAACGAAAAATAGGAGTGGAAATTTTAGATCTTTTTGATAAAGATGGAGAGGCAAAGGGCACTCGTGTTATTTTAAACATACCAACAACTAACTAACCAAATAGTTCCCGACTTTTCGGGCAGAACCTATGAAGGCAATAATAATTGACGACGAACCTAAAGCACGTAACTTGTTACGAATATTAGTAGAAGAAAACTGTCCTAAAATCACAGAAATATTTGAAGCAGGTGATCTTTTAAGTGGTGTAAAGATTATAAAAGAAGAAACACCAAGTATTGTTTTTCTTGATATAGAAATGCCAGAACATTCTGGTTTAGAGATTCTAAATTTTATAGAAAAAGACGTTATTAATTTTGAAATCATCTTTACCACAGCATACAGCGAGTATGCTATACAGGCTTTTCAATTATCTGCTATAGATTATTTATTAAAACCAGTGAGGCCCAATCAAGTAAAAGTAGCCGTAGATAAAGCCATAGATTTTTTAGGAAAAAGTAGATTAAACACAAAACTAGAAGAGCTTAAGAAGAGCCTGTCTAATAACAATTTTGATAAAATAGGACTCCCTGTTAATGACGGGATAAAATTTGTAAATTTTAAAGATATTATTATGCTTACAGCAGATGGTATGTACACAAGTGTTACTACATGTGAAGACGCAAATCTACTTATTAGTAAGCCTTTAAAACATTTTGTAGATCTTTTAAGTAACATTTCTATTTTTTATAGGCCGCATCGCTCTCACCTTATCAACTTAAAACACATTAAAAAATATGTAAAAAGTGATGGCGGTTATATTGTGATGGAAAACAATAAATCTGTATCTATCTCAAAAGAAAAGAGAGAAGAGTTTTTACAAATTGTGAGTAGTATTTAAAAGTAAATTACTAAGCTTTAGCAATTAAGAATGCGGTTTCAGCAATTTGCACATTATTAAAGCACCACAATAAGGTAGTTTTGTGCCATAATTAAAAACCAAATATATTATGAAAACAGTAGCAGCAATTTTATTAGTAGTATTATTTTCTTCATTTAACGCACCTACAGATGTCAAAGATGTAGCGATCAATAACACAGAAGCAACAATTACATTAGCAAGCTTTAAACTTATTAATGACACAGGAGAGAAAGTAAGCATTTATACAGGAACCGGTTTTGTAAGCCTTAATAATGGTAGTAGCACAAGTATTACATGCAACACAGGTAAAGAAGTACGCTGGGCAGAGAGCGGTAGAAAAGGAGATGTTATTTTTAAAATAAGTAGCGACCATTGTGGTAAAACCTTAAAGCTATCTAAGCTACTTTAAGTTTAGATTTTATTAAGTTTAATATGCCCGCTCCTTTTAAAGGGGCGGTTTTTTTTGCTTCTGAAATTTTAAAACCAGAAAAGTGTTCTATTGATTATTAATAAAAACACTTTATCAAATGAGAAGCACATTTCGGCAATTGAAAGTTAAGTTTCAGCAATTGCTATAAATAGTATGTATGGTTTATAGGTATCTTTATAGTGTCTTTAATAAAAGATAGCTTATTAATACATAAAAGAATACTATTATTTATAAATTAAAAGTTTTACATAAGTATTGAGGAGTATTTATTAAAAACTAGAATAATAGCATTTGAGGGAGTTTGTCAACATTTATAAATTAATATTGAGGAGTATTAATTTATAAAGACAAGCTAATAAAGAAATCGGACTGAGATAATCGGCTCGATTTTTTTATTTATCAAAACCTAAAGTAGTCAAGCTAACCGCTTTAATCTCTTTTTCTTTTACTTGAAAAGCTTCATAAATAGCTCGCTTATCATCAAAAGTAAACTGCTTTTGCTCAAACCAGTCGTGTATGGCGATCTTCTTATTTTCTATCTGTGCTTTTCTAATAACCTCTACTGTCATTAAATGCCAGTGCGTATTTCTGTCTCTATTTACAGAATAACCTATCTCTTCAATAAAAGAAGTTTTAGGTTGGTTAATAACCTTTACTCCATTTTTTAATACAGCAAGCGTTTTTGTAAGTTCTACAACTTCAGAAAAACTGTAACGCATAAAGTCGTCAAAGCCTTGTTGCTTGACATTGTACATTTTATCGCCTATCTCGAGTTGTTTCATTGTGGGGTTCAATTTTCAATTTTTTTTTAGGTTTTGCAAATGGTTTTCTACAATGTTATTAACGGTCCTTCTGTTTTTCTCTTTCATTAAAATTTCCGGAGTTATTTTTATAATTTGCATCATCTTTAAAAGGTATTATGAAAAACAAAACCATAAAAAAACCTTGGCCTACAAAAGATGCCATGGTACAGGTGTATGAGAAAAACCTTTGGGGAACTAATAACACAGCATTTTACTCAGGAGAAGGCTCACACAACACTAACATTGTAGCGCCTTATGTAGATGCGGTCATTTCTTTTTTAAATTCTTTTAAAGACCCTTTAACCGTTTGTGACCTTGGGTGCGGTGATTTTAACGTAGGTAAAGAGTTGGTTAGTTATACAAATAAGTACACTGCTATAGACATTGTGCCAGGCCTCATTGAACACAATAAAGCAAAATTTAAAATTGAAAAACTAGAGTTTCAATGTTTAGATATTTCCGAAGAAAAATTGCCGCAAGCAGATTGTGCCATCATACGGCAAGTATTGCAACATCTCTCTAATGCCGAAATATTAAAAGTTGTAAATAAGCTCTCTCAATATAAATATGTGATTCTCACAGAGCATATACCAAATGGAGATTTTGAGCCAAATAAAGACATAATTTCTGGTCAAGGAACTAGACTTAAAAAGAAAAGTGGGATTGACTTAATGGCCCCACCTTTTTACTACGACCCAAAAGAAGAAAAGCAATTACTGTCTGTTTTTTTAAGTGAAAATAATGGAGTTATTGTAACTAGTTTATTTACTATTTTTTAAATAAATACGGTAGTCCTGCAGGTATTCATTGATATACCGACGCAAGTTTTCTACTGAAATTTTAAAATCTACACGCTCGGTCTCTTTAAATCTAATAGCATTTTCATCTTTTTTTAACTCGACATTAATGCTATTTTGTATTTCTGTAACTAAATTTTTTAAAGGTTTTTCTTTATTTTTTTTTGAAACTTGCTGGAGGTCTATTAGCGCATCACAAACCACATCATATTCTGAGATTAATTCTTGAACAGCTGGGTGACTTGAAATTTCTGGATGGTCTTTAAATATCTCAAAAGATGTTTTCATATAGCTTGAATTTAAATGGTAAGATAGATGGGCATTTACTCTCTAGCTAATGGTAAATACTTTCTGTAATACTTTATCACTAGAGCGGCAGCGCGCCAAGCAATCCACACAATAATGGATAGCCATATTCCCCAAAGACCCCAACCCATATAATGAGATACTATTAATACAGGTACAAAGCCTAAAAATGTAGAAGCTAATAGTACGTTGCGTAGATAACCCATTTCGCCTAGCCCTTTAAATATAGAATCTAGTGTAAAAGCAATAGCACTAAAAGGGAGGCAGATTAAAACCATAAAAAAGACACTAGAATATATGCTTAGCACTTCTGGGTTTTTATTGTAAATCCAGCCTATTTTTTCGTAAAAAATGAACCCAATGATAACCAATAGGGTTGCCACAATACTATTGTATTTAACCACTCTTTTTGTTAATAGCCACAATGCAGTGAAATTGCGTTCTCCTAACAGTTTTCCACCTAGAATATTTCCGGCGGCACCATAACCGTCTAAAAAGAATGCCGTAAAAAGCCAAATATTTAAAGCAATAGTATGTGCAGCAACCACCTCTGTACTTATACCTGCAGCTCCTCTTGTAGATAGTATTAAAGCCACATTTAATGCGACAGAGCGTAAAAATAAATTAGCGCTCATTGTCACAAGACGGTTTATTTCTGGATGTAATGGAAAGGTTAATCGTAATGAAATTGATGTCTTCTTTAATACAAGAATAAGAGACAAAATAGCCATTATTGCTTGCGCAATTAGACTAGCCCAAGCAGCTCCCACAACTCCCATTGCATCTATATAGCCTTCTAAGCCGTAGACAAACATAAAATCAAGCCCTATGTTTACCCCAGCGCCTATAGCAGCAATAATCATAGGCCAAAATGTGTTTTGGAGTCCTCTAAAAATACCGAATACCGCAAAGGTGAAAAGCGTGAGCGGAAAGCCCCAAACTCTAATGTCATAATAATCAATGCTGAGGTCAAGTATGATACCTTTTGCATTAAGTAGGGTAAAGATTTCTTCTACAAAAAAGTAGGTAGTGATTAACACTATAATACTCAAGCCAACATTAAAGTAAACTGCCTGAGCAGGAAAACTTTTTAAACTGTCTATTTTGCCTGCGCCTAGGTTTTGAGATATTATTGCCGCGATGGCACTTCTAGTTTGTCCTAATATCCAGATTAGTGCAGATAAAAAAGAGCCTACAATACCTACTGCAGCTAGTGCTTCTGTACCATAACCTTCTATATTACCTACAATAGCAGCATCTGTACTAGATAGTACAGGCTCTGCAATACCAGCAATTATTGCTGGTATTGCTAGTTGTTGAATGCGCTTAAAAGAGATGTCTGTGACTGCCATTTGCGATTGCAAAGTTAGGCTTTGATTATGAATTTACCTTATTTAGTAATGTACAGTCTTGACTTGATATAAAATTAAAGGCATTAATAATTATGGGGCTTAGACAGTAGTATTTTTTATAATAACATCAATTTTTGTTGTATTATCATTATGTATCATTAATATCAATTATTTTAGCGGTAGTTTAAAAATAGTAATTTCTGTATGAAAAATATTTTAGTTCCTGTAGGGTCGTCAAAAAATGCAATAAGTAATCTGCAATATGCAATTGATCTCGCGCATGAGGTTGATGCAAATGTTTACATAATATCTGTGTTTAAAGAGGTCTCAAAAGTGGGGGGTCTCACTAAGTTAAATGAGATTATGAAAGAGGACTCTAAAAACCGTATTGATGAAGTGATGGCAGCTGTAGACACTAAAGATGTAACGGTAGTCTCTCACCCTCTTAAAGGCGGTGTTCTAGAGGGAGTTAAAAGATTTAATAAGCACGTGCACGTAGACTTGATGGTGATTTCGCCAAGAAGTAACAGCATTCGTGAAGAAGTTTATTTAGGTAAAACTTCTGGGAAACTTGTAAAAAACACAAATGTTCCTGTTTTAATAGTGCCAGAAGGTGCGGTATATAAAAGGCCAAAGAATGTGATGATGGCATTTAAAAACGGTCAATTTAAAAAGAATAAAAACTTAGAGCCACTAACTACGCTAGTTGAAAAATTTAATTTGGAGTTGAATTTACTTCACGTAGAGACACCAGAGAGTACTCCAGAAATGTCAATGGTGAGTAATAAATTAATGAAAATTAATAGCAGTTATAAGAAAACAAAAAATGCGACTACTTTTCAGGGAGTTGTGGAGCATTTTCAACAAATGAATCCAGACATGATTTGTGTTGTAAGACGTAATAGAGGTTTCTTTACTAAGCTTTGGGAAAAGAATAATATTCTTAAAGAAGAGTTCTATACTTCAAAACCATTGCTTGTACTGGGAGTGCAAAATCATTAATAGATTTATTATAGAAGCAATTTATATTTTGATTTTTATTCATTTAAAAATTTAATAGTTTTTTCTGTTACTTGCTTAAGGTGATCAGGTAAGTTGTTTTCTGTAAAAGGGTGGCTTGCCCCAAAAACATGATTTGCATTTTTAATGATTTCAAATTTGCTTTTTGGATTCCAGCTATGTAATGCATTACCCTCATCTATCTTGACGGAGGTGTCATTATCTCCGTGAATAATCATCCAAGGCTTTGTGATGGCTTTTGCAGCTCTTTTAATAGTAAGTCGCTCTTCATTAGCTATAAAATTTGTGTAAAACTGCCAGTCGTGAGGCATTTGTTGTTTTGTGCGTCCATTTTCAACATAAAACCTTCCTGTATCTTTCCAGTGATTGAATACAGGAGTACCTTCTAGAAATCTTGATTTGTAATCACTAACCCCCGCTAGCGTTACTATTTTTGAAACACGATCATCTTCTTCGGCTTTAATAAGCACAATACCACCACCACGACTATGACCTATTAATGACACATTATTTTTATCTATTTCTTTTTGATACTCATTAGTGTTACTGAAATATTCTAAAACACGATCTAGGTCTTCTAATTCTAACGAATAATTATTTTGTGCAAATGCCTCTAGATCTGGAAATTCTAATGGTTTTTCTACAGAACCGCCGTTATGTGAAAAATTAAATTTCACAAAGAAAAATCCTGCCTCAGCAAACTTTTTTGCAACGAGATCCCAGGCACCCCAGTCTTTGAACCCTTTATAACCGTGACAAAATATAACAAGTGGTTTTGGTTGTGATGTTTCAGAATAAAAGCAATCAAATAAAATTGGTTTTTTATCTCCAGTTATAGTATTGTTTTTAGATTGTATCATTTTAAATTTCTTTTTCTGTAAATGGTGTTTTTTGATCACAAATTTCTGAAATAATCTTTATTAGTTGATCTTTATAAAGTTCTAAAACATCTGCATCAATTATTGGGTTTTTACTTCGACTATTAGTTGATGGTTTGGTATTAAATTTTAAAAAACCTGCTCCTAGATTCTTAAAAGAAATAATGCCGGCTTCTGCGATTTGAAAACCATATTTTTTTTGACAAATAAAAGCGTATGTTAATACTTGAAAAGCCTTACTGTGTTTATAGTCTTCAATAATATCATCCCATTCTACTACATCAAGATCAGACGGAGTTACCTTACCTGTCTTGTAGTCAATTATACGTAAAGTGCCGTTATAAGTGTCAATACGATCTACTTTTCCGCCAATTGTAATGGGAAAATTAATACCAGGGACATCAAGTGATTCTTTAAACTCTTCTTCTAAAGATTTTACTACAATTTCGTTTCCGGCGGCAACATCTTTAATTTCTAGATGAATAAAATTAGACACAAATTTTTTGACTACTTCATAAATAATGAGGTTTTTTCCTTTGGTGTAGTTACCCTCTTTAAACTCTTGAGTAAATTGTAGCTGTACCTCTTTTTCTATTTGTGGTAGTAATGTTTTTAAAATTTCAGAAGTAAGAATAGTGCCTACTAGTGGTTTGTATAAGTTTTCTAAAGTATTATGCACTATGGTCCCCATAGTGTTTGAGGCAACAGTCTCTTCTACATCTGCGAGTTCTTTTAATTTGAGTACACGCTGATAATAAAAATCTATAGGATTTCTTATGTATGATGTGATTGCTGAGGGTGAGAAATACCGGCCGCCCATTTTCTTTAGCTCTTGCATTACATCGTCAGTTTTTTCAACAGTTTTTATAATGTTTGGCGTTACAGATATGTGGTGAGCTATTACTTTTTTATCTAGTATATGCTCCGGCAGTTTAAATACTTCTAGTTGTTGTATAAATCTACTTTTTTCTCCTGTATTAATACCGTCTGAGTGTGTGTTATAAAGCAAAGTACATTTTTCTGCCCGTTGTATAGCGTGGTAAAAATGATAGGCATATATCGCATCTTTTTCTGTGTATTTAGGTAAGTTATATTGCTGCTTTAAATCATAAGTGATAAAAGAGGCATTTGTTTTACCAGAGGGCAATGTACCTTCATTTACAGAAGTCATAATTACATTTTTAAAATCAAGTACACGAGATTCTAATAATCCCATAATTTGTAACCCATCATAAGCATCGCCCCTATAGTCTAATGTCTCAGACCCTATTAGCTGTTTATACAGACTGTGTATTGATTTTGTAGTGTTAAGATATGAATATTGTTCTTGCAGGCTTTCTAGTTGCTTAAAAAGGCTGTGTAGTCTAAATAGCACTGCGCGGTCTGCAAGTGATATGTCTTCTTTTATTTTTGCGAGGTTTATACATTCTAAGCAGCGTTGTATTGCTGGAGAATTTTCAAGACTCCATTGTTTAAAAATATCCTCAATAATTTTTTTATCCTCTTGTGCGACAGCCATTAATTGATCTGCATCACAGTAAGCAATGTTTTTTTCTTGTAGGTGTTCAATAATTGCCACACCTTGTGAAAATAAAATTTTACCAAACGGATGAGAAAGGATATTAATAATGTCTCTAAAGTAAATTTGAGTGTTTTCTTTAGTTTTAAAAAGCAATAGAATATCAAAAAATGACACTAAAGGAAAAGTAGATAAAGGTACCCCCATTGTTACATTTACTTTTTCTATATTGCTAGGTAATGAATGGAGCATAGGGACAAGTAAAGCTTCATCTGCAAGTATAATTGCAGTTTGTTCTATTTCTTCTTTGCTTAAACTTGCAAGTAAATTACCTACATATTTTACTTGAGATATGTTTTTTGAAGCTTCAACTAGTTGTATTGTTTTTGTTTTAATAAAATTTTCGGGTTGCTTCGGAAATGTTCCATTTTGATATATATTCCATTCTTTTTTATAAGATTGCATAAAAAGAGAAACACTATGTTTAGTGTCTTTTAAAAAATGGTCATCTGCATCCCAAATTATCTCTGCAAGATCTGCAGAAACTAATTCTTGCATAATTACTTGTTCAGCTTTGTTTAGTGCATTAAAACCAATAAATATGTGTTTAGTTTCAGAGTTTGCAGAAATATAATGTTCTATTTCTTCTGCGGCTATTCTATTTACTAGACCTTGATAACCTGCATTATTTTTAATAAGCGAGTCTTTTAACGCATCATAAAATACTGGAAGACTATTCCAGAAATTTAGATAATTTTCAATGAGTGCTGTTTTATCATCTTTAAGGTACCAGTGGTTTACATCTTGAATACTAGCGAGATAATTAAAGAATGAATTATGATCTAGAAGATAACGATCAATCTCATTAAAATCTCCAAGTAATGTAGTGGCCCAAGAGCTATAACTCTCAAAAGATTCTTTTTCTTTAATAGAATCTAGACTTAAGTAAACAGCATAACTTTTAAATAGAAGTTGAGTATTGTCTACTATTTTAAGGTTAGCAACGTCTTCTATAAAGCTTTCTATGTTTATTATTTTTGGAGCAAAAGAAGTGTGCTTCGCTCTTTTTTTTAGATAGTGCATAAGAAAACCACCCGCACGTTTACTGGGTAAAACTATCGTTAGATCTGCTAGAGATGGATAGTTGTTTTCAAGATAATCAAGGGCGTCTTCTAAGAATGTTTGCATACCCTAAAAATAAGAAACGCCCCCTTAAAAAGGAGGCGTTTCTAATAAAATTTATTGTGTATTTCTCAGAAAAATTATTTTCTTAAAGAAATCTCTACACGTCTGTTTTCTTGTCTTCCAGCAGCAGTTTTGTTTGTTGCTTTAGGACGAGTTTCACCGTATCCTTGAGACATTAATCTAGAACCATCAACTCCTTTACTAGCTAAGTAGTTCTTTACAGAAGCAGCTCTTTTCTTAGAAAGCTCTAAGTTGTAAGCATCACGACCACTACTATCAGTGTGTCCTTCTACTAAGAATTTAGCTGTTTTGTATTCGTTCATAATATCTACCATAGATTGGATAGCTGAGTAAGACTCTTGACGAATTGTCGCTTTATTAGTATCAAATAAGATAGTGTTAGAGTAAGTATTTAACTCATCCATAATCTCAGTAGTGATTTGTGGCTCAGGACATCCTTTTCTAGCTACAGTTCCAGGAACTTCTGGACAAGCATCATCTTTGTCAAGTATACCATCACCATCTTTATCTCTGTCTGGGCATCCACCGTTTGCAGCAGGACCAGCTTCTTTAGGACATTTGTCATCTTTGTCTAAGATTCCGTCACCGTCAGTATCAGGCCATGGGCATCCTTTGTTAGCAGCAGGACCAGAAACTGTAGCACAGTTGTCTTTGTCATCAGAGATACCATCACCATCAGTGTCAGGGCATCCATTCATATCTGCAGATCCAGCAACATCAGGACAAGTATCTTGTCTGTCTTCAATACCATCACCATCAGTATCAGGGCATCCGTTAAATTCTGCTAAACCAGCAATTTCTGGACACTCATCATCTTTGTCATATATTCCGTCACCATCCATATCAGATCCACCAAATTGGAATACTACACCAACACTATGTTGCCAGTGCTTAGTTCCAGTTTCGTCATCAAATGCATACTTGTATGCAGTTTGTGCGTTAAGTGCAAATTGCTCAGTTAACCAGAAACGAACACTAGCGATACCATTTGCAGTACCAAAACCATTGTCATCAATCCAAGTGTAACCACCACCAATTCCTAAAGAAGGGTCAAGCCATCCTCCAGCACCGTTGATAAGGTCTCTAAAGCTATATTTAATCTCTCCATCAGCACCGTAGTAAGTTAAGTCATTAACTCTTGTATCACCTAATTTGTCGATTCTGTTAATTGTACCAGCTACTCCTAAAGAGAAATTGCTACCAATATAACGAGAAACTGCAACTCTAGATACAGAAGGTAAAATGTTCCAGTGGTCTTCAACGTTGAATTGCTCTGTAAGAACGTGAGCGTTTAATTGGTCTTCATGACTTTGACCGTCTCTAAGACCAACAGGAAAAGTGTCTACTGCGTTCACACCGATTTCTACAGCCCATGGGTTGTTTTCGTCTTGCGCATTCGCTGAACTAAAACCCAATACTAGGCAAGCTGCAACGAATAAAATGTTAAGATGTTTCATATTCGATTGTTTAATTTTAAGTGTTAATTAAGTCGCAAAAGTAACTTGTTAATGTTTATTAACAAAAACAAATCTATTAAATTTTTAATAAATTAAGATAATTTGTACTTGAGATTCTTAAAGTTAGTTAAATTATATTCAGTTTTTTACCTACAGATATGAATGCATTTATCGCTTTATCTAAATGTTCTTTAGTGTGAGCTGCAGATAATTGTACACGTATTCTAGCCTTATCCTTTGGTACTACTGGGTAAAAGAAGCCTATTACATATATACCTTCATCTAAAAGCATATTAGCCATATTTTGCGAAAGCTTTGCGTCATAAAGCATTACTGGTACTATGGCAGAGTCGCCATCAACAATGTCAAAACCTGCAGTTTTCATCCCTTTTTTAAAGTAATTAGTGTTTTCTTCAAGTGTATCACGCAAAGAAGTGTCGTTAGAAAGCATTTCAAACACCTTTATAGAAGCACCTACAATAGCAGGAGCTAGAGAGTTAGAAAACAAGTAAGGACGAGAACGTTGTCTTAGTATTTCAATAATTTCTTTTTTACCTGTTGTGTATCCACCCATTGCTCCACCTAGAGCTTTACCTAGTGTTCCAGTAATGATATCTATCCTTCCCATCACTCTTTTTTCTTCTAGGGTACCTCTACCTGTTTTTCCTATAAAACCTGTAGCATGGCACTCATCAATCATTACCATAGCATCATATTTGTCTGCAAGATCACAAATTTCATCTAATGATGCAACAATACCATCCATAGAGAATACACCGTCAGTAACAATAATCTTGTGGCGAGCACCAGCAGCATTTGCTTCTTTTAAGCGTTCTTCTAGTTCTGCCATATTATTATTGGCATACCTGTATCTAGAGGCTTTACATAAACGAACGCCATCAATAATAGAGGCGTGATTTAATGAGTCACTAATAATAGCATCTCCTGCTCCTAATAATGGTTCAAAAACACCACCGTTAGCATCAAAGGCTGCAGCATACAATATAGTGTCTTCCGTTTCATAAAAATCTGCAATTTTTTGCTCTAGTGTTTTATGAATATCCTGAGTCCCACAAATGAAACGAACAGAAGACATCCCAAAACCATGTGTATCCATAGCGTCTTTTGCTGCTTGTATTACATCTGGGTGTGAAGAAAGCCCCAAATAATTGTTAGCGCAAAAGTTTAAAACTGTCTCGCCAGTAGAAACCGTAATCTCTGCGCCTTGTGGCGAAGTGATAATACGTTCACTTTTATAAAGACCGTTATCTTTAATTTCTTGCAGTTCGTTCTGTAAATGTTCTTTTATACTTTTTCCGTACATAATATGATTGCTTATTTATGAGGCCAAATTTACTTTATTTACAAAGATCTCCTCATTGGTATACACTAATATTTTTTCTTTAAGTTCAAACCCCATTTCTTGCAAGGCTTGTCCATAGCTATTTATTTGCTCTTCATGCTCATAATTAGGAGTCCCTGTTTTATAATCAATAATAGTCACGCTCTTATCTTCATGAAAAACAAGTCTATCTGGGCGTATTACGTATCCATCTTTAGCTATTATATCTCGCTCGTTCTCACTACTTCTGAAATTTTCATACAATGAAGCTAGTTCTGGGTGATTTACAATCTGAGTGATCACAGTTTCTAAAGTGGCTAATTCTTTTGTGGTTAATGTGCCTCTTTCTTTTAAAGTGACAAAAACTATTGGGATGTCATTTTTATGATGAATAAGCTCCATGGTATCGTGAACGAGATTTCCTATATCAAGTGCATCTTGAGTTGTAGTTCCCCACAATTGAGCATCACTTGTTATTATTTTTATATCGTGCTGTTCTGGAGCTACAGATATATAAGTAGGATGGCTTACAGTGATTTCTTCTTCTTTTTTAATCGCTATTTTTTTCTGAAATGTTCCAAAAGTATACGCTTTGTCTTCTCCTTCCCATTTGTTCTCACTTTCTAGAAAGCCTTTTAATACCTGCGGAAACGTTTTAATTTCTTCTCCAGATTTTATATTACTTGGCTTTTCAGAAAAAATATAAAGCTGCTCTACCGCACGAGTGAGTGTGACATACAGTAAGTTAAAATTGTCTAGTTGTAAGGTTTCTCTTCGATCTCTATGTATTGTCTTACCCGCCTCACTGTATCCTTCTATTTTGCTAGAATAATTAATTAGTGATTCTGTAAAACCATCTTGCCACTCCTCTGGCAAAGGTATCCAGGTTGTTGCTTGGTTTTCTTTATATATAGAGATGTCTGCAAAAGGAAAAATCACTACAGGAAATTCTAGTCCTTTAGATTTATGTATGGTCATAAACTGCACTCCATCTGTACCATCACCAGAGCTAATAGATGCTTTTTCTCTTTTTTTATCCCAATGGGCTAAAAAACCTAAGGCGTCTGCGCCGGCTTGTTGCTCATACTCAAAAATAAAGTCCATAAACCCAAAAAGGTAGGCGTCTGCTTTTTCAGAAAAACCAAATTGTTCAATAATGTATTCTGCGCTTTCATAAACAGAGCCTTCTTTTAATTTATTCCAAGAGAAATCTATCTGATACTCTTTAATTGTTTCAGGAAAAAGGGCGGTTTCATTTTTAGTAAATGAACTAAAGAAGGTGTGTTTGTCTTTTTTGATTGCTAAGTGATCATATAAAAAATCTAACACGATCACTAATGTTTCTTTGTCTGCAGGATTTACGCTTACCTTTAACAGACCAACAATAGCTTGTACAAAACCAGATTGCTCAAGTAATAGTGTTTCAGAAGAAATTACAGGAATTTTATTTTCCATTAAATGCTCACTTAAAAAAATCCCATCTGCTCTTCTGCGGGTTAGTATGCAAATATCGCCGTAGCTAAATCCATTTTCTATAAGATGTTGAACTGTGTCAAGAGTTTTTTCTGCATATTCTTCTTGCTTTTCTTCTTTATTAGTGCCTGTCACAAAAGAGAGATCTATGTAGCCATCTTCTTTTTTAATTGATTTTTGATGATTACCATCTATGTATAGTTGTTGGTGCATTTTGTTGTCAAAAAGTCCAGATACGTATGTGAAAAAGTTATTATTAAAACTGACTACCTCTTTAAAACTTCTATAATTTATAGGTAGATTTTCTACTTGTGCTTTTATACTAGGAAAAGGAGAGTAGCCATTTATCATATCTAAAAACTGCTCCGGTTTTCCGCCACGCCATCTATAAATAGCTTGCTTTACATCACCCACAAGCAATAAAGAGCCGTCTTTGCTATCTTCTGTTTGTGTTAGGGTGTTATCTATTAATGGATGTAAATTTTCCCATTGCATCACAGAAGTATCTTGAAACTCATCCACAAAAAAATGACGGTATTTCTCGCCCATTCTTTCATAAATAAATGGTGCAGGTTGGTTTTTTATCTCTTTATTAATAATGGCATTAAATTGAAACAAGGGCAACACATTTTGATCTTCCTTTATTTGTTCTAGTTCTTTCTGTAATAAGTTAATAACAGATAAGGGTGTTATTTTTCTAAGCACAGCATCTATAAAATGAAGCGTTGGTATTTGTGCAGAGGTGCTTTCTACTGCCTCAATAAAAAGGGGCATTAACCCTTCTATTGCTGTTACAGCTTCTGGTCGCTCTTTTATAAGTTTTCCTGTATATAGGTTTTTTTCTCTAATCTGGAGTATCCATTGCGTGTCTAAAGAGACTTTAAAATTGCCAGCTGCTAAGCTTGAAAAATGCTTAAAAAAACTACCTCTATTAAAGTCTTCTGCTGTTAAACCATGAGCTTCCATTTCTGTCATTACAGCTTTGGCTTTCTCAATTATATTTTCTCCATTAGTATTATAAGTAGTTTGCAATGATTTTTTAAATTTCATAAAATCTGCTAGAGATTTGTCTTTTAATGAGGCCAAATGCAAAGCTTCATCTTCATTAGCAAGCATTTTTGAAGCTTCAAATAAGTCAAAACTAATATCCCAAGAGCGGTCATCATCTGTTTTTTCCACGGCAAAATCAATAAGCACTTTTGTGACAGCCTCATCTGTTCCTGCTTTGTCAATAAGTGCATCTACTGCTTCTGTCAACAGATTTTCAATGTCAAGCAGTACTTCAAAGTTTGAGGGTAGCTTTAAATCTTTAGAAAAAGTGCGAATTAATCTATGGTTAAAACTGTCTATTGTCTCTACACTAAAGGCAGCATAGTTATGTAGTAAATGGGTAAGTATTTCTTGAGCTCTTTTATGAATGACAAGGTGTTCAAGTTGTAAAGTTTCAGAAATATCAATAAACATTGCTGGCGGCTTTATTAATACTTGCTCGTCTGCAAAGTCTATTAAGTTATCTACAATTCTTTTTTTCATCTCTGCTACGGCTTTATTTGTAAAAGTAAGCGCGAGTAATTGTCTATAATAACTGTTTTTGGGCTGTTGCAGTAAGGTGCTTAAATATCGCTTTACTAAACTATATGTTTTACCACTACCAGCGGCGGCGTCATAAATGAAAAATGGAGAGGTGGTTTTCAAGAGTATAATTTTGTTTTCATAAAAATACAGATTTATATGGAGCTGACTAGTATCAAAGCATTCTATTGTACTATAAAAATCTTATAAATTCTCTAACAGTTTTATACAGTCTGATTGTGTATTTTTGAGGTATTAAAGAAATACTAACTTAAAATTAATAATATTATGGCTTTCGAATTACCAAAGTTACCTTACGCGCACGACGCATTAGCGCCACATATAGATGAGCAAACCATGCATATACACCATGAGAAGCATCATCAAGGATACACAAATAAATTAAACGCTGCCATTGAAGGGACAGATCTTGAAGGTAAAACTATCGAGAATATCTTAATGAACCTTGATATGGATAATAAAGCAGTACGTAACAACGGTGGTGGTTTTTACAACCATAGCCTTTTCTGGGAAGTAATGTCTCCTAACGGAGGTGGAGAACCTACTGGAGAATTAATGAGCGCTATTAAAAGTTCATTTGGTTCTTTTTCAGATTTTAAAGAAAAATTCTCGACTGCTGCAAAAACACAGTTTGGATCTGGATGGGCATTTTTATGCGTAAAGAAAGATGGGTCTTTAGATATCTGTGGATGTCCTAATCAAGATAATCCATTAATGCCAGGTGTAGGCTGTGGAGGAACTCCTATTTTAGGATTAGATGTTTGGGAACACGCATACTACTTAAATTACCAAAATAAGCGTCCTGACTACGTAGAAGCATTTTTTAATGTAATCAACTGGGAAGAAGTTGGTGCACGTTTTATGAAAAACAAATAAGATTTGATTGACTAGGTAACTAGTAAATTAATTAAAATCCCTCCTACTATTTTATAGTGTGAGGGATTTTTTATTGCTTGAAGTTAATATCTTTTCTGCGGAAATTGCAAGAGTTTGAAGCTTGTTTTCATTGGTGTTTTTCAAAAACACTAGAATCTAAAGCAGTCCAAAAAGCTGCTTTCTGTCCAGTATTTGCCCAGCTATTGCAGGTTTTAAAAAGACTATAGCTCCCTTTTGCTTCATAAAAAGCATCTGTTGTTGTATAGTTTCTATCTGTTTCTATCTTTTAAAGAAATTTACTGCCGACGCAGTCAAAACTCTATAGACTTTATAAAGGATTAATCACAAAATTTAGCCAGAGTGTCTCCTCAGAATTTATTGCATAAAAAAAGATGGAAGATCCATCTTTTTTTGCCCCAAATCTACCATGAACTTAACCTACTTATGCTATGGTATTATTCAAATATAGTATAAAGTAATCTGCTCTTATTTGTTTTTTAGACCAATTGCCTTAAAACTCGTTAAAAAGCTAAATATTTGTTTTTGTGGTAGTAAAACTTACTGTTTTTAAGGGTGTTAAATTGTTTTTATTAGTAAGCTCTTGCAGGATTACCTTCAAAGAAGTGAATATATGCACGGTTTACAACACGATTACCTCCATCTGTAGGATAGTTACCTGTAAAGTACCAATCACCTAAGTTTTTAGGACAAGCTTTATGTAAATCTTCTACTTTCTGGAAGATAACTTTCACTTTTGATTTCACACTTTTATCTGTGATTATTTCTGCAATCTTGTCGCTTATCTCTTCATCTGTAAAAGGAGCGTAGAGCTCTTTTACGTGATTAATAACTTCACTGTCTTTTAACTCTAATTGTTTTTTACACTTATGGTAAATTTCTTCAATTATCGTTTCTGTACCTCTGTCTTTATGTAATTCTATAGCTGCATTAAAAGCTACTAATGCTTCTAGTCGTGCCATATCTATCCCGTAACAATCTGGATAGCGTATTTGAGGTGCAGAAGAAACTACTACAATTTGTTTAGGATTAAGACGGTCTAGCATTCTGAGAATACTTTTCTTTAAAGTGGTACCACGTACAATACTGTCATCAATTATAACAAGATTGTCTTCTGGCTTTACTACACCATATGTTACGTCATAAACATGAGCCACAAGATCATCACGGCTGCTGTCATCTGTAATAAATGTGCGAAGTTTTACATCTTTAATAGCAATCTTCTCTGTCCTAATCTTATGAGCTTGAATCTGGCGTAATCTAGCCTCTGTAAGATTACCAGCTTCTTTTAAGATGGCTTCATTTTTCTGCTCGTTAAGCTCATTTTGGGCAGCATCTAGCATACCATAGAAAGAAGTTTCTGCTGTGTTAGGTATAAATGAAAATACACTATTCTCTGTATCATGATTTATTGCCTCTAAAACTTTAGGCATAATCAAACGCCCAAGTTCTTTACGTTCTTGGTAAATCTCTGCATCACTACCACGAGAAAAATAAATACGTTCAAAAGAACAAGACTTTTGCTCTAGTGGTTCAAGAATTTGTTCCATTCTAACCTCTCCACTTTTCTTAATTAAAAGTGCGGCACCCCTATCAATTTCTTTAACCTCGTCAAAAGGTACATTGAAGACTGTTTGTATTACAGGACGCTCACTAGCTACAACAACTACCTCGTCATCTTTATAATAAAACGCAGGTCTTATTCCTGCTGGGTCACGTAATACAAAAGCATCTCCGTGTCCTAATAAACCAGCCATAGCATAACCACCATCCCAGTCTTTAGCAGACTTTTTAAGCACTTTGGCCATATTTAAATTCTCAGCTATATAAGGAGAAGAATTTATTTTGTTCAGTCCTTTTTTCTTAGCTTCTTTATATAATTTACGAACGGCATCATCCAGAAAATGACCTATTTTTTCCATTACTGTAATAGTATCTGCCTTTTCTTTAGGGTGCATACCAAGCTTAATAAGCGTATCAAAAAGCTCTGTAGTATTAGTCATATTAAAATTACCCGCGATAATAAGGTTACGGTGCATCCAGTTATTAGTACGTAAAAATGGGTGAACGTTCTCTACGCTGTTTCCGCCAAAAGTTCCGTAACGCACGTGACCTAAAAGTAACTCACCTATGTAAGGTATCATTTTTTTCTGAAGAGCTACATCATTTTTAAGACTAGGCACTGCCTCAAACTCACTATTTATACGCTCGTTTATTTGAGCAAAAATATCTTGTATAGGTTGTGATTTGTTAGATCTTACCCTACTTATATAACGATCTCCTGGATCCATGTCTAACTTGATGCTTGCAAAACCGGCACCATCTTGTCCGCGATTGTGCTGTTTTTCCATCAATAAGTACATCTTATTTACACCATAAAAAGCAGTACCATACTTCTCTTTATAATATTCTAATGGTTTAAGTAAGCGTACCATTGCGATACCGCATTCATGTTTTAAAGCGTCACTCATTTTGGGTGTTGTGATTTAATTTGTACTTCGGAAATATTAATAATTTTATTTACTAGCTTCAATATGTATACTTAGTTGGATAATTGTCTCTTTCATTACAGTCTGCTAGCCAAATGTTTACTTAGTAAAGATACTATTTCAAATGAAGAAAATTTCCGAAGAGATTCTCCCTTTTATAGTATTAAAAAAGCGCCTAAAAGTAGGCGCTCGTTTTTAATCTAAATCTATGTTGTATTGTGTCAAGCTCTTAAATTGATGTAAGCGCTCGTCTACTTCTTTTCTTGTAAGTTTTTCCATTCGTTCTGTGCCAAATTTTTCTACTGCAAATGACGCTAAACAAGAGCCATAAATGATGGCGCGTTTCATGTTTTCAAAACTATAATCTTCTGTTTTTGCAAGATAACCGGTAAAGCCACCTGCAAATGTGTCTCCTGCTCCAGTTGGGTCAAAAACTTCGGCTAGTGGTAAGGCTGGTGCAAAAAACATGTGGTTTTCATGAAACAACAATGCTCCGTGCTCTCCTTTTTTAATAACCACATATTGAGGCCCCATTGTCATGATTTTTTTTGCTGCAGTCACTAAAGAGTATTCTCCGCTTAGTTGCCTTGCCTCTTCATCATTAATAGTGATCACATCTACTCTTTTAATCACCTTTTTAAGGTCTTCTAGAGCAACGTCCATCCAGAAATTCATGGTGTCTAAAACCACTATTTTTGGATCGTTCATTTGATCAATTACCCCCATCTGCACCATAGGGTGTAGATTACCTAACATAACAACTTCTGCATCTTTATAAGCTTCTGGTACTACAGGGTTAAATGTTTCAAGAACGTTTAGCTCTGTAGCTAGTGTGTCTCTCGAGTTCATATCGTTATGATATTTACCGCTCCAAAAAAATGATTTTCCTTCTTTTACAATCTCTAGGCCTTCAAGGTTCATCCCTTTGCCAGACATCATATCTAGATCTTTTTGTAAAAAATCTCCCCCTACAACAGATACAATTGCACTATCTGTATCAAATTGAGATGCAGATAGACCTATATAAGTAGCAGCACCACCTAATATTTTATCTGTTTTCCCAAAAGGGGTTTCTATTGCATCAAAAGCTACGGTTCCTACTATTACTAATTTGCTCATTGTTAACGCCCGAATAGTCGGGTGACTTTTTGTTTAAAATGAAGCTGCAAAGATAAGTTTTTTACGCATATCTAAAACAGAAATTTTTTAATTGAACAACTTTAAAATATTGACAAAAAAAACAAAGGAAGAGTTAATATTTTAAAGACGATTTCTGTTTTATAATTTTAAAGTCATTGACAGTAAACAACTTAAAAAACACATCTTAAAGTTTCATACTAATTTATTAGCTAACTTTGTGATACCAAATAAATTAATAACATTATGAAAACCAATACATCAGCAATGGTGAATTTTGTTGTGCTCTTTTATTGCACGACATTGTTTGCCCAGCAGAGTAGTCCTTTTTTTGAACAACAGAAATTATATGTTCGTGGGAACTCTGTTTTAATAGGGAACACCGTTTTAGGTAATGAAATAGAACAAACCTCTAATAGTACGTTCTCTTATAATAGTCTAAGTGGTTTATCTTATGTAGATATTGATGATGATGCCACCACATTTAACTCAAGTTCTGCTTCATTTACACTTCCGGTAACGGCCACTAACATTAAATATGCGGGATTGTATTGGGCGGGGTTATTATCTTCAAAAAAGTACACTAAAAATCAAGAACTTGTAGGCGAGAGAGAAGGCCGCTTACAAGAGATACTGTTAAAGATTAATGATGGTGATTATAAGTCTATTGTAGGGCAAGTAGTATATGATAGTCAAACAAAAGGTGCTTTATCAAATGAAATGCCTTATTCCTGTTACACAGACATAACTTCACAAATTGAAAATCAAAAAGGAACAACAAATATAACAGTAGCAAATCTTCAAGCAATTACTGACTATTTAGGAGAAGGAGCTGCGGCTGGATGGCTACTATACATCATTTATGAAGACGCTACAGAAAAAGCAAAACACTTTACCTCGTACACTGGTTTAAAGAATGTTGATACAGAGACATTCACATTTAAAGATTTAAACACTAAAAACTTAGGCGAAGGTGCTACAAATGTTTTATTGGCAACCTTAAAAGGAGACACTGCAACAATTAATGGTGGTCTTCAGGCCTTTATGCAAGACTCTAAAGATTTTTTCTATCCCTTAGCTATGAGAAGATTGTTCTCAGCTAATTTTAATCATAGCGAAGTGGGCAGTGAGTATAATGTAGAAACTACACAAACACCTGACGGTTATGACCCATTAGGTTTTAATTTATTGAGAATGGATATCCCCGTCAACGAGATAACAAAAAACACTACAAATGCCTTTGTTCAATTCAGTGCAAAAAAAGATAATTTTCACACCTTTTTCATAGCCTTTGAGACTGAGGCAGATAGTCTTACTTTAAAGCAACCAAAAGGAGTTGATTTAATAGGTGTTACTGCAAAAAACGAGATTGATGACAACCTCATGGCAACTATAATAAATGACCAAAGTCGCTTTACAAAATTTTTGCCACTAGAGAAAAACAATCCAAATGCATTAACAGAAAAATATAAAAGTAGTTCACAGTTTAAAGTTGATGAAATTAAGATGCCAAAAGAGGAGATAATCTCATCAACTTCAAGTGTATTAGCTCAAGAGTTTATACTAAAACCAATAACAAAAGCAGCAAAGACATCCCTTATAATCAATGAGTCAAAAGACCCATCAAAACCAGTAATTGCAATTACTGATAATAAGAAAGAGGTTTCTATAGAAGTAATAAAAGAAACACCACAAGTGCACGCAATAAAGTCTATTGTCTCATCACCAATAATTATAATTGCAGATACAAAAGTTAGCCCGCAACCCGTTTTAGAAGCCATAGCTATATTGCCACCTGTTGCAGTTATAGAACAAGAAGAGGTAGATTTTTCTTCGGAAATATCAAAAGACAAGAAAATTTCTGAAATCAAACCTACGCCACCAACTATAAATAATTCTAACATAAAGGTAGCAAAGGCATCTCCGGTAATTAATGAATCAAAAGACTCATCAAAACCAAAAGTTGCAGTTGCTGTTAAAAAAGAAACAATTTTAAAAGAAGAGATTGTAGAGCCAATAGTAGCCGAAGAACAACGCGTTATCAATGTAAAAAAAGGAGTGGAATCCTCTAAAAAGACTAATACTATAGATGCTAAAATAAACAACGCTGTTTCGATTAAAAAAGCAAGTGAGCCAAAAAGAAAATTAATAAAACAAAATAGTACAAATACTAAAAGTTTGATTTCTGCCCTCGAGCTGCTTAACACAAAGAATCCGTTACTTAAAACTGACGAGATACGTCTTAAAAAAGAAATTGATATCGTTAATAAAAGTAAAGCAATTGTTGCGGCAGACGTTGAGCCAGGTTATTATCTAGTAGCAAGAGTTTTTAATAACAAAACGCTGGCTGTATTGTGGAGGAGAAAATTAGATAGGCTAGGGTATAATCCGCAAATGTTCACAAGCAGTCAGGCTAGACAGTTTTATATCTTTATAGAAAAGAGTATGAATATTGAAAAAATGATTGAACGTAAATTAACCGTAATGCTTAATGCAGAAATGGAAGAAACAATGGTGTATAAAGTTAATCTCTAAGGTTATATTTCTTTTTGGTAAATGAAAAGGCAGATAATTCACAATAATAAATAGTACTATTACCTAACTTTGTTACATCATTTCAACTTTTATTAAATGAAAATCATTTCAAAATTCGGGTTAATTTTAGGTGCATTTACCTTGAGCGCACCGCTTTTAGCTCAAAGTGACAAGCCCTTTACTGCTCAGCAAAAAATGTATGTAAAAGGAAACTCTGTTCTTGTGGGGAATACCATTTTAAGTAAGCATCCCAAATCTGCGTTTAATGAAACAAGAATACTCAATGATCAGGTTTCACTCAATTTTGTAGATATAGATGAAGACGACAGTACTTTTAGTTCTAGTACAGCGTCATTTACAATGCCAGAGACTACAGGTAAAATTAAATATGCTGGATTATATTGGGGAGGATTATATCCTGCTCAAAGCTCAACGCGTCGCAAAGGCGGTAGAAAAATGAAATACGATTATCTTGGGGAGCGTGATGTAAATGTTCAAGAGGTGAAATTAAAAGTAAATGAAGGGTCTTATCAAGAAATTGTTGGTCAAATAATTTACGACAGTGAAGCTAAGGGTCCATTTGCAAAAGAATCACCTTATGCTTGTTTTGCAGATGTGACGCAGCAAGTAACTGCACAAAGAGGAGAGGTGTCTATCACGGTTGCTAACGTAAGAGCAACTACGGGCTATATTGAAGGTGGCGCAGCGGGAGGATGGTTGTTGTATGTTATTTATGAAGACGATACAGATACCGCAAAATATTTCACATCATATTCTGGTTTTGAAGAAGTAAGTAAAGAAGAGGTAGATGTTGTTTTTGAAGGCCTTCAGCCTAAAAATGAAAGCGCATCATCTTCAAAAATAATGATGGCAGTTTTAGAAGGAGACACAAGAATAAAAGGTGATGGTTGTGCTATTTTTAGTGAAGAAAAGGACCTGTTTATTTCTTTGGCTACAGAAGGCAGGCCGCTTAATAACTTTTTTAATAGTACAGTGAGTGTAGGTCATAATATACCTACAAGTAGAACGCCGGCTAGTGAGAACACCTTGGGTTTTGATCTAATTAAAATGAATGTCCCAGATAGTACGATAACAGCAAGTACAAAAGATGCTATTATCCGTTTAAGCACAAAACAAGATAGGTTTTATACTTTTTTCTTAGCCTTTGAGACTGAGGTTGAAGAGTTAGTTTTAAACACTCAAAATTTAGCCGCAGAAAAAATAGAGCAAATAAATAATCCCACCACAACAGTAACAACCCCAATTAAAAAAGAGGAAGTAGAAGCTGACAAAGTAGATTATTCTGTAGAAAAGGAGGTGATTGTCACCCCAACAGAGGTAATTGAGGCTGTAGAGAAACCAGCAGATGTAAAAGACGCAAATTATAAGGTTGATGCCACTACTAATCAAGAAGAATTAACAGATGCATTACATAAAATAGAAGAAAGAGCTGCAATAGTTTCAAAAGGTATGATAGCTGGCTATTACTTAGTAACAAATGTTTTTGCAGACAGAAACAATGCCTTAAACTGGAAAAACAAATTAAATAGTGAAGGCTATAATGCGCGCACTTTTATTAATGAAGATAACGAGACCATTTATGTCTATATAGAAAGCAGTAAAAAACCAGAAGAAATGCAGGCGCGTAAACAGATTGTGCGTCAAATTTCACATTTAAACAAAACTTGGGTTTGTAGGGTTAATCTTTAAACTATTTCCTCCCAAAATCTGCTGGGATTTCACCCCAGGCTTTGGTTTCCCATTTCACAACTTGCGTTTTATAAGTGTTGGTTTTTAGCCAAGCCTCAGCACGTTTTACAAGTTCTAAAAGATCTTTATTTTTAGGTCCCCAAGCAAGTTTTGTGTTACAACGCTTTTTTTTAATCCAGCCCATCGCAATACGAGAATCTGTGTATAAAATGCGGTCACTATTGTGTTTTTGTAAATAGGCGAGGCCGTGAACTAGTGCTAAAAATTCGCCCACATTATTGGTTCCTTTTTTAAAAGGCCCTTGATGAAACAACTGTCTTTTTGTTTGGGTATCTACCCCTCGGTATTCCATTATACCTGGGTTTCCACTTGATGCTGCGTCTACAGAGATAGAGTATAAATTAGGTTCGCCATATGCTGCTTTTTCTGCTGCGGAAAGCTGCTTTTTTTTCTTACTTGTTCCTTTACCTTTATAATCGTTATAGTTTTTATTAAAAGCAATTTTGGCTTCTTTTTGAGAAGTAAAACTCATGTATTGCGCACCAGAAATACCTTTTATAGCAGCTTGACATTTTTTCCAGCTATCATAAACCCCGGCCGGATTACCAAACCATACAACATAATATTTTTTAGGTTTACTCATTTAAGGTTTTTTGACTTTTATTTAAAACCTCTTCTATAATTTTAGGAAACCATTCATGTTCTAGTTTGTGCACTTTTGAAGCAACGACATTTGCTGAATCATCAGGTAAAACTTCGGTTTTTGTTTGAAAGATTATGGCGCCATCATCATATTTTTCGTTTACATAATGAATAGTAATGCCAGTTTCAGGTTCTTTATTTGCCACAATAGCTTCATGAACGTGTTTTCCGTACATCCCTTTTCCTCCATATTTAGGAAGCAGCGCGGGATGAATATTTATTACTTTATCTTGAAACTCACGAAGTATGATTTCTGGAAATTTCAGAAGAAAACCAGCGAGAATTATGAGGTCTGGAGCAAGGCTTTTAAGTTCGTTTACTAAACCATCGGGTGACACCATTTCGGTTTTGCTAAAAGATAAAGCCTTAATATGTGAGGTTTTAGCACGTTCTAACACTTTGGCATCCTTCTTGTTTGAGAGGACACAGACAACCTCAACACTTTGAGAAGTTGCAAAGTAATTTATAATGTTTTGAGTATTGGTACCGTTACCTGAAGCAAAAATAACCAGTCGCTTCTTCATATTGTTTAGGGTTTTCTAGAAGTTAATTAATTACAAAAGTAAGGCATAGGGTATTCACTTCGCCCAAAAATGTTTAAATTACAATCACATTTTAAGATTAAAATGTTGTTTTAAGTTAAAATATTTTATTTTTGCCACTTATTAAATTTAAAAAAAACAAACATTATGTCAGACATTGCATCAAGAGTAAAAGCAATTATCGTAGATAAATTAGGTGTAGACGAGAACGAAGTAGTAAACGAAGCAAGCTTCACAAACGACTTAGGGGCAGATTCACTAGATACGGTTGAGCTTATTATGGAATTTGAAAAAGAATTTGATATTCAGATCCCAGACGATCAAGCTGAAAACATTGCGACAGTAGGTCAAGCAGTAACTTATATTGAAGAGAACAAATAAGAGATTTTCTTTATGGAACTTAAGCGAGTTGTAGTAACAGGACTAGGTGCCCTAACACCCATTGGTAATAATATCGCAGAATACTGGGATGGACTTAAAAATGGTAAAAGCGGATGCGCACCTATAACACATTTTGATGCTGAAAAGTTCAAGACGCGATTTGCTTGTGAGATAAAGAATTTTGATCCTTTGCAGCATTTTGATCGTAAGGAAGCCCGTAAGCTAGACAAGTTTGCCCAGTATGCATTAGTGAGTAGCGATGAAGCTATTAAAGATGCAGGGATAAACTTAGACACTGTAGATAAATTTCGCGTAGGCGTTATCTGGGGTGCTGGTATAGGTGGAATCGAGACGTTTCAGAATGAAGTAATAAATTTTGCAGAAGGGGACGGAACACCACGTTTCAACCCCTTCTTTATTCCTAAAATGATAGCAGATATTGCTCCAGGTAATATTTCTATCAAACATGGATTTATGGGGCCAAATTATACAACGGTCTCTGCGTGTGCTTCTGCGGCAAACGCAATGATAGATGCGCTTAACTATATTAGATTAGGGCATTGTGATATTATAGTAACAGGTGGTAGTGAAGCTGCGGTAACGCAAGCTGGAGTAGGTGGTTTTAATGCCATGCACGCTCTTTCTACTCGTAATGAAGACCCTGCAACTGCTTCTAGACCTTTTGATGCTACTCGTGATGGGTTTGTATTAGGTGAAGGTGCTGGTGCATTGGTTTTAGAAGAGTATGAACACGCTAAAGCACGTGGTGCTAAAATTTATGCAGAAGTAATAGGTGGTGGGATGTCAAGTGACGCTTACCATATGACTGCGCCTCACCCTGAGGGTATAGGTGTAGAGCGTGTGATGCTTAATTGTTTAAGAGATGCTGGTATAGATGCTAGCCAAGTTGACGCGATTAACACACACGGAACTTCAACTCCTCTAGGGGATGTTGCAGAATTAAAAGCAATAAGTAAAGTTTTTGGAGCTCATGCAAATGACATTAACATTAACTCTACAAAATCAATGACGGGGCACTTATTAGGTGCGGCCGGTGCAATAGAAGCTATTGCTTCTATACTATCAATGGAGCATAGTCTTGTGCCTCCTACGATAAATCACACAACAATAGACGAGAATATTGATCCTTCTTTAAACTTGACACTCAATAAAGCACAGCCTCGTGAGGTAAATGTTGCAATGAGTAATACTTTTGGGTTTGGAGGTCACAACGCTTGTGTATTGTTTAGAAAATTAGATGAGTAAAAATAATGGCATCTTTTAAAAACATATTTAGTCCCCGTTCTTCTAAGGATGGGGATTTTTTTTTGGTACTTAAAAAGCTAATGGGCTTTAAACCAAAAAATATATCTATATATGAAGAAGCTTTTACACATAGATCTACTAATGAGAAAACGAGCCAAGGCCACGCTCAAAACTATGAACGTCTAGAATTTTTAGGAGACGCTATGCTTAGCTCTGTTATTGCAGCCCACCTTTATAAAAAGGTGCCCGGCGGTAATGAAGGTTATCTTACAAAAATGAGATCTAAGGTAGTGAGTAGAGAACATCTTAATGAGCTAGGGCGAGATCTTGAGCTTATTAAACAGTTAAGGTCTAATATACCTATCAAGCAGTTTGGTGGTAATGTACACGGTAATTTATTTGAATCTTTGGTAGGCGCAATCTACCTTGATAGAGGATATAAATACTGTGAGAAGTTTATCGCTAAAAGAGTTATTAAGCCCTATGTTGATATAGAAAAACTAGAAGGGAAGGTAATAAGCTATAAAAGTCTTTTTATAGAATGGTGTCAAAAACATAAATCACAATTTAAATTTGCCGTTTATGAAGATACCGGTAATGATAAATTGAAGCATTTTGCGGTAAAACTTCACCTTGATGATGAGGTCGTTGGTAAAGCAAGAGCAACTTCAAAGAAGAAAGCAGAAGAAATGGCTGCAAAAAGGGCCTATTATAAATTGCAAAAAGCAATTGACAAAGATTTTTCTAAATAATTATCCCTAGGTTAAAACAGATTTAGCTCAATTTTTTTAATTTTAAAGACACTTTTGTGTCTTTTTTGTTTGTTTTATCTATTAAAGTAACCTCTTTTAAGATTATAACATACTTGATAATTGGTAATATTTGTTAAATTGCACATCTACTTGAGTATAGTATTGCATCTTTTTTACAATAATTTAATTTTCTCTTAATTGCTTCTTGACTTGTATTGCTTATTTTTATCTTTTAGATTAAAGAATGGGCGTACAAAGATTAGTTTTAACAGATGACCTAGCAGAAGACTTTTTGCTTATAGCTATTCACTGTAGCGAAGAGGCTTATAAAGTTGCTTTTTTGTTAAATCAGTTTGCATATTTAAGACTTGGAAGACGTAGAATGGACTTAGAGTACACAATTGATGGATTAGAAATTTCATTTCCGTTGTTTGCTTATGAAGATGAGATGCGATATATCAATTATGATTTAGTCGCAAATAAATGTGTGTCAAAGTCTGCTAGAGTGGTAAGCAGTGGTGGTCTTTTTGGGAGTGAGAATATTTCAGAAACTATCACTACGTACTTAATACCAGAATATAAAAAGGTAGATTTTTTTCTGAAAATTTCTACAGATGCCCCATCAGTCGCTATGAGAAAAATTGTGGCTGATATAAATACAATAAAACAGGTCATTTCGGCCTATGAAATAGATACAGAACAACTAAAATCGAGGAATAATTTAATTTTTGACTAAATGCCAAACCAAAAGAAGACGAAGATTGTTGCAACCCTAGGGCCAGCAACACAAGACAGAGAGATATTAAAGCAGATGATTCTTGAGGGAGTTAATGTATTTAGAATAAATTTCTCACATGCAGATTATGACAATGCAAAAGAAGTAGTAGCTACTATTAGAGACTTAGGTAAAGAGTTAGGTACGAGCACTGCTATTTTAGGAGACTTGCAGGGACCTAAATTACGTGTAGGTATCATGAAAGAAGAAGTAGTGGTAAACCCTGGAGATACCATTTCATTCTGTACTGGAAAAGAGTTTGAGGGTACCTCAAAAAAGGTTTACATGAACTATGATAACTTTCCAAGAGATGTAAAAAAAGGAGAGCGTATCTTACTAGATGATGGTAAGTTAATGTTTGAAGTTTTAAAAACAGACGGAAAAAATGAAGTAAAAACAAAGGTGATTCAAGGAGGTCCTTTGCGCTCTAGAAAAGGGGTAAACCTTCCTAATACTAATATTTCATTGCCAGCTTTAACTCAAAAAGATAAAGAAGACGCCGTGTTTGCAATTTCACTTGAGGTAGACTGGATAGCCTTATCATTTGTGCGCCACGCAGAGGATCTTAAAGAATTACAAGCTTTAATTGAAGCTAATTGCGATTATAAAATTCCAATTATCGCTAAGATTGAAAAACCGGAAGCGGTTAAAAATATTGATAAGATAGTTGCTTATTGTGATGGTCTTATGGTTGCCCGTGGAGATTTAGGAGTAGAAGTACCTGCTGCAGAGGTGCCATTAATACAGAAGCAGTTAGTGTTAACAGCAAAACGTGCTAGAATACCAGTAATCATTGCTACTCAAATGATGGAAACAATGATCACATCACTTACTCCTACAAGAGCAGAGGTAAATGACGTTGCAAACTCTGTAATGGATGGAGCAGATGCAGTAATGCTTTCTGGAGAGACTTCTGTGGGTAAATACCCTGTACAGGTGATCCAGACTATGGCAAACATTTGTAGAAATGTAGAAAACAGTGATTTAATTAATGTGCCACAAGAACCGCCTACGGTTCGTACTAATAGATATATCACAAAATCTATCTGTTATCACGCAGCACATATGGCAAACGAGATTGACGCAAAGGCAATATGTACTTTAACAAATAGTGGTTATACAGCTTTCCAGATTTCTGCTTGGCGCCCAGACGCACACATTTTAGTATTTACTAGCAATGAGCGTATACTTACTAGATTAAACTTGTTATGGGGTGTTAGAGCTTATTTTTATGATAAACACGTGAGCACAGACGAAACCGTAGAAGATGTAAATGCAATTGCCCAAGAGCGAGGTTTTGTAAAAAAAGGAGATTATTTAATTAACCTAGCTGCAATGCCTATAGTAGATAAAGGGATGGTAAATACCTTAAGAGTTAGTTTAGGAAAATGATAAAAATTCTTTTAAAATGTATCATAGTCATTATTTTCTGTTTTTCACTACACAGTTGTAGTTCACTACAGTATCGCCAGACAGATACAGAATTAAAGAATCAATTTAAATCAGAAAATAATGATTTATCTATAACATATTTTACAGATAAAGATTCTGGTTTAAAAATTAGATCTATAAAAAAAGAGCAGCCTGATAGCAATATCACGCTGCTCTTTTTCCATGGATCACCAAGTTCACTCTCTGCCTGGAATGCGTATATAAGAGACACAACGCTACAAGATAAAGCAAATTTAATCGCGATAGATAGACCTGGTTATGGCTACTCTGGTTTTGGCAAATCATTAATATCTATAAAGGAGCAAGGAGAGGTAATGAGTAATTTGATTGATCATTATCAACTCAAAAACATAATTGTTGTTGGCGCATCTTATGGAGGCCCATTAGCAGCAAGAATAGCTGCAATAAATGATAATGTAAAAGGAGTAGTAATGGTCTCACCTGCCATTGACCCGGAGCAAGAGAAATATATTTGGCAGTCAAAATTTACGCAATGGTGGTTAACCCGGTGGTTGGTACCTACAGGATATCGCGTTGCTGGTGATGAAAAAACGTCCCATGCGGCAGAGCTAAAAAAGTTAGAAAAAGATTGGGATAAAGTAACAGTACCTGTAATACATATTCATGGAGACACAGATGATATTGTTCCCTTCGGAAATATCAACTACACAAAAAGAGTATTTAAGAATATTGAGATTGTAAAAATATCAAATAAAGGGCACGAAATCGCTTGGCGAAACCCCGAGATTGTGATGCCTTATTTGTGTGATATGATTTTGAAGTTAAAAGTAAAATGAGCTTTGTAAATACCCTTGAAGCCTCTTTTTCTTAAATAAATACACCCTCAATAAACCTATAATCAAAACTCTAAATGACTATATAATTATCCATTGGTAGTTAAAAGAGGATGTATTCTTTGGTTAGAGCAATTGTGTTGTAGGAGATGTTTTCATACTATTTTTTTAATAGATAATATCTTTATTAGACAGTACTAAATAACAGATAATCAATTAATTTAAAAATAGATGTAGGACGAGTGATACCATTTGTTTCCCTAATGGTTTAATTTGTTTTTTAAGTGTAAAAACGCTAAATAGTATTTAATCTTTGAAGTAATTTTTCTTTATGAGGCTTACTTATAGGTATTGCTTTTTTTGAAATGACAACATGTGTCGTGCCCAATTCATTTATTTGAGAAAGATTTACAATAAACGATCTATGAATTCTCATAAAGTGTTTACTGGGTAGTTTCTGCTCAATATCTTTTAATGTAATCACTAACACATATTCTTTTGCTTGTGTAAATATTCGGCAATAGTTTCTTTCGGCTTCAATATATAGGATCTCTTTTATGGCAACCTTTACCATATTATTATTGTGCCTTACAAAAATACAATCATCAAGCACATAAGGAATAGTAGCTGTTTCTGAAGTAGTGTCGTCTAATTTTGCTGCAGTTTTTTGGCTAATTACTAACTCTATCGCGCGTTGTAAATCTAATTTTTTAAAAGGTTTTGCAATAAATGCAAAAGGGCGTGTTTCTTTAGCTCTGTTGAAATTTTTTTCATCGTTATTTGCCGTTAAATAAATGACAGGGACATCACAAAATTGCTGCATTTGCCGTACCGTTTCAACGCCGTCTATTGTGCCTTTTAGGTTAATATCCATTAATACAATATCTGGTGTGTTTTCTTTTAAGAGCACTAAAGCCTCTTCTCCTCTTGGAACAAGCCCCATAACGTCATAGCCTAAGCTGTTAAGGATTAAAGAGATATTTGCCGCAATAATCATCTCGTCTTCTACAATAAGTATATTAATTTTATTGTCCATTATGCCGCGGTACCAAGTTTAAAATAAAAGGTATACGAAGTGCCTAAATCATGAGACTCTTCCATATTCCCATTGAGTTGTTGTGTTAATAATTGAATGAGTTGAGTACCAAAACCTGTCCCATTTGACGCAACGTCTTTTTCTTTTCCCACACCATTATCAGTAAATATAAGTGATAATGTGCCATTATCTGTTTTTGACAAATCAATTTTTATGACCCCATTTTCATTATTAGGAAACGCATACTTTAATGCATTAGTCAATAACTCATTTACTATTAACCCAATGGGTACTGCCGTATCTACATCAAGATTAAGGTTTGTCATTGCACATTCAATTTTCACTTTTTCTTCTTTACCAAAAGAGTCTAAAACACCTTCTCCAAGATTTAAAAAATAATCTTTCATTTCAATAGAACCCAAATTATCTCCTTGATATAATTTTTGATGGATAATCCCCATAGACTGCACACGATTCTGGCTTGCAATCATCGCATCTTTTGCGGCAGAATCTTGCAATTGAGCAGATTGTAGTGAGATGAGCCCTTTTACCATCTCAAGATTGTTTTTAACACGGTGGTGAATTTCTCTAAGTAGTAATTCGTTCTCAGCATTTTTCTGAAATATGATACTAGATGCTTTTTTGTTCTTTCTGAAAAAATACAGCAGTAAAAAGAGTAATACAAGAAGCAGACCTGCCACGCCAATTATTAAATACTGCACTCTGTTTTTTTGTGTTAAAAGTATTTCTTGTGCTGCAATCGCTTCGTCCTTTTTTTCTGTTTCATATTTTACAATCATTTCAGATTGTAACTGTTCTATTTTTGCTTGTGATAATTCAGTTTCGTAGCCAAAGGCTTTATCCCTAAATTCAATTGCTTTAGGGTAGTCACCTAACTTTTCATAACACTGAGAAAGGGTTAAATATAACTCTGAAGCTCGATCTATTTTAGAATGTTCTTTACCCTTAATACCAGCAATTAAATGCGGTAATGCTTCTTTATAATTCTCTTGTAAAAAAAACATCTTCCCTATGTTATACCTAAAAAAATCTCCATTCTCTTTACCACCTAACGCAATATTATCTTCCCAAGCTTTTTCATAAAAAACTAATGCCTTATCCACCATTTTTTGGTCTGCATAAATATCACCTTTTGTTTCATAGCTAGCTACAAGTAAATTTTCATTTTGTTCAAAATCTCTAGTAGAAGAAAGCTCAATACTTTGGTCAACAAACTCCATAGCTTTTGTGTAATCCTTTAACGTTTTATAGGCTTCACTAGTATACCACAAGGCTGATGCGGCAGACAAGTATTCTTCATTTTTTAATAACACAGGATAGCTTAAAGTGGCATATTCAATTACTTTTACTGGCTCTTTTGTAGATAAATATAAAGCGGCAATTTGTACTTGAGACTCTGCTAACCAAAGCTCATTATTAGTTTCTTCAAAATAATAAATAGCTTTTAAAACCGCTTCTTCAGATTTTTTTGATTCATTATTGTTGAGGTAATCCATCGCTAGCCCTAAATAGCTTTCATTTGCGGCATCCAGATTTCCGTCTTTTAAATAAAACGCTACTGTTTTTTCTGCATGAAAAATGATAGAATCTGAGGGGTACTTGGTATTATTTAGATAATGCCAATGTGATATATAATTATGTATTCGTCCTGCACTATAATAGTCTTTTTGCTTCTTGGCTCGCTTTAGTAAATGTTTTGAAGTTGTTTCAAAATTAGGGTCTCCATCTAACACACTTTGTCTAAGAGAATCTACGGCAGTCTCAAGACTAACGGCGCTTAGATCAGAATAGGGTATTTTAAAATTTGAAGAATTTTGCGCGATACTATTAAAATTTCCGAAGAAAAAAATAAGCAGTACCATCAAGCAAGTCTTACTCCCTGAGAGTTTCAAATATGTTTCTAATGCAAGAATAATAGTACGCATCGTTGTAAATTGAAAATTTTGAGGATACGTTAAATGTACAAAAATTTAACTTATAGGGTTTTAAAAACTTTTTTACTAAAAAAGCCTCATCATTAGATGAGGCTTTATCAATTATATGTTTTTATTATTAATCTACCACCGTCACATATTCTATCTTCATCATATCTTCTTCTTGAGAAATCGTAATACTACTTTGGTATCCTTCACCCGCTTGAGAGTAAGCAATTTTTTGTAATTGGTTCTCTGCACGCGCCACAACAAGTTTACTCAAGAATAAATAATCTGGCTGCTTTGGGTTTGTAATATTCTCACCGTCTCTCCCTTTTGGACTAGGAAAAGCAAAGGCTAAAGGCAAATCAAATAATCGTTGGGCAAACGTAAACCCTTCGTGCCATTTTGTAGTAGGTAACAAAACCGTCTCAGTTTCTGTAGGGTTACTCGCCGTACCTCCTGTTATTTTTGTGTAAGTTGCATTAGGGTGAGTACTCTTTAAATCTTCTACATATTGCTTAGCATTACTGTTTTTCTCTGGCGGAAAAAAGCTAGATAAGTATCCATTAAAAGCATATCCTGTTTTGTTGTTATACTCTATTTGATTCATACCACCTTTGATACCGGCAACCGTCATCGTTTCATTTTCTTCAATAGTGATAACTTTTACTTTAGTCCCGTAAGGCATCACGGTCATCTTTTTACTATCAAGATTGTTATATTCTCTCAGCGATAAACCGCTAGGGGCAGTAATGTAAACGTAATCGTCTTTAATTACAATTTCTTTAATCGCCTCCGTACTATTTACTTCGGAAATATCTACGGTTGCTAATTCGTCTTTTTTGTCAGTATCACAAGCTGTAAATAAAGCAAGTAATGCGAATGCTGCGATGTGTGTGATTGTGTTTTTCATAATATAGGTTTTAATTGTTAAGACAAATGTACAGCCAAGTGCTAGCTATATTTGGGCTACTCTAACATACGATAGCAACGCTTTAGTAAGCGGGGAGATTGTTCTAGAATTCGTACTTCGACTCCGCTCAGCACGCTGGTACGTTTCATATAGCTAATTATAATATTAAAAGGCGGAGTATGCTTAGCATAGTCGAAGCATTAAAAATCCAGCTTCAACTGCACCTCATACTTTTTTTCTTCGGAAAGTTTAACAACTTGTTTCTTCTCGTTATTTAAATTAGACATAGAGATACCTAGCAAACGAACACTGTTTTTCATCCCTTCTTGAAAGAGCAGCTCTTTTACGGTTTCCATTATCAAGTTTTTATCAGAAATATAGAGCGGAAGCGTTTTACTTCTTGTTTGTAGTGTAAAATCACTGTACTTAATTTTAAGCGTGACTGTCTTTCCTGCCACTTTGCTTTTTTTAAGTCTTCGTTCTACTTCTTCTGCAATAGGAGCCAGTCTTTCAAGCATGAATATTTCCGAAGAGATATTCTCACTAAACGTACGCTCTGCAGCGAGTGATTTTCTGGTACGTGAAGGCTTTACTTGGCTGTTGTGTATGCCTCGCACAATATCATAATAATAAGCGCCGCTTTTACCAAAGTTTTCTTCTAAAAACGCAAGTGTTTTTCCTTTTAAGTCTAGACCCGTATAAATACCGTGTCTATACATTTTCTCTTTCATCACTTTCCCAACACCGTAGAATTTTTTGATATCTAGCGCCTCAATAAAACTCAAAACTTCTTCTGGCGGCACTGTTTTTTGTCCGTTTGGTTTATTAATATCGCTAGCAACTTTTGCAATAAACTTATTTACAGATATCCCAGCAGAGGCGTTTAAACCTGTTCTTTCTTTAATTTTAGCACGTATTTCTAGCGCAATCAAAGAAGCGCTAGGATTCCCTTTTTTGTTTTCGGTAACATCAAGGTAGGCTTCATCAAGTGAAAGCGGTTCTACAAGGTCTGTGTATTCAAAAAAGACCTTTCGCACCCTATCAGAAATCTCTTTATAACGATCAAAATCTGTTTTTACAAAGATCAAGTGAGGGCATAATTTAATGGCAAGAGAACCAGCCATTGCAGATCGCACACCAAATTTTCTGGCCTCATAACTCGCCGCACTAATAACACCACGCCTACCGCTACCGCCCACAGCAATCGCTTTACCCACAAGAGATGGGTCATCAAGCTGGGCAACAGACGCGTAAAATGCATCCATATCTACGTGGATGATTTTTCTTTGCCGTGGTTGCTCTTCAATCATAGTGTAAATTTAATATCTTTATCTCACTCAAGCCTCACAGGTTTGCAAAACCTATGTGTTAAATATGAATCTCAATCAAGTCACTGTTCCATCTACCAACGTGCCGCAAGCCATTACCTTTTATAAAAAGTTAGGGCTCAAACTCATTGTGCACACACATGACGAGTATGCGCGTTTTGAAACCCCAGACGGCGATGCTACTTTTAGTATTCATTTTACTTCTGAAATAGTAAAGGGTACAGGGATTTGGCTTTATTTTGAAGTGCCAGACGTTGCAAAAAAGGTGACCGAATTAAGAGCCAAAGGAATTACCTTTGAAACAGAACCAACAGCACAATCTTGGCTATGGACAGAAGCAAGGTTTAAAGACCTTGACGGAAACCAGATTATCATTTACAGCGCAGGAGATAATAGAAAGAACCCGCCTTGGAGATTCTTAGATGATAAATAAAGCAATGATGATTAACTAAATATATGAATAAGAAAACAGCCATACTTATAGGAGCTACGGGCCTAACCGGAGGAAAATTATTAGAGCTTTTGCTAGCAGATACTTCTTTTAAAAAAGTAAAAATTTTTGGTAGAAGCAGTACTGGAATTAAACACCCTAAACTAGAAGAGCATTTAGGTGACATGTTTCAAATGCAGCACTTTTCCGAAGTATTTACAGGTGATGTTGTTTTCTGTTGTATTGGTACCACAAAAGCAAAAACACCAAACAAAGAGACTTATAAAAAGATTGATTACGGTATTCCTGTTGCAGCGGCAAAGTTGGCTAAGAAAAATGGAATTTCAGTTTTTGAAGTGATATCTGCATTAGGAGCAAATGCCACAAGTAGTACTTTTTACAATAAGGTAAAAGGCGAGATGGAGCGAGATGTAACTGCGGTGGGACTAGAGAATACTTATTTCTTTCAGCCTTCATTAATAGGAGGGGATCGCTCAGAAAAGAGATTAGGAGAGCAAACGGCTCAATTAGTTATGGGCGCATTGAGTTTTTTAGTGCCTAAAAAATATAAAATTATCACTCCAGAGACCATTGCAAAAGCAATGTTGAGTGTGGCTATAAATGGTTATGATAAAGTGATTATTGAGAGTGATGAGATTAAGCAAATAGTAGCAGGTTAATTTTTTAAGAAAATTAAAACAGAAGTAAATGCAAGAAATAGAACGAAAATTTCTAGTTAAAAATGAAACCTACAAAACCCAAGCGCAATCTAGTTTTAGAATTGTGCAAGGTTTTTTGAACACCCACCCAGAGCGTACCGTTCGTGTAAGAATTAAAGGAGAAAAAGGGTTTTTAACAATTAAAGGAAAAGGAAACGACTCTGGTACAACCCGTTTTGAATGGGAAAAAGAAATTCCTGTTCATGAAGCAGAAGCGCTTTTAGTCTTGTGCGAAAAAGGACAGATTGACAAAATACGCTATGAAGTAAAAGTTGAAAATCACACGTATGAAGTAGATGAATTCTCTGGTGAAAACAAAGGGTTAATTGTTGCCGAGATTGAATTGTCTGATGAAAATGAAGCCTTCGTAAAACCAGATTGGTTAGGGGAGGAGGTTACGGGAGATGTTAAATATTATAATTCTCAGTTAAGTAAAATTTCTTTTAGTGAGTGGGGTTAATACTATTTTAATTTAAGACAGTAAAAAGCCATTCACTTTTGTGAATGGCTTTTGGTATCGTATTTTAAAGTTGGATTATAATAATCGCAACTTATACTGTTTATTAGTAATGTACTTCTGCAGATATGTGGACAACTCCTACAGAATTTTCAGAATCTGAAGGCATAATTTCATATTCACCTGCTCTTAAGAGTATTTCATTTGGCAAACCATAAATTGGATTTTCAAATTTTAAATACCCATCTTCCTCAAGGGTGAATACACCATTGTTTTCATCGTACATTTCATCATCAGAGTATTCTAATATTTCCATAATAACAGTATCATCTAGTACGTCAAAACGAACTAATGATGTATATTGTTCGTTACTGATATCTATATCAATATCACCACCACCTGTATCTGGGTTTGATATGTAATATATTACCGCCCCAGTTCTTGGTTTTCTTGTTTTAACACACAAAGTATTAAGATTATATTCACAACCATCTCTCGTTCCAACATTTACAGATTTCAAATTCTTAAAGGTTGCGGTAATACAGCAAGGTAACCTTTGTTGTGCTGTATCTACATTTTGGCTATCAAGACTTAACTTTCCTTCTAAGGACGCATTGATATTTTTATTTGTTGTTTCTTCTTTTTGACAAGAAAAAAAGAATGTCATACATAATGTTAATATTGTAATTGCTTTTAAATTTTTCATAATAAATAATGTTGGTTTTCCCTACTCTGTTAAATGGGCTTTTCAGGTTACGCCTTTAGTATTATTTTTTCACAACCCCTTATTTAGGGCTGTTTAATAATAAGTAGTAGATTTATTAATCTATTACCCACTATTTTTTAAAAAAATGGATTTAAAATATTATTTCACCTTTAGAGTGCTGATTATCAGCAATAAAAACTAAGTGTGTTGTTGGCTACCTTTTAGAAGAATAGATAGTATATAAAAAGTAAAAGAGAATAATAAGTGCCGGTATTAAAAAGAAAAGCCATCTGTTTGTAGATGGACTATTATTAATACTGTCTGTATTGCCAGTGAGAGTCATGGAGGCCCAGTAATAAGGTGAAATTTCTGATAATTGATGCGTATTGAGATAGGCTATTTTAGATTTATGAAGAGCTGTAGATTTTGAAGTTCCTTTATGGAGTTCTTTATAAAATGTTTCAAATATTTTACTGTTAGTGTTTTCATTTGCATTCCATTGTGAAGCTATTACACTTTTTGCGCCACTGTATGTAAATCCTCTTGACAAACTCATGACACCTTCTCCAATGGCTATTTTTCCTACTCCAGTTTTACACGCATCGAGTACTACGAGATCTACTAAAAACGGATGGTTATAAATCTCATTTAGATTCATTTTTTGGTCATAAAATGCCAGCCAAGATTCTTTTGTTAGGGTGTCAATGCCTGCATGGGTATTAATGTGGATGATGGCATAGTCGTTCATATTTGCTAAAATAGCAGACTTAGTTGCCTCTTCTTTTTCAAGTATAGTAGTAGGGAATAACGAGGCTATTTTTTTAATGTCAAGTGCGCTGTTTTCTAAACGAGTTAGAGAATCCATTTTAAAATTTTCTGGGGCAATACCTAAAACAGATTGTGTAGATTTTCTTTTTCTTTTTTGAAGTTGTGTAAAAACAGATGCCGAATATAAGTATGAAATTTCTGCGTGTTGTATTAAAAAACTGCTGCTTAGATTTTCTGTTTTATTATTTATTTGTAATGCTTCAAAAGCAATGTTTTTAATTTTATAATCTGAGATTACAGTCAGTTTTTTATCTGAGATTTCTTGAAGTGCATTTTTAAATGGAAATAATTTTTGAAAAATTTCATTGGCATTTTCAACATAAATACGATCATCCCCTTTATTCGTAAAAGGCACGCTGCACATTTTTTTATACTTCTCAACCTTATTTAATAACAGCGGGACATTGTCTATTTTAAAAAATGAAACATCATTATCACTATAAAAAATGCCATACCCTTCTTCATCATTTATTATGTATTCTATAAAATTTGAAGAACTTGAAACAAGCTGTTTTTTAGTGCTATTTAAAGATGCAATTGGGAGTTCATTATCCTCTGTATAATTGAGGTTTTCTAAAACTAACAACGCTTTATTTTTTTCCATAAAATAAAAAGCAGTTTCTATGTCTCCCAATAAATAACATGCTTTAACGCCTAGCATATAACTATCGACACCTTTACTAATCCAGAATAATTTTGACTTGTCAAGACTGCTTTCAAAACGGATATATGAGATTATTTTATCTATTAAAAAAAGTGTTTTCTTTGCTCTCAATAAGTTTGAGGTTTCGCCATTTTTTTCAAAAGCAAGCACCCATGTATTTGCTATTTGTATTAAGTCTTCTATAATTTCTTTAGAATTGTTAGACTCTTTAATTAATGTTTCAGAAGGTAAATCATCTAAGGTCGTGTTATTGTATTTTTTGTTTAAAAGATGTCTCATGGAAGCCTGATAATATGGAATCTTATCTGTTGGCTGAGTAGTCTCTAAATAAAACCCTCTATTGTGAGCGACGTCTGCTAAAACGTTTTTGTTTTTTGTTGTTGAGAGGGCTTTGTTAAAATAGAATGTTGCTTTTTGAGTGTTTTTTAGTTTAGAATATATCTGTCCTAAATTGCTATAAATTGCACCAGTTGTTTCAGATTCTTCAGTTTCTAAATAATAATCAAGGGCTTTTTTATAGTAGACAACAGCTTCTATATTAAGGCCAATGTCTTCATAGATATTCGCTAAATTGTTATTGTTTTTAGCGATATCTTCCTCTAGAATATAGTCGGCGTAGATTTCTATCTGTTGATTATGATATTGAATTTTATTTAATTGACTGGGTTCAATTTTTAATCTTGAATACACCTCTATGCATCCTAAATGAGCTTCGGAAAGTTGATCTGTATTATTATGTGTTAAGTAATTTGAGATTACAAAATTATAATAGTGTAAGGCTTTAAAAAAATCTCCTCTTTCAGTATAAATTTTAGCAGCTTTATTGTGCGCTCTAATAGTATAAATATCTAAAGCTTTACATTCAATTATTTGCTCTAAAGCAGTTAATTGTTCTTTGTTATCTGCTCCAGATTTTTCTAAATAATAATAGAGATTATTTAAGCTTTTATTGACTTGAAAAGTATCTTTTGCTTTTCTCTTTAATGCTATTGCCTTATAAGTTATTGCTATTGCTTTTTTGTACTGCTCATTTGCATAGTACATCTTTCCAATTTCGTGATACGCAAGACCTAATTCTTTTGAAAAAGCGATCGTGTCATATTGCTGTAATTTTTTTTCAGCTTCGGCTAGCGTAGTGTGGTCTATAACTTTTAGGTTAGCTATAGAGTCCATGTAGTTTGTTACATTTTTGCTGTTGTATTCTTGAGAAAAGCATAGGTTAGTTATTAGAAAACTAAGTGTAACTTTTATCAAACATCTTAACATTATTTGTTGTTTTAATATCTTCAATCAATAATAGAGTGAAGGTATTATTTTATTCAAATATCTTACTTGTTATTCAATTATTTTACCATATTTAACTTTTTGAGCATCCTCACCGTCTATATGGGTGCCAATGGCATCTAATTCTTGAATTATTCTGGTTGGCTGAAAAGTTATCCCCGAGTTAAAAAGTATTTTTGCACTTACTGCTGTTACGTAAGGTGCTGCAAATGAGGTCCCAGATAAATAAACGGTAGTAGCATTAAAATCTACAAACTCTACACGATCACCAATGGCATAAAAATCTACAGATTCAATTCCGTAATTTGAAAAACTTGCTTTTCTATCTCCAGCAGCGGTTGCAGCTGCAATTGATAAAACGTTATCATTAGTACAAGATGAAGGGTAATGAAAATTATCATCAGTATCTACGGCACTATTTCCTGCGGAAGTAACAAATAAAACGTGACTGTTTATATCAATCAGATCTTCCATAATGGTGCTTCTTTCATCACGAGTGTTTGTGTAATATCCAGCACTTATATTAACAATATGCGCTAGTTCTGCAGCATTTTTCAATCCACATATTAAATTAAATGCTGAAATTTTACCTGTATTATCTGCAATTTTTATAGGGAGTATTTGATGAGGAACTCCTTCATTATTCAATTTTTCATGAAGGATATAAGAGACTTTTGTCCCGTGTATTTTGTTATAATCGTCTTGAGTATTATCATCTTCATTTACATAATCCCAACCAGAAATTTGATTTAGAGATCCGGGGCCATTATTTCCGTATGGAAAACCATAAGCATTGTATAAAAAATCTGGCAAAAACCCGGGATAGGAAACATTTACGCCAGTATCAAGTACCGCAATAGTAACGCCATGATTGCCACCTATATAGTTTTGGTAATCACCCTGTGTTGTATTTCCAGAAATAGAATCTGTCTCTACCTCTCTTTTAAATGAGAATTCGGTATCAATGTTTTTAATCTCTTCAACACCGCCTTCTCCAGTTGAAGTTAGCGTTCTTTTTCTAGCTTCTATATCTATGCCGTCATCAAACATCCATTTTTCTATAGATTGATCAGAGCAGTTGCAGGTTTCAAATATATCTATGCTGTTAGCTGCACGTATGGCATCTTTTTCGGTAGGTGAGATTCCGTCTTTATATTGAACAATTAATTCATTAGTAGAGAAAACAGGAATGTTAAGTGGCGGTTCATTGTCTTGCCCAATTTCTATCTCTAGATTTTCTTGTGCGGTTGTATCAAAATCTATTTTGTCATCTTTCGAGCACGAAATAATAAAGAAGAACAATATGTATATATTTAAATTTTTCATAGACTGTTTTTAATTGTTTAATTTGCCATTCTATATTCAAGTAAATTTAGACAAAATATCTAAACCCTTCATGACACTAGTGTGTGCATTCTAAAAAGCATTACCCAAAAATTAATATTTTTTTCGTTTTTATTTAATCTATGTCACAAAGCAAAACATATTTAAATGCTCTTATTGAAGGTGACAACAAGATTATTTCAGAAATCTACCGCAAATTTTATCCTAAAGTTGCATCCTACATTAGAACCAATAGAGGTAGTGAAGAAGAAATACAAGATGTGTTTCAAGATGCATTGATGTATTTGATTGTCACACACAGAAAAAAACCCATAGATATTGTTTCTTTTGAAGCCTATTTCTTTACTATTTGTAAGAACAAATGGAAAACTTTAATAAAAAACAAAAATAAACGGATAACAAATCAAGACATTTTACCACTACTAGATAAAGACACAGAATTAAGTGTGTTTATTTTAGAACAACAACGTTTAGAATTATATCAGGAAATGTTTCAGAAACTCTCTGATAACTGCAAAGAAGTATTGAGCAGTTATTTTAACGGGATGAGTTATCAAGACATATTAGATGAGCTGTCATACAGTTCTGTAAACACCATAAGACAAAGGGTGTTTAAGTGTAAAGCTAAGTTGATTAAACTCATAAAAAAAGATAGTAGGTTTTCTGCTTTTAAATAATGAAACTAATGGATGAAAATGTGCAAATAGAAATAGAACGTTATCTGCGTGACGAATTAAATAGGGAAGAAAAACAGCTTTTTATTAAAAAAATAGAAGCAGATCCTTTGTTAAAAGAAGAGGTAGATTTACAACAATCACTTTTTAATGTCCTTGGAAATAAGGGCAATGGTGTAGAGAACTTAAATAATAATACCGATGAGGTTAAAAAAATAAGAACGCTACTTAAAAGTGAAGAGTATAAAAAGATTGCAGCAAATATTAATGAGAATACTATTTCATATTTAAAAGCAGAAAAAAAGCAATCTCGTAAAAAAGTGATGTTTCGTTCTGCATTAGCAATGGCCGCAGTACTGGTCTTATTTTTTGCATTGACTCCTTTATTAAAAAATGACAATGCACAACTATATAATGATTATGCGCAATGGGACAACATCCCTTCATTTGTTGAAAAAGGCACAACCGAAATGACACTGGTTGACGTTGAAAAAAAATACAAATTGCAAGAGTATCGTGAGGTTATTGAGATCACAAATGCGATTCCAGAAAACATAAAAGTTAGTAACCCTAATCTATTTATTTACTTAGGAGCATCCTATTTTCAGAACAATGAATATGAAAAAGCATTAGAAACGTTTAGCGTTTTTGCAAATTCAAGTGCTTATGATAGTTCTAAAGGGCATTGGTATATGACGCTAGTGTATCTAAAGCAAGACCGCCTAGAAGACGCTAAAAACGAACTGAAAATAATTACATCTAGTGCTAATAATTATAATTATGATAAAGCTTTAGAGTTATCAAAAAAGCTTGAGTAATATAATTCCTAAATTTAAGTTAGTTCTATTTTTTCTAGTATTATAAGGTCGTTGTTGAAGGATAGACAGTTTTATATTGATGCGATTATTATTAAATTAAAGGTGTTTTTAAGTTGCTTTTTGATATGCTCGTTCTACTCTAGCGATCTCCACCTTATAACTAGCATACCATTTTTCTTTGCCTACTATTTGTGCTTGCAGATGGTCGAGATTAGCTTTCCAATCAAGTATGGCTTTTTCGTTTTCCCAATAACTTACGGTAATTCCTATCTCGTTGCGAGCACTTGAAATCCCTAAAAATCCTGGTTGTTGTTTTGCAAGTGTTTCCATTTGTTGTGCCATTTCTTGATAGCCTGTTGAGTCATTGTTTAGTGTACTCGTAAAGATAACAGCGTAGTATGGTTTTTTCATAGTTTAAAAAATAACGATTTATTTTTTCTCATAAATACCAACAATTAACTCTCCGGTTGCATCCATGTGAGCTCTATACATACCTGCAGTATTAAACTCCATAGTTACATTGCCGTCTTTGTCAATAGCAACAATACCACCATCTCCACCTAATGCAGGTACTTTTACTTGAATCACTTCACGAGCAGCTTCTTCAAGACTTACTCCTTTATACTCCATCATTGCACTAATATCATGAGCAACCATTGCTCTAATAAAATACTCTCCCCATCCTGTAGAAGATACGGCACAAGTTGCATTATTTGCATAGGTACCGGCACCTATAATAGGAGCGTCACCAATTCTATTCCATCTTTTATTAGTCATTCCGCCTGTAGATGTTCCTGCGGCAAGGTTACCATCCTTATCTAAAGCTGCACAACCTACAGTACCAAATTTAGTATCCTTACTATAAGGATCATTTGCAAAGAGGGTTGCATTGCTGCCTTTATTATTTTTTAGTTTTTCTCGTTCTTGAACCTTTAATAATGACTGCATTCTTTTTTCTGTGTAGAAATAAGAAGGGTCTACTAGTTTAAAGCCTTTAAGTTTAGCAAATTCTTCTGCACCTTCACCACTTAACATCACGTGTTCAGACTGTGTCATTACAGTAAGTGCTAAGTCAATTGGGTTTTTAATATGTGTAACTCCAGATACCGCTCCAGCATTTAATGTTTTACCATCCATAACAGAGGCATCAAGTTCATTTCTTTTTTCGTGTGTAAAAACGGCTCCTTTACCGGCATTAAATAAAGGAGAGTCTTCCATTACATTAATAGTCTTTGTTACAGCTTGCATTGCCGAACCTCCGTTTTTTAATATCTCATGTCCTACTCTTATAGCTTCTTCTAGCTTTTGAGCGTATGCAATCTCAAGAGAATCTGTCATGTTTTTCTTCAAAATAGTCCCAGCTCCACCATGTATAACAATCCCAAAATTTGAAGATGAAGACCTAGCGTGCATTTCATCGATAATTTCTGCGCTTTGTGTAGGAATTGACGTCTTTTTGTGTTTTAGAGGCTGCTTTTCACAGTTAAAAAGCACAAAAAACACGATTAAAAGCATAAAAGGTTTAAAAATTTTCATTTTTTTTATTTAGATACTAAAAATAAGCAATTAGCGATAAACACTAGCATTGTGTAGGAATACGTGTAGGATTAAAAGGCGATTATTTACCTATATTATCGACGAAATACATATTAAATCTGTTTAAGTGTAATTTATGTAGGATTATTCTTTATATTTGAATAAGTATCAACCCCAAATATGATACCCCCTATTTATGAGACTTATAAAAACTACCCTACTTTCACTTATATTACTTATTTCTGTAGCTTCTTGTTCTAAAGATGCTGTAGAAAATGATGTTGCAGATTATACTATTGACTTAACACTTGCTCAACAAAATGACAATGAGTTTGCAAATGAAGTTTTAGTTTTAATTAATGCACACAGAGCAACTTTAAATATTGATCCATTATTACCTGGCACTCAATTTTCTTCTGCTTATGCAGTAGATCATACTAACTATATGATAGAGGTAAACCAGATTAATCATCATAATTTTGGTGTTCGTTCTGCTGCTTTAGTAAGCAATGGAGCAAACGTAGTTGGAGAGAACGTAGCTTTTGGTTTTGATAATGCAGAAGCAGTAGTAAATGCTTGGTTAAATAGCCCATCTCACAGAAATAATATAGAAGGAAACTACACACACAGTGGGTTTGGTATTAAAAAAAGTGAAACAAACAACGCTTATTATTTCACTCAATTATTTTATAAAATATAAGAAGCAATTAGACAATTAATTAAATTGTAAAAGCCTAAAACCATATTCTCATAATGGTTTTAGGCTTTTTTTTGTTTTTATTTTGACTTCGGAAATTTTAAAAAATGACTTATTTACTTTTAAGAGACTAATGGTTCTGTTTTATTCTCTTTAACTAGAGTTTTTTTAATATTGGAAACAATAATAATGTCCATAAAATTTCAGAAGTAATCAAGATCCAGCTAAAAAACTGCTTTTAGAGTTCGCTTGTTTTCTCTACCTTTATAATCAAATAAAAAATAAAGTCATGGCAATAGCAAAACCTTTTAACCTGAATGCTTGGGTAGCAGAAAATAGAGATACTTTAAAGCCGCCCGTAGGTAATAGAAATTTATATAAAGATGCTGGTGATTATATTGTGATGATTGTAGGTGGGCCCAATGCTCGCAAGGATTATCACTATAATGAAACAGAAGAGTTGTTTTACCAACTACAAGGAAATATACAAGTACACATACAGGAAGATGGAGTAAAAAAAACGATGGAACTTGGTCCTGGAGACATGTATTTACACCCTGCCAAAGTACCACACTCGCCAGTACGCGAAGCAGGATCTATTGGTTTAGTAATAGAACGCAAACGTCAAGATCTTGCTGGTAAAGATGGGTTAATGTGGTTTTGCGATAACTGTAATGACAAACTACACGAAGTTTATTTTCCGCTTAATGATGTAGAGAAAGACTTTTTACAACATTTTAAAGATTTTTACGGAAGCGAAGATTTAAGAACTTGTAATAATTGCGGGACTGTGATGGAAGTGGATGAACGGTTTACTGCAGATTGAATCCTAGAAAGAAAACTCACTAAATTAAGTGATGACAGAAATCTTTAAAATCATTTACCAATTCCTTAAATGGATTTCTGCGCTCACGGGTTTAACCTACAGAGAGGTTAATATTGTTGTTTATTTTATCTTGATACCATCTTTATTTTTTTACTTAATAAGTAGAATCATAAAGCAAAAATGGGTGATTCTAGGCTACCTAATTTTTGTTGGGATTTCCCTTTTAATTATCCCAGATTTCGAACAATTCTCGAGTGCCTTTTTTGATTTATCAGTAGATTTTTTAAACTGTTTCGAGGTTATTGGGCTAGATTATATTCAGGCTTCTGTATTAATTTGTGTTTTACTTCCCATTTTAATTATCTTTTTCCTGTTAAAATTAAATCGTAAGAAGAAACCAAAATCATGAGCCCCAAAAAACTAATCCTCTACATTGGTTTAATTCTATTATTTCTAGGTCTTGCCTTCTGCGGGTTACTCTATTACACACTAAGAACCAAAGTAAATGACATCACAGATAAAAAACCATTTATAACCTTTGTAAATAAACAAATGGTTTTAGGTCAAGATGCAATTCTAGTCAATAACTATGAGCATTTTGTGAAAGAAGAGCCTTTGTATCTTGATGCCGTAGGCTCACCACTATTTGAAGGGACAACCATCGCTCATTATGTAAAGAAAGGAGATGAGGTCATCATCACCACTGCAAAAGATTTTACAAACGGCGTGAGTGGTACTACAAGCACATTACTCTTCGGAAATGTGACAACGGGAAACCCGCCCATTACAATACCCTTTGAGTATACTTGGGAAACCCAACAAATTGAAAAAAATACAGATGGTGTTTTTGTGTTTTCTTTTGAACTAGCAGATTGGGAAAAGGAATAATAAAAAAATCTCGTCAAATTATAACAGTATAATTTGACGAGAGTAAAAATTAGTTTCTTCCGGCACGAACACCGCCATCAACATCCCAGATAGCTCCGGTAACCCAACTAGCGTTATCACTTAGTAAAAATTCAATAACATTAGCTACATCTGTTGCTTTACCATTGCGCCCTATAGGGTGAAATGCGTGAAATCCTTCGAGTGCTTTTTCTGCCTCATCTTTACCACCAAAGACACCGTGATAAACAGGAGTGCTCACTACGGCAGGAGATACAGCATTTACACGAATACCATCATCTGCTAACTCCATAGCAAGGTGTTGCGTAAAAGAATGAAGTCCGGCTTTTTGCATACTATAGGCAGAAGAAGGTGTCGCTTTTATTGCTTGCTTTGCCCACATAGCGCCTATGTTTACTATAGATCCACTTTGGTTTTTCTTCATGTTCTTAGCTACTGCTTGTGTTATAAAGAAGAATCCACGGTTTAAATCTAAATAAGAATTATAGTCTTCTACTGTATGATCAAGAAAAGGTTTTGGCCCAAATATTCCAGAAGCATTTACTAGATAATCTACACGCTCAAGCGAGTTAATTGTGTCAGTTAATTCTTTTACCTGTTTCTCATCTGTAATATCAATCTTGTGTTTTGTTAGGTTCTCGCTGTTCTCAACTTTATCAATAGACCTACCTACAATGTGAACTGCATGGCCGTTTTTTAAAAGTTGTTGTGTAGTTGCAAGTCCTATTCCGCTTGTACCACCAATGATGATAGCTGTTTTTTTTGTTGTACTCATAATTATAAAGATTAATATAGACAGAACAGTCTGTCTATGTAGGGTTAAATTTTTTTAGTTTAGAATTTTGTTTCCCATTTTTTTAGCTTCAGTGATGGGCCATGATTGTTCTTGTAAATAACTTTCTGCCACTGCGCCTTCGTAAAGTAAGTATAGTTGTTTTGCTAGAACGTTAGATTGTTCTTCTGTTAGCGCTGGCTTATTTTTTTGAATTGAGTTTGTGATAAACTGTATTAATCCTTGTTTCTGTTGCTGGATTTCTAATTTGATAGTTTGCTTGGTTTTCGGGATTTCTGCCATTGTATTAATACACCAGCATCCATTAAAGTTATCACCGTTATAAAAATCTAGTAAGAAATCAAAAATGGCTAAAATGCGAGAATCGCCTTCTTTTTTAAGATCACAATAGGATGAGAGTGATGCTATAAAAGCATTGTTTTTATGTTGTAAAAATGCAATACAGATATCATCTTTAGATTTAAAATGATTATAAAGCGTTGCTTTTGCAACCCCAGCTTCTGCAATTATCTCATTAATACCCGTAGAGTTGTATCCCTGCTCGTAGAATAAACGAGAGGCGGTGGCAACAATATGATTATTTATTTCAGACCTTTTCACTTTGCAAATATAATTAATTATTTTAAATACAGACAAGTCTGTCTATTTATTTTTCATGTGCTTTGTTAAGCCTTTCAAATTTCTTTTTAATGCCTTTACAATATCGTATCTTCGCGCAACGGATTGAAACACTTAGCATTTCAGCTGAAATATTAAATATTCAACCACTATTAATAAAACTAAAATTTCTGCTTGCAGAAAGAAAAAAATAAATTCTATGTCAACAGTAGCTAAAGACTTCGGTATGGACGAAGCGTTAAAGCAATTAGGTCTTAAAGACGTAAATCAAGGAACATCAACAGGGAACACTTGGTATCCAGGTGGCGAAGAAATCGCTTCTTATTCTCCAGTAGACGGTGCCTTGATTGGTAAAGTAACTTCTACAACAAAAGACGAATACGAAAAGGTAATTGAAGCTTCAGAAAAAGCGTTTTTATCTTTTAGAGCAATGCCAGCACCACAACGTGGGGAGATTGTACGTCAGTTTGGTAACAGACTTCGTGAGTTAAAAGAACCTCTTGGTAAGTTAGTTTCTTACGAGATGGGTAAATCTTTACAAGAAGGATATGGTGAAGTTCAAGAGATGATTGACATCTGTGATTTTGCAGTTGGATTATCAAGATCGCTAAACGGACAGACAATACCAAGTGAGCGTCCAGGTCACGTGATGCGTGAGCAATGGCATTCTATTGGTATTGTTGGGATCATTTCTGCATTTAACTTTCCAGTAGCAGTATGGGCTTGGAACACTGCACTTGCCTGGATTTGCGGTGATGTTTGTGTATGGAAAGGAAGCGAAAAAGCACCACTTTGTGCTGTAGCTTGTCAAAATATTATAGCACACGTTTTAAAAGAAAACAACCTTCCAGAAGGTATTTCTTCTATCATCAACGGTGATTATAAAGTAGGTGAGATGATGACAAAAGACACGCGTGTCCCTTTAATTTCTGCTACAGGTTCTACAAGAATGGGACGTATAGTAGGAGCGACAGTTGCAGAGCGTTTTGGTAAATCTTTATTAGAATTAGGTGGAAACAATGCTATCATCATTACGCCAACAGCAGACTTAAAAGTAGTAGTGCCAGGAGCAGTTTTTGGAGCAGTTGGTACATGTGGACAACGTTGTACATCTACAAGAAGATTGATTATACACGAAAGTGTTTATGATAAAGTAAGAGATGCGATTGTAGGTGCTTACGGGCAGTTAACAATTGGTAATCCATTAGACGAGAAAAATCACATTGGACCGCTAATCGATAAAGATTCTGTAAATACGTATTTAGCTGCAATAGAAAGCGCTAAAAAAGAAGGCGGAAAAGTATTAGTAGAAGGTGGTGTTCTTGAAGGTGCAGGTTACGAAAGCGGATGCTACGTAAAACCAGCAATCATTGAGGCAGAAAACAGCTACGCTATTGTACAGCACGAAACATTTGCTCCTATTTTATACCTTATGAAATATAGCGGCGAAGTAGAAAACGCTATCGCTAAGCAAAACGGTGTTGCTCAAGGTTTATCTTCTGCAATTATGACAAACGAGCTAAAAGAAGCTGAGAAGTTCTTATCATACGCAGGGTCAGATTGTGGTATTGCAAACGTAAACATTGGTACTTCTGGTGCTGAGATAGGTGGCGCTTTTGGTGGTGAAAAAGAAACAGGTGGCGGACGTGAGTCTGGATCTGATGCTTGGAAAGTATACATGAGAAGACAAACAAATACAGTAAACTATTCTGATGAGTTGCCATTGGCACAAGGAATCAAGTTTGATTTATAGAAACTAGTTTTCTAAATTATATAAACCTCACAAGTCTTTATGACTTGTGAGGTTTTTTTATTTTATAATAAACTTTTTTAATAATACTAACGTTTTAAATATTATGAGACACTTACTTTTTTTACTATTATTAATCACTTTGACTGCGTGCCCTCAAAAGGATGATGACGTTATAAACTGTACAGAGGTATATGTCTACGGTCTTAATGTAACTGTAACAGACGCAAATACAAATGAGATTATTTTAGAAGGAATCACTGTTTTAGCAGAAGATGATGATGTTGTAGAAATGCTAGAATTAGGCTATGAAAGCTATATTGGCGCAGGAGAAAGAGTGGGTAATTACACCATTGTTGTTAGTGGTGACGGTTATATGTCACAAACAGTTGGTCCTATTGAAGTGCTCGCAGATGAATGTCACGTGATACCTCAAAATATTGAGATTGTATTAGTGCCTAATTAGTTTTGTGATTTTAAAACTATTACAAATTCTGTGTTACAACAGCCTATTCTTTTAAATTTTATTGTCTTTCTTCTTACAATAAGCAAAGCGAATGTTCTTTCTTCTTTCAGCGCTAGCGGTCTATTTTCTCCAACATAAATTCCTTATTTTTGCACTCTTAAAATCACGACTCTCATGCAAGACCCAAAACGTTATACCATTACAGCAGCATTACCTTATACTAACGGCCCAGTTCACATTGGCCACTTAGCAGGTGTGTATGTGCCAGCAGATATTTATGCTCGTTTTCAGCGATTGCAAGGTAAAGACGTTGCTTTTGTTTGCGGTAGTGATGAGCACGGAGTGCCTATTACTTTAAAAGCAAAAAAAGAAGGCATCACACCACAGCAAGTAGTTGATAAATATCACGCGATTATTAAACAATCGTTTGAAGATTTTGGGATTACATTTGATAATTATTCGCGTACATCGGCAAAAGTGCATCACGATACTGCCAGCGAGTTTTTTAAAAAATTATATGACGAAGGTAAGTTCATTGAAGAAGTTACTGAGCAATTATACGACGCAGAAGCAGATCAGTTTTTAGCAGACCGCTTTGTGGTGGGTACTTGTCCTAAATGTGGTAATGAAGAAAGCTACGGCGATCAATGTGAAGCCTGCGGTACAACTCATAACGCTACAGACTTAATAAACCCAAAAAGTGCCATTACAGGCGCGGTACCTACATTAAAAGAAACAAAACACTGGTTTTTACCATTAGACCAATACGAGCCATTTTTAAAAGAATGGATTTTAAAAGACCATAAAAAAGATTGGAAAACAAACGTATACGGGCAATGTAAATCTTGGATTGACGACGGGTTAAGACCTCGCGCAGTAACCCGTGATTTAGATTGGGGAATCCCAGTGCCTGTAGAAGGAGCAGAAGGTAAAGTATTGTACGTTTGGTTTGATGCCCCTATTGGGTATATCTCTGCTACAAAAGAGTGGGCAGAACGTGAAGGGAAAGATTGGGAGCCTTACTGGAAGAGTGATGACACTAAGTTGCTTCACTTTATAGGGAAAGACAATATTGTTTTTCACTGTATCATTTTCCCGAGTATGTTGAAGGCAGATGGGACTTATATAATGCCAGACAACGTACCGGCAAATGAGTTTTTAAACCTAGAGGGAAATAAAATTTCTACAAGTAAAAACTGGGCGGTTTGGTTACACGAGTACCTAGAAGATTTTCCTGGACAGCAAGATGTGTTGCGATATACATTGACAGCAAATGCGCCAGAGACAAAGGACAACGACTTTACGTGGGCAGATTTACAAGCAAAAAACAATAATGAGTTGGTTGCTATCTTCGGAAATTTTATAAATCGAGTTACGGTGCTTACCCATAAATATTATGATGGCGTGGTACCTGCTCCAGCGGCTTTTTCTGAAGTTGACGAAAAAACGCTAGCAGAACTAAAAGCCTACCCTGCAGTAATAGAGAGCAGCATCGAGAGATATCGTTTCCGCGAAGCGCAACAAGAATTAATGAACGTTGCCAGACTAGGAAACAAATACCTAGCAGACGAAGAGCCTTGGAAAACTATTAAGGTTGACGAAGAAAGAACAAAAACAATTATGTACGTTGCTTTACAAATAGCGAGTGCATTGGCTGTTTTAAGCGAACCGTTTATACCTTTTACTTCTGTAAAACTTAAAAATATGCTCAATGTCAGTTCGAGCCCTTCGACAAGCTCAGGACAGGCCAAGGTCGAGAACTCAATAAAATGGGCAGACGTTTCAACAAATGAAGAATTAATAACGCCAGGACACACCATCAACAAAAACGAATTACTCTTCAGTAAAATAGAAGACACACAAATACAAGCACAATTGGATAAACTAGCCGCGAGCAAACTTGCAAACGAGATTGCAAACAAAGAAGTAACGCCACAAAAAGACACCTGTACTTTTGACGATTTTACAAAACTTGATATGCGAGTAGGTACTATCATCGAAGCAGAAAAAATGCCAAAAGCAAAAAAGCTTTTAGTCTTAAAAGTAGATACGGGTATTGACATTCGTACCATCGTATCAGGTATTGCAGAAAGCTTTACTCCAGAAGAGATTATAGGAAAACAAGTAACCGTTTTAGTAAACCTTGCGCCAAGAGCCTTAAGAGGAGTAGATAGCGAAGGGATGATCTTAATGACAGAGATGCCAGATGGAAAGTTAGTATTTGTAAATCCAGACACTTCGACTCCGCTCAGTGCAGGCTCAGATGGGGTTGCAAATGGGGAGACTATAAATTAAAACTAAATACAAATAGGACCTCTCTAGTATAATATACTTGAGAGGTCTTTTTTTTTTTCACTATGCTCAACCACATCCTAAAAACCACAAACCTCCCAGCATCAAGCATTAAAAACACGCTTGCATTACTAGCAGAAGACTGTACTATTCCATTTATAGCACGTTACAGAAAAGAACGCACAGGCAATCTTGATGAGGTGCAGATTGAGTTGATAGTTACGTTAAAAGAAGCGTTTGAGGCCTTAGAAAAAAGAAAGGTCACCATCTTAAAAGCGATGGACGAGCAGGGAGAATTAACGACAGAACTTAAACTTAAAATTTCCGAAGCAAAAGATATCACCTCGCTTGAGGATATCTACTTACCCTTCAAGAAAAAACGAAAAACAAAAGCAGAGACCGCACGTAAAAATGGTTTAGAACCGTTAGCAAAACTCATTATGGCGCAAAATGCCCGTGATGTTGATGGTCTTGCATTGCGCTATATCACTAAAGAGGTAACGAGTGCAGATGATGCGCTAGAAGGTGCTAGATTTATTATTGCAGAGTGGATTAATGAGCGTGTAGATATTAGAAATAACATTAGGCGTGAGCTAGAACGCCACGCGGTGATTAGTACTAAAGTTGTTAAGTCTAAAAAGGAAGATGAAAAGGCGCAAAAATTTAGAGATTATTTTGCGTGGGATGAGGCTTTTTCGCGATGCCCATCGCACAGGTTATTGGCTATTTTGCGTGCAGAAAATGAAGGGTTTATTCGCGTAAAAATTGAGATTGAAAAGGAGCGAGTTTTAGATAGAATAGCGCGCAAACTTATAAAGTCACAAGGCGATTGTGCAGTCCAAATAGAACTTGCCATTACAGATGCGTATAAGCGATTGTTGTTTCCGGCATTGTCTAACGAGATTCTGAGTGCAGCAAAAAAGAAAGCAGACGAAACTGCCATCACCATTTTTGCAAAAAACTTAAAGCAATTATTGTTAGGTTCGCCGTTAGGTGAAAAGCGCATTCTTGCTATTGACCCTGGTTTTAGAACCGGCTGTAAAGTGGTTTGTCTTGATGCACAAGGCGCATTTTTACACAACGACACAATCTACCCACATCCTCCTAAAAGTGATGAGATAGGTGCTATGAATAAAATTAGCAGCTTAGTAGAAAAATATAAAATAGAAGCCATCGCCATAGGTAATGGTACTGCCTCGAGAGAGACGGAAGCCATAATTAAAAAGGTGCCGTTTAAAAACGAGGTGGAAATTTTTATAGTGAGCGAAGCAGGCGCAAGTATTTATAGCGCAAGTAAGATTGCGCGTGATGAATTCCCTGATTATGACGTGACGGTACGTGGCGCGATCTCAATAGGTCGCAGACTTGCAGACCCGCTGGCAGAGTTGGTGAAGATAGATGCAAAATCTATAGGAGTGGGGCAATATCAACACGATGTAGATCAATCACAATTAAAAAACTCGCTAGACAGAGTGGTCGAGAATTGTGTGAATGCGGTGGGTGTAAATATCAACACGGCAAGTGTTCCGCTACTCAGTTATGTTTCGGGAATTGGCCCTAAACTGGCAGAAAACATTGTGGAGTATCGTGAATCTAACGGCGCGTTTACTTCTAGAAATGACATAAAAAAAGTACCGAGACTGGGCGCAAAAGCCTTTGAGCAAGGTGCTGGATTTTTACGAATCCGTGATGCTAAAAACCCCTTAGATAATTCTTCTGTGCATCCAGAACGCTATGCGCTCGTAAAACAGATGGCAAAGGATCAAGGGGTGGCGCTTTCTGCTTTCCTCGGAAATACCACAGCGTTAAAAAATGTGCCATTAAATAACTATTGCACAGACGAAGTGGGCTTGCCTACCCTTGAAGATATTGTCAAAGAACTTGAAAAACCAGGGCTTGATATTAGAGAAAAAGCAAAAGTATTTGCTTTTAACCAAAGCATAAAAACCATTGACGATTTACGATCGGGTCAAGTGTTACCTGGTATAGTGAATAATATCACTGCTTTTGGTTGTTTTGTAGATGTAGGTATTAAAGAAAGTGGTTTGATTCACGTTTCTAATCTGTCTGAAAGTTTTGTAAAAGATGTAAATGAGCACGTTGCTTTGCAGCAGCAAGTACTAGTAAAAGTGCTAGAGGTAGATGTGGTTCGTAAAAGGATACAATTAAAACTGGAGAAATAGCTATGCTCAAAGTAGCACACCATCCTATTTATAAATATAGTTTACCAGAGAAACATCGCTTTCCTATGGCAAAATATGACTTGCTACCTAAATACCTTTTAGACCAAGGTATTTGTGTACAGGACAATTTTTTTGAACCCCAGAAAATTTCCGAAGTTGATATTCTTAAAATGCATACTGCAGATTATTATCATAGACTGCTAGCTCTAGATATTGATAAAAAGGAGATTAGGAAAATGGGTTTCCCTTTACGTAAAGAACTTGTGGAGAGAGGGCATTACATTATGGGTGGTACGGTGCAGGGATGCGAGTATGCGATTAAAAATGGAGTGGCACTTAATATTGCTGGAGGTACGCATCACGCGTATGCAGATCACGGCGAGGCTTTCTGTTTGTTAAACGATCAAGCGGTGGCAGCAAGATGGTTGTTGGATGCTCACGAGATACATAAGATACTCATTGTAGATCTTGACGTACATCAGGGCAATGGGACTGCAAAAATCTTTGAAAATGAGGATCGAGTATTTACATTTTCTATGCACGGGGCAAAAAATTATCCTTTTAAAAAGGAGAAAAGTGATCTTGATATTGGGCTAGATGATGGCACTGAAGACGCAGCGTATCTAGAAGTTTTATACAACACATTGCCTAAGCTTATAGAGAAAGTAAAGCCAGATTTTATATTCTATTTAAGTGGTGTAGATATTCTGGCAACAGATAAGCTAGGTAGGCTTTCTTGTACTATAGACGGTTGTAAAGAGCGAGATCGTTTTGTGTTACAAACCTGTAAAGATCATAATATTCCTCTGCAAATAAGTATGGGCGGTGGGTATTCGCCAGCAATTGAGCTTATTATTGAAGCACACGCCAATACTTATAAAATGGCGAAGGAGGTTTATTTTTAGTTTTCTTGTAATTTTTTTACATTTTAATAGACTGAAATTTTATGCAAAAGACGTTCACAGAGTTTTCTACAAAAGCACAGTTTGTTATTGACAGAGATGAGGTATTAAAAGCTTTTAAAAAAAGCAAGCAATTAGGTTTGTATACTTTTATCTGGGCGCAAGAATTTGCAATTCAGATTATTGTAGACGGTGTACCCATTAATTTACAGCCACAACAAATTATATCACTAACACCTATTCAATATTTACAATACGTGGGAGGAGATGGAGGTATTGTGTATCAATTTAACCGAGAGTTTTATTGCATTAAAGACCATGATAAAGAGGTAAGTTGTGCAGGTATTCTTTTCTTCGGAAATCAATCTATTCCTATTGTTTCATTAGATGAGAAAGAGCAAAGCAGTTTTGATAATTTACATCAAATTTTTTTAGAAGAAATAGAAAACAAAGATCCCATTCAAGCAGAAATGTTAAGAATGTTGATGTCAAGGTTTATCATTAAAATGACACGCCTTTTTAAATTAAATAACCCAGAGTTATTAGTAGAAAAAGGAAGTGATCATCTATTACGACAATTTAACGTGCTTGTAGAAGCTCATTATAAAGAAGAGCATAGCGTTTCTTTTTACGCAGATAAACTCTTTAAATCTCCCAAAACCTTATCTAACTCTTTTGCTAAATTAGGGAAGAGTCCTTTACAGATTATACACGCTCGTATTATTCTTGAAGCCAAACGTCAAATGCTCTATACAGATAAAAACGCAAAAGAGATTGGGTATGAAATAGGTTTTGAAGATGCCTCCCATCTAAGCCGTATGTTTAAAAAAGTAGCCGGTGTTTCTCCTACAGAGTTTAAAAAATCAACATTATTAATGTCATAGGGAAAAATTGACAAGTACTAAGGAATTACGAACCACAAACCAACACCTTTCTCTTCGCATCTTTGCAGTGTAATAAATAATAACCTGTTGAAACGTTAAGTTCAACATTACACTACAAATTATGAAAAGCACATATAAGTTAATACTCGTATTAGTCATTTCCATTTTTGGTTATAGTACTACAACAAACGCACAGAATTTTACTGACACATTAGAGACTGTATATCTTAACCAGTCTCCAGAGTCTTCTTTAATAAAAACAAGTTACTCCCTCTTGAGTGATGAATTGATAGATATGGAATCTATTAATTTTAGTAAAGAAATAAGAGATGCTAAAAAACAAAAAGAACACATTGTTTTAAGTAATGGAAAAGAGGTGTTAAAATCAAAGTTTCTAAAAACATTAAGGTCTTCAGCAAATAGCACGGAAAACATAAATACTTTTTATAAACGTGTTTATACTAAAATACCAGAGCTTGAAAGTATAGAAATAGGCGAAACAACTTTGTCTAAATTATATATAGCAGTTAAAAAAAACACCCTTCACGGTAAGCTAGAGAATACAGGTAAAGAACTCTCTTGGTTATAATCTTAATAAAATTTTAAAGGAAAAATTGACAATCAATTGGGCGGTTTAGCTATAAAAGTCACCTACCTATTATTAGACCTTTGTATCACAATTAAAACACAGTATTATGAAAACGACACATACCTCAGTTTTTAACCTAATAAATATTTTTAGGCAAGGAAAAAAAATAATCAAAAACCTAAACACAGTTCAGCATTGTGAGGAGAAAAGCATTCATGATTATTACTGTGATGCAGAAAAACCACACGTAACATTTCAGAATTAAAATAATTAAACATAAAAAAACAAATAATATGATAACAATTAATGTACCTCAGAGAGATGAAGTATCTCAAAACAATCAAGCAATATTTGATAACCTTGAAAAGCAATTAGGTTTTGTCCCTAACCTTTATGCAACTTATGCTCACAGTGATACAGCATTAGAAAATTACCTTACATTTTCTGGAGCAAAGACATCACTTTCAGCAAAAGAAAAAGAAGTAGTTAACCTCGCAGTTAGTGAAGTAAACCAATGTAATTATTGCTTAAGTGCTCATACGGCCATTGGTAAGATGAATGGCTTTACTGACGATCAAATATTAGAATTAAGAGGTGGGTCAGCATCATTTGATGCTAAGCTAGATGCCTTAGCAAAACTAGCTAAAAATGTAACTGAAAACCGCGGAAGAGCAAGTGCTAATGTAACAGAAGACTTTTTTAGCGCTGGCTACAATAAAGCATCTTTTATAGACACCATAGTACAAGTAGGAGAAAAAACAATATCAAATTACGTGCATAGTGCTACCCAAGTGCCTATAGATTTTCCAGTAGCGCAACCATTAGAATCAAATTTAGTATAATTAATAATCACTTAATAAAAATAGAAATAATGAAAAAAATAATCGCAATTTTAGTAGTAGCCGTATCATTCTCATTCTCTGCACAAGCACAAGATATGATGAAAAAAGATACAATGAAGAAAGAGGCAAAGATGATGAAAGTACAAACAGTCTCATTAGAGCAAACTCCAGGAGAGTTTACACAAAAAGATATCACTTTAAAAGAAGGTACTTATGTTTTTGAAGTGTCTAATAAAAATGCAGGGACAGATGTAGGTTTTGTTTTAGTGCCTCAAGGAAAAGACGCTAGTAATCCTGAAAACCATATTAAAAATGCATACGTTACTAATGTGGTAAAAGAAGGAACAAAGGAGACTTCTAATAATGTTAAATTGACAAAAGGTACATACACATATTTTTGTCCAATGAATAAAACTCCCCAATATACGCTAACCGTAGAGTAGCTTATTAATTATAATAAAAAAGGTCGCCATTGTTATATGGCGACCTTTTTTTGTTAGATATTCTTTATAAAAACCTTTAAAGATTTCCCTTTAGGGATTTCCATTTTTTTACGCAGGTTATATCTATAATTATCTACACTTGCAGAGCTAATACCTAGTTGTAGTGCAATTTGTTTAGAGGTTTGCCCTAAACGAAGCATAGTAGCAACCTTCTTTTCTTTTTCATTTAAGTTAACGTACAATTGATCAAGCTTTTCTCTAAAAGAATCATTGCTTTCACTCACTTGTTGATATAGTTGTATTTTTTCACGATTTTGATCCATATCACTATTTATAAAATGGATGGTGTCTTGAACAACCCCTTTATGAGCATCGTTAATTACTTTTATACCTTTTAAGCGATCTTTTATTTTATCAAGTAAATCATTTTTTTCTGAAATGTGAATAGCAAAATCTGTAATCTGTTTGTTTTTAAAAGCTACAACATCATCAAGAGCTTTCTTTTTAACATTAAGAACCTCTTGCTTTGCTAATAAACTTTCGCGTTTAACTTTGTTTAATTTATTTTGTCTAAAGTAAGAGAAAATAAAAAACATAGCTAAAAGACTGACTCCGCCGAGAATAAATAAATTACGCTCTTTGAGTCTTTTTTTCTCCTCTTTAGCAAAGTTAATTTGTGCTTCTTGACTTTCTAGTTTTGAGTTGAGCTCGTTATAATTAAACTCAGATTGTAGTACACTAAATTTATTGCCAGCAAGAACTTCATTTAAACTATCTTTTAATACATTATACCTTTTAAGATACATCAATGTAGCCTCAGTGTTATTATTGGCTTCGTGTAATTCGTAAAGTTCTTTTGTTATTTCTTTTTCTGATTCTACGTATTCTTTTATTTCTTCAGAATTTAATAGTTTTTCTAACTCGATGATTGCTGCTCGAGTATTATCTTTTGCTCTATATATTTCTGCTTGTTGGCGACCTATGTTTATAGGGTGTAACAGGTTTGTAGACCCATTAGATATAGTTTTTGCGCTATCAAGATATTTAGTAGCTACCTCTATATCGCCCATTTCTGTTTGTACTTTACTAATAAAAAGATAATCATCTACAAGATCGTAAGCCACATCTTGTTTTTTGTCTTCTATCATTAAAGGTAAGTATGTTTTTAGAGCTAACTGGTATTTTTTTTCTTTGAGATAAATATTTGAAAGCTGTTTATCCATTAATTGTACCCCTTCTTGATAGCCTACTTTATCATACATAACCTTAGAGCTGTCTATGTAGATTTTTGCTCTATCATAATCATTTTCTTTATGATAGTATGTTGATAAAAAGTCATAAGCTTCACCTACTTCCCACCAAGCTTCTATTGGTTTTGATAATTTTAAAGATTTATTAATACAAACTAAAGCTGTTTTTTTATTGTCAGTCTCTAGATATAAGTTAGCAAGATCTGCGTAGTTTTCAGCAAGATATGTTTTTGAGTCTACGGTTTGATCGTCCTTTAATAAGTATTTATTAGCCTCAAGATAGCTGTCTAAAGCGATATCATTTTTTTCTAAATAATAATTAGCCATTGCTTTTATTTGATAGCTATATGCAATACTGGCATACTGTTTTTTATCTGCTCTATTTGCATACATAAAAGCACTATCTGTATACTTTATCGCGAGAAGATCATCTTCATAATAAATTTGTAACCAAGCCATTCTATTGTATAAGAGCATGGCATTAAAACTATCACTAGCTTTTTTACTTAATTCTATTCCTTTATTAAAGTAAAATGAAGCAGAATCGTTAGGTTCTTCCAGATAATACTGTCCTAACATTCTTAAATTATTTATTTTTTCTTTAGAAGGTAAGCTCTGTTGTTTCATGAGCTTAATGAGTTCTTTTTTTGTGGGATATGACTCTACATTATCTTGAGAGAGGGCAGTAAACACAAGGCTAATACAAAAAATAAACAACAATAAGTGTTTCGCTTTCATGAGATAAATAATTAAGAGGCTAAAGATAAAATACTATATGATAAATCTCATATGTTATTTCATATTTTTCTCACATTGATGTTTTGGAACATAGATATGCAATACATTTACAACAGTGTTTGTAAGACGAGGTTTTGTCCCAATTTAATTTAAGGTTAATAATGTTAGTAACACCATAAACCTATTTCCGTCTTGTAAAATTACTATGAAGAAGAGAAAACCACCTAATGAAGATTAGGTGGTTTCTTTTTTGTTATTTTTTAGGATCTAGGTAGAGACCTAATTTTATAGTACTATAAGGCATCTTTTCTTCAAAATGATCAAAGTATATTTTTAGTCCATCAGGATTTCCTAATTTTTTTTGAGCCATTTTCACTTCTTTGATTTCCTCTTGTGTAATAAATTGATAAAGATCTATTGAGGCACCTTCTTTATGCATTTTTACTAAATGACCAAAAATAGTATTCTCTGCTACACCTCTTTCTTTAGCTATCTCTGAAACGGTTTTACCGTCTTTAAATAATTGAAAAGATTTTTCGTGAGTAGTTGTTTTTAAATCTGTAGCATCTAAGTGTTTTGCAATGACCTTTAAAAAGGCATCTGCATATTTATCAAGCTTAGCTTGTCCTACTCCACTAATTTCAGAAAATTGATTTATAGTTCTTGGCTTTTTGTCTTCCATGTCTTGAAGGCTGGCATCGCTAAAAATCACATATGCTGGTACGCCCATTGTCGTTGCAAGTGTAGAACGAAGCGTGCGTAATTTTTCAAAGAGGTCTTTTTTAGTGCTTTTACTTCTAGCAGCTTTTGGTTTTTGTATTTCTTCAGTTTGCTTTACTAGATTTGCTAGTCGTATGTTTTTTCCTTCAAAAAGAATCTGTTTTGCTATAGGGGTTAAAACTAAACGACCTTTTTCATGAAACCAGATTTGTAATACTCCTTGATTTAAGAGTTGTATAATGTACTGTTGTAAATCTTTCCAGGAAAGATCTTTTGCTGCACCGTATGTTTTTATAGTTTGATATCCTTTTTCTAATACTTGTTGATTTTGTGCTCCCCTTAAAACGTCAATAACGGTTCCTATTGCCTCTTGTTCTTTCATTCTTGTAACTGCAGAACATACTTTTTGAGCAATTAGGGTTCCGTCAAAGTACTTAGGTGGGTTTTTACATATATCACAGTTACCACAATCTTCTGCAAGGTTTTCACCAAAATAGCTTAAAAGTGCTTTTCTTCGGCAATTAAGTGATTCAGAAAACTGCTGCATTCTTTCAAGCTTAGCAAGTTGAAATTCTTGCGTTGGTGTCCCTTCAGTAAATTTCCGAAGCATTAAAACATCTGCGTAGCTATAGAACATGAGCGCTTGTGCTTTGAGCCCATCACGACCTCCACGTCCTATTTCTTGATAATAGCCTTCTATATTTTTAGGCATATTATAATGTATTACCCAACGCACGTTGCTTTTATCAATACCCATCCCAAAAGCAATAGTAGCTACAATAATAGGGGTGCGATCATTGATGAAATCTTCTTGTATTTGTGTGCGATCACCTGCAGACAAGCCCGCATGATATGCAGCCGCGTCGTAGCCTTTCGCTTTAAGTTTTTTGGTAATATTTTCTGTGCTTTTTCTACTTAAGCAATAAATAATTCCGCTTTGTAAACCACGCGAACTTAAAAACTTGTAAATATGTTGTATTCTGTTTTGTCCCGGTTTTACGTCTAGATAGATATTAGGTCTGTCAAAAGAGGAAACAAATTTTTGAGCGGTAGGTATTCCTAATTGCTGGAGAATATCATCTTGAGTTGCTCTATCTGCCGTAGCAGTTAGTGCTATTATGGGTGTTCCTGGAAATTCTTGTTTTAATCTGTTTAGCTGTGTGTAGGCAGGTCTAAAATCGTGACCCCAAGATGAGATACAATGTGCTTCATCAACAGCGATAAGGTTAATTTGAATTTTTGAAAGATGGTTAGTAAGCCCCCACAAACTTTCTGGCGCAACATAAATAAGTTTGAGTTGACCGGTAATTAGTTTTTCTAAAATAGCCGCTTGTACTTCTTGCTCTTGAGTACTATTATAGTATGCTGCAGAAATACCATTTGCGTTAAGCGCATCTACTTGATCTTTCATTAAGGCTATTAATGGAGATATCACAATTGCGGTTCCGTCTAAGGCCAATGATGGTAACTGAAAACACAAAGATTTACCACCACCTGTAGGCATAATTGCCAGCGCATCTTTACCTGCTAATACGGTGTTTATTATCTCTTCTTGGTTAGGACGAAATGAGTCGTAACCGAAGTGGGTTTTGAGTAGCGCCCTTCGACTCCGCTCAGGGTGCTGCTCAAAATCATTTAGATTTTGTGATATTTGTAATGCGTTTGGTTTTGACATGTTGCTGCTCTTTTTAATTCTTCTGCCCAGTTCAAAATTAAGGCTTCTTTCTTTATTCTAGTCCATTTTTTCTATTGCATTTCTCTTAAATATGCAACGTTTTTTGATTCTAATTCTTCAAAATATACTAATGCGACTGGTAGATTTTTAGAGGTGTATAATGCTCCTAAACCCATCTGGTGTTCCTTAAATCTTTTTAGTAAAGACCTAGTGCTTCCTATATAATAACTTCCATTATCACATTTTAAAATATATGTATATGATTTTCCCATGTTAATAATTTAAATAGGCGGCATAAGCCGCCTATAAAATAAAGTATAACTCAGGTTCGATTTTTCACAAACTAGTAATTATTTGCAAAGCAGCCTGAGCGGAGTCGAAGGCTACTTTGCAAACATCAACAACTCTGTACAAAAAACCTCTGTTACATAATGTTTTTTGCCGTCTTTGTCATCCCAAGATCTATTAGTTAGTTTTCCTTCTATGGCTATCTCTTGTCCTTTTTTAATGTAGTTTTCTACCACATTTACAAGACCGCCTCTCACAACTATATTGTGCCAGTAAGCACGTTCTACTTTTTGTCCGTTTTTGTCTTTATAGCTATCATCTGTAGCCATAGAGAAATTTGCAATTTTATTGCCATCTGCAAAAGTTTTGATTTCTGGTTCTTGACCTAATCTTCCAATTAACTGTACTTTGTTTCTAAGTGCGTTCATAATATTTAATTTTTTGTGTCTATCCCAAATCTTGAGTTATAGTTTATAAGGGATGTTTAAACAGTTATTTAATAATGTCTTTGGGCTTATCCCGCAGATCTAAATGTCTAGAGAAATAGTTTTTAATTTTGTTATTCCTTGTTGACACTGCAAACATATAACCGCATCCTAATCGCAGTCGGTAGCTAACTATTTACTTTCGTTTGCAAGTGTTTGTAATTATTTGAAAACGTTTATAACACTGTTATACAGGTGTTTGTGTTTCTTCTGAAATATTAATATTTCAGAAGAAAATAGCCGTTTACAAGAAGTTGTAGCTGTTTATTGAATAACAAATAATGAAATATAGACTTGGGAAAATTAAATAATCACCCCTTTTGGTACCCAGGATTTACATATCTGTAAATTTCATATACAAAACCATCTTTAGTAATGTAGTATGCAAAATTATTTAAATCAAGATCCTTTTTTAGAGTAGCACGCATTTTAAACTCTGGTTCTATGTTCTTCATGCCCTGAACAAAGGCGTGCAAGTTTGTATTACCATACACAGGTGTGTGGTTTAAGATGGCAACGATAAACTCTTTTGTTCTTTTGTTCATATTACTTAGAGTGCATAAAAGTACTAAATTTAAACAAATAAGCACATATTTTAAAAATTACATTTGGTTTGTATGTAGATACTATGTATATTTGTCACTATAAATAGGATTATTGTTGTCTTATGTAGCAGTGTTATTTACAGTTACAACTTTAAGAGTTACACATCTTCAATCGTGTCTTTTTTTGAACCCCCACTTCAAAAAAAACTTAAGGATAGACAACCATTTAAAGACTGTTGGGGAACGGACTTTAAATACCAAAAAAAGGATGCTTCGTAAAGAAGCATCCTTTTTTGTTTAATACTGTTTTCTAAAAAATAATGGATTAAACGTTATAACCTTTCCAAGCGCTGGTTTCAAGTAGTTAAAGAGTCTCAGCAGAGCCAAAAGTGTAATCAAAAAGAACAATTAAAGGGTTCCTGAGTGATTCAAAATAGATGCGCTTTTGCGCATCTATTTTGAATTGTATCGAAAGACCGACAACGAATACTACACCATCATCTACGAATACTAAAGCACACAAAATTCTACTGCATAACGGCAATACATTTGGCCAAGGGTAATCGAAAAGGCACATTTCCGAAGAAAGAAAAAAGCATAGACTACTTAATAAATCAAACATTAATTTTTAATAATCACGTTATGAAAAAGCTACCATTTATCTTATTACTATTCGTTTCCTTTATCACCTTTGGTCAAGAAAAAGGAACTCAAAAAAAAGAGTCACCTTACTTAGAAGTCCTATCTGCAAATGCTGTGATTCCATTAAAAGAATCTAAGGCAGAAGTAAATATCACTGGGACTATTGCTCACGTTAAAATGACTCAAGTATATCACAATGAAGGGACGACACCTATAGAGGCAAAATATGTGTTCCCGTTATCTACACAAGCAGCGGTTCACGATATGAAAATGAAAGTAGGGGGTAGAGTTACCAATGCAAAAATCTTTGAAAAACAAGAGGCAGAAAAAGTGTATAAAGAAGCTGTAGAACAAGGTAAACGTGCTGCAAAATTAGACCAAAATAGACCAAATGTTTTCCAGATGAAAGTAGGAAACGTGATGCCAGGCGATGAGATAAGCATAGAAATTTATTACACAGAAATGCTATCACCTATTAATGGTCAGTACCAGTTTGTTGCACCAAGTGTAGTAGGCCCAAGGTTTACGGGAGAGAATACAAGTGGCGAGACGACCTTTAATAATCCTATTACAAAAAAAGGAGTGGCAGACACTTTTAAGTATGATATGCAAGTAGAAATACAAGCCGGAATGATGATACAGAATATTGAGAGTACTTCTCATAAAGTGAATATTTTATACCCATCAAGAGATAGCGCTTCTATCTTTTTATCAAAAAGTAATGTCAATCCTGCCAACAGAGATTTTATATTAAACTATAGCTTAAGAGGAGAAGAAATAGCGTCTGGATTGCTATTATACGAGCACAATGACGAGAAGTTTTTTGCTTATATGATGGAGCCGCCAGCTGCTGTAAAAGCAAAGCAAGTAACTGCAAGAGAATACCTTTTTATTGTAGATGTATCTGGGTCAATGAACGGCTATCCTCTAGAAGTAAGTAAAGATTTAATGCGTAATCTTTTATGTAACTTAAATACAGAAGACACATTTAATGTACAGTTATTTGCCTCAAGTTCTACCGTTTTTAACCCAACACCAGTACAAGCAACAGATGCTAATGTGAACAATGCAATTGAGTTTTTAACAAGTGGTCAAGGCGGAGGCGGTACTCAATTATTGAGCGCGCTTAATGTTGCCTATGGTTTACCACGCTCACAAGCAGGTAGCTCACGTTCTATGGTGGTTATTACAGATGGTTATGTATCTGTAGAGCGTGAGGCATTCACAAAAATAGAAGACAATCTAGATCAAGCAAACGTGTTTACGTTCGGGATTGGGAGCAGCGTTAATCGCTACTTAATTGAAGGGATGGCAAAGGTAAGCCAGAGCGAATCTTTTATCGCAACCAATCGTGAAGAGGCTTCAAAAGTGGCAGAAGATTTTAAAACATACATAGATAGCCCAGTGATGACTCAAGTAAAATTTGCAACCAAAGGTTTTGAAGTGTACGACATAGAGCCGTCTTCAGTGCCAGATATTTTTGCAGCGCGTCCTGTTGTTATCTTCGGAAAGTATAAAGGCGAGGCTACTGGTGAGATTATAATGACCGGTTACCAAGGGAAGAAAAAAATAAAGCAACGCTTTAAAGTTTCTGAAGGAACCCTTTCACCAGACAATAAAGCATTAAGATATTTATGGGCTCGTAAAAAAATAGAGCAACTTGATGATTATAGCACACGTTTTAGAGATGATACAAAAGCAGAAGTTACAGCACTAGGATTGCAATACAATCTTGCTACACAATACACATCTTTTGTTGCAGTAGATGAACAAGTAGTTAATGAAGGCGGAAATGCTAAAACTGTAAAACAACCCCTACCTATGCCACAAAATGTAAATAACAGCGCAGTAGGTGCAGAGGCAGAAGTAAAAGAAAAGTCAGTTTTTACAAAGACGTACACATTAGGTTTTGACAATAGCGAATTGCCTAAAGCCGAAGCAAGAAAAGTAAAAATGTGGTTTAAAGCACAGTATGGTTATTTAGCAGAAAAATACACAAGAGCTCACTTTGAGTTTAGATTAAAGTTTGGTGACAATGGTGAGATCATTTCTGCAGAAATCTTTAACGGAACAGAATGGATAAAAGATCAAGAAATGTTAAACGCTTTTAAAGGCTTAGATATTGAAGAATTAAAAACTAATAAGCAGTTTACCATTTTAGTAAAAGATAACCGCACGGCGTGTAGCTGTTAAAATGTTATAAAATTTAAAAATTGTGTTTTGGTTGGTTGACTTCGACCCCAATGGTGTAAAAACTGTTTGGGGTCGTTGTTTTTTTAACCGCTATTTTTTTTATTACTAAATCTACAAATGCACTTTGACTTCGCTCAGCAGAACCACTCAGCCAGACAAAAGTTAACAATGTCAGTCTGAGCGCAGTCGAAGAGAATGTAACGCACAATATTACACCCTAGCACAAACAAGCACATAAATAAACCTAACAATTTAAGGTTCCTGAGTGATCCCGATAAAATGTCTTAAAACATTTTATCGGGATTGTATCGAAGGACCGGCAACGCTTACTAGTTAATCTCCAACGAATACTAAAGCACCCAAAATCGCACAACCATCTCTCCATATCTTTGGTATAAGAAAACAAATAAGTAATCTAAAACCAAAGCATTATGAAAAAGTTAACCCTAATTATCGCCCTAGTTTTTGCAGGATTCACACAAATGTCTGCACAACAATTTGATAACACAGAAGCATATTTTGTGTCGCTATCCAGTAACTTAAATGAAGATGGAGAAGAGGTACAATCTGCTATGCTTACAACAACCACAGACTCACCACAAGAAGTAACTTCTTTTCCTATTGCAGATGCAAGTTTAATACACGATGTTCACATTACAAAATTAGTAAACCCAGGTTTATCTGGAGTTACCAGCGTTTTAAAAGTAGATGTGCAATACGTAGAATACTGCTCTTATGTAGTCTCAAATTACATATTAGTAACCGAAAATGGAGGTTACATCACGCTGCCTATTTTAACTAATGAATATTGTGGCGACTCTAATAAAGAAATTGTTTACTTGTTTCCTAGTCAATCTTTTGGGCAAGCAAACCAGATAGCAACATCTGAGGTTACCGTACAAGAAAAAAACATTCTAGCTGCAGAACAATATGACACCTTTATCTGGAATGATGATAGCTACGGAACAAGCGGAACGCTTTACGAAGAACTGTAGTCGCTTCGCTCGAAATCGAAACCGAAATTGAAAAATGAAATTTGAAAAAACGCAATCTCACTTCTTTAAAACCCAAATCAAAATGAGACTCATCATCACATCAATAATAGCATCTTTCATCTTTTTATTTGCTTGCCAAAAAGCTGATTTATATAATGATGTTAACGAAGAAATGGCAATAGAACTTTCTGCTTTAAATCATAATAATGATAACAAAACCAGCGCGCAAAATAATGCAGTCTTATTAAGACCTATAGTTTTTATCGCAGGTTTTGATGAAGATGATAACACCTATTATGCAAATGCAACCTTACATTTTAAAGAAAAAGGGTTTCAAATAGTGGAGGGATTATATTCTCTAGAAGAAATTTTAAATCACTTAAATCTACAGCAAAGAGGAAAATTATACAGCGAGATTCACATAGTGAGTCACAGTAATCCTTGGCGAGGAATGTCTCTTAAAACAGAAAAAGAAGGGGAGCGTCTTACGGCAGAATCATTAAAAAATTATATAGTTAAAAACAATAAAACCACTCAAGACGGAATCACAGATAAAACGAAGATCATCTTTCACTCTTGTGGCTTGGGAGAAAACAAAGCATTGCTTTCACAATTAAAAAAAGTATTTAGTGCGCAGGCAGAGCCAAGAGTGATTGCCTCTCCATATTTTAACATTTTTGGCGGTAAATATGCTTCTCATTATTTAGCAAAACCATACTATGTTTTTTACCCAACGGGACACTCAAAAGGACCTTTAGCATTATCGCAAGAGATGACAGCATTAAACCCAGATAAAAACATTAACTGGCAAGAAGCATTAACCACAAGAGCAGAGCCAGCTTTGGGTGAGGTGTATTCTTACCGTTTTAATATCCCGGTAGAATGGGAGATAGAATTCACAAATACTTCGGAAATACCAAACCTTGAAACCCCAGATGATATCATGGACTTTATTGCAGAAGATGAAGCTATGGCAACAACTCTTTATGAAATGAAAATATCATTAGAAAAATATAGATGGACATCAAGAATAAGAGGAAACATTCTTAAAATTTCAGGAAAAACAACAGCGCTTTGTGTGCTAGAACCTGTTATGAATCTTGAAGATGAGGGCAATTATGCAACCCTTACTATTTTAGATAAAAAATTATATACTAATCTTTAGATGTTGTAAAAATAACTCCCCTCACATATCGTTATATTTGTGCTAATGAAGTCTAACAATCTCTTAATCTTACTCCTTCTTTTTTGCTCGTGGAACCTTCTGGCACAAAACAATCAGTTACGCAATTATACCTTAGAAGATGGCTTGCCGCAATCACAAGTTTATGACATTGTGCAAGACCAAGTAGGGTATTTATGGCTGGGGACTCAAGGGGGAGGATTGGCTAGATTTGATGGAGACGATTTTGAAGTTTACAGAGAGAATGATGGCTTGGCGTCAAACTATATTCAAGATCTTGAGCTAGTAGGAGACCGTTTATTTATTGCCACAAAAAAAGGACTTTCTATAAAAAAAGGAGATAGTATTTACTCTTATAAAGGCCGTCAATCTAACACGGTTTTTGTGCATAATGGAGTCCCTTTTATAGGCACCATTTCTGGAGTTCAGCTTATTTCCGAAGCAGGAAAAGCAGAAGACCTTACCCTTCACCCTTCACTTGACACGGCAATAATAAATGACATCACCTTTGACGGTACTCGTTTTTGGGTAGCTTCTAGTAAAGGGTTGTTTAAGTTAGATTCGCTTATTAATCCTACCACGGTTGAGAATTATGACACTTCAAATTTTATGGCGCTCCAGCAATATAAAGATACTTTGTTTGCGGCTACGTTTACGCAAGGCATTGTTGTTATTTATACCACAGAAGAGCACCGTGAAGAAGTAATTAAAAACTCGCCTAAGCGAATTAATAATATGAGTATCGTGAATAATCAACTATGGGTTGGCACAGATACGAGCGGGATTTCTGTATTAAACCTAGAGACTTTTCAATCTTTAAGAAGCATTAGTAAACGAGAAGGTCTTGCTGTAAATCACGTTCGTACTACTTTTGCAGATCGTGATGGTGGTATCTGGATTGCAACCAGCGGTGCAGGACTATATACTTACTTTCAAAATGATTTTAGTCATTTTGACAAAGACACTGGGCTTGCCGGTAATCGTGTTTATGCAGTGCATTCTAGTGGTAAAGAGATGTATATTTCTACTAGTGAATCTGGAATTTCTAAGATAGATTCTCTGGGTATTCATAAAATTGAAACCCCAGAGAGATTTAGCAATGTAAAGATTAAAACCATTACTCATGATAATTTCGGAAATGTGCTGTCGGGTTCTGATGGTAAAGGGTTTTGGCAATATCGCACTGCAGTTAAAGATAGTCTTGTGTTTTCTGGTGATACTTTAGAATCTATGCAAGTAGATACCATTAAAGTTCCTACTATTGAAAACATAATTTATAATGAAGCTAATGGCTTTCCTTCAAACTGGATAAGAGAATTAATTACGTATCGAGATATTCTTATAGTTACTACTTATAGTTGTGGTATTGTTAAAATGCAATATAACAATATAGAAAATAGATATGTTCAGAAATCTCATTTTGCGATAGATAAGGGGATAGAAGATTTACTAATAAAAACAAGTAAAAGAGACGTAGAAGGGAGATTGTGGTATAGTACACAAAATGGACATGTAGGTTTTATAAAAAATGATGTAGTCTCTCACATAGGCGATGTGCTAGAGCTTGGTGTTTCAATTAACAGCATTACGTTTTATAAGGATCAAATATTTTTAGGTACTGCAGGAAATGGAGTCTGGGTAGCAACAATAAATGACACGCCGCATTTTTCAAAATTAAGCGGAGCAAAAGAGCTTACTTCTCAAAATTGCTATCAATTGCTGTTTGATACTGAGGGCAATCTCTGGGCAGGATCTGAAAGAGGCGTTGATAAAATAGAATTAGGGAAGGATGGTGAGATTGTAGATGTATTTCATTTTGGGCGCAATGACGGCTTTTTAGGTATTGAAACTTGCTTAAATGCCAGCGATATGGATGAAGATGGTACCTTATGGTTTGGTGCGTTATACGGCCTCACTAAATATGAAACCTCGGTAAAAACTATAGCTAAAGAACAAAAACCGTCTATTACTTTTGAAGACGTATCTGTAGACTATCTTTCTGTTTTTGATTCTAATAAAGTAACCTGGACTTCAAATAAAACCTTAGAGTTAGAGCCTTCTCAAGATCAGATTTCTTTTGCCTACCGTACTGTAGATTTAATGCACCCAAAAGATGTACAATATCGTTTTAAGCTAGATGATAAAAAATGGAGCCCTTGGACTACAACCGCTTCTCAGAACTTGGTAGGATTAACTTTTGGCGCTCACAATTTTAAAGCACAATCACGCAATCATAGATGGGTGGAGAGTGATACTATTAATTTTCCTTTTGTTATAAAAACACCTTTGTATCGCGAACTTTGGTTTCAAATTTTAGCATTTGTTGGTTTGCTATGCATCATTGGATTTGTAGTTTATAACTATATAAAGCGATTAAAAAACAGAAACAAAAAAGCGCAAGAAGAACTCAAACTTCAAAATCACTTACTATCGTTAGAACAAAAAGCATTGCGTTTACAGATGAACCCACATTTTATTTTTAATGTACTTAATGGGATCAAAGCAATGGGGACATCAAACCCGCAAAAGATGGAAACTACCATTAATACCTTTGCAGTGATGTTACGCGAGATTTTATATAATTCGCGTAAAGACGTAATCAGTCTAGATCAAGAAATTAAAACATTGCATAAATACCTAGAGGTAGAACAATTAATGGCCAGAAAACCCTATTTGTATGATATTAAAGTGACCTCAGATGTAGATGCAGAAGAGATTTTGATACCGCCTATGCTGGTGCAACCTTTTGTAGAGAATGCTATTAAACATGGTATTTCTGTGCAACCTAAAGATAAAGAAGGAGTACTTCATGTTCAGTTTACTACAGACGATAAAAACTTATATTGTAAGATCACTGATAATGGTCCTGGTATTTTTGAATCACAGAAAAACAAGAAGACAACGAGTCATCAATCTGTTGCCCTAGAAGTGACTAAAGAGCGAATAGAATCTTTAGGAGGAAAAGGTGCACTAGAACTAGAACAATTAGAAGAAAACGGTGTAATTTTAGGGACTGAGATTACCTTTAGAATTCCTTTAGAAACAGACTTCTAATTTTGATTTCTCTCAAGTTGTCAAAGTTCAAATGGGCTTACACCGCAGTTCTTTAACAGGCTCAGGATGAAATTTGTTGTTTTTATTAATTTGAAAATTAAAAAATATGCTTAGTGCAATTATTATAGAAGATATGCCAGATGCGTTGCAATTATTGCAAACGTCTTTAAAGAAAAATCACGATGATATTGAGGTGGTAGCAACTGCACAAAGTGTGGTAGAGGCAGCAAAAATTCTTCGGAAAACGGAGCCAGATATTTTGTTTTTAGACATTATGCTAGGAGACGGTACTGGCTTTGATGTTTTAGAGATATTTCCTAACTTAAAAAGTAAAATCATATTTGTGACTGCAAGTGACGAGTATGCAATTCGTGCTTTTAAGTTTGCAGCAATAGATTATGTTTTAAAGCCATATAGCGATGAAGACTTAAGTCTTGCAATAGGAAGGGCAAAAGAACAAATAAAGCCAAATGAAGAGCGTCTGTCAATCTTAAAAGACACTATTACAGCCCCAGAATCTCAGCCAGATAAAATATCACTACATACACTAGATAAGATTATCATTGTGAGCTTGGTAGATATCATAAGATGTGAGTCTGATAGTAACAATACCATTTTTTATACGAGCGATGATAAAAAAATATTTGTAACAAAGACACTAAAGTATTTTAGTGATATGTTAAGCGGTTATCAGTTTTTACGTGTGCACCAAAGTCACTTAGTAAACATCAATTATATAAGTGCTTTTATTAAAACAGACGGTGGCTATTTAATGCTGAAAAATAAAATGAGTGTCCCTGTTTCTGTAAGAAAAAAGAGCGAGGTGATTGAGATGCTTGACAGAATGCATCGCTAGAAAATTAAATTAAAAACTAGTGGGTGGCTTTAGGTTTTAATATTTCAGAAATAATATATAAAACGATTATAATTTTTTAGTTCCCAAACCAAAGTTAAGGTTAAGGTTTGGGAACTAAATAGTTAAGAAGCTATTAAAAAGAATAACTGGCCGCCATAATCAAGTTTCTTCCAGCTGCAGCGATACCACTAGAATAAGGGCGGTAACGTTGATTTGTAATGTTTTCTAAAGATACATTTAATTTTAAAGCGTCTGTAAACACATATTCTCCACTTAAATTAAGTGTGTACCAGCTAGGCGAGTAAGGATTACCATCACGGTCTTTTGCATAAATATAATCGTTGCTTTGTTGGCTTGGAGCCAAGTCTTCAAAGTCAAATTTACTATTATAAGCTGCATACGCATCTAACTTCCATTTGTCTTGTTTGTAGATTAAATGAGTAGTCCCAAAATGAGGTGCTGCGTGACGTAGTGGGTTTCTGTCACCTGCATCATCCTCTTCATATCCCTCAGTAATATTATAATGTGAAGTAAGTTGTACAGCTTCACTAAAATTAAATTCTGCACCTATTTCAACACCATACACTTCTGCTTTTGCTGCATTCTGGATGGCTTGGACATTGCTTAACTCTCCTTGATATAAAACTTCTGTCTCACCGTCTAACTCAAAATCTCTACGCACTAGCGCATCATCTAGCACTGTAAAATAAGAAGTGACATCAAATTTTACTGCATCAGAAAAATTAAGGTTTACACCTATTTCTCCAGTTTTTGCATATTCTGGTTTTAAGTCTGGATTTGGCACTACAACACTACCTGGTTCACTGTCAAAAATTTTCCCAACATCATCAATATTTGGAGCTCTAAATGCCGTAGAGAAATTAGCTTTCCACCCTAGAATAGGACTTGCTTGCCAGGCTAATCCTGCACTACCTGTTAAAGCTCCTGTGTTAATATTTGCTTCGGAAAAAGGAAGGTCAAATAAGCTTTGGTCAAAACTTGCGTCAACTAATATATGATTGTAACGTAAACCAGCAGAAAAAGAAAGATCTTCTGTTACTGGATATTGTGCACTTGTATAAATAGCAGCAGACTGCCAAGAAGACCCATCGGGATATCTTGATGCATCTGGGGTAGAAACTCCCGTTATTAAGTCTCTTTTTTGTCCCTCACTACCTACTTTGTTATATACATACTCAAGACCATAATTGAGTTTTCCTTTTTCAAAATCTTTTTCAAAATCTAATGCGGCAGTGTAGGCGTTCACTTCTTCTTCTGTAGAGAATAGTGTTGTGTCTTGAAAATCACGATCGTTTCTACTTTCTTTAAACCTTTGATAAGAGAGCGTGAATACACTCTCGTCATAAAAACTATCATTATAAGCTTTATTGCGTGCTTGTATATTACCAGATAGCCATTCTTGTGGTCCATAATACCATTCTGCAGACCTCAAACCGCCATCGCTAGGTCTTATTAGACGATCATATCTGGGATAATCACTTGTAGTTGTGTAGAATAAACCAAGATTAAAATCCCACTTTTCTGAAGGCATGTAACGTACTTTTTGCATTAAGTTCATCTGGTTGTACCCTGTAGGAACTTGTACTCTTGGGTCATCATTTTCAATCACTGTATCAACGCCGTTTTCTGTCACTACATATTGATCACGCAGATACTCGTCTGGGCCGTATTTTCCCATTTTTAAATCATCAAAATCACTGAAAGTGGCACTAGTTAAAAATGCCCATTCTTTTAAACCTATATTAAAATCAAAGTGACCTGTTTTTTCTTTATTTGCTGTAGCATATCTTACTGTGGCGTTTCCTGAAAAAGACATTCCGTCTTCAAAAGAGAACGAAGGTTTTTTTGTGTAAAAATTCATTACTCCACCTACGGCATCACTACCATAAACTACAGAGCCTGGACCTAGAATAACCTCTGTGCGATCTATAGCAAATGGATCTATAGAGATTACGTTTTGCACATTACCTGCGCGAAAAATAGCGGTATTAAAACGTACACCATCTACTGCAATTAATAAACGATTAGTTGAGAAACCTCTAATCAATGGGCTTCCACCACCTAACTGACTTTTTTGTACAAAAACCTGACCAGTAGATTGTAACAAATCTGCAGAAGTTTGCGGGTTTCTAAATGTTATGTCTTCGCTGTTGATTGAAACAATAGACTGTGTGATGTCTTTTTTATTTTGGCCAAATTTTGATACAGATAATACTACTTGGTCTAGTGCACTTGCATCTATATCTAAGTAGATAATGTTTTTTTGGGCTATAATTTCAGATTTTTTAATTGTTTTTGAAACGTGTGATATATGTTGAAACGTTAATTTTTCCGAAGTAGAAAAACTAGAGATATCTACAAAACCGTCAAAATCTGTAATGCCACTTTTGCTTTTTTCATTATTAAAAACTGCAACTCCATCTATAGGGTCGTTGTTTTGACTGTCTAAAACTTGAATTTTTTGGGCTTGAATGGTTACTGAAAATAAAAGAAAAACGAAGGGTAGTAGTTGGTATTTCATTATTAATTAAATAGTTGTTGAAGAATCTCAAGAGACTTCGGTTTTTTAAAACCCTGCAGGTGTAATTGGTAATACAACAATAGTAAATTGAGTACACTGGATCGCTGGGACTTGGTTAGTTTGGTTCTCATTGCTTCATCAAATTTTATGCCGAAGAAGGCTTTAAAATTGTTAATAAATGGTCCTTTTTCGCAGTAGATATTTGTGACTTCGTCTTGAAATAATCCGTCTTGAAGATTGAAGTAGGGTAGGTCTTTATTAGTGTCGTCAGGATAAAAACCTAAGTATGAGGATAGTTGTAGTAAAAAGTAAATATGAAAATTACCATACTCTTCTGCGTGATCTAGTAAAACTAGGCTTCTTGATAGAAAATGATAGAGTCTTTCATTTTTTTCTTCTTCTCTAATAGTGGAAATTAATATTTCTGAAAGAAACATTACTAAGCAACTTTTTACAACATCTGTGTGAAGAGTTTGATAATGGAGTGCAATTTTTGCGTCTTTGAGATACTCTAAAGTGCCTTTGTTTTTGTGAGAAGCCTCAATCTCTAATTGGGTTAGTAATTGAAAATGTGAAGCGCGTATTTTACCTTTTTTAGATTTAAGAACGCCTCTAAGCATATAAGTTTTTATGCCATCTGACTCTGTGAAGCAAGTGACTATGAGGTCTGCTTCGCCATATTTTTTGGTTCCAATTACAATGGCATTTGTTGTGACCATTAGCGCACAATCATAATTTTTGAAACAGCCGTATCTAGTTGGTCATCACTTGTTATAATAACAAGGTAGACGCCAGAGCGTACTTTATATTTTCCGAAAGCAGTAGTGTCCCATTGTATGCTACCACCACGAGAAGTTTCTTCATAAACGAGGTTTCCTTCTATGTCTGTGATCTTTACATTTGCATTTGCCATCAACCCATCTATGGTAACGCTGCCTTCAAAACCTGGTCTCACAGGATTAGGGTAGGCATAGACTTCTTCTAGATTGTCTCTAGGTGCAGTAGATGTACCATTGTAAGCTACAAGGCCATTTATAGTTGCAAAATATACTGTACCAGAAAAATCATCTATGGCAATATCTTGGACATTATTAGAAGGCAAGGGGGAGTTGTCTTTTGTAAAGTTTAATAATGTTTCTTGACCATTTGGGGAAAGGTAAAACACGCCTGCTGTTGTGGCAATCCATTTATTATTTGAGCCATCAACTTCTATATCTGTAATTGTCTGACTTTCTAATAACTCTTGTCCTACATCTGCTTCATCATCACTAATGATAATTGCTTGTGCTTCTACATCTGAGTTTTCGTCAAAAAAGCCTCCCACATTAAATAATACTCTAAGACCTTCTAGGGTACCTATCCATAATCTGTTATTAGCATCAAAAGTAAGTGCTCGTATGTTGTTCGTTGGTAGATTACCATTACCTTCTACATCGCTAATAATATTAAAGTCGCCACCATTAGGGCGATATCCCACTAGACCATCATTAACACCAGCAAAAAAGACGTAACCTTCACGACTTACAGCAAGTTCACTCAACGCTAAACTTGATGCAGTGTCTGTAATAACGTCTGTGATGTCAAATTTTGTAAAACTACCACCAGGAGATAATCTAATTAAACCTTCGTCTACACGAGATTGTACAAACCATAAATTGCCATCACGGTCAAAATCTGAACCATATAGTCTAATATCTAAGCTGCCTGGTAAAAATGACTCTAATGGGCTATTGCTATCATCATATAAAATTGTAGGTGTTTGTTCTTCAATTTTTAAGAGCCCTTTATTATAAGATGTCATATAAACTTGGTTTGCATCATCTGGATTTATAGAGATATTTACAAGGTCATTTGCTTCTAGTACTCCAGAATATGGAATGTTAGTCCAGGCACCTTCCTTTAAGTTGCTAATTCCATTTTTTGATAGCGGGTAAGGGTTAAATGATACTGTTATATCTCCAAAATTCACCCATAATTGTCCAGGTGATGAGGCTAATGAAAATGGTGTGTTTAGTATAGGGCCGTCTGGTAAGATTTGATTTGTTTGATTGTTACTAAAAGGTACTTCAAGTATTCCAAACTCATTAGTGCCTAAATAAAATGTATCGTCAAAAGCTAATCCAGAAGCTAGCGTATAATCAAAATCTGGAATGTTATTAATTTGAGCTTCTAGCAAGAAGTTTGCAGAATAAGCTGCAATTCTATTAGAAAAAACTACTGTAAGAAGATCTTCAAAAGCTTTAAAGCCTATCACAGATTGTCCAAAAGAGGCAACTTGTGTAAACCCGGTACCTGTTTCTAATTGAAAAACAGTGTTGTCTCCCCTAAGACAAAATATCTGATTATTAAGGTTTTGAATTCCTTTAAAATTTCCGCCAGATAATGTGTCCCATTCTTCAAAGTTAATGATGTTAGTGTTGTTAAAAAGAGCTCTAAGTATACCAGATTCTGGTGAAGCGGCATAAATAAAAGGAGGGTCAATAGTGGTTTGAGCAATGCTAACAAATGAGCCGCCATCTCCTATAAAAAATGAGTCGCCAAACTCGAGAGTTTCTAAGTTGTATTCTGAAATACCAAAATCTGAAGATATGTAAAGGATACCGTCATACTCGTTAAAATGGTTGATGCGTTTACGATCTGGCGGAATATTTTGTTTGTTAAGAATATCTACTAATGTCAATACATCATCATCACTTGTGATGATTTCTAGCAATCCATTTTCATATCCAATAATAAAAATATCTTGTTCTTCACTATAGTAAGAGGTAGAGATGTTCTCTCCAGAGAGTCCTTGAATGGTTGAGATTGTCTCTGTTTGTAAAGTAGACAAGTCATATGAAAAAGCAGAATTTTCTGCCGCAGCATAAACTTTGTCATTGCCTTGAGTGATACTGTTAACTGTGACATAAGAGAAATGCCCCGTCCAGTTGTTCTCAAAATTTTGAGCTGAGACTACAAAGGAAATAAGAAAAATGAAGCTAAATAAGTGCTTTTTCATAAATGATAAATTTCTACATTTTAATAACACCTTAAAGGTAATTATATTGCGAATTTACATGAAAAAAGGCCATCAAAAATTGACAGCCTTTTATATAAATTAATGGTAAGGTGTTATACAACTCCTTGTGCCATCATTGCATCTGCAACTTTAACAAAACCAGCAATGTTAGCTCCTTTTACGTAATCTACGTAACCGTCACCATCTTTACCGTATTGTACACAAGCTGCGTGAATATCATTCATGATGTTATGTAATCTTTCATCTACTTCTTTTTCTGTCCAGCTTAAACGTAAAGAGTTTTGAGACATTTCTAAACCAGAGGTTGCAACACCACCAGCATTAGAAGCTTTACCTGGAGCAAATAAGATTTTTGATTCTGTAAATACCTCAATTGCTTCTGGTGTAGAAGGCATGTTAGCCCCTTCACTTACACAAATACATCCATTGTCTACTAATGTTTTAGCTTCTTTTGCGTCAAGCTCGTTTTGAGTTGCACAAGGTAATGCGATATCACATTTTTCTGACCAAGGTCTTTTACCTGCGTTATATGTTGCAGAAGGGTATTTATCAACGTATTCTGAAATACGCCCTCTTTTTACATTTTTAAGCTCCATAACAAATGCTAATTTTTCAGCATTGATACCTTCACTATCGTAAATATATCCTCCAGAATCTGATAAAGTAACTACTTTACCACCAAATTCTGTTGCTTTTTGTGCTGCATATTGAGCAACATTACCAGAACCAGAAATAACTACTGTTTTTCCTTTAAAGCTTTCGCCTTTAGTTGCTAACATGTTTTTAGCGAAATATACGTTACCGTATCCTGTAGCTTCTGGACGTATTAATGATCCTCCAAAAGAACGACCTTTACCTGTAAGTACTCCAGTAAATTCATTTTGTAGACGTTTGTATTGTCCAAACATATATCCAATCTCACGACCACCTACACCTATATCTCCCGCAGGAACATCTGTGTTAGGGCCTATGTGACGATAAAGTTCTGACATAAAACTCTGGCAAAAACGCATAACTTCGTTATCTGTTTTTCCTTTTGGGTTAAAATCAGATCCACCTTTACCACCACCCATAGGTAATGTAGTTAAGCTGTTTTTAAAAGTTTGCTCAAAGCCTAGAAATTTAAGGATACTCAAGTTTACAGAAGGGTGAAAACGAAGACCACCTTTATAAGGTCCTATTGCAGAGTTAAACTCTACTCTATAACCACGGTTTACTTGAATGTTTCCATCGTTGTCTGTCCAAGGTACTCTAAAAATAATAGTACGTTCAGGTTCTACCATACGCTCTAATAACATTTTACCTTGGTAAACTTCGTTAGCCTCAATAAATGGAATTACAGTTTCTGCAACTTCTGTTACAGCTTGCATGAACTCAGGTTCATTTGGATTGCTTTTTTCTACAAGAGCAATAAAATCTTTGATGCTTTGTTTCATCTTAAAAGTTGATTATTAAATAAGCAGAAATTTTTTCTGCTGTTTAAGTATATTAATTACTAATTACAAAAATGAAGGCGTCCATAATTCAGAATACTGCAAACTACCTTACAAAAAAGTAAAGGTAATTATTAATTTGCTAATTATTTAACCTTGTGTTTTCTAAAGAACAAAGATACCTTTTCTGTGAATACAGAAAGCTAAAATTTTATTAATTAGGTAAATGTCAGGCTTAAATTTCTACGTGTCATTAGTTTTTATATATTTGTTGGACCCAATTAATTAACCTACTTTATTATGCAGACCCGTTCATTACTAGTGGTGTGCTTGTTTTTATTCTTTTCAAAACAAGATGCTTTCAGTCAATTTGGCTTTTCTCACGAAGTGGGAGTAATAGCTGGACCCTTAGCTTTTTATGGTGACTATGGTGCACGTAATGACTTTGACACAAATGTAGGTAATAGTACTATAGGTGTTGGGCTTATACATTATTTAAACTTCTCATATAGAGCAGATTGTAACTGTTATACTAGGCAAAAATATTTCAATGATCATTTTAAGCTACGTAATGAGATTGACTATCATAAAACAAATTTTGAGCATATAGGAGAATACGTTGACCCAAGTCAAACTTCAATTACTGCAGATCAATTGAGAGCAATGAAAGGCTCCACTACCGTTTTTGATATAGGAACACAATTAGAGTATTTTCCATTGAGCATTAGAGATTTTGCGTCAAGACCGGGAGGTTTTGCACCTTTTATAAGTGCAGGAGTACATTTTGTAAGTTTTGATCCAGAAGTGTATAGTGAACTTGGAGCCCTTAACTCTTCTGCTACAACGCCACCTAAATATTTTAACTCTTTTCAGCAAGAAGGAGATTCTACTTGGTCTATTGTGACTAGTGTGGGTGTACGTTATAAATTGAGTGATTTAAGTGATTTAATGCTAGATGCTAGATGGCAATATTATTTTTCAAACTGGGTAGATGGTTTAAACCCTAGTTTAGCAAATAACGGTTCTGTACCAGTGCCAGAAAACAAAGCTAATGACTGGATTTACTGGATTAACTTTGGGTATATTTATTATTTAGACTAGCGTTCTTAGTTATTTCAATGACTAGAACTAATTATATAAAACTGCGGAAATATTCAAACTAGAAAATTTCCGCAGTTTTTTGTTTACTTTTTATACTCACCTTGTTATCCTATGGCTTGTTTTAAGTCATCAATTAAATCTTCAATATCCTCAATACCTACAGATAGTCTAATTAAACTATCTACTACACCCGTTTTTTCTCGATCTGCCTTAGGGATGCTCGCATGAGTCATACTTGCGGGGTGTCCTGCTAAACTCTCTACACCACCTAGAGATTCTCCTAGTGTGAAAATTTTTAAATTTTCTACAATCTTTATTGCCTCTTTATAATTATTGCCTTTTGTGGTGAACGATAACATACCGCCATAATCTCGCATCTGTTCTTTTGCAATCTGATGGTTAGGATGGTCTTTAAAACCAGGCCAATACACATTTTCTATCTTAGGGTTACTTATTAGATATTCTGCAATTGCCTTTCCGTTTTCACAATGGCGTTGCATACGTATATGCAATGTTTTTATACCTCTTAAAACTAAAAAAGCATCTTGAGGGCCACAGATTGCGCCGCTTGCATTCTGTATAAAATAGAGTTTATCTGCAAGCGTTTTATCTTTAACAATTAGCGCTCCCATAACAACGTCACTGTGTCCTCCTAGATATTTTGTGGCAGAATGCATCACAATATCTGCCCCCATATCTAAAGGGTTTTGCAAATATGGCGTTGCAAACGTGTTATCTACTGCAAGTAATACATTGTATTTTTTTGATATTGCAGCACAGGCTTTAATATCTATGATATTCATCATTGGGTTTGTAGGTGTTTCTACCCAAATAAGTTTTGTTTTATCTGTGATATAATTTTCAATATTTGTGGCATTATCCATCCCAACAAAGTGAAACTTAATACCAAAGCCTTCAAAAATTTTAGTGAACAAACGATAGCTACCACCATATAAGTTATTAGTAGAAATGACCTCGTCGCCGGGCTGTAATAATTTAATAACGGCATCTATTGCGGCAAGACCACTACCAAAAGCTAAACCATATTTTCCGTTTTCTATACTTGCAAGGTTTTTTTCTAATGCTGCTCGTGTTGGGTTTCCGCTACGAGAATACTCAAATCCTTTATGACCACCAGGCGTAGTTTGTGCATACGTTGTAGTTTGATATATAGGTGGCATTACAGAGCCGTAAGCAGGATCTACATCTTCTTGACCTCCGTGTATTGTTTTTGTGTTAAATTTCATACTTATGCCCAAAAAAGGGGGTGATTTTTTTATGTGAATTATTACTTTTTATTGACGTCTACCCAATAATATTTTAAATTAAAACTAAAGGTAACACTAACCAAAGCTTCTTATTATATGATAGCGTGTTTACAGAGAAATAAAAATTTTTCACTCAAAGTTACCAAGAATCATCTCAATTTTCAAACAATAACATTTCTGTTTTGATTCTTGTAATGCGTGAAGTGATTAGTCTTTTATCTAACCGTCCTTTTTATTAAAAAAACTGTCGTAATTTTACACGATGATGAAAAAAGCATTTCCATTTTTAGTGTTTTTTATGGTTTTAAATAGCTGTAATGACGCCCCTTTATTAATAGAGCAACATACTCTTACTCAAAATACAATTACAGAGTGTGATAATAAACCTTGTCCTCAAGTGACTATAGATTATTTGTCTTACTCAGGTGAGCAAGAGGTAATAGCGCCTATTAATAAAAAAATAGAACAATTTATTATACAATCACTCTACTTAGGAGATCCAGAGGTTAATGCTACAGCTTTAACGCCACAAGAGGCAGTAGAAGGTTTTATTAAAGATTACTGGAGAGACACTAGCGAGTTTCCTGAGATTCATGAATATGAGGCAGAGATTTCTATAGAAGAGACTTATAGAAGCAAAGAATTAGCTACTGTTGCTCTAAGTCAATACACATATACGGGAGGAGCGCATGGTAATGGCAGCGTAGCATATGTGAATTTTGATATAAAAACGGGAGAGATTATCTTAAACGAGCAACTTATAAAAGATAAAGAGGGCCTGAGTAAAATAGCAGAAAAAAAACTAAGAGAAGATTATAAAATACCTGAGAGTGAAGACATAAACAGTACTGTTTTTTGGTTTGAAAATGACAAATTCTATCTGTCTGAAGACATAGGCTTTGAAGAAGACAAAGTAGTTATTCATTACAATCAATATGAAATAGCGAGCTATGCAGATGGCTCTATTGATATTGAATTGACTTTTAGTGAAGTAGCTCCTTTTTTAAACTATTCATTAGAGAAGAAATAATAAACCAACGTACCTTTATCAAATTTTGAATATTTCAGAAATTAGAATAACACAGCTATGCAAAAAGTATATTATCTTAAAACTTGTGACACTTGTAAAAGAATCTTGAACACTCTAGACTTGCCTGCTAGTTTTGAGCTGCAAGAAATCAAAGAACAACAAATCTCAGTAAAGCAGCTTGAGGAGATGTATGCACTTTCTGGAAGTTATGAAGCACTTTTTAGCAAACGAGCAAAACTCTACAAAGAGCGTGATTTAAAAAACGAAAACCTCACAGAAGAAGACTATAAAAATTTTATTCTTGAGCATTACACGTTTTTAAAACGACCTGTAATTATTAATAATGATACTATTTTTATAGGTAATAGTAAAAAGGTTGTAGAGGCAGCAAAAGAAAATATACACAGAAAGTAATACTTTAAAACTATCCTTTTTTGAATTCAAGAATACTCGCACTCATTGCCGCTTTTACAGTTAGCTTTATATATGGGTTAAACCATACCATTGCTAAAGATTTAATGCCAGGTATTGTTAAGCCTTACGGTTTTATTTTACTGCGCGTTACAGGAGCGATGCTATTGTTTTGGATCATTAGTATGTTCTATAAATCTGAAAGAGTAGAACGGCGAGATTGGTGGCGTTTTATTGCTTGTGCCATATTTGGGATGGTACTTAATATGAATTCGTTTTTTAAAGGTCTTGAGCTTTCAACACCTATAAATAGTAGTGTAGTGATCACATTATCACCTGTTTTTTTACTCATATTATCTGCTTTTATATTAAAAGAACGCATCACATTATTAAAAGGCATAGGGATTACGCTTGGCCTCATAGGTGCTTTAGTTCTCATTCTTTTTGGGGTAAAAACACAAGCAAATGCGCCTAACATTCCTTTTGGTAATTTGTTGTTTTTAGTAAACGCAATATCATATGCTTGTTACTTGGTTTTTGTAAAAAAACTAGTAGGTAAATACAAGCCTATAACGCTACTTAAATATCTGTTTCTTATAGCTTTTATTATAAATTTACCCATAGGTTGGTCAGAGCTCTCTGAGGTAGAATGGAGTGTTCTAGATTTTAATGCCATCTGGAAACTCTCTTTTGTAGTGATTGCAACTACGGTCTTAACATATCTGTTTAACATCTTTGCACTTAAACAATTAAGCCCGTCAACCATAGGTGTTTTTATTTATTTACAACCGCTTGTTGCAGCTATTTATGCAATGGCAACAGGTGCAGACCAGTTAACTACATTACGTATTATTGCGGCAATTCTTATTTTTACGGGGGTTTATTTTGCGACAAAAAATAAGGTTTAATCTTGTTGAAAATGGATAGTGTTGTCCCTTTAATTGCTTCAGAAAAGTTAAGTGCATTGTTAATTAAGCAAGGCATTACTACCTGGCAAGAAGCCACAAAATATATTCAATATTTACCCTACGGAAGAAACAAAAACAGAGAAGATGTATCGTTAGTAATAACCGAAAGAAAAGGAACCTGTAGTTCTAAACATGCCCTGCTTAAAACAATTGCAGACGAAAACAAAATAGCAAATATCAAACTGCTAATAGGAATGTATAAAATGACCCATAAAAATACTCCTGGCATAAAAGAGCATATTTTAAAAAGCAGTCTCTCATATATTCCCGAAGCACATTGTTATCTAAAAATTAATGGGGAGCGGGTAGATTTTACAGCACCAACTTCATCCATAAAACAAATAGAAAAAGACATCATAAATGAAACAGAAATAGCACCAAACCAAGTAGCCCAGTGGAAAGTACTTTATCATAAACAGTTTATAAAAGACTGGCGCGTTTCTGAAAATATTAAAATGGAGTTTGATGCAATCTGGAATCTACGAGAAAAATGTATCTCATCTTTGAGTGCTAAGTGATACCTCTAAAGAGTAAGGTAATTAGTTTTTTTAGTATCTTTAAGAATCTAATTTTTAACACAATAGCAATGAAAACAAAAGAAATAGCAGACAACCTGGTAAAATGGTGTAATGCAGGAGAAGAAAGTAAATGTTACGAGCAATTATATAGTCAAGATATAGTAAGCGTAGAGATGGAAGGTAGCGAAAACCAAGTGGCTCGAGGTATGGAAGAGATTGCAAAAAAAGGCCAATGGTGGAAAGAAAACTTTGAAGTACACAGCGCAAAAACAAGCGAACCAACCGTAGCAGATAATTGGTTTTCTGTACGTCACGAGATGGATATCACACACAAAGCAAGCGGACAAAGAAGCACTATGCAAGAGCTAGGAGTATATCAAGTAAAAGATGGCAAGATTGTAAAAGAGCAGTTTTTTTATAATAATGAAGCTTAATTTTTAGAACTTATTTACATTTAAAAAGCCCATTTTGCATAGCAAAATGGGCTTTTTAAATCACTCTATAACTTTAAGTATAATGTTATACTAAATCTTTAGGTACCTCACCATGCCTTCTAGTGTGCTCTTTTGTAATCACATAAAAGTCATCTGTTCTGTCTAGTTTGTTGAGGTTATTATAAAGCTCTTCTGGTAAAGCTCTAAGAGTTCTTGCTTTTAGGTCTATCCATCCACCCATCATCTCACATCGTGCCACATTGCGTCCTTTATGGTCATAAAAGTTATGCTGAAAAGAGAAATATTTTCCGTCTTCACTCAAGCCTCTTAATTGCAAACTTACACGTATAGGATTACCAGGGAATACTTCTTTAAAGTAAAACATATGTTCATAAAAAACAACGGGACCAATGTTGTGTTCTGCCATTTTTGCTTGACCAAATCCGTTTTCTAGCATAAAACTAAGGCGGGTATGGCTCATATAATTTATATAAGCACTATTAGCAAGATGTCTGTTTGCGTCGATGTCGTTCCATCGTACTTCAAATTCTTTTAAATACATAAGCGTTTATTTATTTTATTAAGATTGATTTTATAGATATTATTAGCAATTGATACTTAGCCTTTATAGTAACAAAAGTATTAAGTTAACTGTTAATTATAAGCTCTTGTTTTAGTTTCTGTTTAGGACTATTTGTTGTTTGTGTAGAATAAGATGTATCAATAAAAGTAATCACTCTGTCATAAACTTCTTCACTTTTTAAATCGTGTTTTAATCCTGTAGTGATTAGAGTTTCTAGTTTTGGGTTTTTCTCAATTGCACTTTTAATAGGTGCATAAGGTGTGATTAAATCTCCTTTATCGTGAATAACTAGTTTTTGCTGAGGTGTTTGTGTTATTAATTTTTCTACTAAGATCTCTTTATGGGGTAGTACTAGAATTTCATTTATTTTTTTATCTAGAATATTAATCGCTTTTTTTGATAAGCCTAGCATCTCTTTAAAGTACATAAATATGGCATCTATACCAGATGGAGCTCCCATTATTACAATCTTATTTATGCTAATCTCATTATTTACAAGGTATGCATAGGTTAATGCTGTGTTGCTAAAAGAATGACAAATAACAGTGTCTATAGTACCTATTCTATTTATGGTTTCTACTATAGCTTGACGGTACATCTCTAAATTAAGTGTGTCTGTTTTAGACATACCGTGACCTGGTGCGTCTAGGGCATACATGGTGTGTTTTGTTAAATCTAACTTATCATAATATGGTAACCAACGCTGGCTATTACTTAACCAGCCATGAAGAAATAGTACCTTTTTAGGTCCGTTACCCCATTTATAAAGTACAGAAGATTGACCCTCAAGTTCAAAAAAAGTTTGATCTGCTTTGTTTAAAAACTCTTTGCCTTTTTCTGAAATACCTGCACGTTTTACTTTGCTAAGTATTTTAAAAGAATTGTTTAAATTCCATTTTGGGAATAAAAAAGCGGTAACATTTATAAAAGCACCTACAGATTTAATAATTAAATTTTTCATTCAATATTTTTTAATGATACCAATTGGTATCAAGTTGGTTTTATTTTAAAGTAGAAGAGACGACAGTCCTTAAATGGTCTACTGTTTTTAAGATAGCATCTGGTGTTCTTTCTAGCCTACTCATCATAATGCCTCCCTCTAGGGTTGCTATAATAATAGTAGCAAAAAAGGCAGCGTCTGTATCAGGTTTTACTTGATTGTTTTTAATCCCATTTTCTATTATTTTTTTAACAGAAGCTTTTAACTGAGCTAGTATATTAAATGTTTGTTGTCTTAATACAACATTTGTGTCATCTACCTCTGTTGCTGCGTTTAATAAAGGACAACCGCCTTTATAGATAGGATTGTGCATATACTCTTCAAAAAAAGCAAAAGTTGCATCCATCTTCTCTTGATAGTTCTTTGCTTTTTTTATCTGGCCGCCAAGTTCTGTAAACATAAGCTTTGCTAGGCTACGTAAAGCTTGTTGCTCTAGATCACTTTTGTTTTCAAAATGTCTATAAATAGCACCTTTAGTTAAACCCGTAGCTCTAGTAATATCACTAATAGAAGTCGCCTTATAACCTTGTGTGTTAAAGAGGTTTGCACTTTCTCTAATAATGAGTTCTTTTGTAGAAATGGCATTTCGCATAAACAAAGATACCGATTGGTATCTTACTTACAAATAATTTTTTAAAGTAATTTTTCTTGTTACTTTTACCATGTGCCAATCATCATTTCAAAATATAAAGCCAAGGGTCCTTTTAAAAGTGGTCATTTTTCTACTATTTACTCAGCAAAGCTGAGACCTATACCTCGTTTAAAACAAATAAGAAAACGCCTAGAGCTAGAAGATGGTGATTTTATAGATGTAGACTGGAGTTACCACGTTTCTGAAATAAAACCTTCAAAGAAGCTAGTCATTTTATTACATGGGCTTGAAGGAAATGCACAACGTAGTTATATTAAAGGGCAGGGAAGCATATTAAACAAAAATGGTTGGGATGTAGCATCTATGAATCATCGCGGTTGTAGTGGAGAAGAAAACAGATTATACCTCTCTTATCATAGCGGGAGAACAGAGGACCTTGCAGAGTTTATAACCCATATCATTACTACTTATAAGTATGATGAGATCTCACTTGTAGGTTATAGTTTAGGTGGTAATGTATTACTCAAATATCTAGGTGAGCGTGATGAGTTACCCAAACAATTAAAAAGTGGAGTTGCTATATCTACCCCATTGCATTTAAGAGGCGCACTAGAGCAGTTAATCAAGAGAGAAAATTTTGTGTACAGCCAAACATTTATCAATGATTTGCGTCGCAAGTACAAAAGAAAAATGTCTAATTTTCCAGAATCTATGAACCCAGAAGAGCTCAAGAAAATAGGAACTTTATTAGATTTTGATCATTTATACACTGCAAAAGCACACGGCTTTAAAGACGCTTATGATTATTATGAGAAGAGCAGTTCTATTCATGTGTTAGAAAACATTAAAGTTCCTGTTTTAATATTAAATGCAGAGAATGATAGTTTTTTAAGTCCGGAGAGTTACCCTTTTCAATTAATAAAAAAACTTGATAATGTATTTCTAGAAGTCCCAAGGCATGGTGGTCACGTAGGCTTTCATGAAACAAATGGTATCTATTACAGTGAACGCAGGGTCATAGAGTTTTTGAGCGATTTTACTTCGGAAATAGCTGAAAATTAAAAACTGCTAATACATTTTACAAAAGCAATAATCAATCAAAATGGAACTAGATAGCCAAATATTTGAGTCTTTAGGCTATTGTTTCTTTTTGTTACTACTAGCAATTGTTTTTAGAAAATTTCCGCCTAAAAAAATTAACGGATTATACGGCTATCGTACCGCCACTTCAATGAAGAGTCAAGAAATTTGGGAAGCAGCAAATAAGTATTGGACATCATTATTTATTAAGGTTTGCGCATTTAATTTCCTTTTTCCAGTTATTGGATATTTCACATTTCCGAAGTACATAGTGCTCGTTACAGTAATAGCAACTACTATCACATTACTTCTTACTATTCCTTTTACTGAAATGTTCTTGAAAAAGAACTTTGACAAAAACGGAAAACGCATTTAATCAACCTCTTGGTTTTGTTTACCTTTGCAGCTTAATTTTATGAATTTATGATTCAATCAATGACGGGTTACGGTAAAAGTGTAATCCAACTCGCTTCAAAAAAAATTACTGTTGAGATAAAATCTTTAAACAGTAAGAGTCTAGATATTAATGCTAGAGTGCCGTCTTCTTACAGAGAGAAAGAGCTCAATATGCGTAAAATGCTTGCAAGCTCTCTTACACGAGGTAAAGTAGATTTTAGCTTATACGTTGAGTCTACAGGCGAAGAGACTACTTCTCAAATTAACGAAGTAGTTGTAAGGCAATATATGAAGCAGCTTGCAAATGTGGTTGACGCTGAGCAAACAGAGCTACTAAAAATGGCAATTAAAATGCCAGATGCCCTAAAAACAACAAGAGAAGAAATAGATGATAATGAGTTTGCCGAAATTTTAAAAGCGGTAAAAGAAGCACTTGTTGCAATTAATACCTACAGGACTGATGAAGGTGAAGTTCTAAAAAATGATTTTTTAGAAAGAGTAGATATTATAGAGGCTAGACTTGAAGAGGTGTTAGAGATAGACTCACAACGTATTGCTAACGTAAAAGAGCGTTTGCGTAATGCTGTAAGTGATCTTAAAGAAAAAGTAGATGAAAATCGTTTTGAACAAGAACTTATCTACTACCTAGAAAAATATGATATTACTGAAGAAAAAGTGCGTTTACAAAACCACTTAAACTATTTTAGAGAAGCTATAAATAGTGACGACAGTAATGGTAAAAAGCTTGGTTTTATTACTCAAGAGATAGGTAGAGAGATTAATACTATAGGTAGTAAATCTAACTTTGCGCCTATGCAGCAGCTAGTGGTACAGATGAAAGATGAGCTAGAAAAGATTAAAGAACAAGCGTTAAACGTATTATAAAAAAACGGCAATGTCTCAATCAACTAATAAAGGAGGAAAATTAATTGTATTCTCTGCACCATCTGGTAGTGGTAAAACTACAATAGTAAAACACCTTTTAAAACAAGAAGAATTAAATCTTGAGTTTTCTGTATCTGCTGCTTCTAGAGCCCCAAGGGGAGAAGAAGTAGATGGTAAGGATTATTATTTTTTAAGTATAGATGAGTTTAAAAAACACATGAAAAATGATGACTTCTTAGAGTGGGAAGAAGTCTATAGAGATAACTTTTATGGTACCCTTAATAGCGAGATAGAGCGTATCTGGGCAATGGGCAAAAACGTGATTTTTGATATTGATGTTGTAGGAGGATTAAGAATTAAAAGAAAATTTCCGGAGAGAACCTTAGCGGTATTTGTAAAACCGCCAAGTGTAGATGAGTTAAAGATTAGGCTTAAAAAACGTAAAACGGAGAGTGAAGAAAAAATAAATATGCGTATCGCAAAAGCCTCTGTAGAGATGGCAACAGCACCTCGTTTTGATCATATAATACTTAACGACACACTAGAGCACGCCTTAAAAGAAGCAGAAAGATTAGTTTCAGAACATATATCAAAACCTATATTTGATGATGTAAAGCTTGATAAAAGTGACTTCAAAGAAGAAAAGTAATGAAAGTAGGATTATATTTTGGGACTTTTAATCCCATTCACATAGGTCACCTCACTATTGCTAACCATATGGCAGAGTATAGTGATCTTGACCAGATATGGATGGTAGTTACACCACACAATCCACACAAAAAAAAGAGTTCATTGCTAGATAACAACCATCGTATAGAGATGGTAAATATTGCAGTAGAGGACTACCAGAAAATAAAGTCAAGCAGAATAGAGTTTAATCTACCACAGCCTAACTATACAATAAATACACTTGCTGTTCTTGAAGAGAAGCATCCAGAAATTGACTTTTGTTTAATAATGGGCGAAGACAATTTAAAGAGTTTTCATAAATGGAAAAACTACGAAGTTATTTTAGAGCGCTATGCTATTTATGTATATCCCAGAATTTCTGATGGTAAAGTAGAAACCCAATTTGACGGTCATCCTAAAATTATAAAAGTCGCAGCGCCTATCATGGAGCTATCTTCTACCTTTATAAGAAAAGCAGTTAAAGACAAAAAAAACATACGACCACTTTTGCCTCAAAATGTATGGGAGTATCTTGATAAAATGAATTTTTATAGATAAAAAAAACCGCCCTAACACAAGTAGCGTTAAGACGGTTTACTAACCAACCAAAAAAGTTTTCTATATTTCTAAGATTAGAATTTGCTAATCTTCTTCATCGTTTTTGCAATGTCTGCTTTTGTTTTTCTAAGTTTTCCCTCACCTGCCGTTTTATACTCAATGTAACCACGACCAGTAAACTCATATAGTGTTCCAGAGTTGTTATGAAACAGCTCAATGGTTTTATCATTTAATACACTTAACTCAAAATACTCATCTCCCAGATAGTCATAATCTAATGTTAGGTATTTTAATGTTTCTGTACCACTCACATCATCTACATTGTAAACCCCTGTATAGTCATAATAAACATCATAAGGGTGCACTCCATTAGCGTCTTGAGAGCTTTTAAAATTACCGTCTCCACCACCTGGCAAGAATGCCACATAGTTTTCATAATCAAACTCATTTAGGTTTCCATATTCACTAGTGTATGTTTTTTCCCAAGTATTATATTCTTGTAAGAAATAGTGAATATTTCTATAAAATACACGGTCATAATCAAAGGTGTTTCTTTGGTATCCTTCTAGCACATAGCTAATGTTTTGCTGCGGAAAATATAATTCAATTTCAAAGTTGTTAAGTTGAGTCACTTCAAAGTTATAAAACCCATCTAGGTCGTGATCTACTTCTAGTCTACCATTATAAGTGTCGTAATACCCTACATCAATACCAAGACCATTTCCTTGGTTTCCAAAACCTACTAGGTTATTGTTAGCGTACAAATTTCCGTTTTTAAAAGACACTGTAAATGCTTTTTGCAAAAATGGAATGTACCCGTTACCTTGAGTACGTTCTATGTCTACGTACCACAAATCATAAGATGTAACCAACTCTGCTAATGTAATTACAGGAACTGGATCTACGTGGTTCTCTTCTACGATTACTTCTGTATAACATGAAGTAAAAAGGGTTGCTACTAGTGCAAAGCCAAAAAATAGTTTGAATGTTTTCATAATTCTGTAATTTAAAATTCTATTAAGTAAATTTCACAAACTATGCCAAAAACATAAAGCACTATTAATCAATAAGTTGTGGCTAATTTTATTTGGTTTATTAAAACTAAAACACATCTGTTTCTTTTAATTTAATTGCTGTTTTTAGAAAGAATAGATCAAATAATCTTAATAATTCTCGCCAAAAAGTCAACTCTTATCAAAATTTTAAACCTATAAAATTTCAGAAATTGTATCTTGCAGGCGTACTTTTACAGGTATAAAATTATGAAAGAGAATTTAAAATTTGCGGTAATAGGTGGAGGTAGTTGGGCAACAGCTATCGTAAAAATGTTATGCGAGAATCTTGATGAAGTTGGCTGGTATATGCGCAATGAAACCGCTATAGAGCACATAAAAAAAGAACAACATAACCCAAACTATTTAAGTGCAGTAGAGTTTAAACCAGAGCAGTTAAAACTAAGCAGTAATATTAATGAGCTTGTAGCTTATGCAGATGTACTCATTTTTGTGGTGCCTTCTGCGTTTGTATATAGCGAGTTATCTACTTTAACTGTTTCACTAGAAGGGAAAATAGTTTTTTCTGCTATAAAAGGTATTGTACCAGAAACAAGTTTAATTGTAGGGGACCACTTAAACACTCATTGCGGAGTGCCTTTTAATAATATAGGTGTTATATCTGGACCGTGTCACGCAGAAGAAGTAGCATTAGAACGTCTGTCTTATTTAACCATTTCTTGTGCAGATGAAGAAAAGGCAAAGCTAGTAGCGAGTCACCTTAGCTGCGATTACATAAAATGCACAACGAGTGATGATGTAATAGGAACAGAGTATGCCGCGATGTTAAAAAATATTTATGCCATTGCAGCTGGTATTGCCCATGGCTTGGGGTACGGAGATAATTTTCAGGCAGTGTTAATGAGTAATGCCATACGAGAGATGAAGCGTTACATAAAGAAAGCTCACAAAATGAAGCGCGATATAAACGACTCTGCTTATTTAGGAGACTTGTTAGTAACGGGATATTCTACTTTTAGCCGCAATAGATTGTTTGGTAACATGATAGGTAAAGGATACACTGTAAAAAGCGCAATGATGGAGATGAGTATGGTAGCTGAGGGTTATTATGCAACAAAAAGTGCTTACACGTTAAATAAAGCTAAAAATAAAAAGAAAGCAAAGACGCCAATAATTAATGCTATTTATGGTATTCTTTATGAAAATAAAGATCCAAAAAAGATATTTAAAAACCTTACAGAGAAGCTAAACTAGAACATTTAAAAATCAGATGTTTTCCATTTTTTTGATGCTATAAAATGTAAGATGTTTTTTGCTTCGGAAATAGCTATCGTGCCAAGACTCCTTTTTTATTTATTACAGGTAATAAGACAGCATTCTCTTCTTTAATTGAAAAACGAGGCAACTCAAAACGCTTGTCATACATTTTATTACCTATAAAATAAGTGGTGGTAAAAAAGTTGTCAAGTTTAAAAACACTCTCTTCTATAAACTCAATCTTAGCGTATCCCTTAGCAGGAACTATTGTGATTGTTTTTCTAAAGGGTGCTGTCATATCTTTCTCATCATAACCTTGAGTTACAATTAAGACTGTTTCTATAGGCTGTAGGCCATCATTAATAAGATATACATTCCAGTCATGCGTGTTATATTCGTCATTAAATTCTAATACAGCAGCCACGTGAATGTCCTTTACTTCTGGTATGTCAATGTCTTTTCTCAAGGGTAGATCTTATTATAATGGATTAAAAAAATTAGATAGAAGCCTTAAACTGCTCTAAAAAACGAAGGTCATTCTCACTTAGCATTCTAATATCTGGAATCTGTTGTAGTAACATTGCTATTCTATCTATCCCCATCCCAAAAGCAAAGCCCGAGTATACTGTAGGGTCAATACCGCAGTTTTTAAGAACGTTAGGGTCTACCATCCCGCAGCCCATAATCTCTAGCCAGCCGGTACCTTTTGTTATTTTATAATCTGTTTCTGTTTCTAGCCCCCAATAAACATCTACTTCTGCACTAGGCTCTGTAAACGGAAAGTAAGAAGGGCGTAATCTAATCTTAGATTTCCCGAACATCTCTGTAGTAAAATACTGTAGCGTTTGCTTTAAATCTGCAAAACTCACACCTTTATCTACGTATAATCCTTCTACTTGATGAAAGAAACAATGTGATCTCGCAGAGATAGCTTCGTTTCTAAAAACACGTCCTGGAGAGATGGTACGAATAGGAGGTTGGTTGTTTTCCATATAACGCACTTGTACAGATGAGGTGTGCGTACGCAACAATACATCTGGGTCTTTCTCAACAAAAAACGTATCCTGCATATCACGTGCGGGATGGTATTCTGGAAGGTTAAGTGCTGTAAAGTTATGCCAGTCATCTTCAATCTCTGGACCTTCAGATACATTAAAACCAATACGAGAAAAAATGTCTGTAATTTTGTTTTTCACGAGTGAAATAGGGTGACGAGAACCCAAAGAAATAGGCTCGCCCGTACGAGATAAGTCACCATAAACACCTTTAGATTCTTCTTGAGAAGCAAGGGCTTCTTTAAGGGTGTTTACTTTATCTTCTGCTGTGTTTTTAAGGGCATTTACTACTTGACCAAATTCTTTCTTTTGGTCATTAGGCACCTCTTTAAAGGCAGCAAAAAACTCCTTTAAAAGTCCTTTTGATCCTAAATATTTTATTCTGAAATTTTCAATCTCATCAGCATTTGTGCTGTTGAAAGCTTCTACGGCTGCTATTTGGCTTTTTATCTTATCTATCATATTATGCCCGCAGAGGCGGGTAAATTTTCGGTAGTGTTCTTGTATTACCAAGAATAACTAACCAATTATACTGAGCGCAAAATTACGGAAACTAGGTGAATGAGACATAAGAAAGTGGTGAATCATTAACATTTTGGCGAAAGCCAATTATTTAATCACCTCTTTTTCTACAAAATACTGTACAATAGCTTCTTTCATTAATACACTTTGCTCTCCAGCTTTAAGTGGTGGCAACTGTTCTAATATTTTATAATGTGGCCATCCTTTGTCATCAAACAACTCAAACTCGTAGTACCCAAAAGGCTCTAAAAGTCTACAGATAGCAATATGCATTAAGTTGATTTTTTCGTCTTTTTTAAAGGTACGGTGCAGTTGCCCCAGTTCTTGAACACCTATTAAGTATATTATAGCATCTAGATCTAGTTTATCTCCATCTGCAAAGCGGTCGCTAAGTAGTACTACTACTGCTTCCCATCGTTCTTTTAATTGTTCGTCTCTAGCCACTTTTGTTATTATAAGTTAATTTATAAAAAGGGAAGTTAATCTACTTAAGTGTGTTTTTTTCTCCTTTTAATAAGGCATAAAGCATATAGCTTAAAGCCTTTGTTGTGCAAAGATAATTATTACCAACCACTCCATCTATAAATAGCTAATCGCATTAAAATAGTATTTATGTATCTTGCTTGCCTAAACTTAAACTAGATTAACCCATTATGAGTGTATTAGATATTATTTTAGGAATCATCATTTTATTTGCTTTTTATAAAGGAGCAAAGCAAGGGTTATTTGTCACTTTGGCCTCCTTAATTGGGTTGATTCTTGGTGTTATAGGAGCTGTTTATTTTTCTGATTATGCTGCAGATTATATAGGTAATAAAGTAAGCTGGTCTGAGCAAGTGGTAAATCTTGTGGCTTTTGCAGTTACTTTTTTAGTAATTGTACTAGTTGTAGGTCTTGCAGGAAAAACATTAACCAAAGTTGCAGATTTTGCAGCATTAGGGCTTGTAAACAAAATACTTGGTGGTGTTTTTAATGGGCTTAAATATGCTTTTATAATTTCTGTAATATTTATGTTTATAAATGCTTCATCTACAGCAAGTGGTTTTATTATTTCTGAAGAAAAGAAAGAAGCTTCTATTTTATATGAGCCTGTGGCTTCTATAGCTCCTTTAGTGATGCCTCATATACTAGAAAAGGTAGATGAGTTAAAGCCAAACAATGGTAAAACCGAAGAGGAAAACCCGCCAATAGAAGATGATGTTCCTAATGAAGATTTTTAACTATTAATAGAATCAAATAATAAAACCCCAAATTTATTAAAATAGAAATTTGGGGTTTATTTTTATAAGTAGAATGACTTACTAGGCTATATCATCTACGTTGCTATCAATCCACAACATAGCTTCTTTAAAGTTTTTAAAGATTTTATGTTCAGGAATTAAGTCTGGAATAATGTCAATGTTTTCCATCATAACACGCGGTTGCTCTAGTAGGTTTACAAACAATACTTCTATTCCAGATTGTTTTAATCTAAGAGCCATATCTTCCATAGCATATAATCCAGATTGATCCATATAAGGCACTTTACCCATACGTATAACTAGATGGGTTGCTGTGTCTGGTATTTGCATAGACAACTCTTGAAAATCATTAGTATTTCCGAAGAAAAGAGGGCCTGATAGACGTTTAATAAACACCTCTTCTTTTACCTTTTTAGGTACCTCCATCTCATCTGTCCAAGGCAGTGTAAGCTCATCTGCTCTTTTAAGAGGGATTACTTTAGATCGCTTTGCTGTAGAGTCTCCTATCTTTTTCATGAATATAAGTGATGCTAAAACAAGACCAATACCTACGGCATATACTAAGTTCCAGAAAACAGAGAGTAATAATACTACCACCATAATCAAGACTTCACTTTTTGGCATTTTACGTATTGCTTTAAGACCTTTATAATCCATAACGCCTATACCTACGGTAATCAAAATACCTGCTAATACTGCTGCGGGAATTTGAGAAGCAATGGGTGCTAAAAGCATTGTGATAATAAGAAGTACAATTGAGGCTACCATACCAGATAGTTTAGTGGTACCACCACTATTAATGTTTACTACGGTACGTATTGTTGCTCCTGCTCCCGGTAAACCTCCAAAAAGGGCGGCGATACTATTACCAATTCCTTGACCTATTAATTCGCGATTAGGATTATGCTTAGTTTTTGTCATATTATCTGCAACAACAGACGTTAATAAAGAATCTATAGCCCCTAAAAAAGCTAAGGTTAATGCGGTAAATACATAAGGAGTTATTTGACTGACATTAAAATTTTCAAAAATCCCTAAATTGATGGTAGGGAAGCCTGCAGGTATTTCTGAGATAGGCCTGTAGTCCCAATTTAAGAAATAAGCAGCGCAGGAGACTACTAATAGTGCAACGAGTGTACTTGGTACCTTAGTGGTAATCCTTTTAAAACCAAATATGATAAATATAGTTGCTAGTGCTAAACCTAGTTCTAGATAATTAATGCTTTTTATAGCTCTCGGAATAGATTTAATTGCTCCTATTACACCAGAGCTGGCAGACTTTGCAAGAATACTAGCCTCAGTGTCAATTTGAGTACTTGTAATGAGTTCTGCACGTTTTACTGTTTCTTTAAAATCTTCTAAAACTAAAATCCCTTCGCCAGCTTCTTCTTTTAATATTTTATCAAGAAGAACCTCTTCTGCTGCTGGTTTATAGCGGTCTACAAACTCTGTGTCATCTGAAGTGTAATAACCAAGCATAGGCAAAATTTGTGTGATCAAAATAATAACACCAATAGCTGTCATAAAACCAGAGACTACGGGATAGGGTATATACTTTATATATTTACCTAAGCCAACTAGGCCTAATGCAATTTGCATTAATCCTGCAAGCATAAATACAAGTAAAATATAAGGGATAGCTTGTTCTACACTCCCGTTATTTGCAGCAATTATACCAGCAATAACTACCATAGATACTGCAGTCATAGGAGCAGTAGGTCCAGATATTTGAGTACTTGTACCTCCAAATAGAGATGCAAAAAACCCAATCATAATGGCACCATAAAGACCAGCACTAGGCCCTAGCCCAGATTGCACACCAAAGGCTAGAGCTAGTGGTAATGCAACAATACCTGCTGTTATCCCTCCAAAAAGGTTACCGCGCAAATTTGTAAAGATATTCTTCATAGTTGTAGTTTTTAATGTTATACAAATTGAAAAAAAAAGGTTGAAACATAAAGCTTCAACCTTTTTTTAACACTAATTAAATTTATTCAATTTAATCTAGAAACTCAATTTTCCCAGAAGATACATTATAAACGGCACCTACAATAACAATCTCATTGTTATTTTCCATTTCTGTAAGTACGGCGCTTTTTTCTCTAATTTCATTCATTGAGATTTCTACATTTTTGTGTACAACCTCATCTACAAATTTAGAGTTTGACCCTACACGGTTAGCCGCTTCTGTAGGTTCTTTAACAGCATTTACTGCTGGCTTTATTTTTGATAGCAATGTAGTGATGTTACCTAGTTTAACATCATCACAAGCTCCCTTAACTGCTCCACAAGCTGTATGTCCTAATACTATTACAGCTAAAGATCCAGCTACTTTACAGCCATATTCAATACTTCCTAAAATATCATCATTAACGATATTTCCTGCTACACGAACACTAAAAATATCACCAATACCTTGGTCAAAAACTAACTCTGCTGGTACGCGAGAATCAATACAGCTTAAAACTACTGCAAAAGGAAATTGACCTTTACTCGTGTCATTTACCTGTTCTAATAGATTACGGTTAGCTTTAAGATTTTTTTGAAACCTTTCATTACCTTCTTTTAAAAATTGAAGGGCTTTTTGTGGTGTCATTGTAGACTGCGTTTCTTTTGTATGTGCTTTCATATTTTTTTATTTATGCTGATTTTGGTCTTAATTTAAAGAATTTAATATAACTATCTGGGTTTACCACAGTTCCTCGCTCTGAAACCAGAGTTATGGTGATGTTTTTAGTTTTTGCTTTGCCCGCAAAATCTTCAAGAATTTCTACAACATCAAGGTCTAAGAATCTAGTTTTTCTAACATCTAGTTCTAGGTGTGAGTTTTCTGGTAAACGATCTAGCTCATTTAATATAGCTGCTTTGTTAAAAAAGGTCACTTCTTCTGCAAGTGTCATTTTTAATTTTTGAACTCCATTACTCACATCTTCTTTGTGTAAGAAATGAGAGTTATTAAAGCTTTTGTATAAAACAACTACAATACCAACGGCAAGACCTAAAGCAATACCAATTAATAAGTCTGTAAAAACAATACCTACTACTGTTACAATATATGGAACAAATTGTTTCCAACCTGCTTTGTACATATTTCTAAATGTAGATGGCTTTGCTAATTTATAACCAACTATTAATAATACAGCTGCTAGTACAGATAGTGGTATTAGATTTAATAAACCTGGTATCAATATAACAGAAATAAGTAACAATAGTCCGTGAATTATTGCAGACATTTTTGTTTTACCACCAGATTGCACATTTGCAGAACTACGCACAATTACTTGAGTAATAGGTAGTCCACCTACTAGTCCAGATAAAATATTGCCGGTTCCTTGAGCAATAAGCTCTCTATTTGTTGGTGTAACTCTCTTTTCTGGATCTAACTTGTCTGACGCTTCTACACATAAAAGTGTTTCAAGACTTGCTACAAGAGCAATTGTAAACCCAGTAACCCAAACTCCTGTGTCTGTAATTGCAGAAAAATTAGGAAAACTAAATTGCCCAATAAAAGAATCTATACTATCTGGAATAGGCACTTGTACCAAGTGATTTGCATTAATATCATATGCACTACCTTCAGAAAAAATAACATAGATAATACCAGCTGCAACCGCAACTAATGGGCCTTGAATAATAGTAAATAATTTTCCTTTATTAGACAACAAATTACTCCATAATAATAGAATTGCTAATCCTATAAGGGCTATTATTGTTGCGCCTACATTTATTTGGTTCAAGGCAAGAAGTATTTCAGAAAACGTGTTTTCGCCATCAACTTGAAAGAAGCTAAAATCCCCTTCAGGATCTGCATCATAACCAAAAAAGTGAGGTATTTGTTTAAGTATAATAATAATACCAATACCTGTTAACATTCCTTTAATTACTGATGAAGGAAAGTAGTAACCAATAATACCTGCCTTTAAAAAGCCAAATACTAGTTGAATAACACCTCCAATAACAACAGCAAGAAGAAAGTTTTCAAAACCACCTAGAGTAGTGATAGCGGTTAATACTATGGCAGCTAATCCAGCTGCAGGACCACTAACTCCTATTTGAGAGCCACTTAAAGCTCCTACTACTACACCTCCAATAATTCCCGCAATTAATCCCGAAAATAAGGGTGCGCCGCTTGCGAGGGCTATTCCTAAACATAAAGGGAGCGCAACAAAGAATACCACGATACTCGCTGGAATATCGCTTTTTAATTTTTTAAACATATAATTGATTTTAACCCACCTAGTTGGCGAGTAAGTATGAAATAATAAGTACCTTCAAGAGGTACACACTTAAGTCGATAAAATCTATGCTTGTTCTGGTGGGGGTAAAAAGATGGTTCTAGCTAGATCAAGAGTGCTAGCAGAGTAGTAAAAAGAATCTTGACGTTGAATATTAAAATCTATAATTTCTCCAAAATTAAAATCAGAGATTAATAGTTTTTTTTCTTTCAGTTCTTCAAGAAGATTATTGTTTTGACTGTCATTTTCTTCTTCTGTATTTTGGCTTAATACTACAGATGGTTTACCCGTTGCCAAAGTCATCAAAGCCGGAGCTAAGAGTGAAAATGACAATAAAAAGGCCATAAATATCTGTAAGAAAAACTTCATAGTTTAATAAACTGAGCGCAAAGTTAAACAAATAACTGAAGAGGAATAATTTTTATAATGTCTTTAACGTTTCCGAAGGTAACCATCCTTCTTTACCATTTGCGATTATAATAAGTGTCCAATCATCTTTGGTTTCAAGAATATTAACTTTGGTCCCTTCATGAAGTTCAAAAACTGTTTCGCTCCCTAGTTTTGCCTCGCTTTTAATAGCTACGCTTTCTGCAAATATAATAGCCGGTTGGTCTTTATTAACATTGTTATACGTTGAGTAGGCGAGTGCTAAAGAAATAAAAAGTAAAAATAAACTAGCTACAGATGTTACTAAAAACAACCTTTTTTTACCACTGGCTTCTATAAAATAATACAATAAAAAACTTAAGACACAAATAGCCGCAAATGCAACAGTTACCTTTGCCCAAGTCTCAAAAGTGGCAATAGAGTAAAGACGTTCGTAAGATTTAGTAATAAAATTTTTAGGCAAAGCCTCTATAGCATCTACTCTCGTGTTTTGTGCAAAGCCTAGATTAGTTTTAATATCTGCATCATTAGGGGCAAGTTGCAGTGCTTTTTCATAATAATAAATACTTGGTGCCACCTTGTTTAAGTTGTAATAGGCGTTCCCTAAGTTATAATAGAGCGCAGCGCTTTCATTACCTGTTTTCTCTATTAATTTCCAAGAATCAATGGCTTGTTGATACTGTTCTTTTGCGTATCTAGAAGTTCCTTGATCAAATAAAACATCATTTTTTTGTGCTTCGGAAATGCTAATTACTCCCATCACTAAGGCTACAAAAAGAACAATTGTACGAGTATGTCTAGTATAAAACTCCATTATTGAATCTCTTTATCAATTGTTGAAATAATACGCACCGCCTTATCATAATCTTCTTTAATAGTAACGGCTGTAGATGGTGTGTAACGTGCAAACTCGCAGCTTTTAAGTAATGTATTAAATTCTGCTACTGTTTCTTGAGATACCTGGCGATCGTTTAACAATTGTGCTATACGTTCTTTTGACATTTCTGTAGTCTCAATATCTAATTTTGCCTTAAGATAGTTATGAAGTGCTCGCTCCATAGAGTCATAAAATGCCTCCTTGTTTCCTAAGTTTTTCTTTGCCTCCCCTAAATATTTTTTAGCAAGTTTATTTGCATTTCTTAAACGAGAGCCATCCACATCTGCAAGACGTTTATCTCTTGCTCTACCAGCAATAACAAACAGGGGGATTAATAAAAATGGACCACCTAATAATGACCAGAAAAGGGTAGATTTAAAGAAGTGTTCCTTCTCCATTGGCTCAAGTGTAGTTGTGAGTTTAATATTTTTAAACTTATTGTTGCTTACTATATCACCACTCTCTTTAGCGGTATCTGGTAGAGATTCTGTGCTTGAAGGCCCTTCTGGTACATCAATAAATATCTCTTTAGAGCTCAGTGTTTTATACGTTTCTGTTTTAGGGTCAAAATAAGAAAACGTGATAGGCCTAATAGGGTACTGCCCTTTAAACTGGGGTACAACAGTGTATTTTTCTGTTATGGTCCCTTGCATACCATTTGCTTTTACTTGTATGTTATTAATGCGTTCAGGCTCATACACTTCAAGACTACTAGGGAGTGTTACTTTAGGTAGTCCCATTAATTTTAAGTTTCCTTTACCTGTAATTTTTACGTCTAGTTCTAAAGCTTCATTAGCATTGAGTTGCTTTTTGTTGGTGTCCATATATAATGAAAAATCACCTACGGCATCTGTAAAGTTATCGGGTCTATTTTCTAAGGGTAGTGGTTTTACTTGTATACTTCTGTTTCCTGCAGAAATTGTTTTATTTACACGATTAGAGCGATTAAAAAAGCCTCTTCTACCTACTGGGACATCTATAGGCACACTTAAAGTGAGTGGTTCAATATCAAGTTTTCCAGTTTTCTGTGGGTATAAAACGGTGCTTCTTAAAATGACATAACGATAATCCTCTCCTTGATACTTACCATTATATACTTTATAGTCGCCACGAGCATCAATATTCTGACTCCAAAAATCTTCATACTTAGGAGAAGTAACCTCTCTCCAGGCGCTGGTAATACTTACATCATGAGACACATAAAGTTTATAAACAACAGTAATAGCTTCATTTAAGTATGGGTTGCTATTAGATACTTCTGCTACGAGATGTACAGCTTCATTTGCAACAAACTCTGGGTTATTGGCGTCTTGAGGTGATGCTGTAGCTTTAGTGACATTAACAACTACCGGTTTTGAAGTGTAAGTTTGACCGTTAATTAAAATAGTAGCAGAGCCTATAGTTTTAGAACCCATATTTTGCGGTGCTAAAAAATAAGAGTACGTTTTTGAGTAGCTTCTTTTACCGTTGTAATAAGAATTACTAATAGATTGATTGGGGCCGCCAACTACGACAAATCCATCAAAATCTGGAGGCGAAAAATTATCACCATCTTGATTCATGGAAAAATCTACCCTTAGCTTCTCGTTTAAGCCTAACTTTTGCTTACTTACTTTAGCTTCAAATTTGACGTCTTGAGCCTGCATAGCAATGCTACAGAGACCTATAAAAAATAATATAAATAAAGACTTCACTTTCATTTTATAACCTTACCAATCTTTTTCTGTTTTTACTTTTGCTCCTTGCTCTTTTTTAGCATTTACTTTATCCTGTACTTTCTTTTCTTCATTATTCATTGCCTCTAGTAAACTTTTTACTTGTTGAGGAGAGAGTTTTCCAGGGGTAGGCTGGGGTTGTTGTGGCTGCTTGTCTTCACCTTCTTTCTTGTCTTTTGGCTCATCTGGCTTGCCTTTGTCTTTCTCGTCTTCACCTTCTTTCTTGTCGTCCTTTTTATCGCCCTCGTCTTTTTCTTCGTTTTTATCTTGATCTTTATTGTCTTCGTTATCTCCTTCGTCTTGTTGATCCTTATTATCTTGATCTTTCTTGTCTTCGTTATCTTTTTTGTCTTGATCTTTATCATCCCCATTCTCATCTGGTTGAGGTGGTGGTGGGTTCTTTTCTAGCATTTCTTTTGCAAGTGCTAGATTATAGCGAGACTCATCATCTTTTGGGTTATTTCTTAAAGCATTTTTATAAGCATCTACAGCTTCTTGATACATCTTTTCTTTCATAAAAGAGTTTCCAAGATTGTGAAAAGCTTTATGTTTTGATGATTTATCTGTTGCTATTTCTGCGGCTTGTTTGTAACGAAGCATAGCGGTTTCGTTCATCTCTTTATCATAATAGGCATTACCAAGATTAAACTTACCTACTTCACTCTTTTGGTTTAAATCTATGGCTTCTCTGTATTGCGCTTCTGCAATTGCAAAGTTTTTTTTCTGAAGTTCTAAACTTGCATCACTTAATAACGTCGCGGCTTCTCTTTCTTGTTTTTCGGCAAGGGCGGCTGCATCTTCTTGACTAAAAGTAGATATACTAACAAGAAGCACAAGTGCGAACCCAAGATGTTTCAGAAATAATATGAATGTTTGTTTTTTCATCTTATGCTCGTTTTTCATTAAACAAATTTAGTTTGTTAATCCACTTTGTCTTACGATCTAGTAGAAATACATCTAAAATTAACAAAAATAATGCCCCAGCAAGAAACCATTGAAATTGATCTTTAAAATCTGTGAATTGCTTGGCTTCAAACTCTTTTTTATCCATTCCGTTTAAGATGTTTTTTACCTCATCTACAACAGCCTGTGTGTTGGCTCCGTTTATATATTTTCCGTTACCTTCATCTGCAATGGCTTGTAGCGTAGGCTCTCCTAAACGTGTGATTACTATCTCATTATTCTGATCTCGCTTGTAAAACTGCAAAACGCCATTACGTTTTATAGGTATTTGCCCTCCTTTTTCTGTACCTACTCCTATGGTATATACCTTAATGCCGTTATCTGTTGCGGCCTCTATGGCAGCTTCAAAATTACCTTCGTGATCTTCCCCGTCGCTAATTATGAAAAGCACTCTGTTTTTTTGTTCTACATCATCAAAATAAGTGGTAGACATCTGTACAGCTTCACTTATTGCAGTACCTTGAGAGGATACCATGTCTGTGTCCATTGCATTTAAAAATAACTTAGTAGATGCAAAATCTGTAGTGATAGGTACCTGCGGAAATGCGCTACCGGCATACCCAATTATACCCACACGATCACCGCCTAATTCATTAATAATTTGTGTGATTAACTGTTTAGATTTTTCTATCCTATTTGGGGCAATGTCTTCTGCAAGCATACTCTTTGAGACGTCGAGTGCAAAAACAACATCTACTCCTTCACGTTTAACTGTCTCTAGCTTTGTTCCAATTTTTGGGTTTACCATTGCAATAGTTAGACAGGCAATAGCAAGGCATAAAACTAAAACTTTTAAAAGCCCTTTACCTCTAGATTTACTTGGGCTTAATCGCTCTAATAATTTACTGTCTGCAAATTTTTTCTGTGTAGAACGTCTCCATATTTGCACAGCAAAAAACAAGAGCAGCACTACCGGTATTGCCAGTAGGATGTAAAAGTATATGGGTTGTTCGTAATTCATTTTTTATTATGCCAATTTTTTATTTACCCCAGCCCTAAAGGGGGCAAAAAATCTAAAATTATTAATCAATTAGAGAATAAGCCTCCCTTTAGGGTTGGGGTTAGGCTTATTTGGAGTTTATTAAACAAAACTCCTAAAAACAGTATATCTTAACAGTAGTTCAAAACCTAAAAGGCATAATCCTAAAATGACCCATGGTCTAAACTGCTCTTCATAACTTGTGTATTTAAATTCTTCTATGTCTGTTTTTTCTAGTTTGTTAATCTCTTCGTAAATCTCGTTAAGCTTAGTTGTACTAGTTGCTCTAAAATATTGACCGCCGGTAATCTTAGCAATTTCTTTTAATAAAGCCTCATCTATCTTTACTGGCTGATTTCCGTAGCGAAAACGACCGTTAGGCAATATCCCAATAGGAGAAGATGCCATCCCGTTTGTCCCTAAACCAATGGTGTAAACCTTGATGCCAAACTCTACGGCAAGTTCGCTAGCAATTTTTGGGTCTATAAAACCACTATTGTTTTCTCCATCTGTAAGTAGGATAATAACTTTACTTTTTGCGGTGCTTTCTTTTAGCCTGTTTACTGCAGTGGCGAGTCCCATCCCTATGGCAGTACCGCCTTCAATAACACTGTTATATTCTATACTGTTTAATGAAGATAAAACAACTGTTTTATCACTTGTTAAAGGTGTTTTTGTGTAGCTTTCTCCTGCATATTCTACTAGCCCGATGCGGTCATTAGGGCGTCCATTAATAAAACGTGCCGCCACTTGTTTTAATGCTTGTAAACGGTCTGGCTTTAAATCTCGTGCCAGCATACTAGCAGAAACATCAATCGCCATCACAATATCAATACCTTTTGTAGATTTTATTCTTGTAGATTCATCTACAAATCTTGGTCTTGCTAGTGCTACTATTATTGCAGATACTGCTAGTAAGCGTAAAATAAATAAAAGTGGGCGCAATCTTGCTAACCAGTTTTTACCTGTTTTAAAACCTTTTATACTTGATATTTTAAGCGAAGCTGTTTGTTGCTTTCTTTTAAAAAAATACCATAGCAGTAGCAGTGGCAGTAAAAGAAACAGCCAAAAATATTCTGGATTTACAAACTCAAAGGTGCTAAACATTATTTCTCTCCTTGGGTTAATTCTATCTCTAGACTATTAATAATTCTTTCTACTATTTGTTTTGCGTACAAGTTTTGCTTGTTGTTTACAATCACAATTTGTTGCAATGCGCCTGGTTGTCCAAAAACAACATATTGATATTCTTGCTCTCTAAAACCGCTTCCTTTTTTAATGTTAAAGCTTCCTGAGGCGCGAACACCACCTATACCGTTAGGTGTCTCAAAATCTTCTTTTTTAACTATAAAATTTGATGCGCCACCTTGTTCTATATTTGTTAAACCATTTTCAATAGCCGCATCTGGTTCTATTTTTTGTTCGCCAGTAAATTGTACCGTAGTGATCATTATATAAAGATCATCTTGTAGATTTCCGTAGGTAAAAATATCATTAGATTTTACGCCTTGTTCAACCTTGTCTATTTCTGCTCTAACAAGCACTTCTGGTGTTTCTACAATTACAGAAGGGATTCCGTATTCACTTTTTACCCATCTATCTTCTTGTAATTCACGTGTCTCATTTCCGAAGATAAAATCACGCACAGTACTATATCCATAAACTCCTATGCCAATGGCTATGGCTAAAACCACTGCTATAAAAACAGAGCCCAAAGCAATGATCCATATTTTACGCACTTTCTTTTTACGCTGTGCCTCTTTGTATCGTTCGTTTTCTAACAGTTCCTCTTCTGTAGGTTCTGGGATGGCCTCGTGTGTATCGTTTATGATGAGTTCTAGCGTCTTTCTGTCTGCCTCAAGCTGACCAGAGGCTTGTTGCATTTTGGCAAATTTTACAAGATCTGCACGTTTTAAAAGCAACTCTAGATCTTTAATCATACTAGGGTCAAAGTCAAAATTACCCAATTTTTTATGCGCACTAAGTCTTTCTATTAACTCATCTGTAGTACTTTCTAGAGCGGTGTCATCTACTTCTCTGTCTAAATATCTTTTAATAATTTCTGTAAGTACAGAGTAGTATTCTTTACTTTTATTTTGAATCAATAATTGAGAATCGTCTAGTTTTTGTAAAGCAGAAATAGCTTCTTCATAAGGCGGTAAATCTTCTTCTTGAGCTTCGCGTAGTTTTTTTCTTCGGAATAAAATAAAAACCACTAGCCCTATTAATGCGAGAATAGGTAGCAACCAATAAAGAAGTTTAAGAAAGTTAAACGGTGGCGAGTCTACTTCAATCTTGTCCTTAATATTGAACATTTTTTGCTTAGTAGTATCTACAACTACATCACGAACTTCTACTGAAAAGGTGTCTGTTTTTAATTGCTTATTGTTTAAGATAACCCTTTGTGCAGGAATTGTATATCGCCCAGAATCAAACTGAGTTAAGCCATATCGCTTTATAAAACGATAGCGAGAATTATCTAGAATGGTATCAAGTTTATAAGACTCGATTACCTCCATTGGTAAAAACTGTTGTCCTTCTGGAAATACTACAAGATCTGTGGTATCTGCCTCAAGGGTCATTGTATAAGTAAGTTCTTCACCTATTTTTATAGAAGTAGAATCTATACTGGCTTGTACTTGAGCAAAAGAAACGGCAGTCGCTAAAAGGCATAGAAAACCAACCAAAAAGCTTTTGCTTAATTGGGTCGTTCTAAAATCTAAAATCGGTAATTTCCAATCTCCAATCATTATCCTCTTCTTTTAAAATAGCCTAACAATTTTTTTACATAACTTTCATCTACCCTACAATCTAAGGCACCAGCACCACTCTTTAAAAATGATTCTTGAAAGTAATCTACACGCTCTCTGTAATATGCGTGGTAATTATTACGTACTGCTTTTGATCCTGTGTTTACTAATATTAATTCTCCAGACTCTTCATCTTCCATCTGTACCATACCAAGGTTAGGTATATTTTCTTCTTTAGCGTCATAAACTCTTATGCCTGTAATATCGTGTTTGTTAGCAGCAATTTTAAGGGTGTCTTTATAATCATCTGCTATAAAGTCACTCAGTACAAAGACAATGGCTTTTTTCTTCATCACATTGCGCATAAATTTTAATGCGTTTGCTATATCTGTTTTTTTGCTTTTTGGTTTAAACTCTATAAGCTCTCTAATAATACGAAGCACATGAAATTTCCCTTTTTTAGGCGGAATGTATAATTCTACCTCATCACTAAAAAGTATTAAACCTATTCTGTCATTGTTCTGTGTGGCAGAAAAGGCAAGGGTTGCGGCAATTTCTGTGATGATTTCGCTTTTAAACTGGGCGTTTGTACCAAAAAACTCTGACCCACTTATATCTGCCATTAGCATCATAGTGAGTTCGCGCTCTTCTTCAAACACTTTTATGTAAGGCTCACTGTAGCGAGCAGTCACATTCCAGTCTATATTACGTACATCATCACCAAACTGGTATTGACGCACTTCACTAAAAGTCATACCGCGACCCTTAAACGTACTATGATACTCGCCACCAAAAACGTGATCGCTTAAGCGACGTGTTTTGATTTCGATTTTCCGTACTTTTTTTAAGAGTTCTTTTGTGGTGCTCATTTTAGTCCCTCATCCCCAGCCCTTCTCCCGCTGAGAAGGGAGCGAGGCTTTTGTTTTATTAATGTAAATTTTTATATCTGATTACTGCGTTCTGAAACTGTGAACTGCCTTACTGACTAAGGTACTTCAATAACGTTTACAATCTTATTAATAAGATCTTCACTTGTTACGTTTTCTGCTTCTGCTTCATAGGTGATACCAATACGGTGACGTAATACATCGTGTACAACTGCGCGTACATCTTCTGGTATTACATATCCTCTACGTTTTATAAATGCATAACATTTTGCAGCCATTGCTAGGTTGATACTTCCACGAGGAGAAGCACCGTAGCTAATAAGTGGTTTAATCTCTTCAAGCTTGTATAACTCTGGGTTACGTGTGGCAAAAATGATGTCTAGAATGTATCGTTCTATTTTTTCGTCCATGTAAACTTCACGAACTGCGCTTTGTGCACGTATAATTTGATCTACAGTAACTACAGGGTTTACTGTCTCATATTCGCCTTTTAAGTTTTGGCGCATAATGAGTTGTTCATCTTCTATTTTTGGATAAGTTATCACCGTTTTTAACATAAAACGGTCCATTTGCGCTTCTGGTAACGGGTAAGTTCCTTCTTGCTCAATTGGGTTTTGGGTTGCCATTACTAAAAATGGTTTGTCCAGTTTAAATGTAGTGTCACCAATGGTCACTTGCTTTTCTTGCATTGCCTCCAGAAGGGCAGATTGCACCTTTGCTGGAGCACGGTTAATCTCATCTGCAAGTACAAAGTTTGCAAAAATGGGTCCTTTTTTAATACTGAAATCATTCAGCTTCATATTATAGATAAGCGTTCCTACTACATCTGCAGGTAGCAAGTCTGGTGTAAACTGCACACGACTAAAACTACCGTGAACGGCTTTTGATAGTGTGTTAATAGCCAGTGTTTTTGCAAGACCAGGTACCCCTTCAAGTAAGATGTGACCTTGACCTAAAAGACCTATAAGTAAACGTTCTACCATGTGCTTTTGACCTACAATCACCTTATTAATCTCAAGGGAAAGGATGTCAATAAAAGCACTTTCTTTTTCTATTTTTTCATTTAATGCACCAATATCTAACGGCGTATTTGATTGTTCCATGGTCGCTTTATTTTATCTAAAAATGTCTGTTTTACAACGATGCAATTTGAAGAAAATTGACCGTTTTTGTTGTTAATCTTTGGTTAAAAATAACAAGCAAATGACGAAAAATTCTTTTTTGCGTTTCAGAGATTAACAAAAGTTTATGAGTTGCGAATTTAACAATTTGAGACTAACCCACAAATATGAATTTTCTAGGGTGTTTCTGAAGAAAAAAACAACTAAAATTAATTTGTGTTTTAAGTATGAATGAGAATTACTATTTTTCGTAAATCTATAGACCAAATGTCTGTTTGAGTGCTTAGACATGCTCAGCATAAACTGAAGTCGAGAACTACTTTAACCGTGCCAAATAGCTCTCAACTGCGCTCGAACAGACGATAAACGACAACAAATACCATGAAAACAGCCTTTATTACAGGAGCCACTAGCGGAATAGGCCGAGCAACAGCACGCCTTTTTGCAGATAATAACATCAATCTTATTCTCTGCGGAAGAAGACAAGAACGATTAGATACCTTAAAAACTGAACTTAGCAAAAAAGTAAAAGTTCACACTTTAACTTTTGACGTTCGTGACCGAAATAAAGTCATAGCAGCTGTGGAGTCTCTTCCAGAAAATTTCCGAAGCATAGATATTCTTATTAATAATGCTGGTAATGCACACGGGTTAGATGCGTTTCAAAACGGAAGTGCAGAAGATTGGGATGCAATGATAGACATTAATGTAAAAGGTTTGCTATATGTTACGCAGGCTATCTTGCCAGGAATGATTGATAAGAAATCTGGACACATCATAAACATAGGCTCAACGGCAGGGAAAGAGGTGTATCCAAACGGCAATGTATATTGCGCCAGTAAACACGCGGTAGATGCTATAAATCAAGGAATGCGATTAGATCTAAATGGTAAAGGGATTAAAGTGGGAGCTATCAATCCTGGACTCGTAGAAACAGAGTTTAGCGAAGTACGTTTTAAAGGCGACAGCGATAGAGCAGAAAAAGTGTATCAAAATTTTACGCCTTTGCGCCCTGAGGATATTGCAGATATTATCCACTTTGCTGTCACAAGACCGCCGCACGTTAATATTGCAGATTTGACGGTGATGTGCTTAGATCAAGCAAGTAGTACTATTGTCAATAAAGGGTAGGGGTTTTCGGTCCTTCGGCACTATTTTTCTTAATTATTTGCAGAGCAAAAGATTAAGGAAAATCACTCAGGAACCTTTGATAGCTTGGAGGATTTATAATTGTAATTAATTGAATATTACAATTCGAGGAGGAGTGTTTACTTCTTAATACTTTTAAGAATTGTGATAGTTTGATAACCACAATGTTTAATTCCAATGAAAGTGTAAATTTTAATGAAACAGTCAAAGTAAAGGTTCCTGAGTGATTTTATTAATAGCTGCATAGCAGCAATTAATAAAATTGTATCGAAGGGCTGTAACAAAAGCACTCAAATTTTTACTTATCTTTAGAATTCAAAATTAAAAACAAGAATCTCATGGGCCTATTTGATAAAATTAAAGAAAAACTAAGTCACGAATTTATTGACATCATAGAATGGTTAGACTATACAGATGACACCATTGTTCATAGATTTGAGCGTTACCAAAACGAAATTAAAAACGAAGCGCAGCTTATCGTACGTGAAGGGCAGACAGCTGTTTTTATTAATGAAGGTCAACTTGCAGATGTTTTTACACCTGGAACATACACACTAAACACGCAAAATTTACCAATTCTTGCCACTCTTAAAGGTTGGAAATATGGATTTAATAGTCCATTTAAGGCAGAGGTTTATTTTGTAAATACAACCCTTTTTACAGACGAAAAATGGGGTACAAAAAACCCAATCACTTTAAATGATGACCGTTTTGGTCTTGTGGAAATTCGTGCCTTTGGAACGTATGCATTTAAAATAGGCGATGCGGGTAAGTTTGTAGTAGAAATTGTTGGTACGGATAATAATTTTACAAACTTTGAGATCAACGAGCACCTTAAAAGTCTTATTGCTACACGATTTACAGATACTGTAGGTGAAGCAAACTTGCCTATTGAGTTATACGCTGCAAACACGACAGAACTTTCTGAAACGTGTCAAGAAGTAATGCATCCAGAGTTTGAAAGTGTTGGTATTTCATTAGAGAAATTTTACATTGAGAATGTATCAATGCCTGAAGATCTTAAAAAAGAGATTTTTGAATATAGCCGTATTGATAAATTAGACCTTGATAAATTAACAAAATTTAAAACTGCAAAAGCTATTGAAGCAGCTGCCTTAAATGAAGGTGGCACAGCTGGAGCAGGTATGGGAATGGGAATGGGCTTTGTACTAGCACAACAAATGGGCGGGATGATGTCACCACAAATGGGAGGACAACAAGCCGCTGCACCTCAAGGCGGAATGATGCCACCACCTATGCCACAAGCAGTACAATACTTTTATGCTGCAAATGGAGCACAAGCAGGACCCGTAGGTATGGAGCAATTAAGAGCATTATTTGCAAACAGAACCATCAATAAAGACTCACTAGTCTGGAAACAAGGTATGGATAACTGGGCAGCACTAAATACTGTAGAAGAATTAAAGCCATTTTTAGGTGGGAATACACCACCACCTTTGCCAGCTTAATTAAAATATCGCTTAATCCCCTCTTAATTAAGGAGATACTTTCATCTCTCTCTTAAAACGGAGGGATTGAGTAGTATGCAAAAAATCGCCCTGTCACACTGAGCGCAGTCGAAGTGCATCAAGAAGACAGAGTTTTAATTTTGTCACTATATTAAAAAACGGTGAAGTCCATTGGTCTTCGACTGCGCTCAGACTGACATAGCGATTACCGAACAAACACAACAATGCAACCCACCCAAGAACAAACATCAGAACTCAAAAAATCCTGCGTCAATTGTGGCGCAGAATTGCTGTATGCTCCAGGTACAAAAGAGATGAAGTGTGGGTATTGTGGTTATACGCAAGATATTCCGCCAGCGATAGACGGTTTTAAAGAACTTGAACTAAAACCATATTTAGAGCAACTAGGAAGCCAATCACATAGTGAGCAAATTACAATGTTGCATTGTAAAAACTGTGGTGCAAACCAGCATGTAGAAGAAAACTATAAATCTTTGCATTGTGTTTATTGCACTATGCCGCTTATTATTGAAGATGCTTATAAAGATGATTGGATTTTGCCTGGAGCGGTCTTGCCTTTTCAAATAAACCAAGATAAAGCACATCAAATTTTTAAAAAATGGGTGAGTGGTTTATGGTGGGCACCTAATAATTTGCAGAAAGCAGCCTTAGACCCGCAACACACAAAAGGATTGTATGCCCCGTTCTGGACCTTTGATGCCCAGTTAAAATCTAATTATACAGGACAGCGAGGGGAGTATTATTATGTGACTAAAACAGTGGGTTCTGGTAAAAACAGAAGAACCGTACAAGAACGACGTACTAGATGGTATGATGCAAGAGGTACTGTAACAGGTTTTGTAGACGATACACTTATAAAAGCATCTACACAGAAAAAAGCGGTCATACCTGCGGCAGTGTCAAACTGGAATTTAAAGCAATTAGAAACTTTTCAAACAGGATTTTTAGCCGGCTTTGTTACAGAAAAATATACAATACCATTATTAGATGGTCATCTCTCTGCTAAAGATGAAGCAAAAAGCATTGCTAGGCGATGGATTCACACAGATATAGGTGGAGATACGCAAAGAATAGATAGAATGGATATGACCCTCACAGATGAGACTTTTAAACATATTTTATTGCCTGTTTACATAAGCGCTTATGCCTTTAATGGTAAGCGATATAACTTTTTTGTAAATGGACAAACGGGTACTATCTCTGGTGAGCGACCATATTCATTCTGGAAAATATTTTTGTTTGTCTTAATGTGTCTTGCGATAATAGGGATTATTATTTTTATAGCTAATTATAATCAATGAGAACATTAGTAGTAGGTGATATACACGGTGGTCTTAAAGCATTAGAGCAGGTCTTAGAGCGAACACCATATACTAAAAAAGACAGGTTTATTTTTCTAGGTGACTATGTAGATGGCTGGAGTGATTCTGCCCCTGTAATTGCATTTCTTCTGAAATTTTCTGAACATCACAAATGTACTTTTTTAAGAGGCAATCACGATGAGTTACTCACAGATTACCTAGAAAGTGGTAACGAAAACCCTATATGGTTAGAACACGGCGGAGTTTCGGGTAAAAAGAGTTATGATGCTTTAGATGCTAATGAAAGACAACATCACTTATTGTTTCTTCGGAATTTAGAAAACTACTTTATTGATAAAAAAAATAGGTTGTATTGTCACGCTGGTTTTGCTAATCAACATGGACCAGAATATGAATATTACCCAAATACAGTTTACTGGGACAGAACATTATGGGAAATGGCATGTAGCTTAGACCCAATGCTATCTAAAACAGATGATACCTACCCCAAACGTCTTACTATTTTTAAAGAAATATACATAGGTCATACTCCAACAACAAAAATAGGCTTGACAACACCTACTAATTTTGCTAATGTCTGGAATATTGATACGGGTGCAGCTTTTAAGGGACCTTTATCTATACTGGATGTTGATACAAAAGAATACTGGCAGAGTGATCCAGTTATGGATTTGTACCCTAATGAAAAAGGAAGAAACGAATAATTATTAAAAAATGAAGGATAAAATATATAAATCAAAATTTGGGTGGGCAGTATTCTCATTTATAGCAGCCATTTTTTTTGTCACTCTATGGCTAAGTTATCAACCTGAAAAAAATATTTATGGAAGCATTCTTGCGATAATAATCCCTATGGTGGTATTAGCTTTGTATGCAATAATGTCTTTAGCAATAAGATACACAATTACAGCTACAGACATGCATATCAAATTTTTGCCATTTTACAATAAATCAATAGCTCTTGACCGAATAAGAAAAGTAGAAGTGACGCGCAATATAATGTCATCGCCAGCACCTAGCTTAGACAGAATAGAAATCTATTTTGACAAGTTTGACAGTGTTGTCATTTCGCCAAAAAATAAGTTGCAGTTTATGGATGATTTAAAAGCCTTAAACCCATCTATAGAGCTTATTAAAACGTATTAATATTTCGGCAAAAAAAGTGCCTACAAATCTTATTAGATTGTGTAAGCACTTTAAACTAGCTGTTATTTGGTATTATTAAGCTTTTCCGTAATCATTTTCATCTTGCCATTTTTTGAGTTCTGCCCATTTTCCTTCTGCGGCTAGACCAGATTGCATAGGCCAAGTGCCAGGGTTGTGAACTCTATATCGTTCGCCCTTTGAGTCTAGATGCGTTTGCAATGTAGCAATCTCTGTGTTTGCTAGCTCTGCCCAAGTAAGAATGCCGTTGTCATTAAAAAGTTCGGCTATTTTAGGCCCTATTCCCTCTACAACTTTAAGGTCGTTTTCTTTAATGTTTTTACCAAAGGCTGCTTTTGCTGCTGCGGCATCAAAGGCAACTCCTTTAGCAACCGCTTTAGTGCTTGCATTACCTGCCACAAAGCCTGCTGCCGCAGTTGCTGCTCCAGATCCAAAAGATGCAGTAGTTGCGCTGCTAGAATGTGATGATGTTTTAGAAGCTCTACAAGCTGCTAGATCTTTTTCTAGTTGCTCGTTCTTGTTGCGCCAAAAATCTATGTCTGTACTATTGTTATTATTGTTTGAAGTCATCCTTCCTAGAAGATAACCTAGTATTGCTGAAATTAGCCCTACTAGTAATGGAATTAATATACACCAGTTCATATTTAATATTTTTTAATGTGATTAGTTTAAAGTTACTTCTGTTCTTCTGTTTTTACTGCGGCCTTCTTCTGTTGCATTTGTTGCAATAGGCTTATTTGGCCCTTGAGAAGTGGATATGATTTTTGCTTGAGAAATACCATTTTTAATGAAATATTGTTTTGCAAAATCTGCACGTTCTTGACCTAAACGCATGTTTGTAGTTGCGCTACCCGTATTATCTGTATGACCAGTTATTTTAAGTCTTGCGTCTGGGTTTTTGTCTAAATACGTAGATAGATTAGCAATTTTTGAGCGTTGTTCTGCACTTAAATTAATGCTAGCCGCTGCAGTGTCAAAGTAAATCACTAACGGTTCTGCCATTAAAGATTTTTTTAAAGTCATCATATCTTCTGCGTCTTTTTTTGCAGAATCATCTGTACTTGTGTTCATCCCAAAGTTAACAGGCCCTAGATAAATTCCATTGTTTAATGATATTCCATCATTTAACAATCCTCTGGTATTTATCATTTGAGAAGAGATGCCTCTTGATGTAAAATAATTTTTCACAGTATTTGCCCTTGCTAGACCTAGGTTAGGGTAGGCAGAGTTGTTTTCTTCTTGTGAAGTGTATAGTCCTGTGATTGTCACATTTTTATTAGCATTGCCCTTTAAATAGTCACCTAGTTGATCAATACCGCCATTAAGTGAGGCAGAGATGGGAGTAATTAATGCGTAATCTGAAGCATTAAAATTGAAATTATCTGGATTTTCAAAAGAGAAATCTCCGTTAGCATCAATAAGTGAAAATTTGTTTGCTAATGCGTTTGCATTAGTTGAGGAGTCTTGAGCATTTAGGTTTGCATCATTATCATCAGTAGCTATTACTTTTTCTGTGTCTGCACCTGCAGCGCCGTCGCAACAATCAGGATTGCAACATAGTTTCCAGTAAAAATAAGTACCAATTAAAATGGTAAGAAATATGCCCAACAGGTAGAGTGCTTTTTTACTCATGGGTTGGTTTTTAAGGTTAATATTTTACTAATATAGCAAATATTAACACATAAAAATATGGTTAATAGCTGAATTGTAGGTGTTTATGTTTTAAAACGGGCTTTTGTGTCTTTAAACTTGGCTAAAATCAATAAAAAAGAACATTTCCGAAGTATGAAAACTTAACTATCTAATAATAATAGACTTACTGTAAAACTGTCCTCCTGTGCTTATTCTGTAAATATATTGCCCATAACTAACACGGCTTTTAATTTTAGATTTAACATCTATCTTATGTTTTCCAGCAAACAGGATTTCATTAGCTAAAACAGCTATCTCTTTACCCATTAAGTCATACAGTCTTATATCTACATTTGCGGTTGCGGGCATGGTAATTTCAATACTAGTCTGTGACCCATTATATACCGGAATATGTTTTAAATAAGAGGTATTATTAAATTCTGAAATACCAAGAGAATTACAACTAAAACCAAGGTCGAGATTCTCATAAGTCTGATTTAAAAGAATCCCATCAACTACAGTAGGATCTAGACAAAACCAATCTGTGAGTATTGTGCTGTAAATATCTCTAAAATCTGTAGATGGAATTAAATTATCATTATTATCCAACACATTTATGTTAGGGTGTTCTCCTGCAAAACCGTTGCCTTGCAGTCCACTACCAAAGAGTAATACTGGTGAGGCAGCTCCGTGGTCAGTACCATTAGAGCCGTTCTCATAAGGCCTTCTGCCAAATTCTGAAATGGTCATTGATAACACCTCATTGTCCATCCCAGTAGAAGCAAGATCGTCATAAAAGTCTTTCATACTTTTAGAAATGTCTTGCAATAATTCTTGATGATCTTCTACTTGGTTTGCGTGATTGTCAAAACCATCTAGGGTAACCATATATACCTTAGTGCCTAGTCCACCTTTAATCATTCTAGAAACAATTGCAAGTTGTGAGGCTAATGAACCGTCACCATATTCTACACTATTGTTCGCGGCTAAATATGCTTGGTGTATTACTTGAGAATATACAAAAGTGGTGTTTGCAGTAGACCGCATAAACAGTAATTTATCACCATACACACATTCTGGAATATCTAAAACATCATGCAAGGTTCCGTTCTCTGCAACATTTGCTAATTGATCAGGATTTGCAACAGAAAATGCATAGTTGTTATCACTGCCCTCAAAGATAAGGTTACCTATGCTCCCTATCTGTACTGCTGGCGGTGTATCTGGCGGACTTATTAAGTAATCTGGATATAGGTCTTCAAAGTAACGACCCCACCACCCAGTAGATTCAAAGCCATTAGGTTGGGTAGATGCCCAGATGTCTGATGATGTAAAATGGGATAAATTTTGGTTATCATAACCTACTCCATGAACCACTTTCATTTTACCGTCTCCCCACAAAGATTCTATCTCTGTCATATAATTAGGAACCCCAAAATCTGCGTTAAGATTTATAAGGTTCGCCTCATTATGTTTTATGGTTGGTCTTAAATTAGCGTAATTGTCATAATCATAGATTGGTACAATTGTGTTTAGACCGTCATTACCGCCTTTAAGTCTAATTATAACAAGAATATTATCATTTTCTGCATTTGCAAGTGCCACAGATAGTGGTGAGGGTTGAGAAGCTGTGACAGCTGCATGACCTACCATAATACTACCCGCGCCAGCTAGACCAAGTGCTTGAATAAATGATCTGCGATTCCAGGTGGCATGTTCTTTCTCATGAGCAGCTTTGTTGTGGTTGGTCCCTGGTTTATGATTTTTATGGTCGTGGTTACACATAGCGTTTATTTTAATTGAAATTCAGGTATTCTAAAGATGTGTTTTAATAAAAGGTATACTTGGTTAGGGGCAGAAGACCAGTTTAAACTCCAAGTCATATTATCATAATAATTTTGAGGAACATCAGCTTTAAACACTATAGTTGCTGTATCATAATCTGTTGCTGTATATAATTGTTTTGGTAAAAGATAATCTACCATGGTTCTAGCTATAAACTCTGGATCTATACTGTCATTGCTTAGTTCGCGAGCAAGGTCTACAAAAGTGTATTCTAGTCCTTGGCCATAAAGATAGTTGAGGTATAAATCAAGCAATTGCCATCTTCCAGTGAGCGTAGAACTGTTAATCCATGTTTCATCACGTTGCCATCCAGAAACATCTGGTGGGTCTAAAATTTCTTGACCCATTAAACCTGCGTAATATAAAAATGCTTCAACTAGTGTGTCATTATATAAAAAACCAGAGTCTTTTGTGAAACCAACAATTAAATCTAATGGACTTTTAACAACAACACCTCTTGCTCTATCGTCAAAAAAATGTTCGCTTTTAAGTAGTTGTCTTAATACAGGTGCTAGCTCGTAGTTATTATCAATAAATACTTGTGATAAGGGTTCAATAATAGTATCTAATATGTAATCATCTACTGCTGGGCTTACAAAAAACTGATATAATTTTGTGACAACTGTATTTGCTATCTGCTCACCGTGTTGCTCAAAAAGAATATTAATCACATCATTATAACCCCAATTTCCTGTTTGGTTAAAAATAGTTTTAGATCCAGTATCGTGTGTGCTTTCATCAAAGTAAATTTGAGCACCAAAAGTGTCCCAATGGTTATAACCGGTTAATGCTCTTGCGGTTTCTGTGATATCACTTTGCGTATAGCCGTTTCCTTCACCCATTGTAAATAACTCATAAAGTTCGCGAGCATAGTTTTCATTTGGGCTAGTTTCTGTGTTTTCAAAACCGTTTAAATACAACAGCATAGTGCTGTTTGTACCCATAGCAGATACAAAATTTTTAAAATTTCCGAGGCAATGCGTCTGCAACGTATCATAATACTGGAATAGATATGGCGCATAAAAATAACTCTCTAGTTCTGTTACAAAATGATTGGACCAAAAAAAGGCTAATCTGCCCTTTAAGCCCTCTGTATAGAGGCTGTTTCCTACTGTTAGTCTATGATTAAAAACAAAATCATTATTTTGAGTGTCAAAATCTGTATAGTCATCAAATGACCAATATCCCCAGGGCGGTGTGGGTAAATTGTCTTGAGCAATGGCCTCATCTATCAAGCTGTCTATAAACTCGCTGGGAGTCATATTTAATGCGTCATCAAGATTAGATTGAGATGCGCCAAAATCTAGACGCCTGTAAACGTGTTTGATCTTATCAATGTTCCAGATGTTTTCTGCATTTGGTACATATGCGTCAAGAGAAGCAGTATTGCAAGAAGGAGGTGTAGTGGCTACCATGTAAAGTGGTTTTGGTATTAAATATACTGAAAATAAGGGTTTTAGGTCTATTTTGCTGCTAATTTAACGTTCTGAGCTTATTTTTAGTACTTTTCTAAAGTAATTTACTACACTATGATTTATCCAGAATCACTTAAAAAAGGTGATACAATAGCCATTATTTCTACCGCGAGAAAAATCACTCAAAAGGAGTTAGCTCCATCTATTGAGATTATTAAATCTTGGGGTTTTAAAATTCTTTTTGGTAAAACCATTGGCGCAGAAGATCATCAGTTTGCAGGTGATGACGCACTGCGAACAGCAGATTTACAGCAGCAAATGGATGATGATGCTATTGCAGCAATATGGTGTGCACGTGGTGGTTATGGCACAGTGAGAGTTGTGGATGGCTTAGATTTTACAAAGTTTAAAAAACAACCCAAATGGATAATAGGCTATAGTGACGTAACCGTACTACATAATCATCTATGTAGAGAAGGTGTCGCCTCAGTTCATGGACAAATGTGTCTTGAGTTAGATAAGCGCACGCAGGCATCTAGAGATACATTAAAAGAGATTCTCTTCGGAAATTTTAAAGGTATTACACATAGTTCTATTGCAGGAGATTTTTGCAGAGAAGGCGAAACAAGTGGTACTTTAATAGGTGGTAACCTCTCTGTATTATATTCTATTATAGGAAGTGACTCTGAGGTAGATTTTACAGGAAAGATACTATTTATTGAAGACCTTGATGAGATGTTGTATCATATAGACAGAATGATGCAAAATCTAAAAAGAAGCGGTGTTTTAAGCAAAATTTCGGGGCTTATAGTTGGTGGTATGAATCACATGCGAGACAATACAATCCCTTTTGGTCAAACAGCAAATGAGATTATTGCTGCGGCAGTGTCTAATTATAAGTACCCTGTTAGCTATAGTTTTCCTGCAGGACATATAAGTGATAACAGAGCCCTTGTTATGGGGGCAAGTGTTAGACTTTTTGTGACTAAAGATACTGCACAATTAACCTATACTATTTAATAATGGCAGAACACAATGAACTAGGCGAATGGGGTGAGGAGTTTGCGACAATACATTTGCTCAAAAATGATTACGAAATTCTAGAACGTAACTGGAGATTTCAGAAAGCAGAGATAGACATTATTGCTAAAAAAAATAACGAGATTATTATTGTAGAGGTGAAAACCCGTAACAGTGACTTTTTTGGTGATCCACAAGATTTTGTCACTTCTGGAAAAATAAAATTACTTACTAAGGCAGCAAATGAATATTTGATTTCTAATGAGATCTCGCTAGAAGCTCGGTTTGATATTATAGCAATACTCAAGAATAAAACGACAGAGAAATTGGAGCATTTTGAGAATGCTTTTTATCATTTTTAGAAAGAACTACCCATAAAAAAAAATCCCGCAAAGGCAGGATTTTTTATAGTATGATATGAATTTGAGTTTTTTACTTCTCTATTACAAGTGCCTTAAAAACTTGCTCAAGTGTTTCTGGTTTTGCTATAATTTTTTTCTCTGAGTCAAGTATAAAATAAGTAGGAGTAGCAGTTACATCATATGCGTTTCCAATCTCGTTATCCCATTTTTTTAAACCAAGTACATTAATAAATTCTGGAAATCTTGAAGCAACTGGTGTCCATTCTGCTTCAAAGTCTTCTAAGCCTACTGCAATTACTTTTACAGAGTCTGGCGTCATAGTTTCTACTTTAGCGTGTAATTTAGGGATCTCATTAAGACAGTGAGAACAAAGGCTACTCCAGAAAGCAATAACATACCGCTCTGCTGGCTCTAGATCGTGAAAATATTTAATGTATGTTTTGTCTCCTTCGTATTCTGGCCAAGAAAAGTTAGGTGCTTTTGCTCCTATTGATACATTTTTATAGGTTTCTAGTTTTGTAGCAAGTGCTGTATCACCTAGTTTTTTTGAAATAGGGATGAGGTGTTTCTCTGCAAGATGGTTTGCTTCTTTTACTTGCTCATTAGCAGTAAGAAAATCCCAAAGATTTGAGAGCAATTGTTTTTGATATTTAGCATCTGTTACAGCTACTTTTTTTGCAACAACATCAATGTTAGCCATTCTAGAAGTTGCAGATTTTTTATCATCAACTTTAGTAAAAATATACTTAATAGATTGCTCTAAAGGTAACCCAGAGTTTTGAAGCAATGGTTTTGTAAAATCAAAACTGTCAAAATAATTTCTTTTTGCTTTTGCTGCATAAATGTCATATGAAGAAAAGTTACTTTCAAGATAAGGCTTTACAGCATCAATTAAATCATGAACTAACATTCCTTCAGATCTTTTAAGGATGTCGTTGTACCACTCTTTTTGAGTGCTGAGTACTTTTTCTATTTTTCGCTCTTTCACATTTTCTTCTGTCAGTAATGCATCTATTTGTGCCTTAAAAACAGGGCTTTGTGATACATATTCTGACCAGATCTTGTTTTCTTCAGAAGCAGAAAAAGTAATGACATTATCTGCACTAAATGTGAACTCTACAGGTTCTTTACCGCTATAAATAAAATCAAAAAAGTGCTGATCTTGTGGCAGGTTATAAACTATACGATACATTCCGGGTGTGATATCTTCTTTAATATCTAATACAAAAGTACCTTCGGCGTCTATGTTTGAGTCTGTTACATAATACACATTATCTGGAGCAATGCGATACAGAATACCAAATTGAAAACTATTTTCTGGTGCAAAATGACCAGTGATAGTTTGTTGTGCCATTGCTAGCAATGGGAATAATAATAATCCGAGTAGAATTTTTTTCATCTTTAAATGATTCTATTTTTGTTAAATATACTGTGAACTCATATAAACACTATCTATTTGCTTAAAAATAAAATTTCAAGCATTGCTTTTTCGCTTAAACACGAATAAACTAGAAGAGTCTAACTATCCTAAGCAAGACTTATGCCGAAAATTTTTCAAGCACTGTTAATACTTCACTAACAGATCTTACTTTATCAATGTTTAATAATAAACGCAATCCATTTCTGGTTTGTTTTTCTTTCATTTTTACTTTTGGGGTGTTAGTCTGCATAAACTGCAAAACTTTACTAAAACCGGGGCTTTGATAATAATCGCTTTGTTGATCACTTAAAAAATAACCAATAAACCTTCCTTGTTTCATCACCACTCGTTCAAGGCCCATTTTAATTGCAATCCACTTAATACGAACACTGTTTAATAAGTCTACGGCTTCTTCTGGTAGTTCTCCAAAACGGTCTACTAATTCCTTCTGAAATTTTAATAACTCAGCCTCATCTTTAATCTCATTTAACTTTGTGTAAAGATTTAATCTTTCAGTAATATTATTAACATAATCATCCGGAAATAATAACTCAAAGTCTGTGTCAATAACCACTTCTTTTACAAATATGCGCTCGCCAAGAGAGGCTGTTGTGTCTGCATATAGATCTTTAAATTCCTTTTCTTTAAGTTCTTCAATTGCTTCTGCAAGTATTTTTTGATACGTTTCAAAACCTATTTCATTGATAAACCCACTTTGTTCACCACCTAGTAAATCTCCAGCTCCACGTATTTCAAGATCTTTCATTGCGATGTTGATACCACTACCTAAGTCGCTAAACTGCTCAAGTGCTGTAATACGTTTACGGGCATCATCTGTCATAGCAGAATATGGTGGCGTGATAAAATAGCAAAATGCTTTTTTGTTACTACGACCTACACGACCGCGCATTTGGTGGAGGTCACTTAACCCAAAGTTGTTTGCGTTATTAATAAATATAGTGTTGGCATTACTAACATCAAGACCACTTTCAATAATAGTTGTTGCAACTAGCACATCAAACTCATTATTCATAAAAGCAAGCATTAATGCTTCTAGCTTTTTCCCGTCCATCTGCCCATGACCAATACCAATTTTTGCATCTGGTACTAATCGCTGTATCATTCCTGCAACTTCTTTGATGTTCTCAATTCTATTGTGTACAAAAAACGTTTGCCCACCACGAGAGATCTCATAGCGTATAGCATCTCTAATAATCTCTTGTCCAAAACGAACTACGTGTGTTTCTACAGGGTGTCTATTAGGTGGTGGCGTAGTAATCACACTTAAATCACGTGCTGCCATTAATGAGAATTGAAGAGTTCTCGGGATAGGTGTAGCGGTTAGTGTAAGTGTATCTACGTTCTCTTTTATGGTCTTTAATTTGTCTTTTACGGCTACGCCAAATTTCTGCTCTTCATCAATAATTAAAAGGCCAAGATCTTTAAACTCTACAGATTTACTCACTAATTGATGCGTCCCGATAACAATATCTACTTTGCCTTCCTTTAATCCATCAAGTACGGTGCGTCGTTCTTTGGCAGTTCTAAAACGGTTGAGATAATCTACCGTTACTGGCATTCCAGAAAGACGCTCACTAAAGGTATTAAAATGTTGATACGCAAGAATTGTAGTAGGGACTAAAATGGCTACTTGTTTTCCGTTATCAACTGCTTTAAATGCTGCGCGAACTGCTACTTCTGTTTTACCAAAACCTACGTCACCACAGACTAGACGATCCATAGGGCGTTCACTCTCCATGTCTGCTTTTACATCTGCTGTTGCCGTAGATTGGTCTGGTGTGTCTTCAAACATAAAACTAGATTCTAGCTCATGTTGTAGGTAACTATCTGGATCATATTGAAATCCTTTTTGAGTCCTTCTTTTTGCGTAAAGTTCAATAAGGTTAAAAGCAATGTGTTTAACTCTCGCTTTCGTTTTCTGTTTAAGTTTTTTCCAGGCAGCGCTTCCTAGCTTGTATATTTTAGGAGCAGACCCATCTTTACCGTTAAATTTTGAAATTTTATGTAATGAATGTATGCTCAAATATAGAATATCTCGATCCCCATAAATCAATTTTATAGCTTCCTGCATTTTGCCCTCAACCTCAATTTTTTGAAGTCCGCCAAATTTTCCAATTCCGTGATCAATATGTGTTACATAATCACCAACCTCAAGGTTAGTAAGTTCTTTTAAGGTAATCGCTTGCTTTTTTGCGTACCCATTTTTAAGGTTGAACTTATGATAGCGCTCAAATATTTGATGATCTGTATAGCAAATATTTCTGTTCTCATAATCAATAAACCCTTGATATAAAGGGAAAACAACAGTTTCAAATTGCTCTACGTGACCTTGTGCGTCTTCAAAAATATCGTGAAATCTTTTTGCTTGTTGCTCACTACTACAGAAAATGTAGTTGGTATAACCGTCTGCCGTGTTTTCATTTAGATTCTTAATCAATAAATCAAACTGCTTATTGAATGATGGTTGCGGTTTTGTGTTAAAAACAATAGAGCTGTCACCCTGAGCTTGTCGAAGGGCATCTTCGCTAGATTTTCCAGATGAGAGCGTAATTCTCTTATAATCTCTTAATTGCTTTTTAAGCAACTTAGAAGTGCAAAAGAGCTCTACCGGTGTGGCTCTTTTAATCTCACCATCTGTTTTATTAAAAGCGTCCGTTGCTTTTTCATAAAGCTTGTCTATCGCACCACTTAAAAGCTCTTCGTTTTTAAGACAAATGACCGTTTTATTAGATACATATTTTAAGAAACTTTCTCTGTTCTCATCTAGATGTTTGTTCTCTACATTTGGAATAATAGAAATCTTTTTTAACTGCTCAAGCGAGAGTTGTGTTTCTACATCAAACGTACGAATGCTATCTACATCATCGCCAAAAAACTCTATACGATATGGCTCATCATTACTATAACTAAACACATCTAATATACCACCGCGAACAGAAAACTCTCCAGGTTCTGTGACAAAGTCTGTACGCTTAAACTTGTACTCAAAGAGCACTTCATTAACAAAATCAATTGTGACGTGTTCTCCTACAGAAATTTTTAGCGTGTTTTTGTCGAGCTCTTTTTTTGTAACTACCTTTTCAAATAGAGCTTCGGGATAGGTCACAATTATAGAAGGCTTACGGCGAGAGTTAATTCTATTTAAAACTTCACTCCTTAATAAAACATTTGCATTATCTGTCTCTTCTATCTGGTAGGGTCTTCTGTAACTACCTGGGTAGAAAAGCACATTATCATCGCCTAATAGGTTTTCAAGATCGTTGAGGTGATAGGCGGCTTCTTCCTTGTCATTAAGTATCAATAAAAAGGGAAGGTCTGATGTCTTGAATGTTTCAGCAACTATTAAAGATACAGCACTACCTACAAGTCCAGATACTACGCAGTTGTCCCTGCTTTCTGTTAAAAGCTGGGAGTTTAAATCTTTTAAAGCCGTTGATTTTGAAAACAACGATCGAACAAGTGTTTTGCTCATTGAAATGCCCAAGAGGTTGGGTGTTTTTTTTCAATTCACACAAAAGTGGAATCTACTTTATTTCTGAAAAAATTATACTATTTGAAAACTAGTAAAGAAAAGTTATCACTTAACTTACAATTGACAAAAATAATCAATTTAATATGGTTCTAGTGTTCTTTTTTTAATGCTAAAGTATTACTTGTTTTAAGTGCTGAAATTATTAGAGTATCTGAAATTTGATTATTTTTGTAAATCTAAATTCGTTTCTCTGAAGAAGTTTTTTGTCATATTATTATTGTTGAGTTTTGCTGCAAGACCTATGGTTTTTGTGGGCTACTTTTCTTACTTTCAGTTAAATATAGATTATATCATTGAGACGTATTGTGTAAATAAAGATAAGCCTCAAATGGCTTGTAATGGGCAATGTCATCTTAGCAAACAATTACAGACTACTACAACAGAAGACGGTAGCACAAAAGCTGTTAATTTTCTGTCAGAATCTTTTTTTCCAGTTTTTATTCAGGCAAATGAAATGCTTGATTTTAAAATACCCACTCAACATATATATTTAGCCTGCACTTTTAGTGATACTCTTTATAAGTATCAATTTTCTTCTTTTAATTTAAGGCCTCCAATAGCCTAAGTATTTATTTCTAGTAGACTATTACAGTCTATTTTTTTTATAAATAATTACAAAATTAATACAAATGAAAATTACAAAATTTACGTTTGCACTACTTTCATGTGCAATATTATTATCAGCGTGTTCATCAGATGATGACGCTGCTACAGAAGATTTATCAGGACAAACAGGAGATTTAGTTCTTAAATTTGACAACGGTGTTGGTGACCAAGATTTTATTTTTGGTACTGAATACGCTAAGTCTAATAATGAGTCTTATAAGGTAGATAACCTTAAATACATTATTAGTAACGTAAGACTTACAGATGATGAGGGTAATGTGTTTGAATACCCAACCGAAGATAATATCTTTATAGTTGATGAAGAAGATGGTAACAATGCTGGCGAAATCTATATCACACTAGAAAATGTTGATGCAGCAGATTATGTATCTGTTACTTATGGTGTAGGTGTTGATCAAGAGCGTTTTCTGCTAGGAGCAGAAGGGCAAGGAGACTTTTTAGATGAAGCTTCAGATGAAGGTATGATGTGGTCTTGGGCTTCTGGTTACAAGTTTATAAGAATAGATGGAACTTTTACTAATGACACAACTACAGATGAGCCTTTAAATGTGCATATGGGTAGTGTTGGTACTTCTCTAGATAATTATAGGGAGTTAACTCTTGTGTTGCCTAATTCTGCAAGGGTGAGAACAGATGATACTCCAGAGATACACTTAAAAGCTGATATCTCTAAAGTTTTTGATGGTACTACTTCTGTAAACTTTGCAGATGGGTATGATCAAGTGCACACAGATGCTACAGAGACCCCTGTAATAGCTACTAACATTCAAGGAATGTTTAGTGTGGACCACGTTCATAACGATTAATTTTTTATAAGAACCACTGAGAACTGTCTTGGTTTTCAGTGGTTTAAATATAATTGTTATGAAAAAACTATTAATAATGATGACTGTAACGGTCACGATGCTTTCGTGCTCAGATTCTAGCACACTTGCTAGTTATGAGGCCATACCTTTAGAGGTAAATGTGCCGTCTAATTTTCCTGATCTACAATATAATTTAGATAATAACCCAGTTACAGAAGCTGGTTTTGAACTAGGAAAAAGCCTTTTTTATGAAGGAAAATTATCTTCAAATAATGCTATTGCGTGTGCTTTTTGTCATGAACAGGCATTTGCTTTTACGCACCACGGGCATAATTTAAGCCACGGTGTTAATGGTGGTGTTGGGTTTAGAAATGCGCAGCCTATTCAAAATATGGGATTCCAAACTTCATATATGTGGGATGGCTCAGCTTCTCATTTAGATCTACAGCCTATTATTCCTTTAACTAGTGATGTGGAGATGGGAGAAACCTTGAGTAATGTTATTTCAAAATTAGAGCAGGATACCTATTATCAAGAACAGTTTACAAGAGCTTTTGAAGATGGAGAAGTAAGTACAGAAAACATGCTCAAAGCTTTATCTCAGTTTATGGTAATGATGGTTTCTGGGGACTCTAAATATGATAAATATGTTAGACAAGAAGATAATGTCTCCCTATCTCAAATAGAAATGGATGGTCTGGCAACGTTTAATAATAAATGTACTTCTTGCCATGCGACAGATTTATTTACTGATCAAAGTTTTAGAAATAATGGCCTTCCAGTAAATCCGCAATTAGATGATAAAGGGCGTTTTAATATTCTAGAAGACCCTTCAGATTTATACAAATTTAAGGTGCCTAGTTTACGTAATATAGGGGTTACATACCCATATATGCACGATGGTAGATTTGCAACACTAGAGGTAGTGCTTGATTTTTATGATACTGGTATGGTTGATAATGGTAATGTAGATAGCACTTTTAGCAGACCAGATGGTACTTTAGGTATTGACCTCTCTACTTATGAAAAAGAAAGCATTATCGCTTTTTTACACACACTAACAGACACACAATTTTTAGAAGATGAGCGTTTTTCAGAGTTTTAAAATAGTAGGCACAAGCTTACTATTATTAATAAGCGGGATAAGCCTCGCAAATACAAATTTGCATAAAGACCATCTGCATTATAATGAACCCACAAAAGTGTTCTGTGACATCTGTAGTTGTGCCACAAGTAGTGGTAGCACAGGATTTGGTACCTTAAGTAATTCAAATTTTTTTGGTGTGCGTTATATGTATCAAAATTTTGAGTCTAGAAACGGAATTTTTGAAAACTCTCCAACAAGTGAAGAGCATTTTAATACCTTTCAATTATGGGCGCAAATCTCTGTGTATAAAAATTTTTATGTGACAGCAAACCTGCCCTATCAAGATTTAAATAAAGATTTTAATGGTGTTTCTGAAAATCTTAGTGGTTTTGGTGATGCTAGTGTTATAGGGTGGTATAAGCATGTCTTTTATAAAAAAGAGGAGTCAGACGAAGTTAATTTTTCCGAAGAAAAAACACCATCAGGTCACTCTTTGCAGTTTGGGCTGGGTATTAAGGTGCCAACCGGTAAATTTGAACAGCGTCTTACAGAAAGTGTAAATCCTGGTTTTCAAGTAGGAACAGGTAGCGTAGATACCGTTTTATCTTTGGGACATAATTATGGTGGTGATAAAATAGGCGTAAATACCTTATTAAGTTATTACGCTAAGGGCGAAAACAAAAATGAATATCAGTTTGGTAATCAGTTTAGTTATTCATCACGGGTGTTTACGGTATTTCCTAAAGAGAACGTAAATGTTATGCCCTTTTTAGGGGTGTCTGGAGATATATACAATGAGATTAAACAATACGGAGAAAAAATAGCAAACTCTAATGGTAACATAGTTAACGGTACGCTTGGGCTAGAGGTTATTTATGAAAAATTCATTTTTGGTAGTAATTATACCTTGCCAATCTATCAAGATTTATTTGGCGGAAATGTTGAGTCAAAACAGCGGTTTTCTGTGTATTTAAATATTGCTATTTAAAAAACGGTTTTCATACTACTTATTATTAAAAACCTTTCATATGTTAAAGTATGAAAGGTTTTTTTGGATTATTGCCCACGCTCTTCAAATTCCTTAAATTGTAATCTCTTAAATACCCAACCCATGAAATCGTTTTATATATCACTTGCGGCTCTTTTTTTCTTCGGAAATATGCTAGCACAACAGCCCGCAACAAATGCAATGCAAGTAGAAAAAGCACTGCAACAAAAAGCAACACAAACAGAAAATTCACTAGTCAAAAATCTACCTTTTAAAAACATAGGTCCAACTATTATGAGTGGTCGTGTGGTAGATCTAGCTGTAAACCCAAAAGACCCAACAGAGTTTTATGTAGGGTATGCAAGTGGAGGAGTGTGGCACACTAAAAATAACGGGACTACTTTTGAGCCTATTCTTGATAGCAGCCCTACACAAAATGTAGGGAGTCTTGCGGTACACTGGCAATCGAGAACCATTTGGGTAGGAACAGGAGAGGTTAACTCTTCTCGCTCAAGTTATGCTGGCATAGGTTTATTGCAATCAACCGATAATGGAAAAGCATGGAATACTATGGGGCTTACAGATAGTCATCATATTTCAAAAATCATCATCAACCCAAACAATGCAAACGAAGTAGTAGTTGCAGCAGTGGGTCACCTTTATTCTACAAATAGTGAACGCGGTGTTTATAAAACAATGGATGGTGGTAAAACCTGGGATAAAACACTCTACGTAAACGACCAAAGTGGAATCATCGAGATGGATGCAGATCCAAATAACTTTAATCTACTATTTGCTTCGTCTTGGGATAAAGACAGAAAAGCGTGGGATTTTAGAGGCAGTGGAGAAGGTAGTGCTATTTTTAAAAGTACAGATGGTGGTAGTTCTTGGAACAAAGTTTCTGTTGCCGGAAGTGGTTTGCCTACAGGTGCCGGTGTAGGTAGAATAGGTCTTGCCGTTTTTGATGCAAACACCGTGTATGCAGTTCACGACAATCAGGCAAGAAGAGAGGGAGACGCAAAAGCTTCAAACAAAAATGACGAACTATCTAAGGAGCAATTTAAAACAATGAGTGCTTCTCAGTTTTTAGCACTTGATGATAAAAAGCTTAACGGATATTTAAAAACCAATGGTTTTCAAGAAAAATATAGAGCAGACAATGTAAAAGCGATGGTTCGTGGAGGTACAGTTAAACCTGCAGATTTAGCAACCTATCTAGAAGATGCAAACGCAATGTTGTTTGATACTCCGGTAATAGGGACAGAGGTTTATAAAAGTACAGATGGCGGTAAAACGTGGGTAAAAACACACGATGGTTTCTTAGATGGTATCTACTATAGTTATGGGTATTACTTCGGAAAAATTCATGTGGATCCTAGTGATGTTAATGGCATTTATATTTATGGAGTGCCTATTTTAAAATCTAAAGATGGTGGTAAAACGTTTAAGAGCATTTCGGCAAATAACGTACACGCAGATCATCACGCATTATGGATTAACCCAAATAAACCGGGGCATCTTATTAACGGAAATGACGGTGGTATAAACATTAGTTATGACGATGGGGAGAACTGGATTAAAAATAATCAGCCTGCTGTGGGGCAATTTTATGCTGTTAATGTAGATAACGAAAAACCATATAATGTATACGGTGGTTTACAAGATAATGGTGTTTGGGTTGGGCCACATACAAATGTTGAAAACCCAGGATGGAAACAAAATGGCGAGTACCCATACAAGTTTATTATGGGCGGTGACGGGATGCAAATACAGATTGATAACCGCGATAGTAATATAGTGTATACAGGGTTTCAGTTCGGGAACTACTTTAGATTAAACAGAGCAACAGATGAGCAAACCTATATTCAGCCAAAGCACGAACTAGGCGAAAGCCCTTATAGATTTAACTGGCAGACCCCTATATTATTGAGCAGTCACAATCAAGATATTCTTTATTTAGGAGGAAATAAATTAATGCGATCTATGAATCAAGGGACAGACTGGACAGCGATCTCTGGCGATTTAACAAACGGAGGTAAACAAGGAAACGTAGCTTACGGAACCTTATCAAGTATAAGTGAGTCTCCATTTCAGTTTGGATTAATCTACACGGGTAGTGATGATGGTGTGGTTCAATTAACTAAAAATGGCGGTGGCGATTGGCAGAATATTTCTAGCACATTGCCTAAAGATTTATGGGTAAGCCGTGTAATTGCTTCACAGCATAAAAAAGAGCGAGTGTATCTAACACTTAACGGCTATCGCTGGGACGACTTTACTACTTACGTGTATATGAGTGATAATTATGGAGCAACCTGGACGTCTATCGCCAACAACTTGCCATTATCACCTGTAAACGTTATAAGAGAAGATCCCACAAACGAGAACGTTCTTTATTTAGGTACAGATAACGGTGCCTATGTTTCATTTAATCAAGGCAAATCTTGGGAAGCTTTTAGTGAAGGCTTACCTGCAGTTGCGGTGCACGATATGGTAGTGCAAGCACGCGATAAAGACTTGGTGGTTGCTACACACGGTCGTTCTATTTATACGGCAGACATTTCTTTAGTGCAGCAAATTTTCGAAGCAAAAATGAACGATGTGCTTATCGCAGATATGCCATCTATGCGTGCTTCTAGAAGATGGGGTTCTACTGGGTTTAATCAATACGGCGACGTTTTTGAGCCCTCAATGGACATCAACATGTTTGCCCCAAATTCAGGAAAAGCAACCATTACAATTACTTCGGAAAAAGGAAAAGAATTAAAAACTTGGTCACAAGAAGTTACTAAAGGCTTTAATAAAATCGCCTACAACGGTAGCGTTTCTGACAAAGGGAAAAAGCAATTAGAGAAAGATGATACAAAAGCGTGGACAGGAGCAAACGGAACTTCTTATTTACCATCTGGGGAATATACGGTTTCAGTTTCTGTGGGTGGGAAATCTACTCAGACTAAGCTTGAGTTGAAGTAAGATATTTTAAACTTCGGAAATTTTAAGAATTATTAATATTTCCGAAGTCATAAAAAGAGCTATTAGCATCTATCGTTACCTAAAACAATTCTAAATTGCCAATAAACAAATACGATTGCTTGCGATAACGGGTCTCGTACCGTATTTTTGTAAAACGAATTTTTGAAAACACAACCATAATGGGAATGATATCCTCTTCTATCGCTAGAAAGTTTGCAATGGCACTTTCGGGCTTGTTCTTAGTTTTCTTTTTAGGACAACACTTTGTAATAAATTTAACAGCGGTCTTAGACCCTGACACCTTTAATAGTTGGTCCCACTTTATGGGGAACAACGGCTTGGTGCAGGCACTGTTGCAACCAGTTTTAATCTTTGGAGTCGTATTTCACTTTGTGATGGGCTTCATTCTAGAACTTAAAAACCGTGGCGCTCGTGTAAAAAGCTACGCTAAATATAAAGGAAGCGCAAACGCTTCTTGGGCTTCTAGAAATATGATTATTTCTGGACTCGTGATTTTAGCTTTCTTATGTTTGCACTTTTATGATTTCTGGTTTCCAGAGATGATACATAAATATGTAGATGCACTACCACTAGACCCAACAAGATACTACGCAGAAACAGTACATAAATTTGAGAGCCCAGTGAGAGTTGGTCTTTATGTTATTGCTTTTGTATTGTTAGCAATACACTTATGGCACGGGTTTGCAAGCTCTTTCCAGAGTGTAGGTTTTAACAATAAGTATTCTAAAGCCTTAACAAAATTTGCTAAAGTATATTCGATATTGATTCCTCTAGGATTCATTTTTATCGCATTATACTTACACTTAAATCAACTTCCACACTAAATAATCAAGCTATGTCGATATTAGACGCAAAAATACCTGAAGGACCCTTAGCAGATAAGTGGACTAAATATAAAAACGAAATTAACCTTGTAAATCCGGCTAACAAGCGTAACATAGATGTTATTGTTGTAGGTACAGGACTTGCTGGAGGAGCGGCCGCTGCATCACTTGCAGAGTTAGGCTATAATGTAAAAACATTTTGCTATCAAGATTCTCCACGTCGTGCGCACTCTATTGCTGCACAAGGGGGGATTAACGCATCAAAAAATTATCAAGGTGATGGTGATAGTGATTACCGTCTTTTTTACGATACCGTAAAAGGTGGCGATTATCGCTCACGTGAAGCAAATGTTTATCGTCTTGCTGAGGTTTCTGGAAATATTATTGACCAGTGTGTTGCACAAGGTGTACCTTTTGCACGTGAATATGGTGGATTATTAGACAACCGTTCTTTTGGAGGGGTGTTAGTTTCTAGAACATTTTACGCAAAAGGACAAACAGGACAACAATTATTGCTAGGAGCATATTCTGCAATGAACCGCCAGATTAATCGCGGTAAAATACAATCTTTTAACCGTCACGAGATGCTAGACATCGTTAAAGTGGACGGAAAAGCAAGAGGAATCATTGCTCGTAACTTAGTAACAGGAGAAATTGAAAGACACGGTGCTCACGCAGTAGTATTAGCTACAGGTGGCTACGGAAATGTTTTTTACTTGTCTACTAATGCAATGGGATCTAACGTAACTGCTGCCTGGAAAGCCCACAGAAGAGGTGCTTTCTTTGCAAACCCTTGTTACACACAAATACACCCAACGTGTATTCCAGTTTCTGGAGATCACCAAAGTAAACTGACCTTAATGTCTGAGAGTTTACGTAATGATGGTCGTATTTGGGTACCAAAGAAAATTGAAGATGCTGTAGCTATTAGAGAAGGTAAAAAGAAACCTACAGATTTATCTGAAGATGAAAGAGATTATTACCTAGAACGTCGTTACCCGGCCTTTGGTAACCTAGTGCCACGTGATGTTGCATCTAGAGCTGCAAAAGAACGTTGTGATGCAGGTTTTGGAGTAAATAAAACTGGAGAAGCTGTATATCTTGATTTCGCTAGCGCAATAGATCGTTACGGAAAGATGGAAGCAAACATCCATAAGATAGATAATCCAAGTGCTCAAAAGATTTACGATTTAGGTCGTGATGTGATTGAAAACAAATACGGTAACTTATTTCAGATGTACGAGAAAATCGTTGATGAAAACCCGTACAAAACACCAATGATGATTTACCCAGCAGTGCATTACACAATGGGAGGTCTATGGGTAGATTATAATTTACAGACTAACATTGAAGGGTGTTACGCGGCAGGAGAAGCAAACTTTTCTGACCACGGAGCAAACAGACTAGGAGCTTCTGCATTGATGCAAGGACTAGCAGATGGTTATTTTGTTTTACCTTATACTATAGGTGATTACTTGTCTAATGATATTAGAACAGGAAAAATACCAACAGATACGCCAGAGTTTGATCAAGTAGAGAAAGACGTTAACGATCGTATTCATAAATTAATGAATGCAAGTGGTAAACACTCTGTAGATCATTTCCACAAGAAGTTAGGTAAGATTATGTGGAACAAATGCGGTATGTCTAGAAACGCTAAAGATCTTGAAAGCGCTATTACAGAAATTGCAGCGTTAAGAAAAGAATTTTGGGCAGATGTAAAAATCCCTGGTAGTGCAGACAGCATGAACCCAGAATTAGAAAAAGCTGGACGTGTAGCAGATTTCTTAGAATTAGGAGAATTGTTTGCAAAAGATGCTTTAAACAGATCTGAAAGTGCAGGTGGTCACTATCGTGAAGAAAGTGTAGAACTTGACGGTCCACAAAAAGGAGAAGCTTTACGTGATGATGTAAACTTTAAATATGTTGCTGCCTGGGAGTATAAAGGAGAGCCTAAAGATGCAGTATTACATAAAGAAGACCTGAAGTTTGAAAATATAGAATTAAAAACTCGTTCATATAAATAAGAAGCTATGAAATTGACCTTAAAAATATGGCGTCAAGCCAATGCAAACGCAAAAGGTAGCATGCAGACCTACCCTATAGATGGGATTGAAGGTGATATGTCTTTTCTGGAAATGATGGATGTGTTGAACGAACAACTCATTAATAAAGGTGAGGAGCCAGTAGTTTTTGATCACGATTGTCGTGAAGGAATTTGCGGTTCTTGTTCTTTACAAATTAATGGTGAACCTCACGGTCCAGATCGTGGTGTTACCACTTGTCAGTTACATATGCGTATGTTTAATGATGGTGACGAGATTGTAATTGAACCTTTTAGAGCAAAAGCATTTCCGGTAATCAAAGATTTAATGGTTGACCGTAGCGCTTTTGATAGAATACAACAAGCTGGAGGATATGTTTCTGTAAACACTTCTGGTAATACTATTGATGCTAACTCAACTCCTATTGAAAAAGAGAACGCAGATGCCGCTTTTGAGGCAGCTACATGTATAGGTTGTGGTGCTTGTGTTGCTGCTTGTAAAAACGCAAGTGCAATGTTATTTACATCTGCAAAGGTTTCTCAATACGCATTACTACCACAAGGACAAGTAGAAGCTTCTACACGTGTTTTAAATATGGTAGAGCAAATGGATAAAGAAGGTTTTGGTAACTGTACAAATACAGGAGCTTGTGAGGTGGAATGCCCTAAAGGAATCTCTTTAGAAAACATTGCAAGAATGAACCGTGAGTATATGGCGGCAGTATCAAAAGGATAAATTTCTTCGGAAATAGTGCATATTAAAAATCCCAAATCACCATATAAGTGATTTGGGATTTTTTAGCTTAAAAAAGTAAATTAAGATAAACGTGTACTACTATTATAATTGTTTTTAATCTTACTTAAATTTTCGACGATTATACGTGTAAAGACATTATCATCATATGGTTTAACAATAATATCGTCCATTCCTGCGGCGTAAACCTCGTTACGTTGTTCTTCAATTTCTACTGCGGTTAATGCTATTATTGGAACCTCTTTGTTAAACTTTCTAATCTCAATGGTTGCATCAAACCCATTCATAATAGGCATGTTTAAATCCATCAAAATTAAGTCGTAACTGTTTTTGATAAATAAATTAATAGCTTCTTGACCATTTTCTGCAATTGTGCAATTTACACCCTTTTTCTCGAGTATCTTTTTTGTAACAATTTGATTTATTCTGTTGTCTTCTGCGATTAAAATATTTTGTCCCCGTAGCAATGATTGATTTAATAATGGAGCAGCTTCTTTAATGACAGACTCATTAACTATAGTAAAAGTTAAATCAAACTTTACAGTAGTCCCTTTACCTAGATTGCTTTCTAAGAAGATCTCTGAGTCTGAAGCCTGTAAAAGCCTTTTTACAATAGGTAGCCCTAAACCGGTACCTTGATACATAAAGTTTAAAGATTCAACTTGCGTAAATTCATCAAAAATGGTTTTTTGTTTGTCTTTAGGGATTCCAATACCGGTGTCTGCAATTATAAAATGTATGATACAATTATTATTAACAATACTTTCTTTAAGAGACAAATTAATAGTGATAGTTCCGTTTTCTGTAAATTTTAATGCGTTACCTACTAGGTTCATTAATATTTGAGAAAGCCTAACCGTATTTCCTTTTAGGTATTTTGGAATTTCTGGATCAATCTCAACGTTAATAATGTCCTTATTTTGCAAACGCATGTACTCAAAATTTGATGTAATACTTTTAATTAAGTCTCGTACATAAAATTCACTTTCTTCGTTTTCTATATTTTTAGAATCAATTTTATTTATTTGTAAAACATCATTAATTAAGGCTAAAAGATAGTCTGCAGAAAACTTAAGTGATTTTAAATCTTCTTGGTGCGTTTTAAGTTTAGGGTCTTCTAGTAAGATTGTGCTAAGGCCAATAACACCATAAAGTGGTGTTCTTAATTCGTGGCTCACAGTAGAGAAGAATTCATTTTTTGCTTTTGCTAAGAGTTCAGATTTCTCTTTTGCTTGCAAGTATTCTTCATTCTTTTTACGGAGTGCAAAATTTAATTCTCTTCTCTTTAAGTAAGCTAGGAATAACGTTATTAAAAGTAGTGAAATACCTGTGCAGACAATGATTAAAAATTTATTTAAGTCGCTTTTGTTCTTTGCAATCTCAACCTGCAAAGCCGTTTTTTCTTTCTGATCTTTTATTTGGGTTTTATATTGATCTACATTAAGTTTAGCTAATGCGGCTTGGCTTTGTTCATCTTGCCATAATTCTATGCTCTCTAGATAATACGTTTCGCTTAGCAATCTTTGTTCATAGGCTTCTTTATATTTTTGTTGGCCGTAATAGCTAATAGAAAGTTGTTCATGAACATCATATTTTTCTTCAGCGGTAGCTAATTTATCTAAAAGTTTAATGGCCTCTTTAGCTTCAACTTCAGCTTTAGAAAATTGTTTCTTTTCATTGTAGTATATCGCCCAAAAATTTTTTTCTGATGGAAAAAAGTTGTCAGGTTTATATTTATCGAATACCGGATTATTAAGTATTGTTAAATAAACTTTACCTTTTTCAAATCTTTCTGCATAAAAAGCAGTGACGATCGCATTATAGTATGCTTTAGTAAGTTCTGTAGAATCTTGTGCTTTTGTTATTTTATCAATAGATAAATCATGATATTTTAATGCTTTATCATAATCTAGATCAGATCTTGTATGGTAATTTGCTAAGTCCATTAAGGACAATCCTAAAGTTAAATCATCATCTAATATTTCTGCATATTTACGTGCATTTTCAAAATGTTGTTTTGCCAGTAGGGTGTCATTTACTACTAAAAAATCATAAGCTAAATAACGGTGTGCTTTGCTAAGGTAGCTAGGGTCATTAGATTGTTTTGCTAATTTTAATAGCTTAATGTTTGAAAACAATGATTTTTTATATAAACCATTGTTGTAATAAGTGTTAGAGCTATCAATAGTTTGCTCAATCACTTTATTAAGAATAAAACTCTTTGAACTCTTTAAGGTATCTTGTTGAGAATAACTTATCTTGAAGACAAAAAGTAATATAAATATAGTGTGGAATACTTTCATTTCTGTTGCGGCAATAACCTTTTTACATAAAAGTAATAAATTATTATCAGATTTTACGCTTTTTTAAACAATTCATCGTTAAAAATACACCGAATATCGATGGTTTTTAAATAGATTATAAGCCTATAATCTATTTTTATGCTATTGACTGAAAACACAATTTTGTATATTTAAAACACAATTTTTAATATTTGAAAACTAAACTACCACAAATACCTCCATCTATCTTTTCTGTGATGAGTGCTATGGCTTCAGAATATAAAGCCATTAACTTGTCTCAGGGATTTCCTAATTTTAAAAGTGACCCTATACTTATTGAGCTTGTGGCAAAAGCAATGAAAGATGGTCATAATCAATATGCTCCTATGCCGGGAGATTTAAAATTAAGAGAAGTCATTTGTGATAAAATGGAACATATGTATGGAGCAAAGTATAACCCTACAACAGATGTTGTTGTCACAGCAGGAGCGACCCAAGCTATTTTTACAGCAATTGCAGCGACTATTTCTATAGGAGATGAGGTTATTATATTTACACCGGCTTATGATTGTTATGGGCCTACAATACATCTTTTCGGCGGAAATGTGATAGAAATACAATTAAGGTCACCCCATTATACACCAGACTGGGAGGAAGTAGAAAATGCAATTTCGTCTAAAACCAGAATGATTATCATTAACTCACCGCATAACCCAAGCGGAATGCTTTTTACAGAAAGAGATATGTTGCAATTACAGCAAATTTCAGAAGAAAACGACTTGATTGTGATTAGTGATGAGGTGTACGAGCATATTATTTTTGATGATGAAGAACATCAAAGTGCAGCTCGTTTTCCAGATTTAGCAAAACGAAGTTTTATCACTGCTTCTTTTGGTAAAACTTTTCATAACACAGGATGGAAGATGGGTTACTGTTTAGGGCCAAAACGTTTAATGGATGAGTTTAAAAAAGTGCATCAGTATAATGTGTTTTCTGTAAATCACCCTATGCAAAAAGCACTTTCAGAATATTTACAAGAAGAAAAAAATTACTTAGAGCTAGGTGCTTTTTATCAGCAAAAGCGAGATTACTTTTTAAATGCTATTAAAGATTCACGTTTTAAGATAATACCATCAAAAGGCACCTATTTTCAATTGCTTGACTTTTCAGAAATAAGTAATGATAACGATGTTGTTTTTGCTGAAATGTTAACCAAAGAAAAAGGACTGGCAACAATTCCTATTTCGGTATTTAATAAAGACAACCTTGATGAAAAGCAAATAAGAGTGTGCTTTGCAAAAACAGAAGAAACACTTGATGCTGCAGCAAAAATTTTAAACAAACTGTAAGGTTTATTTATAGAAAAACAAAGAAGTATCAATTTTTTCAATAATAAGATTGTAACATACAATACCCTTGAGAGAACTGACTCAATTTATTTAATTAATTTAGTAATCTAAAGTAGATATGAATTTAAAAAACAGATAATTATGAGCGATAAAGGCGAAGCATGGGATATAAATAACGATACAAGTAAGTGTCCATTTTTTAATGGAGTACAAAATCACGCAGCAGGTGGTGGGACTACAAACCGTAAGTGGTGGCCTAATAAATTAAATTTAAATGTACTTCGTCAACACGATCGCAAATCTAACCCAATGGGGGAAGGTTTTGATTATACAGATGCTTTTAACAAATTAGATTTTAAAGCCTTAAAAAAAGACTTACTTAATTTAATGACAGACTCTCAAGAATGGTGGCCAGCAGATTATGGTAACTATGGAGGGTTTTTTATACGAATGGCTTGGCATAGTGCAGGTACCTACAGAGTGACAGATGGACGTGGGGGTGGAAATACTGGTAACCAGCGTTTTGCTCCTTTAAATAGTTGGCCAGATAATGGGAACTTAGACAAGGCTCGTTTGTTATTATGGCCTATTAAGCAAAAATATGGTAAAAGCATTTCTTGGGCAGATCTTATTGCCTTAACAGGAAACTGTGCGCTAGAATCTATGGGCTTCAAGACTTTTGGTTTTGCCGGAGGTCGTGAAGATATCTGGGAGCCAGAACAAGATATTTACTGGGGTTCAGAGACAGAATGGATGGATAATGCAGCCAGATATGAAAAAGACGGCGAACTAGAAAAACCTCTAGCGGCAGCTCACATGGGGCTTATATATGTAAACCCAGAAGGCCCTAATGGCGTGCCAGACCCTTTAGGTTCTGCAAGAGATATTAGAGAGACCTTTGGCCGTATGGCAATGGATGATTATGAAACAGTTGCGTTAGTAGCGGGAGGTCATACTTTTGGAAAAGCACACGGAGCCGGTGATGGTGATGCACATGTAGGTGTTGAGCCAGAAGGTGGTAAAATAGAAGCACAAGGGCTAGGGTGGTTAAATACTTTTGGTACAGGTAATGGAGATGATACTATTACTAGTGGTATTGAAGGAGCTTGGACCCCTAATCCTATAAAATGGGATCACGAGTATTTTAAAGGACTATTACTTAACGAGTGGGAACTAACTAAAAGCCCAGCGGGAGCACACCAGTGGAGACCTACAGATGCTTCAAATGCACCTAAGGCGCCAATGGCACACGATGCATCAAAGTCACAAGACTTAATGATGACTACGGCAGATATGGCTTTAAAAATGGATCCAGCTTATGCTAAGATATCTAAGCACTTTATGGATAACCCTAGTGAGTTTGAAGATGCTTTTGCGCGTGCATGGTTTAAATTAACGCATCGTGATATGGGACCTGTTTCTAGATATTTAGGACCAGAGATACCACAAGAAGATTTGTTATGGCAAGACCCAATACCAGCAGTAAACCACACTCTAGTTAATGCAATTGATATTGAAGATTTAAAAGGTAAAATCGCAGACACAGACCTTACAGTTGCTCAATTAGTAACGACGGCTTGGGCTTCTGCTTCTACTTATAGAGGTAGTGACATGCGAGGTGGTGCTAATGGTGGTCGTCTTAGATTAGAGCCACAAAGAAGCTGGGAAGTTAATAATCCAGCAGAACTTAGCAAGGTTTTAGATATCCTCGGAAATATTCAAAACGATTTTAATAGTGCCCAAGAAGATGATAAGCAAATATCTATGGCAGACCTTATTGTTCTTGCTGGAAATGTAGGTGTAGAAATGGCTGCAATGGAAGCAGGACATGAAATAGACGTACCATTTAATGCAGGACGTGGAGATGCAACACAAGAACAAACAGATGTTGAGTCTTTTGCATTTTTAGAGCCAGTTGCAGACGGTTTTAGAAACTATTTTAAACCTAACCAAATAGCAACTGCAGAAGAATTATTAGTAGACAAAGCACAATTGTTAACGTTGACTATTCCAGAAATGACAGTTCTAGTGGGAGGTATGCGTGTAATGGGAGCTAATTATGATGGTTCTACTCACGGAGTGTTTACAGATAATGAAGGAGCACTGAGCAATGACTTTTTTGTAAACCTTTTAGATATTCAAACTACTTGGAAATCAACTTCAGATGATGACCGTACCTTTGCAGGTAGAGACCGTAAAACTGGAGAGGTTGTAATGACAGGAACTCGAGCAGATCTTATTTTTGGTTCTAACTCTGAGCTTCGTGCAACCGCAGAGGTTTATGGTACAGGAGATTCAAAAGAAAAATTTGTTAAAGATTTTGTTGCAGCTTGGACTAAAGTTATGAATCTAGATCGTTTTGATTTAAAATAATATAAGATTAAATATTAAATAGAACAGTGTTGCTATTTAGTGACACTGTTTTTTTACTTTTATAAACTATGAAACAATCATTATTTACTGCCATAAGAGAGCAAAATCTTTCTTTGGTTTCTGAAATATTAAAAAGTGAACCATCGCTCGTTAGTGTAAAAGATGGAAGAGGCTCTACGCCATTACTGCTTGCTACTTATTATGGTTTTAAGGACATTTCTGTTGAAATTTTAAAATTTCCGCAGGATATAAATATGCAAGATGCCTCAGGAAACACTGCTCTTATGGGAGTTTGTTTTAAGGGTTACACAGAGCTGGCTACTGTTTTAATTGAAGCTGGAGCAGATGTGAATACCACAAACTTTAACGGTGCTACAGCCTTAATTTTTGCAACCACTTTTGCAAAAGCAGAAATTGTAAAAAGATTATTAGAGAGCGGTGCAGATACTTCTATAAAAGATGATAAAGGCAATACTGCTAAAGATCATGCTGTTATGCAGGGTGTAAAATCTATAATAGAGTTGCTCTCTTAATTATGAATGACTTAAGAGTTACAATTATACAATCTCACTTATATTGGGAAAACCCAGAAGGAAATAGAGTGCATTTTTCTAAGCTTTTTGAGACATTAAAAGATGAGACAGATATAATTGTACTTCCAGAAATGTTTACTACGGGCTTTACCATGAATGCAGCAGAAGTAGCAGAAGCTCCAGATGGCCCCACGGTTTTATGGATGCAAACTCAAGCTACAAAACTTAATGCCGCTATTACAGGAAGTATTATTATTAAAGACGGTGAGTTCTTTTATAACAGGCTTTTGTTTGTAAAACCAGACGGATTTACAGAGGCCTATGATAAGAAACACACTTTTACGCTGGCGGGTGAACATAAAGTATTTAACGCTGGTAATAGTATAAAACAAATAGAATATAAGGGATGGAAAATTAGACCTCTTATTTGTTATGATTTACGCTTTCCGGTTTGGGCTAGAAACACAGACGAATATGATGTGTTATTGTATGTTGCAAATTGGCCAGAGAGAAGAGTCACAGCTTGGGATGCACTATTAAAAGCACGTGCTATAGAAAATATGGCATATTGTGTAGGTGTAAATAGAACAGGTCTTGATGGCAATGGGCACCAATATACAGGGCATTCTGCTGTATATGATGTTTTAGGTGAGCGAGTTTCTACTGCTTCATTTGAGAGAGAGTTTATAGAAACTATCACACTTAATAGTAGTCATATAGAAAAAAACAGAAGACATCTTCAGTTTTTAAATGATGCAGATAATTTTACTCTAGAATAAAAGTCTCCTCAAGACTCCAGTTTGCTTTTATTTCTACTTGTGTAGGGTAATAGATTACTTTTTCTGGAGCAGTTCTAGTTAAAAATTCTCCCGTATCCCAAATTCTGTTATTGTTTGAGTCTATGATGATTCTAATAAAGTACTTGCCAGGAGTCAGGTTTTCAAAAAATGCTTTTGGGTCAACATTAGCAGCAAGAGATATTTCTTGTACAAGCTTATATTTATCATCTACCATTTGCACAATTGCAGTGCGATTATTTAAATTTTGTAACGTAACATTTACGGTACCATAATCTGATAGCAATTTTGTTTTGTAACTAAACTTTAGTGAATCATTCTTATTTCCGAAGAAATCTGTGAGAGCCTCTGGGAGTATTTTTAAGGTGTAATTTTGCTCTTCTTTCTTGTCAAAATATAAAACGGCAGTGTTTTCTTTTTTATTAATTCTCGCATTAAATGTGACTCCTAATGTGTCTTTGTCTGTGAGAACCATTTTTTGTGAGTCAAGACTAATTAATGGGGTTGATGCTTCTAGAGTAATAGAATCTTTAAGCGTAAGAAAGGCTTTGTTGCGCTGTTTTATTTTTAAAGAATCTTTATAAAGTTCTTTAATACGTACGGTTACCGTGTCTATTTTAGAGCTGTTTTTAACGCTAAAGACAAGAGAGTCTTGATCAAATGCTGGCGAGTACCAGTAGTTAAGACTATCTTTTTTAAACTCTTTTGTTATGAGTGACTTAAAGTCTGAAGGAGTTTTTGATAGCAGTTGAATATCTAAACTGTCTGCTTTACCCTCATACCCAAAAGTGATTCTGTTTTGAGATTCTTGTTTAGGTCTTGCTAGTTTGTAAATAGGAATTTCTTGAAAAAGAGAAATGTCAAATGTGTCTTCTGTAGGTAAGGTGATTGTTGTAGCTACAAAACCTATTTTATCTGTTTTAGGTTGGAAGGTGTAGTTTTTGTTTTCTTCTTGTAAAGCAATAAGTAAATAATTTCCTTCTTTGATATTTGTTAACTCAAACGTGCTTGTGCTATCTTGAACAGTAGCAACATAGCTTGGTTTTATATTGTAGATTAATGAGTCTGTAAAAGTTTCAGTTTTTTCATAAAGCATTACAGAAACACCTTCTTTTAATTTGCCATCAATAGCATCTTTTATACGCCCTTTTACTTTTAGGCTGTCAATAAATGATCCAGTCGAGAATACATACTTATAGCTTTTAAACGTGTTGTTCTCATTATTGTCTTCTATACTATTACCAAAGTTGATAGAGTATGTTGTATTAGGTTTTAGCGTGTCATTAAATTTTACCTTGAGAATTTTAGAGCTGCTCAATGGGGTAATAGTAGGGGCAATCTCCATAGGCGGAGATATTAATAAATTTTTAGAAAGCTCTTTCAGTTTTATGTATTCATCAAAATAAACACGTATCTCATCACCTGTAAAATTTGTAGTATAGTTTTCTGGTACACTGCGCACAATTATAGGAGGAATACTATCTTTAGGCCCACCGGTAGGTCTACCTCTTTTTGCACAATCTACAAAAGACAGCATGAATAAAACCGCGATTGGTATGTACAGCAATCGGTGCTTCGGAAATTTTAAAATGTTGATTTTCTTGTTCAAGGTTACAAAAATAACGAAACTTTGACGTAAAAAGTCTATACAAGCTTAAGCAATGGCAATTGTTGCAAGACTTATTTTTACATTGTTTGCTAAGTGTAAGGTTGTAGCACAATTTTCTAGGGTTGCGCCAGTAGTGATAATATCATCTACAAGTAAAATATGCTTGCTTTCTAGCCTTAGTTTATTTGTTATTTTATACATATCTGTTGTGCCGTTTCCGCTAGAAAACCTATTAAGACGCTTCTTAAATACTTGAGATTTAGTTTTTGTTAGCTTTGTTAAACCATCTTCATAAAATGGAACTTTTAGTGCTTTTGCAATTTCAGACCCAAATTTTGTTACTTGGTTATAACCTCTTTTTCTTTGTCTAAGTGGGTGTAGGGGTACAGGTATTACTAGATCTATCGTTTTAAAAGATTTAGATTCTAACAACTCTTGACCTAACCAAGCGCCAAAAGTAGTACCTATCTCTTGCCGCCCTCTATATTTTAAATTATGCATTAACTCTTGGGTTACTCCTCGTTTCTGAAATTTTAATAAAGCCGTAGCCTCTTCTATTTTCACTTTTCCGAAGAACATCTTGCGCATAGTGTCTGCGTCATTTCTATGAAAACAAGCTAAGGGTAGACCATGACGGCATTCTATGCACAGTACATTTTCATTGCTACGTAATATGTCTGCACAACCTCCGCAAACTTTTGGGAATAAGAGATTTAACATTAATTATGAAATTTTAGGTTTTTATATTGACTTACTCGCCCTATTTTTGCGTTAAACCATAAACATATTATGACTGCAGATAGTAATCCCACAAAATTTAAAGTCTTTATTGGCTTGCTCATCGTGCTTCTTTTTTCACTAGGAGCATATACTTACCACTTGTTCTCTAAAAACCAAGATAGCGAAAAATCTATCATTACTCTAGAAAACGAGAAAAAGGACATGGAAGCAGAGCTTGAAGAGTTAATAGCAAATTATGAAGATGTTATTCAAAGCAATGAGATAAAAGACAAAGAGATCATAGCGGCAAAGGCTAGAATAGAGACTTTACTTGCAGATGTTAAAAAAGCTAAGTTAAATGAAGGGCTTCTTAAAAGATACAAAGCAGAGATAGCTGCCTTAAAACAAGAGCGTGTTGTATTGTTTAAAAAAGCAGACAGTTTATCTAGAGAAAACAAGATGTTGTTAGCACAAAACGATAGCACAAACACGTTACTTAATAACACTTATAAAGTGGTAGACTCTATAAGCAATAGTAATTCTATACTTTCTGAAACGTTAAAGAATGGAGCTTTGGTACAAGCAATAAACCTTAAGAGTGAGGGTGTAATTGTAAGAAAAAGTGGAAAAGTGGTAGAAACACAACGTGCAAGTAGAGCAGATAAGTTAAGAGCTTGCTTTACACTTGCCCCAAATGAGATATCAGAATCTGGCGATAAACTATTGTATATTCAAGTTATTAACCCTGAGAACAACATTCTAGGAGAAAAAGAAAGCATTACTTTTGAAAAAGAAGAATTAACATACAGTACCACTGTAAAAGTCTTTTATGAAAAAGAAGCACTTGATGTTTGTTCTCTAATTAATGCCAGTGAAGATGACTTAGTAAAAGGAAGATATGTAATAAATGTGTTTGAAGAAAGTAGGTTACTTGTATCAAATATTATAGAATTAAAATAAAACTTTAAACGAGTTTATTAAATAACTGAAAGCCGCTACGATTTATCGTGGCGGTTTTTTTATTTTTGTGGCTATGGCAAACAATGACGATCAATTTAAAAAAGTAATATCTCATGCTAAAGAGTATGGGTATATTTTTGGCTCAAGTGAAATCTATGATGGACTAAGCGCCGTATACGATTATGCACAAAACGGAGTAGAATTAAAGAAAAACATACGCGACTACTGGTGGCAATCTATGGTGTATATGCACCAGAATATTGTAGGGCTAGACGCTGCGATATTAATGCACCCAAAAACATGGAAAGCTTCTGGACACGTAGATGCCTTTAGTGATCCATTAATTGATAATAAAGACTCTAAAAAAAGATACCGCGCAGATGTTCTAGTAGAAGATTATGCAGAGAAGTTAGAGCAAAAAGCGCAAAAAGAGATTAAGAAAGCTGCAAAGCGTTTTGGTGAAGCTTTTAATGAAGAAGAGTTTATTACTACAAACCCTCGTGTAGTAGGTTATCTTTCTAAGAAGGCCGAAATATTAAATAGATTAGCCCGCTCTCTAGAAAAAGAAGATCTGGCAGACGTAAAGTTGCTTATTGAAGAATTAGAAATTGCCTGCCCATTAAGCGGAAGCAGAAACTGGACAGATGTAAAGCAGTTTAACTTAATGTTTGGGACCAAACTTGGTGCTAGTGCAGAAACAGCAACAGACTTATACTTAAGGCCAGAAACAGCTCAAGGTATATTTGTTAACTTTCTAAACGTGCAAAAAACTGGGAGAATGAAGATTCCTTTTGGTATTGCACAAACAGGAAAAGCTTTTAGAAATGAAATTGTTGCAAGACAATTTATTTTTAGAATGCGTGAGTTTGAACAAATGGAAATGCAATTTTTTGTGCGTCCAGGAGAAGAAATGAAGTGGTACAACCACTGGAAAGAATATAGATTAAACTGGCATTTATCTCTAGGTATGGGTGCAGAAAACTATCGTTTTCATGACCACGAAAAGTTAGCTCATTATGCTAATGCAGCTGCAGATATAGAGTTTAATTTTCCATTTGGTTTTAAAGAGCTAGAAGGGATTCACTCAAGAACAGATTTTGATTTAAAAGCTCACGAAGAACATAGTGGTAAAAAATTAAAGTTCTATGACCCAGAATTAGGGGAGAATTATACACCTTATGTTGTAGAGACCTCTATTGGTCTAGACAGAATGTTCTTAGCAGTATTTAGTAACTCATTAATGGATGAGAAACTAGAAGATGGTTCTTCTAGAACAGTATTAAAATTGCCAGCTGTTCTTGCACCAGTAAAAGCAGCCGTTTTTCCATTAGTGAAGAAAGATGGACTACCAGAACTAGCTCAATCTATTATTGAAGATTTACAATGGGAGCACAATGTTTTTTATGATGAGAAAGATGCGGTAGGAAAACGTTACCGTCGTCAAGATGCTGCAGGTACTCCATTTTGTATTACAGTAGATCACCAGACGTTAGAAGATCAAACGGTTACCATTCGCCATAGAGATACTATGGAACAAGAGCGTGTGGCAATTGCAGATTTAAATGCAATTATTACAAAAGCTGTATCAATGAAAACTTGGTTAAATAAAAGCTAAATTAAATTTTGAAGTATAAAAAAAGGAGTGATTTTCATTTGAAAATCACTCCTTTTTTATTTTTATAAGAAAAAACTATTTCATCTCTCTAATGCTTATTGGACTAGCTTTATCACATTTATTCATTCTTCTTAATGCCCCATAAGTAAACCATACCGTCTTCCCATCTACCATAAATTCTTGTTTTAAATCTGTAGATTCAAAAAAACGTCCATCCTCTAATTTGATGGTATATTCACAATCACCTTCTACTTTAGAATGAACAATTGTTCCTTTGGTAAAACCTTGATCAAGCATTTCTTTTTCGTGAGTCATGTCTACCGCCATATCAGAAGTTTTAGTTTCTTTTGTGCTATTGCAAGCCATAATTAAAATTAAGCTGCTAAGGAGTGTAAATTTTTTCATTGTTATAGTTTTGTTGTAAAGTTACAAATAATATACCAACCTTGTAAAGCGAGGTGTTTTTTGCTTTTCGGTGTTTTTAAATTTAAATTTTTCTCTAATCTCTTCTCATTTTCTCATAAAATTATCATCTATGGCTTGTTTAGGCTAATAGAACCAGGCTTTTTTAAAGGTGTTATACTAATTGATTGTATCTTTATTTTTTAAATTGAGTAAATTATAAAAGTAAAAAAATCATGAAAGTAAAAAATTATATTTTAGCGATTGCAGCGATATTTACAGCTTCAATTTCTTCAGCACAAGAAGCTTGGGGGCCAACAGATGTAGGTTCTACATTGCCTGTTATAAGAGTTTCTTCACTAGCATCAAGAGCTTCATTAATGCCTGACGAAAATAAAGGAGGAGAGGCTAAAGATAGAAGGTCTATAAATCCTGTAATCGTTATAGGGAAAGACAAACAAAAAGAGGATGACTATTTTGTAAGAAATCGTAATGTTCAAGAACAAAGTGTAAAAGGTAAAGCTCCTTCTATAGTTTTTGATGCATATACATCAAACAGTCAACCTACAGATCCAGCCATTGCAGTAGGGCCAAATCACGTGGTTGCTGTATGGAACACTGCATTCAGAGTTTTTAACAAGGACGGAAGCCCAGCAACGGGTCAATTATCTGTTACAAATATTTTTTCTGGTGGGGGTTGTTGTGATTTAACAATCTCTTATGACCAGCAAGCAGATAGATGGGTAGCATCTTATTTATTCTCTTCTAATGGTAGAGTTGAGGTAGCTGTGTCTACAGGGCCAGATCCAGTAAATGATGATTGGAATGTGTATACGGTTCCTAATGTTCAGGATTACAATAAACTTAGTGTAGGGCCTAATGGATATTATATTTCGGCAAATACATCACCACAAAGAGTTTGGGTGTTAAATCGTAATGAAATGGTTTTAGGAGACAACACTGCTGGTTTTCAGGTTTTTAATATTCCTGGTTTTCAGAGTGGTCCATCATTTAACGCTCCACAAGTCGCTAACGTAAGTGATAGTAATATGCCAGATTCTCCAGCAACTTTAGTACATATGGCAGATGATGCATGGGCAGGAGTAAGTACAGATCACTTAAATGTTTGGTCTGTAGAAGTAGATTTTGAAAACTCTGCAAACTCATCTATCTCTACAAGGTTAGAGCTTGACATGACTCCGTTTATTGCTACTTTTGATGGTGGAGGTTTTTCAAACCTTTCACAGCCAGGTGGTTCTACAATTGATGCGCTTCAAAATACAATTATGAATCAAGCTCAAGTAAGAAAATTTGATGATCATAACTCTTTAGTATTAAACTTTGTTGTTGATACAGATGCATCTAATGGAAAATTAGCTGGTATTCGTTGGGTAGAACTTAGACAAGATGATGAGTTAGATCCTTGGTCAATTTATCAGGAGGGAACTTATACTTCTCCAGATGGTAAGCACGCTTGGGCAGGAAGTATGATTATGGATAAAGACGGTAACATTGCATTAGGGTATACAGCGATGTCTGGACCTACTTCTACTTCTACTGTTAGAGTAAGTTCATTTTATACAGGTCGTATGGCAGCAGACCCAATAGGTACTATGACAATTGCTGAAGAAGTAATCCTTGGAGGTAATTCTAATATTCCAGGTACTAGATATGGTGATTATGCAAAAATAGATATTGACCCTAATAATGATCTTGATTTTTGGTTCATCACAGAAATGATGAATTCTGGAAGAAAAGGGGTTGTAGGTAAATTTACTTTTACAGATGAGGCATCTAGAACCATTAATGATATAGGGGTAATAGATATTACTTCTCCATTAGAAGATGACGCTCTTACTAGTACTGATGACATTACTGTATTAATTCACAATTTTGGTACAGAAGCTGTTACAGACCCTGAGGTGCAGTATATAGTAGACGGCGGAAGCCCAGTTGTAGAAAACTATGATGGAACAATACAGCCAGAAGAAACTGTATCTTTTACGTTCTCTACTCAAGCAAATATGTCTAACCCTACAGAGTTTCTTTTACAAGCACAATCTAATTTTGCTACAGATGAGGTGCTTACTAACAATGATACTCAAAGAAGATATCCTGCTTTATTAGGAATAGATTCTCCAATTGAAAGTTCAGAAATTATTGTTACAACTTTACCAAATAAAATATTTGAGATTAGCTTAAATACATCTTATGATGAGTTGTTAAACCTTATTGTATTTAATGCATTGGGTCAACAAGTTGCATATAATAATATTGAGAAGAAAGGCAATACTTATACATATACACTAGATATGTCTTATGCAGCAGCTGGGGTTTATTTAATAAATATGGGAGATCAAAAATCTAATATATACCAAACGGCAAAGATTATTGTAAAATAATCAGATAGTTTTTTAGCCGTCAATAAATTATATGTTTTAAAGCTGAGCAATTATTTAATTGCTCAGCTTTTTTATGTTACCAAATTTAAGATTACTATTAAGAAAAAGAGTGTGTTGTATTTCTTTCTGAAATACCCGTGTTTTTAATACCTGTCTTATTTAAGTATGAATTTTCCTGTTAATTACATTCAATTTAATGATAATAAGAGGTTTTTCTAATTATCGTTGCTTAAATCATCATTTTAGGTCTTATTTTTTATCAAATATTGAAAATTGGTTGTATTTTTAAATGCTATAAATTTAATCCCAAAACCCGAAACTTTAAATAAATTATTATGAAATCAAAATTTACATTATTCTTGTTTGCTTTTGCAGCCATTTTTACTGCTCAAGCTCAAGAAACCGAACAAGGGGCAAACTTTGTTGGTGAGGCTACACTAGTTAGTGTTACACCATCAATCCAGTCCCGTATGAACGAATTAACTCCTGGTACTGCAAAGGGAGAGGCTAAAGATGGACGTCATAGTCTTAAACAACCTAAAAGAGAAGTTGTTCCAGGAAAAGGAACACAAGCAGATTATTTATCTCAGAACCAAGACTTACTTGCCGGTAAAATAAAAGGTAGAGCTGCAACAGCTGTATGGGATGCTGGTTATACAGGTTCAAACCCAACAGATCCTGCTCTAGCAGTAGGGCCAGACCACGTATTTGTTGTTTGGAACACTGCATTTGCTATTTTTGATAAAGATGGTAATGAGCTTTTAGGAGACACAAACCCTTTCCCAGCAATTTTTCCAGCAAACGGATGTTGTGATTTAACCGTGTCTTATGACAACATTGCCGATAGATGGGTAATCTCATTTTTAGGAGCAGGTGCTCAAATGGCAATCTCGCAAACGGGAGACCCATTAACAACAGATTGGAATATTTATAACATTCCTACTGTAAATGACTACAACAAAGTTTCTATTGGAGAGGCAGCTAGTTATTTCTTGACAGATCAGTCAGGTGGTAACAGATTATATGCGATGGACAGAAATGCTATGTTAGCAGGAGCAGCAACAGCTTCTATTCAAGGTTTTACACTTCCAGGTTTCTCAAACTTTGGTTTTGCTAGTCCACAAGCTTTAAATATTACAGATGGTAATATGCCAGCAGATGGTAATGCTACTATTGTATTTTTTCAAGATGATGCTTATGCGGGTGTAACAACAGATCATATTAAATTTTGGAATGCAGATATTGATTATGTATCACCAGGTAATTCAGTTATCTCTGCTCCACAAGAAATTCCGGTGACACCATTTACATCTATTTTTGATGGTGGTTCATTTGAAAACTTAACACAGCCTAATGCAGGTGGTGGTACATTAGATGCTTTACAAGGTATTGTAATGAATCAAGCACAATTAAGAAAATTTCCAACTTATAACGCTGCTGTATTCAATCACGTGATTGATACAGATCCTACAGATGGTAAAAGAGCTGCTGTAAGATGGTATGAGTTTCGTCAAGCTAATGATTCTGCACCTTGGACATTATACCAAGAAGGCACTTATGAAGCTCCAGATAACAAGCACGCTTGGAATGCATCTTTAATGATGGATAACCAAGGTAATATAGGTATGGGGTATACAGCAATGAGTATTGCTGGTACAGGAACTACTAATGTAGGTTCTTATTATACAGGAAGATTTTCTGCAGATCCTTTAAATACTATGACAGTATCAGAAGAGCCTATCGTTTTAGGTGATGGTGTTATTGTTGGTTCTAGATATGGAGATTACAGTAAAATTGATATTGATCCTACTGACGATCAAACTTTTTACTTTGCTAATGAAGTACATACAGTAGGTACTCCTAACAATCAAAGAGCAGCTAACGTAGGTAGATTTAAAATTGCACCAGATGCAGACGTTGATGCCGGTGTAATTGCAATTGTGTCACCAGCTGATGGTGATTTGACAACCACAGAAACAGTGACTGTGATGATAAGAAATTTTGGCCTTTTACCACAATCAAATATTCCTGTTAGCTTCTCAATAGATGGAGGTGCAGCTATTTCAGAAGTTTTTACTGGTACTATTCCCCCAGTAAGTAATGTGTCTTATACATTTACTGGCACGGCAGATTTAAGTGCAGATGGGACAACATATAATCTGTGCGCGAGCACAGCACTAGTGGGTGACGAAAATGCGGCAAATGATGAGTTTTGTATGGACATCACATCATTAAATGATATTGATACTGGAGTAATTGCTATTAATGCCCCTGCTACAGGTAGTGGTCTAGGAGCAACAGAGGCTGTAACTGTAACAATACAAAACTTTGGAGCAGCAACGCAAACATCTATACCTGTATTTTATACATTAGATGGAGGTGCTGCAGTTCAAGAAACTTACAACGGATCTATTGCGCAAGGAGAAACGGATACATACACCTTTACTGCAACTGCAGATGTGTCTGAGATAGGAGATTATGACTTTGTAGCTGGAACTGAATTAGCTGGCGATGCAGACACTTCTAATGATGACTTTATGACTACAGTAACTAATTTTATTTGTCAGCCAGAAGGTAATTGTGACGGTTTTGGCGATGGTGTTACTCTATTAGCTTTTGCAGACCAAGATTTAGTCGTTAATTGTAATGCTTCTGGTTATTCTGATGATACAGATATTATATTTAATTTTGTTATAGACGTGGAAGATGACTTTGTTTATGACGGTGTTTTACAGATGGGTTGGGTAGATAGTATCTATGCTATCTGGATTGACTTTAATGACAATAACGTATTTGAACCTTCAGAATTGATATCTTCAGAACAAGTTGCTACGGGAGACACAGACTTCAATTTTTCTGTAGATTTTTCTACAATCGCCGGAGTTAATGGAGGTATGCATAGAATGCGTGTTCGTGGTGAGGATGAAAGTGCAGGCGGTGATGTTCTTGACCCTTGTGATGATTTAGTGTATGGTAGAACAAATGACTACACTGCAAACTTTTCTGGCCTTTTATCAACGGGAGGATCAGAATTTTCTGAAGCGGAATTTATCATTAGCACTAAACCAAATAACCAATTTGAGCTAATCTTTAATTCTACTGAAGTAACAAATGATTTACCAGTGACAGTTACAAACGCATTAGGTCAACAATTAGCATATTATGTTTTAGAAAATGTTGGAAGCGGTTACACAAAAATGATTGATATGTCTTATGCTTCTACAGGAATATATTTCGTAAGAATAGGGACTGATAATTTGAATAAAGTACAACGTATTATTGTAAAATAATTAGTTGAACTTTTATATCATTAAGAAAGGGAGCAATTTGCTCCCTTTTTTTATGCCTAAAAGTTTCTGTTAAAAATATGCTCTCAACTGCACAGTCCCTGTATGAATACTCTTTGCAGTTTCTGTATCTCGACCTAAATAACTTAAATTAAGATCTAAGTACTTCGTTATTTTCTTCTGAAATAATAACTGCCAAGTAAAGTTAGTTCCCGGTTGTAGCCCTTCTAAAATTTGATACGCCACTGGTGAGAAAGTGCTACCTTCATAATCGTTTTTAATATAAGACACTTCACCATTCACAGAAAACTTATCTGAGTTAGTGTGAAAGAAACCTGCCGTAATCTTACTTTGCTGCAAGCGCTCAAAATCTCCTAGCTCATTCTCTTTTACACCCAGCGCATAGGTAAGATCAAAACGTGTTTGCTGGCTTGCCAAATAAGAAATTTTTGGTGCTAGTTCTTGTAATGATAGTGTATAATTTCTATTGCTGAAATTTTCTGATTTACTCCCATTGGTGCCCGTCGAGGCTTTCAAGTTAAAAACCCATTGCTCTTGTACTTTATGTGTAAACTGAAGCAAATGGTTTTGCAATGAGTTTTCTTGTAAGCCTAAAGAGATTAAATTGTTACTGTCGGTATCTACATAGGTATAACTTGTTGTGTAGCGTTGTTTTCCTCTATTAAAAAATAACACATTTCTAAAGTTGAGGTTGAGCCCTAATTGATCATCACCACCATCTGTAAAAGGATTTACTACAAAGGCGTCACCGCTTCGTTTTACCTTTCTGTCAATAGAGTAGGTGGTCTGGTTGTAAAACTTGCCTAGCAGCTTTCTATAGTCTTCTGCGCCTACCCATTGTTGAGGGTTTAATGTTAGCGTTTGGCTATACACATTTTGTCTAATTTTTTGAAACGTCTGGTTAGGCAATAAAATACGCACATAGTTTGCCTCGTCTTGAAATTGAGATATCTCAAATTCTTCTAACTCTTGTATCCCGTTATCATTATAATCGTTCCAGGTATAAAAACCCTGCCCTGGATCTACTTCAAGATACGTGAAGTCTTGTTGAGCAATCACACCGCTATTAGACTCTAGTGTGGTGTTAAACCTTATGCCATTTTTAAACAAAGACTGTGCATAACGAATTCTTGTGTTTAAAGAATTTTCATCTTCTTTAAATTCTTGTTTTATGTCTCTGTATTGCCCTTGTAAAGATAGTTGTGCTGTTTTAGTCTTAATTAAAGTAGCACGAAGCCCGTATGTGTTTGTATTATTTACACGTTGCAAAAGATTATTCTGTAAGCTATCTGTAATGCGATATCTGTAATACCCCTCCACAAATACCTTTGTGCTGTCACCTACACCTGCAAAGGCCCCATAATCATTGTATCGCTGGCTAGTGTTTGTAAGTGAATCTCTTAAGTGAGAAGTCCCGTTATAAGAAGCTACATTATCTTCTATGTCTAACGTAGCACCCACCCAAGACTTTTTAAAAGAATAAGAGGTTCTATTTTTTATTCTGAAAAATTCTGAATCGAGACTATCACCACTACTTTTTAAATAACTAGTGTTTAATCTAGAGCGCAAGTTTCCTTTCTTAAAATTTCCGAAGAGTAAATGACGTGTCCCACTAAAACTATCTGAAAATCCTAAGTGCTGTAACTCATAGCGAGCCACACCCATTTTAGAATCTGTTACTTCTATACCAGTTGTTGCGTAAAGTTGATTGCCTTGAGTTACTGATAGAAGGTTCCAGTCGCGGTTAAACTCAATATTATAGAGTCGCTCTACGTTTCTAAAATTTTTATCTATATAATCTATGTTTCCAAACGCTTTAAGTTTTAGAGTGTCTTTGGTTTGAAGCAATTGTTGCTCTATTTTAAGGTGTGTTGCGATTCCTGTATTATCACTGTCATCTAGACTAGAAAATAGGTTGAGGTCTTTTTTACTACCTGCAAGTTCAAATTCTACATTAGTTTTATCTGTTGGGGTATAACTACCATTAACACCTGCTAGTTGCAGGTTAACAGGTGCATTGAGTTGTACAATAGGTTCATATTCTCCTTGCGGTATACCATTAATAGGTGTTATATACTCAAAAATACGAGCAATAGCGTTTGCAGTACTCAAGTTGTAATTTCCGTTACCAAGCCCCACATTTGTAAACCTAACATTAAAAAGATTTTCTTGCTCTGTGGGTGTATAAATAAAGATTTCTACACCATTTTGAGTTTCTTTTCTGTAAAGTATTTTGTTTTCAGAAAAGTCATCTGCTACAGCAGAGGGTGCTGTCATTGCGTTTATGTCATCTCCTGCTTGTTGTAAGATTGTTACTTGCTCTTCAGAGAGATTTTGTTGTAGCGGCTGGTTTTTAGAGTCGTTTTCAGAATAGACATAAGCCCCAATACTCAGTTTGTCATTTTTGTACTCTCCACCACCATAAGCTACAAAACGTGTGTAATTGCGATCTGTATATTGGTATTCTACTGTGATACGCATAGTAGCATCAATAGGATAAGTAGGGTTAAATTTAATCTCACCAGCGTTGTAGTCAATCAAATAATCTTTGTTTTCGCCTCGCTCTAAGGGGATCCCGTTGACAAACACACGCTCGCTACCAGAAACTATAAGTACAAAGAGTTCTCCGTTGGGTCCCACAAGTTTATAAGGGCCTTGGTTTCCTTCTTGCGTTAAGATTGAGCTTCTTGTAAAAATACCGCGTACAATGGCTCCCGCCGCAAAAGCATTTGTTGAGCTGTCATCTGTATGATCTAGAGTACCACTTAAAGAGATTCCTTGTACTTTTTTTGTGAAGGAGGCAAAGTAACTATCTGTGTTTTGAAGGTCAACATCACCGGCCCGTATATTCCATTTTTCGCTGTATAGTTCTATAAAAATTTGGTCAAACTCATCAAGGTTTTGAGAGTATCCTCCTGCTTGTGAGGGTAGATTTGAGTCTTGAAGAGAGGCTCTAATAGATACTTTATCATTTAGTTTTCCTGTAATCTGTAGGTCTAATTGTGAGTTTACAACGGCATTCTGGTTATTACCGCCAGTAACACCTCGAGATATGTTACCCGAAGTGGTAAGGCCTTCAAAGGGTGTGAATTCATTTTTAATATTAGATTTACCTAGTGTGACTAGTCTTTCTGTGTTGTCACTATCTTGCACAATTAGATTTTTGTCAAACTCAAAATATTTTTTTGTTAAGAATTGAGGGTAGCGCAAGTATTCTATAGTGAGCGAATCTTGGGTGTTTGCTATTTCCGAAGTTAATAATATACCTGTATTAAAATCTATTTTATAGTTAAGGCTATCAAGTTGTTTATTGTTTTGATACACTTTAAAATAAGCTGGGTTAAGTGCAATACTATCTACCTTTATGCTATCGCTAACGGCAATCTTTATGCTGCGATAATTGGCACTGTCGTCTTGCGCATAAGCTTCAAAAGAAGTTAATACGGTAAAGAACACCAATAAGTAAATAATTATAGTACGCATAAGAAATGGCTATGTATACAACTTTTAAGGTAGACTTTTATTTTGTTGATTGTTTATGGAAAACCTTTCTGTGTAAGCTATGGGTAAAAATACAATGTTATTTACTTTAGCACCTATGAAAATATTGAGTTATAACGTAAACGGAATTAGAGCGGCTATACGCAAAGAAATGCTAACCTGGCTTGCCCAAACAAATGCAGATGTTGTTTGTATACAAGAGACAAAAGCAAATCAAGACCAAGTAGATACAGAGGCTATTGTAGCTGCTGGTTATCCTTATCACTACTGGTTTAGTGCACAAAAAAAAGGATATAGTGGTGTAGCTATCTTTTGTAAAACAGAACCTAAACACATTGAGTATGGTACAGGCATCGAGTCTATGGATTTTGAGGGTCGAAATATTAGAGTTGATTATGATGATGTAAGTGTGATGAGCCTATATTTACCTAGTGGCACTAATAGTGCGCGATTGGATCATAAGCTTGAGTATATGGCGCTTTTTCAGAATTATATAAATGATCTTAAAAAAGAGATTCCTAATCTTGTTATTTGTGGCGATTATAATATTTGTCACGAGGCAATAGATATTCACAATCCTGTAGCAAATAAAAACTCAAGTGGGTTTTTGCCAGTAGAGCGGGAGTGGATAGGTAACTTTATAGATAGCGGTTTTATAGACAGTTTTAGGCATCTTAACAAAGAACCTCACAATTATACGTGGTGGAGTTATCGTGCAAATGCACGTGCAAATAATAAAGGATGGCGTATAGATTATAATATGGTTGCCCAACCTTTAAAAGAAAACATAAAAAGAGCCGTTATATTACCAGCTGCCGTGCATAGTGATCATTGTCCTCATATGGTAGAGCTAGATTTTAACGCTTAATATTATATAATGTGTAGTTTTTCTTCGGAAATGCGCTGCTCAAAAAACCCCAAAAAATACAATAGAATGACTTTAAAAAATCTACTTTTTATTACAGCAATTACACTCGCGCTCTCTAGTTGTGTTTCTGGAAAAATTCACGATGACTTAAAAGACAAGTATGATGCTTTAAAAATAGAAAACGCTTCTTTAATGTCTAAATTAGATAATGATAAAGGGTCTTCTGTAATAGGATTAGAGAAAACTAAAACAGATCTAGAAAATTGTAAGCGTGAAAAAACGCAACTAGCCATGGATCTAGCTGGAGCGCAATCTAAGTATGATAGAATTAAAAAGGACTATGACGCACTAGAAGCAAATAGTAGTGAAAACCTTACTGAGAATCTAGACCGCAATAGAACGTTATTAGCAGAGCTTGAAGAGAAAGAACGTCTTTTAAATGCAAAAGAGGCAGACTTGCTAGCACAGGTGAAAACATTGCAAAAAGCTCAAGACAATCTAGATGCGAGTAGCGCTAGAGTAACAGAATTAGAAGGAATTATTGCTGCAAAAGAAGCGCAAATGAGCAAGTTGAAAAATGCTATTTCTGCAGCTTTAACAACCTTTGAAGGTAACGGTCTAACTGTAGAACAGCGTGATGGTAAAGTATATGTCTCTATGGAAAATAAACTTCTATTTGAGAGCGGAAGTTGGGATGTAAATACAAGAGGTAGAGAAGCTGTGGTAGAACTTGGTAAAGTACTTGGTGATAATAATGAGATAGCAGTACTTATAGAGGGGCATACAGATAACGTTCCATACGGTGAGAAAGGATTAATAAAAAACAACTGGGACCTTTCTACAAAGAGGGCAACGGCTATTGTAAATATACTTACTGAAAACAGTGCTATTTTAAAAGAGAATCTTACTGCAGCGGGACGTGGGGAATATGCTCCTATTGCTAGCAATACTACAAGTGAAGGTAAAGCAAAAAACAGACGTATTGAAGTAGTTTTAACGCCTAAGCTGGACGAAATTAGTAGATTATTGGGGGAGTAAGATAGGTTCTAGATATTTAAGTTAATAATAAAGCCCCTTTTCAAATAAATGAAAAGGGGCTTTATTATTAAATATAGATATGTTGATTACTCTACAGTAACAGATTTTGCTAAGTTACGTGGTTGATCCACATTTTTTTCTAGCATTACCGCAATGTGATAAGAGAGTAGTTGTAATGGAATAGTTGTAACTAGTGGTGTTAATGTTTCTGGTGTTTTAGGAACCTCCATTACATAATCTGCTAGTGCTTTTACTTCTGTGTCTCCTTCTGTCACTACCGCGATTATTTTACCGCTACGTGCTTTAATCTCTTCAATGTTACTTACTACTTTACCGTAGTGGTTACTGTTAACTGCAATAACTACTACCGGCATATGCTCATCAATAAGAGCAATAGGACCATGCTTCATTTCTGCAGCAGGATACCCCTCTGCATGTATATAAGAAATTTCTTTTAACTTTAAAGCTCCTTCTAGTGCAACAGGGAAGTTTACCCCTCTACCTAAGTACAAGAAGTTTGTTGCGTCTTTAAAAACTGCAGCAATTTCTTCTATTTTATCATTACTCTTTAATGCAGCTGCTACGTGTTTTGGTATCATTTCTAGCTCACGTAAATGTAGCATGTAGTTAGACTGCGAAATAGTTCCTTTTACTTTACCAATTTTAAGTGCCATCATTGTAAGCACAGTTATTTGAGTAGTAAAAGCTTTTGTTGATGCAACACCAATCTCAGGTCCTGCATGTGTGTAAGTTCCGCTATGTGTTTCTCTTGAGATAGTTGATCCTACTACATTACAAATACCATAAACAAATGCTCCTTTTTCTTTTGCTAGTTTTATAGCTGCAAGTGTATCTGCTGTTTCTCCACTTTGTGAAATAGCAATAACAACATCTTTCTCTGTTATAATTGGATTACGATATCTAAATTCACTTGCGTATTCTACTTCTACAGGAATACGTGTCCATTCTTCAAATATATATTCTGCAACTAAACCAGCGTGCCATGAGGTACCACAAGCTATAATTATTATACGGTTTGCGTTAGTAAATCTTGGTATATAATCTTCTAATCCACCAAGTTTTATTATACCTTCATTTGCTAATAACCTACCTCTGTATGTGTCTTTTATAACAGAAGGTTGCTCATATATTTCTTTAAGCATAAAGTGGTCATAACCTCCTTTTTCTATCTGCTCAAGATTTAGTTTTAGTTTTTGAATATTAAGGTTAACAAGTTTGTCATCCTTAATTTTACGTACTTTTACTTCACGTCCTAATCTAATAATCGCCATCTCTTCATCTTCAAGATAAATAGCATTATTGGTAAACTCAATAAAAGGAGAAGCATCACTAGCGACAAAAAATTCATCATCACCAACACCAATAGCTAATGGACTACCTAGTTTTGCCACTACAATTTCATCTGGTTTTCTTCTATCAAAAAGAGCGATTGCATAAGCTCCAATCACTTGGTTAAGCGCTATCTGAACTGCTTTACCTAGCTTTACTTTTTCTTGTTTTTTTATTTCCTCAATAAGGTTTACTAAAACCTCTGTGTCAGTATCACTTTTAAAAGTATAACCTCTGTTAGTAAGTTCTGTTTTTAATGATGCATAGTTCTCAATAATACCGTTATGAATAAGTACTAAATCTCCACTATTTGAAAAATGTGGATGAGAGTTTACATCATTAGGTACTCCGTGAGTCGCCCATCTAGTATGGCCTATTCCTAAAGTTCCTTTGGTTTCTATTTCTTGAGCAACACGTGCTTCAAGATCAACAACTTTCCCTTTAGTTTTTGCAAGCTGTATATCTTTACCGTCAAACAATGCAATTCCTGCACTATCATATCCTCTGTATTCAAGACGTTTTAAACCATTAATAATTATTGGGTATGCTTGTCTATTTCCTATGTAACCTACGATTCCGCACATAATGTTTCTTTTATTGATTTGGGTCTGTATAATATATCTCTAAAGTAAGACGCTTTTCTTCATTAGGAGTTGCGTTACCGTACAAGATAGTACCTTCAGGTGATTGTAAACTTAATTCTGGTACAAATTCTATACCTGGTGATTGTGTGTTCCTTAGTTTTAAAAAGTTAGGATTAAGCACATCTTGTGCTACCACAAGACCAAGTTTAACATTTGTTGAGTCCTTATTCACAAGATTGTTTACATAATTAGTGATACGCACCTTGTAAGAATTTCCATTACCATTGTCGTCTCTTTCAAGTCTTCCTAGATGAGATGTGATCCTGTCTACGGCTAAAGTTTCGCTAGCGGTTGGGTCTAGGTCATAATCTGTAAGTCTTGAGTTATTATTAAGATCGTAGATGAAAATACGCTCTGGCTCTGTGTCACCACTTACCATTAAATCTTGATTTACATGAAAAACAAGATTTGCCTCGTTAATAATCCAGCCTTTTTGTCTTATTTCATCTATCTCATCTGGAGTGCCATTAGGTTCATTTACAATACCAAAATCATTATAACCTATAGAGTCTTCATCTCCAAAAAGTTCGATAATAGACATGATTCCTTGTCCTCCACGTAAGTATAAATTTTCTTCACCGTTTTCTTGATCTACATTAACAAGATCACTTGCTATTGTGGCGTCTAAGGTTTCATCAAAAGTGTTTACTATTATATTACTAAAAGTAAGTTCGTAAACATCAGTTCCTCTACCGTCATCCTCATTATCATCATCAAAAGAATAATTTATTTCGATAACAGCATCATCAAGATTTACACTAAATAATGTGCCTTCCCCACCAATACTACTAGATTTTATATAGATCCCTCTTAAGTAATTTCTAAAGTTAGCATTACTTATAAGTTCTGGCGATCCTGCCATATCAACAATACGTTCTTGAAAAAAAGTAATTGGTAATTCTTCTCTAAATCCAGGAGCTAATCTTGTAGTTTCTTCATCATCGCCTTCACCTTCAGTAATTGCAATTTCATCAGCACTAGGTAAGAAAGATGGAATATCAAGTAAACTTGTTGATAGATTGTCTTCAAATAATGATTTTTGATCAGTATAATATCGCTGAGTTTCTTCAAAATTTGTTGCTGGATCTAGGTTACGCAATAAATATGTGCTCTCAAAAAACTCTAAACGAATAGGAGATGTTCCATACACAGAGTCAAGAGTATATGCTGTTACCTCGTCTGTAATGTCTCCTGCCGTACTAAAGTAGGGGATGTATAAATAAACGCTTTCTACAGTAGCATTTTCACCAAAGTCTGGATCAGATTGAGATAAATCAACTTGAGTTAAGATGTTTGCGCCACTAGTGCCAAAAACAGGATCAGAATAAGTACCTAATTGATACTTAGTAATATTGTTTGATCTAAAAGGTGACAACTTACGACTATAAGCGACAACAGAAGCTTCTGTATTTACTGAAACGTTAAGCCCTTGATCATTTACTATTTCTGTACCTATGCTTTCAAAATCTTCTGAGCAAGATGCAAAACCAATAATTAGGGTAAAGATTGCCACAGTGTAAGGTAAAAAAAGTTTCTTTTTCATATGTTTATTCTTCAGTACTCTCCAATACTTTATTTTCGTAAAAATCGAGATAAGAATGCTCTAAATCTTCTGGCTTCTGAAATGGTAATATTGGAAAATTCTGCGCTTTAATAAAATTATTTAACTCGTCAGAGATTTCTTCAGATCCCATTATTACTGCATCAGAATTTTTTACAGCAATCTTCATCAAGTTTATATAGTTTGGGTTTTTTAATTCTTCTAAGTTTTCTTCTTCCATCCCGTCATAAAGCACCTTGTCGATTACTTTTTCGTTTAACGTTCCAGAAAAGCCTTGATTGTAAACAGATGTTATTATTTTACTGTTTTCAAATAACGGCTCATTTCCGTAGTAATTGCGTAAATACAATGGTAAAAACGAAGCTAACCATCCATGAACGTGAATGATATCTGGTGCCCAGTTTAACTTTTTTACGGTCTCAATTACACCTTTTGCAAAAAATATGGCGCGCTCATCATTATCTTTAAAGTAGTTACCATCCTCATCTGCATACATTGCTTTACGCTTAAAGTAATCTTCATTATCAATAAAGTAAACCTGCATACGCTCTTTTGGTATAGAAGCAACTTTAATTATAAGAGGCATGTCTAGATCGTTTATTACTAGGTTCATACCAGAGAGACGTATAACTTCGTGTAACTGATGACGACGCTCATTAATGTTACCGTATCTCGGCATAAAAATTCTAATCTGCCCTCCGTTGTTATTCACCATTTTAGGGGCTTCAAACGACATCGAAGAAATCTCGGTCTCAGGTAAATATGGTATTACTTCTGACGACACATACAAGATTCTTTTATCTTTCATCTGTTTTATTTTTACACCATCATCCTATTTTAAAATAGCATCCTCACGAGAGAATGACGACAAAATGCAACGTGCATTTCAATAAAATAATAGTTAATTAGGTTATTTGTTTAAAAACATGCAAAATTACGAAATTTTATGCAGTTTAAGGGGAATAAGTTAATTTAGCTTTTTTAACAAAAACGACCTATGAAAATTTACAAAACGCAAAGTGAATTACAAAAATTTTTAAGAGCTAAAGAACTGTCAAGAGTAGGTTTTGTGCCTACTATGGGGGCTTTGCATAATGGTCATCTTTCACTTGTAAAAAAAGCACTTGAAGAAAATGAAGTATGTGTGGTGAGTATTTTTGTTAATCCTACCCAGTTTGATAACGCTGATGATCTTGAAAAGTACCCTAGAACATTGCAGAATGATGCAGATTTGTTAAAAACGGTGAGTGATGAGATACTTGTTTATGCACCTAATGCAGCAGATCTTTATGGAAAAGAAGTGAAGTCTGCTCATTTTAATTTTGGCCCTATTGCTAAAGAGATGGAAGGTGCTTTTAGACATGGTCACTTTGATGGAGTAGGTACAGTGGTTAGTTTGTTATTTGAAGCTGTAAAACCTACGGCAGCATACTTTGGTGAGAAAGATTTTCAGCAGCTACAGATAATTAAAAAATTAGTAGAAATTAAAAAATTCAAAATTAAAATTGTTGGTTGTGAGATAATAAGAGAAAAAAACGGACTTGCCAGAAGCTCAAGAAATACAAGGCTTAATGCAGCTCAATTTGATCAAGCTGCTCTTATTTATAAAACACTAAAAGAAGTAAAAATGCGATGGCATTCTTCTAGTATCAATGATTTAAATGAGTATGTTGAAAGTGTCTTTAAAAAGCACGATTTTTTAAATTTAGAATATTTCGTCATAGCAAATGAAGCGACGTTAAAAACAGGAAAACGTAAAAGAATTACAAACACTTACCGTGCTTTTATAGTTGTGTTTGCAGGAGAAGTTCGTCTTATAGATAATCTTGAGCTTGGTAAGGGTTAAATTACAGTTATATGGAATAATTTTTGTTTTAGGAATATTTTCTGAAATCTTACTTATCTTTGCAATATGTTAATAACAGTAGTAAAATCTAAAATACACCGAGTAAAAGTTACTGGGGCAGACCTAAATTATATAGGTAGTATTACAATCGATGAAGATCTTCTTGATGCAGCAAATATTGTTGAAGGCGAGAAGGTTCAGATAGTGAATAATAATAATGGAGAACGTTTAGAGACGTATGCTATTCCTGGCCCTCGTGGTAGTGGAGAGATTACACTTAACGGTGCTGCAGCTCGTAAAGTTGCTCCAGGAGATATACTTATTTTAATAGTATATGGGATTATGACAAAAGAGGAAGCTTTAAAGTTTAAGCCAAGTCTAGTCTTCCCTAACGGAGATAACTTACTCACTTAATTTTGAATAAAACCTTATCAAATATTTTAAAAATTGCCATCCCTCTCGGGCTTGGCATTTTTTTAATCTGGTATGTTTATAGCAGTTTTACAGATCAGCAACTAAATGATCTAAAAGCACATTTTAACAATGCAGATTACGGTTATATAGTTTTAGCTGTTAGTCTGAGTATTTTTAGTCATATATCTCGCGCATACAGATGGTCTTTTATGTTAGAGCCTTTAGGGTATAAGCCAAGGCTAGCAAATAATTTTATGTCTATTGCGGTTGCTTATCTTATGAATCTGGGTATCCCTAAAAGTGGAGAGGTTACAAGAGCTATTTTGTTAAGTAGGTATGAGGCAGTCCCTTTTGATAAGGGATTTGGAACCATTATCTCTGAGCGGGTAGTAGATCTTATTTTTTTACTTGCATTTACAGCAGTAGCAATTTTTTTAAAGTATGACATACTGTATTCTTATGTTACAGATCTAATTCCTGTTCAAAAACTAATAATACTAGCTGTTGTGGGTGTCGTGCTCTTGATAGCAGGTTATTTGCTTCTGAAATATCTAAAATTTTCTTTCTTAAATAAGATAAAAGCATTTATTGCTGGCCTTAAAGACGGGGTGTTAAGTATCTGGACCATGAAGAAAAAAGGAGCCTTTATTTTTCATACATTTTTAATATGGGGGCTTTATATACTTTCTTTTTATACTGCCACAAAAGCGCTTGAAGCTACATCAGGAATAGCTTTTAGTACTTTAATCATTGCATTTGTAGTAGGGAGCTTCACGTTTGCTTTTACTAATAGCGGTTTTGGCACCTATCCAGCAGCAGTTGCAGGTATATTATCTTTATTTGCTATTGAGTTTACTGTTGGTACCGCATTTGGGTGGATAGTGTGGACTTCAAATATCACAGCAATTTTGTTAATAGGATTAATATCTCTTATTGCTATGCCACTTTATAACAAAGGTGAATCTAGCAAAGAATTAACTGAATAATACTCGCTATTACAAGTACTACACCTACTGCTAGGCAGGTGTAGATATACTTTTTCCGAACTGTTTTCATTCCCTTTAAGCTGGTTTTAGCACTAATGATTCGATTAAGCTAGTGTTTTTTGCTGCCCATAGATGTAATGGCTCATTTGCTTTAAGATTAAGTTTTGTTTTGATAAGATCAACTTCTCTGTTTACTGTAATAATAGGTGAGTTTAATTTTTTAGCTAATCTTTCAGGGTTGTTGTAAAAACCTATATACGCTATAATCTTAATCTGAAAGTCTGTAAAAGTTGTATAATTTTTAAACTGTTCTCTGTCTATCTTTTTTGAGATTTCTTTTGAGAAATAACGTTCATTATTATGAACTTTATCTAAACATTTTAGAGACTCTGCAATACTGTCATTACAGCTTATGCAACCAGAAATATTAAGTTTAGTAGCCATCACTACGTCAATCTCATTCACTTTGTTGAACACCAAGATGAATTTACATTTACTTTTTTTTCTTAATGCTTCTTTTACTATTTCTAGACCAGAAAGATCATTATAACAAGATCTTAAAATACAAAGGTCTGGTTTCTCTCTAAGAATATATCTTAGTGCTTTTACTCCACTACAATCTTTTTTTGTAATGGAATACTCTTTTTCAATTAATGAGAGTTCAATGTGGGTACTACTGTTCTCACAGTGGTGTGCGACAAATACTTGATTATTATTCATAAGTGATCATTTAATCTAACCAAGTATTAAAATAATTATGCATAACAAAAGCAATTGTGATGCTTTAGTGATGAAAATTGTTTTTTACTCAGTAAGAAGTTAATTTATTTGGTGGTACTAAGATACTAAATTTTACCTAAATCATTGTGAAGAAATGGACTACGTGTTAATACTTAGTCTTTTTTTAAGCAGAAAAAAATGACCTTAATCTTAATAAATTAAATATTTACTATTTATTGTAGGTTAATTCTGCACAATAAATTTATATTTAAAGGCTTTTATTTGGACTCAATTTTGAGCTTAGAATCTATAACTTGAGTATTTTTAAATTTTACTATCTTCACGTTTATAAAATTTCAGAAACAATGAAAAAAATTCTTTTACTATTTATTTTGGCACTTTGTTATACGATAGCGCCAGCCCAAACTGTCTATGAGGAGTTTGAATCTAAAAAATTAGACACGATACGAAGGTTAAAAATACAGTTGCCTCGTAATTATGAACAGAATCAAGATAAAGTGTATCCTATTGTTCTAGTTTTAGATGCAGATTATCTCTTTGAACCTGTTGCAGGTAATGTAGATTACTTTAGTTACTGGGAAGATATGCCAGAGTCTATTGTGGTTGGTGTGATGCAGGGTGACACAAGGTATGATGATGCTTACTATGATGATACTAACTATATGCCGGCAGATACTGGGGCAGATTTCTTTGAATTTTTAGGTCTTGAATTAATACCATATATAGATTCTAAATATCGTACTGCTAAGTTTATTATCACCGTTGGTCATGATTTTACGGCAAATTTCACAAATTATTATTTATTTAAAGACCCTCCGCTTTTTAATGGTATAATTAGTTTGAGCCCTGATACAGCCCCTTCTATGGGAGAACGTTTACAAAAAAGAATTCCTGCTCTTGACAACAAAATGTTTTACTATTTAGCTACAGGAACAGATGATATAAAAGGATTACGTGAGGCGGCATTAGAGCTTGATGGTCAATTAAAAACAGTAAAGAGTGAAAAGTTTAATTACTACTTTGACAATTTTGAAGGAGCAACTCATTACAGCCTCGTGGGGCGAGGAATCCCTAATGCACTTGAGAAGATATTTGCTGTTTATAGACCTATTAGTAAGCAACAGTATAAAGATGAGCTAATGAAAACCACAAAGCCTATTAATGAATATTTGACTGAGAAGTATGCGACAATTAAAGATCTTTTTGGTCTTGATAATCCTATACGTGTAAATGATTACATAGCAACTGCAACGGCTTCTGAAAAGCGCAAACAATGGGAGTCTCTTAAAGTAATTGCTACAATGGCACAGCGAGATTATCCTGACACAGTGTTAGGTGACTATTATATGGGACGCTATCTAGAAGAGACTGGAGACCATAAAAAAGCGATGCGCGTCTATCAAGGAGCTTTTAATAAAGAAGAAGTAGATTTTATTACTATTGATATTATGCTTGATAAAGCAGATAAGATTAAAGATGATTTTGGGTATTAAGATTTAAAACCTTTTATAATCACTAAATTAAAAAACCTCTCTTGAGTTATACTTAAGAGGGGTTTTCTTATGAAGAATACTTTAAAAAAAATCCGCCTTAAGCAAAAGCTAAAGACGGATTAGTGATTATCTAACTACACTGGGTAGTTGAGCTATTTTAAAATAGTATAGAAACTATGCAAGAGTTACTCTCTTAAAACCAACAACATTTACATCACCGTGAGCTGCAACGTAGTCACCTACGTTTTTCTTGTCATCCATAATGAAGTTTTGGTCTAATAAAGCTTGCTCGTGGTCTAATGTCGTGTTATCAGCGATAAAACGTTCCATTTTTCCAGGAAGGATTCTGTCCCAGATTTGTTCTGGCTTTCCTTCTGCTTTTAGTTCCTCTTTAGCAGCTTCTTCAGCTTTTGCTAAAACATCATCAGTTAATTGAGATCTTGAAATGAATGTAGGTATATTTTTTAAAGTTTTACCTAGACGTCCCAATTCAATATTGTCTTTTTCAATTACAGCGATACGAGCTTGTGTTTCGTTAGCTACAAATTCAGGTGTAAAATCTTTATAAGATAATGTAGTTGCACCCATAGAGGCAACTTGCATTGATACTTCTTTAGCTAGTTTTTCTGCGCCGTCAATAGCTGCACTTAAACCAGTTAAAGCACCAATTTTCTTACCGTGAATATATGTTCCTACAAAAGGAGCTTCAAGAATTTCAAAACCACCTATTTCTAGTTTCTCACCAATAACACCAGTTTGTTCGATTAACTTCTCTGCAACCGTCATAGCGTCATCAAATTTTGCAGCAAGAAATTCTTCTTTAGTATCAAAGTTAATTGCGATAGCAGCCATTTCGTTTGCCATTGCAGTATAAGAATCGTTGTTTGCAACAAAGTCAGTCTCACAGTTTAATGCAAGAACAACACCTCTTGTGTTAGTATCGTTAATTTTAGAAACAACAGCACCTTCACTTGAGTCGCGATCTGCTCTTTTTTCTGCAATTTTTTGACCTTTTTTACGTAGAACCGCAATCGCGTCTTCTAAGTTTCCTTCAGCTTCTACTAGGGCGTTTTTACAGTCCATCATACCAGCTCCGGTCTTTTTTCTTAATTCGTTTACTTGTGCAGCAGTTATTTTTGCCATGATAATATTTATTTTGTCTTATCCGCTAAGGCGGATAACTAATTATTAATTATTGTATTAAAAAAAGTCGCTTCGCAAATTTCAATTAGAAATGAACTTGGCGACTTAATTTTTTATAGTCTTTCCGCGCTCAATGCGGAATCGCTTTAAATAGAATTCTATTTAATAATAAGTAACATTGCTTACTGCAAAGCTACTGCTTACTAAAAAGCCTACTCTTCTTCTTTAACTGCTTCTAAAGTTTCTTTCTTAGATTCAAGCTTTACAGGTTGCTTAGCATCCTTCATTGCTTTCTCGTCAGAAACACTTGTGTTAGCTGCTTCAGAAACTACAGTAGCTTCTTTTTTAGCTTTAGTTTCTTTTTTTGGTGCTGCTTTTGCTGCTTTTGCATCATCAGCATCTTTACCAGCTTTACGCTCTGCAAGACCTTCAATTACTGCATCTGTAACAGATGTCATAATTTTGTCAATTGACTTAGATGCATCATCATTAGATGGTATTGCATAGTCAATTACTCTTGGGTCAGAGTTTGTATCTACCATTGCAAAAATTGGAATCTTTAAGATTAAAGCTTCTGCAACTGCAATGTGCTCACGTGTAGTATCTACTACAAATAATGCACCTGGTAAACGACTCATATCACTAATAGAACCTAAGTTTTTCTCAAGTTTAGCACGTAAACGGTCTACTTGTAAACGTTCTTTTTTAGATAATGTTAAGAAAGTACCATCTGCTTTCATTCTATCAATAGTCGTCATTTTTTTAACGGCTTTACGGATAGTTACAAAGTTTGTTAACATTCCGCCAGGCCATCTTTCTGTGATGTAAGGCATGTTAGCATTCCCTGCTTTTTCTGCAACGATGTCTTTTGCTTGTTTTTTAGTAGCTACAAATAAGATTTTGCGTCCACTAGCTGCGATCTTTCTTAAAGCTTCATTAGCTTCATCAAGTTTTGCAACAGTTTTGTATAAGTTAATAATGTGAATTCCATTACGCTCCATGTAGATGTAAGGCGCCATGTTTGGATTCCATTTTCTTGTCAGGTGACCAAAGTGTACACCTGCGTCTAGTAATTCTTTTACTTCTAGTTTTGCCATTTTATTGTTAGTTTACGTTCTGTGTGTTTAGATGTCAACCTCCGCGCGATACGTATGGTTTAGATGCTAAACTAATTGTCCCACCCGGCAGGGCGGGACTAACAGCTTATTTAATATTCAATTTTATTTAAGAACTTTTTATCAAGTTAACTTACGCTACTTTGATAAGATTCCGACTTTTGCCGGGATAACAAGTTTAGCAAAAGCTAACTTGTCTTTAACTGGTTTTTAACCCATAATATTTCCGAAGAAATAATACCCATAACCAATAAGGTGTTTGAGTGGAGCCAAAGACCCGAAAAATTAACGTTTCGAGAATTGGAATTTCTTACGTGCTTTCTTTTGACCAAATTTCTTACGTTCAACCATTCTTGGGTCTCTTGTAAGTAATCCTTCTGGCTTAAGAATACCACGATTCTCGTCGTTAAGTGTACACATTGCACGAGCAATAGCAAGTCTAATTGCTTCTGCTTGTCCTGTGATACCACCACCAAATACGTTTACATTGATGTCAAACGTAGTTTCGTTGTCAGTTAACATTAACGGCTGCTTTACTTTGTACTGTAGAGTAGGTGTAGTAAAGTAGTTTGCAAGCTCACGCTTGTTTACTGTAATATTTCCTTTTCCTTCTGAAAGATAAACACGCGCTACGGCTGTTTTTCTTCTTCCTATTTTGTGAATTGTCTCCATTACTTAGTCGCGGTGTTAATAGTGATTACTCTTGGTTTTTGAGCTTCTTGACCGTGGTTAGCATCGCTATACACTTTCAAGTTTCTAAAAATTGCAGCACCTAATTTATTTTTAGGTAACATTCCTTTTACAGCTTTCTCCACCACGCGTGCTGGATTCTTTTCTTTTAATTCTGTAGCAGTAAGACTTCTTTGTCCACCTGGGTAACCCGTATGGCGTATGTAAGATTTGTCTCTCCACTTGTTTCCTGTTAATTGGACGTTGCTTGCGTTGATGATAATCACGTTGTCTCCACAATCTACATGAGGTGTGAAACTTGGTTTGTGCTTACCACGAAGAAGTTTTGCAACTTCACTCGCAAGACGACCCAATGTGTGCCCGTCCGCATCTACTACTAACCACTCTTTTGTTACAGTGGCTTTGTTAGCAGATACTGTTTTGTAACTTAATGTATCCATTATGTTCTTTGTCTAATTGTTAATAATTATTTTCTGTCCCAAATTAATGGACGGCAAAAGTAATGTTATTTATTTGATTGACAAATTAAAAAGAACTTGAAATTTAAAACCAACTAAAAATCAAAAAAATAACTGATGTTGAGTGGGTTACAATGTTTAAAAAGAGTGTTGTTAAACTCAATTACTTCGGAAATTTTAAGTGGTGAAAATTTAGTTATTTGAAACCCAATATTGATTGTATAATAATTCTTACGGAGGGTGGAATCACTTCGAGTAGACCTAATAAAAACAAATAACCTCACCGATCTCAAAAGACCTGTGAGGTTTAAATAGTTATATATTTTGTAAAAGGTTATTCAATACTCAATACCAAATCCCCTGTCATTACCATTTCTCCTTCCTTAAGTTCTACAGAAGCAACCGTTCCATCTCTTAAAGCCGTCACTGTAGTTTCCATTTTCATCGCCTCAATAATAAAAAGGTGATCGTTTTCTTTTACTTCTTGACCTGGCTTTACTAATACTTTGTAAAGCATTCCTTGTAGCGGAGCACCATAGTGAGTGTGATCATTAGCATCTGCTTTTTCGTTTTGCTTTACTGAAATATTCAACGATTTGTCTAATATTTCAACTAATCTGTTCTCACCATTTACTTTAAAGAACACCATACGTTTCCCTTCATCGTTAGGTGGCGTTACCGAGAGTAGTTTAACAATAATCGTTTTCCCTGGCTCAAGCTCAATCATTATCTCTTCGCGCTGCTCCATTCCGTAGAAAAAATTCTTTGTTGGGAGGATGGCAACGTTACCGTACTTTTTATAGTTGGTATGTGCGTCTTCAAAAACACGTGGATATAAACTATAACTCAAGAAATCTTCAAACTCAATAGGTCTACTAAAATCTTGTTGAAACTTCTTTTCAAAGGCTTTAAACTCTTTTGTGAAATCTATAGGTTCTAAATGAGCATTAGGCCTATCTGTATAAGGCGTTTCATTTTTAAGAATAATGGCTTGTAATTCTTTAGGGAATCCTCCTTGTGGTTGCCCTAAGTCGCCTCTAAAGAAGCTTACCACAGATTCTGGAAACGATAAACTAGCGCCACGTTCAAAAATATCTTTTGGTGTTAGATTGTTGGTCACCATATAGATGGCCATATCTCCCACAACTTTAGAACTAGGTGTCACTTTTACAAGATTTCCGAAGAGCATATTAACGTCTGCATACATTTTTTTAACCTCGTCAAAACGGTCGCCCAACCCTAACGCCGTCGCTTGTGGGCGTAAATTAGAATACTGTCCTCCTGGAATTTCGTGTGCATATACTTCTGCGGTACCTGCTTTTAAGCCAGACTCAAAAGGGTAGTAGTACTCACGGATGTCCTCCCAGTAGTTAGAGTAACTATTTAATGAAGGCATATCAAACTCGTGCGCTCTGTCTGTATGCTTCACCATCTCTACCACACTATTAAAGTTAGGTTGAGAGGTAAGACCACTTAATCCTGCAAGTGCTACATCTACTACGTCTACACCAGCTTCAATAGCTTTTAAATACGTTGCAGATTGTATGCTAGAAGTGTCGTGTGTATGTAAATGTAAAGGTAAATCTACGGTGTCTTTTAATGCGCCCACAAGTTCTTGTGCGGCATAAGGCGTTAAAAGCCCTGCCATGTCTTTAATGCAAATAATATGAGCACCTGCATTTTCAAGATCTTTGGCGAGTTGCTTGTAGTAGGCTAGCGTATATTTTGTGTTATTTTTATCAAGAATATCACCTGTATAACTAATGGCAGCTTCTGCAAGACCGCCCGTTTTTTCGCGAACGTAGCGCATACTTGGCTCCATTGCTTTTACCCAGTTTAATGAGTCAAATATTCTAAAAACATCTACCCCATTTTCCCAACTTGTCTCTACAAATTTTTCAATCAAATTATCTGGATATGCTTTGTAGCCTACCCCGTTTGATCCACGCAATAACATTTGAAATAAGATATTAGGCATAGACTTGCGCAGTTCACGCAGACGCGTCCATGGGCTTTCATTTAAAAAGCGCATACACACATCAAAAGTAGCACCACCCCACATCTCTATACTAAAAGTATTTGGGTGGTTTTTTGCAAAACTCTCTGCTACTGCTACCATGTCTTTAGTTCGCATTCTTGTTGCAAGTAAAGATTGATGCGCATCACGCATAGTGGTATCTGTGTAATGTATCTTTTTTTCTGCTTTCAACCATTTACTAAAACCATCTGGTCCAAGTTCTGTTAAGAGGTCTTTTGTACCCTTCGGAAAAGCTGCTTTTGGATCAAATGCAGGAATAATAGGTGTTCTAAATATTTTTGTCTTGTCTACAAACTTTACATCTGGATTACCATTAACAATGACTTCACCTAGATAGTTAGTGATTTTTGTAGTACGATCTTGAGGTATTTTAATTTTAAAAAGTGCTGGGTGTTCTTTGATAAAATTAACCGTTGCTTTTCCTTCTTTAAATTGATCGTGAAGAATTACATTTTGTAAAAAATGAACATTTGTTTTTACACCTCTAATTCTAAATTCTTTAAGCGCACGGCTCATTTTACGTACCGCTCCGTCTAGGGTTCTACCGTGAGCAGAAACCTTTACTAGCATAGAATCAAAAAACGGACTTACTTTATAAGACTGATAAATACTACCGGCATCAAGACGTATTCCCATTCCAGAAGCAGAACGATAGGTTGTGATGGTCCCGTAATCTGGTGTAAAATCGTTTGCTGGATCTTCTGTTGTCAATCTACATTGTAGTGCAAAACCATATGTTGCTAATGTATCTTGCTCATATATTTTTATTTGTTTGCTATCTAGTTTGTAACCACCAGCAATAAATATTTGTGTTTTAATAAGGTCTATACCAGTTACCATTTCTGTAACAGTATGTTCTACCTGTATGCGAGGGTTCACTTCTATAAAATAGATAGTATCGTCTTGATCTACTAAAAACTCTACAGTACCTACGTTATTATAGTTTACTTCTTCTGCAATAGCGATGGCATATTTGTATAATGCATCTTTTACTTTTTGCGATACATTATGAGAAGGTGCAACTTCTACTACTTTCTGGTGACGACGTTGTACAGAGCAATCACGCTCAAATAAATGTCTTATACTACCGTGGTTATCTGCTACAATCTGTACCTCAAGATGTTTTGGGTTTTCTACATATTTTTCTAAAAACATAGTATCGTCTCCAAAAGAGTTGAGCGCTTCGTTTTTTGCAGAGTCAAAGTTTTTCTCAAGATCATCTGGTTTTGTGATTACACGCATACCACGACCACCACCACCAGAGGCAGCTTTTAGCATTACTGGATAGCCTATGATTTCAGCTTCTTCTAGTGCCACTTTAACAGATGTTAAATCACGAGTGTTACTTTTTATAGTTGGTACATTACATTTTTCGGCAATCTTTTTTGCCATTATTTTATCTCCCAGAGCATCCATCACTTCTGGATCTGGCCCAATAAATATGATACCATTTTCTTTACAGGCACGTGCAAAAGAAGAATTTTCACTTAAAAAACCATAACCAGGATGAATAGCGTCTACCCCTTTATCTACTGCAAGTTTTATTATCGCATCAATATCAAGATAAGGTTTAAGAGGGTCGTTGTCTGCACCTATCTGGTAGGCTTCATCAGCTTTAAGACGATGTTGAGAATAACGATCTTCATAGGTATACATTGCTACTGTACTTATGTTGATCTCTGTACAGGCTCTAAGTATACGAATAGCAATTTCACTACGGTTAGCAACTAGTATTTTCTTGATTTTCATGTTATTAATGTGTGTTAAGTGTGCGTATACTGTCAAAGATACGATTTACTATGCGCGCATAGTAAAATTTACAAATATTTTTTTCTAATTATTCCTCTCTTAAAAAAGGGTTTTCATTCTTATAATTTCTTATTATAAAATCTAGTGTACTGTCTAAAATTTGCCCCATATTTCTAGATTTTTTAAAATTGATATCACCAGTTAACTCAAGTAGTGCATCTTTAAGTTCTTTTACTTTTTCAGGTTGAGAGATATGATCTTTTCGCATACAAACGATAAGTTGTTTGAGACGTTTTTTAGCACTGGTAGCTCTTTTTGCAAGTAAAGAACGTTCTTCCCTTTTATATTGATCAATAGATGCTTGTTTTAATTCTGATGTAACCAGATCAACAAAAACATTATTTTCTTTTAAAAATTGTGGTCGGTACACTTTTATATTCCCTTCATAGCTTTGTTGATCAAAATCTATGGCGCGTATTCTATACTGGATTCTGTCAAAATCATTAATTAAAACCATTACATAATTATAAGAACGCATATCACCAAGTAGCCTAATAAAACAGCGTTCATTAAACTTTACAAACTCTTTTGCAATCTCACGCTTGTCTTGTTCAGAACAGTTATCTAGGTGGTATTTAATAAAATCGTCCCCTGGTATTCCAGAAATATGCTCTTCAATCAACGTGTTTCCGTGAACTAAAAAATTGATGTGGTTAGGTGACAATAGGTGTTCTAGTTCTAACCCATAAATACGTGATGCATCTGCTTTTTTAATGTACAGAAATATGTAATTATCATTTAGAATGTTTCTTACCTTAATTCTAAAAGGTTTACTGTTTCCGAAGGTACAATAGTCAATGCTGTCAATATTTAGATAGGGTAAAAGCGCATCAGAGCCATCACTATGTAGTATAGAGTACATTTGTTTTAAGCTCAACTCAATATCTTTTCTTTCAGACTCAGAGTAATATACTTGAATCCATAAAGAGTCGTTGCCGTGTTTGTCATAAACCGTTATAGAGCCTTGATATCTTAGCAGGTCATCATAATAAATAGGGATTTTTATGTTGCGTGCATATTTTGATAAGTAGGTAGATAAAGCTTCCGTGATAGGATACGTAGGCTTTTTCTTTGACATTAATTTTTGCATTGTATAGCGATTCTAGTTGTGTTAAAGATAGTGAAATGAAATGGTGCTTTTTTAAAATTTTTAAATTTTCAGAAGTAAAATAATGCCGGTATTATAAAATGGAATGCTCTAAATTAGTGTATTTTTTTCTTCAGAAACAAGAAAGCCCCAATATCTTAAAGAGTATTGGGGCTGTGTTATTTCTATAAAAATTAAGCTGTTCTTAATTTTTAATCACCTTGATTATCTCATCATTAATACGAACGTGATAGATGCCTTTAGAAAAAGCAGATAGGTCTATTTGTTTTGTATAACCAGTAAGTGCTCCTTTAAGTACCAATTGGCCTATTGAGGAGTATACTTTATAATTTACATCACTTAGCGTATTTATGTTAATGATGCTTTTTGTAGGATTAGGGAAAATACTGACGTCATATTTATTTTCTTCAAGACCAAGTAACTCACACTCAAAGCTAGATTGCACCATTGAAGCTGCAGGCGGATTGTCTAAAAGATTGTCTGTTAAAAGCGGACAATAACAGTCGTTTTCTTCAACATATAATTTGAGCCAAGAAAGCGCTAATTTCCCAGCTACTCCATTACCTCCATTAGGGGTGTTTGCAACAGAATGATTTCCGTTTTCAAATTCAAAAAGTAGTTTGTTGGTTGTTTCTGGTGTTGCGTTGTAATGCAAATTTGCGTGTTGTGCAGGTGGAGCTGTAGGGTCATTTTGACCACTAAAAATTAATACGGGACTGTCGTGGTCTAGTTCTGCATTTGTTAACCACGGGCATAAGGCAACCACTCCTTTTATTGTATTATCGAGTACTGCAGCACGCTGAGCGCCACCGCCGCCCATAGACCATCCACTCACAGCAAATTTGTCAATGTCTAAAGCTCCTTCAAGTGGAGAGTCTGCTCTTTCATTTTCTTGACGCAATGTTTCTAATGCATCTATGAGTGCAACTCCTCTTGCTTCTGGAAAATCAAAAAGAGAATTGGTTCCAATAATAATAGTTACTATCCCGTGAGAAGCATAAAATGGTCCCCACTCTTCTACACTATCTTGCTCGGCTGTAAATCCTGGAACAATTGCAATGCTTGAGTAAGGAGGCGTCCCATTTGTAGGGTAATAAACAGTTGCCCCAAAATAATCTGGGCCATCTCTTAACCCATCATCTTCTGTCATTGTTGCAACCTCAAAAGGTCCTGGGTTTGTTAAGTTTGCTTCTGTTACACCTTCACATTGAGCAACTATTACAGCTGGCGTTGTCAGAGTTAATAATAAGAGTAGCGCTAATGAGTATAGTTTTTTCATAATGTTATTTCTTGTGTTTTAGAGGCGTAATAATAAATGAAACATAACAATCAAAGAAGCCGCTAAATTTTAATGCGCTTCTAACCAGTTTTGGCCAATACCAACTTCAACATCTAATGGTACATCCATTAAGTACGCATTTTCCATTTCGTACTTAATCATAGTTTTCATCTCTTCTAGCTCATCTTTGTGAACATCAAAAACAAGTTCATCATGCACCTGTAAAAGCATCTTTGTTTTAAAGTTACCTTCTTCAAGTTTCTTGTGAATATTAATCATTGCGATTTTGATAATGTCTGCTGCACTACCTTGTATTGGCGCATTTACGGCATTACGTTCTGCTGCTCCTCTAACTATTGCGTTACTTCCGTTAATTGCGTTTAGGTATCTGCGTCTTCCCATTACGGTTTCTACGTATCCGTTTTCACGAGCAAAATTTACCTGCTCACTCATATAGTGACGTAACTTAGGGTACGTGTCATAGTAGGCGTCAATTAGCTCTTTTGCTTCGCCACGAGACATGTCTGTCTGGTTGCTTAAACCAAAAGCAGAAACCCCATAAATAATACCAAAATTTACCGTTTTTGCATTGCTACGTTGCTCGCGTGTTACTTCTTCTAACGGCACATCAAAAACTTTACTTGCAGTAGATGCGTGAATGTCTTCGCCATTTTTAAAAGCCTCCATCATCGTTTCTTCTTGCGATAATGCTGCGATGATTCTCAATTCTATTTGTGAGTAATCTGCCGCTAATAATACGTAGTTTTCGTCGCGCGGTATAAATGCTTTACGCACTTGACGACCACGTTCTGTTCTTATAGGTATGTTCTGTAAATTAGGGTTGTTACTACTTAAACGTCCCGTAGCCGCAACCGTTTGCATATAATCTGTGTGCACACGTTGTGTTGCTTCTTCTACTTGTAGTGGCAAGGCATCAACGTAGGTTGATTTTAGTTTTGCTAGCCCACGATATTCTAAAACATCTGCAATAATTTTATGGTCTTTAGCAAGGTAGCTTAAAACGTCTTCTGCCGTAGAAAATTGACCTGTCTTTGTTTTTTTAGGTTTCTCTACTAACTTCATTTTTCCGAAGAGAATCTCACCTAATTGCTTAGGCGATGCAATGTTAAACTCCTCACCAGCTTCTTCAAAGATGTTTTTTTCTAAAGTGGCAATATCGCTTTCAAGATCTCCAGACAAAGAGTTTAAAAAGGCCTCGTCTAGATTAATCCCTTCTGCTTCCATGTCTGCTAGTACACGCAATAATGGCACCTCGATATCTGTGAATAATTTTTGGGTATTAGCCTCGCCCAGCTCTTTGCTGAAATGTTCTTTTAATTGAAGCGTAATATCTGCATCCTCCACCGCATATTCTGTTTGCTCTGTTACCGGAACATCGCGCATAGATTTTTGGTTTTTTCCTTTTTTACCAATCAATTCTGTGATAGAAACCGGGGTGTAATTAAGGTAGGTTTCTGCAAGTACATCCATGTTGTGACGCATGTCTGGATTGATAAGATAATGCGCTAACATGGTATCAAATAATTGCCCTTTTACAACGATATTATATTTCCGAAGTACTTTAAGGTCGTACTTTAAATTCTGCCCTATTTTCTCGATTTCTGTAGATTCAAAAAATGGTCTTAACAATTCAATAAGCTCTTGTGCCGCTTCTTGCTCCTCCGGAAATGCCAAGTAAAATCCTTTTCCGGCTTCCCAAGAAAAAGCGATCCCAACGAGCTCTGCCGTTAATGGGTTTAAGCCTGTGGTCTCTGTGTCAAAACACACGCTAGGTTGTTTCATCAAGTTCTGGATAAACAGTTTTGTTCCCATTCCCGGTTGCACTAATTGATAAAAATGCTCGGTGTCTTTAATCGTTTTTCTACTGCTAAAAGTGGTGGCAGCCTCTGTAGGTGCACCGCCACCTCCAAAAAGACTAAACTGTCCTTCGCCAGCATTTGAAGCAGCCGCACTCACTTTTTTAGCGCTTGCAGGTTTGTCTGTAGACTCTTGATGATTTGTCCCTTTTGATGCCATCGCCTCAACAGAAAATGCGTTGGTAAAATTTGTAATTAAACGACGAAATTCTAGTTCTTCAAATATTTCTGTAACCGCAGCAACGTCTGGCGTGCTCATCTCAAAATCTTTCTCGTGAAACTCTACGGGAACATCTAGCATTATGGTAGCTAGCTTTTTAGATAGTAAACCTAACTCTGCATTAGCAATTACTTTTTCTTTCATTTTTCCTTTAAGCTGATCTGTGTTTTCTAGTAGCCCTTCCATAGAACCAAATTGCTTAATAAACTTTTTTGCCGTCTTATCACCCACCCCAGGAAGCCCCGGAATGTTATCACTGGCATCACCCATCATCCCTAAATAATCTATTACTTGTAAAGGCGTTTCTACCTCAAATTTTTTCTGAACTTGTGGGATACCCCAAGTCTCATACCCACCACCAAAAACAGGGCGATACATAAAAATGTTTTCTGACACTAGTTGAGCAAAATCTTTATCTGGCGTTACCATAAAAGTAGTATAGCCTGCTTTTTCTGCTTGTTTTGAGAGCGTACCTATAACATCATCTGCCTCAAAACCTTCTTTGACCATAATAGGAATATGCATAGCCTCAAGAATCTTATAAATATAAGGGATTGCAATTTTAATACCGTCTGGAGTTTCGTCACGGTTTGCTTTATATTCTTCAAAAAGTTCTTTTCTTTCTACACTACCGCCTTTGTCAAAACAAACGGCAAGGTGATCTGGTCGTTCTTTTTTAATAACGTCTAGAAAAGAATTCATAAATCCCATAATGGCGCTAGTGTCCATTCCTTTAGAGTTTATTCTTGGATTTTTTATAAGTGCGTAGTACCCTCTAAATATTAATGCAAAGGCATCTACAAGAAAAAGGCGTTTTTTAGGTTCTGACATGTGTTATCAATTTCCGTAAAAATAGAAAAAAGAGCAAAGAAGAAAGAAGAAAGAGCCATTGAGTTAATAACAAAAAAGGGAGTGTTAAACGGTTAATGTTATTTACAAATTTGATTTTGGTTTATAGTTACTATTTAAAGGGTATTTTTACCTTCTGAAATTTTAATAAAATGAACAACACATATACCATTGCCATACATGGCGGCGCAGGAACCCTAGTAAAAGGTTTAATGACAGAAGCCCTAGAGGCAAAATATAAAGAAGCACTCCAGGCTGCCTTAGACGCAGGGTCAAAAGTACTTGAAAATAAAGGTACAGCAATTGACGCTGTAGAAGCTGCAGTTATAGTGCTAGAAGATTCACCATTATTTAATGCTGGTAAAGGTTCTGTTTTTACAAATACAGGAACACACGAAATGGATGCCTCAATTATGGATGGTAAAAACCTTGAAGCTGGTGGAGTATCTCTTATAACAGGAGTTAAAAACCCAGTTTCTTTATCTCGTGATATTATGGAAAAAAGTGATCACGTTTTCTTAGCTGGAGAAGGAGCGATGAAGTTTGCAGCAAGCCAAGGAACTAAACTTGAAGATGAAGCTTATTTTTATGATGAGTTACGTTATCAACAATGGCAACATATAAAAGGAAGTGACACATTTCAGTTAGATCACGCTTCTGCTACACCTAAAGACAAAATAAAGAAAGATGGCAAATTTGGTACTGTAGGCGCAGTAGCTTTAGACATGCACGGTAACATTGCCGCTGCAACATCTACGGGTGGGATGACTAATAAAAAATGGGGTAGAGTAGGTGATAGCCCAATGATAGGAGCAGGAACGTATGCAAATAATGAAACCTGCGCAGTTAGCTGTACTGGAAGTGGTGAGTTTTTTATTCGTGGTGTAGTAGCCTATGATGTAAGTTGCTTGATGGAATACAAAGGGCTCTCACTAGAAGAAGCTGCAAAAGAGGTAATACAAAATCGTATTTTAAAAATAGGAGGCGATGGTGGTCTTATTGCTGTAGATGCAAAAGGAAACATCACGATGCCTTTTAACACAGAAGGAATGTATCGTGCATTTAAAAAATCTAACGGAGATACAATGGTGTCTATTTATAAAGAGTAATTAAAACACATAAATTTGATTCAATAAAAAAGCGCCATATGGCGCTTTTTTATTGAATCATTTAGAAATTTAAATTTCCTTGTGTATTTTATATTTGTACAGAAGTAACAGGCAAAGCTAAGGGGCTTACCTTTACTTTTTTCTTCTTAATGTTAAAACGATCACCGCTAGCAAGTATGTGAGTTTTTAGGTTTACTAAAGACATCGCCGTACCCTCTTCTAATAATGCGTGATTATTGTGTCTTGCTTTTCTAGCATTAAAAAGAATAACCATTCCTGATCCTAGAACTTCAAATTTTCCATTTTTAATTATAAGTCCAGTATCTTCTGCAAGACCTACACCTATTAATTTTGGGAATCTAGCCACAGCTTCAGCCATACGACCAAAACGGCCACGGCGAATAAAGTGACTATCAATTATTAATTCTGGAATAAAACTCATCCCTCTATCCATACCTACTGCACCTTTAATAAAAGATTCTTGGCTACTACCGCCAGTAATCATCTCGTGACTCATGCACATGGCACCAGCACTTGTACCAGCAATTACAAATTCTTCTTCTTTGTAACGTTTAAGCATTATATCATGCAATGTTGTTCCACCTATTTTCTTAGTGATTTTAGATTGATCTCCACCAGAAAACATAACACAATTTGCTGTTTTCATTCGCTCTATATAATCCTTTTTATCAGAGTCTTCACGTGTTCTAATATCAAGTACAAATAGATTTTTACAACCTAGTTTACCAAAAGCATCTAGGTAGTTTTCACCCACTTCTTCTGGTATGCTAGAAGCAGTAGGGACAATTAATATTTCTGCATCTACACCGCCAGCTTCTTTTACAACTCTAGCAAGTATGCCTTCTTCTATAAACTCAAGCGTGTGCATTTCGCTGGTTTCTACTCCTTTATCTTCGTTTCCGCCTATTGGGATTAAAGTTCCTTTTGCCTTCATTTTTTTCTGAAATATTATATGTGTGCAAAAATACACCAATTAATATCCAAAAGTGATATATTTATGGATTGTTCAGAATGAATTTTATTGCAAAAACGAGCTATAAGTCTAAGGTAAAGAGACGTATTATTAGCGATATGAAATTGAAAAGTTTATTTATACCATGAAATAAAACAAACAAACACTAAACCAACGCATTATGAGAATACGCGAAATCAACGCAATGAGAGGACCTAATTATTGGTCTGTGAGAAGGCATAAACTAATAGTTATGGTTCTCGACTTAGAGAAAATGGAAGAATCACCCTCAGATAAAATTCCTGGTTTTGCAGAACGACTACAAAAAATGTTCCCCACAATGTATAGCCACAGGTGTAGTGTAGGTTCTCCCGGTGGTTTTTTTAAGAGAGTTGATGAAGGGACTTGGATGGGTCATATTATAGAGCACATTGCGCTAGAAATACAGACACTTGCAGGTATGGATACTGGTTTTGGGAGAACCCGAGATTATGGCGAGCACGGTGTTTATAATGTGGTTTTCTCATATATGGAAGAGAGTGTAGGGCGTTATGCCGCAAAAGCGGCTGTAGCAATATGCGAAGCATTAATTGTTGGTGAGACTTATGATCTTGAAGTTGATATTCAAGAAATGCGTGAACTAAGAGAGTCTTCTCGTTTAGGCCCAAGTACTGGTAGTATTGTAGAAGAAGCAGAAAGCAGAGGAATCCCGTGGATACGATTAAACAAATATTCTTTATGTCAATTAGGTTATGGTGCAAACCAAAAAAGAATACAAGCCACAGTAACTTCAGAAACTTCAAGTATAGGGGTCGAGTTGGCTTGTGATAAAGAAGACACAAAATACTTATTAGAGCAGGCAGAAATTGATGTACCTCGCGGAGACATTATTAGAAGAGAAAGAAGTCTAGAAGAAGCATGTCGTTATGTAGGTTTTCCACTTGTAATTAAACCTGTAGATGGCAATCATGGAAGAGGTATTACTGTAGATATTCAAAATCTTGATGATGCGCTTGTAGCATTTAAACACGCAAAAGATAGTTCTAGAAGTGGGGCTATTATTGTTGAAAAATTTATTGTTGGTGAAGATTACAGATTATTAGTAATTAATAATAAACTAGTCGCAGGTGCAGTACGTACACCAGCTCACGTAATAGGAGATGGGACATCTACCGTGCAAGAATTAATAGACAAAGTAAATAGCGATCCTCGTCGTGGTTTTGGTCATGAAAATGTATTGACAAAAATCACTACAAACGAGTTAACCTTAACTATTATAAAAGACGCTGGTTACAGTTTAGATTCTGTAATTAATAAAGGAGAAAGGCTAATATTAAAAGATACCGCAAACTTAAGTACCGGTGGTACAGCAGAAGATATTACAGATATTATTCACCCTGCAAATGTGAGCATGGTAGAGCGTATCTCAAAAATAATTGATCTTGATATTTGTGGTATTGATATAATGACTACAGATATTAGCAAACCACTTTCTGAAACAGGTGGTGCTGTTCTAGAAGTAAACGCAGGGCCAGGATTTAGAATGCATTTAGCGCCTACAATAGGGCTGCCTCGCAACGTAGCAGCACCAGTAATAGATAAGCTATTTCCGAAGCAAGGAGATACAGGACGCATACCTATCACTGCAATAACGGGAACAAATGGTAAGACAACCACTAGTAGATTGATTGCTCATATGGCAAAAATGAAAGGATATCGTGTGGGTTATACCACGAGTGATGGGGTTTATATTCAGAACAGATTATTAATGACGGGTGATTGTACTGGGCCAGCAAGTGCAGAGTTTGTACTAAGAGATCCAACGGTAAACTTTGCCGTTTTAGAATGTGCTCGAGGTGGATTGTTAAGAGCTGGATTAGGTTTTAAAAACTGTGATGTTGCGGTTGTGACTAATGTGGCTGCAGATCATTTAGGTTTAAAAGGAATACACACTATTGAGCAACTAGCACGTGTAAAAGCAGTAATACCAGAAACAGTACTACCAGATGGTACAGCTGTTTTAAATGCAGATGATGAGCTAGTTTATGATATGCGACGTAATTTAAATTGTAATGTAGCGCTGTTTTCTATGGATGAAAACAACACTCATATACAAGCAATGCAGCGCAAAGGAGGTATCACCGCTGTTTATGAAAACGGATATGTAACAATTTGCAAAGGCCAATGGAAAATGCGTGTAATGAAAGCAGAGCATATACCATTAACCTATGGTGGGAAAGCAGATTTTATGATTCAAAATGTATTAGCGGCTGTGATAGTAGCGCATGTACATGGTATTCATATAGAAGATATGAAGATGGCGCTTGAAACTTTTATACCAAGTGCTGCACAAACTCCAGGAAGATTAAATCTTTTTAAGTTCCAAAACTTTAGCATCCTATTAGATTATGCTCATAATCCAGCAGGAATGACAGCGTTAAAAGGCTTCTCAGACAAACTTGATGCGACTCATAAGGTTTGCATTATTGCAGGTATAGGTGACAGGAGAGAAGAAGATAATAATATGATAGGTAGTATCGCTGCAGACATGGCAGACGAAATTATAATACGTCAAGATAAAAGACTGCGCGGTAAGACTGAAGAAGAGCTAATAGCAATGCTAGAAGTAGGAATAAAAAGGACAGACCCAAATATTAAAACTACTGTAATACCAAGCGAAAAAGAAGCAATAACCCACGCTGTAAACACTGCAAAAAAAGGATCATTAATTATCTTATGTAGTGATGTAGTGCCAGATGCATTAGCATTAGTGCAAAAATTTAAAGCCCAGGAAGCTAGTGGCGAATTGACGTTTGCTGAGTAAAATAACTTCGGAAATATTATAGAAAATAAAAAGACCGTGCTCCTCAACACGGTCCTTTTTTTTCAAAAAAATTGAAAATTTTACCTCACAATAAATTTACAATAAATGATTGTTGGTGGTAAATTTTTTTAGTGAGTGAACGTTTTTTTTAGTGAGTAAAAATTTTTAATCAAAAAGACCGCAGTTCCCATACTGCGGTCTTTAATTTTCTTAAGAATTTGGGCCCTTAAGAATGAGTTTTTTTATAGTTAGAGGTGTTAGTTTACATAGCAAATTACTCTAGCATTTTTTTTAATAACTTTCTATTTCCGTAGCTAAGAGGAATTTCGTGATTCTCAATAAGAACACAATTTGCTTTTATTGCCGAAATTTTACGAAGATTGATCCAATAGCTTCTATGAGATTGAAAGAAGTGTTTTTGGTTTAACGTTTCAGCAGTATTCTTTAAGGTGTGTGGTACTATATATTCTTCTGTGGCAGTATAGATGTAACAGTAGTTGTCAAAAGCTTTAAGAAATTGAATAGAGGCTTGTTTTATGGTTATTTTTCTACCATCTGTTTTAATGTGTATAACCTCTTCATCTTCACAAGCAATACTGTGCCAAGCAAGCTCAACATTGCTTAATAAACCAGCTTCTGTAAATGGCTTAACAATGTAACCTAAAGGTTTAGTTTCTTTTACTCTTGCTAAAGTGTTTGGGTCTGTTTGAGAAGTGATGTACATATAATGCACATTTATTTTGTCTAAATATTCTGCAATATTAACACCGTCTTTATCACCTTCTAGCTGTATGTCTAATAGCACAAGTGAAGGTTTTAGTTTTATTATTTGTTCAATAGCTTCATCATACTCATCACTACTGCCCACCACTTGGATTCCTTTCTTTTTTAATGCCATTTTGAGGTTCATTAAAATGAGAGGTTCATCTTCTACAATATAGATTTTAAGCTTGTTCACAAAATAATTTGATTACTAAAGATACATTTATGAAGATGCGAATCCTAATTTCTTTAGTGAATGAATGTTTTTTTTAGTGAATAGACCTTAAAGCGATTTTCTGTTTTAAAGTGCTGTAAGTGCAAAAGTTATATAAAGGTTACAGTATCTCAAATCTTTTCATAACAACACTTGCTATTGTGCCATTAGGAGAAGAAGGTGTGTGCGTTAAACTAGCTTTCAGTTTTTTTGATAAAGCATCAATAAGCTCAATACCAAAAGAGGTCTCTTTTATGGTGTTAGGCATACCAACACCATTATCAATAACTTGTAGCACTAGAGTCTCATCTTTTAAAAAGAAATGTATTTGTAAAAAACTGTCTTCTGTCACCGGTTTAAATGCGTGTTTTAAGACATTTGTGATTAGTTCATTAATGATTAAACCAATGGGGGTAATTGTTTCTATAGATAACACTAGTTTTTCTGCATTCACTTTGTACTTTAATTTTGTGGTCTCAAACTGATGGCTTTCTATAATATCTTTTGTAAAATCTTCTATGTATTCTTTAGCATCAATACCTACAAGTTGATCTTTACTGTAAAGTTTTTGATGTATTAATACCATAGATCTCACTCTATTTTGAGCTTCTTTAATTGCGATTTTTGCTTCTTTGTCTTGAGCTGTTTCACTTTGTATAAACAATAAAGAAGACACCATCTGAAAACTGTTTTTAACACGATGATGTGTCTCACGTAGTAGAATGTTTTTTTCATCTACAGTAGCTTCAAGCAGTTTTTTTTGCTTTGCTAACAAGTAGTTTTTTTTGCGGTTTTTGTAAAAGAAAAACCCTAGAAATGCAGCAAATAGAAACCCTATGACAGCAAGTGTGGTTGTTAATAAACCGCGTCTTTTTCTAGCAGCTATCTCGGCATTTTTTAATTCTTCTGTTTTACTAAATTCATATTGAAGTTCTTGTTCTGTTTGTTTTTTAATATTATTCTCGTTGTAAATAGAATCTCGAGCAGTAACAAAATATTCATAGTTAATAAGAGCATCATTGTTTTCCCCTACTGCTTTATAGGCTATATATAAACAATGGCAAGCTTGCGAATAAATCTTTAATGCATTAGAGTTTTTTGCGTAATTTTTACTTTTTTCACAATCTATAATTGCTAGAGAATAATCCTTCTTTTTAATATATAAATCACCTCTATACGCTAAAGATTGCCCAAGTTTTACTTGATTTTCTTGACTTTTATAAAAGTTTACAGTGTTTGTTAAGATATCTTCAGCTAGATTATAATTTCCTAGTTCTGTATGTGCGATACCTATATTTAAATCAGAGTTAGCAATCATTCTTTGGGGTGCATTCCCTTTCAATTTTAATTCTTTACCCTCCTCAAAAGCGATTAATGCCTTTTTAAATTGTTTTGTGTTTAGATATAAATCTCCTTTGTTAGTAATAAATACTCCCGCTGGGATATTTAATTTACTCTGCATACTTGCATTAAAACCTTGGTCATAAAAACTTTCAGCTTTTTCATATTCTTCTATTGAGTTATAATAATTAGCAAGGGAGTTTAAAGAAGAGAGCACCGTGTTATTATACCTTCCTTTTTCTTGCTCGTTTAATTGTAGTGTATCTACCTTATCTAGTAAACTTTTAGACTTTAGTAACGTTGCAATCGCAAGCGGGTTATTACCTTGTCTTTTATAAATTCCACTTTCTGTTTCGGTTAAAAAAGAGCGTAAAAGAGGCTGAGAGGCATCATCTATTAGTGGTTTACATAAATTTATATAATAGAGTGCAGAGTCTAGTTGTGCGTTATAGTAATGAAAATTTGCTGTATAATAATGACTTGTCGCTTGTAGTTTTTCTTCATTAGATGTTAGTGCTAATTTTTCTGATAAATAGACTAGACTTTGAGTGTGCTTACTATATCTATTAGTGCTTACATATGTACATAATACATCTACTTTTTCTCTAGCTGTTTTTTTTTCTTCTGAAATTTTAATAACAGAATCTATAGCTTTTTGTTGAGACAGGCTTAACGTGTCATTTTGCCCCGTAGCAATTGAGAAAAAAGGAAAAGTAAAAATGAGTAAAAGCCATTTCATGGTTTACAGTTTATTTGGTTAGTTAAATGTACAGTATTATTTTTTAAATAAAATGGTGCTAATGAGGGTGATAACTAAAACCCCTTTTTTGTATCTTTTCACTCCTATAAAAATAACTAATGATGAGATTTACTGCTTTACTAATATTTATGGCGTTATTAATAAGCTGTAACGATATAGAAAAACAGCATATTTCAGAAACAAATATACCGCTCACCAGCTACGTAAATACATTTGTAGGTACAGGTGGTCATGGTCATACCTATCCTGGGGCGACTATGCCTTTTGGGATGATGCAGTTGAGCCCAGACACACGTCTTGATGGGTGGGATGGTTGTAGCGGGTATCATTATAGTGATGATACTATTTATGGTTTTAGCCATACACATTTAAGTGGTACAGGTGTAAGTGATTATGGTGATGTTTTAATAATGCCAACTAATAATATTGTCTTTAATAATGGTGCTGATGGTAAGGAGGGTTACAGATCAAAATTCTCGCACGATAATGAAGAGGCTTCACCAGGATATTATAAAGTACATCTTGATGACACTAATATTGACGTTGCACTTACGGTTACAGAGCGAGCAGGAATGCATGAGTATAAATATCCCTCTGCAGAGAATCAAATAGCAATAATAGATTTACTACATCGTGATAAAACGCTAGATGCAAAAATAGAAGTAGTTTCTAAAAACGAAATTCAAGGTTATCGTTTTAGTGAAGCATGGGCAACAGATCAACGTCTTTTTTTTAGTATTAAAACATCACATCCATTTAATGATATGTTGCAATCTCCACCTATTAAAGGAGCGTCTGGAGCTCAAAAAATTGCTTTAAGTTTTATAAACCCTAATAATGAACCTGTCTATGTTTCTGTGGGTATTTCTGCTGTAGATATAACTGGTGCAAAGAAAAATAGAGAGGTAGAGTTGGGTGATAAAACCTTTACTCAATTAAAAAAAGAAGCCGCTTTACAATGGGAGCATCAGCTTAATAAAATTGTAATAGAAGACTCTTCAGAAAACAATAAACACGTTTTTTACTCTGCGTTATATCACACCATGTTAGCTCCTAATCTCTATCAAGATGTAGATGGCAGGTATCGCGGGATGGATATGGAGATCCATCAAACTAAAGACTTTGATTATTATACCGTGTTTTCTTTATGGGATACCTACAGAGCAGCACACCCTTTATATACTATTATTGAGCAAAAACGCACCAATGATTTTGTGAACACCATGCTCGCTAAATATCAAGAAGGTGGTATCATCCCTATTTGGGATTTATCTGCAAATTATACGGGTTGTATGATAGGGTATCACGGTGTGCCTGTAATTGCAGATGCTTATTTAAAAGGCATTGTTGATTATGACACAGAGCTAGCTTTTAAAGCCATAAAACATAGTGCAATGCAAGATAAGCTAGGTCTCAAAGCATACAAAAATCAAGGCTTTATACCCATGGAAGAAGAGAGCGAAAGTGTGTCTAAAACTTTAGAATATGCTTATGATGATTGGACCATTGCGCAAATGGCAAAAGCAATGGGTAAAACGGAAGATTATATATTATTTACAGAAAGAGCACAGTATTATAAAAATGTGTTTAATCCAGAAACTGGTTTTATGCAAGGAAGATTTAATAATACTTGGTTTGGTCCTTTTGATCCTTATGAGGTTAATTTTAACTACACAGAGGCAAACGCATGGCAGTATAGTTTATACGCCCCTCATGATATTTCTGGATTAACAAAAATGATGGGTGGTAAACAAAAACTAGAATCACATTTAGATAACTTGTTTAGTGCAGAAGCAAAAACTTCTGGAAGGGACCAAGCAGATATTACAGGTTTAATAGGCCAGTACGCTCACGGAAACGAGCCAAGCCATCACATGGCGTATCTCTACAATTTTGTAAACAAGCCGGCAAAAACACAAAAGTTAGTTCGTGAGATTTTAACAACTCTTTACACTAATGAGCCAGATGGTGTTTCTGGTAACGAAGACTGTGGTCAAATGAGCGCTTGGTATATTTTGAGTTCATTAGGTTTTTACCCTGTAACACCAGGTAGTAATGAGTATATAATAGGAGCTCCATTATTTGAAAGGGCGACTATTAATTTAGAAAACAGAAAACAGTTTGTTATAACTGCTCAGGACATTTCCGAAGTAAATAAATACATAAAATCTGTCACCCTCAATGGTGAGCCTTTAAACAAAACGTATATCAACCATTCTGCAATTGCCAATGGTGGAGCATTACATTTTGAGATGACAGATATACCTTCAGATTGGGGAACAAAACAAGGGCAAGAGCCAAAAACAAGTATAGATGATCATAAAATTTTACTAGCACCATTTATTGCAGAAGGCAAAGTTGCCTTTAAAAATAATACACGTGTTCAGCTAGCTGTAGCAGATGTTTCATCAGAAATATTCTATGCAATAAACAATGGGTCATTCAAGAAGTATAGCGCCCCCTTTACTCTAGAAGAAGCAGCCACTATAAAAACATATGCCAAAAAGGAAAAGAAGAAAAGTAAAGTGCTCAAAACGAAATTTTACAAAATAGATACTAACCTAAAATTGAAATTACACACTGAGTTTGCTAACGAGTATAATGCTGGCGGTAATGACGCACTTATAGATGGAATACGTGGAGCAAAAGATTTTAGAACGGGGGCGTGGCAAGGTTATAGCGACAACAACGTAGATGTATTATTAGATTTAGGGAGTGTAAAACAAATAAGCACTATTGAGACTAACTATTTACAAGATCAACGTAGTTGGATTTTTTACCCAACACAAGTTGAGGTATGGGTTTCAATAGATGGTAATAACTTTAAATCTATTGGGGTTAAAAATATAGATGCTTCTAATAAAGATGAAGATGTCGCAATTAAAACAATAACATTTAAAGAACCCTCTACTTCTGCTAGATATATAAAACTAGTGGCGACTAATCTTGGTTCGGTGCCAGAGTGGCATTTAGGGCACCCTTATGACGGGAAGGCATGGATATTTATTGATGAGGTGTCAGTAAGATAATTAATGAAAGACCTTCGCATATGCGCTGGCAATACTATAATGAAAAGAAGAAAGTTTATACAAAATGCAGCCTTAGGTACTGTTGGTGCATCTACACTTGCGTCTGCGTTAGTAGCTTGTTCAGATACAGAGAAGAAAACAAAAGCAGCTGCAATTGATACACAAAACAAGAATGCCCCAGTAGTTATAGCAACTTGGGATGTAAAAGATGCAACAGCAGCTGCGTGGCAATCACTAGAAAAAGGAAATAGCGCATTACAGGCCGTTATTGATGGTTGTGGTGTAGAAGAGGCTAACGCAGATGGGCAATCTGTAGGCATAGGTGGATTGCCAGATCGTGATGGTCGCGTTACACTTGATGCTTGTGTGATGAACGAGCACGGTGATTATGGAGCCGTACTTTGTATGGAAAATATTAAGCACCCTATAGCTGTAGCAAAAATGGTGATGGAAGATACCCCACACGTTATTTTAGCAGGTGTAGGAGCAGAACAGTTTGCAGTCTCAAAAGGTTTTAAAAGAGAAAACCTATTAACAGAAGCGTCAAAAAGTGGATGGGAAGAATGGAAAAAAACAGCGCAATATGAGCCTATTATTAATATAGAAAATCACGACACTATAGGTATGTTAGTGATGGATAAGAACGGGACTATTTCTGGGGGTTGTACAACAAGTGGGCTTGCTTTTAAAATGGCCGGAAGAGTAGGAGACTCTGCGGTTATAGGTTCTGGTTTATTTGTTGATAATGAAATAGGCGCTTGTACAGCAACTGGGCTAGGGGAAGAGGTTTTAAAAACAGTGGGTAGTTATCTAGTGGTAGAATTAATGCGACAAGGCAAATCGCCAGATCAAGCTTGCAAAGAAGCCGTGATGCGTATTGTTAACAAATCTAAAAATTATAAAAATTTTCAAGTAGGATATATAGCACTAAATAAAAAGGGAGAGACAGGGTCATATTCTATTCATGATGGGTTTGTAACCACAACCTATAAAAATGGAATTAATGAAACAAAAAAGCCTGAGTATTTTGATAAACTTTAAGGGTTTAGTAAAATTTAAAACTATAAATCATAAGAATAATCTTACGTAAAATATTGCTTCGGAAACGTTAACGGGTTCAATATCACCTATTTTTTAATTAGCTTTACACAACATAAGTAGGTTGTTCATTTTAAGGATAACCGATCAAATTTGGGGCGAAGAGCCATCACACTGTGATGGCTCTTCCGTTTTTTAAGAATGTCATTGATGTAGTAATTGTTTAATATGGCTTTATTATGTTTTTTAGACGGGCAGGGTTTCTATTATTAATTCTTGTTTGGCTTCTAAAACAAAGCGCTCTTTTACAGTAATTAATGGTTAATCTAGACGACAAACCCACGTATATTCTAATTATCTTTGACCACTTAAAATTTCAGAAATTATGTTGCGTTGGCTTATTCCTATTGTTATTTATATTCTTATTGATATTTACGCCTATCAAGCTTTTAGAACTTTATGGAAAAGCCCCTTAGCAAAGTGGATTTATTTTGGGTCTTCTTTAGTGGTGCTTGGTTTAGTTGTTTATATGGCAATGAACTCTGGCGGCTCTAGAAGAATGCCGGCAGAGAGTATGTATATCATAGGGATTTTTATTACTTTTTTTGTCCCTAAATTGTTGCTTATTATCTTCATGTTTGGAGAAGATATAATTAGGTTATTTATAGGTCTTTTTTCAAAGTTTGGGGTCCAGTCTTCTTCGTTTCATCTACCTTCTAGAAGAAAATTTGTGAGTACAATAGCATTAGGTGTTGCTGCAATTCCTTTTACAAGTCTTATTTACGGTATGGTGCGAGGTAAGTATAATTATAAAGTACACGAGTATGCCTTAGAGTTTGATAATTTGCCAGATGCTTTTAATGGATATAAGTTAACTCAAATAAGTGATGTGCATAGTGGTAGTTTTACAAACAAAGAAAAAGTAAAATATGCTGTAGACCTTGTAAACAAACAAAATGGGGACATCATTCTTTTTACCGGAGATCTTGTTAATAATGAAGCGACAGAAATGGATGCTTGGAAAGAAACCTTTGGGTCTCTATCTGCAAAAGACGGGGTGTTTAGTGTTCTTGGGAATCACGATTATGGAGACTATGTAAAGTGGTCAAGTGACACAGAAAAAAAGCAAAACTTAATCGATTTAAAAACCACCCAAAGAGAAATGGGTTGGGATTTGTTGTTAAACGAAAACAGAACCATCACAAAAAATGGTGAATCTATTAAATTAATAGGCGTAGAAAACTGGGGTATAGGAGGTTTTAAAAAAGCAGGAGATCTTGACAAAGCTTGTGAAGGTGTTGATGCTTCAGAGTTCAAAATATTGATGAGTCACGATCCGTCTCACTGGCAAGAACAAGTAAAATCACATCCTAAAAATATAGAACTTACTTTAAGTGGTCATACGCACGGTATGCAGTTTGGGATTGAGATTCCTGGTCTTATTAAATGGAGCCCGGTTAAGTATCGTTATGAAAATTGGGCTGGTATTTATGAAGAGTTAGGGAGTATGCTTAATGTAAATAGAGGTTTTGGTTATCTCGCTTATCCAGGCCGTGTGGGTATCTGGCCAGAAATTTCTGTGATTACTTTAAAGCAGAAAACAAAATTAGGATAGCTCTCTTTCGTTAGTAATAAGCACAAATATCCCTTAAAGGTTATATATAAATGATAAATGTTATCTTTGTTTTATAAACGTTACCCAAAAAAGGAAAATCAAATGTCAAAATTTGGAGAATTAATCGAAACCCGCGTACCCGTTCTGCTAGACTTTTTTGTAGAACAGGATCAAGCTTGTATACAAATGCATTCTGTACTTCGTGATGTTGCTGCTGCTCTAGGAGATAAAGCTCGAGTGATTAAAATAGACGTTGAGAAAAACGCAGAATTAGCAGAAGCTTTACGTGTAAAGAGACTTCCTACTTTAATGATATATAAGGGAGGCGAGATGAAATGGCGCCATAGTGGTGAGCAAGATGCAGCCACACTTGTTAACCTTGTCAAAGAATACGTTTAGTCAATAGCTTTACAGCTCCAACCTTGCTCTTTAATATACTCCAATACTTTAGGGAGTACATATCTTAAGTTTTTTTCTGCTTTAAGACTATCGTGAAAAACAACCACGCTACCCTCTTGTATATTTTTGAGTACGTTAGATAGACATTTTTCTTCGGAAATGTGCTGATTATAATCCCCGCTCAAGACATTCCACATAATAATATCGTGTCCTTTTTTTAAAATAGCTTTCGCTTGTAGGGAAGTCATTTTACCATAAGGGGGCCTAAAAAGTTTTTTAGACTGGGTGTTTTCTTTCCTTATGTTTTTAAATTCTGAATTGAATAATTTGAAGTCTTTTATATAATCTTCAAAAGACGTTTTCCATCCATTTTTATGGTGAAAGGTATGATTGCCTATAGCGTGTTTTTCGGCAAGAATCTGCTGTGCTATTTTTGGATGTTTTGCTATATTATCTCCTATGCAGAAAAAGGTTGCACGCGCATCATATTTCCGTAGTTGATCTAATACCCATGGTGTTACTTCTGGTATAGGACCATCATCAAAAGTCAAGTAAACTGAGGGTTGTTTGCGTGAAAACGCCCAAACTCGTTTTGGGAATAACCAATGGACAAGTTTGGGCGTTTTTATAATAAATGATTGCACGTTAATTATTGTTCTAATTGTGCGTTTAAGAACTCTTGCATCATTGCTGCAGAGTCTGCAGGTAGATTTAAAAAGTCTTCTTTCTGTTTAAGATCTCTATCAATGTCTAGTTTCTCATCATCACGGTAAAAGGCTTTAAATAGCTTTAAATACTCATTAAACTTGGCAGCTTCTTGTCTAGCAAAGGCCTCATCATCATAAATAATTGTGACGTTTATAAAGTTTCTGTATTGTTCTACCTCACTAATAATCTCTTGAGCTAAGCTGTATTGACGTTTTAGTTTAATAGAACCGTAATATTCAATTTTCTCTTGATATTTTTTAGTTACCTCTGCATATAAAGCACGCGCTTTTTCTTTATCGCCTACCTCGTAATAACCAGAAACATAAGGTTCTAAGAGTGAGTAATATTCAAAGTGCTCAACAGGCATTTTTTCCATTGCAAGATCCAGCATTTCTTTTGCTTTCCCTTTTTCGCCTTTGTTTAATAGCTTTTCTGTTAGTCTAGCAATGTTGCTTCTGTAAGTGATACTGTTACGTCTCGTTTCTGTATCGTGATAAATATCTGGGCTACCGCTACCGCCCCAGTCCCATCCTTTGACAAGATTGTACATTTTTTCTTCGTCTATACGCCCCATATCAAATGGACTTCCTTTTCCTAATGGCGTGCGAATAGGGACTAACTTATAAACCACACCGTCAAGTTGTAAAAAGTCTTTCATCCAGATATAGTCATCATTACCAAAGCTACCACCACTAAAATAAATAGGGCGTTCCCAGTTATTGTTAGCCACGATATCTAACATTAATAATCTGTTCTTATATAAGTAGTCACCTTCTAACTCAATATAAATGTTGTCTACTATTTGATCTGCATCTTTTTGGGCAACAATCTTGTTTCTTAAAACAGATTGTTTGTCTACAGGAATACGAACTATCTTACTAGGGAAAGAGTTAACCCATTGCCCACTATTCATTTCTATCATATACTTTTTCTCGTCTTTTGCAATAAAGTCGAGCCAGGTATTAATGTCTATGGTGTCTCTTGTGGTTTTTTGATAGGCCACAAAATCTCGTGTCCCAAAACGGTATTGCGCATGTGTTAATTGTGAGGGGATAGGGTCACTAGTAAAGGCCTTGCGTTTCATGTCATCTATATACCAGTCTGTTTGAAAAAGACTTGTGTTAATGACACGTACATCTTGACGGTAGCCCTCAATATTCTGAGCGTACCACAGTGCAAAGGTGTCATTGTCACCAATGGTAAACAAAATGGCATTCTCATCACAAGAGTCTAGATACATCTTTGCCATAGACTGCGCCGTGTACTTGCCAGACCTATCATGGTCATCCCAGTTTTGAGCAGCTAATAAAATAGGTGCTGCTAGTAAGGTCACTACTGTAATTATGGGTAGTGCTAACTTTGGTTTTAAATATGTTTTTGCAAGATCATAGAGTGCATACACCCCAAAACCTATCCAGAGGGCAAAGACATAGAATGATCCCACTAGTGCATAATCTCGTTCTCGAGGTTCAAAAGGGCGCTCGTTGAGGTACACTTTTAAGGCAAGTCCTGTAAACATAAAGAGCACAAAGAGCACCCACCACGTTCTTTTATCGTTTTTAAAATGAAATACCAACCCAATGATACCAATGATTAAAGGCAAAAAGAAATAGGTGTTTCTTGCTTTATTATTTTTCACATCGCTAGGTAGATTATCTTGTGATCCTAAGCGCGCCTCATCTATAAGGTCTACACCACTTAACCAGTTACCGTGCAGATCTGTATATTCTCCCTGCACATCGTCTTGACGTCCAGTAAAATTCCACATAAAATAGCGCCAATACATATAGCCCATTTGAAAATTTAACATGAATTGCATGTTCTGCCCAAAACTTGGTGGTTTAATGTCTAAAGCTGGCCCAAAATCAGTTAAGAATTTATTGTATTCTTTACCATCAACAAGCCCTTCATTAAATGCCTCTTTAAAGCCTCGTACTTCATCAACTAATCTTTGGTCACTTCTATATTCATAAGCCATTTCAAAATCTAGCCCATCTGTAAACTCAAGATAATTGGCAGCGTTTTCCATACTCCACATACGTGGTAGAAAACCTTTTTGCGCATCATCTGTGTTTTGACTAGCGTTTTTCCAGTCGTTGACAATTACATATTCGCCTTTTTCTTTGTCTTTCTCATACTTAGGTTTGTCATCTTTGTAGGGATTATCTCTATCTAGCCCAGCGTATAATTCTGTAAATAGGGGTCCGTGAAACAAATGTGTTTCTGGATATTGTTCTCTGTTGTAATATGCAAGTAATTCGCGAGCATTGTTAGGGTTGTTTTCATTAATAACAACACCTGCATTTGCTCTAATAGGTAGCATTAACCAACTAGAGAAACCAATAAAAATGAAAAGCACACATAACAAGAGTGTGTTAAGCATAGCGTGGCCATGTCGTCTTGTATAACGAAGACCAAAATAAAATATGGCAATAAATAATAACCCAGCAATAATAGTCCCAGAATTAAATGGAAGCCCAATTGAGTTTACAAAGAAAATTTCTGAGGTACTAAAAAACTGCATAGTCCATGGAAGAAGCAATTTAAATATAAAAAGTAAAATTGCTACCGTAACCACATTTGCTATTATGAAGTTTTTAACGGTGATGGTTTTGTAATTTTTAAAGAAGTATAAGAATCCCATTGCAGGAATACTTAATAAGCCCAAGAAGTGAATACCAAAGGTAAGACCTACTAAAAATGCGATCAAAATGAGCCATCTATCACCACGTGGGGTGTTCATCTCACGTTCCCATCTTAGGGCAGAATAGAATAAAATAGACATTAAACAAATGGCACCTGCGTATACTTCTGCCTCAACGGCACTAAACCAAAAACTGTCTGTAAATGCAAAAGCAAGTGATCCTACAAATGATGCAGCAAGAATCCCTTTAAGGTTATCATCGTTTATTTCGCCCATTTTACCCACTACGTTGCGAAGCAAAATTGTAAGTGACCAGAACATAAATAAAATAGTAAAGGCACTCTGAAACACAGACATTAAGTTAATAGTCAGCGCAATGTTTGAAGGTTCCATAGCAAAAATGGAGAAAAAAGCACCTAATAATTGGTACAAAGGCGCTCCTGGTGGATGCCCTACCTCTAGATTACTAGCGGTGGTAATATACTCGCCAGCATCCCAGAAACTCGCTGTAGGCTCTACACAGAGCCAGTAAGTTACAAGTGCGATTGCAAACACTGTCCATCCTAATATCTTATTCCATTTATCAAAGTGAAAGGAACCCATAAAAAAAGTTAATTTTGGTTGTGGCGAATTTACTAATAAATTACGCATCCGCCTATAATTAATGCTTAACGTAAAGCAAAGACGATATATTTTACTTCAGAAATATTAATTAAATATTTTTTTTGCTTTTTGTTTGTTTAAAATAAAGAAAATAGTAAATTTGCACCCGCAATAATATATTGTCCTATGGTGTAATGGTAACACATCGGTTTTTGGTACCGTCGTTCTAGGTTCGAGTCCTAGTAGGACAACTATAATTGTTAAAGGTCACAGTTTCAATACTGTGACCTTTTTTTATGCGCAAAATTTACTATTTTATTGACCTTTAAATGGTGATATTTAACCAGAGCTTTTGGGTCGTCTGTTTTCAGACTAGATAAAAAAAAGAGTCGCAACGTGAATGTTGTGACTCTTTTTTTAATATAAAATGTTTGTTTTAAGTTTTTAAATTCTACCTACTCTTGCTCTATAGATGGCGCCTTCCATCTTACTTCTCCCACTGCAGTACTGTTTGCTTCTTTAACAGCCTTACCACTGCGTCGCTTATCATAAATCATAGCTCCGGTCATAATTAAACTTGTACCTATGATAACAAATAATAAGATACCTGGCTCAAAAGCTGCAATTTCAGCTTCTACAGGTATTGCGTAAAATAGAAGCACAGTAATTAAACCACGTGGAGCTATAAATAATTGTGGCAAAATATCTTTCCCCACAAAAATGCGGAGTAGTACAAATCTAATAATGTAAATAGATGCGATAATTAATAGGCTAATAATAGCCACATTAAGGTCAAATAAAGAGGCTACGGCAATTGTAAGGCCAAATATCACAAAGAAGAATGTACGTACCACAAAAGCTGTCTCTGCGGTGATGGTGTGAAGTTCATGATAAATATGGTGAGCTTTCTCGTAGTGTAAGAATTTTTTAAACTTTCCTTGAAAGAATAACTTCATGTTTGCGATAATCAAACCAAAAATCAAAATTATAATTAATGAAGACAGGTGCATTTTTTTACCCACTGCATATAATAATAACAATACAGCAATCAATAAAAACAATTTCACTTGGCTTTTTATCTTCTGAAATATTAAGATAATTGCATAACTAGCTACTGTAGCAATCACAATGGTGATAAGTAAGTTTCCTGTAAAGCCGATAACGCCTCCATCACTTTCTGGATCTAGTTTTCCAGATAGAAAATAGAACATCATAATCCCAATGATGTCAGAGAATGTGCTTTCATATATATGAAACTCTTTCTTTGATTGCACTAAGCCTGATACACTTGGGATAATAATCGCACTTGATAAAATAGAAAGTGGTGTTGCGTATAACCAAGCAGATGATATTGTCATGCCTTCTATGAAATACATTAATATTTCTGCAGCAACCCAAGTGGAGAGTATTAAGCCAACGAGAGCAACGGTAAATGCTTTTAAAATGGGCCATAGTTTTTCTCGTTTGAGCTCTAGCTCTAAGGCGGCCTCAAGCACAATCATTATTAAACCTACAATCCCTAAAACTTCTAGAATAGGAAAGAAGTCTAGTTTTTCTTCAATAAAGTAATTCATTACATATTGAAGCCCAACACCTAAAATGATAAGCATCAATACGGCTGGAATGTTTGTTTTCTTAGATAGTCCATTAAATAAAAACGACAATATGATTATCGAAGCTACTGCTATGATGACATTATATGATGATAATATTTCCATTATAAATTATGCTTTGTTAGTGAGGTTGTGTGATTCTAAATATTTTTTTAAGCTAGAAGAAGAACCGTGCTCCAGTAAGCTACATTTAATGTTAATTGTACTTGCATCTACTCTTTCAATTCTTGGTTTTGTAGCAGTATCTGCATAAGGTGATATGAATAATAGTGATTCTATTTGAGCAATGGTGTGTTCACTTTTAATATCAAAATTCACGTATCCTGCATTATTTTGTTTGTGACCTATTTGAACCACTTTATTGCGTAAAGAACCGTATTGGAGTATTGTGGTGCGATTTGTATCGTTTAATACTAAGCTAAACATATTTAATTTAAGAATAACGCCTAATTCTTTATCATCAACGATAAAAGTGTCTCCTACTTTTACATTTTTATTGAGTTTAAATTTTGCCCCATACACAAAGTCAATAATTTGATCTTTAAATATAAATCCGGTTAGTATTAGGAAAACAGTGTGTGGTATTACGTTTATATTTATAAACTCGTACAGTAAAATTGGGGTTGCTATGAGTATAAGCAGTACGATAATTTGTCCTCTGTAGTTGTTTAGATCTTTGCGTTTGTTTTTAGGTAATAGCATACCGTAGCCTGTAAATCCTGCTAATAATACTATAATTAAGATTCCAACTACTAGAAATGATTTCCAGAAAAATGTCCAATATTCCATTAGTTGATGATTTTATGAATTTCGTTAGTAACTACAGGGTTTATGCTTATCCCGTTAGTGATATCTCTCAATATTATTTTTGAATGAAATAACTGAGAAATGGTTTGTTTAAACTGTTTGTCATCAGAAAACTTGACAAGCTCTTTAAGTTCAATATCATTAAGCTTTATGTATCTGTCTAGCTGATTTAAAATAGCTTTTTGGTTTGATGAAAATGTATCTCTCAGTTTATCAAGTTTCATATTAAAGTGCACATTACCACTTTCTGTTTGGTTAGTCATGTAAGTCCATGTTTGTAGGCAGACACCTATGTTATGGTCACAATGTCTAGCAATTTTACGTATTCTTTTTTGTAATCTTTCTGTGTCTAGAACATCGCCATTATCGTTTACGAGTTCTTGTTGTGATGCTTCATGCCTCAGCATAAGAGCGTTTACTATTAATGCCTCTGAAGTTTTAGAAACATCTACTGTTGCAGTAAAGATGGCTTCAAACTCAATCCAACTTTGAAGTCCGTTTGCAGTACCTGTAGTGCAGCCTATCATCATAAAAAATTGATCACCGTGTATTGCTATAAATTGTTTTATTTCTTTAGCAATATCTAACATTGACATCCCTGGTGTTTGCCATAGCTCAACATCATCTATTAGAATGTAATTTTTTGATGCTGCGTCACTGTTTTTTACAATTTCTTGTAAAGCATTTGTTATTGAGTGGTCACATTTAAATTTTCTACCGTTAATGGTTGCGTTGCTATTTGGTTTTAAAACTACAGGTTTGTTGTCGCTAAGTTTTTTAATAATAGCTTCAAAAAATGAGGTTTTTCCAGAAAGACGTTCTCCTTTTACTAAAAGGGCGCCGTCAAAACCTTTCTGCCAAGAAGAATAAGCTCTTAGTGCCTTTGACTCTAGTGTTTCTCTCTCTAGTAAGAATAGATCTCCTATAAATGTACGGTTAAGAAATAAGGCGTCATATTGCTCATTATGATCTTTAGCTGTCCTAAAATCAATTAATTCTTGGGTAGCTAGTTTAGTATTCACATTTCCGAAGGGAAGCACCTCACTATACTTAGATTTTATCTTGTTCCAGAAAGAAGCAACAATTGTGTTTGCTTGTTTAATAGAAGTGTTGCCGTACTTGTTTAAAGGACGATGAAAAGGGACTAAAAAAAGTTCTTTCTCATCAAATAAGTAAGACACGACAAGATTGTCTTTTATATTACTATAGATAGTTTCAAACTTTTTTGAAGCGTACCCATTGTAAGAAGTAAACTCTTCTGTGAGTCTCTCTTGTTGTTTTTTTAACTGTACAGTTTCTAGTGCGCGCTCTTTTGATTGTGCAAAACGCAGGTTGTTTAATAGGTTAGAAAATTGTGACAAGATATTTGTACGTACCAGCTCTTGTTTAGAAAAAATCTCTACTAGTTCTGTTGCGATTTCTGCTTCATACCATTTTGATAAAGATTTATGCATGCTTAGCTGTCTGTTAATCACTAAGCCGTTGTCAATATTGATAGGGACAGATAATACGCCTTGTTTTTTTAATGTATCAAAAAGCGTTGTTTCTTGAGCTACATCCCCGTGCCCTATTTTTTCTGCACTAGCCATCAACTTTTTTATATGGGCGATAGCATCATCAATAGTGGTAATGTCTTTAGGTAATGGGTTGTTATGTTGAGATAGAAAATCTAAAAAAGTTTTGTTAGTTTTTTCTAAGCTATCTATATGATTTATAGTGGCGGTATAGGTAGTTCTTACTTTTTTTAATTTTGCTTTTAAAGTAGAAACACTATTTATTTGAGCTTCTATTTTATCCAGTTGTTCAATAATAACGGGTAATGGGCTACTGTATGTATTTTGGTTAAATGCTACTTGTTGTGGTTTTAGTTTTTTAATACCATCAGTATCGTTTGCAATGTTGTTTTTAGTTTCTTCTATCGCCTTTTTAAGAATTGTAACAGACTTATCATTAAGATTTTTAAAACTTTCTTCGGAAATTTTAGCATCTATTAATTTTTGCTCCGCTTCATTAAGATTGATAATTATATCTCTAAAAAGTAGAGCTAAGTCCTTGCATCTCTTCGGAAATGTGAAATTATAGAGATAGGTAGTTAAAGACTCTTCTGAGATTTTTTTTAAAACTACCTCTTCATCAATCTGAGATTTTACAGAAGCTGCTTTGAACCAATTAATAAATGAAATGATAGAAGTTGCGTAATTAAGAGCTGGTATGTCACTATTGGTAGACGATATACTATTAGTTTTAAGATTCTCGATATTATCTAAGAATTCTTGGGTGGCAGCTGCATACTCTTGTTGCATATAAATGTGTTAGTAAGATAGGTTCTTATTGATGTGACATCAAACTTAATGGAAAGTCACATCAATATATGAAAAATTATATAAAATAAAATTACCGTGTAATATTGCTCTCTTGTAGCTCCTCTAGTAATAAAGGTTGTAAATTAAATTGTGATGTCAAAAATAAGTAATTAAATAGTATGTGGTAAGTTAATCTGTAGACTCTAAGCTAAATAGCTCGTGTACTGTTACTTTTAAGGTCTTTGATAGTTTTAGTGCTAGTACGGTGCTTGGTACATATCTATTTTTCTCAATAGAGCTTATTGTTTGACGAGAAACACCAATTGCTGTGGCTAATTCATCTTGAGTTAAGTTTTGAATTGCCCTTTGTATTTTAATGGTATTAATCATTTGTATATTTTTTTCATTCCTTCAAAACCTAATATATACATAAGTAATAAGCAAGACAGCATATTAAAATGGCTTAGTTCAACCGCTATTTGCTGAAAGTTATCACTAACTAGTGCGCTCATTATTGTTGTAATATATGGAGTGATAATGATAAAAAATATAGAACATATAAATGCAAATAACATGGCTTTGCCTCTAAGAGTATCTATCATTTCATCTTCCATTTTTTCTTTTGCAAGTACAACCATGGCAAGACCAATAACACCGGCTGTTTTAATTGAATAAAGTAAAAGAAACGATGGGTTAACTGTTTTTGCTAACCACAAAAATGAGACGAAACATCCTATGGCAAGTGTCCAGCCTATTGGTTTTGCTTTATTAGGTAATTTAAAGGTTGTCCACTTCTCGAGGGTGTGTAGTTCTTTTTCAGTGCAAGATTTTTCAGTAACCATAATAATAAATTTAGAATACAAATGTAAAGAAAACTTTACATAGCGGAAAGTAAGTTTTACAATTTGTATTTAATTAATACTTTTCTTATAAATTAAAAGCCCCAACATAATTGTTGGGGCTTTTAAATAAATATGGTTATACTTTATTATAGTCCTGGATATTTTTTAGTAATAATGTCAATTAGATCTACAATTGCCCAAACTCCTAGACCTCCAAAGGTTACGATAAAAAGGATGTTCCATCCTATAGGGCTTCCTAGGTACCAACGGTGAGCTGCTAGAGGCCATAAAAAGATAAAAAGTAATAGAGCGATTAAAAAAGTGTCATCTGATGCAGCTGCTGCAGGAGATGTCATTATAGATGTATCGGCTGTGTCATCAGTAATGTTAGTTATTTCGGTAGTATTTGTGCTTGATGTTCTAGTTACCGGAAAACCAGCATAGCTATTTGTGGTCATTAAAAGAATAAATGCAAATAGTAAAGTAATTTTAAGTTTCATATTTTATGTATTATTGTTGGTGATTCAAAAATATAATTATTTAGATGAAATATACCCTTAAGTTTTTCTTTTTTTTCTTGATTTCTTATCTGTCTGTAGCCCAAGAAGTGCCTTATGAGTATATGGGAGCTATCAAACTAAATGATTCTTCATTTATATCTTATAAAATTATTTTTAATGAACTTGATGGGATTGTTAAAGGGTATTCAATTTCAGATATGGGTGGTCCTTATGAGACTAAGTCTAGCATTGAAGGAGTCTATAATGAAGAAGAAAAGTCTTTTAGTTTTAATGAGTTAGATATCGTTTATACAAAGTCATCAATAGATAGTTTTGATATGTGTTTAGTTCATTTTTCAAGCGATATTAGAAAGCTAAATTCAAATAGGGTTATTGAAGGCTTATTTAAGGGTAAATATGTAGATGATAAGCCTTGTTTAGACGGAGAGTTGTTTTTAACAAATATGGAGATTGCTCTAGAAAGGGTAAAAAAAATAGATAAAAAATTACAGAAATCTAAGAGGGTTTCGCAAGAAGTAAAAGATAAATTTAATGCCATGTCAGTTGTAGACACTTTAACTCAGAGTTCTATTAAAGTTAAAGAAAACTTGAATGTTTTTGCAGAAGGTAATGAGGTTATTTTTTCTATTTATGATTCTGGTAAAGTAGATGATGACCGTATTAATCTGTTTGTAAATGATAAATTGGTTTTAAGTAATTATGCTATTACCGCAAACAAAGAGAAAATTATTTTAAAAAGACAAAAAGAACCTTTGAGAATCAAAATAGTAGCATTAAATGAAGGTTTTTCTGCACCTAATACAGTAAAAATAGAGGCGTTAGATCAAAATAATTTAATGACAACAAGGACAATTTTAAAGACTGAAGAAGAGGCTTATATTACTTTTTTGTTTAAATAATCACCTGTTTTTTATCGCAATACTCTCATTGTGTAAACGCCACCCATAACCGGCCTCATTGGTCTCATCAATATCAAAGACAGAGTAATACCTAAACATGTTGTTAGGGTTTTTTGTGTCAACAAAAATTGGATTTAGCTGAGCTTCCTTATGGCTTTCGTGTATAGCAAAAGGATTTACAACCGGCAACCATTGTCCATTTTTTAAAATATATAAATGGTATTTATGAAATTGAGGATCCTTAAGTTTTGTGTCAACAAGTAAAAGATCACGATCAAACTCATCAAAACGCAACATTTTTAAAGTAGCACCATACGTCTTAGCGAGTTTTAACGATGGTGCTTTATTGTCCTCAAAATTTATGGTGGTAATCCCTTTGTTTTTATCAATGTTTTGTACAAACCCATAAAACGGAATATTGTCTGCTTTGTAATTTGCACTCACGGCACCATTAGGTAAAGTGGTAGTGATCACTTCCGGCTCCGTATTTATTTCTTCTGAAATAATTACAGTTTCAGATTTTGGCTCGCCTATGATAACCTTGTTTGTGTTTTCTGAGCTACTACCGCATGCTGCAAAATAAAAAAGGGGAATTAAAAGCGAGAATTTCATTAAAGAATATTTCAGAACCAAAAATTATATTTTAAATGTTATTACAGGCATTTGTGCGTGATTAACAAGGTCTTCGCTAATGCTACCGTTAAAAAAATGAGAGATTCCTTTTTTGCCATGAGTATTCATACCTATCAAATCAGCATTGTTGTCTTTTGCAAATCCTAATATTCCTTTTTCTACAGATGTATCGTTATAGACGTTAAGTGTGTAATTGTCTGCGCCCATACCCTTCACAAAGTTTTTCATAAGATCAAAAGCCTGTGTTGTTGTTTTAAAGCCGCTTGGGGTGTTTACGTAGAGAAGGTGCATTTTAGCATCCATTTTCTTTGCAAATTTTTGAGCATTATCAAATGCCTTTCTTCCTTCTTCAGAAAAATCTGTAGCAAACACAAAGTTGTCCACTGTAAATGTGGTGTGCGCATTTTTAATTACTAAAACTGGTATTGATGAGGTGCGCACTACTTTTTCTGTATTACTACCTATAAACATTTCTTTAAACCCACTAGCGCCATGCGATCCCATAACAACTATGTCAACCTCTTTGTTTTCTGCAGCTTCTTTAATATCATCATAAATCTCACCATGACCTAGGGCTTCATGCACATTAACACCTTGTAAAAAATCTTTTTGTAAAAGTTCTGCAAACTTTTTTTCTGCAAGTTTCATAAAAAAGAGTGCTTCTGGCATAGCATTTCCGTCAACTCCTTTTATAAGGTTAGAGGGTAGCTCCATAGAGTGTAATAGGTATATCTCACAATCTTGCTTGTTTGCTATTTGTACTGCTACTCTCAGTGCATTCTCTGCTTGGTCTGAAAAATCTGTAGGGACTAAAATTCTTTTCATAAGTGTTGATTTTGGTTGAATCTTAAAGGTAACTATTTAGTATTAAATCTTTAAAGATAAAACACTCTTTTTTAAAACAAAAATAAATAGTATATTTGCAGCGAATTTGATATTTAACGAGTTGAGGGGACATACAGTCCCCTCTTTTTATAGAATAAATTGATGCGCGACGAGGTAGTAGAATTATTAGACCAAGCACTGGCAGAGAACCCTTCATTATTTTTAATAAATTTAGAAATAACGGCAGATAATCAGATACGTGTAGTCCTTGATGGAGATAATGGTGTAAAGGTTGAAGACTGTATTTCTATAAGTAGAGCAGTAGAGCATAATCTAGATGAAGAGCTTGATTTTTCTATAGATGTAATGTCTTGTGGTGCTACAGAGCCTTTAATGATGACACGTCAGTATGTTAAAAACATAGGAAGGACTGTTGTTGTAAATACAAATAAGGGAGAGAAGATAGAGGCAACTCTTACGGCAGCAAACGATGAGAATATTACTCTTAACTGGAAGGCAAGAGAGCCTAAGCCGGTTGGTAAAGGTAAGGTAACTGTTCAAAAAGAAGCGGTAATACCATACAGCGAAATAACACAAACGAAAGTGATGATAAAATTTAATTAATTAAGAGCATGGAAAATTTAGCGTTGATTGATTCTTTTTCAGAATTTAAAGATGACAAACAGATAGACAGAGTAACGCTTATGGCGATACTGGAAGAGGTTTTTAGAAATGCACTCAAAAAGAAATACGGGAGTGATGATAATTTTGATATTATTGTAAACCCTGATAAAGGAGATTTAGAAATCTGGAGAAACCGTGTAGTGGTTGAAGATATTGATGTGATGGATCCTAATGAAGAGATTTCAATAACAGATGCGCGTAAGATAGAAGATGATTTTGAGGTAGGTGAAGAAGTGTCTGAAGAAGTGAAGTTGATGCATTTGGGACGTCGTTCTATTTTGGCTTTACGTCAAAACTTGATAAGCAAAATCCATGAGCATGATAATACGATTATCTATAAGCAGTTTAAAGATATGGAAGGTGAGATATATACTGCAGAAGTGCACCATATACGTCACAGAGCAGTTATCTTATTAGATGATGAGGGCAATGAGATGATAATGCCAAAAGATCGCCAGATACCTTCAGACTTTTTTAGAAAAGGAGATAATGTGCGTGGTATTATTGAGAGTGTAGAGCTAAAAGGAAATAAGCCTACAATAATTATGTCTCGTGCTAGCCCATTATTCTTAGAAAAATTATTTGAACAAGAAATACCAGAAGTTTTTGATGGTCTTATTAATGTTCAAAAAGTAGTTCGTATACCTGGTGAGAAGGCTAAAGTAGCAGTAGATTCTTATGATGACCGTATAGATCCTGTAGGAGCTTGTGTGGGAATGAAAGGATCTCGTATCCATGGTATTGTACGTGAGTTAGGAAATGAAAATATTGATGTAATTAATTATACAGAAAATATTAACTTGTTTATTACACGTGCATTGAGCCCTGCAAAAGTAACGTCTGTTAAAGTTAACGAAGAGACTATGCGTGCAGAGGTGATTTTAAAGCCAGAAGAAGTTAGTAAAGCGATTGGTCGTGGAGGTCATAACATTCGTCTTGCTGGTCAACTTACTGGTTATGAAATAGATGTGCTTCGTGAAGGAGCAGAAGAAGATGTAGAGCTTAAAGAATTCTCAGATGAGATTGAAGCTTGGATTATTGCAGAATTCCACAAAATTGGTCTTGATACGGCTAAGAGTGTGTTGGAATATGATATGAAAGATCTTGTGAATCGTATTGATCTTGAAGAAGAAACAATACAACATGTGATTGACATATTAAAACAAGAGTTTGAAGAGTAATAACAATCCATTACTTTTACAATTTAGAATACAAAATTTAGTAGACCCATATTTATGGCAGAAGTAAAATCAATAAGGCTTAATAAAGTACTCAAAGAATTTAATATTTCTTTGGATCGTGCTGTAGAGTTTTTAAAATCTAAGAGCATCGAGATAGAGGCGCGTCCTACTACTAAGATTTCAAGTTCTGAATACGAACACCTAGCATCACAGTTTGCGAAGGATCGTGAGAAGAAAGTAGAATCTAAAGAAGTAGGTGCAGAAAAGCGCAAGGAAAAAGAAGAGCTTTTAGCAGAAAAATTACGTGAAGAAGAAGAGAAGGCTGCAAAAGCTGAAGCTTCTAGGGTAATTAGAGCAGAGGCGTCTCTTGCTGGAACTAAGCAAGTAGGCAAACTTGACCTTGATGCAAAAGGAAAAGTTGTGAAGCCAGCTCCAAAAGTTGAGGAGAAGGTAGAAGCGCCTAAGCCGGTTGAAACACCTAAAGTTGAAAAACCTAAGGTTGAGGAAAAGAAAGCTCCAAAACCTGAAGTGGTAACTGCTAAGGCTGAAAAGCTGAAGTTGAAAATTATTAAAGAAGCACCTAAGCCAGAAAAGCCTGTTGTTGAAAAGCCTGTTGTTGAAAAACCAGTCGTTTCAGAAACTAAGCCTAAAGAGGTGAAGGAAGCTCCTAAAAAAGAAGAGGTTGCTCCTGTAGTTGAGAAGCCTACAAAAACAACTGCCGAAGATACAGAATTGTCTAAAGAAGAAGCGGCAGCACCGGGTGCTGTAGCAAAGACAGATGTTATTAAGACAGAATATAAAAAATTAAATGGCCCTAACTTTACAGGAGCCAAAATAGATCTTTCTAAGTTTAAAAAACCAGAAAAGAAAAAACCAGATACTAAGCCAGGTGAAAAACGTGGTAAGCGCCGTCGTATTAGTAAAGAAGGTACAGGTACAAGTACAGGTGGAGGACAACGCGGTCCAAGAACTAACACTAGAGGGCGTAAGCCAGCTGCAGGTAGATCTCATACACCAAAAGAAGAGCCTAGTGAAGCAGAAGTACAAAAACAAGTACGTGAAACTTTAGAAAAACTTCAAGGAAAGTCTTCTAAAGGTAAGGGTGCTAAGTATAGAAGAGATAAGCGTGATACTCACCGTCAAAAAACGGAAGAGGAATTAGCACAACAAGAGTTAGAGAACAAAGTACTTAAGGTAACTGAGTTTGTTACGGTAAGTGAGGTTGCAACGATGATGGATGTTCCGGTAACAAATATTATCTCGGCTTGTATGTCATTAGGGATGATGGTTACAATGAACCAGCGTCTAGATGCTGAGACAATTTCTATTGTTGCAGAAGAGTTTGATTATGAAGTAGAGTTTGTTAATGCAGATATTGAAGAGTCAATACAAGAAGAAGAGGATGCTCCAGAAGACTTAAAAGAAAGAGCTCCTATTGTTACTGTAATGGGTCACGTAGATCACGGTAAAACATCTTTACTTGATTACATACGTAAAGAAAACGTTATTGCAGGAGAATCAGGAGGAATTACACAGCATATTGGTGCATACGGTGTTCAGTTAGAGAATGGTAAAAAAGTTGCTTTCTTAGATACACCAGGTCACGAGGCCTTTACGGCAATGCGTGCTCGTGGTGCTCAAGTTACAGATATTGCTATTATTGTAGCAGCTGCAGATGATGACATCATGCCGCAAACAAAAGAAGCAATTTCTCACGCACAAGCTGCGGGAGTACCTATCATATTTGCTATAAACAAAATTGATAAGCCAGATGCTAATCCAGAAAAGATTAAAGAAAAACTAGCACAAATGAACCTTCTTGTAGAAGACTGGGGTGGAAAAATCCAATCTCACGATATCTCTGCAAAAATGGGAACAGGAGTTAAAGAACTACTTGAAAAAGTATTGCTTGAAGCAGAATTACTAGAGCTAAAAGCAAATCCAGATAAATCAGCTTCTGGTACCGTAGTAGAAGCCTTTCTTGATAAAGGTCGTGGATATGTTTCTACTATATTGGTTCAGGCAGGTACACTTAAGGTAGGTGACTACGTTCTTGCTGGGCAAAACAGTGGTAAAGTAAAAGCAATGCAAGATGAGCGTGGCAATAAAGTAAAATTTGCTGGACCATCTACACCGGTATCTATATTAGGATTAGACGGAGCGCCTCAAGCAGGTGATAAGTTTAGTGTCTTTGAGGATGAGCGTGAAGCAAAAGATATTGCAAGTAGAAGAACACAATTACAACGTGAGCAATCTGTGCGTACACAACGTCATATTACTCTTGATGAAATTGGACGTCGTATTGCACTTGGTGACTTTAAAGAGCTTAATATTATCCTTAAGGGTGATGTTGATGGATCTGTAGAGGCATTAACAGATAGTTTCCAGAAACTATCTACAGAGGAGATACAGGTAAATATTATACATAAAGCAGTTGGACCTATCACAGAGAGTGATGTGTTATTAGCAAGTGCATCAGATGCAATTATTATTGGATTTAACGTGAGACCTATGGGTAACGCACGTCAAATAGCAGACCAGGAAGAAATTGACATCCGTATGTACTCTATTATCTATGCAGCCATTAATGATCTTAAAGACGCGATGGAGGGAATGTTATCTCCAGAGATGAAAGAAGAGATTACAGGTACTGCAGAAATTAGAGAAACATTTAAGATATCTAAGGTTGGTACCATTGCAGGTTGTATGGTCTTAACTGGTAAGATTATCAAGGCAGCAGACATTCGCTTAATTAGAGAAGGTGTTGTGGTGTATACAGGTAAGCTAGAATCTCTTAAACGTTTTAAAGATGATGCTAAAGAAGTGGCTAAAGGTTACGACTGTGGTATGCAGATTAAAAACTACAACGACATAAAAGAAGGAGATATTATTGAGTGCTTCCAGGAAGTAGCTGTGAAGAAGAAGTTGAAGTAGATTTTACAATAGTAAATTAATATACAAAGCCGAGATTCAATTTGAATCTCGGCTTTTTTTTGCTTGCTTCGGAAATATGAATGGGTTTAACCTCGTGCTAAATATCAAGATGATCACAGTTTTTTTTTTTTTTGAAAAATATCTAGCCAAATTTCTACACGTTTTTAATGCGACCCATTTTAATTAAAATTAGATTATGATCAATAATTGCTATGTCGCCAAAAGCTAGAATCGTGTCAAAATAAGTAAAATGTATAGTGTCGTTTTTGATATAATTAGTGCCTCTACGCAATTTACTTTTTGGAAAGCTGTGATATTAAATATGAAGCTAGAATCTCTTTAGATGCAAAATTATTGCTCTCTACTAGTGTTTCCTGTTCAGTTGTTAAAATGTAGACTTAATCCTTGACTGTATTCTGTAAAATATATTGAGTTTGTGTGTGGCTTTCAATAAAATCAACATCGGTAAATGTGCAGGGTTGATTTGTGAAGAAATATAATTGAAGACCGGTATTTAATGCTGTTTTTAAATTATTGATTTAAAAACAGCAAATTGTAACGGTGATCTTATTTATTAGGCTTTAATATAAAAGCAGATTCAAATTTTGTTTTAATTTCTATAAGAGCACGATCAGCCTCTAGGTGAGTGCCAAAATTTCCAACCCAAACCTTATAGTTGGGAGTTTCATATTCTATTGTTGCAGGCCAAGTACCATAAGAGTATTTGTAGTTTTTTAATACTTCGTTTGCTTGATTAAGATTTCCGTAGTACAATTGAATTGTAAAGCCATCGCCTAGTTTATTGTCTTTTTCAAGTTCTTTTTTAACCTTTAAAAGTTTGTCTATTTTAGGGTCTGCATTAACTGTAACAGACGGGTTTTGAGCACTTAAAATTTCAGAAGAAAATAGAAAGATAATGCTTGCTATAACCGGTATATAAAAAGAAGATTTTTTCATAATATTTTGTGTTGTGTGCAAATGTACAAGAGAATAACTAAATCCAGATGTGTTTTATTATTTAGAATAAGTATAAATTAGTATTTAACGAATTGTTTGCATTTCGTAAATCGTCTTAAAGTGGTACTTTTGTGCTGTTATTTATGGCAAAATTACCGTAAACCATTTAGTTTATGTTGTAACCAATTACGTGCCAAACTATTGACAATAATTAACCATTAGTATGCAAAAGGTGAATTTTAAGAATATTTCCTCACGAGTGTCGCTTGTTATAGTGGCAGCAATGTTAGCGTTCTCTATGTCTGCATCTGCGCAAACAGAAGAAGGTGGTGCGGGTGATGCGGTAGCAGGAAAAACGTTGTTTAATGCAAATTGTGCAGCTTGTCACAAACTAGATAAGAAAGCAACCGGTCCTGCCTTAAGAGGTGTGGCGGGTAAATATGACCGTGATTGGTTGTATAAGTGGATAGGTGACAGTCAAGGATTGATAAAGTCTGGTGATGCGCTTGCAATAGAGATTTTTGAGGCGAACAATAAGTCTGTGATGACTTCTTTTCCTGCACTCTCTAACGGTGATATTGATAATATATTAGCTTATACAAGCGAACCTAAACCAGAACCTGTAATTGTTGCTCCTATTGATGGTGGTGGGAAAGGTCAAGGTGGTGGTATGTCAAATAACATTATTCTTGCTGCATTAGCTTTTGTTTTCTTGTTGTTAATGACAATGTTGTTCTTGGTAACAAGTACTCTAAAGAAAATAGCATCGCACAATGGTGTTGAGTATGCTGCAAAAGAAGCTAAGAAGCCTTTATGGAAAGCGTTTGTTGAAAATCAATTTTTAATGTTGGTGTCTGCAGTCTTGTTATTGTTAACTGCTGCTTATTTTATGTATGGTTTCTTTATGCAGGTAGGGGTAGATCAAGGTTATGCGCCGGTACAGCCTATACATTACTCACACAGAATACATGCTGGTGATAACGAGATTGACTGTAATTACTGTCACTCTTCTGCTAGAAAAAGTAAGCATTCTGGTATTCCTTCATTAAATGTTTGTATGAATTGTCATAAAAACATCGCCGAGGTTTCAGAAGATGTTTATAATGAAGGTATGGATGAGTATGGGGTTGATTACAACAAGGAGATTGCAAAGTTATATGATGCAGTTGGTTGGAATACAGAAACAATGGGTTACACAGGTGAGTCAAAACCAGTAAAATGGGTGCGTATTCATAATCTTCCTGATTTTGCATACTTTAATCACTCACAGCACGTAACGGTTGCTGGTGTTGCTTGTCAAAAGTGTCACGGACCTGTTGAAGAGATGGAGATAATGGAGCAGTTCTCTCCACTTACTATGGGGTGGTGTATTGATTGTCACCGAGAGACAAATATTAATGTAGCAGGTAACGAGTATTACGAAAAAATTCACGAAGAACTTTCTAAGAAATATGGTGTTGAGCAGTTAACTGCAGCTCAGATGGGTGGATTAGAATGTGGTAAGTGTCACTACTAATAAGTAGGATTTAAAAATTAAGAAAATTAAAAGTTAATAAATGGCATCAAACAAGAAATACTGGAAAAGTGTTGAAGAGCTGGATCAAAACAGTTCTATTGTTAAGACGCTACAAGAAAATGAATTTGTAGAACCAATTCCTACAGATGAATTTTTGGGCGATAAAGAAACACTTGAGGCTTCATCAACGACGCGTCGTGATTTCTTAAAGTATGTAGGTTTTACTACAGCAGCTGCTTCATTAGCAGCATGTGAGGGTCCGGTGATTAAATCGATTCCTTATGTAGTTGCTCCAGACGAGATTGTTCCTGGTGTAGCTAACTATTATGCTACAACAATAGCAGATGGTTTTGATTTTGCTAATGTTTTAGTGAAAACACGTGAAGGCCGTCCTATTAAAATAGAAAGAAATGATTTGGGTGCTGGTGCTGTAAATGCAAGAGTGCACGCTTCTGTATTATCTTTATATGATAATAATAGATTAAAGTATCCTAGAGTAGGTGATGAGAATGTTACTTGGGATGCATTTGATGTAGCTGCAACAGCAAAGTTGAAGTCTATGGCAGGTAAAAATGTTGTGTTGTTAACACAGACTTTTGCGAGTCCTTCTACTTCAAAACTTATAAAAGAATTTACTTCGGCAAACCCTGGTGTTCGCCACGTAACATACGATACTGTTTCTTCTTCTGGAGCACTTGATGCTTATCAACAGAAATTTGGAACACGCGCTATGGCAGACTATGACTTCGGAAAAGCTGAAGTTATTGTTTCTGTTGGTGCAGATATTTTAGGTGATTGGCAAGGTGGTGGTTATGATGCAGCTTATGCGCAAGGACGTATTCCGAAGGATGGAAAAATGTCTAAGCATATTCAGTTTGAAGCAAATATGACATTGTCTGGTGCAAATGCTGATAACCGTATTCCTGTAAAGCCTAGTGATCAAATAAAAGTTTTAAATGCTTTAACTGGTGGTAGTGTTTCTGGTTTGTCTGATAAAGTGGTTAAAGCTGTTGAGATGGCAAAAAGGCACATTAGCAAAGCTGGAACAAAAGCGGTGATTGTAACTGGTCTTCCTGATACAGCTTCTCAAAGAAGAGTGTTAGATGCAAATGCTGGAAGTGTTGTTATGGATACGGTTCATCCAAGGATGACTCGTTCTGCAAACAATGCAGAGGTTCAAAAAGTAATGAATGGCGTTATTGATGGTAGCGTTAAGGGGTTAATTACAGTAGGAGTTGATCCTGTGTATTCTTTCCCGAATAAAGATTTTAAAGCAGCATATCAAAAACTTGAAATGTCTCTTGCTTTTGCGATGAAATTTGATGCTACGGCTTCATTAGCGCAAATGGTGGCTGCTACTCCACATTACCTTGAATCTTGGGGTGATGTTCAAATGAAAAAAGGATCGTATAGTTTAATGCAACCTACGATACGTCCATTATATAAGACGAGACAATTTCAGGAAACTTTATTGGCTTGGACTAAAAATGATACATCTTATTTAGATTATATCAAGGAGACTTGGTCTAGTGTATTGGGTGGTACTTCTTGGAATAAGGCTTTAGAAGCTGGTGTTTTAGCTTCTGCAACTTCTGTAGATGTTGCTCCTCAGGTTGATGGTGATATGTTAGAGTCAAGTAGTTCTCACGGTGCAATGTCATCTACTCAAGGTGGTGGTATGGAGCTTGTGTTGTATACTAAGACTGCATTAGGTGATGGTCAGCAGGCTAATAACCCTTGGTTGCAAGAAATGCCAGATCCTATAACTAGAGCATCTTGGGATAACTATGTAACTGTATCTGCAGCTGATGCGAAAGATTTAGGTCTTGAGAATCATAACGTAGCAAACGGTGGCTTAAACGGAAGTTTGGTTAATGTTACTATGGGTGGAGTTACTGTTGAGAACGTACCTGTATTAATACAGCCTGGACAAGCGCCGGGATCTGTTGGTTTGGCCTTAGGTTATGGTAAGGTGGAAGCTGTTCAAGAAGAAATGCAAACAGGAGTAAATGCTTACTGTTTTAATAATTTTTCTTCAGCTACACAAACGGTTTCTTTAGAGAAAGTTGCTGGTGAACATGAGTTTGCTTGTGTTCAATTACATAATACAATGATGGGTAGAGATATCATTAGAGAAACTTCTCTAGAGATATTTAATACTAAGAGTGCTCACGATTGGAACCCTGTACCTCAGGTTTCTAAAGATCATGAAGAAATTCCTGTTACATCTCCGGATGCAGATTTATGGACTTCTTTTGATCGTTCTGTGGGGCATCACTTTAATCTTTCTATAGACCTTAATGCTTGTACTGGTTGTGGTGCTTGTGTTATTGCTTGTCATAGTGAAAACAATGTGCCTGTAGTAGGTAAAAGTGAAGTAAGACGTAGTCGTGATATGCACTGGTTACGTATTGATAGATATTATTCTGCAGAAGAAACTTTTGATGCAGATCAAGATAAGAAAGAAGGTTTTAATGGTTTATTTGGTGACAATGGCTCTTTAGGAGGCTTTGGTGAATTAGAAGATCCAGCTGCAAATCCTCAGGTAGCTTTTCAGCCTGTTATGTGTCAGCACTGTAATCACGCTCCTTGTGAGAGTGTTTGTCCTGTAGCTGCAACATCACACGGTCGTCAAGGTCAAAACCAAATGGCTTATAACCGTTGTGTAGGTACAAGATATTGTGCAAACAACTGTCCATATAAAGTGCGTCGTTTTAACTGGTTCTTGTATAACGAGAATGATGAGTTTGATTATCACATGAATAACGATATGGGACGTATGGTTTTAAATCCAGATGTTAATGTTCGTTCTAGAGGTGTGATGGAGAAGTGCTCTATGTGTATTCAGAAAACACAGCTAAGTATATTAGAAGCAAAACGTGATGGTCGTTCTGTAAAAGATGCAGAATTCCAAACAGCTTGTTCTAGTGCTTGTGATAAAGGAGCGATGGTTTTTGGTGATATCAATGATCACGATAGTGAAGTATTTAAAAGTAAGAAAGATAAGAGAATGTATCACTTGTTAGAAGCCGTAGGTACAGAGCCTAATGTCTTTTATAAGACAAAAGTGAGAAACTCTAAATAAGATAACTAACTAAGAAATAGTATATAAAATATGGCGTCGCATTACGAAGCACCTATTAGAAGGCCCTTGGTTATAGGAGATAAAAGCTACCACGACATTACTGTCGATGTTGCTGCTCCTGTGGAGGGTAAAGCCAATAAATCTTGGTGGATTGTATTTACTATTGCTCTTGTTGCCTTTTTATGGGGATTAGGGTGTATTATCTATACAGTTTCAACCGGAATTGGAGTTTGGGGATTAAATAAAACCGTAGGTTGGGCCTGGGATATTACCAACTTTGTTTGGTGGGTAGGTATTGGTCACGCGGGAACATTGATTTCTGCAGTACTTTTGTTATTTAGACAAAAGTGGAGAATGGCTATTAACCGTTCTGCAGAGGCTATGACAATCTTCTCTGTAGTACAGGCAGGATTATTCCCTATTATACATATGGGTCGTCCTTGGTTGGCTTATTGGGTATTACCTATACCAAACCAGTTTGGTTCATTATGGGTAAACTTTAATTCACCATTACTGTGGGATGTATTTGCGATCTCTACATATCTTTCTGTATCACTAGTATTCTGGTGGACTGGATTATTGCCAGATTTTGCAATGATACGTGATAGAGCAGTTACACCATTTACAAAGAAAATTTATAGTATACTTTCATTTGGTTGGTCTGGTCGTGCAAAAGACTGGCAACGTTTTGAAGAGGTATCATTGGTTCTTGCAGGTTTAGCTACACCGCTTGTACTTTCTGTACACACGATTGTATCTTTTGATTTTGCAACATCAGTTATACCAGGATGGCATACGACTATCTTCCCTCCATATTTTGTGGCGGGTGCAGTATTCTCTGGATTTGCAATGGTAAACACGCTTCTTATAGTTATGAGAAAAGTGTCTAACTTAGAGAATTATATTACAATACAACATATTGAATTAATGAACATAGTAATTATGGTTACTGGTTCTATTGTTGGTGTCGCATATATTACTGAGTTATTTATTGCTTGGTATTCTGGTGTAGAGTATGAGCAGTATGCTTTCTTGAACAGAGCAACAGGACCTTACTGGTGGGCTTACTGGTCTATGATGACATTTAATGTATTCTCTCCACAATTTATGTGGTTCAAGAAATTGCGTACAAGTATAATGTTCTCTTTCTTTATCTCTATTGTTGTGAACATTGGGATGTGGTTTGAACGTTTTGTTATTATTGTAACTTCATTACACCGTGATTACTTACCATCTTCTTGGACAATGTTCTCGCCTACATTTGTAGACATAGGGATATTTATAGGAACCATCGGATTCTTTTTTGTGTTATTCTTGTTATACGCAAGAACATTCCCGGTAATTGCACAAGCAGAGGTGAAATCTATATTGAAGGGTTCTGGAGCTAAGTATAAAAAATTAAGAGCAGAACATGGTGATGATGTTAAGCATTACGATGCAGTAGTACGTGAGACAAAAACAGTATCTGTTAAATCTCCAGTAACTAATAAAGGTTTACTTACTGCGGAAGGACAACAAGAAAAAGCTAATAGTTTATTAAATAAGCTAGGTTCTTTTGACGCAGCAACACAGACTGCAGATAATCTTAAGAAAATTAGTGGTGTTGGTCCAGTGATGGAGAAGAAATTACATCAGTTAGGTATCTTTACTTTTGCTCAGGTGAGTAAGATGGATGATGCAGACTACGATTTATTAGATGATATTATTGGTGAGTTCCCTGGACGTGCAAAACGTGATGACTGGGCTGGACAAGCTTCAAATTTAAAAAACAACTAAGTATGGCTTCTAAAGTGATACACGCACTCTATAACGATGACGACTTGTTAATGCAAGCTGTCAAAGAGACACGCGCAAAGCATTACCATATTGAAGAAGTGTACACACCTTTCCCTGTACACGGGCTAGATAAAGTAATGGGACTTGAACCTACACGTATTGCTATTACAGCATTTATGTATGGTCTTGTAGGTATAACAGTTGCAACCTTAATGATGAATTTCATCATGATAGAAGACTGGCCACAAGATATTGGTGGTAAACCAAGTTTCAGTTATATTGAAAACATGCCGGCTTTCGTACCGATTATGTTTGAATTAACTGTATTTTTTGCAGCGCATTTAATGGTAATAACATTTTATATGCGTAGTAAATTATGGCCTTTTAAGAAAGCTGAAAATCCTGATGTGAGAACTACAGATGATCACTTTTTAATGGCAGTAGATACTGGAAATAATAACTTAGAAGAAATGTCAAAATTCTTCTATGGTACAGGAGCAGTAGAAATAAGTATAGTAGAATCTGAAGATGATCACTAAAATGAGAAAAACACTTAATATAGGTATCGCACTTCTTGCATTAATAACGATGGTTTCTTGTCAAAATGACTTAGATCCTAACTATCAGTTTATGCCTAATATGTATGCACCAATAAGTTATGAAACTTATGGTGAATATAACATAGATGGTTTTGAAAATGGCCAAGAAGCAAAATTGCCAGTTGCAGGAACAGTACCAAGAGGTTTTCAGCCTTTTGATTACACAAACTCACCTGAAGATATTGATAGAGCAAAATCAGAATTAAAAAATCCTCTTGAATATACTGAGGATAACTTGGCTGCAGGAGCACAGTTATATAATATTTATTGTGCAGTATGTCATGGAGATAAAGGAGACGGACAAGGAATTCTTGCAAAGCGTGAAAAGTTTTTAGGAATACCAAGTTATGCAGCTGCAGGAAGGTTGATTACTGAAGGTGGAGTTTACCACGTGCAAATGTATGGTTTAAATACAATGGGTTCTTATGCTTCTCAAACGAATGAAGAAGAGAGATGGCAAATTACACAACATGTAATGAACTTAAAGGCCACTTTAGAAGGAAGGCCAATTCAAGAACCTAAGAAAGTTGATGACGGGGATAATCCAAAAATGGCTGTTACAAGTGATGCAAATGCAACACCAACAGAGTTAGAGGAAGACAACATCAACATACAATAATAAAGAATACAAAGAATAGCTAAGATATGTATACGCTACCTAGTAAATTAAAAATATTTGCAATCATCTTTATGGTGGTAGGAGCCCTTGGGTTGGTCTATAGTTTTATGGCTGCACCATCGACAACTGCTGAAGTTAAAGAAATGATGGCTGGCCATGATGATCACGGAACACATCATGAAGAAGATACTCATAACGTTGCAGCACATGGTGAAGATCATGATGAAATGGCAACTGCAGCTGCTCATAGAGCAGAAGGAGAACACGGTCATTCTGCTGAAGATGATTCTGCTCATAGTAGTGAGGAGAAACATTTAGAACACTCTTTACATCAAATGCAAAACAGACCTTGGTCTGCGTTGTATATTGCTTGTTTCTTTTTCTTTATGATTTCACTTGGTGTATTAGCATTTTATGCTGTTAACATTGTTGCTCAAGCCGGATGGTCTCCAGTACTTTTTAGAGTTATGGAAGCGATTACAGCATACTTAGTTCCAGGTGGTATTATTATGTTTGTTTTATTAGCACTTTCGGGATTCCACGTGAATCACTTATTCGTATGGGCAGATCCAGAAGTTGTAGCACATGATAAATTATTACAAGGTAAAGCTGGTTGGTTAAACGGAACAGGTTTATTAATTAGAGCTGCTATATTTATGGGTGGTTGGATAACTTATCGCTACTTTGCAGTTCGTAATTCTAGAAGAGATGACGATGCCTCTGATAATAGATGGTATAAAAAGAACTTTAAAATTTCCGCAGCATTTTTAGTATTCTTTCTTTACTCAGAATCTATGATGTCTTGGGACTGGCTAATGAGTTTTGATCCACACTGGTTCTCTACTTTATATGGTTGGTATATTCTTGCGGGTATGATGGTTTGTGGTATTACGACTATAGCTATTATTACTATACTTCTTAAATCTCAAGGATATTTAGAATTTGTAAATGATAGTCACATACATGATTTAGCTAAGTTTATGTTTGGATTTAGTATTTTCTGGACTTACCTATGGTTCTCTCAATTTATGTTAATCTGGTATGCAAACATTCCTGAAGAAGTAACTTACTTTATAACAAGAATTGAAGACTTTAAGTTACCTTTCTTTGGTATGCTAATACTTAATTTTATTTTCCCATTACTATTACTTATGAATAGTGATTATAAGAGAGTGAATTGGTTTGTTGTAATGACAGGTATTGTAATACTTGGAGGTCACTATGTTGATGTTTATATGTTGATTACACCTGCAACTGTTGGTACAAGCTGGTTCATAGGATTACCAGAAATTAGTGCAATATTATTCTTTTTCGGATTGTTTGTTTTTGTAGTGTTTACTGCATTGACAAAAGCACCTTTACTTGTGAAGAACAACCCTTTCTTGAAAGAAAGTAAGAACTTCCATTATTAATTAATTATTTAGAAGACAGATAACGATGACCGCATTTTTAGTTGTATTAGTAATCATTCTCTTTGGAGTTACTGTTTGGCAGTTGAATAAGATATTCAATATGTCTAAAACAGCAGATGAATTAGGGGATTCTTCAGAAGTTGCAAATTTAAAAGACAATAATATTAACGGATGGTTAATGTTAGGTTTGGCAATTTTCACTTATGGCCTTTTAATTATATGTTTCTGGAAATGGGGCGATGTTTTATTACCTCAAGCTGCATCTGAGCATGGAGCAGAAACAGATAACTTAATGTTAATATCAATGGCTCTCATTTTTGTAGTCGGATTTTTTACATTATGGTTGTTAAGTTGGTTTTCATTTAAATACAGAGGTAACGAAACAAATCGTGCTTTGTTTTTTGCAGACAATGATAAATTAGAGTTTATCTGGACTATTATTCCAGTAATTGTTTTAGCGGGGCTTATCATATATGGTCTTTTTACTTGGACAGACATAATGAATGTTGACGAGGAAAATGAAGATATTATGGTCGTAGAATTATATGCTTACCAGTTTGATTGGAGAGCACGTTATTCTGGAGCTGATAATACTTTAGGTGAAGCTAATGTTAGATTAATCGAAGGCGTTAATCAGCTAGGAGTTGATGTATCAGATCCTAATTCACAAGATGATATTGTTGTAAATGAACTTCACTTGCCAGTAGGTCAAAAAGTTGTGTTTAAGATGCGTTCTCAAGATGTATTACACTCAGCTTATATGCCTCACTTTAGAGCACAAATGAACTGTGTACCTGGTATGATAACTCAATTTGCTTTTACACCAACAATTACTACAGAAGATATGCGTCTTGATAGTGAAGTAGTTGCTAAGGTGAAAAAAATAAACAATATTAGAAAAGAGAATAGTATTGAGTTAGTTCAAAAAGGTGATGAAGCTTTAGAGCCTTACGAGTTTGATTATATGCTTCTTTGTAATAAAATATGTGGTACTAATCACTACAACATGCAAATGAAGATAATCGTTGAATCTCAAGAAGATTTTGACGCTTGGTTGGCAGAACAGCCTAACCTAGGAACGACTTTAAAAAAATAAATAACAAGAGTACCGTTTAACGGAAATTCAATAAGAAGATATGTCAGCACACGCAAACGACCACGCAGTAGATCTCCACGACGATCACGGGCATCATCATAAACAAACGTTTATAACTAAGTACATTTTTAGTACTGATCATAAAATGATTTCTAAGCAATACCTAATAACAGGTTTGTTTATGGGTATCATTGGTATTGCAATGTCTATTTTGTTTAGAATGCAATTAGCTTGGCCAGAAGAGCCATTTACAATATTTGAAGTATTATTAGGTAAATGGGCAGAAGGTGGAGTAATGGATCCTAATGTTTATTTAGCTTTAGTAACTATACATGGTACCATAATGGTATTCTTTGTATTGACTGCAGGACTTAGTGGTACCTTTAGTAACTTATTAATTCCATTGCAAATTGGAGCACGTGATATGGCTTCAGGATTCCTTAACATGGTATCTTATTGGTTATTCTTTATTTCATGTACAATAATGTTAGCTTCATTATTTGTTGAAGCGGGACCAGCTGCTGCAGGTTGGACTATTTACCCACCTTTAAGTGCATTGCCACAGGCAATTCCTGGTTCTGGAACGGGTATGACATTATGGTTAGTGTCTATGGCAATATTTATTGCATCGTCATTAATGGGTTCACTTAACTACATAGTTACTGTATTAAATTTAAGAACTAAAGGAATGTCTATGACTAGACTTCCATTAACAATCTGGGCGTTTTTTGTAACAGCAATTATTGGTGTTGTTTCTTTCCCAGTTTTATTATCTGCTGCATTAATGTTAATAATGGATAGGAGTTTTGGAACTTCTTTCTTCTTGTCTGATATCTATATTGCAGGTGAGGTATTACATAATCAAGGTGGATCGCCTGTGTTATTTGAACACTTATTTTGGTTCTTAGGTCACCCAGAAGTATATATTGTAATTCTACCGGCAATGGGAATGGTTTCTGAAATTATGGCAACTAATGCTCGTAAACCTATTTTTGGTTATCGTGCAATGGTAATGTCTATTCTGGCCATCGCATTCTTATCTACAATTGTATGGGGTCACCATATGTTTATTTCAGGTATGAATCCATTCTTAGGTTCTGTATTTACATTTACAACATTATTAATTGCAATTCCGTCTGCAGTAAAATCCTTTAACTGGATCACCACTCTTTGGAAAGGTAATTTACAGATGAACACAGCCATGTTGTTTTCTATTGGTTTTGTTTCTACTTTTATAACAGGTGGACTTACAGGAATCATTTTAGGAGATAGTGCACTAGATATTAATGTTCACGATACTTACTTTGTTGTAGCTCACTTTCACTTAGTGATGGGTATATCTGCATTGTATGGTTTATTTGCAGGAGTTTACCATTGGTTCCCTAAAATGTTTGAAGGAAAATTACTTAATAAGAATTTAGGTTATGTACACTTTTGGGTTACTATAGTAGGTGCCTATGGAGTATTCTTCCCAATGCACTTTATTGGGATGGCCGGCTTACCAAGAAGATATTATACAAATACAGCATTCCCATATTTTGATGATCTAGCAGACGTAAATGTAGTGATTACAGTATTTGCAATTATTACAGCAGCGGCACAATTAGTATTCTTGTATAACTTTATAAGCTCAATGTTCTTCGGAAAAGTAGGACCTAAGAATCCTTGGAAATCTACAACGCTTGAATGGACAACAGATCATAAGCATATACACGGTAACTGGGTTGGACCTATTCCAGAAGTTCACAGATGGTCTTATGACTACAGTAAGTTGAACAAAGATGAAACTGATTATGTTATACCTGGGCAAGATTATATCCCACAACACATACCGTTACAAGATAACGAAGAAGAGTTACATCATTAATAAAGTATATAACTCATCGTATAATATAAAAGCCCTTTCAATTCTGAAAGGGCTTTTTATATTATATACCCCTTAATGGGTATGTTTTAGTATCCTATTGACAATTACATTTGTGCCATACCAGATAAGTTAATATATAGGAATATTCCTGGTCAAATTAAACCGTGTTGAGGAGCGCGGTTTTTTTTATTTCTGAAATATTCATTTCATTACCCTACAAGCTATTATTAAAATATTCCCTTCGTATATTTGTTATATGAATGAATTCCTAGATCCTTCAGAAGAAAATTTAAGCAGCCAAGATTTAGATATCGAAAAAACGTTGCGTCCACTATCTTTTGAAGATTTTACAGGGCAAGATCAAGCATTAGAAAATTTACAAATATTTGTGCAAGCAGCTAATCAAAGAGGAGAGGCGTTAGATCATACATTGTTTCATGGTCCTCCAGGATTAGGTAAAACAACATTAGCTCATATTTTAGCTAACGAACTTGAAGTGGGTATAAAAGTAACCTCTGGTCCTGTACTTGATAAGCCAGGAGATCTTGCAGGATTACTTACTAATCTTGAAGAAAGAGACGTTTTGTTTATTGACGAGATTCACCGTCTTAGTCCCATTGTAGAAGAATATCTTTATTCTGCTATGGAAGACTACAAGATTGATATCATGATTGAGTCTGGGCCCAATGCTAGATCAGTACAAATACATTTAGCGCCTTTCACATTAGTAGGGGCTACTACAAGATCGGGTCTTTTAACGGCGCCTATGCGTGCTCGTTTTGGTATTGCATCAAGATTACAATATTATAGTACAGAACTTCTCACCACTATATTACAGCGTAGCGCAGGTATATTAAATATGCCTATATCTATGGAAGCCGCCATAGAGATTGCGGGCCGTAGTAGAGGTACTCCTAGAATTGCAAACGCGCTACTTAGAAGAGTACGTGATTTTGCGCAAATAAAAGGTAATGGAAACATAGATATCGCAATAGCAAGATTTGCTTTAAACGCATTAAATGTTGATGCCCATGGTCTTGATGAGATGGATAATAAAATATTGACAACCATCATAGACAAGTTTAAAGGTGGTCCTGTTGGGATTACAACTATAGCCACTGCAGTCTCAGAATCTCCAGAAACTATAGAAGAAGTGTATGAGCCTTTTTTAATACAACAAGGTTTTATAATGAGAACACCTAGAGGGCGCGAAGTTACAGAAGCAGCATACAAACATTTAGGAAAAGCAAAAGGTCCTATTCAAGGAGGTTTATTTTAATGAAAGAAAAAAAACAAATACCGGAAGTATCTTTAGCTAGATTTTTAAAACACTCTCTAGACATTCTAAAAAATCCATTGCCATTTCACAATGACAACTTTGAGAGATTGGGTAATACTTTTAGGCTCAATATCAGTTTTACAGACTCGGTACTTTTTTCTAGAGATGCTGGTTTGTTGCAACACGTTTTACAAAAAAACCAACGAAATTATACAAAGTCAACTATACAAACAGAAGATTTAGCAAAATACGTAGGCAAAGGGTTGCTCACCGCAGAGGGAGCTCACTGGCAAACACAGCGCAAACTAATCCAGCCAGCTTTTCATAAAAAACAATTAGTACTATTATTAGATAATATCAAGGAGGCAATAACTTCTGAAATATTAAAGATTGAAACTAGTACCAATTTTGATGTTTTCCCAGTTATGAATGATTTGGCATTTCAGACCGTAGCAAAATCATTGTTTAGTAGTGCTATAGACGAAGCAGAAATCAATCAAGTACAACACATAACAGAAGCAGCTCAAAAAATGCTTGTCAAAGAATTAAGACAGCCTTATTTAAGTTGGTGGTTTAAAGCAAGTGGAAAAATAGAAAAACACGTTGCGCTCACTAGAGAAGCGAGGGTTATTTTAAAAAAGCTTATTGTTGACAGAAAACAGAGTACACACCGCTTTGATGATTTACTAGACATGCTACTCGATGCAAGATACGATGATGGCAGTGCTATGGAAGAGGAACAATTAATTGATGAGTTGCTTATTCTTTTTACAGCGGGACATGAGACTACTAGTAACGCACTCACTTTTGCAACAGAGCTTTTAGCACAACACCCAGAGGTGCAAGAAAATATTTTAAATGAAATAGCAGGCTTTTCTTCAAAAGATTTGATGCAATCATTAAAAGAGAGCCCCTATACTCAGGCAGTAATAGAGGAGAGTATGCGACTTTATCCTCCAGCATACTTCATTGACCGTGTAAATATAGAGGATGATAATTTTAAAGAAACTCATATCCCTAAAGGTTCAAATCTATTGTTTTCAATTTATGAAATACATCGTGACCCAACACTGTGGGAAGATCCTTTAAAATTTAAACCAGAACGCTTTATTGGTGTTCCTAAAAATCAATATTCAGCTCATTATTTTCCTTTTGGGGCAGGACCTCGTATGTGTATAGGTAATAATTTTGCTATGTATGAGATGGTGATGGCGGTACAGGCATTAGTGTCAAATTTCAAGATCGCTCATAAAACTTCAGAAATTGAAATCACCCCTTTGATTACCTTAAAGCCTAAAAATGCTATCTTACAGTTTGAGAAAAGATAGTACACCTTGTTGCAAAAAACACAATACACAACTCTTATCAAAAACGAGGCAAAACGCCTTGGGTTTCTCTCGTGTGGTATAAGCAAAGCTGGGTTTCTAGAAGAAGAAGCGCCGCGGTTAGAAACATGGCTTAATAAAAACATGCACGGTGAGATGTCGTACATGGAAAACCATTTTGACAAGCGCCTCGACCCTACAAAACTTGTGGAGGGTAGCAAGAGTGTTATATCTTTGTTACTCAACTATTACCCTCAAGAGCTACAAAATGAAGAAGCTTTTAAAATCTCTAAATACGCATACGGCACAGATTATCATTTTGTTATAAAAGAAAAATTAAAAGAGTTGCTTAATACTATTTCTTCGGAAATAGGAGAAGTTCACGGTCGTGCTTTTGTTGACAGTGCGCCAGTATTAGACAAAGCGTGGGCAGCAAAAAGCGGATTAGGTTGGATAGGGAAACATAGTAATTTACTTACCAAACAAACAGGATCGTTTTATTTTATAGCAGAACTAATAATAGATCTAGATTTAGACTATGATTTACCTGTTACAGATCACTGTGGTAGTTGTACTGCTTGCATTGATGCTTGCCCTACACAAGCAATTGTAGGGCCTTATGTTGTAGATGGTAGTAAATGTATCTCTTATGCAACCATAGAGCTCAAAAATGAAATGCCAGCACATTTCAGTAATAAAATGGATGACTGGATGTTTGGTTGTGATATTTGTCAAGACGTTTGCCCCTGGAATCGTTTTAGTCAATCGCACCAAGAACCACTTTTTGATCCTAATCCTAAGTTGCTTTCAATGAGTAATAAAGAGTGGGAAGAAATAACAAAAGAAGTGTTCTCAGAAATTTTTAAAAAAAGCCCAATAAAAAGAACCAAGTTTGAAGGCTTAAAAAGAAATATCAATTTTTTAAAGAATTAATGAGCGTGAGATATTCTCATCATTTTTACTTAATAAACAATTAACTTAAATTTTTAAAGCCATCCCAAAGATTAATTATCTTTGTTAGACACTTAAATTATTCCTCTATATGAGTTCACCCAGTAAAAGAAGAGAAGCCTTATTATACCACGCAAAGCCAAAACCGGGTAAGATAGAAGTAGTTCCCACAAAGAAATATGCAACACAACGAGATTTGTCATTAGCTTATTCTCCTGGAGTTGCCGTGCCTTGTTTAGAGATCGCAAAAGATGTAGAAAACGTTTATAAATACACAGCAAAAGGAAACTTAGTAGCCGTTATATCTAACGGTACCGCAGTTTTAGGTCTTGGTAACATAGGTCCAGAAGCGTCAAAACCTGTAATGGAAGGTAAAGGTTTGCTTTTTAAGATTTTTGCAGATATTGATGTGTTTGATATAGAGGTAGATACAGAAGATGTAGATTCTTTTATTGAGACTGTAAAAAATATTGCGCCTACTTTTGGTGGTATTAATCTAGAAGACATAAAAGCACCAGAAGCTTTTGAGATTGAGCGAAGATTAAAAGAAGAGCTTAACATCCCAGTTATGCATGATGACCAGCACGGGACTGCAATAATCTCTGCGGCAGCATTGTTAAACGCCTTAGAAATTACAGAAAAAGATATATCAAAAGTAAAGATTGTTATAAGTGGAGCAGGAGCTGCTGCGGTTTCTTGCACCAGATTGTACAAAGCCTTTGGGGCAAGTGCAGAAAACATTGTAATGATTGATAGTAAAGGTGTTATTCGCAAAGATCGTGATAGCCTTACTGCAGAGAAAGCTGAGTTTGCTACAGATCGTAAAATAGATACACTTGATGAGGCAATGAAAGATGCAGATGTATTTGTGGGTCTTTCTATTGCAAATATTGTGAAGCCAGCGATGCTAAAATCTATGGCAAAGAAACCTATTGTTTTTGCAATGGCAAATCCAGATCCAGAGATAGAATATGATCTTGCTATAAAAACAAGAGATGATATTATTATGGCAACGGGGCGTAGTGATCATCCTAATCAAGTAAACAATGTGCTTGGTTTTCCTTTTATATTTAGAGGAGCACTAGATGTTCGTGCAACAAAAATTAACGAGGCTATGAAAATGGCTGCAGTAAAAGCATTAGCAGATCTAGCTAAAGAAGCCGTGCCAGAACAGGTGAATATTGCTTATGGTGAGACCAAACTTATTTTTGGGACAGATTATATTATCCCTAAGCCTTTTGATCCTCGTTTAATAGCAAAGGTTCCTCCTGCTGTAGCAAAAGCTGCTATGGAAAGTGGTGTTGCAACAGCGCCTATTAAAGATTGGCAAAAATATGAAGATGAGTTAAATGAGCGTATGGGGAGTGATAATAAGATTATCAGGCTCTTAATGAATCGTGCTAAGACTAGCCCAAAACGTATTGTGTTTGCAGAGGCAGATCACCTAGATGTGTTAAAAGCTGCACAAATAGTTCATGATGAGGGTATTGGTGTTCCTATTCTTTTAGGAAGAAGAGATGTGATAGAAGAGTTAATGGAGCAGATAGAGTATGATAGAGATGTTACTATCATTGATCCTAAAAGTGACGAGGAAGCTGATCATAGAAATAGATACGCAGAAAAACATTTTGAAAACAGACAACGAAGCGGGATTACTTATTATGATGCTCAAAGTATGATGCGTGAGCGTAATTATTTTGCTTCAATGATGGTAAATGAAGGTGATGCAGATGCTATGATTTCTGGTTATTCTAGAGCTTATCCTTCTGTAGTAAGACCTGTGCTAGAGACAATAGGAAGATTTGATGGTGTTAGTAAAGTAGCAACTACAAATATGATGTTGACAAAAAGAGGGCCTTTATTTATTTCAGACACCTCTATTAATATTGACCCTACGGCAAAAGAATTAGCAAAGATTGCGCAGATGACTAACTATACCATGAAAATGTTTGGCCTTGATCCTGTGATTGCAATGATATCTTATGCTAATTTTGGTTCTTCAAAAGATCCTCATGCAACAAAGGTGAGAGACGCAGTGCAGTATTTGCACCGTACTAATCCAGATATGCATGTAGACGGAGAGTTGCAAACAGATTTTGCTCTTAATGCCGAAATGCTAAAAAAGAAATTTCCGTTTTCTAAACTGGCTGGTAAAAAGGTCAATGCATTAATATTTCCTAATTTAGATTCTGCTAACAGTAATTATAAATTGCTTAAAGAGTTAAATAATGTGGAGTCTATTGGGCCTATAATGCTTGGTATGCGTAAACCTGTGCATATTTTACAGCTAGGGGCAAGCGTAGAAGAAATTGTAAATATGGCTGCGGTTGCTGTTGTAGATGCACAACAAAAAGAGAGACGTGCTAAAGAAGGTACAAAGCAAAATTTTTAAATGTAATGGTACTTCAGAAATTTTAACTATTCACGATTTTTAGGTTTGACTTTTTTAAGTTATTGTTTTAAAATCAAGACTATTACGTGTTTGTTTTGTAAAATTTTATAAATTAAATTAAACAGTTCTTTTCTCATTTTTAGAGATAAGAGCTGTTTTTTTTGCGTCTAGTATTTGTTTAGAAATATAGCTCAAACTATCACTATGTTTAATTTTTAATGAACTGTATTGTCTAAAGCGACCTGAATTGAGCGTTTAAAAAAAAGTTTCTACATTAGTTTTTAACCCTAGACAAAATGATTTTCTATTGAGTGTACTTCCATATTATTAAAATTTCCGGAGTAATAGTGCTTTGTATTGCAAGATTCTAGCAATTTTAACATTCTTAATGTTAAGTTAATTTCCTTCTTTTATGCCGTGCCAATGCCCAATTAATATATTATATTTGAAGCCTTAAAAAGCAGCAATAATGATCCACCACCTTCAGGGAAGAATGATTGAGAAAAATCACACAGATGTTGTGATAGAATGCAATGGTGTGGGGTATTTTATAAATATATCATTACATACATTTTCTCAACTACCTACTACAGAAAATGTGCTTTTATACACACATTTACAAGTAAAAGAAGATTCGCACTCGTTGTATGGTTTTTCTACAAAAACAGAGCGTGAGATTTTTAGATTATTGATTTCTGTGTCTGGAGTTGGAGCGAGTATAGCTAGAACGATGCTTTCTTCATTGAGTCCAAAACAGGTAATGGAAGCTATAGCTTCTGAAGATGTGCCGGTTATTCAATCTGTTAAAGGAATTGGGGCAAAAACAGCGCAAAGAGTCATTTTAGATCTAAAAGATAAAATAATTAAAGTATTTGGGATGGAAGATGTTTCTTCTATTTCGAGCAATACGAACAAAAATGAAGCGTTATCTGCTTTGGAGACCTTAGGTTTTGCTAGGAAAGTGGCAGAAAAGGTGTGTGACAAGATTGTCCAGCAACACCCAGAGGCAACAGTAGAGGAGATAATTAAACAAGCTTTAAAAAATTTGTAACCTTTTGAACACGAACAACTACGCAATCACAAACAGTTTTTATAAGCTGTTATTCGTTTTAAGTATACTCATTAGTGGTACTATTACCGCACAAGAAACGGACCCTGACCCCAACGAGGAGGAAACACCCGAAGTAACTACGGTTGCTATGGGTAAAATGGAGCTTCCATCCCCGCCAAGTATTAAGGATTTATATATTTATGATCCATTAACTGATAGGTATATCTACAACCAGATGTTGGGAGATTTTAATATTTCTCACCCTATTCTTTTAACTCCAGAAGAGTATCAAGACCTCATTTTAAAAGAGGAAATGAAAAACTATTTTAAGGATAAAATAAGTGCATCTGATGGTAAGAAGGAAGGGTCTGAAGATTTACAGAAAAATTTATTGCCTTCATTTTATGTTCAATCAAACTTTTTTGAATCTGTTTTTGGTGGTAACACGATAGAGGTAATCCCACAAGGTAGTGTAGAGATGGATCTTGGTTTACTTTTTACAAGACAAGATAATCCAGCTTTCTCTCCAAGAAACAGAACAAATTTATCTTTTGATTTTGATCAGCGTATTAGCTTAAGTTTATTAGGTAAAGTAGGAGAGCGTCTACAAGTAACAGCAAATTATGATACACAATCTACGTTTGACTTTCAGAATCAAATAAAATTAGAATTCACGCCTACAGAGGATGACATTATCCAGAAGATAGAAGTAGGTAACGTGAGTATGCCATTAAACAGTACTTTAATTCAAGGAGCACAAAGTCTTTTTGGTGTAAAGACACAGTTGCAGTTTGGTAAAACAACTATAACCGGTGTGTTCTCAGAACAAAAATCTGAAACCCGTTCTGTTACTGCAGAAGGTGGAGCAACGGTTACAGATTATGAGTTTTTTGCTTCGGAATATGATGAAAATCGTCACTTCTTTTTAGCACATTATTTTAGAGATAACTATAACAGATCTTTAGAGCAATACCCTTTTATTAGTAGCAATATTCAAGTTACTAGAGCAGAAATCTGGATTACTAACAGAACAAACAGAACAGAAGATGTGCGTAACATTGTTGCGATACAAGATATTGGAGAGTCTGATATTGCTAATATTGGTCTTGATTTTCCTCCAGGTGGTTTTTTAAATAAACCTCGTTCTGCTTTTCCAGACAACAGTAATAATGATTTTAATCCTTTTGGGATAGAAGGAAATGAGATGTCTATTTTAAATGCTCAAATTAGAGATATCGCTACAGTAGATTCAGGTTTTGGTATTACAGTAAATGATGGTACAGATTTCGCTTCTTTAGAAAATGCACGTAGACTTCAGTCTAATGAGTATGATTTAAATACTCAATTAGGTTACATCTCTTTAAACCAACGTTTAAATAATGATGAAGTTTTAGGGGTTGCTTTCCAGTATACTGTAAACGGACAAGTGTTTCAGGTAGGTGAATTTAGTACGGATGGTGTTGACGCTAATGGTGGTGAACTACCAGTAGATCCAAATTCTGACCCAGATGATTTACCAGAAGCGGCTATACAGCAAAACCTTGTTGTAAAACTATTAAAGAGTAGTATTACAAATGTAAATGAGCCGGTTTGGGATTTAATGATGAAGAACATCTATTCTCTTGGTGCTTTACAATTAGAAAAAGAAGACTTTAGATTAAACATATTATATACAAACCCATCGCCTATTAATTATATCACGGCGGCAGAAGGTAGTATGGAGTTTCCTGCAGAGCCTTTGCCAGATGATGTTGATAATACGATTTTACTTAAGGTGTTTAATCTTGATAGGTTAAATAACAACAATGACCCGCAACAAGGAGGAGATGGTTTCTTTGACTTTTATCCAGGGATAACCGTAGATCAACGTAACGGTCGTATCATTTTTACAAGTGTTGAACCTTTTGGTGAATACTTGTTTAACAAATTATCAACTCCAGAAAACGGACCTGAGCAATACACGATTCCAGAAACGTATAATGCAAACCAAGATAAGTACGTTTATAGATCGCTATACCGCACAACAAAAACACAAGCAGAACAAGAGGATAGTGATAAAAACTTATTCCAGATAAAGGGTAAGTATAAGTCTACAGGGTCAGATGGTATTCCTATTGGGGCATTTAATATTCCTCAAGGATCTGTTACTGTTACTGCTGGTGGTCGTACCCTTGTAGAAGGTGTTGATTATACGGTAAATTATCAATTAGGTAGAGTACAAATAATTGATCCTGCGTTACAGGCATCAAATACGCCAATAATTATTAGTGTAGAGAATAACACATTGTTTGGACAACAAACAAAACGTTTTACTGGGTTAAACGTAGAACATAAGTTTAATGAAAACTTCTTGATAGGAGGTACTTATTTAAACTTAAATGAGCGACCATTAACTCAAAAATCTAACTATAATAGTGAGCCTATTAATAACACCGTTTTTGGTTTTAATACAGCTTATTCTACAGAGGCGCCATTTTTAACAAGATTAGTAAATAAATTACCAAACATTGATACAGATGTGGAGTCTAATGTATCTGTGCGTGGAGAGTTTGCTTACTTGATGCCCGGGTCACCTAAGGTTTCAGACTTTGGAGGTAAAGCAACAGCGTATGTTGATGATTTTGAAGCTTCGCAAACTGGGCTTGACATTAGTTCGCCTTTATCTTGGTCTTTATCAAGTGCACCTATTGATTTTGGAGGTGAAGTAGAAACTAATATGTTGTCTTATGGTTACAAGCGTGCAAAGTTAAACTGGTACACAATTGATCCAGTATTTTATAGCTCTAGAAGGCCTGATGGTATTTCTGATGATGATCTTTCTTCGCCTTTTACGCGTAGAGTTTTTAGGGACGAAATTTTCCCTAACCAAGATATTATTCAGGGACAAACACAAGCATTATTTACGTTAGATTTAAATTATAATCCTACAGAGAGGGGTCAGTACAATTATACGCCAAATGCAACGGTAGATGGAAATGGAGAGAATAATGTATTGCCAAATCCTCAAGATAACTTTGGTGGGATAATGCGCCAATTAAGTACTACAGATTTTGAAAGATCTAATGTAGAGTACATTCAGTTTTGGGTTATGAATCCTTTTTTATATGATGAAAATGCCACAAATATGGGTGGTACACTACGTTTTAATTTGGGTAACATTTCCGAAGACATCTTAAAGGATGGTCGTAAAGTTTATGAGAATGGATTACCTGAAGAAGCTGGTAGTACAGCCGGTACTATTGATGTTCCTTATGGTAAAGTACCTGCAAATCAAGCTTTGATATACACTTTTGATAGCACTGGAGATGCTCGTGTTGCTCAAGATATTGGGTATGATGGTTTTAGTGACGCAGAAGAAATGGGTCGTTTTAATACTGGAGGCCTTAACTATGGTACCGATCCTGCAAGAGATAATTATTTATATTTCTTACAAGCAGAAGGTACTATTAGAGAAAGATATAAGCAATACAATGGGGCAGAGGGTAACTCGCCAGAGCAAGTGACAGACACAAATAGAGGTAATAGTTCTGTGCCAGATGTTGAAGATATTAACCGTGATAAGTCTATGAACACGGTAAATAGCTATTTTGAATACGAAATTCCTATTACGCCTGGTACTATGAATGCTGTGGCAAACGAGTATGTTACAGATTTTAAGCAACTAGACGTTATTGCCCCTAATGGGGAGTCTATCCCTACAGAATGGGTTCAGTTTAAAATTCCTATTAGTGAGCCAGATAGAGCAGTAAATGGTATTACAGACTATAGGTCTATCCGTTTTATGCGTATGTATATGGCTGGTTTTGAACAAGAAACTACCCTTCGTTTTGGTACGATGGAGCTTGTAAGAGGTGATTATAGAAGATACACACAAACACTAGATGCAACAGGAGAAGATCCAGCGCTTGATGATACTGTGTATGAAGTTGAGGCGGTAAATATTCAAGAAAACGAAAATAGATTACCTATTCCTTACCGTTTACCACCTGGAGTTGTTAGAGAAGAATTAAATAACAACAATAATATTATAAGACAAAATGAACAGTCTCTAGCAATGCGTGCTTGTGGGTTAGAGCCTGAGGATGGTCGTTCTGTATATAAAAACTTTCAAGTAGACATGCGTCAGTATGAAAACCTTGAGATGTTTATTCACGCAGAATCTCTAGCAGACGAGGTGCCTTTAGCAGATGGGGAGATGGTTGCTTTTATACGTTTAGGTAATGACCTTTCTGAAAATTTTTATGAAATACAAGTGCCATTAAACCCAACAATGTTTGGGACAACAAGTGATGAAGAGATATGGCCAGCAGCAAATAGATTAAATCTTCGTTTGAGCTTATTGCAAGCTATTAAAAGTTTAGTGCTAGATCCTAATACACCTTTGCCAGCGGCAACATCAGATGGGGTTGTTTTCTATAATGAGTCTGAACTTGGAGATGGTGACATCGCAGGAGAAAACGAACTTCGTATAGGTATAAAGGGTAATCCTAGCTTCGGAAATGTTAGAATCATTATGCTTGGTCTAAAAAATGCAGGCACCATGGATATTTGTGGGGAGGTTTGGTTCAATGAACTGCGCCTTTCAGAATTAAAAAATCAAGGAGGATGGGCAGCTGTTGCAAGTTTAGATGCAAACCTTGCAGATTTTGCAAACGTTACAGCAACAGCAAGCAAAAGTACTATAGGTTTTGGTTCTGTAGATCAATCTCCTAACGCTAGGAGTAGAGAAGACGCAGAGGGTTATGATATGGTAACAAACCTTAATCTTGGACAAATGTTACCTAACAAATGGGGTATACAATTGCCATTTAATTATGGGCGATCTGTAGAGACTATAACGCCACAATATGATCCAGAGTTTCAAGATATCGAGCTAGAATCTAGATTAGATAATACTGCAACTGCAGAAGAACGCGATCGTATATTAGAACAATCTATAGATTATACAAAAAGACAAAGTGTAAATTTAATAGGGGTTCGTAAAGAAAGATCTGGTGATGGTGCGCCTAACGTATATGATATAGAGAACTTCACTTTTTCTGGATCTTATAATCAATTAGATCATCATGATTTTGAAGTTGAAGAAGCTTTTGAGCAAGTAGTTAGAGCAGGGGCAACCTATAATTATAACTTTAATGCTAAAACTATAGAGCCATTTAAAAAGAATGATTCTTTATTTACATCTAAGTATTTACAGTTCTTAAAAGACATTAACCTAAACTATTTGCCTTCTAATATTAATGTAGGATCAAATATTACTCGTAAATATAATGAGCAGAAGTTTAGAGAGATTAATCTACTTGAAGGTAATTTACCTGCGCCAAAACTTTATCAGCGTAACTATTTATTTGACTGGAACTACGGTGTAAACTGGAACTTAACAAAGTCACTACGTTTTAACTTTACAGCAACCAACAATCGTATAGTTAATAATTATATTGATGAAGATGGAGTGGTAGATAATAGTATAGGGGTTTGGGACGGTTTCTTTGATATAGGAGATCCTAACTTACACCAACAGCAATTAGAATTAAATTATGAATTACCTTTTGATAAACTGGCATTCTTAAAGTTTATAAGAGCTACCTATAGTTACACAGGTAACTTTCAGTGGCAAGGTGGTAGTGATTTATTTAATGATATAGATATTGCATTAAGTGATGGAACTACTAATTCATATAATTTAGGAAATTCGGTTCAAAATTCTAGTGCTCACAGAATTAATACAAACCTTGATTTTAATAGTTTATATCGTTCTGTTGGGCTTACTAAAAAGAGAGCTACAAATTCAAGAAATAGTTCGACTAAGAGAGGTGATAATATAAAAGGAGGTAAAAATTCACTTTCTGTAGGTAAAGAAAGTGCTACTGCAAGGGGTGCGCAAGGGTCAAGTTTATCTGCAGGTGATAAAGCAGCAAATACCTTAATAGGTCTTGCTACAATGATCAAAAAAGTGCAACTTAATTATACTCAAAATGAGGGTACTTACCTACCAGGTTACACACCAACAATAGGTCTAGCGGGTACTTTAAAACCTACCACAGGCTTCACGTTAGGTAGCCAGCGTGATGTACGTGAAGAGGCAGCAAGAAAAGGATGGTTAACATTGTATCCAGAGTTTAACGAGCAGTATACAGAAACAGATACGAGACAATTAGATATACAAGCAAACTTAGAGCCTTTAAATGATTTAAAAATTGATTTAAATGCAAACAGGACGTATTCAGAAAACTACACTGAAAACTATATAGTTACTGATAACTTGTATAATTCTTTGACTCCTAATACCTCCGGAAATTTTAATATTTCAACATTCTTATTAAAAACGGCATTTGGTAAAAGCGACGAGAACGGTTCTGCTCCTTTTGACGAGTTTAGATCAAATAGAAAAATCATAGCAGAAAGATTAGCTACAGATTTTTATGGTGGTGATGGTTTTGCAACAGATGATGATGGGTATCCTGTAGGATTTGGTAAAACAAGTCAAGATGTATTATTACCAGCATTTTTAGCTGCATATAAAGGTAGTGATGCTAGTAGTGAAGACACAGGGTTTTTGAGAGGCGTTCCTTTGCCTAACTGGGATATCAAGTATACAGGTTTAATGAAGCTAGATTGGTTTAAGAAAAACTTTAAGCGTTTTTCTTTACAACATGGATATCAAGCAGGATATACGGTTAATCAGTTTCAGACTAACCTTGATTATAACCGTCAAGATCCTACAGAGACAGATCAAGCAGGGAACTTTAAAAGTGAGTACTTCTTGACCAATGTGAACCTAACAGAACAATTCTCTCCATTAATAAGAGTAGATTTTGAAATGAAAAATTCTGTAAAAATACTTGCAGAACTAAGAAAAGATAGAGCATTAGGCTTAAGTTTTGCAAACAACTTGCTTACAGAGATTGTAGGGAATGAAGTAACTCTAGGTTTAGGGTATAGACTTAAAGACCTACGTATCGCCACAAACTTTGGTGGAAAGAAACAAATATTAAAAAGTGATTTAAACTTTAAGCTTGATGGATCTGTTAGAAACAACAAAACAATAATTAGATACTTAGACTTAAATAACAATCAGATTACCGCGGGACAAACTATATATGGTTTACAATTTAGTGCAGATTATGCACTAAGTAAAAACCTAACTGCATTGTTCTACTATGATCATACATTCTCTGAGTATGCTATTTCAACGGCATTCCCACAGACAACAATTAGAAGTGGATTAACACTTCGATATAACTTCGGAAACTAAAAAACTAAAAATAAATACTTATTAAAATGAATGTACCAGCAAATTTAAAGTATACAAAAGAACACGAGTGGATTTTAATTGAAGGTGATGTAGCTACCGTAGGTATCACAGATTTTGCCCAAGGAGAATTAGGTGATATTGTTTATGTAGAAGTAGAAACACTAGATGAAACACTTGATATAGAAGAAGTGTTTGGAACAGTAGAAGCTGTAAAGACAGTTTCAGATTTGTTTTTACCATTAACAGGAGAGATCATAGCTTTTAATGATTCACTAGAGTCTGAGCCAGAAAAGGTGAATAGTGACCCTTATGGAGATGGATGGATGATAAAAATTAAATTTACAAACCCAGAAGAGGTAGAAGCACTTCTTGATGATGCAGCTTATAAAGAACTTATCGGGGCCTAAAAACCTTTTTATTATATGTGTTTTATACACTATAGTAATAACAATCTTTTTATTGATCCCTGTATCTACAGGGATCTCTACAAACTTACCCATTGATAAATTAGTGCACATTGTTATAAATGCCGCACTAATTTTTTTATGGTTAGCTTATTTTTTTAAGAAAGGTCTATTAACAGAGCAAAAAGCTATAATAACACTACTATTCTTATCGATTGCTTACGGCATAATTATTGAGTTATGTCAAGAATATTTCACAACTTCAAGGTCTGCAGATGTCTTTGATGTAGTAGCAAATATCGTGGGATGTTTAACAGGCTTGTTTATTTTTAAATATTTAAAATTTAAATTTTCAAGTTAAACGAATTAATCTTTTTAGATTAGTTAGTTTTTACATAATTTAGCAACAGTAAACTACAATATATGGAACCGAAAAAAAATCCGAAAGCAGATGTGAGCAGAAATAGCTCTATCTTTCTATTAGCTGGTCTAGCTTTAATGTTGTTTCTCTCTTGGCAAGCCATTGAGTGGAAGACATATGACAAGACTGATTACGATCTAGCAGGTCTTGATGTAAGTGATGAACTAGAAGAAATAGTTCCAATCACGCAACCACTTACACCTCCGCCACCACCACCTCCACCGCCACCAGCGCCAGAGGTTATTGAAGTAGTTGAAGATGAAGAAGAGGTTGAAGAGACTATTATTGAATCTACAGAGACAAGTCAAGAAGAAGAGATTGTTGAAGTAGAAGAGATTGTAGAAGAAGAAATCGTTGAAGAAGAAATTGCAGATGTACCATTTGCAGTTATTGAAAATGTGCCAATTTACCCAGGATGTGAGTCTGCAAAAGGAAATGCAGGTAAGAAAGCATGTATGAGTGAAAAAGTACAGAAGTTTGTACAAAAGAAATTTGATACAGAATTAGCTTCAGAACTTGGACTTGAAGGACGTCAACGTATTTCTGTTCAATTTAAAATTGATAAAAGTGGTAACATCACTAATATACTTGCACGTGCACCACACCCTAGATTAGAGCGTGAAGCAAAAGAAGTAATTGGTTCTTTACCTAAAATGACACCAGGTAAGCAACGTGGTAAGCCAGTAGGAGTACTTTACTCTTTACCTATCTTATTCCAGGTTGATAACTAGAATACACAAATAAGCGTACTTAAAAGTATTGCTTGTTTTAAAACCTCAATGACCTTATGGACATTGAGGTTTTTTTTGTGGGTTATATATTTATGTGTTTTTAGTATACAAATTGATTGAAATTATAACCTATTCAATTTTAATCATATCAATATATGCATCAATATTGTCACTTTTAGAATGGATTTTAAACTCATTACCATTAGTTTCTATGATGTTTGAGTATATCTTTCGGCCAATCATTATTTCTTTGTTTTTATAGTTCAATATGTCTTTATACGTTAAAATATACTCACAATCTGAAGTCCATTCTACTGTTGTTATAATTGTAATTCCTTTGGTTTTAATATTTTCATATTGCAAAGAATCATTTCTTATTATTAATTGTTTCTCACCTGTGCTTAAATCAACATAACTAAATGTTCCTGTTTTAAACCTACTACAATTTTTATCTTGAGATTTACAGTTTATGCATACACCTAGAAACAATAGAATGCTAATTTTTATTTTCATTTTGATATGTGTTTTATTCACTACGTCTAATATAGACATTAATTAAAAACAATAAAAACTAGATATACTTATACTATTTCTAATTAATTTGTAATGTCTCATCATCAAAAAACCCTTGCAACTTATAAAGTTACAAGGGTTTAAATATTTAAATTTTCCGAAGAAAACAATCAAGCTAAATTCATTTTTCGATTTCAGCTTCGATTTCATTTAGTATCTGTAGTACTCAGGCTTAAATGGCCCTTCTACTGTAACACCAATGTATTCTGCTTGATCTTGCTTTAATTCTGTAAGCTCAACTCCTATTTTTTCAAGGTGTAATTTTGCTACTTTCTCATCAAGATGCTTAGGAAGCATGTATACTTTGTTCTCGTACTTGTCGCTATCTTTCCATAACTCAATTTGAGCTAACGTTTGGTTTGTAAATGAATTACTCATTACAAAACTAGGGTGACCTGTAGCGCAACCTAAGTTTACTAAACGACCTTCTGCAAGAAGGATAATGTCTTTACCATCTTCAAAAGTGTATTTATCTACTTGTGGCTTGATTTCGTCTTTTACAGCGTTTTTGTTTAACCATGGCACATCAATCTCGTTATCAAAGTGACCTATGTTACAAACAATAGTTTTGTCTTTCATTGCTTCAAAATGCTCTGGGCGTACAATATCTTTGTTACCTGTAGTAGTAATCACGATATCTGCATTAGGCACGATAGTCTCAAGTTTTTTAACTTCAAAACCGTCCATTGCAGCTTGTAATGCGCAAATAGGGTCAATCTCTGTAACAGTAACAATAGAACCAGCACCTTTAAAAGAAGCGGCAGTACCTTTACCTACATCACCGTATCCACATACAACTACGCGTTTACCAGCAAGCATAATATCTGTAGCACGACGTATCGCATCTACAGCACTCTCACGACAACCGTATTTGTTGTCAAATTTAGACTTAGTTACACTATCGTTAATGTTGATAGCTGGCATAGGTAATGTTCCGTTTTTAACACGCTCATATAATCTATGTACTCCAGTAGTAGTCTCTTCACTTAATCCTTTTACACCTGCGGCTAATTCTGGATACTTATCTAATACCATATTAGTAAGGTCACCACCATCATCAAGAATCATGTTAAGTGGCTTGCGATCTTCACCAAAGAAAAGTGTTTGCTCTATACACCAGTCAAATTCTTCTTCATTCATCCCTTTCCACGCATAAACAGGTGTTCCTGTTGCTGCAATTGCTGCTGCTGCTTGATCTTGAGTAGAGAAAATGTTACAAGAACTCCAAGTTACTTCTGCACCTAAGGCTTGTAAAGTTTCAATTAAAACTGCCGTCTGGATCGTCATATGCAGACACCCTGCAATACGCGCACCTTTAAGTGGTTGTTCATCTTTGTATTCTTCTCTAAGTGACATAAGCCCAGGCATTTCTGCTTCGGCAAGATCAATTTCTTTTCTTCCCCATGCGGCAAGAGAGATGTCTTTTACTTTATTTGCTACGTATGTTTTTGTTTCTACAGACATATAGTTTGTTTATCTTCCATATTATTCTGGAAGCAATTATTAAATCATTAATTCAATCAGTCGAGATTTTTAAGTATAATTACTTATTTTTAATCTTTTAGACTTTAGACTGCAAAAATACTCATAATCCCTTAATTATTAATGCCTCTTTACAAAACTATAACAGTTGGCCCTACCACCGAAGTACTCGTCTGGAAGATTACAGAATCTTTTGAAGACTTAGTAGATGATATTGTGCTTACACCACATTGCCAATCTCGCGTAGACGGTATGAAAAGTGATTTACACAAACGTGGTTTTATGAGTGTACGACATTTATTAAAAGCAAAAGGGTATACAGATTTTGATTTGATATATGATCAAAACGGAAAACCACATTTAAAAGACGGTAAAAAAATATCAATAACACATAGTTATACTTTTTCTGCTATTATAATTAGCGATATAGAAGTGGGTATAGATATAGAAAAGCAACGTGATAAGATTTTAAAGATTGCTCATAAATTCACACCTATTGAGGAGTATAGAACTATTGCTAATCACGATGCCCTCATAAGAAAACTCACCATGGTTTGGGGAGCAAAAGAATCTTTGTACAAAAGTTTTTCTACACCAGGTGTCCGGTTTTTAGAGCACATCTATGTAGAAGATTTTAGGCTAGATGATGCGGGTTCTGAAGCTACTGTATCTGCTTATAACAAAACAGAGCAGTATCAAGTTTTCTTTTCTGAGTTTGAAGAATTCACATTAGTTTATGCCATTATAGAATAATATGCAAGAATTATTTTATTCTGAAATGTTAAGCGCCATAAAAAGAGGTGATAAGTTATTAGCGATTCTAATAGATCCAGAAAAGTTTGCGGTAAGTGAAGTCTCAAATTTTTTAATAAAAATACCCAAAGAGACTACCCATCTTTTTGTGGGCGGAAGTACAGACTTAAATGACAAAATAAATGAGGTGGTTACTGCTTTAAAAAAGTACAGTAAACTCCCTGTTTTTTTATTTCCGGGGAGTCATCATCAAATTACAGATGCCGCAGATGCTTTGCTTTTTTTGTCTTTACACTCAGGCAGAAATCCTGAATATTTAATAGGACAACAAGTGAGGGCGGCTTCTACATTAAAAAGTACTAGCTTAGAGATTATCCCTACTAGTTATTTGTTAATTGACGGCGGCAATGAGTCTGCAGTTGCAAGAGTAAGTGAGACAGTTGCAATGTCTCAAGAGTCTATTTCTATAATTGCAGACACAGCATTAGCGGGTCAAATGATGGGTGCGAGGTTGGTATATCTAGAGGCAGGAAGCGGTGCTAAAGTTCCAGTGTCTCATGCAATAATAAAAAGTGTAAAAAATACTCTTTCTATTCCGGTATTAGTGGGTGGAGGGATAAGAACAAAAGAGCAAAGAGAACAGGCCTACCTAGCAGGAGCAGACCTTGTGGTGATGGGGACAGTTTTTGAAGATATAACAATTTAAGTTGCAGAGAGAAATGAAAACAGCTGATATTATGAAAATTGTTATATCTAGTTTTGGCTTTTTCTGTATTGCAGGTTTTTTTTATATAATAAATCAATTAGAGGATAAAAATCACGTTAATGATATAGAGCATACTCAGCTTTTAGATGATGTCTTTTCAGAATTTATTAAAGAAGATTTTGAACAACAATTCGATTTAAAAAATCATAATGTAATATTATATCATTATGGCGAAAACACTGAAGAAGGTGCTAGAATATTGGTTCAAACTAGAGCTAATGTCATTACCATAGACTTGCCTTCATCTGATAATGAAATAAAGAATTTTAGTGTTGATTCTTTTAAAGAAACTAAAACTGGTTTTTCAATTACTTGTTCTTACGGAGGAGGAAAAGATTATTATAACAGAGAGTTTTTTTTTGAAATAGATACTTCAAATGATGCTGTCTCTTTTTATAAAATAAAAGGGAGCTACTCAAACTATGCAATCCATGAGAAACAAAAAGGAGAGAAATTAATTGAGCCAAAAATAAATTTAAGTGACTTTAAATTATTTAGCTATTTAGAAAACAGTATAATTTAGAAATACTTTTTTTGAATTTGGCCTTGTTTTTTGAAGAGCTTTAATTTCTTTTTTTGTGCTTTTTACTATTCCTATCTTTACATCACAAAACTTCAACAATGAATATTTCAGTAGAATTAACACTCACACCACTTCAAGACAACTTTGAGCCGCCTATTATAGATTTTATAAAAAAACTGCGTGATTCTGGACTTACAGTGCTAGAAAACCCTTTAAGTACACAGGTTTATGGTGAGTATGATGCTGTAATGAAAGTCTTACAAGTAGAAATGAAAACGGCACTAGAAGCTGTAGATAATGGCTTATTGTATATGAAAATAGTTAAAACAGATAGAAGCGATTATGAGCCACATTTTTGATTTTCTTTTTGGGCAGTATTCAGATTATAATACAATAGATATAGTATTAGAATTAGTTGCCGTTTTTTTTGGGGTAGCCTCTGTTATTTGCTCTTGGCGTAATAGTGTGTGGGTGTTTCCTACCGGTATGATTAGTACTGCTATTTTTGTCTACCTTCTTTTAAAGTGGATGCTTTTAGGCGATATGATGATTAACGGCTATTACTTTATAATGAGTATTTATGGATGGTATCTCTGGACAAAAAAAGTAGGCGATACAGAGGCAACACCAATGGGCAGAGCAAGCTTAAAAGAGCATAAAATTTCGGCATTGATATTTGTGGCGACATTAGTTTTTGTATTTGTAGTGTATCAAGCCTTTGATAAGTGGAATTCTTGGACGGCTTATGTTGATACTGTAACTACAGCCATCTTTTTTGTTGGGATGTGGCTCATGGCAAAACGTAAAATTGAAAATTGGATTTACTGGATTATTGGCGATATTATTTCGGTGCCATTATATTTTTATAAAGGATTTACATTTACAAGTTTTCAATATTTCTTATTCACATTTATCGCCATAGGAGGTTATTTTGCATGGAAAAAACACTTAAACAAAGAGACAGTTCTTGCATAAAGGTAGTGTTGTTTGGGCCAGAATCTTCTGGTAAAACTACATTAGCAAAACTGCTTGCATTACATTATAAAACACAATGGGTGCCAGAGTACATGCGTGCTTATTTACAAGATAAGTGGGATAAGAATCAAGAAGTTTGTACTCGTGAAGATTTAATGCCCATAGCAAAAGGGCAGCTACTACTCGAAAATGATAAAGCAGCAACCGCTAATCAATACCTTTTTTGTGATACTAATCTAGATGAGCTCGTTGTTTATTCTAAATTTTATTATGATGGCTTTTGTCCTGAACAAATAATTAATGCTGCCTCACAATCTAAATACAGTCTTTTTTTACTCACATATATAGATACACCCTGGGAAAAAGACGATTTACGTGACAGACCCAATGATAGACGCTTACTTTTTTCTATTTTTGAGTCATACTTAAAAGATAAAAAACTCCCCTATATTATTTTAAAAGGAACCAATGACGAGCGATTACAGAAAGCTGTAAAAGCAATAAAGAATTTAGGATAAAAAAATGTTCACACCAGACGATAAAGATTACTTAAATAAAAAGGGGATTACAACTAAAGAAGCAAACAGGCAACTTGAGGCACTCGTTAACGGAATCCCGTTTGCAGATGTTGTTACACCTGCAACAATAGGTAATGGGGTAGAGATATACACAGAGGCAGAACAATTAGAGCTAGTGAGTTTTTATGATGATGTTCGTCAAGATAGAGAGATAGTAAAGTTTGTGCCAGCTTCTGGAGCAGCAACAAGAATGTTTAAACACCTCACTAGATTTTTAGATGAGTTTGATCCAGAAGAAGAGTTAATAAACACCTATCTCAATAAACCCGAGAATGCACTAGCAAAAGAATTTTTTGCAAATTTTAAAGAGTTTGCATTTAAAAAATTAGTTAGAAATAAGATACGTGAGCATTATCCTTCTTTTAAAAAAATGACTAAAGGACCAAGGTATAAAGCATTAGCAGAAATGCTTCTAAAAAAACCTGGATTAAATTATGGTACCTTACCTAAAGGGTTAATTCCTTTTCATAAATATATAAAATACTTCACTACTGCTTTTGAAGAGCAATTATTTGAAACAGCATATTACGCAGCTTCTAGTGAGGGAGTTAAGGTTCATTTTACATTTGCAGAGCAACATGTAGATAAATTTAAAGATGTATATACTAGCGTAAAAAAAAGGGTTGTAAAAAAGACAAAAACAGAATTTGATATTACATACTCATTTCAAAAAACTGATACCGACACCATTGCCGTAGATAAAGGTTCTAACCCAATAAGAAACACTGAGGGAGAACTACTTTTAAGACCTTCTGGCCACGGAGCGTTACTCAGTAACCTTAATGACATTGATGCAGATATTATTTTTATTAAAAACATAGATAATGTTGTTTGCGAAAAGTTTGTACCAGAAATGGCCTACTATAAAAAAATACTTGCAGGTAAATTAGTGGCGATTCAAAAACAAGTTTTTAAATTAATTGAACAGCTAGACGCAGGTGTGAGTGATGAGAAATTAAACGATATAAAATCATTTGTATGGAACAGTTTGTACTGTAAATCTAAGCCAGAAACTATAGCAGATTTAAGAAGCGTTTTAAACAGACCAATACGTGTGTGTGGTGTAGTTAAAAATACTGGAGCACCCGGCGGTGGTCCTTTTTGGGTAAGAAAAAACAAGCAAGATTCTTTACAAATAGTAGAAGCAGCACAAATAAATATTGATGATGCGTTGCAAAAAAAATCACTTGATGATGCTACTCATTTTAACCCTGTAGATTTAGTTTGTGGAGTAAGGGATTATCAAGGCAATAAATTTAATTTACATGATTTTAAAGATACAGAAAGTGGTTTTGTGACTCAAAAATCGTATCTAGGTATGCCTATAAAAGCCTTAGAGCTTCCAGGATTATGGAACGGAGCAATGGCAAACTGGAACACCATTTTTGTAGAGGTGCCATTGTCAACTTTTAATCCAGTAAAAACAGTAAATGATCTGCTTAAAAAAGAGCACAGACCATTAGTATAATGGATAAAAATCTTCTTATTACAGAGCTTACTTTTAGGGCAGTGCGCAGTAGCGGCCCCGGTGGTCAGCACGTAAATAAAACATCTTCAAAAGTAGAGGCGCACTTTAACGTAAAAGAGTCAAAAGCTCTTACAACTTCAGAAATAGCACGTCTATCAGATAAGCTAAACAACAGAATATCTGGTGATGGTTTTTTAGTGCTTAGTTGTAGTGAATCTCGCAGCCAGCACAGAAATAAAGCAATTGTAATACAACGTATGCTTTTACTTATTTCTGAAAATTTAAAGGTTCAAAAAAGGCGAAAGAAAACAAAACCCTCTAGAGGTGCGATAGAAAAAAGACTTCATTCTAAGAAAAATCACGCACTTAAAAAGGTGAATAGAAGGCGTCCATCAATAGATTAATATTTTTTTTCATTTTTTATTATTTCAGAATAAAAAATGAATCTATCTTTGCCGCACATCTCAAAGGGGTGCCAGATTAAATTTTGTATTACATTATTTAAGAAAGCTGAGATTATACCCATAGAACCTAGAACAGGTAATGCTGTTTAGGAATTTGCTTCAGAGATTTAATTGGTTCCTTACAGAACTAAATAAATACTGAACGGAGTTAAGGTGCATATTTGGTCTAAAATATGCAATGGAGAATTATGTTATTTCTTCAGGTAGACCAACAACCTAATCAACCAGAATAATTGCCCTTTTTATTCGTCATAATTTTTAGAACGAATGAAAATATTTACTATTTCCGCAGCAATTGTATTAAGTAGTTTGAGCTTGTACGCACAAGAAAAAGTGCAGGATACTACCAAGCTTGAAAAACTAGAAGAGGTGTTAATTAAATCTGTAAGAGTAGAGGCAGATTCACCTATTACCCACTCAAATCTAACTGCAAAAGAACTTGAAAAAAGAAATCTAGGACAGGATATCCCATACATGCTTAATTATTTGCCATCTGTTGTTACCACTAGTGATGCAGGAGCAGGTGTAGGATATACTTATTTTAGAGTGCGTGGTAGTGATGGTTCTCGTACAAACGTAACGCTTAACGGGATTCCTTTTAATGATGCAGAAAGCCAAGGTACATTTTTTGTAAACCTTCCAGATTTCACCTCTAGTGTAGAGAGTTTACAACTACAGCGAGGCGTGGGTACATCTACTAACGGTAGTGGCGCTTTTGGGGCAAGTCTTAATCTATTAACAGACGCGGTTCAAGAAGAAGCGGGTGGTTCAATCTCAAATTCTTTTGGTTCTTTTAATACACGCAAACACAATGTAAAGTTTACAACAGGTTTGCTTAACGAGCACATAGAGATTGCTGGACGTTTATCAAACATTGTGAGTGATGGATATATAGATAGAGCCTCTTCAGATTTAAAATCTTATTTTTTACAAGGTTCTTATAAAGACAAGAATACATTAATTAAAGCCATCACCTTTGGAGGTCGCGAAGAAACTTATCAAGCCTATTACGGTATTGATGCAGAAACATTAGAAGATGACAGAACGTTTAATACTGTTGGGCAAATGTTTGATGCAGATGGAAATTTTGAAGGCTATTATGATAATGAAGTGGATAATTATGCCCAAGATCACTATCAGTTATTATGGAATCAAAAAATAGATAATAACTGGAGTACCAATTTATCTTTAAACTACACGTATGGTCGCGGTTATTTTGAGCAATTTAGAGATGCTGGAGATTTTGACTTTTTAGGTGCAGAACCTATTGTGCTAAATGGAGAGACCATAGATGAGACAGATTATATAAGACGTAGAGCTTTAGACAATGACTTCTATGCGGTTAATGCTAATGTAAATTATAAAGATGAAAATTGGGATATCTCTGGTGGCTTGTTTTATAGTTATTATGATGGAGATCATTTTGGCGAAATATTATACAGCCAGTACCCAATAGGTTATAATTATAAAGACCACTATTATGATGCCACTGGAGTAAAAAAAGAAACTACAATTTTTACTAAAGCTACTTATAAAATTAATGATCAATGGGCTGTTTTTGGAGATTTACAAGGACGTTTTTTAAACCATACTATAAACGGAATGACCTCTGATAGAGAACCCTTAAATGTAGATGTGAGTTATGACTTTTTTAACCCAAAAGCAGGAGTGTCATACAAGCATGATGATAATAACCAGCTATATGCATCTTATGGTAGAGCAAATAGAGAGCCTCGTAAAGATGATTTTGAAAATGGTCTTTTTGTAGCAGAACGTTTAGATGATATAGAACTGGGATGGCGATATGCTACAGAAAAAGTGAAGGTGAACACAAATGCTTTTTATATGGATTATAAAGATCAATTAATCTTAACCGGAGCGATTGATGATATAGGTCAACCTATAAGAGCAAGTAGTGGAGAGAGCTATCGTTTAGGGTTAGAAATTGATGCCACCCTAGATATTTCAGAAAAAATAAGAGTGCAGCCTAATGTTGCATTTAGTACTAATAAAAACAAAGATTTCTTTTTTGAAAGAGATGGCGTTTTAACAAATCTAGGAAATACAAAGCTTGCGTATTCTCCAGCAGTTGTGGCTGGTAATGCAATTATTTATCGCCCAATAAATAACGTTGAAATTGGATTTTTATCTAAGTATGTGAGCAAACAATACATGGGAAATATAGATAGTGAGGCTTCTACGCTTGATGCTTACTTTGTGAGTGATTTAAATGTAATGTACACGCTTAGTGATATCCCGGTTGTAAAAGAGATTGTTTTTTCTGGACTAGTAAATAATATCTTTAATAAAAAGTACGTGAATAATGGGTATTTCTACACGTATGATGATGATTTTAGTGTTCCTGGAGAAGTAACTACAATAGAGGGTGCAGGATATTTTCCGCAGGCGACTATCAACTTTTTACTAGGAGCAACAGTTAAGTTTTAATTAGAAATACGAACAGAGTTGCCTGTGCGCTGTGCACGATATGCTTGCATAGGGTAAATGTCTGGTTGTGTTTGGTGTTGTCCCGTAATGATATCATAGGAGTTTGAGTCAGTGTCGCAAGTACAAGTAGCGATAATGCCTTCAAGCTCCATAGTAGAACAGCTAGTTACTGGGTGATTAGGGTCTGCAAGATCATAGGCGGTATATAGGTCATTGTTTACATTATAAACTACTATGCCACGTACACCTAACTGTTGTATAACTACAGAGTTTCCAGGAAAAATAAGGCCGTTGTATTCTGGTAAATCTAGGTTTAGATTTATGTTTACAAGTGGATCTATAAGGTTTGGGTTATCATCATCTTGATCATCACTACGTTTACAAGAAGTGAAAGCTAAGGCAATAATTAATAGAAAAAATATGTTTTTCATGATAGTTTGTAATGGTATGTTTTAAATACTTGCAAAGATGCAACAATTTATTTTTTTGTATATTTGTTTTAATCAAATCCCGTGTAAAATGGGATTTTTTTATTCCTGAGATTGTGAGTTAATTGAGGTTGATGGTGCAATTACTCTAATCTTAACAGAAATATTAATTTATAAGAAACACGAAGTTGTACTTCTGTTGATTAAAACGAAATAATTATGAGTAAAGTATCTTATTATACAATAGAAGGCTTAAAAAGTCTAAAAGATGAACTAAATCATTTAAAAGATGTAGAGCGTCCTGCGGCGTCTAATGATATTGCAGAAGCACGTGATAAGGGTGATTTAAGTGAGAATGCAGAGTATGATGCAGCAAAAGAAGCGCAAGGAATGTTAGAAATGCGTATTTCAAAACTAGAAGCAATTGTTGCAAACGCAAGAGTTATAGATGAGTCGCAGTTAGACACGTCTAAGGCGCTTATTCACTCTACCGTAAAAATTAAAAATGAAACTAATGGTGCTACAATGACTTACAAGTTAGTAGCAAATAGTGAGTCTGATCTTAAAACAGGAAAAATATCTGTAGACTCGCCTATAGGTAAAGGTTTGTTAGGTAAAACAGTAGGTGAACATGCAGAGATACAGGTGCCTAGTGGTACAATGCGTTTTGAGATTGTAGAAATAACAAGAGAATAAATGGCTTCAATATTCACAAAAATCATTGACGGTGAGATTCCTTGTTATAAAGTAGCAGAAGACGATAAACATATTGCGTTTCTTGACATTAATCCTAACGCAAAAGGGCACACACTATGTATACCAAAGAAAGAAGAAAATAAAATCTTTGATCTTAATAAAGAGGCATATTTAGATTTGATGGAGTTCTCTAGAAAAGTAGCAATAGCTTTAGAAAAAACAGTCTCATGCAAACGTGTTGGGATGTCTGTAATTGGGCTAGAAGTGCCACACGTACACGTGCATTTAATTCCCTTAAATGATATGAAAGAGATGACTTTTATGCATAAAGTGGAGATGAGTGAAGCTGATTTTGTAGACCTGGCAGGTGCTATTGGGAGTAATTTATAATAAATTTATATTTTCAAATTGGAAATTTTAGACGGTCTATTTTGCCACTAAAATTTCCAATTTTTACGCTTTACTAGTTAAACTCTTAAAGAATACAAACCCAAACCCAATAAAGAGCATTAAGTGAAAAGGGAAAAGCCCAAAGTCTCCTCCTTGATCGCCTACAATAAATGCAGAGTACATACCAAAGGCAAAATATAACATTAGTATACCTTCAAAAATCACGTTTACAGAGACGTTTTTCTTTAAGTATTTATTGCCTTTCCACTTGTCTTTAATACTATTAATATTAAACTTAGGCGTACGTACAAATTCACTTTTCTTACCTATGTGCCCTTCAATAACAGCAATTGTGTTGTGTAGTGAAAACCCCATTGCTACAGAGAAGAACGTAAAAAACATACCTATATAGCGTATAAACTGTTTAAACCCGCCACCATAAACACTCTTATACATATACCAGTAGCAGATAAAGAAAATGATAGTGCTAATTACAAAAAAGCTCATTACAAAGAAGTACACTTTGAGATGTTCATATTCATTTTTAATATAAAGCATTGGGATACTTAAAATAGCAACAAGAAAAATGTTTAAAAACATCGTGCTATTTAATAAATGAAGCAAACTGTGAATTTTTGTTTTCTTAGAAACGGTATCACTCGCTAAAACACGCCTAGCCATTTTCTGAAAATTCTCTGCACCACCTTTGTTCCATCTAAACTGCTGTGAGCGTGCGGCACTTATTACCACAGGTAACTCTGCAGGAGTCTCAACATCTTCTAGGTACTTAAATTTCCATTTTTTTAATTGCGCACGATAACTTAAATCAAGATCTTCTGTTAGCGTATCACCTTCCCAGTTACCAGCATCAAGAATACATTCTTTTCTCCATACCCCAGCAGTACCGTTAAAATTAATAAAATGACCTTTACTGTTTCTACCTACTTGTTCTAGTGTAAAATGAGCGTCTAGTGCAAATGCTTGCACTTTAGTTAATAGAGAATAGTCTTTATTAATGTGCCCCCATCTAGTTTGTACAACACCTATTTCTGGATCTTTAAAATAAGGAATGGTGCTATATAGCCAGTTTTTCTGCGGAAGGAAATCTGCATCAAATATGGCAATAAATTCGCCTTTTGCAATTTTCAACCCTTCTTTTAAAGCACCTGCTTTAAAGCCAGATCTATCTGTTCTTGTAATATGTTTAATGTCTAGACCGGTAGCTTGCAATCTTTTAATGTGCGCAGCTGTAGTAGCTAGGGATTCATCTGTAGAGTCATCTAGTACTTGTATCTCTAGTTTTCCTTCAGGGTACTCAAGAAGCGCAATGTTCTCAAGCAATCTATCCATTACATATAGCTCGTTGTAAACAGGAAGTTGAATAGTAACAACAGGAATTTCATTTGGTTTTGAAAAATCAAATTCTACACTAACTTCTTTCTTCTTCTTAGCGCTGAGGTAATTAAAAAGCAGATTGAGTTGGGCTATTGCATACATCAAGATGAGCAATAACGCAATAGAATAAATAACCATAACGATGGTTTGCCAAATCATTTTTTGAAAGAGTATTTAAAAATCCAACCCAGAATTTTTACGCCTGCAAATATAGCACCTTTTACCGTACCTGAAATTTTTGAAACACCTATTCGGTTTCTATATTTCATAGGTACTTCTACATACGTAAATTTCTTTTTTAATGCTTTTAATTGCATCTCTACAGTCCAGCCATAGGTCTTGTCTTCCATATTTAATGAAAGTAATTTGTCATATTTAATGGCCCTAAAAGGACCTAAATCTGTAAAGGTAGATCTAAAAAACAATGTCATTAATGTGGTAGCGAGCCAGTTACCAAATATCTGCGGAAAAGTCATAGATCCATCTTCTCTTAGTTTTGTGATACGAGCGCCAACTACAAAATCAATATCACGCTCAATAATAGGGGCGACGAGCTCTGTTAATTGTTCTGGGTAGTCACTATAATCACCATCTAGAAAAACAATAATATCTGGAGGAGTACTTAAAGTAGCGATGTAGTCCATCCCTTTTAAGCACGCATAACCGTAACCCTTTTTGTCTTCTTGTAAGACGGTTGCACCATTTTGAGCAGCTACCTTTTCTGTATTATCTGTAGAGTTATTGCTTATCACAATAACCTCATTCACCATTTTTGGGATGGCTTGCAGTACAAGCCCAATGGAGTCTTCCTCATTATAAGCGGGAATAATAACTTTAATTATAGAATTCATTAAAAAGAAACGTTTGGGTTGTCTAGCCTAAATGCAGTTATAGAGGTCCATTCATTTATTTTTTTCCCATTTTTATATTCCTCTGCCTTCACAATTCTTTTGTTTTTGTAACGTAATGCAAATCCGTTTTTTTGATTGTCTTTAAACTGAAACTTGCTTTTATTTCGGCCTGCAATATCGTAAAAAATCCACCATTTTTCTGCACTACCATTTTCAAAGTGTCCTTCTTTTAGTAATTGCCCTTCTTTATTGTAGCAATACCAGTATCCGTGTTTTTTATTATTGCTGAAATGCCCTTGAAATGACACCTCTCCATTTTGATGATAAAAAGTCCAATAACCGGTTTTAATATCCATTGATTTCCAACCTTCGGCTTTTAGCCTCCCGTTGGTATCATATTCTTTTATATACGTTCTTTCAACCGTTACTATTTCCGAAGAAATAGCTTCTTGTATTGTACCAAGCAATAAAATAGGCAGGATGAGTAAGACGTTTAATAATTTCATAACTCCTTAGACGAAAAAGTTTAAGTCTACTAACGGTTTAATTTGATAATTTATTTAAAAGTAACGTTGCTTTTGCAATATAACCGTAATCTGTAGATGGATTATTTTTTGCAGCTTCAAGACACTCTCTACCAAGTTTTTTTGCTGTTTTTGTGTCGTTTAGTTCTAATGCTAGTTCTGCACGATAATAGGTGTACCAGAATCTGTTAGGCTCCATTTGTCTTGCTTTGTCAAACCATTTAACTGCAGTAGTTAACTCAAAGTTTTTATGGTAATAGAATTGAGCCGAGTCAAAATATGTTTGAGCGCTTATGTCTTCTTTGGTATTCATTATTTTATCTTCAATCTCTTGAAAGATAATTGCATCTGTATCTACAAAAACAGGTAACACTATTTTAGTGTTTTCCCAGGCAATGATTAAATCACCTCCGTTAGCGGTGTAATTTTCAAAATAGATCGCTAGGGTTTCTCTTGTGTCTTCAGTTTTTTTAGGAAGTGTTTTAATTCTGGTAAAATCATTTTTCTCGTCATAGTCAGCAGATCCCCATAGTTTAGTGTTGCTATGTAAAATAATAGTCCATTCATCTTTGTTAGGGATGGAGTATAACCCATATGTGCCAGCAGGTATTGTAACGTCTGCGATAGTTACTTCTTTATCAAAAGTTAGTTTAGTAGAAGCGTTTGCGCCAGTTCTCCAAATGCGATCGTAGGGTATTAATCCTCCAAAAACAACACGATCTTGTTTGTTAGGTTGTCCATAGTCTAAAGTAGCTTTTGCGAGACCTATATTATAGTCTGCGGTTACTCTAGGACTTAGGCTTGGTTTGTTAATTTGAGCACTCATAAGGTTTGTTATTAGTGTTAAAAGTGTAATTAATGTGATTTTAAAAAAGTTCATTAGGCAGTTATTTTTTTTCTTAGACGGTCTAGATTAATTAAACTAACGTAAAAAAGACCTCTCTAAATAGAATAATAGAGAGGTCTTTTGTTATGTTAAAAATTATTAGTGAGATTCTTATTTATTATTCATCAACTCCATCAAATCAACATCATTACCTAATAATACATCTGTAGGGTTAATACGACCATCAAGAGAGCCGTTTTCTAGTTTAAGAACTCCACGTGGGCATACTGCAGAACAAACGCCACAACCTACACAAGAGCTACGTACAATGTTCTCACCTTTTTGGGCATAGGCTCTAACGTCTATTCCCATTTCGCAACTGTTAGAACAGTTACCGCAAGAGATACATTGACCACCGTTTGTGGTAATTCTAAATTTAGAAAACATACGTTGTTGAAACCCTAATACTGCTGCCATTGGGCAACCAAAACGACACCAAGCTCTGTTTCCTAAAATTGGGTAAAAACCTGTGCCTATTACACCAGAGAAAATGGATCCAATATAAAAACCATAAGCAGAACGCATACCACCAGCTGGAAGGTAAAATACTTCGTTTGTTGTTCCTGTATAATGCATTGCTATTAATGAAACTATTACAAGGGCATACCCTATGGCTCCATAACGTGCATCTTTTCCTAATTCGTGGCGTTTAAAAACCATAATTACAACAAATACTAGTGTTAGAAAACCTCCAACAAATAATAAAAAATTGTCTTTATTGAACCAGTACTTTTCAGCATCATACCCTAAATATGTATAAATAACGGCTGTTGTCATCACTACTGAAAACACAAGTACCGTGTGGATTAACCAGCGTTCTAATTTCCAGGCTGACATTTTTTTAGATGATAAATGTCTAAAAGGATCACCAGCCGTTTCGGCAAGACCTCCACAACCACACACCCAAGAGCAATACCATCTTTTACCATACTTGTATGTTAGAAAAGGAGAAATTACAAAGATTGATAGAATTCCAAATATTAGAAATGCCATCCCTATTGTCCCAGAATTTATAAACTGATCTACACGCCACTGGTCAAAAGCATAGTAGTTTAATGGCCACATATTTTTAATATCGTTATAAGGCACATCAGAGTTTAAACGATACATAAACTCAGGGATTAAAAATGCAAATGCCATCTGGAAAAACATAACAGATGCTGTGCGGAGTTGTTGGTATCTATTGTGGCGATATTTAAGCATAAACTTATAGCCAAAAGCTACAATTGCTACTGTATATAAAGTTCCGTAAACAAACCACTGGCTAGCGTTTCTGCCGCTTAAAAGTTGGCTTAATGGGTCAAAAAGAGCAATGAGTCCAGTGTTTGATGCTCCATCTGTGCCAAGGCCTAAAAGCTCTGCAAAGAAATAAAGTACAATATAAAATAAGGTGAGTACTACACCTAAAACCCAACCCCATGTGCCTCTAGATGAAATTGATTTAAACCAAGCTTCATCATTTTTTATTCCTTCAAGTTTTGTGAGGTATTCATCTCTAGAGTATATAACTACTCCACCAATTATTAGCCCTAATGAGAGAGTTAAAAAGAGTCCTTTATAAGGTAATTCTACATTAGCTAATGCAAGTACTAAGATAAACAAGCCTGTAAAACCTATCCCTAATGCAACTTTCTTTTTTGTTGAAATGTCTTGTGCATTTGGTTTTGCAAGAGACATACTTTCGTTAATTTTTGAATTCATTATTTAGAGATTATGCGGTTTGTAGTTGATTGTTGTATGCAGCTAAAATTTGATTTTCAAACTGCTTGTAGAATTCTGGATCAAAATTGGCCTCTGGGAGGTGTTTAATTACATAATCTACATCTCGTTTTTCAGTTAGCCATTTGTCAAAATTTTCGTGACGCATTCTAATTCCAAAAGTATTGATACCTAAAAATAGTTTAGAATCTTTATCATAAGCTACCGTAATACATTTGTCCTCATCTGGATGCATCCAGTGAAAATGTGCCTCTTGCTCACTTTTGCTTCGTTCGCTGAAAACCCAACCATAGGTTTGGTATTCAATATCTAAAAACTTAGCGCTGTTAAACCAATGTCCAGGTTTGTATTCAATTTTATTTCCGCAGATAGTTTGAGCCAGTGTTTCGCCCATCATTCTACCTGTGTACCAAACTGCCTCTATAGGGCGGCGCATTCCTATAGGTTCGTGCTGCTCAGCACAATCACCTATAGCATACACATCTTTAATATTTGTTTCTAGAAAACGATTTACTTTTACACCTCTACCTAGTTCAATACCACTTTCTTTTAAAAAGTCAATATTTGGAGAAACTCCAGCAGTTAGCCCAACCACATTACACGGTAACTCTTCTCCAGTTTCAGTAATTACTACTGCTTTCGCTCGGCCATTTTCGTCACTAATAATTTCTTTTAAATTAGTTCCTAATCGTAAATCTATATGGTGGTCAAGTATGTGTTTGTTAATTAAACCACTTTCGCCCGCTGGCAAAACGCCATTCCAAAAACTGTCTTCACGAACTAGAAATGTAACGGGTATATTTCGAGACCGAAGCATTTCTGCCATCTCAATTCCTATTAATCCTCCACCTACAATTACCGCTCTATTACAAGTTTCTTTATCTGGGGCATTAGCTTCTAGTTTTTCTAAATCTTGATAAGAATATAATCCTTGTACACCTTTAAGGTCTTGTCCGGGCCATCCAAATTTATTTGGCTTAGAACCTGTAGCAATAATTAAAGAATCATAGGCTATTTTTTCACCTTCTGAAGTTACCAATGTTTTATCATCTGTAAGTACTTGCTTAATGTAAGCACGTTTTAAATCTATGCGATTTTTTTTCCAGAAGTAGTCCTCATAAGGTTTTGTGTGTTCGTATTTCATATGACCCATATACACATACATAAGTGCGGTACGAGAGAAAAAATGATCTGTTTCTGCAGATATAATAGTGATTTTATTATCTGAGAGTTTTCGAATATGTCTTGCGGCTGTAACACCTGCAATTCCATTTCCTATAATGACAATGTTTTTCATATTGGTTGGGTATTTATTCAAATAGAAAATACGTTACTCAAATGAAGATTCTAAATTTTAAATAAAAATTACAAGTGTAATTTAATACCAAATACAGAAAATCTCTTTAAACTATTTTGAATATGTTCTCTACTATGTCGCATTTCAAGTTACAAACTTTACAGAAAGTGATGATTATTATTTCATTATTATTTTTTTTTGCTTCGGAAGTGTTGATTTTAAAGGGTTTTTTAGATTTGTTAGAATATGCTTTGTAAGTATGTCTAAATGTGAATGACTTAATAGCTATCAATAAATAAATAGTATGAAAAATTTAATGCTAGTTCTTACAGTGCTTTTTTCTGTAAACCAAACCATAACTTTTGCACAATCAACCGAAACATTTTTTAATGATAGCAATTCTTTTTTTAAGAGTTATGTGTCAAACGGAAAGGTAGATTACAAGGCAATAGTTGCCAACCCTGAAGCTTTAAATAATTTAATGAAACAGGCTCAAAGCATTAAAATTTCAGAAAAAGATGCGGCGGTATTTCAATCATTTTGGATTAATGCTTATAATATTTCAGTAATAAAAGGGATTGTAGATGAGTTTCCAATAAACTCTCCGTTAGATAAAAAAGGCTTTTTTGATAAAGCTACTTATGAGCTAGCGGGTCAAAAAATTACTTTAAATGATATTGAAAATAAGATGTTGCGAGCAAAATTTAAAGATGCACGTTTTCACTTTGTGTTAGTTTGTGGTGCAAAAGGATGCCCTCCATTAATTGCCGAAGCTTATAGACCTTCAACTTTAGAAAAGCAATTAGAAACCCAAACAGTAAAAGCTTTAAATAATGATTTATTTATAAAAGCTTCAGGTAAAAAAGTTGCCGTTTCTGAAATTTTTAAATGGTATAAAGAAGATTTTGTACGAGATGGAAACGAAGTAGATTTTTTAAACAAGTATCGATCTAATAAAATTGATGCTGGAGCAAAGCTAAGTTACTATACCTACGACTGGAGATTAAACAGTAAATAAAACTAAGGCGTATCTCTACTGCCTTTTAAAAATAAACCACTAATTCATTTTAAGTCTTCCTTTGTCAGCTAAGCCATTTGTTGCCTAGTTGACACGAGAAGCACAACCTAAACCTAAAATTACACCCTATGAAAAATTTAAAATTTACATTGCTTTTTGCTATTCTATTAGCGCCAATTGTAACCATAAATGCACAAGAAGATTATGATACAGAATTAAGTAATGTACAAGAGTTTACACCCTCTAAACTTTTGGAAAAAGGACAATGGGACATTAAATTTTTTAATAGTATTTACACACAAACAAAGCGAACAGATGAGGGGTCTAATAGTGTTGATATCCCTAGAGAGACATTTTTTACAAACACTACAGAGGTGTACACCGGTGTTAGTGAGAACAGACGTGTTAATGTAGGTCTTGTTTTTCAAGTAAGAGCAAATAACTTTGGTGGTAGCACATTTGATGCATTGTCTTTTAATGATAATACCACAGATTCTAGAAGTGGATTAACAACCGTTGCACCTTCAATAAGAGTGCAGCCTTTTGCAAGCATTTCAAATTTTTCTATTACAAGTTCATTGTTTATTCCGGTATTTAAAGATGTTGCTAATGCACCTTATTTAGACAAGCGTAGTTTTTTCTGGGAAACTAAGTTTTTCTATGATAAAACTTTTGGTAAAGACAAATGGCAAATTTTTACAGAAGCAGACTTAGGATACAATTTTGGGGAAGATGCAATAGATGCAGATCCGTTAACTGAAAACGTAAGTGAGCGTTTTGCAAATGAGAGTTTGTTTTTACCAGTAAGCGCTTTCTTAAGTTATTTTCCAACAAACAAGTCTACCGTATTTGTAAATGCCCAACAAGCTTTTTTGATAGATTTAGGGAACAATTTTTCTCAAAATTATACACAATTAGGATTAGGGGGTAAATATCAATTAACAGATGTATTAAATGTAGAGGCTTCTTACGGAAAATTTGTGAGAGGTGAGAGTTTTCAGGGTTTAGGAGAAACATTTAGTATAGGTTTGAGAGCGATTATTAACTAAAGTTATTTTATATTTTTGTTCAATTTTTTAAACCTTTCAGTAATATTTTAACTGAAAGGTTTTTAACATGCTATCTAATTTTAACTTTATATCTTTAAAAACTAAAATCATTTTTATTGGCCTTATGAAAAACAGTATATTTTTATTTTTTGCTTTTGTATTACTTAGTAGTTGTGAGGCGCAACAATCTAAAATTAATGCAGTAAGCTTTGTTTCATCTGGTAAAGAAGTAGCAGAAGAACACGTTGCAGCTGTAAAAAACATTAACGCAAATTATGCTGCAGTAATGCCTTTTGGTTTTATAAAAGATTTAGAGTCGCCAGAGATAATGCATAATACAGATAGGCAATGGTTTGGAGAAACTAAAGCAGGTATAATGCAATATGCAAGTATGCTTGAAAAGCAAGAGATAGCCGTAATGGTTAAGCCTCAAATATGGATTTGGAGAGGTGAGTTTACAGGGTATTTAAAGATGGATTCTGAAGAAAAATGGAAGCAACTTGAAGACTCTTATTCAACATTTATACTTACATATGCAGAAGCTGCGCAAGAGCTAAATGCCGAAATTTTCTGTATTGGAACAGAGTTAGAGCAATTTATAAATCACAGACCAGAATATTGGTTTACGCTTATTTCAGAAATTAAAAAAGTATATAAAGGCAAGTTAACCTATGCTGCAAACTGGGATGAATATAAAAGAGTACCTTTTTGGGAAGAACTAGATTATATAGGTGTGGATGCTTATTTTCCCATTTCAGAAAGTAAAACACCGTCAATTGAAGAGGCTAAAAAAGGATGGCAACGTTGGAAAAAAGAATTATTAGAAGTTTCTACTGCAAATAGAAAACCCATTATTTTCACTGAGTATGGCTATAGAAGCGTAGACTTTTCTGGTAAAGAACCTTGGAAAAGTGATCGTTCTATGCCAGGCATAAATATGGAAGCGCAAACTAATTTAACTAAAGCGCTCATTGAAGAGTTATACCCAGAGCCTTGGTTTAAAGGAGGGTTTATCTGGAAATGGTTTATTGAGCATGATAAAGTAGGAGGTGCAGAAAACAACCAGTTTACTCCACAAAACAAACCTGTTGAAGAAGAATTGAAAAAGTATTTTAGTCTTTATTCTAAATAGATTTGTGATTTAAATTAACTATTTTTTTATCGTATTTATACAGCTTTTTTGTTAGGAATACTTTATTTATCCTACTAACTGCTTGTGAAAAATGTCATCTACATCCTGCTGTTTATTGTTACTTCAAGTGCTTGGAGTCAGCAAATTTCAGAAATTGTTATTCAAGGAAATAAAAAAACAAAAACGAGTTTTATTCGTAATATCACAAAAATTGAAGAAGGTGCTTCACTTGATTCATTGCTAATTAAGGCAGATATTTCGAGATTAAAAAGACTGCCAGCCATAGCGCATGCCTACTATCAAATTACACCTAAAAATGATGGGTCTGTAAAAGTGGTGTATGGTGTTGATGAAAACTTCACAATTATACCTTCTGCAAATATTTATACTACAGATGATGATGAGTTTGCATATCGCTTAGGGCTTTATGAGTTTAATGGTCTAGGAAGAAATATCGTTTTTGGAGGTTATTATCAACGAGACATTTATAGCAGTTTTGGGTTAAACTTTAGGGCACCTTATTTGTTTAGCAAAAATGCAGGGTTAGCAATTAACTATCAAGACCTCACAACCTCAGAGCCTGTTTTTTTAGAAAACGGAACTGCAGATTATAAGTATAACAATGAGTCTTATGAGATTCTAGGTTTGTATGAATTCAATTTTAACAATAGAATTGAAGCAGGAGTGAACTACTTTACCGAAACCTATACTTATAAAAGCGGGGCAAATAGTCTAGAGGTTCCTCAAGATTTAAAGGTCAATAAATTATTATATATATTAATATATGAATATAATAACGTCAACAGGTTTTATCATTATGTTGAAGGTTTTAAGAGTACGCTTAACTTTCAATATGTAACCACAAGAGATGAAGCATTACCAGAGTTCTTAATTGGGTTTAATGATTTTGTGTACTATAAACGTATTGGTAAAAAAGGAAACTGGGCAACAAGATTACGTTTAGGTATTGCAACAAATAATGATAGTCCATTTGCTCCTTTTGCGGTAGATAATAACTTAAATATTAGAGGTGTTGGTAATACAATTGATAGGGGTACAGCAGCAATCGTTATAAATACAGAATACAGACATACATTAATAGAAAAAGGATGGTTTGTTTTACAAGGTAATGCCTTTGTAGATGGCGGTAGTTGGAGAAATCCGGGAGGTGATTTAGGAGATTTTGGCGATGATCAAAACTTAAGAGTCTATCCAGGTGGAGGACTTAGATTTATACATAAAAAAATATTCAATACTGTTTTTAGAATTGACTATGGGGTTGGGGTTACGCAAGATGCAACTCAAGGTTTTGTGATAGGAATAGGGCAGTATTTTTAGAACATAAAAACTCCTTTACGTTCTTTAAAAACCTAAAGGAGCTTTGCAAATTATTCATTTTTCTTATTTCATTTCTTTTCGTTGTGATTCCATTTCTGCATTATATGCTTTTGCAAGATCTGTTTTTTGCTTCTCGTTAAATACTTTACCAGCTAATTGAAAAAACGCTTTTTCTTCATCTTCAAGATGATGACGCACTTGATGGTCTAATGCTTTCATGTGTGCTAGCCATGCGCTACTATCCATATCTGCTTCGTCAACTTTTTCAATTAATTCATCAATTTCGTGGTGTTCGGCAATACCGTGACGGGTATGTTCTACCATCATATCATTGTCAATAAGTTGCTTGTAAAAATTACGTTCTTCAGCAGTTTCGTGCCCTTTTAACTCAACTTTGAGCTGGTCCCAAATTTCTTTTCTTTCACTTGATTTACCAGAGGTTTTTAAAGCTTTATCTAATAATTCTCTTTGTATATCGTGGTCTGCACGTATGGCTTCAAATATGTTTTGCATGATGTTGGTTTTAGAGTTTCCTCTAAATTACAATCAATTAAAATATAATTGTGTTTAAGAAATATTAAAAATTACATTCAATATGTTAATAATGAGTTGGATAGATTTTTCTTACTCGTCTTCAAAAGCATTTTTTGAGCGTGTAGATTTCTCTTTAGCAATTTTAGGAACGCGACATTCCTTGATGTTTTTTAAATAATATGCGTATAATTCATTGGCGTCTGCGCCCATCCATTTTTTTATATAGATTGCCCAAAAGTGATACTGTACAAACCAAACACCTTTGTCTTCATACATTCTAGCAGATGTGCCTATCCATTCTTGAATGACCACAAATGTATCTCGTTTGTATAATTCATTGATTAAAATGTTGTCTTCATAGATAATAAATGATTCATCAAAACCGCCTATTTCATTAAATAGCTCACGAGTTATAAACTGGCTCTGATCACCACCACGGCAGGCACGCCAAGAAAATTTAGTTAAGTAGCTAGCTAGTTTTAGCCACCAGTGGTCGCTATCAAATTTCATTTTAAAACAACCAGCAGGGTTCCCTTTTTTTACTTCGGAAATGATAAGTTTGTCAAAATTTTTAGGAGGAAAAGAATCTGCGTGTAAAAAGTATAAAATGTTTCCTGTGGCTTTTCTTGAACCGGTATTCATTTGTTTTGCCCTTCCTCTTTCTGAAGAAATGGAGAGCAAATTAAAGCTAGACTTTTTAGCAAAAGCATCTATTAATTGTACGGTGTTATCTTGACTCCCGCCGTCTACAAGTATTATCTCTGCAATATTTTTTAAAGTTGCATTCTTTGTCAGGTTACTGAGCACAGAAGTAATGTTTTCTGCTTCATTAAGAACGGGGATAATAATACTAATCATATATGGTAAACTTACGCAAAACGTTTGAAAAAGGTTTTTAAGTTTTAGTAATAACTGTTGTTTTTAAATCTGGCAGATACTAAATTTAGAATATTTCAGAAGTACTATTGCTGCTCGTTTAAGTTCCAGTTATAATCTAAATACTCTAAGGTGGCGTTATTGTTTATTTTTACTTTACTATACATATTAATGTAGCCTATTATGTCTTGCTCACCATCTACTTTAAAATCTTTAGGGTAAAATTTAAATATAGAAGAAAGCTTTGGGGTGCTTTTAGTCAACTCGTTTTTTGAGCCGTTTATAAACTGCTTAGTGGCTAGCTCTAGTTGTTCATTAATGCTGCCTGCAGTATACGCTTCGTCCAATAATTTTGGGCAAGAAATGGAAGCACAATTTATCGCAAAATGAATACGAGGTTCATTCATTTTTCTGAGAATCCCATTCTCTATTCCGGCTAGTGGTAGCATTTTATTACCAATAGGAACATTAGCTCCTTTCCATACATTAGTTATATCTTTTATACTTTTTGTAGGGTAATTATTTATAATCGCATCTACCGTATAAGCGTTGTATACGTTAATGTAATAGGCGAGTAGTTCTTGAACACTCCAGTCACTATCAGGTTGAAATGATGACATTTTTTGTAGGTATACATCAAGTGCTTCTTGGTCATTAATAAACCCTTTATAATCTACAAGACCTTCTTTATTTACGTGCTTTTTAAGGAGTTTGTCCCAGTTGGAATGGTCTACATTTACGGCACTATTTGCGGTGGTAGAGGTTAATTTGCCTTCTACTTTTTTTATAGGACCTTGACTTATTAATCCCGCAGAAGATAACAGATTACAGCTTTGCAATGTGAAAACCGTTATTAAAATAAGGACTGTATATTTTATAAATTTCATTATTTATTGTTTTATAGAAAAATAGTTTAAACGCCTTTATTATAGGCATTGCTTAACAAAGGCTTAAGTAAGATTTAGTAAAAGTTTAGTCTACTTATTTAGCGCCCAGTTATAATCCATATAACGCACTTTTGCATCTTCGGAAATTTTAATTTCTGAAAATTTGTTTAAGAAATCTATAAGGCTTCCGTTTTGTTTAAAATCTTTTGAAAACCATTTAAAGATATTTGAAATCTCTACGTTGTTTTCCGAAATCATATTTCGGCTTGAATCATTGATAAACTTTTTTGCTACTAGATTAAGTTGCCCATCAACCTTGCTTGGTATAAAGGCTTCGTTTAATAATGGAGGGCAAGAAAAAGAGGCGCAATTAATACCAAAATGAATACGAGCATCTCCCATTTTACGTAGAATCTGGTGCTCTATTTCGTCAAGATTGTAATATTTTTCACCAAGTTTCCAGAGTCTTTGATCCCATGGGTTTTTAATATCTTTTATACTAGATAGGGGCTGGTTGCGCAAGATAAGGTCTATTGTCATCGCGTTATAAGCGTTCATCCAGTAAGCAAGTTTTTGGTTTTTGGTCCAGCTATGTTCTGGTAGGTTTTTACCTAAGGCTGCAATGTAAGCGAGTAGTGATTTGCGATTGCTTTTAAAACCATTGTAGTTTACATTACCGGCACTTGACACATTGTTTTTTAAAAGGGTATTAAATGGTTTGTGTAGTTCTGTGTGATCTAAAACTGAGGTGTCAACCGTTGGTTCAACTTCAATTATTTTAACAACAGTTGGTGTTGGTAGAGTAATATTTGGTGCTGTTTCGGCTTTAACAACGGGTGCTTTTATTTCTTGAGTAACCGGCGTTTTTGGTGTTTCTGCAATTGTAGCAATAGGTTGAGAGGTGCCTATTAATTTACCGTGACTTACGGTGGCTTTGCCTTCTGTTACTTGTGTGTTGTTTACTGTATTTTGTGCTGCGGTATCTTGCACTTGTTTTGCACTACAACAAGAAGTTGCTATGACAGCTGCTGTAATAAGTAAGGCGCTAAATTTCATGATAGTATATGTTTCTGTCATAGTAGTCGAAAGTATTGTTGTTACATTTCAAGAAACAAATTATCTAGCTCTTTTTTATAGTTTAGTCTTTAGTAAAAGGATATCCTTCTTGTCTTAAAAATGTCTTCGGAAATTTTTCATCTTCTTCAAAACCTAGTTCAATATCGCGACCATCGTAGGGTATGTGGTCTGTGTTAAATAGATAATCCCAGATGCTTAACGAAATTCCATAATTTGCTCCATATTTACTCTTCTCTGGAAGCTCTTTTGCATGATGCCAAATATGCATTTTTGGATTATTAAATACATATTTTAAAATACCATAATCCCAGCCTAAATTAGCGTGATTTAAATGCCCAACAGTTAATGCAAAAAAGTGAACAATGGCCACTTGCTCTACCTGAAAACCACCAATAATTGCTAACGGAATATATAATATAGACTTGTAAACAATAGGTTCCATCCAGTGATATCTAAGGTGCGCTGCAAAGCCCATCTCTTTTACAGAGTGGTGCAGTTTATGAAAATTCCAGAGAAAGGGAAATCTATGTAATAAGCGGTGCGTATTCCATTGCACAAAATCTGAGACTAAAAAGAAGATTAATAATCCTACGCCAAAGGGTAGTGCATTTAAATCAAGAAGTTGAAAATCTTCTAAACTTAAATTTACAAAGCTAAGGGCGTCATTAAAGAGCATCTCTGTAGTGTTTGAAAGAAAAATTAGGACAATAAGATTTAACAAAAAGAAATTGAAAAACATATAAAAAATGTCTTGCCAAAAATCTTTTCTAAATATTTTTTGGTCCTTTCTCCAAGGGAACAGAATCTCTAAACCCCATACTACTAATGAAACAATGATTAAACCATAAAAGTAATTATCCCAGTGAAACGAAGTTATTTCGCTCAGTAAGTAATTAAAATATCCTTGATAGGAATCTTTAAATAGGTCTATATATTTATTCATTTTTTACTTTTCAATTTTTTTATTTCTTCCTCTCATTATAGAGTATCCAGACAAAAATCCTGCAAGAAGCCAAATTAATCTAAAGGCCCAAACGTTTACTTCCATACCTAAAAATACAGTTGCAACTTCTGGGTGCATAAATGATTGAGCAATTTTATAACCGGCAACACCTATGATTATAAAAGAGAATATATGTTTCATTTATAATTGTTTTATTAACTCTGTAAATAGCGTGATCATTTTTGGTTCTGCTTTACCAGCCTGAGCAATGATATCTGGAATATCTACTGGTTTTAAGTTTTCTGGATCACACTCATCTGTTAATACAGAAAGTGCTGCAACAGGTAGACTTAAATGATTAGCTACAATGATTTCTGGCACTGTACTCATCCCAACAGCATCTGTTCCTATTAATTTTAAATAACGGTATTCTGCCCTTGTTTCTAGTTGCGGGCCCACTACGCTTGTGTAAACACCTTTATGTAAATTGATGCCGTTCTCTTTTGCAATGGCTTCTAGCTTAGCATTCATATCTGCATCATAAGGAGCGCTCATATCTACAAAACGTTCACCTAGTTTTTCTACACCTTTAAACGCTAGGGGAGAACCTCCTTGCAAATTAATATGATCGTCAATAAGCATAATCTCTCCCTTTTTAAAAGCAGTGTTTATAGCACCAGAGGCATTACTCACTAGTAGTTTTTCAATACCTAATTGTCTCATTACACGCACCGGGAAGGTTACATCTTTTAATGAGTAGCCTTCATAAACGTGAAAGCGACCTTGCATTATAATTACCTTTTTACCAGCGAGCTCGCCAAAAATGAGTTTACCTTTATGAAACTCAACCGTTGCCGTAGGGAAGTTAGGTATGTGATTATAACTCATCTCTGCTTCTACGGTAACATCTTCTACAATTTTACCAAGTCCTGTACCTAGTATGATACCTACTTCTGGTTTTCCAAAACCTCTACTTTTTAAAAATTCTACTGCTTCTGTGATGTGTTTTTTCATAATTATTTTTTTCTCAACTCTTCAGGGAAAAACCCTTGAAAAGCATCTATATTTTTAATGTCTTCGTAATAATCTACGTCATTTTTTTCATCTAATAACGCTACTTTTTCTTCTTTTAAATTTTTAAGTGTATCACTTAAAACGGTATCTGTTCCCCATTTTTTATTGTAGAAAATGTCTGAATTAATCTTCTTCATTCCTAATAAATAATACCCACCATCTTCTGCTGGTCCTAGCACAAAATCATCTGTTTTTAGTTGCTCAAAAGCATTGTCAATATCGTTTGCCGTCATATCATACATATCACTACCTATGATGATTGCACGCTCGTAACCTAAGTTAAAAACTTCTTTAAAAGCATTTTCCATACGCACACCTAGATCATCGCCGTGTTGTATTTTTTTACTGTACACGACTGGGTCCCAAAGATCTTCACTTCTTAGTTTTACAGAATAATATACAAATTTATCAGCTCTTAAAGGTGAGGTTATCGCTACCGTATGTTTTAATAAAAACTTGTAAATATCAAGGGCAGCCTCATCACCAACGGTAGCTGCTAGTCTTGTTTTGCATTTACCTAATTCTGGATTACGGGTAAAAATAATAAGCGCATTTTTTGAAGTAGGATAGTGAAAGGTTTCTTCTTCTTTACCCTGCTCATCACTTGTTTTTAGTCCTAAAATTGCCATATTGCTATATTACATTATTCGCTTTGATTCGGGTATACTTTTATTCCTTTATCAAGCCATTTGCTCCACGCCTTAGAGAAGGCATGAACGCTGTCTGTATTTTTGTTATGTCTATTTAAAATAGGGTACTCTTTATTTTTCCACTCAAAGATACCACCATACAAGTTTTGTACATTAGTGAATCCTGCTTTTTTTAATTTTTCGCCCACAATTTCAGATCTAATACCTAGGGAGCAATACACAATAATGGGAGTGTCTTTATCTTTAATAACTTCGGAAATTTGCTCGCTTGAAAAATGGTTAAATCCAGTAAAAATTGCTCCGTCTATGTGGCTTACTTTAAACTCGTCATCTTCTCGAGTATCAAGAATAGTAACGTCACCATTTACTTGTAACATTCTTAATTCTTCTACAGAAATATATGGTATGCTGCGAGTGTTGTATTGGTTTAATAAGTGATCAAGTGTTTTTTGAGCATAGCTTTGACTAGCAAAAAGCAGTAATAATATGTAGATATATTTAATCATTTTTAAATTCTAATTCCAAAACCTTGCATTCCACTTTCTACAGCGGGTAAAATTTCTGTATTATCCCATATACCGGTAACTATTGTTCTAGCATATTCTTGGGGCAATAGTCCATTTTGCATTAACTGGCTTGTTAATTTATAATTGTATTGCATTGTATAATGTGATACAATCATCTTGCCATCTTTTTCTTCTAAAATAGCATACCACACATGGGGTTCTCCATCATTTGCTGGCATACCAATCACGCCAGGATTAATCCATTGTTTATTATCATTAACGTCATTAAAAGGCAACCCGCAATGCCCAGCTATTATCACATCACTTTTGGTCGTGTTTAAAACTGCTTCCTTTCTGTCCCAAGGTGTGCTTTTAAATATAAATTCTGAAATATTATCATAAGAACCATGTACCACGGTAATGGCATTCCCGGAGTAAGAAAACTGAATGTGATCTGGAAGTTTTTCTATATAATCTAAAGAGTTTTTACTCAACTGACTCTGAGCATACGGATACCACATTTGAGAAAAGCCATCACAACGACTTCCTTCTCTAAAATCGCAACCACAGTCTTCTGCACCTTCTGTTAACTGCACTTCTACATTGCCAGCAATACTATGAGCGCCCCATAATTTTAAGAGTTGAACGGTCTCTTCTGGTTGCGCACAATAGCCTACAATGTCGCCAGTGCAGATGCAATTTTCTGGTGCAATGTTTTGCGCTTCAGAAATCTGCTTGAGTTTTTCTAATGCTTGTAAATTACTGTAAACACCTCCAAAAAGAAGTGTTTTTCCAGTTAGTTTCCCGATCTTTTTTATTTTTTTATCCACGATGGTATCAAATATAATAGTATGCAACTTAAAATCCCCCAGACATTTACCCACAATAAGTCTGCGTATTTTCCTTCTGTAAAAATGAGCGAATCTGGAAACATTTTAAAGACTAATAAAAACCCAAAAAAGAGCCCGCAAATAACACTTAAGTGAAAACTAATTTTAGGGACTTCTTTTTTCCAAAACAAAAATACTGGTGTTAGTCCTATGACCATGGTTCCAGAAATGGTGGTAGCACTTAATATTTCTGCATCTAGAAAAACAGGGATGGTACCTAGTATTGCAATTGCTGCCATAGATGCTCTACCAAAGGTTAGATAATTTCCCATCTTTAAATCTACTGAGAGTAGTTTTGAAAAAGAAGAGAATGTAGAATCTAATGTAGAGGCAGCAGAGGTTATCATTATAAAGTTAATCACTAATAAAATCACTACACCAAAGGCTTTACCAACCTCTACAGCTGCTTGTCCTTTCATCCCTTGAGTTTGTGCATAGACACCAATTAAACTAAAGAGAACAATGCAAATAGCGCCAATGACACTTGCCCATAAAAAGCTTTTGCGTGTCACTTTTGGCGAAGTGATAAAAGCACGGTCTGTTAACACCGGATCGTGAAAAGGATAACTAAATGATTGAATGATAGCAGCAAAAAATAAGTTAAGCCCTAGCTCAAAACTCCAAACTCCAGATACAGCAGCTTCTTTTACGGTAAAGTCTCCTTCAGAAAAAATGACACCTAGAATAATCATTAATAACACAGAGAATAAAACCATCTGTATTACATCTGTAAATATAGAACTGCTGAGTCCTCCTTTAATAGCGTAAGCTAATGTGAGAATAGTAAAAACAAGTATCGCCCAATAATAAGAACTACTCCCAGATTCTCCAAAATAGGAGCCAATGACCATCGTGTTACTCCATACTTCATTAAAAAGCCTAATAGAAATTAAGATAGAAAAAATGGCCATCGCACTTTTACCAAAACGTGTGGTCAAAAAATGATGAATACTAGTAAAGCCACCTTCTACACGCATTTTATATAATACAATACCCGCAACAGCAAATGACAAATAATACCCAGCATAGGCAACACCACCTACAATACCATAATCAAGACCAAGGTTTGCAGCGTTAGTAATACTCTTTGCAAAAATCCAAGAAATGATAAGGCTACCTGTAAGCCATAGTGCACTGGGAGCTTTCTTTTTATGGTTTGCTTTAAAAAAAGCAGCTGGAGTTTTTGCCCAAGGAGACAGAAAAAATAGTATCAAACTTGATACTATAATTAAGCCCCATTGTAAGTTTATTGTTTCAAACATTTTTTATTGCTCAGCTATTGTTAATTGTTATTATTTTAATATTCCATCTTTTTTTGGACGTTTTGAGCCACGACAGATCGCTTCGCTCACTGCACGATACAAGATTAAAAATTTAGTCGTGATTCGTGTAGCGCCTTTGGTGCGGTCGTGGTTCAAACCGTCCCTTTTTCAATCCTCATTCCACCATACGGGTGCGTTTATGCTATTGCCATTTGTAGCTGCTGCCGCTTGATTATAATTGTCTGCATTTAATGCTTCTTCTTCTGCAGGGTATGGCATTCTTACAGGAATTAACCCATTATTCAAACTTGCTGAAATATCTAGAAACTCCGGGAATCCTGTTCTTCTGTATTCTATCCAACCCTCATAACCGTTAATGATTTGTGCAATCCATTTTTGCGTTACAATCTGCTTGATGGGAGTGGCGTTTGCATCGTTAAATGCTGCGGGACCTGTTAAGTAATCTGCTGGCAATTCTGTTTGCCAGTATTCAAAAGCCTGTGTCACTCCTGTTTCATATAATGTTTGTGCATCTGCAGTGATGAGGTTTCTTGCTGCTGCTTCTGCTAGATTTAAGCTTGTTTCCCAAGCTGTGATAAAGTTTGCGTCTAGCGTAGAGGTGTCTTCTCTAAAAGTGGTTCCAGCTAGTGATAATCCTGCAAGCTCAATAGAGGTGCTAGAGGCGTCAATACCGTTTATTAAACCTGTAAACTCTGTACCGTTTGAGTTTGCAGTGGGTCTAAAAAAGGTTTCAATTCTCGTGTCGTTCAAATCTTCTAAAACCGTTTCCATAGTTTCAGAAAGCACGAAGTTGTTAAAATCTCCAACTCTTAATTGAGCGAGTCTAAAGCTATTAGGGTCGGTGTTCGTGAAATTAAAAATGGCATTCTCTGAGTTTGAAGTTATAAAATTTCCGTCGTCATAAATAGCTTGTAGCTCTGCGCTCACATCTACCTTTCCCGAAATACGCAAAAGATGCTTAATGCGTAATGAATTTGCAAAACGAACCCAGCCGTTTAAATCTCCATTAAAGAGAATATCGCCTTCAAGTGGTATCACGTCATCATAGGCTTCAATTACAGCAATACCTTTGTTTAAGTTGTCAAGAATCCCTCCGTCTGCTTGATAGATATCTTCTTGTAAATCATAACTAGGAGTCACATCGCCGTTTACACCATTAAAGGCTTGACTATACGGTACATCGCCAAACATATCTGTTAGGCCTGCTGCCATATATGCTTTTAAGATGAGGGCAGGGCCTTCATAAACTGCTGCGGTTTCAGTAGTTCTTGCCGTGTTTAGAATAATCTCGTTGTCTCTTAGGTTTGTGTAAAAAACAGGCCAAGGGTTTCCGCCTAATTGTGGCGATTTTAAAGCGTGACGATCAAAAAGATTAAAATCTAATGCCGTTCTGTGTTGTGATAAAAGATCGCCAGCCACAAAACCTTCATAGCTCATTTGCTCTCCAAAATCATAAATGACTTGGCGTAAAAGCAAACTAGGTTGTACACTGTTTGGTGCATTAGGGTTTGTGTTCGTTTCTTCAAAATCTGCTGTGCAACCAGAGATCACTAAAAGTAGCGATAGGGTGCAAAGTATATATATTATTTTTTTCATCTTCTTATGTTTTTGGACGGTTTGACTCACGATCGCTAGTAGAGCTAGTTACACGACTAATAAATTCTTTTTAGTCTTGATTCAAAACATCGTATTTCTAATCGTCTTTTTTAAAAGTCAATTCCTAATTTAAACCCTATACTTCTACTTGTGGCATAACTCATATCTTCTACACCACTCACAAAGCCATTGCCTTGTACAGCTAACTGTTCTGGATCAAAATGCGGGTTTTCTGTAATAGCAAACAGGTTGCGCCCTAAAAGACTTACGTTGACGTCTGCCCCTTCTTCTAAGCCTAAAAATCCTTTATTTGTAGCAAAACTATAGCCAATAGAAAACTGTCTTAACTTTAAATAACTCGCGTCATATACATTGTTTTCTTCGTGATTACGATCATAAAATTGACGATAATAGCTTTCTGCAGATATTGCATTTGTATTAGGTACGTAGTTTGGATTATCTGCAGTACCTGTGTTTACAACACCTTCTGCAATAATACCGCCGTCAGGCCTGTTAGATGTTTCTGCAAGTTGTCCACCTACATTTCCTAAGGCACTGGTTCTAGATACGATTTCTCCACCTTGACGCCAGTCTAATAGAAAGTTTACATTCCAGTTCTTATAACTAAAATCATTGCTCCATCCTAACATGAAATCTGGGTTGTAGTTTCCTAGTTTTTGTAGCTCGTTATCAGCAATAAAGTTTCCGCTATCGTCAATGATAAAGTCGCCATTATCGTTTTTTAAATATCCAGTTCCATAAAAATCTCCTATGCGACCGCCTTCTTCTACTTGAAACCAGACCGTCTGGTTTGCGCTGTCATAAATACGGCTGTATGCTAATGTTAACCTTCCGTCGCTTTGCGGTAAATCTTCTACAACAGCTTTGCTTGTGCTAAAATTGAATGTTGAGTTCCATCTAAAGTCATCATTGATAACTGGAGTAAGTCCTGCTATAATCTCTAGCCCTTTTGCGCTTACTTGTCCACCATTGACTACTTGCTCATTATAACCAGAAGATACTGCGATAGGTAATGAGATAATCTGGTCTTTAGTAATGGCATTGTAATAAGAAACGTCAAAGTTTAAACGGTCTTTTAAGAAACGTACATCAAAACCAACTTCATAATTAGTTACCTGTTCTGGTCTTAAACTTGAATTTGGTATTGAGCTTTGGTCACTAAAAGTAGGCTGTCCGTTAAAAGGAGTCTGAGATATAAATGCTCCAGAAGTTTGGTAAGGATTTGTATCGTTACCTACTTGTGCTACACTTGCTCTTAATTTTGCAAAAGAGATGATGTCTGGTAAATCTGTAACATTAGACAAAATAAAAGAAGCAGAAATAGATGGGTAAAAGAATGATACGTTCTCTTTAGAAGTAGGAGTTGCTAATGCGCTAGACCAATCATTTCTACCAGTGATGTCTACGTATAAAAAGTCTTTGTAGCCCAGTTTTGCAATCCCGTATAAAGAGTTTATTTTCTTTTCAGAATCAAATTGAAACGCCTCTATAGGAGATGCTGCATTGTTTAAATTAAAAATACCCGGCTGTGCGAGGTTAACAGTTTGTAGTTGTTTTGTAGAAGCTGTTTGGTTCAGACTATTACCTCCTACGGAAATATCAAAACTAAAATCTTGAAGCTGCTTTTTATAATTTAGTAAAAAGTCTGTGTTTATTTCTCTGAAGAAAACATCGTGTTCTGCATATCCTCCATTTTGAAAACGGTTGCTACTAAAAGCACGTCTCAATTGTCTTTTTTCTGAAGAGTAATCCATTCCTGTGCGAAGGGCAATGCTAAATGCTTCTGTGAATTGGTGTTTTAAACTAATGTTTCCGAAGAGACGATCACGATTAAAACTGTTTCTATTCTCGTTAAGGATAAAGAATGGATTGTCAAAAAAAGTGTAGTTAAAAGAGTTTTGCTGTACACCTTCAAGACCTGGTTGCCAGTAGTCGCGTAAGCTATTAATATCTAGAGAGCGAGGTCCCCAAGCTACTAATGAGTAGTTTGCATTCTCGCTACCATACCCATTAGATGGACGGTTATCACTACTAGAATTTACATAACTAATACTCGTGTTAATTGTCGTTTTTTCTGAAGGTTCAAAGTGCAGTTTTGCAGCGGCAGTCTGTCTGTCAAGATTTACCCCTGGAATAATAGCTTCACTTCTTAGGTCTGTAAAAGACAGTCTATAGTTACCGTTACCAAAACCGCTTGCAATAGAAGCGTTATTAATAGTTGTGACACCAGTTTGATAAAAATCTTTAAGGTTGTCAGGGTGCGAATTAAAAGCAGTTGGAGTGATAGGAAGCCCACTATATAATGAGGTGTCACCACCGCGAACCACAGTGCCGTCTGGTAAAACCACTGGCGAGTCAAACTGCGGAATCAATAATCCTTGGTCTAATCTTGGTCCCCAAGAATACGTGATATTATCATTAACACCGCCACCTAAGCCATCTACATACTCAAACTGACCAGAGTTTCCTTGACCATATTCGTTTTGAAAATCTGGTAATCTAAAAGCAGTATCTACAAAAAGAGAGGTGTTAATGCTAATACCCATTCCTTTATTATTTGCTCCATCTTTTGTTTCTATGACAATAACTCCGTTAGCTGCTCGTGTTCCATAGAGTGCAGCAGCACTTGCTCCTTTGAGTACCGTAACACTTTTTATGTCATCTGGATTTACATCCATCGCTCCATTACCAAAATCAATTTCTTGAAATCCTGCTGCAGCTTCGTTTGTAAAATTAAAAACCGTCTGGTTATTAATAGGGGTGCCGTCTATCACAAACAATGGATTGTTATTACTAAAAGATGCTTCACCTCTAATGGTAATTTTACTTGAAGACCCAACACCCGTAGCTCCTTGAGATATAGAAACACCGGCTAGTTTTCCAGAAAGATTGTCTAGAAAATTAACTGCTTTGACTTCGTTTATTTCTTCTGCTGTTAGCGCTTGAACTACGTACCCTAGTTCTTTTTCGCGACGTTTAATACCTAGTGCTGTGATCACAACTTCGTCAAGTGATTCTTGAGATACGGGTAGGGTTACAAATATGCTACTTTGATTTGTGTACGTGTATTCTAAGGTAGAATATCCTATTGCAGAAAAGCTAAGAATGGAGCCAGAAGGCGGTGCTATCATTGAGAAGTTTCCGTCAATGTCTGACGTTGTTCCTTGTGTGGTGCCTTTGATAATAATATTTGCAAAGGGAATAGGTTCTTGGTCTTGGGCACTTGTTATGATACCAGAGACACTAGTTTGAGAGTAGCCCATTGCGGTGCATAAAAGCAGCAATGTGACAATATATAATTGTTTCATTAAAGTTGTGGTTTGTCTGTTTTATCGCAGTCGATAACTTCAGTTTATGAGTGAAGTTTTAATGGCCTCTCGACTACGCTCAAGGGGACATGGTTCTGTAGTTTTAAGAACAAGACAAAGGAGAACCTTTATTGAAGTATATTTTTTGCTGAAATGTGCTGTATTGAAAAGCAGTAGTCTCGAGTATTAATATTTCCGAAGAAAAAATAGCGCGAAGTACTTTTAATATGGCTTCAGAAATTTTATGAAAACCATCAAAGAGGCTTTTAGCATCTGTAATAGTATCAATGTCTTTAAGGCGCTTGAGGAGCACCACTTCTGTTTTATTTTTAGTAAGTAGTTGAGAAATACTTTTTGTTAGCTTAGTCGTTTGCCAAGGTAGTTTTAAGAATAACTCTGCGTTAAATTGTGACTTGTTAATCCCTAATAAATAATACCCTCCATCACGTGAAGGCCCTAGAACAATCTCATTTTTTTCAAGCGTTTTTGCCGCTTTTAAAATTTGTTTCGTTTTTAAATTCGGGGTATCATTACCAATGGTAATCACATTATCAAACCCTTTTGCGTACACCTGCTCAATGGCATTTGTGTAGCGCTCACCAAAAGAGTTCCCTCTTTGTTGTGCTTCGGAAAAATGAAAATAGGGGAGACCCGTATTTTCAACTTTAGCTATGGTCTGTTTGTTGAGTTGGTTAAAAAGTACAGCCGATTTAAAGAAGGGTTTTGAGATTCCCTCTTGTTTGCCAGATTGGGCAAAGATTAATATGGCTGTTTTTTGATTAATGGTTTTAAGTTTTATGATTAATCTACTACCGTCCCTTGACAACTACTACCTGCACCTGCGGTACAACCGTAACAGTGTTGTGAGATCATTATGTTTCTATCGTTTAATAGGTCTTCGTTGTAGTCGTTAATGTGTTTAACTTTACTTGCAACAGGTAGTTTTAACATTTGGTTAAAATCACAATCGTACAGAAAGCCGTCCCAAGAAATTGAGATTGAGTTTGTACACATTACATTGCTAACTGCAGCAGGATTGTATGCTTCTACAAGCTGGTACATATAGTCTTCATAATTTTCACTTGCGATGAGGTAATCAAGAAAACGTGCAATAGGTAAGTTTGTAATTGCAAATAAGTTGTGAAAACGGATATCAAAATCTTCTAATAAAGCTGCCTTCATTTCTTTTTCCATGCTTGCTTGGTCTCCCGGAAGGTATGCGCCATTAGGGTTGTAAACCAAATCTAAACGCAAACCACTATCTGGCATTCCGTACCCTCTTTCATTTAACTCTTGTAGTGCTTTTATGCTTAAGTCAAATACACCTTCACCACGTTGCTTGTCAGTCTTACCTCTAGTCCAGTGAGGCATAGAGCTTACTACGTGTATATTGTGTTTTTTAAAGAAGTCTGGTAAATCGTAGTATTTTTTATTGGCTCTAATAATTGTAAGATTACTTCGCACTATAAAATCTTTGATACCGGCTTTGCTTGCTTCTTCTACAAACCTTCTAAAGTGAGGGTTCATCTCTGGAGCACCACCTGTAAGGTCTAGCGTATGAGCTCCTGTGTTTTTTATCACCTCAAGACATTGCTCCATAGTTTCCCATGTCATAATCTCTTGACGGTCTGGACCTGCATCTACGTGACAGTGCTCACAAACTTGATTACACATATAGCCTACATTAATTTGTAGAATTTCTAGCTTTTTAGGGCGTAGCGGTAATTGGTTTGTCTCTTTTATTTTTTGAGCAAAGGTTGGCAATTCTCCATTTGCAAAAATCCCATTGCTTAATATCTCTACTTGACGTTTTGCATTAGCAAGTTCTGCGTCTCGTTTTTGTAGTGATTGTTGTTTCTTTTTCTTTTCTTTAATCATAGTTCCTTTTCTAGTAAAAGTATTCGTATTCTAATATTTCAGAAGAAATTAATGTTGTCTTTGTCGCTCTTTTTTTGAAAAAGATTTGTCGCATAAATTGACTTAGGTATTAGCGACATCTAAGATTTTTTAAAAACTAAGAGCCTGCTTACATTTCTAGTTTATTCACTTTATTCATCATCATTGTTCCATGCACAAGCGTAGCTCCACTTTTTATTGCAGCTCCTACGTGGATGGCTTCCATCATTTGTTCTTTAGTGACACCTCTTTGCAGAGTGTCTTTTGTGTATGCATCTATGCAATAAGGACATTGCTCTGTGTGAGCAACAGCGAGTGCTATTAATGCTTTTTCGCGTGCTGTCAACGCTCCTTCTTCAAAGACTTTACCGTAGTAATCAAAAAATTTGTTGCCTAGTTCTTCGCTCCATTCAGTGATTTTTCCAAATTTGCGTAAATCTGCAGGGTCGTAATAATTGTTAGATGCCATAATGTTTTTATATACGAGCAAAACTCGTTTAAGGTTTGAACTAATTGCTCGTAAATATACACATTAGACTAATAAACTTTACTTAGCTTACAATAGAGGTAGTGATTAATCAAAACTATAAGAGATTCCTGTAGAAAAATCGTACTGCGAACTTGGAATGCCAACTGCAGGAAATGTATCGTAAGTAAATGTATATGAGATTTTTATAGAAACGTTGTTGAACATGCCTACAAGTAAAGAACTTTGGTTTGAGACTCTATAATCACTAAAATTTTTTAAAATAGGCTGGTAATAGGTTGTGCTAATAAAAGCAATGTTGTCTTTTGGGTATAAACTAAAAGAAAGGTAACTACTATTTCTTATATGTTTTTGCACAGGAGTGATATCGTCTGTAAGCTTTTCGTTTTCATACATAGCAAGGCTTCCTATATAAAATTTGTATTTGTCTGAGTTGGTTAGCTTATATCTAACACCTGTTCCTACAAGTGTGCGATGTGCTATTAAGTTAATTTTGTTTTGTTGAAGTTGAGTAAATACTTCCCAGATTACTCTTTTAGAAATTTTATAATTATATCTAGCGTGTAATATGCTGCTATTCTCCAGATCTGCTCCTTCTATTTTCTGAAATGCTAAGTCATTTTTTAATAATACTAAGTGTTTGTTCATTTTGTATTGAACGTGAATGTCACTTGAGAATGTTAAAAAGTCACGAGTATTTCTTTTTAGCGCAAATTTTACAGCGGCATTTCCAGAAAACCCTGAAGTGTCTGTCACTTTTCTAAGTGATTCTGCGTTAAGTATTTGAGCGTTCATGGTGCGCCAGTAACCAGAAGCTAATAAAATTATAAACGTAAAAAGTAGTCTCATGTTTTTGTCTAATCTAACAAAAATCAAAGCTATAAAATTTACTGATATTAAAATAGTTAAAAAAAATATGTTAATATTTTGTTTAAATGGATATTTTTTCGTTTTATGGGTATATATTTGAAAAAGTTAGCTTTAGGCTAATTCTATTAACAAGAAACATTACAAGAATGGATATAATTAAAGAAGCACTAGAGTTTGAGGTGCAAAAAACAAGTTTTAAGACTACGAGTGAGCGTATTCACGCATCAAGAAAGGCTAAAGAAATGATTCTTGGAGTCAATGAAGTATATAAAGAAACAAAAGATCCAGAATTAATGGATTTAATGAAACGTCTTACTGCAGTAAAACAGAAGATAGAGAAGCGTCTTAAGGGACGTTCATTAACGGCTTAATAAATATTGATTTATATAAACCCATTCTTAAGAGGATGGGTTTTTTTATGCTTTATTTTTAAGTGAGCTCATTTCTGAAGTAGAAATGAGAGCTTATGTAACGTGTTGTATTCTAATCAATTTCTCATTTAATTTCAATAATTAAGAATTGTGTTTTATATTCACAAAAACTAAAATCATGAAAAAACTTCTACTTCTTTTTGCAGTCTTTTTTGCTGCAAGTACAATGGCTCAATCTTACACAAATGCAGAAAGCGTTGAGTGGGACAGTGCAAATAATCGCTGGTTAGTAGCAAATGGTTCTAATATCATTATTGATGATGGTAATGGTAATTTAAGTTTTTTTGGGACTGCTTCTGCCTCACATGGTATGGAGGTTGTAGGCGATATTTTATTTGCAATAGATAGTAACGTGATTAAAGGGTATTTGTTAAGCGATGCTAGTGAGGTGATGAGTCTTTCTATACCTGGAGTAGGTTTTTTAAACGGGATGGGGAGTGATTCTGCAAATGGAATTCTTTACATAAGTGATTTTGGGAATAACAAGATATTTAGTGTGGACGTTTCAGACGTAAATAATCCATCTTATGAGGAGATAGTAAGTAATACTGGTGAAACGCCTAATGGGGTTCTTTTTGATGAGGGTGCAGATAATAGGTTATTGTTTGTAACCTGGGGAAACAATGCTAAGATTAAGGCGGTAGATTTAACAGATTTTAGTGTTAGTGATGTGGTGAGTAATACCGGTGTTGCTAATATAGATGGGATTGTAAGGCAAACCTCTTTTGGAGATTATTATATATCATCATGGAGTCCAGCGCGTATTGTAAGGTATGATACCGAATTTAATTTTATTGAAAACTTTATAACTAGCGGTATAAGTGCACCAGCAGATTTAGGGATAAATAACGACTTTTTTCAAATAGCAATACCTGTTGGTAATAATGTAATTTTTGAGCTTGTACCTTGGGAAGTTGGAGTGCAAGAATTTGACTTTAATGAAATAGGTTTTAAGGTTTCAGAAAACCCAATACAGGTAAATAGTTATATAGAATTTACCCTTGAAGATACAGCTAAAATGAGCATCGATTTATTTAATATAGAAGGGAAGAAAGTCTCTTCGTTTTTAAAAACCTCAAATTTAACGGGGTTCAATAAAATAGGCCTGCCATCAGAAAATCTTTCATCTGGCACCTATTTTTTACATGTGACTATGAATAACAAAAAGCAAATAATGAAATTGCTTGTTAAATAATTACAGTAAGTTTAAACTTCTCTCGAGAGCCATACCGCGCGAGCCTTTTATTAAAATGGTAGCGTTGTGTGGCTTTTGGTGTTTTAGGTTTGATTCTAAATCGTCAAAAGTAGGACAGAGTTTAATGTGATTGTTTTCAGCTTTAACTTTACTGAAATTTTCTCCCACCAAGTAAGCAATACCGCCAATTTTTTGTGAAGCAATCATATTTGCTATTGCTTGATGTTCTTCTGCCGCCGTTGCACCAAGCTCAAACATATCACCTAGAATCAATATTTTGTTTTCTCCTGCTGTTTGTTTAAAATTTTCTAATGCTGCGGTCATACTTGAGGGGTTTGCGTTATAAGCATCAAGAATTATGGTGTGTCCGTTTTGTATAATTATTTGAGATCTATTATTTGTAGGCACATACTCTTCAATGGCTTCTTTTATTTTTGTTGCCGAAACTTTAAAGTATTGACCAATAGTTATGGCTGCAGCTATGTTGTGGTAGTTGTAGAGACCTATTAAGTTGCTATTAATACTTTGACCTTGATAAGAGATTATAAGCTCTTTAGTGGCTTCTAGTAGTTTTATCTCACAATCATTGCCTTCACTCCCAAAAGTGTATCTTTTATCTTTTTTAGTGAGCTCTAATTGTTTTGTGTCATTTGCATTTACAAACAGCAATCCATCACCTTTGACTATATGTTTATAAAGTTCTGTTTTTCCTTTTATGACACCTTCTAGACTGCCAAAACCCTCTAGATGTGCTTTACCAAAATTTGTGATATAGCCATAATTAGGCATTGCAATTGTGCAAAGTGCTTCAATCTCTTTAAGATGGTTTGCGCCCATTTCTACAATACCAATTTCTGTTTCTTTGGTCATAGATAACAATGTGAGAGGTACACCTATATGGTTGTTTAGGTTTCCAATAGTGGCTGTCGTTTTATATTTTTTAGAGAGTACAGCGTTTATTAATTCTTTTGTAGTTGTTTTACCATTGCTGCCCGTTAACGCCAGTATAGGAATGTTGAGATATTGCCTATGGTAGCTAGCTAATTTTTGAAGGAGTTTTAAACTGTTGCCAGTAAGAATAGTTTTTCCTGTATTTTCATGAAAGCCTATTTGGTCAATGACTACTTTATAAGCTCCTAGTTCTAATGCTTGCTTGGCAAATTTATTTCCGTTAAAGTTTTCGCCACTGAGCGCAAAAAACAAACACCCTTTTATGATTTTACGTGTATCAGTACAAATACCGGTACTGGCTAAAAAGTCTTTATGCAGTTGTTCTATGTTCATAAAATAAAAGTACTAAAAAACCCTTCACTATTAATGAAGGGTTTTTAAAATATGTGTTCCTAAAATATTAGTTTCTTGGAGACTTGTTTGTTTTACTCTTAGAACCTACACGTGACATTGCACATCTAAACCCTATGTAATCTGTAGCCATATCTTGTGGGAAATATCTACGTTGAGCTGGGTCTAACCAGTAGTCTCTATCTCTCCAAGAACCACCTTTATAAACTCTTACTTCATTATTAATTAAAGTAGAACGCTTATTGTTTTTGTCATATTGACGATCCATTGTACCACTACTATCTGCATCAACTTTATGTTGAGGTGAGTTGTACATACGCTTGCTTTCGTCAAGTTCTTCTGTGTCTTCACCAAAAGACTGGAAGTAACGAGAAGAGCTTCTGTCACCATCTCTAAAGTCACGGTTGTCACTTTCAGAAAACTGAGTTCTTAAGTAAGTCTCATTTTCATCTACTGGTACTTGTAAGATTTCACCTGGAAGGTTACGTGCCACAATTTTACCGTTAGATAGTGTATCATAAACAATAGAGTCTGAAGTTACAATTTTCACTTTTCCATCTTCACCTATGGCGTTTTTAGAATATACATTACCACGGTAGTAGTTAAAGTCATTAAACTCATCATCTACAATAGGTCTGTAAACATCTGCTACCCATTCTGCAACGTTACCTGCCATATCATATAAACCAAAGTCGTTAGGTTGGTAGCTTTTAATCTCTGCAGTAATATCTGCACCATCATCACTCCATCCAGCAATACCACCATAATCACCATCACCTTGCTTAAAGTTTGCTAGTTGATCACCACGACTTTTTCTTTTACCAGAACGTGTGTACTGACCATCCCAAGGGTATTTTTTTCTACCTCTGTATACATTGTAGCTTCTTAAGTCTCCAAGACCAAGTGCTGCATATTCCCACTCTGCTTCTGTAGGTAGGCGATATGCTGGTAATAAAAGACCATCTTTACCTTGAATGTAAAGATTAGTACTGTCTTTACTTCTTTTAAGCATACTTTCAGATTTTTTACCACCTCTAGTGATAGAATCTTGACCACCATATGCCATAGTTGGAGCATTAAGGTAAGTGTCTGTACTAAAAGTTTGTCCAGCTTTAGCTTCAAAACGTGAGCCTCTTGCTGTTACACCTTCTTCTTCAAGAATAAGTTCGTTAACTCTGTCTGTTCTCCATTTTGAAAATTCTACAGCTTGTATCCAGCTAACTCCTACAACAGGATATTGTGCATAAGCTGGGTGACGTAAGTAGTTATTGGTCATAACTTCATTATAACCTAAACGGTTTCTCCAAACTAAAGTGTCAGGAAGAGCTCCGGTATAAATGTTTCTGTAATCGTCGTTTTCTGGTGGGAATACTTGCTTTAACCAATCTAAGTATTGCAGGTACATAAGGTTTGTTACCTCAGTCTCATCCATATAGAATGATTGTACGTGCTGTTGGTTAGGTGAGTTGTTCCAGTCATGCATAGGGTCATCCTGTACTTTACCCATTGTAAAGGTACCACCTTCTACAAAGACAAGTCCTGGTCCAGTTTCTTGCTCCTTAGCATCTGGGTTATATTGAAACCCTCCATCTTTAGAGTTTAGTTTCCATCCTGTAGCTCTAGAACTATCTTTATAATCTCTAGATTTGTTACAACTGGTAAAAAATGCAGCCACGGCAACTATTAAAAGCAGTCGTAGGGCTAGTGTTTTCGTTAAGTTCATAGTTTGTTTATGAAAAAATTGGGTTCGCAATATAGTGATTAACGCCATAAAAGCAATATTATTTTAAAAATATATAATGTTAGTTTGTTTCGCCTTTTTCTACTAACATATTTCTGAAACGTTACAATTTTGATTTTATTATTCGCAATATAACACAATTTAAAAACTTTAAGATGCATCATACTAAGTGTATCTTTACCACGTTACTATTTATGATGAAAAAATATCTCATTTACTTACTTCTGTTCTTGCCTTTGGGTTTAATTGCTCAGCAAAAAAGTTTTACCCTTAATTGGGATTCTTTTGCTGAAATATCTAACAACCAAACAACTTCTAAAAAATCTACCGAAAGTAAGGCGTTGCCTGCTAATGAACGCCTAAGTGTGACTGTGTTAGATGATCGTGTGATTTATGGTACTAAATGGGAGGAGAGTCGTGAAGTAGATTCAAACTCTGCACGTATTAAGAATGTAAGATATGGAAACTTGTCTGCTATAGAATTAAAGAAAATAAGTGGATTAGACATTAAAGATAATTTAGGTCTTACTGTTATGTCAACAAAAGCACGTGAAAAATCTTTCACGGTTTTAAAAATGAACCCTATAATTAAGCAAAATGGTCAAATAAAAAAGGTGATATCATTTTCTGTTGATTATGGATACTCGTCAAGTAACCGTCAATCAAATAGAATGGCAATTACAAATTCTGTTTTAGCTACAGGCGAATGGTTTAAATTTAAAATTGAAAAAACAGGTGTTCATAAAATTTCAAAATCTTTTTTAGAAGATTTAGGGATGAATGTATCTTCTATTAATCCTGCTAATTTGAAGGTTTACGGCCACGGTGGTGAAACACTCTCTTTGTTAAATAGTCAAAATGAAATCGCAGATTTTGATCTGCCAGAAACTTCTATAAAAGTGGTAGGTGGTGAAGATGGAAGTTTTGACGCCAATGATTTCATTTTGTTTTACGGAACAAGTACCGAAGGTTACAGTGTTGAGAATGATAGTAATATTAACCCTTATGCAGATGAATCTTATTATTATGTTACGGTTTCTGGTGGTCCGGGACTGCGTGTGCAAACAATGGAAGAACCTGATGGGTCACCAAATGAATTGATTACGACATTTACAGATGAGCAGTTTCATGAAGAAGATGAAGAGTCACCTACTTATGTAGGGAGAAGATGGTTGGGTAATCGCTTTGATATTGAGAATGACCAGACGTATACTTTTGATGTTTTAAACCCTGCGCCAGGAGAAAATATAGATGTGATTATTAGAGCTGGAGCTATATCTGAGTCCGTTACTTCTATGGCTATCTCAGTAAATAGTGTGAGTGCAGATCCTTTTACGTTTACAAAAACTTCTGATCAAACTTTGATTTCTGAAAGAGACACCGATCCAGCTATTTCAGTTCCATCATCTGGAGAGGTTACGGTTAATTTGATATATAATAATGCAGGTAATCCATCTAGTAAAGCTTATCTTGATTATATTAGGGTGATATCTACTAGGTTGTTACAAGGAGGTAATGGGCAAATAAACTTTAGAAAAGAAGGGGTCGAATTATTGTCTGGTATTGCAGAATATACAGTGTCTAACGCATCACAAATTACAGAGGTGTGGGATGTTACCGAGAGAGGGAATATTAGATCAAAACTAAATCAAGAAAGTGCGGGTAACTTTTCTTTTAAATCATTTTTAGGGACCAAGAAAAAATACGTTGCTTTAGATGCAAGTGATTATTATACACCTGTTATGATTGCTAATAAAACAGTCGCAAATCAAAATCTAAAAGGTACTTTACTAAAAGGAGCAGATGGTAATTTTAGTGATGTAGATTATTTGATTATTGCACCTCCATTTTTATTGCAACCAGCCTTGAGGCTTGCTTCACATCACACGACAGTTAACGGTTTGCGTGTAAAAGTAGTGAGTACAGATAAGATTTATGAAGAGTTTAGTAGCGGTAAACAAGATATTAGTGCTATTAGAAATATGGTGCGCTATGTGTATGAAAATGCTTCTGCAGATGAGAATAGGGTGAAGTATTTATGTTTGTTTGGCGATAACTCTATAGATAATAAAGATAGACTAACTAACAATATTAACCCATTGCCTATTTTTCATACTTTGAGTAGTTTTAGTACGGTTTCGTCTTTTATGAGTGATGATTTCTACGGAAATATGGATATAAATGAAGGGACGATAGGTGGAAAAACGATAGATGATTCTGGTGAGGTTGATAGCGACGGTGATTTAATACCACGTCCAGATGTTGATCTTTTAGATATTGCGGTGGGAAGGATATTGGCAGATAATGTACTGCTTGCAAACACCCTTGTAGACAAAATTATCGCGTATGAATCTAAGTCATCTTATGGTAACTGGCGCAATAATTTTACGCTAATATCTGATGATGTAGATGTGGGCTGGGAGTTTCAAGCTTTACAAGTAAATCTAGATGAACTAGGTGATGAAATTGAAAGCCAGAAGCCATTTATTAATGTAAAAAAAATACATAGTGATGCTTATGAGCAACAGTCTTCTGCTGGTGGTGATCGCTATCCTGCAGTAAATGCTGCGATAATTGAAGATATAGAAGTAGGTAGTTTAATTGTTAACTACTTTGGTCACGGTGGGGAAGATGGTCTTGCTAAAGAGTTTATTGTTACTAGAGAGATTGCTTCTACTTTAAAAAATGAAAATCGTTATCCGTGTATTGTGACGGTTACTTGCGAGTTTACAAAATTTGATAACCCAGAAAGGATTACCGCTGGTGAGCTTATCTATTGGAATCCTGATGGAGGTGCGATATCACTAGTGACAACTACACGTTCTGTTTCGGTTACCTTGGGTGTTGAGTTTAACCAAGAGATGGCAGAACAGTTATTTGGGTACGGTACAAATGAAGTAAATACACCAGCAGAGGCTTTGCGTATCTCAAAAAACAATATTAGTAACAATCTTAGAAGAGTTATCTTCTATATAGGAGATCCTGCAATGCATTTAGCATTTCCGAAGCAAAGAATAAATTTAACAACATTAAATGATGAGCCTGTTGCTTCTTCAACAGTAGTGCTAGAGGCACTTAGTAAAGTGAAGATGGGTGGTGAGATAACCGACGAGAATGGAGTGTTACTTTCTAATTATAACGGAATTGTAGAGACAAAAATATTTGATAAGAACGTTACGCGTACTACCTTAGGTAACGATGGGGTGACAGATGGTGATGGTAATTTAAGAGTGTTTGATTTTAAAGTGTTAGGTACGGGTATTTTTAATGGGCAAGCAACGGTTACAAATGGTAAGTTTGAGTTTGAGTTTGTAGTGCCACGTGATATTCAGATTCCTGTGGGTAATGGGCGAGTTAGTTTTTATGCTCAGCGCAACGGTCAGTTAGAAGATCATACAGGTTATAGTCTTGATGTAAAAATAGGAGGTTTAAATGAAAATGCTCCAGTAGATAACGTGGGTCCAGAGATTCAGTTGTTTATGAATGACGAAAGTTTTGTGAGTGGTGGCATTACTAATGCTTCTCCTAATCTTATTGCTAAGCTTGCAGATACTAATGGTATTAATACTGCCAGCGGTATAGGTCACGATATGATTGCTATTCTTGATGGCGATGAGTCTAATCCATTTGTGCTTAATGAGTTTTATCAAGCTGAGGTTGATGACTTTACAAAAGGAGAAACATTGTATAAATTTAGAGATCTAGAAGATGGTTTGCATACCCTTACTTTTAAAGCTTGGGATGTATATAATAATTCTTCTACTGCAGAAATTCAATTTGTAGTAGCAGGTGATGATGTATTGCGTTTAGAGCGCGTACTTAATTACCCTAATCCGTTTGTAAATTATACCGAGTTTTGGTTTGAACATAATAGGCCAGGGGAGCCTTTAGATGTTCAGGTTCAGATTTTTACAGTTACAGGTAAGATTGTAAAGACACTTAATCAACAAGTGGTTACGGCTGGAAGTCAATCTCGTGATATTGTCTGGGATGGTCTAGATGATTTTGGAGATAAGATAGGAAAAGGTGTCTATGTATATAAGATTACGGTAAAAAGCACGTTAAATAACAAGCAAGTTGAAAAGTATGAAAAACTTGTTATCCTTTAAAAATTAAAATTATATTTGTCAAAATTTACGATTTATGAAGAAATTTATCATCCCAATTATGTTGGGTTTATTCGCAATTAAAGCTACAGCACAAGAAACGGACTCGTCACTAGAAAATCGTGTTATTACAACTGGAGTTCCTTTTCTATTAATCTCTGCTGATGCTAGAGCTTCTGGTATGGGTGATATAGGTGTTGCAACCTCTGCAGATGCATTCTCACAACAATGGAATCCTGCTAAATATGCTTTTGCAATTTCAAAAAATGGAGTTGGTGTTACTTATACTCCTTATTTAAGTCAATTAGTTAATGATATTTTCTTAGGAAATTTAACGTATTATAATCGTATTAATGAGCGAAGTGCATTTGCTGCAAGTTTAAGATACTTTAGTCTAGGAGAAATAGAATTAAGAGAAACTGCAGATCAAAGTCCATTAGTTGTGAATCCAAACGAATTTACTTTTGATGCATCTTATGCTTTGCGTTTAAGTGAGCGTTTTTCAATGGCAGTTACGGGTCGTTACTTAACTTCAGATTTAAAATTACAAGTAGCAGATGACGATTCAAGTTCTGCAAGTAGTTTTGCAGTAGATATCTCTGGGTACTACCAGAGTGAAGAAGTTGCTTATGATGATTTTGATGGTAGATGGAGAGCAGGTTTTAATGTTTCTAACATTGGGCCTAAATTAAAATATGATGAAGTAGGTCAAGAAAACAACCTTCCTACTAACCTAGGTTTAGGTGGTGGTTTTGACTTTATATTAGATGAGTATAATAAAGTAGGTTTAACAGCAGAGTTTAACAAGTTGTTAGTGCCTACACCACAAGATTTTGATAACGACGGTGATATTGATGCTGCAGATGATGATGAGTATGAAGATATCTCTTTCTTTTCTGGTATGTTTCAGTCTTTTGGTGATGCACCAGACGGTTTAAGCGAAGAGTTAAAAGAATTTACTTGGGCTTTAGGAGCAGAGTATGTGTATCAAGATTCTTTTTCTTTTAGAACAGGTTACTTTAACGAAAGTGAAGAAAAAGGATCACGTAAATTCTTATCATTAGGAGCTGGATTTAAATATACTTCAATTAACATTGATGTATCCTATTTGTTCTCAACTTCAAAAGTAAGAAGCCCGCTAGAAGGAACACTTCGTTTTGGGTTAACGTTTAACTTTGGTGACGAGTACGACGAGTACTAGACCTAATAAAGTTTAAATCAATACATATTGAAAAAACTAAAAATAGAAACAACTCTAGATGTCTTTGATTCAGTTTCAGAACTGCCTCAAGAGATTCAAGAATTAATGAATAAGGCGCAGCAAGCACGTGAAAAAGCTTATGCGCCTTATTCGTCTTTTAAAGTGGGTGCAGCTATGCAGCTTGCTAATGGTGAGGTTGTGTTAGGTAATAATCAAGAAAATGCCGCATACCCTTCTGGTTTGTGTGCAGAGCGTGTAGCAATTTTTTATGCAGGCGCAACGTATCCGGGAGTAGCAATAGATTCAATTGCCTTAACCGTAAGGTCATTAGAGCATAAAGTAGATACGCCTACACCACCTTGTGGCGCGTGCAGACAAGCGATTGCAGAATACGAAGTCAATCAAAAAAGCCCTATTAAAATATACTTCATGGGTGAGACAGGAAAAGTGGTAATGGCAGATAGTATAAAAGTGCTTTTACCGTTTATATTTGATAATACATTCTTAAAATAGCCTAATCAAACTTCTTTAATAGATGTTTTTCTTCCTACTCAAACGTTATAGTTCAAAAAACTGATTATAATTTGAGTACACGGTTTTCTAGTCAACATTAATATCTTATTTTTGTTATTCGTGCCTACCTATAAGGCAACTCTAATTTTAGGAAATCAGATGAAGAAAATTACGAAAAAAACATATTTAGATTGGTATGAGAACATGCTATTCTGGCGCAAGTTTGAAGATAAACTAGCACAAGTATACATCAATCAAAAAGTAAGAGGGTTTTTACATTTATACAATGGTCAAGAAGCCGTATTAGCTGGAGCACTCCATGCGATGGATCTTACCAAAGATAAAATGATCACTGCTTACAGAAATCATGTACAACCTATAGGGATGGGAGTAGACCCTAAAAGAGTAATGGCAGAGTTATACGGTAAAGCTACTGGTACTTCTCAAGGTCTTGGTGGTTCTATGCATATTTTTTCTAAAGAACATCGTTTTTATGGTGGTCATGGTATTGTAGGAGGGCAAATACCTCTAGGAGCTGGACTTGCCTTTGGAGATAAATATCAAGGTAATAATGCAGTTACTTTATGCTATATGGGTGATGGAGCCGTAAGACAAGGTTCGTTACACGAGACTTTTAACATGGCAATGCTCTGGAAACTTCCAGTAGTATTCTGTTGTGAGAACAACGGGTATGCAATGGGAACCTCTGTAGCAAGAGCATCAAACCATACAGATATTTATAAACTTGGGTTAGGCTACGAGATGCCTTGTAAGCCAGTAGATGGTATGAAGCCAGAAGTGGTTGCAAAAGAGATGGATGAGGCAATGGAGCGCGCAAGAAGAGGAGAAGGGCCTACATTTTTAGAGATTAGAACTTATAGATATAGAGGTCACTCTATGAGTGATGCGCAACATTACCGTACTAAAGAAGAAGTTGCTAAAAAACAAGAAGAAGATCCAATCTCTTATGTTTTACATAACATTTATGAAAATAAATGGGCGACTGAAGCAGAAATCAAAACGATTGACAAACGAGTTAAAGACTTGGTAAAAGAATGTGAACAGTTTGCAGAAGATTCTCCATATCCAGATAAGAATGTGATGTACGACGTTGTTTACGATCAAGAAAATTATCCATTTATACCACACAAATTATAGACTATGGCTACAGTAATTAACATGCCGCGATTGAGCGACACCATGGAAGAAGGAACTGTTGCTACTTGGCTTAAAAAAGTGGGCGATAAAGTAGAAGAAGGTGATATCCTTGCCGAAATAGAAACAGACAAAGCCACTATGGAGTTTGAGTCTTTCTATGAAGGAACACTACTACACATAGGTATTCAAGAGGGCGATACTGCTATGGTAGACACTCTTTTAGCAATCATAGGGGAAGAAGGAGAAGATATCTCTGAGCTCCTTAATGGCGGCGGAAATACTAAAGATTCAAGCACAGCAGATAAAGAAGAAGAGGTAAAGGCTAGTTCAACTGCTAATACCGAAGAAAATGAAGGAGAAAGTGCACCGAGCGGAGTCGAGGTGCCAGAAGGCGTTCAAGTAATCACAATGCCACGCTTAAGTGATACTATGGAAGAAGGTACAGTTGCATCTTGGTTAAAAAAAGAAGGAGATGTAATTGAAGAAGGTGATATCCTTGCAGAAATTGAGACAGATAAAGCCACTATGGAGTTTGAGTCTTTCTATAACGGAACACTTTTAAAAATAGGAATACAAGAAGGCGAGACTGCAAAAGTAGATGCCTTATTAGCAATAGTGGGTCCAGTAGGAACAGATGTTTCTGGCGTTACTGGTAATAAACCTAAAGCAGAGGCTCCTAAAAAAGAAGCTAAAGTAGAGGCACCAAAGCAAGAAGTGAAAAAAGAAGTTTCAAGTAAAACTTCAACTTCAACTTCAAATTCTTCTTCAGACAAAAGAATTTTCGCTTCACCATTGGCTAAAAAAATGGCAGCAGACCAAGGTATCAATTTAAATTTGGTACAAGGTAGCGGCGAGAATGGACGTATTGTAAAAGTTGATATAGAAAATTATCAACCAAGTGGAGCAACAGCTTATACACCAGTAGGTGTAGAAAGTTTTGAAGAGATTAAAAACTCTCAAATGCGTAAAACTATTGCAAAGCGTCTAGGCGAATCTAAATTTACAGCACCTCATTACTATCTAACAGTTGAGTTAGATATGGATAGTGCTATAACATCTAGAGCAGCAATAAATAGCGATCCAGATGTAAGGATTAGTTATAACGACATGGTTGTTAAAGCTTGTGCAATGGCATTACGTAAACATCCGCAGGTAAATAGCCAGTGGACGGGTGATGCAACACGTATAGCAAAGCATATACACATAGGTGTAGCTGTAGCTGTAGATGAAGGCTTGCTAGTGCCAGTTTTAAAATTTGCAGATCAAATGACATTCTCTCAAATAGGGGCTAATGTTAAAGAACTTGCAGGAAAGGCTAGAACTAAAAAAATCACACCTCAAGAAATGGACGGTAGTACATTTACGGTTTCTAATCTAGGGATGTTTGGGATAAAAGAGTTTACCTCAATTATAAATGCGCCAAATTCAGCTATATTATCTGTAGGTGCTATTGTACAAAAACCCGTTGTTAAAAACGGAGTGATTGTAGTAGGTAATACTATGACTGTTACATTAGCTTGTGACCATAGAACGGTAGATGGAGCAACGGGAGCTAAGTTTTTACAAACGCTTCGTAACTACATTGAGAATCCGGTGACTATGTTTGTTTAAAATTAAAGAACACAAACCTCACAAGTCTTCTTTCTATTTCATAGTTTTTTTATGAAGTGAAGATTTGTGAGGTTTTTTATTTACAGTTATGAAAAAAAATATAATTATTACAGGAACAAGCCGTGGTATAGGCTACGAGCTTGTGGCATTACTTGCAAATGCAGGGCATAATGTACTTGCATTATCACGTAACTCAGCACCCGTTTCTGGAATGGGCATTGATAATTGTTATTGCTTTTCTTGTGATATTACGCACGAACCAGATCTAAAAAAGGTGACAAGTTTCTTAAAAGAAAAATGGTCTCACGTAGATGTGCTTATTAATAACTCTGGATATTTAGTTTCTAAGCCTTTTGCAAAATTAAAAATGCAAGACTTTAAAGATTCTTATGAGGTGAATGTTTATGGTGCAGCTGCACTTACACAACGTGTTTTACCATTTATGAAAAAAGACGGGCACGTAGTAAACATTAGCAGTATGGGTGGCGTACAAGGGAGTGCAAAGTTTCCTGGGCTTGCTGCATACAGTAGTAGTAAGGGAGCATTGATTACCCTAACAGAAGTCTTAGCAGAAGAGTATAAAGAAACTGGGCCATCTTTTAATGTGTTAGCATTAGGGGCCGTACAAACAGAAATGCTTGAAGAGGCTTTCCCAGGATATAAAGCACCATTATCTGCAAAAGAAATGGGACAATATATTATGGATTTTGCCTTAACAGGATCTAAGTTTTACAATGGTAAAGTGTTAGAGGTTTCTAGTTCAACCCCTTAATATTAATGGAAGCGGTACTCCAGAAATACATTCCTGAGGCGGCAGTCCCATCTGTGATACAATTGATTGAAAAAAATCATGTGCATCTTAAAATAGTAAACGAGCGTGTTACTAGACACGGTGATTACAGAAAAAATCAAGACGGTACACACCAAATAACCGTCAATACTACCTTAAATACCTATCGTTTTTTTATTACATTAATTCACGAGATTGCCCATTTGGTGGCTTTTGAGCAATATGGGCGTGCCATAAAACCGCACGGTAAAGAATGGAAATTCACTTTTCAGCAATTAATGTTACCGTATATTAATCCGCAGATATTTCCGCAGAAATTATTACCACTTATTGCGCTTCATTTTAAGAACCCCAAGGCTTCTAGCGATACAGATGCGAGATTGTCTATTGCTTTAAAACAATATGACCCCCCAAACGATAAAAACTATATCTTTGAGATACCCGCTGGAGGGACTTTTAGGTTATACAACGGTAAAATATTTAAGCGTGGCAATAAAAGAGTAAAGCGTTATGAGTGTGTAGAAGTTGCCACGGGAAGGGTGTATCTCTTTAACCCAAACGCAGAAGTAGAATTTTTAAATTAAAAGTATGGATACAAATAATTATGCAGTAATAATGGCAGGTGGTATTGGTTCACGATTCTGGCCTATGAGCACGACAGATTTCCCTAAGCAATTTATAGATATGCTTGGTACGGGAAAGTCGTTGTTGCAGCAAACTTTTTCTAGAATTGCAAAGTTTGTGCCTGAGCAGAATATTTTAATCCTTACTAATGATAGGTATAAAGATCTAGTTTTAGAACAATTACCTTCATTAACAGAAAAACAATTAGTGCTTGAACCTGCAATGCGCAATACAGCGCCTTGTATATTGCTAGCGGCATTAAAGATAGCAAAGTGGAATCCTGAAGCAAAAATGCTAGTGGCTCCCAGTGATCACTGGATAGAAGATGAAGCCGCCTTTGCAAAAGATGTGCTCACTAGTTTTAAAGCGATAGGTGATACAGATAAGTTGATTACTTTAGGTATTAAGCCTACTTTTCCTAATACAGGTTATGGCTATATAGAAGTGGGTGCTATTGTTTCTTCGGAAACGGGCTTGCACGAAGTAACCCAGTTTAGAGAAAAACCAGATTATCAAACAGCAAAGGAGTTTATTGCTCAAGGTAATTTTTTATGGAATGCAGGGATTTTTGCCTGGAGTGTTTCGGGAGTTATAAATGCATTTGAATCCCATCTTCCAGATATGTTACACATTTTTAACGCAGGAACTCCTGTTTTAAATACTTCTAATGAAACTGCTTTTGTGGCAGAAAATTATATAAAGGCAGAGAATATTTCTATTGACTTTGGTATCTTAGAGAAGTCTGAAAATGTGCACGTTATTAAAGCAAATTTTGACTGGAATGATCTAGGAACTTGGGGTGCGTTACACGATAAAATGACAACTAATGATGATGAGAATGCAGTAGTAAGAGCTGTACCGCATTTGCGTGAAGCAACGGGTAATATGATACTTACTGAAAAAGAGAAACTTGTGGTTGTTGATGGTTTAAGTGATTATATCATAATAGACAAAGAAGAAAGTTTATTAATATTTCCGAAGAAAAAAGAGCAAGAAATAAAACAGTTATTGACTGAGCTTAAAGAAAAGTTTGGCGAGAAATACACATAGTAATAATTATGGAAGGAAATAATGATGTAAAAGCTACACCTAATGGAGAAGAGTTTGAACATATAAAACTCAATGCGTGGGAGTCAATTAAAAAGTTTTTTATAGAGCTTTTTAATATACAAAATGATACAGATCGTGATGCAACCATAGATGCCGTTAAAAAAGATATTTCTTTTAAAGGGCACACGGCTTGGATTCTTATTTTTTCCATTTTTATAGCCTCTATTGGTCTTAATGTTTCTAGTACGGCAGTTGTTATTGGTGCGATGCTTATCTCTCCTTTAATGGGGCCTATTGTGGGTATAGGTCTATCGCTGGCTATTAATGATATAGATACCATGAAGCGCTCATTTATTAATCTGGGTGTGATGATGGTTTTGAGTGTTTTAACCGCAACTTTATATTTTTGGTTATCTCCTTTAACAGAAGAAACTGCCGAGTTAGTTGCTAGAACTGCTCCCAATATATTAGATGTATTTGTGGCTATTTTTGGTGGCTTAGGCCTTATAGTTGCAAAAACTAAGAGTGGTACAATTGCAAGTGTAATTTTTGGTGTGGCTATTGCTACAGCGTTAATGCCGCCTTTATGTACTGTAGGGTATGGTCTTGCAATAGGTAATTTAAGTTATGCTGGTGGAGCTCTATTTTTGTTCTCAATTAATGCAGTATTTATTGCGTTAGCAACTTTTTTAGTGGCAAAAATATTAAGGTTCCCTATGGTGAGATATGCAAACACCAAGAGAAGAAAAATGATTACACGTCTTGTGTCTCTAGTTGCATTAATTGTTATTGTGCCAAGTGTATACTTTTTTATTAAGTTGCTAGACGAACAGGTATTTACTAATAAAGTGAATGAGTTTGTTAAAACAGAATTGAAATATGAGGGTGCTGAGATTGTAAAGTCTACACAAGATTATCAATCTAAAAACCTTGAGGTTTACTTAATAGGAAAGCCTGTGCCACAAACTATTATTGATACTTGGGTTGCTAAAATTAAAGAAACCGAAACTATCCATGATGTAAACTTACGTATATATCAAGGTACAGATAACTCTGGTGAGTTAAAAGAGCAAATATCTGGTTCATTAAAAGCAGATATATTGAGTGAACTCTACATTAATAATGAACAAAAAATAAGAGATAAGACTGAGCGTATTGCTTTTTTAGAAAATGAAATAGCGAAACTTTCTGTTGCAAAAGAAGGTATTCCTTTTGCAGACATAAGTGCCGAGATTAAAGCAATGTTTGATAATCTTGAAACTATAGGGTATGCAGAAAGAATACAAAATAATTTTAAGGTAATAGACACATTACCTGTCTTCACAATGACCTGGAATGAGAAAGTAAGAAGCAAGGATAAGATTGAAAATAATAATCGTATCGCTGCCTTGTTAAAAGTGAGACTGAAGCTAGATACTTTAAAAGTAGAGTGATACTCTTGTGAAAGCCTGTTTTAGCATTTGTTTTATTAAAGGTGCTTTTTTGGTGTATTATAATAAGAGTTGTTTTATTTTTCTTAAAGTATATTAAATTAAAAAAGGGTGCTCAAAGAGCACCCTTTTTTAATGATATTTAATATCAATTACTTCTTCACAAACTTATAATTTACCGCTTTATTGTCAACTTGTAGTTGTACAAAATATGCGCCAGCGTTTAAGTTAGATACATTGATGTCTCTGTTTTGAGAGATTGTAGTGTTTAATACTACTCTTCCGTTTGTGTCTATTACTGTTACAGGAGTGTTCTCTAAACCTTTAAGAGAGAAGTTAAGAACTTCTGTTGTAGGGTTAGGGTAGATGTTAATCCCTTCTGCATCAAATGTAGTAACGTTAAGAGATTCTCCAGACCCTTCTACTACATTGTACATATTGTTTACTTCAAGATCTACAATAGACTCTAAAAGACCATTAGGCCATTGTACGGTTACAGACTCTATTACTTCATCGCTACCTAGTCCAAAATGAGCTACTAAAGAATTCATATGACTAAATCCTTGTCCAGATCTTACTTCTCTAATTTGAGTTCCTAAATCACTAACTACAGTTACTCTTGCTCCAATACCGTGAATGTTACTATCTACACCTTGTAATGATATTTTAATATAGTTGTTGTCTCCACCATTATTAATAAAAAGATTACCATCGTTTGCAACATCTAGGTAGCCATCGTTATTTAAATCTGCAATTGCTCCTTCATCAAAAGGTAGGTTGATTCCTGTAAAAGTTAAGTCGCCATTATTAAGGTATAATTCTCTTGACATTTCAGAAAAGATATCTATGTACCCATCATTATTAAAATCTCCTGCTTGGTTTTCCCAGGCACCAAGGTCTGTAGGGTTAATTCCTGTAGAACCAATAATGTCTGTGAAGTTACCTGTACCATCATTGATCATAAATCTGTTCTCAAAATCATGGTTTACAATAAAAGCGTCAAAATCACCATCATTATCAAAGTCTTCAAAAACGGTTGACCAAGATTGTGCATTATCGCGCATACCTATTTCTAATCCGTTTTCTGTAAAAGTACCATCACCGTTGTTTGTGTACATCGCGTTATCTCTGTTGACGTTTCCTGGTTCTGCACCACCACGACATTTAGTTAAATACATGTCTTGATCACCATCATTATCATAATCTACCCATATTGCCGCGTAGTTACCTGGACGGTTAAGGGTGTTTATTAATGATTGGTCTTCTGTCATATTACCATTACCGTCATTACGGTATGGATGGCTTAAATCTACATCGTGACACACAAAGGCATCTAAATCTCCATCAAGGTCGATATCTGCTATGGTAGATCTTTGTGAGAAAATATAATCTGTGTTTGAGGCATCCTCTTCGTACGTACTCCCGTCTGCACTAGCAAATAAAAATGACACTCTTTGACCATTACCTAAAACAAAGTCCATATAACCGTCTTCGTTTAAGTCTCCGGCAGCAACACTCCAGTTAGGATCGTTTTGTATTGCCATCGCTCTCCATACAGAGTTAAATGTTCCGTCAGTTTGCTGATAATCTATACCAATACCTTGGGTAGAGATTCTTACGTAGTCATCAAGACCATCACCATCTACATCTACTGCGGTTTCTGATGTGTCTGGGTAGTCTCCAATCATTGCAGCCTGGTTAGTAAAAGAAACCTGAGCCATTAGAGTTGCTGAAAAAGCCATTGCAGCAATAAAAAGTATATTTTTTTTCATTTCATTTGGTTTTTTAATGGCTTAAATTTACAGTAAATATGTTGATTTTAAATGAAATAGCGGTTTTTATTTACCTTTAAGCTGCACTTCCCTTATTTTCTTAAATAGGTCTGAAGAATAAACAAAGTCTGTTACATCTTTGTTGTCTGTCTTAAAAATGTCTTCTTGATTTCCTTTCCAGACTAAAAGCCCATTCTTTAAAAAGTTGATATGTTCTCCTATTTCCATTACAGAGTTCATATCGTGAGTAACAACAACCGTTGTAATGTCAAACTCGTGTGTGATTTCTTGTATTAGGTTATCTATTACTGTAGCGGTTTTTGGGTCAAGACCAGAGTTAGGTTCATCACAAAATAAATATTTAGGCCTATTAACAATTGCTCTTGCAATAGAGACCCTTTTTTGCATACCACCAGAAATTTCTGCAGGATATTTTTTGTTTTCGCCTTGTAGATTAACACGTTCTAGAACATCGTTTACACGGGTTAACATTTCTTCTTTAGATTGTTTTGTGAACATTCTAAGCGGGAACATAACATTTTCTTCTATAGTCATAGAGTCAAATAAGGCTCCGCCTTGAAAAAGCATTCCTATATTTTCTCTTAGTTCTCTTTGTTGGTCATCATCCATATCTTGTATGGCTTTATCTTCATAATAAATGCGACCTTCTTCTGGTGTAAATAAACCCAGTAAACATTTTAACATGACACTCTTACCACTACCACTTTGACCAATAATAAGATTAGTCTTACCTTTTACAAAAGTGGTCGAGATACCTTTTAAGATTTCCTGATCACCAAAACTTTTTTTAACGTTCTCTACAGTAATCATTAGCTTAAAAGGAGTTGAGTGATTATATAATTTGCTAGTATAATAAGTACACTAGTCCATACAAAAGAATTTGTACTTGCTTTTCCTACTTCTAGAGCACCACCTTTCATGTAATATCCTTGCCAAGAGGGCACAGTAGCAATAATGAAGGCAAAAACAAAGGTCTTTAAAAATGCATACACCAAGTGAAAAGGCTCAAAGGTGTCTCTTAAACCAATACCAAAGTCTGTTGAGTTTGTAAAACCACCATATACACCAGCAACATAACCTCCCATTATACCTAGAAACATCGCTAGAGCAATAACAAGTGGGTAAAACATCATAGCTACTATCTTCGGAAATACTAAATAATTAAGTGAGTTAATACCCATAACTTCTAGTGCATCTATCTGTTCAGTAACGCGCATAGAGCCAATACTCGAAGTGATAAAAGAACCAACTTTACCTGCCATAATAATGGACATAAATGTTGGTGCAAATTCTAAAATTATAGATTGTCTAGTAGCAAAAGCAATTAATGATTTAGGAATAAGAGGATTGGTTAAATTAAGTGCGGTCTGTATGGTTATTACTCCTCCCACGAAGAAAGAAATAAAAGCTACAATACCTAAACTCCCAATAACAAGGTCATCTATTTCTTTAAAAATAAGTTCGCGCAAAACAGAGCCTTTGGTAAAACCTCCAAAAACTTTTTTTAACATTAAAAAATAAGAACCAATGTCACTTAAATATTTCATACCTAATTGTTGTCGCTAATTTAAGAGCGCTATTTTTTCTTTTTATTTAAAGAAGAAACCATTTTTGTAAATATCTCTGTATTCTCATATATGCCTGCAAATTTTTCTGCACCAGGCCCTTTTGCAAAGACAGGAATCATAGTAGCACTATGGCCACCAGTAGAGAAAGACATTTTTATTTTATTATAGTTGGTGCCATCTGCGGCAAGAGTGAATCCTCCTGTTTCGTGATCTGCTGTTACTATCACTAGTGTGTTTTTATGTTTTTTTGCATAGGCTAATGCTACGCCTATTGTTTTGTCAAAGTCTAGTAATTCGCTCACTAAATAATCTGCATCATTTGCGTGACCACCCCAATCTATTTGAGATCCTTCTACCATCAAGAAAAAACCGTTCTTATTTTTAGATAAGTGGTCTAATGCAAGTGATGTAGCGTTAGGTAAAAAATCACCTCTATCTTCAGAAATCTTTGGCATTGCGTCATCAGCTAGAAGCATTGCTTGTTTTTTTGTTGTAGTTGATAACGGTAATTTATCTGTTGTAACCTCAAACCCTTTTTCTTTAAAAGACGCGATAAGATCTTTTCCGTCCTCTCTTCTTTCAAAAAACTTTAAGCCTCCACCTGCAAAAAAGTCTATTTCAGAAGTTGGTAAATAAGTGGCTATCTCTGGGTATTTTCTTCTAGAATCTACGTGAGCAAAAAATGATGCTGGTGTAGCGTGTACAATTGATGAGGTGCTTATTAATCCTGTTGCCATCCCTTGATTAGATACATAGTCTATAATGTTTCTGGCTGGTTTTTTATCTACATCTACACCTATTGCTCCATTAAAAGATTTTATACCACAAGCAAAAGCAGTGGCTCCTGCTGCACTATCTGTAACTAGATGGTGTGCAGAAGAGGTTTTAATAAGCCCAATGGTATTAAATTTTTCAAAGTTTGAAGTTTTTTCTCCATAAAATTGAGCTGCAGAAATCTCACTAAGCCCCATCCCGTCGCCAATAAGAAGAATAATGTTCTTAGGTTGTGTTTCCGTTTGTTGAGCAATACCTATTGTTGATGCCACAATACAGAGTGCTGCGGTTAAATGTTTTATTTTAAATGACATATTTATTAGCTAATTTGTATTTCAAAAGTACTCAAAAAGACTTTTGGTAAAGTTAATGAAAGGTTATAAAGGTGCTAGAATATTTTTTTACGTATCCCTTCTTTACGCAATTTACGTAAAAACTCACCTTCATCTTCAGAAAGCAAAAAGGATGCCTTCTTTTCTTTTGCTTGTTTAAAACCTTTTAAGCAATCAAAAAAGTAGTGAGTGTTTCTTTTTTTAAGTGCTAATTTTGCTGCAGCAATAGTTGTTAAAGATTTGCCGTATCTCATTCTGTAAAAAGCTTCTCCTTGTTTTAAGCCTGCTTTTGTGGCATATTTATTACCTGTTGGCTTAAGGTGTTTTACTTTTAAACCCTCGATAGTTACAATTTTATAATTGTGATATCTTGCCACTATTTCATCAACGGTATCCCAGCCCATCGCGCTTTTAAGACCGCCTATTTTTTTAAAACAATCTCTAGAATATGCTTTTAAGGCGCCGCGTATGTGGTCTTTGTTGGTTAAATTTTCTAGAACCCAATCTTTGTCTTTTTCAATATAGCAGAAACCGCCAACCATTCCTGTTGTAGCAGATTCTTTAAATACGCTACTTATCTGTTCTAGATAATTGTTAGGAAAAATAAGATCTGCATCATATTTGCAAATAATATCATACTTGTCATCAAGTTGGTTAAGGCCAAATTTAAAAGCTTCAATAACTTTACTTCCGGGAGAATGGCCTTCTATAGATGGTTTTGTGATAAAAGAGATATTCTCGTTATTACTAGAGTATTCCTGTAGTATTTTTAGAGTGTCATCTGTTGATGAGTCATCAACTACAAGAATTTTAGTTGCTTGTACCGTTTGATTAAGTAGTGAATCTAATGTTTTTTTAATGTGTTTTGCTTCGTTATAAGCTGGTATGACGATGTATATTCTCATTAAACACGCTCTGCATATATAAGATAATATCTAGGCGTAAATCTTCTAAGAATAGGGCGGAAGCCTATTTTTTTAACGGGATTTGTAAACTTTACACGTTTTTTAATTTTCCATCCTGCTTTTTCTAAAAGCCAATCAAATTGCCAATCTTCAAACTCATGATAATGGCGATCTCTAATATCATCTTTATTTTGATAAGCAGCAGCAAACCATAGTTTTAAAGGAACGGAGGCTACTATTTTTTTAGCTTTTATATCTTTAAGTGCATTAAATGGAGATACTAGGTGTTCAAAAATCTCAAAAGCAGTCACAACAGTATAATCGTCGCTTTTAACTGCAGATGTATCGACATCAAGATCTTCACCATTAGTGTTTGTAACCACATAACCTTCCTTTCTTAAAATTTCAGAAAACGGATTTGTTACCCCTAGATCAAGAATTTTATCTTCTTTAGAGATCACCTCTTGTAAGAAGTCTAAAGTGATATTATATCTTTTTTTGGGAAACGTATTTTTATACATCCTTAAAGATTAGTGATGATTAAACTCTATAGAGAATTGCGTTAATGTTCATGCCGGCACCTACGCTAGCAAACATTATAAGGTCTCCTTTGTTGACTTCGTGGTTTTCTAATTTTCCGTTAAGTACAAGGTCGTATAAGGTAGGCACTGTTGCAACACTAGAGTTACCTAGTTTATTGATGCTCATAGGCATAATAAATTCTGGTGCTTCCATATCGTACAGTTTATAAAAACGCTTAATAATAGCTTCATCCATTTTTTCATTTGCTTGATGGATAAATATCTTTTTAAGCTCTTTTATATCAAGACCGCTTTCATCCATTGTTGCCTTCATAGCGTCTGGCACATTAATTAATGCAAAGTTGTAAATCTTACGACCATACATTTTTATATAACGACGTCTATCTGTAATCTCTTGATTATTGGTCTCACCAAAAAAGATGAAATTTGCTTCATCATAAGCATAAGTTGCACTCTTGTGGGTAATATAACCAGAGTCATCATTGTCTGTAGCTTCTACTACTGTAGCTCCAGCTCCATCACTGTAAATCATAGAGTCTCTATCATGAGGGTCTACCACACGTGATAATGCTTCTGCTCCTATAACAAGGCAGCGCTTAGCCATTCCAGATTTTATATAAGCGTGAGCTTGTATCATACCCTCAACCCATCCTGGACAACCAAAAAGGATATCATAACCAACACAATATGGGTTTTGAATTCTAAGTTTGTTTTTTACTCTAGAGGCTAAACTAGGCACAGTATCACTCTGTAAGTCACCGTGCTTAACGTCACCATAATTTTGGGCAACAATAATATAGTCTAAAGTTTCTTTGTCAATACCTGCATTTGCTATAGCACGTTCTGCTGCAAAAAATGCCATGTCAGATGTGTTGAGGTCATCTCTAAGATATCTTCTTTCTGCGATACCAGTAATGGCTTTAAATTTTTCGATAATGACGTCGTTTTCGTGCGGAAATGACGAACCGTCTTCATTAAAGAAATCATGATTTTCAAAATCATCATTCTTAGCAACGCCCTCAGGGATATAACTTCCTACTCCAATTATCTTCGTACCCATATTTATAAAAAATTTTGACTAAAATACACAAAACAGATTAGGTATTAAGAGATTACACTCTAATAATGGCTGTTTTGAGAGATTCTTACTTTTTGATTGCTGAAATGTTAATTCTTTAATTTTCAGCATTTATATTGAGAATAGTGAGTCATATTTAAGTTTTAATAAATACGACTCACTATTAATTTAATTATTCAGCTTGTCTCAACGCTTTAAAATTTCCGAAGAAATTAAATTACATATAAGCTTCAATAGGCTCACAGGTACAGATTAGATTTCTATCACCATAAGCATCGTCTACACGACGTACTGCTGGCCAGAATTTATTGTCTTTAATATGTTCTAATGGAAAAGCTGCCTGTTGACGTGTGTATGGGAAATCCCACGTATCATTTGTTAACATTGCTTGTGTGTGAGGTGCATTTTTAAGCACATTGTTTACATCATCTTTGTCTGTTGCATCAATTTCTTTTTTAATAGAAATCATTGCGTCACAAAAACGATCTAGCTCTTGCTTGCTTTCACTTTCTGTAGGCTCAATCATCATAGTACCTGCTACCGGAAATGAAACCGTAGGTGCATGAAAACCATAATCCATAAGTCTCTTAGCGATATCTGTAACTTCTATTCCTTTTTCTTTAAAAGGTCTACAGTCTATAATCATCTCGTGAGCTGCTCTACCTTGTTCTCCAGAATACAGTGTTTCATAATGCCCTTTAAAACGCTCTTTAATATAGTTTGCATTTAAGATGGCATATTGTGTAGATTTTTTTAACCCATTTTCTCCTAGCATACATATGTAAGCATAGCTAATTAAGCAGGCTAATGCGCTACCCCAAGGGGCTGCAGAGATTGCTGTAATGGCAGATTCTCCTCCTGTTTCTATTACAGGATTAGAAGGTAAAAATGGAACAAGTTGTTTTGCTACACAAATAGGTCCTACTCCAGGACCTCCACCACCGTGAGGGATGGCAAATGTTTTGTGTAAGTTAAGGTGACAAACATCTGCACCAATAGCACCAGGATTAGTCAATGCTACTTGCGCGTTCATGTTAGCGCCATCCATATACACTTGTCCACCATTTTCGTGAATCAAACTAGTGATTTCTTTAATAGCAGACTCATAAACACCATGTGTAGATGGGTACGTTACCATTAATGCAGCAAGGTTGTCTTTATGTTCTTCTGCTTTTGCTCTTAAGTCATCAACATCAATGTTTCCGTTTTCATTTGCTTTTGTAACAACTACTTTCATACCAGCCATTACTGCACTTGCGGGGTTTGTACCGTGAGCAGAAGATGGTATTAAACAAATGTTTCTGTGGTGTTCATTGCGAGATTCGTGATACGCTTTTATCACCATTAAACCTGCATATTCTCCTTGAGCTCCACTATTAGGTTGTAGAGAAGTGCCTGCAAAACCTGTGATTTCTGTAAGTTGCTCTTCTAGCTTTTTAAGCATAAACTGATATCCACCTGCTTGTTTAATAGGGACAAATGGGTGCATATTACCCCACATTGGGTCACTTAAAGGTAGCATCTCTGCTGCTGCATTAAGTTTCATTGTACAAGAGCCAAGAGCAATCATAGAATGATTAAGAGAAAGATCTTTACGTTCTAACTTCTTGATGTAACGCATTAATTCTGTCTCACTATGGTAGCTGTTAAAGACCTCGTTTGTTAAAAATTCTGTCTGTCTAGCAATACCATTTGGGATCGCATTTCCTTCTAATAATTCTTCTACATAAATGCGGTCTTTGCTTACAGCTTCTGCAAAAACACCTATAATTTTATTTAAATCGTTAAGTGTTGTTGTTTCGTTTATTGATATAGAAACAGTCTCTTCATCTTTGTAATAAAAGTTGATTCCTTCTGCTTCTGCTCTAAAATCTATTTTAGAAATATCTGTTTTGATAGATATTGTATCAAAATAGGTTTCGTTAGCTTGATTGTAACCTAGCTTTTCTAATGCATCTGCAAGTGTTGCTGCAGTATTGTGTACTTTATTAGCTATGTATTTTAATCCTTCAGGTCCGTGATATACAGCATACATCCCGGCCATTACAGCAAGTAAAACTTGTGCAGTACAAATGTTACTAGTAGCTCTGTCTCTTTTTATATGTTGTTCACGTGTTTGTAATGCCATACGTAAACCACGATTGCCATCCACATCTTTAGTCACTCCAATAATACGACCTGGAATACTTCTTTTGTATTCTTCTTTAGTTGCAAAATAAGCTGCGTGAGGTCCACCGTAACCTAATGGAATACCAAAACGTTGTGTGGTACCTACAACAACATCTACCCCAAAATTACCAGGAGCTTCTAGTTTTACTAAGCTTAAAATATCTGCAGCAACAGCTACTTTTATACCAGCATCATTTGCATCGCTCACAAATGATTTATAATCAAAAACTCTCCCGCTTTTACCAGGGTATTGAAGAATAGCCCCAAAAAACTCTGAAGAGAAATCAAATTCCTCATGGTTTCCTATTACTAGCTCGATACCAATAGGTGTAGATCTAGTTTGTAATAAGGATAGTGTTTGTGGTAAAATGTCTTCTGAAACAAAAAACTTATTTGCTCCACTTTTCTTTTGTGCTCTTTCTCTAACAGCAAATAAAAGTGCCATAGCCTCTGCTGCAGCTGTACTTTCATCTAATAAAGAAGCGTTTGCTAATTCCATTCCTGTCAAGTCTATGACCATAGTCTGGTAGTTAAGTAACGCCTCAAGACGCCCTTGAGCAATCTCTGCTTGATAAGGAGTGTATGCAGTATACCAACCCGGGTTTTCAAGAATATTACGCTGTATTACAGGCGGTATAATAGCTTGATGATAACCAAGACCTATGTAGGTTTTAAACACCTGATTTTTAGAAGAAAGTTCTGTAATGTGCTCCAAGTATTCTTGCTCGCTCATAGAGTCATCAAGTTTGATGTCTTCTTTTAGGCGAATGTCGTTAGGAATCGTTTCAGAAATAAGTTGTTCCATAGAATCAACTCCTACGGTTTTTAACATACTATCAAGGTCTGCCCTGCGAGGGCCTATGTGTCTATAAGCAAAAGAATCTGTCTTCATATAATTGATGTGGCTGTACCACTTTTATAAGATTGATTTTCAGTGAAATTTTGGTATGCAATTGCATCCTAAATTTAGGATGCAAAAATACAATTTTAACTGTAATTTTTAAAGTAGTTTACACCTACCATAAAATTACTTTTCAACCGTTTAAAATGATATTATATATTTTTGAAAAAAGAGTGCTATAAGGTGTAATAATGCAGTCTTCTAGTGGTTAAAGCATTATGTGGTTTTGTTATAGTCTATTGCTACATTAAATTACTAACAATATGAGGTCCGTTTTCTACAGAAACATTAAGAAAACATTATGTGTTAATTTTTAAATTAACTGAAGAACGAAAAAATGGAACTTAATAAATATGTAATAAATTGTTTCTTTAGATTTACATAATGAAATTCTTCAAAGCATTTTTTGCTTTTTATATTAATAGCAGTGTTCATGTTGCTATTGCCGTGACGGCTCTTGTAAGTTTGACAGCTTTACGCGAAAATTTACAATTAGAGTGGTCCTTTTATGCGTTCATATTTTTAGGAGTAATTACGGGTTACAATTTTGTAAAATATGCAGAAGTAGCTGGTTTACATCACAGAAGTTTAGCAAAAGGATTAAAAACTATTCAGGTTTTCTCTGCAGTTTGTGCTTTGCTTTTAGTGTTTGTAGTTTGGCAGTTGCCTTTAAAAGTAATGGGCTATACGGCTATATTTGGGGTGTTGACATTCTTTTATGCAGTCCCAATAATCGCGGGTAGTAATCTAAGAAGTGTAAGTGGTATAAAAATTATTGTGGTTGCTCTAGTCTGGGCAGGAATGACTGTAATTGTGCCTGTAGAGGCTACAGAAGGTGTGTTGAGTTTTACAGTTTGGATACTGTTTTTTCAGCGATTTTTATTAGTAATTGTGTGGATCTTAGCTTTTGAGATTAGAGATGTAAAATATGATTTACTTTCTCTAGGCACAATGCCTCAACAGCTGGGGGTTAATAGAACAAAAATTGTAGGGCTTGTGCTACTTTTTGTTGCTTCACTATGTGAGTTTTATATTGCTGGTGGTCAACTATGGAGAATTTCAGCAACAATGATAATGCTAGTAGTTACAGGCGTTTTGTTGATCAAAGCAAGTACTGCACAGAGTCGTTATTATGCTTCATTCTGGGTAGAGAGTATTCCTGTTTGGTGGTTATTATTTACTCATCTCTTTATTCAGTTTGGCCCTTAAAGCTTCTTTGTCAGTTTTAGGCATAGTTGCTAAACTTGCTTTATTGCAGGCGCTAGTAAGTTTTGAGTTTCTAATAGTGTGCGATTTGCAGATTTTGCAAAAAAGAATGTGTATTTTTAATTGAATACGTTCCATTCCAGTCGCTTCATTATATTGTGCTTTATCGCAATAATGAGCGCTTGTCTCACAATCAATCATTAATTTTTGTAGTAGTTTCATGATATTATAACCAGTTTTTTTCTAAGCAAGTCGCTAATGAGGTTCTTGCTCTGTGAATGATTACCCAAAGATTAGACGGAGTAATATTAAATTCATTACAGATAGCTTCTGTGTCAAAATTATCTATTGTCTTCATCTTAAAAATAGTTGATTGCTTTGAAGGCAGCAGATCTAAACAATTGTAAATCGCGTCACCCAGTTCTGTGTTTTCAATAGTGTCTTCTGCAGTTTTATCAAAGGGGTCTTTAACTCTTTCTTCTAGCCAATCTCCCTCAGAGTCTTCACTAGAGTACTGCATGCGCACTTCTGCTTTTCCTTTGTTACTATTGGTTTTACGATAATGATCTATAATTTTTCTTTTAAGAATAGATATGAGCCATGTACGCTCACTCGCTTCACCCTTAAAGTTTTTTGCAGATTTAAGTCCTGCCAAGAAAGTTTCAGAAATAAGATCTTGCGCAACCTCATGATCATTAACGCGAACAATAGTGAAGTTATAAAGGTAGTCGCTGTAACGGTCTACCCATTTTGTGGGGTCGATAATGTGGTTTGACATAATGTTTTCAAAAATAAGAAAGATTATGTTACCTAAGTCGAGATGTGATAATTATAATTGATATAACGATTAGATTTTTGTGAGGTTTATTCACTGATACTTCAACAATTAAAGAGAGAGAATTGTTTATTTTTGAAGAAAATAGACATTATGAAAAATTTATTATTACTGCTTGTATTTATTGCTACTACTATGCAGGCGCAGCAACTTGATGAAGCAAGGTTTTATGCAAAAATGGCAAAGCAAGATGCAGAGGAGTTGCAATATGAGTTTCCAGATGAGGTGACTATTATTGCTAAACAAGGTAGCGAAGCTGTAGTTTATATGACTCAAAAAGCAAGTCACGAACTACACGAAAAAGTACTCGTTCATGGACCGGGATATATGTTTAAAACTACAGAGGCAGAAGCCCTAGCGAGTTTAATGCAGCCAGTTACATCTGTAAGATCTGTTATAGATTTTACAATAACAGAAGATGCCTTAGTAAACCAAGCAATTAATGTGATAGATGCAGGTACAATAGCTGATCATATTGTAGAACTAGAAGATTATGGTACACGTCATCACACAACGAGTACAGGTACTCAAGCAGCGATAGACTTAAAAGCAAAATGGGAGGCAATGGCAGCCTCTTATGGTAGAGACGATGTGAGTGTACGTCTCTTTAATCACACAAATACAAATATGCCTTCTGTAATAATGACTATTGAAGGAGCAGTACTGCCAGAAGAATTTGTTATCGTTGGAGGGCATTTAGATTCTACCTCTTCGCAGTCGCAAACAAACGCACCCGGAGCAGATGATGACGCATCTGGAATTGCAACTATAACAGAAGCTACTAGAGCACTTTTTGAAATAAACTACACACCACAAAGAACCATAGAGGTTATGGCTTACGCGGCAGAAGAAATTGGTCTTGTGGGCTCTGCAGAGATTGCATCACAATATGCAAATGATGGAGTAGATGTAGGTGCAGTTGTACAGTTTGATATGACTAATTTTAATGGTTCTTCTAATGATGTTTCTTTTGTGACAGATTTTACAAATGCAACATTAAATAATTACTTAATGAGTTTATTAGATCATTATAATGCAAGTGGACCTCACCAAGTAACTTACGGAACTTCTTTATGTAACTATGGTTGCTCTGACCACGCTAGTTGGACAGAAGAAGGTTTTATGGCATCGTTTCCTTTTGAAGCAGATTTTGGCGATCATAATCCAGCAATCCATACTCCAAATGATACTTTTAGTGTCTCTGGTACAGCAACACATGCTACTAAGTTTGCAAAACTGTGTGTTGAGTTTTTGATAGAAGCATCAAAAAATACTGTGTTAGGCCTAGATGAAGCAACTTTAAATGCTGTGGTTGTTACCACGGGCAATGGTAGTGTTAATTATACATTAGGAGAAACAAGCCAAACATTTAAAGAGGTTGTTTTGTATAATGCTTTAGGTGCTAAAATTACAGCAAAAGAGATTCGCACAAACCAGGGTAGTATTGCAACAACAAATCTATCTCAAGGGTTATATATTCTATCTTTTGTTACAGAAACAAATCAAGTAGTTTCTAAAAAGGTGGTTATAAATTAACCTTATATTTTTATATAAAAAAAACGCTCTTTATTAATTTAAAGGGCGTTTTTTTCTGCGGAAATTTTAAGGGCTTCATTCCTCGTTATTAAAAAGGAAGTAAGGTGCTTTTTGAGAAAAAGTTTATCAAACACGCGACCAAAAATACCATAGGGTACTTTATAACTAAGAATGTCTTTCATTGATGTTTCGCCGCTTTGTTCCTCAAAAATATGCTGATGTGCAAAATAGGTGAAATGACCTTTAATCATTACGTCAACAAATTTGTGTGGCGATTCTAATTTAATGATTTTACTTGTATGCTTGAGCCAAACCCCAAAATGTTTACCGCGCCAAGTAACGGTCTCATTAAGATTTATAAGTCCTTCTGTTTTGCCAGCAATAGCTTGCTCTTTTGTCTTTGATGCAGATTTTGTATGAAAAGTGATGTCACGAGAAAGGTTAAACACCTCTTTAATTGGGGCTTTAATTAACGTGTGTAAATTAATTGTAGTCATAAGTCTATTTAATTAAATCTGTGAGTGTTTTGTCGAGTGTGTCAAACTTGAAAGTAAAACCACTTTTGATCAATCGAGTAGGAATTACATTTCTACTTTTCAAGATTAATTCTGGTTCTGTATTAATGATTTTTGCGCCAAGTGATAACAAAAATGCAGGCATTGGTATAGCAATGGGCATCTTTAGTTTCTTGCAAATGCTTTTCATTAATAAACTGTTTGTAGTAGGTTTTGGAGAGACAACATTTATTACACCTTCTATTTGATTACTGTTAATAATATGCTCTACGCTTCTTGCAAAATCAAGTTCATGAATAAAACTTACCTTTTGATTTCCGGGTCCTTGTTTGCCGCCCATTCCTATTTGGGCTAGTTTTTTTATAGGAATAAACGCACCTCCATTTTTACCAAAAACAATAGAAGTTCTCAAAGCAACTTGTCTTGTTTTGTCTAATTGATGGCTAAAAAATTCTTGCTCCCAAGCCTTTGCAATCCCTACAGAAAAACCATCGCCAATCTCCCCTGTGTCTTCATTCATTTCTTTATCTAAAGAATGTCTGTAGATAGTTGCGGTAGATGAGTTAAGCCAAACTTTAGGGGGGATATCACATTGAGCAATCACTTCTCCTAACACTTTAGTCGAGTCTATTCTTGAAGATAGAATGAGTGCTTTGTTTTTATCTGTATACCTACAATCTACAGACTTCCCTGTCATATTTATGAGTACATCTGCATCTTCAAAAACTTGTGCCCATTCACCTTGAGTCTTTCCGTCCCAGACTAAATATTCAACATTGTTTTTGTTGCGTTTTTTAGATCGTGTTAAAACGTAAATCTTTTCCACTTTTGGGCTAAAATGTGCTACAAGCACATTTCCGAGGAAACCAGTGCCACCAGCTATGATTAGTGTTTTCATGTTGTTTTGATTTGTGGTTGTTGTGTAGTACCCTTTGTGTATTGTCTAGATTTTTTTCTACCTCTTAAAAAGAAGAATAAGTTAAGCATTAACATAATCCCTAGGTATATAGAAAATCCACCTATTTTCATACTTAACTTTTCTATTAATGATTGATAACTAATTAGTTCATTACTATAAGTTGATATTTTTACAATTAATAATGCCCAGCCTATATTGATTAGGTAAAACCCAACTTCAAATAATTTGTTGGTCGCAAGAGCAATGTCTTCTTTGCCTCTAAAGATGTCTATCATGAAAAGTTTTCCGTTTTTGAAAAGCATTTTTGAAACATAGATTGTTAAACTAATAACAACGATGATGTAAAAAAGATAGCCGATAATGATTCGATAATTTTCCATAATTAAGTATTTAAAAGTTTGCGTTTAGAAATTTGTTTTAAAATGATAATGTTGTTGTAATGTAGTATTGCTAAAAAGATGATGATTGCCCCAATTACAAATGATAGTGATTCTATCATTGTGGTAATAGAGTCTACTTTTGTCCAGAACGATATTACTGCAAGTGAGTACCCAATATTGACTAAGTAGTATCCCATTAATAAAATCTTGTTTACCGTTTTAACCGTGTTTTGTTCTTCAAAAATAGAAAGCAAGAATATTTCTCCATTCTTATAAAACATCCATCCTACCTTAATAGTGATAAATAGTATTATCGGTAGATAAATGAGATAGGTAATTATGTTATAGTTTGGTACCATCTATTTTTGTTATTTGATATAGAATTCCAATAAAGTATAGTGCTAAAACCCACGTAAAACCCCAAGCAGAAAAAATAACAGAGTCCTTATCAAAAATAAATGGTACAGCACATGTTATTACTGTTAATACAAAATAGAGGATTAGCTGGTATTGGATGTTTTTTGTGAGTTTATTTAAACCAAACAACAAATAGAAAGCGGTTACCAGTTGAAAAACTCCAAATAGAACATGCAGCATTGCTCCAAACCAAATTGTTAAATAAAGAAGCAATGTGATTGCTAGAACCCACCAATTTGCATAATAAACTTTTTTTAAATTCTTCATGTTTTTATTTTTAAACTTTCAATAAATATTGAAACATATTAATCAGAGTAAAGGGAATTTAAATTCCCTCATTATTATTTAAAGAGTTTTACTAGTGTCTTTGTAATCCAGTTTTGTTCTTGGTTCACAATCCTGTTCATCATCGTGTCTGCTGTATCTGCAAGATCATACATAGCCTTGGTTTGTTTTATAAACTCTTTAGTCTTTGCAGTGCCATCATCAGTAATGTTTGATATTTCTTTTAAAACTCTAATAGTAGGCTGTAATTCTCTACGGCTACGTTCTTTTGCGATCTGTCTAGATAGCTCTGTCACATCTTTTTCACTGGTAAAGAACTCTTTGCGCTCTCCAGTAACGCCTATTTTATAGACAATGCCCCATTCCATTAAAGCTCTTAAATTCATACTGGCATTTCCGCGAGAGATATCTAACTCTTCCATAATGTCTTCCATAGATAATGGGTCTGGTGAGATGAACAACAATGCGTGTATTTGCGCCATTGCTTTATTAATACCCCATAAAGTGCCAAAGGCTCCCCAAGTATTTATAAATTTATCTTTTGCTTCTTTAAATTCCATAGTACAAATGTAAGTGAATATTTTAAACTTTCAGTAATTATTGAAAGTTTATTTTAAATGAAATTGTGTTAGTCCTGTTTTAGAGTGTAATTTAAGAGAACAACGAGAGAAGATAAATTATTAAGATAATGACACCAACACTAATTGATGTCACAGCGATTCCTTTCTCTCTTGGTTTGTGTTCTCTGTCTTCTATTTCAGACTTGAGTGTGTATTTGTAGAACGTAAAGCCTAGGATTATTAAGATGATTGCTAAGAGAAACAAGATTTATAAAGCGATGTTTATTCTTGAAAAAGTGAGTGTGATGTCACCTTTGTCAAACCTCATAACAAGAGTCTTCTCATCAAGAGTCTCAATATAATAACACTCTGCATAAGCCCCATTAGTGTTAATGTATCTAAAGTTTTCTGCAGATTTTGTAGAAGCTTCATTGCTACAATTTGTACTAATGTTATACGGCACATCTTTTTTAGCAATCACATCTTGATATTTATTTGTACTCGTTTTTTCTTCAAAAATCACCGTGCTATTTGGGTCTAAAGTATTAGACCAAGATCCTTGAATCATCTCGTGAACACGATCATAAGACGAAAAAATTGTTGCTCCAGAAACAGTCTCCACTTGAGCTTCTTTTCTATCTGTTTTAACTTCAGTCTTTGCATCTTTACAAGAATAAAGAGCTAAAAAGAGTAATGTGATTATGTAAAAGTTTTTCATAAATCTAGTTCTAAAAAAAATCAGTTATTATTTCTAATTCCTATTTCAAAAGGCCAGCACGCTTTAATAACGCTTCTGGGTTAGGCTCTTGACCTCTAAAAGCTTTATACAGTTCCATTGGGTCAACAGTTCCTCCTTGTGATAAAACAGTGTTTTTAAACTTAGTAGCCACTGTTTTATTAAAAATCCCTTCTTGTTTAAAGTAAGCAAAAGCATCTGCATCAAGTACTTCTGCCCATTTGTAACTATAGTAACCTGCACTGTATCCACCCTGAAAGATATGACTGAAAGCAGTACTCATGCAAGTCTCTGGTGTCTCTGGGTATAAAGCAGTGTCCCCAAAAGCTTCTGTCTCAAATTTCTTTACTTCTGAAATATCAGAAGGGTCACTACCGTGCCATGACATATCTAATAGCCCAAAACTTAATTGTCTCATAGTCTGCATTCCTTCGTGAAAAGTAGCTGATTCTTTTATTTTTTGCACCAGTTCCATCGGGATCACTTCTCCGGTTTCATAATGAGTAGCAAAGAGTTCTAGTGTTTCTTTTTCATAACACCAGTTTTCTAATATCTGACTAGGTAGCTCAACAAAATCCCAATACACATTTGTACCAGATAATCCTTTATAGGTTGTGTTTGCAAGCATCCCGTGTAAACCGTGACCAAACTCGTGAAATAAAGTTGTCACTTCATTAAAAGTTAAAAGAGAAGGTTTGCTAGCGGTAGGTTTTGTAAAGTTGCACACATTTGATATATGTGGTCTATCATTAATTCCGTCTAGTTTTTGTTGCGGTTTAAAACTTGTCATCCAAGCACCACCACGTTTTCCTGGGCGAGGGTGAAAGTCTGCATAAAATATAGCAACTAGTTCTCCTTCTGCATCTGTAACGCGATACGTTTTTACGTCTTCGTGGTATTTTTCTATCGTGTTGTCAATCTCAAATTCAAGACCAAACAGCTTGTTAGCTACTGTAAATACTCCGTTTATTACATTTTCTAATTTAAAATATGGCTTTAACTGCTCATCATCTAAGCTAAACTTCTGTTGTTTTAACTTTTCGGCATAAAAAGAACTGTCCCATTTTTGCAATTGATCTATCCCGTCAAGTTCTTTTGCAAAAGTTTCAAGCTCGTCAAACTCTTTTTGAGCGGCTGGTTTTGCTTTTACCATTAGTTCTTTTAAAAAAGACAATACTTTTTGTGGCGTCTCTGCCATACGTTCTTCAAGTACAAAATGCGCGTGACTCTCATAGCCTAATAGCTGCGCACGTTGATGGCGAAGATTTACAATATCTAATACATTTTGCTCGTTATTATTGTCGTTTTTCTGAAATGCTCTCGCACCAAAAGCAAGTGATAATTCTTTACGTAACTCCCTGTTCTCAGCATATTTCACAAAAGGAACATAACTAGGGTAGTCTAATGTAAATACCCAGCCTTTAAGTTCTTTTTCTGCGGCTGTTTGAGCAGCAGCTTCTTTTACGCCATCAGGTAATCCAGCAAGATCTGCTTCATTAGTGATGTGCATTTGGTATGCGTTAGTTTCTGCTAGCACGTTTTCGCCAAAGGTTAGCTTTAGCTTAGAAAGTTCTGCATCTATTTTACGAAGTTTTGTTTTCTTGTCGTCAGAAAGATTTGCACCATTTCTACTAAAACCTTTGTACTGTTTATCAAGCAACATCTTTTGCTCACCGGTAAAATCATAAGATTCGCGAGCGTCATAAACCGTCTTTACTTTTTTAAATAAGGCTTCGTTTAAAAGTAAATCGTTGCCAAACTCCGTTAATAAAGGAGAAAGCTCTTGCGCTATTTTCTGAATCTCATCATTAGTCTCTGCACTGTTTAGGTTAAAAAACACACTGGTGGCTCTGTCTAGCTGCTGCCCTGTGTTTTCTAGTGCTTCTACCGTATTTGCAAAAGTAGGTGCGTCTGTATTCTCAACGATAGCATTCACTTCTTCTTTAGTATCAATAATCAATTGTTTGATAGCAGGAGCGAAGTGCTCGTTTTTTATTTGAGTAAATGGTGCGGTGTCAAAAGGTTGTAAGAGTGGGTTCATTGAAAATGTAAAATGTTATTGTATTGTCGGTCCTTCGGTACGTTTTTAATAAAATGAGCTGCATTTTATTAAAAACACTCAGGAACCTTTTATTGTACTGATGATTAATAATTTGTAAAGGGTTTAAAATGTTTTTTTCTCAAGCAATGTCAAATGAAACTAACAATCTAAGGTTGCTGAGTGATTTAAAACACTGACTATATTCATTTATACTAACTCTACTTCTTAGTTTTAAATTGTACCGAAGCAGCACCTTCTTCAACCTTCATTTTTAGGCCTTCTTTGTAAGCAATTACTTTGTCAAGAACACATTTGTCTGCCGTGCTTACTATTTGTGCTGCAAGAATTCCTGCGTTTTTTGCGCCATTTAAAGCTACGGTTGCAACAGGAACTCCTCCTGGCATTTGTAAAATAGATAATACAGAGTCCCAGCCGTCAATGCTGTTGCTAGATTTTACAGGAACACCAATAACTGGTAAGGGTGATAATGAGGCTACCATTCCTGGTAAATGAGCTGCGCCGCCGGCACCTGCGATGATTACTTTAATGCCGCGCGTATGTGCGTTTTTACTAAAGTCAAATAGTTTTTCTGGCGTTCTGTGAGCAGACACAATGTCTACTTCAATCTCAATATCAAAACCTCTTAGGATGTCTATTGCATCTTGCATCACTGGCATATCGCTAGTGCTTCCCATTATTACTGCTACTTTCATATTTCGACTTCGCTCAATATACATTGAGGCTTGTTAAATTTGTTTGTTTCTATTTATTTACTAATCACTTTAATCAATCCCTTTACCTCTTGCGCAATCTCTCTCGCTTTATCAATATCTTCATTAACAATAGTAACGTGTCCCATTTTCCTGAAAGGGCGGGTTTGTTTTTTGCCATAAATGTGCGGTGTCACGCCATCCATCGCCATAATTTTTTCAATATTTTGATATACAACATCTCCCGTGTGTCCTTCTGCACCCACGAGGTTTACCATAATACCACCTACTTTACTGTCAGTGTTACCAAGAGGTAGGTCAAGAATGGCTCTTATTTGTTGTTCAAACTGGTTTGTATAACTAGCCTCAATACTATAATGCCCACTATTGTGAGGTCTTGGTGCTACTTCGTTTATTATTATTTTGTCATCTTCAGTCTGGAACATTTCTACAGCAAGTAAGCCCACATGTTTAAATGCTTCGGAAACTTTAACGGCGATATCTCGTGCGTTTGTTGCTACCTTGTCATCTATTCTTGCTGGGCAGATTACATATTCTACTTGGTTAGCAACGGGGTGAAACTCCATCTCAACCACCGGATATGTTTTTACCTCGCCCGAAGGATTACGTACTACAATTACTGCCAACTCATTTTTAAACGGAATTAAACTTTCTGCAATACAAGGTCTATCTGCTAAGGGTATAATATCACTTTCATTTCTTATTACAGAAACGCCTGTACCGTCATAACCACCTGTACAGCTTTTCCAAACAAATGGGAGTGTCAAGTCTTTACGAACAATAGCTTCGGTTAATTCTGCTTTAGTATTGAAAACCAAAAACGGAGCCGTAGGTATATTGTGTTGTTTGTAAAAGTTTTTTTGAACGCCTTTATCCTGAATGTTCTTTAAAGTTTCAGAAGAAGGGTACACCTTTTTACCTTCGCTTTCTAGTTGTGCTAAAGCTTCAATGTTTACGCCTTCAATCTCAAAAGTAAGTACGTCTACTTTTTTTCCGAAGTTATAAACGGTCTCATAATCCATCAAGTCACCTTGTTCAAAATGGTCGCAACTAATACGAAAGGGGGCTTCTGCGCTTGGATCAAGAACGTGTGTTCTTATATCAAATTTGCGGGTTTCGTAGCCCATCATCTTACCAAGTTGGCCGCCGCCTAAAATCCCTAATGTGAAGTTTGAAGAAAAGTAATTTGTCATAACTACAAATGTAGAGAAATCGAAATCGAAATCGAAGTCGAAACTGAAAAAAGCACCCTATATTCTAAGTAGGTATAATGCGCTTTGTGCTCTCTGTATCTCAATGATGCCACTACATATAAAATCTACCTAATTTTTCTGAACTCCTAACTCTCAACTCTTAACTAGATTGGGTATCTTTGCAGCCATTAAATTATGGAACGCTTATTGAAATGTGGGAATTTATAAAATCAATATTTGGGATTAAAAGCTCGAGTGAAAATTCACAGCACGTTTCCGAAGCAAAAACAACAATTAGAATGAAGTATATCGTATTATTTGGCCCTCCAGGTGCAGGAAAAGGAACACAAGCAGACGTATTAAAAGAAAAGTACAACATGATACACCTGTCTACAGGTGATATGTTTAGGTACAATATGAAGAATAATACTGAGCTTGGGATACTTGCCAAAACGTACACAGAAAAAGGGCATTTAGTGCCAGATAGTGTTACTAATGAAATGCTTAAAGCAGAGGTAGACCGTAGACTTAAAGAAGAGCACAACGGCTTTATTCTTGATGGATATCCAAGAACAAAGGAGCAGGCTAAAACACTTACAGACTTTTTAGCTGCAAAAGGTACAGCAGTAGACGGTATGGTTGCACTAGAGGTTGATGATGAGGTTTTAGTAAAAAGATTGTTGGAGAGAGGTAAAACAAGCGGCCGTGCAGATGATGCTAATGAAGAGGTGATACGTGAGCGCGTTGCAGAATATTATCGCAAAACAGATATTTTAAAAGAATACTATCAAGCCGAAGATAAATATTATGGTGTTGATGGAGTAGGTAGTATAGAAGAAATTACTGAGCGATTGAGCGAAGTTTTTGATAAGCTATAAACATTCCGGCCCTTCAATACAATTATAATAATATTCTTTATAAGAATTTTATCATAATCACTCAGGAACCTTAAATTCCTAATTTAATTTACAAATTGTAATTATTATATAATAATCTCAGGTGCCTGAGTGATTTTAAAAGCAAGCAAATAGCAATGTCTAATAGCAGTTGTGATCTTTTAAAATTGTATCGAAGGCCAATTCAAATAAAATGACTGAAGGAAATTTTACAGACTACGTTAAGATACATGTCCAATCTGGAAAAGGAGGGCAAGGAAGTGCGCATTTACGTCGCGAAAAATATATACCTAAAGGTGGGCCTGATGGAGGTGATGGTGGTCGTGGTGGTCATATTATTTTAGTAGCAAATAGTAACATGTGGACCTTACACCACTTAAAGTTTAAACGTCACTTAAGAGCGGGGCACGGTGAACGTGGTAGTAAAAACACAAGTACTGGAGCAGATGGAGCAGATGTTTTTGTAGATGTGCCATTAGGTACTGTTGTTATTAATACAGAAACCGGTGAACGTTTAAAAGAATTACTTGAAGATGGGGAGCAACTTATTATCGCTAAAGGTGGTATGGGTGGTCGTGGTAATGACCATTTTAAGTCTTCTACAAACCAAACACCGCGATACGCACAGCCAGGAATGGATGGTGAAGAAGGAGATTTTACACTAGAGATGAAAGTGCTTGCAGATGTTGGACTAGTTGGTTTTCCTAATGCAGGGAAATCTACTTTACTTTCTGTAATTACAGCGGCAAAACCAAAAATTGCTAACTACGAGTTTACAACTTTAAAGCCTAATCTTGGTATTGTAGAATATAGAGATCATAGAACGTTTGTGATGGCAGATATCCCAGGTATTATTGAGGGAGCTGCAGAAGGAAAAGGACTGGGACATTATTTTTTACGTCACATAGAGCGTAACTCTACTTTATTATTTTTAATCCCTGCAGATGCAGATGATATTAAAGAACAATACAATATTTTACTTGACGAGTTAAAACGCTACAACCCAGAATTATTGGATAAAGATAAGCTAGTTGCCATCTCAAAAAGCGACATGCTAGACGAAGAGCTCAAAGCAGAAATGAAGGCAGAGCTTGACAAAGACTTTGAAGGGATTCCTTATTTGTTTTTTAGTTCTGTGGCTCAGATTGGGTTGATGGAGTTGAAAGATACGCTGTGGAAAATGTTGAATGGGAGTACGGTGCAAGAATAAATCACAAACATTATTAAATTTTGATTTATGAAACAATTAGTATTTATTATTACATTTTTATTTTTCTCGATTATTGGTTTTGGACAGTGTCCAACAAGTAATATTACCTTATCTTCTCAGGAAGAGATAAATGCATTTGCGGTAAATTACCCAGGATGCAACCAGTTTGAAGTGAATATAACTATAAGTGGAACAGATATTACAGATTTTTCAGGGTTGAGTCAAATTGAGTCGAATACTGGTTTTTTTAATATAATAGATAACCCTAATCTAATTTCTTTTTCAGGTTTAGGGACTATTCAATTGATAGGAGATTTTTCAGGAATATTTATACAGAACAATCCAATTTTAGAAACACTGACACCTTTTACTCAAGGAGTAGAAGATATTTCAGGTTTAGCTTTAAATAATTGTCCACTTATAGACAATCTTCAAGCATTTGAAGCTCTTACAAATGTTTATGAAGTTCAAATTATAGGGAACCAAGGATTGATAAGCCTTAGTGGATTAGAAAATATTATATCGGTTGATACTATAAATGTGTCTGACAACCCTTTTCTTGAAAGCTTGATGGGGTTAAATGGAGTTTCTGGACAAATAGGAGAGTTAATAATTCAATCTTGTAATTCACTTGAAAATTTGGAAGGATTAGAAGGAATAACTAGTGAGAATAATTTTGGAATTAATATTTTTAATAATCAAGGGTTAACCAGTTTGAGTGGATTGCAAAATATTACTACACTATCATTTTTAAATATAACTAATAATGATCAACTAGTATCATTTGATGGGTTAAATATATCGGATGGGATTAACGGTATTTATATCATTGGTAATGATGGTCTTACAGATATTCAGGCTTTAGCAAACGTTAACATAGATTTATTATTTGAATGTATCATAGAATCAAATTCAAATCTTTCTATCTGTAATATGGATTCTCTTTGTAATTATCTTTCTACAGATGGAGTTGCTCTAATAGAGGGTAATGCTACTGGTTGTGCTACTGTAAATGAAGTTAAAATAGCTTGTGGGATATTGTCTATGTCTGAAAATTTATTAACTACTATTTTGGCATACCCTAACCCTGTTTCTGAAATATTAACCATCGAAACTACAAATACTTTAAATTATAATAACGCTAAAGTGAGAACCATTCTAGGAGAAATAATTCTTGAAACTACAGTTAATCAAATTGATTTTAGCAAAATTTCATCAGGCATATATTTTGTCGAAGTCACAACAAACGAAGGAACGATTACTAAGAAAATAGTTAAAAAGTAACATGCTTTCATGGCGTACTTTTTGATTCAATAATGAAAAATTTACTATGAAATATTTCTTGTTAAGTTCAATTTGCTTGTTGCTAATTTCTTGTGGGTCTACAGTAGCTGTAGATTATGAAAAGAATACAGACTGGGAGCAGTATAAAACATACCAGTTCTATCGTGAGATGAATTCTAATCTAAATGAGTTAGATGAAAAGCGTGTAGTAAAGGCTATAGACAGCACTTTAAAAATTAAAGGTTTTCAGCGCACAGATTACAATACGTATTGGGTTGCATTTTTTGTAGAAGAAACACTTTCTAATTCTAGAAATACTATAGGTGTAGGCTTAGGAACTGGTGGTAGAGGAGTAAGTGTAGGTGGTGGTATTGGTATCCCAATAGGAGGGAAAGTGATTAATCAAAAAATGACCATTGAGGTGAGAGAGGGGCAACCTAATGGCAAACTAGTATGGCAAGCTGTCTATGATGGCGAACTCAAAGAAAAAGCAAAGCCAAAACAGAAAGAAGCTTATTACAATAAAATCATCCCTATGATGCTTAAAGATTTCCCGCCAGAAAAGTAGTATGCAGTGGCAGTTGCGGTATGCAGAATTTTTTAAACTATTTTATATAACTATTGTAACATTGAGCACAGTCAAAATGCTTCAAATAGCGAATTTTCAACATTTCATAAATTGCTCACAACATTGTCTTAGACTGCATACAGACTGACATTGTTTTTCATTTTTTTTTAAACTGCAACTGCAACTGCAACTGCAACTGCAACTGCAACTGCAACTGCAACTGTCTACTCCCTACTCTTCTACATTAATCCTAACCCCTTCACTGTGACTGCTAAATTCTGGTGCATACATACTTTGTATCGTAGTAATGCCATTACTAAACGTACCAGCGTTATTCACGCGTAAATCATACTCAAAAACGTAAATGCCTTTTCTTAAATTGTCAAAAAAGAAGTTGGTACTCGCATCTTTTGTTGCTTGATAATACCCTAATCCGTCTTGATATTTATAAGTAGATATTACATCTATTGGCTCTAATCCTGCCGCGCGCATATCTTTCATATGTACAAAATCCATCTCACGGTCAGAACGTAATTCTATACGTACTCTCACTAAATCGCCCACTTTTAAAGCGGTAGCTTCTGTTATTTCTGAAAGCTCCTCTCCTGTAGCTGTGTTCTTTTTTAAGAATAGTTTTTTCTTTAATTGCAGTGGTGTTTCAGTAGTTGTGATTTTATCTAAATCTTCAAAATATTGCCAGTATAAACCACCCCATGCAATGCCTTCTCCTTTTTTCTCCATCGTTACGGTTGCCATCGTTTCAGCTATTTCCGAAGTATTCCAACTTGTTTTAAAATAACCAGTTCCAGCTTCTACTTTTACGTCATCCATCGTTGAAGGGTCAATCACTTTATCGCCTACTGTTACTTTTACGGCTTCTGTCACTGATAGCCAGTCAGTGCCTTGCAATAACAATGCGTACACCGCCTCGCTAGTAGCTTTTGTAGTGCTCCATTGGTTGGTTTGCTTGTTTTTAAGTAACCATACTTTTAGGTTGTCAATAGTTGTGAGGTCTTTGTCTATTTCAGAAAACACCTCGATCATTAATGCTTGGGTTTCTACAGGTGCTTGGTACCAGTGCCACGATGGTGTGTTGCTCTTCCAGTACATTCCTAATTCTTCACTAGTGATACTGTTCTCTTTAAGAGATTTTGTAATCTTTTGAGCAGAGGTAGTTTTGCCGTTTCTTTGTAAAACCAAAGCAATCATTCCTTGACTGTACAGATTTCTAGCTGTCCAGTATTGTTCCATTTGTCCTAAATAATAGTTGCTAATGCGCGTTACTTCTTTGCTCTTTTTTAGCTCTGGAAAAAAGCTACGCATATATAAATACTGCGTTTGCATCCTACTTAAGTGATCTTTTGTGTAATCTGGTTTTTGCGTGTATTGTGAAAGTCGCTCATATTCTTTGATAAATTCTGTATCTAAATATGCAACCGCTTTGCGTATCATTTCATCTTCTATTTCGTTTTTGCTTTCAAGCGCACCAAGCACGTCCAGATGTCCAAAACCAGACATAATATGTTGTGTAATATATCTATTATCTCTACCACCATTAAACCAAGGCCAAGCACCAGAACCCATTTGGTTTTGACTTAATTTACGAACTGCTTCTTCTTGTTTACGTTCCATTAAGTTGAGGTCAAATAAGAGTGCAATACGTTTTTTCTGTTCGGTTTCGGTTTGTGCATCTCTAAGCCAAGGTGTCTCTTGTATGAGTAGTGATTTTAAATCTTCATTCTTTTCTAGATTACTTAATAGCGCATCACTATTTGCCCATTGATTAAATACAGCTTGAATACGCGGGTTGCTATTGGCAATATGTGATGCCAGGCTATTTGCATAATAACGTGCAAAGGTTTGCTCATTACATTCATACGGATACTCCATTAAATAAGGAAGCGCTTGCACAGCATACCAAGCAGGGTTAGAAGTAACCTCTAAGGTTAGTTTGTGATGTTTTAAGGTTGTTGAAGTATTGTTACTTAACTTATCTAGTGTAAACGTTTTTGTCTGGTTAGAGCGCACCCACATTGGTAGCGTTTCTGTTACCAGCATTCTATTGCTAAGTACAGGTAATGTGTTTTGTTCTCCATCACTAAAGTTCTCTGTTTTGGCGATCACTTTATATTCTACTGCTTGAATGTTTGAAGGTATATTTAATCGCCACGATACCTGTGTATTATTTTTTGTTGCTACGGAAAAGTCCTGTGTTGAATTTACATTGTTTAAGTCAATGTCAATAGGGTTACCAGTTGCAGTATCGTTTAATTGCAATATTACTTTACCCGTAAGATTGCTATCACTTAGGTTTGAAATTTTACTGCTAATAATAATGGCATCACCTTCTCGTAAAAATCGTGGTGCATTAGGTACCACCATTAGTTCTTTTTGGGTTACTGCCTCAAGGGTTTCTACTTTAGTGTTTAAGTCTTTGGTGTGTGCTAGTAGCTGCAACTTCCAGCGCGTTAAAGCCTCTGGAGTTGTAAAACTAAAAGAAATAGTACCATCTGCATCTGTCTGCAACTGCGGAAAAAAGAATGCTGTTTCCTGCAAATTGGTTCGGACTTTTACTTTTGAAAAATCAGTAGTTGACACAGAAGTCGAATCTTGAGTTATTAATTCGTTATTTGAATGAACTCCTGATAATGCTCCTAGCATCCCCTCAGTATTTTCTTCACCTACCATATCAAAACCAGCATCCATCTCATTTGACTCCATCATTGGTGACGCTGCTTCGACACTCATAGTTCTCATCATTTTTCTATTGCCATAATCTCTTCGTCCCATAAGACTTAAACCAAACCAATTAAATTGATCAAAATTCTGAGAATTATTATTGTAATAGTTATGATATCCATATTGAAGATATAATGAAGCGTTACCAAAACTTACTCTACCTTGTGGGCTTCCAATAGCACGATAGGTAATAGAAGGTTGCGGCTTAAAAGACCATTGATGCGGTTTAAATTGATCTAATGAAACATCATACATACTCGCTAAAAACTCTGCAGAAACTTTCTCGCCATCTGGACCTTTTATTTTAAAACTCCACGTTTCTGGTACGCCAGGTTCTAGTTTATCTCTAAAGGTTTTGGTCTCTATACTTAGTTCTGTTGACGGCGCAGGTACAGAAACATTAAGTGTTCCGCCTTCATAACTATTAAAGGCTGTAAAACTGTAATGCACAGCAAAACCGCCAATGTCTTTTGCCGTTACAGGAACCTGAATAGATTTTGAGTTTTTGTTTAAAGACGTTACATACGTTTCAATTAGTTTTCTGTCTTTCTCTACAGTTACCGTTACAGTTATTGCTGCGTTAGACTTTAAAGTGACTGTTGCTTTGTCGCCAACGCTATAGGTCTCTTGATCTAAAGAGATGTCAAATAATGCATTGTCTGCGGGCGTGTTGTCTTCGTTATTAAATATTGTAGTATAGTTCTTAGAAAGCACTTCTTGCCCAAACTTGTCTTTTGTGGTTGCAATCACAACATAAGCACCAGACTCCCATTTCTTGATATTTCCGAAGTCAACTTCACTATCTTTTTCTGTTGTATCTGTCGTTACTTTTTTTGTAAAAACGACTTCGTCTTCTTCCCATTGAGAGATGTCGTTTAGACTAGTATAAGAATCATGAGGGAATAGTTTTTTAAATTCAGCTTCTGTAAATTCTTGATAATCTGGAGCGCCCCAAGGACGATTGCGGGTTGCGCTTTCTGGCGCTTTCAATTTCATAATCTGCACCGTAACATCTGCAGATACTTTTTCGCCGTTTAGGTTTTTGGTGTAGACTTTTAATAACTGATTTTTATCTTGTTTGTCTATGCGTTGTGGTGTTTGCAAGCCAATAGTGACCGCGTGATAGCCTATGCGCACTATAGTGGTAGTACTTTGCGTCTCGCCATTAATATCTGTGACATCTGCGGTGACTTCATAATTAAAAACAGGTTGTCCAGCTTTATCTACACTATCATCTGGGAGGGCTTTAAAATCTATGCTGTATTCGCCTTTGTCATTAGTCGTGGTCTCACCAAAAGTAATTTCTTGGCCTTCTCCATAATTTTGAGAACTTCTCCAGTAGTACCATCTTGGGTATTGCACATTGCGAGTTACTTTATACGTTACTTGTGCGTTTGTAATGTTACTACCGGCGTAAGAAAGTGCTTCTCCAATCACCGTGATATCATCATTAAGGCGATAGGTTTCTGTAACCGGTTTAAAGTTGGTTTCAAACTTGGGTCTTTTATATTCTTCTACGTTAAAGCCAAACTCACTTCCATAATTTTTAGAACCTCTAGAAGCTATCTGTAAAGAATAACGGCCAGTTAAACCTCCAGTAGGGATAATAAACTCACCCGTTACAGTCCCGTATTCATTAGTGGTTAATTCTAGTTTACTGAGGTCTTCATAATTAGCATTATATAGTTCTACTGTGACAGTTTCATTAGGGATAATACTAGAAGCATCGTTTTCTGTTTTTACCACAATTGCTTTAAAATAGACAGTTTGCCCAGGTCTATAAATGCTACGATCTGTAAAAAGGAAGCTTTTATATTTTTGCTCTTCTTGATTGTAGCTTCTATAATTGTAATAGTTGCTAAAAAATGCTGTATCCTTTTCATAGCTAACTTTAACAGAAAAACTACGGTAATTATCTTTACTTGCAGGGACTTTAATTTGCCCGTTTTTGTTTGTTGTGTATGTTTTTGTATTTGGGTTTCTGCCTTGTTCTATCACAAGACAAGTTGCGTTAGCAATAGGGCTTCCGTTATTACGGTTTACTACTTGTAATACAGTTTCGTTTTCTGCTTGTGTTTTTACAATTGCCAGATTTGTGTATTGTATTTCTGTGTATTCAAAAAGGCGTGGGTTGTCATTTTCTGGTGGGTTTGCAAGTACCACATATGTGCCTTGAGGTGTGCCTGGCAAAAGAAGTTCTGTAGTGTGATTTCTATAGTCATTCTCGTCACGAAGCTGTTCTGTCCATTTTTTTACAAGCGTTAGCTTTTCTATAAAGGCCCTCTTTTTTTCTTTGTTATTGGTTTGTCTTAAAGTCTCACTTTCTCCTTCGGAAATTTTATAGATTGAAAATTGCACGTTTTTTACATTTCTGTAGTTAACTAAAATACGGCTGTCGCAATCTATAGGGAGATAACGTTCTATTTTAAGGCTAAGCGATTGTTGTGTGATATTTGCTTTAAGGCTGTGTGCTCTTGTTGCTACATAGCTTTCTGGAAATTGTTTAATAAGCTTCTCGCAAATAATCAATGCTTCTCTATGATTAAAGCGGTTTTCTTCTTTCTCATTTAATACATAGTCTTGACCTTGCTCGTGAGTGTAATAGGCAATCTCAATGTCATAAATAGCTTTTGCATAATCAGTGCTTATTTTATTTTTTCCGCTTTGTAATGCAGCGATAAATAAAGCGTCACTATTGGTAAGTGAGCCGTTATTTTTAACAAACAACAATCGCTCTGCGTCAATAGATGCTAGCGGGATTTCATTCTCTTTAGATGCGTGAAAAGTAATTAGTTCTTGAAACAGTTGTAGCGCCCTTAGCTCAAGTGATAGTGTGTCTTTTGATGTAAGTGTAAGTTTTTTAAAACTTTGAAAATCTGCTAAATATGCATCATCAGTAATCTCAAATGCGTAGGTGGGTTTTGTAATAGAGTTTTCTGTAGTCTTGTAGAATGCTAATGCATTGTGAGCTAAAAAATCATATAAGGTGGGTCTAATAGTTTTAGAGTCTTTGTGAGAAGTAATAATAGGCTCAAAGCTGTCTAGCGTAGTTTTTTGTAGTAGTTTTTTGTTATTTAGTGAGTTTTCATAATGTGTGGTTATTTCTGCAAATAGTGTTTCTAGATCCCAGGTTCTAAAGTCTTCACTGTCTACTTTATCTTCCGTTTTAGAACGGTTATAAAACTTGTAACGGTTTGTGCTAAAGTAGTCCCAGTAGAGTTTTGCTAGCATGTTTTCTAAAACATTCTTATTGGGTGATTGTGTTTGAGCAATCATAGTCTTAAAATCATTGACTACACTTAACTTTGCATCTTCTTCAAGAATAAGCGCAAACTTACTTGTAAACAAAAGCGTTTTTATAAGCTGTACTTGGTTGTTTTCTGAGGTTGCTTTGGTTTTAATTTGATTAACAACCTCTAAGGCAGACTTAGGAAGCTTTTCTATTTCAAACTTTTCTACTTGGTTCCACAAGGTTTTGTAGTTTGAGTTTTGAGCTTGCATGGAGGTGATCATTATAAGTGCAACAAATGAGGTCAATATTGTTTTCATGATTCAATTCTTTTTTTGAAATATACAGAGTTTCCAGTTTGTTATAAAGTGGTGTTTAGCCATCACTATATTTGAGTACGTAAAAACGATACCTTAGTTAGTTAACGATTTTTTGGAACTGTATTTGTATAAAGGTATTAAATCTTATACAATGAATGTACCACAGTTGCGTTCGGTTTTATAAGTTTACCTAAACAACTATATTTGAACTTTTAACTTCCTTTGGGCAGTGTCCTAAATTTTATATGAAGAATCTATTTCTAGTTTGCTTACTTATGCCTTTCTTTTCAATGGCGCAATCTTCTTTTGAAAAAGCAGAACAATTGTTCAAGCAAGAAAATTTCCGAAGTGCAAAACCTATGTTTGAGCAACACTTAAACGCGAATCCTGATGACCTTAATACTATAGAATATTTAGGTGATATTGCAGGGTATGCAAAGAACTGGGATGAGGCAATGGAATATTATGAAGTTTTAGTAAATGCAGATGAAAGTAATGCCAATTACCATTTTAAATATGGAGGTGCGCTAGGGATGAAAGCGCTTTCTATTAGTAAAATTAGGGCTGCAACTTATATAGGCGATATAAAGGAGCACTTTGAGGCTGCAGCAAGATTAGACCCAAAACATGTTGAGGCGAGATGGGCATTAGTAGAGTTTTATATACAGCTGCCTGGTATTATAGGCGGGAGTGAGGCTAAGTCTACAAAATATGCAAATCAATTGTTAGATATCTCTCCCGTTGACGGCTACCTAGCAAATGGATATATAGCAGAATATAGTGATCGTCCCAAAGACGCAGAAGTTTTTTATAAAAAAGCAATAGCAGTAGGTGGATCTCCTCATGCTTATGAGAAGTTGTCTGAGCATTATGAAAAGAACAACGAGCCTAAAAAGGCAATAGAAACAGCGTCTCAATCATTAGAAAAACATAAACGCAATAGTCTTAATTATCAAATAGGTAAAATAGCAGCGCAATATAATCTAGATGCAGTTTTAGGTATAAAATGCCTAAAGGCGTATATAGAAAATCATTCTGTGCGTGACGGTGTACCTAAAGATTGGGCTTATTTTAGAATTGCCCAAATTTATAAGAACCAAGGCAAAAAGCAGGAAGCTATGTTATGGATTGATAAAGCACTTGTAGATCGTCCAGATTTTAAAGAGGCGAAAGAAGAAAAGCAAATGATACAATCTTTATAGCGTTTAGCTTCTGAAACGTTAAGTGCTTGTTAGAACTTCTATTATTTGACCAATAGCTCTGTAAATTCTCTTAACTTTGGTCTTTGTACATTCAATTTTACAATTTACCCTATGAAAATTCATTTTATAGCTATTGGCGGAAGCGCCATGCATAACCTAGCACTCGCATTACACAACAAAGGAGAAACCGTTACCGGAAGCGATGACGAGATTTTTAATCCTTCTAAATCTAGATTAGAAGCTAAAGGTTTATTGCCTGAAGCATTTGGGTGGTTTCCAGAAAAAATATCTGAAGACATTGATGCGGTTATTCTTGGGATGCACGCAAAAATTGACAATCCAGAATTGTTAAAAGCAAAGGAGCTTGGGATCACAATTTATAGCTATCCAGAGTTTTTATACGAGCAGTCTAAAAATAAAACGAGAGTTGTTATTGGTGGTTCTCATGGAAAAACTACGATAACCTCTATGATATTGCACGTGATGCATTATCACGATCGTGAAGTAGATTATATGGTGGGTGCTCAACTGGAAGGTTTTGACACTATGGTGCGATTAACAGATGATGCAGATTTTATGGTGCTTGAAGGAGATGAGTATCTTTCTTCTCCTATAGATAGACGCCCTAAGTTTCATTTATATAAGCCAAACATTGCTTTGTTAAGTGGTATTGCTTGGGATCATATTAATGTATTTCCAACTTTTGAGAATTATGTAGAGCAATTCTCTATTTTTCTTTCTGAAATAACAACGGGTGGAGCCATCATCTATAATGAAGAAGATGCTGAGGTGAAAAAAGTAGTAGAGGCTTCAGAAAATCAAATTAAAAAATACCCATATCAAACTCCAGAATATACAGTTGAAAATGGAGAAACATTGCTAAGCACACCAGATGGTGATATGCCAATAGAAGTTTTTGGAAAACACAATTTAAATAATCTAGAAGGTGCAAGATGGATTTGCCAATTAATGGGAATTGATGCAGATGACTTTTATGAAGCTATCTCTACTTTTAAAGGTGCAAGTAAACGTTTAGAAAAAATAGCAGAAACAGATACTTGTGTTGCTTATAAAGATTTTGCACACTCGCCAAGTAAGGTGAGTGCTACCACACAGGCGGTTAAAAATCAATACCCAGAGAGAAAGTTAATTGCTTGTTTAGAGCTGCATACTTATAGTAGTCTTAACCCAGAGTTTATATCACAGTATAAAGGAGCACTTGATGCTGCAGATACGGCTATTGTGTTTTACTCACCGCACGCTGTGATGATAAAAGGGTTGCAGGATATTAAGCAAGAGCAAATAGAAGAAGCTTTTGATCGTAAAGACTTGACTGTTTTTACAAACCCAGCAGATTTTAAAACATATTTATATACACAAGATTTTAAAGATACCTCACTACTATTAATGAGTAGTGGTAATTATGGAGGGCTAGATTTTGACGAAGTAAAAGAATTTGTAAAATAATAATATCCTGTTATGAGTGTTTAATAAGACTCAGCTAGAATATTAAAACAAAAAAAAGGAGCTCCACTGGAGCTCCTTTTTAAGTTTGATATAAAGATTGTCTTATTGAACAATAAGCTTCTCTGTAATTTCAGCACCATCTTTTGTGATAGTCACAAAGTATGTTCCTGTTGGCATTCTGTTTGTATCAATCTTTTTGTTAGAAGAGATTTTCTTAAGATTTCTTACTTTTCTACCTGTTAAATCATAGATAACTACATCTGCATCTTCTGCATTTACAATGTTAAAAAATCCTTGAGTTGATGGGTTAGGATACATAGAGATACCTACAAGATCTGAATCTGGAGTACCTAATACACCGTCAGCACCAAATTGTACTCTTGATCCACTACCGTAAGCTCCACTGAATGGGAAGTGCTCAACACCATTGATGTCTATTAAAGAAACACCACCACCACCTAAGATACCGTCTCCGTAAGAGTCAATGATCTCAAAAGTGTAACAGTCTGCAGCGTCTAAAGATACATTGTATACTGTAGTAGTACTATCGTTAGCATCAGTTAGAGTTTCACCGGCAACAGTAGATCCTGAAGAATCTTTAATGTTCCAAGAAATTTCAGTTGCATATTGATCTGCATCAATTGTTACTACAACGTTTCCAGCTCCTTGAGTTGCTTCTTCAAATGTAGTGTCTATTGTATTGTTAGCATTATTTTCATCATCTGCGATAGCAACATTTATTGTGTTTAGTGCTTGAGAAGTAAAAGGGATAGCTGGTAATTCAATATCAACACTCTGTAAAGAAGTTACGTTACCTGTAAAAGTGTAAGTAGCATCTGTACCACCATTAATATTATAAGTAATATCTAAAGAAGTGATAGGGTCTTGACCTAGGTTTTGAACATTAATAGTTGTTCCTACTTCTGGGTTACATTGTGCAGCGATATCTGCAATTGTACGAAGGTTCACTTCGTTAGCAGCAGTAATACCAGAAAAAGTTGGAGAAGCTCCATTACCACTTACAATAAATTGCTCTCCTTCAGCTATAGAAACTACAACCTCAAGGTCTGCAAGTTCAACTGGCACACCGTTGTTGTCTGTAGGTATAGGGTAAACAATAGTTCTGTCATCAAAAGAACCTGTTGTAGTTGCAGTTAAATCTACTCCCCATTGTCCTGTAGGCATATCTATAAGTCTATGTTGGTGTACATAATTGTCTCCTGCTCCTCCTCCTGTTTGAGGACCAGTAGTATTGTTTTGTAAAATATAAACGTTAAGTTTATTTGTTGCTACAGGGCTATCACCTGTAAAGTATGTTTCAACGTGGATAGTCATTTCGTTTGTTGAAACATCAATGTTTGCTTCTACGGCTGTGTTTACATAAGAAGCTTCTGCAGTTACAATATCTGCTGCCGTCCCCCAGTTAGCACGTCCCATTGCTGTAGCGCCAGCAGCACCTTGTTCAAGGCCCGGGAAGTTTTGTCTGTTTACAGTTCCTGCTGGGTAACCTGCAAGTCCACTCTGTCCATCAATAGCAGCTCCAAAAGGAGTTCTAAAATCTGGCTCTCCTGCATTAGGAGTTGCGTATCCACCTGCGTGAACGTTCACTAAGAAGACATTTTCTGGATCACCGTCCTTTAATGCCTGAGCAATGGCATGACCATCTGGGCAAAAAGTACAGTGGATTCCTGTGAATTCTTCTAAAACAACATTTCTGTTCTCTGGTGTTGTTTCTACTATGGATTGTGCAGACATGCCCACAGTTAACAACATTATAGCTGAGCTAAATAGTAATTTTTTTGACATTTTGGTAGTTTTTAAGTTAATTACTAGCGAATATAGAAAAAATTTTAAGTTTAAAACAAGTAATAAAGATAAAATTATTCTAAGCTTATACCCTACAAAATCAATAGGTTAAAGGGTTTTTGTGTTTAAATTAAACTTGGTTTTTTTTTATTTATTTAGACTCATAACCTATATTTGTTTTCTATAAATTTTTTAAAAAAAATAAATTATGAAAACTAAATACTTATTTCTAGCTTTATTAGTAGCTGCATTTAGTGCTAATGCACAATACTCAATAGTTGACGGTGACGGTAATACAATTAATGACGGTGATGTGATCACTAGAACATCAACAGCAGAAGATCAGGCACTTAAATTTTTTGTAACTAATGAGACTGATGCGACATTGCGCTCTACAATTGAATATGTCTCTTCAGATCAAGGCGGTTCTTTTCAAATTTGCTATGGTGGTCAGTGTTATGATGCTATTTCAGTGGGAGGTACTTTTCCTCCAGCTTCAAACCCACAAATTATAGATGCTGGTGCAACTACTGGGCAGGGAAACAAAATGTTTTATAACGAAATTGATAACCCACAAATATCTAATCACGTAGTTCGTTTTTATTTAGTTGATGCAGATGGTGCTGATATAGGTGGTGATTTAACTTTTACTTACCGTTATGATCCTACAATGGGTCTTGATGATATTGCAGCTCAATTAGGTATTACTATTGATGCGACTGTTGTTACAAACTCTATAGCTTTATCTTCTAGAGAAGCTGCTACAATGCAAATCTTTGATGTGAATGGTCGTTTAATGCAAACAAATGATGTTAGCGTAGGTGCTCAAAACATTGATGTTTCTGGATTAGCTTCACAATTATATATTGTAAGTTTTGAAGTAGCAAATGGTAATAAACAATCTGTAAAGGTGTTTAAAAAATAAGATAGTTTTTAATATAAACTGTTGAAGGTCGTCTCATTGAGACGACCTTTTTTTTGTGCTGTAGTTATGGTGTTTTTCTTTTAATTGTCACGTGAAGGCAACGATACAAACCTTACTATTTGTACTACTTAAACTTCTTTGACAAAAGATACTTTATAAGGCATATTGGTCTTGCTAAATGTTATTAAAGAGAAAGGAGTTTGTGTAAGTGCCATTAAGTAAAGTCTACTTGTTATATGCTATCTTCGGAAATGCGATGTCTATTACTCACCGGGTCAATCAATCTTAGTTTAATGAGTCAATGAGTCAATGAGTTTATAGTAGCACGGGTGTAGAATAATGAGTATTTCCGAAGTGTAAAATATAGCAAAAAAAAAATGCGATCTTATTTAAGATCGCATTTTTTAATATTGTGTTGAAGAAGTTTAAAAAGCAACATTTATTGTTGCACTAAGTCCATTGCTTTCTGGTACAAATCTACATACACCACCTACACAAATAAGACCACCTCTCTGGCGACCGTAGTTACCTGCTACACGAACTCTACCTTTTGTGTAACTTGCTCCTATGTTATAATAGTGAATATCTTTCTCCTCGCCATCGTATCCAAACTCTCTGTAGTTCCAGTTGTCATAAACATACATTGAAAAACGTGAATTAAAATTATACTCAGCAACAAGTGCCATCCAGTTTTGTCTGTCTTTTTTTGCCCATAAGTGTTGTCCAACAACTCTAAGACTTTGACTTTTTTGCATTTTAATAGTTGCTTCTGCTACGGCTACTGTTGCGTGAATATCACCTTGTGTGCCTACAGGACCACCTAGAGAAACTCCTTTATCTACTACGACATCTTGAAGTGTAAATACAGAATTAACTCGCTTGCTCCATTTTTTCTTTACTTCTACATTAAAATCTCTAAATAGTCTAGGTCCTGAGCCTATAAATTTAGCTTCATAAAAACGATTTTGAACATTATACTCAGATTCTAGACCTGACCAGTAAGAAAAGTTTGCCGCAATCTTCATCCCGTATTTTCCTCCTAGCTTAGTGCCTTTTTTAACTGAATAATAAATATCTGTTTGCGTTCCTACTTCTCCAGAACGCTGCTCTACGTCATCTATAAATAAACCTGGCTGAGCATTGTAAACATAAATATTAGTCAATAAGTAATCTTGTTGTTTACTAAGTGCTGGAACATAGTTTAATATTTGTTGATTATAAACATTTCCTTGTGCTTCTCTATCTGCGTAAAAACTCCAGTTTTCTAGTCTCCTAAATGTAGAGTTAATACCTAGTCCCTTTTGCGCATATCCTAAATTGATTTGCATAGAAGTACCGTCATATGTTTTATTTGAGACAAGTATACCTTCGTTAAATAAAACATCTTTACTTTTTGTATTTGCTTCTATTCCTCCGTAAACATTTCCTTTTACAAAATCAAGACGGGCTCCTACTGCATTTACGTTTTCTGGAGCTTCTGGGTTTTCTAGTGATTGAGGTTGAAAACGAGATACATAACTAGCACCAAAACGTAAGTCTACACTTTCTATGTTTAATGCATTGCTTAATTCAAAATTTGCGTCAAGACCTTGAATCACTCCTTCACTGTACTCAAAACCATTACGTTGTTGTCCGTAAAGTCCTGTTAAGTTTAAATTGTCAGATGCAGACCAGTTTACACGAACTCCTCGTATCGAGTTGTTTATCCCTAATTGTCTGTCTTCCCAAGAACGAAGCAATAATCCACTACCAAACTGGTCGTAGAAGTTCCCTCCTGTGATGTCAAGTGTTTCGTCCTTGTAATTTAAATAATAATGTGCTATGCCGTTTCCGCCATCATATTCTGGTGCATACCCAAGTATTGCATCTGGCAAGTAACTCTCAAACTGTACACCGGCTGTAAATTTGCCTAAATTATAATTGAGCAGTAAATAGTTGTTAGCTTTAAATTGTGCCCCTTCAAATGCTTGACGGTCAAAATCTAAGCCATCGTCTAGTTGCAGCCACTGTGAGTTTGATTCTAGATTACCAAAAAAGTTTCCGCTATCTAGATCTTGAGCAAAAGTGGTCATACCGCTTAAAAGACATAGGCTAAGTATAATTTTTTTCATTTTAGTTGGTTTTGTTGGTTGTATTTTAAATGTATCATTAAAAGAGATTGAGTTATAAAGATAATGCCACGTAAATGGATAAATTATTTACGTGGCGATTGTCTTATAGTCACTCAAAAAATTAAAGACTTAATTCTTGAATTTTTTCATAAAGCTCGTTCTCAGACCCAGGAGTATATCCAGAATGTCTGTATACTATTTTCCCGTTCTTTATTAATAGTGTTAATGGCACCGTAGATGCACCAAGAGCTCTCTTAAGATCGTTATTCGTATCTAGGAGGATGTCATATTCCCATCCTTTACCATTGATTAAAGGCTTTACTCGCTTTACTGTTCTACTGTCATCGACAGATACAGCTAACAACTCGACATTTGTTTCATCTTGCCATTCTTCATAAACCTCGCTTATGGCATCCAGTTCTTTAATACACGGTACACACCAAGTGGCCCATAAAGAAACTATAACAACATTGTCTTTACTTGCTTCTTTAATAATTGTAGTGTCTACTCCATCTAACGTTTTAAGACTTACGTTGGGTAACTCTTCTTGTGCAAATGCGTTAAAAGTTAACAGAATGGCGAATAAAAATGCAATTTTTTTCATAGTAAAATGTTTAATGATTAAGCAATAATAGTTATTTTTATTTTAAATAAATAGGGTAATATGTTTAGATTTATTTTCTATTATCCTATCGATAAAGTGTAGTATAAAACAGTTATTATTGTATATTCAAATAAAATGCCAAAAATCAGAAAATGAAAAATTTAATTAAAATCACTACGATAATCGCACTATTTGTTGCTTTTTCCTGTAGTAAGTCTGAAGAAAACGTCCCTTTAGTGGGGAGTATTGAACAACTTGTATTGACTAGTTCTTCTGATGATGCTATACTTGCATCTAACGAAGAGGTTACTTTTACAATAACCGGTGATGGTGTAGATTATTCTACATTGGCCACCTTATCTGTAAATCAAGAAGAGGTAACAGGTAATACTTATACTTTTACAGAAGAAGGACCTTATGAGGTTAGCGCAAGTTATTTAGGTGCTAACAGTAATACCATTAGTTTTAATGTAATTGATAGTGCAGGGACAAGTCTATTAATAAATGGAACAACATTTTTAAGAAATCAAGAGGTCGATTTCTCATTAATTAATGGATCTGGTGAAGATGTATCTGATGAGGCTACATTCTTTGTTGATAATACTGAAATAGCAGGAAGTAATTTTACTTCGGCTACAGAAGGAGACTTTGAGGTATATGCAGAATATGTTGCTGCGGGAGAGACCTTTACTACAGAGGCTAAAGAATTTAGTGTAATCATACCTAAAAAGAAAGTAGTTGTAGAAGATTATACTGGTACTTGGTGTGGTTTCTGCCCTCGAGTAGCAGCAGCTATAGAAGAAGTAAAGGCTGTTACTAACGATGTTACGATAATCGCGATTCATAAAACTACAGGCGCAACTCCTGGTCCAGAACTCTTTGCAGATTATGGTGTTCTAGAAGCTGAATATGAGGTAGGTGGATTACCACAAGCAAGAATTGATAGAAGTATTGCTTGGCTTAACCCACACGCAGTGTCAGATGTAACTGCTTCTGCAGGTGCGGTTGCAACCTCTACTATTTCAATAAACTCTGCTATAAATGGAAACGAACTTTCTGTGACTGCAAATGTATTGTTTGAAAACAGTTCTTCTGAGGGAGATAAAATAGTTGTTTACGTTTTAGAAAACGGGCTTATTTATGACCAGACTAATTATTATAATGATGATACCTCAAGCCCTTATTACCAATTAGGAGATCCAATCCCTAATTTTGTGCACAATGAAGTTTTGAGACAGTCAATGACGGCTACTTTAGGTGATGCTATGCCTGTAACAGATGCTTTTGACACATACACAAAAAACCTAAGCATAACACTACCTAGTGAATATGTAAAAGATAATCTTACCATAGCGGTTATACTAGTAGATAGTAATAACACCGCTTATAACTCGCAACACGCTCATGTAAATGAGTTCAAAGATTTTGAGTAATGTTTATTGATTAAAGTAGAAAAGATCCCGAAATAGTATGTTTTCGGGATTTTTTTTGCTTTTTTCTGAAATATTCTAGACCTGCTTATTCAGTAAAAACCATTGTAGTAGAATAATGGTTTTTGCATCATGCGCTTCGGTTTTAAGGTATTTTTTTATTTGAGTAACGGGCAGTTTTATTAATTGTATGTCTTCATTTTCAGTTTCTAGTCCGCCGCCTTTTTCTATTTTATCACTGCTGTTTACTTCAGCAAAAAACAAATACGTTTTTTCTGTGCAAGCGCCTGGAGATGGATAGCAGTCAAAAACTTGAATAGCATCACTAATTTTATAACCTAGTTCTTCTAGTACTTCTCTTTTAATGCATTCAAGCGGGTTTTCGTTTTTTTCAAGACTCCCAGCGGGAACTTCTGTGAGCCATCCAGAATGGTGTTTAGTTGTAGGGTATCTAAACTGGTTAGCGAGCAAAACGCAATCAGTATCTTTTTCGTGTAAAAGGATTGCTACGCCATCGCCTCTGTTAAAAGCAATTCGTTTTGTACTTATGTCATCTCCTTTAAAACGGTTATAAGTTACCTCTGCTTTCAGTACTTGGTATACATCTTCAAAGACTATTTCTTCTTTAGTTATTTTGTATTTCATTTTTTAAAAATAAAAAAAGCGCCGATATAAAATATCGACGCTTTCTTGATTTAATATTATTTCCGAAGAAAATATTATCCCATAAATGGGTATCTGTAATCTGTAGGAGTTACAAAAGTTTCCTTAATCATTCTAGGAGAGATCCATCTGTAAAGATTTAGCTTACTTCCTGCTTTATCGTTAGTACCACTTGCGCGAGCACCACCAAAAGGTTGTTGTCCTACAACAGCGCCACTTGGCTTATCGTTAACGTAGAAATTACCTGCAGCATTTTGTAAACCTTCAATGGCTTCTTCTAGTGCGTATCTGTCTTCACTAAATACGGCTCCAGTTAATGCGTACTCACTTGTGTTGTCTACTAACTCTAATGTCTCTGCCCATTTCTTGTCTTCAAAAACATAAATGGTAGCTACAGGACCAAAAAGCTCTGTAGACATAGTCGTATAGTTAGGGTCTGTTGTAACAATAACAGTAGGCTCAATAAAGTACCCTTTGCTCTTGTCATAACCACCACCTACAATAATCTCAGCATTGTCATCTTTTTTAGCTTGATCAATAAAACTTGCTAATTTATCAAAAGAACCTTCGTGAATTACAGCAGTAATAAAGTTGCTCATATCTTCTGGCGATCCTATTTTAAAAGACTTTACATCTGTAACAAGTTGTTCTTTAACATCTGCCCAGATACTTTCTGAAACATAAATACGACTTGCTGCACTACATTTTTGACCTTGAAACTCAAAAGCACCTCTTGCAATTGCCGTAGCAACTTGTGCTGGGTTTGCCGTTTTGTGAGCAACAATAAAGTCTTTTCCGCCAGTTTCACCTACAATACGTGGGTATGTTTTATAGTTGTGAATGTTGGTTCCTATTTTTTGCCAGATATCTTTAAATACATGTGTAGATCCTGTAAAGTGGATTCCGCTAAAGTCTGGACTTGCTAATACTGTATCTGTAATCATAACAGGGTCTCCCATTACCATATTAATCACACCATCTGGCACACCTGCTTCTTTAAAGATGTCAAGAATAACCTTTGCAGAATATACTTGGCTATCACTTGGTTTCCATACCACAACGTTACCCATTAATGCTGCACTTGCAGGCAAGTTTGCTGCAATTGCTGTAAAGTTAAATGGAGTGATTGCGTATACAAATCCTTCAAGAGGTCTGTATTCAAGACGGTTCCATGCTCCAGAAGTAGACTGTGGTTGCTCGTTAAAGATCTCTGTCATAAACTGTACGTTAAAACGTAAAAAGTCTATCAACTCACAAGATGCATCAATCTCTGCTTGAAATATATTTTTAGATTGCCCCAACATTGTTGCTGCATTTATTTTTGCTCTATATGGTCCAGCGATTAACTCTGCTGCGCGTAAAAAGATAGCTGCACGCTGTTCCCAAGGCATTGCTGCCCATTTACCTCTTGCCGCAAGAGCAGTGTCAATTGCTTCTTGAGCTAATTTTTTATCTGCTTTGTGGTAGGTTCCTAAAATATGTTTGTGATCGTGTGGGCAAGACATAGTATCTGTATCGCCTGTTTTTACGTCTTTACCATTAATAAATAAAGGTACTTCTACAGTTGAGTTGTACATTTCTTTATAAGCCGCTGCAACAGCTGCACGCTCTGGAGAGCCTACTGCGTAATCTTTTACTGGTTCGTTTACGGCCATTGGTACTTTAAAAAATCCTTTTCCCATGTTGTGTTTTATTATTAATTCCGTTTTGGTTTACAGTAATGTAAATGGCTTCGGAAATATTATTTAAATTGAAATTTTTTCAGGTTGCAAAGATAGATAATCAAGTTAAGAGTTAGAAATTCAGCAGTCTTAAATCTAGGTTAACGTTTTAAGGTTTAGAGGTGTGAAAATTTAATAACAAAATAAGCCTTCTCTAAGGTGTTGATGGTAATATTAAATAATTGAGATTATCACTCTTAAATGGTTTATTGGTCTTGAATATTGCCAAATCTGAATTGATTATTTTTACGTATTAATTTATTTAATTTTCTAGCTGTGTGTACCGTCACTTTTATACCAACATCTAAAACCTCTTTTATTCTTACGTCTAATCGTGATGAAGCATCGGGTAGGGGGACTGTTGTGCCTGCTATTTACAATATAGAAAATACTAAATGCTTGTTTCCTAAAGACGAGGTTGCGGGTGGTACTTGGATAGGTGTTTCAAGTAAAAAGCGACTCATCTGTTTATTAAATGGTGGTTTTGAGGCTCACCAGCGCGAAGCATCTTATAAAATGAGTAGAGGGGTAGTGGTAAAAAATCTATTAACTGCAGAAAGTTTATGTACCGAAATCTCAACTTTTAATTTTAAAGGGATTGAGCCATTTACTGTAATTGCGGTTGAGTATCAAGAAGCACTGCAATTATTTGAGTTTGTGTGGGATGGTATAAAAGCACATTTTACAGAAAAGCCCCTTGAGTCTACCATTTGGTCATCGTCATTGTTATATACATCTGTAATGAAGCAGAAAAGAGAACAATGGTTTTCAAGATATTTAAAAAAAGAGAACATTTCAGAAAAAAGCCTTTTAGATTTTCATAAAACTGCTGGCGAGGGTAATATTGAAATAGATTTAATAATGGATCGTGGCTTTGTGCAGACAAAGTCAATCACTCAAATAGCTGGGACTACTTCGCAGGTAAAAATGAGATATGAGGATTTGCAAGTCCAGAAAATTTCAGAAACAACACTTTAGTTTGCTCCTTGAGGCGTTACGAGCTTAAAATTAGGGATGGCGACTTGAAAAAATTCTGTGGTGTTAAAATTTACCATTTCATAATAACCGCCCATCTCTCCAAAATCTCCTAGCAATAAACAACCGCTGCTATATACGTGAGATTCTCCTGGTTTTATAACTGGTTTTTTGCCTATCACTCCGTCGCCATAAACATATTCTGTTTCGTTAAGCGAGTCTTTAATTGCCCAGTATCTTTTTTTAAGTTGTACTACGTCTTCACTATTGTTTTCTATTTTTATTAGGTAAGTAAAGGCGTTGCAATTTCTGCCTTGATTGACAATCTTGCCTTCAAAACGGGTCTTAACCGAAACTTTTATGCCTTGTGTTACCTGATACGTCATATTAATAAAGAGCTGCTGTACCTGCAAAAAAGACAAGCGCGGCGATAATGGAACTAAAAAAGAAAACGATATTTAAAAGTATAAATTTTATAGCAGTTTTAGTACGTGATTGCATATAAAATTTGCGCAATGCGAGATAAAAATATACCGGCCCTATTATTAAAAAGATGAGTGAGGTGAAAAACTCTGTGTCAAAAATTAAATCTGGGATGGTAGTAATGATTAATGCTAAGAAAACAAAACTGAAAATATGAAATATGAAAACTAAGTGTTCCATATAGGTAAACTTTCTTCTAGCATAAAACAGCCAGAAAAATAGGGCGTAAAAAGGTGCGAAGAAAAAGACGAAAAAGGGCACTTTTGATAATAGGTAATTCACAAAGTCTTTAGGAGAGTCTCCTATATTGTCAAATGATTTGTTTTTTTGGTAGAGCCATTTGTTAAACCTTGTTTTTTCTAAGTGAAGGCTGTCAAGTGCTTTGTTTGGGTCTTTTATTTCTTTGTCTTCATAAAAATCTCTAAAAATTTGAAATTTCATAGCAATACCACTAACCGTGTTTGCAGAGTCTAGTTTTGCTATTCTTTCTGGATAACTTTTAGTGTTAGAGTAGATTGTGTCACCATTCATAATCCAAAAACCAGGTGTTGCTTCGTCTTTTTTTACATCTTCTTTTGCGTCTTTTTTAATGTCTTCTAGCTGAGTTTTGAGGTCTGTTAGTAGTTCTTGGTTTACAACTGTACCGGTAATAGTGTCGTTTATTGTGCCGGGTACTATATATGTATTAGGTATGGCAGAGGCTTCTTCGATGGTGTTAATGGCATCGTCAATCTCTTCTTCAGTGTTATCATTAAAATCAACTAAAGGGGCTGCATAGTTTGGGTCAAAAAAACTTACAATACTATATATCAAAAAATAAATAATAGATACACTCAAGAAAAACCGAAATGGATTTGTGTATTTAAGACGCTTACCGCCTATATAGTTTTTTGAGATAGTGCCTGGTTTAAACAACAAGTCTTTTACTGTAAACCGAAGACGAGAATCATAGCTAATAATGCTGCTAAAAAACTCTGATATAAAATCTCCCAGGGTAAGTGACTTTGTACTGTTAAGTTGAGAGCAATAAGGGCAAAAACGATCACTTAAATCTAGCGGTTGCCCGCAATTAAGGCATTCATTACTTCTATATTTAAAATGTTTACGGCTGTTTTCTGAAACCTTATCAGAAATAGCTACCTCGTTTTTTTGCTCTTCAATCACGAAGCTAAGATAAAAGCTTTTTTTTCTTTTAAGAATTTCTTTAAGCTTAAATAGATCAAAATATCTAGTTGTGTAAAATGTCTGTAGTCTATCTAGTTGTTTGTGATCCTCTCTGAGTTTGCGTAGCCAGCGCCAATGATGCGATCAAAACGTCCACCTTGATCTCTATAATAGACTAATACTGTGTATTCGTTTTCTGTTTGCCAAAAATCACCAGAGATAAACCCGTCATCTACATTACCGTTGCGATCCACTAGTACATATTGATAATTGTAAAAACCTTGTTTAAATAAACGGCTGTTTTTATAAGTGTCACTTTGTTTGTCATATTTCATATAAGTAGAGCCATCTATGGTCCAGTTATTAAAACCTCCATAAATATGAATCTCTTTATCACCTATATCTTCAAAATAGTTTAATGTAAAGTGCATACGTACATAATCTGCTTCTATAGATGAGTCATCTGCGTCAATGTTGCGTACCACAAATGTTCCGTTTACATCTGGGTTGTAGGTGTAGGCGCGATCATAACGATCTATGTCTGTAAATAAGAAGTTTTCGTAAATATCGTTGAGTTGTACACGACGAACCCCGTTTACAGCAGAGCGTACCTCTTTATTGTCAAAAGCTAAAAACTCGTTACCACCACCAAAAGAGGCTTCTTGGTCATATTTGTATATTATTTCATTTCCTATCGTGTATTGAGGTTTTAAGTCTCTTATAGCGGTATTTAGGTTGTTGTTTTTAATAACCAGTGTTTTAACGCGTTGTTTGGGGTTAATAAGTAAAAGAGATGGGCTATTAATTGTAAAGTTTACCACTTGTCTTTCATCAACAAATTTTAAATCACGAGAGCGTTTAATCTCTACTGCAACTCCAGCAATAGGTTCTATTATCATAAATTTTCTTGAAAATATAAGATCTCCATAATCATTAAAAATAGAGATAAGGTAATTTCCGCTTTTCTTTAGCGCGCGCGTTTCTCGATTAGGGATAGTCAGGTTGTAATGCGAGAAAATTTGGAGTGTGTTTAGAGAATTTTCATAAGTTTCTATGCGCACATCGTCAAAACCGTCTAGAAATTCGCTCTTAGAAAGATCGCTTTCTGTCCAATCAAAATTGTGGTGTGTGATTTTGTAATAATAATCTTCTTCTTCACCATTAAGTGCATCAAAGTTGAGTTGCAGGCGGTCTCCTAGCTGTAAGATGGGTAGTTTGTTTAGGGCCTGAGCGCCTTTAAACTGTATGGTCTGTATATATTGAGGAGCTCTTTTTTCTTCGGCTTGCGCCAAAATGTTAAAGGTTCCAATAATGGTTAGTAGGATGGTTAATAGTGATCGAGTCATAGAAAAACGCATTAATGTGGTCAAATATAAAACAAATTTTATGCCTAAAAATTGTGCAATAATGAAGGTTGTGCATTTCCGAAGAAAATATTCTTAATTAATTGTAAAATGGTAGTTTAATTCTTAAATTTGCAGTCCCAAAACAGACCTGTGATATTTTATGCAGCAACGTAGGGATTAAAAGACAATTTTAACACGACTATCCTATGTCCAAAGACATTAAGATTAAAAAGGGTCTAGCCATTCGCTTAAAAGGCGAAGCGGATAAAACACTTTCAAATGCGCCGCGTTCTAGAACCTTCGCTATTAGGCCTAGCGATCTTCATTTAATTACCCCAAAACTGGCGGTAAGAGAAGGAGCGAGACTACAAGCCGGCGACACGCTATTTTTTAGTAAAGACAATGAAGCGATTAAGTTTTCGTCTCCAGTAAGTGGAACGTTAACAGAAATTGAACGTGGAGCAAAGCGAGTAATTACTAAAATCACAATAGAAGGTGATCAACAAGATGTGTTTAGAGACTTTGGTGTAAAGACGCCAAGCTCTATGGATGCAGCAGCAATTAAAAGCCATTTACTGGCAGCTGGATGTTGGCCATTTATTATGCAACGTCCATACGCTGTGATTGCAAACCCAGAGTTAATGCCAAAAGCAATTTTTGTTTCTGGTTTAAACACAGGGCCACTTGCAACAGATCTTGACTTTGTGTTGCAAGGAAAAGAGAAAGAATTGCAAGCTGCATTATCTGCACTAGCAAAACTTACAGAAGGTTCTGTTCATGTTACTATTGGTAAAAATAGTAATTCTCCTCTAGCAGGGATGAATGATGTGACTATCCATAAAACAAACAATCTACACCCGGCAGGTAATGTTGGGACTCAAATAAACAAGCTTGACCCTGTTAATAAAGGAGAAGTGGTTTGGACAATTGGAGCTCAAGATTTAGTTGTTATTGGTGAGTTGTTCTTAACAGGTAAATATAATGCAGAGCGAGTGATTGCTCTTGCAGGTTCTTCTGTTAAGACAGCTAAATATTATAGAACAAGATTAGGTAGCGAGGTTGCTACTTTTGTGTACGATTCTGGTTTAACAGATGAGAATGTTCGTATTATTAGTGGTGGTGTATTGTCTGGAACAGCGATTTCTCCTAAACAACATTTAGGTTTTTATGATACTGCTGTAACTGTTATACCAGAAGGAGATGATTATGATTTGTTTGGTTGGGCAAAACCAGTTGCAAATAAAATATCTACTTCTAGAGCTTTAACTTTCTCTTGGATGACACCTAAGAAAAAATTTGATTTAAATACAAATACCAATGGAGAGCACCGTGCTTTTGTTGTTACTGGAGGTTATGAAGAGGTTTTCCCTTTAGATATCTTTCCGTTACAGATTTTAAAAGCGTGTCTTGTAAAAGATCTTGATGCTATGGAGGCATTAGGTATGTACGAGGTTGCACCAGAAGATTTTGCCTTAACAGAATTTGTATGTGTGTCTAAGCAGCCACACCAGCAGATTATTCGTCAAGGACTTGATTTAATGTATAAAGAAATAGGATAAACGATGGGATTGAAACAGAGTTTACATAAGATGAAAATGAAGTATGAGGGAACCAAGATGGCCCCTGCATTTAATGCAATTCATACTTTTTTATACTTGCCTAATGAGACGACCCATAACGGGACTCACATTAAGATGGCAGATGATTTAAAAAGAACGATGAACATGGTGATTTTGTCACTTGTTCCTTGTCTTATCTTCGGGATATTTAATGCAGGATATCAGCACAATATTCAGATTGGTCTGGTTGATGCTGCTGCAGGATTTTTTAGTCCTGAGTTCTGGAACTTAGACAACTTTAGTATTGGAGCCTGGAAGGTGCTTCCTTTAGTGCTTGTTTCTTACGGAGTAGGGCTTTTAATCGAGTTTATATTTGCTGTAATAAAAGGACACGAAGTAGAAGAGGGGTACTTGGTAACAGGTATGCTTGTTCCTTTAATAGTGCCAGTTGATATCCCATTATGGATGCTAGCTGTTGCGGTAATTTTTGGTGTAGTAATAGGTAAAGAAGTATTTGGTGGTACAGGGATGAATATCCTAAACCCAGCTTTAACTATACGTGCTTTCTTATTCTTTGCATATCCTACTTGGATGTCTGGAGATAAAGTTTGGGTAACCGGAGCAGTAGATACCGTAGGGCAACCAGATGCTATTTCTGGAGAAACTATATTAGGTAGTTTAGCTCAAAACAATGGATTTCAACAATGGGATTTAATGGACCAGTTTTTAGGATTTATTCCTGGTTCAGTTGGTGAGACTTCAAAACTACTTATTGTAGTAGGAGCTCTTATTTTAATCTTATCTAAGATAGGAAGTTGGAGAATAATCTTAAGTACACTAGTAGGTGCACTTACAATGGGACTTATCTTTAATGGTGTTGTTTCTCAAGGATGGGTTACAGAGTCTAGTAAGTTCTTTGGCTTGATGGATGTACCTTTCTGGCAGCATTTATTTATAGGTAGTATTTTATTTGGTGCAGTATATATGGCAACAGATCCTGTTTCTGCTTCACAAACTAATAAAGGAAAATGGATTTACGGGTTCTTAATTGGGTTTATCTCGATTATGATTAGAGTATTTAATCCAGCCTATCCAGAAGGAGTTTTCTTAGCAATTTTATTAATGAATGTTTTTGCACCAACAATTGACCATTATGTGGTTGAAGGTAACATCAAGAAAAGAGCAAAACGTTTAAAAGTTAAAACAGCTTAATTATGGCAGTTAATAGAGATTCAAACGGATATACAATTATGTTTTCCATCATTATGGTGGTGATTGTAGGTGGTTTGTTAGCATTTTTTGCAACATTCTTAAAACCAACAATTACTGCAAATATGGAAGCTGAAAAGCAGCAGAATATTCTGTATGCTATGAATGTGAATGAGAATGAAGGTGATGGAGATGTTACTTTTATTGATAAAGCTGAAGTTGAAGCAAAGTTCAATACAATTATTACAAAACAATTAGTTATTGAAGGTGATAAGCAAACTGAGAATGATGAGGCTTACTTAATAGACATTAAGAAAGAAGCAACAAAAGCTAAGAAGGCAGGTTACGTAAGAAAACTTCCTATAATGATTGGTCAGAAAGATGGTAAGACTGTATACGTAGTGCCAGTAAGAGGTAAGGGTTTATGGGATGCTATCTGGGGCTTTGTTGCAATGGATAAGACAATGACTATTCAAGGTGTTTATTTTGACCACAAAGGAGAAACTCCTGGTCTTGGTGCAGAAATTAAGCAACGTTATTTTATGGATGATTTTACAGGTGAAAGTTTCTTAAACGGAAATACCTTTGAAGGAATCAAAGTTGCTAAAGGAAATAATGATCCTTTAAACAATGACAAAACAGACTACGAAGTTGATGCACTTGCAGGAGCTACTATTACTGGAGACGGTGTAGCAGCAATGTTGAAAAAAGACATCAAAATGTACGTACCTTATTTTCAATCTCTAAACAAATAAGCAATGGGATTATTATCGAAAAAAGACACAAAACTTATATTAGATCCATTAACGGATGATAACCCAATTACTATACAAGTACTTGGTATCTGTTCTGCATTAGCGATTACGGCACAATTAAAGCCGTCAATAGTTATGGCAGTATCTGTAATATTTGTATTAGGATTAGGAAACGTAGTAATCTCATTAATGAGAAATATCATTCCTTCAAAAATTAGAATTATTGTACAGCTTATCGTTGTAGCAACACTTGTAATTATAGTTGATCAAGTTTTAAAGGCCTATGCCTACACACTAAGTAAAGAACTTTCTGTATTTATTGGCTTGATTATTACAAACTGTATTATTATGGGGCGTTTTGAAGCCTTTGCGTTAGGTAATAAGCCTTGGCCGTCATTTTTAGATGGAGTAGGTAATGCATTAGGTTATGGTGTGATATTAATTATCGTTGGTTTCTTCAGAGAATTATTAGGTAGTGGTACATTATTCGGTTTTCAAGTATTAGGTAACCCTATTACAAAAACAGGGCTGTATTCAATAGGATATGAGAACAACGGTTTTATGGTTTTACCTCCTATGGCATTAATTGTAGTAGGTATCATTATATGGGTACAACGTAGTAGAAACCCATCTTTAGTTGAAGAGAATTAATATATTTTCAATAATTAAATTAAAAAGTTTAAAATAGATTTCTTCGGAAATTTTAAAAAATAAAAAAATGTTAGAACACGTTGAACTTTTTTTCAAATCTATCTTTGTAGATAACATGGTATTTGCATATTTCTTAGGAATGTGTTCTTACTTAGCCGTATCTAAAAAGGTAAGTACAGCTGTAGGTCTTGGAGCTGCGGTAATTTTTGTACTAACAGTAACTGTGCCTCTTAACTGGTTTTTAGATCAGTATATTTTACAGCCTGGCGCATTAGCTTGGTTAGATGGTAACAGAGAAACTCCAGAGTTAAGTGCATATGCAGACTATGACTTGAGCTTTCTGTCATTTATTCTTTTCATTGCTACTATTGCAACAATGGTACAACTAGTAGAGATTATTGTAGAGAAGTTCTCTCCATCATTATATAACTCATTAGGTATATTCTTACCATTAATTGCTGTAAACTGTGCCATTCTTGGAGGGTCATTATTTATGCAGTCTAGAGAGATAGAATCTGCAGGACTAGCCCTTAATTATGGTTTTAGTTCTGGAATAGGTTGGTTCTTAGCGATCGTTGCTATTGCAGCAATACGAGAAAAAATTAGATACAGTAATGTACCTGCACCTTTACGAGGGTTAGGTATTACTTTTATCATCACAGGTTTAATGGCCATTGGGTTTATGAGCTTTGGAGGTATGTTAACTGGCGGTGATGAAGAAACACCATCTACAGAAGGACAGCCAGAAAAGATAGGAGCAATCCTTGATCAAAATAAAAATGATTTATCTGAAACCGTTACTATTTCAGAAGTAACAGAAATAACAGAATAATATGTTTATAGCAGCAAGTATTACAGGAGTGGTTTTAGCAACTATTGTCGCCTTTTTAGTGTTGACATTATTGTTAGTTGCTTTACTATTGTTTACAAAACAAAAATTATCTCCTTCAGGACCGGTAACTATTACCATTAATGGAGAGAAAGAAATAGAAGTTGCCAGTGGTGATACATTACTTACAACTCTAGGTGCAAACAAGATTTTCTTACCATCAGCTTGTGGTGGTGGAGGTACTTGTATTCAGTGTGAATGTCACGTACTTGAGGGTGGTGGAGAAGCATTACCTACAGAGACTCCTCACTTTTCTAGAAAAGAATTAAAAGAAGGAGCACGTTTATCTTGTCAAGTAAAGGTAAAGCAGAATATGAATATTACCATTCCAGAAGAAGTTTTTGGAATTAAAAAATGGGATGCAGTAGTTGTACGTAACTATAACGTAGCATCATTCATTAAAGAATTTGTTGTAGAGATACCTCAGGATATGAATTATAAAGCTGGTGGATATATCCAGATTGAAATTCCTGAGTGTGAAGTAAACTTTAAAGATATTGATATTACAGCTCACCCAGAAGAGCATGAAACACCAGATAAGTTTCAGGCAGAATGGGATAAGTTTGGTCTATGGCCATTAACAATGAAGAATACTGAAGTGGTAGAAAGAGCTTACTCAATGGCTTCTTACCCTGCAGAAGGACGTGAGATTATGTTGAACGTACGTATTGCTACGCCGCCTTGGGATAGAGCAAAGAACCAATGGATGGATGTGAATCCAGGTATTGCATCATCTTACATTTTCAACTTAAAGAAAGGTGACAAATGTGTGATTTCAGGACCTTACGGTGAGTTCTTTATTAACCCATCAGAAAGCGAAATGCTTTACGTAGGTGGTGGAGCAGGAATGGCACCTATGCGTTCTCACTTGTATCACTTATTCAAAACATTACGTACAGGCCGTAAAGTTACTTATTGGTATGGTGGTCGTTCTAAGAGAGAGTTATTCTACTTAGATCACTTTCAGCAATTACAAGATGAGTTTCCAAACTTCAAATTTTACTTAGCACTTTCTGAGCCAGCAGAAGAAGATAATTGGAAAGTAAAAGATGGTATTGAAGGTGAAGGAGATGGTTTTGTAGGGTTTATTCACCAAGTGGTAATAGACAATTACTTAAACTTACATGACACACCAGAAGATATAGAATTATACTTCTGTGGACCGCCATTAATGAACCAAGCAGTTCAAAAAATGGGAGAAGACTTCGGGATTCCAGATGAGCACATACGCTTTGATGATTTTGGAGGATAATAATCTCTTCGGAAATAATAAATATATTAAACCGCTTTCTATTTTAGAAAGCGGTTTTTTCATTTTTATCTGTATCAAAAAAGGGGTCAAAGAGTTTTTAATTACTTTTATATGCCTACATTTAGCTAATTACGAGAAGATTACTTTTAAACAATCACTATGAAAACAATATTACCAACCCTATTTGCTTTAATACTTTCAACAAGTATTGCATTTGCTCAAAATAAAGATCATCATAAAGCAGCACCTTATCAGTCTAGTGAAAATCCAACAAAGATCTTTAAGCCATCAAACTTCTATGTTTCAAAACCAGTGCGTGACATGCCGTTGTGTGATGATCTAAAGACATTTGACGGCTACATAGTTCCAAGGGATGGAATGCTTACATCAAATGATATGAGCGCAAAGCGTAAGCGTAAATTAGCTCAATTAAATGCAGTTAATAAAGGAGTGCAACAAGTAGATGATCGTTTGCAAATGACTATTAAGCCAGAACTTGAGCCAGTAACAAGAAATGCTATAATAGAGTTTGATAATGCACAAAATAGCGCTGCACCGCCAGATCCTTCTATGGCAGTTGGTCCTAATCATATTGTTACTATGGAGAATGGTACTTGGTCCGTTTATGACAAAACAGGTGTGAGAGCGGCGGGTTTTCCTAAACCATTAAATCAGCCTTTAGCAGGACCAAATCACTCAGATAATGCAGGGGATCCAGTTGTAATGTATGATAGAGAAGCAGATAGATGGTTTATCTCCCAGTTTCAGTTATCAGGGAATTCTGCTTTATCTGATGATGTTTTTTTAATAGGTATCTCTACAACGCCAGACCCTACAGGATCTTATAATGTTTACGAGTATGAATTAACGGCTGGTAATGATTATCCTCACTATGGAGTATGGGGAGATTCTTATGTAACTGCGGGTAATTTTACTGGAAATCAAAAAGTATATACATTTAACAGAAATAAAATGATAGCAGGTGATGCTACTGCAGAGATTGCTGGTTTTTCTCCAGCGAATCTCTCTGTAGGTGGTTTTGCTGCGCCTATACCTGTTCACTCTGAAGCTGCTGGTGCAGCAACAGGTGATATAAAAATAGTTTTCTATCAAGATGATGCCTATTCTGGAGTAAGTTCAGATCATATAGGTTTGTGGAATATAGATATGGATTGGTCAAGTTCTGCTTCTATAACTAGTTCTACCATTTCTGGAAAAATACAAATACCAGTTTCAAGTTTTGATAGTACTATCTCTGGCAATTTTGCAAACTTAGCACAACCAGGTACTAGTCAAAGAATAGACGCAATAGTTGGAGCTGTGATGAACATGAGTCATTGGTATAAGTTTCCATCTCACGAATCAATACTTTTAAATTGGGTAGTAGAAATTCAAGATGGAACTCAAAAGTCTGGAATTAGATGGGTAGAAATGAGAAGTACTAATGGTGGTAGTTCATGGTCTGTCTATCAAGAAGGTACTTTTACAGATCCTGCTGCTGCTACTGTTGCAGCTAAAGAATCTGTATTTATGGGTTGTATGAGTATGGATAAGAACGGTAATATAGGGCTTGGTTATACTAAAACCGGAACTACTACATATCCATCACTTTATTATACAGGTAGAATGAATGGAGACCCCTTGGGGCAAATGACAGTTCCAGAAGTTTTAGTAGAGGCAGGTACAACATCTGTTACAAATAATGATCGTTATGGTGACTATGGTCAAGGGGTTACAGATCCAACAGACGATTTAACATTTTGGGTAACCTCAGAGTATTCTGGTGACCCTGGATTTCAAAGAAAAACACGTGTTTATTCTTATCAGTTAACACCACCTTTAGATAATGATGTCGCTATAACTGCAATTATTGAACCTGCAGCATTAGAAACAGGGTTGACAAATGCAGAACAGTTACAAATAACCCTTACTAATCTAGGAGGGCTTAGTCAAACAGGTATTGCTTATGAAGTGAAAATTAATAATGTTCTTGTTGCCTCAGAAACCTACGCACCAGCGCTAGCAGGTGGTGCCTCAGTAAATATTAACATACCTACTTTATTTGACTTATCTGCATTTGATACTTATGATATTTGTGTAACAACTCTGTTGCCTACAGACGCTAATACTGCAAATGATGAATTGTGTAAGACAACCCTTCATCTTAATTGTATACCAACTACAACTACCTCTTGTAATGTAGATGGTATAAAACAATTTGTTCTGGGTAGTATAAATATTGACAACGGAGGTACTGGTTGTAATACAGATATTAATGCTCCACAAGGATATAGCAATAGAACAAGTTTGTCTACAGACTTAGATAGAAGAACAGGGTTTAATGTTCATACTTTACAAGCTATCACAGGATATAATCCAGAAAGAATAAAAGTTTGGATAGACTTTAATGAAAACGGATTATTTACAGATGCAGGTGAAGAAGTAATAAATGAGTTGTTTACAAGTATTAATGCTCTAAATAGTTTTAGTTTAACAGTGCCAACAGGTACAACATTAGGGACTAAACTATTAAGAGCAAGGGCTTTTGATTCAGATGTTAACTCATCAACAACAGGGCCTTGTGATGATGTTGTTTATGGTGAAACACAAGATTATACAGTAAATATTGTAGACCCTACGGTTTCCTGTGCAGGTTCTACAATTACCTGGATTGATTCTGGATGGGTAGGCGGAGTTGCACCAAGTCAATCTGACTCAGCAATAATTAATGGAACTTACAATACAGCTGTAAACGGCAACATTGATGTATGTGAACTTATAGTAAATACAGGTGAAATACTTACTATAGCCGCTAATTCCTTTTTAAGAACTCAAAATAATATCACTATAAATGGTGATATGTACGTTAGCCATCAAGGTAGTGTAGTACAGGTAGATGACAACGCAATCACTGTTAATAATGGAGTTATAAATGTCTCAACAGAAACATTAGCGCTCAAACCTCGTGATTTTACAGCATCTGGTAGTCCTATGTCTAGTGTAACTCGTGAGGATGATTTAGCGCCGTTAAATAGAGTTATGCAACACCTTACTGCAAACTTTATATCTTATCCGGGAGTTACAGGTTTTAACTTTTTAGATGATAATTATGACAACCATTTACAGCACACAGGGGTGCTTAATCCTGGAGAAGGGTATTTTATTAGACCAAGACCTATTAATGCAACAGGTAATGAAGTTTATTCTGAAACGTATACAACTGGCACACTTAATTCTGGTGATGTACCATTTGCTGTTGGTTATAATGGCTCAAAAGCAAATAGCTATAATTTATTAGCAAACCCATATGCTTCTGCAATTGATGCTCGATTATTTATAGCAGAAAACAATATGGTTGACGAGGTGTTCTTATGGGAGCATACTGTAGTGGGTGGCACTGGAACTTCGTTTCCGGGAGCAAATGTGTATAACCATAGTATGGAAAACATTTCTATGTTTAACTTAACAGGGCCTATGACGGCTGCAACTGCTCTTCAAGCAAATAATGGATATTTGTCAACTTCACAAGGCTTTGGTATTCTGGCAACAGCATCTGGTACAGCTATATTTAATAATGCAATGCGCATAACTGATAATAACAATACATTGAGAGCGGTAGAGCAAGATATGAATCGTTTGTGGGTGCGAGTATCAAATAACACGTATGACCATCATAATACAGCACTTATAGGTTTTGTAGAAGATGCTACTAATGGTTTGGATTCAGGATATGATTCTGGCAGACTAGCAACGGTTGTTTCTCTTTACTCTCACTTAGATGATGGTAGTGAGCAATTAGCAATACAAGGTAGAGCTGGTTTTGAGGTTGAGGCTCAAGTTAAACTAGGGTTTGAAACAATAATTGAAGAAGAACAGGAGTACCTAATATCATTAGATCAATTACAGGGTCCTGCTATTGAGCAACAAGAAGTGTATCTTATAGATACTATAGAGAATGTGATTGTAAAGCTAAATGAGCAAGATTATAAATTTATCAGTAACGCTGGTAGACAGGATGAACGTTTTATAATCCAGTTTAAGCCAAGAGAAGTACTTAATAATCTAGAAAGTGCTATTGAAGCAATTTCAGTATTTCCTAATCCAGCAAATGGAATTATAAATATAAATTCTCCAAAATCTAGTATTAAAGAGGTGACAGTAACAGATATTCAAGGGAGAATTATTAGCACTATAAAGGCGTATGATAAAAATAATCTTGTTGTAGATGTATCTCATTTAAATACCGCTGTATATTTTATAACAATCAAAACAGAACTAGGGATAAAAGTGGAGCAGATGATTAAAAAATAATAATTAATAATCATATTTTACTAAGGTCATTATCTATAGATAGTGACCTTTTTTATTTCTGAAATATTACTAATTCATTTACCGAAATTTCAATAATTACTATTTCAGCAAAAAGTAAATTAAAACTATTTTGATTTTAATAAGAATGTGAAATGCTGTTTTTTATTGAAATTTTATTACTTAGGTTTACATTATTCACAACACAATAAAATGAAGTCACTTAAGCTCCCTATTATTTTTATTCTTGCTCTTATTACTGGAGGTTGTCAAGCATTAACCGTTAATGAGGTAGAGAAAAAAATTAAACCTGCGGGTCAACCAGGTCAATTTATAGTTGTACAGTATAGTGCTATAATACAAGTTAATGAGGCTATTACTATAAGTAGTATAAAGTTAGAAGGTGCTAGTAAAGTACTATCTGTAGTGATTTACAGTATGCCAGAAGGGCAAATTATAGCTCCAGAAAACAACTTAGTTCCTGGGAAATATTTTGTAAAAGCTACGGCTCCATATAAAAATGAGCAAGCAAAAAGTGAAGATGAATTATTGTTTTCAATAATAACTTCTACAAATAAAAATGTGATAGTTAAAAAAAAATCAGTTCTTAAAAAAAGAACCTAATACGCATATGTGTTGTTAATATAGTCAACTAAAACTTTGCTGTTTTCTAGATTCATTTTATTGCTTATTCTATATCGTTGGCTTTCAACAGATCTTATTGATCTATCTAAGAAAAAGGCGATTTCTTTATTTTTAAATCCAAGTTTTAAATAGTAGCAAACTAAAAACTCTGTGTCTGTGAGTATTGGGAAGTCATTTTTTATACTATCAAAAAAGGGTTCGTTTAATTCTTTTAAAATATTGATATGATTGTCACCACTGTTTTTATAATTGTTTGCTTCTGCATTTATAGACCTGTATAAGGATCTTATTTTATTTTGTTGTGATTCTTCATCATTAATTGATGAGATCTGCTTCACTTTTTCTTTTACTTCTGAAATGTAAATCTCTAGTTCTTGGGTTCTAACCTTTAGTTTTTCGTTGCTAGATTTTAGCTTTGAAAAATCTTTTTGTTGACGTGAAAATTTATCTTTATTTGACTTAAATCTTTTGTAACCAAATAAGAATAAAAGTAAAAGAATAACTAAAAGAATACCTATTGCTAGAAGCCATTTTTTTACAATATTAGATTCTTCACTTTTCTTAATAAGAGATTCTTCAGAGTTTGTTAATATTTCATTTAAGGCAGAACCGGCCTCAATATTATCTATTAATACCTCTTTTTGAAAATCTCTTAAAGAGTCTAAGTATTTTTTACTAATGTCTTCTTTGCCTAATATATTATATGCTTCTGCAGAGAATGAAAAATATTCTCCTTTTGGTATTAAAGACATATAATCTCTTAGCTTGTTAGCAGATGATAAATAATATAAAGTAGAATCTATTTCATTATTACTTAAGTGAAGATGGGACATGCAAATATCTAGGGTAACCTTGTAGCCATTATAATTATATGCTGTAATAGTTGGGTTTGTCTTTAAGCTTTTAAATTCTTTTAAATACTTATTTGCGTTTTTTAAATCTTCTTTATGTATATAATTTGAGGCTAACATAAAATTTGCAAACAAATAATAGTAAGCATCGTCAGTTACATTCTTGTAGGTGTCTAGGTTTTCTAATAATAGATTATTGCATTTATCATATTCTTGTTCTGTAAAAGCTACATAAGCGGGCATTTGCTTTATATGGATTAAACCATTGGTATTGTTTGAGAGTGTATAGTATTTTTCTGCAGCATCTAGGTATTTTAGGGCGGTACTATCTTTTTTGATAAAATAAGTGTAGGTAAATAATTCTAGATTTGCTTTACCTGCAGTATCATAGTCATTTTCTTCAATGGCATATCTATTAGATAATAAATAACTTGGGTATACTTTAGTCTCTTGTAATGTGTGGTCGTAACAATAACCTTTTAGTAAATAATACTCTCCTATTCTTCCATTTATTGATTTTTCTAAAGGAGAAGGAATGCTATCAAGATACTGTAAAGCTTTGTTGGCATCTACAGATATTAATGCATCTGCAGCATCTATTAAATGAGAATAATTTTTTTCAGTTTGAGCCATTGAGAGCATAACCTGAAAAATAAATAAAGCACTAAATAATAATCTCATTAATTTATTTCAATTGATAGTTTAAGGGGGTAAAAGTAACAAAATTAGTGGTTGCGTAGTAGTTGCGTAGTGCTTTAAAGTATAATTTAACTACTTAACTTCATAACATATTTAAAGTATAAATATTTTTGTAGCGTTAAAACTAAACATTAATATTATGAAATTAAAATCTACTTTTTTTAAAAGTTTAAGTGTTTTTGTTGTTGCCATTTTCATAAGCAATTTTGCTCTTGCACAAACTTCAAAAACGGGAAATTATAAATCTAAAGTTACTTCTAGTGAGGCAAACTTTTTTGAAATAGTTTCTCAAAAAAGAGCAGAATTTGCTCAATTAGATCTTACAGTTAAAGCTAATAAAAAAGCGCAAAAGCAATTTGAAAGATGGGCATATATATGGCAAGATAAAGTAAATGCAGATGGTACTTTTCCTGGATCATCAAATAGAATGGTATCAAAAGAAGCATATATTAATACAATGATGGATTCTCAAATCCAAACTAAATCTTCTACAAATCCATGGATACAAGTAGGTCCTGTAGAGACACCATTATCAAATGGTTATGTTGGGTATCCTGGAAAAGGAAGAATAAATGTAATTGCAGAAGACCCTAATAATGAAAATATAATGTATGCGGGCTCTGCTGCAGGTGGTGTTTGGAAAACTACAAATAATGGAGCACTCTGGTTACCAAAATCAGACTTTCTTGCTGGATTAGGCGTTACAGATATTCTTGTAGACCCTAATAATACAAGTATTATTTATATGGCAACAGGTGATGAAGATGGAGCGCATATCTCTTCTATTGGTGTTTTTAAATCTATAGATGCGGGTGATACTTGGAGCCCTACAGGTTTAACTTTTAGTTTAAACGAAAATGAATTTATTAATGACCTAGCTTTTGCTCCTGGTAGTTCTACAACAATTTATGCTTTAACTACTACAGAGATAAAGAAAACTACAGATGCTGGTATTACTTGGGCAAACATCCCAGTTTCAACAGGTTTTGGTCCTTATACAGAAGGGTTTCAAAACATAGTTTTTGATCCAAATGATACAATGAAGGTTGTTGTTTCAGATAGTTTTGGTGGGCTGTATTTTTCTAATGATGGTGGGTCAACTTTTTCACTTCACTCAACTATACAAGGATTAAGTAGTGGTCAACAAAAACTAAAACTTGCTAGTTCTGCAAATGACCCAGATTTTTTCTATGGAATACTTGAAGAACAAAATAATGGTGAAACCATTACAGAGCAAGCAACATTTAGAAAGTTTAGATACGCATATAACGATACAGCGGCAGATTTAGTAAGCACAACAACGCTAACAGGGTTTAGCTCTCAAGGTGGGTACAATATTAATATAGCAGTTTCTCCTACTAATAAAATGAATATTCTTGTTGCTGGGGTTAATGGATACAAATCTACAAACGGAGGTGCTACTTTTAGTATGTTTATGGATGCTTATGAAGATGATAACACTGGATTGTTTGATAGCTTCTATATACATGCAGATCATCATCATATATCATTTTTGGCAGATGGAGATACAGTTTTAAATGGACACGATGCTGGGATTCATAAAGGTCCATTTAGCACAACAGATGTACACCCTTTAACTCCTTGGGCAGATATTTCAAGTTCTTTAATAATTACACAACCCTATAATATTTCGGTAACACAAGAAGCAATGGGTGATAACTTTATGATGGCAAACCAAGATAATGATGGTTTTTCAAAAATATTGCAAGGTGGTAACAGAAATTGGCTTGCAGCTCTTGCTGGTGATGGTACGGCATCTGGAATTGATATTTCAAATTCAGATATTAGATACTTAGGTGGGACTAATGGACAACTATATCGTGCAGATGCAGGATATGCAGATGGGTATGATCAAGCTACCTATATTTTGCCAACAAATAGTGACGCAGCATTTGTTTCACAAATGTCTGTGCATCCATCAGATGCTACTATTATCTATGCTTGTCATAGTGATATAAAAAAATCTTCTAATAAAGGTGGGACAGGAGACACATCAGATTGGGTTGCTTTAGGGTCAGGTCTTACAGAGACTAAATTTATAGAAGTAGTCTGGAATGATAGTGATGATGATATTGAGATTTATACAATAGGTAATGTGGGTAATACTATATCTGCAAAAGTTACATTAAATGATGGCGATACTTGGACAACAATAACACCACCAGCGGGACAGGTTTTTAATAGTTTTTCTGCGATACCAGCTTCTTCAGTTGTTTATGCAACAACAAGTGGGTATAATGACGGTAATAAAGTATATAAATCTACTAATAATGGGGTTACTTGGACTAATATCTCAAGTAACTTACCTAACATTATTATGAAAAAAATAAAAGTTAATGTAGATAATGAAACAGCTTATTTAGGTACTGAGCTTGGACCTTACTTTAAAGAAAGTGCAGCTACAACTTGGGAAAAATTAGGTACAGGTTTGCCTAATGTTAGAGTAGAAGATTTAGAGATAAACTATACTGATAACAAACTATATATTGGAACTTTTGGTCGCGGTATGTGGGGTATTGAGATGGCAGAACGTTGTGCAGGAGCTACAAAAATATGGAATGGGACAGCGTGGTCACCAGCAGGTGCACCCCAAGATACTGATACAGTTATCATTAATGGTGACTATAATACGTCTAACGGTAGTATAGATGCTTGTACCTTAACAATATCTGGTACAAGTATAGTTACTGTTGCTGCTGGAGATTATATTTTTGTGCAGCATGCAGCTATTGTAGATGCGGGTGCTACTTTAAATATAGAACACGAAGGTAGTTTTGTACAAGTAGCAGAAGATGCAAAAGTAACTAATAATGGTACTATTAATGTTGATGTGACTACACCAAATTTAAAGCCACGTGACTTTATGATATTGGGTAACCCAATGAGTTTGGGTAAAGCAGAAGGGCAAACAAATCCTGTTTTTAGAGTTTTAAATATTACTACAACTAATTTTAGACCACACCCAACAGTACAGGCTAATTTTCCGGGAGGGACAAATTTTGTAGATGAAGACAATAATGATTGGTCTAACTATTCAGGAAACTATAATGCTGGAGAAGGATATTACGTATGGCCTCAAGCAGATCTTTTAAGTGGTAATCAAACCTATGACCTTAAATTTTCTGAAGGAACATTAAATAGTGGAGAGATAACATACAATTTAGATTTTAACACAACAGGAACAGGGACAGGAACGGCTGCAGAAAATAAGAATGCAAGTCCTAGTGTTTTATCAAACCCTTATCCATCTGCTATAGTTGCAAGTGACTTTATCGCGACAAACAGTGCTATAGATGAGATATATCTTTGGGAACATGTATCAACGCCAGCACCTTCATTTCCGGGAGCAAATACTGCTAACTTTAATATGGCAGACATTTCTACTTTTAATGGGACTATGTTTAATCCTGCATCAACTAAGCCGGGAGCAACATTAAATAATTCAATCTCTACAGGACAGGGTTTTGGTGTAAAAGCAAACGCAGCAGGAACAGCAACGTTTAATAATGCAATGCGTTCTACTACTTCTAATAATACATTAAGAGCGCCAGAAACTGAGATAAATAAAATATGGCTTAGAATTAATAATGAGCAATATGATTTAAGTTCTACAACGGGTATCGCTTTTACAGATCAAGCAACATCTGGCTATGAAGCTAAATATGACAGTAGAAGAGTAGGAGTTCCTGTTTCTATATTCTCGCACATTCTAGATGGAACAGAAGAACTTGGTATTCAGGGTAGAGAATCATTTTCAGATAATATGCAAGTAGGTATAGGTTTTTCAACTCAAATTGACGCCTTAGAGTCTTACACAATTTCTATTCATAAAATGGAAGGTAATCTTATTTCACAATCTAGAGTGTTCTTGATTGATCACGTAGCAAACACAGTGACAGATTTAAATAAAACAAATTACAGTTTTGAGAGTACTGCTGGAGCGCAAAACAATCGTTTTACTTTAGACTTTAGAGGGGCAGAACTAAGCGTGTCTGCGCTAGATGAAAGTGCAATTAGTGTTTTTCCTAATCCTACAGATGGTATGTTTACTATAAACTCACCACAAGCGCAAATTAATAAAGTTACAATTACAGATGTTCAAGGAAGAATAATAACTACAGTTGCTGCACAAAATAGAAACGCAATTACTGTTGACCTTTCTGGTTTAAAGGCTGCATTGTACTTTGTTAATATCTCTACTACACAGGGTGATCTTGTAAAACAGTTTATAAAAAAATAGTATTATAGTTTACTGTGGGGATGGTAAATTTTTAATGCTAGGGTCGTGATCTTTTGATTGTGACCCTTTTTTTATTTCTGAAATTTTAATAATTGAAGGGTATTTAGTTTTAAAAAAAATAAAACTCAGATTAATCAGTTCTATAAGAGATGAAAAAATACATCTTTATACTATTGGGTATTGGCTTAGTAAGCTTCTTGTTTTTTACTAGAAAAGGGGAGGTTATAAAAGATACTGCGTTAACTTATGTAACTACTCCAGATTATATTAATAAAGAAGGTAATACGATAGTTTCAAGAACTATTGTGCCAGATGGTTTTAAAAGAGCAGTTTATAAAGCAGGCACATTTCCGAAGTATTTACAAGACTACACATTAAAAAACTATGGTGCTCAGGTTATTAATTATGATGGTAATCCATATATGTATCAAGCAGGTCACTTAGGTGTACTAGAGGTGCCAGTGCCTTCTAACGGTTTACAGCAATGCGCAGATGCCTTAATGCGAATAAGAGCAGAATATTTGTGGGATAGTGGTCAAAAATCTAAAATAGGTTTTAATTTTACCTCAGGTCATTATTGTTCTTGGATTAAATATGCAGAAGGATACAGGCCTAAAATAAATGGAAACAATGTTAGTTTTCATAAAACTGCAGGAGCAGATACTTCAAAAAAGAACTTTTACAAGTACCTCAATCTCATTTACACCTATGCAGGAACCCAATCACTGTATAGCGAACTCCCTAAAATTTCTGAAATTAAAAAACTTGAGGTGGGTGACATGTTAGTGACTCCTGGCTTTCCAGGTCATATTATTATGATTGTAGATAAAGTTACTAATGAGAACGGTGATAATTTATTTATTTTTGCACAAGGAAACACGCCAGCACAAAGTGTTCATATACTTAAAAATCCAAGTGATTTAAACATTAGCCCTTGGTTTGAGTTAGAGATGGGAGCACCGTTGCAGATTCCTACTTATTACTTTAATACATCACAATTTATTAGGTTTAAATGAGTCAAAAGTTAAGTCCACAAGAATTACATAATCTCGCGATGAATATTGTGGGAGAAGACATGAAGTCTAAAGGCTTTGAGTTTTTAGGTGTAAATAGTAAAATAGGCAAGGACCCACAGTTTGTAGGTTTAAAAAATAAAGATCTTCACTTTGTGATTGTACGCGCTATCTCTTATCCACAAGATGCAAATGCGTATGATCCTGTTTTTATGCAAACCATAAAACAGCATGCAAATACTTTTGAGGCAAAAACCTATTATGCAGGAGTTGGCTTAGGTCACGGCAAAGATTATGCAAAACCTGTTTTAAAAGATGAACACTACACGCAGGTATATCAAGGCCTTCAAGAAATAATATGAGATATCTAACAGTAATTATAGTTGCGCTTTTTTTTACCAGTTGTAATAAGCCGCAAGAAGTAAAAATGATGACCTATCAAGGTCCTGCCTTTGGTACTACTTATAGTATTCAACTCTTTACAGATGACTACGCAGATCTAGAAAAAGGTCTTGATAGTGTTTTTTATAAGGTCAATAAATCTGTAAGTACGTATCTCTACGAGAGTGATATTTCAAAAATAAACAGAGGCGATTCTACAGTGATTGTAGATGAAATTTTTAAAGATGTTTTTCGTGTTTCAGAAACCGTTTTTACAAACTCAAAAGGTTATTTTGATCCTACCGTGGGTACTTTACGTAACGCCTATGGCTTCGGAAATGCTAATGATATTATCACTTTGACTCCTAAAAAACTAGATAGTCTGCGTCAATTTGTAGGTTTCCGTAAAGTGAAAATTCTAGCAGATGGAACCGTTAAAAAAGCACATCCTTCTGTATATTTAGATTTTAATGCAGTGGCAAAAGGCTATGGTATTGATCTCCTCGGAAATTTTTTAGATTCAAAAAATATTAAAAATTATATCATTGAGCTAGGGGGAGAAGTACTTGCAAAAGGAAAACACCTAGGTCGTGACCAACCCTGGACGGCAGGAGTAGAGGCGCTTGACTCTAAGGTGGAGCATAGAGCTTATGATGCATTAGTTCAATTAAATAATGAGGGCTTAGCGGGGTCAGGTAATTACAGAAAGTTTAGAATAGATACCATCACGGGTAAAAAGTTTGTACATACTATAAACCCACTTACCGGAATGGCAGAAGCAAGCGATGTTACTAGTGCTACAGTAATTGCACCTACTTGTGCTCTAGCAGACGCTTATGCAACTGCATTTATGGCAATGGGATTAGAGCGCGCAAAAAAGGTGATTGCAAGCCAAGAAGACATAGCAGCGTATCTTACTTATATAGAAGATGAGAATACCACCGGTACGTATGTATCTCAAAGTTTTAAAAATAAGATGTTGAGGTAGTATTTTTAAAGTCTTTACCGTTTTAATGTAAAGTGCCCTCTTTTTTCTAGTCCATTCTCTAGCTGTAACGAGAACCAATAATCATCAGAATATAATGGTCTACCATATTTATTGGTGCCATCCCATCCATTTGTGTCTTTAGCGTTTAACTGTTTTATTAGAATTCCCTGTCTATTGTATATACGAGTCACTGCGTTCGGAAAATTTTCAATATTTGAGATTGCCCATCTGTCATTTACACCATCATTGTTTGGCGTAAAAAAACGAGGGTAATCAAGTATGATTACCTGTTGAGATGCAATACCGCACCCTGAACTATCTTGTACAAATACAGTATAAACACCGCCAGGTACTCCTTTAAAAACATTGTCTTCAGCAAAAGTAGGACTGTTTAAAGCATAGGATAGTTCGTTTTCACCAGTTGCTACAATTGTAATGGTGTTGTCGTTTTGGTTAAACTGAGTAATAAGAACATCAATTATAGATGGAGCTTGTGAGGTATATACAGTAGTTAATGCCGTAGCAAGACAGCCATTAGTATCTGTAACAGTTACTCTGTAAATACCACCTTCATTTACCGTAATACTATTAAGAGAAGGGCCACTCTCACCAGTGCTCCACTCATAAAAACTGTAACCGCTTTTTGTGGTTAAAACAACCGCATCATCTGTATCTGTACAAATAATTAAATCTTGTGGTAGAGTCACGTTAATTGTGGGTAAAGTGGTAGTTAACTCTAATTGATTAATATCTGAGCAGCGAGATATTGTGTTAGTTACTCGATAGTATATAGTTTGTGGATTAGAGGTGTTTGTATATAATTCATCTAATGAATTAATATTGAGATTTGCGTCGTTTAATGATGTGTGAAAAGTAGTTGAGATATTTGCTTGTCCATTTTCTATTCCTGAAACCAAAGCTCCTAAGTCGTAAAGGGTATATCCATCTACACCAACTACCATATCACAAGAGCTCAGATTTGTGGTTGCATTTGCGATAGGCTGTTCGGGAAATCCTGCGGTACCTGTCATCTCTATAGAAAAGCCACCAGAACCAAGTGCCCTATCTATCAATAAAAAATAGGTTTCGCCTGCTATAACATCAATAGCCTGTAAATATCCATTACCGTCTTCACCTGGGCCTTCATCACCATCTACTTCATCTGTGCTAAGTCCTGTTAGCGCAGAAATACCAGCAGCCTGAGGGTTTGTGCTGGAACAACGAATAGAGTCTCCTAGATTTGTGCAGTCTGTGGTAGGCCCGTATACGGCAAAATCATAATCTGCTTCTGGGTTATCAGGTGCAATATCAAATGCAAGAACACCAGATGCTACTATAGTCATAGAAAGCCAAATAGTATTGTTGTTAAAGGTGTAACAAGGCGGGGCAGTATTTCCAGGAAGTGAAAACTCATCAAGACCAACTCCGTCTGGTTCAAGTCCAAAATTACTGCTACCACATATAGGTATTGCAAACTCACAATCATTTGCTGACATTACCTGACCAATAATTTGAGGCGTAGTAAATAAATAAAATAGGATATAAATAATAAAGGTTGGAGAATATTTCAAAAGCAAGGAAAATTATTTACTACATAAAGGTAGTAATTCTCCTTTAGGAAGCCTGTATTTATTTACTTCTTTATCAGATAATGTTGCGGTATAATCAACGGCTTCAACTTTAAAACCTACAGATCTCAGTTTATCAAAATAATCCATTCCATAGACTCTCACGTGATCGTATTGTCCAAAAATGGCGGCGCGCTCTTTTTGGTCTGTAATACTATCATCTGTAAAGGTCACCTTCCGGTTTCTGTCATAAGGTACTTGTAAAATAGCGATGCCTCCAGGAGCTAAAACACGATATAACTCTTGCATTGCTTTTGTGTCATCTGGTATATGTTCTAAAACATGGTTGCAGATAATAAAGTCATAACTATTATCCTTAAAAGGTAAATCACAGATGTCAGCCTTCACGTCTGCGATAGGTGAGTTGAGGTCTGTCGTAGTATAAGTAAGGTTTTTTTGTTTTCTGAAACGTTTTAAAAATGCTTGCTCAGGTGCAAAGTGAAGCACCCTTATTTGTTTTGTGAAAAACCCAGTTTCATTAGTGAGATACAACCAGAATAAGCGGTGTCGTTCTAAAGACAAAGTACCTGGTGCTAGCACGTTTTCGCGCACGCGTTCATATCCATAAGGTAAAAACTTGCGATAAGATTTTCCGTCTATAGGGTCTGTGTAAGTGTTTCCTTTTAAGAAGAATGCCACTAGAGGCCGTACCAAATAACTTACCCGTATCATAAAAGTCCTCGGGAAGAGGTTGAGTAAGAATTTGAAAATTTTTGACATACTAAGACCTAAATTCGTCCTCTTCGTTACTTGTGATTCCTAGAGCTTCGTAAACATAATCAAAGGTTGAGAGTAGTTGTGGTTTACCGTCAACTAAAGCTATGTTGTGCTCAAAGTGAGCACTAGGTTTTCCATCTTGTGTTACTATTGTCCAGCCATCATCAAGTTGGGTTACTTTATGAGTACCTAGATTTATCATTGGCTCCATAGCAAGTGTCATACCTTCTATAAACTTTTTACCACGACCTCGTTTACCATAATTAGGTAATTCTGGGTCTTCGTGCATAGTACGACCTAGGCCGTGACCTACTAGTTCTCTAACTACACCGTATCCGTGATTTTCACAAAAATTCTGGATAGCAAAGCCTACATCTCCTACGCGATTTCCTTTTTTAAAGGCACGCATTCCTATGTATAATGACTCTTTAGTAACATCAAGCAGTTTTTTTGTTTCTTCTGCTACTTCTCCTACTTGAAAAGTATAGGCGTGATCACCATAAAAACCATGCTTTATAGCACCGCAATCTATAGAAACAATATCGCCTTCTTTTAAAGGGATGTTAGTAGGTAAGCCGTGAACAACGGCTTCATTTACACTTGTTAATAAAGTAGAAGGGCAATCATACAATCCTAAAAATCCAGGGATTGCATCTTGCTCTCTTATGTATGCTTCTGCAATATCATTAAGTTCTTGTGTGGTAACTCCTGGTTTTACTAGAGGGGCTAACATTCCTAATGTTTTAGAAACCACTAGTGCGGCTTCTCTCATTAATTCAATTTCTTCTCTTGTCTTTGGTATAATCATGATGTAGTCTTTTAAAAACCGAACCAGTTTTTCTTTTTTGTTGTTGCACTTGCTGGAGCAGAACCTCCCATAAATTGCTGATAGACTTCGCCCCATTGTTTAAGACCACCTATATTTCGGTCATCTATAAAATAGTCTGCATTAATCTTTCTGCTTATTTTTTCTGTGTAAATTTCCTCTGGATAACTTTTGTTAACGGCATAAAAAATAATACCATTCTCTTTACAAAAGTCTACAGCTTCTTCTAGTCTTTTACCATCACGATAGGTCCATAAAATAAGGCGATGACCATCTGCTTGTAATGCTTTTAAAGTTTCAAAAGCAAAAATCATGGGCTTTCCTATTTTGGGGTACGCATCTTTTACAATGGTACCGTCAAAATCTACAGCTATGGTAAAATTATCTTTCAATGTTAGTTTTTTGTTGCGGCAAAATTACGAAGAATAATTATTTACTCTTCGTAGATATGCTTGTAATCTTGACCCGAAGCAATCTTCAATAAGTCTTTTTCTAGGGTTTCTTGAGTAGACTCTACTACACGCCCTACTTCTTCGCCTTCTATTGATAAAATGATAGTAGGAACATATTCTATGTTTTTTCCTTTTTCTGCACCTGTAGGTGTTGTTTTATCGTGATCTACGGCATACATTTCTATTCTAGTTAAATCATACTCTGCGATAGTTAAAATAGTAAATAAATGCGGAATCTCACGCTGGCTATCCTCACACCAAGTACCCATAAAAACAGTAATATCATAATCTTGAATGTAGTCTTTTAGCTCTTCAACCACTTTAAAATCTGGGTCATCTTTTATTACGGTATCTTTAAACCAAGCAAACTCATTTTGTGTTAAACCTTGTTCGTTTATCTTACCAATAAGCATTTTTGATCCTTCTTCTTCAGGATCATCAATCATTTTGTTTAAAGTAACCTCTGCAGAAACATCTTCTATTTCTGAAGTTATCTCTTCAATATGTATCTCTTTTTTATTTTCTGTATTGTTACAGGCTAACACAGAAAGCGTAAAACATAGTAGTGCGATTTTTTTCATTTTTAATGCCCGATGAGTCGGGTGACTATTATAGTAAAGAGTTTTGTGTCATCGCTGCTGGTTTTTCTACTTTAAGTAGATCAAGAATAGTAGGAGCGATGTCACCTAAAATTCCGTTATTAATATGTTTAATCTCCTTGTCTACTAAAATTAAAGGAACCGGATTTGTTGTATGTGCGGTGTTAGGAGAACCGTCAGGATTTCTCATAGTCTCACTGTTACCGTGGTCTGCAATTACTAACGTTGTGTACCCGTGTTTTAGTGCCGCTTCAATAATAGATTTAGAACAAGTGTCTACAGTCTCACAAGCTTTAATGGCGGCCTCCATAACACCTGTGTGTCCTACCATGTCTGGATTTGCAAAATTGAGACAGATAAAATCTGCTGTTTCATGTTCTATTTCTGGGATAATTTTATCACGTATCTCAAAGGCACTCATCTCTGGTTGTAAGTCATAAGTAGCCACTTTTGGTGAAGGGCACAAAATACGTTTCTCCCCATTAAAAGGTTTTTCACGACCCCCGTTAAAGAAGAAGGTTACGTGTGGGTATTTTTCAGTTTCGGCGATGCGTATTTGTGTTTTGTTGTTACGTTCTAGTACTTCACCTAATGTATCTTTAATATTCTCTTTGTCATAAACTACGTGTATTCCTTTATAAGAATCACTATAATTTGTAAGTGTGACAAAATACAATGGGATTTTATGCATCCCAAAATCTTCAAAATTCTCCTGCGTTAATACTTCTGTAAGTTGGCGACCTCTATCTGTTCTAAAATTGAAGAAAATAACGATATCGTCTTTTTCTATTTTTGCAATTGGATTGCCGTTTTTTGTTGCTACAATTGGTTCTATAAACTCATCTGTAACGCCAGCTTCATAACTTTCTTCAATGCTCTTTACTAGATTTTCTGAAGACTTCCCTTTTCCGAAGACTAAAAGGTCATATGTTTTTTGAACGCGCTCCCATCTTTTATCACGATCCATAGCAAAGTAGCGACCTATTACAGAGGCAACTTGCCCCGTGGTCTCTGCCATATGTTTTTGTAATGCCGAAATGTGCTTGGCTCCAGATTTTGGGTCTACATCACGACCATCTGTAAAGGCGTGAACAAAAACGTTGTCAAGACCGTAGTCATCTGCAGCTGTTAGCAATCCTTTAATATGATCTATATGAGAATGAACACCACCATCAGAAACTAAGCCTAATAAATGAACTTTTTTGCCGGTCTCTTTAGCATGAGAAAAGGCATCTTTAAGTACTTTTTCATCCTTTAAAGTGTCGTTTGCAACGGCTAGATTTATTTTAGCAAGATCTTGATAAACAATACGCCCGGCGCCTAGATTCATGTGTCCTACTTCACTATTACCCATCTGGCCATCTGGTAAACCTACATTCTTGCCGTGAGTGAGTAATGTTGCGTGAGGGTAGTTAGCCATCAACGAATCTATAAAAGGAGTATTTGCTTGTGCTACTGCAGAAACAGTCTCGTCTTGAGTGATACCGTAGCCATCAAGAATTAAAAGGAGGACTTTTTTGTTCATCTAACAAAGATACAAGGTTTGAAAAAGATGCCGATAACTAATGACATTAAATTGATTTCAAAACCGAATCTAATAAAAACAGTTTTTTTTTAAAACACGCTAATATGTGTGTTAGACAAAATCATTTTTTGGTTTCATAAATTGAATCCATATTAATGCAATTAAGGGTATTAGAAATGCAAAAACTCCCCAGCTTACTTTATTCCTGTTAAGACTACCTGCTTTATTGACACAGTAAACCGTGATTACTATTCTAAAAATTAAAAGAAGTCCAGTAACGCCGTAATTTGTTTCTTCCATCTTCTTGTTAAGGTATACTATTTTTTTTCTGTTATGAAGCCTCTCTATACTTTTCTATAGAAGCTTCAATTTGCTCAATACGGTTGTCTGGGTCTGGGTGTGTGCTTTGAAACTCGGGCACTCTACTTGGCCCTGCTGCAGCTTTTAAAATTTTCATGACACCTATCATTTGATAAGGGTCATAACCTGCATTAATCATAAAAAGGACACCTAGATCGTCGCTTTCTAACTCGTCATCACGGCCATTGCCTAAAAGAATATTTTGACCAAAAGCACCAGCGGCACCGCCCATGCCACCACCAACTTCTGCACCCATAGAGATGGTTTGCCAGATCTCGCTGTTTGCAATGCGATCTGCGCTATGTCTACCTAAAACGTGACCAATCTCGTGGCCAAGTACTCCTGCTAGCTGGTCTTCATTTTCTAGTTTAGAGTACAAAGCTTGTGTTATAAAAATTTGTCCGCCAGGGAGCGCAAATGCATTGATGGTTTGCGCATCTGCTAATAAATGAAAGTCATACTCATATGGCGTATCTCTTGCCATACTGCTGTTTACTAATTTTTGCCCCACCATTTTCACATAGTTCTGGGTACGCTGGTCTTGGTAGAGACCTCCATATTCTTGAGCCATACTTGGGGCGCTCTGTAAGCCAATTGCAATCTCTTCTTGTGGATCCATAGAGATTACTTGACTTGTGCCAGTATATGGATTTTCTTGTGTGTTTGCACATTTTTTAAACATAGCAAATCCAACAATTAGCGCGCCTATTGCGAGTCTTATTTTCCAACTATTTCTCATATTATATTTCTATTGTCATTTCTGCGCAAGCAGAAATCTATTGTGTGTTAACTTAACTGTAAATCAAGTCCTAAAGTTACAAAATCAAATTGGGATTTATGTCAAGTATGTTTTCTGCTCTATATTTTGCAATAAATGCGTCTGTAAAATGTTCTGCTCCCAGTAATTTTTCTTCTAGTAGAATTTGTTTTACATCTAGTTTGCGGTAATCTAATAGTAACTGTTTAGATACTGGCGCGTAACTAAAATGCCATGGCTCATATTTAAAACCTTTGCGTTGTGCGTTGTCTGTATATACCTCATAAAAACCAAATTTTGCTGCATTCTCATTAAGCCATTCTTTGAGTTTGCAAAATGGTCCTGCACCGTGAAAGTGCTTTGCTTGTAAAACACTTGAAGGTCTTGGAGATCCGTTTGCGTCTATAATATCAATGTCTGTGCCCCAGTGATGACGAGAAGTTCCTGGGATGGTAGAGTATTCTATGATTTTTTTTATTGCATCTAAAGGTGCTAATCCTGCTGCGGTAAACCTCTTGTATTTGCCTTCATAAATTTGTTTTTGGCGTTCAAAACTTCTGTAGGCAGAAACAACTTCTATTTTAAGACCTGCGGTTGCGGCTGCTTTTTTCATGTCTTGAAAACTAGCATAAGTTTCTTGCTGCATTTTCCAGGATGGCCCCTGAAAAGAATAGTCGCTTTTACCTATTAAAAAATCTTTGTCAATAGAAGTGTAGCTACTGTTAAATGAGAGTTGTGGCGCCGCAAGAACTCCTGCAGCGGCAATACTGGTTAATTTTATAAATTGATTTCTGTTCATTGCCTATCTTTGTAACCTACTAAATTAATACTATTTTGACAGCAAACAACTTCACATTTAAGATTATTGTTCCTTCTGAAATTTTAACCATTTTACCATTGTTAGAAGAATTAGGAAGTGCTAATATTTCCGAAGCCACCAGAATTGAGCGTTTACAAGAAATGGTGACTCAAAACTATGAGTGCGTAGGGCTTTATGATGGCGACCTTTTAATAGGTATTTGTGGTCTTTGGTTTATGACGCGGCATTATGCAGGTAAAAGTGCAGAAGCAGATCACGTGATTATTACATCAGGTTATCAAGGTAAAGGTCTTGGTAAAAAGTTGATGCAATGGGTGTATGATTATGTGCAAAGTAAAGGTTGTGTGTGGATAGAACTTAACACTTTTGTGCATAATTTTCCGTCACATAAATTCTACTATAATGAAGGTTTTGTGAGCAAGGGGTATCATATGGTTAAAGAATTTTAAAGCATACCGGCGGCAATCTCAACAGGAGGTTTTCCTTGTTCAAACAATCTAGCAGTGTGTGCTCCTTTGAGTTCTATTTTGTCATTAGTGACACGTAGCCAGCTCCCTTCTCTAAGGCCAAGTACGGGTACTGTATTTTGCGTGTGGTATTCTTTAATACGTGTTTCTCGAGTTTCTCCCATATGTTTTGAAGTAGGGTCTGGGTCTAGATAATGCGCATTAATATTGTAAGGGATTACACCCATAGTTTTAAATGATGGAGGGTATACAATAGGCATATCATTTGTGTTTTGCATAGAAGGACCGCAGATGTTACTGCCAGCACTTGTGCCTAGGTAAGGAACTCCATTAAGTATGGCCTCACGCAAGGGCTGAATGACTTCGTTTTTATATAACATTTGTACTAATAAAAATGTGTTGCCGCCTCCAGTAAAAACGCCTTTTGCTTCTGTGATGGCTTTTGCTGGGTTTGTAAAAGAGTGAAGCCCTGTGACTTTTATATTTAATTTATTAAAAAACTTTGCTGCTATTGCCGTGTATGCATCGTGAGACATACCGCCGGGTCTAGCATATGGTATAAAGATGATTTCTTTACACTCATTAAATAGTTGAGACACTTCTTTTGTTAGGTAATCTAGGTAAGAGCCACCGTGAATAGTAGATGTGCTTGCAACGATTAAGTTTTTCATAGTAAAGTATTAAAGTATAAAAGTAAGTAACTCATCTTAAAAATTTTTACCTATTTGTTTAAAATAGAATGTATACATGTAAAAATGCCTCATTTGTAATAATGAGGCATTTTTTATAAAATAGAACGTATTGTCTACTTAAAACTTTAAAAGACTATTTAAGTTTATTTACTTTCTTTTCTAGCTTTTCTACATTTTCTTTAAGACCCTTTAATTTTTTCTCCCACTTTTCGTGATCTACAGGAGATAATTTACCCTTGCTCTCTAGCTTTGTAAATTTTTTGGTTTGAGATTTTAATTTTTCTTCAGCTTTACTAAGGCTCTTTTTTGCAGCAGCAAGTTTTGATGCAGCTTTTTCATTTCTTTTTATTTCTTTTTCTGCAGCTTTTTGTTCTTTCTCCGCCTTTTTTAATTTGTTTTGTGCGCTCTTTTCAGCTTCTTTGAGTTTCTTTTGCTCTTTTGCTTTTGCTTTTTCTGCTGCTTTTAACTCTTTTTCTTTTGCCTTTTCTACACCTTTTAATTTTTCTTCTTGCTCTTCTTTTACCTTTTTAGCATCTTGATGTTTTTCTTCTTCTTTAGGTGTTTCAAGTGGAGAAATTTCTTTCTCGGCAGCTTCTATTGCTTGTTTTTGAATGTCATCAGCCTCCACAGCTTGTATATCAATATCTTCTTGTTGTAATAATCTCTCTTCTGCTACTTTTTTGGCTTGCTCAAAGATGATAACTTTTTGTTCTTGTGTAAAAGAAGAAGAAACATCTTTTCCTTTTAAAAATATTTGACTGCCTCTAACAATGTATTTCTGTCCGTCATTTACAATCTCTTGTGCAAATGTCATTGATGTAGTAAAGAAGATGGCAACTAATAGTATGTGTTTTAATGTTTTCATTTTTTATATATGATTAAGATTATATTTAGCTTTATACTAACAAATATAGTGCTAAGTCATTATTGCCACGCTAAATAATGCAAAAATAGAGTTAGTTGCTATTTGGTTTTCTACAAATGGTGTCTATCTCAAGATTATTGATGATTTCCGAAGAAAAAATTTTATTAATTATTGTCTTGTTAGAGCGTGGTTAGGGGAGGATTTTTATATGTACGACTGTAAATTGCAACAATAATTAATTTTATGCGTCTTACTAATAGCATAAAACTATATCATTATTGTAAAAATTTTACCAACCTTTTCCTTATCTTTAATAGTATGAAAAAACTACTACTCTTATTATTTTGTATTTCAACAATTACTTCATTTGCACAAGAAGTACAACGCTTCATGGTTGATGGCCGTATTTCTGCTCCTACAGAAAGTGATATAGAAGGTGTCACATTATATAATAACTCTTCTAATAGAGGTACCATAACAGATGAAAATGGTGAGTTTAAACTTGCTGTTGCACTTAATGATGAGATTATAGTATCTGCAATACAATATGCTACTTTTAAGATAACAGTAGATCAACGTACTATAGACACTAAAAAACTAGGTATTTATTTAAATCCTGTAGTTAATGAATTGCAAGAAGTAACTGTGAGAAAATATGACCTCACAGGTAATCTTGTAGTAGATGTGGGTAATATAAAAACGGTAGATTTTGCTACAGAGTTTGATCTTTCTTTTGAGACTATGGAGTTTGATTATGAGTTTACACCAGACAAATGGTCTTCTATACCTGGCAACTTTGCAGAAAGTGCTTTTTATAATGGTCAAGAGCAATATGGTGTTAATTTATTAGGAGGTATTGGCTTGTTGGGGCAGCTTATTTTTAATAAAAAGGCAAGTAGATCTTTTGCCTTAAAACCTCATAATCCAGAAAAAACCGTGCAAGGGCTTAGAGAGCGATACTCACATCAAGAATTAAGAGACGCGTTTAAAATACCAGAAGGTAAAGAAGAAGATTTTTTATTTTTTGCCGAAGAACATGGACTAAAAAGTGACCTGCTTAAAGATAATAATCAACTAGTTTTACTTTCATTTTTGCAAGATAAAGCAGTGGATTACCTGAAACAGATTGATGAGTAAAATTCTTTCTATTTTTATTTTATTATTAATATCTACATTCTGTTACTCACAAGAAAAAGAGATGGCGGGTAGTATATTAAATAATACAGATGTGGGCGGTATTCACATACGTAACAACACTTCGCGACACAATGCGGTCACGTTTGCAGATGGTACCTTTAAAATTAAGGCTAATGTTAATGATACCCTATTAGTTAGTTCTATTGCCTATAAACCTAAGCAAATAATTGTTTCTGAAATTTTCTATAATGAAGCAAAGCTACCTATTACATTAGAACCTATAATTAATGAACTTGATGAGGTTAAAATAGGTGACAAGCTCTCTAAAGAAGATCGCGCTCAAATAAACAAAGTAGAAGATGATATAAACAATGATTTATCTTGGGAAAAAATGGAGTTTGATTATGAGTTTACACAAGATAAATTTTCATCAATAGCAGGTAACAAAGCCCACGATGCTTTTTTTAATGGACAGCAACAAAACGATGGTGTAAAATTACAAATGATTATTCCTGCTGTGATCAAGTTTTTAAAGCGAAAAGAAACCGAAACCCTCCCTACATTACCTAACGATGTGGTTAGACATTATCTAAAAGAAAAATATACCAAAGAAGAGTTGCAATCATATTTTGATATCCCAATAAAGTATGCAGAAGATTTTATTTTTTATCTAGTGGATAATGGTGTGCCAGATGAATTTTTAGCAGATGGCAATGAGCTAGAATTAACCCAATTAATTACCGAAAAAGCTTTACTATATAATGCAAAAGCTAGAGAGTAAATTTTTATTCTTTATTACTATTTTTTTTGTGATGAGCTCACTTTATGCGCAACAAAAAGAGCTGCAGGGTCACATAACTAATAGAACAGATGTTGAGGGTGTTCATATTCTTAACCAGTCTTCACGTCGCAATGTGATCTCAAATAAAAATGGTGATTTTACTATAAGAGCATCTGTTAATGATACCATTTTAGTATCTTCAATTACATACATACCACAACGCGTTATTGTTTCTGAAATAGCATACAACCAAGAAAAGCTAACCATCACCCTTCAAGAAATAGTAAATGAACTTACTGAGGTGAAAATAGGAAACCAGCTCACAGGAAATATAAACACAGATCTTCAAAACATTAAAACCGAAAAAGTATTACAGTTTGATGATGTAGGTATTCCTGGTTTTAAAGGTAAACCAGCAGAAAAAATAGTGCCCGTTGTGCCTAGTATAGGTCTTGTCACTGCGGTTGATGTAGAAGCCCTCTATAAACACATAAGTGGTTATTATAAAGTTTTAAGAACTCAAAGAAAATGGGAGTCTCAAAACCAAACCGTTTCTGCTATTATAGATCTTTATGGTGCAAGCTTTTTTAATGAAGCATATAAAATACCAGAAAACAGACTTTATGATTTTATTCTTTTTTGTCTAGAAACAGAAACAATGGAGCAGGATTTTAAAAAAGAAAACTACTCAAGAGTAATGGCAACACTAGAAAAAAAAGCACCAGAATACATTAATAGAATTTTAAGCGTTAAAGAAGAATGATGTCTATCCTTTTTAAACAAACTAGAAGAGATATTTGTCAATCGATAAATTAAGATCTTATTTTTGTAACATTTCCGAAGTAAAACACACATATAGAAACATATGAAATTAATAACTAAAATTACAATTGTAGCCCTTCTCTTTATTGGGCTTTCTTCATTTAATGTTCACAAATTTTATGTGAGCGTAACTAAGGTAGAACACAACGCAGAAGCAGAAACATTGCAGATAATCACCAAGATTTTTATTGATGATGTAGAAGATGTGCTCAATGAACGTTACAATACAGTAACTTATCTTGATACAAAAAAAGAAACGGAGCGTGATAGAGAATTACTTAAAGAGTATGTTTTAAAAAAGCTCAAGATTGAAGTAAATGGTAAAGAGGCCGAGTTAAAATATTTAGGTGTTGAGTATGAAACTGACATAGTTAAAGCCTACCTTGAGATTGCAAATGTAAAAGAGTGCAACTCAATAGGCGTAGAGAATACTATGTTAATGGAAAAATTTGAAGATCAACAAAACATTATACATTTTACAGTAGGTGACTATAAAAGAAGTATGGTTTTAGAAAAAGATAATCCTAATGGTTTGTTAAAATTTGACGACTAATCTTTATAAAGCTAATAATTACAACTATTTTTAAACTTTAATAATAATCCAAATCAACAACATGAAATTAGCTAAGTATTTATCGCTAGTACTACTTTTTCTTGTGGCAAGCGTAAGTTTTGCACAAGAAGTAGAAAGCGACATGGCAGAGCGCAAGCCAGGCCATACCAACGAGAACAGATTTAAACAACTGTACGAAGAGTTTTCTACTCCTAATAGTTACAGGAGTGCAAGTGGTGCGCCAGGGCCAGATTATTATCAACAACAAGCAGATTATGATATGGACATCCGTCTAGATGATGAGAATGCACGTATTTATGGTAATGAAACAATTACATACACAAACAACTCACCAGATGCTTTAGAGTATTTATGGGTTCAGCTTGATCAAAATGTAAGAGCAAGAGATTCTAAAAGTCCATTAATAGAGTCTAGCGCAGCTACACCAGCACAACAAGCTAGTTCTTTTGTTAATGCATATATGACAGAAGGTTTTGATGGTGGTTTTAAAATAGAGCATGTAAAAAATGCAAAAGGAGGAGCTCTTCCTTATACTATTAATCGCACAATGATGCGTGTAGAGATGCCTAAAGATTTACAACCAGGAGATCAGTTTGAGTTTTCTATTAAGTGGTGGTACAATATAGTAGAGCACACTGTAGATAGAGCTCGTAGTGGTTATGAGACTTTTGATGACGGTAACAGAGGTTATGTTATAGCACAGTTTTACCCACGTATGGCAGTTTATAATGACGTTGAGGGATGGCAAAATAGCCAGTTCTGGGGTCGTGATGAGTTTGCTTTACCTTTTGGAGATTTTAAAGTAAACATTACAGTACCTGCAGATCACGTTCTTGACGGGACTGGAGTTTTAACTAACAGAAAAGATATTTTTAGCAAGACGATGATGAGTCGTTATGAGCAAGCTAAAAAAGCATACGAGAAGCCTGTAATAATTGTAACACAAGCAGAAGCAGAAGCAGCTGCAAAAGGATTCTCAAAAAAGACAAAAACTTGGAAACTTGATGCTAAGAATGTTCGTGATTTTGGGTTTGCAACTTCAAGACGTTACATCTGGGATATGATGGCCGTAAAAATTGGCGATAAAGATGTTATGGCGGTATCAGTTTACCCACCAGAAGGTAATCCATTATGGGAGCAGTACTCTACGCTAGCAGTAGCAAGTACTTTAAAATCATACTCTCGTATGGCTTTTGACTACCCTTACCACAAAGCGATTTCTGTACATGCAAAACAACAAGGTATGGAATACCCTATGATTTGCTGGAACTATGGTCGTCCAGATAAAGATGGTACTTATAGTGACCGTGTTAAATACGGGATGATAAGTGTAATTATTCATGAAGTAGGGCATAACTATTTCCCTATGATAGTAAACAGTGATGAGCGCCAATGGACATGGATGGATGAAGGTTTAAATACCTTTGTACAGTATGTAGCTGAGCAAGACTTTGGTGAGTGGTACCCAGATGCAATTGCACCTAATAATGCCTACCCATCAAGAAGAGGTCCTGCAAATAAGATTGTAGATTACATGGGTGGTGATCAAGATTACATAGCACCAATTATGACAAAAGGTTTAAACACTTATAATTTTGGAGCAAATGCTTATGGTAAACCAGCAACAGGATTAAACATATTAAGAGAGACTATTCTTGGTCGTGATTTATTTGATTACGCTTTTAGAACATACTCACAAAGATGGATGTTTAAGCACCCTACACCAGAAGACTTTTTCCGTACAATGGAAGATGCATCTGCAGTAGATTTAGACTGGTTCTGGAGATCTTGGTTTTACACAACAGACTATACTGACATAGGTGTAGAGAGTGTAAAGACATTTTATGTGACTTCAAAGATGAACCAGCAAATAAAAGATATGATTAAGCAGCGTGGTATTGATGAAGCAGACTTACCACCATTAGTGTATCTAGTAGAAGAAGGTAGTGATGATTTTGAAGAGTCTATGCGTACAACTAGCTTAAAAGAAGTAAGCACGTTACAAGAGTATATTATGGATAATGTACCAGTAGCAGAACGCGCTAACCTAAAAGAGCCTAAGTTTTTCTATGAAGTAACGTATAATAAGCCAGGAGGAATCCCAATGCCTATTATTGTTGAGTACACATATAAAGATGGAACTACAAAAAGAGAGACTTTTCCAGCACAAATCTGGAGAAAGAATGATACATCTGTAGGTAAAATTATTGCCTCAGATAAAGAGATTGTAAAAATAATGGTAGATCCAGATGAGGAGACAGCAGATGTTGATACATCTAATAACAGCTGGCCAGCACGTAAAAAGTTAGGTGAGTTTGATAAATTTAAGAACTCAAAAAACTAATATTTTTTCTTCGGAAATAGGAAAGCCTCGACAATTGTCGAGGCTTTTTTTATATAGAATAAAAAGGTGAGAAGAAATAAGAAAGACCGCTACCGCTCAAATAAGAAAGAGTTTTAAGAATACAACGCACCATTCTCTCTTTCTTATTACAATAAACAAAGCGAATGGTCTTTCTTCTTTCTTCTCTTTTGTATTTATACTATCTTTGCCTTATGTTAATGCAACTTCATTTTCTCTTTATAGGTGGTACAGAAATAGGTTTTATCCTATTTATTGTGCTATTGGTTTTTGGTGCAGATAAAATACCAGAAATAGCAAGAGGTTTAGGAAAAACAATGAAGCAGATACGTAACGCCACAGATGATATTAAGTCTGAAATCACCAAAAGTGCAAGTAAAAACGGCTTAGATCTTGACATCACAAAAGATGTTCGCAAAGAGATAGACAAGGTAAAAGAAGAAGTTGAAGAGATTACTGGAGCTGTTAAGAGAAAATTCTAAATGCTTGAAACCCTAAAAGCTTGGGATAGAGAGTTGCTGGTTTGGCTCAATAGTATTGGTGTTGAAAACTGGGACAACTTTTGGTTATTTATCACTCATATAGAATCTTGGTTTGCATTATTCATTTACTTTTTCATTCTTATTTTCTATTTCTACGGTTTTAAAAAAGGCTGTATAGTATTGTTAGGTCTATTTGCTACAGTAGTTTTTACTATTGTCTTTACAGACTTTGCAAAAGACTTTGTAGCAAGATTGAGACCCAATAATGTAGAAACATTAGGTGAGTTTATTCGCGTATTACAAAAACCAACAAACTACAGTTTCTTTTCAGGTCACGCATCTTCTAGTTTTGCAATCACGACCTATGTAGTGTTGTCACTTCGGAAATATCATAAATATGTTTACTTCTTCTATACTTGGCCATTGTTATTTGTCTTGAGTAGAATTTATGTTGGCGTGCATTATCCTAGTGATATATTTGTTGGAGCTTTAGTTGGTACAAGTATAGCTGTTGGTATATTTGGTTTGTTAAGAAAAGTAAAATACTTATCTTAGATGCTTAACCAATCATCTCATTATGAAAATATTAAAAACAAGCCTAGCGATAATTAGTTTATCGTTATTTGCAAATTGTACGCAAGAGTCCCTTACAGTAGATGTAGATCAAGACGCTGCATTAACAACTCAAGTATCTCAAGATATCTTGAGTATACCTCAAATTAATAATATTATTAATGAATCTCTTAAAACAACAGGAGATTTTGATTGGGGTGAAACATCAGACATTGTATTGTGGAGTGCCACTGTTCATGGTTCTGGATACCTTACAATAGGGTATGGTAATACTGGCGAAAGCTTCAGAACGTCAGAGTCTAAGAGATTAACAGATGTTAAAAATAATATACTCAGTACCATACAAAATATAGACGGTGCAAGACGTGATGCCTTTGTTATTGAAGATGACGCTATATTAAATGCAGTTGATGTACACGTGAAAAGCATAGAAGCGATTAAAGAGTTACGTAAACAAAGCGGAATACGCTACATGGAGCCTAACGGTTATTCATTCTTTACAAATACAGCGTACCCTCAAAACCGTTCTGCTTCTGGTTGCGGTATGGACGGAAGCACATTAAATAGTCAAGATTATAGAACGGTATCACCAGGGGCTTTAGTGAGCTGGACATATGATCAACATAATATTACACAAGCTTGGCAATACAGTACGGGAGCAAATGTAACCGTTGCAGTTGTTGATACAGGTTTATCACCTAACCAGTTATTATTAGGATCAAATTTTAATGATGGATATAGTAATGGCCGTACGGTTCAAAAGTATGGTACTTATATAGATTCTAACTGGTGGTGGAGTAATAATATAGACGGTCCTAATGATAAATGCGGGCACGGTACTTCAATGAGTGCTACAATAGCAAGCCCTAGAAATAATGATAATTTACCAGTAGGCGTTGCATATAATAGTAATCTAGTTTCTTACAGAGCTACATCAGATGTATTATTAAATGACTATCATGAACGTAAGGGAGTAAAGAACGCATTAGTTGCATTAGGAAACAGAAGTGATGTTAAAATTATCTCTATGTCTATTGGTTATCCTTGGAGTATAGGGAACGTAAAAGATGGTATACGTTATGCGCATAATAGAGGTAAATTAATTTTTGCTGCAGGTGGTACTTCAACGAGTTATACAAACTGGTATCCAGTAATTTTTCCTGCTAGTATGAGTGAAGCTGTTGCAGTAACAGGGGTAACAGATAATGGTAATTATGACCAGTGCGAGGTGTGTCACGATGGGAGTCAAATAGAGTTTACAATAGTAATGCAGCGCGATAATAATGATTCTCGTACTTCTGCTGTTTTAGGCTTTTATAACGGCAATACAGACTATGTAGGAGGCTCAAGTGTAGCAACTGCAACAACGGCTGGTATTGCTGCTTTAGTTTGGTCTAGATACCCTAACTGGTCTAGAGAACAAGTGCTCAATAAAATGCGTCAGAGTTCTGAGTTTTACCCTAATAAAAGTAGTACAAAAGGGTATGGTAATATTGATGCGCTTCAAGCAGTTCAATAGTTTTTATATTTAAAAAACTAAGTGTTTTAATATAAGTGTCTTGTTATTATTAGTCTATTTAGATTAATGAGAACAAGACATTTTTAGTTTTATTAATGTTTTAAGCTTTTGGTAATTGGGGAGATTATTATTTTAATCTGCTAATAGTTAATCCATCTCTTATAGGAAGTAAAACACTTTCTAGCAAGGGATGATTATTTATTAACTCATTGTATTCTTTTAATGCGGCAGTATCATTGTCCTTTGCTTTGGTAGGTTGGGCTACCTTTCCATACCATAACACATTATCACTTAATAAAACGCTTCCCTTATTCATTTTAGGGAGTACGGTCTCTATGTATTTAGGGTAGTTACCTTTGTCAGCATCTAAGAAAACCAAGTCAAAAGTAATATCAAGTGTTGGGATAATCTCTAGGGCATTACCAGTATGTTGTATAATCTGTTTTCCGTAGTTAGACTTGTCAAAATATTTACGTTGAAAATCATGCAACTCTTCATTAATATCAATGGTGTGCAAAGTTCCTTCTTTTTGTATACCTTCTGCTAAACATAAGGCAGAGTAGCCTGTGTAGGTGCCTATTTCTAAAATATTTAGAGGCCTTGTTAATTTTGATATCATACTCAAAATACGACCTTGATAATGCCCACTCAACATTACCGGAGCTAATACTTTTTGCCAAGTTTCACGTGTTAACTCTTGAAGTAATTTTGGTTCTGGCTGGCTATGTTTTACAGCGTAATCGTCTATGTGTTCTGGAAGGAAGTGCATGGTTGTCTGGTCGAGTGCAGTCGAGACCTATTTGTATTAGATTATTAAAAAAACCTCTCGACTGCACTCGAGGGGACGGTATTAATTATTTACCAAGTATTCTGTTTACTAATTTGTCTTTAGCTACTTGGTCATCACCGCATAACCATTGTATCACATTGTCTTCCCAGATGGCGTCACATTCTTTTTCTGTTAAAATGTTTCGTTCTCTAGCGAGATCAATAATTTTTCCTGGATATGATGATTGTTGCTCGCTTTCCATTTCTCCTAGTGGATACGGGTCGTCAAGCCCCATCACTATTTGTTTTGATCCTTGATTTTTCAGCAGTAATTCTAGCCCGCCAGTATCGTGAACTAACGTGTCAAAAAAGATATTTTTATGACCAACCGCTTTTCTAGGATGTGTTTTTCCTTCAAATAAATCTGGTCTACCATCAAAACCTTGTATGCGTCGTCCTAAATTCATTTGTGCTAATTGCCCTCCGTGTGCAAAGCATGTGCGCATTCCTGGATATTTATCTGCATACCCATTTAAAGTTAAAAAGTGATACGCATCTGCACATTGCGCAAGCATCCATATTAAGTGAAAACGCCAAGAGGTGTTCTCTAGTTTAATAAATTTTTCACCATCATATGGGTGTATTTCTACAGCAAGATTGTATTTGCTTGCCATTTCAAAAATAGGTTCGTTCTCTTCATCAAAAATACAACGCCAAGTTCCTATGGTATCCATGTAGTGAGTAGGTAAACAAAGTAATTGCATTCCTAGATCTTCTACGCAGCGTTCTATTTCCCATAAAGCACCTTGTACAACACCAGGGTGTACTACAAAACCACAGGTAAATTTAGAGGGGTTTTCTCTCTGTACTTTTGCATTAAAATCATTCTGAAAACGTAAGGCTTGTTTCATTTCTTCTAAGCGCAGACCGTTTCCGTAGAGCTGAGAAAGATTGAGTACAACCGCGTGGTCTAGTTTATTCTTTTCCATCCACGCTAGTTTCTCATCAAGAAAGAAACTAGAATCTGTCACTGGGCGACTCCAATCTTTTTGTAGCATAAATTTACGGTCTTTGTCTACCCAAAAAATGCCTTTGTCTTGCATAAATTGAGGAATTTCTTCTGGATAAGGTAGAAGGTGTGAGTGACCATTTATTCTAAGCTTTCTTTTTTCCATGTGACGTTTTCGCGTAAGCTAAATTAGTATTGGTTAGTAACAGACTGTCTGGTTAAAATTACAAATAATTCTATCAATTTGTCTTGAAGTTTAACGAAGATAAAAAGAGTTTATAAACTCTTTGTGCGACCACCGTCTACTGGTAGGTTGACGCCGTTAATATAGCTAGCAGCTTCACTTGCTAAGAAGGCTACTGCATTTGCGATCTCCCCAGGCTGAGCAAAACGTCTTGCCGGCACTACACTTTTCATAAATTCTGTTGCTTTCTCTTCAGAGCCATCAAAACGTTTTGATGCGTTTTTAATGATATCTGCAAGTCTGTCTGTTGCTGTAAAACCAGGCAACACATTATTTACGGTTATCCCGTATTGGCCTAGTTCATTTGCTAGTGTTTTACTCCAGCTTGCTACTGCACCACGTATGGTGTTACTCACCCCAAGACCATCAATAGGTTGTTTTACTGAAGTAGAAATGATATTGATAATACGACCATAATCAGACTCTTTCATCCCAGGCACTACGGCTTGTACTAAAATTTGATTACACTCTAGGTGTTGTGAGAACGCTTTAATAAACTCTGCTGGTTCTGCAGAATAGATAGGTCCTCCTTTTGGTCCTCCGGTATTATTAATTAATATGTGCCACGTTTTACGTTCGGCAGCAATTTTTACTTTCTCCTTAACTTCTGCAGGATTACTAAAATCTGCTACAAAGTAATTGTGTTTTTGACCTTTTTCGTGGGCCAATTCTATAAGTGTTTCTTTTAGTTTTTCTTCATTACGAGCCACTAATGTCACCGTTGCTCCATTTTCTGCTAACTGCATAGCAATTGCTTTACCTATTCCGGCAGTACTCCCGCAAACTAATGCGTTTTTTCCAGTTAAATCTATATTCATGTTATAATTGAAATTTATTAGGCGTTTATTTACTTATTATTGTATTCAAAAATATACTAAAACTATCTAATTTAACACTGTTATGAAAGTTATAAACCTTTTCGTTTTTTTATTTCTTATGTCAAATGGATTGATGCATTCTCAAAGCTCATTTTTCAATATATCTGAAACAGAGCCTTTCAAAGATGTTAAGTATAGTACGTCAATTCTAGATGTCCATAATTTTGAAGGAGGAGAGGTTTTAGTGATTAGAAAGGCAAAGAAATTATTTTTGATAAATGATTTTTCTAAGGATCATGTTTTGTTGAATAATATAGAAATTGAAAGAGAAAAAAAAGAAACTTACCTAGGTAGTTATTCAACAGACGATGGAATTACGTTTTTTTCTAGTTTAAGGGTTTCAAAATCAGAAATTGAAATGTATGCACATACTTACAATTACGAAAGTCAAAAGGCTGATAAAAAATTACTTTACAGTGTATCAAAAGGGAACAAGAAAAATAAGTTTAGTTTATTTAAGAGAGAGAAACACCAAGAAAACTTCAGAGTATCTCCTAATGGTCAATATGTAGCTTTTACTGTTGACCATATTAATAATAAGGTTAATAATCAAGGAGTAAGAGTATACGATACTCAGCTTAATGAGTTGTATAGTAAAAGTTATGAGCTAAATGAAAAAAATATATTTGCTTTTGATGACTTTGTTGTTACTAATGATGCAGAGGTGATTTGTGCAGGAATTACATATATCACTGATAAAAAGCGTAAAAAAGATACTAAATCTGATTATGACTACACTTTGTTTAAAATTAATAAGGATCAACTCACAAAAAAGATAATTGAACTAGGTGATAACTATGTTAATGAGATTCGTTTTTCTCAATCAGAAAATAGTATTAGAATGCTAGGTTTTTATTCTGAAAGAAATAGTCGAGGTATGAAAGGTGGTGTCTCGTATTTACTCAACGGAAGTGATATTAATAGTGTGTCATTTAAAGAAACACCTTTTCCTGCAGAAGTATATCAAGATATTTATAATGAGAAAAAAGCTGACAGAAAAAAAGACAAGCAAAAAGAATTAAAAAGATATTACTTAGATTATTCGCTTACAGATGATGAGGGTAATGGCTATTTAATAGCAGAACAATTCTATATAACAACAAGAAGTGTAAGTACAGGTAATGGTGCTATGTACACAGAAAACATATATCATTATGCAAATATCTTGGTTCTTAAGTTTAATATTGATGGGGAGCTTGTGTGGGGAAGAACTATATTAAAACACGATCTTTTTCCATCATATCACCCTTTTATAGCAGGTAATAGATTACATATCTTATTAAATACTGGAAAAAATGTATCTGAAAAATCAGATGGTAGAAAAAAGCTAAAGAAAGGTTTGTTTGAAAAATTAAGCCTATTTGATGTTTCTTTTGATCCAGAAACAGGAGAGCAAAAGATGGAATCGTTAAGAGAAGGTAGTAAAGGTTATTATCAGCCTAACCATGGTAGTTATGGCTATGATAGCTTTGTGATGACTAACTTTTCTAAAAAAAATAAACGGTTTTTTATTTTGACAAAGAAGTAGGGAGCGACTCATAACTAATACAAACATTCTTAGGCTCTGTAAAAAACCGAAGCGCTTCAAAACCTCCTTCGCGACCTACGCCACTTTCTTTCATACCGCCAAAAGGGGTTCTCAAATCTCTATTGAGCCATGTGTTTACCCATACAATTCCAGCTTCTAGTTTTTTAGAAAGACGCATGGTGCGGTCTAAGTCTTTTGTCCAAACCGTTGCAGATAGTCCATATTTTACATCATTTGCCATCTCGAGTGCTTCTGTTTCAGTCTTAAATGGAATCAAGGTAACTACCGGTCCAAAAATCTCTTCTTGGTTTACGCGACATTTATTATTTGGTATTTCTATCACGGTAGGAGCGAGGTAATATCCATTCTCTTTTCTGGGTACTGTAACTTTTTTACCGCCACAGAGTACCGTACCGCCTTCTTCTTTTGCAAGCTCAATATAAGAGATCACTTTTTCTAGATGAGGTTGAGAAACAAGAGCTCCCATTTTTGTGTCAGCATCAAAAGGGTCTCCCACTTTCATAGCAGATACTTTAGCTACAAAGTCTTTTTTAAACTTCTCATAGATAGTTTCTTCAATAAAAATACGACTTCCACAAAGGCATATTTGTCCTTGATTAGCAAAAGAAGATTTTAGAGTTACCGCTAGCATCTTATCATAATTGCAATCTGCAAAGATGAGGTTTGGGTTTTTACCTCCTAACTCTAATGATAGTTTCTTAAACATAGGTGCCGCTGTCCTGGCAATATGCTCTCCTGTTTTTGTGCCTCCCGTAAAAGAGATGGCTTTAATTTTTGGGTGCACCACAATAGCTTCTCCAGCTTGTGGACCATTACCGTGCACAATGTTTAATACGCCAGCAGGTAAGCCAGCTTGAGTGCAAATTTTGCCCAGTAAATAAGCTGTCATTGGAGTGACTTCACTTGGCTTTGCCACCACGCAGTTACCAGCGGCTAGTGCAGGTGCTATTTTCCAAGTAAAAAGATATAATGGTAAGTTCCAAGGGGAGATGCATCCCACAACACCTAGGGGTTCACGTAAGGTAAAATTCATTGTTTGCATCCCAACACTTTCGTGCGCTTGTGATGCAAATTGAGTAATTGCATTCCCAAAAAATCGAAAATTAGAAGACGCTCTCGGGATGTCTACCGCAGTGGCAAGGCTTAATGGTTTTCCATTGTCTTTGGCTTCTGCAGCGGCAAGTTTATCAAGGTTGGCTTCAATAAGGTCAGCAATCTTAATTAAAATTCTACTACGAGTGTCTATGGTGCTATTGCTCCAAGATGGAAATGCTGTAGAAGCTGCTTTATATGCTTCGGAAATATCATCACCATCACTATCAGGTATTTTAGAATACACCTCGCCCGTACTCGGGTTGTAGTTATCCAGCCATTTTCCCGAAATAGGTTCGCAATACGCGCCGTTTATGTAGTTTAGAATTTTTTCCATTGCTGTGTTTTAATCGTTTAAAGTCCACACTAAAGCTTTCTCTTTAGTGGCTCTAAAAATGGTGTTGTGTTGTTCGTTTGGCTCATTAGAATATTTCCATTTTAACTGAGCTGGGGCATTATTTTTAAGCGTTTCAGATAATTTAATTGTGTGTTGCGCAATGTCTTCTACGCTTGAACCTGCAAACCACAGTTTTGTTTGATTGCTTGGTAGATTTTTAAGGAATGTATCTGCGTTTTTAACAAGGTAGTTGTCATTCCACCATAATGAAGGATCCATAGCGATATAAAAATCAAATGATTCTGGTTTTTGTAAAAAGGTTTCTACCACAAATAGACCCGATAATGATTCGCCAATGATTCCTTTTTTATCTGTTGTTCTGTACTTGTTGTTTATTTCAGAAAATAATTCTTCTGTAATAAAGCTTCTAAAATCACTTGCTCCATCTGTAAGAGGACAATATTGCTCGTCTTCTTTTACTTCTGAAGGTCCAGATAAATCTCTATGTCTATCTGTGTTTTCAATTCCCACAAGTATAAAAGGAGGTATGCTATTTTCTTCAATAAGCTTTGCTAAAGTATTTGCGATATGTGGAAAATCTTCTTTTATACCTCCGTCTGGCATATATAAAACAGGAAACGAGTCTTTACCAGTTTTATAAGATGGAGGTGTCCAAACAGTAATCACTCTGGTCTCATTTACCTTTTTTGAATCTAGAGTAAAACTCTCGTGCTCAGGAATAGGATCGTTATATTGAACATTGTTTCCACATCCTAAAAAAGATGTTACTGCTAAAAAGACTAAAAAGATATTTTTCATTTTGAAGTTTTAATTTGGTTTAATGTCTTTTACGACTTTGGTTTTAGATAAATTATCGTGAATTCCATTTTGCATAAATAGAAATGTAAAGCGGTCAAAAGGAATAAGACGGCACAGGGTTCTCATTAATATATCTGAATCTTCTGGTTTATCTCCGTTCAACTTTACCACCTTAGTTTTAGTGATAAATTTAGCAACCGTTTTTTGAAATTTGATTTCCATAATAGCATAATAGGCTAAAAAAGATCCTAATAATAAAAATAAAGAGATAAGTGGGAGAAAGTTAATAATAAGTTCATTCAAAATAAATCCAATAATAGAAACAATTATCATTGCTGCGGTGATCCAAATTATTGAATCTATTATATGATGCAGTAGCCTTGTTAGTTGTCCAACAGAATTAGCTTCAACTGTATCTTGAGCCTTTCTTTCTAAAGTTGTTTTTTCTTTAATTTCTTCAAATTTACTAGTATCAATATTACGACTGTTAACCTCAGCCTCTGCAGCGGCAATTGCATCTTGATTGTATTTGTCTCTTTCTGCGGTGACAATTTTTATTAAATCGTCATCACTTCTCTTCGACATCACTTCTGTAAACTCGTTTTTCATATATTTCTATAATGGCTTGTAAGCCGTTACTTTAATCTCCACTACTAGATGTGGATGCGGCAATTGATGCACCGCAACCGTAGTTCGTGCCGGTCCCGTTTCTTTACTAAAAAACTCTCCGTAGACTTGGTTGTAGCCTCCAAAATCGTTCATGTTTACAAGAAAACTACCTACATCAACCACATCTTCAAGAGTTGCTCCTTCTGTGGCAAGTGTGTCTTTTATGTTGTTTAAAACGGCACGCGTTTGCTCTTTAATATCCAGAAAAATGGTGCCCATCTCATCAATCTTATTTGCTCCCGCGATGGTATTATCTGGTAAGCGCGAACTTGTTCCGCTCACAAATAAGAAATCTCCTGCGCGTTTAATGTGTGGATATGCTCCGCGAGGTGTTGCTTTGTCTTTTACTATTCCCATACTATTGTTTGGTCGAGCGCAGTCGATACCTAATATTTAATTTGGTATTTTAAAATAACCTCTCGACTGCGCTCGAGGGGACATAGTGATTTGTTTCTATAAACTCCCTACTACATCATCATCGTGTAGTATGGCAAGTGTTTCACTTTTTACAATTTTCAATAATTCGTCTGATGCGTCTTCTGTGCTTATCTTCTTATCATCTAGTAAATTTAAGATTGCTTTGTCTTGAGCTCGCCCTCGTCTTAAAGCTTCTGCATACCCTATGTCTTCATTAAAGGTTACTAGGGAGTACTTGCTAGAATATTCTGTTGGGAACTGAGATTCTAATAGCATTTCAATCTTTCTTTTTTCTTGAAATAATGGGCTTGCTGTATGCTCTTTCATTTCGTGAAAGTTATCTACGGCAAGATCTGCAATAGCATCTGTGTCAAATTTACGTGCTTGCTCATATTCGTAAAATACTTTTTTCCAGTCTAGTTTGCCTTCTGTTTGTTTCTCTAAAATTTCATCAAATACAACGACATCTTCAAAAGAGGCATTCATACCTTGCCCGTAAAAAGGTACAATGGCGTGAGCTGCATCTCCTAAAATCAGGGCTTTTCCGTAGCTATTCCATGGAGAGCATTTTATGGTTCCTAAAGGTCCTGTTGGGTTGTCAAAAAACTCTTCGACAAGATTAGGCATTAGGGCAACTGCGTCTGGGTATTCTTGATTAAAATAGGCATTCACCATTTCTGGTGTTGTGAGATTGTCAAAACAATAATCACTATTTGAGTACGGCAAGAATAAAGTAACGGTAAAACTTCCGTCAAGGTTAGGTAAAGCAATTAACATATCTTCACCTCTAGGCCAGATGTGTAATGCCCCTTTTTCTGTGCGATAACCACCCCCTTCTGCTGCAGGTATTGTGATCTCTTTATAGCCGTGCGTTAAATAATCTTGAGAAAAACTGAACAAAAAGTTTCTGTCATTAAACATGCTTTTACGTACCACAGAACCTGCGCCATCTGTACCTAAAATTACATCACCTTTTAGTGTTAATCTTTCTTTTGTGGTGTAATCTTCAAATACGGCACTTGCATTTTCTAGATCTACAGAGACGCATCCTTTATTAAATATAATGTTGACGTTTGGCAAAGCTTCTGCTGCATCAAGTAGCATCATATTAAGACCGGGTCTTGAGATAGAGTTAATATACTCACCTTCGCGACCACTGTATTTACTTAAAAAAGTATTCCCCGCTTTATCGTGAATCATTCTCCCCAGCATTGGGATGCATAATTTTTTTGCTTCCTCTTCAACACCTGCTAGGCGAAGTCCACGCAGTCCTCGATCACTTAATGCAAGATTTATAGACCGTCCTGCATCTTGTGTTACATCACGTAAATCTGGACGTTTTTCTACAAGGGTTACTTGATGGCCACGTTGTCCCATTCTTAAAGCAAGGAGACTTCCGCAGAGTCCTGCGCCAACTATTAGTATGTTTTGATTTTGTGTCATTCTATATTTTGTCTGGTCGAGCGCAGTCAAGACCTAATTTAATATTAGGAATAATTAATAGACCTCTCGACTGCGCTCGAGGGGACATGGTTTTAGTCATTTTTAACTCCTGCTTGTTGTCTCAATCTTATTTTTCGCATCCAGTAATAGATGTAAAACCCTCCTATGATACCTGGAGTAAACCAGTTATACATTCCGGGTAATATTTGATTAACTACGGCAAATGCTGAAACTGCTGCGATATAGCCGCCCATCATATTACCTAAGTGCATTCTTAACCAATGTTTTTTTAATGTATCTTTTTTCCTTAAAACTCGTAGCGTATTTAACGATGCTAGTATCCCGAAAACACCAAATACTAAAAGTACAATATTTACTGTTCCATTAGAAATTATAGGGTAAAGTATCATTGCTGCAGAAATAATTAACATTACAATATTGCCAATAATTTCTATAGCTACGCTTTCTACTTTTTTCTTGTATTTGAGTGCTCGATATCCAGTTAGCAAAAAATACATGCTAAACAAACCGATAGAAAATAAGAATGGGCTATGATGCCCAGGAAGACATGAAATAACTAATGCAATTATAGCAGAACTCATCATGGCATAAAAGAAATACTTTCCCGTTGCTTTATGCTTTTGGCTTCCTTTTTTAAATATAATAGCTAATGCACCCATAAGTAATGCAATACCTCCAAGGCCTGCATGAATATAAATGAGTAGAGTAGCTATGTCCATAAATTATAGTAATGCTTTTAATCGTTGTACAAACTCAAACACATCTTCATAGCTATTGTACAATGGAGCCGGAGCTATGCGTATTACATCTGGCTCTCTCCAGTCACTTATTACGCCTGACTCTGTGAGTTTTGTATGCATTTTTTTATCTGCACTTTTTACTTGAATACTTAATTGAGCACCACGCTCTTCTTTGTTTCTAGGTGTTATAATGTTAATCTGGTCGTTGTTTAGTTCGTCAAGTAGAAACTCTAAAAAGCCAGTGAGTTTTTCTGACTTTGCTCTTATGTTTTTAAAACCTGCTTCTGCAAATGTGTCTAGACTGGCTCTAATAGCTGCCATAGATAAAATAGGAGGATTGCTCAATTGCCACCCTTCTGCTCCCGGTAATGGATCAAAATCGTGACGCATATTAAAACGTGTGTCTTTGTTGTGACCCCACCAACCCGCAAAACGGTTTAGTTTTTCATTGTTAGCATGACGCTCGTGTACAAAGCATCCGCCTAGACTTCCTGGGCCACTATTAAGATATTTATACGTACACCACACGGCAAAATCTGCACCTACATTATGTAAATCTGGTGCAATGTTTCCTGCTCCGTGGGCAAGATCAAAACCAACCATGCAGTTGTGTGAATGTCCTAAATCTGTTATTTTTTTTAATGGGAAATGTTGACCACTATAATAATTAGTGCTCCCTATCATTAATAGCGCAATCTCATCACCTTGCTCATCCATTATTTTTTCAAGGTCTTCAAACCTGCAAATGTCTTCGCCTTCTCTTGGTTTCCATAAAATGAGCCCGTCTTTAGGGTCTACACCGTGAAATTTTAATTGACTCTCCATTGCATATTTGTCGCTAGGGAAAGCGTCACTTTCAATCACAATTTTATACTTGGTCTTTGTAGGTTGGTAAAAAGACACCATCATTAAATGAAGGTTTGTTGTCAAGGTATTCATTATAACCACCTCAGAAGGTTTTGCGCCTACAATTTCTGCCATATTTTTGGCAAGAAACTCGTGATATGGTAACCATGGGTGTTTTGCATCTGTATGTCCTTCTACGCCATATTTTGCCCAGTCTTTTAATTCACTCTCAATATAACTTGCAGTAGCACTAGGTTGCAAGCCTAGAGAATTTCCGCAGAGATATATGAGTTGATTACCCTCGCTATCTGTAGGGTGTAAAAATTTATTTCTGAAATGCGCTAGCTCGTCTTCACGATCACATTGTTGCGCATAGGCTAAAGAGTTTGTGTACATCTGTTGGTTTAAATAATGAACTCCCTCAAAAATAATGATTAATATGGTATCGTAGTCTATTTCTAATACTTGATTATGATAAAATTATGTGATAGTAACTTCTATACTTTATTTACTTTTCAGTAAACTTGTAGTACACAATATTTATTAGCCATTTTTATGCGCACTATTTTATTTTCAATCATCTGTTTATTTTTTGTGACTATAAGTTTATCACAAACTATAGCTCGTGAATGGAATGAAACTGTGCTTACTGGGGTAAGAAATGATTTTGCGAGACCTACAGTGCACGCTCGTAATTTGTATCATAGTTCTGTTTTAATGTATGATGCCTGGGCAGTCTTTGATGATACTGCGCAAACTTTCTTTTTAGGAAAACAACTAGGAACATATTTTTGTGAATTTGAAGGTTTTAAGCCATCAGAATCTATAGAAAAATCTAGGGAAAAAGCAATAAGTTATGCCGTGTATAGACTTATGAAACATCGTTTTGAAAATTCGCCACGAGTAGATGTGATTTTTAATAGTATGGATGATCTAATGCAGCATAAAGGATTTGATATTGCTAATACAAGTGTAAATTATCAATCTGGCGATGCAGCGGCATTGGGTAATTACATGGCGCAAGAGATGATTGCTTATGGTTTACAAGATGGAGCAAATGAGATTAATGATTATGCAAACCAGTTTTATGAGCCAGTAAATGATGAATTAAATACAGATATTTCTGGAAATGATATGTTAGAATTTCCTAACAGATGGCAACCGCTCAAGATTGAAAACTTTGTAGACCAAAGCGGTAATACAATTGCTGGAGGTACTCCAGAGTTTTTGGGACCAGAATGGGGTTTTGTCACTCCCTTTGCATTAACAGATGATGACTTGTCTGTTGTAGAGAGAGATGGAGACACTTACTGGGTGTATAATGATCCTGGTGTTCCATCATTGATTAAAGAAGGTTTAGGTATAGAAGATCCTTATAAATGGGGATTTGCTATGGTTGCTGTGTGGTCATCACACTTGGGTGAAGAAAATGAAACAATGATTGACATATCTCCCAGAACTATAGGTAACACAAATTACTTTCCTGATACTTTTGAAGACTTTAAAGAGTATTACAATTATATAGATGGTGGTGATCCTAGTCAGGGTAGAGAATTAAATCCTGTTACTAATGCCCCTTATGTAGAACAGTTAGTTAAACGCAGTGATTATACAAGAGTACTTGCAGAGTTTTGGGCAGATGGTCCTGATAGCGAGACACCTCCCGGACATTGGTTTACTATTTTAAATTATGTGAGTGATCAGCCAGAGTTGATTAAAAAATATAAAGGAGAAGGAGAGGTGTTGTCTGATCTAGAATGGGATATTAAATCTTACTTCACGCTAGGAGGAGCTATGCATGATAGTGCAATTTCTGCTTGGGGTATTAAGGGTTATTATGATTATATAAGACCTATTAGTGCTATAAGATATATGTCTTTTAAAGGCCAATCTACAGATGTTAATTTGCCAAGATTTGATCCTCACGGGATACCTTTAATCGACGGTTATATTGAACTAGTTGATGAAAATGACCCACTAGTGGGAGCATTTCAAGAAAATTTAAATAAGATAAAGTTGTATGCTTGGCGAGGTCCAGACTTTATTATTGAGCCTACCACAGATAGGGCAGGAGTAGATTGGATTCTTGCAGAAGATTGGTTTCCTTATCAGCGAGCTTCTTTTGTGACACCTCCATTTGCAGGTTATGTAAGTGGTCATTCTACTTACTCTAGGGCAGCAGCAGAGGTGCTAACTAGGTTTACAGGAAGTGAGTATTTTCCGGGAGGGATGGGTGTTTTTGATATTGATAAAAATGATTTTTTAGTTTTTGAAATAGGACCAACAGAAAACATGCAACTGCAGTGGGCAACTTATAGAGATGCTAGCGATCAAACAAGTTTGTCACGCATTTGGGGTGGAATTCACCCTGCTATAGATGATATTCCAGGTAGAAAAATAGGAGTAGAAGTAGGTAATCAAGCTTTTGACTTTGCAGACCGTTGTTTTTCTGGTGGAGCAAATGTTGACCCCTTAGTATTTCCGAATCCAGTAAATGATGTGCTCACTATTTTATACAATCACAATAGTGCCACACTAGTTAGTGTGTATGACACAAGTGGCAGGAGAGTCTCTAGAACAGCTACAGACTTAGATAAAGACTCAAGTATGCAGTTAGATGTAAGCAATTTGCCAAGAGGTCTTTACTTTGTCTCTATAGAAAATGAAAAAGGGAAAAACCTAAAAGTGATGCGTTTTATAAAACGCTAGTGTACTTTAATACCTGTAAAAGAAAGTTTAAAATCACCTAAGCTATCTTTATGCATAGATGCTATTTTAACCCCATTATATTCTTTATAATCTTCCCAAGTAGTGGTCATTGATGGCAAAGAATCATTGCCTTTTCTGTACACCCATTCTTTTAATAATAAGTCATCCCCATAGTATAAATCATATGCGTCACCGGGAGTGTAGCCTCCTTCATTGCTATAAGTCACTGTTAATAAATTTGTTTCTTTTCCAGAAATAGGGGCTGTTGCTTTTTTAGGTTTGCTAAAAGAAGTCCCTTCATCCCAGACAAGATTAAAAGGAGCTAAAAGCCAGTATTTGTCATTAATAAATGCACTGTCATATTGCAATGAAATACTATCTAACTTACTGCGATTATAAGTAGTAGTGTCTTTTGCAGTAATGTATGTTACTTCGTTAGTCTTTGGTTTCCATTGCCAAGAACGCTCAAAATGATTATCATCTCTATCTACATTAAATGTAAAATCTATTTGGTGAAGAGCTTCAAACTCCTTAAGCCCATTTTTATAAGCAATTTTTTCTGCTGTAGATAAGTTGCTATTGCTGTTTTCTTCGGAAATGTTAACGTTTTTTTTATTTGAATCATTACAAGATACTAATGTAAAAGCTGCAAATAGAAATGGAAATAGTATTTTCATCATTAAAAATTTTAGTAAAAATACAGAAATGACGTTTGCTAATTTTATCTTTAGGCGATCAATAATAATAAGAGTCTCTTTTTTTAAGAAGATAATTTAAAATGCACCCACGAGCGTGGACGATAAATATGACAAAAGTAAACTTAATAGAAAACGGTCCTATGATAGTGTTAGGAGAAATAACTATCACTCATGAAGACGGTAGAGAAGAAATAAAAGAAACCAGAGCCTCTTTTTGCAGATGTGGTAAAAGTGAGAATATGCCATTTTGTAATGGGAGCCATAAAAATTAAGGAGTAAAAAAAGGCTTTATTTTTTTGCAAATAATAAAACGCCCAACAATTTTATATTGCTGGGCATTTATTGTTATTAAGCAAATGTTTAATCTATAGCGTCTTCTACGTCATCTGCTACTTTTTCTATTGTAGATTTTTCTCTACAACTTACTGTTCCTGTTAAAAGCCCTAGGGCCATTATTGCGACAAAAAATCTTTTCATGATGTTTGTTTTTTTATTGGTTACTTTCACTAATGTATCTAGATTTAATAGCTAAACAAGTTGGTTTAACACTGATTAACATGACATGTTAAGAAGAAATTAAATATATTACATAAAAATAAAAGCTGTTTTAATACTATTATCACAATTAAAGAAGATGAATATTTCAGAAGCATTTAATACAAATAAAGAAACCTGGAACCAAAAAGTAGATGCACATGCCAATAGTGATTTCTATTTTATTGAAGAGTTTAAAGCTGGGAGGTCAAGTTTAAATAAATACGAACTTGAAGCGCTTGGTGAAGTCTCTGGTAAGACTTTGTTGCATTTGCAATGTCATTTTGGGCAAGATACTTTAAGTTGGAGTAGAATGGGGGCTACCTGCACTGGAGTAGATTTGTCTGATAAAGCAGTGGTGCTCGCACAGCAGTTAAATAATGAGCTAGATCAAGACGCAACATTTGTGTGTTGTAATGTTTTAGACACATCGCAGCACGTTCTTAAAACCTTTGATATTGTTTTTACAAGCTACGGAACCATAGGGTGGTTGCCAGATTTAAAGCCTTGGGCACAAATGATAAGTGAGCGTTTAAATGATGGAGGTTTTTTTTATATTGTAGATTTTCACCCTATAGCGTGGATGTATGATTACACTTCAGGAAAGCCTATTATGAAATACGCTTACCATCATAAAGGTGCTATTTATGAAGAGTATGAAGGTACCTATGCAGATGATAAAGCAGCAATAACAAGCAAAGAATATGGCTGGAACCACAGCATGAGCGAAGTAATACAGTCTCTCATTGACGCAGGCCTGACTATAGAAAAATTTAATGAGATGGATGCTTCTCCTTATGATGTGTTTCCAGATCTTGAGAAAAATAAAGAAGGGTTATACGAGTTAAAAGATAAAATGTATCCACTTCTTTTTGAAGTTAAAGCCACAAAAAAAAGTCGCTAAATAATAAATTTAGCGACTTTTTTTTGGATTATCAAATTTCTAATGGTCTCCACCTTCTTTTAATAATTGAGGAAATTTTTTCTTAAACTTATTTAATCTAGGAACAGAAACCCCTTTTATATATGATTGATTAGGGTGAAGACGTTCATAGTTTTGGTGATAGTCTTCCCCAACCCAAAATTTCTGAAAAGGCATTACTTGCGCGGCAACTTTGCCTACACCCACTTCTTTTTCTAATTCGGCAATTTTTGAGTCAATGATTTTCTTTTGTGCATCATCTTGATAAAAGATAATAGAGCGGTATTGAGAGCCATTATCTGGGCCTTGACCATTAACTTGTGTGATAACTTGTGAGCCAAAATAAACATCTACAAGATCACTAAAGCTTACTTCTTTTGGATTATATATAATCTCAACAGCTTCTGCGTGCCCGGTTCTACCTGTGTTACTGGCTTCATAAGTTGGGTTGTCTGTGTGACCACCACTATAACCAGAGATAGACTCTTCAACTCCCTTTACACTTTCATAAACTGCCTCTACACACCAGAAACATCCACTAGCAAAGTATGCTTTTTCTAGGCCATTTTCTGTAGCCACTTTTACGGGAGTTTGTTTTTGTGCTATTGCAGCAGCTTCTTTATTCATCTCATTTGTTTTAGACTGGCACGAGACGTTTAGCGCTACTAGTAATGAGAATGAAGTTAATAAAATATATTTTTTCATAATATCAATTTTAAAAATTTGGTCGAAATATAGCAAGCTACATTACACATACAATTTATGAAATACACTTTTAATTTTATGTGAAGGCTTTGTTATAATTACGCAATATTACAGTAGTTGGTTTTTTGAGTGGGGCAGAAGGTTCCCGCTCGTGTCTTTCATGGCTTTTGGATTAAGGAGCTAAATTAGTTTCAATAAAAAACCGCTTAACATTTCTGTTAAGCGGTTTTTTATATTTTAAAAGGAAATAATTATTTAACTTTCTTAAATACTTTTTCCATTTTTTCTTGTTCTTCAAAAGCTAGTGCTGCATCAACTAAAACACGACCACTGTGCTCATCTGTGATAATTTTTTTACGAGAACCAATCTCCATAATTACTTGAGGTGGTATTGTAAAGAAAGAACCTCCAGAAGCACCACGCTCTACTGCTACAACGGCAAGACCGTTTTTCACGTTAGTACGTATACGCTTGTAAGCTTTTACAAGACGCTCTTCTATTTGCTTTTCATACTTTTCAGATTCTTTAACAAGTGCAGCTTCTTCCTTTTCAGTTTCGCCTAATATCTCGTCAAGTTCTTTTTGCTTATGCTTTAAGTGATCTTCGCGCTTTACAAGTTGCACTTTAGTATCTTCAATCACAGCTGTTTTTTGCTCAATCTGTGCTTTAAATTCTCTAATGTGCTTTTCTGCAAGTTGCATCTCTAATTCTTGAAACTCAACTTCTTTTGTTAAAGAGTTAAACTCACGATTGTTACGCACGTTGTCTTGCTGCTTTGTGTATTTTTTAATAAGCTCTTTAGCTTCTTCAATCAATAGTTTTTTTCCTTTGATATCATCTTCTATAGTGTCAAGGCCGCTTACAAGTTTTTCTAATCTTGTCTTCATTCCTTCTACCTCATCTGCAAGGTCTTCAACCTCTAATGGAAGTTCTCCACGTACATTACGGATCTCGTCAATACGAGAATCTATAAGCTGTAAATCGTACAGTGCTCTTAACTTTTCTTCAACCGTAATTTCTTTCTTTGCTGCCATATATTAGAAATAACTAATAGGATTTGTATTTATTTTAGATAAAATCACTCTACCTCGCGGTAAAGCAGGTGCAAAATTACTAATTTTTTTGCTAAGAAACGTATGTAAAAGTTCTTTTGTGAATTGCTCGCTTTCATAGTGCCCAATATCTGCAAGAAGTATCTCGTTTTCAGCAGTGTAGAAGTCGTGGTATTTAAGGTCTGCAGTGATAAAAATATCTGCCCCTGCTCCTTTAGCTGCACCAATGGCAAAACTCCCGCTACCGCCTAGTACCGCAACCTTTTCTATCTTTTTGTTTCTAAAATTTGAATGCCTCACCACTTGTGCATTCATTTGTTTTTTGAGATAGGTTAAAAAGACGGCTTCATCCATGGGTTTTTCAAGTGTACCTATCATTCCCATTCCTATATTTTGATTGGTATTTTCTAATGTTAAGACCTCATAAGCCACTTCTTCATAAGAATGGGCGTCGTGTAATGCCTTGATTACGGCTTTTTCTAAGTGCTTCGGAAAAGTCACAGAAATTTGAGTTTCATCTGCAGAAATAAACTCGTGCTTTGTGCCTACAACAGGGTTAGAGTCTTCGTTGCCTCTATAAGTGCCAATACCTGTATTGCTAAAACTACAGTCGTCATAATTGCCTAAACTACCTGCACCTGCTTTAAATAATGATTGTTTTAATGCTTCTGCTTCTTGGGTGGGAGCATAAGCAACTAGTTTTTTTATAGTACCTTTTTGTGGTATTAGTATTTTACGGTTTGTAAGTTTAAGTCTGTCGCAAATACCGGCGTTTACACCATTAAAGCTATTGTCAAGTGCTGTGTGTATTGCATAAATAGCAATGTCATTTTTTATAGCTTTGAGTACAACACGTTCTACATAGCTTGTGCCTGTAATTTTTTTTAAACCAGAAAAAATAATGGGATGAAAACTAACGATGAGGTTGCAGTTGTTGGCAATAGCTTCGTCTACAACCGTTTCTAGGGTGTCTAGGGCAATTAAAACCCCAGAAACCTGAGCGTTAGCATCACCTACTAATAATCCAGTATTGTCAAAACCTTCTGCATAGGCTCTTGGTGCTAGCAATTCTAATTCTTTTAAAATTTCAGAAATTATCATTTTGTGGTATTTGTCGTAAAGATAGCAGAAAGGTACTTTTTGCAGAAATATTTTACAAATATGTGACGTTTCAGAAATAATACGAGCGCCCTAAAACTCGGGTCATCTTATTTTAGTACTTTCGTTTTATGCATATTTTAAGAGCACTATTGTTTCCGTTTGCCGTCATATATGACTTGATCACTCGATTGCGCAATTTCTTATTTAACAAAGGCTACTTAAAGAGTGTGTCTTATCCTGTGCCAGTTATTTGTGTGGGTAACTTATCTGTGGGGGGTACCGGAAAATCACCAATGATTGCCTATCTCGTTGAATTGTTGTCAAAAGAGTATGATGTTGCTGTGTTGAGTAGAGGTTATGGTAGAAAAACAAAAGGATATCTAGAAGTTACAGTAGATTCTACTTCACAAGAAGTAGGGGATGAGCCCTTGCAATTAAAGAGGAGTTTTCCGTCTATTAAGGTGGTGGTTTGTGAGGATAGAAGGACTGCTCTAGAGAAGTTAAAACATAAAGTAGATGTTGTGTTAATGGATGATGGTTTTCAGCATCGTAAAGTTAAACCTGCATTTAACGTGCTTCTAACGGCTTTTGATTCTAGATATGACACAGACTATTTATTGCCTACCGGTAATTTAAGAGAGTCAAGAAAAGGGGCTAAAAGAGCAGATGTTGTAATAGTTACTAAATGTCCAGTAAATGTGCCATACGCTACAACTCAAAAAATAGAACTTGATTTAAATAAAACACCATCTCAAAAAGTGTTTTTTACTACCATAGGGTATGCTCCAAACATCATAGGTGCTTCTGAAATTTTATCGCTTGATTATTTAAGAGGTAAAAATTTTACTTTGGTTACTGGTATTGCAAAGCCTGAACCATTGGTTAAGTTTTTAAACACACAGAATTTTAATTTTACGCACAAGAAATTTGCAGATCATCACGATTTTTCTCCAGTAGAGATTTCTGCTTTAAAAGAGGAGGAGCTAATTATAACTACAGAAAAAGATTTTGTGCGTTTACAGCCTAAGCTTAAGAAGTTTGCTCTGTACTATTTGCCTATAAAGACACAATTTTTATACAGTCAATCTCCTTTTTTTGATGCAAGGATACAGGATGTAATTGTAAGCTTTGATAAGAATAAATAATAAAAGACGTTAAGCTTTTGTTTCTTTCTTACGTAGAATGTTGTGAATTTTTTCAAAAAACTCTTCTGTCTTAAACGGTTTTGGTATTATGTCATTAAAACCAGCCTTATAAAACTCATCTAGATTTTCATCAATTGTCACAGCTGTTAAAGCAACGATAGGTATGTCTAAATCAAATTTACGAACTCTCTTTGTTGCTTCTATACCGCTTATGCCTGGCATGTGTATATCCATTAAAACAACGTCAAAATCATTTTCTTCAATTAGTTTTATGGCATCTAACCCGTTATCTACAACTTGACATATAATTCTATTTTTTTCAAGAATTTTGCGGGTTATCATTTGGTTTATTTTGTTGTCTTCAACAACAAGAATGTTTTTGTTCTCAAATAAAGAATAATTAATTAGGGCTTTAGAGCTTTTCTTAACTATATCAAATCCTTGTTGGTCTACCTTTTCAAAAGCAATATTAAACCAAAATTTAGAACCCTTGCCTAATTGACTTTCTAAATTTATTTTACTATTCATTAATTCTAATAAATTTTTAACGATAGCAAGCCCTAAACCTGTGCCGCCAAATTTTCTGTTTACTTGTAAAGATGCTTGTGAGAAAGATTCGAAAATTGTGTCTTGTTTCTTTTTAGAGATGCCAACACCATCATCTTCAATTTCAAAATGAAGCATAATACGGTCTCCTTTTTCTTCAATTTTATTAACTCTTACGGTAACAAAACCATTTTGTGTAAACTTTAAACTGTTACCTATTAAGTTTATTAATACTTGAGATAACTTTACAGAATCACCTATTAATTTTTCTGGTAATGCAGAGTCAAACTCTAAGGTAACTTTGTTGTTTTTATCTACAGCAGATTTTTTGAGAGCTATAAGTACGTCGTTAATTCTCTTTTTAAGATTAAAGGTGGTGTGCTCAATTTCTACTTTATTAGCTTCAAGTTTATTTAGGTCAAGTATGTTGTTAATAAGTGAAAGAAGGTATTCTCCAGAAAACTTTAAAGAGTTTAAGTGTTCTTTTTGGTTTGGTTTTGGGTCTTCTTCTTGTAGTAGATGTGTTAGACCTGTAACGGCATATAGTGGTGTTCTTAACTCGTGAGTTACAGTAGATAAAAACTGAGCTTTTGCTAAAGACGCTTGTTCTGCTTTCTCTTTAGATAGTTGAAGTTCTGTGTTTTTGTCAAGTAATAAGTTGTTTGCTTTTGCTCTTAAATTATTGTTTTTATAAAGAGAAAGCGTTAATAATGAGAGGATCACAATAAGTGCCACACTCAGCCCTGTAGTGTATTTTATAAAATTTATAGACTGTTGGTCTTTCTCCATCTCTATTTCTTGTAGTGCAAGTTTTTCTTCTAAATCTGCAATCTTAGGAGTCTCTTTTGCATCTATGGCAATCACTGAATAATGATCCCTATAATTTTTACTTTGAGCATTTGCAAACTTTTCAAGGTTTTGCATTGCACTAGTTGTATTGCCATTTGCCGCATCAATTTGAGAGGCAATACGGTAACTGTCTATCTCTAGTCTTTCTACTGGATATGTGTTCAGTTGACTTTTAGCCTCATTATAGGCGGCTTGTGCAGCTTTTATATTGTTACTGTTTTGTGGTGTTATAGCTAGAAGTGTTTCTGCTTTACTAAGCAGAGTAGCTATTAATTGGTAGTATTTTGAGTTTTTTCTAAAAACAGGTAGTGCCGCGTCAAGGTAATTAAGTGCTTTATTGTATTCTGCTCTTTTTAACTCTAAGATACCCAAGCCAAGTAGAACATTTGCTCTTTCCTTTTCGTCGTTTTTGTCTACATATATTCTGTCAGCTTTTGCCAAGTTGCTTTCTGCACTATTAAGGTCTCCCTGTTCTAGGTTGATAATACCTTTAAGAAAATAAGCAGCTGCAAATAAACTAGAGCTTTCGTTATCTGAAAGTATGTTCAGCGCATTTTCTACCTCTACGTTTGCCTTATCATAATTTTTAATGTAATAATGAAGCTCTGCAATTCTTAACTTAACGTCATATTTTATAGAATCACGATCTGCAATCACAGAAACGCGATAGGCTTGATTAAGCTCTTTTAATGCATTGCTGAAATCTTTTTTTAAGGAAAACGATAATGAGGATTCTTTTAGCTGTACAACTTGATTTAAAATAGTATCTGTCGTCACTTCTTCCTGAGCTTGCAGGTTAAGAGCGAAAAACAGGAGGAAGAGGTACGTTAATAAAAGATGATTCTTTACGAAATTCAATAGCTGTAGGTTGCTGTTAAGCAGTAAATATACTTATTTACTTGAGATAACACGTATCAAATCGATGATTCTTGCCGAATAACCGATTTCGTTATCGTACCACCCTATAATTTTGACCATTTTGCCAATAACAGAAGTCATACCCGAGTCAAAAACACAAGAATGTTGATTGCCTTTTATGTCAATAGACACTATAGGGTCTTCTGTATATTCTAATATTCCTTTTAAAGAGTTTTGAGCAGCATTATTAAATGCATTATTAACTTCTTCAATAGAAACTTCCTTTTTTACATTTAGAGTAATATCTGTTAAAGAACCATTAGGGACAGGTACTCTAATGCCGCAACCTCCTATAACATTTGCTAGATCAGGGAAAATTTTTGTGAGTGCTTTTGCAGCTCCAGTGGTAGTGGGAACAATAGATTGACCCGCAGCCCTTGCGCGACGAAGATCGCGATGCGGTTGGTCGTGTAAACTTTGATCTGTTGTGTAACTGTGTATTGTAGTGATGTATGCTTGTTCTATACCGCAAAGCTCGTTAATCACTTTTAGCATAGGTGCTGCATTGTTTGTAGTGCAAGAAGCGTTAGAGATTATTGTATCTTCTCTAGTAATAATCTGTTCATTTACCCCTAAGACTACCATTTTAATGTCGTCTTCTGCTGGCGGTACACTTAAGATTACCTTGCTTGCTCCATTATCAATGTGTTTTTGTAATTGATCACGTTGCTTAAATTTTCCGGTACACTCTATAACAAAATCTACATCTTTCCATTTAAGCTTATCTAGCTCTATTTCTTGAGTAAAAATGACCTCTTGCTTATTTATAGTGAGCAAATTGTCTTTCTGTGATATTTCCGAAGAAAGAACGCCGTGAATACTGTCGTATTTTAATAGGTGTGCAAGTGTGGTCAATGGAGCAATATCATTTACTGCCACCACTTTTATGTCTGGGTTCTGTAGTAGTAATCTAAAGAGGTTTCTACCTATACGACCAAAACCGTTAATCCCAACTGTGATTTGTTTTTTCATTACCTCGAGTTTATGTGAGGTGCTTTTGTGCTTTATAAGAAGATCTTACAAGAGGGCCGCTCTCAACATGTCTAAAGCCCATTTCTAGGCCTATTTCTTCATATTTTTTAAACTGCTCTGGAGTGATAAATTCTTTTACTGGTAGGTGTCTTTTAGACGGTTGTAAATATTGTCCTATAGTTATAATATCTAGCTTTACGTCTCTTAAGTCTTGCATAGTCTGCAATACTTCATCTTCTCTCTCGCCTAGTCCAAGCATAATACCGCTCTTTGTGCGCTGCATTCCTTGTTGTTTAAGGTAGTTTAAGACTTCAAGACTTTTCTCGTATTTTGCTTGTATGCGCACTTCTCGAGTAAGTCTTCGCACTGTTTCCATATTGTGAGAAACCACTTCTGGTGCAACAGCAATAATGCGGTCTATGTTTCTAGTGTTACCCTGAAAATCTGGAATTAAAGATTCTATAGTCGTTTCTGGATTAAAACGTCTAATCGCTTTTATCGTTTCTGCCCAGATAATAGAACCCATGTCTTTTAAATCATCACGATCTACAGATGTGATTACGGCATGTTTAATGTCCATTAATTTAATAGAACGCGCTACTTTTTCAGGTTCGTCCCAATCTACGGTTTCAGGTCTTCCGGTTTTTACACCACAAAAGCCACAAGAACGTGTGCAAATGTTTCCTAAAATCATAAAAGTTGCAGTACCTTCTGTCCAGCATTCTCCCATATTTGGGCAGCTTCCAGAGGTGCAAATTGTGTGAAGATCGTACTTGTCTACTAAGCCACGAAGCGAGGTGTATTTTTTACCAGTAGGTAATTTTACACGTAGCCACTTGGGTTTTGGAGCAGGTCTAGTAAGGGTAGGGTTTTGTGTTTCCATCTAACGCAAAGATACAATTTCTACTTCTGAAATAATAATACTTGCTCAATTGTCAAGTGTATTTTATTTATTGTTACTCGTGATAATTTCTGCCAGTAATTTTCTGGCTCTAAGTAATCTTACTTTTACATTGCTAAGTGGTTCTCCTATAGTCTCGCTAATCTCTTTATAGCTTTGTTCTTGAAAGTAAAATAGATTTATTACTTCTTGATAATGTGGCTTGAGCATTTTAATAAAGCGTAAAAGTTCTGCTAGGTTTTGCTCTTTAATTAGTTGATCTTCTGCAGACATAGAGCCGTCTGCTATTTTTTTAAGAAGATCCTCGCTTAGGTCTGTTGTCCTGTTTAATGGCGTGTTTTTTTTCTTGCGATATCTATCTACCTGCAAGTTTTTTGAAATTGTTATAAGCCAGGTGTTAAAAGAGTATTTCTGGTCGTACAGAGCTATTTTGTCAAATGCCTTTGAGAAAGTCTCTATAGCTATCTCTTCTGCTTCATACTCATTGTTAACACGTTTAAGTAGAAAGCCAAAAACTTGGTTCCAATATGAGTCTAATAAAAATTTATAAGCGCTTTGCTTGCCTTTTGTGGCCTCTTCTATTTGAGATTTTAAAATGTCTTTTGCTATTTCCAACTGGCAGGTTTAGAAGTCGAGTTCTTGATAAAGATAGCTAATTGAAACAAAATTAAAAATAAGTCTAAAAACGGAATGTAATACCTCAAATCTTTTTCATTAAGAACAGAGGCGCTACCTCCATAAATAACCCATTGTACACCTAAGCGTAAAATAACGAGTGCAGTAACCATCATCCAAGGAGAGAAAATAAAACATAATACTAAGAAAATCCAAAAAAGAAGATTAAAAGTAAAAAAACTTCCCAATAAAAATTGATGTGACTTTTTGTATAAATGTGCGGTGGTTACGTGCCTCCTTTTTTGTTGCATCCATTCAGAAAATGTAGTTTTTGGTTCTGATACCGTAAACCCTACTTTTTCTAGACATACAGAGGTATTCTCTTTTGTGGCGGCTTCGTTCACAAAAAGATCATCATCACCAGAGGGTATTTTTATATGAGATATAAAACCGTTAACAGAATAGTAAAGATCACTAGTATAACCAAGATTTCTGCCTACCCCCATATAAGGAATACCCGCTTTTGCGTAAGAGAGATATTGTACTGCTGTTGCTAGTGTTTCATATCTAATAAGCTTATTGAGTAATCCTTTTCTTTTGTCATAGGCACCGTAGCCTAAAACCAGTTGTTTTTTGCTGCTAAATTTATTGCTCATAGAGCTAATCCAGTATGAACTGCTAGGCCAGCAATCTGCGTCAATAAAAAGCATGTGCTCGTGCTGAGCTTTTTTTATACCTAATGTAAGTGCGTATTTTTTATTTCCCCAAAAAGCCTCGTTTGGTGCGACATCAACTATCTTAATACGGTCATCTTTTTCTTGAAAAGCCTCCATAACCTCAAGCGTATCATCAGATGAGCGATCATTTATTAGAATAATCTCAAAATCAGGATATTGTTGCTCTAATAAAAGTGGGATTGTCTTTTGTAAGTTTTTAGCCTCATTTTTTGCACATACTATAACAGAGACAGGAGTACTGTTCTTATTTGTTACAGAAGTAGCTCTATAAAAGGCAACTTTAGAAAATAATAGGTAATAGAGTATGTTAATGCAAATAATACTTGCAAAAATGTAAAGTAAAATCATAAGTCAACGTACTACAGCTATATTTTAGCTTTTTATTTAGGCGTGTTTTTCTTCAGAGCAGTTCTCAAATTGATCTGGTGTTTTGCCGCAAAAGCCACAAGCTTCACCATCTTTATTTAAAAAAGGAGATTGGCTAGCACAAGTACCAGCAAATTTACCGTCTTTTTTTGCCCATATTTTAATGGCAATACCTCCTACGGCTAGTAATAGTAAAACAAGTGTGATAATAAATAGTTCCATAATAAATGCGTTTTAAGCGATAAGAATCTAATGCAAAAATACGATGTTTCTTTGTTAAATGCTCCCAAAAAATCAGTACTTTTAAACTTATTAAATGTATGCAAATGATTTATAGATGGAGTCTTTTATTAATACTAACAGCAGTGTTACTTTCTTCTTGTGATGACACCACGGTTAAGACTAATACCCCGGTTATAAATTCTACTACTACAGAAGAGGCCCTTGTAGTTTCAGACCATATATTACCTTATAATCTTGTCTCGCGTATAAAATCTACAGATGATTTGACGTTACTGTATGCGCAAATAGAAGAGTCATCAATTGTTGATCAACTCACAAAAGAGAAAGGCCCTTTTACATTATTTGCCTTGTCTAATGAAGCCTTAGAAGAAATTGATCCATTAGAAGAGGGTGTTGAAATAGAAAATCTACTTAAAAAATATATGGTTAAAGGTAAAATAACAACTGTTGCTTTGACCAAAAAAATAAGAAGTAACGGTGGCAGCTATTCAATGAATACCTTAGGCGGTACCACATTAGTTGCGTATAAGGTGGGTAATATATTGTACCTTAAAAATATTAAGGGAGATAAAGCAGAGATAGGTAAAAGTGATATTGTAGCCTCAAACGGGATTATCCATGTGGTAAAGTCACCACTTGATATTTAAAAGATATTTACTTCGGGAGAGATAACGACCCCAAACTTTTTGTAAACAGCATCCTTAACTTTCATAGCTAAAGCCCAGATTTCTTTTCCAGTGGCATTTCCGTAGTTAACAAGCACTAAGGCTTGATTTTTATGCACGCCAGCATCGTTAAAACGCTTGCCTTTAAAGCCAGCTTGTTCTATAAGCCAACCTGCAGGTATTTTAAACTGTGTTTCTGAAACTTTATAAAAAGGAGCTTCAGGAAACTTGTTTTGAAATATTTTAAAAGTATCAATATCCACCACAGGGTTTTTGAAAAAACTACCACTATTCCCCAATTTTTCTGGGTCTGGCAACTTAGATTGGCGTATGGCAATTACAGCTTCGGAAATATTCTTGATGGTAGGCAGCTCTATTTTTTTAGCATCTAGTGCTTCTTGAATAGCACCATAACTTGTGCGAAGTTGGTGGTTTTTCTTTGTCAACTCAAAATTCACCGAAGTAATAATGTATTGACCTTTTAATTCGTTTTTAAAGATACTGTTGCGATACCCAAACTCACATTGTTCTTTTGTGAATATGCGTGTTTCTTGAGTGTTGATATTAATGGCTTCGCAGCTATAAAAGCAGTCTTTAAGTTCTACGCCATACGCACCTATGTTTTGAATAGGGGCGGTACCAACATTACCAGGAATTAGAGACATGTTTTCTAATCCGCCATAGTTTAAATCTATACAGTGTAATATAAAGTTGTGCCAGTTTTCTCCTGCTGCAGCTTTAATAATGATGGTGTCATCTGTTTGAGAGACCTCTTCAATACCTTTTAAATCTATATGTAAAACAGGGGGCTTTATGTCTTGTGTGAGTAGCATATTGCTGCCGCCACCTAGAATAAAAAGTTTTTTGTTTTTGTACTCCTTTAAAAGTTCTTTTAATTTTTCTGTTGTAGTAATATTATAGAATGTTTCTGCAGCAACATCAATACCAAATGTATTGTATTTTTTTAAAGAGATGTTGTGAGTTGCTTCCATTTAGTCTTTATAAACTTTAAGTGCTTCTTTAAGTATGTTTACAGCTTTAATTAAGCTCTCTGTGTTAAGAACATAGGCAATACGAATTTGATTTTTACCAACACCAGGTGTAGAGTAAAAACCTGCTGCAGGTGCAACCATAATAGTCTCTCCGTTTACATCAAAAGATTCTAATAGCCATTGAGCAAAATCGTCTGAGTTTTTTACGGGCAGTTCTGCAATACAGTAAAAAGCTCCTTTAGGGTGTCCTACTTTTACTCCTGGGATAGCCTCAAGATGTTTAACTAAAGTGTCTCTTCTTTCTTTATATTCTACAATCACATCATCAAAATAACTTTGAGGTGTGTTTAGGGCTGCTTCACTTGCTATTTGAGCAAATGTAGGCGGGCTTAATCTTGCTTGGGCAAACTTTAATGCGGTTTTTAGTACTTCTTTGTTTTTTGTTACTAAACATCCTATGCGCGCACCGCACATACTGTATCTTTTAGAAACTGAGTCAATAATAATAGCATGCTCATCAAGCCCTTCTTCTTCTAGAATAGAATAGTGTTTTGCACCATCATATGTAAATTCTCTATACACTTCATCTGCAACTAAAAATAAATCGTGTTCTTTTACAATTTTTGCTAGTTTTTGTATTTCTTCTTTGCTGTAAAGGTATCCGGTTGGGTTACCTGGGTTGCAAATTAATATAGCTTTGGTTTTTGGGGTAATTAGTTTTTCAAACTCTTCTATAGGCGGCAAAGCAAAATTGTCTTCTATTTTAGAATTTACAGGTACTATATTAACGCCAGATGCAGTGGCAAAACCATTGTAGTTTGCGTAAAATGGTTCTGGAATGATGATTTCATCTCCTACATCTGCGATGCTACCCATTGCAAAAAGTAATGCTTCACTACCACCAGTTGTTACAATAATTTCTTCTCCAGAAACCATTATGTTGTTGCGGTGGTAATATTGAGAAATTTTATTTCTATATGCTTCACTACCTTCAGATCTGGTATATGCTAGTATCTCAAGATGGTGAGATGCAACAGCTTCCATCGCTATTTGTGGTGATTTTATATCTGGTTGTCCTATATTAAGATGAAATACAGTTTTATTAGCTTTGTAAGCTTTTTCTGCAAAAGGGACTAATTTTCTAATAGGGGACTCAGGCATTGATAAGCCTTTTTTAGATACTGCTGGCATAGTTAAGTTTTTGTGTTACAAAGTTGAGAAATATATTTTATATTTTCTAATGATTAGTTGTGACAATTGCCCTCATTTTTGTAAATTAATTGCATTGAAAAACAACACACGTCATATTTTATTTTTAGTAGTTTTTACTCTTTTTGGGCCAACCTTTTTGTGGTCGCAAACAGGTTTTACATTGCCTAAAGATTCTAAAGGAGGGAAAATAAAATTTGAGTTAGTAAATAATTTAATTTTATTGCCAGTAGAGGTTAATAATGTTAAGCTTTCTTTTGTGCTTGATACTGGAGTGTCTTCTACATTGCTATTTGGCGCTGCAAAAGATAGTCTGCAACTCAAGCAAACTTCAAAAGTAATGTTTCGCGGGCTTGGAGGTGGCGATGAGGTAGAGGCTATAAAAAGTAATGGTAATAATATACGAGTAGGAAAGGCGGTTGATAAAGAGCATTCGCTTTATGTTGTTTTTAATGAAGATCTCAATTTTTCTCATAGAATGGGAGTGCCTATACATGGGGTTTTAGGGTACGACTTTTTTAAGAATTTTATAGTTTCAATTAATTATCAAAAGAAAATAATAAGGTATGATGCTCCAGAATATTTCAGAAAAAAGAAACTAAAAGGTTTTGAGACTTACCCCTTGTTTATAAATAAAAGGAGGCCGTTTATTAATAATGTAACTGTTAATAATGAGGCAAATATGCTAATGCTTATAGATACGGGTTCTAGTGATGGTGTATGGGTTTTTAAAGATGATGATATTACTTCAGAAAAAAGCAAGAATTACTTTACAGATTTTTTAGGTTTAGGGTTAAGTGGGAGTATTTATGGTAAAAGGTCTAGAGTAAATGAGGTGAAGTTAGGTAGTTTTAGTTTTGAGGATGTAAACGTAGCAATCCCAAACAATGACGCTTTAGTTAATACTAGAATGCTAGAAGAAAGAAAAGGAAGCATTGGTTCACAAATAATGAAGCGATTTACAGTGGTTTTTAATTATCCTAATGACAAAGTTAGTTTTAAGAAAAACAGCTATTATGATGATGCGTTTTACTACAATATGAGTGGTCTCACACTAGAGCATATTGGGGTTTCTCTTATTAAGAATGAAATAACAAATACAAATGCATTAACTCGTAATGCAGAAATAGGTGGTAATGGAGGCACACTATTTAGCCTTATTCCTACTTATGATATATTTATAGCACCAGCGGTAGTTGTTGCAGATGTAGGTGATAACTCTGCAGCAGCTCTTGTAGATGTGAGGGTTGGCGATAAGTTACTGCAAATAAATGGTAAGCCTGTTTATGAGTTTAAATTACATGAAATAACATCCATTTTTAGTTCTAAAGAGGGGAAGCTCATTAATCTCAAATTAGAACGAAATGGTGTAGAGCTTAAAAAGAAGTTTTTTCTTAAAAAATTATTTTAAATATTTAAAATACAAAGCATAAAAAAAAATGTCCTTTCAATACTTGAAAGGACATTTTAACTTTATTGATTTTAAGATTACTTAGTTTTCTCAAGCATGCTTTTTGCATCACTTTTTACTTCACCTTTAATCTTTAACGCTTTAATAGGTTCGTCTGAGTTAGAATAAACAGTAACTGTTTTTCTAATAGGACCTACACGATTAGTGTCATATTTCACTTCAATTTTACTTGAAGCTCCTGGAGCTACAGGTCCAGAAGGTTTTTTAGGTACAGTGCAACCACAACTAGACTTTACATCTGTTACAATTAGTGGAGCATCACCAGTGTTAGTGAACTCAAATACACGCACACCATCAGATCCTTTTGCTATTTCACCATAATCTACAGTGTCAGACTTAAATGTCATTTTTGCTTGAGCAGTTGCAGATAAACCTACAAAAGCCATAATTGCAACTAAGATTAATTTTTTCATAATTTCTATAATTTTACAGGTTTGCTAAAGTAGGCACTTTTTACCCATTAAGCAAGCCATTAATACATATTAACAGTTTCATAATATAGTAGATATAACTACTTTTGTATACTTATTTCAAAAATCAGACCAAAATGGCAGAAGAAGCAAAATATATTGCTAAAAACGTAGAAGACAAGTGGTATTCCTATTGGATGGAGCACAACTATTTTCATAGTGAAGTAGATGACAGAGAGCCATACACTATAGTAATACCCCCACCAAACGTGACAGGAATACTGCACATGGGGCATATGCTTAATAACACATTGCAAGATGTTTTAATACGTCGCGCTAGATTAAAAGGCTTCAACGCTTGCTGGGTGCCTGGTACAGATCACGCCTCTATTGCAACAGAAGCAAAAGTTGTTGCTCGTTTAAAAGAGCAAGGTATTGAGAAGGCAGATCTTACAAGAGAGACTTTTTTAAAACACGCTTGGGACTGGACAGATGAATATGGCGGTGTGATATTAGATCAACTAAAAAAACTAGGAGCATCATGTGATTGGGAGCGAACTAAGTTTACGTTAGACCCCTCTATGTCAAAACAGGTGATTACGTCATTTGTAGATTTATATAATAAGGGGCTTATTTATCGTGGTTACCGTATGGTAAATTGGGATCCAGAGGCAAAAACAACTTTGAGTGATGAGGAGGTAAATCATGTAGAGCAACAAGGAAACCTGTATTTCATTGAATACAAAATAGAAGGTTCTTCAGAAACTTTAACGATTGCAACTACACGCCCAGAAACAATATTTGGTGATACGGCAATCTGTATCAATCCAAATGATGAGCGTTTTACACACTTAAAAGGCAAAAAAGCAATAGTGCCTATTTGTAATAGAGTGATTCCTATTATAGAAGATGAATATGTTGATGTTGAGTTTGGTACAGGTTGTTTAAAAGTAACCCCTGCACACGATGAGAATGATAAAGTACTAGGAGATAAGCATAAACTTGAAGTAATTGATATTTTTAATGATGATGCGAGTTTAAATAGTTTTGGACTTCATTATCAAGGTAAAGACCGTTTTGTAGCGCGTAAAGAAGTTTCTAAAGAGCTTGAAAACCTTGGTGTATTGTTAAAAACAGAACAGCATTTAAATAAAGTAGGTACAAGTGAGCGTACTAAAGCTGTAATAGAGCCTAGACTAAGTGATCAATGGTTCTTAAAAATGGAAGATCTTGTAAAGCCCGCTATTAAAGCTGTTTTAGAAGATGGTGATGTAGTTTTGCACCCTAAGAAGTTTGAGAATACATATCGTCATTGGTTATCAAATATTCGTGATTGGAACATCTCTCGACAATTATGGTGGGGACAACAAATACCAGCTTACTTTTATGGAGATGGTAAAGAAGATTTTGTGGTTGCTGAAACGTTAGAACAAGCAGTTTTGTTAGCACAAGAAAAAACAGGTAAAAAAGATTTAAAAGCTGAAGATTTAAAACAAGATCCAGATGCACTTGATACTTGGTTTTCATCTTGGTTATGGCCTATGAGTGTTTTTGATGGGTTAAACAATCCAGATAATGAAGAGTTTAAGTATTACTATCCTACTAATGATCTAGTAACCGGTCCAGATATTCTGTTTTTCTGGGTAGCGCGTATGATTATTGCTGGTTATGAGTATACAGGAAAACGTCCTTTCAAAAATGTTTATTTAACAGGATTAGTGAGAGATAAGCAACGTCGTAAGATGAGTAAGTCTTTAGGTAACTCGCCAGATGCATTAAAATTAATAGAAGATTATAGTGCAGATGGTGTGCGTGTTGGGTTATTGCTTAGTGCACCAGCAGGTAACGATTTAATGTTTGATGAAGGCCTGTGTCAACAAGGTAAAGGTTTTAGTAATAAAATCTGGAATGCTTTTAAGTTAACACAGTCATGGAAACAAGATGCTTCTATCCCGCAACCAGAAGCTTCAAAGCTAGCCATAGAATGGTATCGCTCTAAACTTCAGCAAACTTTAATTGAAATAGAAGATCATTTTAATAAGTATAGAATAAGTGATGCTTTAATGGCTACTTATAAGTTGGTTTGGGATGATTTCTGTGGTTGGTTACTTGAGATTGTAAAGCCAGCTTACCAAGCGCCCATTGATACTAAAACCTATAATGAGATTATAGCTATTTTTGAAGATAACTTAAGAATCTTACACCCTTTTATGCCTTTCTTGACAGAAGAGTTGTGGCATACTATTGCAGACCGTACCCCAGAAGAGGCATTAATTGTAAATCACTGGCCAGTAACAGAAGAAGTGGATGCGGTTTTACTTGCAGACTTTGATTTTGCTTCAGAGGTTGTTTCGGGTATTAGAACAATTAGAAAAGAGAAAAACATTGCTTTTAAAGACGCTATTGAGATGATGGTGCTTAATCAAGAGAACAGCAGTGGTAAATTTGATAGCATAATTAAGAAATTGGGTAATATTTCAGAAATGAATATTGTAGATACTGCAGTAGAAGGAGCGCTAACATTTAGGGTGAAATCTAATGAGTACTTTATCCCTATGGAGGGTGCTATTAATGTAGAAGAAGAGATTGCTAAACTAGAAGAAGAGTTAAAATACACAAAAGGGTTTTTGCGATCTGTACAAGGAAAGTTGAAAAACGAAAAATTTGTGAATGGAGCTCCAGAGCAAGTTGTTGCAAATGAAAAGAAGAAAGAGGCAGATGCCTTAGCTCAAATAGAAACTATTGAAGCTTCATTAAAAAGTTTAAAATAGGTTTTGATTTTTTGGGATACATTTAAAAATAAAAAAGAGAGCGATAGCTCTCTTTTTTATTTTCTATATAAGAAATATCTGTTTACTGTATCTATATAAAGTTGTTTTGCTTCGTCTTCAGATAGGTTTCTAGTTTGGAATAGTGCATTAGTTTTAAATGCGCTAATTAATGGTTTGTTGCCTTCAGATGCAGATGAGCCTTGCGAGTCTGTTGCTCGTTTGTAGTAGGCGTAAAGGTTAAGTAATACGTCTGCAGGAAATGGGTCTGTGTGCTCATTGATGCTTTCTACAGCTTTTTTAAAGGCGATATCTAGCGCATCACTTTCCATATTACTTACTTGCTAATACTGTTATACCTCCTTTAACTACTTGGTTTAACTCAACATCAATCTTAGTGCCAAGAGGTAGAAAAACATCTACTCTTGACCCAAATTTTATAAAACCACTATCACTTGCTTGTTCTACTTTCTGTCCTTTTTCTGCATAGTTAACAATCCTTCTAGCAAGTGCTCCGGCAATTTGTCTATGTAAGATCTCGCCAAAAGATGATGATTTTACTACTACAGTAGTGCGTTCGTTTTCTTCAGAAGATTTAGGGTGCCATGCTACTAAAAATTTACCAGGGTGGTATTTGCTAAATACCACTTCACCGCCAGCAGGATAACGAGTAACGTGTACGTTTATAGGTGACATAAAAACAGATACTTGTAATCTTTTGTCTTTAAAATATTCTTTTTCAAATACCTCTTCAATCACTACTACTTTACCATCTACCGGAGACAATAATTGTTCTTCGTTTAAAATGAAGTTACGTTTTGGATTTCTGAAAAACTGAAGAACCAAAAACAGAAAAATCATTAATGTAACAATGATAACTCCCTTTATATATATGTTAGGTACAAATGAGTCTGCAGCAATACTACCAAGAATGGCGATTGTAAGCATTCCGAAAATAATTTTATGTCCTTCTTTATGAAACATTAGTTGCAATTTCTAAAAATGAATAAATAAATGGGCTGGCGTAAATAATACTATCTAGTCTGTCATAAATACCACCGTGACCTGGCATAATTGTTCCGCTATCTTTAACACCTGCCTGTCTTTTAAATTTTGACTGTACAAGGTCCCCAACGGTTCCAAATACAGAGGCTATTAGGGCTATTACTAACCAAATCCAAAGTTCGTAAATCTCAGTGAATTTGTGAATAAAAAAGGCGGCTATTAATGCTCCAGCTATTCCGCCTAAAAAACCTTCAACGGTTTTCTTTGGGGATATACGTTCCATAAGCTTAGTTCTCCCAAAATTTTTACCAACTAAGTATGCAAATGAATCATTTGCCCATATTAATATAAATACTCCTAATATCACAAAAGGTTCATAGCCTGAGAGAGAAACAGGGATGAGTGTTAAAAATATAAACCCGCTCATTAAATAAAAGATAACGGTTATGTATTTTTTCTTTTCGAACATGGGTATTTTATTGACCCACAGAATGTCTTTCAGTAAAAATAAATTGACAAATACAGCTAGAATTAATAGTAGGTAAATTGCTCTATGGTCAAAAACAGTATAGCTTAAGAAGTAAAAGGCAGCAGCAAAAAGAAAATAAGCTAAATAACTTTTTAAATGTACTAGTTTTAAAAACTCAAACATTGTGATAATTCCCAGAATAAAGAACAACGCAATAAACCATTCGCGCGAAGCAAACATAGCTAGTATTACCAACGCGACATAAATAAGTCCCGATAAGCCTCGCACAACAAGTTCTTTCATAAATTAAAGGTCTTCTAAGAGCAGCAAATATAAGTTTTTTGTGCTTCTGCCGTAATTCATAAAGTCCTTTTCCTTTTCAGATTCTATTTCAAAATCCTTAATAGTAGTGATATTTGAAGGGATATTACCGGCGCATTTGTTTTTGATAATACGCATTCCTTCGCTAATATTGTCTACAAACTGGCTTGTGGTGGCAAATACAACTATATTTTCTGGTAGTTCATGCATCTTCTTTTCTTTCATTTGATTAGAAGAAAAAAGGATAGCGCCGTCATTAGCGACAAGTGATTCACATTTAGTAAGAAAAAATTTACTAGAAATGTTTTTATTAAAGGCTAAATTAAAACCTTCAAAGCGAGAGGTTAGCTCTTGTTCAAGACAAAAGACTTCTTGCTCATACCAATCATTTTCTAATAAAATGTTGTCAAATGCTTCTAGAATCTCTTGTGGTGTAATGCAGTATAAGAATTTCCCTCCGTTTTTCCTGAAGTTATAAGTGAACTTCTCATCTAATGGAAGCGTTTCTTCTGGAACGTATTTACTCGATCTGTCATCTTTAGATGACTGACTAGATTTAGATTTTAAAAGTCTTTTAAACAGACCCATGGATCTTAGAGGTTGAGGAGGTGACAAAACATTATCCCTCAAAGATATTAAATCTAAACCAAAATATTTTATGGTAAGAGTTAATCTTTGAGGAATTTTGAATATTCAAGTTTGTTATGATGATGTTTTTTCTGGAATCACTTCTTTTACAAAAGGTCTTTTTCCAAAAATAACTTCAAGGCTTTCTTTAAAAATAACCTCTTTTTCTAGTAGCTCTTCAGCTAGAAGAGCAAGTTTGTCTTTGTTGTCTTCTAATAGTTTTATAGCTCTTTGGTACTGCTCTTCAATAATATTAGAAATTTCTTGATCTATTAAAACTGCAGTTGCTTCACTATAAGGTTTTGAGAAGCCATATTCAGACTGTCCAGAAGAGTCATAATAAGTAACATTACCTACCTTCTCGTTAAGACCGTAAATTGTTACCATAGCTCTAGCTTGCTTTGTTACTTTTTCTAAGTCACTTAATGCACCTGTAGATATTTGATTAAAAATCACCTTTTCTGCAGCACGACCACCCATAGTTGCGCACATCTCGTCAAGCATTTGTTCTGGTCTTACAATTAAGCGTTCTTCTGGTAAATACCAAGCAGCACCTAATGATTGACCTCTAGGTACGATAGTAACTTTTACAAGTGGAGCAGCATGTTCTAACATCCAGCTAACAGTAGCGTGTCCTGCTTCGTGGTATGCAATTGCTTTCTTCTCACTAGGAGTTACAATTTTATTTTTCTTTTCTAGTCCACCTACAATTCTATCAACAGCGTCTAAGAAGTCTTGCTTACCAACTGCTTTTTTCTCTTTACGAGCAGCAATTAAGGCAGCCTCGTTACAAACGTTTGCGATATCAGCACCAGAGAATCCTGGGGTTTGTTTTGATAAAAAGTCTGTGTCTAAGCCTTCTTCTTTTTTAATAGGGCGAAGGTGTACTTCAAAAATTTCTTTACGTTCTCTAACGTCCGGTAAGTCTACATAAATCTGTCTATCAAAACGACCTGCACGCATTAATGCTTTATCTAAAACATCTGCTCTGTTTGTCGCTGCAATAACAATTACGTTAGTTCCAGTACCAAAACCGTCCATTTCTGTTAGTAATTGATTTAGTGTGTTTTCACGTTCATCATTAGAACCAGACATGTTGTTCTTTCCTCTTGCGCGACCAATAGCGTCTATCTCATCAATAAAGATGATAGATGGTGACTTCTCTTTTGCTTGTTTAAAAAGATCACGTACTCTAGAGGCACCAACACCTACAAACATCTCTACAAAATCTGATCCAGACAATGAGAAGAAAGGAACTTTTGCTTCACCAGCAACTGCTCTTGCAAGTAATGTTTTACCTGTCCCAGGAGGACCTACTAATAGGGCTCCTTTTGGTATTTTTCCACCTAGAGAGGTGTATTTTTCTGGGTTTTTTAAGAAATCTACTATTTCTTGTACTTCTTCTTTAGCTCCTTCTAGTCCAGCTACATCTTTAAAAGAAGTTTTAACGTCTACTTTTTCATCAAAGAGTTTTGCTTTAGATTTTCCTATGTTAAAAATCTGTCCTCCAGCACCACCGCCAGCACCACCAGACATACGCTTCATGATAAAAATCCAAATACCAATAATTACAGCAAAGAAAATAATAGAAGGTAAAAATTCTGCCACTAGATTAGTCTCAGAAGAGTTACTTAAAGTTGCAGGATCATTCTGTCCTTTAACAATATCTTTAAAATCGTTTTCAAAATTTTGACGATCTCCTATTTCAAATTGGTAGTCAGGGTCATTAGGTCCAGGGTCAAGAATACCTTTTCCTTTTTTTGCGTTATGAACCTGTTTTTCTTTAGCCTCTGTAGTAAGATATACTTTTGCAATTCTTCCGTTAACAAGAACTACTTTGTCAACGTCACCGTCGCTAAGGTAAGATTCAAACAGAGCTTGGTCTACTTTTTTTGGCTGTGTTAACGCGTCACCACCTAATAAATTAAACGCAATTAAAGCAACAAGTACTGCTGCTGTTATCCAATATGGGCTAAACTTAGGTTTTTTAACCTCCGGTTTTTTGTTGTCTTTTTTTGGAACTTTATTTTTTTCTGCCATGTGGCTTCAATGTTTTTAGTTTGTAGTATTTATTTTAACCGATTTTGCATCTCCCCATAATCCTTCTATATCATAGTATTCACGTATATGTTTCTGAAAAACGTGAACAACAACGTGCACATAATCCATTAACACCCACTCAGAATTGTCGCTGCCTTCTATATGCCACGCTTTTTCTTGGATTGCTTTACTAACGGTTTTTTGAATTGAATTTACAATCGCATTTACATGCGTGTTTGAAGTACCATTACATATAATAAAATAGTCAGTAACTGTATTCTCTAATTCTCTTAAATCTAGTATTTCTATATCTAGTCCTTTAACATCTTCTATTCCTCTAATAGCCTCTGTAATAAGGTGGTCTGTGTCTGCGTGCTTTTTAGCCATTAACAATTTTTAATTTATGCAAAAGTATTACTTTTTTAATTGTTGAATGCCTTAGTTTTGATAATCCTAACAGACATTTAACTCTTTTGAATATTATCAAACTTAGTGCCATCGACTCTACTAACACTTATCTTACTCAATTAGTAAGAAATAGTGAGCTTACAGACAACACAGTTGTTGTTGCAAAACACCAAGAAAAGGGCAGGGGGCAGCGTGAGGCTGTGTGGCAATCTCAACCATCAAAAAGCTTAACTTTTAGCGTGTTTAAAAGGGTGAGCGGTTTGTCTGCGCAACAACAATTTGCTATATCTGTAGCCGTCTCTGTTGCTGTCACTAATTTTTTAAATTCATTTGTGGCTACTGACATCCAGTTAAAATGGCCTAACGACATTATGGCAGCCGGCAAAAAGTGTGGGGGTATATTAATTGAAAACCAAGTAAGAGCAGCGTCTATTAACTCTACTATAGTTGGTGTTGGACTCAATGTTAATGAGGTTAGTTTTGATAATTTACCTCAGGCAACATCATTAAAATTAACAACAGGTCTTACTTTTAACTTAGATGAACTTCTTATCGGTATTTCTTCTGAAATATTCTCGATTTTAAATAGGTTAGATGAAGATAGTGTAGACTTACGTCATAAAGAATATGAGCAATTGTTGTTTAAAAAAGATAAGCAATCACTTTATAGATTGCCAGGTGGAGAAGAGTTTTTGGGTACAATTACTGGAGTGACTACTTCTGGGCAATTGTTAATGGACCTACCAGATGGCAGGTCCTTAAAATTTTGGAACAAAGAAATAGAAATGGTCTATTAAAATTAAAGAGCTTCCATATTTTCTGAAAGAGTATCAATAAATTTTGAGACAGGCCCTTTTACCATCATCTTCATCATCATATTAAACTTACCAGTAAATTCTAGGTCTACTTTACAGTTTTCTGCATCAACCTCTACAATGTCTGCGGTAAGATTAAAAGGTATTTTGTCGCTAATAGCACCAAGAACTACTTTATTAGGAGCCACAACTTCTTTAACTTCTAGAGCGATCTCTGGCATTCCGCTAAGTGCAAAAAGAAATCCGTTTTCACGAATCATTTCAAACTTGCTTATAGTGTCTGGCATTATTTGCTCAAAGTTTTTAGCTTCTGCCAAGAAAGCACACATATCTGCGGCAGATTTATTTACGTTTGCGGTATTGCTATTTAGGATCATTAGGTTTGTTGTTTTTTTATAGTTTACTGATTACTTTCTACTGTTTCCAAATAGATGGGTTTTCTCGCCAAGTGCTAAGAATGTCCTTTTCGTCATTAGAAATATAATTTGTTTTTTCTGCTTGTATAAGTAAATGCTGATAATCACTTAAAGTGTTAAGTTCAACATTAGCTTTTTCAAAATTTTCTACTGCAAAATCAAAGCCATAAGTAAAAATAGCAAGCATACCTTTAATGTTTACGCCAGCAGATCTTAGAGCATCTACAGCCAATATACTGCTTTTTCCTGTGCTTATTAAGTCTTCTACAACAACTACATTTTGGCCAGCTTCAATTTTTCCTTCTATCTGGTTTTGTCTTCCGTGTTTTTTTGCTTCTGGTCTTACATAGCAAAAAGGCACATTCATATAGTCTGCAACCAGCATACCTATGCCTATTGCACCTGTTGCTACACCTGCAATTGCATCTGGTTTTCCATATAATTTTTCAATTTGGTTTGCCATTTGTTCTCTCAGATAGTTCCTGATGGTTGGGTATGAGAGGGTTATTCTATTATCACAATAGATAGGTGATTTCCATCCAGAAGCCCATGTAAAAGGAGTTTGTGGTTGTAATTTAATTGCATTAATTTGCAAGAGCAATTCGGCAGTTTTTTGAGCTGTTTCTTTATCTAAAATCATTTTGCAAATGTATAAAGTTTTTGTCAATGACATTCCAATAATTCTTTCTACCGAAAAGAAAATAGGTAAGAAGTATACTACTATCCCGTTAAAGGAGGTTAAATTTAAATCTTTGATCAAGCAAATCATTGCTGGTGAGTTGATGTACATCAACCTCTATCACAAGAATGAGGAGAAGTTAGAAAAATTTCTTCGGAAAAAACTACCGGTTGTAGAAGCTGGAGGTGGGATGGTTTATAATGCCAAAAAAGAAATTCTATTTATTCGCCGAAATGGCAAGTGGGACCTTCCGAAGGGAAAAATAGAAAAAGGAGAAAGTCCTCAAGAAGGCGCTATAAGAGAGACTGAAGAGGAAACCGGTGTTCAAGGTCTAGAGATTAGAAAATTTATTACCCAAACGTATCACGTATTTAAGCGTAACGATAAGTTTAAGTTAAAGGTGACTTACTGGTATGAAATGTATACAGATTTTACTGGAGATCTTGTGCCAGAAGCGAGTGAGGGGATTAAAAAGGCAAAATGGAAAAATTTTGCTCAATCACAAAAGGCACTTACAGAATCTTACGAAAACATAAAATTACTATTTCCGAAGGAATACTTAACCACCCACCCTAATGATAGGGTATCTTAAATGTGCTTGCTCATAATTGGGAGAATTTTTATGAAGCCAGTCTAATTGAGCATACCAGCTCTCTGAAAAGTCAGGTTCGTTATTTCTTTTTTCTTGAAATTCTTTATTAAGTGTTGGGTTGTTTTCTAGAAGCTCTTTTGCTTTGTCTTCCCAAACGTATGGAGAAAACCCTTCTTTTTGTTGCAAAATAGTATCGAAAAAGTTCCAGTTAAAAAAGCTATCTGTTGCTGCTGGCTCTAGTGTTTCTAGTAAATAACGCATTCCTTCTTGGTTGGTTTCTACTGTAACATCGCCTTTTTTTACAAGCGTATTCTCTTTACTAGAATTAACTGTCGTGTTGTAGTGAAGGTAATGCCCCTCATAAGGAGATTGTCTAGTTTTAAAATCTGCTATGTGATAGACTGTGGCTTCTATTAAGGTGTCTTTTGTAGCCGTGGTCATTTTTATCTTATTCTGCTTTAGCCTGTCAATTACATTCCAGTATCCTTTAGGGATAATATATTTTTCAGGTATGGTTACAGTGTTTGTTGGCTTAAAATAATTTTGATAGCTTACCTCTTTTGTAAATGGTTTTTCTCTATCATATTTAAGTCGCTTTTTTCCTGTGATGTCGCTGTCAATAAAAGTTCCTTCATAGCCTTTAAATGATAATGTAGAATTCTGTGTTGTGTCTACTGCCCATGTTATTGGGTAGTTACCGCCTACTTTAAAATGATTAAAGTTTTCTTTACGCTTAGTAATAATCTTTTGAGCATCTGCATCAACAATGTAGATCATACTTTTCATTAACTCATAGGTTCCTTCTACTCTTTGTTTGTATGGTTTAAGCATATGAGTTTCAACCATCATCCCAAGTGTATTGTATAAAGTAGTATATCCAGTAGAGTATCGCGGAGAATCTTTAAACTGGCTAAACCCTTTTTCTGGCGTGCTATTAAATACATTTACATAAGGAGTGATGTCCCATTTTTTTTGAGCTAAAGAATCTTCTAGTTGCGGCATAAGAGAAGTATGAAGGTAATCGCTAAGAGGTCCGCCTAGTTTGTTGTGTTGTGTAAACAAGTGGGTGAGTGTGTACTGGTAATCAGCTCCATTACTAACGTGATTGTCTATAAAAACATCTGGTTTTACAGTTCTAAAAAGATTGGTAAAAGCTAAAGCGTTCTTAGTGTCAGTCTTAATAAAATCTCTGTTAAGGTCGTAGTTACGAGCGTTTCCTCTAAAACCGTATTCTTTTGGGCCATTTTGATTTGTTCTAGTGCTGCTGTTTCTGTTTAATGCCCCTCCTATATTATAGACAGGAATTACGGCGACAATAGTATTAGATGGGCTTGTGGTTTTTCCTTCTGCAAGATCACGCATCAACATCATAGATGCGTCAATGCCATCACTTTCTCCTGGGTGTATGCCGTTATTAATTAAAATAAGTGCTTTGTCTCTTTCTCCAGAAAATTCTGACTCAAAGGTTCTGTTTGGGTTGTATGTAACTAATTGTAATCGTTCTCCGCTATCTGTCTTTTGCATGTCGTAGACAGATATGGTTGGGTATTCTGCTGCGAGTTGTTCATAAAAAGTGACTATCTCGTCGTAAGTTGCGGTTTCAAAACCTTCTGATTGTTCAAATTTGGTTTCAAAATTGAATTTAACATTTGTTTTGTTACTACAAGAAGTTAAAGTCAATATTGCGGAAGTGATAACTATTATTGGGATTAGGGCTTTTTTATTCATGAAACAACTTTAGATGTAATTGTATTCTGCAAAAATCGATGTAATTTTTAACATAACAATATTGTTTATAATATCTCTTTGATTATATTTGATATTCAACTTAAACCTTTTATTATGAAAAAAATTACATTAACACTAGCGGCAACTCTTTTTGCCTTAACATCTTCTTTTGCTCAAGCTTCACTTGAGGGTTCTGCAACCGGTGGACAATCTGTTGAAAGTCGTGATGCATGTTCTACTACTTTTGCTGAAGGTGATTTGACTTTAGCAAATGCTGTAACTGATCACGGTCCTTTTTCTGTGGCAAATGATTTAATAGTAGATGCTGAGTCTTCTTTATCTTTAGAAACTTTAAATATCTTATTATTACCATTAGCGGGAGACAGCGCAGATGTTTCTGCTCTTACTGCAATTGTACACGAAGATAATGGGACTGGTCCAGGAGCAGTTGTGGCTACAACTACTCTTACTATTGATGGTATGACTGATCATCCAGAAACTTTTGCTAATTTCACTCAGACATATTTTGACCTAACTCTAGATACTCCTGTGTTACTTGAAAATGAAGATGCAGAAGCTAAAACTTTCTGGGTAGAAATATCTGTTACTTCAGCTTCAGCTCAACACATATACTGGACAGGTTATGTTTGGGATGATACTATGGCAACTCAAGTAAATTACCAATCTCAAGATGCAGGTGTAACTTTTGCTCCTATAGATAATGCTAATGCACCTGGTGAGCAGTATGATAGTGAGTGGACATATAGTGGGGACTGTGTTTCTCTTTTAGGAGTTGATTCTGCTGCTTTAGCACAGGTTTCAGTATACCCTAACCCTGCTTCAGATGTTTTAAACATTAAAGTTCCTTCTTCTGTTGAGTTAAACGGAGTGGTTTTATATGATGTATTAGGAAAAGCAGCAAATGTTACTTTATCTAACGGACAAATAAACGTAGCTTCTTTATCAAGAGGAATGTACATCTTAAACGTTTCTACTTCTGCAGGAACACTTACAGAAAAAGTTATTATCGAGTAATCACACTCTTTAAATTAAATAAATTAAAGCCTTCTGCATTGCAGAGGGCTTTTTTTGTGATTAGAAAAAACATAAGTTACTTGCAGTTTTTCTACTATAAGATGTGCCAATTATTCTTGAATATTTAAAAAAGAGATAAATATGAATCGGTTAAAAATGTTCAAAAGTCGTTTCAAAATTAGAATCATCTTTTTTTTTTCTTTATAAGAGACTAAGAATAATGAAAGGAAAAGTAGTTCTAGTTAAGAATATGTAATGTAAAATCTCATAATTATATCATTATTGGGCAAAAGCGTGGTTGTATTTAACATATCAGTGTAGTGACATTAATCTCTTTTTTTATCTTTGTTATCTATTATAAACTTAAAATAATTTATTATGAAAAAGATTACATTATTAGCTGGAGCACTACTTATGTCTTTAGCGTCTTTTGCACAAGTTACATTGTCTCAAAGTGTAGATCCTTTAACTATTGATACTGGTGGAGTAGCTTGTTGGAGTTCACCTGCGTCTGGAGGAACTGGAGAGTATAGAGATAACACTTTTGCAAGAACTTATGACTTGTCAGAATTTGGTATTGTAGACGGATTTAGTCTTACTTCAGTAGAATTTGGTCAAGCCGCTGCAGACGAAGGAAAAGTTGTTACTATTATTATTTCAACAGTGGATACAGAAGATTTATCTACAGCTGTTTTTACAGAAGTTGGAACTCAAGATGTAACTTTAAGTGCTGCTAATGATATGACTTTAGTTACCGCTGTTTTTGATACTCCAGTTCTTGTATCTAGTTCTTCAATTGTTGCAGTGCAAGTTTTTGCACCGGATTCTGGTACGAATACTGGCGAAACATTTTTCCCTGGATATAATCTTTCTGGAGAAAATGGAACACCTTGGTTAAGATCTGATGGAACAGGAACTGCTGGAGCGCAAGCAGGGTGTAGTATTCCTTGGAGTGATGCAAATTCAGTTGTTGCAGATCAAAACTATGTTATCAACATAGTTGGTGAAGATGTACTTGGTGTAAATGATCTTGCTTTATCTCAAGTGTCTATCTACCCTAATCCTGCTACAGATGTATTAAATATTAATGTTCCTTCTTCTATTGAGTTGGCTGGTGTTACTGTTTATGATGTATTAGGTAAAAAAGTAAATACTGAAGTTTCAAATGATCAAGTAAACGTTTCTGGATTATCTAGAGGAGTTTATGTTGTTAACGTTATTACTAACGCTGGTACTTTAACTGAAAAATTAATCATCGAGTAATCACACTCTTTAATTAAAATAAATTAAAGCCTTCTGCATTGTAGAAGGCTTTTTTTATGTTTTATTCTCAGCCCACTACATATTGGTTTGTGATAATTAGTGAGTAGTTAGTGTCTGCTAAGGGCTTGTTGTAGAGGGTTTTTAAGTAACTGTAAAATTCTATTATTAGTGAGTCTTCCTTTTAATATGTACTAGCCAGAGAGGTGTTTTAAGAAGAGTAATAAGTGTTTGTTTACATATAATAAGTAATGGCCTAAATTGCTTTTAGCCTTAATATTTCGGCATAAAAAAAGACCCGATATTGCTATCGAGTCTTTAGTTATTTCTTAGAATGAACTATGATGCTATCCATTCATAGATATTAAGAATTCTTCATTATTACGAGTTTGCTTAAAGCGCTCATTAATAAATTCCATAGCTTCTACAGGGTTCATGTCTGCAAGATACTTACGCATCACCCACATACGTTTTATCGTAGTGTCATCAAGTAAGATATCATCGCGACGCGTACTAGAAGAAGTAAGATCAATGGCAGGGAAAATACGTCTATTAGATATTTTTCTATCTAACTGTAGTTCCATGTTACCAGTACCTTTAAACTCTTCAAAGATAACTTCGTCCATTTTAGATCCAGTTTCTGTAAGTGCCGTTGCGATAATACTTAAAGAACCACCGTTCTCAATATTACGGGCAGCACCAAAGAAACGTTTTGGTTTGTTTAAAGCAGCTGCATCCACACCACCAGAAAGTATTTTACCACTTGCGGGTTGTACAGTGTTATAAGCACGTGCTAGACGTGTAATTGAATCTAATAAGATTACTACATCGTGACCACACTCAACAAGACGCTTTGCTTTATCTATTACTAGATTTGCAATACGTACGTGCTCAGAAGGTTCTTTGTCAAATGTAGAGGCGATAACTTCACCACTCACATTACGTTGCATATCTGTAACCTCTTCTGGACGTTCGTCAATAAGAAGAATAATTTGGTATACCTCTGGGTGATTTGCTGCAATAGCATTTGCAATGTCTTTTAATAACATTGTTTTACCTGTCTTAGGTTGCGATACAATCATACCACGTTGTCCTTTACCTATAGGGGCAAAAAGATCAATAATTCGTGTTGATATGGTGCTTTGCTTTTCGGCAAGTTTAAATTTTTCTGTTGGGAATAATGGCGTTAAGTGCTCAAAAGAAACACGATCGCGAACCACACTTGGTGATTGACCATTAATCATATTAACCTTAATAAGTGGAAAATATTTTTCACCTTCTTTAGGTGGTCTTACTTCTCCAAGTACGGTATCACCAGATTTTAAACCAAAAAGTCTAATCTGAGATTGAGATACATAAATATCATCTGGAGATGAAAGGTAATTATAATCACTAGAACGCAAAAAGCCGTAGCCATCTTGCATAATGTCTAGTACACCTTCGCTTGAGATAATGCTGTCAAACTCATAATCAGGCTCTTTATAGCGATTACGGGTATCTTTATTGCCGTTTTTACCGGCATTGCGATTATTGTTTTTGTCTCTGTTGTTATTGCGATTATTAGGCTTGTTATCGTTGCTGTTATTGCTTGATTTTTTGTCCTTATCATCATTGTTTTTTTGATGATTGTGTCGCGGAGTTTTTGGAGCAGGACGGGTGTCTTTTCTTGGCTCGTTTCTTTTAACATCGCTCTTAGAAGGTTTTTCCTTTCTAGGATTTTCTTCTTTTTTAGAAGTTTCAACTACTTTATCTGTAGGTGTTTCTGTTTCTGTTTTTGGAGCTTCTTGTTTGTTTTTTGCAGGAGCGGCTTTACGCGGAGCTCTAGGCTTAGGTGCGGGTCTAGGTTTTGGAGCCTCTTTAACTGGAGCGCTCTCGTCACTAGTTACTACTGCTTTAACTTTGTTTGGGTTTGCTGCTTGGTAATCAAGTATTTGATATACCAAGTCTAATTTTTTCATGCTTTTGTACTTAGGTACTTTTAAAGCTGAAGCAAGTTCCTGTAGTTCAGGCAACTTTTTTGCTTTTAATTCTGAAATGTCTAACATCTAAAAATGTATAAGTTTGAATTGTAATTAGGAAGGATTCCTGAGGAGGAATTTCTTTTGAAAATTTATTGAAGACTAAGTAACCTTATTTGAAGTGGTTACGAATAGATAATGCAATAATACAATATTATTTTAGATTTCGCATTTATATTCTAGTAAAGAAGGTTATTTTTGCTATTAACACATTATTTATGTTACAACGTATTCAAACAATTTATATGATAATCGCCATCCTTTTGATGGGGGCGCTTTATTTATGGTTTCCTGCGATAACAGATGGTGACACTGTGATTATAGATCGCAATGAAGTGCTTGTTTTTGGTCTAATTTTTGGGTCAATAGCACTAACAATTATATCAATTTTAAGTTTTAAAAAGCGACAGTTTCAATTTGTGCTCAATCGCTTATCAATTATATTAAACTTTGTATTACTGGGAGTTTTCGTTTACAGGGCACTAAGTATATCTGGAGAGACCTTGGTCTCAGAGAAGGGTATTGGGGTGTTGATTCCTATCATTTCTATCGTTTTTTTAGTGATGGCAAATAAAGCCGTCAAAAAGGATGAAGACCTTGTCAAATCTGTTGACCGTTTACGATAAACTATTACTTAGTATTATTAGTGCAAGACCCTTCCATAATGCCATTTGGAAGGGTTTTTTATTTCTGAAATATTCTAGTTAGAAGAAAGAAGACAGAAGAAAGACCGCTTCGCTGTAAGAAGAAAGAGAGAAGCATCTTTATCTTCGTTTTTAAGTTCGAGTTCAATTTTATTTTTTATACTCAATCACTTCAAGATTATCAATTTTACCAGCATCTATTGTAAACCGTAGCATTGTTCTTACTTGATGAAAACCGTGAGTGCCCACTGCGCCAGGATTCATATGTAATAATCCTGTTTTTTTATCATTCATTACTTTTAAAATGTGAGAATGTCCTGTTATATATAGTTTGGGAGGGTTTGCATAAATAGCCTCTCTCACTCTTTGGTTATATTTTCCGGGGTAACCACCTATGTGTGTAATCCAGACATCAACACCTTCACAAGTAAAGCGATTGTCTAATGGAAACTCTAACCTTGCTTTATCATCGTCTATATTGCCGTAAACCGCTCGCAAGGGTTTCAGTTTTTTTATTGCATCTGTAACTTTAAGATTTCCTATATCTCCTGCGTGCCAAACCTCGTCAGCATTTTTTACATGTTTTAAGATACGGTCATCTATATAACTATGGGTGTCGCTAAGGAGTAAGATTTTTTTCAAGAGAAATGATTAAATTAATGATTTGTAAAATTACATTTTTTTGAAATTTCTATAAGTGTTAAGTGTAACTATACTTCATTAAATAAACACAAATTAATGGATATTGAAATTGACATTCTTCAATTTGTTTTTGGGGTTTGATATCGATATCATTTTGTAATTTTGCTCAAAACAGAACACTTGAGATATTTCTTAGAAATAGCATATAATGGTAAAAACTATTGTGGTTGGCAAAAACAACCCGATGAGAATACCGTGCAACAAGAAATAGAGCATTTTTTGTCTACCGTTTTACAGCAAGAAATTAACACTATGGGTGCCGGAAGAACAGATGCGGGTGTTCACGCAAGACAGATGTATCTTCATTTTGACGTTTCCGAAGCTATTAATATCCCTAACTTCTTATATAAAGCAAACTCCTTTTTACCGCCAGATATTAGTGTTTTAAATTATTATCAAGTTAAGGACGATGATCACACACGGTTTGACGCCGTTGCCAGGGAGTATGAATATCACGTGAGCATTGCAAAAGACCCTTTTTCTATAGATGCAGCTTACCAACTCAAAAATTTTCCAGATATAAAATTAATGAACGAGGCGGCGGCTTCACTACTGAAATATTCAAACTTTCAAGCTTTTTCTAAAGTACGTACAGAGGTTAAAACCTTTAATTGTAAAGTAACAAAGGCAGAGTGGGTATTAAAGAATAATAAGTTAGTATTTACGATTTCTGCAGATCGTTTTTTACGCAATATGGTACGTGCTATTGTAGGGACTTTACTTGAAGTGGGGAGCAGAAAAATAACAATAGAAGATTTTCATAAAATTATAGCGAGTAAAAATAGAGGGAATGCTGGGACATCTGTACCTGCCCATGGGCTTTATTTAACAAAGGTTATCTACCCAGAAACCGTATCTTTACAACCCATTAAAACAACCTAAATTGGCAGATTCTGGAAAAGCATTTGATCTCAAGTTATTTAAGCGCCTCATTGCGTTTGCAAACGCCTATAGATTTATATTTTATTTTGTAGGCTTTGCTGCGGTTGCTATGGCGGCACTTTCTGCTGTAAGACCTTATATCTTAAAGGTAGCAATTGATGAGTCTATTATAGGTAAAGACAGTGATGGATTGCTTGTTTTTGTACTATTAATGGCTGGGGTGTTATTGCTTGAAGTCTTATTTCAGCTAGCTTTTATTTATTACGCAAACTGGCTGGGGCAACATGTTGTTAAAGACATACGTGTCAAGCTTTTTAAGTTGATGACAAGCTTTAAAATGCAGTATTATGATAAGAGTGCTGTAGGGAGATTAACTACACGAGCGGTGAGTGATCTTGAGACGATCTCTGCAATTTTTAGTCAAGGCTTGTTTATGATTATGAGTGATCTACTTAAGATGCTTGTAATTGCTGGTGTTATGTTATTTATGAGCTGGAAACTAGCGCTCATTGTTTTCTTGATTTTACCAGTAATTTTAGTCGCAACACGTTTGTTTCAGCGTGCTATGAAGACTGCCTTTGAGGAAATTAGATTACAGGTTTCTAACCTTAATTCTTTTGTGCAAGAGCGTATCACGGGGATGAAAATCTTGCAAATTTTTAATAGAGAAGAAACAGAATTTAGAGAGTTTGAAAAAATAAATGAGAAACATAAAAAAGCTTGGGTAAAGGCGGTGTGGTATAACTCTATCTTCTTTCCTATTGCCGAAATGTCAAGTTCTGTGGCTATTGGGCTCGTTGTTTGGTACGGTGGGCTTAATGCAGAAGGAGGCTTAGTAACCCTGGGTATTATCTCTGCGTTTATAGATTTTGCTCAAATGCTCTTTAGGCCTTTACGTCAAATTGCAGATAAATTTAATACCCTGCAAATGGGGATGGTGGCAGCAAAACGTGTTTTTGCCATTCTAGACACTCACTCACACATTGAAGATAACGGTGCTTTAATGCTAGAAAATGCAAAAGGAAAAATAGATTTTGAGAATGTTCATTTTGGGTATATCCCAGATGAAGAGGTTATTAAAGGAATTTCATTTTCTGTAAATCCTGGCGAAACCGTTGCCATAGTAGGAGCTACTGGGGCTGGAAAATCTACAATTATTAATTTGTTAAATCGTTTTTACGAAATTAATAGTGGTATAATATCTATAGATGATAAATCTATAAAAGACTATAAGTTAGCTTCTTTACGTAGCCAGATTGCTATTGTTTTACAAGATGTTTTCTTGTTTGCAGATACGATATTAAATAACATTACTTTAAATGACCCTAGTGTTTCCGAAGCAGAAGTGAAAGCCGCTGCTGTAGCTATTGGGGTAGATAAATTTATTGAAACATTACCTGGCGGTTATCATTATAATGTGAAAGAACGCGGCGCGATGTTATCTTCTGGACAACGTCAATTGATTGCTTTTTTGCGCGCTTATGTGAGTAAACCGAGTATTTTAATTCTTGACGAAGCTACATCAAGCGTAGATAGTTATAGTGAAGAACTCATACAGACTGCCACAGAAAAAATTACAAAAGGACGAACTTCTATCGTCATTGCCCACAGGCTTGCCACCATTAAAAAAGCAGACAAAATCATCGTGATGGAAGCTGGTAAAATTGTAGAAATGGGCACACACAGTGACCTACTACAAAAAGAAAACGGGCATTATCGTAATCTTTACGAAGTCCAGTTTATGGTAGATGAGGCGATGTAGCTTATTGTGTCAATATCTTCTTTTTTTGGTGCAAAATCTTGAAGATCAATAACTCCTATAGCGATAAGTATAATAAATATTAAAATGTAAAACCCTACAAAAAGTATAGTTCCAATAAAAGAGAACCATAAGGTTTTGAGTACTATTTGTGTCATGCTTAGAGAGAAAACACGTTTGTATACGTATGCAGAATAAACTATCATCATTGGCATCAAAAAAAAGTACGTTAGTTTGAAATAGTTTACGCCAAACGTTAGAGCAACCATTGAAGGTATAAATAAAATAATACTAAGATGTGCTTGTGTATATGCCGTAATTATTATGTGGTGTAAATAGCTGTGAATCTTTTTGTTATAAAAAACTACTTTACCTATAAGAGCATAAAAAGGTAAAAATAGGACATACATAATACTTTGGTATTCAGAAAAACTACTAAAAAATCCCTCATTTGAATTTTGCGCCATAGGGTTATTCTTATCTATCATCCAAGACATATCTAAATTTTCAGTAAAAAACTTATTTAGTAAGAATATTTGAATTCCAGATATTGTTATAGCAAGGGCTAGATAATTTGCGACATTGAGGTGTTTCTTTCTAGTTCCATTGATATAGCCTCTAATAACCTTCTCTGGGCCTATAGTCATTTGTTTTATAGTCCTTAAAATTAGATTATTTTCAAAATTGAAAAACCTTTCAGACATTTCAGTCGCCAAAAACCTGTAAGAAATAACCTCATTAATAACACGTCCACCACATTCTTTACAAAACTTTGCTTCTTGTTCTAGTGGTGTTTTACAATTTTTACACTCCATGTGTCTTAACTTAAATCTTGGGTTAGGTTTTCTTTTAGTTCTTCCATTGTATCAAAAAGGGAGAAGTTACCTTCTTTCACGTATGATATTTGTCCGTTTTCTTCAGATACTACTAAGCAAACCGCGTCTGTTTTTTCTGACACTCCCACCGCAGCGCGATGACGTAGCCCAAAACGTAACGGAATGTTTCTACTGTTTGAAACAGGTAGAATAACACGAGTAGCAGTAATGTTATTACCTTCTACAAGCATAGCGCCATCATGTAATGGGCTATTTTTATAGAATACAGACTCAATAATAGGTTGGTTTACCTCCATTGCCATAGCGTCACCGGTATCTTTTACAAAATCTAAACTATTGTTTCTTTTAATAACTATGAGGGCCCCTGTTTTTTGTTTTGCCATTTTATAACAAGCGTCAATAATAGCATCAACATTAGTTTCAGGACCTTCAGTACTATTAAAGAGGTTAAATTTTTTGAAAATTCGTTTACGAGATGAGAAGTTAGTAGACCCCAACATCAATAAAAATTTACGTATTTCTTGCTGAAATACTACTATCAATGCAAACATACCCACACCTAAAAAACCTCCCAGAATATTACTCAAGAGTTGCATTTCTAGAAACTCTGTGAGTTTCCAGATTCCGTACACAATCACGATACCAATAAAAATATTGATAGCAACCGTCCCTTTTACAAGTTTATAGATGTAATACAATAGAAAAGCCACTAGTACAATGTCTACAATGTCAATGAGTCTAGGATTGAGAATTTCCAAGTGATTAGTGGTTTAGGTGGGTTAAAAGTAGTTACTTTTTTTAGTATTAGTGAGCAGAATTCATCTTTGTTACAAGCAAAACACATTCTACGGCTTCTTTCACGTCGTGTACTCGCAGTATTTTTGCTCCTTTTTGTAAGGCAATTGTGTGTAATACAGAGGTGCCGTTTAATGCTTCTTTTGCTGAAATATTAAGGGTTTTATAAATCATAGATTTTCTTGAAACTCCAGCTAAAATAGGCACGTTTAAAGATTTTAATAATTCAAGATTGTTTAAAAGCTCAAAACTATGGTCTGCTGTTTTTGCAAAACCAAATCCTGGGTCTATTATAATATCGTTGATGCCTAATTTTCTTGCTTCGGCGAGTTTTTGAGTAAAGTAGAATATGACTTCTTTAGTAACAGAATCATAATTAGCTTTCTCAGTCATATTTTGTGGTGTCCCTTTCATATGCATCGCTATGTAGGGTACTTGTAACGATGCAACGGTCTTTAACATTTTTGTATCAAGTGAGCCGCCAGAAATATCGTTTATTATACAAGCTCCCGCTTCAATCGCTTTTTTTGCCACCTGACTTCTAAAGGTGTCAATGGATATTAACGCAGTGGGAAAATTTTTTAAAATTTCAGAAATTACAGGAGTTACACGAGCTATTTCTTCTTCTTCAGAAATATTAACCGCATTTGGTCTTGAGCTATAACCGCCTATGTCTAAAAACGTGGCGCCATCTGTAAGCATTTGTTCTGCTTGTAATAGAGCGGTTTTGATGTTTGTAGTATTTCCGCCGTCATAAAAAGAGTCTGGGGTGACGTTAATAATCCCCATTACACGTGGTGTAGTGAGGTCAATGAGGGTGCCTTTACAATTGATAGTCTGCAATTTTTAATTCTGATTAATTATAGCGAAATTTACGCAAATTATTAGAACTCCCTATGGCAGATACGTCTAAACAATATAATGAAGTAATCACTACCTGCAGATCACTGTTTATCAATAAGATGAAAGACTATGGGAGCGCCTGGCGCATCTTGCGTTTGCCTTCATTGACAGACCAGATTTTTATAAAAGCGCAACGCATAAGAGGATTGCAGCAAAACAAAGAGCAAAAAGTAGACGAAGGGCAGCAAAGTGAGTTTATAGGCGTGATTAATTATTGCATTATGGCGCTTGTACAACTAGAAAAAGGAGTTGTGGAGCAGCCAGATTTATCTCTTGAAGAAGCAATTGTTTTATATGACCAGAAAGTGGCTATCACAAAACAATTAATGATGGACAAAAATCACGATTATGGTGAGGCTTGGAGAGATATGCGTGTGAGTAGCTTGACAGATTTAATACTTCAAAAGCTCTTGCGTGTAAAACAAATAGAAGACAATCAAGGAAAAACACTTGTGAGCGAAGGGATTGATGCTAATTATCAGGATATGATTAATTATTCTGTCTTTGCTTTGATTCATTTAAACGAAGAATAATTGTGCCTTTGTTGCCCTTTGACAAGCTCAGGGTGACAGTTAACATTAATAAACAAAGTGATCTTGTCACACTGAGCTTATCATAGTACATGCCTATATTTTTAGGCAAGAATTAAAAAATAGAATATGAAAGTAATAATAGGATTTTTAAGAATATTTGTTGGGATATTATTCATCATAAGCGGGCTTATTAAATTAAATGACCCAGTAGGTTTCTCTTTTAAATTAGGAGATTACTTTGCACCAGATGTTTTAAACCTTGAGTTTTTAGTACCTTATGCATTACTTATAGCGGTAGTGGTTGTTATTTATGAAGTACTGCTTGGAGTGATGTTAATCATTGGTTATGCAAAAAAATTCACCCTGTGGAGTTTGCTTATCATGATTGTTGGCTTTACGTTTTTAACTTTTTATTCTGCTTATTATAATAAAGTGACAGATTGTGGTTGTTTTGGTGATGCCTTGCCATTAGTGCCGTGGGAGTCTTTTATAAAAGATGTGGTGTTGTTAGTAATGATCATTATTCTATTTTTAGGTAGAAAACATATTTGGCCATTTTTCACAAAAATGTCAAGAACCATTATTGTGTTTGTTGCGTTTGTACTTTGTTTATTATTAGGGATGCACGTGTTAGAGCATCTACCGGTTAAAGATTTTAGAGCCTATGCCATAGGTAAAAATATAAAAGACGGAATGGCATACCCAGAAGATGCACCTAAACCTATTTTTGATTATCACTGGAAATTTGAGATTGACGGTGAAGAACAAATTATCACTACACAAGGTGACTACCCTAAGGTAGACGGTACCTTTATAGAAGTAGAAACAATAGAGACACAAAAAGGATACGAACCACCAGTGCACGATTTTACTATGGAGCGTGATGGAGAAGATTATACAGAAACACTATTAAACGATCCTAATCTATTAATAGTAATGGCTTATAGCCTTGAGAACACGGAGCACAACGGGTATGCAAATATCAAAGAAGCAACAGATAGAGCGATTGCTAAAAACTATAAAGTAATAGGGATGTCTGCATCATCACAAGAAGAGACAGAAAAACTAAAAGAAAAGCATGGGCTTAATTTTGATTTCTACTTCTGTGATATGACTACACTTAAGACAATTGTGCGTAGCAACCCAGGATTAGTAATGTTGCAGAATGGAACTATTACTCAAAAACTGCATTTTAATGATGCAGCAGATTTAAAATTAGAATCACTACCGGCTAGACCTAAAGTTATTGAACAGATAATGGAAGAAGTTGAGGCAGACTCTACACAGGTACAAATAGAAGTAACAGAATAAAGATGGGGCGGTATATACTTCAAAAATTAGGGTACGCGTTTTTGACGCTTTTTGGAGTAGTGACTGTGATTTTTTTATTGTTTACCATTCTACCGGGAGACCCTGCTAGTATGATGCTAGGGCAAAATGAAACGGCAGAGCAAGTAGCAATTGTAAAAAAGAAGTATGGTTTTGATAAGCCCGTTTATACACAGTATTTGTATTACTTAAATGATCTGTCGCCACTCTCTTTTCATAGTACAAATGAGGAGGATTATACCTATTTAAGTAAAGGTAAGTATAGTGCTACAAAGCTATTTAATGCTTCAGAAACAGCAGTTGTTTTAAAATGGCCCTATTTGCGAGAATCCTTTCAAAAGAATGGCAAAAAAGTAAGTGCTGTCATTGCAGAGACCTTACCTAATACTTTTATTCTAGCTGTTTCGGCAATAGTTATTGCGATGTTTTTAGGGGTGTTTTTAGGGATTGTTTCTGTACTTTTTAAAGATGGATGGATAGATAAGTTAATCCAGCTAGTGAGTACACTAGGTATGAGTGTACCATCTTTTTTTAGTGCCATTATCTTTGCGTGGTTATTTGGTTTTGTATTACATAAATATACGGGTCTAAATATGACCGGTAGTTTATATGAAGTAGATGATTTTGGCGAAGGTTCAAGCATACAATGGAAAAATCTTATTTTGCCAGCCATCGTTTTAGGAATAAGACCCCTTGCGGTTGTGAGTCAATTAATGCGTAACTCACTACTTGAAGTTTTAAACCAAGATTATATAAGAACCGCGAAGGCAAAAGGACTTTCCTTTGGTAAAATTATAAGAAAACACGCTTTAAAAAACTCTTTAAATCCTGTGATTACAGCAATTTCTGGTTGGTTTGCTTCTATGCTTGCAGGGGCAGTATTTGTAGAGTATATTTTTGGATGGAACGGCCTTGGTAAAGAAATAGTAGAAGCCTTAAACACCTTAGATTTGCCAATTATTATGGGCTCGGTAATTATTATAGCGAGTCTTTTTATAGTTATCAATATCTTTGTAGATCTTGCCTATGGTTGGTTAGACCCAAAGGTTAATGGATAGTACAAAATTTATAGTAATAGTATTTCCGAAGTTGTTATAACACTACAGAAATATAAGATTAACCCAAAAAGAGACACACATTATGAGAAAAAACATTGTAGCCGGAAATTGGAAAATGAATAATGACCTCCCACAAACAGAGTCATTATTACAAGATTTAAAAAAACATGTGATTCCAGAAAATGTTTCTGTAATGGTGGCACCTGCTTTTACAAACCTATTTCAGGCTTTTGAGTATTTGAGAGAAACCCCAATAGAAGTAATCGCACAAAATATGCACCAATCTAAAAAAGGAGCATTTACAGGTGAGGTTTCTGCTCAAATGTTAAAAAGCGTTGGGGTAAATACGGTAATTATAGGGCATAGTGAGCGTCGTGCTTACTTTAATGAGACTAACGCGATATTAGCAGAAAAGGTGAGTGCTGCCTTAGATAGCGATATGCAAGTTATTTTTTGTTTTGGTGAAGAATTAAACGACAGAAAACAAGGAGAACATTTAGAGGTAGTTAATGCACAATTGGAGCAAGGATTGTTTCATATAGAGGAGTCACAGATGAAAAATGTAATATTGGCCTATGAACCAGTTTGGGCTATAGGGACAGGTGAAACTGCAAGTCCAGATCAAGCACAAGAAATACATAAATATGTGCGTGAGCATGTAAAAAGAGCATATAACACTGCGATTGCAGAAAACATATCTATTCTTTATGGTGGGAGTGTAAAGCCTGCTAATGCTCAAGAGATTTTTGCTAAACCAGATGTTGACGGAGGTTTAATAGGTGGAGCAGCATTAAAAGCAGAAGACTTTATGGCGATAGTAAATGCTTTTTAATACTTCGGAAATACGCTTGCATTAATATTGGTTAAAAGATTTTAAAAAATGTCACAGATATATATAGAGTACGATTTTAAAGTGTCACCACTACAGCCAGGAAATGAAATCTTGATTGCTGAGTTAGGGAACGCGGGTTTTGAAAGTTTTGTAGAAAACGAATTTGGTGTAAAGGCTTACATCCAAAAAGAAGAGTGGAATGAAAACATTCTAGAAGGAATTTATATTCTTGGCTCAGATGAGTTTACTATCACAAGTGTTAAAACAGAAATAGATCAAGTAAACTGGAATGCAGAATGGGAGAAAAATTTTACACCTATTCTAGTAGATGATACGTGTGCTGTGAGAGCAACATTTCACGAGCCATTTAATGTACCTTATGAGATTGTTATAGAGCCTAAAATGTCTTTTGGAACAGGTCATCACGAGACTACGCATATGATGATACAGCATATTCTGGATGAAGACTATACCGATAAAAGAGTACTAGATATGGGATGTGGTACAGCTATACTGGCCATTCTCGCAGAAATGAAAGGGGCAAAGCCTCTTGATGCAATTGATATAGACCCTTGGTGTGTTGAGAACTCTGATGAAAATATAAAGCGCAATAATTGTGAAGAAATCACAACAATACTTGGTGGTGCTGAGGTGATACCAGATGTGAAATACGATACTATTATTGCTAACATTAATAGAAATATACTTTTAGCTGATATGAAAACATATGTATCACGACTAAAAGAAGGTGGATCTCTATTTTTAAGCGGATTTTACACACAAGATTTACCAATTATTACAGAATGTTGCAATAAACTAGGCGGAACTTTTGTTAATAATAAAGAGCGCAATAATTGGGTTGCGGCAAAGTTCACCTTTTAAAATTTTTAAGGATGGGTATTAAAGAAAAACATGTAGAAGAAGTAGAAGTTGCTACTCTAGAGGATAAAGAAAACGTAATAGTCCTCTATAATGATGACGTAAACACATTTGATGACGTGATAGATGCGCTTGTTTACGCGTGTGATCACACACCTATACAAGCAGAGCAATGTGCTACACTTGTTCATTATAAAGGGAAATGTACCGTTAAAACAGGTTCTTATGAAGATCTTGAGCCTAGATGCTCTATGTTATTAGAAGCAGGGCTTAGTGCAGAGATTAATTAAATTATTCCCAAGAGATAAACATAGAACTAGCGACAACTGCTAGAACCAAAATTATTAAAATTATAATAATAAAAGTTGCTCCAAATTTTGTTTTTGGATTGTCTTGTAAAAGATAATCACGTTCTTCATTATTGTTAGCGTCTTTTACCATTTTTGGCATTTTTTGATCTTTATTAGTCATAATTTAGGTTTTTAATAAAGTTACAAGATATGATTGCCAACTACTCCCAAAGAATTACTAATAAATGTTATTATTTTTTTAAATTTTGATAGCATTGGTAAGTAAGAATTTATATATTTGCACCCCGAAACAAAAACATATTGTTTCGTAAATAGGCCTCGTGGCGCAACTGAATAGCGCACTTGATTACGGCTCAAGAGGTTACAAGTTTGAATCTTGTCGAGGTCACCACTAAAACCAATACTTTACAGCGATTTGTAAAGTGTTGGTTTTTTTATTTGCCCATAATTTGCAGTCTTTTGCTTAATTAGCCAATAATTAAAGAGAATTTTTTTTAAAATATTAGAGGGTTTTAATCAATAAAGCTCAAAAAACTAGCTTTAATTTATAGAGGTAATCTGTGATTTTATTTACAGTTTGAGTAATGCATTACCGTTTTCTAATTGTTCTGCAAGATCTTTCAGTTTTGTTTTTTGAAGCATTTGTTTTAAATCATCTCGTATAGATTTAAACTTATAGTGAAGAGGGCAAGGTTTTAAAGCATTACAAACTTTTAAGCCAAGACCACAACCGGTAAAAATTTCATCTCCATCTATTAAGATAACAACGTCTGCAAGTGTTGCCGTTTCTATTGTACTCTCAGAAATACAGAATCCTCCTTTAGGTCCTTTAACAGATTTTATAATAGACCCTTTTACTAATTTTTGTAAAACTTTTGCTGTAAAAGCAGGTGGAGAGTCAATTTCTTTTGAAATATCTGTAAGATTAACACGCTCACCATTATTAGATTTTGCGGTTATGAAAATTAAAGAGCGAATACCATACTCGCAGGCTTTTGAAAACATTAAGATATGTGTGAATTAAGAGAAACAAATATAAAAGAATAAATTCAATGATATGACTAAAATCATATTTTCGGACAAAAATGTCCGTTATTTTTGTCTTGTTAAAATAGATTAAATTATTATGTTTTGACTTAATACAACAATAACTAAAACAACACCATCATGAAAACAATCCACCGTATTGCATTACTCTTTACTCTAGGCCTATTATTAAGCTGTGGAGGCAAAGAAGAAAAAAAGAATAAAAGACCAGAACTAGGTGAGGCACCAGTAGAAGCGGTTAAAAAAGAAGTGCCTAAGTCTACAGAGGTTCCTGCATCAAAAAGAATAACATTAGATAATAAAGGAGTAGGTAGTATAAAAAACCTAGCTCTTAATGCAACCATAGATGATGCTATGGCAAAAAGAGGAGAGGCTATTTTTAAAACTAATTGTACCGCTTGTCATAAAACAACAAAACGTTTTATAGGGCCTAACCCAACAGGTATTTTAGAACGCAGAAGCCCAGAGTGGGTAATGAATATGATTCTTGACCCTAAGTTAATGACAGAAGAAGATCAATGTGCAAAAGATTTATTAGTTGAGTTTAACGGTGCTGCAATGTCTAACCAAAATTTAACTGAAACGCAAGCACGTGAAATTTTAGAATATTTCAGAACACTTTAATATTAAAAACTAACCAAAATGAAAATCAGACATTTTTTTAAAATCATCCCATTAGCTGCTCTTTTTGTCATTTTTTACAGTTGTAAAAATGAGGCAAATCAAGATGTAAGCGCAGATCAAACTAGCACAGAAGTTGCCCCAAAAGCTCGTAAGGGTCAGGCTTTTATTGAAGATGATGGGTCAACACCTAATGTATTGCAAATTGCAATTGGCTCTCCAGATCACACCACACTAGTAGCGGCAGTACAAGCAGCTGGGTTAGAAAATTCATTAGTAAATGCAGGGCCATTAATGGTGTTTGCTCCTACTAATGCAGCATTTGATGCACTACCAGAAGGAACTGTAGAAGAACTATTAAAGCCAGAAAACAAACAAAAACTTGCCGCTATTTTAAAACATCATGTAACAGCAGGTAACTATGATAAGAGTTTTATAAAGAAATTTAAAAAGCTAGGTCAAGCAGATGACACCAGTGCTATTGTAGAGGTGAAAGGAGAAGATGTTTACGTGGGCGGTGCAAAAATTATTGCAAGTATTAAAGCAGGAAACGGTATCGTACATGTAGTAGACAAAGTAATCTTACCTACATCAAATTAAAAAATACAATATCAAACACTAACAATTAAATTATAAAACCAATGAAAAAATATAAAATTCAACTTTTATCACTCCTGGGTATGGCGATGTTCCTTACTAGTTGTGGTGATAACAATGGGAATAAGAAGTCGAGTGGAGCATTAAATTCTAATAATGCAGAAAAAGTATATGTAGCGCCAGGTGAACACGATGAGTTTTATGCATTTATGTCTGGTGGGTATAGTGGTAACTTAACTGTTTACGGCTTGCCTTCTGGTAGAATGTTTAAAGAGATTCCAGTATTCTCTCAGTTTCCTACTACGGGTTATGGTTATTCTGAAGAAACAAAACCAATGTTAAATACGTCATATGGTTTTGTACCTGCAGATGATTCTCACCATCCAGATATTTCTCAAACAAATGGAGAACTTGATGGTAGATGGATATTTATAAATGGTAACAATACACCTCGTATTGCTAGAATTGATCTACAAACTTTTGAAACAGCAGAGATCATTGAGGTGCCTAATAGTGCTGGTAACCACAGTTCTTCTTATATCACAGAAAACACAGAATATGTTGTGGCTGGTACTCGTTTTTCAGTGCCTATACCTCAAAGAGATATGCCTATAGCAGACTACAAAGGAAACTTTAAAGGAGCCTTATCGTTCATTAGTGTAGATCCAGAAGATGGTGAGATGGCTATTAAATTTCAATTAATAATGCCAGGATTCAATTATGATTTATCACACCCAGGAAGAGATAAATCTCACGGTTGGTTCTTCTTTACTACTTATAATACAGAAGAATCTAATTCACTATTAGAAGTAAATGCATCTCAAAATGATAAAGATTTTATTGCTGCCGTTAACTGGAAGAAAATAGAAGAATATGTAAATAATGGTGGTGGTACAAAAATGCCTGCAAACTACGCACACAATGTGTATGATGAGCATACACATACAGCTACTACGACAATGAACAAAGAAGTGTTGACAGTAGACCCAACAAAAGTTCCGGGAGCTGTATATTTCTTACCTACGCCAAAGTCACCTCACGGTGTTGATGTTGACCCTACAGGAAACTACATTATTGGTAACGGAAAATTATCTGCAGATTTAACAGTACACTCTTTTGACAAAATGCTTGCTGCTATAGAAGGCAAGAAGTTTGATGGAGAAGCTTACGGAATTCCAATTTTAAAATTTGAAGATGTACTAGCAGGTCAGGTAAAAAGTGGTGGTCTAGGACCACTCCATACAGAGTTTGATGGTAAAGGAAATGCGTATACTACATTCTTTATTTCTTCGGAAGTAGTAAAATGGAAATTAGGAACTTGGGAAGTTCTTGACCGTAAGCCTACATTCTATTCTGTTGGTCACGGTATGATTCCAGGTGGTAACTCTAGAAAACCTTTTGGTAAATATTTTGTGTCAATGAACAAGATTACTAAAGATAGATATTTACCTACAGGTCCTGAGTTAGAACACTCTGCTCAACTGTATGATATTTCTGGTGATAAGATGGAGCTTATTTATGATTTTCCTACACACGGAGAGCCGCATTATGCAGCAGCTATACCAGCTGAAATGTTAGCGCCAAAATCTAAGAAGATTTATAGATTAGATGATAATAAACATCCAGATGCAGTAACTACTCCAGATAAAGCGAGAGTTGTACGTAAAGGAAACGAAGTACACATTTATATGGCGATGATACGTAGTCACTTTACTCCAGATAATATAGAAGGTGTTAAAGTGGGTGATAAGGTGTATTTCCATATCACAAACCACGAGCAAGACTTTGATGTGCCACACGGTTTTATGATGATTGGTCAAAATACTTCTGGATTATTAATTATGCCAGGACAAACAAAAACATCAGTTTGGGAACCAAAGCAACCAGGTGTATGGCCGTTTTATTGTACAGATTTCTGTAGTGCATTGCACCAAGAAATGCAAGGTTATGTAAGAGTTTCACCAGCAAGCTCAGATATTGAATTAAGTTGGACTCTAGATGGAGAATAACAAAAAGTATATCAATTGTTACTTAAGTGATTATTGATATTGGTTAGTTGTTTTAACAGGCAGTTCTCTACAAGGTACTGCCTGTTTATTTAAAACGTGTTTTAAATGGAGCAATCTATAAAACAACACTATGTGATTAAATGAAGAACAACAGTGAGATTACAATCATATTTAATTTTATTACAATGAAAAAGGCAAGTATTCTAATGATTTTAGGTGCGTTACTATTAACCGGCCTCTTTGTATTCCCTTTATGGAATATTATGCTAGGTGCACCACAATATCCTGAGCCATTAGGGATGAATATCTATATAGATGGTATTAAAGGAATGAATGAGTTTGATATAAAAAATATTGATGGTCTTAATCACTATATAGGTATGAAAACGATACCTAAGCCAGAAGATATGTGGGAGTTTAGCGTATTTCCTGTGGTTATAGGTACTATGGCGGCAGTAGGTTTTATTATAGGTCTATTGGGTTTTTTTGGTAAAGTTAGCTATCACTGGTTTTTAGGTTGGTTAATTGTTATGACTATATTAGGCATACTTGGTATGTATGATTTTAATGCTTGGATGACAGATTATGGAACTAACCTAGATCCTCATGCTATTATGAAAATGGCAAACCCAGACGGGACTCCTATGAGTTATAAACCGCCTTTATTAGGACATCAAAAAATGTTAAACTTTGATGCGTATTCATATCCTAGATTAGGTGGTTATTTAATGGGTGCAGGAATGTTTTTGACGCTTATTGCATATTTTGTTGGAAAACGATCTAAAAAAAATAACTAATGAAAAATTTATTTAATATTTCCGTAGTAATTATGACACTGCTTTTTATGAGTAGTTGCAATACCGGCCCTCAAACTATAGATTATGGTAATGATGGTTGCCACTATTGCTCAATGACTATCGTAGATAAAATACACGGTGCAGAACTAGTTACAGATAAAGGAAAAGTCTACAAATTTGATGCGACAGAATGTATGCTCAATTATTTAGATGAAAATAAAGAGCTGCCTGTAGGTAGTTTACTTACTAACTATTATGAAGGGCCAACAGAGTTTATTCATACTCGAGAGGCTACGTTTTTAATAAGTAAGGGATTGCCTAGCCCTATGGGAGCAAATCTAACAGCTTTTAAAACTAAAGAAAGCGCTGAGAAGGTGTTGGCAGAAAAAGGAGGTGAATTATACACATGGGATGCGTTACAAACGTATCTCAAAAAATAATTAGCCATTGATATTCTTCAAAACATTCTTAAAACATAAAGGGTTGCTCATTATTGCATGTTTGATAGCACAGTTTGCTTTTTCAAAAACATTAACAATATGTCCCACTTGTGATGTCAATACCTTAAAAGGGGCTATTGCAATAGCAGAAGCTGGTGATACCATTTTAGTTAAAAAAGGGACTTATAAAGAGTATAATATATTAATTGATAAACCACTCACTATTAAAGGCGAAAATTATCCAATAATTGATGGAGAGGATAAGGGTGAGATCATACGTATCATGTCTGATAATGTAACTGTTGATGGGTTATTTATTATCAATGTAGGTACAAGTTATACTAGTGATTATGCAGCAATACGTGTTGTAAGATGCGAAAATTTTGTGATACAAAACGTTGTTCTAGAGAAGCTTTTTTTTGGTATTTATATTGAAAAATCAAACAATGGAATAATTTTTCATAACAAAGTAATAGGTGATGCTCAAGACGAGTACAACTCAGGAAATGGTATCCAATTGTGGCATTCTAAAAATGTAGTAGTAGAACGCAATATTGTACAAAAAGTGCGGGATGGTATTTATCTAGAATTTTCAGATAACATTATAATTAATGAAAATGTAAGTACAAACAACTTGCGTTATGGCTTACATTTTATGTTTTCTAATGATGATTTGTACACTAATAATACGTTTGAAAACAACGGGGCAGGCGTAGCTGTTATGTTTTCAAAACGTATAAAAATGAAAAATAATATTTTCAGAAAAAATTGGGGGTCTGCAGCATTTGGGTTATTGCTCAAAGAGATTAATGATGCAGAGATAAGCGGGAATACTTTTGAAGAGAACACGGTTGCTATTAATATAGAAGGCTCTAACAGGATAGTATATGCTGACAATAACTTTATAAGAAATGGGTATGCTATAAAAGTATTAGGGGCTTGTTATTCTAATACATTTGAGAAAAATAATTTTCTTTATAACTCTTTTGATTTGTCTTATAACAGTAAGATTAACACCAATGTCTTTAAAAATAATTATTGGAGCAGTTATACGGGTTACGACTTAGACAAAGATGGTGTAGGTGATGTTGCCTACAGGCCTGTAAAACTATTCTCTTACATTGTAAATAAAACACCAGAAACTATAATATTAATGCGAAGTCTTTTTATTGATATTATTGACTTTTCAGAAAAAGTGTCACCTGTTTTTACGCCAGATAATTTATTAGACGAAAGTCCTCAAATGAAACGCTACTAATGATTGAGATAAAAGATGTACATAAGAAATTTGGTAAAAACCAAGTACTCAAAGGGATTGATTTAGATATTTCAGAAAAAGGAATATTTGCAATTTTAGGTCCTAATGGTTCTGGTAAAACCACTTTAATTAAAGCTGTTTTAGGGATGGTGATTCCAGATAGCGGTAAATTAACTGTAGGAGGAATTCCTATAAAGAAAAGCTGGGAATATAGAGATCAAATAGATTACTTACCCCAGATTGCAAATTTCCCACCTAATCTTAAAGTAAGTGAAATTATTGCGATGATTAAAGATTTGCGCAATCGTCCAGGAGACGATAAAAACCTTGTTGAGCTATTTGGGCTAAAACCATTTATGTCAAAAAAAATAAGCAACCTTTCTGGTGGTACTAAACAAAAAGTCAATCTAGTTTTAACGCTTATGTTTGATAGCCCCATTATTATACTAGATGAGCCTACATCAGGTTTAGACCCTATTGCAATGCTGCATTTAAAAGAACTCATTCTAGAAGAAAAAGCAAAGGGTAAAACCATATTAATGACCTCTCATATTATGAGTTTTGTAGAAGAAATGGCAGATGAAATTGTGTTTCTTCTAGAAGGTAAAGTTTATTTTAAAGGAGATATTGAAACCTTAAAAAATCAAACAAATCAAGTAGTTTTTGAACGCGCTATTGCTCATCTTTTAACTCAAGAAAATGCTTAAAATATTAAAATATAGTTTTTATGATTTGATGCGTAGTAGATGGAGTTATGTCTATTTCTTATTCTATCTTTTGCTAAGCTCTGTGTTATTGTTTTTAAATAATGACTTGTCTAAAGCCGTGATAACTTTGATGAATGTAATTACCATTCTTGTACCACTTATAGGTACCATTTTTGGAATTATGTATTATTATAATTCTAAAGAGTTTACAGAGCTGTTACTTGCACAACCTATAAAAAGATCTTCCATATTTATAGGTCAATATCTTGGTGTGGCATTATCGCTATCTATGAGTCTGGTTGTTGGGTTAGGGATTCCTTTTGCGTTATATGGTTTGTTTCAATCTAATGAGATTTGGGACTTTGTGTTGTTACTCGTTACAGGAACCTTTTTAACACTCATTTTTACAGCTCTTGCCTTTAATATTGCTTTGTATAATGAGAACAAAATAAAAGGATTTAGTTACGCAATTTTACTTTGGCTGTTTATGGCGGTTATTTATGATGGGCTATTTTTAATGTCGCTTATCGCGTTCCAGTCGTACCCACTAGATTCTTTTTCTATAGGTGCTACTATGTTTAATCCCATAGATTTATCGCGAATCTTAATTTTATTAAAGTTAGATATATCTGCTTTGTTAGGGTATACAGGTGCGGTTTTTCAGAAGTTTTTTGGTACTGGTTTTGGGCTTATAATATCCATCTCTGCATTAACCCTTTGGGTACTATTACCAGTAATGAATATTCATAGAAAGAGTAGAAAAAAAGATTTTTAGATGTTTAGATGATCTGTTTAGTTGTATGCTAAAAGCATCTTACTTCAATAAAAATATATGTAATAAAAAAGCCTTCATAATCATATGAAGGCTTTTAATTTTTAATTTAGATTTGTTATTTTCTTAGTAATTTAAAGATAACTAGAACAACTGCAAGAACGATTAAAACGTGAATCATACTTCCTACTGCTTCTCCAAATCCAATAAATCCTACGAGCCATCCTATTATTAAAACGACTACTATCAACCATGCTATATCTTTCATATTTATGTGTTTAATTAATTAGTATACCCTCAATATATCAGTAAAAAGAGCGCCTTGCCTTTGGTTTAACAGTCTTTAACAAGTAAATCAAAAAGAAATGCTAAAGAATAAATGATTAGAATTCTGTGCTTTATCTTATAAAATATAAAGTGAATTTTTATAACATTGTTTTTTCTGAAACGATATTTTCATTAATTTTCAATCTTATAAATTAGAGAGAATAATTATGAATAAAATATTAGGTATAGGGTCAAGAATTAATCACCCAGATTACGGTAAAGGAGTAGTGACAAATGTAGACGCTTCTAATTACTGGGTGACATTTATAGAATCTGGTTTAGAAACCATAGAAGTTGGCTCAGATTTTGAAGTAATAGAAGCAACAGAGGGAGAAGTAGACACTGTAAGTTTTTATGATGTAGAAGCATCACTGATTCAAATCTTAAAAAAATGGAGTGATACTAGTGAAGTAGTAACTATTGCAGATAAATGGAAAGGTGGTCAACTAATTTTGCAACCAGAAGATGTAAGTCTTTCTAATAAAGAAATACCTATAGAAACTTTCTTTCATAAAATTGTGATGCTCCGTGATCGCCTGCGAGTAATGGAACAGAAGATAAATAGTAGCAAAACATTACACGATCAAGACAAAGTAGATTTACAACAATATATAACGCGTTGCTACGGTAGTTTGACTACTTTTAATGTGCTTTTTAAAGTAAGCAGCCAAAACTTTAAAGGAGACAGTAGTAAAAAATAATAATAATTAATACTCAAAATAAATAATGGATACATTTAATCAAGACGCAGCAATGCATCAGTCATCACTCATTATGGGTTTGACACAAGACAGAAAGGCAGCTTTCTACAGAAAAACATATACGCATCTTGCCCTGGCAGTGTTGTTATTTATTTTAGTAGAGATGATCTTTTTTCAAATACCAGCAGTAGTAGATTTTGCTTTGTCACTAACTCAAGGTTGGTTATGGCTGGCTATGTTAGGTGGGTTTATGTTTGCTACCAGCTATGCAGAAAAAATGGCGCTTGGTACTAAAGATAAAAACAAACAATATTTAGCTTTAGGATTATACGTGATTGCAGAAGCATTCATATTTATACCGCTATTATTTATTGCAATGTCATATTCTGCAGATGGCGGTACAGCAATTTTAAGCCAAGCTGCAATATTAACAGTTTCATTATTTGCAGGACTTTCTGGGATTGCTTTATTAACTAAAAAAGACTTCTCATTTTTAAAATCTATTTTATCTATTGGCTTTTTTGTGGCTATAGGTTTAATTGTAGCAGGAATGCTCTTTGGTTTTAACCTTGGGCTTTGGTTTAGTGTAGGTATGGTATTACTAGCAGCAGGCTCAATTTTATACCAAACATCAAATATGGTACACAAATATCAAGAAGATCAATATGTGGCAGCTTCTCTAGGTTTGTTTGGATCATTAATGTTATTATTTTGGTACATCTTAAGTATTTTAAATAGAAGTTAAAACATACTATAATAAATTTAAGTTCGTTCAAACACAGTATATTTACTGAGATTGAACGAACTTTTTTTATGCCCTTATTTTTTATTCTTATTCAAGAAGAATCAATTTCAGAAATGGATGCTTCTGGCTATTATTTGTTAATTGCGATTGGGCTATACTTTCTATTAAAATTTCTTCGGAAATGGTATATAACAACCTACAATCGTCCATTGTTTAGAGATTATTTAATCTATAGAACCTTATCTAAAGAACAAGTTTCAATCTTAGAAAAAAACTTTTCATTTTATAATTCACTTTCAAGCAAGCTTAAAAAGCAGTTTAGACATCGTGTAGCCACCTTTATAGATGATAAAGAGTTTGTGGGTAGGGATGGAGCCGTGATAACCACAGCGGTAAAAACACTTGTTGCAGCCACAGCGTGTATGTTAAGTTTTGGCAGAAAAGAATACTTATATACTCTATTAGAAACTATTATTATCTATCCTGATGAGTTTTATAGTTCTAATAATGATGCTTATCATAAAGGAGAATTTAACCCAAAATTAAAAGTGCTGGTTTTAAGCTGGGAAGATTTTAAAGAGGGATATAAGATTGATGACGATAACTTTAATCTTGGTCTTCATGAGTTTATGCACGCCATGCATTTAGGTACAAGAGCAGTAAAAAATTCTGACACTGTTCGTTTTACAAAACACTTTAAGTTAATAATGAAACGTCTAGAAAATGAAGATTTAAAGAAAACACTAGATGAAACCAAGTTCTTTAGAGCTTATGCTTTTACTAACCAGTTTGAGTTTATGGCAGTACTCACAGAATACTTTTTTGAATCTCCAAAAGAGTTTAAAACACATTTTCCTGTAATATATGACCACGTAAATAAAGCTCTAAATATGCAAGTAGCAGGATTTTAATAAAGGCTAGTAGTCACAATGCATTTAAACATATCACTATGTGTCTTTATTAATTATCGCATTTATAATCAAGTTTGCGTGTACTCTAGAGTTTTCTATAAACCACTTATGTGTTTCTGTACCTCCGCAAACTACACCGGCTAAAAATAGATTTTCCACATTGCTCTCCATCGTTTTTTCATTGTAGCTAGGTATAAGTTTATCATCACTAAGAGTGACACCTAGTTGCTGTAAAAATTTAAAATTAGGAACGTAGCCAGTTAATGCAACCACAAAATCGTTGTCTATTTTTTGTTCACCCTCTAGGGTTCTTATGGTAATAGTGCTATCTTCAATCTTTAAAATTTCAGAAGAAAAATAGGCTTTAATACTACCTTCTTCAATACGGTTTTCTATGTCTGGTTTTACCCAGTATTTTACACGGTCGCCTATAGCAGGGCCACGCACAATCATAGTTACATTTCCGCCTTTTCTATAAATCTCTAATGCGGCATCTACAGAGCTGTTGCTCGCTCCAACAATGGCAACGTCTTGCAATAAATAAGGATGAGCCTCTTTGTAATAATGAGATACTTTTGGTAAGTTCTCGCCAGGTATATTTAATAATTTTGGGATGTCATAAAACCCAGTTGCCACAATAACATGAGCAGCGAGATAACTGCTTTTTTCTGAAATAACCAAGAATCCATCTTGTGACTTTTTTGTAGACACAACACCTTCATAGAGGTTAATGTTTAGATTATTTGAGGTGACAACCCTACGGTAGTACTCGAGCGCCTCATCGCGATTAGGCTTAGGGTTAGTGCATATAAAAGGAATGCCATCTAGTTCTAGCTTCTCTGAGGTAGAAAAGAAATTCATGTTTAATGGATAATGAAATAAAGAGTTTGTAAGCGCTCCTTTTTCTAATACCACATACTCAAGGTTGTTTTTTTTACAAGCTAGGGCACAGGCAATACCTATTGGGCCGGCCCCTATGATAAGAACATCTAGTTTATTTTGCATTTTTAAAAATACTAATTGATGTTAAAATACAGGTGATTATGAACGTTAATTTAGACATAAAAAAATGGGCGTTTCAATTATTGAAACGCCCATTTTAAAAAATGTGAAATATGTTTAAGAAAGTAGTTTTCTCATTTCTTTAATAGTTTCTGTAGGGTTGTCAGATTTAAAAATATAACTACCAGCAACTAGAGCTGTAGCTCCTGCTTCTACTAGTTTTTTTGCATTCTTATCTGTAACACCACCATCTATCTCTATGTGTGTGTCAAGACCTTGCTCGTCAATCATTTTACGAAGCTTACGCACTTTTTGATACGTCATTTCTTCAAATTTTTGACCACCAAACCCTGGGTTTATAGACATGATAAGTACCATAAAACATTTTGGTAAAATATCTTCAAGTACAGAAACCGGAGTTGTTAAGTTTAAAACCACACCAGCCTTGCAACCTGCATCTTCTATTTGAGTTAATGTTCTATGCAAGTGTACTGTAGACTCATAATGAACTGTAATGATATCTGCGCCTACTTTTGCAAATTCTTCAATGTAGCGTTCCGGTTTTTCTATCATTAAATGCACATCAAGAGGTTTTGTTGCGTGCTTTTTTATAGCTTGTATTACTGGCATCCCGTAAGAGATGTTTGGTACAAAGTGACCATCCATTACATCTATGTGAAACCAGTCTGCATCACTGGCATTAACCATCTCAACATCACGCTGAAGGTTACCAAAATCTGCGGCTAACATAGAAGGGGCAATTTTTATTTTACTCATGGTAGTAGGAAAAAAGGTTCTAATAAACGGTCAATTTTTTCGGCCGTCGTGTTGTGTTTTGCGCTACGAAGATACTGCTTTATCTCTTTTATTTGGGCATCTGTACGCACGATATTGAAGTCTGATTTATAGGTTTTAAATACTTCGTTAAGTGTTGGTTTGTTTATGATTTCAAAAATTGTGTGATGCCTTTCATCATTTTTTATAATCTCATAAATGTTCTCAAGATCATCTTTGTCCCCTTCAAGAACCTGAAAAAAATCTCCCAGCATGTACAGGAGTATTCCTTTTATGTCTTTTAAAGTATTGTTAGTATAGGTTTTTTTAAAAATAGCTTCTACCTCTGCTTGAGTGATGCCTTCTTTAGCTTTACTAAAATAACAAATGGTATATGTGCTCATTTTTATACTTTTTCATTAAAAATAGTATTAAATGTATACTTTATTAATTGTTATTTAAAATCTTATTTGAAATAATATGATAAATGAAAAAACCTCCGGTAATCAGCCGGAGGTCATTCATCAATCAAAAAACGAACAGTTTTAATCTTTGCCTAAGCGCAGATATTTATACTGTCGTAACGTTTCATCTATTATCACTTTTTTCAAGTGAATACTATTTCCGAAGAAATAATAGATGGGGCTTTAATTATTAGCCTAAATATGTTTTTAAAATCGTGCTTCTAGAGGTATGTTTTAATCTTCTCACAGCTTTTTCTTTAATCTGTCGCACACGCTCGCGCGTTAGGTCAAAGGTATTACCTATTTCTTCAAGAGTCAAGGGGTGTTGCTCAGAAAGTCCAAAATAAAGTTTTATTACATCTGCTTCACGCGGTGTTAGCGTTTCTAGAGCACGCGAAATCTCTGTGCGTAAAGATTCTAATAACAAGGCATCATCTGGGTTAGGAGATTCTCCTGTGTTTAATACGTCATAAAGATTATAATCTTCACCATCTGCAAGTGGTGCATCCATAGAGATGCTACGAGCAGTGTTTTTCATAGATTCTTTGACATCATTAATTGTCATATCTAGCTCTGTTGCAATCTCTTGTGGGCTAGGTGGGCGCTGGTAGGTTTGCTCAAGATGAGCAAATGTCTTCTTGATTTTATTTATGTTACCTATTTTATTAAGAGGTAAACGTACGGTACGTGCTTGCTCTGCAAGGGCTTGCAGGATGGCTTGTCTTATCCACCATACGGCATAAGATATAAATTTAAAGCCACGAGTCTCGTCAAAACGTTGTGCTGCTTTTATTAGACCTAGGTTTCCTTCATTAATAAGATCTGATAGGGTGAGGCCTTGGTTTTGATACTGTTTTGCTACAGAAACTACAAAACGAAGATTGGCGTTAGTTAGTTTTTCTAACGCTTGCTGGTCTCCGCCTTTAATTTTTTGAGCTAGTTCTACCTCTTCTTCTGCCGTGATAAGAGCTATTTTGCCTATCTCTTGTAAGTACTTGTCAAGAGATTCTGTCTCTCTGTTAGTAACCTGCTTAGAAATTTTAAGTTGTCTCATGTACTATTAACAAATAATTTTTACGAACACAACAGCGTGTCATATACTTATACGTAATAAAACACAAAAGGTTACAAAACTTTTTGAATTATTGTTATTGCACATTATCTATTTCTGAAATATGCCGGGGGGAAGGCTTGTTAGTCTGTTGTAAACAAGCTAAGTGTGTTTTTGAGTTGCCCTTAGTTACAAGACGTTTTTGCTAAAGATATCATCTAAAGTTTTTTTAGGGTCATAAGTTAAGCCTGGGTGTATTTTAGAGCTTTGTATAATTGTACTTCTGCAAGCAGATAGCCATCTAAACCTGTCAGACATTTCAAACTGTGCTATTTTACCTCCAGTGGGATCACCATCACAAATTAATTTCCATGCATTTAGATACTCATTGAGTGTTTCTAATTGCACATCACAAGTAAAAGCATTTAATTTTTCTGGACTGATATGAAATTTTATATCAAGAAACTTATTACGCTTAGAAAAAAGGATGACACCTATATTAAAGAATTCTTCTCGTTCTACTTTAGGCACAATTCTTATTATGGCATATTCAAATGTGTGTTTATCTTGCATCTTCGGCTTCTTTAACTAATAAGTCAATCTTTGAAAGTCTTGATTTTAAATACTGAATATATGCATCTCTCATTTGTGTAATAGTCATAACATCAGACACGCTTAAAAGCCATTCTTCTGGTATTTTTGAGACGATTTCTATAATTGTATCTTCATTTATTAAGTGTTTAATTTCTGTTGAAGCCTCTTTTAAACTCGTTGCGCTTTGTAAAAGCACGTGATCTTTAATAAGCGGAAACGTTCTTGTTAAATGATTTTCCCAATTTTTCCAGTCGTGATGAAAATAAAAACTGGCTCCATTATCAATTACCCAAAGCTCATGATTCCATTGTAAGAGATTTGTGTTTTTAGCAGTTCTGTCTATGTTGCTAATTATGCTGTCTAATAACACCACTTTTGAAGCCGTCATAGCGTCTATAGTGCTCACAACAGGGTCAAAAGTGATAGCTCCAGATAAAAAATGTAAACCTAGATTGAGGCCTACACTAAATTTGAGTAAGTCTTGAATTTCTTCATCAGGTTCAGTTTTACTAAAAGAATCGTCGAGATTCATGAAAACTAACTCTGGTACTTTTAAATTAATTGCTCTTGCAATTTCTCCTCCTAGAAGCTCTGCTATTAATGCTTTAACACCTTGACCAGCTCCTCTAAATTTTAAAACATATAAAAAATCATCATCTGCTTTAACTAAAGCTGGCAGTGAGCCACCTTCTCTTAAAGGTTGTAGATATTGAATGACATTTACTGTTCTAATATTGACTTTATCCATACCTATTATTTAAAAACAGGAGCAATCAACTCGTGTTTAATCTCATTAAAAGTAGATACCACCTTATCTGCCTTAGAGTAATCTTGATCTGTAGAGTGTTTACTGTCATAACCTACAACATAAATACCTGCGCCATTTGCTGCTTTAATACCATTGCTAGAGTCTTCAATAACCATACAGTGTTCACGAGGGTGTCCTGCTGCTTCTGCTGCTTTTATAAAAATTTCTGGATGCGGTTTGCTTTCTTTTAGATCTGCACCACTCAGCTTTGCTACAAAGTATTTGTTGAGGTCAAAACGGTCAAAAATTCTATCAATATTAGGCATCGAGGCAGAAGACGCAAGAACTAGTGTGAGACCATTAGAGTGATAATCTTTTATTAAATCTAGCACACCATCTAGTAGTTGTAATGAGCTATCATTTTCAAACAAGTATTTAAAATGTTTTCTTTTAACAGCTACAAGTGTCTCTGGTTTTTCAGAAATTGTAAACATGTCTACCAGTTTTTTACAAATGTTTAAAGTAGACTGCCCTGTAAAACTAGTGTATAGTGTTTCAGAAACATCAATACTCATGTCATTAAACATTAAAAAATAAGCTTTACGGTGCAAGGGTTCTGTGTCTACAATTACCCCATCCATATCAAATAAAACAGCCTTTAACATACTATAGTAATTTTTAAATTTTTAACCAATTTGGTTCTAGTGCATCTTCATAAATACTTTTAGATATTTATGTAAAATGTCTTATGGGGCAAAGTTACTAGTTAAAAGTGAATCAAGGATTGATCTTTTATCCAAATATCATATGATGCAATTAGGGAGTTCTTTGAGTATTCTAAATTTAATTTACATTTACTAAAATCTTTTAAACTCAAATAACTCAATGGATAGCACTAAAAAAAATTATACGTCTGCATTTATTATTGTTACTGTGCTTTTTTTTCTGTGGGGTTTTATTACTGTGCTTGTAGATAGCTTAATACCTAGGTTAAAAGATGTTTTTGAGCTTTCTTATTTTCAGGCAGGGCTAGTTCAATTTGCTTTTTTTGCAGCCTATTTTTTCTTTTCTGTTCCGGCTGGTTGGTTATTGTCAAAAATAGGATACCAAAAAGGAGTTGTGCTTGGTTTATCAATAATGGCAATAGGTTGTTTGTTATTTTGGCCTGCTGCAGGAGAGCGCATGTTTGGCGTTTTTCTATTAGGATATTTTACACTTGCTGCTGGTATAACGGTATTGCAAGTTGCGGCAAATCCTTATGTTGCGGTGCTGGGTAGTGAAGATGGTGCCTCTAGTAGATTAAATTTATCACAAGCTTTTAACTCACTTGGAACAGCAATAGCGCCTTTAATTGGGGCCTCATATTTATTGAGTGATACCATTATGTCTAGTGATGCAATTAGTGCGATGACACAACAAAATCAAGATGCTTATTTTGTAAATGAGGCAGCGGCAGTACAAACACCATTCTTAGTATTAGCTAGTTGTATAGGTATAATTGCGTTACTTTTTATGTTTATTAGATTGCCAAAAATTTTACAAGAAAGTCCTAGACATGGCTATATTAAGTTGTTAAGTGACAAATATGTTTTAATGGGAGTGCTAGGTATTTTTTTATATGTAGGCGCAGAGGTAGCGATAGGTAGCTATTTAGCAAATTACTTTATGGAAATGAATATGGCATCAATAATATTAAATAACGAAACCATGAGTGGCATTGCCTCTAGTTTTCTCAATACAGACTTAGCTAATGTTGATGCAAAAGCTGTTGTAGGAACATTTGTAGTTTTTTACTGGAGTGGCGCTATGGTAGGTAGATTTATTGGTTCTTACCTAACTAGAGTCATAAAACCTGGTTTTGTGCTTGCTATATTTGCAAGTATAGCAATCTTATTGTTATTAATATCTATGTCTACAACGGGACTTGTAGCTATGTGGTCTATTCTTGCCGTTGGGTTATTTAACTCTATTATGTTTCCAACCATTTTTACATTAACACTTGATGGACAAGGGGATTTTAAGCCTCAAATATCTGGTTTATTGTGTATGGCAATTGTAGGTGGTGCACTAGTACCGCCTCTTTTTGGGTTGCTTACAGATAGTCTAGGTTTTAAAATGGCTTTCATTTTAGTTATCATTTGTTACGCTTATATTTTATTTTTTGGTTATATAAAACAAAAGAATAATAAAACTTTTCAAGCGATATAATTAGGTTAATTTCTGAAATTTTCTGTTAGATTTTACTCTGTTAGGTAGCTTTTACAGTACTCAAATATTTAGCAAAGTTCAAATCGTTCCTATTTCCGAAGTGATAATAATCTTAATAAAATATCATATCATTACATATCACTTTAAATTACGATATTTGCAGTAAGAAAATGATTCATTCTTTTAGAATCATTCGCCTAAAACCTTCAGATTATGGCAAAAGAGATTAAAAATTTAAAAGATTTACAAAATACAGAGTATTCATTGCGTAAACTCTTTGATGAGGCAGAAGACTTTCTTCCGCTTTTAGGTACAGACTATGTAGAACTTTATGTAGGTAATGCCAAGCAGGCTGCTCATTATTATAAAACAGCTTTTGGTTTTCAGAGTGAGGCTTATGCAGGTTTAGAAACTGGTGTTAAAGACCGAGTTTCTTATGTTGTAAAGCAAGGAAAAATAAGATTAATGCTTACCTCTCCTCTTAAGGAAGGTGGTGAGATTAATCGTCATATCAATGAGCACGGTGATGCAGCAAAAGTGATTGCATTATGGGTGCCAGATGCAACTAAGTCTTTTGAAGAAACTACAAAACGTGGCGCAAAACCTTATATGGAGCCTACAAGAGAAGAGGACGAGCACGGTTGGGTTATTAAATCTGGTATTTATACTTATGGGGAGACTGTTCATATATTTATTGAGCGTGAAAATTATAACGGACTATTTCTTCCAGGATTTGTAAAGTGGGAATCTCATTTTAACCCAGAACCAGTAGGGCTTAAGTTTATTGACCATGTAGTAGGAAATGTAGGTTGGGGAGAGATGAACAAGTGGTGTGAGTTCTATGCAAAAACAATGGGGTTTGCACAGATTATCAGTTTTGCAGATGATGACATTGCAACAGATTATACGGCATTAATGTCTAAGGTGATGAGTAATGGTAACGGTCGTATCAAGTTTCCTATCAACGAACCAGCAAAAGGAAAAAAGAAATCTCAAATAGAAGAATATCTTGACTTTTATGGAGGAGCCGGTGTTCAACATTTAGCTTTAGCAACAGATGATATTGTAGCAACAGTAAGCGCAATGCGTGATCGTGGTGTTGAGTTTTTATACGTGCCAGATACATATTATGATGATGTTCTAGAACGTGTGGGCGAGATTGATGAAGATATTGAAGTACTTAAAAAGCATGGTATCTTAATTGATCGTGATGAAGAAGGGTATTTACTTCAATTATTTACAAACAACATTTTAGATAGACCAACTATGTTTATTGAGGTGATACAACGTAAAGGAGCTCAATCTTTTGGCGTTGGAAACTTTAAAGCTTTATTTGAAGCTATAGAAAGACAACAAGAAAAGCGCGGTACGCTTTAATGATCAATTATTAAATACAAGTTTAAAAGCCACTTCTTAAGGAGTGGCTTTTTTTATTAATTTTGTAAAATGAAAAATACCTTACAAGAACTTATCGCTTCTAGAAGATCTGTATTCCCAGCACAGTATAATAATGAACCTATTACAAAAGCAGAAATAAATGCAATGCTTGAAGCTGCAAACTGGGCACCTACGCACAGACGTACAGAGCCTTGGAGATTTAAGGTGTTACAAGGGGAGTCAAAATCTTCTTTAGGAAGCTTTCTTGCAAACAAGTATAAAGAAACAACTGAGAAGTTTTCTGAAATGAAGTTTAATAAAATTTCTCAAAAAATGGAGCAGAGTACTGTACTGATAGCAATCTGTATGCAGCGTGACCCAAAGGAGAGTGTCCCAGAATGGGAAGAAGTAGCTGCGGTGTCTATGGCAGTACAAAATATGTGGTTAGTGGCGCACGATCTAAAGATAGGAGCATACTGGAGTAGTCCGGCTATGATAAAAGAAATGCATGACTTTTTTGATTTTAATGAAGGAGAGCAATGTCTTGGGTTTTTATATATGGGTAAATATGATGACGACCTTGAACCCGGAATTAGAAATTCTAGTATTGAAGATAAAGTAGTGTGGTTGTAAGTTGTTTTTTATTTAACAATTTATATCAAAGCTTAAGGCAAGTGTAAACATTTCATAATATAGAATTAACAGTAGCGCTTCTTATTACAAGTAAGTTTGAGGGTTAAAATATACCTTGTGAACGTTTTAATTTTGTTGCCTAAGCTCGCTAAAAAAGCAGTGCTATTTATTTCAATATTTTTATTTTGCACTAGTTGCAACCACATTGATAGTTATGAGGTTAAAACCCAAACATTCAATACTCTTTTAGAAGAGGTAGAGCTATCTGCAAAAATACTAGACAAAAGTGCCACTGCATTTCAGTTACAAAATCTACCATTAGATTCTTTAAAAGCTCACATACTAAACACTCGAAATACATATAAGAAAGTTGAGTTTTTTATAGCCTATTACAATCCAGATTTTACAAATTCGCACTTAAATGGTGCGCCATTGCTAAAGATTAAAAAATCTGGAAATGAGCCTAGTGTGATTCCTCCAGAAGGCTTGCAGGTCTTAGATGAGTTAATTTTTTCTGAAGATGCAGAAGAAGAGCGAGTTCAGATTGCAGCAGTTGCAAAAAAGTTTAATGCAAACTTTTCATTGATTGCAACAGCATTAAAAACCGTAAGACCATCTGTTACAGATTTAGTTAATGCCGCAAGATTGCAACTAGTAAGAATATTTACACTGGGAGTCACAGGTTTTGACACTCCGGGTTCTGTAAACGCTTTACAAGAAGCTCAAGTCTCACTAAATGCAATGAAGCAATTGATTGAAGAAGAATCTATCGCTTTAAAAATTCCTGAAATTAAATCATCACTACTACTTATTGATCGCGCAAATGATGCGTTGTCAAAAAGTACTTTTGATGATTTTGATAGATTGCTGTTTCTTACAGAATATATAGATCCATTATATAAAAAACTAGGTGCTTTACCTATTAATAAAAATTCTGGAATGCTCCATAATAACACGTCTTGGAATCCTGAAAGCACAAGTATTTTTTCGGCAAATTTTTTAGACCCTTATTATTTTACTCAATTAAGTGAAAAAGAAGATTCTCAAGGTCTGCGTGATTTAGGCGAAATGTTATTTTACGATACTATTTTGAGTGAAGATAAAAGCATGAGTTGTGCTAGCTGCCACAAACCCGAAATGGCTTTTACAGATGGAGTAATAAAATCTGTTGCTAGTATTGAGGGTACAACTGTATTAAGAAATTCTCCCACCTTATTAAATGCTGTATATGCAGAACGGTATTTTTATGACGTGCGTGCTTTTAGTTTAGAGCAGCAGGTAGAGCATGTTATTTTTAACCCAAAAGAGTTTAATACTAGATATAGTGATTTATTACAACGCTTAAATGACAAGCAAGAATATGAAGACACATTTAAAGAAATTTTTGGCAGTGAAGTGATTTCTAGAGAGCAGTTTGCAAGTGCTTTAAGTTCTTATGTATTGTCACTTCAATCACACAACAGCACCTTTGATAAATATGTGAGAGGCGAAATAAACCAAATAGATGAAAATATTAAAAGAGGCTTTAATCTCTTTACAGGAAAAGCAGCTTGTGCTACGTGTCATTTTTCACCAACTTTTTCAGGCTTAGTTCCGCCATTGTTTATAGATTCTGAAACTGAAATTTTAGGGGTTTTAAAAAGTCCTTTAGATATTACACCTACACTAGATACTGATGAGGGAAGATGGGAAAATAAGATTGCTAGTGAAAGAGCATTTATTTATGAGAAGTCTTTTAAAACTACAACTGTAAGGAACATTGCTTTAACTGCGCCTTATTTTCACAATGGTGCTTATAGTACTCTAGAACAGGTGCTCGACTTCTATAATAAAGGAGGTGGCGCAGGTGTAGGTTTAAATGTGACTAACCAGACATTGCCAGAAACACCATTAGAGTTAACTGCTGCAGAAATTGACGATATAATTACATTTATGAATTCTTTAAGTGAGCAATTGTAATTGCATCACCTAATTAGTTTTTTAATTTTGATTGTTAATTATGTAAACTACTCACAGTTAAAGCATCAAGATTTATCTTAACTTCTATTTAAAATAGCCTTTACATTTAGATTCTTTTTTATTGTTTTAGATGATGTTTAGTTAATATAAAATGGACTTAGTTAATAGTTTTATGACATAGCGATAAGATTAAGTAATCACGTTTCAGAAATTAGACTTCTAGTTTTGTGTCAACTTAAAACTTAATTAAAAAACTATGAAAACAAATTCCTTTTTACTTGGTGTTATGTTGTCCTTCTTTTCTTTAGCAAATACTATTGCATCAGAAAAAGAAACAATTAACACACTTAATATATCTACTGAAATAGCAGTAGTAGAAGATGTATTTCCATTTCCTGCAGGTAGCGATTGGAGATATAATGATTCTGGTACAGACTTAGGTACTTCTTGGAGAACGGTTGATTTTGACGATAGCGCTTGGGCGGTTGGTGCAGGTCAATTAGGTTACGGAGATGGTGATGAAGCTACAGTATTAAACTATGGGCCAGACGCTAATAATAAATATCCTACCTATTATTTTAGATATAGTTTTGAAAATGTAGGAGCAGCTCAATACGGTAGTTTTAATCTTTCTTTATTATTTGATGATGCTGCAGTAGTATATTTAAATGGTTCTGAGCTAATGAGAAGAAATCTTCCAAGCGGCGAAATTGTTTATACTACACTGGCAAACGGTGGAGCAATATCAGGTGGAGATGAAGATGACTTTGATGTAGTTGATGTTGAGGCAGTTTTACTAGCAGGAACAAATACTTTTGCTGTCGAGATTCATCAATCTTCAGTTTCTAGCTCAGACATGAGTTTTGATTTTGCAGCTAGTTTTACACCAGTAGCATTTGATCCTGTAGCGTATCCTTTAGAAGCAGGAACTTCTTGGTCATACTTAGACACAGGTGTTAGTCTTGATGCAGAAGCGTGGAATACCGCAGCATATGATAATAGTGCTTGGGCAATAGGTGCTTCACCTTTAGGTTATGGAGACCCTGTTAATACAATTGTTTCATATGGTCCAGATGCTGGAAATAAGTATATCACAACCTACTTTTCTAGAGAAGTAACTATGTCTTTAGATGATGTAACTGCAGAGGTTGTTTTTGGCTTAAACAGAGATGATGGAGCCATTGTTTACGTAAATGGGGTAGAGGTTATTAGAGATAATATGCCTCCAGCGCCTACAGATTACTTGACAAATTCTTCAACGATAGTAAGTGGTGCAGATGAAGATGTGTTTTTTACACACAATGTTCTCAAATCTTTCTTTGTTGAAGGAGTAAATATAATAGCAGTAGAATTACATAATAGAGATGGAAATAGTTCAGATTTAAAATTTGACATGTACATGCAAAACACTCCAGATCCAGTAGAACCTTTTATCTGTGAAGATGGAGATATCGCTTGTTTTACTTCGATTATGCCTACAGGACAAACAAGTAATTTGATTATTGCTCCAGAGCATAGATTTCAGATTATTGTAAAACAAGGCGACCCTTACACTACTGGAGATGGTGCTGTAGGTGGTAATAATGATTTTACAGGATATACTCCAGTAGATGGTTCTAGTACTTTAGGTTATGTGTCAATAAATCACGAAACAACGCCAGGAGGTGTTACTGTTGCAGATGTTAATTTTAATGCAGATACATTATTGTGGGAGGTAACACAAACACAAGGAGTTGATTTCTTTAATGATGCCTTAGTAACTACTACAAGAAACTGTTCTGGTGGTACAACTCCTTGGGGAACCATTATTACTGCAGAAGAGTCTTCAAATGGAGGTGATGATAATATGGATGGTTATCAAGATGTAGGTTGGTTAGTAGAGATTGACCCTGCAACAGCATCTGTTGTTGACTATGGTAATGGCCAAGAAAAGTTATGGGCAATGGGAAAAATGAAACATGAAAACGTAGTAGTTAGCGATGATATGGTAACAGCATATTATGGTGAAGATGGTGGTACAGACTGTGTTTATAAATTTGTAGCAGATACTGCTGGTGACCTTTCAGAAGGAACACTTTATGTATTAAAATTAGATGCTCCATTAATAAATAATGACCCTTCTTCTGAAACAGCAGAATGGATTCAAGTGCCTAACACAACAATAGAAGAACGTAACAACGTAACTTTAGCAGCTGAAGCTCTAGGTGGAACAAACTTTAACGGCGTTGAAGATTGCGAAATTAACCCATTAACTGGAGAGATTTATTTTACTTCTAAAGGAAAATCAAGAGTATATAAATTTACCGATGGAGCAACAACCGTTTCTGGGTTTAAAACTTTTGTAGGGGGTATGTCTTATGATATCACAACACCAGAAGGAGTGTTTAGCGAATCTTGGGGAGGTGGTAATGACAACCTTACTTTTGATGACAAAGGAAACTTATGGGTATTACAAGATGGAGGTAATAACTATATCTGGGTAGTACGCCCTAATCACCGTCAGGATGTTCCTAATGTAGAGTTATTTGCTTCTATGCCTAATGGATCTGAACCTACTGGTTTAACCTTTACACCAGATTTTAAATATGGTTTCTTTTCTGTGCAACACCCTAGTGGAGCAAATACGCCACAATTAGACGCTTCATATAATGAAGTTGTATTTGATACCTCTACAACAATAGTTTTTGCTTTAAATGAAAACTTAGGTCTTCAAGCACCTGTTGCAAATTTTACAGCATCAACTGTATCTACAGAACCAGGGACGGCTATAACTTACACAGATACTAGTTCAAACAATCCTACTTCTTGGTCTTGGACTTTTGAAGGTGGTATTCCTGCAGTATCTTCAGAGCAATCACCTGTTGTCGCATATTTAGAAGAAGGTGTGTTTAATGTAGGTTTAACTACATCTAACCAAGCAGGGACAGGCGAGATTGAAATGAAAACAGACTATATTGAAATATTATTACTAGGCGTAGATTCATTAATAAAAGAGAACATCGCTATATATCCTAACCCAACAAGCGGTATTGTAAACATTGAGATTGTAGATCAAACTGGTGCTGCGATTTCTGTAACAGCTTATGATGTTTTAGGTCGTGAATTGTTAACTAGTTCTGATGTGCAAAACCTAGGGGGTAAACAACTAATGACTTTAGATTTAGAAACTGTATTAGGTAATAGTCCAGTAGTAATACTTAAGGTTAATGTAGGTTCAAGTACAGGGACTTACAAAATATTAAGAAAGTAATTTTTATTTTAAAAAGCGCTATCAATAGCGTATAATCAAGGTGAATTTTAAGTTAATGTTGATTATGACTGGCACAAATATCTTGTGCCAGTCTTTTTAATTTTAAGTTTTTTTTCTGAAATTTTAAAGAATCAAATAATGAGTTATTTAAAACAAATTATAGCCAGAGCAATTCTATTAATAGGGCTTGTTTTTTCAATAGGTGTATGTGCTCAAAACGCAAATCCGCTTAAAGAAAAGATGTTCTACAGCGTGGACGAGGCAATTGTAGAAAATATAAAAACCAAACAACTTAATTTACGTGATCAACAGTTGTTCTTTATACCAGAGAGAATTAGTCAATTAAAAGGATTAATTTTTTTTAATGGTATGAAAAACCATTTAGAACATTGGGATCCTAGTATCTTCAAACTCCAGAAACTAAAAACTATTAATTTAAAAGAGAATAGTTTAGTTCAAATTCCTGAGGAAATAAAAAAACTCAGAGATCTAGAAATATTAGATCTTGCAGATAATGCTATAAAGAAAATAGCTCCTTCAATAGGAGATTTAAAAGATTTAAAGAACTTGTATCTCTCAGGAAATAAAATAGCATACTTACCTAGCAAAATAGGAGATTGTGCCTCACTCGAGGTGATAGAATTAAATAACAATCAATTAGCATATATTCCAGATTCATTTGCAAAACTATCACAACTTAAAGTGCTTGATGTGAGTTATAATCAATTATATGAACTTGATTCAGCCTGGATGAACTTGCAAAACTTAGAAGAATTAAAGATTGCTCACAATAAACTTAAACACCTTCCTAAAGGTATTGCTCAATGTAAAAGCTTGAAGACATTAGTTTTAAATGATAATGATATAACTGTTTTACCAGAAAGCTTTGGGGCCTTAAAAAACTTGACATTAGCGATTCTTTCAAATAATAAAATAGAAGCTTTACCAGAAAATTTATCGGGGTTAATAAATTTAAGAACATTAATTCTTAGGGGGAATAACATTTCAGAAAAAGAAATAAAACGAGTGAAAGCAGCTTTGCCAGGTTGCGTCGTTTACATTTAAATGTATACTTAAAAAAGAGGTTCAATCACGTTCCAGTTTACATACGCTTTATAAACAAAGAGGCCTAAAAACACGAGCGTAGCAAACACTTTTAAAACGGTAGATGCTAAAAACCCAATAAAAGAACCAAAAGCAGCTTTTAATGCAGGTTCAAACTCGGTATTGCTAACAATCATTTCTCCAAAAAGGGCTCCCAGAAAAGACCCAATTAAAAACCCAAAAGGGATAGGGATAAAAAACATTCCCACAAAAAGACCAATAATGGCGCCCCAAGCTCCGGCTTTTGTTCCGCCAAATCGTTTGGTGCCCATTGCTGGGATTACATAATCTAATATGTAAATACCAATGGCAATCACAAAAGTGATACTAATAAACCACCAGTCCATTGCAATGATAGATGTTAGGTAAAGCAATAAAAGCCCTAGCCAACTTATAGGCGTTCCAGGAATCACAGGCATAATCGCGCCAGCAATACCAACAAACATTAAAATAAATCCAATAATAATTAGGGTAGCATCCATACAGATAGTTAGTACTCAAATGATACCAAATGTTACAGTTTGATTTTTTTATAACTAAATAATTAGTTTAACTAATTATTTAGTTATATGTTTGTCTTGGATAGATTTATAAAAGCCTCTAAAAATGAAACAACTCACAAAAGCAGAAGAAGAAATTATGCAGTACCTATGGGAATTAGGGGAGGCAAATGTAGCCGCACTCGTGGCTCAGTTTCCAGAACCACGCCCTGCAACAAATACTGTGAGCACTATTGTGAGAATTTTAGAAAGTAAAGACTTTGTAAATTATCGTAAAGAGGGAAGAGGTCATATTTATTTCCCAAAAATTAAGAAAACAGAATACAGCAACCAGTCTATTAATAAGTTAGTTGATGGTTATTTTAAAGGAAGTTTTAAAAGTATGGTGTCATTTTTTGTCGAAAAAAATGACATCAGTGTTCAGGAGTTAGAGTCGGTTTTAAAAGAAATTAATAAAGACAAATAAGATGACACATTACATTTTACAAGTTTTCGTTTTTCAGTTGCTGTTTTTTACAGTTTACCATCTCTTACTTAAACGCGAAACGTTTTTTAATTATAATCGCCTGTATCTTTTAGGAACAGCATTACTTTCTTTTGTGCTTCCGTTTATGCAGTTTGATGTAATTAATCAACAAATACCTACCCTTTTTAGGGTAGAGTTGCCTGCTGTTTTTATTGGTGATACAAGCGCAGAGGTATCTAGTTTGTCACAGTCTTTAGACCCTATATTTATTGCACAATCTACAATAGCGTGGAGTTCTGTCTTTCTTGCTGTCTATATTTTAGGAGTACTGTTTTCTGCCCTAATCTTTGTTTTAAAACTTCGGAAATTAGCTAGAATTAGAAAAACCGGCAATTTCATTAACACCTCACACTATCGTATTTGCGAAATACCAAACTCAAAAGAAGCCTTTACATTTTTAAGAACCATGTATTTGGGTGCAGCTATTTCCGAAGCAGAAAAAGCACATATTACCGCTCACGAAAAAGTGCATATTGATCAATGGCACACGCTAGATCTTTTAGTTTTTGAAATGCTTAAAATGGTGTTTTGGTTTAACCCAATGGTGTATCTCTATCAAAAACAATTGCAATCTGTACACGAGTTTACCGCAGACCAAACGGTAGCAAAACAAGATAAAACCGCTTATTACCAGAACCTATTGTCTCAAGTTTTTGGGACAACCTCAATATCATTCATCAATACATTTTTCAATCAATCATTAATCAAAAAACGAATTATCATGTTACAAAAATCAAAATCAAACCGAGTATCAGCTTTAAAGTATTTATTAGTAATCCCTTTTATTGCTGGGATGTTAGTGTATACTTCTTGTTCTAATGATACTAAAGAAGAAGTTGTGTCATCTAGTCAAGACACAGAGGTAATGCAAAAAATTACAGAGCTTTCTGAGGCAATTATGAAAGTAGGTGAGTTAACAGATGCAGAATCTAACGCATTAAAACTTCTAACTACAGAAAATCAATCTGGAGATAAGATTTATCTATCTGTAGAAGAATATTTAGAGGATAGTAATGAAGAGGGAATACCTATGGCTGTTATAGAAAACGTACCTACTTACCCTGGCTGTGAAGGTGATAATGATGAGAAAAAAGCTTGTTTTTCTGAAAACCTTACTAAGTTTATTGTCAATAATTTTGACACTAGTGTAGCAGATGACTCAAGTCTTACTGGCAACGCAAGATTTGTAGTTCAATTTAAAATTAATAAAGTAGGTATTGTGCAAGATGTGAAAGTGAGAGCGCCACTACCAGAACTAGAGAGAGAGGCAAAAAGAGTGATTAATCAATTACCAAAAATGAAGCCCGGAACACAAAAAGGAGAGGCGGTAAATGTGATGTATTCTTTACCTATTATTTTTAAAATAAATGGATAAATTAATCTTTATAGTATTAACAATTGTAGCCTGCACAACCGTGCAGGCTCAGTTGCATAAAGGCGATAGCTTGTATGCGATTGGTAATTATAATCAAGCGATAAAAGAGTATAGTCTTGTAAATAACGCTGAGGTAAAAATTGCTAAGTGTTATGATGCATTGGGTAATACCACAAAAGCGATAAATTATTACAAGCAAGGTATTGAGAATGGTGATCAAAGCTTATTGACACAATTTAACTACGGAAAACTACTACTAAAAGCTGATCGCTATAAGATAGCAGATAGTCTCTTTGAAAAACTCTCAAGAGAACAACCAAAAAACCCTGAGTTTTTATATCAATCTGGTCTTGCAAAAGAAGCGCTAAATGATAGCCTTGCGATACTAAAGTTTAGGTATGCGACAATGATAGATGAAAATCATCTTAACGCGCAGTATAAGGTAGCTAGACATTTTACAAGTAAAAGAAAGTTTGTTGTAGCCGCAGAGCATATAGCTATAGGACTAAAAGCAGACCCACAAAGCATTCGTTTTATAAACCTTAACGCATTAGTTTATTTCTATTCTAAAAATTATCATGGAGCGGTAAATCAATATGAACAATTACTAGATTTAAACCAAAGCAATGAGCAACTGCATAATAATCTCGCTATTAGCTATGCTCGTACTAATCAGTTTTTAAAAGCAATTGATCAGTATAAATTTCTTATTGAGAAATACAACGACGAGAATCCTACTTATCATTTTAATCTTGGCAAAATGTACCAAGCAGAAAAAGAACATGAACTAGCCATAAAAAGTATTTCTCGAGCTATTGCTTTACAAGATGTACCACTTGATATGCAATACCTAACGCTAGCAACTATCTATAAGAGACAAGGCGATTATAAGAAAACCTTTTTAATGATAGAAAAAGCGGTGTCAGAAAGCCCTAATGATGAGGGGTTACGTTATCAATATGCAATAGCGGCAGATAATTATTATAAGGATAAAAAAAGCACTATTAAATTGTATGAAGCATATCTAGAACGTTATGGAAATACGGCAATATATAGTGACTTAGTGCAGCAAAGAATTAAAGACATCAAGACTGCAAATCATTTTGAGAAGCAGGAGTAAGGCATACTACCGCTAAAATTTGTACTTTTCGCCTTTATAATGAGGCCCCTAATGCGACAGTTATTTCTTTTTATACTTTTTATCTCGACAACTTCTTGTCAGTATTTTGATACAGAAAAGATTTCTGCAGAAACGTTCTATGAAGAAGAAATCAAGACTATAGATTTAAGCCAGATAGATACCTATCCTATTTTTCAAGAATGTGCAAACACAATGGAAAAAGAAGAAACACGTCTTTGTTTTGAGAACGAACTCACAGCGAGAATAGCTCAATCCTTATCTAGAGAATCTTTAAAGGCAATAAATAGCTTGCAAGACACACTGTGGGTGAACTTTACAATTTCAGAAAAAGCAATTATCACTGTTAATGAAGTAAAGACAGATAGTCTCATCCACTTAGAGTTTCCGAAGTTACAAGAAAAAATAATACAGAAAATAGACAGTATTATTCTTAAAGCACCTGCTTATAAAAGAGGGATTCCTGTAAGAACAAGTTTTAATCTACCTATAGTTATTAGAACAGAATAGTTATAGTTCAAACTTATACCCCAACTGTAAATTAATAGGGAACTCGCCGTTACCATCTACGTTAAGACCTGCAAGATCATCAAGAAGAATAGTAAGATAACCATTGCCTAAAGCATAATCTGCACCTAAGCCAAGCGTTACAGGAAAATCAAAACTGTTGCCAGAAGTAGGCACTACTGTTTGTTCTGGAGCCGCAGCTTGATCAAGAACAAACTCGCTATTAAAAGTAGTGTAAGAAACAAACTTCACATTTGCATATACATCAAATTTAGGCTGCATCACAAACTTAAAACGGTAATTTAAAGATGCCTGAAAGGCATTATAATCATAGTCGCTAGACTCAAAAGTATTTGCTAGTCTAATTACCATTGCGTGTCTTTTTAAATTTGCTCTGTCTATTAGTTCAAGTTCTGCACCTAGTTGTAGTTGGGTTGCATTTGTTGGGTTATCTGTAAAGTGACTGTTAGTAACCCCAGCAAAACCACCTAGTCTTAAAGCAGGTTTTAAAGGAGAGGCCGCTGCAGTAAATGATGGGTCCTTAACCGTATTGTAACTGTTAAAAAAATTTCTGAGACTAGGTAAAGTAAAGTTTACGTCACTAGTATCTTGAGGCAGGTCGCTTGTTTGAGACGCTAATGTTTGTCTAAATTCGTTTTTGTATTTACCGTTTTCTTTTGTGTTTGTAAGTTCTAATATTGAGTCTTCTTTTTTAGAAAAGTAGCGATACTCGCCATCTATAGTGTTCCATAAGAGGGAGAGCGTTCCTTCTACTTCTGTTTTTAATTCTAGCGATTGACCATTAACAGTATACTTGTTTTGGGCAGTTATCATACAAGTAAACAAGAGTAGAATACCGCAAAATAAAGAAGTAATATTTTTCATAGATGTAGGTTTAGAACAAGATAAAGATATAAATTTAATCGACTTAGTGGCGATGAGAACGTCCCTTCCATGTATAATTTATAAACATACTTTTTATAACCACCCAGCTAGATACAAATGCATACACATACAAGTGACTAACAACTTGTACTACGGAAATATGCTTACCGAAAAATCGCCCTGTTTTATGAAGCAATAGGTAGTCAATAAGTATTTTAATTGATAAGCCAAAAAAGATCATCAAGAATTGCCCAGAAGCAGCAAGCAATACTAATGGAAGAAACAAAAAATATAGGTTTGTTAAAAATGTTATTAAACCCACAAGCTTAGTGAGCATATTATTTTGCTTACCTGTTTTCTTTGCCCATCTTACTCGTTGCGAGATGAGGTTTTTCCAGCTGCTTTCTGGAAATGTTAATACAACAGCTTGCCTAGATTTTAAATAGCCTACTTTTTCTGGGAAGGTGTTTAGTGCTTTTTCTAGCATAAAAACGTCATCGCCACTAGCGATATGTTTGTTGTCTTTAAACCCGTTTAGTGCCTTAAAAAGAGTCTTGGTGTAGGCGAGATTTGCACCGTTACAAAGCAAGCCTTTTTTGTGACCAAAACTTCCCATAGTTACTCCTTGCAGACTCAAATTATCTAGTAGTTGGTATTGATCTATAAAAGAGTTTGAAGTTTTATAAATAACAGGTCCAGCGATAAAAGCAATAGGATTACTTATAATACAGTTGTGGTAGCAAGAGAGCCATTGTTGGGGTAAAAGACAATCTGCATCTGTGGTAATAATCCATTCGTGTTTTGCTACGGGTATTGCCATTGTGATAGCATCTTTTTTTGGGGCTGCAGAAACACGTTTATTCTTTAATGTGCATAGTGATATAGATGGATGCAACGCTTTAAACTGTTCAATAATCATAACAGAATTATCTGTAGACTCGTCATCAATTAAAAGCACCTCAAAACAATCTTTTGGGTAGTCAATATCTTTAATAGAATTTAATAAACCGGGTAACCTTTCGGCTTCATTTCTAAAAGGTATAATGATAGAAAAATTTGTAAAAGGTTTTGACAAATCTTCGGGTTTTAATATTTCAGCAGTAATAGGAAGTTTATTAATCCCTAAATAAAAATAGCCTATCATTAAGGCGTAACTCAGTATGAGTATTAAAAATATCATACTGCTTTCTGTGGTTTAAAGGTCATCACAAAATAACTACCTATGATTGCTGGGAGAGCAAAATTAAGGAGCCACATGGCTAATGCTGCACAAAGTACAGATATAAGCGAGACCGCATAAAATGATAGTAAATATGCTGCGATACCTCCTTTTAATGCTGGGTCAATAATAAAAAATGACGGAAGTAAACTGGAGAAAAAATACATTGCAAAAATGGGTGCGATTGCCTCGATAAATGAAATATTACCACCAAATAAACATAACAACAAATAAAAAGAAACGCTAAAACAAGAGTACCGTAAAACAGACAATAATATAACGTTCTGTTGTATTGAGGTCTTGAATGATTTTGCAAATTTTATTACAGAAACAACAGAGATTTCTGTGCGTACCATCTTTTTATTTCGAAATAGATAAAGTAATATAGCGGCGCATATACCTAAAGCAATAGTGATGAATATGATGTTTTTTAGCTCTTGATTGTCCCTAGAAAATAAAAAATAGCAACAAGCAATCGCACCAAAAAAAAGTGTTACTAAGAGCTGAACGCCGTTTCCTATAAGGTTTGCTGCCAGAATGTTGTTACGTTGTTCTTTTGCGTAATAAGCGGCTTTAATGCCGTAGTCGCCTATTTTTGCTGGCGTGATAAAAGTAAGTGTGCTTCCTGCGAGTGTTTCTCTTGCAGCTTGATTAAAAGATATACTTGAGACGGAGTGTACCAACTGCTGCCATTTAATAATTTCAAAAACCCAGTTTATTAGTGTGAGGATAAGGCAAGTAACAAGTATCCATTTACTTTCATTTAGATTAAAAAGTGTACTATCTTTAAAGTGTTCCCACGTTAAAAAATCTGCCTGAGAGAGTCGTTTGTAAATAAACAAAAACACAAATGCTAAGATGACTACTTTTAGTAAAGCCCATAGATATTGTTTAGATTTGTGGAAGAGTGAAACCATTGATACGAAAGTAATAAATAAGCTTCGCGCCCTTGCAAATTTGCGAGAAAAATAACACACATATCCTTGAGTAAAACCGAAAGAATCATATTAGGCATTGACCCAGGAACCTCAATAATGGGTTTTGGACTTATAAAAGTAGTAGGGAAGAAGATGGAATTCATGTTGCTTAATGAACTTCAGCTATCTAGGTATGACGACCATTATAAACGTTTAAAAATAATTTTTGACCGTACCATAGAACTTATAGACAATTACCATCCAGATGAGATTGCAATAGAAGCACCCTTTTTTGGAAAAAATGTTCAGTCTATGTTAAAGCTTGGTAGAGCACAGGGAGTAGCAATGGCGGCAGGACTTTCTAGAGAAATATCAATTACAGAATATGCTCCAAAAAAGATTAAAATGGCAATTACAGGTAGTGGTAACGCCAGTAAAGAGCAAGTGGCAAAAATGCTACAAAGTACACTTGGCTTAAAAACATTGCCCAAAAACCTAGACAGTACAGATGGTCTAGCCGCCGCAGTGTGTCATTTTTATAATACAGGTAAGACAGTGGCTACGGGTAAAAGCTACTCTGGCTGGGAAAGCTTTGTAAAGCAAAATGAAAAACGAGTTAAAAAATAATTCTGAAATCAGAATTCTAAATTCAGAATTAAAATGAGCGGAATCTACATCCATATCCCTTTTTGCAAACAAGCTTGTCACTATTGTGACTTTCATTTCTCTACTTCTTTAAAAAAACGTGATGATATGGTAGATGCCATATGCAAAGAGTTAGAACTCCGTAAATCTGAGATTGATGGTGAGATAGCAACCATTTATTTTGGAGGTGGTACACCAAGTCTTTTAACGGCTTCGGAAATATCTAAGATTTTAAATACAGTCTATTCAACATACACAGTTATAGATAATCCAGAAATCACACTAGAAGCAAACCCTGATGATTTAGTTTTTCAGTCCAATAACAGTCTTAGTAGAGACGAAGACCAACAAGAGTCTCTAAATGAAACAGGTATGGCAGAGAAACTTAAGTCATATAAAGCTGCTGGAATAAACCGTCTTTCTATAGGAGTCCAATCTTTTTTTGAAGAAGACCTTAAGTTAATGAACCGTGCACATAATGCTACAGAAGCAACAGCATGTATCACCCTAGCAAAACAATATTTTGATAATATAAGTATAGATCTCATTTACGGAATACCAAAAATGACTAATGACCGCTGGCTTAAAAATGTAGACCAAGCTCTCGCTTTAGCTATCCCACATTTATCTTGTTACGCCTTAACTGTAGAGCCAAAAACTGCATTAGAAAAGTTTATAAAAAAAGGAATTGTCCCACCTGTAGAAGATGATGTAGCTCAAGAACATCATGAATTACTTATTGCTAGAACAGAAGATGCAGGTTATGAAAATTATGAGTTCAGTAATTTTTCTAAACCGGGATGGGAATCAAAAAATAATACTGCCTATTGGCAAGGAAAATCCTACCTAGGTGTTGGTCCTTCTGCACATAGTTATGATGGTAAACAACGTAGCTGGAATATAGCAAACAATGCCATCTATCTTAAAATGATAGCTCAAAATAAGTTGCCTCTTGAGCGTGAAGAGCTTTCTAAAACAGACAGCTACAATGAGTATGTAATGACAAGATTGCGAACAAAAGCAGGAGTTTCGTTACTTAAAATTTCAGAAGAATTTGGAGAGAATTTTCATGATTATTTTATAAAACAAATGCAAGGTCATCTGGAGAGTCATTTGTTATTTAGAGAAAATGATCAAGTTGTAGTTACTAAAAAGGGCAAGTTTTTAAGTGACGGTATTGCAGCAGATTTATTTATGCTAAATCTCAAATAGCATAAATCACTTTATGAATTAGAGTGAACACCTTTATTTTTAACGGTAAAATGTATATATTTAGCGGTAAATGGGTTCTTAGCGTAAGTTTTAGATCTTCAACACAACCGCAAAATGAAATTTAATCAAGAGATTGTTGAAAAAACACTTGAAGAAGCTTATGAGTTAAGAGTTCATAATCTCACTAAAAGTATAGCGCTTACAGAAAAAGCTCTTGCGTTAAGTAGAGAGAATTGTCTTTACAGTTTAACTGCAAAAAGTCTAAGTAGGCTCGCGCTTTACAGAATGATTAGAGGGGAGAATGATGAGGCGCTATTAATGTGTAACGAGGCTATCGAGATTTATACTTCGCTAGATGATGAACGCGGTGTTGCCATTGCAAAATATAGCATGGCGGGTCTTTACTATAAATCTAATAACTATCATTTAGGGATCGTTTATTTATTAGACTGCCTTGGTTCATTTAAAAAATTTAAAGATTATCATAATGAGTCAAGAACTTTAAAATCTTTAGGGACAATTTATGAGTTTTTAAATGACATAGTTAATGCGAGATTAGTATATGAAAATGCTATAATAGCCGCTCAAAATGCTAAAGACCTCAATCTAGAGTCTAATGTTTATAACCCAATGTCTGGGATGTTTCTTAAACTAAAGGATAGCGTTACAGCAATGGAGTTAATAAAAAAATCTATAGAGTTAAAAACGATAACAAATGACCAGCGGGGTCTTGGGTTTGCCATTTACGGGAGAGGTAAAGTTCATATGTTTAATGGTGATTATATTAAAGCAGAAGCAGACTTTTTAAATGCCTCTGCAATACACGATAGTTTTGAGGAGAAACTTGGTAAAAGTATGGTGAGTCATAAACTAACCAAGCTATGGATTAAAATGGGTAGACGAGAAGAGGCTACACTTTTTTTAAAAAAAGTAATAACTGATGAGGGGCCAAATAATAGCTTGTTCATTTACTCAAAACTCACTAAGCTTTTGTCTCAAATATATGCAGATGATGGTGATGCAGAAAAGGCTCTTTTTTATTTAAAAAGCTATTTAGACAGAAAAAATGAAACAAAAAATTCTCAAACACTACAAGTAATTGATAATTATAGGCGAGCAGCATTAATTAAAACATCTGAAAAAGAAGCTCGTTTAGAATTAGAAAGACGCAGGTTTTTAGAAACTAAAAATAGAGCAGAACATACAGAAATCATTAAGAGAGACTTTCTTTCTGTGATGAGTCACGAGATACGCACTCCATTAAATGCAGTAACAACTATTATATCGCTATTAGAAAACAGATCTTCAAAAGAAGATCAACAACTATTAACGTCATTACGTTTTTCTTCAAAAAATTTATTGAGAATAATTAATGATATTTTAGACTTTTCAAAATTAGATTCTAATAAGATGGAGCTAGATCTTCATCCAGTAAATTTTAAAAATCTCATAGGTAATATTAAGTCTACATATGATCCTATGGCTAAAGAAAAAGGCCTCGTTTTAAACATGGATCTATCACCTCATATAGCAAAAGCATATATGATGGATGAAACAAAAATATTTCAGATTTTAGGTAATCTTTTGAGTAATGCTGTCAAGTTTACTGATACAGGTATTGTAACAATCTCTATAGGTCTTAGCCCTAAGACTGCAACATCACATATACTACATTTTAAAATTGCTGATACTGGTGTGGGTATTGCTCCTCGTGATATAGAGCATCTTTTTGAAAGTTTTTATATCCCTAAAGCAGCTACTACTAGAGATGTAGGCGGTACAGGATTAGGTCTTGCTATTGTTAAGCGCATAGTAGCTTTACATGGAGGAAATATTGAAGTGAAAAGCGAGGTAGGAGAGGGGTCAATTTTTTCTTTTAACATAGAAGTTGAGTGTACGAGAGAAGTAAAAAGCCAAACACAAAATTTTATACAAATACTCAAGGGTAAAACAGCACTTTTAGCTGAGGATAATGAAATTAATGCGCTGGTTATGCACAAGCTATTAGAGAAATACGGAATTAGTATAAGCCGTGCAAAGGATGGAGAAGAGGCCTTAAAACTGTCTCACGAGAAAAAATTTGATTTTGTTTTGATGGATATACACATGCCTAAGTTGAATGGTTATGAATCCTGTAAAATAATTAAAACCCAAGATAATAAAAATCGATTGACACCCATTTTTGCGCTAACTGCAGATATTAATGCCGTTTATAATGCCGAGTATACTGCTTTTTTTGATGGGTTTATAAGTAAGCCACTAGAGGTTGAGAGGCTTTTAGCAGAATTTAAGAGAGTACTTGGATATAAAATTGATGATTGATTAACTACTGCTTAAAACGTATAAATATTGTATATTGATTTTGTAAAATGCGTACATGGAGGCTACATTAAAAATCAATAATACATTAGTAAAGGTTAATATATCTGAGCCTATAGATCTTTCTATTGAGCTTAGTGCTGATACAAAAAACCCATTAGCTTGGTATATTGACAAACCACAAATAGAACCAGTAAATCTTGATGGTTGGGTAGGGAGTACAAAAGAAGGAGCTTCTGTTAACTTTAATACTATTCATTTTAATCCACATGCACATGGTACTCATACAGAGTGTGTGGGGCATATTTCTAAAGAATTTTATTCTGTAAATGATTCGTTAAAAGAGTTTTTCTTTCTTGCTGAAGTTATTTCGGTAACCCCAGAAATTAAAGGCGAAGACCAAATAATCTCTTTACAGGAAATTAAAAAAATGCTAAATGGTAAACAGCCCAAAGCAGTCGTGATTAGAACTTTGCCAAATACAGATTTAAAAAAATCTATGAAGTATTCTAATACAAACTGGCCTTATTTAAGTGAAGAAGCTGCTTTGTATTTACACGATTTAGGTGTAAAACATCTTTTAATAGATCTTCCTTCTGTAGATAAAGAGAAAGATGATGGCGAGTTACTGGCGCACAAAGCATTCTGGAATTATCCCGAAAACCCAAGACTTGATGCTACAATAACAGAGTTTATTTATGTGCCCAATAAAGTAAAAGACGGTAGTTATTTATTAGACTTGCAAGTGGCAAATTTTAAGAATGATGCGTCACCTAGTAGGCCAGTATTGTATAAATTTATTTAAAATGAACACAACTTTAAAACTTGAAGAGTTCGCACTTTTTATTTTAGGAATTGTAGCATTTACATTTCTAGATATTGCTTGGTGGTGGTTTCTAGTATTACTTTTAACCCCAGATATTGGGATGTTGGGTTATATGTTAAACACAAGAGTAGGGGCAATCATTTATAATTTGTTTCATCATCGCGGTATTGCTATCTCTTTATTGCTAGCTGGATATTATCTAGACAGTTTTGGTATACTTTTAGCAGGTATCATTATGTTCTCGCATATCGCTTTTGATAGAATGCTAGGTTTTGGGCTTAAATACCCCGATAACTTTAAGAATACCCACTTAGGAAATATTTAAAATAAATATGGAATTACTCTTTTTAGGTCTGGCAATTGGTGCCATTATGGCTTACTTTTTATATAGTTATTTTGCCGGCGGGCATAAACGTGACAGACGTAAAACACAGTCTGTTGTTTTAATGGAAAAAATACGCACCGTCTGTAAGTTTATAACAGTCGAAGGAAATTTTTCTGAAATTTATCATTACAAAAATGTTGAGGCCAAATGGGTGAATGCTTTTTTAGGTTCTAAGAAAGCCTTAATATTAATTGATGCTAAAGCAAGTGTAGGTTTTGATCTTACTAAAGTCAAGATGGAAGCAGATGAAAAGTCTAGAACCATTATAATGCATAGTTTTCCTGAGCCAGAATTACTTACTATAGAAACAGATTTTAAATACTATGATAAGAAAGAAGGCTGGGCAAACCCTTTTACAGCAAAAGATCTCACAGAGATAAATGTAGCAGCAAAAAAACACATAGTAGATAAAGTGCCTAGTAGTGGTGTTATGGAAGAGGCTTCTCAACAAGCTCTAGAAACACTTCAGTTATTAGATAAACTAGTAGAGACTATTAACTGGAAACTAGATTATACTGCATTAAATACTTATCAACCCAATAAAGAATTAGCTTCAAAAAATAGTCTAGATTAATTTTATGAAGCACTCCTTTTCTCATAGCAGCTATTTCCGAAGTAAGATTTATTGTCTTATTATTATCTTGATTGCATTGTTTTCTAATAATGTATTTGCACAAGATTATACTCGCGTAGATGCTACAATTCAATTATACCCAGAGAGGTTTGATGAGGTTTCTAGATTCAATTCTTTTTTGTCACGTGATTTTAATACAGATGAAGAAAAGGTGCGGGCTATTTATAGCTGGCTCATAAAAAATATCTCTTATGACCCAGAGGCTTATAAGCTGTTTAATTACAACTTTAAAAATTACAGAGAACGCAATCAAAAAGAGGAGCGAAGCCGTAAAAAAATTATTGATTACACTTTAAAAACAGGTAAGGCAGTTTGTGAAGGGTACGCCATGACTTTCGAAAAATTATTAACACTACAGGGCATTGATAATTATTTAATACAAGGAGATACAAAAACACATTTTAAAGATATAGATCGCGATTTTAATTTAAACCATATGTGGAATGCCATTAAAATAGATGGCTCTTGGTTTTTGTTTGATGCCACTTGGGGAGCTGGAAAATATACTAATAGATTTATAAAAGAGCCTTCTTATTTTTACTACAAGACACCTCCAGAGGCACTTGTTAAAACCCATTATCCAGAAGATATTACAGATGCTTATGCAGATAACTCACTCTCATTTGCAACTTTTTCAAAACAACCTATATATATTGATCCTAGTTTAGAATTAACAGATTATCCCACCTCTACTATTGGTGTGATTAATAAAGAACAAAACTCAAAAGTTCTTGAGTTTGGGTTTAAAGCAAAGCCGTCACAAATATCATACAAGTATGATGGCGATACTTTTCCTGTTAAAGCTATCACAGAAACAGAGCACGGAGTAGATTTTACAATACCTTTACAACGCAACGCAAAAACCTTATTAATCTATCTTGATGATAAGCCTGTGTTGGCGTATATAATCAAGTAATATGCACGTAGAAAATTTCAGAAATTATTGCCTCTCAAAACCTGGAGTGACAGAGTCTTTTCCTTTTGATGAAAGTACGCTTGTGTTTAAGGTAATGGGAAAAATGTTTGCATTAAATGGACTCAATAGAATCCCGCCAGCAGTAAATTTAAAATGTGATCCAGACAGGGCTATTATGTTACGTGAAGAATATGACGGGAGTATAATTCCTGGCTTTCACATGAGTAAAATACACTGGAACACGTGCCTTCTAGAACAATTATCACCTGAGTTAATACAAGAACTCACAGACCATTCTTATGATCTTGTGGTTTCAAAATTGACTAAAAAAGTAAAAGCAGAACTTGCTAATTTATGAAACAACCAACTACATTTTATAAAGCTCAAATAGAAAAACACCAAGTTGCACTCTCAAAAGTAAAGGGTCAGTTAATACAGTCTAGCGTGTTGCGATTGCTCATATTTCTTACTATTGCTGCAGCGATTTATTTTTTCTTCGGAAATACGCCTGCCGTTTTAATATCACTTTTATTAGGGATTGTAGTCTTTTTATTTTTGGTATCAAGACACACTAATTTACAATACAAAAGAGATTACCTGCGACAACTAATTGCTATCAATGAGATAGAAATAGAAGTACAGAATAGAAAATTTGCAATGCTTCCTTCTGGAAAAGAGTACAAGGATGGACTACATGAATTTGGAGAAGATATAGATCTTTTTGGGGAGGGTTCTTTCTTTCAATATCTAAACAGAACCACTTTACAAAACGGAAGTGATTACTTAGCGGCTCTCTTTAAAGGCAATAATATAGAGCGTGTAGAAGACAAGCAACAGGCTATAGAAGAACTTGCAAAGCTACCAGAATGGCGCCAGCAGTTTTCTGCAATGGCAGCACTAGTAGAAACAGAGACCTCTGCAACCCAGGCTTCTACTTGGTTAGCGAGTCATAAAAACTTTGTACCTAAGTTGTTTAAAACAATACCGCTCATTTTTACGGTAATCTCTTTAGCTCTTATTTCGGTGTACATAGCTGGTTTTATACATGGTGGTATTGTGTTAGGTTGGTTTTTATTAGGTCTTGCTATATCTGGTAAGTTTTTAGGTAATGTGGGTAAACTATCTTCAAATACTTCAAAAATTCAAAGCACTTTTCAGCAGTACCATAAGTTGATATCTTTAATAGAAGCACAAGATTTTAAAAGTGATTTATTGAATGAACAAAAATCTCAAATAGCTACAACCTCAGAAAAAGCTTCAGAGATTTTACAAAAGTTTTCTAGACTTTTAAACCGTCTTGATCAGCGTAATAATATGTTGATAGGTGTGGTGTCAAACGGTTTCTTTTTACGTGATTTAAAAGTGAGTTATGATATTGAACAATGGATCGCTGCACATCATAAAAAAGTAGGGCACTGGTTTGAAGTGATTCATTTTTATGACGCGTATAACTCATTAGCTAATTACAGTTTTAACCATCCAGATCATACATTGCCTACCATCCAGAAAGAAGGGGCACTATTGCAAGCTACTGCAGCGGCTCATCCTTTATTAGATCCTGCCACAGCAATTAGAAATGACATTCATATTCTTGAAGAACAATTTTTTATTATTACGGGAGCAAACATGGCAGGAAAAAGTACGTTTCTTCGTACCGTTGCCTTGCAAATTGTGATGGCAAATATGGGCTTACCTACAGATGCAGCGAAGTCTAGTTATATCCCTATTAAGTTAATTACAAGTATGCGTACTACAGATAGTTTGCAAGACGATGCGTCTTATTTTTACAGCGAACTTACCAGACTAAAATACATAGTAGATGCCATAAAAGAAGATCGCTATTTTATAATTCTTGACGAAATTTTAAAAGGAACCAATAGCACAGACAAGGCAAATGGCTCAAAAAAGTTTATACAAAAACTAGTGAGAAGTAAATCTACAGGGATTATTGCCACGCATGATTTAAGTTTGTGTACTACTGCAGATGAGTTTGATGAGGTCAAAAATTATTATTTTGACGCAGAGATTATTGACGATGAGTTGTATTTTGATTACACTTTTAAAGACGGAATCTGTCAAAATATGAATGCTTCGTTTTTATTAAAGAAAATGGGAATTGTAGATTAATGAAATCGAAACCGAACTTGAAATCGAAAAAAATCCAAATCTAGTTTTCAGAATTTTATACTTACAAACTCTCTAATATATGGATTCATTAACACAAATAGTTTTAGGCGCTGCTGTAGGTGAAGCCGTTCTTGGTAGAAGAGTAGGTAATAGAGCTGCAATATATGGAGCAATTGCAGGGACAATTCCAGATCTAGATGTTTTTGTAAAACCTTTTGTAGATACTGTTACTGCACTAGAGTGGCATCGCGGGATTACACATTCCATTTTATTTTCTGTGTTTATGGCTCCCGTTTTTGGGTGGCTAGTTTCTAGATGGGAAAAAAGTGCGAGTTGGCGACAATGGGGCTGGCTATTTTTCTGGGGATTCTTAACGCACCCTTTACTAGATGCTCATACTACTTGGGGAACACAACTTTTCTGGCCTTTTGATTTGAGATTGGCCTATAAAAACATCTTTGTTGTAGATCCATTATACACCCTGCCTTTTTTAATATTTCTCATTCTTGCCTTATGGCGAAAACGTGCTGACCCAAAAAGACGTCGTTTAAACAACATTGGGTTACTAGTGAGTAGTATTTACTTGTTATTGACTTTAGGTTTAAAAGGCATTACGTATTTAGAGTTTACGGAAGCCTTAGAAGAACAAGGTATAGCGTACGCAGAGTTAGAAACAAAACCAGCACCTTTACAGTCTATTTTATGGACTGCAAATGTAGATGCGGGAGACCATTTTTTAATAGCAGATTATAGCTTGTTTGATAGTCAACCTATTACTTTTTATAAGCACCCTAAGAATCACGAACTCATTTCAGAAATAAAAGACCACCCAAAACTACAACGAATGATGAAGCTTACCAATGGATGGTTTGCTATTAAAGAAAAAGACGGTGTGTTGTATTTTAATGATTTACGTTTTGGAGTTTTAAGTGCAGATCCTAAAAGTGAAGCGTATGTATTTGCTTATAAAATGGAGCAAAAAGGGGATGAATTAATCTTCACGGAAAATGAAAAAAAACCAGCAGATGCGAAGAGTCTATTAGGTGATTTGTGGACTAGGATTAAGGGGAATTGATTTTTGTTGTATCTTTAGAATAAAGTAGTAATAATGAGATATCTCTATGTTTTATTCATATTCAGTTTTTGTGGTGTTGTAAATGCACAAACAGAATGCAATTATTGGGCCGACGAATGGTATTTAAAAGTAATCAATGTTGATGGGGTAAATTATAATATTAACTCAAATGAAGAGGTTGTTAATGCCACACTAGAGTGTCCTTTAAATCCCGAAGGTAATTTTATCACTGCTTTTTGTAAAACTGGGGTTGGAGTAATTGAGGATAATGGTGTTCAAATTACATTTGTAGATGACATCTTTAATGTTTCAGGTGACTCCTGTGAAGTAGAAATTAATGAGACTCTAGAAAACTTATATTTTTCATTTTTCACGGATAATATAACTGAACCTTTCGACTATTACATCACGATAATTGACTTTATCCCTCCGCCGGGGCCAGATTCATTGACAATTTTAACAATAATTGCACCTAATGGCGATTATATTAAATACGATGATTATCCTCAAGAACTTTTAAATATAGATAGATTTAATCTTGTAAATATTTCTTTGAGTCCAAATCCTACAAGCGATAATGTTTTTCTTGATAACTTTAATAATGAGGAGCTTTCAATTGAAGTTTATGATATTTTCGGCAGCCTTTTAGATAGTGTAAAAATACAACAGAAGGGCGCCATTTCATTAGCTTCTTATGCAGATGGACTTTACTTTTTAAGGGTAAAAGATAATTATGGCAACATTAAAATTGAAAGAATAGTAAAGGAATAATTCAAAAAGTGCAACTAAAAGCGAAGCGTTCTAACCACTAGGGACCAATTACTATTTTAACCGCAACTCATATCTGCCACAATCTTCCACTCGCCATCAATCTTCTTAAAGATGATCATAAAAACACCATTGGCATCACCTACTGATCTACTTAAGAAATACTCGCCCATTACCCAGTAGCTTCCAGATTCTATTGGTGAGATATCATTTACTTTAAAAGTTAATGTACCACTGTGTTCTTTAGTAGGGTATCCTTTTTTATAGTTATCTAGTGTTTGTTGCCAGCCCTTTGTTAAGCCGCTTTTTCCGTAGAATTTAAGAGAATCACTTTTAATATAGCCTTGCATAAACCCTTCAAGATCGTTTTTGCTCCAAGCAATCTCTTGATCTTTCATCACTTTTAAAATAGCAGTTTTATCTTCTGTTGTAGCTGTCTTTATAACGGTCTTGTTTGAAGATCCTTGAGAGGTTACGCCTACGTTTATACAGCTATTTAAAGACAGTAGTGTAGCAATAATTATAAAGTATTTCATAGTATTGAGTTTCATAATTTAAAGATACACTTTTGTATTTTTACTTAAAATTTTAGCGATGCCAAAAATCACCATACTTACTTGTTCATCATATCTTAACTTAGATATCACTAAGCCGTATGAAGCTAATATTAATCTAGAGTATGATTTATTAAAATCTGCGCTTGAGAAAAAAGGAGTGGTTGTAGAAAGGACTAACTGGGATAACCCATCTTATGATTTCTCTAGTACAGATGCCGTGGTTTTTAGAACCATTTGGGATTATTTTGAAAGGTACACTGAGTTTAAATTATGGTTAAAAAAGGTAAGTAAACTCACTAAGGTGATAAACCCTTTATCTCTTGTTTACTGGAATATAGACAAGCACTATCTAGCAGACCTTGAAGCAAAAGGTATTGCGATTATGCAAACAGTTTTTGTAGACACAGGAGCGCATATCACATTACAATCTGTGTGTGAAAGTAAAGACTGGAAAGACATTGTGATAAAACCAGCTATTTCTGGAGCAGCTATGCACACCTATAAAATAATGGCTTCGGAAATAGCTGAGAAAGAAGATTTGTTTAAACAACTAGTAGCAGAAAGAGACATGCTTGTGCAAGAGTTTCAGCCAACTATAATGACAAAAGGCGAGGCATCTTTAATGGTTTTTAATAGGAAGTTTACGCACGCGGTTTTAAAGAAAGCTAAAGAAGGAGACTTTAGGGTTCAAGATGATTTTGGGGGTACCGTGCACTCTTATGAGCCTACAAAAGAAGAAATAGCTTTTGCAGAAAAAACATTTGCTGCCTGTGACCCTATACCAGCTTATGGTAGAGTAGATATTGTGTGGGATAAAAATGATACACCCCAACTATCAGAGCTTGAAATCGTAGAGCCAGAATTATGGGTTCGCAATTATCCAGCCTCGGCAAATGATTTTGCAGATGGGATTATTGAGTTTATGTAAACTGCTTTTTTGTTGTGCTTCGACAAGCTCAGCATGACTTCTTAAAAATTTTCAATAAAAAGAAGTGAAGGATCTGGGCATAATTTTTTCCACTTTTCTATTTCACTTGGGAAGGCGACCCCATTATAGTTTTCTGTCTCGCCTAAAAGGTCTGTGATCACTTGAAAATGAAGGTGCGGTGCCCAATGCCCATTTTCTTCTTCATTGCCTATGTGGGCAATTAATTCTCCTTTTTTTATGTGTTTTCCTTCAGGGCTTAATGCCAGTGAGTCAATACTTAAATGCCCGTATAAAGTGTAGAACGAGGTATTGTTTAATTGATGTTTCAGCACTAAAAGAGGGCCGTAATCTTTGTGAAAATCATTGTGATGTGATATCACTACTTCACTATCATAAATAGCGTAAATAGGTGTGCCTGCTGGTACCCAAAAATCTGTGCCTAAATGTATGTTTCTATATTCTTTACCGCTTGTTACTTCTCTTTCAAAACGTTCTGTGTTGTAGAATGCACGCTCTTCTAGATATCCATTAGCTAATAAAGCGTTTGGGTTTTGCTTCTGAAATTTTAATAAAGTGTCATTTGCTCCTTCTATGTCCTCGTGCATTTTATCATTTCCGAAGAAATTATTTTGCACACTCATATCTGGTACTGCAATTTTTGAGAATAACAAGCTTTGAAACAAATGGTGAAGTGAAGCTGTGTTATCTTTAACGGTGTTTTTAAACAGGTTGTTCATTATGTCTAATTACAAATATTGAGTTCTAATAGTGAGTAAAAATAAAAACTAAATATGTTCTTTTTTATCTGTGTCGCAATTAATTATGGTGTAATGTAGTTTCTCATATTTTTTTTATAGTTTTATGTTTTACAAGTTTTTAGTTTGTTACTAGGGAGTATTAGACTAAATGCTACAATTTATAGTTAAAGAGGTATAGTGCTTATTTGTCGAATTTTTTTTAAAAAACCACTCGTCGACACTTAAACGTTATTCATCTACACTTATCAAGGGCTTTAACCGTTTATCGAATTTTATGAGTAATAAAATACCGAAATTGCACCCATAAATGACAAGAGTTAAAACTATGAAAGTACTACTTATTGAAGATGATCTTATTGAAGTGATGAAGCTTAAACGCTCTATTAGTAAATTGGATATGGATGTTACCTTAGTTGAAGCTAAAAATGGAGAAGAAGCATTAGATTTGTTAAAAGACAGTCAAAGTTTGCCAGATTTGATATTTTTAGATCTCAATATGCCAAAAATAAATGGTATTGAATTCTTAAAAATATTAAAAAGCGATGACGTTCTAAGATATTTACCTACTGTGATTTTAACAACATCAAGCAATAGAAAAGATGTATTAGAATGTTATAAGGTGGGTGTTGCGGGATATATTTTAAAGCCTTTAAAATATGATGAGTATCTAGATAAAATACAAAAAACCTTGCTTTACTGGAGTGTAAATGAATTAATAAAAATATAGATGAAAGGAATCGTTTTTACAGAACTATTAGATTTAGTTGAAGAAAAATTTGGTTTAGGTATGGTAGATACTATCATAGAAAATTCTGAATTAGAGTCTGGAGGTGTTTATACAGCAGTTGGTACTTACAGTTTTGCCGAGATGTTGTCGCTACTTAAAAGTTTAAGTGCCGCAACAGGAATTTCTATTGACGATTTACTAGAGGTGTATGCTGAGCACTTTTTTAGTGTTGTAGAGGTTAGTTACCCAGGGTTTTTAGCCCAATATAATGACCCTATAGAGATGTTAGCGTCTATAGAAAACCATATACACGTAGAGGTTAGAAAGATCTACCCAGACGCAGAATTACCTACTTTTGATATAGAAGAAAAGACAGATAAAAGTCTTACAATGCTCTATACATCAAGTAGAGCAATGTATAGTTTTGGTAGAGGTTTAATGAATAAAACTTTTGAACACTTTAACAGTTCTGCAACCATAATTATGGAAAAATTAAAAGAGGACGGAACTGAAGTTAGGTTTATTATAACTAAAAATGACTAAACTTTCTGTAGAAATCTTAGAACGTGCTCTTAAAAGAGAGCGGGCTGCTAGAAAGCAGGCCGAAAGAATTCTAGAACAAAAAGCTAGAGAATTATACACATTAACTCAAGAGCTCCAATTTTCTAATAAAGAGTTAGAGCATATGGTTTGGGAGAAGACTTCTGAGCTTAAAGGTGTTTTTGAAAATATTATTGACGCATTTGTAGTCATGGATCTCTCCGGAAAAGTGCTGAAGATGAATGATGCAGCTATTGATTTATTGGGTTATACTATAGCAAATGAGCCAATAAACTTGATAGATATTGTACACCCTGATGAGAAACAAGGTATTATTGATGCTTTTAAATTATTGTATGTTAATGGCTCTGTAGCTAATTATCAAGTTAAGGTAATAACAAAGGAAGGTAAAACAAGATTAGTTGACATAAATGCAAGTATTATTTATGACGAGAAAGACAAGCCAGTTGCTGCACAAGGTATTGTAAGAGATATTACAGAGTTTAAATGTCTTGAAAACCAAAAAGAAATTCTTTTAAAAAAACTTGAGAAAAGTAATGATGAGTTACAAGAGTATGCTCACGTAGTATCTCATGATTTAAAATCTCCATTACGCAGTATTTATGCTTTAGTAGATTGGATAAAAGAAGACAATGAAGGTCAATTTAATGAAGAGACTTTGCACAATTTTTCTCTAATTGATATTACATTAGAAAAAATGGAACAACTCATTTCTGATGTATTAGATTATTCTAGTGTAACCTCAGAAAATGTGTCTGCAGCAGAGGTAGATTTAAACATTGTATTTAAAGATATTTATCAAATTCTTTACCTTCCAGATCATATCAAGTTGTCTTGTATTAAAAATTTACCATCTATTAAGGGTAACAGATCTAGATTACAACAATTATTTCAAAACCTTATTAGCAATGCCATACGGTATTGTGACAAAGAAGAAGGCCTCATTGATTTAGATTATAAAGATCAAGGAGAGTTTTATCAATTTTCAATTCAAGATAACGGGATTGGTATCGCTCCAGAACACCACGAAAAAATATTTAAAATATTCCAAAGTTTACATCAAAACAAAGAATCTACGGGAGTAGGCTTATCTATTGTTAAAAAGATAGTAGAGAGTTATCAAGGAGAAATCTGGTTAGAGAGTGCATTAGGAGAAGGGACAACATTTTACTTCACATTAAAGAAAGAATTATGAAAACATTACAATTAGTAAGAAAAGCAAATGAAGATTGGAAAACTATAGGTGAGACAAGAACTTTAAAAAACCCTTTGGTTTTAGTTTTTGGTGATCGTCTTTTATTAGAAGATAAAAATATTTATGAAGAGGTTTCAAGTATGTTTCCTGATGGTGAGATTGTATTTGGTACTACTTGTGGAGAGATTGCTGCCGGTAAAGTTAATACTCAAAGTATCACAATCACAGCAATCGAATTTGAAAAAACTACATTTAAAATTGAAAAGCATAGCATTCTAGAAGAAGGCCTAGATAGCCAGAAAGCAGGATATAAAGCGGTAGAAAAACTAGATAAAGAAGGGATAAGCTATGTTATGGTTATCTCTGAAGGAAGTTTTGTAAACGGTAGTCACCTAGTAAAAGGAATGTCAGATGCATTACCAGGAACACTTATGTCTGGTGCTCTTTGTGGGGATGATGGAAGATTTGAAAAAACGTTAGCATCTTATAATGAAAACCCAAAAGCAGGAGAAATTGTTGTGATTGGTTTTTATGGAGAATCTTTTGAAGTTTCTTCTTCTATTTATGGCGGGTGGACCCCTTTTGGTCCTGAACGAATTATTACAAAATCTGAAAATAATGTGTTGTATGAAATAGACGGACAGCCTGCGCTAGACTTGTATAAAAAGTATCTTGGCGATAAAGCTGCAGATCTGCCAGAATCTGCACTTATTTATCCATTAAATGTAAAGATTGTAAAAAATAAACACGCTTTTGTTAGATCAATTTTAAGTATTGATGAAGATGCTAATGCTATGGTTCTTGCCGGTGATGTGCCAGAAGGATCTAAAGTACAGTTAATGATGACAAACGTAGATGATATTGCATCTGCATCAGAAACTGCTGCAAGACAAGCTATGGAAAATAGGAAAAGTAAACCAGAATTGGCTTTTTTAGTTAGCTGTATAGGTAGAAAACTAGTTTTAGATCAACGTATAGAAGAAGAAGTGGATGAGGTTTTAGATGTGGTTGGTGATGATGTTACTATTACTGGTCTCTATTCTTATGGCGAGATAGCTCCATTTCATGGAGAGTCTAGTTGTGAGCTTCATAATCAAACGATGACAATAACGCTTATTAGCGAATAATATGAACACGCTCTTAAAAAGGCAAATAAGAAAATACTTTCCAGAAGAGTATTTAGCCGATAATAAGTTTAGTGATTTTTTAGAAGCAATAAGTAAATCTTATGATAATTCTGAAGAAAAAAATGTAATGACGCAACGTGCCATGAAGATCAGCTCTGATGAGTTGTTTGAGGTAAACGAGCAGTTGCGCGCAGAAACAATTGAACAAAAAGAATTATTAAATAACCTTAGACAGACATTAAAAACTTTAGGTTTTTTAGACGAAGAGACAGATGGTAGCCTAGAGGTTAAAAATCTAGAGTTAAATCCAAGGGTCTTAGCAAAAACTATTAGAGATCAAGCAGAGCAACTTGTTGAAGTTAATACCAAGCAAGAAAAACTATTACAAGAATTAGCAGTGCAAAATCAAGAGTTAAATGATTACACACATATAGTTTCTCATGATTTAAAGACACCATTAAGGAGTATTGATACACTACTTAATTGGCTAAAGGAAGATCACTCTGAGGGTCTTAATGAAGAAGCGTTACGTTATTTAAATAACATAGAAGATCAAGTTGAAAAGATGGATGATCTTATTTCTGGCATTTTAAGATACTCTTCTATTGATAAAACTTTAAATAATGAAAAGACTTTAGACCTTAATGTTTTAGTTAAAGATATTGTTTCTAAAATCGCGGTGCCTTCAAACATTAATATTTCGGTACATAAACTACCTATGATTACTGCAGATGCATTTAAATTAACACAGTTATTTGAAAATTTAATATCTAATGCAATCGCAAGTATTGATAAAAAGACAGGTTTAATCAACATAGAGAGTGAAAGTATTGACGGTTTCTGGAAATTCTCTGTCACAGATAACGGTGTTGGTATAAAAGAAGCCTATTTTGATAAGATTTTTGAAGTTTTTCAAAAACTAGAAAATGATAGTCCATCTACAGGTATTGGTCTGTCAATAGTTAAAAAAATCGTTACTCATTATGGAGGGGTTGTTTGGTTAGAAAGCCAAGAAAACGTTGGTACAACCTTTTATTTTACTTTAAAAAAAGACTAATGGAGCAACCTAATTTTTCTTATATAGACGCCTTGTCTGGAGGCGATGAAGCTTTTAAACTAAAGCTAATAGCGATAGTAAAAGAAGAGCTTCCGGTAGAGATTGATGTGTATGTTGCTAATATGAAAATAAAAAATTTTCAAGAAGCTGCAGAAAATGTGCATAAACTTAAACATAAAATCAGTATTTTGGGTTTAGAAACGAGTTATGAATTAGCTGTTAACTTTGAAGAAAACTTAAAAGAGAACTCTCTTGAGTTAAAAGAAGAGTTTGACGCTATATTAAAAGAGATGCTTCGTTTTATAAATACACTATAATAAACTGTTATGATGAAATGTATTATTGTTGATGACGAGACTGCAGCAAGAATGATTATTGAGCACCTTTGCTCTAATGTTGATACACTAGAGGTAATAGGTGAGTTCCCTAATGCTATGCAGGCGATTAAATTTCTCAACAAGAATGAAGTAGATGTAATCTTCTTAGATATTCATATGCCAGATTTTACTGGTTTTGACTTCATTGATTCTTTAAAGAACCCGCCAAGGGTTGTACTTACCACCTCAGATAAAAACTTTGCTATCGAGGCATTTGAGTACGATTGTATTGTAGATTATTTAGTAAAGCCAGTACTGCTACCTCGTTTTTTAAAGGCGGTGCAAAAAATTGAAAGTTTTATACCTGTTACAGAGACGGTTGCAACACCTACGCCTATTTCAAAAACAACCGCAGAGCCTACTTCAAAAACAGAGCTTTATGTTAATATAGATAGACGACTAGTTAAAATTGATTTTGAAAAAATTTATCTAGTAGAAGCAAAGGGAGATTACATTTTAATTAAAACCGAAGGTAAGAACTATACCGTACATTCAACTTTAAAGAAAATTGAAGAAAAGTTATCTGGTAGTTCTTTTTTAAAAGTACACCGTTCTTATATTATCAACATTGATAAAATCATTGATATTGAAGATAATAGTATTTTAATCGCAAAAGATGTTATCCCTATAAGTAGATCTAATAGACCAGAATTAATGAAAAGGCTCAATCTTTTATAGTCTTTTTTTAACCTAATACCTTTTAAAAATAATAGATGCAAGCGCTCACTTTTAAATAAGATTGAATGCTTAAATGCTACTTATTTAGTTTTAAGTCTTTAGAATACCATTTACTGTCGATGAATGGAATTTTACTAAAGATTAAAATACTCTTATCTGACCTTAACTTGCAATTGTAAAATAGCAAGAATGAAAACACTACAGATTATTATCGTTTTATTAGGCCTAACAGTGCAAGCTCAAAATATGGATGCTGGGTTCACTTATCTTGAAAAAGGTAACTGGAATGAAGCAGTTACATTTTTTGAGGATGTTCTAGAAGAATATCCAGAAAATAAAACAGCTACCCTTTGTTATGCAAGAGCCGTTGGTTTATCTGGAAATCCAGATGAGGCTGCTGTGCTTTTTACTTCTTTATTAGAAACATATCCAGGAGATTTTGAAATTCAATTAAACCTTGCAGAGTCTTTATTATGGAGAGAGAAATATGAAGAGGCAGAAACTTTTTATTTAAAACTAGTAGCTAAACAAGCAACAAGCTTTCCTGCATTATTAGGTTTAGCAAATACATACTCAAATCTAAAAAAATATGAATCTGCTTTAGATCTTGTAAATAGAGCGCTTACAGTTGATCCAGAAAATATAGGAGCAAAGACAAGTAGAAAGTATATAAAGTTAGGCTTAGCTTCTCAGTTAATTAAAAATTACAATCAAGAAGAGGCTATCAAGTTACTTAATGAAAACTGTGTAGACTTTCCTGGTGATAAAGAATCACTAGGTATGTTAGCAGAGTTATATATGACTCAAAAGAATTTTGAAAAAGCAAATGAAACATATCGTTCTATTAACGATAGTGTAGTTTTATATAGAGGTATATCACTAGTTGCTCATAAAATGTTTAAAGATAAAAATGCAATAGCTTATGCTCAAAATGGTGTAGATTTTTCTGTAAAGAATGACTCTACTAAATACTTACAAGCAAGCGAGCGTTTAGTGCAAGCACTTGTATGGGGCGGTAAATATGGTCAAGCAACAAAAGCTATTGAAGACTTAAAATTAAATTACCCTAATAATACTACTGTTCTAGCTCTTGAAGCAACTGTAGGGATGTACACAGCAAAGTTTGCTAAGAGTATTGAACATTATGAAGATATACTAGCAATAGACAGTACTTCTTTTGACGGTAACTTAGGTATTGCTAATGCTTATAGAGCAAAAGGAGAAAGAACAATTGCATTAAATTATGCAAACAAAACGCTTGAGTTTTACGCAGATCAAAAAGATGCAAAAACTTTAATCGCAACTATTAATAACGAAATGCTTCCAGAAGTTCAAGTAAGAGGAGCTATGACTGTAGATAATGGTGATAATAAAGCTTGGTCTTACGGGGCTACTTTAAATATTCCATTTACAGAGCGATTTAAGACCTTCTTTTCTTACGCCTATAGAACAACAACTAACAGTACTATTAATACAATGGCAAACAGTACACAGTTTACAGCGGGTGGTACTTACCGTGTAGTAAATAACGTGAAAATTCATTCTTCATTAAGTTTAATAAATGCAAATGCAAACTCTGAAGAGTATTCTAATGTTAATGGAGCATTAAAAGTTACTGCAAGACCATTACCTAATCAGTTTTTAAGCGTAGGGTATAACAGAGAATTACAAGACTTTAATGCAAGTTTGATAGAAGAAAAAATATTTATGAATAACTATAATGTGAGTCATAATATTAGTTCAAATTTTGGTTTAGGATGGTACACTTCTTACACATACACTTCACAAACAGATACAAATAAGCGTAATTTATTATTCACGTCTCTATACTATAACCTAACTAAGCGCCCAGCAATAAAAGCCGGTATTAATTATCAGTATATGGGGTTTTCAAAGCAAGTACCTACTTTATACTTTAGTCCTTCAAAATACCAATCTGTAGAGGTATTTGCAGAAGCAAACGGAAAGATAGGAGCTTTTACTTATATGGTAAATAGTGCTTTTGGTAATCAGTTTGTAGAGAATGATGACGCAACTTCACTTTTTAGAATTGAAGCTAAGACAGGGTTTAAAATAGCAAAAAACCTTTTAGGATCTGTGTATGGTAAGTATAGTAATATAGCGTCTGCTACTGCTTCTGGCTTCTCTTTTACAGAGGTTGGTTTTCAAGTATCTTGGAAAATAGGTAAAAAGAAGACTAATACTACTAAGTAAAAAAAAGAGCTTAAAGAAGGTAAATTACCATTCGTCTACAGCAAAGCCTCGTTCATCTAACTTGCCCAATTTAAAGTAGAAAGTCTCCCGATATTTGCATCAGAAACAAACATCAATATTATGACAACTACAAATTACAATAATTGCTTACAAGTAATATACAGAGCAGAAAAGGCTCCAACAGAAAACACAATGACTGTTGTTTACAGAAACCCAAATAACAAATTATAATCTTAAAAAACAATATATATTATGTCACTAAAAATCACAAAAGACCAAAACGAAGTTGCACTTAAAGGAAACTTAACTGCTAACACTATTTTTCAAATAAGAAGATATTGCACAGCTTTATTAGACCAAAACACTTCATTACACTTAGACTTATCAGGATTAGATCAACTAGATGTATCTGCAGCAATTATGCTAAGAGATTTACAGATAGAAGCATATAAGTTAGATAAATCATTTACAGTAACTAACGGTCAGAATGAAAAAATAGTAGGTGCATTTAGAATGCTAGATCACCAAGTATTACAAATTGCTGCCTAACCTTAAATAAGATGCAGACATTAACACGTAAATTAGGAATTAACATAAGCCCAGAAACATTCTTTGTTTTGAGTAGCTTTATAGTAAACGGAGGTAACTACCTTTATAATTTACTAATGGGACGTTATTTAGGCCCAGAAGTGTTTGCAGATGTCGCGATACTAATCACATTACTACTAGTAATTTCTTTTGTCGCTATGACATTTCAAGTGGTGGTATCAAAATTCACTGTTGAGTTTGATGCTTCGGAAATAGCTTCATTTAAAAAATGGGTGCTACAAAGAGCCACTACAGTAGGCTTAGTTTTAGGTGCGGCTACCATAATTTTTGCCAAAGACCTTCAGCTCTTTTTTAACACAACATCTTCTTCAATGTTCCTGTTTTTTGGAATAGGAATCCCAGTTTATTTTATTACAAGTGTACATAGAGGTAGCTTACAGGGGAGTGATAACTTCAAGTTACTATCTGGTTCATATCAAATGGAAATGTGGGTACGTTTAATAGGTACTTTTTCATTACTATTTATTTTTGGTCTTAACCCAATACAGAGTGTTGCAATAGCCATCGCAGTTTCTTTTGTCGCTGGCCTATTTCCGTGGAAAAAAAATACTACTACTACAACTACCATTAAGTCGCTGCCTAAATTGTCTAGCGCACATAAAAAACAAATTAAAACATTTTTCTTACTTACCGCATTTTATGAATGCACACAGATTATCTGCAACAATAGTGATATCCTATTAGTAAAACACTTTTTTGACGCTACAGAAGCTGGCTTGTATGCATCTTTAGCTCTTATAGGTAGAGTGATCTATTTTATAACCTGGATGTTTGTAATGTTACTATTACCTAAAGTAGTTTCATTGAGAAAACAAGGCGAAGCTACAGCGCCACTATTAATGAAATATGTAGGTTACATTAGCGTTTTTGCCTTAGTAATAACAACATTAGCATTTTTGTTTCCGCAGACGGCTGTCTTATTACTTTTTGGAGATGCCTTTACAAGTATCGCAAACCTATTAGGATGGTATGCACTTGCTACCTCTCTTTTTGCAATATCAAACATATTTGCTTACTACTTTCTTTCTTTAGATAAATATATGCCTATTCTTTTTTCTGGTATAATGGGAATAGCTCAAGTAGTTTTGATAGTGTTTTTTCACGATAGTTTATTTCAAGTTGTGCTTATGCAGATTATTGCAATGGCGGTACTTTTATTATTACAACTAGCATACTTTTATAAAAAGATACTTTCTAGTTTTTAACTCATTAAATACACATTAAGTGTACTATTATTTTTGCCCTTTAAAGGTGGCTTGGTTTTACCAGGTTCTCTTTAAAGGGTTTTCTAGTTTAAGGCTATCAAAGGGCTGGGGCTGTAAAACCTGATAATAGTGTCAATATTTAATATGTCGTTAAACGGTATTGTCTATAGTTAATTTCCACTCATCTATACCAACTTACCGTCTACCGATTCTGCTCAATTTAAACCTCTTAACCTCCGCATCTTTGCAGTGTAAACAAACAATAACACTTAAAAATTTAAAGATGAAATTAGGAATTGTAACAGCGTATCCGCCAAGTAAAGTAACATTAAATGAGTATGCTTTTTATTTGGTAAAAAACTTTAGACAACACGAAGAACTGTCTGAGATTATTTTATACACAGACGCAACAGAAGAAGAAGCGGCTATTAACTTTGAAGGTCACGGATGTAAAATAACAGTAAAACAATGCTGGAAATTTAATAGCTACACAAATGTACTTTCTATAGATAAAGCGATCAATGAAACACAACCAGATGCGGTTCTTTATAACCTTCAATTTATGAAGTTTGGTGACAAAAAAATAGCAGCGGCTTTAGGTCTTTTTTCTCCTTGGATGACAAAATTAAAAGGAATTAAAACTACTGTATTATTACATAACATATTAGAAATGGTAGATCTTTCTAGCGCTGGTTTTACTCAAAATAAATTTAAAGCTAGAATCTTAAATGGTATAGGAAACGTTCTTACTCGTGTTATCTTAAAAGCAGACACGGTTGCTGTAACAATGGATAAATATGTGACAATACTACAAGACAAGTATAAAGCAGACAACATAACATTAATACCTCACGGTACTTTTGAGATCCCAGCAGAGCCGTCTTATAAGTTAGATAAAGGGCCTAAGCAAATTATGACTTTTGGAAAGTTTGGTACCTACAAGAAAATTGAAGCGATGATTGAGGCTGTTGCCATTGTAAGAGAAGAAACTAAAGAAGATTTAGAGATTGTAATTGCAGGAACAGATAACCCTAACACACCAGGTTATTTAGCAGGTGTAGAAAAGCAATATGCAGATATGCCTAACTTAAGGTTTACTGGTTATGTAGAAGAAGAAGATGTGCCAGTAATATTTGGAGAGGCTGCAATGGTTGTTTTTCCTTATACTTCTACAACGGGAAGCTCAGGTGTATTGCACCAAGCAGGTAGTTTTGGTAAAGCCGTTGTTATGCCAGATCTTGGAGACTTAAGTTTACTTGTTAAAGATGAAGGATATGAAGGAGAATTTTTTGAGCCAACTTGCACAAAAAGTCTTGCATCTGCCATTAAAAAATTAGTTTTAGATGATAGCTATAGAAATGCAATAGCAAAGAAAAATTATCAAGCTGCAACTGCATTACCTATGAGTGAGATTACAAGAAGATACATTAATACATTTAGAGAGATACAACTAGATACTACAGCTTATGAATTTGATGTAGCTGCATAATTATTAATCTAAAGATTTAAATAAATTATATGATTCTTTAGGTGTTCCTTCAAGGTCAATTAGTCCAAAGTGTTCTTGTTTGTTTTTACGCCAAGGGTATATACCCGCAACAGAAGAAGGAATGTTTTCAAAATCATATAAGGTCCAAAAAAGATAGTTTCGGCTATCTTTTTTTTGCATTTCTAAGAACTTCTTGTAGTACGTGTATTGATCGTTTTCATCATTCCCAAAAACATTCCAGAAGCCAAAATCTGTAGACAGACCAAACTCTTGTAGCACAATTGGTTTATCGCTTTTTGCTTCAATAGTATCATAAGCTTCTGGCAGTGATTCTAATGATTGATAATGATGAAAACTTATATAGTCTACCGTGTTTACTAAATGTGTGGCAGCAACAGCTGTAGACCATCCTACGGTAGTTGGGTGTATACTATCTGTTTCTTTTATGGCGTGATTCATTTCTGTGAGCCAAGCCTTTACACGTTGTTCTCCTCTAGATTCAAAATCTAGATCTGGTTCATTTTTAATATCCCAGCTATGCAATGCTTTATGGTTGCCCACAGCCGCCACTATGGTTTGTGCGTGCAATTGTGTTCTTGACCAGTCTAAGACAGAATAATCTCCATAAAAATCAAAAAGCGTGATAATCACGTCAAGATTATTAACTTCTGCCACATCTAATAATTTTATTAATTTTTTAATTTTTATTTCTGAAACGTTCGCCCCACCAAAATCATCATAACCTATAAAAATCCTAATACTTTTAAACCCTAGCATATTTATTTTTTGGAAGTCTGAGTTAATTATTTCCGAAGAAAAAGAAGTATTAAAAGTGTCCCAAGAACTATCTTTTGGGTAATAATTAAGACCAATTACTGTCTCAAATTTTTTAGGTTGGGTATTAGAATTTGATGTCTTACCGACCTTAATTTTTTCTTGGTGTCTTATACGCCAGTAGCCATCTTCTAGCAACATCATTATTTTATAGCTAGCTATTTCTGTAGTATCAAATTTAAAAATTTCGTTTACATAGGTAGCGCTGTATGTTCTTACATTGTTGTCTGTAAAAGTCACCATATTACCATCTGCACTATAAAAATCTAGTGTGATGTCGTGATTTAATGTGGTAGATTCTATTCTTGTCTTATGGTCTGCATTGTGATTAACAATGGCAATCAAGTTTTCTTTAGCGTTTTTTGTATACACATCTTGAATACCCTGCGTATCTCCACTCCTCAGGCTTTGCGCTCTTGCATACCAGGCATCTAAATAATGTTGCTCGATAATTTGAAGAGAGGGTTGCTCCATAGGTCTGCCCTCATTATTTAGTTCTTTCCAGGTTACTTTTGGGGTGTAATAGTTTTCTTTTGTCACATCTTGATGAAACATACTTGCTCTATCTGCACCCGTGTTTAAGTAATTTAATATTTGTGCAATACCAAAAAGGATGAAGCCATTGACTAGAATAAATCCAGCAATTAAAAAAATTCTATATGTAATCTTGTTTGCTTTCAATTGATAGCTTTTTTAACTTTTTTAGAAATACCTAAAGCATTTATAGTAAATACATAATCACCTTTAGGGTAGAAGTCTTCGGAAATATTAAAACTAGCAAATCCGTCTTTTGAAGAAGCTTTTTGTGTTTCTATATTCCCATCAATTGATAATGTCACCTCGGCTCCGTCTGGTATGAGTTGGCCTAAATAACTTTTAAGAGGGCCAACCTCTATGGTTCTATTGTTTTCAGAAAACTGTATTTCAAATTCTTTTAAAATAGATTTAAAAGCAATGGCTATTTCTTGAGACTTTGCTAACCCCGGGATGCTTGCTTTTATTTTTAAAGTTGTGGGAGCATTAGGGAAAATAAGTTTTGCAGATGCGATACCATTAATAGTATTAGATGAGGTTCTAAAAATCTGGTTAGAGTCATCACGCCCTATAAATTGTACAAGTGTGCCATCTGTGATTATATTATTGTAAGCATCTTTTAATATAGAAGTGTTTATTGTGAGTATTTGATTTCCATCTGCAAAAGGATGAACTCTTTCAAAAGATATTTTAAAATCTTGTGGCTGGTTTGCAAATACATCAATATTCATCTCCTTAGATGAACTGTTTTCTAATAGTGCTGTAGCAAAAATGCGCCCTTTCTTTTTTGGTGAGAAAATATGTTTCCAAGCAATTCGCTTATTAATCACTAACGGAAATGTTTGAGTATTTACATCTCTCTGTTCATTAATTGTAACCGGAGTTTTGTCTAACAGTAAGTTGTCATATATATCTGTAGGCGTAGCAACTATCATTGTAAAATCTCTACCGCCAGCAATAATACTTGGTGGTCCTACATAGGTTTCGGCTATTTTCTCAAAAGAAGTATGTGGTAGTATTTCAAAGCTTCCGGTATCTAAACTTTTTCCGTGCGCAAAAAAGGTCCATTGTATCCATCCAGATTTCTTTGTTATAAAATTAGGGATCTCAAATTTTATAGGTTCTTTTTTTGGGTCTACAGACAGTACTGTTATACCATAAGATGTGGAGAGTTGAAGAAAGACTTCGGTTAGATTTGATGATTTTATGTTCTCAATTTTTCCAGAAAGAGTAATGGTGTCTCCTGCAACATATTTTGTATTATTTTCTATAAGTACACCAGTAAGCGCTTGATTATCACTAATCAAATAATCATCCTGTATAGATTGAAACCCAATACATATAATTATTACAGGTAGTATAAACCAGATATGTTTAAAGACTTTTTTCATTTAATTAGGGTTTCCTATATAACTATTAACTTGAATACTTATGTAAGAGTAGTTTTTATTTTTAACAGGAATGAGTGTTTGAGTTGGGTCATCTAAAATTCTATCAGGGACTACTTTATTTGATATTTCTTTGTTTGGTAAACCATTAATAAATACGTTTCTTAACGATGTATTTAAAATAGTTCTCTCGTCATTATTACCTAAAGGGACTTTAAAGTTTACTTTTCTTTGTGGTCTTACACTTTCTTCAATATAATTACTAGACACATTTATTAGCTTTTTGTCATCGTCATAATAAGATATAAGTAATTGTGGTATGGTAGCATTTTGAATACCAGTATTAAAAAGTGATCCTTCTATAAAACCATCATTAATTTTATGGTCTTGTATTGCTAGCCCATCATATAGATCTGTTGTGGCAACATTAGCAGAAACTTGCAAATTAAAAGAGACTGGCACTTCGTTTAGAACAATTGGTGTAAATTCATTAGGGTCAAAAACCTCTGGTGGGGGAGGAGCGTCAAAGTTACTCCATGCAATACCCTCAAAGTCAATTCTAAAATTTGATGACTCTTTTGCAAACAGTTTATGTTTAATAATATCTTTTGCATTATAAGTAGCTAATATTTTATTGTCTTTAGAATATAATGTAGCTTGAATAGCAATATCTGCGGGTATAAAATCTATGTTTTGTAAAGTACCTACAATAGAGTATTCTTCGCCAACCTTTACTAGTTTTGCAGATAGTACTTCTACAACGGGTTGTTTTAAAACATCTTCATGATAGGTTTTTCCAGAAGTTACTCTTCTTCTTCCGTGGTTATAAAAAGTGGTGGTGTTTTCAGAAAAAAGTTGATCTGGTGGTATGTCAAGATCAATATTTTGAGGCGTGATAAACCATTTATTATTAATTTTTTTAACCTCAATAATTTCTTGAGTATTAAACACCTTTAAAGGAGTAATCCATTTAGTAAATGTTTTAAGTTTTGCTACGCTATCATTTTCTTGAATCGCAATAGTGCTAATAGCATCTAGTTTTGCGTAAGAACTTAATAAACCATCAGAAACAGACACTTCTAGCATGTACTGTGATTTAGATTTTCCGCTCTCAGGGTTTATATAAGAGTACGCTTTTTCAAAATTTTTAAAATCAAGAGCGTCATAATAAGCTTTCACTACATTACTTCCAGTAAGTTGCGCAGTGTTTTTTAGGTAAAACGTATAACCTCCAAAAGCAAAAACGACAATCATAATCAGTATCCATAAATAAGATATGTAGAATAACCACTTATTAGGCGGAGTGTACTTTTGCTCAAAAGCGAGGTAAGTATATGCGTGTTGTGATGATCTTTTTAAAGTACGGAACCATATAGAACGCAAGTTGATAAGCAATGCAAAAATAACGGTACTTAAAGGAATTATACCCCATAGCAATTTTTGAAATAATGGAACTTCATCTTTGGGTAATACATTGGGTAATGGGGTTACACCTGCACGTTCCCACACCATGATACCATTTTCTAGTTGTTGTAATCTATGCCAACCAGAAAAATAAAGTATAGGGTCATAAAACTTGTCATTAGAAAAAATATACTTGAGATGATACTTATCTGGCACCGTAAGAAACTGTTGTAAAGACCCTATTCCTTCTACACCTCTAAACTTAGAGTTTTCTAATCTTTCTACTGCCTTTGTGGTAAGTTCTGGCAATCTTCTTGCAGAGTGATAATTACCATCTACAGTCATAGCTTTTGTCTGAGCAGAAAGCCAAGCCATCTGGTCACCAAAACCAAGTGGTAAATACCTCCATTTATCGTGATCATCTTGATTTAAAAAATTAACAATAGGGAGCATGTTAATCTCTTGCGGTTGTGCGGGTCTAAATTTTCCGAGACTAACCGTAAATAAGGCAATAAATATAAACACCCCCACTAAGACACCTCCAGTAACACGATGTATTAAAGGACCCCATTTTTCTTGAAGATATTTTTTTATATCACCATCAGAAAATCTATATGCAAATTCACCAAATATGGGTAGAATAATAATTGATGCCCACAGAGTAAACCTGTCTAAGGTCAAGATGTTAAAAGCATTTTCGCCTAGTATAGTGATAGGTATAGAGGTTGTTCCTCCTGTTCCTAATATTGTAAGTATGGCAAACGAAATACCAAAAAAGAGATATCTTTTACTGAAATATCTGTAAAATAAATAGGGGAATAATAATAAGAGTATACCCCAAGGGATTAAAAAGAAAACGAGACCAGAAGAAGTAACTTCAAGAAAATTATCTCGAGAACCATGTGGTATTGGTACTTGAGTAATAGGGTTGTTTTTTGTGTTAATCCAATAAGGAAGAATACAACCAATAATTAATACAAGAGACCCGAGACCAAAAGTTATTATTCGTTTAAAATAAGATTTAAATGTAGTAAGGAAAACTTTAAAAGTAACCGCTTTAATGTTGCCCACTTTTTCTTTAGAGCCATCCATCAAAGCCATCCCTATTAATGGAAATATAAAGAAAACCATACCAAAGATAGGTGTAACATGATGTGATGTGATTGTTACTGCTAGCATTGCTAACGATGTGATGAGGTATTTAATTTTCCCAGTTCTTAACCACAAGTAAATTTCTGGTAGGGTATGTAGCAAGACAGAGATACCTATAATACTAGGCAGTTGTCCAAAAATATGTAACGTTTCAACAAAAGAACTTGAAAATACAGCAAGTATAGCTGCATATCCAGCTACCGTTCTATTACCGGTAATTAATAGCGCAAAGCGATATACTCCTGTAATAAAGAGTGTAACGCCTATTAATGCAACGGTAAACATCCCAAATTTGAGCCCACCTATATAGGAGAGTAATCCAATAGTTTGATGCACCAGTGGTGGGTATCCCATAACGGTAAAGCCTGTATACCAGCTATAATTCCATGGTTCAAACCAACTTTGAGAATAATGCTCTGCAAAAAACAGATGTATAAGAGCATCATAAGTAGTCTCTAAGGTAAAGAAAACAGAGCCTCCATGAAAAAGCAACCCTAAGAGTAGGGCAGTGATAAGATATTTATTAGTCTTCTTTTCCATTATCATTAAAAGTACATCATTTATTTTCTTCTGGTTCAAATATACGAGTTTCGATTAATGGTACATCTGTCGATGAGTGGTATTCGTCTACACTAACACTTCAGCCATCGAAGAATCACTATTTAAGCCTTTCAATGGTTATATGTTTGCAGTATAAATAATAACAATCTAAAATATATAACTATGAAAACTGGAATTATAATCCCTTGCTACAATGAAGAAAAGCGCCTTGATACAGATGCATTTTTAACATTCATTAAAGAAAACTCAGACTATCATTTATGTTTTGTTAATGATGGTAGTAAAGATGATACAGACGCTGTATTAAGAGGTATGAAAAGCCAAGCTCCTAATGACATTACAATTATAGATGTAAAGAAGAATATGGGTAAAGCTACCGCTGTACGTGCAGGAGCTCGTTATTTATATAATGTACCAAGTATTGCAAGAGTAGGTTTTATGGATGCAGATTTATCTACAGACTTCAAAGACTTCAAAGACTTAGTGAAGACTTTGAAGTCTAACGAGAACCTCTCTGTAGTGTTTGGTTCTCGTAACTCTGGTGGTGAAGGGATAGAACGAAATGCTTTGAGAGGTCTTTTCTCAAAGGTTATAAAATCATTCATTCTTTTTATTCTTGGTTTACCTATTCGTGATACTCAATGTGGTGCTAAGGTGTTTTCAAAATCAATTATTCCTGTTGTTTATGGTGAAGAGTTTATGACTAGATGGTTATTTGACCTTGAGATCTTCTTACGCTTAAAAGCTTTCTTCGGAAAACAGAATGTAATGAACATTATTCAAGAACAACCTTTAATGAGATGGGTACACGTAGATGACTCTAAACTAGGTTTAAAAGACTCACTAGTAATACCAGCTAAGTTATTTCAAATCTGGACAAAATATAATGTTGTAGACAGTCTTAAACTTGCTAAAGTATCTGCAGAGCTACCTTCATTACCAAAATTAGATCATACAATTTTTTCTATTGCAGCGTAATAAAAATTCTTAAAAAACAAACACTATGAAAGCTTATCCTATAAAATTTAATCCAATACTTAAAGAAAAAGTTTGGGGCGGTAATAAACTAAAAAACATTCTTAATAAAGATTCAGCAATGAACAATATAGGAGAAAGCTGGGAAATCTCTGGAGTGAATCAAAACATCTCTACAGTAAATAATGGTTGTTATAAGGATATTACTTTAAATAAATTGTTGTCATCATATCAGGCAGACTTTTTAGGAGCAGATAACTACAATGTATTTGGAAACGAATTTCCATTGTTGATTAAGTTTTTAGACGCAAAAACTAATCTTTCTGTGCAGGTACATCCAGATGATAAAATGGCAAAGGCGCATAACTCTTTTGGTAAAACAGAAATGTGGTATATAATGGATAGCGATAATGATGCAGAAGTTATTATGGGTCTAAACAAAAATCAAGAAGATATACAAGTTTTAGAAAACGTTACAATTGATAATGTGTATGATGTTTTTAATTCTGTAAAGGTGCAAAAAGGTGCTCATTATTTTATACCAGCTGGTAAAGTTCACGCAATAGGCGCTGGCGTTTTAGCTGCAGAAATACAACAAACATCAGACATTACTTATAGAGTGTATGATTGGGATAGAGTAGACACTTCAGGCAATACTCGCGATTTACATATACACGAAGCTATTTCTGCAACAAAAAGATTTGATGAAATTGTAGAAACAAATAAACAAGCTTGTGAAAACACAAACACACTTGTAGACTGTGAGTTTTTTACAACTAACTTGATAGAAGTGGATACTAAGACCACTACTAATTACAAAACACTAGATTCTTTTGTAATCTTTATGTGTGTAGAAGGAGAAGGTACAATAACCGTAAACCATCATACAGAGACTATTTGCAAAGGTGAAACAATACTTATACCTGCATGTGCAGAGGTTGTTGATATTAATGGAGACAACTTACAATTATTAGAGGTGTACATAGAAAACCTATAAAACACTTTTCTGCTTTTTATAAAAAGCATTTGCTTGCTCTTGCATTAACTCTCTTGCAATTTTACGCTTGTAATCATAAAGCTCTTGTTCTTCTGCAATATCAGCATACACACGATTGTTTATCTCACGATCTGTACTAGCAAGAATATCACGTTGTATTTTTTGTTGCGCTACCCAAGATTTTACAGCCCCTTCTTGTTCTGCTAGTTTTAGATCATAGGCACCTTTAGGTGATAATAACTTTGCAATGATAGGCGAAGTTTCAATCGCCAAGAATAGTAAAAAAATAAAAAATGATGGTAACCAAGGTAACTTGTCTAATGCGTTAATACGAGCCATTAATCCATCAAACCCTTCAATAACAGGTTGTGTTTCTGCCACTTTAGTTTCATAATCTGTAGCAATGGCTGCTATTTGAGTTTCTAAAACTTCTATTTTATCTGCATTTGTTTTCTTTAGTTCTTGTAATGCCGCAAGCTCTGCGTCGTGCTTATCTCTTTTCTCTTTATAAACAGGTCCTTTACCTAATCTTTCTGTGCCGGCTGTTCCTTCTGCTTCAGAAATGTACGTGTCGTATAATGTGTTTACAGCTGCTTCTTTGTTGAGAATTTCATCTTTAAGAGTAGCTATTTCTAGATTTAATGCGGTTGTGGCGGGAGTAAATTGTAAGGCTAATTGGTCTTTGTTTTCTAGCGTCATTTCGTTCTTTTCTGTGAGAAGGACTTGATTAATTTCTTTTTCAAAGATTTTCATCTCTAATGGTTTTGAGATAACGATGGCAATGATGAGTGCTAGAATAATTCTTGGTGATGCCTGGATGAGTTCGTCAAAAAAACTATCTCTTTTTTTAATGGTAGAAACTATAAAGCGATCTAAATTAAAAATAAGCAAGCCCCAAACAATTCCGAAGAAAATAGAAGCGAAATAGTTGTCAAAGACCGTATAAAGTGCAAAAGATCCAGCGATGGTAGCCATTACTGCTGTAAAAAAAACAGTGGCTCCTATACCAGCATATTTTGTGTTTTCGCCAGAAGAGCAGTCTTGTAAAATGTCTATATCTGCACCAGAGCAGAAGATGAAAAAGCGTTGTAACATAAGGGTGTGATTTGATCCGCCTAAAAGACGGCGGATAGATTGATGAGACTATATAACGCCAAAATGGTCAGTTTGTTACAAAAAAAAGCCTTGATTTTTCAAGGCTTTAGTTTTTTTAGGCGTCACTTATGGGTTAATTTCTTCTCCTTTTTCATTAACTAATTTTCCCCATCTGTTATAGTATTTAATGTCATCTCCTTCTTTAATGTAATAATAAGTCTTGTTGTTGATTATTACCGGGCCAGATTTTGCGGTATCTGTTTTCATAGCTTTTACAGACGCTACTGTTTCATTTTTAGGGCTGGTGCTTTTTATTGTAATTCCCTTCTTAGACATATACACCATAGGTGGTTTAGGGTCTTGTAATCGCGTTTGAATATTTAACTCTGGATTCTTTTTAATTAACTCGATTGCCTTGTCTGATGTAATTGATTCTTTTTCTAAATAGAAAGAAGCTCCTCTTTTTGACATTGCGATCACGTGGTCTAGTGGTTGTTCTGGCCCAGGTGGTGGTGGAGGAGGTGGTGGTAATTGCGAATCTGATTTTGAAAAAATAGTTGGGTTTTTACTTGAAGATTTTTTAGCCAAATTAGTTTTACGATACTCGCGATTTATCTTATCAATAAACGCATCTGTAACGTTCTCTTTTTTTGTGCTCACGCCATAAAACTTGTAAGCACTATCTGGCCAGTTTTTAGTGTGGTTATCCATTGCTTTGGCAAACTTAGAAAGCGATACTACTTTACCATTTAGATAAATAGATTCTCCATTTACATAAAGCACATAACTGTATTCATACTTTTTTGTGACATCGCCCATACTAATTGGTGGCGGTGGTGGAGGTGGGATGTTTGATTTTTCTCCTTTTAACACCATTTTTGATGTTGGAGGTACTGGAGGTGGAGGTGGTGGTGTCACAGATTCTACAACCATTGTCACTTTTTTAGTTGTTGGCGGTGGTGGTGGGATAATGCCCATCCCTCCATTTGCTTTAGAAAAATGAGTCTTTTTGAATTCTGCATCTACTTTGTCTAGAAATGATTTTGGAGTGCTAGCAAGTAAAACATTTGGTCTTGTTTCTGTGTAGTCTGTTTCTTCCCAGTCTTTAGTGTATTTGTCTACAGCATTGGCAAAATTTTCTAGCTTTACTGGAACTCCGTTTAATCTTATTTTACTTAATTCTATTTGTAGGAGAAATGGTTTTAAGCCTATTTCATTTGCGCCCATAACATATTCATTAGCATAATTGTTATGTGGAACAATTGGGCTTTCTGGCGCCATAGGAACGTTTCCTTTAGAACGAATTATCTCTTCTTTTGGAGTCACGATGCGATGATACCCGTATACAGTAGCTACTTTTTGTATGTACAGTAAATCTTTATAAGATATGTCACCATCTGCAGATACGTGTATGTTTATTATTCTATCCCTTTGTTCTTTTGTGATATCTGTGTTTATTGAGCCTAAGGTTTGATAGAGATCTTTTTTTAATGCTTTTGTTCCTTGAACAATAATATCATTTTCATTTATAATTTTAATAGAAATACTACGTGCGGTAAGATGTTCTTTTCTTTTGTTGTTTTTATTTTCTACTATTAATTGGTTATTATCAGTAGGTAGGTTATTTGGTTTTTCAATAACTTCTGTCGAGCTAAACCCATAAACTAATACAGCCAATAGTGGCAATACTAAAAGTCCTTTGAGCAATGCGGCTCTTTTTGATGTGTGTGTTTTCATAATTGTAAAACGTTTTTTGATTGATGAATAATTAATTGAATGCGCCATTGCAGGCACGCTAGACTTTGATGAGAAGTCTAGTAATATAGATTGATATGTAGCTAGCGGTGCGCCTGTTTGTAATACAGTTCGATCTGCTAGAAACTCGTGGTTTAGTTTAATACTTTTCTTGAAAAAGTAGAGTAGTGGATTAAACCAAAAGACAATTTGTAGTAACTCAAAAAACAAGAGGTCCCAACTGTGTTTTTGGTTTACGTGAGCCTGTTCATGAATGATTACTTCTTTTGGGATGTCACCTGCCTCAAAGGCTTCTTTGTCAAAAAAGATGTAATTAAAAAAGCTATGCGGAGTCACTGGCAATTGTAGCAAAACATATAAAATTGATTGCTCTTTATAGATGGGATTTTTTCTAATTTTCTGTACTAGAGAATATAGGTTTTTAGCAAAACGAAGTGTAAAGAATAAAACTCCCAAGCCGTAAATTGTCCATAATATGTAGAGTGTATAATTGATAGGGTCTGCTATAGTTTCTTGAGTTTCAAGAACAGGAACCACAAAGTTTTCTGAAACCATTTGACTAACTGGGGCAACTGCTACATATTGCGTAAATGTGATAAACGGGATGATAATAGAAATGACTAAACTCCCTAAAAGATAGACTCTTTTTGTGGTGTGCAATGCCGTGTTTTCTAGTGCTAATTTGTAAAAAAGAAAAAGAACCCCAAGGCAGGCGATAGATTTTAAGATATATACTTCCATAGCTTATTTGTTTTCTATTTGTACATCAATCATTTTTTTGAGCTTCTCTAATTCTTCTTTGCTGAGGTTTGTAGTTTCGGTAAAAAAGGAAGCAAATTGTGCTGCATCGTTATTAAAGAAGTTTTTAATAAGCCCATTTACGTGTTTGCTGAAATAGTCTTTTTTCTTTACCAGCGGAAAGTATTCTCTAGAACGCCCCACTTGCACGTAGTCTACAAATTTTTTATCCTGCATTCTCTTAAGTAATGTGGCAATAGTAGTGGTGGCAGGCTTAGGCTCATCATAAGCTTCTATAAGATCTTTCATTATAGCACGCTTTTGTTTCCATAATACCTGCATTAATTGCTCTTCTGAGTTTGATAAAGACATAATTTGTTTTATTTGTTCTACAAACGTAGAGTAAAAACTTTAATTCTACAAGTGTAGAGCAATATTTTTGTAGCTTCGGAAATATTAAAATTAAGAAATTTAGTAAATGAAATTAAAAAATTCTAGTTGCGGTTTTTTAATTAGTGACCCTTAATTTATAGTAATTTATATGTTTTAATATTCTTCTATATAAATGATCTTTTAATTTTTTTTTTTGATCAATAATTATTCTGTGTATTAACGATGTGAAATGCTCTTAAAATTTCCGAAGTAAATAGTACATTTACCGCCTAATTAAAAAACTACCTATGAGCTACGAAAGAGAAGTGCGTAAAAGAGCAGAAGATAAATGCGAGTTATGCGGTCAAGCAGAACCAGAACAGTTAGCAATGTACGTGGTGCCAAAAACACCAGAATATATAGAAGGAGAGAACAATGCTATTTTAGCATGTACTAAATGTATCTCTGAGTTTGATGCAGAAGAGCGTGACCAAAATCACTGGAGATGTCTTAATGATAGTATGTGGAGTACAGCGCCGCCTGTACAAGTTATGGCTTGGCGTATGCTACACCGTTTAAAATCTTTTGGGTGGTCACAAGATTTGCTTGATATGATGTATATGGACGAGCAGGTTCTAGAATGGGCAGCAGCAGAAGGTGATGCAGAAGATAAGAGTGATGCTTTAATACATCGTGATGCTAATGGCGTGATTTTGCAAGCTGGTGATAATGTGGTTTTAATAAAAGATCTTAAAGTGAAGGGGAGTAGTATGGTAGCTAAGCAGGGTACTGCTGTGCGACGTATTTCTTTAGATCACGAGAACGATACTTTTATAGAAGGTAAAGTTGATGGGATACAGATAGTGATTATCACAGAGTATGTAAAAAAGATATAACAGTATAATTTTTATATAAGAGAGAGCGCCTGAATTATAACTTAATTCAGGCGCTCTTTTTTTTTGCTCTTTTTTTGGTTTTAAAAACCTTTAAATTTATTTTACAATAAACTTTCCGGGGATAAAATCTCCTTTTAGGCTTTTTAACTCATAGATATAAATACCTGTTTTTAAACCTTTAGAGTTAAGCGGTAGGTTATTAATACCGTAGTTAGTTTGTAACGTTTCACTGTACACTTGTTTACCTATCATATTATATACTGTAAGTGTTACAGGTTCTGTTTCTTCTGAGTAAAACTGTATTGTAGATGTTTCATTTACAGGGTTAGGTGATATGTTTATTGAGGTTGCAGGTTGAGCAACAACATCTTCGTTACTTAATATAGAAGAGAACCCAAGGTTTGAAATGTGCATTTCTTTTGTAACATTTTCTCCGTTTTCTGATATCATTGTAAATATGATAGTAGTGATATCTGTTGCATCAATTTCTTGATTTTCATTAGAAGTAAATGCAGAAAGAGGTATGTAATAGTGGTCATTGTTTTCTAATAATGTAACTGTTGTTCTATGCTGGTTTTCCCATACAGAAATACTTTGTTTTACTAGTGTTATTTGCATATCTCCAGTACCAAAGGCATCAAACTCTAACATTGTATAGTCACTTAAATCAACACTCTGAAATTTTGGGGTAAAAGCACGATATACAGATATGTACTCACTAGTGGTTGCGGTAACAGATACATTTCTTTCTATAGCTAGTTCATAATTTGCATCTTGGTTTTGGTTAGGTGTGATCTCATATGAGCTTACTTGAGTGCTCATAGCAAAGTCATCTAATCCCCAAGGTCCATCAGATAAAAATAAATCATCTGGAGTGTCACTTGTGCCATTATGTATTCTAAAACCTATGTCAAACAGCGGTCCAGTTTCTATTGTGTGAGAGCTTATTAATGCCGTAGGTAAATCTTTATCAATAGATACATACTCAGTTTCACTTGTTTCTGTTTGTCTTAAACCGGCATCAATTGTTATGCTCTCGCTATTATTAGTATTTACAATGTCTAGTTGTAGCATTCCATTAGAATAGCTTCCTTTTTTTACAAAAACTGTAGGTGGTGTACTAAGATTATATGAGGTTATAGGTCTTTGTATTTCTATTAAATTTAATATTTCTGTACTTAAATTTAATAAATCATCTAATGAGTTTGTCCAAACTTGAAAGTTGTAAAACTCAACGTCTTGCTCATATGCATCTAAATTCCAGTGGCTTTCTATAGCAAAGTTAGCCTCTTGGTTAGTTAGTTTTGCAGAAAGACTCAAAACAAACTCAGTGTTTCCGTCTTCATTTTTAATAATAGACTTAATAAAGTTTTGACCATTTAACTCTATAGTTGATACAGAAATTAACTCTGCTCCTACAAGGCGGTCACAGATGTATTTTGTGTGCTCATATACACCATCTTCTGTCTTAAAAATCATTAGCGCAGCAACGGTTTCATCTTCTCTTACGTAGTCTACAGATATTATTTCTGTAGCGTTTGTTATTTCAATTAGGTCGTAAGGTGTAGACTCTATTGCTTCCGTTTGTTCTAGTATATCTTGTGGGATAAAGTCTTCTATAATTAAATCTGAACTTCTATTAGGAGTACCATAGTCAGATTTCTTTTCAATCTTTCTAGCTGTTTTTTTATCAAACGAATAGCCAGATTTTTTTCTTTCAAAATTTCTTTGACTAATTTTTTGTGAAAGCCTGTTGTTACTCTCTAATCCACCTCTGTTTCCGCTAGATATATCTTCTGCTACAGGGCATTCTTGAACACCAGAGCAAGAAGGATCATCACAGTCTATAAGCCCGTCACCATCATCGTCTATTCCGTTCCCGCAAATTTCTTGTGGTACTGGAGCTGTAGGGCATCTTGCGCCGTCATTACTTGAGCTTGCAGGACCGTAAGCAAATAGGTTAGAATCCATTTGATTTGCTGTTGTTATGTCTTGAACGTTTTGAATTACAAATACAGTTCCTGTTTGGTTTGCAGAGACATAAAACCTTCCTGAAAGATCAAAATATACAGCACCGTACGTGTATTCGTATCCGCTTAATATAGGTACCTCTCCTAAGTCTGCTACAGTACCTGTTTCTGGATCAATTCTATATAAATGGTTGCTGTTTTTTTCTACAGCATAAAGGTTACCGTCTACGGCATTAAATGCCCAGTCGTGAATGCTAAGATTTTGCGAAAGCGAACCTTGCCCACTGTAATTACCATAATTATCAGAGTCTGGATTGATATCTATTTTATAAAAAGTAGAACCACCTGGTTTTAAGTAGTAAGTACCATCACTAGAAACATCACCTACATACCCATTGTTTGAGGGAAGCTCTGGAATTGTAAATACGGTAGTCTCAAAATTTTGACCTATTCTTATAATTGCTTTATCTGGGCTTGATAATGCTCCCCAGATATATCCATCTGCAGGATTGTATCCTGTAGCGTTTATGTTTCCTGGTGCTACATCTGTTGCAACTACATAAGAGTTACCAGAAGCTAAATCTAATGCGTAAACATCATTGTTTTGAAAGAGGTAAGCATTAAAGTCACAATTAAAAGGGACGTCTTGAGCTTGTGCGTCTGTATTGCTTAAAGTAATACAGATTGCTAGTGTGTAAAGAAAGTAGTTTATTGTTTTCATTTTTGTTCTATTTATAATGCAAATGTACTGGTGAAAGCATGGCTATTTTTCATTTTTAGTTGGTTCGACATCTAGGTTCGGTGAGTGGTATTTATGGCTAGTTAAGTAAAAAAACACACTGCTTTTTATATGTTCTTTAACTGCAGTAGTAATAAGGTTATTAATATGTCTCAAACAAGTATATATAAAGGGGAAACCCCTAAAACCTTTCGGGGGAAAAGGCTCTAGGGGCTAAGCTATAAGTAGGTTATTGTTGTTTTTATATTTTGTAGAATAATTGTGTAAAATAGTAGGTGTTAGTTTGAGGACATTTTTTAATTCCGAAGCCACTATGCGTATAGTTACCTTCTATGTTATTTCTGTGAGAAGGACTGTTGAGCCACGCATTTACAACAGACTCTGGAGTGTTAAAACCAAAAGCAACATTCTCACCAACTACATTAGCGCCATCGTTTTCTAGAGCGGCAGATCTAATCCCAAAATTATGATGGTTAATCTCGTGTAAGTCTATCATATAATTAGTGTGCTTAACAGCATATGCAGAAGAAAAAGCAGTACCATTAATAATAGGATCTATATTTAAGGTTGCTCTAAGTTGATTAATTAAAACTAAAACCTCTTGAGCAAACTGTGCATCGTTTTGTTGAGCAAGTGTTAAGTCTATAGAGTAGTCTGTATCTTGATCTGCCATAGCATCTTTAGAGCAAGAAGCAGCAGTAGAAAGTAAAAAGATAGCAAGGATGGTAGTGTATATTAGTTTCATTATGTTTGATTTATGATGCAAATGTACAGGGGTAACTGAGGCTATTTTTTATTTTTAGTTGGTTCGGCAGCTAGGTTCGTTAATCGGTAGAATTGGCTCGTTAAACAGAAAAACGCTACTTCTGTATATTGTTAAATGGTAATAATAGTTAGGTTGTTGATATTTCTGAAACAAGTATATATAAAGGGGAAACCCCTAAAACCTTTCGGGGGAAAAGGCTCTAGGGGCTAAGCTATAAGTAGGTTATTGTTGTTTTTATATTTTGTAGAATAATTGTGTAAAATAGTAGGTGTTAGTTTGAGGACATTTTTTAATTCCGAAGCCACTATGCGTATAGTTACCTTCTATGTTATTTCTGTGAGAAGGACTGTTGAGCCACGCATTTACAACAGACTCTGGAGTATTAAAACCAAAAGCAACATTCTCACCAACTACATTAGCGCCATCGTTTTCTAGAGCGGCAGATCTAATCCCAAAATTATGATGGTTAATCTCGTGTAAGTCTATCATATAATTAGTGTGCTTAACAGCATATGCAGAAGAAAAAGCAGTACCATTAATAATAGGATCTATATTTAAGGTTGCTCTATGTTGATTAATTAAAACTAAAACCTCTTGAGCAAACTGTGCATCGTTTTGTTGAGCAAGTGTTAAGTCTATAGAGTAGTCTGTATCTTGATCTGCCATAGCATCTTTAGAGCAAGAAGCAGCAGTAGAAAGTAAAAAGATAGCAAGGATGGTAGTGTATATTAGTCTCATTATGTTTGATTTATGATGCAAATGTACAGGGGTAACTGAGGCTATTTTTTATTTTTAGTTGGTTCGGCAGCTAGGTTCGTTAATCGGTAGAATTGGCTCGTTAAACAGAAAAACGATAGTTATTAGATCTAGTTTGTATAAATTCTAGTCATTGATATTATATAAATAAATGGTTTTATTTACTCTATAATAACTTCGGAAATGTTAATCACATATATAGGTAGGAATTCTATTAAACAAAAAAAACCTTTCAAGTCTTAGAGACTGAAAGGTTTAAATACTTAAGCTGGATTAATACTTATTTTCCAGTTTTCAATTTAGTGAACTCGTGGTAGAACTGTGGGATGGTTTCGATACCTTTAAGGTAGTTCCAAACTCCAAAGTGTTCATTTGGTGAGTGAATTGCATCACTGTCTAAGCCAAAGCCCATTAATATTGTTTTGCTTTTTAGTTCTTTTTCAAATAAAGCCACAATAGGAATACTACCACCACTACGTTGTGGTATAGGTGTTTTGCCAAAGGTAGTTTCATACGCTTTGCTTGCCGCTTTATAGCCTAAACTATCTATAGGGGTAACGTAAGCTTGCCCACCATGATGAGGTTTTACAACAACACTAGCTCCTCTAGGTACGATACTTTCAAAATGGTTTTTAAACAATTCTGTTATCTTTTTCCAGTCTTGATTAGGCACTAAACGCATAGATATCTTTGCAAATGCTTGACTTGCAATTACTGTTTTTGCTCCTTCACCTGTATAACCTCCCCAAATACCATTTACATCTAGCGTAGGTCGTATGCTGTTACGCTCGTTAGTAGTATATCCTTTCTCTCCATAAACATCTTCAAGACCAATAGACTTGCAATAATTTTCTTTGCTGAAAGGTGCTTCACCCATTTTAGCGCGTTCTTCTGCAGATAACTCATCTACATCATCATAAAAACCAGGAATGGTAATATGATTGTTCTCATCATGTAATGAAGCAATCATTTTTGTTAAGATGTTTATTGGGTTTGCAACCGCACCACCGTAAAGACCACTATGTAAATCACGATTAGGACCAGTAACTTCTACCTCTACATAACTCAAACCACGAAGTCCAGTTGTAATACTTGGTATGTCGTTTGCAATCATACCCGTATCACTTATAAGTATAACATCATTGCTCAGTTTTTCTTGATTACGCTCTACAAACCATCCTAAGCTCTCGCTACCTACTTCTTCTTCACCTTCTATCATAAACTTTACGTTGCAAGGCAACTGTCCCGTTTCTGTCATGTACTCCATTGCTTTAACGTGCATGTACATCTGTCCTTTGTCATCACAGCTACCGCGAGCAAAAATGGCTCCTTCTGGGTGTAGTTCTGTTTTTTTAATTACAGGTTCAAAAGGTGGGCTGTCCCATAAGGCAACAGGATCTGGTGGTTGTACGTCATAATGACCATAAACTAATACTGTAGGTAAGTTTTTGTCAATTATTTTTTCTCCATAAACAATAGGGTATCCTGGTGTTTCACAAATCTCAACGTGATCACAACCTGCTTTTTCTAGGCTACTTTTAATGACATCTGCTGTTCTAATCACATCTTTAGCATATGCTTTATCTGCAGAAATGCTAGGTATTTTAAGTAGTTCAACAAGTTCATTTAAGAATCTGTCTTTGTTTTCTTCAATGTATGCTTTTGCACTTTTCATAAATAATTTGATGTTTTAATATTTCCGAAGTTAAAGGCCTCAGAATAGGTGTAAAAGATAAAGGTACAAAAAGTAGAAATTTTTTAATGATTCTTTGTTTGTAAATAAAATAACTTCTTTATATTTGCCGTCCCGTAAAAGGGCATAAGTTCAAATCGCGGATGTGGTGGAACTGGTAGACATGCTAGACTTAGGATCTAGTGCTTCACGGCGTGCAGGTTCGATTCCTGTCATCCGCACTTTAATAGAAGACTCAGCTTTAATTAGTTGGGTCTTTTTTTGTGAAATATAGTGATTGACAGGAATTGAAGTTTATCCTGAGCCTAGTCGAAGGGATTCCTGTCATCCGCACTTTAATAGAAGACTCAGCTTTAATTAGTTGGGTCTTTTTTTATGAAATAGAATGATTGACAGGAATTGAAGTTTATCCTGAGCCTAGTCGAAGGGATTCCTGTCATCCGCACTAAATCTTCTCAGAAATGAGAAGTTTTTTTTATGCCATATATTCTGTAAATCATCTTTAAAAGTCTTTTGAGATTGATTTTCTGTGTAATCTGCTTTTAATAATGTTATTATCTCCTGTGTAGAATTTGTTTTTAGAAGACGAGTAGATAATTTACTGATAGTGCTTAGAAACTTATATAAAACAAAAAACCCGAAACGTGAGTTTCGGGTTGTAAAGTGGTGCCTCCAGGAATCGAACCAGGGACACATGGATTTTCAGTCCATTGCTCTACCAACTGAGCTAAGGCACCTTCTTTTTTTTTGTACTTTTCAATATTTATATCTCAAAGCGGCTGCAAATATAAAGTTATTTTAACAACAACAAAACAATTAAATAATAATTTTTAAAACTTATTTGATAAATATAGATTACCAGCTCTTTAGCTTGAAATGCTTTTGTATTTTTGTCGTCATTCTTTTTGTATGAATTTAATTGTTGACGTAGGTAACACCTTTATTAAGCTAGCTGTTTTTAGTAAAAACGAGCTTGTACATAGGGTTGTGTGTAAAAATCAAGAGTTTTCTGAGGTCTTATTTGAGGTTTCTAGAGAGTTTTCTGAGATTAAACATTGCATTGTTTCTTATGTTGGCCATTTCTCTGAGGCTTATATTAAGTTGCTAAAGGATAATTATATTTTGGTAGCGCTTACTAATAAAACTTTAGTTCCTTTTATAAACGACTATAGTACCCCTTTAACTCTAGGGGTAGATAGAATTGCTTTAGCAAGTGCCGCCGCTGTAAAATTTCCGCAGAAAAATGTCTTAGTTATAGATGCTGGCAGTTGTATTACGTATGATTTTTTGTCTGATAAAAATCACTATAAAGGAGGTGCAATATCTCCAGGAATAGCTATGCGTTATAAAGCAATGAATCAATTTACGGCCGGTTTGCCGCTGCTAGAAAAAGAAATGCCTGATTTTTTTATAGGTGATAACACAAATGCAAGTATGCATAGTGGTGTTGTATACGGCGTTATTAGTGAGATAGAGGGCACAATTAATAGGTACAAAAACAAGTATCCAGATTTAACAATTATTTTAACTGGTGGAGATACAGATTTTTTGCGTGAGAGTATAAAAATAGGCATCTTTGCAAACTCAAATTTTTTGTTAGAAGGGTTACACTTCATTTTAGAACATAATAAACATTGATGTTAAGAAAAATCTTAGTTACAGTTTGTATTTGCGTAATAAGCGCAACAACTTTTGCACAAGAAGGAACTACTTCTCCTTATTCGTTTTACGGTATAGGGTCGCTAAAGTTTAAAGGTACTGCAGAAAACAGAATGATGGGAGGCTTAAGTGTGTATTCTGATAGTATACACCTTAATATGCAAAACCCTGCTGGTTTAGCTCGATTAAAGCTAACCAACTTCTCTATAGGTGCTAGTCATAAATATGCTACACAAAAATCTGATGCTGGCGAGGCAAAAGCCGCGACAACTTCTTTAGATTATATAGCGGTAGGTATCCCAATGGGTAAATTTGGGGCTAGTTTTGGTTTAATACCTTATACGTCTGTAGGTTATAGTTTAGTCTCTAGCGGAGATGTTTATAATACATTATTCACAGGTGATGGGGGTCTTAATAGGGCTTTTGTAGGGTTAGCTTACAGTGTCACTGATGACTTGAGTGTTGGTGTTGATGTTAATTATAATTTTGGTGAAATAAATAACACGTCCTTAATTACTAGTGCAAATGGTGAGTTTGAGTATGCAACCAGAGAGATTAACGAGTCTGACCTGTCCGGGTTAAATTATACACTAGGTTTAGCTTATAAAAAATTACTAAACAACAATCTAGAGATCATGGGTAGCCTTACGGCAACTCCAGCTACAAATCTTGATAGTAAAAACTTTAGGCAAATAGCTTCTGTTTTTGTGTCATCTACAACAGGTGCTACAGGAACTATTTATAGTGAAGATATAGAGGTGGGGGATACTAGTTTTGATTTCCCTTCACAATTTTCTATAGGTGGTGGTATTGGTGCTCCTAAAAATTGGTTTGTTGGTCTAGAATATACAAACCAGCAAACAAGCAATTTTACAAACAGAACATTTACAATTGATAATGTTGAGTTTAAAGATGCGGCTAAGGTGAAAATAGGAGGTTTTTATATCCCTAATTATAATGGAATTAGAAAGTACTGGCAGCGAGTGGTTTACCGTGGTGGTATGCGCTTTGAAGGTACTGGTTTAGTGGTGAACGGAGAGGATATTAATGAGTTTGGCATATCTTTTGGAGTAGGACTACCATCGGGAAAATTATTTACAAATATTAATCTAGGTGTAGAACTAGGTTCTAGAGGAACAACGAACTCTGGATTAATAAAAGAAAATTTCTTCAATACATTTTTAAGTTTGTCATTAAATGACAAATGGTTTGAAAAAAGATATTATGATTAACTTATATAACACTACTACCATGAAAAAGAATTTAGTTTTACTATTTACAGCGCTTACCCTGACAATGGGTGGTAGCGTTTTAGCACAAACTAGTGAAGAGTGCATGCTTAAAGGCTCATTATTTACTGAAGCAGCAAAAGCAAAAAATTATGACGAGGCAATAAAGCATTATGCACCTTTAGTTGCAGCTTGTCCTACTTATAGTCTTGCAGTATACCAGTACGGTGAGAAAATGTTTAAAAGCTTTATTAAAAATGGTGATAATTCTAAGGTAAGCGATTTAGTACAGCTTTATAATGATCGTTTAAGATTGTATCCAGATAAAACAGATGCAGGTGATGTAGCGATGGATATTGTTCAATTAAACTATGATGCTGGTTTAGGTACTAAAATGGAGCAGTATAAAGCATATGAGGAAGTATTTAAAAACAACAATGATGCTTTTACAAGTCCAAAAAGTTTATACACATATTTCTCTTTAGCAGTAGATCTTAATAAAGAAGGAGCTGTACCACTAGCAGATATGTTTGATCTTTATGATGCTGTAACAGACAAGTTAGAAGAAGAAGAGGGAAGAATGGCTCAAAAAGTGATCGCATTTTCTGATAAAGAAGAAGCGGGTGAAACTTTAAGCTCTAGAGATAAAAAGAACTACGCTGCTTACGAGAAGAACTTAGGTATCTTCGGAAAAGTGAGAGGGTCAGTAGATGCTAAATTAGGGTCTATTGCAGATTGCGAAAACTTAGTGCCTCTTTATAATAAGGACTATGAAGCAAACAAAAATGATATTGCTTGGGTAAATAGAGCTTTAAGTAGATTAAATGCAAAAGATTGTGATGATCCATTGTTCTTTAAATTAGTACAACAATTACACTCTTTAAAGCCTTCTGCTAAGTCAGCATATTACTTAGGTAAATTAGCAGAGAAAGACGGTAAGTCTTCAGAGGCGATGCGTTATTTTAATGAGTCTGCAGAGTTAGAGACAAACCCTAAAGATAAAGCAAGAGTATATTACAGTCTTGCAGAAAACTTTAGAAAAGCAGGAAAGTTTAGTGATGCAAGAAATTACTATAACAAAATGTTAGCTGTAAAACCTAATGCAGGTATAGCATATTTAAAAATAGCAAATATGTATGCGCAAAGTGCAAACAACTGTGGTACTACTCCTTTTGAGAAAAGAGCGATGTACTGGAAAGCAGCAGATCTTGCAAGAAAAGCAGGTAAAGTAGATGGTGCTATTGCAAGTACAGCAAACCAGACTGCAGCAAGTTATGCAGGTAGAGCCCCAGGGAAGTCTGATATCTTTAGCCAGAATATGGCTGGAAAAACAGTAACTTTTAAGTGCTGGGTAGGTGGTAGCGTAAGAGTACCTAACCTATAAGAATGAAGAGTAAACTTTATATATTAAAGAGCGTAATGATCCTTTTTGGGGTCATTACGCTTTTTTCATGTGAAGATAATTTTCAAGACATACAGCGTATGTCTATAAGTGATAATGCGCCTACGGGTATAGGTGTTAATACCAATACTAAATATTTAGATTCTGGTCGTGTGACTGTTAATTTAATGACACCAAAATCTTATGATTATACGGCTCTAGAATTTCCATATAGAGAATTTCCGAAGGGTATTGAGGTTTGGTATTGGAATGATGATGGCAAGAAAAGTGTAGTGACATCAGACTATGCTATGGAGTTTTCTAAGAGTAGACTAGTAGATTTGCGTAACAATGTAAAAGTAGTTACAGGAGATGGTGCTACCGTTTTTGCAGAGCAGATGTACTGGGATCAAAAAAATAAATGGGTTTTTACAGATAAGCCTTATAAAATAAAATTTAAGGATGGCTCCTTTAATGACGGGGAGGGTTTTAATAGTAGTGAAGATTTTAAAACTTTTATGTCACGTAAAAACCAAGGGGTTCAGCTTATAGATAAATCAAAAGAAACTAATGGGATCTAAAATTTACAGCCTTTTTGAGTACGTATACATTGCTATGGCAATATTTTCTATCTATCTAGTTATTGAACACTGGGGAGAAGAAGGTGGAAGATCATACCTTTTTATATTTTTTGCTGTACTAGCAATTTTCATGTTTTTCTTTAAAAGAAGATTTAGAAAAAACATAGAAGACCAAAATAAAAACAAATAGTTTTTTAGTGCTTCGGAAATGTGAATGCCTTAAAATTTAGCATAACATTTTACTGTAATTATGATATTCATCGCAAACTTGCTTACCTTTACTAGTAAATCTAAATAGTGGACTACGTTTCTATTATAATTATTGTTTCTTCATTAATACTCTCTGCATTCTTTTCTGGGATGGAGATTGCTTATGTATCTTCTAATAAGATTCATATAGAGATAGAGAAGAAGCAGAACAACTTTCTAGCAAAAGTGCTACAGAAAATCACTAATCGCCCTTCTAAGTTTATTGCGACCATGCTTGTGGGTAATAATATTGCCCTTGTTGTTTATGGGCTGTATATGGGAGATTTGTTGATAAAGTATGTTCCTGTAGATGGATTTTTAGGTATCGTTGTCCAGACCATTATTTCTACAATAGTCATTTTATTGACTGCAGAGTTTTTACCAAAAGTTTTCTTTCAAATTTATGCAAATAGCCTAGTGAAGGTGTTTGCTGTACCGGCCTATTTCTTTTACTTCATCTTTTCTGTAATTTCAGAATTTATTATCTGGATTTCAGACACCGTGCTTAGAGTCTTTTTTAAAACCGAAGGGGATGCAGTACAGCTAACTTTTACAAAACTAGAGCTAGGTAATTATATTAGCGAGCAAATGGAAACTGTAGATACTGTTGATGAGATTGATAGTGAAATTCAGATTTTTCAAAACGCACTTGACTTTTCAGAAGTAAAATCTAGAGAAGTGATGGTGCCAAGAACAGAGGTAGTTGCTGTAGATATAACTACAACTCCACAAGAATTAGGGAAGATTTTCACTAATACGGGTCTTTCAAAAATTTTAATTTACAAAGAGAATATTGATGATATTCTAGGTTATGTTCACTCTTTTGAATTGTTTAAACAACCAGCAACTATAAAAAAAATATTAATGCCCGTTGTTTTTATACCAGAAACAATGTTAGCAAAAGACGTACTTAATATCTTAAGTAAAAAAAGAAAAAGTATAGCTGTAGTTGTTGATGAGTATGGTGGTACTTCTGGTATTATCACTGTAGAAGATATTATAGAAGAGCTTTTTGGAGAGATTGAAGATGAACATGATTCTATAGCTCTTACAGAAGATGTTATTGCTGAGAATCATTATAGATTTTCTGCTAGACTTGAGGTAGATTATCTTAATGAGACCTACAAGTTAAGTTTGCCTGAAGGGGAAAATTATGAAACCTTAGGTGGTCTAGTGGTGAACCATAAAGAAGGGATTCCAGAAAAGGGAGAGAAACTAATTATTGATGGATATTTAATGCATATTCTCGAGGTTTCTAATACAAAAATTGAGCTACTAGAGGTGCAACCTGCGCCAGAAGAATAATTGAGGTTTAAGTCAGATTTAGTTACAATACCGTGAGAAAAAAACGGGAATCACTCAATCGCCATAAGTCAAAGTGGAAAAATAAAAGTTTGTTTAACGCTTCGTTTTTTAGCTTTAAGGATATCCTCAAACATTAAATATTATGTGGTTTAAAAATATTCTTTACATTCCTGTGTTTTTTTACAATGTATCGTTTTTATTAATGAGGGGAAAATGGTATTTTCGCCCACTAAATTATTAGGTCACACCTATTGATTTAACTAACAGTAAATGAGGTAGAAAGCGTTGCAAGACGGAATATTTCAGAAATAACAAAGAAATTAATACAGATTATAGATGGCTATACTAAGCAAAATTAGACAAAAGACAGTTTTTTTAATTGTGATTATTGCAATGGCATTATTTGCCTTTGTACTAGCAGATGTACTTAAAAACGGTGGAGGAAGCTCAAATAAAGCGCAGACTCGTGTTGCTACAATTAATGATACAGAGCTATCGCAAGCAGATTTTATGGCGCAAGTACAATCTACACAACAACAAATGGGACCGTCTGCAACTACAGCATCTGCAGTAAACCTAGTTTGGGATCGTGAAGTAAAAAGAGTATTACTAGAAGAGCAGTTTGAAAAATTAGGAATCCGTGTTGAAAAAGATCAATTAGACGCGGCATTAGCTAGTGGGCTTGCAGGTAATGAGTTGTTCAAAAATGAGTTGGGTCAGTTTGACCGTACTGCAATGAACAATTATATTGCAAATATGAAAGCAACAAACCCTGTAGGTTACCAACAATGGGTTACTTATGAAAAAGGAATTATTCAAGGTGTGCTAGAGCGTAACTATATGAATATGATCAAGGGTGGTTTAAAAAGCACTCTTGCAGAAGGTGAACAACAATACCGTTTTCAAAATGACAAGATTAACTTTCAATACGTACAAGTACCTTATACATCAATTAATGATGCAGAAGTAACTGTTTCTGAAGATGAGATAAGAAGTTATGTAAATGCACATAGTGCAGATTTTAAAGTAGATGCTCAAACAGATATCGAGTATGTTACTTTTGATGAGAAAGCATCTGATGCAGATATTGCAGCAGCACAATCAGGGATGAACACGTTCTTAAAAGGTGGGCTTAATAGTAATGGTGATACTGTTGTTGCTTTTAAAGATGCAGAGAATGCAGAGGTATATGTTAATGATAACTCTGATGTAACTTACCAAGACAGATGGTACTTTGTAAAAGATATCCCAGCTCAATTAGCAGCTGCAGATAGTGACCTTGAAGTAGGTGAAGTTGTAGGGCCATATAAAAATGGAGCTACTTATAATGTAACTAAGGTATTGTCAAAAAGACAATTAGCAGATTCTATAAACACTAGTCATATCTTAGTAAGATGGGCTGGTACTTTAAGAGCGTCAAGCGATATTACAAGAACAAAAGAAGAGGCTAAGACAATTGCAGATAGTATTTTAAGAGTGGTTAAAAATTCACCTTCTAAGTTTGCGGCGGTTGCAGCAGCTAAGTCAGATGATAATAGCAATAGTGATAAAGGTGGTGAGCTAGGTTATTTAAATCCTAACACAGGATTAGCACCAGCTTATAAAGAGTTTATGCTTGACAATAAAAAAGGTTCTATAGGTCTTGCAGAAACAGATTTTGGATACCATATCATTAATATTACAGATGTAAAAAATACGCAGACTGCTTATAAGTTTGCAACTGTTACAAAAAACGTAGAGCCATCAGACGAAACAATTAATCAAGTGTTTTCTGCTTCATCTAAATTTGAAGATGCTGCTAGAAAAGGAGATTACACAGCTGTAGCTGCAGAAGGAAACTTGCAAGTACGTCCAGTAAATAAAATAGGTAATCTTGATGCAAACATCCCAGGGTTAACAAATTCTAGACAGATCATTACTTGGTCATTTGATGAAGAAACTTCTGTAGGAGATGTAAAACGTTTTAATACACCTAATGGGTATGTAGTTGCACGTGTAACTCGTAAAAGTCCTAAAGGAGTAATGGGAGTTGCAGAGGCATCTGCTAAGGTGACACCTATATTACGTAACGAGAAAAAGGCAGCACTTATCAAAGATAAGATGAGTGGTGATCTTGAAGCAATAGCTTCTGCAAATGGAGTTAGTGTACAAACTGCAACAGCAGTTACAATGGCAACACCTACAATACCAGGTGCTGGAGCAGAACCTAAAGTAGTAGGTATGGCTTTTGGGAAAAATGCAATGGAAACTACAGAGGCAATAGCGGGAAAAACAGGAGTCTTTAAAGTAAAGGTTTTAGCAAAAGTACCAGCAGCAACTCTTGAAAACTATGCTTCTTTTGCAAATCAACTAGATATGCAAAATGTAGGAATAGAAACTAAAGTAGTTGAAGCATTAAAAAAGAAAGCAAATATTGAAGACAATAGAGCAAACTTCTACTAGTCAATATTTCATAGTATAATAAAAGCCGCTTCCTTAAAGGAGCGGCTTTTTTTGTTTCTATATAATATTGTTGATGTAAACCTACAAACACATCTCGTTAAAAGAGACAATTGTCTGGTATCCTTTAGCTTTAAAATAGTCCATTTGCTTAAGGGTTCCGGTTACTAAAACAAAATCACCACCCCACGCACCAAGACTTTTAATAGCGCCATTATAATCTGGGAAGCGCTGTTCTTTAACAGTAGGGATTTCAATTATTTCTGAAATAGCTTTTTCGTGTAACACTATTAATTTTTTAAACTCTTTAATAGTAGTTACGCTAATCATTGCTTCGGAAATAGCTGAGAATGAAGCGATGTCAATTTGTTGCTTATTTCGTTTTGCTTTGTAGTGCAAAATGCCCTCTTTGCTATCTTGTTTATTATTTAAATGCACAAAAAATAATTGGTCTGTAAATGGCCAAGACAATACTGTTGCGCTAAAACAAGGTGTGCCACTTGCTAATTGATATAAAAATGCAGTATCTGTTTGTGCCGCTGCAATATCATAGCCACTACCTTTAAAAGAGTTAAACAGTAATTGAAAAGCATCCACTTCTGCCCACTGTGCGATGTTGTTTATTAATGTAGATGAAGATCCCAAGCCCCAAGATTTTTCAAATTCTAGGTGAGTTTTAACACTTCTTTCTGTTATTTCAGTCAAGAATAAAGGATTCAATTTTTGCGCTGCGATAAGTATTTCGCAAAGTGTTTTTGAGATTTTAGAATCTGAAACCGGTACAATGCCATGTTTAGAAATGCTAAAACTGTCTTCAAACCAGCAAGAGCCATCAATGTCAAAACTGCGCCATTGTAATGTGTTACTTAAATCACCCGTATGGGTGACTGTTAAAGATTGTCCTTTTTTTGTGGGTACTGCAAGTGCTTTTGCACCATCAAGTACAACATACTCACTGGTAAGTAAAAGTTTTCCGTGACTATAAAAAGTGCGCTTCACAATTTAGTTTCTTAATTTATTTACAAAAGTAACTACGGCGCTATGACTAACAGCATGTTCTGTAAAGTGAGCAACCGTTTGTTCTTTTTCTTTTGCAGTAGCCTCTAGTTGATTAAGAATATTCATTAAGTGCATTTTCATGTGCCCTTTTTGTATTCCGGTAGTTGTTAAAGATCTCACAGCTGCAAAGTTTTGAGCTAGACCAGAAACAGCCATTATTTTCATTAATTCTTTTGCGTCGGGTTGTTGTAGTATTTTAAATGCAACTTTAACTACAGGATGCAAACGAGTAAGACCACCCACAGTACCAATAGCTAAGGGGATTTCTATCCAGAAATGAAAAGTGTCGCCCTCTATTTTTGCATCTGTTAGACTTGTGTATTTTCCGGTTCTAGCTGCATACGCGTGTACTCCAGCTTCTACAGCTCTAAAATCGTTACCTGTAGCAACAACTAAAGCGTCAACTCCATTCATTGCTCCCTTATTATGTGTCACTGCTCTGCGAGGTGCAGTTTTTGCGATCTCTATGGCACGTACAAATTTTGTAGCAAACTCTTCTCCAGTGATATCTTTTTGTGCTAAATCTTTAACCTTACAGCTTACAGATGCTCTCACGGTACATTCTGGTACATAGTTAGAGAGTATGCTCATTACAACCTCTGGGTACTTGTTAGCCTTTGTAAAAACAGGATACACTGCTGCTTCTTTTTCTAGTGTAGTGGCAAAAGTCTCAAGGCAAGAGTTTATAAAATTTGCTCCCATAGCATCGCCCGTCTCAAAGGTGCAATGCAATTGAAAATAGCCGTCAAGCTCCTTTGTATGATCTTGTAGTGTGATATCTAATAAACCACCGCCACGCTTTTTCATATTTTGCTGTATATCTTCTATACTAGCAATAAGAGCGGGTTTTATTTTGTTGAAAAACGTAGTCATTTCTGTCACGTTTCCGAAGTAGTTAAAGTGTACTTGTCCATTTTTTACGGTGGAAATAACTTCAGCTTTAAAGCCTCCTCTGTCTAACCAGAACTTTGCTGCGTTACTTGCGGCAGCGACTACAGAGCTCTCTTCTGTGACCATAGGAAGGGCGTAGAGATTCTCGTTTATCAAGAAATTTGGCGCAATACCAAGGGGTAAATAGTAGTTGGTGAGCGTGTTTTCTATAAAATCGTCGTGCAGTTGTTGCAAGATTTCGTCTTGGTGCCAGTAGTTTTTTAAAACTTCTATAGCATCAGGGTCTTGCTCCAAATATTGAGATGCAAGCCAAGCTATTTTTTCGGCTTTATTTTTTTTTGAAAATCCTGAAATGGGATTTGGCATGGCAAATGGTGTTTGTTTCTGCAAATATAGTTAAAGTATGTGGCGATTAATGACCCAATTTGCTAACAAACACAAGGTATTTAACAGAAAATACAACGCATCTTTTATGTTTTTTTAGTAAACTTGCTATACCAAAAAATTAGCAGTTTGAAACACTTATTAAGTATCCCATTTTTGCTGTTGTTCTTAGCAACATCTTTTACAACTACAGCGCAACAAAAAAATATCACTCTAGAAGAGATCTGGAGCGGAAACTTTAGGACTCAGGGACTTGAAGCTCTGCATTCTCTTGACAACGGTAAAGAATATGCTGTTTTAGATTATAACCGTAGCTCAAAAAGTTCTACCGTAGATGTGTATGATTATAAAAGCGGTAAAAAAGTACGTACGCTTATTGATACAAAAGACGTAGACGGTCTAGATCGCATCTTGTCTTATGAGTTGAGTGCAGATGAGAGCAAAATGCTTATTGCAACAGATTTACAAGCTATTTATCGCCATTCTACATTAGGCGACTATGTGCTTTATGACTTAAAAAGTAAACAATTAACTAAAATTTCTGAAGACAAAATACAAGAGCCGCATCTAACGATAGACGGTAAAAAAGTAGCTTACGGTAAGGATAATAATCTTTATATGAAAGATTTGGCCTCTGGTGCTGTAAAGCAAATTACAAAAGACGGAAAGAAAAATAGTGTCATTAATGGTATTACAGACTGGGTATACGAAGAAGAATTTGCTTTTGTACGTGCCTTTGACTGGAATAGTGACGGTACAAAATTAGCTTTTATTCGTTTTGACGAGACAGACGTGCCACGCTTTTCTATGGATGTCTACGGAAATGATCTATATCAAAGTCAGCAAGTTTTTAAATACCCTAAGGCTGGAGAACCTAATGCAAAAGTAAGTTTGCATATGTATGATGTTGCTTCTGGTAAAACAGAAATGATTGATTTAAGTGCCTTTAATAGTTATTACATTCCTAGAATTAAATGGTCAAGTGATAAAAATATATTGAGTGCTCAATTAACAGGAAGAAAGCAAAATGAGTTGGATCTTGTTTTTGTGAATGCAAAAAACAATAAAGCGAGTTTGATTTTAAAAGATACAGATGCTGCTTATGTTGATGTAACAGATAACTTAACATTTTTAGATGACAATAGTTTTATATGGACAAGTGAGAAGGATGGATGGAACCAGATTTATCACTACGATAAAAAAGGAAAGTTAATTAATCAAATTACAAAAGGTGATTGGGAAGTAACTAGTTACTACGGTTTTGATGCTACTTCAAATAAAATATTCTACCAAAGTACAGAAAACGGTAGTATTAATAGAGATGTATATTCTATTAAAACAGATGGTTCTAATAAACAACGTTTAACGACTAGTACAGGGACTAACAGTGCATCTTTTAGTGCAGATTTTACTTATTTTATTAACACATTTCAGAACACAGATACTCCTTATGCGTATACTTTAAATGATGCTAAGAGCGGGAAAGTGGTTCGTGAGATTAAGGACAATAAAGGTTTAAAAGACGCGCTTAAAGGATATAATATTTCGGCTAAAGAATTTTCTACCATCAATGTAAATGGAGAAGATCTTAATATGTACATGATTAAGCCAAAAGATTTTGACCCTTCAAAAAAGTATCCGTTATTTATGTATCAGTATTCTGGTCCGGGATCTCAGCAGGTGGCAAATAAATGGAATGGGGCTAATGATTACTGGCACCAGATGTTAGCACAAGAAGGATTTATCATTGCTTGTGTAGATGGTCGAGGTACTGGATTAAAAGGGCGTGACTTTAAAAAAGTTACTCAAAATGAGTTAGGTAAACATGAAGTTGAAGATCAAATTGCAGCAGCAGAAAAGCTAGGTGCAATGACTTTTATAGATGCAGATAGAATAGGAATATGGGGATGGAGTTATGGAGGATTTATGTCTAGTAACTGTTTGTTTCAAGGAGCAGATGCGTTTGCAATGGCAATTGCGGTAGCACCTGTTACTAGCTGGCGTTTTTATGATACAATCTATACAGAACGTTATATGAGCACACCACAATTAAATGCTAGTGGTTATGATAACAACTCACCTATGTCTCACGTAAATAAGCTTAAAGGTGATTATCTTTTAGTACACGGTAGCGCAGATGATAATGTACATGTACAAAACACTACACGTCTTGTAGAGGCATTAGTACAAGCAAATAAGCAATTTGACTGGGCGATCTATCCAGACAAAAATCACGGTATTTATGGCGGAAATACACGCCTGCATTTATATACAAAAATGACAAACTTCATTAAGGAGTCTTTGGGTGAACCAAAGAACTAATGAGATAGAGTAAGATTATAATCAACTATTAATTAATTAATAATTTATTTAAATGGAATTTAAATTTGGAGGTTCAGAAACAAACCAAAAGACGGTGTTAGGTCACCCATCTGGTTTATTTGTATTGTTTTTCACAGAGATGTGGGAGCGTTTTTCATACTACGGTATGCGAGCATTATTGGTGCTTTTCTTAATATCATCTATGTTAGATGAAGGTTGGGGATGGGAGCGTTCTGAAGCTTTAGTATTATATGCTTGGTATACTGGTTTAGTATATATTACGCCAATTTTTGGTGGATTGATTGCCGATAAAATAATGGGTTACAGAAAGGCTATTATATTAGGAGCATTTTTAATGACGCTTGGTCACGCTTCAATGGCATTAGAAGGGATTGCTAATCCATTTTTCTATTTAGGGCTTGGACTTCTTATTATTGGTAATGGTTTATTTAAGCCGAATATCTCTTCAATGGTTGGACAGTTATACAAGAACCAAGGGAAAGAAAAAGATGCCGGTTATACTATATTTTATATGGGTATTAATGCTGGAGCATTTTTAGGTATCTTATTGTGTGGTTATATAGGTGAAAAAGTAGGATGGCATTATGGATTTGGACTAGCAGGAATTTTTATGTTCTTCGGAATGTTACAATTTTATTTTTCTCAAACTATTTTTGGAAGAATTGGGCTTTCTCCTAAAAACACTGAAGATTTTGATGATGCAATTGAAGAGTCTTTAGAGGATGCTAAACATGCTATTGAAGACACTATGGAAGATGCTAACAGTAGCAAAGTAACCAAAGACCGTCTAGTTGTTATAGGTATTCTTGCTTTCTTTACTATTTTCTTCTGGTGGGCTTTTGAACAAGCAGGTGGTTCTATGACTATTTTTGCTAAAGATTATACAGATCGTGTATTGACTGGTGATGGAGCTGCTACTTTTAAGATTTTCAATACGCTGCTCACCGTTGTGCCTATGCTTATTATTACGTGGGTTCTAGCTATGTTATTTAAACAAACTTTTTCTAAATATTCTTTAGCTAATATCCTTTTAGGAACAAGTTTTGTGATTATTTGGGCTATTGTTATATGGATGCTACAGAGAGAATGGGTTGCAGAGTCATCAGAAGTTCCTGCATCTTGGTTTGGTATCTTAAACTCTTTCTTTATTATAGCATTTGCTCCATTGTTTTCTAAAATATGGGCGAGTAAATTGAATCCAACAGGGCCAGTAAAGTTTGCAATTGGACTTATTCTTTTAGGATTAGGATTTGGTGTTTTAGCATATGGGTCAATGGGAATTCCTTTAGGAGCTAAAACAGCTTCAGTTAGCATGATGTTCTTGATTATTGCTTATTTGCTTCATACACTAGGAGAATTATGCGTTTCTCCCGTTGGACTTTCTTACGTAAGTAAATTGGCACCAGTTAAACTAATAGGTTTAATGTTTGGAGTATGGTTTGTTGCAAATTTTGTTGCAAATACAGCTGCAGGTATTACAGGTAGTTATATGGATCCAATTCTTGAAGAAAAAGGGCTTACATTTTTCTTCTTGATTTTTACTTTGATACCTATTGGTGCAGGAGTTGTTATGATTTTATTGAACAAATTCCTTCTTAAAAAGATGCACGGTATTCGTTAATCACACAATTAATTAAACAAAAAAACGTTCCATTTTTATGGAACGTTTTTTGCTTAATGTTATTAAGTAAATTTATTAAAACTCATTTTATGTTAAAACGTATTGTATTACTAGCTCTGGTTATGATCACAGGAGTGATGTCTGCCCAGAAGATTAACTGGATGTCTATGAATGATGCCCTAGCAGCTCAAGAGGCAGCCCCTAAGCTTATATTTGTAGATATGTACACTAACTGGTGTGGGCCTTGTAAAATGATGGATCGTGATACGTTTAATAATGAAGACGTTGCAGATTACATTAATAAAAACTATTATGCAGTAAAGTTTAATGCAGAAGGGCAGGAGCCAGTGCGTTTTAATGGCGTAGATTTCTCAAACCCTAACTTTGATCCTGCAAAGGCAATGCGTCGCAATAGTATGCATCAATTTTCTAGACACGTAGGTGTAAGAGCATACCCTACCGTTGTTTTTATTAATGAGAACAGTGAAGTGCTTACTGCCTTAAAAAGCTACAGAAAGCCACAGCAGTTAGAGTTATACCTAAAACTTTTTGCAGAAGGAGATTATAAAGAACTTAAAAGCAATGATGACTTTAATGATTACACATTAAAATTTAAACCAACGTTTAAATCAAAATAATCATTAAAAAGAAAAGAACCGTCTACTATGAGATATATAACTTTAGTCCTTATACTGTTAAGCACAACCCTAATGTCTGCCCAAAAAATTAATTGGGTGACTATGGATGAAGCTCTAGCTGCACAAAAAGAAACACCAAAAAAGATAATGATGGATGTTTACACTACTTGGTGTGGACCTTGCAAGATGTTAGATAAAAACACCTTTAGTAATCCAGATGTTATAAATTATGTGAACAAAAATTACTATGCTGTTAAGTTTAATGCAGAAGGTACAGAGTCGATTACTCATGAGGGGTTTACATACACAAACCCAAATTATCAAGAAGGTAGAAAAGGTAGAAACACAACGCACTTTTTTGCAGATGCATTAAAACTACAAGGCTATCCTAGCATTGTTTTTTTTGAAGATGATGGTAAGTTGATTCAGGCATTGCCAGGGTATAAAACGCCAAGACAATTAGAGATATTTCTAAAAATGATTGCTACAGATGACTACCACGATGTAAAGACTGCAAAGAAATGGGAAGCATATCAGAAAAATTTCAAACACAAATTTAAAGACGGTAAAAGTTCTAAGTAACTAAAGTTATTTTATACTAAAAGCTCCCTTTTTACCCGTATGGTGAAAAGGGATTTTTCTTTTAATACAAGTGACTCTCCATCTATTTACATAAGTAGTGTAGTTGCTTCCGTCTGCAATCACTTGCTTAGGTTGTAAGCTGTCAAGCACTCGTTCTAGATTAATTTTTGGACTTTCTCTCAATAATAACATGTCAATATCTCGAAGTTTAGGGTGCACACCTATACTGTCTATAACAACCACTCGCTTGTCATTAAATACAAAATAAGGCGGTACTTCTTCTTGCTGAAATGTGCTAACATTTACCTCGGTCTTATATGACTTTAATGGGTAATACTTAATAATTTTCTGTGAGGTGTCCGAACTAAAAATCATAAGTTCGTGATTCTGCTTTGCGGTGATTAAAGTCTTTCTACTTTTCTGAAATATGACTAATTCATTATCTGTACTCATCCATTTATCATAGCTAAATATCGAAATAAGGATTGCAATACTAAACAAAGCCAATACCGTTCTTTTGAAATTTAATTTTTTCCAAAGTAATGTTATAGCGATAATCACAAAATAAGTTCCAAATACTTTAAAGATGGAGAAGGGGATATCTTGAAACAAGAAATCTTCTTGGGTAGCAATCCAAGCAATAAAATCATTTAAGCCTTTAACAATACTGCTAAACATTTCGGCAAGCCAATCTGGTAATTTATTTATTAATGCCAGAAAAATAATCAAAATACCAGCGCCAAGTAATACTCCTAAAAATGGTAGAATTACCACATTTGTAATAATAAACAAACCAGGAAATTGATGAAAGTAGTATAAGCTCAATGGTAGTAAGCCTATTTGAGCAGTAATGGTTACGGTGATAATTCCCCATATTTTACGAATAAAATAATTGCGGGATGAGACTAGATCTCTTAGCAATGGTTGCATCCATACAATAAAAAATACAGCGAGATAACTTAGTTGAAAACCTACATGAAAAATCCAAAGTGGGTTCACTAGCAATAATACAAGATAAGAGAGTGCTAGTGTGTTTATCGTACTTGTTTGCCTATTTAGCAATCCTGCAAGCGCCAAGAAACTAAACATAGTCACCGCTCTTGTGACTGAAGGAGATAAGCCTGTAATAATAGCAAAACATATAAGGCATATTACAATTAGTATGCTCTGTATTTGTTTACCATATTTAAAGCGGCGTAGAGGAGAAAAAATGAAGAGCAGAATCATATAAATAATACCTACGTGTAGTCCAGAAACGGCAAGAATATGTATAGCCCCTGCAGCTGCATAATCATTAAAAGTTTCTTTACTTATTTCGTTTTTCTGCCCGAGTAGTAATGCTTGTATAATAGCACGCTCTTCTTTGCCTATGGGTGATTGTTTCAGCTTTGTAATAATATGGCTTCTTATTCCTTCTGCAAAACCTGTTATAGTAGTAGGGCCTTTTTCACGCATTAATATTTCCGAAGGGAGACTGCGTATTTGCCCATAAACACCTAAAGTTCTCATGTAAGCCGCATAATCAAATTGATGGGGATTCTGGGGTGCTCTTATGGCATTAATATGATTGTTGATGAGTATTACATCATCTAATAGCAATGGTGACACAAGAGAGTCTTTGCTCATTAATAACAGTACATCTCCTGTTACTGGCTCGCCATCGAGCGCATTTAATCTTGCAATGTATTTTAGATTGTAAAAGTCAGGTTTAAGTTCTTTAGTGATTTTAAGCTCAAGAAAATGATTGCTATTATCTACTTCAGAAATTTTATAATGTTGCTTATTATTTAAAGGCAGTCTATGCTGGTAATTAATGTAACCAATGCAAACAAAGGCAAGGTAAGTAGCAATACCAAAAAAAATATTTTGAAACAGTTTTTTACGAGCGATTGCCCACAGTATACCAATGCTAGCAAGAGGGATAAGTACTAAATATAAAGAAGCTTTAAAATAAGTGCCAAAATAATGTGCTAATATAATACCAACTGTCAAGAAGAAAGCAAACTTGATAATAGGATAGTTGATAAATTTCATAAATGCTAAATGCGTTCTAAATGAACGGTTTAGCACAATATAGTCATTTAAATGATACGTCTTATTTCTACAAAGGCACTTTTCCAGTAGCGCTCATTAAGAGTAGATACAATAACACCGCGTGAAGTAGAACTGTGTATAAATGTTACTGCTCCACCTTTAACAGAGGTGACAAGCCCAACGTGGTTGATTACTTTTCTGTTTTTATTGGTCTGAAAGAATACTAAATCTCCTTCTTTTGCTTTACTTAAACTTACTTTATTACCTCTAGTTGCCATATCTCTAGACACTCTAGGTAGTGCGACATTATTTTCTTTAAAGGCAACATATACTAGTCCTGAGCAATCCATACCGCTTTTTGTGGTTCCGCCATATTTATAGCGGGTGCCTTCATAGCGCATAGCATCATTAATAATATTGTCTATTTGTTTTGAAGAAGAAGGTCTCTTAACCTCTGTAGAAGTAATTGCTCTGTTTTTACGAGGAATCGATTTTTTTGAGCCGCAAGAACTAATAAATAAGGTAAGTAGAAGTAGGTAAAGAATGTTTCTCATAAGGGTCTATGCAATGTGCTAATTTTTTTGCTTTAACATTTCTAGAAGCTTCTTTGGGTTTTGTCTATTATCCCAAAAAGCAGAAATTATTATTTCGGTATCATTAATTTTATAATAAATGCTGTAGTTGCCAAGAGAGGCAACTCTATAGTCTTTAAAGTCGGTAGATTTATAAATAAAAGGCGTTTCGGCTATTTGGTTTGTTCTTTGTGTTACCAATTTTACAAGTTTTATAGAATATGTATTCGACTTGTTTCGCTTTACCCAATATTCAAGAATTCCGACAAATTGTAAATCGGCTGTTTTTGTCCAAATTACATTGCGTTTAGCCATTCTAGATTTCTTTTGTTCATCGCATCTTGAGAAATCAGTTTTCCATTTTTAATATCTTCTTCACTCATTTCTAGCATTATCTTCTGCTCATTTGTCAATTCGACCAAGTCATTAGAAGTAGCGCTAGAAGTAATCAACTTGTCAAGAGCCTGTAAGAAGTCTTTGTTTTTAATAGCAAGAATTTTATCTATTAAACTGTTTCTAATATTTTCTACCGTCGCCATTATTTTTGTTTTAAGGATTATAAATATCGGAAAAATCAGTGAGTTGTGCTAATGGAATATATATAGTTATATTTGAGGAATGTACAGTTTAAGAGCATTTGCATATCCGTATGAATATTATTATTCGCCAGAACTAATTATTGTGGTTTCAATTTTTGCTGTTTTAATAGCTATGTTAGTCTTTTATGCTATTAATAGATTTAATATTTTACCTGAAGTTAAATTGTTTTTTAACCGAAAACAGAGGTTGTCTATAGCAAACTATACGTTAGCCTTTGAGCCAGTTGAATTGAATGACCAAGTTCCAATCAAGAAAATTTCCGTAGTTACGAGAGTTCTTCTAATTGGTTTCTGTCTTACCTTTATATTATTACCCTTTGGTGATTTTCTGCCTACTTCAGAATGGAATAGTGAACTTTATTTTTATTTTCCAGGAATTAATTGGTTTTAGAGATCAACTCTGCAGTTTTCCTACTTGCACCTTTTCCACCTAATTTCTGTTCTAAGTCATAATACTCTAAGAATAAAGTAGCACGATGCTGCTCATCTAGTATTTTGTCAAGTTCTTCTTTAAGGCGCTTTGGGTTAAATTCTGTTTGTATTAATTCTGTTACCACTTCTTTGTCAAGTATAAGATTGACTAATGAAATGTATTTTAACTTAATAACTCGTTTTCCTATTTCATAAGAAATACGACTTCCTTTATAACAAACTACTTGAGGTACTTTAAACAATGCCGTTTCTAGTGTTGCTGTGCCAGAGGTAACAAGTGCTGCGTGGCTTACAGATAGCAAGTCGTAGGTTTTATTAGCTACAAACTTTACATTGTTTTGCTTAATAAATGTCTTGTAATAGACTTTGGTTTGGCTTGGTGCGCCAGCAATCACAAATTGATAATCAGGATAATTTGAAGTTAACGCGAGCATCACATCTAGCATTTTTGCAATCTCTTGTTTTCTGCTTCCGGGTAATAATGCGATGATGGGCTTATCATCAAGATTGTGTTCTTCTCTAAAATCTTTAGGCGAAATCTGTTCTCTACCTGCAATGGCGTCAATAAGAGGATGTCCTACAAAATGTACAGGAAAATTATGTTTCTTCTCATAAAAGTCTTTTTCAAAAGGCAGTATGACATACATTGAGTCTACTGCTGCTTTAATGTCTTTTATACGTCCTTCTTTCCAGGCCCAGATTTGCGGTGAGATGTAATAATGTGTGTTATAATTATTTTGCTTAGCCCATTTTGCTATGCGTAAGTTGAACCCTGGGTAGTCAATAAATATGATACGATCTGGTTTAAATGCTGAAATATCTTTTTTGCAAATCTTAATGTTTTTAAGAATTGTCCCAAGATTAGCAACCACTTCTGCAAAGCCCATAAATGCAAGTTCGCGATAATGTTTTACCATAGTACCCCCTTGCGCTTGCATTAAATCGCCTCCCCAAAACCTAAATTCTGCTTGGGGATCTTCCACTTTTAGCGCCTTCATTAGGTTTGCTGCGTGTAGGTCTCCAGAGGCTTCGCCGGCTATGAGGTAGTATTTCATTTTAATTTATTAAGTAAAGTAAATAATATAAGCGGTAATCGCAGTCAAGAAGGTAGCTAATATAACACCTCTTGCTCGTTGCTCTTTGTTTATTTTTAGAAAACCAAAGAAAGCCAATAAATTAGGCAATGCTCCTAGGGTTAAAATAGACCAAGAAGTGCCACTCTCAATATAAAAAGAAAAAGCTTCACTCACAGTAAGACCTTTTATTAATGAAACGATAAATAAGCAAATTAGGATCCCAAAAGTGTTAACAATGAGTCCTGTTAAAAGCCCTATCAATAATTCTTTAACTCGCTTTTTCATTATATATCCCAGTTGTTAATTGATTTTATTGCGTGGTGTGCTGTCAAATCATATTGCACGGGTACTACAGAAACATAGCCGTTTTTAAGCGCCCACTCATCTGTGTCTTCTCCTTTGTCTTTGTCAACAAATTCTCCAGTAAGCCAGTAATATTCGCGACCTAATGGGTTTGTACGTTTGTCAAATTTTTCTTCCCAGTGGGCGTCTGCTTGTCTGCATACTTTAATACCTTTAATCTCGCTGGCAGATAACTTCGGAAAGTTTACATTTAAAACTACTCCCTCTGGCAAACCATTATCTAGGCATTGCTTTACCATTAACTCGATGTATTTTTTAGCAGGTTCAAAATCTGCTTCTAGTGAATAATCTAACAACGAAAACCCAATGGCAGGAATACCTACCGTACCAGCTTCTACAGCTGCACTCATAGTACCGCTATAAATCACATTAATAGAACTGTTGCTACCGTGATTAATACCACTCACGCACAAGTCTGGTTTTCTGTCTAATAATTCATTAACCGCCAGTTTTACACAATCTACGGGTGTCCCGCTACAACTATATTCTAGTTGCGGCTCTCCATCTCGCACCTTTATTTTATTACAGTATAATACGTCATTTATAGTAATAGCGTGACCCATGGCACTTTGTGGTGCATCTGGAGCGACTACAACTACATCGCCTATGGTATTCATCACTTCAATAAGAGCTCGTATTCCTGGGGCTGTAATACCATCGTCATTGGTAACTAAAATAAGTGGTTTTTGTTTTGTCATAAATGCAAAAATACAATTAATAGATGCGATACTGAAATAGGAATGCTTTACACTTTGTTATCAATAAAAGCACCGTTGTCAAGTTTGTAAAATTTCAGATTAACAAAACTTTAAATCACAATATTCCTGTTGGCACGGTTTTTATACATAATTTAGTCCATACAAAATTGAAGAGACCTATGCGTATTATAAAAAAGAATTTTAAAGTGTTATTTCTTGCTGTTTTTGTAGCTGCTGCTTCTTGTAGTTTTACTACAAAAGAGTTTCAAAATCCAGATAAAGATATATTATTAATAGACTTACTAGGCTATGTGCTAGAGAGAGGACATTACAATCCTAGAGATATGGATGATGCTTTTTCTGAGGCAGTCTACAATGACTTTATAGAAGGGATAGATCCTGTTAAAAGATTCTTTATAGCTAGTGATATTGCAGAGTTTGAGCAATATAAATTTGCTATTGATGACCAGATGAAAAATAAAGATTTATCTTTTTTTAATGCTGTATATGCTCGTTTTATTGAGCGTCAAGATGAAGCAAAAATAATATATACAGATGTATTGGGAGAATCTTTTGACTATAATGAGAAAGAGGTTATTAATGTAGATTATGATAATATTGAGTATGCAAACACTAAAAAAGAATTAAAAGAGAGATGGAAAACTCAATTAAAATTTTCTACCATATCTAACTACTATGATCTTTATGAAGAGGATCAAAAGAAATTAGAAACAGAAGAAGATTTTAAAATTCGCACAGAAAAAGAAATAGAGGAGAAGTCACGTAACTCAACATTGACATCACTTGATGAGTATTTTGAGTTTACAGATGATTTAGAACGTAAAGATTATTTTGCCATTTTCTTAAATACAGTAGTAGAAGAGTTTGACCCGCATACTAATTATTTTGCACCGCCAGATAGAGATCGTTTTGATTTAAGAATGAGTGGTAAGTTAGAGGGTATTGGCGCAAGACTTCAAAAGAAAAATGATTACATCACTATTACAGAGGTGATAAGTGGTGGTCCAGTATGGAGAGGTGAGCATATGGAAGCAGGAGATGCTATTGTAAAAGTTCGTCAAGAAGATGAAGAAGAAGCAGTAAGCATTGTAGGTATGCGTATAGATGATGCCATTAAGTTAATTAAAGGTCCTAAAGGGACTAAGGTGATATTAACTATTAAGCGTATAGATGGTAGCTTAGAAGAAGAAACTATTGTTAGAGATGTTGTAGAGCTAGAAGAGACATATGCAAAATCTTCTGTGATAGAAAAAGAAGAGAAAACTTACGGTCTTATAAACTTACCGCAATTTTACTTTGACATGGATGATTATAATAAGCGTAATGCAGCCGGCGATGTAAAAAAAGAAATAGAGAGACTTAAAGAAGAAGGAATGGAAGGTCTAGTATTAGATCTTAGAGATAATGGAGGTGGGTCTTTAAGAACAGCCGTAGAGATTTCTGGGTTGTTTATTAAAGAAGGGCCTGTAGTACAAGTAGCTTCTAGTGGTGAGAATAAAGAAGTATTAAAAGATACAGACTCAAGTATTACTTGGGATGGTCCTTTAGTTATTTTAGTTAATGAGCTTTCTGCATCAGCTTCAGAGATATTAGCCGCAGCGATGCAAGATTATAAAAGAGCAATTATTATAGGTAGCAAGCAGAGTTATGGTAAAGGTACTGTACAAAATGTAGTAGATCTTAACCAGTATTTGCGTAATAGTGAAGTAGGTGATATAGGTGCTCTAAAGATAACAACACAAAAATTTTATAGAGTAAATGGCGGTTCTACTCAGCTAGAAGGAGTTAAGAGTGATGTGGTTATGCCAGACCGTTATAGCTATATTGATATAGGGGAGCGTGACTATGATAACCCATTGCCTTATGACAAGATAGATCCTGCAGATTATGACGTTTTTGACGGTTATATAGACTTTGATGCTGCAATTGCAAAAAGTAAAGCTCGTATGGCGACTAGTGAGCAATTATCTTTAATTGATCAAAACGCACAATGGATTAAAAAGCGTAGAGATGAGATGGAGGTTACATTAAACTTTGAAGAATATAAGAATGAGATTGCAGCCCGTAAACTAGAAGGAGAGAAGTATGAGGCAATTAATAAATATGATAATAAAATGAGTTACCGTTCATTGCCTAATGAGATGGAATTAATGAAACAAGACACCACTTTGCGTGAAAAACGTAAGCGCTGGCACAAGAGTCTTGCAAAAGATATCTATGTAGAAGAAGCGGTAAATGTCTTAGAAGATTTAAAATTAAATAACATTAGAAAGAACAAGGTTACCGAAATAAAAAATTAAGTAGCTTTGTGAGGTGAAAAATGCAACCTCATTATCAAAATTAGCGCTCCAGAAATTCAAGAAGAATTTCTGGGGCGTTTTTAGTTTTTGGTTTTTAATTTTGTGTTTTTTCGTAGCAATTTTTGCATACGCATTAGCACCAGATGATTCTAAGAACGCAAACCAGATGCATTTGTCTATTAACGGTAAATCTCCTGGGTTTGAGGTAAAGATGCTAACCATCCCATCAGAGATAGCACAAGAAAATAAACTCTCACAGTTTTTCTTCGGAAAAGCCACAGCAGATACAGAACTCCCTATTTCATCATACCGAGTTACAGAAGAAGGTATTGCAATCACCCCATATGCAGAAGGCAATCTTGAAGGAATAGAAACAATTTATAAATCAAGCCTATTTCCGAAGGTATCTACAGGCAATCAAATCGCGTCAAATTACATCAAGAAGCAAAAATTTCATCTAGGGACCGATAAATACGGACGTGATTTATTGAGCAGAATGTTAGTGGGTATTCGCATTTCTCTCGCTATTGGGTTTGTTGCTGTCTTTATTTCATTGCTCATAGGGATCCCTATGGGAGCTATCGCAGGCTATTATGGAGGAAAAGTTGATGCAGCGATTATGTGGGTCATAAATGTCACATGGTCTATCCCAACCTTGTTATTAGTGATTGCAATCACCTTAGCCTTAGGCAAAGGATTCTGGCAAGTATTTGTAGCTGTTGGGCTCACTATGTGGGTAGAAGTTGCCAGAGTAGTGCGTGGGCAGGTTTTGAGTGTTAAAGAAGAGCAATATGTAACCGCAGCAAGGGCATTAGGTTTTAAAGATTTTAGAATTATCACAAAACATATTTTACCTAATTGTCTTGCGCCAGTAATAATAATCAGCGCAGCAAACTTTGCAGGTGCCATCCTTATAGAAAGCGGTCTTAGTTTTCTCGGGATAGGAGCACAGCCACCTATGCCCAGTTGGGGAGGAATCATTAAAGATCACTACAGCTATATTATTCTAGGTAAACCTTTTCTTGCCTTGATACCTGGGCTTGCAATTATGAGTCTTGTTACTGCCTTTATGATGATAGGTAATGGATTAAGAGATGCGCTAGATGTGAAGGGTTAAGATTTAAATATGTTGCGTACTTGATAAAATATACGTTCCATTAATCTAAGATCTTCTGTTACAATCTCTGCTGTTCCAGTCATTTCTGAAATGTATGGTATTTGAATATTGTAAGACGTAACTAACTCTGCCGGTATCCCCACATTTACTAGATAAAACCCTTCTTCATTAGGTATGGCAGACATAGATTCTACGGTTCCGTTAATCATACCATACTCCGTTTCTGGATAGTTGAGCAGTTTTATGTTTACATCTTGACCAGGTTTTATTTTACCAGAATTGCGAATAGGTGCTTTAATTTTTGCCATATAATTATGGCTTTCTTCTGGTACAATGGTGAATAGAAGATCTCCTTGATTTACTTTCTGTTTACTATTCCAGATGTTTAGAAAAGAAATGCGACCGTCAATTTCAGATTTTAAAATGTATTTTAATTCCCAAGCAGCTATTTCTTGTTTTAGACTAGCGAAAGATTGGATTACTTTTTTTGAGAGTTGTGTTTCTGCAATCTGGTTGTTTATTTTGTTTTCTTTTGAATTTTGATTGATATCGTTTAATGCTTGGTTAAGCTGAGAGAAAGATAGATCTAGATTTTTTAGATTTTTTTCAGTTTCTAAAAATTGTTGTTTCTTACTTTCAAATTCGTTTTGTGAGATGACTCCTTTTTTAAAGAGAGCTTCATTACGTTGGTATTCATTCTGTGCGAGTTCGAATTTCTGTTGGTCCAGTTTTTTCTGGTTTTCTAACGATTTTTTACGCATTAAAATTTCCGAAGCTGATAGTCTACTTCCTCTAGCTTTGTTAGCATATGGGTTTAAAGATTGATTAAGCGTGTACTCTGTATAATCCTTCTCAAAAAGTGCATAACTAGTTGCTATAGTGCCTAGTTGTAATAAAGGCATTTTGTCTACAGGGAACTCAAAAGGGTCATTCTGGATATTAATTGTATCCATAATAGCTTTGAGCATTAATATATCACTAAGCTTAGCAGTGTTTTGCATCATAGAGATTATCTCGCCAGTACGCAATTTTTGATTATTCACAACAAGTAGCGTGTCTACTTTACCAGTGCTAGGAGCGTAGAGCTTTTGAGGAGGTGTTTGTGAAGTGATGGTGGCATCTGTAGATATGATATCTGGATATCTAATAAACCATGTAAAAATGATAAACAAGACCATAAGTCCCAGGATGATTGTGTTCCCCCACAGTATCATCCAATGCGGGACTTTGGTCAAGATATCTTGAATTTCTTCGTTGCGTAAATGTTGATTATTGTTTGGCATATTAGCTGGCGAGTTCTAATTGGTTCTTAACTAGTTCGAAATAATTACCACGTTTAGCAACTAACTCTGTATGTGTTCCTTTTTCTACGATACTTCCTTTTTCAAGTACAACAATTTGATCTGCATTTTTAACGGTACTGAGTCTATGTGCAATGACAACGACCGTTTTGTGTTCAAAAAAATCATTAAGATTTTGCATAATGACTTTTTCATTATTGGTGTCTAATGCAGAGGTTGCTTCATCAAAAAACAAAAAAGAGGGATTTTTATATACGGCTCTTGCTATTAATAATCGCTGTTTTTGTCCTGTAGATAGTCCTGTTCCTTCGAGACCTATATTTGTATTGAGACCAAGCGGAAGATCATCTATATATTCTTTAATATTTGCAACAAATATGGCGTGCTCTAATCGCTCCATATCAATAGAGTCTTCACCTATGGCAATATTATTTGCAATAGTGTCATTAAAAATATAACCCTCCTGCATGACTACGCCACAGGCATTTCTCCAAGCTTTATTTGCGATTGTTTTTAAATCATTGTTTCCTAATTTTATGGTGCCTTCTAGTGGGTTGTAAAACTTTAAAAGCAGTTTCATTAATGTTGTTTTACCACTACCGCTAGTACCTACTATGGCGGTAATTTTATTTGCAGGAATATTTAATGTTAGGTCTTTTAATACTAGGTTAAATGCTCCAGTATATCTAAAATCTACATTATTAAGCGATATGTCTTTATCAGTTTGTACTCGCAGCGTTGTGTTGCCCTCTGCACTATCCTCATCTTCTTTGTTATGTATTTCTCCTAATCTTTCTAGTGAAATACGAGCATCTTGAAGCTCTCTTACAAAACTTATAAACTGTTGGATAGGAGAGTTAAGCTGCCCAATAATGTATGATATAGCTAGCATCATACCTAGAGTAATACTGCCGTCTATTACAAGTTTTGCCGAGAATACGGTAATAAGAATGTTTTTAAGTTCATTAATAAGGCTAGATCCTACACTTTGGTATTGTTCTAGTGCCAGGTTTTTCATGGATATTTTAAAAAGGCGTGCTTGCACGTGTTCCCATTGCCATCTCTTTTGTTTTTCTGCATTATGCAGTTTGATTTCCTGCATCCCGTTAATCATTTCTATCACCTTACTTTGCTCATTACTAGTTTGAGTAAAACGCTTGTAGTCCAGTACTTTTCTTTTTTTTAGAAATATTAAAATCCAAGAAAAATAGAGTATGCTCCCTACAAGGAAAATGAAAAATATTTGCAGACTATAGTAAGCCAACACTAAGCTGAATACTAAGAAGTTTATTGCTGAAAATAGCACTGATAAAGATGAGGTGGTTAGAATACGCTCAATACGACTGTGATCATTAATGCGCTGCATGATATCACCAGTCATCTTTGTGTCAAAAAATGCGATGGGTAGACTCATCAATTTTATAAAAAAATCTGATATGATTGAGATGTTTATACGGGTACTTAAATGAAGCAAGATCCAACTTCTAACAACCTCAATAATACTGCGTCCTAGAAACAAAGCAACTTGTGCAAAGAGAATTAAGTATACAAAATTGATGTCTTGATTTTTGATACCTACATCTACAACACTCTGGGTTAGAAAAGGGACTACCAGTTGCAGTAAACTACCAGCAAGTAATCCTACAATAAGCTGAACTATAAATTTTTTGTATTTAAATACGTATTGAAACAAGTATTTAAACCCAAAGACATTATCATCCTCGTCTAGTGACTTATAGTTATTAAATTTTGGTGTTGGTTCTATAAGAAGAGCGATACCGTTTTCTTCTTCTTTAGTAGCATTTTTACCTATCCATCTATCTAGAAATTCCCGTTCTGTATAGGTGATTAAACCGTGTGCAGGGTCAGAAATATAATAGGTGCCTTTTTTAATTTTGTAAAGCACCACATAGTGATCATTACTCCAGTGTAGAATACACGGAATATCTGCCTTTTGTAGCGTACGTGCAGATAATTTTACACCTAATGTGCGAAAACCAATCTTCTCTGCGGTATCGCTAAGGGCAAGTAGTGAACTCCCCTCTCGGGTAGTTTCGCTTAAACGGCGCAACTCTGGTAACGATAGATTTTTTCCAAAATGCTTGGCGACAATCTTAAGACAGGTAGGGCCGCAGTCTTTGCTGTCGGGCTGTGTGAAATGGGGGAACATTTTTACTTAGTTTTAAGAGTAAATGTTGAGGCGTTTTAAGGCCCCAACATTTTTAAATTAATAACAATTAGGATGTGGAGCTACTTCACAGCCATAAGGTGTACAGCAATATCCATCGGCACAAGATCGAAAGCTAGGTTTAGGGCAATTACCCACTCGTCCCCCACCATTAATAGTTTGTAATTCTTTTTTACTCATTTCTTGAGCTCCGTTTAATTTTAAGATGTTTTTTAACATGATATAAATATTTAAAAATTTGTGTTTTCAAGATCATTTAGAGACAGTCTTGAGTTCTGTCTTTTTTTTGTGATAAATAATTAGCAATTTAATGAAGGGTCTAGACCGTAATCACATCTTCCATGACAGCATTTTGCTCCTCCATTTCCGCAAGGTGTTCCATCTGGTCTCCCCTTGCAGTTTAGTCCCCCACCATTAATAGTTTGTAATTCTTTTTTACTCATTTCTTGAGCTCCGTTTAATTTTAAGATGTTTTTTAACATGATATAAATATTTAAAAATTTGTGTTTTCAAGATCATTTAGAGACGGTCTTAGTGTCTGCCTTATTTTGTAACAATCTTGAGACAGTTAAGGCTGAAGGCCTTGCTGTTCAAGTTTATTAAATAGGGATGTTTTAATTATGATTAATATGTTACAACTTTATATTGTTGCTATTGTCAAGGCAACCCCAACATTGATCAACTTCATTATAAACAGTTTGACATCCTTCTGTTGCACCTACACATATTAATACAGATGCCCAAACACCCCCACCATTAATAGTTTGTAATTCTTTTTTACTCATTTCTTGAGCTCCGTTTAATTTTAAGATGTTTTTTAACATGATATAAATATTTAAAAATTTGTGTTTTCAAGATCATTTAGAGACAGTCTTGAGTTCTGTCTTTCTTCCGCGAAAAAGTGTTTTTATGAAGCTATTCTTGCTTCGTGATTTGTTATACTATTTTTTTTATTTTCAATAAGCTCTTCTACAAAGTAGAGTAGCTCATCTCTCTTGTATTGTTTAGGAAAAGCATAAACACCTACATAAAAAGCTGGAGTAAAATTGACTTTATTGTCTATACACCACTTCATTTGTGCATCCATCACTTCGTCAAATTTTTTATTAGTTTTAATTTCTGTTTGCTGTATCCAATCTTTTATTGAGGCTGTTGGACTATATAAATGATGCAGTAATTGTAATGTAGCTTCCTGCCCTTCTGTGTGATATGTATGTAATAGCTGCGATACTATTTTATATAATTCTTGTTCTGGTGCTGCAGTGTCTACCATAAAGCGTAGGTTAATCTTTATAGTAGCATTGCCTTGTTTTAATATTTTTGTAATAGCTGCGTGAGCATCTTTACAGTAAAAGCATAAAGGGCTTGTGACTAAGGTTAATTCTAGAGGGGCGTTTTTGTTTCCGAGTACTATTTCATTATTTATTTTTTTTAATTCATTTAAAGTGTCTCCTTTTAAAAGCAAAGTATTAAATACATTAAAATCTCTTTTTAATTTTGTGTTTTCTACATTTTGAGCAGTGAGTGTCTTGTTAGCTTTTATTATAGGTTTTATAGCAACCCAGATAATAATTATTGTAGTTAGTGCAATTGCTGTAACTATTAGTGGAGTAACGGTGATGCTTATTTCTGAAATATTCTCGAATGTAAAAACGCCAATAACCTGTAAAAGCAGCACGCCAGAAACACCCAAACATAGCGGGCACCATTTTTTAATGACCATTGCTTGGTAGTAGATTGCGTAAAAAACTATTGGTATACTAGCTAAAGACAACACTACAATTAAACCAAGATTATCTAAACCTTTAAAAGCAAACGACAATAAAATGAATACATAGCTAGAAAAAGTTACTAAGCTTAGATCACTCAATTTAAAGAGCCCAAAAAGTGTAGCTCCTTTAGATTGGAGTACAGCATCACAACTAGTTTTATCGCTCAAATTGCAAAACTTATTTGTAGCACTAGACTGCATACCTAAATCTTGCTTGATTAAAAGCACGCTAAAAATTAAGCCAATAACACTCAGAGTTAAGTGCCAAGAGGCAAAAAGAGATGACTCATTAAAAAACCAAGCCATTACGGCTATTGCCATAAAAATAGAAACATAAGGTATTGCCTTTGATAGAATAGTGTCTTTTGTCTCAAAAACATTCTCATCTTTTTCAATGGCAATGATGATACCGTTCCATTGTTTAATAAAATCAATAGGGCTTAGGTCTTTTGATTTTCCTTTTTGCCCTTCAATTTTTAATTTGCTTTTAGATTGTTGAACAAAAACAACAGCTTCGCCATTGTCAGATTTTGTAACTGCAATAAATTGTTCAGGAAGTTGACTAAGCAATTCTTGAGAAGGTGTAAGTCTAACTGCTACATTAGGAATATTGAAGTGTTCTAATACTCCCGTTATGGCGTGTAAGCTAGGGTAAGAAGGATGACTTGTAAGTTGTAGTTCTAACTCTTCTTGATTAATACTAATGTTGTTTTTTACAAGTAGCTTTTTTAGTATAAGGTATAAATTGTCTTTCATTGCCTTGTGTTTTTGTGGGAGAAACTCTAATTATACCCTAAAGGTGCAGCGTTTTTAGAGTAGATACAAGGCAGAATGTATAGTCGTAGTGTTCTAATTCATATTCGATAGATATTTAAGTATTGTCCATAAAAAAGCCCGTTTCAATCTTGATTGAAACGGGCTAATAAGTAATGATGGTAAATTTATAAATCTAAGAAATCTGTAAAGTCTATATTAGAATATTCTGCGTAACCGCAATTTGGGTTAAGAAAGCCTCTATATGGTCTAGCGATGACTATGTTATTATTATTGTTCACATAATTTAAATTTACATTTGGGTAAATGTTTGTTGTGTTTGGGTCATTTGACGGTTCATTTCCTTGCAGTAGCTTAACACCTTGATTATTGTTTGCATTAGTTATTGGGTGTCCAGTAGAAGTTAATTCATTACTTGTAAAAAAGTTTAAACCACGGGGAAAATATAATTCTACACAATTGTCGTTAAGTATATATTTTAAAAATTTTTGCTCTTCAGACATAGATCCTGGAGGTGTTATTGGAGGTGGGTTGGGTCTCGTTTCTCCGTATTCAGGATGCCCATTTCCAATGTAGATAGTGAGTTGGGTGTAAAAACTATGGTAGAAATCAGACTCTTCATTATTAAATAAGTTGATTAATGTTAATGAATTTTTGCCATTTTGTAGTTTCCCTTGAACCTCAGATCTAGCAGCAGTATTATCTTTTAAAACCTTCGAAGCTAGAAACGCTGTCCATCTAAGATTGATCTCAAGAATTTCTTGATTGGTGTATTCAGGTATTGGGTCATTTGCTCTATCAATGGTCGTTGCTTTAAAGTCGGCATTCAACTCTAATTGTATTTCCTCTTTTTGACAAGAACTTAGGCAAATAACAATAGTAAATAATAATAGGATTGTTTTTTTCATAATAGGTTTGTGTAATTTTTGACCAAAATATAAATTATATACTTAATTTAATAAGTAATTGTATAATCGCACATGTTTGGTTCAAATACGTTTGATAAAGATTCAAATGCGTATTTTTAATTAAAAACCTTTTCTAAGGTATAATCTTTCCTTCTACTAGAAACAGGAACTTTGTATTCTCCATTAAGAATTAATATTCCAGATTTATTATATTTTAAAACGTGACTCTTATTTATAATATAAGATTGGTGACAGCGAATAAATACTTGTGGTGAAAGTATTTCTTCAATCAGTTTTAATGGTTTTGATATGAGTATTTTTTCGTTTTTGAGTGTGTAAAAAGTAGTATAATTACCATCAGATTTACAGTAGATTATATCTTTTTCGTAAACGACATAAACTGTGTCTGAAGTTTTTAAGATTACTCTTTTTTCTTTAACACCTTCAAAAAAATCTTGAGAAACCTCAATAAGTTTTTCAATATTAGGGTTTTTCTCGGTTAACTTTATAGCTTTTTCTATTGCCTCAATAAATTCATCTTCGTCAATAGGTTTTAAAATATAATCAAGAGCACCAACCTTGATTGCTTTGATAGCATTATTGTCAAAACCAGTTATAAAAATAACATTTATATTTTTGTTATTTACAGCAGATAATATATCAAAACCGGTACCATCTCCTAGGTGTACATCAAGTAACACCAAATCAGGTTGAGTTTCATTTATTAACTTAATGCCGCTAACAACACTATCTGCTGTGCCTATTATTTCAAGTTTATTAACAAATAAATTTGAAGCCAGGTCTTTGATATGACTTCTTACATAGGGTTCATCGTCAATAATAATGGTTTTAATTTTCATCTGTATGTTTATAGGGGATTGCTAAAGTAACAATAGTTCCGGTTTCATTAGATATTTTCTTTTTGTCAATAATCAAAACTTCCTTTCTTGTTTCTTTTTTTAGATAATCTGTAATTAGCTTTGTTGATAATGACTCTTTAATTAAGTCGCTATTAGTTGTTATACCTGTGCCGTTATCACTTATTCTACAATATAATAAGTTTTTATTTAAAGTGAATTCAAGATGAATTTCACCTAAATAATTTAAGTTCATAAAACCGTGTTCAATACTATTCTCAATAAATGGCTGTAATAACATAGGTGGTATAAAAATCAAATCTTCTTCATCCATGTTATTATAGTTAAAACTGTAATTGAATTTATCAGGAAAACGTAGTATTTGTAAATCCATGAATTTTTTAAGGGCTTCAATCTCTTTGTTGAATTGAACAAAATTATTAGTAGAGTTTTCAAGTATCAGTCTTAATAACCTTGAGAATTTCAGAATATGTTTTTGAGCCTTTACAGGATCACTTTTTATAGAATTTTGTATTGAAGATAGCGTGTTAAAAGTAAAATGAGGGTTCATTTGACTTCTTAAAAGCCTCTGTTGCATTTGTAGGGTTTGCTTATCAAATTTAAGTTTTTTATTTCTTGAATATGAAAATAGGCCCATAAGAAGTAAGAAAAGTGAACCAATAATAAAAAGCATATTATTTCTATCATTAAGACGTTTAACCTCGTTTTCTTGTCTTTCTATTAATAGTTGCTCTTCTTTTATTGAAGCCGCTTTTAAAGCAATCAATTCAGATTCAAATTTGTTTTTATATGTTATATTTTGATAGTTTAATAACTCACTAAGATGAGCTTCTATTTTTGATATAGGTTCATTATCTTTATATGCGAGACGCAATTCGTATAATAATATATTTCTATGAGTTTGATCACTCAGTCTTTCAATATTCTCTCCTCTAGCTGAATCTAGGTATTTAGAAGCAGTATCAAATAGTTTAAGCTCAATATAGGTCTCAGCAATATTTGAATAGCAATTGGCAAGTAATGATTGTTTATTATATTGAGGTAATAGTTTTATATTTAATAATGTTTTTTTGTAATTTTCTAAAGCTTCATAGAATTTTTGTTTTTTAAATAGTAAAACTCCATTTGCATTATAAACCTGTCTTTTTAAATCTAAAGTCAAAAGAGAATCATTCGCAATTAAAAATTCTATTACTTTTTCTGCTTCAGTATTACGTCCTAAGCCCTTTAATAATTCACTTTGAGCGAGTAACTCTTGAGAAGTATTTGAGTCAAACTCCCAATTTTGAATAATAAATACCCTCTGTTTATTTGCTTCTAAAGCTTTTTCATATTTTCCAATTGATTTGTAGTATTCCTCAGAGAAATAATAGTAGTAACTAGTGTTTTTGGTAAAAGACGTAGTGTCAATTCTTTTTTTGAATGAATCAGCAATGGTTTTTGCATCTCCATATTTGCCTGAGGCCATTAAATTGGCAAAAGCATTATAAAAATAAAAACGATCATAATCCGTTTTTATAGTGTCACCTACATAATCTGTTGTTCTAGTAAAATAGAGTGCGGTGCTATCTAGTTGCCCTTTTGTTTTATATAAATCACCTAAAAAATAATCGTTAATTTGTTTAAGTGAATCTGAAACTAGAGGATTTTCAGTAATTAATGCATCTGCAATTTTTATGTTCTTGAAAGACCGTTCTTGTAAAACACTATCTTTTTTTTGTAGATTAATGATCTTAGTTTCAATTTTATGTAAGTCTTCTTTTCTAGTACACCCAATAAAAGAAACGATAAAAATTATAATGAGGAGAAGCGGTTTGAGCATTCCCAAACATACAAAAATTAGTCTATATTTTATTTGAAATTTAAATACTGTTTACTGCTTAAATGGGAACAAGTATCTTTGTAAAAGAATTATGATTATGAACAGAAAATACTTATACCCAATATTAGTAGCACTCGTTACTATTGGCCTTTACTACCTTAACGATTACGTTGATGAAAAAACAGAAGACTATCCGTCTATTAATAAAGAAGAGGTGGTTGGCGCTACAAATAAAGACTTCGGAAATATGCTTCCGTCAAGTAATGGTGAGATTGTAGAACACGCTTATTACACTTTAAGTTATAGAGAAGAGTACGAGCAAGCAGAATGGGTAGCTTATGAGTTATTAGAAAAGCACTTAACAAAAGACCAACATAAGCGTCCTTATTTTATAGAAGACAGAGATGTAAAAACTAAATCTGCAGACTGGCGTAATTATAAAAAATCTGGCTATGATAGAGGTCATTTATGTCCAGCAGGAGATAGAAAATTCACCTACGATGCCTTTCATGAGACTTTTTTAACAAGTAATATAAGTCCACAAAACCACGATTTTAATGCAGGTTTATGGAACAGTCTTGAGCAAAAAGTACGTTACTGGGCAGGGCGCTATGATGACGTGTATGTAATTACAGGTGGTATTTTAAAAAACGGTTTAAAAACTATAGGGGATGAGCGAGTAGCTGTGCCAGAAGAGTTTTACAAAATAGTATTTGATAAAAGAGGCGACGATTACAGGGCAATTGCTTTTATAATGCCTAATGGTAAAACCTCAGGTTCCTTTTACAATTACATGGTTTCTATAGATGATATTGAGCAAAAAACGGGAATTGACTTTTTTTCCGAATTGCCTGATACAATTGAAAATGAATTAGAACGCAATGATGATGTAAAAAGCTGGTGGAAGTAGGTTTTTGAAATCGAAATTGAAATCGAACTTGAAATTGATAAACGAAAAATAATTCTCCCCCTAAGTTTTAACGTAAGGTTTTTAATCATCTATATTCCATAAGTGGGCATCGAGAACGGTCAATGCTCTATATTCTATGTATAATAATAATTCCCATTATCAAGCCTCGCAAATATAAAGAGTTGGGAATTTTAAACGTCTGCGCATAGTTTTTTGTAAAGAAAAAATTACAAAAAATAATGCTTGCCACCCCGCTTATGGATTTGAAAATTCATTTTTCGATTTCAAGTTCGGTTTCATCAAGTATAATAATAATTCCCACTATCTAGCCTAACAAATATAAAGAGTAAAATAGTAAATCCCCATAACCCAGAGCCTCCATAACTAAAGAATGGCAACGGAATACCCACAGTAGGAAAAATACCAGATACCATCCCGATATTCACAAAGAAGTGAAAGAAGAAAATGGCGGCGACACTGTAGCCGTAAACACGTGCAAATTGAGACTTCTGCCGTTCTGCTAATACAAGTACTCTTATGATAAGTGTGATAAATAAAATAATCACAAGCATAGATCCTACAAAGCCCCATTCTTCACCTACGGTACTAAATATATAGTCTGTATGTTGTTCGGGCACAAAGTTTCCTTTGGTTTGAGTTCCTTCTGTCCAACCTTTACCAAACCAGCCTCCACTACCAATTGCGATTTCACTCTGGTTGGTGTTATAGCCTATTCCTTTTGCATCTACTTCTTTACCTAAAACAATATTAAAACGGTCGCGGTGTCTTTGTTCAAAGACATTGTTAAATATATAGCTCACAGAAAAAGCAAAGGCAATACAGGCAAAAACGATGGTAAAATATTTTAATTTATTAGGTCTCCGTTTCTTCTTCAGATTATAAAAAAAGAGTCCCAATCCTATTAGTAAAACAAATCCTGCAATCCAATATGCTCCAACAATTAAAGTCCCAACAAAGAGTGCCGCGGCAAAAAAGCCTAATAGTAAATACACGTAATGCATTCCCTCGCGATACAATGGGAAAACAAATGCTGCATAAATAAGTGCACTACCAGGATCTGGTTGCGGTACAATAAAAATAGCAGGTAAAGCAATTATTAAAAATGCACGTAGCTGGTCTTTAAAAAGCGACATGTTAGTTTGTATATCACTCACGTATTTAGCCACAGCAAGTGCTGCTGCAGCTTTAGCAAACTCACTGGGTTGTATGCTTACTGGTCCAAAAACATACCAAGATGTGGCTCCGTTTATACTTTTTCCAAAAACAAATAGGCCTAATAGGGAGATCAACGAAACAATGTAGATAATACTCCCAAACCGTTCATAAAACTTGACATCTATGGCTAGAATAAATACAATGAGTACAATACTTAAAACAATCCACATTAATTGTTTTGTGTAGATATTTCCTAAGTCAAAAAAGCTATCTACATTATCTACGTAAGAGGCAGAATAAATATTTAACCATCCAATAGTTACCAATGCTAAAAATAGCAAAATGATAATCCAATCAAAACGTGATGTGCGTTCGTTAGCCATTAATGATTAATTGTAAACGGAATACCGCTATGTGGTTTTGCATATTCTTCTTCTAGACTTCCGTTTAATACGTAAGTCTCTAAGTCTGTTCTTGTAATTTCTCCTTTTAGATATTTTTCAATCATTAAACTAGCAATTTTTCCTGCCCATCTTGATCCCCAATATCCATTTTCTACAAATACAGCGATGGCTATTTTTGGGTTATCTTTTGGAGCAAATGCTACAAAGGTAGAGTGGTCTGTTAGCTTTGTAGTAACTCCATCTATTTTTGTGTAATTTTCTGCTGTACCTGTCTTACCACAAATTTCTATTCCTGGAACCTGTAGGTTTTTAGCAGTACCATCGTTATACACATCAAACAAACCTTGTATTACAGGTTCAAAATATTCTGGCTTGATGGTAGTGTAGTTTTTTTCTGTGTACTTGCTAGGTATCGTGTCTTGTTTATCAATGTTCTTAATGAGGTGTGGTTTAATATACCATCCTTTATTTGCTATAGCAGCTGTAAAGTTTGCCATTTGCATAGGGGTCATTAAAACTTCTCCTTGGCCTATAGAATTTGAAATAGTGGCAGTTGCATACCATTTGTATTTTGGGTAGCGATAATAGCGATTGTAATAGTTTGCGTCAGGGACTAAACCTTTACGACCACTAGGCATATCGTGGCCAGAATATACGCCAAGACCAAAACTTTCTAGATGGTCGTGCCAAGTATTCATGCCTTCTTGTGGGGTGTCATATTTTTCAATAGTACGTCTGTACACCGTGGCAAAATAACTATTGCAAGATTGTGCAATACCGCCTACCATAGACAAGGGGCTTTTATGATGGTGACAGCCTAAGGGCTTCTTTCCGCCATAATTATAAGAACCGTGACAAGTAATACGCTCTTCTATATTAACTACATTTTCTTGCAAACCTATTAAGGCGGTTAGCGCTTTAAATGGTGATCCAGGAGGATACTCTCCAGAAAGACCGCGATCAAAAAGTGGTCGCGATATAGAGTCATAAAACATTTTGCTAAAGTTCTTAGAGCGTTCACGACCTACTAATAATTTAGGGCTATAATGTGGTGCGGTTATTAGAGCTAAGATTTCGCCAGTTTGTGGCTCAATAGCTACAATACCTCCTCGTTTATTAATGAAAAGTTCTTCGCCATATTTTTGTAATCGAGCATCAATAGAAAGAGTAATGTCTTTACCACGTTGTGGTAGCGTGTCAAAAGAGCCTTCTAGATAAGGACCTATATCACGATTAAAGCGATCTTTTTGTATATATTTCACTCCTTTTACGCCTCTTAATTCTTCTTCATAGGCCTTTTCAATGCCTTGCATCCCTATGTTTTCTCCGTTTTGGTAATAAGGGTTTTTCTTGACAATACGTTCATCTACTTCTCTTATGTAACCAAGCACATTTCCAGAGTGATTTACTTTATAATCTCTTAATGATTGTTTTCTAATGTAAAACCCATCATATTTTCTCATTTTTTCTGAGAGATATGCATACTCTTCTTTGGTAAGTTGAGGTACTACAGTATAGGGTAATCTAGGGGAGTAGACTCTAGCTTTTGCCAAAATTTTCTCAAATTTTTCCTTTGGCATTTTTAAAAGCTTGCAAAGTTCTAGTGTGTCAAGATCTTTAACTTCTCTTGGTATAACCATTACATCATATGACGGTTGGTTAGATACCAAAAGCTTTTGATTACGGTCAAAAATATAACCACGCTGTGGGTAATCATACATTACCTTGTATGCATTACTTTCTGAACGTGCCTGGAAAGAGGTGTTGTAAACCTGTAAATAGAAAAGCCTCCCGGTAAAAACAATACCGGTAATCAAAACTATAATAAGAAGTAAAAGTTTTCTCACAAAGAGGTGTTATGCTAAATATGGTGTGAAATTAAGAACGTTTCCGTCCAAAAAGTACTAAAACGCAGAAAATTAAAAGTATACTAAATATACTAGAAAATAACGTTGATCTCAAGGCTAAGAGTATGTGCGAAATGTTAAATGTTTCTAATAAAAATAAAACCAAATGATGAATAATCACCATCCCAGAAATATATAGCAATCGCTCGTTAATAGGAACTTGATTAAGCTTTATTACATTGTATTCATAACTTATACCAAAAGCAAATTTTAAAAGAACTGGTCTTATATATGCAATAAATACAGTAGCTGCAGCATGAACACCTCCTGTGTCACTAAACATGTCTATTGTGAGTCCAAGCAAAAACCCTAAAAATATGAGTAAGGTTCTATTACCTGTAAAAGGGAAAATTAGAACAAATAGCACATACATATATGGGTTAATGTAGCCTAAAAAGTTGATATGGTTAAGCACAAGAACCTGCAAGAGCGCTAGCCCAATAAACCGAATTATATTTTGAATGATCTCACTGTTCTGCATCTTCTGTCGCTGCTTCTAGGTTGAGAATCTCTGTGGCTTGAGTAGGTTTAATAATATAGACTTGCTTTAAGTTAGTCATATCATTAAAAAGATGAACATCTACTACATAACTGTCATCATCTGTGAGAACAAAGTCTTTTATGGTGCCTATTAAGATCCCTTCTGGGAAGATAGTAGATTTACCACCTGTAACTATTGTGTCGCCTACTACAAGCGGTGCTAATCTAGGTATTTGTCTTAACTGGACAACATTTGGGTCACGTGTGTCCCATACAAGTGTACCAAAATGGCTATCCTTTTTTAGTTTTGCATTAATCTCACTATTTGTATTTAAAATAGACTGGATGGTTGCATAACCGCCAGATGTATTATTAACAATACCTACTAGCCCTTGAGTGGTGATAACTCCTTGATCTATCACTATACTATCGCGAGAGCCTTTATTAATGGTGATGTTGTTTTTTGATTGTGTGTAATTATTATTAATCACTTTTGCTGCCTTAAAATAGAAAGGAGCATTTGTGATTGTGGTATCAATTTTTGCTTCGGAAAAGCGCTGAAGTTGTGTAATTTGACTTCTCAAATACGTATTTTCTTCTGTAAGTTTTTGATTTTCTGTTTCCAGACCAAAATAATCTGTCACCGAAGAACGGGCGCTATAAACACCACCGCCTAAGAAGTTCGCAGAACTAACAAACGAACTCGTGTGATAAGAATTTGATTGAATGGTAAACGAAATCGCAATTAAAAAAAGTGCAAAGAACAGCAGGAAATTTTTATTTCGAATGAAAAAAAATAGAATATGCTGCATTGATCAGAACAGATGTTATTGGGTTCACATTTCCGAAGAAATGATTATAATCCTTCTCTTATTTAATTAGGACACTCTTAAATTTAGCAAGGTTTTTTAAACAAATACCGGTTCCTCTAACTACTGCTCTTAATGGATCTTCTGCAATATATACAGGTAGATCTGTTTTTTGAGAAAGACGCTTGTCTAGCCCTCTTAACATAGATCCTCCACCGGCAAGATAAATACCAGTATTGTAAATATCTGCTGCGAGTTCAGGAGGTGTTTGTGATAAGGTTTCCATCACGGCATCTTCTATACGTAATATAGATTTGTCTAACGCTTTTGCTATCTCTCTATAAGATGTTTGTACTTGTTTTGGCTTACCAGTTAGTAAGTCACGACCTTGCACGTCCATCTCATCTGGTGGTAACTCAAGATCTTCTGTAGCAGCACCTATTTGAATTTTTATTTTTTCTGCAGTGCGCTCTCCAACATAAAGGTTGTGCTGTGTGCGCATGTAATAAATGATATCGTTTGTAAAAACATCACCTGCAATCTTAACAGATTTGTCACAAACAATCCCTCCAAGAGCGATTACTGCGATTTCTGTTGTTCCTCCTCCTATATCTACAACCATGTTACCTTTAGGTTGCATAATGTCTACACCAATACCTATGGCTGCTGCCATAGGTTCGTGAATTAAGTATACTTCTTTACCGTTTACTCTCTCTGCACTTTCTTTTACCGCTCGCATCTCTACTTCTGTTATACCAGAAGGGATACAAATTACCATTCTTAAAGATGGAGTGATCCATTTTTTCTTTAATGCTGGGATGTCTTTGATAAACATGTTTATCATTTTTTCACTCGCGTCAAAATCTGCAATAACACCGTCTTTAAGTGGCCTAATGGTCTTAATGTTTTCGTGTGTTTTACCTTGCATCATTGCTGCTTCGCGGCCTACTGCTATAATTTTACCCGTAGTGCGATCGCGAGCTACAATAGACGGCGAGTCTACTACAACTTTGTCATTGTGTATGATAAGTGTGTTTGCCGTTCCAAGGTCAATTGCGATTTCTTCGGTGAGGAAGTCAAAAAATCCCATAAGTTTGAGAGGTATTTTAGTTTACATAAGCTGAAAATGAGCTTTCAACAAAGGTATTAAATTTATTAGTGTTTAAAGTGACGTGTGCCTGTAAATACCATAGCTAAATTATGCTCATTACAATAATCTATACTTAGTTGATCTTTTATTGATCCTCCTGGCTGTATTACAGCTTTTATGCCTGCATTATCTGCAATCTCCACACAGTCTGGAAAAGGGAAAAACGCATCACTTGCCATTACAGCTCCATCAAGGTCAAAATTAAAACTTTGTGCCTTGTGTATTGCTTGCGTTAACGCATCAACTCTTGAGGTTTGTCCTGTTCCGCTAGCACATAGTTGCTTACCTTTTGTAAGTACAATTGTGTTAGACTTTGTGTGCTTGCAAATTTTAGAGGCAAACATCAAGTCTTCTAACTGATTATCAGTAGGTTTATTGTCTGTAGCGTTAGTTATTTTGTCTAAGCTATCTGTAATATTGTCTTTATCTTGAACTAATGTTCCGTTAAGACAAGTTCTAACAGATGTTTCTGGCATTTTTACGTCTTTCTGTACTAATAAAATGCGGTTCTTTTTACCCTTTAATATTTCCGAAGCTTTACTAGAATATGAAGGAGCTATAACCACCTCACAAAATAACTTGTGAATCTCGTTTGCAGTTGCCTCATCAATCTCAGTGTTTGAGATTAATACACCACCAAAAGCAGATACAGGGTCTCCTGCAAGTGCGTCTGTGTATGCTTGGTGCACTGTGTCACGTTGTGCAATACCACAAGCGTTGTTGTGCTTTAAGATAGCAAATGTAGGTTGCTCACCTGCAAACTCGTTCATTAAATTAACTGCTGCATCTACGTCTAGAAGGTTGTTGTAGCTTAATTCTTTACCGTGTAGTTTGTCAAAAATCGCTTCAAAATCTCCAAAGAAGAAACCACGCTGGTGTGGGTTTTCTCCATAACGAAGTACTTTTCCTTTTTGTTCACTAATTTTTAAAGCAGGGATAGCGTTATCGCTGTTAAAATAGTTAAAGATTGCAGTATCGTAATGAGAAGAAACATTAAATGCTTTTGCTGCAAAGTTTTTACGGTCTGCCATAGAGATGTTTCCGTCATTTGCATTAAGCAAGTCTAGAAAAGCATCATAATCTTCCATAGAAGAAACGCAAATAGTGTCTTTAAAGTTTTTTGCTGCAGCACGTATTAGTGAAATACCACCTATGTCTATTTTTTCTATAATATCTTGCTCTGGTGCTCCAGAGGCTACTGTGTTTTCAAAAGGATATAAATCTACAATCACGATATCTAACTGCGGAATTTTATATTCTGCCATCTCTTTTACATCACCTTCATTGTCTTGACGGTTTAAAATACCTCCAAAAACTTTAGGGTGTAATGTCTTTACGCGACCTCCAAGGATAGATGGGTAGTCTGTAACTTCTTCTACAGGAATCACTTTGATGCCTAAGTCATTTATAAATTTTTCTGTTCCTCCGGTAGAGTAAATTGTCACACCTAGGTCATCTAGTTTTTTGACAATAGGACCAAGTCCGTCTTTATGAAATACAGAAATAAGTGCAGAAGTTACTTTTTTGTGATCGCTCATGATAGTTTATAGCTTTATGTATAATTTTTAAAGGCGCAAAAATACAGAATCATCACTCATTTTTGTAACAATTGTTAATAGAATGCGTCATACGTTTCATAACTTTATCTGTTGAAATTTTTCAAGTATCAATTTCAATTAAAAGAACCCATTTAAAATAGAACCAACCAACTATGCTCATCTATTTAAGAGTACTCAAAGAGAGTTTTAATTTTGCCGTAAATGCACTTAAAAATAATAAGTTGCGTACCTTTTTATCATTGGTAGGGGTTACTATTGGTATCTTTTCTATTATCGCCATACTTGCTGCGGTAGATTCACTTAAAAAAGAGATTGAAAGTAGTATTAGTTCTTTAGATACTAGTACAATGATTATTGCACGTTTTTCTTTTGGCCCTACAGATGTGCCAAGGTGGAAGTCACAACAGTTTCCTAATGTTGCTTATGATGAATATCAAATGCTAAAAAAGACTGTAGATGATATTGATCAAGTAGCCTTTGCGATGAGTGTGCCTAATACTTCTATGAAATATGATGGTAATACCATTAATAGTGTTGATTTTATGGCTGTCACCCATGAGCATTATGAGATTGAATCATTAAAAGTTGAAGAGGGTAGATATTATAATGAGTCTGAGTCTCATAGTGGATCACAGGTGATTGTAATAGGATATGAGATTGCGACAGAGTTGTTTGGTTCTCCTGCGGCAGCTATTGGAAAAAAAGTAAGAATGTATGGTAGAAAGTTTACTGTAATAGGTACTTTAGAGAAAGAAGGTAGCGGTATGGGAGGTGGCTCTAAAGATACTGTGGTGATATTTCCAGTAAATGCTGCGCGTAAAATATTTGGAGATAGTAGGAACAGCGGTTTCGCTCAAATTATTGTTAAGCCAAAAGCAGGAACTGATGATGCAGAGGTAATGGGTATAATCACTCAAAAATTGCGTGTGTACAGAGGTTTAAAGACAGATGATGTTAATACATTTTTTATCAATCAATTAAAAGGTCTTGTAGATATGATTGATAATATTACAGGTACTATGAATCTCGTAGGACTTATGATTAGTGGTTTCTCTCTACTAGTAGGTGGCTTTGGGATTGCAAATATTATGTTTGTGAGTGTAAAAGAACGTACAAGCCTTATTGGTATTCAAAAATCTCTAGGAGCAAAAAGACGTTTTATCTTGCTTCAGTTTTTATTTGAGGCTGTGATTTTGGCACTTTTTGGAGGTATTATAGGGATGTTCTTTGTGTGGGTTTTAGCACAAGTAGCAAACATAATGTTGGACGACTTTGAGTTTGTGCTCTCTGGCTTTAATATGTTTTTAGGGACATCAGTTTCTGTCGCTATTGGTTTAATAGCAGGTATTCTTCCTGCAATATCAGCGTCTAAGTTAGACCCTGTAGAGGCCATAAGATCTGGAATGTAGAATCAGAAGAGCTGGTAAAAAAACAAAAAAGATAAATCCCAAATTCCAAAAATTAGTCTTGGAATTTGGGATTTTCAATTCTTGAGTTTAGTTAAATGAAACAGAAGAATTCTAAGTAGCTGAGTGATTTATCTTTTTCAGCAAAATTGTACCGAAGTTATAAAATAGCGGCCACTTGCTCGTTTACCCATTCTAAAAAAACTTCGTCTTCTTTAGTAAAAGGGTCTGCTGTATTTGAGTCAATATCTATTTGCCCTATGTTCTCCCCATCTTTAAAAAGAGGTATCACAATCTCTGCTTTTACAGTAATACTACAAGCAATATAGTTATCCTGAGCTTTAACGTCTGGCACTACAAAGTTCTCGTTAGAGACTGCCACTTGACCACAAATACCTTTACCAAAAGGTATAACAGTATGGTCTGTCGCTTCTCCGGCATAGGCCTTTAAATGCAGTGTTTGTGCTTCGTGATTAGCAAAATAAAAACCAACCCAGTCATAATGTGCAATGCTATTTTGTAATAATTCACAGACTTGGGTCATTCTTGTTTCTGCAGTTTCTGTTGTCTTATTTAATATTTCAGAAACTTGTGGTTGTAAACTTTTGTGGGGCATAGCTTTTATCTTTTATTATATTAGGCAAAAGTATTTCATTGCTGCAATTCTTCCCAAAAAGAATTACAGTATTTTTGTTAAAAGTACAACACACTCCTCTTGAAAGAACTTTTTAAAAAATACTGGCCTGTTATTAGATTCCTTCTTCTTTTTTTAGGGTCTTACGCGCTATTATCTGCCTTGTATTTTGTGTTCCTTTCTTGGTCTGAGGGAGGTACGTATTATCCAGACTTTTTTACTTATCTAGTGTCTGTACAAACAGAAGCCGTGCTTGCTACCTTGGGTTATGAGCCAAGTTTGCAGGTAGATCCTGTTTACCCAATGATGCGAGTTTTATTGTTTGATAAATATATAGGTAATATTAATGAAGGGTGTAATGCATTAAGTGTAATGATTTTGTTTGTTTCGTTTATCATAGCATTTGCTCAAAAGTTTAAGAAGACATTACTCTTTATTGTAGGTGGCTTAGTGCTTATTTATGCAACAAATATTATACGTATTGTGATATTATGTGTTGCTTTATATAAATACCCAGAAAGCAGTAATTTTCTACACGATATTGTTTTTCCAGGTATTATTTATGGGATGGTTTTTCTATTGTGGTTATTTTGGGTGCGTTCTATTTCAATAAAAAGTAATGAATAAAGTGGTTAAAGTCATACTGGTAATAGTGCTTTTTGCGCTGCTTGCAGGAGTGCGGTATTTTCAAGAAGCCTTATTTTATGATCCTTTGCTGCTCTTTTTTAAATCTAGTTTTTCTTCGGAAGCGCTACCAGATTTAATAATACCCAACTATTATTTGCACCTTGCTTTTCGCTTTTTAATAAACACAGTTTTATCGTTAGCAATTCTTTGGTTTTTGTTTCAGAAATTTGAAATCGTTAAAATTTCGGCAGTTATTTATTCTATATTCTTTGTTGCTCTAATGGCGCTTATGGTCTTGTTTATTAATATTTCCGAAGTAGGAGCTTACCAAATGTTATTTTACACACGCCGTTTTCTTATTCAGCCTCTGTTATTATTATTACTTATTCCTGCCTTTTATTTTATTAAGAAATAGCTAAATTTTGTAGCTTTGTATTCTAAAATATAAGCTATGAAAACTCTTAAATATATCTTTTTACTTGCAATATCATTTACTTTATCTTTCTGCGGAAATGATAAAAAATCTAACAAAAACACAGCAGAAGATAGCGCTCTTGAGGTGGTTGAGGTTGATACGGGCAAAAAAACGATCTATGAAGAGCCTGCTTTAAAAGCTAAGTTTAAAAACGAAAAAATAGCTGATGCCTATAAAGCATACAGTAAATTACAGAATGCTTTTGTAAACACCAATGCAGCAGATGCGGCAAATGCGGCAACTTCATTAAAAATGGCAATGGAAGCCGTGGGTGTAGATGAGGTTGTTTTAAAAGCAGTTAGCAATGTGATTACTTCTACAGATATTAAAGAGCAGAGAACACAGTTTGTGGTTATCACCGCAGAAATGGAAAAGATGCTTGAAGGCTCATTTGATGCTGGGATGGTTTATAAATTATACTGCCCTATGGCGTTTAACAATACTGGAGCATACTGGTTAAGCAGTGATAAGCAAGTGCAAAACCCATACTTTGGCGATAAAATGATGCGTTGCGGTAGAGTAGATAGTGCAATAGAGTAGTTTTAACACCCCATTAGTTTAAATTACAAAATCTAAAAGTATCTTTGTAAAACAATGAAAAAAATATTTTCTTTCATATTATCATTACTACTACTGTTGAGTAGCACAGGTATTACCTATGCTCAGCACTACTGTGGTGATTTTGTTATGATGGAAAAAATCACTTTTAGCGAAGAGGCTTTAAGTTGTGGTATGTCAATGACAGAAGATGATTGTGGTGATGAGAGTGAGATCACTCATGATTGCTGTGATAATCAATACACAACAGTATCTACAGACGATAATTTTTCGCAAGCATCTTTTGATGTTGTTTTAAATGATGTTTTTGTAGCCTCTTTTGTATCTGTCTTTATTCTTGGCGATACAACGGTAGTTAATCAAGAACTGCCGCAATTTTCAGAGTACAATCCACCCCCTTTATTAAAAGACATACCTGTTCTTTACGAGACTTTCCTTATTTGATTTGATGAACGTCAGCATTCTTATTGCTGAAATTTTATAGACCCAAAACTTGGGCTTTTTAAAATTATTCATCTAATTAAATACATACATGAAACACACATATAGCGTTCAAGGAATGACCTGCAATGGTTGCAGATCTTCTGTAGAACAAAAACTAAATGCCATTGACGGCGTTACAAATGCGACCGTAGATCTTGCTTCAGAAACAGCAGAGGTTGTTATGAAGCGTCATATAGACACAGCTTCTTTACAAGCGGCATTGCCAGAGAAGTTTACTATTTCAGAAATAAAACAAAAAGCTGTTTCTTCTGAAACATCAAACATTTTTGAGACTAAAGCGCAAGAAAAGGAGTTGTCAAAACTCCAACAATTAAAACCTTTATTTCTCATTTTTGGTTTTATTATACTTCTAGTAACAGCTAAGAATTATAGCAGTTGGAATATGGATACCATGATGCTAGATTTTATGGGTGTGTTTTTCTTGATTTTTAGCCTTTTTAAATTTTTTGATTTGAACGGGTTTTCACAATCTTTTAAAATGTATGATCCCTTAGCAAAGACTTTTCCTGCTTACGGAAAAATATACCCTTTTATAGAGGTGATTCTTGGAGTCCTATTTCTTGCACGAATAGAAATACCAATTATTCTTGTTGTTACAATCATCATCTTATTAATTACAACTATTGGTGTAACACGCTCTTTGTTGAGTAAAAAAACTATACAATGCGCTTGCTTAGGTACGGTGTTAAAACTCCCTATGACGCAAGCAACGTTTATCGAGAACGCTATTATGATAGCGATGGCGATAGGCTTAATTATAAAAAACAACTTATTATGAAGTACATACAATATTTAATATTTTTAGTCCCATTCTGGCTTTTCTCACAAGAGAAAGTAGGTGGGATTATACTAGAAGTTTACGACGGTAAAGAAGTGCCGTTAGCAGGTGCAAATGTCTTCTGGTTAAATAGCGAGATAGGAGCAGTAACAGATTTTAAAGGGCTTTTTGAGATTCCTTATAGTGAAAAGTATGATCAACTGGTTGTTAGTTTTGTTGGTTTTAAAACAGACACGCTAACCATTATTAAACCAAGAAATGTAAGACATGTTTTAGCATCTACAGCTACATTAGATGAGATTACGGTGAGGTCAAGAAATAAGGCGACATCACGATCTTACTTACAGGCTCAAAATGTAATTAATGTAAGTAGTGCAGAGTTGTTAAAAGCAGCTTGTTGTAATTTATCTGAGAGTTTTGAAACCAACCCATCTATAGATGTAAATTTTGCAGATGCTGTTACAGGATCAAAACAAATAAGAATGTTGGGTTTAACAACACCTTACACCTTAATTACTACAGAGAATATCCCAACTATTAGAGGAGCTTCTCAAGCTTATGGCTTAACTTTTATTCCAGGAACTTGGGTAGAGAGTATCCAAATCACAAAAGGAGCCGGAAGCGCTGTTAATGGTTTTGAAAGCATTGCGGGACAGATAAACACAGAGCTTGTAAAGCCATCTACAGATGACCGCGTTTTTGTAAATGCATATGGAGCTCTTGGCGGAAGAATGGAGCTAAACACACATTTAAATACTAAGGTTTCAGATAAATGGGATACAGGTTTGTATATCCATGGCAATAAACGAAGTGCTAAAAATGACAGAAACGATGATGGTTTTCTTGATAATCCTTTAATGGAGCAAATAAACTTAATGAATCGCTGGCAATACACAGATCCAGAAAAGGGTTTTGTGGGTTTTATTAATCTTAACTATTTAAAAGATGATAAGCAAATAGGGCAAACGGCTTTTAATCCAGATAGAGATCGAGGTACAACAAATAATTGGGGAGGCGAGATAGATACAGAGCGTTATGGCGCTAATGTAAAGTTAGGCTATGTTTTTCCAGATATTCCTTACCAGAGTGCTGGTTTACAGATGGCTTATAGCAATCACGAACAAGATTCTTATTTTGGACTACGTGATTATAATATCAAACACCAAAGTGGTTATGTAAATGTATTGTTCAATTCTATTATTAGTGACTCAAGGCATACCTTTAAAACAGGAATTAATGCGACTTATGATGACTACCAAGAGTTAGTAGAAACTACAGAGTATGATAGAACAGAGCGATCTTTAGGTGCATTTTTTGAGTATGCCTTTGATGATCTAGCAAACTTTACAATGACGGCAGGATTAAGAGCAGATACTCATAATTTACTCGGAAATTTTCTAACTCCAAGATTTCACGCAAGATATACCCCTTGGGATAAAGCGGCGTTTAGAGTGTCTGCAGGAAGAGGAAAAAGAAGCGCTAATATTTTTGCTGAAAATCAATCGCTATTTTCTACATCTCGCACCATTTCGATAAACGATAATGGTGGTGATATTTTTGGATTGGACCCAGAGATTGCCTGGAATTATGGGCTGAGTTTTTTACAAGGGTTTAATCTTTTTGATAGAAAAGGAGATGTAACCCTAGATTATTTTAGAACAGATTTTCAAAACCAAGTAGTCGTTGACTGGGAAGATGTAAATCAAGTTCGTTTTTATAACGTAGAGAATGGTAGTACAGCAAATAGTTTTCAAGTAGAAGTAAATTATAATGTTTTTGAACATTTCGATTTAAGAACGGCTTATAAATATTATGATGTAACTACAGATTATGCCGGCGGAACCTTAGAGAAACCATTTACTCCTAATCACAGGATTTTTGCAAACGTAGGGTACGAGACGCACATTGTAAACAACTCACAATGGAAATTTGATATGACTTATAATTGGTTGGGTTCACAACGTTATTCTTCTACTGCAGGTAATACAGAGGCGTATCAATTGCCAGAGCGCACGCCGTCTTTTGGTACCTTTACTACTCAGGTAACTAGGGTTTTTAGTCCTCGATTTGAAATTTATGCAGGGGCAGAGAACTTTACAAATGTTACACAAGATATGCCTATACTTGATGCAGAAAACCCTTTTGGTTCAAATTTTGATACTACATTTGTATACGGCCCAATTTTTGGGAGTAACTATTATGCAGGCCTTAGATATAGAATACCAGTAAAAACAGAAAACTAATTAACTTTAAAATCAAATAAAATGAAAAATTTAATAGCAATCTTATTAGTAGCCTTTGTAGGTTTTACGGCAACAGCACAAGACAAAAATGCAAGAGCTACTGTAGAGGTAGATGGTGTTTGTGGTATGTGTAAAGTGCGTATAGAAAAAGCAGCCATAAAAACTAAAGGTGTAAAATCTGCTGTATGGAATGTAGAGAGCAAAGAGTTGAGTCTTATTTATGATGAACGTAAAACAGATGTTAATGCTATAAGTGCTAGTGTTGCTGCTGTAGGTCATGATACTAAAGAGATCAAAGCAACAGATGAAGCATACAATAGTGTGCACCCTTGCTGTTTATACCGTGATGAGGCAGTAAAGAAAGATCACGATAACGAGAATTAGAAATAATTTGATTTATTTTTAGTTAAATTTTAGCCAATGGATATACAACAATACTATTTCCGAAGTACTTTTAATACGTTTTAAAAAACAATTTTATTATGGCAATAAAGTCAAACGGAAAGCCACAAGCAAAGCCAGCTCCTAAAAAAGCTCCTGCTAAAAAGGCGACTCAGACTGCTTCTAAGAAGAAGTAATTTGAGCATCGGTTTTAGTCTTCTAGAACCGAAACTGTGAGTTATTAGATAACAAAACAGAATTACAATTAACAAAAAGAAAACCACCTTTAAAACGGTGGTTTTTGTATTTTTATACAATGAAATTTACACCAAGAATATTACTATATATCATTACAATATTTGTTGTTATTGCTTCTCTGGTCTGGGAATATTATATGCAACAATGGTTAAGCTATCAACCAGATGAGGGAGCAGAAGTGCTTAGAACAGACCTCTTTGTTATTTGGCCTGTTGTGATAACACTTGTATCTCTGTCTATATTCCGTTTGTTTTTTGATAAACGCGATGAGGAGTAAAAAGTGAAAATAGAATTCATAAAAAAACCCACATTTCATTACTTTGAAATGTGGGTTTTTTAAATATTACTAAATGATTACATCATTCCTGGCATCCCGCCGCCCATTGGCATAGCTGGAGCATCTTCTTTAATGTCAATTAAAGCACACTCTGTAGTAAGGATCATCCCAGCAACAGAAGCTGCATTTTCTAATGCAATTCTAGTTACTTTTTTAGGATCAATAATACCAGCTTTAAGCATATCTACATATTGATCACTTTTTGCATCGTACCCAAAGTTTTTCTTGCCTTCAGAAACCTTATTGATAACTACACTTCCTTCTCCACCTGCATTGTCTACTATTGTACGTAAAGGAGCTTCAATCGCTTTTGCTACTATTTGTACACCAGTTGTTTCGTCTAGATTTTCTGTTGTGATTTTTGTTAGCACTGCTTTTGCACGTACTAAGGCTACACCACCACCAGCAACAATACCTTCTTCTACTGCAGCTCTCGTTGCATGAAGTGCATCATCTACACGATCTTTCTTTTCTTTCATTTCTACCTCAGAGGCAGCACCTACATAAAGTACAGCAACACCGCCAGCTAGTTTAGCTAGTCTTTCTTGAAGCTTCTCTTTATCATAATCACTTGTAGTAGACTCAATTTGAGACTTAATTTGACCAACTCTTGTTTTGATGTTGTTTTTGTCTCCAGCACCATTAACAATAGTAGTGTTGTCTTTATCTATAGTTACCGTCTCTGCAGTACCTAGCATCTCTACAGTTGCGTTTTCTAATGTAAAACCTCTTTCTTCAGAGATTACAGTACCACCTGTTAAGATTGCGATGTCTTCTAGCATTGCTTTTCTACGATCACCAAAACCTGGTGCCTTTACAGCAGCTATTTTTAAAGAACCCCTAAGCTTGTTCACTACAAGAGTAGCTAATGCTTCTCCATCAAGATCTTCGGCAATAATTAAAAGAGATTTTCCTTGTTGAGCAACTGGCTCAAGAATAGGTAATAAATCTTTCATTGAAGAAATCTTCTTATCACATAAAAGAATCATTGGATTCTCTAATTCTGTAGTCATTTTTTCGCTATTTGTAACGAAATAAGGTGATAAGAAACCTCTGTCAAACTGCATTCCTTCTACAACATCTACATACGTGTCTGTTCCTTTAGCTTCTTCTACAGTTATTACTCCTTCTTTTCCTACTTTACCAAACGCTTTTGCGATTAGATCACCTATCTGGTCATCATTGTTTGCAGAGATAGAGGCAACTTGCTTTATCTTGTCGCTGTCATTACCAACCTTAGTAGATTGCTTTTCTAAATCTTTAACAATTGCTTCTACTGCTTTATCAATACCTCTTTTTAGGTCCATTGGGTTTGCGCCTGCAGCAACGTTTTTTAATCCTTCTTTAACGATAGCTTGTGCTAAAACAGTTGCAGTAGTAGTACCATCACCAGCTAGGTCATTGGTTTTACTAGCTACTTCTTTTACCATTTGTGCTCCCATATTCTCTAAAGGGTCTTCTAGCTCAATTTCTTTTGCTACAGAGACACCATCTTTAGTTACTTGTGGTGCGCCAAATGATTTACCAATAATTACATTTCGTCCCTTAGGGCCTAATGTTACTTTTACAGCATTTGCTAATGCATCAACACCGCGCTTAATACCGTCACGTGCTTCTAAGTCAAATTTTATATCTTTTGCCATGATTTTTTTTGCTATCGCAAAAAGCTTTAAGCTATATGCCTTAGGCTTTATGCTAGTTTATATTTAATTTTTGTTTTAGTGAATGTATTTTTCTTTTTATCACATTAACTTGAGTTATTAAATTATCGAAATTGGTTTCATCGATATAATTCAAATCTTTTGATAAAATGATAAGATATTCAGTCTCGTTTGCTGAGCCAATTGCAATGGTAAGAAATCTGTTAAATTCTTTATCACTATCTCTTCCACTATGTTTGTAGGGATAGAAGAAGCTCTTCTCAATTGTGATGTTATGCCATAGATTTCAGACTTCGGGTAACTTTTTGAAATGGTATATACATCAAGTGTTAATTGATGGCTCAATTCCCAAATAGTATATTTTCTAAAGCCTCTCATTGCTTATAGCGCGAAGCTATATTATTGCTAGTATATCTTCCTCACGCATTATTAGGTAATCGTTACCTTCAAGCTTTAATTCTGTGCCAGCATACTTACCATAAAGAACGGTGTCGCCTACTTTTACAGTCATTTTGTGATCTTCTTTACCTTTACCTACTGCAGCAACTTTACCTTGTTGTGGCTTTTCTTTTGCGCTGTCTGGTATGTATATTCCAGAGGCTGTTTTTGTTTCTGCCGGTTGTGGCTCAACAACTACTCTATCTGAAAGAGGTTGAATTTTTAAACTCATTTTTTTATGTTTTAATGTTTCCGAAGTAAAAGGAAACTTGATTATTAATAGTTGATTTTAAATAGACAGAAAGTGTGCCAACGCCTGCAAACTGTCAATATGAAGTGTAATAATTATTTAAATTGTCAGCTTGGCAGATTTTATGGGTATTTGCTTAAAATGGATGTTTAAAAATATGACCAAACAAAAAATGCCAACTCGTTAGAGTTGGCATTTTTAAAATATATTTAAAGTAAATTTTTATTTACTAATCTTGTTTAGTTGCATCACCATCTGTAGCTGGTAAAGATTGGTCTGTAGCTGGTAAAACATTTTCAATTGCATCTTGGTCTAATGCACGAGAATCACTTGTATTGTCTCCAGTTCCTAATAAAGGAATGTTAGATAGCAAGATTAATGCGATTAAGATCATAGACAATGTCCATGTACTCTTATCAAGAAAATCTGTGGTTTTCTTAACACCACCCATTTGCTGAGTACCACCACCACCAAAAGAAGAAGACAATCCGCCTCCTTTAGGGTTTTGCACCATAATAACGATTACTAGCAAGAATGCTACAAAAATGATCAAAACTAAAAATATTGAAAAAGTACTCATTGCGGTTATTTTTTATCTAAATTTTTTATTGCCCGAATTTGGTCTGCAAAGAAACCACTTTTTTCGGGATATTTCAAAATTAATATTTTATATGCTTGTATTGCCTTGTCATACTTTTTTTGTTGCAGGTACACCTTTGCTAAAGTCTCTGTCATTAGGGCTTTTGGGCTTCCGCTGTCTGCAATGGTTAATTGAGGGAAGGGTTCATTTTTAGCTTTAGGGACAATTTTAGGCTGTGTTTGTATAAATTTTTCTATCAACTGAAACTTTTTAGCCTTGACATCTGCGCTTTTTGTTTGCGTTTTTGGCTCTACTACTTTGTCTTTTTCGAGTTTTTCTTCTTCTTTAATAACTTCGGAAACGTCATCACTTGAAATTGGGTCTATTTTTTTAATAGGGGTTGCTTGCGATAGTTTTAACCATTCTGTAAAAGAGTGTGTGTCTTCTTTTTTAAACGGTATTGGTGCATCTTCTTCAATTGTTACTGGTGTATCTTCTTTAGCAGTGGCTTCAATAGTTAGATTTTCCGAAGTATCATTAACGTTGTCTAGTATTTTAAGCAAAACATCATCTTTTTTCTCAAAAAGATTTGGGTTTAGTATGGCGTTTGCCTTTTTTAATTCGTCTTTAATTTCTTCTTTTTTTGCAATATCAACTTCTTGAGATACATCTTGAAGTTCTATCTCTATCTCGTTCCATTCGTCTTTGTGAGACATAATTGCTTGCGAAATCTGGTCCTGTACAAACTCTGTTGATGTTATGTAAGAAAAAAGTACGTCTCTATCTGTTGTGTAAGCCGCGGTTTTCTTAAGTGCATCATTATATAAAAAACTGTTCTCTTTTTTAAATGCTTTTAGTTGCAGCGCACGCGCAGATTGAAAATAGGGGTACTTGTCTAGCACAAGAGCAAGATCACCTAAGTGCTCTTTGTCTATCTCTTGAGGATTCGCTAATAAATATGTATAAGTTTCTTTATTCACAGTTTACCATTTTGCAAGCGATTTGTTAAAGATGTCTTGAGTAATACGTTCAAAAATCTCATCTAATGCTGAGTCTAAATTTGAACCAATTAATTGTGTAGTTCCTGGATAGTCATAGTAAAAAGAGAAGCGTTGTTCAAAATCATTGTCTGGAGCCTTTGTGTCATAAAACCTAACATTAACACCCACTGTTAAGCGGTTTTGAGCTGCTGTGCTCTCTGATGTTGCTGTGATGGGAGCGGTGTAGTATTCTACTATTTCTCCTTCATAAAGTAGGTCTCCATTGTTAGTGACAAGGTCTAAACTTGTTTGATTAAGTAATAAATCTTGAAGTTTTAAAGTAAAGTCGCGATCTATACCTGGTTGTACATTTGGCGAATTATTTTGAAAATAATTAACCTGAAAAGTCTTAATGTCTTGGCCAATACTAGCGTTAGAAAAAGAATAAGACCCACAGCCACTCATCATTAAAATGAAGCAGAGTAGTAGAGAGGTGGTAGTGATATTTTTTATAATGTTTTTCATAAATTAAGAACCTCCAAGTTACAAATTATATTGTTTGATCTTTCTATAAAGTGTGCGTTCACTTATGCCAAGTTCATCTGCGGCATCTTTGCGTTTCCCTTTATACTTTTCTAGTGATTTTTTAATTAATTCTAGTTCTTTCTCGTGTAATGACAGGTTTTCTTCTTCTTGTATTTCTTCTGCAAAATCATAATTACTAGATTGTTGTTCTTGTGTTTCAGAAAAATTAAGAACTTCTACATCTGTGCTCTCATTGTGATAATCATCTTCTACAATGGCTGCTAATTGCTCTTCATGGTCGTGGTCTTTAGAGTATATTTTATTTATAAGTGATGAGTTTTCTTCTTGCACCTCAGATGAGTTGTTAGAGTTCATCAGTTCCATAGTGAGCTTTTTTAGGTCATTCACGTCACGTTGCATGTCAAAAAGCACTTTATAAAGTATTTCTCTTTCATTGCTAAAATCACTTTCAGATTTTTTTGAACCAATCACTGCAGGGAGGTTGCTGCCCATGTTAGGTAAGTAGTGTTTGAGCGTTTTATAATCTATGTTTCTTTCTGTTTCTAATACAGAAATTTGTTCTGCGACATTGCGCAACTGTCTAATGTTACCACTCCATCTATACTGCGTTAAAAGACTAATAGCTTGATCGTTTAATCTAACCGTTGGCATCTTGTATTTTTGTGCAAAGTCTGATGCAAATTTTCTGAAAAGTAAATGAATGTCTTCACTACGTTCTCTTAATGGCGGCAGATTTATATCTACTGTGCTTAACCTGTAATAAAGATCTTCTCTAAATTTACCTTTTTCAATGGCGTCTACCATTTTTACATTTGTAGCAGCCACAATACGTACATCTGTTTTTTGCAGTGCAGATGATCCTACTTTTAAAAACTCGCCATTTTCTAGTACACGTAATAGGCGCACTTGAGTAGGTAATGGTAATTCTCCTACTTCATCAAGAAAAATAGTACCGCCATCTGCTACTTCAAAATAGCCACTACGGGTGGTTGTAGCTCCTGTAAAAGCTCCTTTTTCGTGACCAAATAATTCACTATCAATAGTTCCTTCTGGTATGGCTCCACAGTTTACCGCAATGTATTTATGATGTTTACGGTGTGATAAGGCGTGTATAATTTTTGGAATACTCTCTTTACCTACACCACTCTCACCAGTAACTAGCACAGAGATATCTGTAGGAGCTACTTGTATTGCTTTTTCTACGGCACGGTTGAGTTTAGGGTCATTTCCTATTATCCCAAATCGCTGTTTTGTTGCTTGTATACTTTCCATTTAAAATGAATTTGAAAATCGAAACTGAAACTGAAATCGAATTTTTATTTTTGCTACTACTACTGTACTGCCTCCCCAATCAAAGTCGCACTCGTACAGCTATTAATCATCACTTGTACAAAGTCGCCTACTTTATAATTTCCTTTAGGGAACACCACACCTATACTTTGCTCATTACGGCCACTCCATTGGTCTGGGTTTTTCTTAGATACTTTTTCTATTAAAACCTCTGTTACTTTACCTACAAATTGTTCTGTTCTGTAAGCTCCATTTTTGCGTTGTTGATCTACTATTTCTTGTAATCTTCTTTTCTTTACAGCTTCTGGTATATCATCTTCAAACTTACGAGCTGCCATGGTGCCTGGTCTTTCAGAATATTTATACATGTATCCAAAAGAAAATTTAACCTTTTCCATCAAGTCTAACGTGTCTTGATGATCTTGTTCCGTTTCTGAAGGGAAACCAATAATCATATCTTGTGAGATGCTTGCCTCTGGTATAATCTCCCACATTCTGTTTACGAGTGTAAGATATTCCTCTACCGTATGCTGGCGGTTCATTTCTTTTAAAATGCGATTACTACCGCTTTGTACTGGTAGGTGCACATGCTTGCAAATGTTTTTATGTTTGGCCATTACATGAAAAACATCTTCCGTCATATCTTGCGGATTTGAAGTAGAAAACCTGATTCTCATTTCTGGTTGAGAGCTAGCTACAAGCTCTAATAATTGTGAAAAAGAAGTAGCGGTTGCTTTCTCCATTTCGGTGGCATTTTTATAATCTTTTTTAAGACCGCCGCCGTACCATAAATAACTATCTACGTTTTGCCCTAACAATGTTACCTCTTTATAGCCGGTGTCTGCGAGGTTTTTAATTTCGTCAAGAATACTTTGTGGGTCACGACTTCTCTCTCTACCACGTGTAAAAGGAACTACACAAAAAGTACACATATTATCGCAACCACGTGTGATGCTTACGAGCGCATTAATACCGTTAGTATTTAATCTAACTGGAGAGACGTCACCGTAGGTTTCATCTTTAGATAATACTACGTTTACAGCATCATTTCCTGCCTCTACTTCTGCTAATAAGTTAGGTAAATCTTTATAGGCATCTGGGCCTACAACCATGTCTACAATCTTCTCTTCATCAAGAAATTTTTCTTTTAATCGCTCAGCCATACAACCTAGCACACCTACTTTCATTTTAGGGTTGTGGTCACGTTTTACTGCATTATATTTTTCTAATCTTTTACGTACTGTTTGTTCAGCCTTATCTCTAATAGAGCAGGTGTTTACTAAAACTAAGTCTGCTTCTTCTAGTACTTGAGTAGTGTTAAAGCCTTGCTCGCTAAGTATCGAGGCAACAATCTCACTATCGCTAAAGTTCATAGCGCAACCGTAACTCTCTATAAAGAGTTTGCGTTTGTTTTCTTTATTAGGAGAGATGTTTAATGCATTACCTTGCACTTTTTCGTCAATTGTTTTTTCCATAAGTTTCTTTTAACTTTCTGAAATGTAAAAAGTCAATAAGAACACAAAGATAAAAATAAAGCGCGAATTGTGACAAAGTGGCAGTAACATTTTGTTAATATTACAACTAATAGGCAAACTACAAACCCAAAACCAATGGAACACAAAATTTTTCAAAAAATAGAACAGTCTGCAAAGCCAGATTTTAGCAACATCATTTCAAAGAGTTTTGACTTGTATAAAAAAGTAATTTCAGAAGGGATTGTGCATAGCCTTATTGGTCTTGCGGTTGTTATCCCTTTTATAATTGTTATTTATATACCGTTAATTCCTGGCTATATAGATATGGCAGAGCATCTAGGGGAGACTAATTATCAGCCCACTTTTTTTGAAGATGTAGCACCTGCAATGATTGTAGTCTGGGCACTAGTAGTTGTAGTAATGTCTTTTATTATGCAAGTGCTAAATGTTTCTATTATGGGGCATTTTTTAAAGTTACTTAAAAATAAAGATTTAGGTACTAATGATGATATAGGTGGTTATTTTACAATTGCAAAGACCCATTTTAGTAAAATTGTTATTTTAACATTAGCGACAACAGGTATAGCTTTACTAGCGGCATGTGCTTGTTACTTGCCTATATTTTATGTGATGGTACCACTCACACTTGTGATACCTTTATTTGTTTTTAATCCAGATATGAGTGTTGGCGATATTATAAAAGCTAGCTTTAAATTAGGAAATAAATATTGGTTAATTCTTTTCGGGATTATTTTTATAAGCAGTATGATTTCTTCTTTAGGTATGATAGCTTGTTATATAGGTATTATAGCAACTATGTTTTTCTCATATGTTGCGAGCTATTATATTTATAAAGATACTATTGCTTTTGATGCTCACTTAATAGAATAATCACTTCGGAAATATCATAAATTGAAAAAAAGTAAATAAATTAAAGCTGCTTTCTTAAAAGGAAGCGGCTTTTTTATTGAAGCTTAACAGGCTTCAATTCAGGTTATTTCCGAAGGGTTTAATACTGTTTTGCGAGTTGTTTTGTGCCTAATTTTCAGATATATATTAAGGTATAAAAATATTTCGACTACTTTTGTAGCCCAAATTTAGATTCCCGACTTTACGGGGATTGATGTAAAACAATATCAAATGGCTAAAAATTTAGTGATTGTTGAGTCCCCTGCAAAGGCAAAAACCATAGAAAAATTTCTTGGAAAAGATTTTAAGGTAGCGTCTAGTTACGGGCACATAGCAGATTTGCCATCTAAGGAGTTAGGTGTAGATGTTGAAGGTGATTTTTCTCCTAAATATATTGTTTCTAGCGATAAGAAAAAACTAGTTGCAGAATTAAAGAGAGAGGCTAAGAAAGCAGAGATGGTTTGGTTAGCAAGTGATGAGGATCGAGAAGGAGAGGCAATTGCTTGGCACTTAGCAGAAGAGTTGGATTTAAAAGATGAGAATACAAAACGTATTGTTTTTCACGAGATTACAAAGACTGCCATACTAAAAGCGATAGAAAACCCAAGAAAAATTGATTATAACCTAGTAGATGCACAACAAGCTAGACGTGTTTTAGATAGATTAGTGGGGTACGAGTTATCTCCGGTTTTATGGCGTAAAGTAAAGGGTGGTTTGTCTGCAGGTCGTGTACAGTCTGTTGCTGTACGATTAATTGTTGAGCGTGAGCGCGAGATAGAAGGTTTTACACCTGTAGCATCTTATAGAGTAGATGCAGAGTTTTTATCTCTTGATGGCACTAAGTTTAAGGCAAAGCTGGCTAAAAATTTTAAAACAGAAAAAGAAGCTAGAGCTTTCTTAGAAAAAAACATTAAGGCATCTTATGATGTAGCGAGCTTAGTTAAAAAGCCTGCAAAAAAATCTCCAGCAGCACCATTTACAACTTCAACATTACAGCAAGAAGCATCTAGAAAATTATATTTTTCTGTGAGTAAAACGATGACTATTGCGCAGCGTTTGTATGAAGCAGGTTTAATTACTTATATGAGAACAGATAGTGTAAATCTATCTAATGATGCAAAAAAAGCGGCAGCTGCAGAGATTTCTAAATCTTATGGAGATGAATACAGCAAGCCACGTGATTATAAGGGTAAATCTAAAGGAGCGCAAGAAGCTCACGAAGCGATACGACCTACAGATATGTCTAAGCATTCTGTAGCTATAGAGCACGATCAAGCAAGATTGTATGATTTAATCTGGAAAAGAACTTTAGCTTCACAAATGAGTGATGCACAATTAGAGCGTACTAACGTGAAAATTGCAATTCATGGTGCAAACACTTTAAAAGAGCAATTTACTTCTAATGGAGAGATGATCAAATTTGATGGTTTCTTAAAAGTGTACCTTGAAGGAACAGATTTTGAAGAAGAAGAACAAGAAGGAATGTTACCTAATCTTAAAGAAGGTGACGATTTAAATAAAAACTATATAACTGCAACAGAGCGTTTTACTAGACCTGCATATAGGTTTACAGAAGCTTCACTTGTAAAGCAGTTAGAAGAACTAGGTATAGGGCGTCCGTCTACATATGCGCCAACTATCTCTACAATTATCAACAGAAATTATGTTGAGAAGGGGACGGTAGAAGGGGTAGAGCGTACCTATTTACAAATGACACAGGAAGATGGAGCGGTTAACGATGCAAAGTTAACTGAGACCGTTGGTTCTGATAAGGGGAAGATGGTGCCTACAGATATTGGGATGATTGTAAATGACTTCTTAGTAGAGCATTTTTCTAACGTGTTAGATTTCAATTTTACGGCAAAAGTAGAGCAAGACTTTGATGACATCGCAGATGGTGGCTTAAAGTGGAAGACGATGATGAAAGACTTCTATGATAAGTTTCATCCTACCGTAGAAGATGTAAAAGAAAATGCAGACAGAGAGAGTGGAGAGCGTGCATTAGGAGAAGATCCTGCAACAGGAAAGCCAGTAATAGTGCGTTTAGGTCGTTTTGGTCCTATGGCACAAATAGGTGCGGCAGATGATGAGGAGAAAAAGTTTGCTAGTTTACGTCCAGACCAACAATTGCATTTAGTTACTTATGAAGAAGTAATGGATTTATTTAAACTGCCTAAAACATTAGGGGTTTATGATGGTGAAGAGGTAGAGGTTAATAATGGTCGTTTTGGACCATATGTGCGTCTAGGTAAAATGTTTGTATCGTTGCCTAAAGGTCAAGATCCATTAGATGTTGATATGGCAATGGCAAAAGAGCTTATAGAAGAAAAGAAAAAAGCAGATGCTCCTATTTATGAGTATGAAGGCTTGCCTGTGCAAAAAGGAAAAGGACGTTTTGGCCCATTTATTAAGTGGAACAATATGTTTATTAACGTCAATAAAAAATATGATCACGACAATCTTAGTGAAGCAGATATTATTGAGTTGATTGAGGTGAAGAAGCAAAAAGAGATAGATAAAGTAATACACAACTGGGAAGAAGAAGGGATACGATTAGAAAAAGCCAGATGGGGACGCTACAATCTATTGAAAGGTAAAACCAAAATTGAGCTGCCAAAAACTACAGAGGCAGAAAAGATGACTCTTGAAGAAGCGCAATCTATCCTTGAGAAAAACGCTCCTAAGAAAAAGAAAGCAGCAGCAAAGAAAAAAGCACCTGCAAAAAAGAAAGCTCCGGCTAAGAAAAAAACAGCCGCTAAAAAGAAATAAAAATTAGCGGTAAATAATACTTGTATAATGACTTCTGAAATTTGCTACCATTAAAAATAGCTCAAAGAAGATGTTGTTTGCTCAATACTTAAAACTACATTGAAAGAATACCTAATTCCCGTTTCTAAGTCTGTTGTTGCTCATCGTGAGGTGTTGCCTGTAGGTACTTTAGGAAAACAGATTGAGTTTCATATGGAGGCTGGTGACTTGCCAGTCGTTTCAAAAGCAAAATTTGCAATATTCGGAATACGCGAAAACCGTAGTGATGTTAATTATATGGGCGGTACCGTGAATTTTGAAAATTTCAGAAAAGCGTTGTATTCTTTATATCCAGGAAACTGGTCTGGTAAAATCATTGATTTAGGAGATATTGAAAAAGGAAATACGGTAGAAGATACTTTATTTGCAGTGAAGCAAGTGACAGAAGAGTTGCTTTTAAAAAAAGTGATCCCAATTATTCTTGGCGGGAGTCAAGATATGGCATACTCTCAATATAGAGCTTATGATATGATTGGTAAAATGGTGAACTACGTCAATGTAGATAGCCGTTTTGATATAGGTGATTCTGAGCAGGTAGTTACAAATAAGTCTTATGTGGGTAAAATTATTGTAGACGAACCTTACAATCTATTTAATTATAGTGCTCTAGGGTATCAGTCTTATTATAACCCTCCACAAGAAATAGGCTTGATGGATAAATTGTATTTTGATGCTTATAGGTTGGGTGATGTAGTTGCAGATATCAAAGGCGTGGAGCCTATGCTTAGAGATGCAGATATTGTTACACTAGATGCTACATCAATAAAAGGGGCGTTCTTGTCTATGGATGGAAATGAAAGCCCTAATGGGTTTGATGGTAGAGAGATCTGTGCGGTATCTAGGTATGCAGGTATAAGCAATAAAGTGAGTTCGTTTGGCGTTTATGAGTTAAACGGTAACACAGAGAGTAAAAGTGGCGCAATGTTAATTGCGCAAATAATTTGGTACTTTATAGAAGGGGTTAATTTTAGAGTTAAAGATGATGATTTTAACGATGAGAGCTACTTTACAACCTATAATGTGCCTATAGATGATGAAATATTAATGTTTAAAAAGAGTAATAAAACAGGAAGATGGTGGATAGAATTGCCTTTTATTTCAAATGTTAATAATAAATTAAAAAGACACACGTTATTACCTTGCACCTATGGCGATTATTTGGGTGCAACACAACAAGAAATCCCTGAACGGTGGTATAAAGCCCGAAGGAAAAACGAAATTTAAACAGTCAACTAAAATTAAGAGCATTTTTAAGGAATTTATAACATTTATGTTGCGTATTATCATTTTTTTGGATAGGTTTACGCCCTTAAAAATTCGAATTTAACCTAAATATCTATGAAGAAGTATATTGCATTAGCTGCGATTGTTACCTTTTTGTTCAGCTGTAACTCTAGCGATAGAGGAGAGCTAGTTGGAGCAAAAGGTAAAAAATGGTTCCCAGAAAAGCCTTACGGAATGACATTAGTTCCTGGAGGTTCTTTTATTATGGGTAAATCTGACGATGACTTTGTTGCCGTAAACGACGCGCCTACTAAAACAGTTACTGTACGTTCATTCTATATGGATGAAACAGAAATTACAAACGCGGAGTACCGTCAGTTTGTAGAGTGGGTACGTGATTCTACCGTGCGATTAAAATTAGCAGTCCTTGCAGACGAAGTTGGTGCCACTCCTGGAGACGGAGGAATTGGTGATTTTGCTTTTGATGAAGGTGAAGGCGAAGAAAAATCTGCATATGACCAATATATGGAGGATAACTATTATGGTTTAGGTGACGATTTTTACGCAGGAAGGCGTATTAACAGAGACATCGATATCATTTGGGATACTCAAGAATATCCAGATGAATATTATGTAGAGGTGATGGACAGTATGTATATCCCTCTTGACGAAGCATACAATGGACAGCGTACTATTGATGTTACAAAATTGAAGTTCCAGTATTCTTATATGGATATTCAAGGTGCTGCAAAAAGCCAAGACAAAAGAAGAAGAGACTTTATCAAGAAAGAAGAATTAATGATTTATCCTGATACTACGGTATGGATTAAAGATTTTAACTATTCTTATAATGAGCCAATGCATAATGATTACTTCTGGCATGAAGCATATGGAGATTATCCTGTAGTAGGGATTAACTACAAGCAAGCAAAAGCTTTTTGTGCTTGGAGGACTTTATATAAAAACTCATTCCAGAAATCTAAAGGAAATAATTTTGTAAACTCTTTCCGTCTTCCTAGTGAAGCAGAATGGGAGTATGCTGCTCGTGGTGGTCTAGAATCTGCTACATACCCTTGGGGTGGGCCGTATGCTAAAAATGACCGTGGTTGTTTCTTAGCAAACTTTAAACCTTTACGTGGAGATTATGCTGCAGATCAAGCTTTGTATACTGTTGAGGCAGATGCTTACGAGCCTAATGAGTATAATCTTTATAATATGTCTGGTAACGTTTCAGAATGGGTAAACTCATCTTATGATGCAGCTTCATATGAATATTCTTCTTCAATGAACCCAAGTGTAAACGATGATGATAATGCTCGTAAAGTAGTACGTGGTGGTTCTTGGAAAGATGTTGCTTATTTCCTACAGGTAAGTACTCGTGACTATGAATATGCAGATTCTGCACGTAGCTACATTGGTTTCAGAACTGTACAAGATTACTTAGGTACAGATGTTACTTTAAACGAACAATTTGGTGATGCTAGATAATCACGTTACACAACAATATATTACCCCCAAAATTTAAACTAAACTAAACTTAAACTAAACAAAATTTATTATGGCAAAGTCAAAAACAGGAAAGAAGTTAATGAATATGGTATACGGTCTAGGGGCCGCAGTTGTAATCATTGGTGCACTATTTAAAATTATGCACTGGCCTTATGGAGATTTAATGTTAATTGTTGGTCTTGTAACAGAGGCGGTAGTATTCGTTATTTCTGCATTCGAATCAGTAGATGATGAATTAGACTGGTCATTAGTATACCCAGAATTAGCTGGAGGTATGACAAGTACTAAAAAAGGAGTTAAAGCACCAGAAGATGCTCAAGGAATTTTATCTAAAAAATTAGACGAAATGTTAAAGGATGCACGTATTGATGGAGAAATGATGAATAGTCTTTCTACAAGTATCAAGTCTTTTGAAGGAGCAACAAAAAGTATGGCGCCAACTGCAGAGGCAATGAGCTCTACTAAAAAATACAGTGAAGAGATGGCATTAGCTGCTGCACAAATGGAATCATTAAACAGCCTTTATAAAGTACAAGTAGAATCTGCAAGCCGTCAGGCTGAAGCTAATGAGCGTGTAGCAGAAAATGCTGAACAATTAAAAGCACAAATGGAAAATTTAACAACTAACTTATCTTCTTTAAATGGAGTTTATGGTGGTATGTTATCTGCAATGAGCGCAAAATAAGATCGTTTTTCAACTAATATTAATTTTAAAAGAAATTTAAAATGGCAGGAGGAAAACAATCCGCAAGACAAAAGATGATTAACCTGATGTACCTGGTTTTCATTGCGATGTTGGCATTAAATATGTCAAAAGAAGTATTATCGGCATTTGGTTCGATAAATGAGAAGTTAGAGCGTTCAAACACAAGTTTTGAAGCAAAGAATACAAAAGCTCTAGGTGATCTTAAAAAGAGTGCGAGTACTAGTGAAAAAGCAGAGGCTACAGCAGCTAAAGCAGAGCAGGCTCATACGCTTTCTAATGATTACTATGCGTATATAGAGTCTCAGAAGACATTACTTTTATCTGATGTAGATGACCCTACAGATTATGAAGCAATGGATAAGACTAGTTTTTTAGATGGTCTTTATTATGAAGGAGGAAAATTAACTGAAGCAGGTAAAGAGTATTTAGCTAAAATGGATGAATACCGTAATGGTATGGTTGCATTAACTGGCGAGAATAATGCTGTACTAACAGCTCAATTGAATTCAGATTTCTCTACAGAGCCAATTACAATTACTGATGGAAGTACAAAGACTACTCAAGATTATATTAGTTATAATTTTGTAGGTTTTCCTTCAGTATCTTCATTGACTAAGATGACTCAAACTCAAAATGATATTAAGTCTGTAGAGAACGAGTATCTTTCTAAGTTATTAGCTGGAGATTTAAAGGCACTGTCTGAGGTTTCTGAGCAGAATTATGAAACTGTTATGACAACTTCTAAAGGTGCTTATTATTCTAGTGATAGCTTTGATGGAATGATATCTTTAGGTCGTGTAGATGAAACAACAAAACCAGAAAGAGTTGAACTTAAAATTGACGGTAGACCTTTACGTGCTGATCAATGGGAGTTTAAAGGCGGTAGAGTTGCACTTAAATTAGGTGCGGGTAGCGTTGGAGAACACAAAATCACTGGTAATCTTATCTTTTTACAAGATGGCGCAGAGGTGCCGGTAAAAGTTGAGAAGAGTTATACTACAATTGGTAAACCTAATTCTGCAACAATCGCTGCAGATAAGATGAACGTTGTTTACCGTGGTGTTGCAAATCCAATGACAATAGATTTTGCAGGTATTGATCCTAGTAAAGTTAGAGCATCTGCACCAGGATTATCGAAGAAGTCTGGTACTTCTTACACATTGAGCCCAGGAACAGGTCGTGAAGTAAAAATTACAGTTAATGCAACTTTACCTAATGGTGGTGGGCCAGTTTCTGATGATGCTACTTTCCGTATTAAAGATATCCCAAGACCAACAGGAACCATTCGTGGTGAAGACGGTGATGGTGCTTGTGTGAAAATGCAACGTGCAGGACTAGAAAGATCATCAATTGGCGCTGAGCTTCTTGATTTTGACTTTGATCTTAAATTAAACGTTTCTGGATTTAGCTTTAAAGTATCTGGACAACCTACTGTTCGTGTTAACGGAAGTAAATTAGATGGTGCTGCAAAAGGTTCTCTTAAGAGAGCAAAACGTGGCGAAACGGTACAAATATTTGATATCCAAGCTAAGATCTCTGGTAATTCAGGGTATAGACTAAGAAAGATATCTCCTATCTGTATTGAATTGACAAACTAGAATAAAAAGAATACACTATGACTATTAAAAATGTTGTTTTAACTGGAGCGATTGCATTATTTGCAACGGCTACATCTGTAGCCCAGATAAATATATTAAATGCTACTACTCCAGAAGATATAGGTAAGAAAACTGCCGCTCAAATTGAGTACGATAACGATGAACCGCTTCCATACGGTTACGTTGACGAACGCGATGTGTTGTGGTCAAAATCTACTTGGGAATTCGTTGATCTTGATGAACGTGTAAACTTCCCTTTGTACTATCCTATTGATACTAACAACATAGGTAGTGAGAGAAGATCTTTATATGATGTATTAGTAGGTGCTATGAAAAATGGTACAATTACAGAAGTATATGCAGATTCTTATTTTACAGAAAAAAGAAGCTTAGGTGATCTTGATGCATCATTAGTATATCGTGATACCCTTGATGGTGGTTATGATCAAATTAATGCTGGTGAAGCTCTTGACCCACAATATGTGCGTGAGTTTACACTAGACGCAGCAGATATTGAAGGTTGGAAAATGAGAGGTCTTTGGTACATTGACAAGCGTCAAGGTGAATTAAAGTATCGCTTGTTAGGTCTTTGTCCAGTAGCAGGTGAAGCTCGTTCTAAAGCTTTTGATGATGGCGGTGGCGGTTCAGATAATACGGTAGATTTGTTTTGGGTATTTTTCCCTGCAGCTCGTGAGACTTTGCACAACGCAAAAGCTTTTAACCGTAAGAACACATCACAACCTATCTCATATGATCATTTGTTAAACTCGAGACGTTTTAGTGGTGTTATCTATAAAGAAGATAATGTTCAAGGTGATAGAGAAGTAAATGAATATGTAGTTGATAACTCTTTAATGCAACTTTTAGAGTCAGACCGTATTCGTGAGCAGGTTCGTAATATCGAGATTGACCTTTGGAACTACTAGTAGTATTCTAATAAAATTATATAAAGCCTCCTATTTTTTAGGAGGCTTTTTTTATGCGGAAATTTGAAGGATTCAAACCGGTTAAAAAGTATCTTTACTTGGTGAAAAACGTAGATTATATTATAGTAGGTTTTGGGATAGCGGGGCTTTCTTTTGCTGAAACATTAAGACAAAACAATAAGTCATTTGTTGTTATTGCAGACCATAAAGATGGGGCAACTTCTGCATCTGGAGGAGTTTTGAATCCTACGGTACTTAAACGTTTTACTGCAGCTTGGAAAGCTAAAGAGTTTCAAGAAAAAGCAATTCCTTTTTATAATGAGATGTCAAGATATCTTGGGGAGAAAGTTATTAGTCAGATAGCTATTAAGCGCATTTTAAATTCTATTGAAGAACAAAACGACTGGATGGTTGCCAGTGATAAAATAGAAATGAAGTCTTTTTTAGATTCTCAGCTCGTAACTTCAAAAAATGAAAAAATAAAAGCTCCTTTAAAACTTGGTGTTGTAGTAGGAGGCTATCAATTAAAACCATCAGAGTTATTAACTACGTATCTTGATAAACTAACAGATAATGAGTGTTTCTCGCAAGCTGGTTTTGATTACTCACAACTTGTAGTTTCTAATGAGGGTGTTCAATATAAACAATGGTCATCAACACAAATTGTATTTGCAGAAGGGGCAGGTGTAGTAAATAATCCGTTTTATCCTTATCACGCTCCCTTTACTAATAAGTCTGTACTTGTAGGTAATAAGGGTGATTATATTATAATCAAAGCTCCAGAGTTACAAGTGACTTCTATTTTAAAAGGAGGGATGATGCTCATTCCTTTGGGTAATGATTTATATAAAATAGGCGCTACTTATGATCGTCATATTTATAACTCAATCCCTTCAACGGATAAACGAGAAGAAATAATAGTCAAACTAGATAAAATGATTACTTGTGATTATCAAGTGGTAGATCAAGTTGCGGGTGTGAGGCCTACTATTAAAGATAGAAGACCAATTATAGGTATGCTCAAAGATAAGCCGCAAATTGCTTTTTTAAATGGTTTAGGAACAAGAGGGCTTTCTATGGCGCCTTTGCTTTCGTATTGGTTATTTCAGGAATTAGAAAATGGTACGAATGTGCCAGAAGAGGTTAATATCAATCGTTTTTTAAAGTGATACTAATTCATTTTTAAATGCTTATTATCTTGTTTTAATATTTCCGAAGTACTACCGATATACTACACAAACCTTAAAAGTAATTAAGCAAATTAAGATACTATTCATATTTTTTTAATGCTATAAAAATAAGCATCTTTGCAAACTGAAAATCGCCTATCGCATTTCTGTAATTAATAGTACTTATGCTGAATATACACAATCTATCTGTTTCATTTCAAGGAGAATACCTTTTTGAGAAAATCACGTTCCAATTAAGTGGAGGTACCCGTGTGGGGCTCGTTGGTAAAAATGGTGCAGGTAAATCTACTTTACTTAAGATTATTTCTGGTGAGCAGGAATATGATGAGGGTTCTATCGCGATGGATAAGGAGCTATCAATTGGTTTCTTAAAACAAGATATTGATTTTGTAAAAGGTCGTACCGTACTTGAAGAGTCTTATCAAGCTTTTATCGAGATAAAAAAATACGAGAAGCAGCTAGAAGAGATTAATGAACAGTTAGCCACAAGAACAGATTACGAAAGTGAGGGCTATAACCAGTTGATGATTGACCTTAATGATGTTCAACATCAGTATGAGATACACGGTGGTTATAATTATCAAGGAGAGACAGAGCGTATTTTACAAGGTTTAGGTTTTCAGAGAGAAGATTTTAATAAGATCACAGAGACGTTCTCTGGAGGGTGGCGTATGCGTATTGAGCTAGCTAAGTTATTGCTTCAAAACAATGATATATTACTTCTAGATGAGCCTACTAACCACCTTGATATAGAATCTATCTTATGGTTAGAAGAGTTTTTAAGAAACTATGCAGGAGCTGTGGTAGTAGTAAGTCACGATAAGATGTTTCTTGATAATGTGACTAACAGAACCATAGAGATTTCTTTAGGTAAGATTTATGACTACAATCAACCTTATACAAAGTATCTTGTGCAGCGTCAAGAATTGAGAGAGCAACAATTGGCTTCTCAAAAAAACCAGCAAAAGCAAATAGAACATACAGAGAAGTTGATCTCTAAGTTTAAGGCTAAAGCTAGTAAAGCAACAATGGCGCAATCGCTTGTTAAAAAGCTTGATAAAATAGACCGTATTGTTGTAGATGAAGATGATAACTCTGTAATGAGTTTACGTTTTCCTATAAGTGTGATTCCTGGAAAAGTGGTTATAGAAGCAAAAAAAGTTTCTAAAGATTACGGTGATAAAAGAGTGTTAAAAGATGTAGACCTAATGATAGAGCGCGATGCAAAAGTCGCTTTTGTGGGTCAAAACGGACAAGGGAAATCTACACTAGCAAAAATTATTGTGAATGAGATACCTCACGGTGGTGTGCTAGATTTAGGACATAATGTGCAAATAGGATACTTCGCGCAAAATCAAGCTGAATACCTTGATGGGACAAAAACAGTAGAAGAAACTATGCTTGATGCTGCAGATGAGCGTACGAGACCATTGGTTAGAAACATTCTTGGTTCATTTCTTTTTAGAGGTGACGAGGTAGATAAATATGTAAGAGTACTTAGTGGGGGAGAACGTAACCGTCTTGCACTAGCAAAACTATTATTACAGCCTTTTAACGTGCTTGTAATGGATGAGCCTACGAACCACTTAGATATTAAATCTAAAAATGTATTAAAAGACGCTTGTAAAAACTTTGAAGGAACCTTACTTTTAGTAAGTCACGATAGAGATTTTTTACAAGGTTTGACAGATAAAGTATACGAGTTTAAAGATCATAAAATAAAAGAGTATTTAGGTGATATAGATTATTTCTTAGAACAAAGAAATATTGAAAACCTAAGAGAAGCAGAAAAACGTACGGTAGTTGCAAAAGAGGTAAAAGCAGAGTCTACAGGAGGCAAGCAGTCTTATGAAGACCAAAAGAAAGAGAAATCTCTTAACAATCGTTTGAGTAAAATAGAAGCCAAAATTAATAAGCTAGAGCGAGAAGTAAAGGCAATTGATGTGGAGCTTGCTATAAATTATGATCAAACAATAGCTAAAGACGGCTTCTTTGAAAGCTATCAAGCAAAGAAAGATGAAGTAAAAAAATTAATGAGTGATTGGGAAGACGTAACAATGCAATTAGAGCGTTTTTCATAAGTATCACAAACTGTATTATTAGTGCCGAAATATCAAAGACTTGATATTTCGGCATTTTTTTATTAAGATAGTTTTAACGAAAGTTGGCGGTAGGTGGGGGTATTTTTGTCGTCCAACCAATAAACTAATTGTTGTGAGAAAAATAATACTTATTGTTATAGGTGTAATACTTGTAATAGCTGCATTTTTTGCTTCTAAAGAAATTTCAGCAAATAAAAAGAAGCCAAAGCCTACAGTAGAAAAAGTGGTTAAAACAGTCTATGCTAAGACAGTCACTAATGGTGTGGTCTCGATTTTGATTCCTGCAAATGGAACCATAACCGCAAAAAACAAACTAGAGTTGTATGCAGAAAATCAAGGTATCTTTAAAGGAAGCTCTCATGATTTTAAAGCTGGTCAAGAATACAGAAGAGGGCAAACACTAATAAGTGTAGATGCTGCAGAGTTTAATGCATCTGTATTGGCGGCAAAAAGTGAATTCTACAACCTGGTTACTTCTATAATGCCAGATTTACGGTTAGATTACCCAGACACATTTCCTGCTTGGGATGCGTATCTTAAGAGTTTTGATGTTCAGAAAAGTGTGCCTAAACTGCCTTCTGTAACAAATGAAAAGGCAGGATACTTTATAACTGGTCGTGGTATTGAAGCTTCTTATTATAATATTAAAAACCTAGAGCAGCGTTTAGGGAAATATAATATTTATGCTCCTTTTACAGGTGTCTTGACAGAGGCGCTAGTTACTAAAGGAACATTAATACGTCAAGGTCAGAAATTAGGAGAGTTTATAGACCCTTCTGTTTATGAGGTAGAACTAGCTATAGAAAAAGAGTTTAGTGATTTATTAAAAATTGGTGAGTCTGTAGATCTTAAAACCTCTGAGGGGGAAAAAGTATATGTAGGTAAAGTATCTCGTATAAATGGTAAGATAGAACAAGCTTCACAAACCGTGAAGGTGTATGTAGAAGTTAAGGGAGATGATTTAAAAGAAGGTATGTTCTTAGAAGCACAACTTGATGCTCGTGATGAAGAAAATGCAATTAACGTAAGCAGAAAGCTTTTAGTAAACGAGTCACAACTGTTTGTTGTTCGCGATAGTGTCTTAGACTTAATTAGTGTGAGACCTGTTTATTTTTCTACAAAAGATGTGGTATTAAAAGATGTGCCAGATGGGACTACTATTTTAGCAAGACCTGTTTCTGGAGCTTATGCAGGGATGTTGGTTAAGACCATTGATGAAAATGCAGAGACAACTTCTGCCGCTACAAAAACCATAGAATAACATGCGTAAACTTGTCGAGTATTTTATTAGGTATCATGTTGCGGTTAACATTATTGTAATTGCTTTTGTGGTTTTTGGAGTCGTTGGTTATTTAGGGCTTAAGTCTTCTTTCTTTCCGCTTACAGATTCTCAGAACATTTCTATTTCTGTAACTTATCCTGGGGCATCACCTCAAGAAGTAGAAGAAGGGATTGTTCTTAAAATTGAAGATAATTTAAAAGGGTTAGATGGAGTTGAGCGTGTAACATCTACCTCAAGAGAAAACAGTGGTAGTATAAATGTAGAGATTGAAAAAGGTAAAGATATTGACTTCATGCTTCTTGAAGTTAAAAATGCAGTAGACCGTGTACCTTCTTTTCCGGTTGGTATGGAGCCACTTGTAGTCTCTAAAGTTGAGGCTATAAGGCAGACTATTAGCTTTGCTATTAGCGGTGATAATGTCCCTCTAGTGACCCTCAAAGAAATAGGCCGCAGTGTAGAAAATGATCTAAGAGGCATTGACGGAATCTCGCAAATAAGTATTGGTGGGTACCCTGCAGAAGAGATTGAAATAGCCGTAGATGAAAATGTGTTATTAGCTTATGGTTTAACTTTTAATGAAGTAGCTCAAGCAGTAAGTAGTGCAAACATACTTGTCACAGGAGGTACTATAAAAACAGATGCAGAAGAGTATTTAATAAGAGCAAACAATCGTGCGTATTACGGTGATGAGTTAAATAACCTTATTGTAAGAGCAGATGCAAATGGTCAATCTGTTCGTTTAAAAGATGTAGCTAAGATTAGAGATCGTTTTTCTGAAACGCCAAACGCAAGTTATTTTGACGGGAAGCTAGCAGTTAATGTAACGATTACGAGTACGAATAGTGAAGATCTTATTACTTCCGCAGAAAACGTAAAAGAATACATTGCTACTTATAATGAAAAGCACGCAAATGTACAACTAAGTGTAGTGAGTGATTTATCTACAACGCTTGTGCAAAGAACAGCCTTGCTAACAGAAAACGCCATTGTGGGTATGTTGTTAGTGTTGTTTTTTCTATCCGTATTTTTAAATACAAGATTAGCATTTTGGGTAGCTTTTGGTTTGCCAGTAGCATTTTTAGGGATGTTTGCAGTGGCAGGATTCTTTAATGTAACCATTAATGTATTATCTCTTTTTGGGATGATTATCGTTATTGGTATTCTGGTAGATGACGGTATTGTTATAGCAGAAAATATATATCAACATCATGAGAAAGGCAAGACCCCAATAGAGGCTGCCGTAGATGGAGTTATGGAGGTGATACCACCTATCTTATCTGCAATTATCACAACTATTTTAGCCTTCGGAATTTTCTTGTTTCTTGATGGAAGGATAGGAGATATTTTTGGCGAAGTATCTGTTATTGTGATTTTAACTTTGTTAGTTTCTTTAATCGAAGCATTAATTATTTTACCTGCTCACTTAGCACATTCAAAAGCTTTAAGAAAACAAAACAATGAGCCTAAAAGTGGTATAGCAAAGCTTTTTGCTAAGCTACGTTACATCAACACTTTTGGCGATCGTATTATGAGTTGGTTGCGAGATAAAATGTATGCGCCAGTTTTAAGATTTACATTACAAAATAAGATTTTTGTATTTCTACTTTTTGTTTGCATTATGCTTCTCACACAGGCGAGTGTGAGTGGTGGTATTATACGTACCGCATTTTTTCCTAGAATTGCGAGTGACCGTGTGCAGATAAGTATAGAGATGCCTCAAGGTACTAATGCTGCTATAACAGATAGTATTATTAGTTTTATTGAGACCAAAGCGGTAGAGACTAATAAAGAACTTACCGCAAAATATTTTGATGACTCTGAAGAGAATGAAGGAAAGATGATGTTTGAAAATATTATTAAAAACATAGGCCCTGGTTCTTCATCTGCATCATTAACTATAAACCTTTTACCAGGAGAAGAAAGACCTAATGAAGTATCGTCTGATGTTGTGACACGTAGTATACAGCAAAAAGTAGGGAAGGTGTTAGGTACAGAAAGTCTTGTATATGGAGGTGGAGGTAACTTTGGGGGTAGCCCAGTTTCTGTTTCTTTACTCGGAAATAATATAGCGGAGCTAAAAGCTGCTAAAAAAGAACTTAAGGACAATCTTTTAGCAAACGCTTTACTTAAAGATGTTACAGATAATGACCCTTCTGGTATTAAAGAGATAAAACTAGAGCTTAATGAGAAAGCCTATTTGTTAGGCTTAAACCTTAGCACAGTAATGTCACAAGTTCGTTCTGGATTTTTTGGAGTACAGGCACAGCGTTTTCAGCGTGGGCAAGATGAGATACGTGTTTGGGTACGTTATGACCTAGATAATCGCTCTTCAATTACAGATCTTGATGCGATGCGAATCACCGCTCCTAGTGGTGCTCAAATTCCGTTGAGTGAGATTGCTACGTATACTATTGAAAGAGGAGAGGTCGCTATCAATCACTTAGATGGAAGACGCGAAATTCAAATTTCTGCAGATTTAGAAAACCCAGATGAAGTAAGTGCTACAGATATTCTAGCAGAGCTACGTACAGAGATAATGCCAGAGATTTTATCTAAATATCCTACAGTGTCTCCGTCTTATGAAGGTCAAAACAGAGAGGCAGCCAAGTTAGAAGCCTCATTAGGACCAGTAGGTTTGACAGTACTGGCCTTAATTTATATGACCATTGCATTCACTTTTAGAAGCTACAGCCAGCCTTTATTACTGTTGTTATTGGTGCCATTTTGTTTACCAGCCGTAGCTTGGGGACACTGGATTCATAATTTTCCAATTAACATATTATCTATGCTTGGTATCATTGCTCTCATTGGGATAATGGTCAATGATGGCTTAGTGTTAATAGGAAGGTTTAATCAAAACTTAAGAGACGGGATGAAGTTTGATGACGCTATTCTAGAAGCTGGAAAATCAAGATTTAGAGCCATCTTTTTAACCTCTGTGACAACTATTGCAGGACTAGCACCATTGCTATTAGAGAAGAGTAGACAAGCACAATTTTTAAAACCAATGGCAATCTCTATTGCATATGGTATTGCCTTTGCTACGGTCTTAACCTTAGTGATGTTGCCTATCTTTTTATCTTTTGGTAATAGAACTAAAAAAACCACAAAATGGTTAATAACAGGCAAAAAAGTAACAAACGAAGAAGTAGAACGCGCTATAAAAGAACAAAATGAAGCACATTAATAGTATACTAATCGCCTTATTTTGCTTCGGAAATATGCTGGGGCAGACTAACGGTCTTTTAACAAAACAAGAAGCTATTGCTCAAACGTTGCAAAACAACTTTGGGATTACCATAGCAAACAATAATCTAGAAGTAGCAGATAATAATCAAGGAATTTTAAACTCTGGTTATTTGCCATCTCTTACAGGTAACGCTGGGGCGTCTTATGATATTCAGGATCAAGAAGTAACTTTTCAAAGTGGAGATACAAATATTGTAGATGGAGCAGAAACCACTAGATATGATGCATCACTAAATTTAAGCTATACTCTTTTTGACGGTTTAGGTAGATATTGGGATTATAAAGCATTTAAAGAAGAGTATAAAGTTTCAGAACTACAAGTGAGAGAAACCATGGAGACTACGGTGTTGCAAATGTTCTCTGTGTATTATGAGGTCGCACGTATCACAGAAAATATTACGGTTCTTGAAGAGACTTTTTATAATACAGAACGTAGATTAAAAAGAGCTGGTTATGCCTTTGAGTATGGTCAAAACAATAAATTAGACGTACTTAATGCCGAAGTAGATTTAGTTACAGACAGTATTAACTTACTAAACGCAAGACAGCTTTTAATAAACACAAAACGTGATTTAAATGTGATATCTAACTTAGATCTTGAGCGTGATTTTAATGTAGACACAACCGTAGTTTTTGTGCCAGAATTAGTGCTACAAGATTATATTAATGTAGCTGACACAATGAATACGCGTATCCTGCAAGCTAAGAAGAATAAAACAATATCAGATTATAATTATAATTCAAGCAAATCTGTGTACCTGCCTACAGTAGGTCTTACAGGAAGCTATGGCTGGAACAAAGGTAACTTTCCTTCTACAAGTTTTGCTTCTGCAAGTATTAATACAGGGCTTTCTGCAGGTGTAAATTTAAGTTGGAATTTATTTGATGGAGGTAGCGGTATTACTTCTGTTAGAAATGCTAAAATTCAAGTAGCAAGTCAAGAAGTGCTTATAGATCAAATAGAAAAAGAAGTAGACCGCGATATTTTAAATGCACAAGGTGACTATCTTAATAAGCTTAAGATTTATGATCTGCAAGCGCAAAATGTGGCTACGGCAACTAACAACTTTGAGCGTAGTAACGAGCAATATAAATTAGGTCAAATAAGTTCTGTAGAGTTAAGACAAGCCCAAGTCAATTTATTAAATACAAAGACAAATAAGAACTTAGCTAAGTATCAAGCAAAGTTAGCCGAGCTTGAAGTATTACAACTTGCAGGGCAATTGCTAAATATTGAATTATAGTGCGGGTTTAAATCTGGCACATTTTCGCGTAAGCTAAGACAAGCTTGTTGCTCAAATATTAAAGCTATTTATTTTTGTATTAAAGAGTACTTATTATGCACGAACACTTTTTTCAATGCCCACATTGCTGGGAATCTATCTCAATGCTTTTAGACCCATCTGCTACTTCAAGTTATGTAGAAGATTGCGAGATTTGTTGTAATCCCATACAAATCACAGCACGTTTTGAAGATGCTGTTTTAGTAGAATTTAACGCAGAGAGTATAGAGCAGTAATGCTTAATCACTTATTGAACCGTCGCCAGTAAGGGTGTCTAGTAAGGCAGCTCTTATATTAAGCCATAGGTAATTAAAGAAAGATTTAGATCTATCTCTAGTTGCTGTTCCCGTACCCTCTCTAAAACCTCCCGGTTCTGTGTCGCTATTTTTTTTAATAAACACGTTTGCTATAGCAGAGAGAAACCTGTTTTTCTTGTTGCCTCGTTTATTTAAGATATTTACTTTAAAGTTGTTATAACTCAGTTTCATATCTATTTGCGATGCCGTATTTGTTCCGCTAATTGTGAGGTAGGTTTTATTGGTAACCCCTTCTAATTGTACTTTTAAGTTAGGTTTCATAAAAGTATTAAGATCGCTGGCGACCATTTTGCCTAATTCTGCTTTAAATAAAAATTGATCATTTGTATCGTTTATATCAAAGGTCCAGTTTGCCTTAAGAGGCGTGTGTTGCATAAATTGTGCATCTATGTTTATTACAGTTTTTAAGGGTGAGGCGTACGTATTACTCGCATTATTAATACTCGCATATAGATTTTTAAAATCTATAGTACCACCACTATTGTCTTCTTTTACACGCTCTGTATATGTTAGCGCTCCATTATTAATATCAACTTTATCTATAGTTAGGTCTATTTTGGTTTCGCGTAATAGTTTACTGTAAAGTTTTTTTGTCTTTAAATCATCTGTAACAAGTTTGTCTCTAAACATAGTCGCAACAGGTTTTTTGATAGTGATTAGAGGGCTTTTTACAAAGAATTTATCTTTATTATTAAAACCAAAATCAATGTCGTTTATGTCTATTTTTTCAATAAGTAACGCTACGTGGTCACGCTCATTAGCTATCATTTTTGAAAGCGTCTTACGAGAGTATTTAGTTTTTAGATGTAGATTGTTAAATAGAGCGTTTTTGTCTTTGATTTTAATAGCGCCCACGGTGAGGTTTTCATAAGGGCTAATTTTCACAAACACAGAGTCTGCTTGTACTTCATACTTATTATAGTCAACAGGTATTTTTTTTAGAAGTGTTTCTTTGCTAATCTTAAGGTCGTCAAGTTCTATAGTAGCATTAGCTGCATAAAGTAGTATGCTGTCTTTGTCTTTTTCAATAATCTTTAGCGTGCTATTATCTATGCTTAGCTCATCAATAATTATGGGTTTATAAAGCGTTATAGGCGCTTGTCTTGAGATTTCTTTGTTTAGAGTTACTTTATCTTTATAGTATGTAATGTTTGGCGATTTTAGTTTAATGTCTTCTATACGAATTACATCATTAACTAGATAATCCCAATAGCTTACGTCTTCTATAATTAGTTGGTCGAGTTTAACAATTGTGTGCGTTATGGTGTCACTTTTATTAGCTAGTTTGACAAGAACATCACTTAATGTTACGGTGCCTGCAAAGCTATCTATATTCATATTGCTATGAGACTGTGTTATGTTTGAAGGAAGTCTGTTGTCTAAAAAATTAGAAATTTTATTATTAATGGATCTATTAATAAGTAACGTAAAGATGATAAAACCTCCTAATACTATAAGGAAGCCGGTTAATAATATTTTAATAGTTTTGGTCATAAAATAAAGGTAGTCAACAACTTTAAGACGTAAAAAAAATTAGCATAATCTGTTAAAAAATATTTTCTGAAATTTTATTGGTTTGTTGCTTGTTAGGATCAAAAAGGTTTGTATCTTTGCAGTCCAAAATAAATATGTCGGTATTATGGGCCGAAAGTTAAAAGCTAAGATGATTTTTTTGGATATTATATCGCGGGATAGAGCAGTAGGTAGCTCGTCGGGCTCATAACCCGAAGGTCACTGGTTCGAGTCCAGTTCCCGCTACTAAAACAAGAGTCAATTAGCTGTATTACAGTTGATTGACTTTTTTTATTCCCGAAATATTCCCGAAAACCATTGTTTAAATATCTTTAGTAAAGAATAACTTCGTTTACGAAATCTTTTAATTCTCAGGAGTTGCTATTTAAAAAAAGCTTCTTAAAGCTAATGGGGGGTATCCAAAAACGATTGTAAATACTGCTTTAAGGTGCTTGGTGGGTATAGACACCTTTAAGCAACCATTTTTTGTAATGAAACCCTATTATTTAGGAAAAGACGTACCCTATATAATACCTATACGCACACTACATCTATTTATTCATGATATTTGTAAGAAATTATTTATGAATTTGAATGGAAATTTGCGCACTTAGAGGTGTATCAACTTGTCTTGACTTATCTCTATATTTGTATGTTATCATATCGTGTTTACTGATTATGCATTAAATACTTTTCAATATTATGCCTACGTGGTTATATGTTGAGTGAATTTTAAATATAACAATAACAATACTAAGATTCCGAGGGTTTATGCCCTAAAATCAAAACTTTAAATTCTAAAGTTTACAATTAAAAAATTAAATTTTAATAATGAGAAGTTTTAATACAAAATTGATAATAGGAGGATTAAATAGTATTGTCTCAATTGTTTGCAAAGAAATAAAATGTACAAATACCAAAAATGTTAAAAAACAAATTTTAGTATCTGATGATATAGTATTGAAAGGCTTAGAAGATTTTGATGTTATGGATTTAGCAGATGTAATAAGATATATGTCATACGGAGTGTTAGAAATACAAGGTAGTTCTGATTATATTGAAGACCGATTAAATGGTGATATATTCCTTTTTAGTGGAGGTGACACAAAATTAGAGAAGTGTGTAAACTTTGTAAAAAATTCTACTTTAGAAGATTTAGATAAAGAGATTTTAATTGAGGAGTTACAAAAATTTGAAGTCAATTTTAGCCTTTCACAGATAATACAAGATTTATATATTGACGTAAGTCCTGAATATTTTCAAATATTCTCCTATATGACAGATTTTACTATTGAAAAAGAATACAGGCTGTCTAGATTAAAAAGTACCCTTGAATTATTTCATCGAGCTATAGATGAAAATAAAGAGCTTCTAAAACCGAGTGTTCCTGATCATATACAAAATTGTGCACGACTGCTAAATATTTCTTACAATGAATGCTTAGATTCAATTGACACATCTCTGTCAGAGTATGTAAGCCATTTAGGCAATAATCTTTATGGCTTTAAAAGGAAAAGCAAATCAAGGACTGATCTTCTGAATGAGTTATGTGACCCTTCTCAAATAGATTTGTTTTTAGATTACGAGAAAAAGTTAGCCGATAGAGGGATAGTTTCAAAAAACTATGATCATTGGAATGAGAAGCCAATCGACTTCATTGCATTTTATAAATTTTGTGAATCTAAATCAATATTTTTTTACAGACATAAATCAAAAGCAACTGGGGTGAAAATTTTACGTGAACTTTATGATTATCAAGAGGGTCTTTCACTTGATATGCCTAATAAAAGAAAATCCAAAGTTTCAAATGCGTTTGTGCAGGCTAAATATTTCTTTCTGGATTTAAGATAGTCCACTTTTAGTCCATTAGTAAAATTTTATGATTAAGATCTCTTCTAAGGCTATTATGCATCTTCCTTTATTTACTATCAACCGACTAGTCCACTTATGTTTTTATTGAATCTAAGGTTGATATCTTGCACCCAGAAAGTGATAAAGTTATCGCTAGTAAATAAAAATTAATGACTAAATTAAAAAAAGAAAACCATCTTAACGGTTACAATCAAAAGGTTCTTGAAATTCAAGAAGACCTAAAAATGATTAAAAATTATCTTTTTAAAGATAAGGAAAAGCAAGAGGGAAAACCTTTTACTAGAAAAGAGGCAGCGGCGTTCTTAAATGTGAGTTGTACAACTTTATGGTCTTGGGATAAGTCCAGATTGTTGCCAGCAAAACGATTAGGTAAAAAAGTGTTTTATCTGAAATCTGATTTGTTAACCTTTTTAAATCAGGCTGCGTAATGGAAAAAATAACGATAACAACAACAGAAGGAATTGTAAGAGCAGTGCAATATTGTAATCAGAATGGTATTGATGAAGAAATAGCGATTGTTTACTTAACAGTTTTACTAAGGAATCATACTTGTGAGGAAGAGCTTGAGCCATTTCCTATATGGATATTTGGATTAAGTGATATTAAAAAGTACTTTAATTACTTCAAGAGATTTAATATTATCTCTAAATCTGGAAATAGGTATTCTATTTCTGATTTTATAAAAAGTGGGGCTATCTCATATAGTATTTCAGATCCACGAATTGTAACGGGCTTATTTGAATCTATTAATAAAATAGAAGAGTTAAGCACCTATATCACCGCCTCTTAAAAGGTATTTCAAATAATTTATTGACTTGCATAGCGATGCTTTAACAAAGTATAGACGGGCATTGCTATGTCTAAAAATTAGACAAAAGTATGATTTATAAAAAATATTTCATCTCAATTGATAGAGCCCTGTTTAAGTGCCTAGAAGAAAAAGTAGAGGTGTATAATCGTCATCTGAATGAAGAGGACGGTAGTAAAATAATGATGGATAAAACTGTCTTTCTGATTGATCAAATTCTCTATCAAAAAAGTATTAGAAAGAATGATATAACTAATGGAGGTTATATCCGTATTCCTTCTAAGATATTGAATAGTTATCTTCAGAAAGAATTGAAAAAATATAAGGACTTTTTGAAAACATATGGTTTTATTAAAACTATCCCATATTCTACAGATGGTTCTAGATCTTATGGATATAAAGTGATTTATCAGAAAAGTAATAGTGAAACAACAAGGCATTATGATGTTTATGAGTTTCTAAATTTCAATTATGAAAAATTTCTAGCTAAATCTGTCATTAAGGAATCAAAAATTGAACAGAAGAAACTTTCCGCAGATAGAAGCACTAGGCATTTAACTAAATGGTTGAATGCGGAGAACATATCTATAGATTGGAAAGAGGGATTTGATTTTATTTCAAATTCTCAAGATTTAACTAACGACCAAAAAGAACAGTATTCTTATAGTTTAAATAGGATGCGATTTGGACAATGGTATTATTTAAGAAGTGTGAATGATAATAGGTTGCACTCTAATTTAACAAATTTTCCATCTAGTTTAAGAGGCTATCTTTCACATAATGGTAACAGTTTGGTTTCATTAGATGTGAAATCATCTCAGCCCTATATGCTAGCAGGAGTGTTGAATTTTATATTAAATAAGGAATGGGAAGTTGCTAAGGAATATTTAAGGAGTAAAGATGTTAAAGATAAGTTTACTACTGTAATGAATTCTATATCTCTGTCATCTATAACTATTGCTGACTTTAGAGCATACCAAAAATTAATTTGTGATACTGATATTTATAATTACTTAGGGAGCAACTTAGATAAAACCTTTGTTAAGAACTTGAAGTATAAAAATGGGTATCAGGATAAAATCTACAAGCCATCTTTAGGCTATAGAGTTAATCAGTACTATAGAGACCTCAGAGGGTATTGCAAAGTTTTAATGTTAGAATATATGTACTGCTCTCCTAAAAGCACTTTAGAGCGAGTTAAACAAGTAAAGAGGATATTTCCTGAAGCTCTCAATAAATTTATTTATGATTTTAAACATTGTCCAGAAATGGATAAAGTATGTAATCGAAAAAGCAATAAGAGAACCGAAACAGAAAGAGCAAAGATTGATAAATCTAAAAAACTCTTCGCTAAGTTTCTTCAGCAAATTGAGGCATTCATATTATTAGATATTATTACAAAGGAGCTTTCTAAATTATACCCAAATATGTTTATGGCCACAATACACGATAGTATAGTAGTTCCTATTCAATATCAGGTAGAAGTGAAAGAATATTTAAAAAGAAGGCTCCTAGAAATTTTTGGTTTATCTCCAGAGATTAAAAATGATGTTTGGTAGCTGTTTTTATTCAATATACTGGGGGTGATTTTTGAAAAATTAATGGAGTCTGTTTTCCACCAATAAGTACTATACGATTAATAGTTTTGCTTTAAAATAATGTTTAAAAAGGCTTAATTTATTCAAATTTCTGAAAGCTTGACTTTGTTGGTGAATTTGGTTCATATAGGAAGGTGATCATTTTTTTTGCGTTCCACCATTTAACACTATATGATATATAGAAGTGATTAAGATAACATAAAACATTTACAGAAATAGCTCTTATTTCGGGCATAGAAGGGTGGGGCTAAAGAAACGCTACAAGGTTATTTTTAAAAACAGAGGTTGATCTAGTATTATTAAGTAATACTTTCTTATTTTTAAATTCTCCCCATTTTATTATACATATTTTTTTCTAAAGTCTTTTAATGGCCACAAACAAGCACGCGCAAATACGGTATACTATTCTTGATAAGTGTTTTAGCAATTTTAATAGAGCATATACTTATGATGATTTATTAGAAGAAGTAAATTCTTATTTGTTTGATTTGGGTACTGAAGGTGTCCAATTAAGACAACTTCAATACGATATTGCCCATATGAAATCTGATGTTGGCTACAATATTGAATTAGATGATGATTTAAAAGATGGTAAAAAACGACTATTTCGTTATTCTGATAAAGACTTCTCTATTGCAGATCATCCTCTTAATCATGAAGACACTGAACAGCTAGAAACTACATTAGCTATATTATCACGCTATAAAAGACGTGAAGAGTTTAATTGGCTTGAAGAGTTGATTCCTAGAATGGAACAAGCTTTTAATCTTGTCTCACAAGGTGATAACGGTGCAATAGGATATCAAGAAAACCTTGATTTAAAAGGTAGAGAATTGATAGGAACGCTGTTCAATCTTATTATTAAAAGGAAAAAAAACAAATTAATTTATAAGCCTTACGGGAAACCGGAACAAGAAACCATTATTTCTCCGTATTATTTAAAGCAATATAATAATCGCTGGTTTTTGTTTTGTTATAATGAAGCATATAAGTCAATATCTAATTACCCTTTAGATCGAATAGTATCTATAGAAGAATTAGCAGATAGCTTTGAACCAAGTGATATTAATTGGATGGATTATTTTGATGACATAATAGGAGTAACTAAACCAGAGGGGAGCAAACCTGAAACAATTAAGTTAAGGTTTTCTGAAGGTCGAATTAATTATGTACTTACAAAGCCATTGCATGGAACTCAAAAAGTAGATAAGACAGATGAATCTGGATTAACGATTTTAATGGAAGTAATACCTAATCCAGAGTTGTTTCAACTATTACTGTCTTTTGGAGCAGATGTAGAGGTTGTTTCTCCAGCTGAAGTTAGAGTCGAAATGATAAATAAAATAGCTAAAATGAATGAATTGTATTAATATGCAGGTGGTTTGCATACTTGAATGTGATATTTGTATTTAATATAAAGTATAGAGGTTAATTAAACTAAAAAAAGAAATTATAAAAATGCCTAATAAAACGAATTACGATGCCAATTTTACAGCTGGAGGTCTCCTTTTTACAGAGTTTGTAGCTCTTAGAGGAATATTATTAAGCACTAATTTCGATGAATTATTAAAAAAAGAGGAGGAAGAAAATAATGTGATGGGAGTTGCAACAAATTCTGCACGTAAGAGAATTATTTCTGAAGTTAAGCGGCGGTATGAGAAAGTCTCTATAGACTTCTGGTATCAGTTTTTTGAATGGGATGAAAATGAACAAAAATTAGGTTTGTTTTATTTATGTTTAAAAACATATCCTATAGTTTTTGATTTACATTTTGAAGTAGCTGTAAAAAAATATAAACTAGGTGCTGAATTGGTTGAATATGATGTGCAAATGCGACTAGATGAATTATCATCGACATCTGAAGATGTAGAAAATTGGTCTTACACAACAATAAAAAAAATAAACACGCAGTATAGAAAGGCATTAAAAGATGCAGGTTTATACAATAAAAAAATAGTGCATAAACCTAATAATACTAATGAGCTCTTTTGGGATTTTTTTAAAAAAAATGATGAGAACTGGTTTTTAGATGCCTGTTTTATATAAAATAGAATACATGACGATAGCAGAATTATATGAGCATTTAGCAAATGATGACTTCAAGGATTACGAAACAGGAAACTTGTTCTTTCCTGCATATATGTATATGTACAACGCCGAACAGGAGTATCAAATAGACGCAGAAATTTCAGACATTAAAAATAGGTTGCATCGTCCTTCAAATTATCTGGATGTAATTGTTTTGGATATTTATGAAGAGTTTATAAACTATTTGAAGCAGGAGAAATTTGCAAAAACAAACAAATTCGATTTTTATAATACTCATGAAAATCTTAAAGCAGAAGCCGTTAACAAATCCTTATTTAAGGATGCTTATGACCCAAGATTTTTAATTTTTTTAAATGAGAAGATACAGTCACATTTAAAAATTGAGGACAACTTTCAAAGATGTTATGTATTTATAAAAGGGTTTGGTAATGCTTTTCCATATATAAGAGCAAGTCGCTTTTTTAACAATTTTGAAAAATTTGTAAAGGGATATAAACTCATTATGTTTTACCCTGGAGAAGCCAAAGAGTATTACTCGCTTTTTGGTTTACTAAAAGATGAAAACTTATACAGAGCTATTAAATTAATAAACGAATAAGAATCAATATGCTATTAAAAGAAATTTACGCTAGAGATATTAATAGAGATATCAATCCCGCCGTTGTGGTAAGCAACAAAGCTAAGGAAACAATAGAAGCAGAAATTAAAGAGTATGTTTTTACTAAAGAGTTAATTGAAAAACTATATCTCATAGTGGATACGGTTTTAAATAAGAAATCGGGCAAATCTGGTATTTGGATAAATGGATATTACGGTTCTGGTAAGTCACACTTTATAAAATATGTGCACTACTTATTGGATATGGAAACGGCCGAAGTAGCTTTTGAGGCTTTTGAAAAAGCAGTAAAAGACGATTACGATGCAATGGATGCTGGCAATAATCAGGATATTACGGTAAGTAACTTAAGGCTACTAAAGAAAAAAGCCCAAAGCTCGAATTCTGATAACATTATGTTTAATGTTGAGGATGAAACAGATGATGGTAGTCAAGAGCGTTTAACACGTATCTTTCTAAATATGTTTAACAAGTTTAGAGGGTATAATTCTAATGATATTCCATTAGCTATTTTATTAGAAAAGCAGTTAGATAAAAAAGGTGTATTTGAAGACTTTAAAGTTAAGGTTGAAGAGAAAACTGGTTTTAATTGGGTTACAGATGCAGCAGATGCAGCAGCATTTCAACTAGACGATATTTTAGAAATCGCAAAACAGTTTATTCCAGAATTAGATAAGGTGTCTTTACATTCAAAATTATCTGATCCAGAGAATTATAAAGTAGGTATAAAGGCCACTTTAATACCAGAGCTGCAAGAGTTTTTAAAAGGAAAAGATGCTAACTACCGTATGTTGTTTTTAGTAGATGAAGTCTCTCAATACGTTGGTACGAATAAAGAAATTCTATTAAACTTTCAGAATATAATAGAGCGTGTTAGTGATGATTGTAACAACCAGGTTTGGATAGCTTGTACAGCACAACAAACATTAGATGAGGTTTCTGGTGGTGCAGATGGAGTAGCAGATGTGCAAGACGAGTTTGGTAAAATTCTTGGTCGCTTTGATACGCGTATTTCATTACAAAGTAATGATGCGTCCTACATAACGCAGCGCAGAGTTTTAGATAAAAATAGTACTGGGACAGAATATTTAACAAACTTGTACCATAAAAATAAAGACTATATAGATATTCAGTTTAAAATAAATCACGATTTATATAAGGGTTATAGGTCTGAAGACGAGTTTATAATTGGGTATCCATTTGTTCCTTATCAATTTAAATTAATCGCACACGTTTTCGAAGCTTTTCAGCAATTACAGTTTGTAATTAAACAAGTAAAAGACAATGAGCGTTCTATTTTAGGAATCACCCATTATACAGCAAAAGAACACGCAGATGATAAAGTAGGTGGTTTTATGCCTTTTGACGCATTTTATAATAAATCTTTAGAAACCAACTTAACAAATAGAGGGTATAAAGCTATACAGAACGCTTTAGAGCTTCCCTATGTTCAAAACAATCCTTTTGCACAACGTGTGGTAAAAGTATTGTTTATGATTTCTAATCTATTAGAAAATCAAAGACAGACATTTCCTTCTAACATTGAAAATTTAGGAGTTTTGTTGATGGATGCTTTAGATCAAAACAAAAAAGCACTTCAGAAAGAAATTGCTAAGGTGTTAACAAAACTGTCTGAAGAAAGTATCATTAGAGAAGAAAAAGGAAGCTACTTCTTTTTTAATGAAGATGAAATGGATGTGCAAAATATCATTAAAAATCAAACCTTAGCGTTAGATGATAAGTATACTACATTTGATACGTTATTTAGACCGCTAATTAACTTGTCCAGCAAATTTGCTTTTGGACAAAATGATTTTAAAATTGCCTATGCAGTAGAAGGACGCGAGTTTTTACGTAATGGAGATTTTGATATTACTGTATTACTCTCAGATAATACGCCTCTTGAACAAAAGGCACTAGATGTCAATAAAAAAGAAATCATTGTAGCTGTTAATGAGTGGTTTAACGCAGATGAAACGCTTAAAAAAGAATTTGACTGGTATTGCAGAACCAACAAATACTTTTTAAACAATGCAACGGGTGGTACTGGAGACAGATCGCGCACTAACGAGAACTTTAAAGTACGTAACAACCAGTTAAAAGAGAGAATTGTAAATAGTCTGAAATCTAATTTTGCAGATACACGATTTGTATCTCAAAACAGTATTATTGAAGCAAGCGATGTAAATGGAACAACGCCTGCAGATCGTTTCTCAAATGTTATTGAGGCGCATTTACAAGGTATTTATAAAAATCACCATTTATCTTCTGGATATGCACGTAACCAGCAAGAACTAAAAAAATCTGTTGCGGATACTCAAGTTTTAATGGAAACATTACAGCCTGCAGAGCAAATGGTGAACGATTTTATTTCATTGAACAACGATCAAATAACGGTTTATGATTTAATTAATCATTTCGAAAAAGAACCTTTTGGGTGGCGTTTCGAGGCGGTTTTAGATATTGTAGTTCGCTTAGAGAAAAAGAAAAAAAGAGAATTTAAATATAAAGGTACGGAGCGTTACAATCGCATAGATTTTATAAATAAAGCAGTATCTACCGCAGAGCGCACCTCTTGCGAGATTGTAGCAAGCGAAGAGATAGACCAAGAAACCTTAGATAACGTAATTGTAGCTTATAAAAATGTGTTTAATGAGCCCTTGTCTGGTGAGCATATAGAGACAGATCAAAACAAATTATTTGATGCGTTAAAAAATAGTTTGTCTCAAAAAGAGAATGCGTTTTCAGATCTAGAATCTAAGTATAAAATGTACGCGTTTAGTGCTTGTTTTACCAAAGCCAAAAAGGAAACTAGCCAAGTATCAACTATTGCAGACCTTAAAAAATTATTTCGCGCAGTAACAGAAGACCAGGAGCAATTAAAGGAAACGGTTGATAATGTAAAAGCGATAGAAGATTTTGCTGTTAATAGACTGGAGAAGTATAACGAAATTAGAAGTTTTGTAAATATCAATAATGATAACTTTAAGCTGTTATCTGAGACCGACCTTGAGAAGGTTAAAAAAGTAAATCACTTTTTTACGCTAGAGGATCCAAGAAAAGAATTTAGACATATTGTAAAAGCTTTTGATGAACTAGCCGATGCTTTAACCTCTAAAATTTCAGAAATGAAAGACAAGGCACTGCAGGCTTATGAGGCAGTTTTTAAGGAACTAGAAGATGAGGCGGTAAAGCGTAAAGTAGCAGTTACTGTTTATAGTGATAAGGAGTATACCTTAAACGGTATTAAAAATTTAACCTCATTATCTGGCTTAAAAAATAAATATTTAGAGGCGAGTGACTTTAGAGGTAGGGAGTTAGAAAAAATAATAAAAGCCACTCCAGTTGCAGCAGGGGATAAAGCAGCAGAATCTGCTATTTATTATGTGACTAAAGGAGTTGCTACCATTACTACGGAAAAAGACTTAGAAGAATACTTGCTAAAATTACGTAGGGAAATGCTACAGTTATTAAAAGAAAAGAAAAACATCATTATTAAATAGTCTATGAATACAAAAACATTTGCACAAGAGTCTCGCAAAATATTAATGCAGGGCGTAGCCAAAAAATTGCTGTATTGGGGATTTAATGATAAAGGAGCCATTTTAGAACAGCCAGAAAAAGTATCTGGTGGGTATAGTTTTAGAGGCGAAGTTTTTGATGATCCTTCTGTACCTAGTTTATGGCAGTCTTTAGCAACTGCTATTAAAAAAAAGGGCATTGAAGTAGTTGTAGAAGAAGCGGCTTATACATGGTTTAACCGCATTATGGCATTGCGTATTTTAGTGAAAAACGGTTATGAAGAACCGCAATTAGAAGATGCTCCAGGTTTAGAACACACGCCTGTTATTTTACAAAAGGCAAGACAAGGTAAAAGTGATTTTTTAACTACGGAAGAAAAAAACAGGCTGCAAAAAATACTGGCAGACTATAGTAAAGACCAAGAGGCTTTTGCTATACTAATTAAAGGTTATTGTCATAGCCATAAAACCCTGCAACGTGTTTTTGGTAAAATAGACGATTATACAGAGTTGTTACTGCCAGATAATATGTTGCAAACCGATGGGTTTTTACATTTATTAAATACCACAGATGCCATAAGTAATGAAGACTACCAAAAGGTAGAATTAATAGGATGGTTGTATCAGTTTTATATTTCAGAAAAGAAAGATGAAGTATTTAAGTCTTTTAAGAAGAAGAAAAAAGCGGAAGCCAAAGATATACCAGCAGCCACACAAATTTTTACACCTAATTGGATTGTAAAATACATGGTAGAAAACACCGCAGGTAAAATTTGGTTAGACAAGCACCCAAACAGCGCATTAAAAAGCCAAATGAAATATTTGGTAATAAATGAGAGCGAAGAAAATCTAATACCTAATGCCTCATCCCTAATCCCTACAATAGAAGACCTAACCCTTATAGACCCAGCAGCAGGCTCAGGACACATTTTAGTAGAAGGTTTTGATTTGATCTACAAAATGTACTTAGAAGAATACTACACGCCAGAAGAAGCGGTACAATCTATTCTTAAAAATAATTTATTTGGTTTAGACATTGACGATAGAGCTGCACAACTAGCAACCTTTGCCATTTTATTGAAAGTAGCAAAGTTTTATCCTGCTATTTGGGGCAAAGACTGGTTACCTAATGTATATGCGATGCCAGAAGCAGCTGATTTTAGTTTACAAGAAATTAAAGACTTTTTAGGAGAAAATGGTGATAATTATGTAGAAGAATTAGACACAGCTTTACGCTTAATGCAACAAGCGAAGAATTTAGGCTCTGTAATGAAGCTAGAACTTAGTGAAGCTGCAAGAACCTATATTGAAGCACAGTTTACAACAATAAAAACTGCCGAGTTTAGGGATTTTAATATTGAAGTCATTTACCCTAAACTTAAAAACTACATTCCTGTTTTATTACTATTAACTAAAAAATATTTGTCTGTAGTAGCCAATCCACCTTATATGGGACAGAAGAGTATGAATGCAGATTTAAAGAATTATGTAAATGCAAATTACCCAATTACAAAGTCTGATTTGATGACTATTTTTATGGAAGTCATCCCTAATATGACGGAAGATAACTCTCGTTTTGCGTTAATTAATTTGCCGTCTTGGTTGTTTTTATCTTCTTTTGAAAAAATAAGAAAAAGCTATATTGATAATTTTGCGTTTGATAGTCTATTGCACATGGGACGTGGAATCTTTGGTATTGACTTTGGTTCTGTGGCATTTGCTGTAAAGAAAACAAAATCTGAAAACGCTTTTGGTAGTTATTTTAGGTTACACGAACGTAATTTCCAACATATTTTATACAAAGACATTGAGAAACTCTTTTTATGCAGTAATGGAAAAATAGACTACAAATACGATTTTAACCAATATAGAGGAGAAGAAGGAATTACCGAAATTCCAATGAACGGAACAGCAGAAGGTAAGAAACTATTTTATCCCAATATACCACAAATCAATTTTTCTAAAATACCAGGTAATCCAATTGCGTATTGGGTTAGTGATAAAATTATTTCTCATTTCGAAAATACAGAATCATTAGATGATTGTTCAGAAGTTAGAACAGGTATGCAAACTGGAGGAAACCCTTTATTTGTGAGGTATTGGTTTGAGGTTTCAAACAAAGCTATTGGAAGAGATATGGACAGAAATCAAGCGAAAGAATCAAAACTCAAATGGTTTCCTTATAATAAAGGAGGTGCCCTAAAAAGATGGTACGGCAATAATGATTTCGTTGTCGATTGGTTTCTAGATGGAAAAAATATAAAAGAGAAAAAATCTACCGATTTATTGAATGGTAAAATCACCGCCAATAATTCAAAATGTTGGAATGAAAACTTATATTTCAGAGAATCTATTTCTTGGTCTAAAGTCGCGGCAGGCAATATTTCATTTAGAAGGTTTTATCAAGGGTCTCTGTTTGATGTAGCAGGATGTTCCGTTTTTCCGATTACGGAGAATACTTATGATTACACTCAAGGGCTTTTAAATTCGAAAGTCATTCAAAAATTCTTAGAAGCATTAAGTCCAACTATTAATTTTGAACCAGGTCAATTAAAGAAAATCCCTTTATTAAATTCAAAAAATCACAATGTTAATTCTTTAGTGTTGCAGGCAATAAAAATAACTTTTAAAGATTTAACTCAAAAGGAATGTTCCTCAGATTTTGAGCAATTTCCATTAATACGTACTACAAAGACTCTAGAAGAAGCTTATGGTACTTGGCAAGAAAGCGAAACCAAAGACTTCTTTCAACTACATAGTAATGAGGAAGAACTCAATCGTATTTTTATAGATATTTATGGCTTGCAAGACGAACTTACTCCTGAAGTTGCTTTAAAAGACATAACTATTTTACAAGAAGAACTGGCTAAAAAAGATTTAGAGGCTTTAGAAGCTAGTTTTAGAGCCAATGGGAGCGAGGCTATTACACTGCCAATTAACAAAACAGAAGTAATTAGTCAGTTTATAAGTTATGCTATTGGTCTGTTTATGGGGCGTTATCGTTTAGATAAGCCTGGTTTAAATATTGCACACCCAAACCCAACCAAAAAGGAACTAGAAAGTTATAGTTATAACAATGGTAATATCACAATAGATGAAGATGCTATTCTACCATTAATGGGATCAACTTGTAATTTTCCAGATGATGCCTTGCAACAAGTTTATAATTTACTAGATGTTGTTTGGGGTACAGAAACACGTACCGATAACATCAACTTTATACAAGACTGTTTAAACAAAGATCTAGAGAAATTCTTATTCGCAGATTTTTACAAATACCATTGTAAAATGTATAAGAAAAAACCAATCTATTGGTTGTTT
>CANLBJ010000002.1 GCA_947488905.1 Ulvibacter algarum
GTAACGTCATTAACAGTCAAGCTAAAGTTACAGCTATCTGTAAAAGCACCATCTGTTAAGTTTAATGTTACTGTTGTGATTCCAGCATTAACAATTGTACCTGCAGTAGGTACTTGTGTAATTGTTCCTGTTCCAGAACCGTTTGTAACTGTCGCGCTAGTCGTATAATCAGGAACTATAAATTCGCAAGTAGCACTAGCATCTTCTATTTGGTCTGCTGGACAAGTAATATTTGGAGCTGTAGCTGAGTTGACTACTACATCAAACATACAGGTTATCGTTTCTGTCCCGCTAGTTGCTGTGATTGTAACTACAGTGGTTCCTAATCCTACCACAGCACCTGCTGCTGGAGATTGAGATAGTGTAGGTGTTCCGCAGTTGTCTGTTGCTGTTGCTAATGTAGTGTAATCAAGTAGCGTAAACATATTAGATATATCTGCCGTTTCATTTTGAGTAGGCGGACAAACTAAGTCTATTGGTGTGTTGTCTTCTACCGTTAGAATAAATACACAGGGTGTAGTTAATGTACCATCATCTGCTGTTAGTGTAACTGTTGTGTCACCAAGTCCAACCATTGTTCCAAGTGGAGGAGTCTGTGTTATCGTTACCGTACCACAAGCATCTGTTGCTGTTACTAATGCTGTATAGTCTGGTATTGTAAACATACAGTTTGCACCTGCATCTTCAGTTTGATCAGCAAGGCAAGTAATAGTTGGTGGCGTAGCGTCACTTACAACAAGATTAAATGGACAATCTGCTGTGTTTGTTCCATCACTTGCTGTTAGTGTAATTACTGTGGTACCAACTCCAACCATTGAACCGGCTAAAGGAAATTGCGTTACCGTTGGTGTTCCTGCGTTATCTGTTGCTGTTGCTAGTGTTGTATAATCTGGCACTGTAAACATACATGCTGTATCTACATCACCAGTTTGGTCTGTAGGGCAGGTAATTACTGGATCTTCATCATCTGCAACTATTACATTAAATGTGCAATCTAATGTATTTGTACCATCGCTTACTGTAAGCGTAACTACTGTTGTGCCTATAGGAACCATTGTTCCTGCAATAGGAGACTGTGTTACAGAATCTACAGTACAGTTATCTGCCGCTGTTGCTAATGCCGTATAATCTGGAATAGTAAACATACCTGTACCGTCTGCAGTTTCGTTTTGATCACCAGGGCAGGTAATTGTTGGTGGCGTAGCGTCACTCACTACAAGATTAAACATACAATCTGCTGTGTTTGTTCCATCACTTGCTGTTAGTGTAATTACTGTGGTACCAACTCCAACCATTGAACCGGCTAAAGGAAATTGCGTTACCGTTGGTGTTCCTGAATTATCTGTTGCTGTTGCTAGTGTTGTATAATCTGGCACTGTAAACATACATGCTGTATCTACATCACCAGTTTGGTCTGTAGGGCAGGTAATTACTGGATCTTCATCATCTGCAACTATTACATTAAATGTGCAATCTAATGTATTTGTACCATCGCTTACTGTAAGCGTAACTACTGTTGTGCCTATAGGAACCATTGTTCCTGCAATAGGAGATTGTGTGATTGAAGCCACAGTACAGTTATCTGCCGCTGTTGCTAATGCCGTATAATCTGGAATAGTAAACATACCTGTACCGTCTGCAGTTTCGTTTTGATCACTAGGGCAGGTAATTGTTGGTGGCGTAGCATCACTCACTACAAGATTAAACATACAATCTGCTGTGTTTGTTCCATCACTTGCTGTTAGTGTAATTACTGTGGTACCAACTCCAACCATTGAACCGGCTAAAGGCATTTGCGTTACCGTTGGTGTTCCTGCGTTATCTGTTGCTGTTGCTAGTGTTGTATAATCTGGCACTGTAAACATACATGCAGTATCTACATCACCAGTTTGGACTGTAGGGCAGGTAATTACTGGATCTTCATCATCTGCAACTATTACATCAAATGTGCAATCAATTGAGTTTGTGCCGTCACTTGCCGTTAATGTTATTTCCGTAGTACCAATAGGTACCATTGTTCCTGCAATAGGAGATTGTGTGATTGAAGCCACAGTACAGTTATCTGCCGCTGTTGCTAATGCCGTATAATCTGGAATAGTAAACATACCTGTACCGTCTGCAGTTTCGTTTTGATCACTAGGGCAGGTAATTGTTGGTGGCGTAGCATCACTCACTACAAGATTAAACATACAATCTGCTGTGTTTGTTCCATCACTTGCTGTTAGTGTAATTACTGTGGTACCAACTCCAACCATTGAACCGGCTAAAGGCATTTGCGTTACCGTTGGTGTTCCTGTATTATCTGTTGCTGTTGCTAGTGTTGTATAATCTGGCACTGTAAACATACACGCCGTATCTACATCACCTGTTTGGTCTGCAGGGCAAGTAATTACTGGATCTTCATCATCTGCAACTATTACATTAAAAGTACAATCAAATGTATTTGTACCGTCGCTAACAGTTAATGTTACTATTTGAGTTCCTATACCAACCATTGTTCCTGCAATAGGAGATTGTGTTACAGAATCTACAGTACAGTTATCTGCCGCTGTTGCTAATGTTGTGTAATCTAGTAAGGTAAACATACCTGTACCGTCTGCAGTTTCGTTTTGATCTACTGGGCAGGTAATTGTTGGTGGCGTAGCATCACTCACTACAAGATTAAACATACAATCTGCTGTGTTTGTTCCATCACTTGCTGTTAGTGTAATTACTGTGGTACCAACTCCAACCATTGAACCGGCTAAAGGCATTTGCGTTACCGTTGGTGTTCCTGAATTATCTGTTGCTGTTGCTAGTGTTGTATAATCTGGCACTGTAAACATACACGCCGTATCTACATCACCTGTTTGGTCTGCAGGGCAAGTAATTACTGGATCTTCATCATCTGCAACTATTACATTAAAAGTACAATCAAATGTATTTGTACCATCGCTTACTGTAAGCGTAACTACTGTTGTGCCAATAGGAACCATTGTTCCTGCAATAGGAGACTGTGTGATTGAAGCCACAGTACAGTTATCTGCCGCTGTTGCTAATGCTGTGTAATCTAGTAAGGTAAACATACCTGTACCGTCTGCTACTTCATTTTGGTCTGTAGGGCAGGTGATAGTAGGTAAAGTTGTGTCACTAACTACAACATTAAAAGTACAGTCTGTTGTAGTGGTTCCGTCATCTGCTGTTAAAGTAATTACCTGTGTACCAACGCCAACCATAGTTCCTATTGCTGGTGATTGTGTTACAGTAACTGTATCTGAGTCAGCATCAAATGTTGTTGCTAATGTTGTATAGTCTAATAAAGCAAACGTACACGCCGCATCTACATCACCTGCTTGTTCTGTTGGGCAGGCAATAGTAGGAGCTGTATTTGTTACCGCACCAACAATCACATCAAACGTACAATCTACATCATTAGTACCATCACTAGCGGTGATAGTAATAGTATGTGTGCCTACAGTAACTGTATCGCCTGCTGCTGGGCTTTGCGTATATGTTATTGTTGCCCCACAATTATCTGTTGCGGTGATAGGTAGGGTAGTGGCATAATCTGGTAATATAAAATTACCCATACCATCTGGAGTTTCATTTTGGTCTGATGGGCACGTGATTACTGGTGGTAAATTATCTGAAACCGTAATCATATAATCACATGTGCTAAAGTTTCCTGCAGCATCTGTAACCGTCATTGTAACAGGTATAGGTGTTGCACTTACATCTGAGCAATCAAAGGTATCTGGAGATAATGTGATTACTAAGCTAGACACATCACAGTTATCACTCACTCTATCATCATAATCTGCTGGATCTAGTATTAAATTTCCTGTAGCGTCTAAGAATACCTCATCTGTATTATCTGCAGGATCAAAGACTTCTGCTGTAAAATTGATGATAAATTTTCTAAAAGTACCCGCTTGCATAGCCATGTCGTCATTAATAGCAAGTGTCCAATCTCCATTAATCTGTTCTCCTGCAAATGCAGCGGCAAAGGTGCCACCTTCTGGTCTAAACATTCCTGTAAAAGGAGCTGTACCTGAAGTAATACTTGCGGCACTGTCAGTAAAAACAGTATCTGTATAATTATTACCTGTACCACCATTGTCTGTAGTTAACTCTAATGACGTACCTGATGGTGATATTAAAAATACATCAAGATCTTCTACATTAGGGTGTTCTATTTCTATTTCTACCGAGTCTAATGTACTCCCAGGACCAATAATTGCAGATTCTGCAATGGTTATAGTAGGAGACGGTGATAATGCCCCAGGGTTTGGAATATTAGCAGCAACAATATTAGAACCTGTAATTGGCGCTAAAGTGGTAGTTAGGTTTGCATCACAAACAATAACAGGGTCTTCAATATCATTTACAGTAACATCAAACGTACAAGGTGAGTTAACGTTACCGGCAGTATCTGTAATCTCTAGGGTCACTGTGGTAGTACCAACAGGAAAAACAGAACCACTTGGTAGGCCTGTTACTGCTACTGGCTCTGTCTGAGCAGGCACGATTGCTTGCTCAATAAATGTTTTTGCTATGTTCTCTGACGTAGCATCATCTACAAATATCCCATTAACAGTAGAATATAATAAATAGTATATTCTCTTTGTGGCGTTTAGTCCTGTGAGGTTGTGTTCGTCAGAATTACTATTAGGGAAATCATGAGCAACTGCTGCATTTTCAGGAACTATAAATATGTGATTAACTGTATTGTAACTTATATCACCATGAATTCTTTTAACAAAAATATTATAATTTGTACCATTAACGGTGATAGTACTATCAAAACCATCTGTAGTTGAACTCAGCGTATTAGTGGCTCCACGTATATTAAGAGTGTTTAAATTGTCAATATCTGCAGCGAGTAAAAATATTCCTGTTCGTTTTCTTGTAAAATACATACCACTAGTACCTAAACCTGTGTTTGCTGTTACAATACCACCTGTGTAATTTAATTGAGGTGTGCCAGAAAAATTTGGAAATATAATATTACCATTACTATACATATTAGAATCGCTAATAAGAAAACTACTAACACCATCGCTAAAATCATATCTATTTGGTATTTCTGCAGTAATAATAGCGTGACTATTATTAAAATTGTCTAAGACAGCTTGAAGACTACCATCAAAGTCTGTACAATCATCACTAGCAGCAGCAACATAATCTACTACTGCACCACAAGTACCAGGCTCATTGTCTACCGTAATATCTATAGGGCAGATGTCCATAGTAGGTGGAGTAGTGTCTGCAGGTCCTGTTACATCAAAGCTGCAAGTAGCAGTGTTTCCAGATAAATCTGTAATTAAAAAGGTATTAGTGGTTACTCCTGGAGGAAAACCAGCACCAGAAGGTAATCCAGCAGTTTGCTCAATACCACCTGTAATTTCTAGAATATAGCTTGTGTAGTCAATCCCTGCTAGGGTATTCCATTCACCCAAGTCATCCATCTGTGTATAATCTTTATCTGCACCCGCATCAGGTTCGCCTGCTGCCCAGTTGGTATAAGCTGCGGCATCCCCGCTTTGCCATACAAAAGTACCTTCTGTAGCCACATCATTGTAGCCTATAAGCGCTACGCCACTTTTTGCATCTCTAATAAGTGTATTTGTCTCTGCATCTATAATAGTAGCTACGGCACCACCTCTTGTGGTAGCGTCTATAAAAGCATCTGCAGCAGAATAGTTAGTGTTAGATTGAAAATAGCTTTTTCCGTTAATAGAACCCAAAGCCGTAAAACCTGCAGGAGCAGGAATAGGGAAGGTAGTACAGTTATCTGTAGCCGTAACTACATACTCAAAAGCAGGATCACCACAAATAAGTGTTTCGTCTACAGGGCAAGATGGAGTAGGGGCTACTGTTTCTGCAGCTACTGTCACATCAAAACTATAGGTGTCCATATTACCATCAACATCATAAGCCACCCAAGTGTTTGTAGTAGTACCAGGAGGAAAAACAGAGCCAGAAGGTAAACCAGCTACTTGTTTAAAACTACCCGGTAACTCAAAAACATATCTATGATTTATAGCATTACGGTAATCTTCCCATGTACCATCTATGGTTTTTATATGTACATAATCTTCATCAGGAAAAGCAGCATCAGGTTGTCCTGCTGCCCAGTTAGTATAGGTAAGCGGGTCACCGTTATGCCATACAAAAGTACCTTCTGTTGTTGCGTCATTTAAGCCTATCATTATCGCAGTATCCTCATCTGCCGCATTTATAAACAAGGCATTCATTGCTGCATTTTTTACAGTGGCTATTTTACCACCGTTAGCATCAGCATTATTAATTGCATTAAATCCTGAACGATAAGTATCAGATAAGAAATACGTTTTTTCATCTACAGCGTCAATTAGAGTAAAACCAAATGGCCCAGCAATAGGGTAGGTTGTATTATCATCTGTAACAGTTACCGTAAAAGTAAGAGGATTGCTCCCGCAGTTGATACTTAAGTCACCTGGACCAGTAATGACAGGTGATTGTGCGTATGCTTGAAACATACTTAATACCAATGCAAAAAAGAAAGTAATTTTTTTCATACCAAAAATATAAGAAAATTTTTCGCAAAATTAAGCATTAACGGTGGTTAAAGAGGTTTTTGAGTTCCCTAAATGGTCAAATTTCGTTGAACCACCTGTTTCTTTTGCTCAATGGATTATTATTTAACTTTTAAAAAGTTTTTTTTAGACAGTTTAACACTCGTTTTTTAGAAGAAAAAAATCCCTTTTGCAAAAAAGCTGCAAAAGGGATTCTTAAAAGGAAAGCGGTCTATTTATCTTTTAATTATCTGAAATGAAACGTTTTCTGTTTTTCCTTCAACAATTAAAAAGTAGTTTGCACTTGCTATTTCAGAAATATCTAAAACACGTTCTGTGCTCAATCTTGATAGGTCAAATTGCTTAACAATTCTCCCAGTCATATCAATTAATCGTGCATTTTTAAGTGCAAGATTTTTTGGGTTTTCAAGAATCATAAAATCACTTGCTGGGTTAGGGTAGAGGCTCAGTGTTTTAAGGTTTGCAGCATACACATCATTACCTAGAGATGGGTCTACAAAAATATTAAAACTACAAGCAATCTCATTACCGCTTGGGTCTGTAACTGTAATAGTAACAGCTGTCTCGCCTTCTTCTACCACAGTGCCCACAGCAGGATCTTGTGTGATTGTGAGGGTGTCTAAGCAGTTATCTGTAACTATCACGGTGTCGTTATCTACAAAATCTGGCAGCTCATAAGGAGCAAGAGCCGCAATCACCACCACATCTTCTGGGCAAGTGATAATAGGCGCTAGAGTGTCAACTATGTTTACAGTAGCCACACAACTTGCCGTCTCGCCATCACCATTAGTCACGGTAAGTGTCACATCATTAAGCCCCACATTTGCACAAGTAAACGTATCTATATCTATAGAGAGACCGTTGCTACAACCATTGCCAGAAGAGCCACCATCTATGTTTGCAGGCGTGATGGTTGCCATCCCGTTTTCATCTAGTGTTACTGTAATGTTAGTACACATAGCAATAGGAGCTTCTACAATTTGTGTCACTGTTACGGTAGCAACACAGCTTGAGGTGTTTCCGTTACTATCTGTTACGGTGAGTGTCACACTATTATCACCAAAGTTAGCACAACTAAAAGTGTCAATATCTATACTTATTTCTGAAATGCCACAAGCATCACTACTGCCATTATTAATATCCTCTGCCACTATAGATGCTAGACCGTTCTCGTCTAAAACGATGGTAAGATCTTGACATATTGCTATAGGGTTTGTAGCATCTACTACTGTCACCGTAGCAGGGCAAATAGCTGTATTACCAGAAGCATCTGTTGCTATAAGTGTTACTATATTTTCGCCCACATTTGCACACGTAAACGTATCTTGATCTAAGCTTAAAGTAACAACACCACAATTGTCTGTACTACCTGCGTCTAATAGGTCTGGAGTGATGGTAGCCACACCTGTATCATCTAATGTTACGGTGATATCTTGGCACAAAGCTATAGGTGCTGTTTCTTCTATTACAGTAACCGTAGCCTCGCAAGAAGCCATCGCGCCATTGTCATTAGTTACGGTAAGAGTCACCGTGTTATCGCCTACGTTAGTACAATCAAAACTATCTATGTCAATTGATAAAGTCACATTTCCGCAGTTATTATCACTGCCTGCATCTAGTTGCTCTGGCGTGATTGTAGCTATACCCATATCATCAAGGATTACCGTGATGCTCTGGCAGCTTGCAACAGGAATAGAGTTATCAAGAACAGTAACAATAGCCGTACAAGTAGCCTCGTTACCAGAGGCGTCAACCACAGTTAGAGTTACTGTATTGTCACCTATGTTAGTACAGTTAAACTCACTAATACTTAAAGAGCCATCTACTATAGCACAATTATCTGTACTTGCAGGATCTATAAGTTGTGTATAATCTAGAATAACCATACCGTTTGCATCAAGTTCTTCTGAAATGTTCATACAAACAAGAGTAGGAGGGATGATGTCTTCTACGGTAATAATAGCAGTACATTCTTGCACATTGCCAGAGGCGTCTTCTACAAATAAAGTAACTAGGTTATCGCCTAGATCATCACAAGTAAAGGTGTCTTGACTTATATAAATACTAGCAATAGTACAGTTATCTGTGCTACCTCCATCAAGTTCTTCTGGAGCTATACTTGCGGTACCAGTGGCATCAAGCTGTATGGTAAAGTTTTGGCAAACCGCTATAGGCAACTCATTGTCTGTAATACTAACCTCTTGTAAACAAGTGTTTGCATTACCAGAAGTATCTGTTACCGTCCAGGTAACCACAGTGATCCCTAAAGGGTAAACAGCAGGAGCATCATTAGTAATACTGATCACGCTACAGTTATCAAATACACTAGGTGATCCTAAAGCTACATTAGTGGCAGTACATTGCCCTAAGTCTGTAACTGCTTCTACGTTTTCTGGGCAAGTAATGGTAGGTGGTAGTATATCTTCTACGGTTACTAATGCTGTGCACATTGCCGTGTTACCTGTTTCATCTGTTACTGTTAAGACCACACTTACTGTGCTAGTAGTTGTAGGTGTTGTTGTAAAAGTCCCTAACGGAAAAGGGGTTGCTGCGGTGCTATTAGTAGTCTCGTTATCAAGTGCCGTTGGTCCACTATAACTCCAGTTGTTTGGGTTAAAAACACCAGCATTTGTAGTTTGCTCATTGTTTCTGTAAGCCCATCCGTCTGTGTATTCCCAGGCTTGACCATCTCCATTTACATTGATATCCCCAAAAGTGTCAATCACGGTGCCGTTAAAAAATAACTCTACCGCATCATCACCATTAATTGCTACTGCACCATTTATATAGGTAGGGTCAAAGCCAAAAAAGGCAGAGAACATAGCATCATCTGTAGCAATATAAATATAGGTTCCTGCAGTAACAGCATCTGCTGGAAATGTGAATTCTTCACCATCAGATCCTCCACCATTATTTGCAGAGCCTATGCCATAGAGCGATAAATCTGCAATATCTTCTTGTACTTTTAATTCTACCGCTTTTGGAGTTCCTCCTGTTAAATCTGCGTCAATTACTCCTGTAATTAATAGCGGTGCTAGGGGAGTGCCAGCAGTAGCTAGGTCTGCACAAGTAAAGTCTGTTTGTGATGCGTTAAAAGTTAAAACGGTGCTACAGTTATCTGTGCTACCGCCATCTAATTGATCTGGAGTAATTGTAGCTTGACCAAATGCATCTAATTGTACTGTTATGTTTTGACAAACAGCTGTTGGAGCACTGTCATCTTCTACTAAAATTGTTACTATCTCGTTACTACTCGAGCCACATGCATCGGTAAAAGTAACCGTTATATCTACAGATGGGCTTTGGGAACAATTAAACGTCTCTTGACTGAATGAAAAGCTCAGATTGGTACCTGTACTACCACTAGTAATAGCATCTTTGTCTGTTTGTGTTAAGGTATAACTTGCACCCATAAGCGCTACGGTAATTGGATTGGTAACTGGCACCAAGGGGTCGCATTCATCTACATCATTAATGTTGATAATCACCGTTTCTGGAGCACTTGTGTTTGTTCCGTCACTAACTGTTATTGATAGGGTAAAACTCGTAGTCCCGCTTTCAAAATCAAGGTCCCCAGAATCATTTACAGTAAGTAGCCCTGTTGTCGAGTTGATGGCAAAAGGCCCATCCATATCTCCATCTATACTTGTATTACCGCTTAAAATAGACCAATTTTCAAAACTAGTTCCTGCATCAGCATCTGTTGCTATAATGTTTCCTATAGGGGTTGTATTTGGCAAATTCTCGTCTATTGTAAATATGATACCTTGAGTAATTATAGGAGCCTCATCATTATCGCTGATAGTAACTGTTGCACTATCTGAAGCACCTATGGATACATTTAGATTGTCTGTTCCAGTTAGTGTTACGATCACTGTCTCATCTGGCTCTACTAAGTCATCGGCAATTACAGGTACTGTTATGGTTACAGAGTTTGTATTAGCTGGAAAGGTAAAACTAGTGCCCAATGCAGTAAAGTCTGTTCCCGAAGTAGCGGTTCCTGCTACAGAAAAAGTGACATTGGTATTGGTAAGGAATTGTTGTGATGCTGTAATAGTAAATAATCCATTTGTAGCGTCTTCTGCAGCTTGTGTGGTCGCTACTATAGATAAGGTGCCTACCACAACTTCTTCTAGAACCACATCATTACCATCACCGCCAACGTAGCTTAATCTTAATGTTTGCCCATTAAAAGGGATAATTGCACCTTCTGCCAAGCCGTTAAAATTTCCGAGGATAGCATCTGCACCGTCATTTTCTATTATGGTGAATTGAGCGCCGCTAGAAATAGGTGCTGCTATATTATCTACCAGTGTTAATGTAGCATCTGTAATATCTACAGTACCCGTTAAAGCAAGTTGATTGTAATCCGTTCCAGGAGTAGTTTCTCCGTTAATATCTATAGTAAGTTCATCACCTAAAGATAGTGCAGTGTTACCTGTAATAGGAAGCTCTCCAGGCATATTAAAACCAGGATCAAAAATGCCATTAAGCGTTACTGTAGATCCTTGTATTAAACTAGATGCCGGTATGCCGTCCAATGTTTTAAAAGGTCCAGTTACCGCTGTAATAGTAGCGGTTTCTGCTGAAAAAATACCAGCAGTGGGAAATACTATTAGTGCAATGTTTGAAGGACTAGCGGCAGTACCCGTAACTTGAATGTTACCAGAACCAATGGTATTTACTAATGAATTTGAGAATAGTGCAACACCTGGACTAATTCCGCCTGGACTATTACTTGTACTATTACTAATACCGTTAACTATAACATTAGCTCCAGTAGCACTAATAGTTGCAGTATTTATATAAACTCCAATATCACTAACACTGGTCCCTACACCACTTATTCCGTCTATAATAACCTGCCCTCCATTGGTGTCTTGTATAGTTGTATTACCAATTAAAACACCATAGTTAAACATGCCTGATGAGATTAAGGCACCTTGTCCAGTTATGGTAATACCTCCTCCACTAGCTCTTACTTCTGTTGTATTAAGATCTACACCGTTACCTTCACCATTGCTCCCAGCTGAAGTACCATCTATCATTATCATACCCATTCCTATAGCCTCTACAGTGCTTGTGTTCATAGAAATACCATAATTGGAGCTGCCTGATCCTAGCCCTGAGGTTCCATTAATACTGATACTTCCATCATCAGATTGAACAATTGTACCCCCTTTTAATTCTACACCATAATTAAAATTTGTTCCATCTCCGCCAGTACCCGTTATGTTAATAGCTCCGGTTCCTATATTATTAATAGCGGCACCTCCAGAAAGTAGTACACCTCGATTTGCATCTGCAGTACCGCTAATTGCTCCCTGTCCCGTTACAGCAATACTTCCACCAGCAGTACTAATCGTTGTGCCAACTCCATCAATATAAATTCCGTTATTGTCATTATCGCCCCCTGTTGAAGTACCGTCTAAAACAATAGAACCAATACCAGTAGCTTGCACAACCGCACCTGTTTCTATTTGAATACCATCATTATTGTTTGTTCCTGCACCAGAAGTACCGTTTAAGGTAATGGTCCCTTCTTGGGTTTCAATGGTAAAGTCGTTTCCAAATAACCAGATACCATCATTATTAATACCAGTTGAAGTTAAGGAACCTTGCCCTGTTAGGTTGATATCTCCAATGGTTGTGGTAATACCACCGTCCATAACAATACCAAAATTACGATCTGTTCCTGTTCCGGATCCTGTACCATTAACGTTAATGTTACCTCCAGCTAGGTCTTCTACGGTAGTATTAAAGCCTATATAAATACCTGCATTATCAATTCCCGGTCCATTACCGCCGGTACCATTAAACTGCATACCAGCTCCAGTAGTTCTAACAATTGAGTTGTTTTGTATTGCTATACCAAGATTTGCAGCTGTACCATCAGCTCCGGTTCCAATTAATGTAATTGAACCACTTCCTGTGGCTTCTACAGTAGCTCCTTCTGTAATATTAACACCATAGATACCAGTAAAAACTGTAGTACTACCTGTACCGTTAAACATAATAGAACCCATACCTGTTGTTGTCACAGTTGCAGTGTCAATTTTTACACCACTACTATTAGCACCAGCAGAAGTGCCTGAAGTATTTGCATTAAAATTAATGTCTCCATCTTCTGCAGTAATGATGGAGGTTACTTCAATAGTATGTGTTGCATTAAAATTAATCGCTCCAAAACCTAAGGTGCTTATGTTTGCAAAACCTTTAATATAGCCAGCAATCACGCCATAGGTACCTGTGCCAATATGAGTTGGGTTTGTTTGAAAGCGCACCGTGTCATCTGTCCCAGCATTAATGTTTAAATCTGCATCAAAACCAGCATCTACACCTTCTATATTTACCGTATCTATACCAGGAATATTAAAAGATTCTGTACTAATGGTTAGACTATTGGTTGGGTTTGTAAAGGTGACTAATTCTGCCTGTGTAGAATCTATGTTATTAAAACCAGGTGTTGCCTCATTTTGTAGTGTGATTGTTTCTGCAGCTCCTGTAAATGTAAATACACGATCTACAACGTCTAGATTGTCAATAACAGGCTCTAGTCCCAAATATCTTATAAAACCGTTTCCTGTGATACCTACAGAACCATCACTTTCATTTTCATGAAGGTGCTCAACGGTAGCAAAAGTACCGCCACCTTGCAGTGTTAAGATATCGCCAGGATTAGTGTTATTCTGTGTCCCTCCATCATAATAAATATTGTCTGTAATATTTCCGCCAGAAAAATCTGTGGTAAAGGAGTCGTCACCACCATTAGTATTTATAGTAATGTCTCCTGTTACAGATGCAATAGGGATATCTATGGTATTGGCATCTATTTGTATGGTGCCTGTACCTGCGGTAAGAGGATTAATTGGGTCTGTAAGGCGATAATTGGTGCCGTTAATTGTAATAGTAAGATCATCATCTCTATCATCGTTGTCTGTAAACTCTAGGTCGCCATTGCCATCAATTAAGATATTTGCCGCAGGTAATTCAAAAACATAAGCAGCTCCAGCATAAGGTAATTCGTTTGCTCCATTTGCATCGTGACTTTCTGAAAGTGCTCCTACTAATATAATATTGTTAGATATAGCTACTCGAAACCCAAACAGATCATTAAGATCCCTATCTGATGTTACTATTTTTTGAATTTCTAGCCAGACACCATTAGCATCTCTTTTAAATATGTAGCCAGAACCTGCACCTGATAGGGGGTTGTTTCCTGATGCATCTTCATCTTCTGAAGCTGCCCCCACTATTACATAATCTCCAAACATAGCTACGTCTACCCCAAAATAGTCATAGTCATTACGATCTGAGGCTACAATTTTTTGTATCTCTATCCAATTGCCATTTACATCTTTCTCAAAAATATAAGCAGCCCCACTATTATTTAATGAATTGGCGCCACTTACGTCTTCATCTTCTAGATATGTTCCAATAATTAAGTAATCATTAGAAATTGATACGGTTGCTCCAAATTCATCTCCATCACCACGATCTGATGCAATAATTTTTTGAGTTTCAACCCAGGTACCACTCATGTCACGTTCAAAAATATATGCAGCGCCAGCTCCAAATAAATAATTCATACCGTTTTGGTCAAAATTTTCGCCTATTGCGCTAACTATAATAGTTGTGCCAGATATAGAAACCTGAGACCCAAATTCACTTTCGGCACTACGGTCTGATGCAACTATTTTTTGTACCTCTATCCATAAGCCATTTATGTCACGTTCAAAAATATAAGCAGCACCACTATCATTAATTGTATTAGTGTCATTCTCGTCTTCATCATCTCTATAAGCTCCTACTATTAATAAATCATCAGATATAGAAACCTGATTACCAAAAAAATCACCAAAGCCACGATCTGAGGCAACTATTTTTTGGGTCTCTAGCCAGTTGCCATTTATATCACGTTTAAAAATATAGACAGCACCAGCTCCATTTATTGGGTTGTTTCCTGTCTCATCTAGTCTATTAAATATTGCACCAACTATCGCATAATCACCAGATATAGCAGTGCTAATTCCAAAATTATTATTGGCCTCTCTATCTGAGGCTACTAACTTCTGTCCTTCTGTCCAAACTCCATTAGTGTCTCTTTCATAAATGTATGCTGATCCAGCAAAATTTAGTGTGTTTAGACCATTTGCATCTTCACTTTCACGATCTGCACCTATAATAGCGTAGTCACCAGAGATGTCAAGACTACTACTAAATCTATCTGTCATATCACGGTCAGAGGCTACTAATTTTTGTGCTTCATCAAAGTTTTGAGAGTGTAAGTTTGCTGAGAATAATCCTATAAAAAATAGGATTAAGAGAGGTGTTGTTTGTTTCATAATTTAATTTGGTTAAATAGAAACTACAATATACAAATTAACAAGACTTTATGAAATACGTATTTGTACGTGTAAAATGATGTGAATACTTGTTGTGATACTGTTAAAGACTTGTAAATACGGGTGTTATTTGTGCTTTGCGTGTGGCATTTTGATTAAAATGTGGGAAAGAGCGTGCTTATTTTTTTTGCAACAGGTGCCTTAATAAATATCTGATCTTGAGTGGAAGGATGCTTAAAAGCAATTGAAAACGCTTGAAGATATAAGCCATTTCCTTTGCCTTGGTTGTCAATGTTACCGTAGGTTTTTTCGCCAAAAATAGGGTTGCCTATATGTAACATGTGTTTTCTTAATTGGTGTCTTCTACCTGTGTGAGGATTTAGCTCTAATAAATTGAGGGCTAGGTATTTTGTAGAGGCTATTGTTTGTAGCACTTTAAAACTTGATAAAGAGGGTTTTTCATCAATAGGCTCTTCTATTTTCCCTTCGGAAACCTGTCTTCCAATGGTAACAGCTAGGTATTTTTTGTCAACTTTTCTATCTTTAAATAACAGGTGTAACGCCTTTAAAGTTTCCGAAGTTTTACCAATTAACAGGCAGCCACTTGTAGGGTAATCTAAACGGTGAGCGGGGAGAGGTCTCTCTAATGCATCTTTTTGAGTGCTTTTTTTTAATAAAGTAGGTAGCGCATTTTCGATGGTGTATTTTTTATTACCACTTACCTCAACACCTGCTGGTTTATTAATAATGGCTAGATAGTCGTCCTCATATAAAATGTCAATAGCTATTGAGATTTCAGGTTTTTTTGAAACCGCATCATCTTTTAGTATTGAAATAACATCACCGTTTTTAACAAAATCTGCGGTAAAGGCTTTCTTGTTATTTAAAAGAATACGACCAGATTTTATTGCTTTTTTAAACGCTTTGCGAGAAGTTATGGTAACAAAAGTGCCGGCAGAAATATCTGAGAGTCTTAATGTCTCTTTAATAGTAGTTAAGGTGCAGGTCTCTGTAATTATATTTTTTTTGCTATTGCTCAAGTTGTTTTTTATAATTGAATGCATATATAAACAAACCAAAACCAAACAAGCCAAAGCCTAGCGCTTGACCTATCCCTAACAATCCGCTTAAGTTTAGCGAATCTTCTATACTGTAATTAAATAATCCTAGGGTCATACTCAAGGTACTTGCAATCCCGAAAAATAAATAAATACAAAAACCAATAAGCATTATCTTAAAAGCCATTTTTTTATGCTTCACTACTAGTATGATACAGGCAATGAGAATGACGATGTTAATAAGCCAGAATAGACCTTGACTTATATATGCAGAAATCTGGTAATCCATATTTTATTTTACTGGTACTTTAGTGTAATTCTTTGCAAAAATGAATAGACCTATTATTAATAAACCATATGATAATGCCTGTAATGTAAACATGGTGTCTAGTGATAATTCAAATAGATCTAAGTCCATTAAAAAATCTGATAAAGCAAAAATAATGGTTCTCATTATAGTTGTTGCAAAAGAGGATATTGCCCCTATAAGCATAAGGATAGTGCCCAGTGAGCTGCTTTTTTTAACCAGAAGACCACAGGCAATGATGGCTAGTATTTCAAAAAAAACATAGAGTATTTGAAGTGTGGCTTGTAAAAAGTCTATATCTAATATGCTATTCATGATAAAGGTATGTTTTAGTCTTCTAATAAATCTGGGCGTAACTCTTCTGTGCGTTTAAAGGCTTGCTCTTCGCGCCACTGGTCAATTTTCTCATTGTGACCACTTAATAAAATATCAGGTACTTTCCAGCCTTTATATTCTGCAGGTCTAGTGTAGATAGGAGGTGCTAATAAATCATCTTGAAAACTGTCTGTCAAAGCGCTTGTCTCATTACCTAAAACTCCTGGTAATAATCTAATAACTGCATCACAAACTATTGCCGCAGCAAGCTCTCCACCACTTAATACAAAATCACCTACAGAGATTTCGCGGGTGATAAATTGATCTCTCACACGCTGGTCTACACCTTTATAATGCCCACATAATAAGATGATATTTTCTTGACAAGAAAGTTGGTTTGCAATCCCTTGGTTTAAAGTCTCACCATCTGGTGTCATATATATAATCTCGTCATAATCGCGTTCTGCTTTTAACTTAGAGATGCACTTATCTATAGGCTCAATCATCATCACCATACCAGCGCCACCGCCAAACTGGTAATCGTCTATCTGGTTATAGTTGTTAGTAGAAAAATCGCGTAGATTGTGCATATGCACTTCTACCAATCCCTTCTCAATAGCGCGCTTTAAAATGCTCGCTTCAAAAGGACTTTTTAATAATTCTGGTAATACCGTGATAATATCTATACGCATGATGAGGTTTATTATGGCTGCAAAAATACGTGTTTTGTCTGTCTTATTTCTCCGGAAATAGTAATGATTTTAACTCTGTGGTGTTTTCCAAGCATAGTTAAAGACTTCAATATCTCTTTTAAATCCTAGCTTTTCATATAAATGTTGTGCAGGGTTGTCAAATGCAGTCTCTAGCATAATACTTTTTGAGTTTTCTGCTGTTGCAAATTCTTGCGCTCTCAATAATAATGCTTTACCTACGCCTTTTGCTCTAGCTTCACTTGCTACAAAGAGATCATTTAAAAGGTAATCTCGCTTCATTGAGACCGAAGAAAATAGAGGGTACAATTGTGTAAAGCCTAACGCTTTATTATTGTCATCTAATGCGATAAAAATAGTAGATTCTACATTATCAAATCTTGCTTTTAAAAAAGTATACGCACCACTCAAGTCTGTTGGTTTACCATAAAACTGACGGTAACTGTCAAATAAAGGCGTGAGTTGTTCTAAATGTTGTTTTGTTGCTTTAAGTACTTTCATTTTAAGATGTTTTAATTATCATCATTGCTTTCATCTTCTTTACCGTCAAAGATACGTTTAAGCAGCCCAGGAGTAGTATCGTTTTCTTTTTTTGCTTTTCTTTCTGCTCTATTTTGCTCTCTACTTGCTTTGCGGAGGGTGTTTTTTTCTTCAGAAGATAGCTTGTCTTTTTGTTCTTTAGTCAAGCTTTCCCATTTTGTGGGAGTGTCTTTAAAAGCATCTTTATATTCTATACTGTTATCTGTTTCTCCCTTAAAGGCGTGTATCCATCCATTTTTAAAAATATTGATTACAGAAGGTAAGATACCTGCTTCTACATTATTTAAATCTCCCTCTAGCGGTACTCTCGTAGCTAGTGTGTCTGTGCCTTGGTTTTTCAAAACAAATTTAAAGAAGCCAACAAATCCTTCCCATAGTACGCCTAAAAAACCATCATCTTTCCCTATGAGTTTACTGTCTTTTAATAATGGCTTTACGTAGCCTTTAAAGTAACCGTCTGCAATAGCAATCTCGCTATAAAGGCCAAAATCTCCATCTTCAAAATCTATACCTGCATAATGTCTTGTAAACGGGTTTAAAGCAGTTGCGTTAGCGTTTTCTAAGGCAAAATTTAGGTTCATATCTGGAATCTCTTTAATTATATTCATCTCACCATCTAGCGAAACCGCTCCTCCGCCAAAAGAGACTCCGGTAGCATTAATAGGTGAAGGGAGCACTCTTTCTTTTTCTATTACGTTACGTAAGTTAGAAGCTGTTAATTCTACTTTAGCAACTTGAATGTCAATATCTGGGTCAGTCTCTAGTTGTACAAAAGCAAACTTACCATCGTGAACTTTAAACTCATTAATTTCTAAAGGGATTATTTCTGTAAGTGCTTTTGTCCAATCTTCTATTTCTGCTTCACCACCTTCTGGAACAGACTGTTGGTCTTCATAGACATAAATAACTTCTGGGCTAATCATTAGAATCCCTGCAACGATTTCGCCTTTAAATAGGGGTCTCCATTGTATTGAAATATCTGTTTTAGGAAAATTTAAAAAAGGGACTTGAGAACCTGCGTCTACTTTATTGAGATACATACCTTCAATAACGTATGCCCCACGGTAGAGTGCCATGTCTACGTCTGAGACTTCGCCGTAAAAGCCAGGGATATCTGCGAGTGTTTCGTTTATTTTATCCTTTACCCAATATGGAAGATATATTCTTGCAGCAACAAGAAGTATTAAAATGAGAATAGGAAATATGTACCTTTTCTTTTTGTATGCTTTTCTTTTTTTGTTTGTCATAAAAAACGCTTCAACACAAATATGTGATTTTTAGACATTTAATTGAGTTAATGAACTGCTAAAAAAAAAGCTCGCTCAAACCTTAATGGTAAGAGCGAGCTTTAAATGTTTAACATTTTTCGCCGTAAGGCAAACCTACTAGTAATACGTAAATCTTCTTACTTTACTAATGTGTTTTGCAAGACGCATTACTTGATGGCTGTAACCATACTCATTATCGTACCATACGTAAATCACACAGTTTTTACCGTCTTTAGTTACAATAGTTGCGTTGCTATCAAATATAGATGGAGCAGAAGAACCAACGATATCGCTAGAAACTAGCTCATTGTTTAAAGAGTATTTAATTTGCTCTACAAGGTTACCTTCAAGTGCATATTTTTTGATTGTAGCGTTTAGAGCATCTACAGATGTAGTGTTTTCTAATTCTAATTTTAAAATAGCAAGAGAACCGTTAGGTACAGGAACACGTATCGCGTTTGATGTAAGTTTTCCTTCAAAACTTGGTAATGCTTTAGAAACTGCGCTACCTGCACCAGTTTCTGTAATAACCATGTTTAAAGCTGCTGCTCTACCACGACGGTGTTTTTTGTGCATATTATCTACCAAGTTCTGGTCATTAGTATATGCGTGAATAGTCTCAAGGTGTCCTTGAACAACGCCAAAACTATCTTCCATTGCTTTTAGCACTGGCGTGATTGCATTTGTAGTACAAGATGCTGCAGAGAAAATATTAATCTCGTCTGGATTGTTCTCAAGGTGGTTTACACCGTGAACAATATTAGGTATTCCTTTACCAGGAGCTGTTAATAATACTTTGCTAGCTCCATTAGGTACTAAGTGTCTTTCTAGTGCTTCTTTATCTCTAAAAGCTCCTGTGTTATCAATAACGAGTGCATCATTAATACCATAAGAAGTGTAATCTATATCTTCTGGAGCGTTTGCAGAAATCATATGAACAGTAGTACCGTTAATGATAAGTGCTTTGTTCTCTACATCTATACGAACCGTACCAGCAAAATCACCGTGTACAGAGTCGTACTTTAATAATGAAGCTCTTTTTTCTAAAACTGTTTGGTCTATTGTACCACGAGTTACGATAGCTCTAAGACGCATCTGGCTTCCTTGACCTGTACGGGTCATTAGCTCTCTAGCTAATAATCTACCTATACGACCAAAACCGTATAAAACTACATCTTTAGGTTGGATGTTTTCAGAGTCTTTTGCGTCTGCTAACTTAGATGCAACAAAAGCCGTTGCGTCTGGAAATTTGTTATCTTCTAGGTGGTATTCGTATGTTAATTTACCTATGTCTAACTTAGAAGGTGGTAAATCAAGTAATTTTATAGCTTGAGCGATCTCTACAGAATCAAATATAGAGATAGGCTTCTGTACAAACTCGCCTGCATACTCGTGAAGGTTAAGAATCTCACTAACGTTACGGTCAATAAGTTGGTTTCTAAAAATTACAAGTTCAATAGCTTTATCATACCATAAGTCACTTATGATATTAATAAATTCTACAGTTGCCTTGCGGCGATCTGTTTGAAAAGACAGTTCTTTTTCATAAACGTCATCAAAAGTCATAGTTGTGTTGTTTTTATAAATTTCTGAAATTCAGAATTTAGGGTTGAAAATTTTGCGCAAAAATACTCATTTGCTTTGGTTTGTAATCTCTTTTTTCTGAAATATTATTGGGTTTACTAAAACGTTATCGAAAACATTAAATGAATCTGAAATGTTAGAAAGTTGGGAGTGGGAAGTTTAGCTCTAGAACGGCGACCGTTATTTTTTCTTCGGAAATATGATCACTTTTAAATATTCGCTTTACCCATCAAGACTGAATAATCTTCATCTTCATCTTCAATGTTCTTGATAATTGTGTTTTTGTTATCAAAAAACAAACCCCCAGCTCGTTAGAGTGGGGGTTGCAAATTTTTAGAATAAGAAGCTTCCGCAACCTTCTTATCTAAAAATGTATGAATGTGTTTCTCCTTTTTTATTTACAAAAGTAATTTTAAGATTGTCTTCATATCTTCTTGAAGCCATTACACGTTTTGCATCGTCAATATTTTTAATAGGAATGTCGTCTATCATTGTGATAATATCGCCTTCTATTTTATAACGTTTTGTAGATTCTGTTAATGCTCTACTTATCTCTACACCATATTCAATTCCTTTATTTTTTAAATAAGATTGTGATACGTTTTTAACCTCCATACCTATGTCTGGTATTTCTAACGTTTCTAGTTTTATTAATGTAACCGGAATATTCTTTTTGTTTCCATCTCTTAAAACCTGTACATCTACCACATCGTTAGGGCGTTTAGAACCTAAATATCCTACAAGATCAGAGAATTTACCAATTTTAATTCCGTCAACATTTTGTATAATATCTCCAGATTTGATCCCTCCTTTTTCTGCACCACTACCTGCCTCAACATCTGCAACGTGAACACCTGGAGCTATATTAACACCGCTGGCTATTGCAGCTGCATTGTTTAAAGCAGAGATGCCTAATATTCCTCTTTGTACATCACCATACTCCATAATGTCTTCAATTACTTTACGAGCATTATTAGACGGTACCGCAAAAGAATAACCTACATAAGAGCCAGTCTCACTTGTGATTGCTGTATTAATACCTATAAGCTCACCATTTGTGTTTACTAAAGCACCACCGCTGTTACCACGATTTACTGCTGCATCTGTTTGTATAAAAGATTGAGTATCTCTATCACCAGCAAGGTCACGAGCTTTAGCGCTTACAATACCTGCTGTTACTGTAGACGTAAGGTTAAAAGGGTTTCCTACTGCTAGCACCCATTCTCCAATTTTCACATTGTTAGAGTCTGCAAAAGGAACAAATGGAAACTCAATATCACTTGCTTTTATACGTATTAATGCTATGTCTGTCTTAGGGTCAGTACCTATAAGTTCTGCTTCATAGGTTTGATTATTATTAAGAGTAACTGTGAGTTCGCTTGCGTTTTCAATAACGTGATTGTTAGTTACTATATATCCATCTGGTGATATGATAACACCACTACCTGTACCAAGCATTGCTCTTGGTCTACCGCTACCATTCATATATTCAAAAACATTTGTGGGTTGTGCTGCGATACTTTTATTCTTAACGTGTACTACTGCGTGAACCGTTTTTTCTGCGGCTTCTGTAAAGTCAACTCCTGCACTTAAAGAGTTAGTACTCGTGTATGTGGTAGGAATAAAAGTTGGGTTTTCTTGTATAACAGATACGGGTGTAGCCGTCTGTTTATCTTCTAGCATTTTATAACCTCCTATTGATACTACTCCTGCGATTACCGCTACTCCTATTAATTGCATTGTCTTTTTCATACGCTGTTCTTTTTATTAATTGTAATTAGATAACAATTATTAGACGACGAATATTATACCATATTGCAAACTTTAACAACCATTAACATTTAAGAAAAGTTATGGATGGGGCTTGCTTTTTATACCTTTGCATAAAATGAGACAACAATTTTATAAATATCAAGGTACTGGTAACGATTTTGTTATCATTGATAACAGGCTTCAAGAGTTTCCAAAAACCAACACAGCGTTGATTGCTTTAATGTGCGATCGCAAGTTTGGGGTAGGAGCAGATGGTTTAATATTATTAGAAAACCACGATACATTAGATTTTAAAATGGTGTATTACAATGCAGACGGTAACGAGAGTAGTATGTGTGGTAATGGAGGTAGATGTATTGTAGATTTTGCAAAGCAACTAGGTGTCATTGATACTCACACAACTTTTCAAGCAATAGATGGACCTCACGAGGCAGTGGTTAAAGAGAACACCGTTTCATTAAAAATGATAGATGTTAATGAGGTTGCTATTTCAGAAAGCTATATGTTTTTAAACACAGGCTCACCACACCACGTGCAACTTGTAAAAAACTTAGATCAATTTGATGTTTTTGAGCAAGGAAGAAGTATAAGAAATAAGGTTTATGGTGATGCAGGTGCTAATGTAAATTTTGTAGAACAAATCACAGAAGATTTATACAGTGTAAGAACTTATGAGCGAGGTGTTGAAGATGAGACACTCTCTTGTGGTACTGGTGTAACTGCGGTTGCAATTGCATTAAATAAAATGAAAAAATTAAAGTCTAATAAGGTAGGTTTAAAGACTCCGGGTGGGACTTTAAAGGTAAGTTTTGATTTGAGTAATGATACGTATACTAACGTGTTTTTAGAAGGACCAGCAACATTAGTATTTAAAGGAGTATGGGAGCAATAAACTTACAAGGAAAACATATTGCCCTTAGAGCCCTTGAGCCAGAAGATTTAAACTTACTGTTCTCTATAGAGAATGATACAGTAGGGTGGGAGTTAAGCAATACTCAAGCACCTTATTCTAAAGATATTTTAAAACAATATCTGCAAAACGCGCACCAAGATATTTATGAAGCCAAACAACTACGATTAGTTATTACAGCTTTAGAAAATGATACAGCAATAGGGTTTATAGACCTTTTTGAGTTTGACCCAAAAAACAGAAGAGTAGGCGTTGGGCTTTTATTATTAGAAGCAGAGAGAGGTAAAGGGTATGGTAAAGATGCTTTAAGCACACTATGCGATTATGCTTTTGCAGCTTTTCAAGTACATCAGTTGTATGCTAATATAACTTCAGACAATGTTGCTAGTATTGCATTGTTTGAGCGTCAGGGTTTTATAAAAGTAGGAGTTAAGAAAGATTGGAATATTTCCGGAGGGAAATTTATAGACGAATTATTATATCAATATATCAAAGAATAAATGTACTTTAAAAAGATTTTAGTAGCCGTAGCGCTTATAGGTTTAGTGGTTATGGCTTGTTTTGCATACTATGTGTATAGCAATATTTTTACGCCAAATACAGCTTTTAATAATGAAGAGGCCCACGTTTATGTGCCAACGGGGGCAAGTTTCTCTCAAGTTGTTGCAGAGCTTACGCCGCTTCTAGATGATGTGGATAGTTTTGTTTCTGTGGCAGAAAAAAAACAATATAATAGTAATATCAAAGCGGGACATTTCATCATTAAAAAAGGAATGAATAACAATGATATTATTAATAGTATACGTTCTGGAAACACACCTATAGATATTAAGTTTAACAACCAAGAGCGACTTGAAAATCTTGCAGGACACCTTGCAGGACAAATGGAGCCAGATAGTATTGCTTTTTTAACTGCATTAAAAGATCCTGCGGCTTTAAAGAAAAATGGTTTTACTAATGAGACTGCATTGTCAATGTACATTCCTAATACTTATGAGACCTACTGGAATACAACTGCAGAAGATTTTAGAGATAAAATGCACACTCAGTACCAACGTTTCTGGAACAAAGAGCGTCTTGCAAAAGCAGCAAAATTAAATATGACCCCACTAGAGATTATATCGCTGGCGGCAATTGTACAGAAAGAGACGGCAAAAATAGATGAACGTCCAGATGTTGCGGGGCTTTATTTAAATAGAATAAGAAAAGGGATGCTTCTTCAAGCAGATCCTACCGTTATTTACTCTAAAAAACGTAGTGAGAACAATTTTGATCAAGTAATCAAGCGTGTTTTGTATAAAGATCTAGAGATTGACTCAAAGTATAATACTTACAAATATGCAGGTGTTCCTCCTGGGCCTATCACCATGCCAGACGTGTCTTCTATAGATGCAGTTCTTGCAGATAAACGTCACGATTATCTCTATATGGTAGCAGATGTAACCAACTTTGGCTATCACAAGTTTGCAAAATCTCTTGTTGAGCATAACAGAAACAAGGTTTCTTACGTAAACTGGATTAACAAAAACGGAGTAAACAGGTAATAAAATATTTTCTTCGGAAATTTTAAGTTGTTGTAAATCTGTAAATTAACACTATTATTGAGTGTTTACGCACTGTGGGAGAGTTCTTACGGCTTAGAAAAAAATCATCAAAATAACACTTTAACATTTTTTAACGAAATAAGTTTTTAGGTTTTCGCTTAAGTAGTATCTTTGCACGCCGAAAATAAAGGGTTTTAAACTCTTGAAATTTCAGAAAAAAATGAAGAAAAAAGTAAGTGCTTTAGTATTCGTTGCATTAGTAATGTTAATGACAAAATCTGGTTATTCTAATATAACCTCTTTTGATTTCTCTGAGTATAGACTTGATAATACTATTTTAGAGTATACAGTCTTAAATGAAGATGAAGTCGCGGTAGACACATTTGTTCCTGTTTCTTTTTCTATATTCCTTGATAAGGGTTTTATAGGTTTTAAAGAAGCGTTAGGTTTTAAAGAATCTCAAGGTGATTATGGTGTTGTAAACCAGTTTGGGTATATGGGTAAATATCAGTTTGGTAAGGGTACTCTAGCTATGATTGGTATTAAAGATCATAATTCTTTTTTAGAAAACTCACAATGGCAAGAAGCTGCTTTTAAGGCTAATACGGCAAGAAACAAATGGATTTTGCGTAAAGACATTAAAAGAAGCGTAGGCAGATATATAAATGGAGTAAGAGTTACTGAAAGTGGTATACTAGCCGCTGCACATCTTGCAGGAGCAGGAAATGTAAAAGATTATTTGCGCTCAGGTGGTGTTAATCAGTTTGCAGATGGTAATGGCGTTACTATCGCTTATTATTTAAAAAAGTTTTCTGGTTATGATTTGTCTTTTATTAAGGCAAACAAAAAAGCAAAAGTGAATATGTTATAATTTGGATTAATTTACAGATTTTGAATTATAAACAGGGTAGGTCTTTTATTAAGATCTACCTTTTTTCTTTTCCACTCATTTACAGTAAATGTTTTTATATACTCTGTAGGGAGTGTTATGTCGCAAGCAACACAGATACTAGTATTTTTGTTAAGACTAGTAATAAGACTCTCAAGCATCTGGTTATTTCTGTAAGGTGTTTCTATAAAAGCTTGCGCTTGGTCATAGTCTCCACTCATTTTTTCTAAACGTTTTATAGCTGCTTTGCGTTCTTGCTTATCTATAGGTAGGTAGCCATTAAATGCAAAGTTTTGTCCATTAAAACCACTAGCCATCATAGCAAGTAAAATAGAAGAAGGCCCTACAAGTGGGACTACCTTAATGCCTTGCTTGTGTGCTTCTTGCACTACGAGAGCTCCAGGGTCTGCAATACCTGGGCAACCAGCGTCAGATATTACACCAACGTCTTTTCCTTCTAAACAAGGGGTGATCATTGATGGTATTTCTTCTGGGGCAGTATATTTGTTAATCTCACTAAGATGGAGATCTGCCTGTGATTTATTAGGACTAATGCTCTTGATAAATCTTCTTGCAGATTTTTCATGTTCTACTACATAATAATCAATTTCTTCTACTGCCTTTTTTACTAAAAAGGGTAATACTTCTAGTGGTGGAGTGTCTCCTAAGGTACACGGTATTAAATATAGATTTCCTTTTTCTTTTTTCATTAATGCTTTATTTAATAACTAGCTTTTGAGTAAATCTACTACCGTTTTCTACTATTATTTCTGAAATATAAAGTCCTGGTGTTAATGTAGATATGTTGATATCATTTGAGAGTGTGTTTAGATTTTTATTGCTAATCACAGCGCTGCCTTTAAGATCGTATATTGTAATCTGGTTGATTATTTGAGCTTGGCTTGAGATTGTAATCTTGCTAATAGCAGGATTAGGGAAAAGCTTAAAGCCATTTAGTTCAAATGAATCTACAGATAAAGGTACTTGTATTTCTGTTATTTTATTAATACCACCGTTTATGTCACCTACGTATAATTCTCCAGAAGAATCTCTACCAAAAGTAACCCAGTTTCCAGAAAACGTTCCAAATGATTGATTTTCGTTGCTAAGGCTAACAGCTCCTATTCTTCCGTCACAATAATCTGCATAAAAATAATACCCTTGAGCATCTGGATACGTTGTTCCTCTATAAACTTTACCGCCAGTTATAGAGCAAGCACTACCTTGAGAGTATTCATATACTGGAAAGGTTAGTTCGTCATCTGTAGGGCAGCCGCCAGAAGTTTCATAGGTGCTAGTACCTTCATAGCATCTCCATCCATAATTAAGATCTGCTATTGTATAGTCTACTCTGTTTATTTCTTCTAAACTTCCTTGTCCTACATCTGCAATCCATAAATCATTACTTTCTGGGTCAAAATCATATTTCCAAGGGTTTCTTAAACCTATTGCCCAAATTTCATCTAGTCCGTCAGCATTACCTATGTATGGGTTTCCTGTGGGTATACTGTAGTTTTCGTTACCAGATGGAGTGTCAACATCTATTCTTAACATTTTACCTAGTGGTGATAATTTGTTTTGAGCTCTGTTTTGTGGGTCTCCACCGCTTCCTCCATCTCCGGTACCAATGTATAATAAACCATCAGCTCCAAAATCTAGGTATCCTCCATTGTGATTAGAGTAGGGTTGTGTGTAGTCTATTATTTCTAGCTCTGTCCCTGGGTCTGCTACATCTGGATTACCTGTTACTGTAAATCTAGAAATCTGTGAGTCTCCATTTGTGTCTGTATAATTCACAAAAAAGTAACCGTTATTGGCATAGTCAGGGTGAAAAGCTAAGCCTAATAATCCTCGCTCACCGTTAGTAGATATTTGAGAAGAGATATTTAAAAAAGTGCCTGTTTCGTTTCCGTTTGTGTCTAGGATTACGATTGTTCCTGATTTTTCTACTACAAAAAGTCTGTCGTCTCCAGCATTTTGAATATCTACAGGAGAGTTTAGACCGGTGGCAAAAGGTTCTAAAGTGATAGATTGAGCATAGCTTACAAAAACAAAGCTAATAGCGATAATACTTAAGATTAAATTTTTCATGGTAGAGTTCTTTCCCGTAAATGTAATTAAATTGTGACGGCTTAAAGCGTAAGCCTACTCACTATTTTCTCACAGGCTTCATAAAGCATTTTATAAACGTCATCAAAACCGTTGTCCCCGCCATAGTAAGGATCTGGGACATCTACGGCTTCTCCTGGAAAGATTTCGTCTAGTATCATAGATACTTTTGCTCTTTCAGCCTCTGTATTGGCAAGTTTTAATACGTCTCTGTAATTAGCGCTGTCCATCACAAAAATATGATCATAGACTTCATAGTCGTAGGTTGAGAATTGCTTGCCTCGTTGGTTTGTTATGTCAATTTTGTTTTTTTGAGCTACTGCAATGCTTCTTGGGTCTGGTTGGTTACCCACGTGCCAGCCTCCTGTACCTGCAGATGAGACTTCTGTTTTTTCTGGGTTGACCATAGATGTTAGAATTCCTTCTGCTAGTGGAGAGCGGCATATGTTACCTAGGCAAACCATTAAGATTTTTGTTTTCATCTGTGTAAAATGTTTATAAATATAAGATGTGATGTCTTAGTATTTCATTTAAGATTTTCTGAAAATTTGTGGAAGGCGTCTTATGCTATCACATTTCCGAAGTAAAATTAAAAATCCCACCAGAAAGGCAGGATTTAAAATATTATAAAGTTAGTTTTTTCTGTAGGTCTTCTACATATTTTCTAAACTGTTTATCTGTACTTGCAAGATTGTCAACCGTTTTACAAGCGTGTAATACGGTAGCGTGATCGCGTTGGCCTATTTGAGACCCAATGGATGCTAGTGAAGCTTTTGTAAACTTCTTAGCAAAGAACATTGCAAGTTGTCTCGCTTGTACAATGTGACGTTTTCTTGTTTTAGATTGCAGTGTGTCTACATCCATCTGGAAGTAATCACTCACCACTTTCTGTATGTAGTCTATAGAGACCTCACGCTTAGTGTGCTTTACATAGTTGTCTACTATCTTTTTAGCAAGTTCAATGGTGATTTCTTTTTTGTTAAACGAAGAGTGTGCAATTAAAGAAATAATCGCTCCTTCAAGTTCTCTAATATTTGTCTTAATGTTATTTGCTAAAAACTCAACAATATCATATGGCATCTCTACACCATCTCTATAAAGCTTGTTTTGTATAATAGCAACACGAGTGTCATAATCTGGATGATTAAGCTCTGCAGACAGTCCCCATTTAAAACGAGAGAGTAAGCGTTGCTCAATATCAATCATATCTACAGGTGCTTTATCACTTGTAAGTATTACTTGTTTACCGTTCTGGTGCAAGTGGTTAAAGATGTGAAAAAATACATCTTGTGTTCCTGCTTTTCCAGATAGTAATTGAATATCATCAACAATTAATACATCTATAATCTGATAGAAATGTATAAAATCATTACGGTTATTTTTCTTTACAGACTCACTGTACTGCTGCACAAATCTTTCTGCGGAAATATAAAGTACCGTTTTTTCAGGATATTTATCTTTAATATCTACACCTATAGCGTGTGCTAAGTGAGTTTTACCTAACCCAACACTACCAAAAACTAATAGCGGGTTGAAAGAAGTTCCTCCTGGCTTATTTGCCACTGCAATACCTGCAGATCGTGCTAGACGATTAGATTCTCCTTCTAGATAATTTTCAAAATTATAGTTAGGATTTAGTTGAGACTCAATTTTCACATTGCGGATACCGGGTATCACAAATGGATTTTTAAGTTCTGGACTTTTATTTTTTAATGGTACGTTTACGTTTTGAGAACCTTGGTTGTTACTTCGGTTTGTACTAGGTATTTTTTCTGTGAATGGTTGTTTGTTACCATACGTGTTTTCCATTTTAATGTTATACACTAATTTTGCGCTTGTTCCCAACTCACGCGTAAGTGCAACTTTAAGAAGCTTTACATAATGCTCCTCTAAAAACTCGTAGAAAAATTTACTAGGTACTTGAATGCTTAATGCATTATCCGTAAGTTTAACCGCTTTAATAGGTTCGAACCAAGTTTTGAAGGCTTGAGATGTAATATTGTCTTCGATGAAGGACAAGCAATTTGTCCAAACTGATTCGGCAGTTTTACTCATGTTAGGATTATGGTTAAATAGATTGATAAAATGAAGCTAAAATTGATGAAATTGGGAGGTTTCATATGTATCTTTCAGCTATGCAAATATGTGAACAATTAATTGAATAAAAAAACCAAATTACCCTTGAATCTTAAGTTTTTTTATTGCATACTAAGTAGGCTTTTGTAATATACTAAAAATGAACCCTTTTTAATACAAAAAATTTTGAAAAAATCTATATTTTCTTTTAGAGTACGTTATGGCGAAACCGATAAAATGGGAGTCGTTTATTACGGAAATTATGCACAATATCTTGAGATGGGAAGAACCGAATGGTTAAGAAACATGGGCTTTTCGTACAAATGGATGGAAGATAATGGAGTGATGCTTCCGGTAGTTAATTTAAACATAAATTTTAAGCAATCTGCGTACTACGACGATGAATTATTCATTACAACGAAACTGAAGAAAATTCCGACTTATAAAATAGAATTTGATTACGTTATTAAGAATAAAAAGGGAGTAGTTTTGGTTACTGCAGAAACTACTTTAGTCTTTATGAATATGGAGACCAATAAGTTAATGAGAGCGCCAAAATATTTGCTAGAAAAGCTAGAAGAATAAATGTCGCGCTTTTGAGTAGTTTTTAAGTTTTTTTGATTGAAATTTTATGTAATAATTTAAATGTTTTAAAAACTCTATCTGCGTCTTTTAATCTAACAGAAACAATTATCTCACAATTTAATTCCATTTTTTGTGATTCAATTTTTAGATTTTCATCTTTAATTATTCGCATCACATCATTCATCTCTGGGTACTCAAAATTTAACTTAAAATCTTGATTGATAGTGTATTTGGTGATTTTAGAGGCTTCAAGTGCGGTTTGAGCTCCTAGTTTGTATGCTTGTATTAAACCGCCAACGCCTAGTTTAGTCCCTCCAAAGTAGCGAACCACCACCACGAGTATATTTGTGACGTCAAAAGCTTGCAATTGCCCGTAAATAGGCATTCCTGCACTATTGTTGGGTTCTCCGTCATCGTTAGCTCTGTAAGATTCATAACGCATTCCTAGTTGCCAAGCATAGCAAAAATGTCCTGCAGTATGGTGTGTTTTCTTAAGTGATTCTAAGGCGTCCTTAATATCATCTTCATTTTTTACAGGAAAAGCATAGTTGTAAAACTTGCTTCCTCTTTCTTTAAAAAGGGTCTCTGGTGAAGGCTTGGTGATAGTATTATAGGTGTCTCTAGTGTTTTCCATTACATTATGTCTATTGCTACAAGAATAATGCTAAAGATAGCTAGTGCAATGCCTATCCAGTTCTTGATTAATAAGCGTTCTTTAAACAACAAGACGCCTATACAGGTTGATATCATTACAATCCCTACATTATTTACTGTAAACATGCTTGAGCTGTCTAGTAGGTCGCTTCTTAATGCTTTTACTAAAAAGTAAATAGAAAAATAATTAGGAACACCAAGTATGACACCTGCTATAATATTTTTGTAGTTAAAAGTAAAACGCCCTTGAAATTTCTGAAATAAAATAAAACCGCATCCTATTAAAAAAGCTGCCGCAAAAATAGTGGCAGAGAAAAGAGGTATATCAACCTTATTAACAAATTCTTCTTCAAGAAACTTTAAACTGGTGTCAATAACACCACTTCCTAGAAAGACTAAAAGTGGCAATATAAAATTAGTAGGTTTTATTGCTAAGCCGGCTTTAGATTTAATAGAAGCGAGATAAACTGCTACAAGGGCAAGAAGAATTCCTGCTCCTTTATATATACCTATAGATTCTTGATAATAAAATATGCCGAAAATCACCGGTATTACTACACTCATTTTTGTTGCTACAGAGACTACAGATAAACCACTTATTTGTGTGGTTTTTGCCATTAAATAAAATATTAGTATAAATAATGCGCCTAGTGCTATGGTGTAGTAAAACCAACTAAATGAAGGGATGTCGCTGATACTGGCTTCTCCATTATATGCGATAAGGCCACAGGTACAAGCCACAACATAATTTGTGATAATGGCATGGAAAATATTAATGTCATACTTTGCAAATAGTTTAAATATGACAAAAATTAGTGTAGAGGCTAGTATGCTAAGTAATAGATAAATCAAAGGTTTCTGTTTTTAAAGATAATAAGTGTATCGTCTTTTATTTTTTCTTCGGAAACTTTCCTGATGGTAGGCAAAATTTTAATACCATTAAAAACTGGGGCTTTAGTGCCATCAGAGAAAATAGTATCACCTTTATATTGATGTGCTTCATCCCAGAGATTTTCATCAATAAAAGTCTGGAGTGTTTGAGCTCCGCCTTCTACAATTAAGCTTTGTATTTTATGATTATATAATACATCGCAAATTTGTGATGCAACGGGTTTATTAAAATCTATAAGCTCGTAAATCACATTGTCTAGGTGTTTTCCTTCTTTTTCTGTGATTACAATCGTTTTTACGGTTCCGTCTAGAACTGTTGCTGTTGTTGGTATTTTTAGCTTTCTGTCTATTACTATTCGGGTAGGGTTAGTGCCTGCTACTTCTCTTGTTGTAAGGCTGGGATTGTCTACTAGTATGGTGTTTGTGCCTACTAAAATTGCTTGCTCCTCTGCTCGCATTTGGTGTACTCTCTGTCTAGAGTATGTGTTTGTAATCCATACAGGTGCTTGTTTATCTCTAGATTTTGGAGCGATAAAGCCGTCTTGAGTCTCTGCCCATTTCAGAAAAATATAAGGTCTCTTTTTGTTCTGAAAAGTAAAAAATCGTTTGTTTAGTGCATCACATTCTTTTTCTAGTACACCAATTTTTACTTTGCAACCAGCTTGCATTAGTTTAATAATACCGTTACCTGCTACTTGTGGGTTAGGGTCTGTGCTGCCAACTACAACATTTTTAATGCCTTTTGCGACAATAAGATCTGCGCATGGCGGTGTTTTGCCGTAATGACTACAGGGTTCTAGGCTTACATAAATAGTTGCTTGTTCTAGCAGGCTTTTGTCTTTAACGCTTTTAATGGCATTCACTTCTGCATGTGGCTTTCCTGCTTCTAGATGCCAACCTTCACCTATTATTTTATTATCTAAAACAATCACACTACCTACTAAGGGGTTGGGGTATGTGGTACCCAGTCCATTTTTTGCAAGTTGTATGCATCTTAACATGTATTTTTGCTGTAAATTCACGGTTTAAAAATACAATAAGTAGCATTATGAGCGAAGCAATTATTCGTCCTATTCAGAAAAAAGATAATGAGCAGATTGCCACGGTAATTAGAAAAGTCTTAATAGATCTAGGAGTGCCAAGAGTGGGTACTGCTTATGCAGACAAGGCGCTAGATTTTATGTATGAGGCATATAATAAAGAGAAGGCGGTGTATTTTGTAGTAGAAGAAAATGACCAGATTATAGGTGGAGCCGGCATTGCACAGTTAGATAATTATGAGGGGAATGTCTGCGAGTTGCAAAAAATGTATTTTTTAGAAGAGGCTAGAGGACGAGGTATAGGAAGCGCAATGATGAAAAAATGTATTGAAAAAGCCACTGCTTTTGGTTTTGATCAATGTTATCTAGAGACTATGACTTATATGGATGCTGCTCAAAAATTATATAAAAATTCGGGCTTTAAGTTGCTAGACGGCCCACTTGGCGATACAGGACATTTTTCTTGCCCAGTGCAAATGTTAAAGACTTTATAGATGACTTTTAAAGAACAGCGTTTGGCTTTCGCCAAAATATTAAGCACCCAATATCCCCAAGAAGAAATAAGTTCGTTCTTTTATTTGCTTACAGATCATTATTTTGGATGGTCAAAATTTGAGACGCACCAGAAGGATAATGATATCATACCAAGTGAAAACCAACAGCACTTTTCCGAAGCAATAAAAAGACTTAAAACACACGAGCCAATACAGTATATTATTGGAGAGACAGAATTTTATGGCTTGCCTTTTTATGTTACAAAAGATACTTTAATACCTAGGCCAGAAACAGAAGAGTTGGTAGAGTGGATTCTCGTAGATCAAAAGCAGAGTAATGATAAATCTGTAGTTTTAGATATAGGTACTGGTAGCGGTTGTATTGCAATATCATTAGCAAAGGAACTTAAAAATGCTGATGTTTCGGCAGTTGATATTTCTGAAGGAGCTATTGATACTGCACAAAAAAATGCGGTATTAAATAATGTAGAGGTAACGTTTAATAAGCGTGATATTCTCACTACGGAAATATTACAAAATTCTTATGATGTGATTGTGTCAAACCCACCATATGTGAGAAATTTAGAGAAAAAAATGATGCAATCAAATGTGTTAGATTTTGAGCCAGAAACAGCGCTTTTTGTGGAGGATAATGACCCTTTAATTTTTTATAAAAAAATAGCAACGCTTGCATTACAGTATTTAAATGATGGTGGTTTGCTTTATTTTGAGATCAATGAATATCTAGGTTTAGAAATGAAGCAATTATTAGAAGAGATTGGGTTTAAAAATATAATTATTAAAAAAGACATATACGGTAAAGACCGAATGATGCGCTCACAAAGATGAATAGATTAAAAAAAATATGTGTTTTCTGCGGAAGTAGTGACGGTAATGATCCAGCTATAACTGAGGCGGCTGTATCTCTTGGTGGTGAGTTTGTAAAACAAGACATAGAGCTTGTTTATGGGGCTGCAAAAATAGGAGTTATGGGTACAATTGCTCAAACAATACTAGATAATCAAGGGAGAGTAATTGGTATTATTCCGGGTTTCTTAAAAGTAAAAGAAGTGGTTCATGAGGGCTTAACAGAGTTACATACCACAAAAAACATGCACGATCGTAAATTGATGATGCAAGAGGTGAGCGATGGTTTTATAACAATGCCAGGAGGCTTTGGTACCCTAGAAGAGTTGTTTGAGGTGATTACTTGGCAGCAATTGGGTTTACATGAAAAACCTATAGGTTTACTTAATGTAAATGGTTTTTATGATGAGTTGATTGCGATGTTATCAACTATGGTGGATCGTGGTTTTTTAAGTTTAGAGAACTTTAACTTACTTATTGTAGATGATAGTATAACGGGATTATTAAAGAAAATGGAAGCTTTTAAAGCGCCACAAAAACCAAAATGGTTAAATCCTGAACGAACTTAATCTGTTATAAACTTCTGTTAAACGAAAACTGTTAATAATTTTAACATTTCACATAAAATGGTGATTCATAATTTAGTAATTTACTCATTACTAATCATTAAAACTATTTTATGAAATCATTAAAAAAGTATTTTGCAGAAGGACTAGGAACTTTTGCTTTAGTCTTATTTGGTTGCGGTGCGGCTACAATTGCAAGTGTAACAACTGCTGGTCCAGCAGGGATTGGTTTATTAGGAATATCACTAGCCTTTGGTCTTTCTGTAGTTGTTATGGCGTATACTATTGGTCCTATTTCTGGTTGCCATATAAATCCAGCCATATCTATAGCAATGCTTGCAGCAGGTAAATTAAGTGCAAAAGATACTGTAGGTTATGTTATAGCTCAATGTATTGGGGCAATAATTGCAGCAGCCGTGTTATATCAATTAGCATCAGGTAGTGCCGGCTTTGCTATGCCAGAATGGGGTTTAGGTAGTAATGGATGGGGAAAAGGCTATCTAGGTGAGTACAATATGACATCTGCGTTAATTGCAGAATTTGTATTTACATTTTTATTCTTACTAGTTATTTTTGGAACTACAGCAAAAAATGCTTCACCAGCAATGGCGGGATTAGCAATTGGTGTTTCTTTAACTTTGATACATATGGTAGCAATACCAATAACAGGAACGTCTGTAAATCCAGCTCGTAGTTTAGGTCCAGCATTATTTGCAGGAGGAGCGGCGATGAGTCAATTATGGTTATTTATTGTGGCGCCTATTGCGGGAGGATTATTTGCTGCCTTGGTGCGTAATATCTTTTTAGACGACTAAAAAACTGTTCATAAATATTAATAGGAAACGCCACAGTAGTTAAAAGCTGTGGCGTTTCTTTTTTATATTTGTTTTAATGAAAATAGAAGAACAAATCACAGCATTAAGGGATGAGCTGCGTCAACATAATTATAATTATTATGTATTAGACAATGCTTCTATATCTGACTACGATTTTGATATTAAACTCAAAGAGCTTCAAGCTTTAGAAAAAGCACATCCTGAGTTTTATGATGCAGATTCTCCATCGCTAAGAGTAGGAGGTGAGGTTACTAAAAATTTTAAAACAGTACCGCATACTTTTAGAATGTATTCTCTAGATAATAGTTATTCTAAAGAAGATCTAGAAGATTGGGAGGTGAGAGTTAAAAAGATGGTAGATGGTGAGGTGACTTATGCTTGTGAGCTAAAATATGATGGTGCCTCTATGAGCTTAACCTATGAGAATGGATCATTAGTGAGAGCGGTTACAAGAGGGGATGGATATCGGGGAGATAATGTAACGGCAAACGTTAAAACTATAAATTCTGTGCCTTTAAAATTAAAAGGTGACTACCCAGAATTATTTGAGATAAGAGGTGAAATCGTATTGCCTTTTGATGGGTTTAATGCGATGAACGAAGAGCGAATAGAGGCTGGAGAAGAGCCGTATCGCAATCCTAGAAATACTGCTTCTGGGAGTTTAAAATTACAAGATAGTAGTGAGGTGGCTAGACGTCCTTTAGATTGTTTATTGTACAGTCTAGTAGGAAACAAATTACCTGTAAAAACTCAAATGGAAAGCTTGAAAAAAGCTAGCGAATGGGGTTTTAAGGTACCTCCAGTGGCAAAATTAGCATCTTCAATAGATGAGGTGTTATCGTTTATTAACTATTGGGACGTACATCGACACGACTTGCCTTATGAGACAGATGGGGTGGTGGTAAAAGTGAATAATCTGCAACAACAAGAAGAGTTAGGGTATACCTCAAAAGCTCCAAGATGGGCAATGGCTTATAAGTTTAAGGCAGAGCAGGTTTCTACAGTATTAGAAGAAATTACTTATCAAGTGGGGCGTACTGGCGCGATAACACCAGTGGCAAATTTACAGCCAGTAGAGCTAGCGGGTACCACTGTAAAAAGAGCCTCTTTACATAATGCAGATCAAATTGAAAAACTAGATATAAGAGTTGGTGATACTGTATTTGTAGAAAAAGGAGGTGAGATAATCCCTAAGATTATAGGAGTAAATTTAGAGTTGCGACCTACAGATTCTCAACCTACAGAATATATTTCTCATTGTCCAGATTGTGGGACAGAGCTAGTGCGTAATGAAGGTGATGCAAAACATTTTTGCCCTAATGAAGAGGGATGCCCTACCCAAATAATAGGTAGAATACAACATTTTATATCTAGAAAAGCAATGGATATTGAAGGGCTAGGGGGTGAGACAGTTGCTTTATTAGTAAATGAAGGGCTTATTAAAAATTATGCAGATTTATACACCTTGAGTGTGGCAGACATATTACCATTAGAAAGGATGGCACAAAAAAGTGCTGAAAACCTTGTAGATGGAGTTTTAAAATCAAAAGAGATTGTTTTTGAGCGCGTATTATTTGCTTTGGGTATTCGGTTTGTGGGAGAGACTGTTGCAAAAAAACTAGCTAAACATTTTAAAAGTATTGATGCTTTAATGGCGGCAAGCTTTGAGCAGTTAATTGCTGTAGATGAGATAGGTGATCGTATTGCAGAAAGCGTCTTAGACTTTTTTAAGATACCTACACAAGATCTTTTTTCTGAAATGCCACAAGGCGAAACCCATCGTGAGGTAATTGAAAGGTTGAGAAGCTATGGTTTGCAATTAGCAATATCTGAAGAAGAATTAGCGGGTCAAACAGACACTCTTAATGGGGCAACGTTTGTGGTTTCTGGTGTTTTTACTAAAGTTACTAGAACTGAATTGAAGAAATTAATAGAGACTAATGGTGGTAAGGTGTCTAGTAGTATTTCAAAAAAGACAAGTTATGTTGTTGCTGGAGATAATATGGGGCCTAGTAAAAGAACAAAAGCAGAAGACCTAGAAGTTTCTATTATTTCTGAAGACGATTTTCTTGCAATGATTGACAAATAATAAAATATCTTTGCATCTGTAAATATGTTCGCAAAACTAAAATTAAAATCACTTAACAAAAAGCTTGAGAGAAATCTTAAAAGTAGAGATATGTCTCAGCTTCATTCTCAAGTGAAGACTGTAGCTTTTATTGTAGATGAAGATGATTTTAAAGCATTTGAAACACTAAGTGAAATAGCATCGTCATTAGGCATAGATAAGAAGAAGTATCAAGTTTTGGCATTTCAGAAATTTAAAAAGAATACTGTTTTAGAAAGTTATCAAATTCATAATAAGCAGATTAAGTGGAGTGGTGTTATTGAGAATAAAGAAGCAAATCTGTTTTTAAAAAAATCTTTTGATTTGTTGATTGGGTTTTATAATAACCATCATCCTTATTTAGATTATTTAGTTTCAGAGAGTGCGGCACGTTTTAAAGTGGGGTTAAAAGCAAGTGATTTACGTTTGTTTGATTTGCAGATTGATGTTGATAAAGCTGAGAAACAAGCAATTATTAAAGAGCTAAATAAGTATTTACACGTTTTAGGTAAAGTGAGTTAAATAAATTTATTGAGATTAAATATGAAGCAATTAATAGGGACTGGAGTCGCTTTAATCACTCCTTTTAAAGAAGATTTTTCTGTAGATGTTACAGGTCTTAAAGCAATAGTAGATTTTAATATAAAAAACGGAATTGATTATCTAGTAGTGCTTGGTACTACTGCAGAGAGCGCAACTTTATCTTTAGATGAAAAACAATTAGTTATTGATACTATTGTAGTGGCAAATGATGGTAGAGTTCCTTTGGTTTTAGGTATAGGAGGTAACAATACTAAAGCAGTTATAGAGGAGTTTAAGTCAAGAGATTTAGATCCCTTTACAGCAGTGCTTTCTGTATCGCCCATGTATAATAAACCAACGCAAGAAGGTATTTATAAGCACTTTAATGCGATTGCAAGTGCAACAGATAAGCCTATAGTTTTATATAATGTACCGGGAAGAACAGCTTCAAATATGTTGCCTTCTACGGTAGCGAGATTAGCCAAGGAGCACAAGAATATTGTTGCAATTAAAGAGGCTAAAGGTGATATCGTTCAAGCTATGGAGCTCATTGCCCAATGTCCAGAAGATTTTTTAGTGATAAGCGGTGATGATATGATTACGTTGCCTATGGTGTTGGCAGGTGGTGCAGGAGTGATTTCTGTTATAGGACAAGGGTTTCCTGCTGCTTTTTCAGAAATGGTGCGATTAGGTCTAGATAGAAAGGTAGATGAGGCTTATGATATACATTATAAAATAGCTCCTTCTATTGATTATATATTTGAAGAAGGAAATCCAGCCGGAATTAAAGCAGTGTTTAAAAGCTTAGGTATTTGTGGAGATAACGTAAGGTTGCCATTAGTGTCTGCTAGTGCTGAGTTGAAGGCAAAAATTGAGCAATATGTAAATGAATTTTAGCGTTTCAGAATTAAAAAAGCTAATACATTAATAATTAGAATAATAAACCTTAAAAACGGATTGTTAGAGAAGCAAATAAAACTATTGTCATGACAGTTTAAATGTTTACTTTTGCACCACCTTTTTAGAAATATGAAAAATATCTTTTTAATAGTAGTCTTGTCTATCACATTTGCATCTTGTAGCGAATACCAAAAAGTATTAGCTGGCGACAGTATTGCAGATAAGTATGCTATGGCAGACTCTCTTTACACACAGGGTAAATATTTAAAGTCTGTTAAGTTGATGGAGCAGATTATTCCTTCTTACCGTGGTAAACCTCAAGGACAAAAATTAATGTATTTATATGCTAACTCATATTATACGATGGGAGATTATATCTTATCTGGATATCAGTTTGATAGGTTTACAATAAGTTACCCTAAAAGTGATAGTGTAGAAGTTGCTGCTTTTAAGTCTGCAAAAAGCTATTATGAGCTTTCTCCTAGATATTCTTTAGATCAAAAAGATACAGATAAGGCCTTAGAAAAATTACAAGGTTTTATTAATAATTATCCTAATTCTGAAAAAAGAGCAGATGCAAACGTGATGGTTCAAGACTTGAGAGGAAAGCTTGATAGAAAAGCATTTGAAACCGCACAGCAGTATTTACGTATTTCAGATTATAAGGCAGCGATTGGCGCTTTTGATAATTTTATAGCAAGCCATCCTGGTTCTATATATAGAAAAGAGGCATTTTACGGTAGGCTAAAAGCAGCATACGAGTTAGCAATTAATAGTTTCCCGGCTTTAGTAGAAGAACGATTAATAACTACAGACGGATATTATAGTAGCTTTAAAAAATACTACTCAGAGACTGAGTTAAATGAAGAAGCAGTTAAATTAAAAGAAGATATTGACAAGCGATTGTCAGTGATACAAAACCCGAGTTAATACACGATTATGGCAGATATAAAAAACAGTGAAGCACCTATCAGTACAACAACGATAGACAAGAATAAAGTAGACGCCCCTACAAATAATATTTATGAGGCGATATCTATTATTGCTAAACGTGCAAACCAGATTAATGGTGACATTAAAAAAGAACTTTTAGAAAAGCTTGATGAGTTTGCAACTTACAATGACAGTCTAGAAGAAATTTTTGAAAACAAAGAACAAATTGAAGTTTCTAAGTTTTACGAAAAATTACCTAAACCGCATTCTCTTGCAGTTCAAGAATGGTTAGATGATAAAATCTACCATAGAAATACTGCAGATAAAGACTTAGAACAATAGGCCAATGTCTGTGTTAAGCGGAAAGCATATTTTACTAGGAGTAACTGGTGGTATCGCCGCTTATAAGGCAACTTTTTTAGTACGCGAGTTTATTAAAAAGGGTGCTGAGGTAAAGGTTGTTATGACAGAAGCTGCAAAAGAGTTTGTAACTCCTTTAACGCTTTCTACTCTTTCTAAAAATGAAGTATACTCTTCATTTACCAATGAAGAAGATAATAATGCCCAATGGAACAACCATGTAGAGTTGGCCCTTTGGGCAGACTTATTTGTGATCGCCCCAGCGACTGCAAATACGTTGTCAAAAATGGCAAATGGTACTTGTGATAATATTTTATTAGCTTGTTATTTGTCTGCAAAATGTCCAGTTTACTTTGCACCTGCAATGGATCTAGATATGTATAAACATCCTTCAACACCACAAAGTTTTGAGAAGCTAGCTACCTTCGGAAATATTAAAATTGAAGCGGGTTATGGTGAATTAGCAAGTGGGTTAGTGGGACAAGGTAGAATGGCAGAACCTGATGAAATAGCAGTTTTTATTGAAAATGATATTTCAGAAAAACTACCACTTAAGGGTAAGAAAGTTGTGTTAACAGCTGGTCCTACCTATGAAGCTATTGATCCTGTACGTTTTATAGGAAACCACTCAAGCGGTAAAATGGGATTTGCAATTGCTAAAGTTGCTGCAAGTTTAGGTGCTCAAGTAACCTTGATTTCTGGGCCTTCTCATCAACAACTGGAACACAGTAGTGTAAACGTTATAAGAGTGACCTCTGCAGCTCAAATGTATGAACAAGCACATTTGTTTTTTAATGACTGTGACATCGCTATTCTTAGTGCTGCCGTGGCAGATTATCGCCCAGCAACTGTAGCAACTCAAAAAATTAAGAAAAAAGAGGGTGAGATGACTATTAAGCTAGAAAAGACGCTTGATATTCTAGCATCTCTAGGAAAAATAAAACAAAAACAATTTTTAGTTGGTTTTGCATTAGAAACTCAAAATGAAGTGGAAAATGCAAAAATTAAAATCAAGAAAAAGAATTTAGACTTAATTGTGTTAAATTCGCTAAACGACAAGGGAGCAGGTTTTGCAGCAGACACTAACAAAGTGACTTTAATAGATGCAGACAATAAAGCCTACCCTTTTTCAGTTAAACCTAAAGAGGATGTCGCTCACGATATTCTAGAACATATTATTAAGACAATTTATGTATAAATACATACTTCTACTTATAGCTTTTTTTAGTATTGGTGCTCAGGCGCAAGAAATGAATGCTACCGTAACTATAGATGCACAACAAACAGGGCAGCCTAACTTTCAGGTTTTTAGAACGCTTGAAAACCAGTTGACAGAATTTATTAATACTACAAGTTGGACAGAAGATTCTTATAAAACACAAGAGCGTATTGATGCAAATTTTACTATCATCGTTAGTAGTTTTGATGGTGATGATTTTAATGCTTCATTACAGGTACAAGCATCTCGTCCTGTTTTTGGGTCAACGTATGATACTCCTATTTACAATTATAATGATAAGGCAATGAGCTTTAATTATAAGGAGTTTGAAAATCTTACTTTTAACCCTAACACGTATGACTCTAACTTAGTTGCTGTAGTTGTTTTTCATATTTACACAATACTTGGTATGGATGCAGATAGCTTTAGTTTAGGAGGAGGAGAATCTCATTTTGAAACTGCAAAGCAAATAGTAAACACAGCAGCAAGTAGTAATTTTTCTGGCTGGAAAGCTACAGATGGTCTTCAGTCTAGATATCGTTTTAATGATGCTTTATTATCTAATGTTTATGATGAGTTTCATACTGCAATGTATCAATATCACAGATTAGGTTTAGACTTAATGCATAACAATCAAAAAGATGGAAAGCAAGGTGCTGTAGACGCAATAACTTCTCTAAAAAGTATAAATGACAGACGTCCTAATAGTTTTTTAATAAGAACGTTTTTTGATGCTAAAAGTGATGAGATTGCTGCAATGTTTTCTGGCGGTCCTAGCGTTGATGTTACAACTCTAATAGATAATCTTAATAGACTAGCTCCTACAAAAAGAACTACTTGGAGCGCAATTAAATTTTAAGTTTCATTTTACTTGCAGAAAGTGTAATTCTCCTTTACTTTTAAAAGTATATACAGAGAAAAATATTTAAATTTAAATAGACACTACACACTTGATTTCTACACTACTTATAAAAAATTATGCTTTAATAGATGATATTAAAGTTGATATAGACGCAGGACTCACCATAATTACTGGTGAGACTGGCGCAGGAAAATCTATTTTGTTAGGTGCTCTAGGCTTACTTTTAGGTAAACGCGCAGATTTAAGTGCGGTAAGAGATGCCTCAAAAAAATGTATTATAGAGGGAGAATTTCTTCTGAAACGTTTTGATCTTTCTACCGTGTTCGCTTCATTAGATGTAGATTATGATCCACACACAATTATAAGACGTGAACTTTTGCCAAGCGGGAAATCTCGTTCTTTTGTAAATGATACACCAGTAACCTTGCAGCAATTGCAGGGTCTAGCGCCATTTTTAGTAGATATTCATAGCCAACACGAGACTATGACAGTTGCAAGCGAGAAATTTCAGATGGAAATGCTTGATGCTGTTGCAGGTAATAAAAGTATTTTAGAATCTTACCAAGCAGAACTTATAAACTATAAAGAGAAGGCTGAGATACTCGCAGGGCTTATTTATAAAAAAGAAACAGTAGATAAAGAGCTAGATTATAATTCATTTTTATTTAATGAATTACAAGAAGCAAACCTATCAAAAATAGACCAACCAACACTTGAAGAGCAACTTCAAAACCTTCAAAATAGTGAAGAAATTACAGAGAAATTATCTCACGCATTACAATTACTTGATGCAGAAGATGTAGGTGCTATTGCTGTAATTAAAGAAGCAAGATTAGCGCTAGGTCGTGTAAAAGGATATTCTGTTTATTATAATGAATTGTGGGAGCGTTTACAGAGCGTAGTCATAGAACTAGAAGACATAGAAGAAGAGATAAATACCTCTTCTCAAAAAGTAGATACAGCACCAGAATTACTTGAAGAAGTAACTGCAAAATTACAGTTGCTTTATCAATTGCAACAAAAACATAAAGTACAAACTGTAGCAGAGCTTATAGAAATAGAACAGCAGCTAGGTGAAAAAATAGATATTACTGGATCGCTTGAAGACCAAATAACTGCTATTGAAAAAGATAAAATTTCCGCAGCAAAAAAACTAGATGTACTCTCAAAGCAATTGCACGATAGAAGAATAGAGATTTTTCCAGTACTCAAACAAAAATTAGAAAGTGTTTTGTTAGATTTAGGATTGCCTAACGCTACGTTTACACTATCACTTGAGGCAACTGAACACTATAAGATGGACGGTAAAGATGCTTTACAATTATTGTTTACTGCAAATAAGGGTACAAAACCTGGGCTCTTAAAAAAAGTAGCTTCTGGTGGAGAGTTAAGCAGGATAATGCTTGCAATAAAAGCCATACTAGCAGGGTATAAAAGATTGCCAACTATTATATTTGACGAAATAGACACTGGTGTATCTGGAGAGATAGCGCTTAAAATGGCACATATTTTAGAGCAAATGGGTAGTACAATGCAGTTAGTGAGTATCACGCATTTACCACAAATAGCATCAAAAGGAAAGCACCATTTAAAAGTATACAAAAAAGATGTAGACGGTAAGACTGCTACTTTTATTGAAAAATTAAACAAAGAAGATCGAATAAGAGAGATAGCGATGATGCTAGGGGGACAGAACATTACCACAACGGCCTTAGAGCACGCTACTCAATTATTGAAATAAGAACTATATTTACATTAAATTAAACTGACCAAAATTATGAATTACAATTTATTAAAAGGAAAGAGAGGGATTATTTTTGGAGCTCTAGATGCAAATTCTATCGCTTGGAAAACAGCAGAAAGAGTGCATGAAGAAGGAGGGCAGTTTGTCCTAACTAATGCGCCAATTGCGCTACGTATGGGTACTATTAATGAATTAGCAGAAAAAACGAACTCACAAGTTATACCAGCAGATGCAACTAGTATTGAAGATCTAGAAAATCTAGTAGATCAAGCTATGGAAATTCTAGGAGGTAAAATTGATTTTGTATTACACTCTATAGGGATGTCTGTAAATGTAAGAAAAGGAAAAGCTTACACAGATCAAAACTATGATTGGACTCATAAAGGGTGGGATATCTCTGCAGGTTCTTTTCATAAAACAATGAGCGTTTTATACAAGAAAGATGCAATGAATGAATGGGGTAGTATCGTAGCATTGACCTATATGGCGGCACAACGTGTTTTTCCAGATTACAATGATATGGCAGATAATAAGGCATATCTTGAGTCTATTGCACGTAGTTTTGGGTATTTCTTTGGTCGTGATAAAAATGTACGTGTAAACACCATCTCTCAATCTCCTACGCCTACTACGGCTGGACAAGGGGTAAAAGGGTTTGATGGTTTTATTGCTTATGCAGATAAAATGTCACCGTTAGGTAACGCGACAGGTGAAGACTGTGCAAACTATACGGTAGCAATGTTTAGTGATTTAACAAAAAGAGTTACACTACAAAACCTATTTAACGATGGCGGATTCTCAAATATGGGAGTAAGTACTGCCGTTATGGATAAATTTATTGAAGAGTAACAACTATATTATTATATAATATTAAAGCCATCCTTCGGGATGGCTTTTTTTATTGCTTATTTTTGCGAGATGCAGTTATCCTATTCTTTTATTATTCCTGTTTATAACAGACCCGATGAGGTAGAAGAGCTTTTAGAGAGTCTCTCAAAAATGGAGGGTAATATCCCTTCGGAAATATTAATAATAGAAGATGGCTCTACTATTTTATGTAAAGAGGTATGTGACAAATATGCTGCTGTATTAGATATTGAGTATTTCAGTAAGGAAAATTCTGGACCGGGAGCTTCACGTAATTACGGAATGCAACGAGCAAAAGGTAATTACTTTATTATTCTTGATAGCGATTGCATATTGCCACCACAATATTTAAAAACTGTAGATGCTTTTTTGCAAAAAAGGTATGTGGATTGTTATGGTGGGGCAGATGCAGCGCACGATTCTTTTACACCATTACAGAAAGCAATAAACTATACAATGACCTCCTTTTTTACCACCGGAGGTATACGCGGAAGCAAAAAAAGTGTCTCAAAATTTGAACCTCGTAGTTTTAATATGGGTATTTCAAAAGAAGTATTTGAAGCCACAGCAGGGTACGCAAAAATACACCCTGGTGAAGATCCAGATTTGTCACACAGAATATTGAAAACTGGTTTTAAAACCGCTTTTTTGCCAGATGCATATGTTTTTCATAAACGTAGAATCTCTTGGAGTAAATTTTACCAACAAGTGCGTAAGTTTGGGTTAGTAAGGCCTATACTTTCTACTTGGCATCCTGAGGCAGCAAAAATCACATTCTGGTTACCTACCGTCTTTGTGTTTTTTGTAATAGGTAGTTTATTGTTAGGTGTGGTAGTAAATTCTATATTATTGGTTCCGTTAGGTTTATATTTACTTTTATTATTTATAGACAGTTTAATAAAAAACAAGAGTTTAAAAGTCGCTATTTTAAGTATCGCAGCTGTGTTTGTGCAATTTTTTGGGTACGGAGTCGCTTTTTTAAAATCTACTTTTTATATTAGACTATTGGGGCGAGATCCTATAAAACAGTTTCCATTTTTATTTTTTAAATAAAACAATTGATCACATCTAATTTTCATATTAAAAACTCAAAGTGGAGAACTTTTTTTTTCTTCCTGCTTGTGGCGTCTTTGTTTTGGGTATTAACTAAAATTAGTAAAGAGTTTGCTGCACCAATAACTACAGGTATTCAATATATAAATGTTCCAGAGACTTTATCTATAAAAGACGCAAATGTAGATGAGCTATCATTTAATTTATTTACTAATGGTTATAATTTTTTAGGTTATAAATTAAAGCCGCCAGTATTATCTATTGATGTTTCAAAATATATTAGTGATAATAAGAGTACGATAACAATAACGAGTGAGCAGCTTTTAAAAGAAATTAATCTTCAATTTCCTTCTATTAGTTCTGCAAATACACTAAATATTGATGTGTTGACGCTAACGGTAGATCCTATTGTGCGTAAAAAAATACCAGTTGTAATTAAAAATAATGCCTCTTATAAAAAGGGTTTTAGACGTATAGGACCAATTGTTGTAAAACCAGATTCTATTTTTGTTTCTGGTCCGCAAATAAATGTAAAAACCATAGATAGTATTGTCACAGAAGTATTAGTTGTTGATTTACTAGACAGTGATATATCAAAAAAAGTAAAGGTTATTAGACCTAAGGTTAAAGGGGTTACTCTGTCTAATGAGACAGTATCTGTTTTTTGGAAAGTAAAAGAAGTGGCACAAAAAGAATTTGAAATCCCTATTGATTTGATTAATAAGCCTACGGGAGAAATAATAAAAATGATCCCCAATAAAGTTAAAATTCGTGTAGATGTTACCTTAGATAATTTTAATGAAATTAAAGCTTCAGACTTTAAAATCATTTGTGATTATAATGAACGTAACCTCGACGAAAACTTTATGATTGCACATCTACAAAAAAATACAGAAAAGGTAGAACACATAGAGCTCACAACACAAAAAATAGATTTTTTAACTTTCAAAGAATGAAAATAGTAGGTTTAACAGGTGGTATAGGAAGTGGTAAAAGTACTGTTGCAGCTATGTTTGCAGATTTGGGAGTGCCTATTTTTATTACAGATAATGAAGGGCGACGCCTATTAAATAAATCTAAAGTTGTACGTAAAAAAGTAATTAGCCTGCTTGGTGAAGAGGCTTATATAGATAATCTCCCAGATAGAAAATTTATTGCTTCACGTGTGTTTAATGATAAAGAATTATTAGCATCTTTAAATGCTATTATCCACCCAAAAGTCGCTCAAAATTTTAAAAGATGGGTTGCAAAACAGGATGCTCCTTATTGCATCAAAGAGTCTGCAATTTTATTTGAGACTGGAGGTGATGCTCATTGTGATGCTACTATCACTGTAGCGGTGCCGTTAGAAGAAAGAATAAAAAGAGTTTTAAAAAGAGATGCTACCACACTAGAAGATGTTGAAGCTAGACTAAGAAATCAGCAAAATGACGATTATCGTATAGATAAATCGGATTATGTGATAACAAATATTTTAATAGAAGACACCCTTAAGCAAGTTGTAAGTATCCATAAACTGCTACTAGAGCTTGTATAGACCATCATTGAGTTTTGTTAACATTTGGTTAAAAGGTATAGCGATAAATGTTAAAGGACTATTTTTGATAAATGAACAAAAGACTTTTAGTTTTACTGCTCGTTTTTATGAGTTTATCCCTACTAGGGATAATTTTTGTTCAGGGGTATTGGATTAGAAATGCATACCTCACTACAGAAGATCAATATGTTACAAATATTAGAAATTCTCTAATTGATACGGCTAAAAAGATTCAATTAAAGGAATTAGATGAGTATTATTCAGTTTACTTTGATATTATAGATAGCTCTGATAATAAGATTCCTCTTAGTGACCTAATTTATGCTTTACGTAAAGATAGTGGTACAGAGGAGTTACTTTTTTCTGAATCAGTTATTGAAGAAGACTTTAAATTATCCTCAAATTTAATTTTAGAAAAAAAAGACGTAAAAATAATAAATCAAATAAAGTCTAAAGTTGTAGAAGATATTACTGGAGGTCAAGATGAAAACTATTTAAGAAGTTTAAAACAATACGAGCGTAACCAGTTTGAAAGTGTATTTAAGCAAATATCATCAGAAACACCTATACATAAAAGAGTGTCTCAAAAAGATATTAGACTAATACTTGATCAAGAATTAGAAAAGCGTAGAGTAGATCCTGTCTATGAGTTTTCTGTTTTTAGTCACGACCTTGCTACTAATGTTAGTACAGAAGATTTTTCACTTGATCCAGAAACAACTTATAGTGTAGCGTTGTTTGTAGACGAAAGATTAGAGCCAAAATATCAGCTCTTTGTTAATTTTGTAAATCAAGATAGAGTAGTTTTAGATAGTATATTAGGTATGGCAATCTTGTCGCTTATTTTTACTGCAGTAATTATTTTGGCATTTTATAGTGCCGTTAAGCAGATATTTCAACAACGTCAAATATCTCAAATAAAAACAGACTTTATAAATAATATGACCCACGAGTTTAAAACGCCAATAGCGACTATAAACTTAGCATTAGATTCTCTTAAAAACCCAAAGGTTAAAGATAATAAGGAGTTTTTAGATCGTTACCTTGGTATGATTAGAGAAGAAAATAAAAGAATGCACGCACAGGTAGAAAACGTGTTAAGAATCTCTAAGCTTGATAAGAACGAACTTGATTTACCTAAGGAGCGTGTTAAATTGCACGATGTTATAGAAGATGCAATATCTCATGTGCAGCTTATTGTAGAGGACAGAAATGGATATGTAAATACTCATTTTGGAGCATTTAAAAGCTCTGTGTTAGCTAATGATTCTCACTTAACAAATGTGATTGTCAATATTCTAGATAATGCTATTAAATATAGTGAGGATGCCCCAAAAATTGATGTATTGACAGAGAACGTAAAAGACTCTATCATACTCAAAATAAGAGATCAAGGAATAGGGATGTCTAAAGGAGCATCAAAAAAAATATTTGAAAAATTTTACAGAGTTTCTACAGGAGACGTTCATAATGTAAAAGGTCACGGTTTAGGGCTTGCATATGTAAAACAAATTCTAGACGATCACGACGCAGAAATTTACGTAGAATCTGAACCAAATAAAGGAACAACATTTATAATTAAACTTCACTTAATAACTTAATATATGGAAACTGAAAACAAAAAAATACTACTAGTAGAAGACGATCCAAATTTTGGAACTGTTCTTAAAGATTATTTATACATGAATGACTACAATGTTACTCATGCAAAAAATGGAATGGAAGGTTTTGAGAAGTTTAAAAAAGACGATTATGATCTTTGTATTCTAGATGTAATGATGCCATATAAAGATGGATTTACATTAGCAAAAGAGATTCGTGAAAAAAATGCAGAAGTGCCTATTATTTTCTTGACAGCAAAAGCTATGAAAGAAGATGTATTAAAAGGGTATAAAGTTGGGGCAGATGACTACCTTAATAAGCCTTTTGATAGTGAGGTTTTATTGATGAAAATTAAAGCAATAATACAGCGCAAAGCAACAGATAGTGTAGCAGATAGCAAACAGTTTGAATTTGAAATTGGTAATTTCTTCTTAAACTCAAAGCTACGTTTCTTAACATACAATAAAGAAAACCCAATTAAGCTTTCTCCAAAAGAAAACGAATTATTACGTTTACTTGCGTTACATAAAAACGACTTAATGCCTAGAGAATTGGCATTAACAAAAATATGGCGTGATGACAATTACTTCACTTCAAGAAGTATGGATGTTTATATAGCAAAACTGCGTAAATATCTAAGTAAAGAAGATGATGTTGAGATTATCAATATTCACGGAGAAGGATTTAGACTTCTAGTGAAAAGTGAAGTAGACAATTAATACTAGTATTTTAAAATAAAAAAAGCGCCTTAATTTAGGGCGCTTTTTTTATGATGTAATCTGTAATATCTTCTATGGGGGCTAAGTAATCAAACCACTTAATCTCTTCGTTTTTCTTAAACCACGTACCCTGTCTTTTTGCAAAACGCCTTGAGTTTTTCTTTATTTCTGAAATAGCAAACTCTTGACTAATAGTGCCATCAAAAAAACCAAAAAGCTCTCTATAGCCAACAGTCATTAAAGCATTCAAATTTCTGAAATTATATAACTCTTTAGCCTCGTCAATTAATCCTTCTTCAATCATTAAATCTACTCTGCGGTTAATTCTATCATAAATGATTTCTCTATCTGCATCGAGACCTATAAAAATAGTGTCAAATTCTCTGTTTGTATTCATTCCTTTTCTAAAAGAAGAATAAGGTTTCCCTGAAGTTTCAATAACCTCTAGAGCTCTAATTAAACGTCTTGGGTTCTTAATATCTGCGCTCGCATAATACACAGGGTCTTTTTCTTTTAAGACTGCCTGTAGGCTTTCAATGCCTTTATCAAGTAGTTTTTTTTCTAGTTCTTCACGTTTACCTGCTGGTATTTCTGGAAAAGTATTTAAACCATAAATCACTGCATCTACGTATAGTCCAGAACCACCCACAAGAATAGCATACTTATTACTTCGGAAATACTCTGATAAAAAACCAATCGCTTCTTTTTCAAAATCACCCACTGTATAAGCTTCGTGTATACTTTTGTTATGTATAAAATGATGTGGAGCTTGAGATAATTCTTCGGGAGTAGGGGCAGCGGTACCTATGCTCATTTCTTTATAAAACTGACGAGAATCAGCAGATAATATTTCCGAAGAAAAATGTTTTGCTAATTTTATAGAAAGAGCTGTTTTACCAATGGCCGTTGGGCCAACTATGCATATTAATGTAGGCTTTTTAGACATTGTCTTCTATGATATCTTCTGGGTGTAAGTGCGTACCACAGCGGTGACAAAAATCTGCGTCGTCACGGTGTTTATCAGCGCCACATTCTCTACAAGCTTGAGAGTTTACATGTACATAATTCTCATCATCTGGTTTTAGTTTGCCAGTAGTTTTTGCATACTCTGCGCTCACAATACCAGTGGGTACTGCTATAATACCATAACCCATAATCATAATAAATGCGGCAATCAATTGACCTAAAGGTGTTACTGGAGCGATATCCCCAAACCCAACTGTGGTAAGGGTTACAATACACCAGTACACGCTAATAGGAATACTAACAAAGCCACTTTCTTCTCCTTCTACTAGATACATAACTGTACCAGCTATAATAGAGATAATGAGTACAAAAAATAGAAATACTAATATTTTTGCCTTACTATCATTTAATGCTTTAGTTAGTTTATTTGCTTCACCAAGATATCTAGTTACTTTTAATATCCTGAAAACTCGCAATAGTCTTAACGCACGCACTGTAAGTAAAACGTTACTACCCACTAAAATAAACGATAAATAAAGCGGAATTGTAGAAAGAAAATCTATAATCCCATAAAAACTAAAGATGTATTGAGATGGTTTTTTTATTGTGATAACTCTCGCGATATACTCAAAAGTAAAAAAGATAGTAATCACCCACTCACCATAGTATAAAATGTCATACACCTCTTTGGGGAAGCCTTTAACGCTCTCTAGCATTACAAAAATAACACTTACTAAAATTAATATAAGTAGTACAACGTCAAACAGTTTACCCATAGGAGTATCTGCTTCATAAATAATAGTGTGAAGTTTGCTTTTCCAGGCTGCTGTGTTTGTAGATTTCAATGATAGGGATTTATATATAGTAAATGTAACGAAGTTTATTTAATTACTATTGCTACTCTCTAGCTTAACAATCTTTAGTGCTTTTTTTCTTCTTAGGTAAGATTGAATAATAAATTGTGAATCTCTATTATTTTTCATGGGTTTAATAATAGATTTTAATATTTCTGGTTTGGTAATTTGGTGATTTAAATTATAATACCCATACCCTTTAAAAGTACCGTCTTTTATATAAATTACAGATCGCTCATCTGTATTTCTACCTTTATCAATGATTAGCATATCTTGACTACTATAGCTGTGTTTATCTAAAAATTGTTGTACTCTAGCATTGTATTCTTCTGGTGCTTCTTCTTGTATACAAGCACCTTCGCATTCTTTTATGCCATAATTAAAACAAGGTCCGGTGGTTTTTTCAAAACCAGATAAACGTTGACATAAATTAAATTTTTCTATATAACGAGCTAGATTTTCTTTTGCAGAATTAGAATTAGAAAAAGTAGTTATTGCTTTTTTTCTATTATCAGCTTTTTCAATTTTTAAATTTATATAACCATCATCGTCAATAAAAGATTCTAATTGGTAATTAAAAATAGATCTTTTTAATGCTCTATTAAATTTAGGTCTGTGTCTTTTTATTTGGTCATTTTCTTCTAACAATGCAATAAGCTCGCTTCCGGTTTTCTCTATAGAAATAGATGCAACCTTAAGTTGTATTTCTTTAGATTTTCTATTGTCGTTTGTAAAATGTTGCGTGAGTCTTTTTTTAATATTTTTACTTTTGCCTATGTAGAGTATTGTTCCTTTGTCATCATACATATAATAAACTCCAGTGTCTGATGTAGCCTCTTTTATGAGATCTAGCAACTTTGTGTTAAGCTCTAACTTAGGCGCTTTTTTAATTGCTGCTTTTACTATTTCTTTATTAGTATCTCTAAGCAATAGCATTTTAAAAAGTGCAACAGTCGCCTTTGCATCACCCTGCGCTCTATGTCTATCTGTAAGTGGAATACCAAGAGATTTTACAAGTTTACCTAAACTGTAAGAAGGCATATCTGGAATTAAATTTTTTGCTAGCTCAACTGTACAAAGAGTCTCAAGATCAAAATTAAAACCTAAGCGATCAAATTCTGTAGTTAAAATTCTATTGTCAAACTGTGCATTATGCGCTACAAGAATGCAATCTTTTGTGATCTCAACAACACGTTTTGCTATCTCATAAAACTTTGGGGCATTCTTTAACATGGCACTATTAATACCTGTAAGATTTACCACAAATGGTTGTATAGGGCGCTCAGGATTTACAAGGCTACAAAATTGATCTACTACTTTCTCACCGTCAAAACGGTAGATTGCAATCTCTGTAATCCCTTCTTCGTTATATTTCCCTCCGGTAGTTTCTATGTCTAAAATTGCGTAATTCAATGGCTTATTATTAATTGTAATTTCTTGCTCCAAAAATAGAACTCCCTATGCGTACCATGGTACTTCCTTCTGCAATTGCTATTTTAAAATCAGCACTCATCCCCATTGATAGTTGGGTTAATTGCGGGTAATCTTTTTGCAAGGTATCAAAACAACTTTTTAAAACTTTAAATTCTGAAATAATCTGATCTTGATTATCTGTAAAAGTTGCCATACCCATAAGGCCAATAATCTTGATATTCTTTAAATCTTGTAAATTTTCTGAAGTAAGTAGGGCAGTAGTATCTTCTTGAGACAGTCCAAATTTACTGTCTTCATCTGCGATTTTTACTTGTAAAAGACAGTTAATGGTTCTGTTATTTTTTAATGCTTCTTTGTTTATTTCTTTAAGTAACTTAAGACTGTCAACGGCGTGAATAAGGTTGACAAAAGGTGCCATGTATTTTACCTTATTGCGTTGTACGTGCCCTATCATGTGCCATTCAATATCTTTGGGCATTTCTTCCCATTTTGCAGCCATCTCTTGTATTTTGTTTTCGCCAAAAATACGTTGACCTACCTCATAAGCTTCCATCAAGTCGCTTACAGGTTTTGTTTTTGAAACCGCGACTAGTGTAACGCCTTCTGGCATCTGCTCACGATATTTTTTTATATTTTCTGAAATATGACTCATTAAATTTTGGTGTTAAAACTCATAAATAGTTACGCCACTTCTAAGTTTGGGTTCTATGTAAGTGCTCTTGGGTGGCATTTTTAGATTTTCATCAGCAATCTGCTTCATCTCTTTTATATTAACAGGTAACAACCCAAAACCTACAGTATATTCTCCCGTGTCTACAGCTGTTTTTACAAATGCAAGATCATTTTTACCGTGAGAATAGGCAATACGTTTATCATTACGTACATCTGTAATGCCTAAAATGGGCTCGAGTACGGTTTTAAAAAGTATATGAGTGTCTAGGCTATCAAGGGCATTAGTGATTTTATAATTATCTTTTCTTAAGTAAAGACTGTAAAAACTACCATCAAGGTACATACTAAAATGTTGTTTTTTTGAAGGTTTATAATATTCAAAACCGCGTTTTTCAATTCTAAAAACAGCGTCTAGTTGTATTAAAAACTCTTCTTTGCTTAAACCATTGAGGTCTTTAACAAGACGATTAAACTCAAATATTTTTAATTCGCTTTCAGGTATAAGAAGACTCATAAAATAATTGTAGCTCTCTTTTCCTGTATGTGCTTTATTATTTTCTTTAGATTTTTTTGCAAGCAAATAAGAAGAAGAACATCTATGATGACCATCTGCAATATATAATGAATCCATTTCTTTAAAAGCAGATTCTATTTGGTTTAAAATAGCTGTATCTGCTACAGGCCAGAGGTAGTGTGTATCACGATAAGTTGTCGTAAACTCATAATCTGGACGGTCTTTCATTACCTCTTTAATAATACTAGCAAGTGCTGCATTATCTGGATAGGTGAGCAATACAGGTTCTGCATTAAAACCTACTGTTTGTAAATACTCTACAAATATATCTTCTTTATATTCTAAGGTATCTTCGTGTTTTTTAATTACATTGTCTTCATAGTCTTGTGTGCTTGCAGCCGCCACAATGCCATTAAAAACGCTACCGTCACGGTTTACAATACGGTAAATATAAAAGCTAGCTTCTTTGTCTTTTACAAAAAACTCATCTTCCTTAAATTCTTGATACCTATTACGTACAAGTGAGTATCTCTCTGTACCGCTTATTACTTTGTCATATTTATAACCAGGGTTTACTATATGTAAAAAAGAAAATGGATTATCCCTCAATCTAGACTCACGTTGCTCAATACTATAGCTGTCATATGAGCGCGCAGCGATTAAGCTCACTTTATCACGTGTAGGTCTCACTGCTTTAAAAGGTAAGATATGTGCCATATTAATGTGTGTTTATAAATAGAGTAGGGTCAAGGTAACCTTCTGTGTTTTCAGAGTAGCCACCACCTATATCCATATTAATTTTATCTCTTATCTCTAGATGTAAGTGTGCAAGATATATACCATCTGCGTTGCCTATGGTACCTATTTTTAATCCTTTACTTATTTCTTGTCCTTCTTTTACAACTATGCTATAAAGGTGTGCATAAATAGACTCATATAGAACACCGTCTTGTTTGTGTAAAATACGAACCACGTTACCCCAACCTCCGCCTAGATTTTCTGCGGAAATAACCACACCATTACCAATAGTGAATACATTATCACCAAGGTCTGTATTGCCGCCACCAGTACCATTCCAGTCATCACCTAAATGATAATTCTCGCCAAAAGCTTGTGCATTATAATACCCCTTTGCTTTTGGTTTCCCTACTGGAAAATCAAAGTCTTTTGTTTCTAGAGGTGTTTTAATACTTGGTGCTTCAATAATAGGTTGAGTTACTTTTTCTGCTATTACAACATCTTTCTCTTTTTGCTCCTTACAGCTAATAAAGACCATTGGGACAAGAAAGAGAAAGATGTTGAATTTAGACAATTTCCGAAGTGAAATTATTTAGTGAACTGACTAGAAACAACCTCTGCCTTTCTGTTTTCTGAATAATCATAAAAACCTTCGCCGCTTTTTGCTCCTTTTTTACCAGCCATCACCATATTTACAAGTAACGGGCAAGGTGCGTATTTAGGGTTTTTAAAGCCATCATGCATCACATTAAGAATAGAAAGACAAACGTCAAGGCCAATAAAATCTGCAAGAGCAAGAGGTCCCATAGGGTGTGCCATACCTAACATCATTACTGTATCAATCTCTTTTACGCCAGCAACACCATTGTAAAGTGTTTCTATCGCTTCATTTATCATAGGCATTAAGATACGGTTTGCTACAAAACCTGGGTAATCGTTAACCTCTACAGGCACTTTACCTAAAGTTTTTGACATCTCTTCAACGATTTTATACGTTTCTGTACTTGTGCTATATCCTTTAATAATTTCTACCAGTTTCATAATAGGTACTGGGTTCATAAAGTGCATCCCGATTACCATTTCTGGGCGAGATGTTACCGCAGCAATCTGAGTGATAGAGATAGAAGAGGTATTTGTTGCTAGAATTGTATTTTTAGGGCATAAAGTGTCAAGGTCTTTAAAAATCTTTAGCTTTAAATCAAGATTTTCAGTAGCTGCTTCAATCACTAAATCTGCATTTTTAACACCTTCTGCCATGTCTGTGTAGGTGCTAATGTTTGCTAGTGTGTTTGCTTTATCATCTTCTGTGATACGCTCTTTTGCTACCATCCTGTCAAGATTTTTAGCGATGGTTGCCATCCCTCTATCTATTGAGGCTTGAGTGATTTCTATTAATTGTACTTTAAAACCTTTTTGAGCAAAGGTGTGGGCAATACCATTACCCATTGTTCCTGCTCCTATAATTGCTACGTTTTTCATACTTATTGTCCGTCTAAGCGGTGATGTTTTTAATTGAATTATATATTTTTTTTTTGAAGAGTAGTTAAATAGAGGTTTGTAAATTACATCTCAACTACATTAAAATTTTCTATAATTTGCATTGCTACTGTTAGTGCTTTTGTTCCTTGTGCTAAAGACACAACTGGCGTTCTGTCATTTGCAATTGCATCTGCAAAACTGTTTAATTCGTCAAGAATTGCATTATTTGAGTCAACGTTAGGGTTGTCAAAATAGATTTGTTTTTTAACACCCTCTGCATTAGTGAGTATCATTGCAAAATCGTCTGGATTTTCTGGAGCATCTTTCATACGTACCACTTCACATTTCTTCTCTAAAAAGTCTACAGAAATGTATGCGTCTTTCTGGAAAAAACGTGCTTTACGCATTTGCTTCATAGAAATTCTACTTGCTGTAAGATTTGCGACACAACCGTTTTCAAACTCAATGCGTGCATTTGCAATATCTGGAGTTTCACTAATGACAGATACGCCACTTGCGTGCACATGTTTTACTTCACTTTTTACAACACTTAATATTGCATCAAGATCGTGAATCATTAAATCTAAAACTACAGATACGTCTGTGCCACGAGGATTAAATTCTGCTAGACGGTGAGCTTCTATAAACATAGGTTTGTCTATCATATGATTTACCGCCATAAAAGCAGGATTAAATCGCTCTACATGTCCTACTTGTCCACGTACGCCATGTTCTTTTGCAAGATCTCTCAATGTTTCTGCTTGAGCTACAGTAAAAGTAATTGGCTTTTCTATAAAAAGATGCTTACCAGCTTTGATCACTTTTTCTGCACATTCAAAATGATAAATGGTTGGTGTCACTACATCTACCATATCACAAGCTTCAATTAGAGCTTCCATGGTGTCAAAACTTTTATAACCAAATTCAGATTCTATTGCCTTTGCGGCTTCTGGGTTAGCGTCATAAAAACCTACAAGGTCATACTCTGTAGATTGGTTTAATAATTTTAAATGTATTTTTCCTAGGTGGCCAGCACCTAATACTCCTGCTTTTAACATCTTTATGTGTTTTACACAAAGGTAAGAGATTGTGGTGGAGTTTAAAAGTCAAAACTGGTTAACTAGAGAAGAAAGAAAGCTAGGTTGAAAGAGGAAAGAAGAAAGACAAAATGTCTTACGAGTTTAAAAAATCACTACTCGCATAAAATAGGTTTTCATAGGTGAAACATAATAGTAAAGTAAGATATTAAGACATAAGTTTTAAGAACGCCTTTTAGAGTTTTAAAATTTAAGAGGTTCACTTCGGAAATATTAATAATTTGTTTTTCTTCTTTCCTCTTTCAGCTGAAACGGTCTTTCCACTTTCTTCTATTTCTGTATTTAAATGAAACAGAGCTATGTGATAACTCTTTAAAATTTCTGAAGAAAATATTATTGCTTTTTATTACTTTGTGTGCTCTTAAACCTCCTCTATTGAAAGATACATTTACACACCAAGGATTGCGAAAAAAACTAGTAGAAATTCTTAGAAAAAAAGGAATTTCTAACAAAGAAGTACTACTGGCTATTGGTAAAATACCCAGACACTTGTTTATGGATAGTAGTTTTATAGATCACGCATATGCTGATAAAGCGTTCCCTATTGCGGCAGACCAGACCATCTCACACCCATACACGGTAGCAAGGCAAACAGAGTTGCTGGATGTAAAAAGAGGGGATACCGTTCTAGAAATAGGTACGGGAAGTGGTTATCAAACGGCAGTGCTCTTAGAGCTAGGATTAAAAGTTTATAGTATAGAGCGACAAAATGAGTTGTTTAAAAAAACCAAGTTATTTCTGCCTAAGATAGGTTATCGCGCTAAAAAATTAATTTTTGGTGATGGGTACATTGGTTATGAAGCACAGGCACCTTATGACGGTATAGTTGTTACGGCTGGCGCTCCTTTTGTGCCAAAACCTTTACTCGCACAACTAAAAATAGGAGCAAAGCTTATTATACCTGTGGGAGATGAATCTCAAATTATGACTGTTTTTACAAGAACCTCAGAGACAGCATTTGAGAAAGAAACTTTTGGCGAATTTAAATTTGTACCTTTATTGGAAGATAAAAATTAAAAAACTAGTAGCGGTTTTAATGTTTATATTTTAAGAAGTTAAAGTAAAATCTACTATATAAAATCTAAAAACTTTAACCCAAACACAAAAGCACCTTTGCTCTCGCCTCCATAAAAAGAGCGAACATAGTCTAAACGGAGCAGTCTGTATTTACCAATACCTAGATTGTCAATACCTAATGATAGTTCTGTATATGGTTTTTTACCGTCTATTGTTAGCGCGTGTGCCCCAGCAACAAGATTAAAATTAAGTTGATTCACACCAGGAATTTTACCTAGTATCCATCCTTTAAAATCGTGCTCTACGTGTCCTTCAAAGTGAGATTTGTTGGTACTCATCTCATAATAAGGCAAAAGATTAAAAACATTAGTGTAGTTACCAGAAGTACCCACTCTAGTTTGATTGCCATTAAAATGCTGATAATCTGCAAAAAGAATATCATCTGCATGTATAAACGTACTACCTTTAAGATTATAGCTTGTTTCTCCCTTATTACCCATTGTGATACTTTGTCTCACACTAGCGCCAAGTTGCGTAAAGTTTAAGTTAGAATTATTAATTCCAACCCCATTTTCTACAGAGATATTTAAGCGAGGGTATTTGCCAGCACCTAGATTGTATTTTCCGTCAGGGTAGGTCATGTATTTTTGGTCAAAAGTGATATCTGCAGAAAGGTATGATTTAAAGGTTTCGTGAGTTGCTAATAATGGGTTGTTAACCGCATCTGCATCTAAAGGATTGTTAGTAGAGTAACTAATATCATCTTTAGGCAAAGTCACATAGTCTGCATTATTAAAAAGGTGTCTTCTTTTTTCGTACCCAAAACTACTATTAACTCTTAAGCCGTTAAAAACTTCTTGTCCATAACCTACTCTTGCGTAGGTCAAGTCATAAGCCTTCATGTAGTTACGTTCAAAAAATAGGGATGTGATGGTGTTAATAAACGGCGATATAGGTTCTGCTGCGTTATATTGCGATACTTTATTACCACCTGTTAGCGATATTCTACGTCTATTAGTACGATTAAAACTGCGGGTAATTCTACCCTCAAAACGTACTCTGTCTTCTGCAATACCATAGGTCGCATCTACGCCTGCAGATAACCAGCTGGTGTTATTCTCGTCATAATATTTATAAAAATTGAGACCGGCACCACCATTCCAGCCTTGTACCGTATTATAGTTTACACCAGGTAAGGGGCCATCATAAGAAACACCCCATTTATTATAGGTATCGCGATAACTATAGCCCATTATAGGGTCTAGTAGAGAAAATTTATTTCCTTTAGCATCAATAGAATCCGTATATTTTTGAGATTTCCTGAGCGTTTGTATGCTGTCTTTTTTTATGTAATCTTTAAATTCCTCATTAGTCAAGGCAATAGGGCGGGAGGCTTGCCAGTAGGTGCTGTCTTTTTTATTTGCTTCTAGACCAAAAGATAAAACTTCGTTTGTGAAAGCTCTTTTTTCAAAGTTGGGTTTAAAATCATAATCACTGTATGAAGCAATAAAACGACCGTCACCTTGCACACCAAAAAACTTAAAAGCAAAATCTATAGTTTGAGAGATTTTTATCCAAGCTTTTTCTTTTTCGTCAAAGGTAAAGTTTTGTTTAAAAAACAAGTTTTCTATCATAGGTACTTGTATCGCCTCTCCAGTAGTAGTAAGTTCTACGCCATATAACTGCCAGTCATCTTCTACAATATAAATGGTTCCAGAAAAGGTTCTGTCTTTAGGCCTGCGAGGCGTCACCGTTATTTTATTAATCAATTTTGAACCCTCATAAAAAATACCATCTAGCTTGTATTTATAATAACTAAGAGCGTTTACAGCAACAGGAGATACAATTGCAGCGTTGATTTCTATGGTGTTGTCATAAAAAGAAAAGTTAGCATCTTGAGCAGAATTAAAACTAAAACCGTTGTCATTACCACTTACTTTACTGGCTATTATTTTTTCTTTAAAATCATCTGGTTGTTGGTACGCTATTTCAGAAATTGTCTCAGATAAGTAGATAATACCTGTTCGGGTAGAATCTAGTGCACCATCAAAATCTCCAACCTCTTGACCCATTATTTTTTCAGGCATATCTGTCACTCGCCAAACACCACGGCTGTAAAAATCTGCTGTAAATTGTGCAATGCGTTCTTGGTTTTCTTTTCTTTGGGCTATGGTTTTTTTTATTATCTCATAAGCAGGATCTTCTGTTGTACTTATCTCTACGGCATCTAAGCTCACAGATTCTTCTTCTAAGACAACGTCTAGTGCATATGGGAAAGAGCTAGGCGTTACTTCTTTTATTTGTTGTTTGTAACCAAGGTATTGAAAAACAAGTATGTATTGTTTTGCTTCGGAAACATTCAATTCATAATACCCCAAGTCATTAGTTGTAGTACCGGTATAGGTGTCTTGAATATAGATATTTACAAAAGGCAAGGTGTTACCTGCTTTATCTGTAACGTTACCAGAAATTTGTGCTGCTAGTATTGAAGTGAAAAATAAAGAGAGTAGGAGTAATGTTGCTTTCATAAAAAGTGGTGGTTTATAAGAAGACGAATAAATGGGTGTTTTATTTCAGAAGAAGTGAAATTAAATTTATTCCTTTATATTAACTTCCAGTGATATAGAGCAAAATCTTAAAAGGGATTTTAATAACTGTGATTAAAGTTTATGAGAAAGGACTTAATTATTAAAAGACTTTTTAATTCTACTAAGATCACGCTTATTATCTCTGTCTTTAATATTCTCACGCTTGTCAAATAGTTTTTTACCACGTGCTAATGATATTTTCATTTTTGCAAAACCCTTGTCATTAGTGTAGAGTAGAGTAGGGATGATGGTCAATCCAGAATTCTGAACTTCTTTTTCTAGCTTTTTAAGTTCGCTGCGGTTAAGTAGTAATTTGCGTTCGCTTTTTGGGCTGTGATTAAAATGGGTAGCGTGAGAGTATTCTTGTACCGTCATGTTTATGACAAACAACTCGCTGTGTTCATTAAACTCACAAAAGCTTTCGGCAATAGATGCCTTTCCTTCACGGATGGCTTTAATCTCTGTTCCGGCAAGGACAATACCGGCATCATAGGAGTCAAGTAATTCATACTCAAACCTAGCTTTCTTGTTCTTTATTTTTACGTTTTTCTGTATTGCCATTGTTTTACAAAAGTACAGAACTCATTTAATTAATACACACTATTACTTACGACTAATTATATCAAACTTTACAGGCGAATATTCTTTATGCAAAGAGTCATTAACCATCACATTTTTAAAGTAAGATGTGGCGCCTATAGCTTGAAAACTATTAGCGCGATCTTGTAGATGAAAATGAAGATGAGGTTCACTAGAGTTACCAGAGTTTCCGCAGTTGCCTAGGTATTGTCCCTGTACTACTTTATCTCCTTTTTTAACCTTAATAGTACCCTCTTCAAAGTGGGCGTAGACAATAAATTCTTCTTTAGCAGTCTTCAAGGTTATCATATTTCCGAAGGGCTCTGCAGGGTTCATCCTACCTGGTGGATTGTCGTGAACACCTGTGTTTACTACTACAACCTCTGCATCACAAACGGCATAAAGCGGTTTGCCAAAAGCGTAATAATCTTCATTACGTCTTCCGCTACGCTGGTAGCTTCTGTTACTTGGTCCTTGTATCATAAAGTCAAAAGCGCCTTGCTGTGATTTTACGGTGACGTGGTAGTTTTGCGCTTTTGTATCGCCACCCCAAAAGGTAAACCACTCTCCCTTAAAGGGTAGTTTAAATGGAGTTTCATTTCTTGTAAAGTTGGGTTCAATATGGGTCTCAATAGGTTTAAATAAAAGTCCTTTAATTTTTAAATTGTTGTCTATTGCGATAGAAGTTTTCACCTCTCCATTTGTAAAATGAGCGATGTAAATCGCTACAATGTCTTCTTGTTTTTCAAATTTGAAAGATTCTAAAACCCCTAAATCTTTTTTAAACCTTATAAATAGATTTTCTAATGCAGAGGCGGGGACCTTTTTTAAAAAGTCATCACTAAACATAGGTAAAATGCTGTCATAATGTGTGTTGTTGTAATGAGTTTGCATTTTTTTTAAAACACTAACAACATCTGTAGACTGCGCTGTCATTGATGAGCAGGTTGCAAATAAACAACAAGCGATAAATATTTCTTTAAAACGATTCATAATCTATATAGGTCTTGTAATTTTGCAACTTTATTAGTGACATAGTATTTACACAAGTTACAAACTTAGAACGTATGAAAAACCTATTAGTTATCTTATCACTAGCTTTATTTGCTAGTTGTCAGTCTGGAGAAGGAAATGTTGATGCACAAAAAATTGTTGATAAAGCAATTATGACAGCTTGTGATGGTCATTGTGATACTGCAGAAATAGAATTTACTTTTAGAGATAAATTGTACCGTAGCAAAAGAGATAACGGTACATATGCTTTAAGTAGAGTAGTTAAAAATGATAAGATAGATATTGAAGACGTTGTTACTAATGACGGTTTTAATAGATTAATGCGAGGTACAGCGGTAGCTATTAAAGATACTGTAATGATTGCAAAACTTGCAGATGCTGTAAATTCTGTTCATTATTTTGCACAACTACCATATGGTCTTAATGAGCCTGCTGTTGTAAAAGAGTTACTGGGAGAAGCGGTTATTAAAAATGAGCCTTATTTTGAGATAGGTGTTACTTTTAATCAAGAAGGTGGAGGGACAGATTTTGAAGATGAATTTGTATACTGGATTCATAAAGAAAATTACACAGTAGATTATCTTGCTTATAGTTATGCTACAAACGGTGGTGGTATTCGTTTTAGAGAAGCTATTAATCCAAGAACAGTGGGAGGTATACGTTTTGTAGATTACAATAATTTTAAGCCAGCTACACTAGAGACTCCACTAACAGATCTTGATACAGCCTTTGAAGCTGGTAAATTAAAACTACTATCTAAAATAGAATTAGAGAACGTTTCTGTAAAATAAGATTATTCTACCTTTTTCATTGTAGCAGTGGCGACACCTTCATCTGTTACCGTTACTGTAAACAGCATTCCGTTTTCAGAGTCATCAATGTCTTTATATTTGTCTTTGCCAAGAATGGCATTTACAAATGCAGGAGTCGTATTGCTATGACCTACTACTAACACAGATTTACCTTTTGTTGCTGCTTTAAAGGCATCATCATACATATTTGATGGGTCGTAATCTATTATTTCTAAACCTTTGCTAACAGCCGTTGGTGTTGCTGTTTGTTGTGTTCTATTATAATTTGTAGAATATACAAGGTCTAAGTCTGTGTCTTTAAAATGAGTTGCCCATAAAGTAGCTCTTTTTTTTCCCTCAGTATTAAGTTCTGGATTTCTATTTGTGGTATCACTTCTATCTTTTTCTGCGTGTCTTATAAGGTAATAAGTAGTCGTATTTTCTTCTGAAATGTTAGATTTTTTATCATTTCCGCAAGAAAAAAGAAAAAAGGTCATTAAAATAATAGCGATGGAAAATCTCATAGTTTTGTTATTTAAAGCCGAAATTTAAGACTTTTTTATAAGTATGAGCCAAATTATAACATAGTTTATGATATTCATAGCTTTTCATTAATACAATAGACGCTATTGCCCTTGTATATTTATGGTATTATTAATCTAAATATTAAAATTATGAATAGCAAAGAAGCAGAAGGAAAATGGAATAAGATTAAAGGACAAGCTAAGCAACAATATGGTATTACCTTTAATAATGACGAAACATATAGTGAAGGTACTTTAGATAAACTAGTAGGTAACATACAAGAATCTACAGGAAAAGCTAAAGAAGCTATTAAAAAAGAAATAGCTAGTTGGTAGTAATTAAATAGAAGTAAGTTTTATAAGTAGAGTTATATTCATTCTAATAAAAAAGGGTTTCAAAATTTTGAAACCCTTTTTTTTGTTTAATATATTCTTAAAATAAAAACCCCTTCCTATTTCCGAAGAAAAGGGGAGGGGTTTATTACATTCTACAAGTTACACTTGCTTTTTATGCATCTTCTAGAACAGCATCTTGATTTCTAAAGACCAAGTTGTCATTAAAACTATCAAGTAATATGATACTATCTGTAGTAACTTTTCCAGAAAGAATCTCCTTAGAGAGTGAGTTAAGCACCTCTTTTTGTATCACTCTTTTTACAGGTCTAGCTCCATATTGAGGATCATATCCTTTTTCTGCTAGATATTTAATTGCCTCTTGTGTAGCGTCCATTGTAATACCTTGAGCGGCTAACATTTTTGTTACACCTTTTAATTGAAGACTTACAATTTTTGAAATATCTTCTTTAGATAATGGAGTAAATAAAATGATGTCATCTATTCTATTTAAAAACTCTGGTCTTACTGTTTGCTTAAGAAGGCCAAGTACTTCTACTTTTGCAGCTTCCATTGCAGTTTCTGGGTCTTTAACCGTATCATATTTTTGTTGTATGATCTCGCTTCCCATATTACTAGTCATTATGATAATGGCATTTTTAAAATCTGCAACGCGCCCTTTATTATCTGTTAATCTTCCTTCATCAAGAACTTGTAATAAAATATTAAAAGTATCTGGATGCGCTTTTTCTATTTCATCAAGTAAAATTACAGAATAAGGCTTACGTCTCACAGCTTCTGTTAACTGACCACCTTCATCATAACCTACGTACCCAGGAGGCGCACCTACTAATCTACTCACGCTATGTCTTTCTTGATATTCACTCATATCAATACGAGTCATAGAATTTTCATCATCAAACATATAACCAGCTAAAGCTTTTGCAAGTTCTGTTTTACCAACTCCAGTTGTACCTAAAAATAGAAAACTACCTATTGGCTTTTTTTGATCTTGCAAACCTGCACGACTTCTGCGTACCGCATCACTCACGGCGACTATTGCTTCATTTTGCCCCACTACACGTTTGTGTAACTCATCTTCTAATCGCAATAATTTTTCACGGTCGCTTTGTAGCATTTTTGTGATAGGAATACCTGTCCACTTTGCTACCACTTCTGCGATGTCTTCGCGAGTAACTTCTTCTTTAATTAAGGTTTCACCTTCTTGTTTTTCTGCAAGTTGAGTTTCTAATTTTGATAAGTTTTCTTGAGCTTCCTTAATTTTTCCGTAGCGAATCTCTGCTACTTTCCCAAAATCACCGTCGCGTTCTGCTCTCTCTGCTTCAAGTTTAAAAGCTTCTATTTCTGTTTTAAGATTTTGTACATTTTCTACAACCTCTTTTTCGCTCTTCCATTTTGCATTAAGCTCGTTGCGTTCTTCTTTTAAGTTAGCAAGATCACTGTGTAAAGATTTAAGCTTTGTCTCATCTTTCTCTCTTTTTATAGCTTCAATTTCAATCTCTAGTTGCATTACTTTTCTGTCTAATACATCTAGTTCTTCCGGCTTGCTGTTAATTTCCATTCGCATTTTACTTGCAGCTTCATCCATCAAGTCAATGGCTTTATCTGGTAAAAAACGATTTGTAATATAACGTTGCGATAACTCTACAGCTGCAATAATAGCATCATCTTTAATACGAACTTTATGGTGAGTTTCATATTTTTCTTTGATACCACGTAGTATAGAGATCGCACTTTCTGTATCTGGCTCATCTACTATTACTTTCTGAAATCTTCTTTCAAGCGCCTTGTCCTTTTCAAAATACTTTTGGTATTCATCTAGGGTAGTAGCACCTATTGCTCTTAACTCACCACGGGCTAATGCTGGTTTTAAAATATTTGCAGCATCCATTGCGCCTTGACCTCCACCGGCACCAACGAGTGTGTGTATCTCATCAATGAAGAGTACAATATTTCCGTCACTGTTAGTTACTTCTTTAATTACTGCTTTTAAACGTTCTTCAAATTCTCCTTTAAACTTTGCTCCAGCAATTAATGCACCCATGTCTAAAGAATAAACTTCTTTATTTTTTAAATTTTCTGGCACATCGCCATCTACAATTCTATGAGCTAGTCCTTCTGCAATTGCAGTTTTACCTGTACCAGGTTCTCCTACTAGCATAGGGTTGTTTTTGGTACGTCTTGTTAATATTTGTAAAATTCTGCGTATTTCTTCATCACGTCCTATAACAGGATCAAGTTTGCCGTCTCTTGCTAGTTGATTTAGGTTTTTAGCATATTTGTTTAACGAGTTATACGTTTCTTCAGCGCTTTGAGATGTTACTCTATCTCCTTGACGTAACTCATCTATGGCTGCTTTTAAGCCTTTTTCTGTTACCCCTTGATCTTTTAGTGTTTGAGCTATGCCGCTTTTAGACTCAAAAATCGCGAGTAATAAGTGTTCTAGTGAAACAAACTCGTCATTCATCTTTTTTGCGATGATACTAGCTTGGTTCACTGTTTTTGCAGCTTCTCTTGAGAGCATTAACTCTCCACCAGATACTTTAGGGAAAGACTCAATTTGCTTATCTAGTATTTGTTGTAGTAACTGTATGTTAACGTTTAGTTTCTTTAATAAAAAGGGTGTCACATTTTCATCAACTTCAAAAATTGCTTTTAATATGTGTTCGTTTTCTATTTGTTGGTGACCAAGCTCTTGCGCTATTTGTTGCGCCCGTTGTATAGCCTCCTGACTTTTTATGGTATAGTTATTAAAATTCATTGTTTATATATGTTTTAATATTTCAGAAATACTACTATTATTTATATTGCTGAAATGTTATGTTATTAACTTGTTTTAAACCCTATTTCAAATAGTAAGCCATTATGTAAAAATGCCATAATGTCCTGTAAAACTACTATTGCATAGGACATTATGGCAAAAAGAATGCCGCCACAATGGGACGGCATTCTAAAACTAACTAGTTTTTACTATTAATTACTTCTTAATGAAACGCTCAACAACGTCAATACCATTAACGGTAGCTTTCATAAAGTAAGTACCTACTTGTAGGTTAGCAATATCAAGTGTAAGCTCATTGCTTCCACCTTTATTAGCCATTACTTGTTGTCCTAAAACATTGCTAATTACAATATTCTCAATACTGTAAGCAGCACGTAAGTTAATTGAGTTAGACGCTGGGTTAGGGAAAATTGTGTAATCTACGATTGCAGAATCTGCTAAACCTAAGATTGGAGAGCAAACAGCATCAAAAGTATAAACTCCATCTTGAGTTGCTTCTGGATAAATATATCCAGTACCATCGTCAAATGCATGTGGCGCACCAATAGCACTAGCTGTAGAATTTTCCCAATATGCAGGACCTCCATCTGATGTAGTAACCTGAATAGCAATCCAATAATTTGTGTCTGCATTTTCATCACCAGCTAAGAATACGGTACTTAGATCTATTACTACTTCACTGATGTCAAAGCCAAAGTTGGTACCTACAACGTTGTGAGATGTAGGTACTACTGCTGCTTGAGTTTCAACAATAGCTCCTGGTAAGCCTGCATTGTCTTCAAGTATAGTAACGTCTGCAGATACAACAGTAGCTCCCACGTTCATAAATATATTAGGAGTTATGCTATTTAATTCTGCGTTGGTGCCTGTGAGTACTATATAATCATTAGCGGTTGTCCAGTTACTATTTACGTCACAACCTCTACCGTCTTCAAAAGCATTACTAGCTTGAGTTTGTACACACTCAACATCGTCACCGCCGCCACCGCCAAGGTCGCAGGTAAGAGCTAAACTAAAGTTCCCAAAAGCAGAGCTAAACCCTTCTACCATAATATAGTACGTTGTTGTTCCATCTGCAACAAAAGAAACTTCAGATTGTAAATCGCAAGCATCATCATTTGTAGCAATTTCAGTACCATCACAAGCGTCAAATACTCTTAATAAAGAATCATAATCTGTACCACCATCACATAATGATGCCGTGATGGTTCCCGCGTCACCTGAGTAAGAGTACCATACGTCTGGAGAAGCGTTGCTACCAGAATCTGTAGCATCTGTTGTAGATCCTGTGACAGTTTCATCACAAGCAATATCAATTGCATCAGCACAATCATCATTTGCTACACCACCAGCGGCACCTACAACAATTGTATAGTCTTCAGATTGACCAAAAGAACTACCTAAAGCACAAGGATCTGCTGTAGCGGTAGAACCAAATTTCTTGTTTACACGCATTCTAGTAGCTCCATCTAGAGCATCTGCAGGGACAGCTATAGAACCAATAAAAGCATCTGCCGCTACTGTACCATCTGTGTTAACTATTGCAGCATCAAATAAATATGCTTCTCCTGCGTCATCTAGTACTTCATTTTGATTCCAGTCTATGAATACAGCAAAGCTATTTGTAAAGTTTCCTCCAGTGTTACCATTTAGTGTTATATCATAAGTTTCGTCTTGTTCAACAGTTCCTTCAATAGCAGTAAAGTCTTCGTGAAGTGGGCTCGCATCTACAACAGGGTCTGAAGCGTTGTCTATACCGGCAAAAGTTACTTGCGAAATAGGCTCTATATCTGAAGTACCACCTGTAACCTCACAATAAGGAGCAGGGAAGCCACCCCCAGCAGTAGGAAAAGAAATTTGAAAGCCTTCTCTGTTTACTACTCCACTAGCTCGAAACTCGAGAGTCATATCTCCAGAAGTACCACTAAATGTTGTTGAACCTACAGAAGCAGTCATATCTGCGAGAGTAATATCGCCATCTTGTGCTCCATCTGGTCCATTATCATATAGAACAGTACCAGTGACATCTGCACCATCATAAATTTTGATCCAATCAAAGTTAGCAAACACTAAAAATGTGTCAAAAGTAAGTTCTGTAACACCAGAAAGTGTACTTATAGTTATGCAGTCACAATTAGGGTAGTTTCCTGGGTCACCATCAGTCTCACTTCCACCTGGCCCACCTGGATCAAAAAAGAAGTCTCCTGCAACAGGGCTAAAAGTTTCTGTAGCTCCAGCTGTTGGTACTAAATCTGATAATACTGCTTTAGAGATTGTGTTATCAACTGAAGCTAATTTAGCAATATATTCACTACTATAAGTAGTCTTCATTTGAGTATTAGCTTCCAACTCTTGTAACTCGATGTCGCTAAGATTGGATTGATTTTGCTGTGCAAACCCTAGAGAAAGCCCACCAAGCAAAAATGCGAAGAAAGTAATTTTTTTCATAATGTTATGTATTTGGTTAAAACTATGATAAATATACATAATTTAATTAAATACAATATGGATAAATCACTTGTTTGCGGTTATTGTTGTTTTTTATGTATTATTAGGTGTTTCTGTAGTTTGTTACGATGGCAATAATTAATGAGTTACTTTTTAAGATAATGCTAAGTTATGTTATTAATAGTTTTTTAATAAGACCATCTAATAGTGCTATTAATTAAATGTAAATTATAAATATTAAGTGATTAATTTTTAGTCACTCGATTAAGGGTGATGTATACTTTTCATAATGTAATTTAAATTAAGATCCTTTTTTAAGGAAACATAAAAATTGATTTTAAGTAGTAAGTACTAAAAAAAAATGCCGCCCCATTGGGACGGCATTCTAAAACTAATTAGTTTTTTACTATTTATTACTTCTTAATGAAACGCTCTACAACGTCGATACCATTAACGGTAGCTTTTACAAAGTATGTACCAACCTGTAGGTTAGCAATATCTAATGTAAGTTCATTGTTTCCGCCTTTATTAGCTAATACTTGTTGTCCTAATATGTTACTAACACTAACGTTCTCGATGCTGTAAGCAGCATTTAAGTTAATTGAATTAGTAGCAGGATTAGGGAAAATAGTGTAAGAAACTAATGCAGAGTCTTCAATAGCTAAAATAGTATTGAAAGTATATGGTCCATCAAAAGAGAATAAAACAGGGTCTGCTGTTAGGTCACATAATGAGAATACATATAGGTCATAAGCAGTATCTTCTGTTAAAGCAACATCATCAACAGTGTAAGTGAATGTCCCAGCAGGAACTTGTTCATTTACTAATGCAGTTGTTACATCTCCAGCAGCATAAACTTGTACAGCATAACCGTCTGCAGCACTTGTTGCTTCATCCCAACTTACATCTACACCAGTTCCAGTTTCGTTAGCAAGAGTTATATTTGTTGGTGCAACACACTCAGTAATAGTATTGATTTCAAATTTACCTACGTGAAAATCATAATCTGGTGTATCGTTAATTTCACCATCATCTGCAAAAATTGCAAATCTTACAGTGCTACCTAAGTAATCCACTAAGTCTACAGCAATTTCAGATCCAGTAAATTCAGGTATTTGACCTGCTGCATCACTCCAAGTGTATAAATTAACCCAAGTAACACCATCGTCATTAGAAACTAAAACTTGTACTTCGTCATCAGTACCAGTCATACCGTCTGGATCTGCTGTGTCACCATTATTGTAGTCTGTAATAGCTGCCTCAACAATTAAAGAAGCTTCAGCAAGACCTGATAAATCAAACTCAGGAGATACTAACCATTCACCACCAAAGAAGTTTGCGAATAAATTAACTCTGTTTGAGAATTTTTGAACTCCATCTGCATCAAAATAGTAGTTGTCGTTACCAAAAGTAGCTGAATTCCAGCTTGAAGCTCCAAAATCCATAGGACCTTCTGCTACAAGACCATTGTCAGCTTCTTCCCAGCAAGTAGGTGCATTTACAGCCATATTAGCTGTGTAGTCTCCAGTGTATAAATCTAAACAAGGAGTTGTGAATGAAGTAATAACCCATGGTCCAGTACCGTCATCTGCACCGCAATCTGCACGTACATAAACATCATACCCAAAACCAGACATTAACGTTGAATCTGTGAAACTAGTCGTGTCTGTAGAAGTTCCACTTGCAGGAATTTCTGATCCAGAAAGAACTACAGCATACTCCCAAGCAGTTTCTCCACTCACTGAAGCATTCCAGTTTACTGTTGCTTCATTACTTGTAACAGGATCTGCAACAAGATCAGTTACAAAATCACAAGTAAGCGTTTGTGCAGCAACTAGATTATCTATATAGAAATAGTAGTCACCTGCAGTCCAAGTGTTTAATATTCTGAATCTAACATCACCACCATCTGGTAAACTAGCACCAGGTACAACTGTAGAGAAGTTAGCACATTCATTAGAAACTACGTGATTTGTATCATCAATAGTTCCCATTGGCGCTGTAGTCCACGTAGTCCCGTCATCTGAAGAATATTGTACTTGTGCAGTACCCCAACCTGCTGCTGTAGCGTTAGTTGCTGCGCTCCAATCAACTACTTTATAGTCAAATGATATTGCTAAGTCTGTCCCGTTAGAAGCTCCAGCATAGTTAGGAGAAGTTAAATCTCCAGCTGCACTACCACTGTATAAATTGTCTCTTAAGCTTGACCCTTCACAAGCTTGTGAAGCTGAAACTGCGTAAGAGTCAGTAAAACCAGCTGGATCTGCATCCATGGTTTCTGATACTACTACTTGTGCTCCTGCTTGCCAACTAGCGGCAGCAAAAAAAGCGCAAAATGTTAAAAGTGTAATTTTTTTCATTACTATTTAATTTAAGTTAATATTAAGATGCTAAATATACACTTATCAACCGTAAGTCTAAAGAAAAACTTAAATATTTAGCTAAAATGTTAAGGTTATCCTTTTATAGTTATTTACTATTAGGTGATAATTTATTATTTAACATTTTGGTGGTAAATAATGTGAGCGTGTTTTTATAATATTACAAAAAAAAAGAATGGGATTATTTAGTAGATCAAAGAAAGCCAAAGAAGAAAAGGTAGAAAATAAACTACCATGGCATATACTTTCTAGTTTAGAACAATTAAACGAGATTAAAGAAATATCAAAATCTACTCCGGTTGCTATTTTTAAACACAGCACAAGATGCGGTATCTCTAGAATGGTGATGAGACAATTTGAGTCTAGCTATTCTTTAAATGATAGTCAACTTAAATTATATTATTTAGATTTATTAAATTATCGCTCTTTGAGCGATGAAGTAGGCTTCACATTTCAGGTAATGCATCAAAGCCCGCAGCTTATTGTTATTAAAGATGGTGTTGCAGTAGCACATGCTTCACATAATAGCATACAGGCTCAAGAATTAGAAAATTTTATATAATAAAAAAAAAGGCTCCTGTAAAAGGAGCCTTTTTTTTATCTTAATCTATTATTGTTTAAAATTTCTTTGAGCCTCAGTTTAATATCTTCGCCCGCATCAAATACCATTTGTTCATTTGAAGGAAAAGGAACAAAGTTGAGTCTAATAAACTGTAAGTCTTCTTTATTTAAAGCTCTTTTATCTCCTCTATATCTAGCAAACTCATTTTCAAAAATAAATTCAGTTGCTAGTGGATACTTGTTTATATCTCTTCTATTAACAAGATCCCTATAAACCACATCACCTTCTACGTAGGTAGCTTTGGTTTGTTTTGTATAAGTTACCCTAGCAGATACTGTAATGTACTTTTCATTTTTAATATCATTGCCTAAGCTATCCTTCTTTACATTACCGTTTCTGTCAAGCTCATATTCCCAGCCATCTTTAATACGTTTAGTACGTCTCTCTTCTATTTCTTTAACACGCTCTGGAGCAATTGATATATTTTTAAAATTTAAAGCAATCCCATAATTATAAGCAATATCTTGATTACGCTCATTGTGGTATTGGGTCCAGAAATCATCAAGACCGTAGGTGTTAAAGTCTAGTAAGTCTTGCTCTAGTCTAGACGGAATTATCTGACCGCTTCTATTATTTAAGGTAACGTAAACAAAGTCGGTTCCGTAAAAACGCGCATCTTCTTTTAGGTTTTGTATACCATTATAATAAGGAGCGAGTTCTTCTAGCTCACAATAAATATTATATGCTGTTCTATAATCTGCAATAGTCTCACGATTCATGTACAGTTGTGCCTCACTTGCAAGTGCGTCAACAAGTAAATCTTGAGCAGCGGTGATTTTACCGTTGTAGTCTACCATTGTAAAGGTCGCTTGTCTTCCAGACTTATAACTTAACGGTAATAAAGGACGAATTTTATCCTGCATAAAAGCTAAGTTCTGGTAAGTGTAAAACGTCTCTTTTGCTGCAGATACACTGTTAAGACCTTTTAATAAATCTAAACGTCTATTATCTTGAGCGACCATTTTTTTATAGGCATCTTCAAGAAAGCCTATGCGATCATCGTTTTTACCAGAAGTTTTGTCGCGTTGTAGTTTTTTTATAGCAAGCTCAATAGCTTGCTCATAATCTCCTTGAGCCAGTAATTTCTGGTTCCTCTTGGCACTGTTACAACTTGCGAGTAACAATACCATACTTAAAATAAAAAGTAACTTTTTCATAATATATAGGTATTGGTTCAGAATGATATATCCAAACCACGTGCCACGTTTTTAGTCTGTTGGTTATTAAGTGATTGTGTTTGTGTGGTGGTGATTTTATTTTTTCTGCGGAAATATTAATTCTTTAAAATTTCCGAAGCAATAAACAATATTATTATTTATTAAGAAATACCATCAAAACTCAAAGCCCACAAAACAAGCCAAAAAAAATGGGATATCACCGAATTACATCAGTAAAATCCCATTTTTATTTTTTTTAAATCTCTAAAAATCTACTCAATTGCTGGTAAGACTTTTCCGTCACACTGTCCAAAACCAATACGTAAACCATCTTTCTCACAGTATGCGCGCATTACTACGTTATCACCGTCATTAATAAATTTACGCTGTGATCCATCTTTAAGCGTGATAGGGTTTGCGCCACGCCAAGTAAGTTCTAGCATAGAACCATAGCTTTCTTTTGTTGGTCCAGAAATTGTTCCAGATCCCATCATATCTCCACTACGCACGTTACAGCCATTTAATGTATGGTGTGTAAGTTGTTGCGCCATTGACCAGTACATGTATTTAAAATTAGACTTAGCTAATACTGTTTCTTCACCACCTTCCGGTTGTATACCTACTTCTAGGTTGATGTCAAAATTCATGTTGCCACCTTGAGTAAGGTAGGCTAGGGGTGCTGGGTCTTGCACTGGACCATCTGTTCTAAAAGGTTCAAGTGCATCTAGTGTCACAATCCAAGGTGATATGGTAGAAGCAAAACTTTTACCTAAAAATGGACCAAGTGGCACATACTCCCAAGCTTGAATGTCACGAGCACTCCAGTCATTAAACTGTACAAGACCAAAAATATAATCTTCTGCTTCTTCAAGTTTCACTCGTTTACCTAGGTCATTTGCATCTGTTGTAATAAATGCCATCTCAAGTTCAAAATCTAAAGCCTTAGAAGGTCCAAAACCTGGTTTGCCACCATCTTCTGTAGGTTTAGTTTGACCTATTGGTCTATGTATAGGTGTCCCAGAAGGGATAATAGAGCTACTGCGACCGTGATACCCTATAGGTATGTGTAGCCAGTTAGGTAATAATGCGTTTTCTGGATCTCTAAAAAGCGATCCTACATTTGTTGCGTGTTCTTTACTGGCATAAAAATCTGTGTAATCACCCACATCTACAGGTAATTGCATTTCAATCTCATCCATTTTAAACAAAATTTTATCGCAATGTGCGTTATTATTTTGTAATTCGTGATTTCCTTTTAAAAATATATCACTAATACGATTACGTACTAATCTCCATGTTTTGCGACCATCTGCAATAAAATCATTTAAAGAATCTTGCAAAAACAAATCGTCTGTAAGATCAATTCCTTTAAAGTAACCTAATTGGTGTAAGGCCCCAAGATCTATGGCGGTATCACCTATTCTTGTACCTATGGTAATAATGTCATCTCTAGTTAAAAACACACCAAAAGGGATGTTTTGTATTGGGAAATCACTGTTTTCTGGAATATTGATCCAGGACTCGCGTGCAGGATTATTGGCTGATAAAGACATACTGTTTATTTTCTGTTAGTAAAATATGCATCAAATATAGAATTAAAGATATACGTGACAAATCCTTTTGCTATTTTTGAACAAGTTTAACACTCCTAAGATCGAAAAGGGAGTTTAAAACAAAATAAAGATTGAAAATTTAAGAGGAGTAGTGTGTTATTTTTATTTCTGAAATGTGAAATGACATAACAATTTCTCTAGATATCTCAGTGCTTCTTTGATAAGCTCTGCGATTATAAGAGATATTGAATCTCAAATTATTAAGATTAAAAAAAAAATAATTACTTATTACTTATGAAAAGAGACGAACTAATATTTGAATTAATAGAAGCAGAAAAAGACAGACAGATTAATGGTCTTGAGCTTATTGCATCAGAAAACTTTGTGAGCCAACAAGTAATGGATGCTGCGGGATCTGTTTTAACAAATAAATATGCAGAAGGATATCCTGGTAAAAGATATTACGGAGGCTGTGAAGTGGTTGATGAGGTAGAGCAAATAGCAATAGATCGCGCAAAAGAATTATTTGGTGCGGCATATGCAAACGTACAGCCACACTCAGGATCACAAGCAAACACTGCTGTTTTTGCAGCTTGTTTAAACCCGGGTGATAAATTTTTAGGATTTGACCTTTCTCACGGTGGTCATTTAACTCACGGTAGTCCTGTAAATTTTTCTGGTAAATTATATACCCCAGTATTTTATGGAGTAGAAGAGGAGACAGGAATGCTAGACTATGATAAAATAGAAGCTATTGCTGTAAAAGAGCAGCCAAAAATGATTATTGCTGGAGCATCTGCTTATTCTCGTGAGATAGATTATAAACGTTTTAGGGAGATAGCAGATAAAGTGGGAGCTATTTTAATGGCAGATATTGCACACCCTGCAGGGTTAATTGCAAAAGGTATTATTAGTGATCCATTACCGCATTGTCATGTAGTTACTACTACAACTCATAAAACCTTAAGAGGACCTCGTGGTGGTATGATAATGATGGGGCAAGATTTTGAAAATCCATTTGGGATTACTTTGAAGAATGGTAAAAAGCGTATGATGTCTTCTTTATTAGATAGCGGTATTTTTCCGGGTAATCAAGGTGGGCCTTTAGAGCATATTATCGCAGCAAAGGCAATCGCTTTTGGTGAAGCATTGACAGATGAGTTTTTGCATTACATGGTACAAGTAAAAAAGAATGCAGCAGTTATGGCAGCGGCTTTTGTAGCAAAAGATTATAAGATAATTAGTGGAGGTACAGACAATCACATGATGCTTATAGATTTACGTAATAAAAATATAAACGGAAAAGAAGCAGAAGCTGCACTAGGTAAAGCAGATATTACCGTTAATAAAAACATGGTGCCTTTTGATGATAAATCACCATTTGTAACTAGTGGTATTAGAATAGGAACTGCGGCAATAACCACTCGTGGTTTAAAAGAAGATGACATGCAAGTTATTGTAGATTTTATAGATGATGCGTTATCTAATCACGAAGATGAAGAAAAACTAGATGTAATTGCAATTAAGGTAAATGCAATGATGGAAGGGAAGCCTTTGTTTGATTCATAAAAGCTTAACAAATTATTAAATTAAAGCTTTCGGGAGATTCTCGGAGGCTTTTTTTATTTTTATAATATGACACTCAATCAAGTATTAGATAGACTCCATAAAATGGGAGATCCAGAAAAAGCAGCTTTTAAACAGGCTAAGTATAATATTGTGACCAATAATGCGCTGGGTATTTATATGAAAGATTTGAGGTTGCTTGCCAGAGAAATAGGGAAGGATACAGAGCTCGCTCTTGACTTATTTGATTCTGGTTTATATGATGCTCGCATTTTATGTAGCAAAATTATGCGACCTAAAGATGTTACAGAAAAGATGATGGAACACTGGAACCCTACTTTTGAGAACTGGGAGATTTGTGATAGTTTTTCTATGGGTTTATATTCTAAAACTAACTTTGCAAAAGAGAAGATAGTAGCGTGGTCGTCTAGAAAGCCAGAATTTGAAAAAAGAGCAGCCTTTGCAACACTAGCTAGCTATTGTATGGCAGATAAAAAAGCAAATAATGAGGTGTACGAGTCATTTTTTCCTTTAATTATTAGAGAGGCGACAGATGATAGGGTTTATGTAAAAAAAGCTGTTAGCTGGGCGTTGAGAAGCATAGGAAAACGAAACCAAGATTTAAACAAAAGTGCTATTGCTGTTGCAAAGAATATTTCAGAAATAGATAATAAAACGGCAAGATGGATTGCAAAAGATGCACTTAAAGAATTAGAAGGTAATAATTTAAAAGTGCTTGACTACCCAAGGCATATTTACAGAAAGAAATAAGGCTAATTAATTTAAAAAATTAATTAGTACCGTACTATCATAAATAGTTGTATGTTTGTACTTTAATAATTTTATACTATTTACAATGAATAAAGGTACAGTAAAGTTCTTCAACGACACAAAAGGTTTCGGTTTTATCACTGAAGAAGGACAAGAAAAAGATCATTTCGTACACATTTCTGGATTAATCGACGAGATTAGAGAAGGTGATGAGGTTGAATTTGAACTAAAAGAAGGTAACAAAGGTCTTAATGCAGTAAACGTAAGAGTACTGTAATATATACATTTTTATTTCTTAAAAAGCCCATCATAATGATGGGCTTTTTTTATGGCTTGTATTTACTGAGTCTATCTTTTTATAACTGCTACTAAGCAGTCTACTTGATAAGAGATAGTTTAAATGAATGATTATCTGGTAAAAGCTATATTGTAACTATTAGTTTAACTTAATTAACTATTCTTCTGGGAAAGCTATACTCTCATAAGCTCCTGCGTCTGGTGAAGCTGTATTTCTGTTAGTTCCGTTAGCATCTACAGGTACTAGATTTGCCGTAGCAGTATTCCCTAAACCTTCTGCAGCAGAAGTGCCCATCTCTATATTTAAATTATTTAATCCTGTGTTCTGGAAAAATGGATCTTCGTTTAAAAGTGTATTTGTATAAAGTGCTGTGTTTGCAAAGTCATAATTAGGCAAGCCATCAAAATCTCCTTGAGTATCTTCAAAACGAATTAAAGAGTTTGAGAAATTAAAATTAAAAACTTCACCTTCAATATCTGACAAAGCAATCTCGCGACGCTCATTTCCGTAGATAATACAATTATTAAAGTTAGCGTTTATGGGCGCTGTTAAGGCTTCTGTATCACTCACCTGCAAGAAGTTACTAATGCTAAGTACCGGCGCACTTCTAAAACCGTTGTTCCAGTAATTTGCAAATGTACTGTGGTTAAAAGTATAAGTACCTCCTAACGATAATAATAAAGATGTTTGCCCGCAGTTAGTAATAACAACATTCTCACCATAAATATTACTAGTTAGTGCTCTAAGCCCATTGTTTGCGTGGTTATAGAGTTCTACATTTTTAAGTGTAAGTGTCTCGTCACCGTCATTGCTATCCATTATTAACCCGAATGATCCATTTTTAATGGTCGTGTAGCTAAATTCGTTATTAGTGCTTCCTTGCGTCATCCAAATCCCAAACCATTGACCGGGTACATTCTCAAAAGAAGGTTCTAAACGATCTCCCTGAAAAATAATTTGATTTTCTAAAAGTTCTGGGTCAAGGCTGGCTGTACCGTTAGCTTTAATAGAGCCCGTTTCTCCTACTAATATTCCGCTATTTGCGTGAAAATGAATTCTTGCGCCAGGTTGTATATTTAAGGTTTTACCTGAGCCAACTGCTGCAAAACCATATATCACATAAGGGAGCTCATTAGTAAAAGTGAGCTCATCATCATCAAGAACATAGCCTTCAATTAAAATATCTTCTCCTTCTTCATCAACTCCTAAGCTAAGTGTCTCTGTCATCCCATCGTCAAAACGTTCTGGAAATAAGAATACCGCATCTTGTATTAAAGAAACGAGTTCAACCTCTTGTTCATTAGATCCACTATCAAAAACTATTTGATCTGTGTATAAAAATTTAGGGTCATTGCCAGGCAAGGTATTAATGTCTGCGGTGGTCTCTACAAATATGAAAATACTGTCTTTTGCGAGTACTCTAATGTCTTCAAATTGTTTACCGGCTAAACCGTCTACATTTAATCTATACAAGCTATTGTCGCCTTCTCTTAGGCGTACGCTTGGTATATTAACGTCTTCATTGCTGCGGTTGTATACTTTTAAGTTGTAAGTGCTTGACCCTATGTTTGTAAAAATAGTGTCAAGATATACAGTATCTCTAGAAAACTCTAACGACCCTGTGCTGGCAACAGACTCAAAATCATTGCGGCAAGAACTCCATAAAATTAGACTACAAAAAATTGCTAATGCGTAAACATATTTCATAAAAGATAGTTTGATACAAATATAACAGAAAGCTATTCTTTTTATTGCTGAAATATTAAAAGAATCCCACTTGTTTCTTAAGCTTTACAAGCGGGAAAGCTTGTCTATAATAGATAGTTTACTTTTTCTTATTTGCGGCTCTCTTTTTTTTACGAGCCTCTTTTTCTTTGGCTAGCTTTAATTTTTTAAACGCCAGTGTATTTGCTTCTCTTTTTTGTCTTTTAGCTCTAAGTTGTTTTTGCTTATGACTTAACTCCATGTGTTTATAATCATCGTGCATAGAGTAGGATTGCACTGTGCTATAGCCTGTGATAACAATACCTACAGTCATACCGCCCATATAAGCTCCATCCATATTTATATCTATTGTGTTGTTGATGTTAGATAGTTGTATTGTTTCATTATCAAAACCTACATAACTAATTTCAAGAATAGAATTTACAGGCGCATTAATAAAATAATTACCGTCAAAATCTGATTGTGTACCTGTGGTAGTGTCTTTAATTATAATATTAGCACCGGGTAGAGGTAGTCCATTATCATCGTTTATGGTGCCAGTGATAGTTATATACTTATCCTTATTTTTATTAATTTCTTCGGAAATATTCTTTTCATTTTCAATTATTTCTGGGGCCACCATTTTACCCATTATTGTAGATACATGTTCTATCTCTTTTAATTGTAAACTAAATGATTCATTAGTATCAGTAGCTATATACTCTGCATCTTCATAGCCATCAAGACTAAATACCAAGACATCATCTAATAGGTAGGTGATACTAAAATACCCATCTGCAGTTGTATAGGTGCTTTTACCAGACTCTGTAACTTCAATAAAGACATTTGATAATGGTTTCCCTTCATTATTAGTGATATAACCTTTTGTTTTTACTTGAATTCTATTCTGTTTTTTATTAAGGCTGCCTATGTCAAGAGAGGTGTAGGTGCTAGTTTTTATTTCACTTTTCTTTGGTGTAATAAATGAGCTTGCCATCATGGTTAATGGTAGTAATAAAGATGCAGCTAGCGGAGCAAATTTTTGCTTAGAACTACGCTCTAAAGTTAAAGGACGATCTAATTGTGATTTTGAGAAACGACCACAAGTGTTATTGTTCTTAATAAAATATTTGACAATGTCCTCATCAATAGTTTTTGTGAAGTCTATTACATCTTTTGTACATACTTTACAAAATGCTCCTTTGTCAGTTTGTGTCATTTTGCCCCAATCTTCGTGACAAGGCTCTGGAATACTTACTTTGATTGCTTTTTTCATAAGGATGGTTTTTAAATACACTGTAAATAAACAAGTATAAAAACATCTACTAAACAAAGAATGAGGGAACGAGGTGTTTGGGTGAGTAAACTGTTAACTTAAGATCAAAAGTTTTTTTTAATATAATTGAGCATTATTGATAGATAGTTACTTATTTTTTCTTATTATGTGAACTATGACACATTTAATGTCTATAAATAATTGATGAAAGTAGAAGATAGTTATTTGAATGATAAGTATATAGAGAAGATTACCATGTCACATGGTACTTATTACTTTTTCGAAAAATTTATTATTAGTGAGATAAGTGCAGGTATTGTTTTTGATTGGGCTTTTGCAAAAGAAGTTATTGATGTAGCAAATGCTTTTTATGGCGAGGACATAAACATTAGTTATATATCAAACAGAGTAAATAAGTATTCTTTAAATCCTATTGACTGGATTAAATTTTTTAAATACGATTACGCATTAAATAAAATAGCATTTGTGTCTTATACAGATGTAGGTACTTCAAATATTTTACTTGAAAAAATATTTATTAAAACTAAGTTGCAAAAATTTAGTACACTAGAGAGTGCTGTAGATTGGGTACTTGATAATTAATTGTTGTTACTGTATTGTTATCTACTTCTCAACAACCTCAATTTTAAATAGCTTATCCCAGTTTTTACCAGTAATATAAAGAATGTTAGGTTCTCCTTTATATGCAATACCATTAAGTACATCAAGTTTTGCGTGCTGGGTTACTTTATCTTTCAAACCTTTTAAATTAATAACTCCTTGTACGGCTCCGTTTTTTGGGTCTACAATAGCAATAGCATCTTTTTGATAAATGTTTGCATAAATTTTACCATCTACCCACTCCAGTTCGTTTATAGTGTCTATCTTACTTGTGTTAGTATATACTTCTATGTGGTTTTGTTCTTGTTGGTTTGCTGGATCTAGGGTCCATATTTTTTCTGTTCCATCACTTTTATAGATAACATTGCCGTCGTTACATAAACCCCAACCTTGTTTGCTGTTGTTGTAGTTGAAGATGCTTTTCTGCTCCAATGTTTCTTTATTATAGACAAAGCCTATGTTTGCTTTCCAGGTTAACTGGTAGATGTTGTCGCCCATTACTGTAAGACCTTCACCAAAATACTGCGGTGCTAAATCTGTTTTTTGAACTACTTCTCCAGTCTTTAAATCTACTTTACGTAAAGAAGATATTTTATAAAGACCTGTGCTCTCATATAGCTCATCACCTACAAACTCAAGTCCTTGTGTATAAGCTTCAATATCGTGAGGGTATGTTTCTAATATTTTATAGCTATATAGCTTTGGTTTTATAGAAGATACTAATGTAATAGAAGCATAATCTTCTGCCACGCCATCTTTGTGAGTGATTTCGGCTTTTATAATTTGAGTACCTAGTTTTAAGTTTGCTAAAGCTAGTTTTGCTGTTTTGTTTCCGTTTACTGAAGTAATCTCTTTGTCATTTAAAAAATATTTGACACTCGTTACTCCTGTGTTTTTCTTGTCTATTAATTGAACTTCTAGCGTTTCTGAAGCGACAAATCGCTTTTTATGATTCACTATTTCTACATCAAACAGATTAGTTTTGGTTGTATTATCATTTCCGCAAGAAATAGAAACGATAGTCAAAAGGGTCATAATTAATAACTTATGAAAGTTCATAGGGCAAATAAATTTTAAGCAAGATATTTATAATAATTGATACCATAAAACGCTTGTAACAGGTATTAAATTGTTCTATATTTGCAGCTGGCAAGTCCTACACAACTAGCTCCTGTTTAATCCCCCAGGGTGGGAACACAGCAAGGGTACACGGTCGTAGCAGTGTGATGTAGGTAGCTTGCCTTTTTTTGTGCGCAAAAACGAGATTTTTAAAACAAGTATTTTTATTAGATTTTGTTCGCATTTTTACAGCAAGAGTAGGCTGTAGTAGCAGTTTGGCATTTAAATTACACTAACACAATTGTAATTAACTTGCCTTTTTTTGTGCCCAATATTTTGGTAATTAAGCGCTCTCAGCGCATCTTTGCACAACAGAAAAAATATATGTCTCAAGTAGTTTTAATTACAGGTGGTTCTTCGGGTATTGGTAAAGCAGTTGGTATTTATCTTAAAGAACAAGGTTTTATTGTTTATGGTACTAGCAGAAATCCATCACGTTTTGATGCAACATTCCCTATAAAATTAGTTGCACTAGATGTGACAGATAGCGCAAGTATACTTTCTTGTGTTGCCGAAATTTTAAAGATTGAAGGTAGGTTAGATGTGTTAGTCAATAACGCTGGTGTAGGTATTACTGGACCTATAGAAGAAACGCCTACTGTAGAGATTAGTAAAGCTTTTGCTACAAATGTTTATGGTCCTATAGAAATGATAAATGCCGTTTTGCCAGCTATGCGCAAACAAAATAGTGGTACTATCGTTAATATCTCATCTATAGCTGGTTATATGGGCTTGCCTTATCGAGGAGTATATTCTGCAACTAAGGGCGCATTAGAGTTGATAACTGAAGCTTATAGAATGGAGGTAAAACAGTTTGGGGTAAGAATGACAAATGTAGCTCCTGGTGATTTTGCAACTAATATTGCAGCTGGTAGATATCACGCTCCAGAATTAGAAAACTCTCCATATAAAAAAGACTACGGAAATACCCTAAAAATGATGGATGCCCATGTGGATGCTGGTGAAGACCCGCTTGCTATGGCAAAAGTTATTTACACTATCATTAAAAGTGACTCACCAAAAATACATTATAAAGTAGGGGCGCCACTTCAAAAATTTTCTATAGTTTTAAAAAGACTTTTGCCAGACAAAATGTATGAGCGAATTTTAATGAAACATTATAAGTTGTAATTCTGGAATATTTCAGCAACAAAAAAATAAAACGATTACTTATGAAATTTTTTATCGATACTGCAAACCTAGAACAAATTAAAGAAGCACAAGATCTTGGAGTTCTTGATGGTGTGACTACAAACCCATCATTAATGGCTAAAGAGGGGATTACTGGGCACGATAATATATTAAAACATTATGTAAAAATATGTGAGATTGTAGAAGGAGATGTCTCTGCAGAGGTAATCTCAACAGATTTTGCTGGTATGGTTAGAGAAGGGGAGGCACTTGCAGAGTTGCACCCGCAGATAGTGGTAAAAATACCAATGATTAAAGATGGTATTAAGGCTATCAAATATTTTAGTGATAATGATATACGTACTAATTGTACATTAGTTTTCTCTTCTGGACAAGCATTATTAGCTGCAAAAGCTGGGGCGACTTACGTATCTCCGTTTATAGGTAGACTAGATGATATCTCTACAGATGGTTTAAACTTAATTGCAGAGATTAGGTTAATCTATGATAATTACGGCTTTGAAACAGAAATATTAGCTGCTTCTATACGTCATACTATGCATGTAATAGAATGTGCAAAAATAGGTGCAGATGTTATGACTGGACCTCTTTCTTCTATAGAAGGTTTATTAAAACACCCATTAACAGATAGTGGTCTTGCTAAGTTTTTAGCAGATTATAATAAAGGTAACTAGTTAATTGCTCTAGATATTTAAGTCTTTATAAAACATCTTCAAATGCCAGGTCTGTAATTTCAGCACTGGCATTTTTTATTTTACCGTCAGCATCAACAATAATGGTTCTTTCTGGCGTGTCAAGTATTAAAACAGATTTTGCAGAAGAAAGATTGTCTAATTGATATTCTGTGTTTTTATCTGTACTTATTGTTTCTACAATTTTACGCCATTTTCTAAAATTGTCGTCTGCATTTATAGCGATAAAATCATAGTTAGGATATTTTATTTTTAAATAATTCGCTTTGTCGTGCACTTCTCTATAATGTGTGGTTGACTCGTAGGTCCAAAAGTAAATAACAGTTGGTCTTTTAATAACGGTATGTAGTGTTTTTGTTTGGTTATCAATGCCTACTAGTTGAACATCTGGTATGATACTACCAGGGACAATTTTTAAGGTATTATCAAGTATGTGTTCTAATTCTTCAATGTTTTCTTTATTTGAAGAGAACTCTTTAAATTGATTAAAAAGCTTTGTTGCATTTTCTACATCTGTTGTATGAAGCAGATAATCAATAGCGCTACGGCGCAATAATTTGTTGCGCAATGGTTCATTATTAGTTAGGTTGTTTATAGTAAGCATTTTTGATGATGCATGGGTATAGTTTTCGCGATCAAAAGAATCTACATTTTTGTACTTGTTAAAAGCAACATTATTATAATAGTTGTCTAGAAAACGGTAATAAGAATAATGTGAACGCATTAAATCATTACCAAAATCAATTTCTTTTCTGTGTGTTAAAAACGCTGCAGGAAGTTGTTCTTGAATAGCTGCGTTACCATCTAATAATTTTGAAGATATATATAACTCTTTCCAGAGGTACATATCATATGTGAGGTTAGCATCTACAATCTGGTTAAAAGAATCAGATGAATCATAGGTCTTAGTGGAGTATTTTGTGCAAAATTTACCGTGGGCTTTATTAACTGAGTCTAATTTACCTAAGTACTCTGTAGGTGATAATACAAACCAGCTAGTTAATTTTTTTTGAACCTTTTCATTGTCTAGAAAAATCTTCATTAAAAGATTATTCTTTTCAGCGCCAATACCACTATATTTTAAAGACTCATCAAAATCAATGGTGTTTATGTGTAGTAGTATGCTATCGTTCTTTTCTAAGTAAAAACGCTGGTATTCTCTATGTTTAAAAGTGTAAAGGCCTTCACATAAACTATCGTTTTTATAAGAAAATCTATTATTGTCATCTAGATTAATAGTATCAATAACTTTGTCATTGTGGCTTAATATTACGTAGTCAACTCTTGGGTTTTCAATCACCCCTCCTAGGTATGTTCCATTAGCTTTTTTGTTCTTTGTGTTATCACAAGAAATAATTAAAAAGCTACAAAAAAAGATAAGTAATAGTTTATGCATACAATAAATGGTTATTAGCCCAAAAATAAGATTCTCCTTTGGGCATCTTTGTTAATAGTAGGTTAAATAAAAAGAATAAATACTTCTTAATTAAACCTATTTATACAACCACTTATTTATATTACTTTTGCAAAAATTTTTAGTTATGTTATCAGTAAATAATTTGTCGGTTCAATTTGGTAAAAGAATTCTCTTTGATGATGTGAACACGCAGTTTTTAAAAGGAAATTGCTACGGGATCATTGGTGCCAATGGAGCAGGAAAATCAACGTTTCTTAATATTCTTGCCGGAAAAATGGATCCAACCTCTGGTCACGTTCATTTAGAACCAGGCAAGCGTATGTCTGTGTTAGAGCAAAATCACAACGCTTATGATGAATATCAAGTACTAGATACTGTTGTTCGTGGTAACAAGGAGATGTTTAAAATTAAAGCAGAAATAGATAAGTTATACGAAGACTATACAGATGCAAATGCAGAAAGAATAGGGGAGTTGCAAATCATTTTTGAAGAGATGAATGGCTGGAATGCAGATAGTGATGCTGCTTCAATGCTTTCTAATCTTGGTATAGATGAAAGTCTACATTATTCTTTAATGGCAGACCTTGATGGGGTACAGAAAGTAAGAGTACTTCTTGCTCAAGCACTTTTTGGTAGTCCAGATGTTCTTATTATGGATGAGCCTACCAATGATTTAGATTATGAAACAATCTCTTGGTTAGAACATTTCTTAGCAAATTATGAAGAGTGTGTAATTGTGGTTTCTCACGATAGACACTTTTTAGATGCTGTATGTACACATATTAGTGATATAGATTTTAGTAAAATAAACCACTTTAGTGGTAACTATACTTTCTGGTATGAGAGTAGCCAACTTGCAGCAAGACAGCGCGCTCAGCAAAACAAAAAATCTGAAGACAAGAAAAAAGAATTGCAAGAATTTATTATGCGTTTTAGCGCAAACGTTGCAAAATCTAAACAAGCTACTTCTCGTAAAAAAATGATCGAGAAATTAAATATTGAAGATATTAAACCTTCAAGTAGACGCTATCCTGCAATTATTTTTGAAAGAGAACGTGAAGCAGGAGATCAAATATTAAATATTGAAGGACTTTCTGCAACACAAGATGGTGAGGCTTTATTTACTAATGTAAATATTAATCTAGCTAAAGGTGATAAAGTAGTAATCTACTCAAAAGACTCACGTGCAGCAACCGCTTTTTATGAGATAATAAATAACCAAAGAAAAGCAGATGCTGGTGATTTTCAATGGGGAGTTACTACAAACCAAAGTTACTTACCTTTAGATAATCACTCGTTTTTTGAGAGTGATATGAATCTTGTAGATTGGTTAAGACAATACGCTAAAACCGAAGAAGAAAGAGAAGAAGTTTTTATTAGAGGTTTCTTAGGAAAAATGATTTTTAGTGGAGAAGAGGCTCTTAAAAAATGTAATGTACTCTCTGGAGGAGAAAAAGTACGTTGTATGTTGAGTAGAATGATGATGTTGCGCGCAAATGTTTTGATGCTAGATGAGCCAACAAATCACCTTGATCTAGAGTCGATTACAGCGTTTAACAACTCCTTAAAAAACTTTAAAGGGACTGTGTTGTTTACAACACATGATCACGAGTTTGCACAAACCGTGGGTAATAGAATAATAGAGCTAACCCCAAAAGGAGCTATTGATCGCTATATGACTTTTGATGAGTATATGAGTGACAAGAAAATAAAAGAGCAACGTGCAGCTATGTATGCATAGTTTTAATAGTTTTTTAAAAAAGGGGTGTTGTTTAATAAAACAACACCCCTTTTTTTATTCTTAATTTTAAAAACTTATCCTTTTTCTCCAAGCTCTTCTAGGTATGCATCAATCACACCCTTAGCGCGGTCAAGCTCCTCTTGTCTTATAAATAATCGCACTTGGTTAGGGACACCTAATGCAAAACCTCCAGTGATTCCGCTTTGATGATCATCTTTTACAATAGGTAAAATATCCATTTCCATTAATCGCGCCTTAAGACCATTTGCAATCATTGCGGGTCCTGTGTAAATTCTTACTGTTTGTTCTTGAGCATTCATAAAATTCTAATTTGATATAAATTTACTTCGGAAATATGCCAACTACAAGAATTTAACAAATAAATAATAGATAGGGCTTAACCAAATAAAACCCTGCGTTTTTCGTTTTGGTAAGGTATTTGCTTACTTTTAACCGAAAAATTATCGCTATGAAACCAATACAGAATTACTTTTACGCACTTGCAGTTGTATTATTTACAACAGGAGCCATTGCTCAAAATATGACAAAAACAGATCCTGTAATTAAAAAAGAATATCAAGGAGTAGTATTTTCTTCAGATAAATCTCTGGTTGAAAATTTAGAAACTTCAGATTTGTTTTCTTATTCAAATGCAATATTGTCAAACCCAAACCTTAAAGAATTAACAGCAGAAGATAGTTATACTATTTTTCTAGCGCCAGATTCATTTTTTAATAAAATGGATAAAGAAGAACGTGAAGCCTTTTTAGCATCTTCTAATGAGTATGTACAAAAACAAGTATTAAATACATTTATAATACCGGGAAGACTAGATAGTAGGTCAATGATGTATGAACTAGAGAAAAGAGATGGGAAACCATTGTATCTTAAAACATTAAATGGTAAAAATCTAGGAGTAAAGATGAAAGGCAAAAACTTAGTTTTATTTGACTCTGATCATCAAGTTAAAATTAAAGACTCAGATTTTTATCATTCAAAAGGTTTCTTTCATATAACAGATGGTTATTTTATGCCAGAGAGCGAAAAGTAATTTTAAAATCTAATATTAATAATAAAGCCGCATTTCATATTAATATGAAATGCGGCTTTATTATTTTAAAAATTAAAAGGCTTTTTAGCGTAAAATTGCTCCAAAATCTTTCTCAAATCTAGATTGTAGCTTATTCATAATTTTATCAATCTGCTTGTCTGTTAAGGTCTTGTTCTCATCTTGAAGTGTGAAGCTTAAAGCATAAGACTTTTTACCTTCTGGCAAGTTATCACCTGTGTATACATCAAAAAGGTTTATCTCTTTTAATAAAGATTTTTCAGTTTGTTGCGCTGTGTTTTTTAGATCTCCAAAAGTTACTTTCTCATCGAGCAATAAAGCAAAATCTCTTTTTACTTGCGGAAACTTTGGTATTGATTGTAAGCTGAATGTTCTTTGAGCAAGCGCTTCAAGAATAGCATCCCAGTTAAAGTCTGCATAAACTACTTCTGTATCAAGCCCAAATGCTTTGGTCACTTTTTTCTTGAGTACACCTAGCTCTACTAAGGTTGTCTTTCTTGTGCCAATAGATATTCCTTCAGAAAAAACATCATTTTTTAATGCGCCTTCTTTTGTCTTTTTAATGCCCATTTGCTCAAAGAGCGCAGTGACAATGCCTTTAATATAAAAGAAACCTGCCGTTTCTGAAGTGCTATTCCAGCTTTCAGTTACTTTCTTACCTGTAACTAAGAGCGATAAATGTTTATGCTCTTCACGCCCGTTAGGGTAGTTGTGATACGTTTTTCCAAATTCAAATAATTTTAAATCTGGCATCTTTCTGTTACTATTATAAGCTGCTACTTCTAGAGCACTAAATAACATAGACTGTCGCATTACTGCTAGGTCATTGCTTAGTGGGTTTAACATCTCTACAGAGTGTTCTGCTTTTAAACTTTCTGTGAGAGAAAGATATTTTGCTGTTGTTAATGAGTTGTTTAGTATCTCGTTAAAACCAAGCGCTGCTAGTTGATCGCCTATTTTATTACTAACTTCATAATCTTCTATAGGTTGTTTTCCAGAAATTGAAGCATTTAGTTTTTGAGTAAATTCTATATTATTATACCCATAAACACGCAAGATCTCTTCTATCACATCTGCTTCACGAGTTACATCATTTCTGTAAGCAGGGATGGTCATCCCAATACCAGTTTCTGTAACGTTATTTACTTTAATATCAAGAGAAGAGAGAATACTTTTAATTGTTTCTTTTGGTATTTCTTGACCTATTAGTTTTGTGGTATTTTCAAAATTTAAAAATACTTGATGGTCTTCAATTTTTTTAGAATACACATCTACTATATCGCTAGTAATCTGTCCTCCTGTAATCTCACAAATCATAATTGCCGCTACTTGCAGTGCGTATGTTGTGCTATTAGGGTCAATACCTCTCTCAAAACGGAATGATGCATCTGTGTTAAGTCCGTGACGTTTTGCAGTTTTACGAACGCTTACAGGGTTAAAATATGCGCTTTCTAAAAATATTGCAGTTGTGCTATCTGTAACTCCACTATCTATACCACCAAAAACTCCTGCAATACATAAAGGCTTATCTGCGTCACAGATCATTAAATCTTCTTCGTGCAATTCACGAACTACACCATCTAGTGTGGTAAAAGAAGTACCAGCTTCTACAGTTTTTACATTAATTTGGTTTCCTTCTATTTTACTAGCGTCAAAAGCGTGCAAAGGTTGCCCAAGATCATGTAAAATGTAATTAGTTATATCTACTACGTTATTTAATGGTGTAAGACCAATTGCTTTAAGTCTGTTTTGTAGCCAAGAAGGAGATGGTGCTACAGTAATCCCAGAGATAGAAACACCTGTATAGCGAGGTGCTAGTTCTGTATTATCAACATTGACTTCAACTTTTAAAGTTCTGTTCTCAACATTAAATTTTGATCTAGAAGGTGTAATTAATTCTATAGAAACTTCGTGCTGCAGTAAACCTGCTTTTAAGTCACGAGCAACACCCCAGTGGCTCATTGCATCTGCACGATTAGGGGTAAGGCCTATTTCAAAAACAATATCATTCTCTACATCAACTACATCAGACACTAAAGTTCCTGGGGCAAGTGATGGGTCTAGAACGAGAATTCCGTCATGGCTTTTACCAAGTCCTAGTTCGTCTTCTGCACAGATCATTCCCATACTTACTTCACCGCGAATCTTCCCTTTTTTAATTTGCCAAGGTTTGCCTTCGTCATCATAAAGGGTTGTGCCCACAGTCGCGACAGGCACTTTTTGTCCTGCAGCTACATTAGGTGCTCCACAAACTATTTGTACGGGCTCACCAGTACCTAGGTCTACTGTAGTGACTTTTAGTCTATCTGCATTGCTGTGTTGTTCGCAAGTTAAAACGTGACCTACAATCACGCCTTCTAGCCCTCCTTTTACAGAAGAAAAAGGTTCTATACCTTCAATCTCTAGACCAAGGTCTGTAAGTAGTTCTCCTGTTTTTTCTGCCTCCCAGTCGAGGTTGATAAATTGTTTTAACCAGTTGTATGATATCTTCATGATGGGTTGTTATAGCTCACAAAGATACTATTAATCTCATTTTTTGTAAGTATATTTAAAAACGAATGTCTAAGAGTTTTTAACATCCTTTTTATGAAATATATAGCGTTTTTATTTATCCTTTTTATTGCCGTTTCTTGTAACAATACTACAGTTATTAAACCTGATGCTGGTATTTGGAAAGCTACGCTAGACTTAGGCAAAGGCAATTCATTACCGTTTTTACTAGATTATCACGCTGATAATACGCTAACTATCTTTAATGCTGAAGAAAAAATAGAGGTAACAGAAGTAACTATAAAAGGAGATTCTATTGTTATAAAAATGCCGGTTTATGAAGGTGTTTTAAAAGGAAAGTTCACAGAAAATTTTATTTCTGGAGATTTTATTAAACCTAGTTTAGATAGAATTGTGCCATTTTCTATGCAAAAAGATAATATGCGTTTTAGATTAACAGAAGCGCCTACTTCTATTATTTCTGGAAATTGGGAAACTGTTTTTAGTCCAAATAAACCAGGAGATCGTTATGTAGCTAAAGGTGTTTTTAATCAAATAGGGAATAAAGTTACAGGAACTTTTAGAACTACAACGGGAGATTATAGGTATCTAGATGGGGTAGTGGCAGGAGATTCTTTAAAGCTATCTACATTTGATGCTGCACACGCTTTTTTATTTAAAGCCAAGATTAAAGATTCTGTCATTAACGGTATGTTCTATAGTGGTAATCACTGGCAAGAACCTTTTACAGCAAAAAGAAACGAAAACTATGAGTTGCCGTCTGCAGAGTCATTAACTTATTTAAAAGAGGGGTATGATAAACTATCTTTTAGTTTTCCAGACACAAATGGTAATATAGTTTCATTAACAGATGATCGTTTTAAAAATAAAGTTGTGGTGGTACAAATTATGGGAAGTTGGTGCCCTAATTGTCTTGATGAAACAAAATTTTACACCCAATATTATAACGAGAATAAAAGTGATGACTTAGAGTTTGTATCGCTAGCTTTTGAGTATGCTCCAGATAAACAAAAAGCTTTTGCATCTATAGATAGACTCAAGAAAAAAATAAAAGTGCCTTATCCTATCCTGTTAGCACAGCATGGTAGTGTTGATAAAAAGCAAGCTCAAGAAAAACTACCTATGCTTAACCATATTCTATCTTATCCTACTACTATTTTTATTGACAAAAATGGGACAGTGCGTAAAATTCATACAGGTTTTAACGGTCCTGCCACAGGAAACGAGTATACTAAGTTTGTAGCCGAGTTTGATACTTTTATTAATGAGTTACAAGACGAGAAAATTTCAGAAGCGAAATAGATTGGCTTGTTTTAATATACGAAGCTTTTATGTCTCTATAAAAGAAGGTGATTTAAGATCTTAAATATATAAAGAGCAACATTTATTAATTAACAAACATCACATAAAACCTCATAGTCTTATTATTTTTTTAATCTTGGCTAAGCCTAAATTTTAATTTATTACTGCGCTGATAAATTCTCACAAAAAAATACAACTCCAACCTTTTTGTTTGCATATAGAATTTTTATATTGTGGCAATAACAAAAATCAATGGAAGACAAAATAAAATATGAGATGGAGTTTGTGATACATGTATCACCAGCTATGCTTTATACATACATCTCTACGCCTTCTGGGCTAAGCGAATGGTACGCAGATAACGTAAATTCTCGCGGTGAATTTTTCACATTTATATGGGAGGGTAGCGAAGAAAAAGCGAAGTTGCTTGCCAAGAAGAGTAAAGAACGTATCAAGTTTCAATGGATGGAAGACGATGGTACAGATTTTTTCTTTGAATTACGCATTCAAGTTGACGAAATAACAAAAGATGTTTCTTTAATGATTACAGATTTTGCAGAAGAAGATGAGGTAGAAGAAGGAAAATTATTATGGAATAATATGATTGGGAATCTTAAGCAAATTCTTGGATCAAAATAAAGTATAAATAAGTTCATAAGATACCTGTATCTTTGCACCGTCTTATCAAAAAATAAGACGGTTTTTTTTATGATAAATCTCAACGGAACCCTAGTTAAAACTTCAGAAGCTACTATTGCAATCTCTAATAGAGGTATGCAATATGGTGATGCAGTATTTGAAACCCTTAAAATTTCGGCAGGAAAAATACTTTTCTGGGAAGATCATTATTTTAGATTGATGGCTTCTATGCGTATCTTAAGAATGGAAATACCGCAAACGTTTACTTTAGAGTTTTTAGAGTCTGAAATATTAAAAACATTAGACCTCGAAGAGTCTAAAACCCATCGCGTTAAGCTACTTGTGTGGCGCGATGCAGAGGGCAAATACACGCCCTTAGATAATAAAGTAGGTTACAGTATTTCTTCTGAAATATTAGATGCTCCTTTTTACACTTTAAATGAAGAACCTTATGAGGTAGAACTTTATAAAGATCATTATGTGATGTCATCTTTACTTTCTACTTTAAAGACAACTAATAAGGTGATTAATGTAGTGGGTAGTATCTGGGCAAAAGAGAATGATTATCAAAACTGTTTGATGATCAATGACAAAAAACAGGTTATTGAAGCCCTTAACGGAAACCTTTTTTTAGTTAAAAATGGACGTATAAAAACACCGCCTCTTACTGATGGTTGCTTAAAAGGAATTATTAGAAAACAAATTTTAGCGATTTTAACAGCAGTGCCAGACTATATTATAGAAGAGGAGTCTATATCTCCTTTTGAGCTACAAAAGGCAGATGAGCTATTTATAACTAATGTAATTACAGGTATACAGCCTATTACTAAGTATCGTAAAAAAGAATACGGTAATACGGTAGCTAAAGAGTTGTTGGGTAAGTTAAATGCTAAAGCGAGATTTCAATAAATAGCAAATCAGTAGCTTGTTTTCTCTCTCTTATATTAAATTAAAGAAAGGTCAAAGGTGGCTGAGTGTTTTGTTTTAAAAAGCAAAGTGTTTAAAATGAAATGTATCTAAGACTAATTATTATTAGGATTCTCTGGTGCATTTGACCAGATTAAATAATCTCCGCCAAACTCGAGCATTTTCTTTTTCCAGAAATCATTTTTAGAATTCCAGATAATAGAGTCTTTATCTTTATTACATACTACTTTCCAGCTATTAAGTGATAGTTCTTCTTCAAGTTGTTCATTAGCCCAACCAGAATAGCCTAAGAAAAAACGTATTTGTTTTTCTGTAAGAGAATCATTTTCTAGAAGTTTTACAATAGCGTTAAAATCACCTCCCCAGTATATTCCGTTAGATATTTCTACACTGTTAGGTATTAATTCTGGGATGGTATGTATAAAGTATAAATTGTCTTGCTCTACCGGGCCACCGTTATAAACGGTTAGCGAAGAGTTTACTTCAGGAATAAAATCTTTTAATTTAAATTCTAAAGGTTTATTAAGTATAAAACCAACAGAACCATTTTCTTGATTGTATTCTGCTAGTAGTACCACAGATCTATTAAACGATACATCGCCCATAATAGATGGTTCTGCTACAAGTAGGTGACCTTTTTCTGGTTTTAAAGAAATCATTGGTTAATTAATTGTTAATTTAAAACTAGTGAATATAATTGTAATAAAAAAATATAGGATGAAATGAGCTAAAGTTTTAGCATAAAAAAAGCCTGCTTAGTAAGCAGGCTTTCTTATAAATCTTAAGTTAGATTAGTTTACAGAGCTCTGTAAATCTGATCCTGCTTTGAACTTCACTACGTTTTTTGCAGCGATTTTGATTGTCTTTCCAGTTTGAGGGTTTCTACCTTCTCTTGCAGCTCTTTTAGTTACTGACCAAGAACCGAATCCTACTAGAGATACTCTGTTTCCTTTTTTCAAAGAACCTTCTACGTTTCCTAAGAAAGACTCTAATGCTTTTTTAGCTGCTGCTTTTGTTACTCCAGCGTCAGTCGCCATTGCATCGATTAAATCTGATTTGTTCATAATTTTTTTTGAATTAAATTTCAGTTAAACATTGATTAATTTACTTAACAAATATAATAGGATACATTGGTAACGCAAGCAATGACGGGGTAAATACTTATAATTGTTAATAACTATGGGGGTTATTAACAACAAAAAGCTTTTTTTGGCTAATATTTAACGAGATGAGTGTTAATAGGGGTTCACGACATTTTAGTATTTTCAGAAAAATCATTTCCATTTAAGAGTGAAATGATGTCCATTTTTCTTTTTCCAGGTAATTGCATCTCTTTAATAAAAAGGTAACCATCTTGTACGGCAACTTTCATTGTTTTTTTTGTTGTAATAATGTGTCCCGTAACTTCTTTATGTTGTTCAGCTTCAAAAGCTGCGGCATAAATTTTCACTTTACTTATCTCGTCATCTTGTATTAACTCACTCCAAGCTACAGGATAGGGAGATAACCCTCTTATTAATGCTTCTATTTTTTCTCCCGGCATAGACCAGTCTATTCTCATATTTTCTGGTGTTAACTTAGGAGCGTCTTTTAGCTCTCCTTTTAATGGCTGCGGAAATGTCTCTACGTCACCATTAGCTATAGCATCAACAGTCTTTAAAACGAGTTGGCTCCCTAGTTCCATTAAAGTATCGTGCAGGCTGCCTACGGTTTCATCTTTTTTGATATCAACAGAAGATTTAAGTAAAATAGCACCAGTGTCTATCTTTTCATCAATAAAGAAAGTGGTCACACCGGTTTCTTTCTCTCCATTAATAATAGCCCAATTAATAGGAGCAGCACCTCTATATTGTGGTAGGAGGGAAGCGTGTAAATTAAAAGTACCATGTTCTGGCATAGACCAGACTAATTTGGGTAGCATTCTAAAAGCAACTATAATCTGCAAATTTGCATTTAATGCTTTTAGCTCTGCAAGAAAATCTTTGTTCTTTAAGTTTGTAGGTTGTAAAACTGGTAAGTCTTGTGATAAAGCATATTCTTTTACTGCAGAAGGTCTTAGTTTTCTACCACGACCTGCAGGTCTATCTGGAGCTGTTATAACGCCAACGATATTTTGTTCTGCATCTATTAGTGATTTTAAAATCCCGACTGCAAAATCTGGTGTACCTAAAAAAACTATTCTTAAATCATTCTTCATTATATATATTCTTAATTTTAAACATGATTATATGTTACGGCTATCTTCAATAACTTAATATGAACAATTATGTAAAAATGCAAATTCTTTAAAGCAGTAATTACCTATAACTTATAATATTTATTACGAGCATCAATACCAATGCTTCCTTGGTCAGATAATAAACGTAATACTTGTATTATTTTTGACTCAGCAAAAGTAAGGTTTTCTGTGAGTTCTCTTGAAGATTTATTAGATAGCTCTAGTTCGTTTAGTATACCTTCTCTAATAAGTAGAACTTCTGTTTTTGAAGTTGCAGTTTTTAAGTTTGTACATACAGAACAAACACCACACGGTGTTGCTGTAGTTTCTCCAAAATAAGAGACCAGCTGCACGCTCTTACAGGTTTTAGTGTCTTCTATATATCTTAAAACAGAATCTACCTGTGCTCGCTTTTTATCATTTAAAGCTTTTGCTTCACGTGAGATGATATTTATAGATTTATCATCTTCTCTAGGTACTAAAAATGTGATAGATGCATCTGTTTGTTGTAAGGATACTTTACACAAACCTTGAGCTTCCATTTTAAGCAATACACCTTCAATTACAGGTATTGATTGCCCAGTCTTAGATTGTACAAAATCAAGATTAACCTGAGTAGGGGAGTCAAACACACCTCCATAAATACGTAAAATAGTTTTTCCTATTACAGACGCTAAAACATCACCAGCAAAATAGTCTAAAACAGTATCATTATGTGCAGTAAAATGTAATGTAGATTTACGCCCAAACTCTTTTGACATTTGTAAAATGCCTAACCTGTCAAGAGACTGCAATCCATTATAAGTTAATAACGTATTTAAACCATATACTTTACAGAAGGCAGCAAAACCAAAACTGTGTTTTGTGTTCATACCTTCTCCATAAGAAATCTGAAAATAGTTGTTTAATTTTCTATAAATAAGTTTCAAGTCTGCAATAGAGGCGAGAGAGTCTACGTATTGTTTTTTAACTAAAGTTTTGTCATAGGTATTAAAAATAAGTACTGCTTGTGCATACTTACCATCTCTACCAGCACGGCCGGCTTCTTGAAAATAACTCTCTAGACTTTCTGCAAGTTGGGTGTGTATTACAAACCTAACATTGGGGTGGTCAATACCCATACCAAAAGCATTTGTTGCTACCATTATTGGAGTGGTTTCTGCCTTCCAGTCTTTAAGCCTTTTTTCTTTGTCTTTTGGTGCGAGACCGCCGTGATAAAATTGACTTTTAAAGCCTAAAGTGTTTAACTCTTCACTTAATTGTACGGTTCCTTTTCTGTTTCTAATATAGATAATAACATTACCTGTGTTGTTTTTAAGTAATTGTTCTATACGATAAAGCTTATCGTCTTCTTGTAAAACCTGATAGGCAATATTATCTCTAACAAAAGATTTTTTAAAAATGGCAGGAAGCTCCATTTTTAGCTCTAGAATAGTGTCTTCTAAAACTTCTGGAGTAGCCGTAGCTGTAAGTGCGATTACGGGAGCTAGAGGGCGTAACTCTCTTAATACGGTGATGTTTTTATATGCGGGTCTAAAATCGTTACCCCATTGTGAGATACAGTGTGCCTCATCTATTGCAATGAGGTTTACCGGCATTTGTTTTATAGCATTTTGTACAGACTCTTGTTGCAATCTTTCTGGAGACATATACAGAAATTTATAATTGCCGTGTATAGCATTATCAAGGGTAGTCATCAGGTTTGAAAAAGACAGACCACCTGTGATAGAAAGCGCTCTAACTCCTTTTTCTTTTAAGCCAGTTACTTGATCATCCATTAATGCTACTAATGGCGAGATAACGATACAAATACCATCCATCGCTAATGCAGGAACCTGAAAACAAACAGATTTTCCGCCACCTGTAGGTAGTAGCGCCACAGTATCTCTACCATTTATTACAGACTCAATTATATCAAGTTGTAAAGGTCTAAAGGTGTCAAAACCCCAATACTGTTTTAATATGTCTTGAGGGTTTTTCAAAAATATTTTTCAATGGTTTTTAATACAAAATCACTACGCTCTTCTACAGTGCCAAAAGGTACTTCAATAACAGAATAGCCAAACTGTTTATATCCTTTTTTTAAGTATTCATAAATAATGGTTCCTATCTCAAAAGACTCGTATCGCTCATTATCTGTCACGTGTATTTCTTGCCAAGGCGGCAATAAAAAAACTAAATCGTATCTGTTTGAGTGAATAATATCTGCAAAATCGTGCGGGTATATTTCATTTACGTAGTCCATATATGCAGTAACATCTGGCATTCCGCGATCGTAAAATAGTATTTCTGCATTTGCAATTTCTGCATTTTTGTATTGCTGAAATCTTCCTTCTAATAATTTTTGGCTAAATAATAAAGGGTCTGTCAAGAACAACTGCTCAATGCCCTTTGCTTGCGCTTCAAGAATTACTTGACGTGAGATTTCTTCTTCACAAGGGTATCCCTTTGATAATAAGTGGTTTATTATTGTGGTTTTCCCTGTAGATGGGCCTCCGGCAAGAACGATTCTTTTAGTTTGTTGTTTCAAAATAGTAGCTAATGGTATAGTATTATATTTTTTTGCTTCGGAAATATTAGTAACAATTAAACAAACCAATAAAATTTCCGAAGTGATAGTGGTAATTATACAAAGTAAGTAAATATTTATCGAATCTATCTAGCCTTTTTAAAGCAAACGGCTTTAACTTGAATTTCATTTTAGATTTCAAACTCCGTATCTTTGTATAATAATAGAATACAGAAATGGCAGATATAAAAAAAACAGAAGAATTTTACGTAAGATTAAAAGAACAACTAGAGCAAGATACAGAGTGGCCAGCTCCTTATTTATATAAATTTATAGTGCCTGCGAGCAATGAGAATATTGCAGAAATTGAAGTGATTTTTGACGGTCTAGATGCAGAAATACAAACCCGTGATAGCTCTAAGGGTACCTATACAAGTGTCTCTATAGCTGTAAAAATGGCATCACCAGAGGCGGTAATAAAAAAATACGTTGAAGTTTCTAAAATAGAAGGAGTGATATCTTTATAAATTGTGTATTTTGCGACTAGAATACAGTAGATTACACTTCTTGAGGACAGCTACTTCCTAAAATACTTACACATTGATAGATAATTTAGAATACAACACTGAGCGCCCTAAGCTCAATATACCAGATTACGGTCGTCACATTCAGAAAATGGTAGACCAAGCAATAAGCATTGAAGATCCAGTAGAACGCAATAAAATGGCTAAAGGTATTATTGCTGTGATGGGTAACTTAAACCCCCATTTACGTGATGTTCCAGATTTTCAGCACATGCTATGGGATCAGCTTTTTATTATTGCAGATTTTAAACTTGATGTAGAGTCTCCTTATCCTATTCCTACTCGTGAGGAGTTAGCAGAAAGACCAGCACCATTAGAGTATCCTCAAAATTTTCCTAAATACCGTTTTTACGGAAATAATATTAAAGGAATGATTGATGTTGCAGTAAGCTGGGAAGATGGAGATAAAAAAGACGGTCTTGTTTTGTCTATAGCAAACCACATGAAAAAATGTTTCTTAAACTGGAACAAAGACACAGTGGATGATGATGTGATTTTTAATCACTTATTTGAGCTTTCTGACGGGAAACTAAACCTAAAAGGTAGTGATGAAGTGCTAAGTGATTCTAGCAAGTTAATGCAGCATAAAAAACGTTACAACACAAGTAGTAAGAAGAGTAACGGGAGCAGCCATAGCAAAAAGACTAACAATAATCGTAACACTAACCGTAAACGCTACTAGATAATTTTATGGGAACTTTTCAAATAGAAGGAGGACACAGATTAAAAGGAGAAATACACCCTCAAGGTGCAAAAAATGAAGCTCTCCAGATTTTATGTGCTGTATTGCTTACACCAGAAGAAGTTATTATTGAGAACATTCCAGATATTAGGGATGTCAATAAATTAATAGGAATTTTAGGTAATCTTGGTGTTAAAATTCAAAAGCTTGGTAAAGGTAAATATGCCTTTATTGCAGATGATATAAATCTAGATTATTTAGAGTCTGAACTTTTTAAACAAGAAGGAAGTTCACTTAGAGGTTCTATAATGATTGTTGGGCCTTTGTTAGCTCGTTTTGGTAAAGGATACATTCCTAGACCTGGAGGAGATAAAATAGGAAGACGTAGATTAGATACTCACTTTGAAGGTTTTATTAATCTTGGTGCAAAATTTAGATACAACAAAGAAGAACGCTTTTATGGCGTAGAAGCTCCTAAGGGTTTAAAGGGTGCTTATATGTTGTTAGATCAAGCATCTGTTACCGGTACAGCAAACATTGTGATGGCAGCAGTTCTTGCAAAAGGAACTACTACCATATACAACGCAGCTTGTGAACCTTACTTGCAACAACTTTGTAAAATGCTGAACTCTATGGGGGCAGACATTAAAGGTGTAGGTTCTAATATGCTAACTATAGAAGGTGTTAAAAAATTAGGCGGATGCAAACATCGCATTTTGCCAGATATGATAGAAATAGGTAGTTGGATAGGGCTAGCGGCAATGACGCGAAGTGAACTTACTATTAAAAATGTGAGTTGGGAAAATCTAGGATTAATACCAGACACTTTTAGAAAACTAGGAATTAAACTTGAGAAAAAAGGAGATGATATTTATATCCCTTCTCAAGAGCATTATGAAATACAAGGCTACATTGACGGTTCTACATTGACAGTTGCAGATGCACCTTGGCCTGGGTTTACACCAGATTTATTGAGTATTGTGCTCGTGGTTTGTACTCAAGCAAAAGGTAATGTGTTAATACACCAAAAAATGTTTGAGAGTCGTTTATTCTTTGTGGATAAATTGATTGATATGGGTGCACGTATTATTTTATGTGATCCTCACAGAGCCACTGTAATGGGGCACGACTTTACGTCTGAGTTAAAAGCCACGACTATGGTTTCTCCAGACATTAGAGCTGGAATCTCATTATTGATTGCAGCACTATCTGCAAAAGGAACAAGTATTATTCATAACATTGAGCAAATAGACCGTGGGTATGAGAATATCGATGAGCGACTAAGAGCTATTGGTGCAAAAATTACGCGATTAGATTCTTAGAGTAGAAATAGAAGCAATAAAAAATCCCTAATTACAAGTTAAACTTGTAATTAGGGATTTTTTTGCTGTGTAAGAATACTAAGTTGTTTTCCTGTTCTTGTTAATTTCGTCTTGCAGCTTACGACGTATTTGTTGTATTTCTTCTAATTTTTTAGAACGGTGCGCTTCAAACTCAGTCTCAGTCTCTGCTAATTTTATATTAGCTTCTTTTGTGATACTATTACTGTTCTTAAACTTAAATATGAAGAATGCTAAGGCAAAGATAAGCCCACCAATAATGCTCCACATAATAGTATTATAAGTACCTTTTTTTACAAGCATTCCAAAAAAGCTTATACCATCTTCTTTCTCTCTAGATAGTGATAGGTCTGAGTTTGTTCCCTCTAGTGTATTCTCTAATTTAGAGATCTGTGCTTTTTGGGCATCTATTGTTTTTTGTGTTGCGACAATGGTCTGCTCTAACTTATCAATAGAGTCAGATACATTTTTACGCAGTACAGCTAGTTTGGTTTTTGGTATTACCTTAAACTCTTGGTAATTATTAGAACCATCAACGACTTCAGTAAATTGACCTTTAATACTGTTGTCTTGTTGTTCTGGAGTTTGTGCAAAAACACTGACTGATATTAAAAATATTGTTATTAGGGATAGTGTATTCTTCATAATGCAAAAGTAAGTTTGTCCTCATTAAAACAAAAGAAGAATGCAAAAATTATTTAGAGATAGTTAAAGTTTTCAAAACAAGACAAATTATTATGCTAATGCCTCTTTATATCTAGTTAAACATCGCTCTCGTGCTTCTCTATGATTTACCATTTTATCTGGATATGCATCTGTATCATATTCTGGAACCCATTTTTTTATATATTTTTTGTCTTTATCAAATTTATCAACCTGAGTCATTGGGTTAAAAATCCTAAAATAAGGTGCTGCATCTACACCGCTACCAGCAGCCCATTGCCAGTTGCCTACATTACTAGATTGTTCATAATCCAATAGTTTCTCTGCAAAATAGGCTTCACCCCAACGCCAATCTATTAATAAATGTTTGCATAAAAAACTTGCAACTAGCATACGCACTCTGTTGTGCATGTGTCCTGTTGTGTTTAACTCGCGCATACCAGCATCTACCAGTAAATAACCAGTTTTTCCTGCTTTCCATTTCTCAAATTCTTCTTGATTATTACGCCATTTTATGCGATCATATTTACTACGGAAAGCATCTTGTTGTGTTTTAGGAAAATGCCATAAAATTTGCATAAAAAATTCACGCCATATTAGCTCATTCATAAAAGTGTCATTCTTTTCTGCAATAGCCTTACGCATCATTTTACGTACACTTACAGTACCAAAACGAAGATGAGGTCCTAAGTGAGATGTGCCATCTATAGCAGGAAAGTTGCGAGTGCCTTCATATTCTTGGATAAGTGTGGGAGTAACATCATAATCAGGTACTTTAATTTTAGACTCCACAAAACCAATATCTTTTAATGTAAGATTGGGTAAACTAGTATGCTGTACTAGAGCATCCATAAACTGACTCGTATAATGCATTTTAAGATTTTGATCTTCTTTAAAAGCACCTTTCCATTTATTTTTATAGGCGGTAAAAACAACATAGGGCTTACCGTCGTCTTTTACAATTTCGTCTTTTTCAAAAATCACTTGATCTTTATAGGTGTAAAAACCTATATCTTCAGAATCTAATAATTCTTTTATTTCTTCGTCTCTATTTTGAGCATACACTTCATAGTCATGATTAGTTATGACATTTTGAATATTATAGTCTTTAGTTAGTTGCTTATAAATATCTATAGGTTTACCGTGAAAAATAGCTAGACTGCTTCCTTCTTTTTTAAGCGCATCGCGCATAGTTTGTAACGTATTAAAGATAAAATTAACACGTGCATCGTCTTTTGGCAATTCGTTTAATATTTCCGAATCAAAAATAAAAATAGGAAGTACAGGATATTTGCCATGTAATGCTTTAAAAAAGCCTACGTTGTCATCTAATCTTAAATCTCTCCTGAACCAAAAAATATTTACTTTATCTGTCATCTATATTTGTTATAAAATTTTAATACTTGTACAATGATTAATATAGATTACTTTGCTTGTAAGGTAGACATCCCACCGTCTACACCAATGATCTGTCCCGTCATCCAAGAAGATTCGTCGCTTAATAAAAAAGCTGCAACAGATGCTATATCATCAACGGTACCTACTCTCTTTAAAGGGTGTCGTTCTGCCATTTTCGCCTTTTTTTCGTCACTAGAAAGTAGTTTTGATGCTAATGGAGTGTCTGTTAATGAAGGTGCAATCACGTTTACTCTAAAACTTGGTGCGTACTCTGCAGCAAGTGCTTTTGCAAAACCTTCTATGGCTCCTTTTGCAGCAGCTACAGATGTATGATAAGGCATTCCCACTTTGACGGCTACGGTACTAAAAAACACTAAACTAGCTTGTTCAGAGTTTTTTAATTTAGGAATTAAATTTTTAACCACCTTAACAAGACTAAAAAAATTGAGTTGCATATCTGCCTCAAATTCTTCTAATTTTAAAGCTGCAAAAGGTCTTAAATTAATACTGCCAGGACAAAAAACCAAACCATCTATTGTATCAGGTAATTTTAAAGTAGCAATATCATCTTCCATCACATCAAAGGTGTGGTATGTGATAGCTTCTGAAATATTCTCGTTTGTCCTACTGGCAATATGAATATTATAGGTGCTGCTTAATTTGTTTGCTAGTGCTTGGCCTATTCCGTAAGAACCACCAATTAAAAGTATATTTTTCATTTATTTAAAATTTCCGAAGAGTTCATTTAGTTTTTTTGTTCGGTACTCAAAAATTTCATCGAGCTTAGGTTTTACTATAAAGGGATGTACTAGTTGTCCCAACCATCCCATAGGGACTTTATAATCAATGATATCTTCCATCTCAACACCACCATCAATTTCTTTAATAAAGTGTTTGTGATGCCATAATGCATAAGGACCAAAACGTTGCTCATCTACAAAATATTCACCTTCTTTTACATGAGTGATTTCTGTAACCCATTTTGTTTTTATGCCTAAAATAGGGGTAACAATGTATTGTATTATTTGACCTGCAAACATGGGCCTATCTGCTCCAGAGAGTATATTAAATCCCATATAATCTGGTGTAATAGTAGCTAGGTTTTTAGGGTCTGAAAGAAAATCCCAAGCCTCTTTCTTTGTAATTGGCAAATTTTGTTTTGAGTGTTTAGTGTATATTTTCATCAGATTATTTAATAAGCTTTTAACAAAAGTACAAAATGTTTAACTATTTTAAGTAAACATTAAACAAAAATTAACAAACAAATGTTTTGCAGTTGTAAAAATGACCTTTAAATGATATCTGTTTTTGTGAATTTATTAACTCAATATTAATTTCTAATTAATATTTTCGTGGCAATTAAACCTAAAACACAAATCATGAAAAAATTAATGCTTTTTATCGCTGCTGTAGCAATGACTGCGGGAGTATCTGCTCAAATTGAAACACCGGCACCAAGCCCATTACAAAAAATAGAACAGAAAGTAGGACTTACAGATGTAACTGTAGAGTACTCTAGACCTTCTAAAAAGGGAAGAACAATTTTTGGAGACTTAGTACCTTACGGAAAAGTATGGCGTACAGGAGCAAATAAAAACACAACCATCAACTTTAGTGAAGATGTAATTGTAGGTGGTAAAGAAGTAAAAGCTGGTACGTATGCACTCTTTACAAAACCTAATGCTACTAACTGGGATGTGTACTTATACACAGATACAGAAAACTGGGGAACACCAGAAAAATGGGATGATAGTAAAGTAGCTGCAATGGTAAGTGCACCAGCACAACCAATGCCAATGTCTATAGAGACATTTACTTTATCTTTTGATGACTTTAAAGGTAGCGATGCAAACCTTGGTATGATGTGGGACAATGTGTATATAGCAATGCCTATAAAAACTATGACAGATAAAGCAGTTTCTGCTAGTATAGAAAAAGTAATGGCTGGACCAGCTGCAAATGATTATTACAGCGCAGCTGTTTATTACTTAGAAAATGGTAAAGACATTAATCAAGCAAAAACTTGGATTGACAAAGCTGTATCTATGAACGGAAATGCATTCTGGTACCAGAGACAACAATCTTTAATCTATGCGAAATCTGGAGATAAAAAAGGAGCAATAAAAGCTGCTAAATCTTCTATGGCGCTTGCAGAAAAAGCTGGTAACGCAGATTACGTAGCCTTAAATATGAAATCTTTAAAAGAATGGGGAGCAATGTAATTATTGCATCACATAATTTTAAAAAAGCATCTCACAAAAATGAGATGCTTTTTTTTATACATTTAATTTTAAAGATAAAAAATGTAAGATTCTTTCTTCTGAAATGTTAAATATTTGACTTTAAGGTGTTTGTGTGTAAATAAGTGTTATATTTATAACACATTAAATCGGGGTGCTTAAGTAAAACAGCTGAGAGGAAATACCCGTCGAACTTCGCGAGATAATACTCCCTGAAGGAATTTGATTAGAAATGGGAAAAAAACTTGAAACGTTTTATTCCCATTTTTTTATGTAATTTATTTTGATCTCTCCCGCAACACTTCTTCAATATCAGTAATCTTAATATTCTTAGCATTAAACATTACAAGCAAGTGATAAAACAAATCTGCGGCTTCATTTTTAAATAAATCATCATTGTCGTCTTTAGCTTCAATAACAAGCTCTATAGCTTCCTCGCCAAATTTCTGAATAATTTTATTCATACCTCTCTTAAAAAGAGATACAGTGTAAGATGACTCATCGCCTTCTTCAACTCGTTTTGCAATAGTTTGCTCTAACTCAAATAAAAACCCTTTTACACTATTGTCGTCAAAACAATTGTCTGTCCCTTTGTGGCAAACTGGGCCTACGGGATTTACTTTAATGAGCAAACTATCTTGATCGCAGTCTTCTTTTATAGATACTACTTCTAGAAAATTTCCTGATGTTTCTCCCTTAGTCCACAAGCGTTTTTTGCTTCTGCTATAAAAAGTTACACGTTGTTCTGCTTTTGTTTTTAAATAAGCTTCCTCGTTCATATAGCCCACCATTAATACTTGAAGTGTTGCTGCGTTTTGTATAACAGCTGGCAATAAGCCGTTGTCTTTATATTGTAATTTCATAATTTTATTTTCTTACTGAAATATTATTTCTTGATAAATAGTCTTTTAAAACGGGGATAGGTATTTCGTTAAAATGAAAAATACTTGCTGCTAATCCGCCTGTGGCTTTGGTTTGTTCAAAAACTTCTTTAAAATGCTTTTCTGACCCCGCACCTCCCGATGCAATAACAGGTAATGATATAGCTTCAGACACTTTTTTTGTAATGTCTAAAGAGAAACCATCTTTTGTCCCGTCACTGTTCATAGATGTTAATAAAATCTCACCGCCACCTAGACGCTCTATTTCTTGTGCCCATGCAACCGTTTTTAAGTCGGTTTTATTTCTGCCACCGTGTGTGTACACCCACCAATCGTTATCTTCAAATTTTGTGTCTATTGCAACAACCAGACATTGACTCCCAAAACGTTTTGCAATGGCGCTAATTAAATCTGGATTCTTTACGGCTGCACTATTTATACTAACCTTATCTGCTCCGGCTTGCACTAATGCCGCAACATCATCTACGCTACTTATACCGCCACCCACTGTAAAAGGGATATTAATTTCTTTAGCGATTTTAGTAACTAATTCTACTAAAGTTTTTCTTTTTTCGACAGTTGCAGTAATGTCTAGAAATACAAGTTCATCTGCGCCTTCTTTTACATATCGTTGTGCTAACTCAATAGGGTCACCAGCATCTCTAATGTCTAAAAAATTTACACCTTTTACAGTGCGCCCGTCTTGAATATCTAAGCAAGGTATGATTCTCTTTTTTAGCATAATTCTTCTAGTTGTTTCATTGTGATTCTTCCTTCATAGATGGCTTTACCAATAATAGCACCTTCACAGCCTAAGGCTTTTAAAGAATACAAATCATCCATGTTTGCAACACCACCACTAGCAATTAAGTTAATGGTTGTTTGCTCCATAATTTCTTTATATAATATTTCCGAAGCACCCTCTAGCATCCCGTCTTTAGAGATGTCTGTACAGATAATAGATTTGATACCTGCTAGTTCATACTCTTTTATAAAGTCAATAACGTCAAGCGATGAGGTTTCTGTCCATCCCTGTGTTGCAATCTTCTTATCTCTGCAGTCTGCTCCAAGAATTATTTTATCTGCGCCATATGTAGCGAGCCATTTTAGTACTTGGTCTTTGTTTTTTACTGCAATACTTCCAGCTGTTATTTGCTGTGCGCCAGAGTTAAAAGCCACCTTAATATCTTCATCACTTTTTATACCACCGCCAAAGTCTATCTTTAAAGAGGTCTTGCTAGCAACTAGTTCTAGTACTTTATAATTGACAATATTTTTAGCCTTTGCACCGTCAAGATCAACCATGTGCAGATGTTTAATCCCGTGGGCTTCAAATTGCTTGGCAACTTCTAGTGGGCTTTCATTATATATTTTGGTCGTGCTGTAGTCGCCTTTTGTTAAGCGTACACATTTACCGTCTATAATATCTATTGCAGGTATGAGTCTCATAATTCTAAAAAGTTTTTAAGTATTGTATTGCCTACACTGGCAGATTTTTCTGGGTGAAATTGCGTCGCATAAAAATTGTCTTTCTGCAGTGCGGCAGAGAAGGGCAAGATATACTCGCTTTGAGCTATAGTGTTCTCATTAATATCTGCATAAAAACTGTGTACAAAATAGACATCATCTTCTACTTTTAATCCATTAAAAATAGGACTGTTTAAAGCAGTAAAGTTGTTCCATCCCATTTGCGGGACAATGTCTGTTGCCGGAAAACGTTTTACTTTGTTATCAAAAATACCAAGGCAATTTGTGTCTCCCTCTTCACTGTGCGCACAGAGTAACTGCATTCCTAAACAGATCCCTAAAACAGGATTCTTTAATTGAGGTATCAATTGATCTAGATTACGTTCTTTTAAATACTGCATTGCAGTACTAGCTTCACCAACACCAGGAAAAATAACTTTATCAGCGTTCATTAATTCTTCTGGATCATCTGTAATAATACTTTCATACCCTAAACGCGTTATTGCATTTTGCACAGATTTTACATTGCCGGCATTATATTTTACTATCGCTATCATAATACTCCTTTTGTGCTAGGAATACTGAAGTCTTCCGTTTTACCTATTGCCATTTTTATTGCTTTTGCCCACGCTTTAAAGATAGATTCTATCTTGTGGTGTTCATTATCGCCTTCTGCTTTTATGTTAAGGTTGCATAATGCAGCGTCACTAAAACTTTTAAAGAAGTGCATAAACATCTCTGTAGGTAAGTCGCCTATTTGTTCTCTTTTAAAATCTGCATCCCAAACCAACCAAGGTCTACCGCCAAAGTCAATAGCAACCTGTGATAAGCAGTCATCCATAGGTAATAAAAAACCATAACGTTGTATTGCTTTTTTAGAACCTAAAGCCTGTCTAAAAGCCTCACCTAAGGCTAGTGCTACGTCTTCTATAGTGTGGTGCTCGTCAATGTGTAAATCACCTTTTACTTGCACATTGAGATCCATATTACCGTGTTTAGCAAGCTGCTCTAGCATGTGGTCAAAAAAGCCTAAACCTGTACTAATATCTTTTTTGCCAGAACCGTCTAGGTTTAAAGAAATTGCAATTTCAGTTTCTGAGGTATTTCTTAAAACCGTTGCAGTTCTTGGTCGCTCTTTTAAAAATTGATAAATTTCTGACCAGTTCCAAGTACTTAAAACGGCATCTTCATTTTTATCTCCAATGAAGATTCCTTGAGCTTTTAGGTTTGTAGCTAACTCGATATCTGTGGCACGATCGCCAATCACAAAAGAGTTTGCAAGATCATAATTACCGTGAATGTATTTATTTAGTAACCCAGTTCTTGGTTTACGAGTAGGGGCGTTGTCTGCCGGAAAACTATTGTCTATTAATATTTCAGAAAAAACAACACCTTCATTTTTAAAAGCTTCAATGAGTTTGTTTTGTGCAGGCCAGAAAGTGTCTTCTGGAAAAGAATCTGTACCCAATCCATCTTGATTAGTCACCATCACAAGTTCATAATCTAACTCTGTTGCAATTTTAGAAAGATTAGCAAATACGCCAGGATAATAGGTTAGTTTTTCTAGGCTATCTAGTTGATAATCTATGGGTGGCTCTATGGCAAGCGTACCGTCACGGTCTATAAATAATACTTTTTTCATTGTGCAAGTTTGTTTAAGGCGTTGATTAATTGAGCGTTTTCTTCTGGTGTTCCCACAGAAAAACGGAGGCAATTATTAATTTGTTGAGATCTATTTCTCACTATTATTTGTTGCGCTGTTAACGCATTATAGATGACCTTAGCATCTGTAACCGTGGCTAAAATGAAGTTGGTTACAGATGGGTATTGTTTAAAAACCAATGGGTTTTTGTCTAAGGCCGCACTAAGTTTATGTCTTTCAGAAATGATAATTTCTTTTTGAGACAGGTATGTTTCAGTATCCTTTAATGCAGTAATGGCGGCTGCTTGGTTAAGACCACTTACATTATAAGGAGGTTTTACTTTATTATAATATTCAATTATTTCTTCGCTAGCGTAGCCTATTCCTACGCGTGCAGATGCTAATCCGTAAGCCTTGCTTAGTGTTTGCATTACTACAATGTTCTCAAATTTTGACAACCATTGATTGCAAGAAATAGCATCACTAAAATCAATATATGCTTCGTCAATTAAAACAATACCATTAAAGTCTTTAATGAGTTGCTCCATTAAACCACTGTCCAGTAAATTACCTGTTGGGTTATTAGGCGAACACAAAATCAATAATTTTACATCAGTATCTGCAATGGCATTTTTAGTCGCTTCAAAGTCAATGTCAAAACTATTAGTGAGAGGCACTTTTACAAGCGCTACATTATTTATAGCAGCAGAAACTTCATACATTCCGTAAGTAGGAGTGAGGATAACAGCTTTGTCTTTTTCAGGTTCGCAAAAAACTCTAAAAGTGATATCAATAATCTCATCACTACCATTCCCTATAAATAGATTTTTTTCTGAAACGTTCTTTATTTGAGAAATTTCCTTTTTTAATTGACGCTGATAAGGGTCTGGGTACCGGTTTAAATTTCCGAAGGGATTCTCATTGGCATCTAGAAAAATACCTTCCATCCCTGTAAACTCATCGCGAGCGCTAGAATATCCTTTAAGTGCAGCGATACTTGGTCTAACTAAGTTTTTAATATTATTCATTTTCTAAAGCTTTTAGTCGCAGGGTTACAGCATTTTTGTGAGCAATTAATTCTTCTGCTTCTGCCATAATCTCTATAGCTGGTCCTATGTTTTTAATCCCCTCTTTATCTAATTTCTGAAATGTGATTTCTTTTGTAAAACTGCTCAGTGTTACTCCACTATAATTTTTTGCAAATCCTGCTGTGGGTAATGTGTGGTTAGTACCACTCGCATAATCTCCTGCGCTTTCGCAGCTATAGTTCCCTATAAATACAGAACCAGCATTTTCTATTTTTGTTAGCCATTCGTCTGCTTTTTCCGAAGCTAAAATTAAGTGTTCTGGGGCATATTGATTACTATAGTTAATGCATTCATCTATAGTTTCAAAAAGAAGTGATGTGCTATTTTTTAATGCTTTTGCAGCTATATCTTTACGGGGCAATGCTGCTAACTGTATGTCTAATTCTTTTAAAGTTTCCGAAGTAATACGAGCGTTATTACTTACCAAGACTACTTGACTGTCTGGGCCGTGTTCTGCTTGCGATAATAAATCTGATGCAATAAATGCGGGCACACCAGTTTCATCTGCTATGACTAAAACTTCGCTAGGTCCGGCTGGCATATCTATCGCTATACCTTCTTGTTGTACTTGCTGTTTTGCAGTGGTAACGTAAGAATTTCCTGGGCCAAAAATTTTATAAACTTGCGGTACAGATTCTGTTCCGTATGCCATTGCTGCGATGGCTTGTGCACCACCAACTTTAAAAATAGTGGTAATGCCTACTAACTGTGCTGTGTAAAGTATCGCGGGGTTAATGTTGCCTTCGCTATCTGGTGGGGTGCATAAAATAATCTCATTACAGCCAGCAATTTTTGCAGGAATACCAAGCATTAATACCGTTGAGAATAGGGGAGCACTACCACCAGGAATGTACAAACCAACTTTGCTAATCGCTCTACTTTCTTGCCAGCAAGTCACCCCTTTTGTAGTTTCAATTTTTTGAGGTGTAAGCTCCTGTGCTTTGTGAAAAGCTGTGATGTTTCCCTTTGCGAGTTGGATTGCTTCTTTTAATGCTGTAGAAACTTTGTTGCTTGCTTTAGAAATTTCCTGAGACGTCACTTTTAATTCAGAAAGTTGCGCTTTGTCAAATTTTTGAGTGTAGTCTAAAAGCGCCTTGTCGCCTCCCGTTTTTACAGTGTTTAATATTTTTGCGACTGCGGGAACAATGGTTTCATTGTCAGCTATAGGGCGTTTGCAAAGGCTTGCCCATTCTGGCTTTGATGGATTTTTATACTCTTTCATTACAATACCATTTTATCAATAGGAACTATTAAAAGATCTTCTGCACCAGCTGTTTTAAGTTGGTCAATAACTTCCCAAAACTGGTTTTCTTCAATCACACTGTGTAGTGAGCTCCATCCTTCTTTTGCTAGTGGTAAAATGGTTGGGCTTTTTAAAACTGGAAGTATGCTACTCACAGCTTCTATCTTATCGTTAGGTACATTTAGCAATATATATTTAGATTTTTTTGCACGTTGTACAGCTTGGATTCTAAACAATAATTGATCTAATAACTGTTGTGCGTCTTTGGTTAAATTTGGCGCTTTTGCTAATACAGCTTCAGATTTTAAAACTACTTGTGTTTCTTTTAATCCGTTTTTAAATAGTGTACTACCAGAACTTACAATATCAAAAATACCATCTGCCAGCCCAATATTTGGTGCAATCTCTACAGAGCCAGAAATAACGTGTAAATCTGCTTTTACATTATTTTTATCTAAGTATGTTTTAAGCGTGTTAGGGTAGGAAGTTGCAATTTTTTTACCTTCAAAATAAGAGAGGTCATTAACTTCTATTTCTTTAGGTACTGCAAGTGATACGCGGCATTTAGAAAAACCAAGCTTCTCAACAATAGAGACATTTTTCTGTTTTTCAATGAGTAGATTCTCTCCAACAATAGCGATATCAATCACTCCATCTTCTAGATATTGTGGGATGTCTGAGTTACGTAAATAGTAAATTTCTAATGGGAAGTTGCGTACGGTTACTTTAAGTTGGTCTCTGCCATTATCTACAGAGATACCACAACTTTTTAATAATCTAAGAGAGTCTTCATTGAGTCTCCCGCTTTTCTGAATGGCAATTTTTAATGGTTTCATTAATTGATTTTTTTAAATAAATCTGAATAATGAAATGGGATTTTGAAGAAAACAAAAAACCCGTCTAATTACTCAGACGGGTTTCATAATATATTAGTTTATACACATATCATTTCCTGCTCGACTGAAGTCCAGTATGAAGATGATGATGATGTACTTGATTGTTCATTGTAATTATTTCTTTGGCAAAACTAGTTTGTTTTTTACAAAAATGGATTGCTTATTTCATTTTTAACATTTAATTGTCAATTTTAATTTTTAAGATTAATGCTATCTATCTGTAAATTAAAGCTTTCCTTCTTTTTGTTCCCAATAAGTATCGCAATTTCTGAAATATACTCTCTATCAAAATTGGCCATATTTAATTTACGACCTCTAAATTGTGGTTTCATATCTTTTAAAAGAATAGAAATGGTTTCCCATTTTCCTGTCGTTTGCATATTGATTACATATGAGTAAAATGTATCAAATTTGTCTTTTACTCTAAACTGATAAATCTTGCCATCACCTTTTAATTTAATTTGAATTGCTGTTTTTTCTGAAACTTTAACTGGATTAAAATTATGACGTACAGAGGCAAAACCTCCATTATTTTCTAATCTTACCTTGCCACTAAAAAGACCGTGACCTTCTTCATTTATTATTAGAGAGCTTTCTGAAACTCCACCCATAACGCCATCATTAACAATGAACCATTGAGACAGATCGCTATCTGTGTTAAAATTAAAAATAGGAGAATTCACAAATAAGAGTATTAAGATGAATAAAGGTTTCATCTTATAAAGGTATTCAGCTTATCAAGAACAAAAAAGAAATTAATAAAACCTTAACCATGTATTGTTTCTTGTTTTCCGTAGCTTTTAATGATTTCACCTTCAAATGCAACGAGTTCTTGCCAGCGTTTTTCTACGTCAAGATCTTTACCATATTTGCGAGCAAAACCTAAGAAGGTTGTATAATGTCCTGCCTCACTTATCATTAGTTCTCTGTAAAATTTTGATAATTTCTCATCACTAATGCGCTCACTTAATAATTTAAAACGCTCACAGCTTCTTGCTTCTATCATCGCAGAGAATAGTAACCTATCTACCATTGCTTCTGTTCTGGTTTTATTACCACCAGCTTTTGTAAATTTAAATAATTGATTTACATAATGGTCTTTGCGTTCACGCCCCAAAGTATAACCGCGTTCTTTAATAATGTCGTGCACCATCTGAAAATGCTCTAACTCTTCTTGTGCAAGTTTTAAAAGCTCTGTTACCAGCTCTTCGTGCTCACTATTAAGTGTGATGATGGTGATAGCATTTGTCGCTGCTTTTTGCTCACACCAAGCGTGATCTGTAAGAATCTCTTCTAGATTACTTTCTACAATAGTAACCCATCTTGGGTCTGTTTCTAGTTTTAAATGGAGCATTGACATAGGGTAGTGGTTTTGAGCAAATATAATTAATCTATTGCGTTGATTTGTTTTTTGAATTTTTGAATCTTGTCATAATCAGAAATTTCAAGAATATCAATAAGATTTAACCAATGTAATACTCCAATTTTGTGGTAATGAATCAATAATTCTGGGTGCTTTTTTAGAGATCTGTTGTTTTCTTGTAAAAAGGAAGTTGCTATTTTCTTGCCACTTTTAAGGTGTAGTTTTATTCTATTATCTAAACCGTGAGATATTGCTGGTTCAAAATCAGTGTTGTAATATTTGTATTTTCCTTTACGATCACCGTAAAATGAAAACTCTATTTTATTTATTTCTGAAATTTTAAATGTTGATTTATGTATCGTTATTTGATCTTGATTTAATACTAAGTCGCGATTATATTTCCCTCTTGGTTTCTCTGAAGAAAATAGGTTGAAAAATTTAAGAAAAGTTACATATGTTACTAATAGTAAAGCGCTAAAAGAAACCCATCCGCCTATTTTTAGTCCAGTTGTACTATAAATACACAAGAGTAAAAGAAAGACAAGTAGAAGAATTAAAGCAACACTGTTTCTCTTAGAAAGATAAAAGCTGTTGTCGTGTTTAAAACTTTTAAAACGTGCTTGCATTATAATTTAATAACCTTTTGATGGTAGATGCCAGTACTTGTTTTTATTTCAAAAATGAACGTGCCTTTTGATAAATGAGAGATGTTAATAGGTTCTTCTTCATTATTTAAAGCATTTTTAACAATAGTTGTTTTTTTTCCATCTAGAGAATAAATAGTGAGTATTGTCCAGCCTTCTGTTTTAATAGTGACAAAATCTCTCGCAGGATTCGGGAAAATAAAAGGGGATGGCTGGTCTCTCGTTAAATCATCAACAGATAAAATAGCACCATCAGTATCAGACCTTTGATACCAGATTTTTAGTGTGCCGGTTCTTGTGTCTCCCCAAGTGGTATGTACTACTTGATCTACAAGTTGTACACTCATAAAGTCATTGCCTGCAAGTGCTAGTACATCATTGTAAGCAACGGTTTCATCTGTAATCTGAAAATTGCTTTGAAATGTATTAGCTCCATTTGGTCTATAAGCTGCCCATATTTCTGAGGCAGTCTCATATCCGCTTTCTGGGGCGTTACGTCTATCTCGCCAAGTAACAATTAAGTCACCATTATTATTAAAATCTGCCCAGACTAAATCTTGTAATCTATCATTTGCAACAGGATCATCATTAATGCGTGATGTAGCAGACCAAGTCGCTCCAGCATCAAACGTTTCGGTAAAGTAAATATCTAAATCTTCATTTATGTTTGACGGATAGAAAAAAGCTAAATGATTTATATCTGATGGGTCTTCTCTCAACAAATATCCTTTTTTAGGTAATGGATCATTGTTAGTTGAAGTCTCATTTGAAGCAAAGACTGTTTGATAATTAAAAGTAGCACCACCATCTGCGCTTGCTGCTAAAATGTATTGAGCCATAGAATTTTGAGAGAATACAAAAGAAGGATATACCGCATAAAAAACGCCATTTTCTTGAACAGTAGGAGTAGGCATTGGCGAAGTAATTAAGTCACCAGAAAGCCAATTATCATTATCTAAAGTTGAGAGCGTAAAATTGTTGCCACCATCTGTAGATGTAGAAATAAAAGGATGATAATCTGGCGCAGCTTCTTTAGCATTCATAGAAGTTATATATATGTTTCCTGCGTTGCTTGTAGTACTCTTATCTACAGCTATCCAGGGTCTGTCTATTATCTTTTGGGCTGGCATAACATCAATATTTAAGACCTCTATGGGCGCATTAAAAGCAAGACCTCCGTCTGTAGATTTACTTATTTGAATACCACCCGCAAGAGGATCTCCGTCAGAGCCAGTCCAATCTATGTAAGCAATTAATACATTGCCCTCGGGATCAAAAGCAATAGATGGATCTGCAGAAGTATATCCTGGTTGCACGTGGTCTAGATTTGTAATGGTAGACCAAGTCACGCCGCTATCAAAACTAGCTCTCACTTTAATTTTTATGTTTTGTGTCGCATTTACAAAACCCATCCAAGCAACAACAAGATGATTAGGATTATCTGGGTTTACTTTAAGATAGGGCTCTCCTTCAAAGAATGCACCAGTAGATATGTTTATGTTTTCTTGGGCATTTAAACCCAAAGAGAAAATTAAGCAAGTAAAAACAAAGACAGTTTTATTCAAGTTTTTTAATTTCTATATTTTAATAAAAAGAGTTCTGATAAAGATATTGAAAATCTGAATGATTTTATTCTGTATTTGCTTCAAAACTTAATTGTCACTTGCTTTTTTTGTCATCAATTAGGTTTAGTAAAAAACTGTTTATAACTTCGGAAATATCGTCTATTTGAATCTTCTTAAAATTTGTAAATTCACAGTCCTTAAAATAATCTCAAAAAGCACATTTCCGAAGTAATAATCGGGTGCTTAAAATTTCAGAAGAAAAACGTGCAACAGTATTTAGATCAGTTAAATGAGGCCCAATTAGCGCCTACCATACAGAAAGACGGAGCGATGATTGTCATTGCAGGAGCAGGGTCTGGAAAGACACGTGTATTGACTTTTCGTATCGCTTACTTAATGTCACAAGGTGTAGACCCTTTTAATATTCTTGCTTTGACATTTACCAATAAAGCGGCGCGTGAAATGAAATCTCGTATTACATCTATTGTAGGTGCGAGCGAGGGGAAGAACCTATGGATGGGAACTTTTCATAGTATTTTTGCCAAGATATTGCGTTTTGAAGCAGATAAACTAGGATATCCTGGAAACTTTACCATTTATGATACGCAAGATTCTCAGAGTGTGATACGTGCGGTGATTAAAGAGATGCAACTTGATAAAGATATCTATAAGTATAAGCAGGTATATTCTCGTATATCTAGTTATAAAAATAGTCTCGTTACTGTCAAAGCATACTTTAATAATCCTGAATTGATGGAAGCAGATGCGATGGCAAAAATGCCTCGTCTAGGAGATATTTATCAGCGTTATGTTGATAAATGTTTTAAAGCTGGCGCGATGGATTTTGATGATTTATTGTTAAAAACTAATGAACTCTTAACTCGTTTTCCGCAAGTACTAGCTAAATATCAAGACCGTTTTAGATACATACTAGTTGATGAGTACCAAGATACAAACCACAGCCAATATTTAATTGTAAAAGCGCTGAGTGATCGTTTTCAGAATATATGTGTGGTGGGTGATGATGCACAAAGTATATATGCTTTTAGAGGTGCAAACATTAATAACATCTTGAATTTTCAGAAAGATTATGATGATGTTAAAACATACCGTTTAGAGCAGAACTACCGTTCTACAAAAAACATAGTAAATGCAGCAAACAGTATTATAGAAAAGAATAAAACACGATTAGATAAAGTTGTGTGGACGGCAAATGATGATGGTGCTAAGATAATGGTAAACCGTACCATGACAGATGGTGATGAAGGCCGTTTTGTGGCTTCGAGCATTTTTGAGAATGCCATGAATGAGCAATTACCATTTGATAAATTTGCAATACTTTATAGAACAAATGCACAGTCTCGTGCCATGGAAGATGCCTTGCGTAAAAAAGATATTCCGTATCGTATTTATGGAGGTCTTAGTTTTTACCAGCGTAAAGAGATTAAAGATGTAATTGCTTATTTGCGTTTAGTTTTAAACCCAAAAGATGAAGAGGCATTAAAACGTGTTATTAATTATCCTGCAAGAGGAATAGGGCAAACAACAATTGATAAATTAATTGTAGCAGCAAATCACTATGAGCGCTCTATGTTTGAGGTGATGCAAGTGCTTGACAAAGTAGATCTTAAAATAAACAAAGGAACTCGTGGGAAATTGCAAGACTTTGTTACCATGATACAAAGTTTTCAAGTGCTTAATAATGGTTATGATGCCTTTATGATAGCAGAGCATGTTGCTAAGAAAACAGGGCTTGTTACAGAGCTTAAAAAAGATGGTACACCAGAGGGTATTGCCCGTATGGAGAACATTGAAGAACTTTTAAATGGTATTAGTGATTTTGTAGAAGAACAAAAAGAGCTTGCAGATTCTGACGGTTCGCTTTCAGAATTTATGGAAGATGTGGCACTTGCTACAGATGCAGACAGTGATAAAGGCGAAGAGAATAAAGTAGCTTTAATGACAGTGCATTTAGCCAAGGGCTTAGAGTTTCCGTATGTCTATATTGTAGGGATGGAAGAGGAGTTGTTCCCTAGTGGGATGAGTATGAACACTCGTAGCGAACTAGAAGAAGAGCGTCGCCTATTTTATGTAGCTGTAACTAGGGCAGAAAAGCAAGCGGTTTTAACTTACACACAATCAAGATATCGTTGGGGAAAACTTATTGATGCAGAGCCTAGTAGATTTATTTCTGAAATAGATGAATCTTTTTTAGAGTACTTAACACCTATTACAGAGCATAGATATAAGCCGTTAATAGATTCAGATATTTTTGGTGAGGTAGATAAAAGTAAATTACGTCTTAAAAAACCCACAGCAGGAAAAGCACCTTCTGGCCCTTCTGAAGAGCAGTTGCAAAAATTAAGGAGATTACGCCCTATAAAAAGTGATACGGATAAAAATTATGATGCTGCTGCAGCAAATATTAAAGTAGGATCTTTTGTGGAGCATGTTCGCTTCGGAAAAGGGAGAATCGTTAAAATTGAAGGAGTAGGGGCAGATACAAAGGCAGAAATTAATTTTTCTAATGGAGGCTTGAAGAAGCTTTTGCTAAGATTTGCTAAGCTGAATGTTTTAGATTAGCTTTGAGTGGTATGCTTTTATCTATTAATTATACAATTAAAGATTGAGTGTTAATACTTGAGATTTATGTTTAAAACATTTTTTAAAGGACTTGCAGAAAAAGAAAACGGAGATTTTTATTTTAAAGATAAAGATGTCTCTCTTGGTCTTGGTGTAAGAAGCCCCAATGTTACTTATGTTGTTAAATTTGAGTACAAAGGTTGTGAGTTTTCTGTAATGAACTCTACAGGTAGGTCATACGAGGGTAATATCACTTGTAAATTGCCTTCAAGTTTTCAGATTATTCCTTTTGAAATAACAAATATATCTCATCTCAAAAATCTTTTTTTAAGAAAGAAAAATCGACTTAAAATTCAATCTGTAAATAAGAATATTGCTTATTTTCTAGAGAAAAGTAAAGACTTGAAAGATCTAAATGTTTTAGCTTTAAAAGATAATTATAGTCCGTGGATTGTTAGTGATGTTGAGCTACGTACTATTGTGTGCAAATATCATTTAGAGTTTAATGATTGGACAGATGTTGTAGAGCCTACAATCGCTTTGTATAAATCACTAATTGACGAATTTGAAAAAGGAGTCGCTCATTTTAACTACAGTCAATATCGTGATGCGATTAACTTAGTTTAGACTTTTTGCACTAATTTATTTTGATGATATTTCCGAAGTAATTAGAAGGACATTACTCAATACTTAAATAAGTATTAATATAATTGCTTAATTGTATTTGTGTGCTAAGCTTATCTGCATCAGACCAATCGTCACCGTGACCGCCTTCAAAAACATTAAACACGTGTGTAGTACCTTGGGTGGTAAGAGCTGCGTCAAGAGTTTGCGCCTCTGTTAAGGGCACCAAAGGATCTTGATCTCCATAAAACATCACTGTAGGACTAGATGCGCTAGAAACCTGAAGAGCAGGACTGTTTGCAACTACAAGATCTGTACCGGCTGGGTAAGCAGACGCATCTACTAATAAACTAAGTAATAAAGGGAAATTTTCATTCTCGCTATAAAACGGGTGTGTAAAGTTTGAAGGTCCTACAACATCACCTACAAACTTTACTCTATCATCTGTGTCATACACATAGTCATACATTAAAGAAATATGCGCTCCAGCACTAGCGCCTACAAGTCCAAATTCTGTTTTAATTTGGTATTCTGCAGCATTCTCTATCAAGTGATTTATAGCAGATTGTAGGTCTAAAAACTGATTAGGAAAAGCAGCGTGACTTATAGTAGCAAGTTTATAATTCATGTTTACAATAGCGTGATCTGGGTGATTGTTTTGTATCAAGGTAAGAAAGGCATCCATATCTGCTTTGTCTCCCTCTACCCAGCCACCACCGTGCACAAGGATGATTACTTTTGTCTTTGTGGTAAGACGGCCAGCCGGTAAGTAAAGATCATACACTTGCTGACTATCATCACCATAAGATACATTTAATTGAGTATTTGCGGTTAGAGCAGCGACTTCTTCTTGCACCGTCTCATCATTAGATTCATCATCTGAGTTACAGGAGATGAAACAGAAATTTAAAGAAAGAAATAATATGAGTGCAAGTTTTTTGAGATACATATCTTCGTATTTTTATTAATTAACGCAATAATACTGTGTTTATGTTATGTTTTTGTTAGAATTTCTGAAATGTTAAATAGATGTATTAACTTTATATAAATTTAAGCACAATGATTAAAGAAGGAACTAAAGTTACCTGGAAATGGGGAAGCGGGACAGCGTCGGGTACAGTGAAATCTACTTTTACAACAAAAGTAACACGCACTATTGACGGAACTGAAGTAGTGAGAAATGGAGAGTCTGGTAATAAAGCACTCTACATAGAGGTAGAGGATGGTAATAATGTATTAAAATTAGAGAGCGAAGTCTCTAGAGCATAATTTTTAAGTATGGCAGAGTTAATAAAAATATACGATAATAATCCTAACGAGAAGGATATTAAAAGAGTGGTGTCAATTATTAGAAAAGGAGGTTTAGTTATTTATCCTAGTGACACAGTATACGCTTTAGGTTGTGATGTAACAAATAAAAGTGCATATGAACGACTTGCGCAAATAAAAGGAGTGAAGCCAGAAAAGGCAAACTTTAGTATTGTCTGTGAAGATTTGAGTAATCTCTCAGATTATGTAAAGCAAATAGATGGTGCTACTTTTAAGTTGCTGAAACGTGCCTTACCAGGACCATATACTTTTATATTGCCAAGTAACAATAAGTTAACTGGTTATTTTAAAAAGCAAAAAGAAGTGGGGATAAGGGTGCCAGACAATTCTATAACCCAAGCGATTATTAAAGAGCTAGGTAATCCTATGGTATCTACTTCTATAAAAGATGATGATGAGGTGTTAGAGTATACTACAGACCCAGAGCTTATTTTTGAAAAATGGGGTAAACTAGTTGATGTAGTAGTAGATGGTGGTTATGGAGATAATGTGGCATCTACAATTATTGATCTAACTAGCGGTGAGCCTGTGTTAATAAGAGAGGGTAAAGGAAGCTTAGAGATTTAAATTGCTTCTCTATAAGCACTAATAAACAGCTTGTATTTTATAGATCACTTACAAATAAATGTTCTGTAATAAATGCTTGCAGATTATTGTGTAAAGTCTCATTATATGTTTCTGTATACCAAGCACCATGGCCTCCTTCAAAAATATTTAAACTAGTTTCTATGTTGTGATTTGATAAATCTTCATTTAATGTAAGTCCATTTGAGAGAGGTACTACCATATCTGTATCACCATAAAACAATAATGTTGGTTTGCTAGTATAAGAAACGTTATAAGATGGACTTAACAGTTTTAAATAATCTGTAGTAGGATAATTTTTAGATAATTGTCTTTGGTAGTGCATTGTGTCTACTAATAAGTCTACAAGTTGATTAGCTACGCCGTTATAATGGGGGTCTAAAAAATTTGTAGGGCCGCAAAGACTTCCTACAAACTTCACATCATTATCAGTATCATATTTATAAGTATACTGGAGCGCTAAGTGACCACCAGCACTACTGCCTATAAGACCAATTTCTGGATTAATACTATATTCGTTTCTTTTACTTTTAATAAAATTTATAGCTGCTTTAATATCAATAAACTGATTAGGAAACGCAAAATGACTGTCGCTACCTAAGACGTAGTTTATGTTTACTATTGCGTGATTAGGATTATTTTGTTTTAAGTCTAAAACAAGATTAGTCATACTAGATTTATCTCCATTGGTCCAATTACCCCCGTGAACAACCATTATTACTTTGGTTTTTTGTCTTGTTCTCCCTTCAGGAAGATAGATGTCAAACACTTGTTGAGGGTGATCACCATAAGATTCATTTAGTAGGGTAGACTCGTTTAAACTTTCTTGAATATCTGTAGTTAATCCAGCTTCTACTTCATTAATACTATCAGATGAAATTTCTGTTTGAGAACAAGATGAAAAAGTTAGGGCAATAAAAGAAAATGTAACAATTAGTAGTCTCATCTAGTTTGATTCTTAAAAAGTGTAAAAGTAATTTTTTTTATTCATAAAACAGTTAAAAACAGTGCTTTATCGTTGATATTTTTCTTTTAATCGACAATAAATCAAGTTTAGGTGTTTTTGTGTTAATTTATTGTCGTTTTTGTAAAATATAAGATGTAGCGTTGTTAGTCTCTTGTTAAAGGAAGATTTTTGTTGTTAAATTAGTAATTAAGTGTATCCTATATTTTTGTTTTAAGGGCAATAATTCTGTAAATAAATAATAAATTCAAACAGTAATAATTTCTATTTTTTTGTAACCGAGCGAGGCTTTAATTGTTCAAGAATTTAAACATAAAAAAATCCCGTTAGTGTTAAAACTAACGGGCTTTTTAATATTAATATTTCCGAAGAAAATACTAGTTACCTCCTTCAAGGTTTTTCATCTCAGATTCTATCATTTCATAAAATTGATCAATTTTAGGAAGGATATAAATTTTTGTTCTTCTGTTTAAAGATTTGTTTTCAACACTAGTATTAGGTACAAGTGGTACAAACTCTCCACGACCAGCAGCAATTAGTTGAGATGGATTAGCACCTAACTGTATTAATTGTCTCACCACTGCTGTAGCACGTTTTGCACTTAAGTCTAAGTTGTCTATTAACGTCCCACCACCATTATAAGGTACATTATCTGTATGTCCTTCTACAAGTGCTTCAAAGTCTGGTTTACCGTTAATAACTGTAGCTACTTTACCAAGAATTTCGTTTGCTCTTGTAGATAGGTTATAGCTACCGCTTCTAAACAATACTTTATCACTTAATGAAATAAACACTACACCTTTCTCTACATTAATCTGTATATCTTGATCATTCATCCCAACTTCTTTTTTCAAGCTAGATACTAATGCAAGTGTTACAGAATCCTTTTTTGATAAAGCGTCTTGTAAACGTGTTATCTTAAGGTCTCTTTCTTTTAAACTTTCTAAAGATTTTTCAAGATTATCAGCTCCTTTAGATGTAAGTACGGTAAGATCTTTAGAGCTCTCAATTAAGTGCTGGTTAGAGTCTTTTAAATCATTTAAACGGTCTTGTAATCCTTCTGCTCTAGCCATTGCTGCAGACTTGTCTGACAGGCATGAGTTCAGTTTTACGGTTGCTGTATTTAATAAATCTTCTGTTTGCTTTTGCTTAGTTTGTAGCGCGGCAAACTCTTTCTTAGACACACAAGAAGTGAGTGTTAAGCCTGCGCATAGGGTAATTAATAAGATTTTTTTCATAATTAAATTATAGGTTGTTATTAATATAAGACAAAATTATTAAAAGTTAGATTGTAGCAATGGGCATTAACAATACTTTATTACTTAATTAGGTCACTGTATAAACGTTTTCCTTTTACAAAGTATTGCCACACGATGCTTTTCTGGGCAGCATAGCCTTTTTGTTTTTTAATTTTACGTCGTTTTACAATTGTATTAGGTAATAAACAGTAAAAACTAAAATGTGCTTTAAGGACTGCAACAAAGTGTAAAGGTTTCATCTGCAATAATAATTGTATTGCTGCAACACCGTCAAGTAGCATTCTAACAAGTATTAAAAATACAACTTTTATTCCAGGTATATTTTTAACCATCATTAATAAGGAGTTCCTAAAATTATAAAACGTTTTTTTTGGGTTCTGTGTTTCTAAGGTTGCACCACCCAGATGGTAGATTTTAGATTTTCCTATATATTTTATTTCTTTACCTAAACCGTGAAGGCGCCAGCATAAATCTATTTCTTCTTGGTGCGCAAAAAATGTTTCATCAAACCCTCCAGAGATTTTAAAATCTGTGTTTCTAATAAACAAACAAGCACCAGTAGCCCAAAATATAGAAATGGTGTCGTCATATTGACCTTTGTCCTCTTCTATAGTGTTAAAAATACGACCACGACAAAAAGGGTATCCTAAAGAATCAATAAAACCACCCGCAGCACCAGCATATTCAAAATGTGTTTTATTTTTATCATCTAGTATTTTAGGTTGTGCAGCTGCTAGGTTTTTGTCTTTCTGAAATTCACTAACAACAGGCACTAGCCAGTTTTTTGTAACTGCGACATCACTATTTAATAGAACTAAAAGGTCTTCGTTTAGATTTTTTAATGCTTCATTGTATCCTTTTGCATAACCACCATTTGTTGCGTTCTGTATAATTTTTACTGAAGGAAACTCACGTTGTACAAAAGCAACAGAATCATCTGTAGAGGCGTTATCTGCTACATAAATAATAGCATCACCAGAAAAGGCAACCACAGAAGGGAGGTATGTTTCTAATAATTTTTTACCATTCCAGTTAAGAATGACGACTGCAGTTTTCATATTGCAAAATTACAGTCTTTTTTAAGATTTGTGTAATTAACAATACTTTAAAACGTACCAATTAAAAAGTGCTTATTTTTGTTACAAGATTAAATCTATGCCAACCCAACACATTGCTTACTCAGATACAGGATATTTTTCAAAAACCGTTTGTGATTATTTATCACGAGATACGTCTTTAAAGGATTTCTACGGAAATTTTCCAAACTTGGAGAATTTTAAAAATCAAATAAAACAGAAGTCAGAAAATTTTTCTCTGGAGTCACGAGCTACTTTAGTGGCACAATTAAATGAGCAGTATAAAGGTCTTTCGGTATCAAAAAGCACGCAAAAAAATATTGATTCATTAATAGATGGTAATTCATATACCATCACCACTGGACATCAACTTAATCTTTTTACAGGGCCATTATATTTTTTATACAAGATTATATCGGTCATTAATCTTTCAGAAGAATTAAACATAGCATATCCAGAAAATCACTTTGTGCCTGTTTACTGGATGGCAACAGAAGATCACGATTTTGACGAAATTAATTATTTCAACTTTAGAGGAAAAAAAGTAGTTTGGGATAGACCTTCTGGGGGTGCTGTGGGTGAGTTAAGTACAGAAGGATTACAAAATGTATTTTTAGCTTTTGAACAAGAATTAAAAGAAAGTTTTGGTTTTAGTGACAACGCAAAACAGTTGTTAAAACTTTTTAAGAAAGCCTACTTAGACCACGGAACCTTAACAGATGCTACTAGGTATCTAGGTAATCAACTTTTTAAGGAGTATGGCTTAGTGATTGTTGATGGTAATGACTCAAAATTAAAACGAGCATTTAAACCTTTTGCAAAAAAAGAACTTTTATCTCATTTGTCATTTAATCAAGTTTCAAAAGCTACAGAAGCCCTTGTTAAAGCTGGCTATGGTGAGCAGGTGCACCCTAGAGATATAAATTTATTTTATTTGACAGAAGGTGTAAGAGAGCGTATCATTAAAATAGGTGATGTTTATAGTGTTAACGATACAGAAATCATTTTTTCTGAAGAAGAAATACTAGCAGAATTAGATTCTCATCCAGAACGTTTTTCGCCAAATGCTTTGCTACGCCCACTATATCAAGAAGTGATTTTACCTAATCTGTGTTATACTGGTGGAGGTGGAGAGCTGGCTTATTGGTTTCAATTACAAGATTATTTTAAGAGTGTTGCGGTGCCGTTTCCTATTTTGTTATTACGTAATTCTGGTCTATTAGTTTCTGAAAAGGCAGGCGTACAAATGAAAAAGCTTGATCTAACTCTAGAAGACTTGTTTGCTAAACAGCATAAATTACAATCAGACTACACAAAGAGAATTTCTAAAATTGAAATTGATTTTACACAACAACGCGAGCATCTTAAGTCTCAATTTGCTGCTATGTATGATATTGCAAAGCAAACAGACGCTTCTTTTGTTGGCGCTGTTGGTGCTCAAGAAAAAAAGCAATTAAAAGGTTTAAATAATCTAGAGAAAAGGCTGCTTAAAGCTCAAAAAAGAAAGCACTCAGAGTTATTAAACAAAGTCACAGCAATACAAGACGAGCTATTTCCGAAGCAATCTTTACAAGAACGTAATACTAATTTTGCAGAATTTTACTTAGAGTACGGTTCAGATTTAATAAATGAGATAAAAGAAGCGCTCAAACCATTAGACTTAAGATTCTCAATAATCCAGTTATAAATTTGTTTATTAGTTGCTGAAAATTATTTTGGCAACGGTGCCATTAAAGCAATAAATAAATTATTTTTGCTTATGCAAAATAATGTCCTCATTCTTGATTTTGGATCACAATATACACAGCTTATCGCTAGACGTGTACGCGAGTTAAATATTTACTGCGAGATCCACCCTTACAATAAAGTTCCAAAAGATTTATCATCATTTAAGGCTGTTGTCTTATCTGGTAGTCCGTCATCTGTAAGAACAGAAGATGCGCCTACACCAGATTTATCAAACATTAAAGGTAAGTTACCTTTACTAGGTGTTTGTTATGGTGCGCAATTTATGGCACATAATTATGGAGGCGAAGTAACTCCATCTAATATTAGAGAGTACGGTCGTGCAAAATTGAGCATGATTAAAGATGGCGAAGCATTATTTGCTAACATCTCTCAAGGATCACAAGTATGGATGAGTCACAGTGATACCATAGGTACTTTACCTACAGGTGGCGTTAGGCTTGCAAGTACGGCAGATGTTGCTAATGCAGCTTATAGAATTGATGGTGAAGAAACATATGCAATACAGTTTCATCCAGAGGTGTACCACACAACAGATGGAAAGCAGTTGCTAGAAAATTTTCTAGTAAATATGGCAGGTGTTGAGCAATCATGGACACCGGCAGCCTTTGTAGATACTACAGTGGCAGATTTAAAGAAAAAAATTGGTGATGATAAAGTAGTTTTAGGTTTAAGTGGAGGAGTAGATTCTACGGTAGCTGCTATTTTATTGCACAAAGCTATAGGGAAGAATCTCTATTGTATTTTTGTGAATAATGGATTGTTACGTAAAGATGAATTTAGTTCTGTACTAGAGCAATATAAAGGTATGGGCTTAAATGTAAAAGGAGTTGATTCTTCTGCTCGTTTTATGTCTGCTTTAAAAGATTTATCAGATCCAGAAGCAAAAAGAAAAGCTATAGGTAACGCTTTTATTGAAGTGTTTGATGATGAAGCAACTTCTATTAAAGATGTGGTATACTTAGCACAGGGTACTATTTATCCAGATGTGATAGAGAGTGTGTCTGTTAATGGTCCTTCTGTGACTATAAAATCACACCATAACGTAGGTGGACTTCCAGATTTTATGAAACTTAAAATTGTAGAGCCACTAAGAATGTTGTTTAAAGATGAGGTGCGTAGAGTAGGTGCTCAAATGGGTATAGATCCATTACTTTTAGGTAGACATCCTTTTCCTGGGCCAGGACTAGCAATTAGAATTTTAGGTGATGTTACAGAAGAGAAGGTAAGAATTCTTCAAGAAGTAGATGCTATTTTTATAGATGGTTTACGCAAATGGGATTTGTATGATAAAGTATGGCAAGCAGGTGCAATGTTACTACCTGTTAATAGTGTAGGGGTGATGGGAGATGAGCGTACTTATGAGAAGGTAGTTGCACTAAGAGCTGTAGAGAGTACAGATGGTATGACGGCAGACTGGGTAAATTTACCATACGAGTTTTTACAAGAGACGAGTAATCATATAATAAACAGAGTTAAAGGCGTTAATAGAGTAGTGTATGATATAAGTAGTAAGCCGCCAGCAACAATAGAGTGGGAATAAATTAAGTTAACAAATGCGGTAAAACCTTAGTGTGATTGCTGCATTTGCTACAACCCTTTTATTTGAGAGTGGAACGATACTTGTTTTACAAAGTGAAAATTGATTTTTACAATAGAGAGATATGTTTAAGAAAATTCTAATTATCCCAATATTAATGTTTTTCTTTTTTTGTGGGTCTTTGACGGCACAAGAAAAGTACAGAAGTCATATTGTTAAAAGTGGTGAGACAATTACTACTATTAGTGAAAAATATGGTATTTCTGAAAGAGACATTTTTAAGTTAAATCCTGATGCAAAAGAGGGTATTCGTGAGAATGCAGTAATTATACTTCCTAATGATGGGGTGATAATGAAACCTGGAAGCGGGATTTCTTTTGTGATACATAAGGTTAGAAGAAAAGAAACTTTATTTAGTCTTGCTAAAAAATATAATGTTTCTATTGATGATATCAAGAAGTATAACAAGCAATTGTATGCAGAACATCTTCGTAAAAATGATAAGATAAAAATTCCTCAAGGAACACCTAGTGTTACTAAAGTTGATGAGGTAATTACAACTTCTCCTTCACAGACAACAACTGTAGCGACTGCAACAGAAAAGCATACTGTACAACCTAAAGAAACGGTATACGGTATAGCAAGAATGTATGGCATCACTATGAGTGAGCTAATAGGTATGAACCCAGGTTTAACAACAGATCTACCTATAGGTACTGAGCTTAATGTACCAAGAAAAACAGTGACTACATCTGCAAATATTGACAATGAGCTTTATGGTTTTTATACTGTAAAACAAAAAGAAGGGTTTTTTAGATTAGAGCAAAATTTAGGATTAACTGAAGAAGAAATTATTGCTTTAAATCCATATGCAAAAGATGGGTTAAAGGAAGGAATGATTCTTAAGGTACCTAAAAACAACGCGACAGTATCTGTCTCTGGAAAAGTGCTACCTACAGATTTGTCTATGTCAATAAGCAATCGTCAAACAAAAAGAATTGCATTGATGTTGCCTTTTCAATTAGATAAAGCGCAAGACGGTACAGAAGAGACAACAAAAGATGTTTTAAAAGGTAGCTCAGCAATGAGAGTAGCTTTAGATTTTTATAGTGGCGCAATGATGGCTACAGAGTTTTTAAAAGATAAAGGAGTCTCTACTATTGTAGATGTGTATGATACAGAAGGTAAAGAGGCTAAGGTGTCAAGTATTATTGCTTCTAATAGCTTTAGTAATACAGATGCGGTAATTGGACCACTTTTAAGCAAGACAGTAGCCAAGGCAGCTTCAGAATTAAAAGGAAATAATATTCCTGTTTTTTCTCCAATAAGTAACCGTGCTATTAATATGACATCAAATCTTTTTCAGACCATACCTAGTGATAATATGTTAGGTGATCGTTTGATAGAGTATATGAAACCATTAGCGGTAGATAAAAACCTTATTATTGTTACAGATAGTAAAAGTGCAGCAGATCGCGCAAAATTAGGTAAGGCATTTCCTGGAGCGGCAGTGATTACTCCTAAAGATAAGGGGTATATTTATGTGGCAGATGTAGATAAGTTGCTTGTAAAGGGAAAAGATAACTGGGTAATACTAGCGAGTGATAACCCTATTATAGTTAGTAATATTGTACCTATGTTAAACGGGATTCCTGGTGATTATACCATTCGTCTTTTTGCATTAAATAAAAGTAATGCATATGAGTCTAATGATGTTTCAAATGTGCAATTGGCAAATTTAGATTTCACTTTTCCTTCAGTAAATAAGAGTTATGATTATAAGTCTAAAGAGGCCTTTTTAATTAGTTATAAAAACAAGTATAAAGTTATGCCTAACCGTTTTGCGGTAAGAGGTTTTGATGTAACTTATGATGTTTTATTAAGACTAGCAAATGAAGAAGATGTTTATAAAGCTAGTGATCGTGATTTTATGACAGAATATATTGAGAACAGATTTAGATATGAGAAAAAGACTTTTTCTGGATATGAGAATACGGCTCTGTATATTTTAAAATACACAGATAAATTACAATTTGAAGTTTTAGATTAATACCATGAGCACTGCAAAAGTTATATATCAAGGAGAGTTAAGAACAGAATGTACTCATTTAAAATCTGGGGATACTTTTATAACAGATGCTCCCACAGACAATAATGGTCAAGGTGCGGCTTTTTCACCTACAGACACCGTTGCTACTGGTCTTGCCAGTTGTATGCTAACCATGATGGGTATTAAAGCAAACCAGTTAGAGGTTTCTATAGATGGTGCCACGGCAGATGTTACTAAGATAATGGCGAGTGAGCCTCGTCGTATTTCAGAAATAAAAGTTGTGCTTCATTTTCCTACAGAAATATCTAAAAAAGATCAAACTATCCTAGAGAGGACAGCAAACACTTGTCCTGTGCATTATAGCTTACATCCAGATATTAAAAAAGACATCACGTTTATTTGGGGATAATGATTTTGGCATCATTTTTTCTTTATTATTTCAAAAAGAACCCATGAAAATATCGGCAATACTTCTTCTACTTTTATCTTTTGTAACGTTACATCTAACCGCACAAGAAGAAAAGTTAGAATGGGGTGCAGACAGGCAGCTTACTTGGAGAGACTTTAAGGGAGAACCAGAAAAATCTAAAGAATTTGTAGCAACTACAAACTCTGGTGTTTCGCTCGCTTTTAGTAGTCAAACAAAAAACAAAATTACTACATACACTACAGCTGTAACTACATTTTTTTACCCGCATAGTTCTTGGTATAGACCAGGTAACGTGAGCGCTTATATTTTAAAGCACGAGCAAACACATTTTGATATTTCAGAAATATTTGCTAGAAAATTGCGTAAAACTTTAAAAGAATTAGATCAAAACGACCCTGAGTTTAAAAACTTAGTTCAAAAAGCATTTAATGATAATGAGTATGAGCGTGTACTGTTTCAATCTACGTTTGATGTAGAAACAGACCATTCTAATTACCCAGATCAAGAACGTGAATGGGAGCAAAAAGTAATAGACCTTTTAAAAGAATTAGATGCCTACAAATAATTTACCCCAAAAGCCTATAGGGCCAGACCCAAAACATCTTATTGAGTTGGCAAATTATAAAATGCCTTTTGGTAAATATAAAGGGCGTTATCTTGTAGATCTCCCAGAGCCATATTACACTTGGTTTAGACAAAAAGGATTTCCAGAAGGTAAGCTAGGTAGGCTTATGACTGAGATGAATGAGATTAAAATTAATGGGCTAGAACCTTTAATTAGAAAATTTATTCGGAAATATTAAGTACTTGACGCAACCTCTTTTTATTTTATACATCTTAGTAATATAAAATAACAAGCATATGAAGTTACTCGTACTCAAATCTGCCTTTAGATTCTTCCCAGAAGTATTATTAACCCTTGTCGTTTTATATTATTGGTCCTTGACGGCAGCTATAGTTAATCCTGTTGCAATTGCATTATTAATCCCTTTAGGTATTCTGTTTTTATGGAATAACAAAACCTTGGGTGTTATCACTGCGACTATCTTTTTAGTAGCGACTTTATATTTAAGTCTAGCTTTGTTTTCAGATATTATAAATATGGATACATTTTTTCCAGAAGGGTTAAAATTATTAGTAGGAGGTTTGTTGTTTTTAGGATTAACAGGTTTTGCATCTGTGTTAATGCTTATAAAACATACTAAAAAAACACCGGGACGCATTATTATCAACTAGAAGTTTAAGTTTATTTTTTTTTATAGTAACAAAAACCCTCAAGTTTACGCTTGAGGGTTTTTACAGTTTATTTTTTTAGGGAATTATTTGTATTTAGTTTCCGTCAGATAGGTGCGAATAGTATATCTTTGCATCCCGTAAGCACAACAAGAAAAGGTATCTATGACATCTACAAAATATATCTTCGTTACGGGAGGAGTTTCATCATCATTAGGAAAAGGAATAATCGCCGCGTCTTTGGCTAAGCTACTGCAAGCTAGAGGGTACCGCGTGACTATTCAAAAATTAGATCCATATATAAATGTGGATCCAGGAACATTAAATCCATACGAACATGGAGAATGTTATGTAACAGATGATGGGGCAGAAACAGATCTTGACCTTGGTCATTATGAGCGTTTTTTAAACACACCTACTTCACAGGCTAATAATGTAACAACAGGACGTATATATCAAAGCGTAATTGAAAAAGAACGTCGTGGTGAGTTTTTAGGAAAAACAGTACAAGTTGTTCCTCATATCACTAACGAAATCAAAGAACGCATCCAGATTTTAGGTAAAAGCGGTGATTATGATATCGTGATTACAGAAATAGGAGGGACCGTAGGTGATATTGAGTCTTTACCTTATATAGAGTCTGTACGTCAATTAAAATGGGAGCTTGGTGATGATGCTTTAGTGATTCACTTAACACTTATTCCATACCTTTCTGCAGCTGGTGAACTTAAAACAAAACCAACGCAACATTCTGTAAAAACATTAATGGAAAGTGGTGTAAGTGCAGATATTCTTGTTTGTAGAACAGAGCACGAGCTTAGTAGAGAATTAAAAGATAAACTAGCACTTTTTTGCAATGTTAAAAAAGAGGCTGTTATACAGTCTATAGATGCATCAACTATTTATGATGTACCTAATTTAATGCTAGAAGAAGGTCTTGATGTTATCACGATGCAGAAGCTAAACTTAACAAATACTACAGAACCTAATCTAGATCACTGGAACGCTTTCTTAAAAAGACATAAAAACCCTAAAGCAGAAGTTACAATAGGACTTATAGGTAAATATGTAGAACTTCAAGATAGTTATAAATCTATTTTAGAAGCCTTCATACATGCTGGAGCAGAAAATGAAGTAAAGGTTAATGTAAAGTCAATTCATAGTGAGCATATTGATGCTGCTAATATTTCCGAAGCACTTAAAGGTCTTAACGGAATTCTTGTTGCACCAGGTTTTGGTGAGCGAGGTATAGATGGAAAAATAGAGGCAGTACGCTATGCACGTGAAAATGATTTACCATTTTTTGGTATTTGTCTTGGTATGCAAATGGCGGTTATTGAGTACTCCAGAAATGTACTAGGTTTAAAAAATGCTAATAGTATTGAGATGGACCCAGATACTCAAGAACCAGTGATAAACTTAATGGAAGACCAAAAAAACATTACAGATATGGGCGGTACTATGCGTCTAGGAGCCTGGAAATGTAGTCTTGCAAAAGGTAGTAAAGTTGCTGCTATCTACGGAAAAGAAATTATTGACGAGCGTCATAGACATCGTTATGAATATAATAATGCCTACCGTGACCAGCTAGAAGCAGCAGGATTAGCAACAACTGGTACTAACCCAGAAACGGGACTTGTAGAGATTATAGAAATACCATCTCATCCTTATTTTGTAGGTGTTCAATACCACCCAGAATATAAGAGTACAGTGGCAAATCCGCACCCATTGTTTGTCTCTTTTGTAAAGGCAGCACACGAAAACTCAAAATAACAGACAATCTGGCACAAGTAAAATTAAGGCTAGATTTTTGAAATCGTAAAAACTTAATACAGCATTTATTTTTGCTGAAATATTTATAACCTCACACTGAGGCACCTATTATGGAAAATAAAAAATTTGATTTAAACTCGCTTATTGGCTTCTTATTAATTGGAGGTATTCTTATATGGATGCTTTATTTAAATAAGCCAAGTGAAGAAGAAATACTAGCAGAAGAAGCGAGAGTAGAAGCAGAAGCGGCAAAACAAGCTGCAGACAAACAAGCTGCAGATACAACTACTTTAACAGAGGCAACTCAAGAGATGGCTGCTGCGCCTAATGACTCACTTGCAATGGTACAACTTGCAAGTAAATTAGGTTCTTTTTCTTATTCAGGAAGTTTAGCATCTGCAACTAACGGTACTACAGTTGTAGAAAATGATGTTTTATATCTTGAGGTAAGTAATAAAGGTGGTTATGTAACAGAAGCAAGGTTAAAGAAATTTAATACATATGACTCTATACCTGTATACCTTATTAAGGACGGGAATTCTAGTTTTAATTTAAAGTTTACTTCAGAAAATAGAACTTTAAATACTAAAGATTTATTCTTTGAGCCTGCATTATCTCAAAATGGTCAAAATCAAGTTTTGACTATGCGTTTAAAAACTGCAGCAGATAAGTTTATAGAGTATCGCTATGAGTTGATACCTGGTGAGTATATGACTAATTTTGGTATACGTTCTCAAGGTTTAGACGGTGTACTTGACACAAGCCAGCCTCTAGAGATTGACTGGAAATTAAAAGGATATAGACACGCAAAAAGTATTGCTTACGAAAATAGATATACACGTTTAACCTATGAGTATGAAGGTAGTAAGCACTCTAAGTTAGACCCTACAGGAGAAGATGAAGAGTTAGAGAAAGAAGTAAGTTGGTTAAACTTCCGTCAGCACTTTTTTAGTTCAATGCTATTAACAGATGATCCTTTTCAAGAAGTAAAGCTTTCTTCTGTAAACTTAGTAGAAGACGAAGAGATTGACACTGTTTTTACAAAACAATACGGAGCAAAAATGTTGCTAGCACCTAAAGGTGGCGCACTGTCTTATAATATGAATATGTATTATGGACCTACAGATTATGAAATTTTTAAAAAATACGACCGTAATCTAGATGAAGCTATGCCATTAGGTTGGGGAATATTTGGTGTGATTAACAAGTATGTGATTATTCCTTTATTTGGTTTTTTAAGTACCTATTTAAGTGCTGGTATTGCAATTATTGTGATGACCATTTTAATCAAATTGATGCTTTCTTTTGTACAATACAAGCAGTTTTTAGCGCAAGCTAAGATGAAAGTATTGAAGCCAGAAATAGATGCGATAAAAGAAAAGTTTGAAGGTAACAAAATGAAGATTCAGCAAGAAACAATGAAGCTTCAAAACATTGCAGGTGCAAGCCCGTTAAAAGGATGTTTGCCCGCTTTATTGCAGATGCCAGTATTCTATGCTTTATTCACATTTTTCCCAACAGCGATTGCCTTAAGACAAAAAAGTTTCTTATGGGCAGATGATTTATCAAGCTATGATACTGTATTAGATTTACCATTTACAATTCCTTTTTATGGAGATCACGTGAGTTTATTTCCTATACTAGCTTCTATCGCCATCTTCTTTTATATGACGATGACAATGGGGCAAAGTATGCAGGCACAGCAACAGCCTGGTATGCCTAACATGAAGTTCTTAATGTACTTATCACCATTATTTATGTTAGTGTTTTTCAACAATTATGCGAGTGGATTATCATTATACTACTTTATATCAAACTTGATTACCATTGGTTTAATGTTAGTGATAAAGAACTTTATTATTGACGAAGATAAAATACACGCACAGATACAAGTGAAAAAAGCGAAGCCAAAGAAACAAAACAAGTTTCAGAAAAAAATGGCAGATATGATGGAGCAAGCAGAACAGCAAAAAAACGCTGATAACAAAAAGAAAAAGTAGTTTATAGCCGCAGTAATAATTTTCAGTAATAAAATGGACTGAATACTGTTACTGCCTACTAAACATTGGCACTCTTTTTGAAATATGGTAAAACGTTCAATAGAATAACAATTATCACGTTATACCTAAAAGTAAAACATATGCGTTTTTTAATACCTTTATTATTGTTTGTTGTTTCCTTCGGAAATGCACAAGAAATTAACCAAATGGACTCTAATGGTGAACGCCACGGAGTCTGGAAAAAATATTTTCCAAAAACAAAACAACTTCGTTATGAAGGTGCTTTTGAACACGGAAAAGAAGTTGGTACATTTAAGTTTTATTGTGAAGAATGTAAAGACCAACCTACTGTTGTAAAAGAATTTACTCTAGATAACTCCCTTGCAAATGTAAAATACTACACTGCAAAAGGAAAATTGGTGAGTGAAGGAAAGATGGAAGGAAAACTCAGAATAGGAGAGTGGCTTTATTTTCATAAAAAGAACTCAGAAGTAATGACGAGAGAGCAGTATGAAAACGGAAAGCTTGCAGGTAAAAAATATGTATACTACGGTAATGGTGTTGTAGCAGAAGAAGCTACCTATAAAGATGGGTTGTTAAACGGTCCTAGCTTATATTACAGTTATGATTCTAAATTATTGAAAGAATTATTTTATGTTAACGACAAACTAGAAGGTCCAGCAGTATATTATGATGCAAAAGGAGCAAAGCAGATGGAAGGGAAGTACGTTAATGATAGAAAGAAAGGCATCTGGAAATACTATATAAATGGACAATTGGACAAAGAAGAAACATTCCCCAAGCCATTAAAGAAGAATATAAAAAACTAAAAGTCAATGTATTTTGGCTCAGTAAAAAAGTTCTCTTATGAGGACTTTTTTTTATTAATTACCTTTGCATGTTATGAAGAAAAAAAGAGTTGTTGTTGGTTTAAGTGGTGGTGTAGACTCTAGTGTTGCTGCTTATCTTTTAAAGGAACAAGGTTATGAGGTGATAGGTCTTTTTATGAAGAACTGGCACGATGATTCTGTAACCATCAGTGACGAGTGTCCTTGGCTAGATGATAGCAATGACGCGATGTTAGTGGCACAAGCCTTAGATATTCCTTTTCAGACGGTAGATCTAAGTGTAGAGTATAAAGAGAAGATTGTAGACTACATGTTCTTAGAGTATGAAAGAGGTCGCACGCCTAATCCAGATGTGCTTTGCAACCGTGAGATTAAGTTTGATGTTTTTTTAAAAATAGCACTAGATCTCGGTGCAGATTTTGTTGCAACAGGTCATTATTGTAGAAAAGGGATTGCTTCGGAAACATCAAATGATGGCACACCCATCTATCAATTATTAGCTGGTAAAGATCCAAACAAAGATCAAAGTTACTTTTTGTGTCAATTATCTCAAGAACAATTATCAAAAACATTATTTCCTGTTGGCGAACTTTTAAAACCAGAAGTGCGTAAAATTGCGTTAGAACAAAACTTAGTTACCGCAGAGAAACGAGACTCTCAAGGTCTTTGTTTTATTGGTAAAGTAAGATTGCCAGAATTTTTACAACAAAAATTAGCACCTAAAGAGGGTAAAATAATAGAGATTGCAGTAGATAGCGATGTGTATAAAAAAACACCAGTTTCATTTATTTCTGAAACGCAAGAGCTTGAATATTTGTCTTTTAAACAAACCTATACTATTTCCGAAGGAAAAATATTAGGAACTCATCAAGGCGCTCATTATTTTACAAAAGGACAACGTAAGGGGCTTGCTGTAGGTGGCACAAAAGAGGCGCTCTTTGTTATAGATACAGATGTAAATGAGAATGTTGTGTATACTGGACAAGGTAAATCGCATCCAGGTTTATATAGACGTGGTTTATTTATTATGGAAGATGAGATACACTGGGTACGCCAAGATTTAGCTCTTGAAGTTGGAGAAAAAATGGAAGTAGAAGCTAGAATAAGGTATAGACAACCTCTAGAAAAAGCAACGTTACACCGCGTAAAAAAAGGATTATATGTTATCTTTGAGAATGCACAGTCTGCCATTGCAGAAGGGCAGTTTGCAGCATGGTATAAAGAAGAAGAATTGATAGGAAGTGGAGTGATTTCCTAAAAAAAAAAGAGAATTATGAAAAAAATAATACTATTAGTACTGGTTGCACTTGCAACACAGACAGGATGGGCACAAGAAGATGCTTTAGTGTTTTTTAGTGCAAAGGCAGATGTTGCGGCATCATTAGCAAACCCAATATCTATTTTAACTCAAGATGCTTTAGATAGAAAAGCAATGCATGGCGTAGCTATAGATGAAAGAGATGTACCTGTTGATGAAAATAATATTGCAATGCTAAAGGCAGAACCTGGTATTACGGTATTCTCAAAATCTAAATGGATGAACGCAGCTTATGTGCGTGGTGGTCAGTCAAACATAGAAAATCTTGTTGGTAATGGTTATGTAGAAGCCGTAGAGTTTATGAATAAATCTCTAAATCTTGCGCCTATTACACCTTTTTCAAGTGAAAATAAGTTTGACCAAGAAAATAGTTTTGTTAGCACTGTTTACAATTACGGTGATGCAACTAACCAAACAGAGATGATTAGCATGGATTATATTCACGAGCAAGATTTTACAGGAGAAGGTATGGTTGTAGCGTTTATGGATAGTGGTTTTCCTAATGTGTTTACAAACCCTGCTTTTAGTCATGTTGTAAATGAGGGTCGTTTTTTAGGTACTTATGACTTTGCTTTGAGACAAACTAACGTTGATGGTACTGGTACACATGGTGCTAACACATTGAGTGATGCGGCAGCAATAGTAGATAATGAGTTTGTAGGTACAGCACCAGATGCATCTTATTATTTGTTTAGAACAGAATACGCACCTTCAGAAAACCCAGTAGAAGAAGCTTGGTGGGTAGAGGCATTAGAAAGAGCAGATAGTTTAGGAGTAGATGTTGTAAATACTTCTTTAGGGTATCAAGATTATGATGACTCATCTTATAGTCACACATATTCAGATTTAGATGGGCAAACTACTATAGGTGCTAGAGGAGCAAACCACGCGTTTGATAAAGGAATGTTATTAGTAACTTCTGGTGGTAATGATGGTAATGGTTTTGGTACTGTAGCAACACCAGCAGATGCTCCAGGAGTATTGAGTATTGGTGCAGTAGATAGTAGTGGTAATTATGCTTCTTTTAGCTCTAGAGGACCAACAGTAGATGGTCGTATTAAGCCAGATGTAATGGCACAAGGAGCAAGCGCAGCAGTAGTAGATACAGACGGAAATGTAACTACAAGCAGTGGTACTTCTTTTAGTGGGCCTATTATGGCAGGTGCTGTGACAAGTTTATGGCAATCAAGACCAAATACACCTAATGGTGAATTAATGCAAATTGTGAGAGAATCTGCACATTTATATAATAACCCAACAGACGAAATGGGATATGGAATCCCAAATTTTGAATCTGCTTATTTATCACTTCAGGCATTATCTGTAGAAGATAAAATATTAGCAAATAACTTTGCCGTGTATCCAAATCCAGTAAGAGATAGATTAAATATTTCTTTTCCTGAACAAGTTACTTCTGCTACTATGACTTTGTATAATATTTTAGGGTCAAAGGTGTTAGAACAACAAATCTCTGCTACAAATAATAGTCTAGAGGTATCAGATCTTAAGTCTGGTGTATATCTAGCAAGTATTTCTTCAGAAGGAAAAACAAACAGTTTTAAGATTATTAAAGAATAAAACTTTTGAAGTCGAAATCAAAATCGAATTTGAAGATACATTGAAAATCTGATGATGCTGGCTTTGGAGTTTTAAAATGTGCCTATGAATAAAATCACCCAACTTTTTAATATAAAATATCCACTTATTCAAGCAGGAATGATCTGGAACAGTGGCTGGCGATTAGCAAGTGCTGTGAGTAATGCAGGTGGATTAGGAATAATAGGTGCTGGATCTATGTATCCAGACGTGCTTAGAGAACATATATTAAAATGCCAAGCAGCAACAGACAAACCTTTTGGTATCAATGTCCCAATGTTATATCCTAACATTGATGAGATAATTGCCATTATTATTGAGCTAGGAGTAAAAATTGTTTTTACCTCTGCAGGAAACCCAAAAACACATACGGCTAACCTTAAATCTCACGGGATTGTAGTGGTGCATGTGGTGAGTAGTGTGAAGTTTGCACTAAAGGCACAAGATGCAGGAGTAGATGCAGTAGTAGCAGAAGGTTTTGAGGCTGGAGGTCACAATGGTCGTGATGAGACAACTACCTTTACGTTAATTCCAATGGTGAAAGAAGTGTTAGATATCCCACTAATCGCAGCAGGAGGTATTGCTACCGGAAGAGGTATGCTAGCTGCTATGATTCTTGGAGCAGACGCCGTACAGGTAGGAAGTAGATTTGTTGCCAGTGAAGAATCTAGCGCACACCGTGCTTTTAAAGACCTTGTAGTCAATGCAAAAGAGGGCGACACCCTTTTAACTTTAAAAGAATTAGCACCCGTACGTTTATTAAAAAACAAATTTTTTGATGATGTGATGGAGCTTTACACGACCAATCCATCAAAAGAAGATTTAATAAAATTACTAGGTAGAGCACGCGCAAAGAAAGGAATGTTTGAAGGTGACCTGGTAGAAGGAGAACTAGAAATAGGCCAGATCGCAGGGCTAATTCACGATATTAAACCTGCTGCTGAAATTGTAAAAGAGATTATTGCAGAGTTTGAGGCTTTGAATGGAAAGAAGGTTTTATAGTGACATATTAATTTTATTAAACTGTAGAAGTAATTAACTACATGGAAAATTTAAAGAACTGCATATTGAGTCAAGTTACAGTTGAGAAAAACTCGCTAGACAATATTCTTTCAGTTTTTGAACCTTTTGAAATAGCTAAAGGAGAATTTTTTCTTAAATCTGGAAAAATCTGTAGGCAAATGGCATTTATTGATTCGGGTTTTATGAGAATGTATGACATTGTAGATGGAAAAGAAATAACCCTATGGATAGGTAGTGATAGTAAATTTATAACTTCACTTTCAAGTTTTGTTTTTGAGACGAGTAACAATTGGAATATACAGGCAATTACTGACTGTAAACTTCACATTATAAGCCGAGATAATCATATGAAACTTAGTAAAAATGAACCTAAATGGTTAGAGTTTGATAATTTTTTATTGGCAAATTCTTTCGCCTTACTTGAGAAAAAAATGTTCACTCAACTTCACACTACTGCAAAACAAAGGTTTCTTAATTTAAGAGATGAAGAACCTAATCTTTTTAAATATGTTCCGCTACAATATATAGCTTCTATGCTAGGGATAACACCAGAGTCATTAAGTAGACTAAGAAAAATGAATTAATTATCATTTGTCAAGAGTAATTGTTGTTTGTTTGAGGAAATTTGCAGAATAAAAATTTCAAACATATGAACAAATTACAGAAAGCTTTAAAAATAAATTCATTATTCTCAAGCGTCTCAGGGATATTACTAGTTTTGTTGAATCAACAAATTGCAAAATTATTTAGAACTAGTAATAATACAGTTTTTTGGATAGTCGGAATAATTTTGATATTTTTTGCACTTACTATCTGGTATGAAATAAGGAAACAGAGAAATCTTGCTGTAAGTTGGATTATTATTCAAGATTACATTTGGGTTTTAGGAAGTTTAATTCTTATAATATTCAATCCGTTTAATATTTCAATGATAGGAAATTTAATAATCGGGATAGTAGCTTTAGTTGTTTTATTTATGGGAATAAATCAAATGATTGCACTTAAAACAACTATAACCAGCAAGGATGTGTGAAAAAACGCGCAAATAGTTTCTAACAAGCTGGTTTAAAAATTTGTGAACTCTTTATTTTGTTTTAAAGTCTTATGACATGGGTACTTTTACAAAGTGATCTTTCATCTTTATCATAAAAAAATTAAATAGTATTACTTCAAAAAGGGGAAGTGTTTGATAAATACGCGCATTAAAGTATCTTTACCCTAAAACCAAAATATGCCATTAAATAACAACGATATATTTAAAAAACTACGAGTTGCACACAAGCTGCGCGATGATGATATTGTAAAGATTCTTCAACTAGTAGATTTTAGTGTCACTAAAAGTGAATTAAATGCCTTTTTCAGAAATGAAGAGCACCCTAAATATATGGAAGTAGGGGATCAGATTCTTCGTAATTTTTTAAATGGATTAATTATTCATTTAAGAGGACCAATGCCTCCCAAGCAACCTAAGAAAAAGGACTAAAAGCATTTTACAATTGTAAGGGTATCCCGTATCTTTGCAAAAAATTTAATAAAAAGAATTATGCAAGACGGAATATACGTTAAGATCACAACAGAAAAAGGAGAAATCCTTGGTCAACTACATTACAAGAGAACACCAGGAACGGTGGCAAACTATGTAGCACTAGCAGAAGGAAACCTAGAAAACGAAGCTAAACCACAAGGAACACCTTATTATGATGGGTTAACATTTCACCGTGTAATTCCAGATTTTATGATTCAAGGTGGAGACCCAGCAGGAACAGGAGCTGGAGGTCCAGGTTATAAGTTTGATGATGAGTTTCACCCAGAATTAAAGCATGATAAGCCAGGTATCTTTTCTATGGCAAATGCAGGACCAGGAACTAACGGTTCTCAGTTTTTTATCACACACGTACCTACAGATTGGCTAGACGGAAAACACACTGTTTTTGGTGAGGTTATTGAAGGAATGGATGTTGTAAATGGTGTAGCTCAAGGTGATAGCATCCAGAAAATGGAGATTATAAGAGTAGGTGACGATGCAAAAGCATTTAATGCGGTAGAAACTTTCAGAAAATTTAGCGGAGCTAAAGCAGAAAGAGAAGCTGCAGCAAAAAAAGCGCAAGAGCAATCAATGGGCGACCTTGTAGCTGGTTTTGATAAAACAGAAAGCGGATTATACTACAAGATTATACAAAAAGGTGATGGACCAAAACCAGAATCTGGTAATACTGTTTCTGTACACTACAAAGGGATGTTAGCAGACGGTACTACGTTTGATTCTTCTTACAAAAGAGGAAACCCAATTGACTTTCCAGTAGGAATGGGACATGTAATTGCAGGATGGGATGAAGGTATCTTATTGTTAAACAAAGGAGATAAAGCTCGTTTTGTAATCCCAAGTGATTTAGGGTACGGAGCACAAGGTGCAGGAGGTGTAATACCACCCAATGCTACTTTGGTTTTTGACGTTGAGTTAATGGACATCAAAAGTTAATAACATCTTTTAAATACTATTAAAAACGCTCCTAATTGTTAGGAGCGTTTTTTAGTTTTAACAAGTTTTAATTATATACTATTTCCGAAGCAATGAGTAGACCACAATATCCTATTGGCCCCTTACAGATACCTGCAACAATAACAGAAGATGAACTTAAAGTAGCTGTAGCGGTATTAAAGAAATTTCCTGCTCAACTTAGAACGCTAACTCAAGACCTTTCTGATGCTGTTTTAAATCAGCCTTACAGAGATGATAGCTGGACTATAAGACAGTTAGTGCATCATATTTCAGACTCGCATAATCATAGTTATAATCGCATACGATGGGCGTTATCTGAAAATAGCCCGCTAATAAAAGCCTATGATCAAGATGCGTATGCAAATATGGATGACTATAAAACGATGCCTATTGCTTGGAGTTTAAACCATATTGAGGTAATACATCATAAAATTATCTACATTTTTGATAACTTATCAAAAGAAGATTGGAAAAAACAATGGATACATCCAGACACCAAAAAAGAAATGACGGTAGAGCAAACGGCACATATGTATGCGTGGCATAGTATGCATCATTTTACTCAAATTAAAAATGCGCTAAACTATTAAATCTAAACTATTGTTTCATTATTTTTTTTGTTGTAGTGCCTACTTCTGTATTGATTTCTATAAAATACATTGCTGTTGTTAAGTGAGAGATATCAATTTTATAGTTTTGATTATTAATCTGTTCTTTAAAAACAACTCTGCCTTTTATATCATAAAGCTTTATATCTTTCACTAATGATAAAGGAGACATAATATTTAATACCTCTTGAGTAGGATTGGGATAAATACTTATAACTTCTAGAGCATTATTATCTTGACCTAATACTCCAGAAGATAGGGTGATATTATCAATAGCCACATCACCTCTTTCTCCAACTCCAGTTGTGCTATCTATTCTTAGTTGAATAGTCTGGTTAGTATAATCCTCTAGGCTTATACTAGCGGTATTCCACTGGTTTCCTTGATTTCCGTTTTGCAACCATATTGTAGTCCATCCTGTACCATCGTTTACACGCACTGCAATATTACCTATGTTAGTCCCAAACAGGTGGTAGTTAAAAGTTAGCGTTGGTATCTCTGTTATACTACTTAAGTCAAAACAAGGACTATTTAAAACAGCTCTTTTTGTTGGATTTCCTATATTAGTTCCTGTTGCTTCTGTATATAGATAAAAATCTCCATCTGTAGCAGTGTCAGGGCCAGTATTACTTGTAGGAGTACCCTCTGCATCTCTAGTCCAATCAAAATCTGTGTTTCCTACATGAGATAAGTCAATGTCATTTTGTTCCCATAAACCAAGATCTGTCTCAAAACTTTCAGAATATGGATAACTAGTTACGGTATCATTGCAGGAAGTTTCTGGGTTATTTAAATAAAAATCATAGGTTGTCTGTAGTACATCTATTGGGTCTTCTGCAAACGCAGTTTTACTTACATTAAGATCTACAGATAAATGGCCATAATTGGTAAATAAATCTTCTGTTTTTGCTACACGTAAAAAGGCAGATTTAGAACTTGTTTGATTATTACTACATGAGGTTTGAGCTCCTATACGTTTTGCACCTTGCATAGCAGCCATCAACTTGTCTGCTAGAGAGCCAGTAGTATCAAGAAAACCAGTCTCCATGTCATCTAATACTTCTTGAGAGATAAGAATATTACCTTGTATGGCATAATTAGGTCCTACAATATGATTTGCAATACTCCCATTGTTAGCCCCTGTAAAACCTGCTGCTCTTGGTGTTCCACCTGATCCACCAATTAAGTCTACAATCCCATATTGTCGTGTTTGATGTTGAGGGTCATTAGCCATTAACCAATCTAAAATTTCTTGAGGTGAATCACCAGATTCCATTCTGGCTCTTGCTTGTGCTTGAATTGCAAACGTAAAAAAAGATTGTGTATGGATACCTCCTACACCTAAAATAATATCACTTACAACTAGAGCGCCTTCTTCTCCATTAAGGTCGTCTATATCAAGACAAGTTGCACCAGCGCTGCCTATTTCTCCTGTCTCTGTATCTACAGCAACTATAGAAAATGTATGTTGTGCAAACAAAAAGGTTGAGCTAAATAAGGAAAGTAAAACAACTAATGTTTTCATAAATAAGAATTTTTATAATTGCAATATAGCTTGAAGAACAAATGAAAAACGATAACATTAGATGTTTATGAGAAATAAAAAACTTATTTCCACTTAATACCACAACCTACACTAGGTTTTTGATCTTTAAGTTGAGTTGTGTTATTTAAAATTCTGTCCATTGCTTCGCGCAAATCACGACCATTTACTGGCACCCCATTTCCTGGTCTTGATGTGTCAAGTTGACCTCGATAGACTAGTTTTAAGTCTTCATCAAAAAGATAAAAGTCTGGGGTACACGCAGCGTCATAAGCTTTTGCTACTTCTTGAGATTCATCAAATAAGTATGAAAAAGGATATCCTTCTTCTCTAGCAACCTTCCACATATTTTCTGGGCTATCTGCAGGATATTTAATAACGTCGTTGCTGTTTATTGCTACAAAGCCAAAACCAGTAACTCGATAATCATTACATAGACGAACTAACTCTTCATTCACGTGCTTCACAAAAGGGCAATGATTACAAATGAACATTACTACTGTTCCTTTTTTTCCTTTAATACTTGATAATGATTCAGGATTTTTAGTCACTGCGTCTATCAAAGTGAAGTCTGGAGCTTTTGTTCCAAGCGGTAACATAGTAGAAGGGGTAAGTGCCATTTTTTTTTAGTGTTTTTAGATGAAAACGTGCTAACAGGTTTGTCGCAAATTTGCTACTTTAGTTACAAATTTACAATTATGGAAATTACTTGGAGCGATTTTGCCAAGATAGATATGCGAGTAGGCACAATTGTAGCCGTAAATGATTTTCCGGAAGCTCGTAATCCCGCTTATCAATTGCATATTGACTTCGGAAATGAGCTAGGCATTAAAAAGACTTCTGCTCAAATTACTACTTTATATAAGAAAGAAGATTTAATGGGTCGCCAGATTGTCGCGGTTGTAAATTTTCCGAAGAAACAAATAGCCACCTTTATGAGTGAATGTTTAGTGCTGGGTGCCGTTGATGGAAAGGATGTGACTTTATTACATCCAGGATTAAAGGTCGAGAATGGATTGAAGATTTCATAGCCTCTTATTTATTAATAAGAAGTTGTCATTCCGAACTTGATTCGGAATCTTAGTCACCCTAGCACATTGTTATTGGATAAGATTATTGTTGCTCACGATTGCGCAACACCTCCTTGACTTCCCCCTTAAAGGGGAACACTCTGCTGTTGAGCTTCAAATAGTTAAATAGTGTATCAGGTAGTTTTTTTTAGAATTGCTATTCATTGAAGATTGTCAAGCCCATTGTCTTCGACTGCGCTCAGACTGACAAAGTCAAAAAAAGCCTCAAGTCATATGACAAGAGGCTTACTGTATTTTGAAATATGATTGAATCTACAACTTATCTGCAGTAATTCTACCTTCACGATTAGCTATTTCCCAAGCGGTGTGAAAAATAAGACGTGTTCTTTTTTCCATTAATTCATATTCTATTTTATCTGGAGTATCAGAGATTTTGTGATAATCTGCGTGTACACCATTAAAATAAAAGATGACAGGAATATTGTTTTTAGCAAAGTTATAATGGTCACTTCTGTAATAAAAACGGTTAGGGTCATTGTCATCGTTGTATGTGTAATCTAACTCAAGGTCACTGCTATATTTTGCTGCAACAGCCTCAGACACATCGTGAAGTTCTTGACTTAGTTTGTCACTACCTATTAAGTAAATATAATTAGGTGTAGCTTCTTTATCAGGATCAATACGACCTATCATATCTGTGTTTAAGTTAACTACAGTATTTGCTAAAGGGAAAATAGGGTTTTCAGAATAATAAGCAGAACCGTATAAGCCTAGCTCTTCTCCTGTTACGTGTAAAAATAAGATAGAACGTTTAGGTCCTTTTCCATCTTTTACTGCTTGTTTAAAAGCTTCTGCCATTTCTAATAACGCTACTGTTCCAGAACCATCATCATCTGCACCGTTAAATACATTACCATCATCATCTATACCTACGTGGTCTAGGTGAGCAGAAAGTACAATCACTTCATCAGGAAATTCACTACCTTCTATAAAAGCAACTACGTTTTCAGAATCCTTTGCATCTTTCACTCTTTTAAAGTAAGAAGCAGGAACAGGCTGGTAATAATTTAACTCTTCAATAGGAGAGGGGATACCTTGATCTTGGTAAAAGTTACGAATGTACTCTGCAGCCATTTTTTGACCTTTAGATCCAGTCATTCTTCCTTCCATCTCATCACCTGCATAGATATAAAGATGTTTTTTTAGATCTTTTGCAGTAATTGTACTTGCGTATTTTTCAGAAACATCTCCTGAATCTTTGTTGTTTGTTTTTGTTGCGTTGCAAGCATTCATTAATACTGCAATCGTAAGAAAAGCTAAATATTTCATAGTTTATTTTTAAAAAAAAGTAAATATACAAAGTATTAAAAGTCAATATACATTTTTGTTAATTAATTAACTTATTGTTCTCTGCGCTCAAATTTAGCATTTGTTATCTTTGCAAAAATTTAAGAGAACTATGCATATTGAACAGATTTATACAGGATGTCTATCGCAAGGAGCGTATTATATAGCAAGTGATGGTGAAGCGGCGATAATTGATCCTTTACGTGAATCAAGACCATATCACGATCGTTTAGAAAGAGATGGTGCAAAATTGAAATATATTTTTGAAACACATTTTCATGCAGATTTTGTGAGTGGTCACGTTTCATTATCAAAAGAAACTGGTGCAGCTATTATTTATGGTCCCACAGCAAACCCAAGTTTTGATGCAATAATAGCAGAAGACGAACAGGTTTTTAAAATAGGAAAAGTTACTATTACAGCCCTCCACACACCAGGTCACACCATGGAGAGTACTACCTATTTATTAAAAGATGAACATGGTAAAAACCACTGTATTTTTAGTGGAGATACTTTATTTCTAGGTGATGTAGGTCGTCCAGATTTAGCACAAAAAGGGGCAGATCTTACAATACAAGATCTAGCAGGAATTTTATTTGATAGTCTGCGTAGCAAGATAATGATACTAGAAGATGATGTTATTGTTTATCCTGCTCATGGCGCAGGTTCTGCTTGTGGTAAGCACATGATGAAAGAAACTGTTGATACGCTAGGCAATCAAAAAAAGGTCAATTATGCATTAAGAGCAGATATGACTAAAGCTGAGTTTATAGAAGAAGTAACTGATGGGCTTGCGCCACCACCAGAATATTTTCCGCTCAACGTAAAAATGAATAAAGAAGGGTATGACTCTCTTGACAACATTATAGAAAAAGGTACAAAGCAACTAGACGCAAATGCTTTTGAGAAGCTAGCAACAAGTTCTGGTGCTGTAATGCTTGATGTTCGTAACCAAAAAGATTTTATGGAAGCGCATATACCTAATTCTATTTTTATAGGTATTGATGGAGGTTTTGCTCCTTGGGTAGGTGCTCTTATAGGTGATACAGAGCAAACCATTTTATTAATAGCTCCAGAAGGTAGAGTAGAAGAGACTATTACTAGATTATCTCGTGTAGGTTTTGATAATACTTTAGGCTTTTTAGATGGTGGTATTGCAACTTGGAAAGCTGCTGGTAAAGAAATAGCTTCTATGAAATCTGTTTCTGCAGATACATTAAAAGAAAAAATAAAAGAAGGCGCTCCAGTTTTTGATGTTCGTAAAGATGGCGAATTTAATAACGCTCACATACCGAGTGCAAAACATACTTCATTAGAATTTTTAAACTCGCATCTTGATGCATTTCCAGAAGAAGAACCATTTTATGTGCATTGTGCAGGTGGGTATCGATCTGTGATTGCAGCTTCTATATTAAAAGCACGAGGTGTACATAATGTGATAGACGTTGCTGGCGGTTTTAAGGCAATAAAAGAGGCTGGTATTGAGATAGTATCTTAAAAACAAAACTTCTTACAATTAAAAAAAAATCCCGAGATAGAATTTCTATCTCGGGATTTCTAATTTTACTTAAAACGATAATTAGTCCCAAGCATCTGCAATATTCTCAAGAGTTTTAACTTGAGATACTGTTTTTTCTATTGTAGCAAGTTGGTTACTTAAAATGCTACGCACGTTTTCTGGAAAGTTATTTTCCTGAAGTCTGTTTTTATATTCTTCAAGACTTGCTTTTTCACCGCGTATGCATTCTTCTAAGACTGCTTCATCATTTTCTCCTGTCACAGCTGTCTTTATATCTATCCACGCTCTGTGTGCTGCTCCTGTAAAACTACCACTGTCTTTAGGCGTTTCGTTTAAGTTTCTAATCTCTTTATCAAGTTCGTTAACAAACTGACTTCTTTGTGCAGCTTTACGCTGTAAAAAATTCTTTAATTGTCCATCTTTAGCGTCTGTCATGGCTTTTGTAAAACCTTGCTCTGCGTCATAATTCTTTTCTAACAACTCTTGTAAATTACTTACTAGATTGTTATGATTCTCTTTTTTTGCTTGTTCTAATGTAGTTTCCATAATTGGTCTATTTTAATGTTATACCTCAAATATAATATCATTAAATAGAGATTATAGTTATAGAAATGTGAATTAGTAAGTAATTAACAGACAGTGTTAAAGGTTTCATTAATTAAGAAAAACAGTAGTTTTATTAGCTGTTAGCAATAAAATATGATTCTCTTGGTTTTATTAATATGAGTAACTTTATCTTAATTAAAACGGTTGTCAATTATGCATAAGATATTTTTCATTTTATTATTTATTCCTATCATTACAATTAGTGCTCAAACGGGTAACGCGTTTGGTATTAAAGGTGGTCTTAATTATAACAGCAATGGCGATTATATTAATGAGCTACAGATAGAAAATGGTTCAAAAAACATTGGGTTTCACATAGGTGTTTTTGGAAAACTAGATGCAGGGCCTATTTATTTGAGACCAGAATTAATTTATACTAGAACTTCAAGTGAGTATTGGGTAGAAGATTTAATTATCTCAAAAATAGACGTTCCCATATTAGTGGGGCTAGATATACTAGGTCCTTTAAGTGTATTTGCAGGCCCAGATTTACAATACATTCTATCTAATGACTTCGGAAATATTAACATTGAAGATCCTGAGAATGAGTTTACTATTGGGGCTCAATTTGGGGTAGGTCTTAATTTTGAACAATTTGGTATCGATATTCGTTATGAAAGAGGACTTTCTGAAAACGAAGCACTACTCACGGGAGTACCCGATAGCAGAGTAGATACACGACCAGAACAGATTATTTTAAGTTTGTCTGTTAAGTTATAGCATTAAAACTCTTCTGTATAAAATGTAGTGGCGTCTTTGATTAATACATCAAGTGATGCCATTTCTTTTTGTTGCCTAGTTTTATCCCAATCAATGGCTTCTGTAAAAGCTTTTAGTAGTAGCTCTTTGTGTGCTATTACACTAGCAATATGAAAATACAATCTTCCCGTGCGCCTCACAAAAAAATCTGTTAGCGAATTAATTTGTTCGTGATGTAAGCAGTACCAAAACTCAGCTAAAATTAAAGTTTCATTATTAATAACCTTATTAGATTTAACTACAATGTCTAATATTGTGTCTGCCTGCTTACCAAAAGTAGTAACCAAATGCCAAGCATATAAAGGAAAATCAAAACCTATGTTTTTTAACCTTTCAATTATGTAATTTTCATACATTAAAACTTCATTACTAGAAGTGAGTGGAGGCGTTGTCAATGAGATTTTTCGAGTAGATGATCGTGGCCATTTTTCCCTATCTTCTTTTTTAAGGGTACTAATCACTTTTTCATTGACACGTTGTGCCATTTTACGATAGCCAGTAAGTTTACCTCCAGCGATAGAAATTAACCCGCTCTCTGACACAAAAATTTCATCTTTTCTAGAAAGTTCTGATGGTGATTTATCGTCCTCGTGAATAAGTGGCCTTAATCCTGCCCAACTAGATTCTATATCTTTTTCTTGAAGATTAATGCCTTTAAAAGTTGTGTTTACAGCATCTAATAAATATATAACATCTTCTTTTGTAGTTACTATTCTTTCTAATGAACCTTTATAAGTGGTATCTGTAGTCCCAATATAAGTAACCCTACCACGCGGTATGGCAAAAATCATTCGGCCATCTGGAGTATCAAAATAAATAGATTGTTTAACGGGTAATTTTTCCTTCGGAAATACTAAATGAACTCCCTTAGTTAAATATAAATGCTTGTTATTTAATGGTGCATCCTTTTTCCGAAGTATATCTACCCAAGGTCCAGCTGCAGAGACTACTCTTTTTGAAATAATAGAAAATGACTCGCTAGTATTATGATCAGTACAGACAATACCTTTTACTTTACCTTTATTGCTATAGATATAATCTGTCATCTCGCAGTAGTTGATTATTTCTGCCCCATAGTTACTTGCGGTTTTTAAAAGCTCAATAGTTAGCCGGGCATCATCTGTTCTATACTCAGAATAGTAGCCACCTCCTGTTAAAGAATCTTCTTTAAGTAGAGGTTCTTTGCTCAAAGTCTCTTTTTTGTTAAGCATTTTACGTCTGTCTTCACCTTCTACATTTGCAAGTACATCATATACTTTAAGACCTATACTTGTCATTAAAGCACCATAGTTACCATTTTCTGTTAATGGTAATAGCATCTTTTCTGGAATTACTAGGTGAGGAGCGAGGCTATGAACAATGGCTCGTTCTCGTCCAGATTCTTTTACTAATCCTATTTCTAGTTGTTTGAGGTAGCGTAAACCACCGTGAATTAATTTTGTAGATTTATTACTCGTGCCAGAAGCAAAATCTTTTTTCTCAACCAGACAGACTTTCATACCGCGAGAAGCAGCGTCTAGAGCAATACCAGCTCCAGTGACACCACCACCAATAATGATGAGATCAAATCTAGATTCTTTAATGCGCTTTAATTGTGAAGCGCGATTAAGAATAGAAAAAGAAGAATTTTTAGACATTGACTTATTTAGTTAGTGTTCGTTTAATTGCTTTTTTCCAGCCCAAATATTTGAGATGTCGCATTTCAGAAGTCATAGTTGGCATATAGATTTCTTCTGTTTTACGCAACGTTTGTAAATCTGTTTCATTCCAGATACCAGCTTTTAAACCAGCTAACAGTGCTGCGCCAAGCGCTGTTACTTCTATAATTTCTGGTTTGTCAACAGGTACATTAAGCATATCTGCTTGAAACTGCATTAAATAACTATTGTTGCTTGCACCACCATCTACTTGTAGTTTTTTGAGTTTCATCTTACCATCTTCTTGCATTGCTTTAAGTACATCTTTGGTTTGATAAGCCAATGCCTCAACTGTAGCTTTTATTATTTCATTTTTGCCCGTGTCTAAAGTTAAACCATACATGGCACCTTTTGCGTCTGCATCCCAATAGGGAGCACCTAGACCTGCAAATGCGGGTACAACATACACGTCTTTTAAAGGCGGGATGCTATTACAAATGTCTTCGGTTTCTTGAGCCGTACTAATAATTTGTAATTGATCGCGCAGCCATTGAATAGAAGCTCCACCTACAAAAATGCTTCCTTCTAAGGCATATTGTACTTCTTGATTAGGTAAACTACAGGCTATGGTAGTAAGTAATCCATTTTTTGAAACAATAAACTCTTTACCGGTGTGCAACAACATAAAACAACCTGTCCCATAGGTGTTTTTTGCAATCCCAGGCGCGGTACCACCTTGACCAAATAATGCTGCTTGTTGATCACCGGCAACACCATAAATAGGTATCTCAATATTGTTATAAGTGATGTTCCCAAAATGTGAAGAAGAAATCTGCACATCTGGTAGCATTGTTTCCGGTATATTAAATATGTTTAATAATTTTTTGTCCCATTTTAATTCTTTACAATTATAGAGCATTGTTCTAGACGCGTTAGTAACATCTGTAACATGTTTATCACCATTGGTAAATTTATAAATAAGCCAAGCATCTATGGTCCCAAATAGTAGCTTTCCTACTTCTGCTTTCTCTCTAGCACCTTCTACGTTATTTAAAATCCAGTTAAGTTTTGTCGCAGAAAAATATGAGTCAATCATAAGACCGGTATTAGCGCGTACATAAGCTTCGTGACCTTCTTCTTTTAATTCTTTACAATAATTTTTGGTCCTACTGTCTAACCATACAATAGCATTATAAATTGGGATACCTGTCTCTTTATCCCAAACCACTGTTGTCTCTCTTTGATTTGTAATACCAATAGATGCAACATCTTTTTCTGAAATATTAACTTTATTTAAAACTTCTTCAAAAGTTGCTTTTTGATGTTTGTAAATCTCAATAGCGTCATGTTCTACCCAACCAGATTGAGGGTAGTGCTGAGTAAGTTCTCTTTGTGCTGTAGCTACAATATGGCCAGAAGCATCAAATAAGATGGTTCTAGTACTTGTAGTACCTTGATCAAAAGCAATAATATACTTAGTAGTCATAGCGATAAAGTTCTATTACAATAATAAACTATTCTGTTTTATTATGCTTGCATAGTAAATGGATTCGGCTCTTTTTTAATACTACACAATATAGAAAACTCTTTAAGTTGAGATAATAAAAAGAAGATGAAATACAAATAATAAAGATTATGTGTAAAATCTTTTTGACCGTAAGAAAAAACCTACTATATTTGTGATGTATGTTTTATTTACGGTTACTATATCATATAGTATATCGTGAAAGCGGGTTTAGCGGGGGCTAACCCGCTTTTTTTGTTGCAATAAAAATTAACTAATTATTTATGTTGATCTTTATTTTCTACAAAATTTACTCATATCTCAAACTCTCCACAGGGTCAAGTTTGGCTGCCTTAGTTGCAGGATAAGCTCCTGCTGCAAGAGCGACTAGAAAAGTAATAATGGTGGCATAGATCATTGCCCCAATGGGCAGTTCAAACTCAGACCCAAAGCCTTTTGCGAGCGCCCAGCCCGTGAGCAAACCTAAAACAATACCTAATAAACTCCCTATTTGACCAATAACAATTGTCTCAATAAAAAACTGAAGCGAGATAGTAGAGCTTTTTGCTCCTAATGCTTTACGTACCCCAATTTCGCGTGTACGTTCTGTCACAGATACAAGCATAATATTCATTAATGCGATAGAAGAACCTAAAATGGTGACCGTACTAATCACAATTGCAGCGATATTAAGCATGTTGCTAATCTCTGCAATTTGATTTAATAAATCATCACTACGCATAATCCCAAAGTTGTCTTTATCAAGTGGGCTTAACCTTCTTATGTTTCTTAAAGTAATAATAGCTTCATTTTGAGCTTGATCCATTAGTTCATTATCATCAACTTTAACACTAATGTTATAGTTAATATTAGGTTGCGTAAACATACCTCTAGCTACTTGAATAGGTATCATTACTCTTAAATCTTGATTGTTACCAAAGGTAGAACCCTTAGATTCCATCACACCAATTACTTTAAATTTTGCACCTCTTATAGAAATTGTTTTACCAATAGGAGCATCATTTTTAAAAAGAGACTTTAAAAAATCGCTACCTATTAAGCATACTTTAGTGTTGTTTGCAACGTCAAATGAGGTAAAATTTCTTCCATCATCTATTTTGATACCAGAGTTTTCTAAAAAAGTCTCATTAACACCAAGTACTTGAACTTCTGGATCAGTTTTTTCGTTTTCAAATTTTACTTCGGCAGTGGCAGTACCTGTAAATGATACAGAAGTTTGTGCCGTAGGAAATTGATATAATTCGATAAACTCACGTACATCGTTATAACTTATTATAGGATTCACTTTACGTTTTTCACCACCTCTGTTAGAGTCAAAACTTACATTATAACGCTGTATATTAAACGTGTTAGAACCCATTGAGGCAAAATTGCCCGCAATATTATCAGACAATACATTTACTAAACTCAATATACCAACAAGTGCCCAAATACCTATACCAATAATGACGACCGTTAAGACGGTTCTTAGCATTTGGCTTCTAATAGAATCTAGCGCTATGCGCACATTCTCTCTAAAAAGTGAAAACATAAGGGTGGTTATTTTGGTATATAAGACTGAAAACGGTGTATAAAGTTACATTAAAAGCATTAATTATATTTTTTTCTCACTTCGGAAATGCGCTAGCCTCAAAATCTGCCTATTTTTTAGGATATTTGCACGGAGAATTTGAAATCGAATTCGAAATTGAAAATGAAAAAAAGGACGATGTCGCGTCGCGCACTATTTGAGAAAATACCAATGCCTATTTTTGAGGATAGCCTAAGTAGTTTACGAGAGCTCCTATAATAACAATACTAAATATTACCAAATTGTCAAAAAAGCCAAGCATACCTAAAGGAACCAGAGATTTTTCTCCTACCGAAGTTGTAAAACGCACCTATATTATGGACACCATAAAAAGGAGCTTTACACAATTTGGGTTTCAACCTATTGAGACACCTAGTTTTGAGAACAGCGATACCTTGATGGGTAAGTATGGTGAAGAAGGAGATCGCCTTATTTTTAAGATATTAAATAGTGGTGATTATTTAAAGAAAGTTGATGATGCTTTATATTCTGAAAAAGATAGTGGGAAGATGACTCCTAAAATCTCAGAAAAAGCACTCCGTTATGACCTAACAGTGCCTTTTGCTAGATACGTAGTACAACACCAAAACGAAATTACCTTCCCTTTTAAGCGTTACCAGATTCAACCTGTTTGGAGAGCAGACAGACCTCAAAAAGGACGTTTTAGAGAGTTCTTTCAGTGTGATGCAGATGTGGTGGGGAGTAAATCTTTATGGCAAGAAGTAGAGTTGGTGCAATTATATGATACCGTTTTTACTGCCTTAAAATTAGAAGGTGCTACCATTAAAATGAACAACCGTAAAATATTAAGCGGTATTGCAGAGGTAATAGGTGCTCAAGATAAATTGATAGACTTTACAGTCGCTTTAGACAAATTAGATAAAATAGGGGAGGAAGGCGTTAAAAAAGAAATGCGCGAAAAAGGCATTACAGAAGATGCCATAGAAAAAGTACAACCACTATTTTCATTTACAGGAACCGCAATAGAAAAGTTAACCAGTTTAGAAACAATGCTAGCAAGCTCTGAGACTGGACAAAAGGGTATTGAAGAGCTGCGTTTTATTGTTGATAATATTTCGGCATTAGGATTACAGAGTGCGCATCTAGAAATAGATGTAACGCTGGCAAGAGGTCTTAACTACTACACAGGCGCTATTTTTGAAGTTGCTGCACCAGAAGGCGTGGCAATGGGAAGTATAGGCGGCGGTGGTCGTTATGATGATCTTACAGGTATTTTTGGGATGAAAGATGTGAGTGGGGTAGGAATCTCTTTTGGGCTTGATAGAATTTATCTTGTAATAGAAGAATTAGGCTTGTTTCCAGAGACAGTTTCTGCAAATACGAAGGTATTATTTATCAATTTTGGAGAAAAAGAGGCCTTATATGCTATGAAAGCCATCACAAAACTTCGTGGTAAAAATATTTCTGCAGAGTTGTATCCTGACGATGCAAAAATGAAAAAACAGATGGGTTATGCAGATAAAAGAGATATAACTTACACAGTATTAGCTGGTGACAAAGAAATGGAATCTGAAATATTTACCTTAAAAAACATGAAATCTGGTGAGCAAGAGTCTTTAGATTTTGACGGATTAGTAAATAGATTAAAATAATTAAAAGTAATTTTTGCAAGCGTATTTTAAGTTGTTATATTTGCAGCCGCTAAAATATCTGTTTTAGCAAAATGGCGAGGTAGCTCAGGTGGTTAGAGCGTCGGATTCATAACCCGGAGGTCACGGGTTCAAGTCCCGTTCTCGCTACAAAGTCCCCAATTTTATTGGGGACTTTTTTTGTTTTATGGAACATGTAGTTTACATATTATATTCTAAGAAATTTGATAAGACCTATGTTGGTTGCACTTCAAGTATAATTTCTCGATTTCATTCACATAACACTTATGCTACAAAAGGTTGGACTGTACGTTACAGACCTTGGGAAGTATCACATATAGAGTTTTTTAATACCAAAACTGAGGCTCTATCAAGAGAAAAGTGGTTTAAAACAGGGACAGGTAGAAGAGAGAAAGATAAGTTACTACAAGAATTTATAAAAAATAATTAAGAGTGGAGGATTCATATCCGCCGAAGAGGCGGACACGGGTTCAAGTCCCGTTCTCGCTACAAAGTCCCCAATTTTATTGGGGACTTTTTTATGAAAAATAATTTGGATGTTGTATTACTGGTTTTAGGTAATCACCTTTTAAAAAGATGGATTATATAAATGTTTTAGTAAACTTTAAAATTAAAAAATGCCCTGTCTAATTTTTGATAGGGCATTTTTTAATTTTTGTAGGAATACGGCGTAGGAACTTATGTTTTATATCACGTGTTGTGTGTTCGTACTTTTTTATCTAATCGTTTTCCTAATTCCAGGATACATCTTTCCATTGAATCTAGTGCTTTCTTCTTCAGGGTGAAAATAATAAATCTGCTTTCTCTCTAAATCCTTGTATGCATAGCAATTATCGAACAGTATTATTCCGCTATTTTTTATTTTCCAATAGTCAACTTTCGGAAACCATTCAGGTATAATATTTTCCACTAATTTAATTTGCGATTGGAAAATTCCAATGTAAGTTTTGTCAATATGATTTTCCTTATTAAAGATTGAGTCATAAAGTTCCTCATTTTCGTAGTCAAAAACTCCAAATACACATTTTGTACTTAAATAGGATATGTTTTTTATATTCTGTGCGTCAGATTTTATTAACTCGACAGGAAACCAACCTGTCAATCTCGGATTTTCAATTTTACTGAATTCGTCATAATTCTCAAATTCTTGTAAATAATCTCCATTATTACAAGACACCAAAAACAATAGAACTAATATTCCGAAAAAGGATAAATTCAAATTTAGATTCTTAAATTTCATTCAGTTTTACGATTTTTTGGGTATGACACACAACGTGTTCGTGTATGGTTAGTTGCGTTGGCTAGGTCTAAATTAGTAAAAGAAAACGAACTAGAGGAAAATCCGCAGGATTTTCCGAGTACACACAGAACGAGTAATTAATTATACACGTTGTTGTAAAACGTTTTTACTTATTTTCCATTATATATTTATTTTCCAAATAATATTTTTCATTTCCTTTTACCTTATCAAAATCCAACTTAATTATCGTATCGAGATTTTCCCTCTTGAGATTTATTAATAAAGATTCATTTTTTTTAGTTAAAGTGTCTCCTATTTTAATGAAGTCAAAAAAGTCAGAGCTTTGAAAAACAAAATCCTTTTTAATATTATCAAAGATTTGATGTCTGATAATAACTATAGGTCTTGCGTGATTTTCTTTGTCAATATATTTTTCGGTAACTACTCCGTCATAGTTTGAGTGATATTCATCATAAACTATTTTGTCGAAAAATTCTTTTTGAGTTTGATTATCACAAGAATTTAATCCGATTACGAGTGGAATTCCGCTTAATAGAATTCCAATTCCTCTTATTATTTTTTTCGATATGAATTTTTCGGTCTTCAATTCAAAGGTTTATTAGGATAATGACATAATTGACAAAAAAGTAGTTAATCCAAAATAAAAGAATGCCATATATCGGCTTTTCGGAACTGACTTTTCACATATTTTCATCGCATACTTAAAAATGAAATTATTGTTCTCAAAGAAGTAAGAGAGTAAAAATATAATTCCGATGAGTTGGATATAGATAACTAAAAAAATGTTCACTTTTAATTCTGATTGTAAATGGTAATATGATAAAAACAGAAAAACTGCTAAAATCAATATTATCAAATATCCATTCCAATAGTAGGACTTATTTTTGGCTTCGGAACTGTTCATTCAAATGTTTTACAACGTGTTTGTGTATGATTTCGTTGCGTGTTTCAGCAACTAAATTAGCAAACTAAAACGAACCAGAGGAAATTCCGAAGGAATTTCCAAGTAGGCGAGTACTAGCAATGAATTATACACGGTGTTGTACAACGTTATTTTATTTTTTTTATAATTCCGAAATGAGTTTTTTCTTCAAAGTTTGCTTTCGATTTATACACATAACTTCCATCGTCAAGAACATCAATAATTTCTACGTCAATTTCCTTTCCAATTAAATGTTTTAATCTTGGTTCAGTCATTTTTTTATATATCAAAACATAATGACAATCCGAAATCCATTTTATATAATAAATCTGCTTGCCTCCTTTAAATATTTCCCTTTGAACTTTGCGTTTGCGTTTAATCTTGGTGTCCTGATAGAGAACGTTCTTGTATGCGTAAATTCCAGTTTTAAATTTTTCGCAAGCGTTACATTCTTCCTCGTTTAGGCTTTTATTTTCATATGTATTATTTATGAATTCAAAAGTTGAATCGTAACAATTGTTTTTTAGTTTACTATCAGGATAATATTGAATTCCGAGAAGATATTGACGAAGTTGCTCAATATTATATTCATTTTCATATGTAGTTTTTTCCGGAACAATGGTTACTTCGCTAATTTTAGCTTCGTCATTCACACAGAAATTCACAGTAACATATTCAATACTTTTTACGTCTTCGACAAAGAACATTTTCTGCACTTGTCCGAATGTATTTGAGAAAACAAAAAGTGCTAATAATAATATAATTTTGTTCAAATTTCGTGGTTTTTGGTAATGTTGTACAACGGCTACGGCTATGGTTAGTAAGGGATTTAAAAGTAGTAAACTTTCGATTAATCACTTAGCCAAAACTTTTTATTTTGTTTTATTTTTTTCTTTATAAAGCCAAATCAAAAAGATTTGGCGGACTCGGTTATAAGCTCGAAACTTTTGATTAAGCACAAAAGCCCGTATTAATTATAGCCCTTGTTACCTGCTGGCTTTCTTGTCAATTTTTCAAACGATTCAACGAATTTTTTCAATTCAGTTTCTGTTTTCTTATCTGATACCTTACCATTTTTCTCCACTTTACCTTTTATTCCCTGAATTAAAAGAGCTGTCTCATCTGTAAATTTAGTTTGGACAGTTTCCATAATCAATTTCAGTTCTTCGTGTCCTTTTATTCCGCTTGCCGAAGCTGTGATAAGTCCAATTGGTTTGTCAGAGAAGACAGTTGTAGACACACACCATTCAATCATATTTTTTAAACCACTAGGAATACTGAAAACATATTCAGGTGTACAAATTATAACTCCGTCAGCATTTTCAATTTTAGTCCTAAATTCTGCAATTTTTTCAGGTATATTTTTGTCAGTCAGTTCTGTTTTGAAGTGTGGTAATTCGGTCAAATCATCTATAATCTCCATATCAAAATCAGCTTTACCTGATTCCGCTATCCACTTGAGAATTGACAGATTTGCAGAATTATGACTGGCACTTCCACAAATTCCAATTATTTTTTTATTCCCTATCATTCAATTTTTATTCGATTTTTTTTGCTTGCAGGTAACTAGTTATATAGTGCAATTTATGCATTATATCCAGTAAATAAAACTAGATATCTTTAGTTTAAAGTGCATCATATCAAGATACTAATTACTTATAAAAACAACAGAATACACACAGATTAAAAACTACTTAAAATTTCTATTTAAGAGGGAAACCATATAAAGACTATAATCCAAGTTAGAATGATTAAAATACTTGCCACGACGGCTATTCGCGTATTACTGCGAAAGACATCGGCTAAAATTTCTAATGCTAATTTTATTAACTCAACCATTCTAGTTTAGCACGATTCTTTTATTATTTACCCATTATTCAACAACAACCGCTTCACTTCTGTCATTAGGGCTATTACCCATTACTACTTGCAGTAAAACAGCGATCCCCATCACAATCCCAGAACCTGCAACATTAAGCCACAAGTAAGGCATTAAGTCTATCCACCAGAAATAGATGATGATGGCTTGGGTGATTATGGCAGCGATAAAAACTGCGCGGCTTTTCACAAATTTTATAAAAAAGGCGAGCAGGAAAATACCTAGCACATTTCCGTAGAAAATAGAGCCTATGATATTTACAAGTTCAATTAGGTTTTCAAACAAGTTTGCAACAGAGGCCACGCAAATAGCAATGATTCCCCATAGTAGGGTAAACCATTTTGAAGCGTTTACATAATGCTTTTCGCCACGACCCCGCACGTTTCTTTTATATAAATCTATAGTGGTGGTTGATCCCAGTGCATTTAATTCTGACGCCGTAGATGACATCGCGGCACTCAATATTACGGCAAGCAACAGCCCAATCATACCGGTAGGTAGATTGTTTAATATAAAGTGAATAAAGACATAATCTTTGTCATTAGTCTCAGCATCTGGATTTGCTTTTTTGATAGTAACTTTTGCTCTTTCTCTTAAGGCTTCTTGTTCTTTATTAAGCCCAGCTATTTCAGATAAAAGTTGTTTTTTCTCTGTTTGATTTTCAACTCTGCTGTACACTATTTGCTTTTTCTTGATGGCAGCCTCTAGTGTTATTTGTTCGCCTTCTAGAGTAGCATACTCTGCAGCAAAAGGAGAATTACGCACATCTTCTACCGCGCTTGGGTTAAAGTGAACAGGAGAGCTGTTAAACTGGTAAAAAACAAATACCATCACACCTACAAGCAAAATGAAAAACTGCATAGGTACTTTTAAGAGACCGTTAAAGATCATTCCCATTTGCATTTCTTTCATAGAACGACCGCTCAAATAACGCTGTACTTGACTTTGGTCAGTACCAAAATAGGAGAGTGCTAAAAAGGTTCCCCCTATTAATCCACTCCACACGGTGTACTTATTATTAAAATCAAAAGAAAAATCTAGCACATCTAGTTTACCACTAGCGCCTGCAATTTCTAGTGCTTTAGTAAAATTAACATCTAGCGGTAAATAATTTAAGATGATTAAAAAGGCAAGAAACATCCCTAAAAAGATGATTCCCATTTGTTGTTTTTGGGTAACACTCACTGCTTTTGTACCACCACTCACGGTATAGATAATAACTAATAAACCAATACCAATATTAAGGTACATTAAGTCCCAACCCAGAACGGCAGATAAAATTATAGAAGGCGCAAAGATGGTAATCCCAGCGGCAAGACCACGTTGTATTAAAAACAAGATGGCTGTTAAGGTTCTGGTTTTTAAATCAAACCGCGTTTCTAGATATTCGTAAGCTGTATAAACTTTAAGTCTGTGATAAATGGGGATAAACACGAGGCATATAATAACCATCGCGATAGGGAGTCCAAAATAGAATTGTACAAAACCCATCCCGCTATGAAAGGCTTGCCCTGGCGTAGATAAAAATGTAATTGCACTCGCTTGAGTAGCCATTACACTAAGGCCAATGGTCCACCAGCGAGAGTCGCTCCCGCCTTTTAAATAATCTTTTACGTCTTTATTTGAGCGTGATTTATAAGTACCATATAGTACGATAAAAACAAGGGTTCCAATAAGAATATACCAGTCTAGATGCTGCATTTAGGCAAAGTGATTCATTAATAAATACATAAGATAAATATACACGGCGTTTGCTAATAAGACGACGGTAAATTTCCATTTCCAAACCACTTTGTGTTTGGCTATTTCTACTTGTTCTTCTGGGTCTGTAATCATTTTCCTATCGAAATTAGGTTAGTAAATAATCGATATGCTCCTGGAACACCTGCTGGTAACTCTCTAAAAAAGCTGAGTCCAGTGTAAATATAATGCCCTTTTCCGAAGGGAGCAACAAGCAGCGACCCTTCTGTTTGCGGGTAGTCTTTATCGTGCATCCCTAAAATAGGCGTGAAGTTGTCATCCCATTCACTCGGGAAGTATAACCCACGTTCTTGTACCCATCCCTTAAAATCATCTTGTGTAATCTTATTAGGGGTATTAAGTACTGCGTGTTTTGGCGCTAAAAAATCTACTTTAGAAAACTCATCTGTTACACGATCACGAGATAGCTTTAATGTATAAGGAGCAAGATCTTCTGTTTTTAGACGATGACTCGTGTTGTATTGTAATAATAACGTCCCGCCTTGTTCTACATATTTATTAAGTTCGTCTTGTTTAAAAGCAAGTTCTTCTACCGTATTATACGCTCTAATTCCCATTACTACAGCATCATATTTCTTCAGGTTTGCTGCGGAAATATTATTAGGTTCAATAGTAGTTACAGTATAACCTATTTGTCTTAAACTTTCTGGTATCGCGTCACCAGCGCCGTTGACATACCCTATGTGTTCTCCTTTTTTCTTAATATTTAAACGTGCCACCTTAGCTTTAGAAGGCAGTAACACACTTTGATATGGTATGTGGTCATAATCTAGAGTCACTAACTCTTTAGAATAAAAACGATCGCCCACAACTGCAAGCGGCTCAATATACCCTTCACTTTGATTTTCTGGTGGTGTCACTGTAAATATGACTGTTTGTTCTTCTCCTTTTCTAGTAAGCGAAAAAGATTGCTGTGATGGCGTTACCGTCCATCCTTCTGGTTTACCTAATTGTACAAAACCATTTACGTTATCTCTACCAGCTCTTACTTTTATTGGAATTTGCTTTGCATCACCGCTTGCAAAAATTAATACTTTGTCTGCAATACTAGTGCTTACTTCTGGTACAATCTCAAGTGGTTGATACACTTCGCCATCTACAGGGTCATTATATTTATAAATCACATTACGGGTGATAGGCAAAGTCATTCTTCTATACTGTAAATTAAAGACCACTTGTTCTTGCACAGGTGTTTCTGGCAGGCCAATTAACGCTTCTTTTACTTTATACATACCAAGACTTCCTTCTTCTTGTAGCCAGTATGGGGCAGAAGATTCTGTTGCTTTACTCACCATCTCAGATGGGTAGTTAAATTTTTGGTTCTGTGTTAAAGCTTCATTCAACACTAAAATATCAGCGCCATCTTTTGCTTTTATGCTCTGTAAATTAAAAGGAACAGTCCCACGGTTTACGGCTTCAAAAGTAACGTTGTATTTCCCTTTGTTGTTTATGGTTTGTGTGTCTGCAACGGCTTCTATGTATAAACCGCTACAATCTATAATGAGTTGCTCTATTTCTGCTAGTTTAATAGCGCGCCAGTGTGAGTCTTCTAATTGAGAAATCATTTGGTGCGCTTGCATTAATGGCCCCACTATCGTTGAAGGATCTTTAAAATCAAAGTTAGCTTCTAGTGGGTTTAGTATGGCACCTATTGCATCACCACCTTTTAATCTTGACCAGTTAGTATTAATACCACTAAATGGGTTTGTTTTTTCCTTCGGAAATTCTCCTTTTAAAAATTCTAGGTATTCTGTTTCATTACCACGAGTTCCAGTATTCCCGAAACCTTGTGACTTGTGCATACTTCTACTTAAAGCTGCAATCTCACCATTGCTTAAACCAAGGGCAGGGTAGTAGTTACCTGTTTCTACTTCTATTAAGTTTGTTTTATCTGCTTTGTCAAAATTCTCACGGCTTCCATAAAACCACCAAGAAGTGTTCATAAAAAGTCGAGTAGGTTGCCAAGCTCCAAATGCCTTAGCAGAATTAGGAAACTCATTCGCATTTCCGACGCGATCAAAAGCATCAAAACTCAACATGGCAGAAGTGGTGTGATGACCGTGCGTTTTACCCGGAGTTCTGTGGTCAAAACGGTTAATGATAATATCTGGTTTAAATTTACGGATGGCTCTCACAACGTCACTCAAGACTTCATCGCTTTCCCAAATGGCAAGTGTTTCGTCTGGATGTTTAGAATACCCAAAGTCATTGGCGCGGGTAAACATTTGGCTCCCGCCATCTGTGCGACGCGCTGCTAATAACTCTTGCGTACGTATTACCCCAAGTAATTCTCTAATTTCTGGACCTATTAGATTCTGGCCACCATCACCACGAGTTAGTGATAAATAGGCAGTACGTGCGTGAATATCATTTGCTAAAAAAGAAATAAGTCGCGTGTTCTCATCATCTGGATGCGCGGCAACATATAATGCAGAACCTATAAAATTGAGGTTCTGTAAATCGTGATATATTTCTGAAGCTGTTGGTTTTTGTGGCTGTTGAGCTAGTAGAGTAGTGGCGCTTACAAGTAGAAAAAGTAAGGCTGTAGTGATCTTTTTTGTCATTTGAATGAATTATCTATTCATCCCAAAGATACCTAAAACCTAAAAAAACCTTAATCTATTGGCTGTTCTTTAACATTTTTATCATCAGAATGGTCTTCAGCCTTTTCTTCATGATTTATTAAAACATTAATTAAATCTATCTCCTCTGGCTTAACAACACTCACTCCTTTTTGAATAATAAGACTATTTGGGTAGGTGATCATTTCGCCTAAAGTGGTTCTAAGAATCACGTGAAATGTTTTGATATCTTCTATAGTACCTTGAAAATCATTCTCCTTATCATGTATCTTAATATAGTCTCCTATCTTATACGGAAATATAAAAAACATAATAATACCGCTAGTAATGTTAGTAAGAATAGACCATTGTGCAAAAAAACCAACCCCTATTACTGCAAAAACAGATAGAAAAACAGAACCTAAATGATCAAAATCTACTCCCCAAATGAAAAATATTACAAGGGCAATACAGAAGACCGTGGCATAATTAATATGCTTAATTATCAAACCCGTTCTTTGCTCTACACGTTCTATTTTTCGAGCATATCTTTTGGTTAAATGAATTAACGTACCTCTTAGTAATATTAAAACAATGATGGTAATTAAGGTCTTTATTATACCTATTTCAAATGGACTTAAACTCATAGTACTTTATGTATTTGCAATATCTAATAATCCTTGATAGACTTTACGCGTAGGTAATCCCATAACATTAAAGAAGCAACCTTCTATTTTTTCAATACCTATATATCCTAACCAATCTTGAATACCGTAGCTTCCTGCTTTGTCAAATGGCTTATAATTATCTACATAAAAAGCAATCTCATCATCTGTTAATTCTTTAAACCAAACTTTAGTTACGTCATTGACTGTTGTTTGGCTATTTGCCATTGTAAAAGTTACAGAGGTAAACACCTCGTGCATATCATTGCTTAAAGATCTAATCATTCTTTTAGCATCTGCAACATCTTTAGGTTTCCCTATGGCTTTTCCATCTTTCCAGACTATGGTGTCGCTTGTTACCACAATAGTTGCTTCGGAAATGTCATTAAACGCACTCGCTTTAAGCTGCGATAAATAATCTGTAATGGCTTCACGTTGCAAGCTCTCATCAAATACTTCTTCTACTTCTCTTACATCAATAGTAAAATCAAGGTCAAGTTTAGAAAAGAAATCTTGTCTTCTAGGTGAACCCGAGGCAAGGACGATATTGTATTTTTTTAATTGTTCTTTTAGCATTTTTTATATTATTATGTCACATTGAGCGCAGTCGAAATGCTTATAGAATCCAAAGATTTAAAATATAATCCTATGGTGAATAATCACATTTGAGTGAGTGTGTCAATATTGTTATTCATTTGGTCTTCACAACTACGTTAGGTATCTTCAAATTTGCTTATCACAAATTCTCAAATAATGCTCAGACTGACATTTTTATTTATTTTACTTTACTCTCAAGCATTTCTCTCACACCATCAAACCACTCCTCCTTCAATATACTCAGCACGATACTATCTCTTCTTCCTTCTGGGGCGGCACAGTTAGATCTTAATATACCTTCTACGGTGCAACCTATACTTTTCATTGCAGCAATGCTCCTTTCATTTGCTGCATCTGCTCTAAACTCTACACGTTCTACACCTAGAGTTTCAAATGCAAAAGTAAGCATCAATAGTTTACAATTTTTATTTAATCCGGTTCCTTGATAGTTTTTTCCGTACCAAGTATATCCTAGTTGTAAGGTATTGTGTTGTGGCTGTATATCGTAAAAACGAGTAGTCCCAGCACATTGCCCAGTCGCTTTATCAAAAATGATAAACGGAAAACTATCTCCCGTTTCTTTTTTCTGAAATGCCACATTTACATACCTACGCATATTCATTTCACCACTGGCAGAGAGTAACGAGTAAGTCCATAATGTGGGCTCGTTAATTGAAAAGGGTAAAAGTAAATTGATATCTTTTGGCTCTAATGGACGCATTAAAACACGATCGTTTTCTAAGACTAAGGTATTATTAAAGAGTGATAGGTTCATAATTTAATATTTCGGTATAAAAAATAAGGGAACAAATTCCTGCAAGCATAATAAGCTTTAAAAGTAAAGAGATCATTTTAAAATCTTTTTCTTTCTCTGCGCTATAAGCACGGATGCAAAAAACTAACAACGGCCCACCAATTAAAAAAACAAAATAGAACGCTGCTTTTTGAGATTGGTACACATGTAAATATGTAAACCCAAGAATACCAAGTAGCGCAATTATACCCATGGCAAAGGCTACGTTTCTAGCACGTGTTCTGCCTATTACAACTGCAAGCGTATTTTTACCGCCTTTTTGATCACCGTTAATATCTTGAATATCTTTTACAATCTCACGCATTAAGTTGATGTAAAATGCAAAACCTGCGTACAGTAATATGGTGTGTGTAGCCAGTAGTTGTATAGGGCGTTCTGCCTCATTGAGCCCCGGGAGAATGTCAAAAATGATAAAAACTAGCAGCGAACTTGCCACTAAAAAGGACACGAGAATATTTCCTAAAAGTAATTTTGTTTTTAGCTGTGTTGCATAAAAGTTAAGCAAAGCCGCGATGATAATAAAGATGATGGCAAAGCTAGGTTTTCCTATAGCATTGGCAACATAAAAGCCTGCACAAACACCTGTAAATGTGAGTGCAATGTATAGGTAGTTGGCCGTTTTTTCTGAAACCTTTTTACCAACGATTACTTTTTTTGGTTTGTTTACTGAGTCAATGGCAACGTCATTAATATCGTTAATTACATTACCACCCGCAGCAATGCAAACGGTTGCGATTACTAATGCTATAAAACCAGATGTATTTAATCCTAAGGTAACGTTTAGAGGTTCTAGTAATGCTAGTTTTACAACGCATTGTACTAAGATTAGTAGGAGCAGGTTTATTGGTCTGAGGAGTTTTAGGATTGACATGTATATTAAAGAATATAGTTTAATGTATTATTTAATTCCTTTTAATTTATTAAGAGTTTCGATAAGCCAATCTTCATTTACTTTTTTAAATTTCTTATTCAGTTGTATTTGTTTTTCAAGATTCGAAATGAAGCTCTTATCTCCTAATTGTTCAATAGATTCTAAAATTAAACCACCATTATTATCGATGTTTTTAAGTTCAGTAATTAAAACTTCTTTGATTCGATTATCTTTTCTCAACGCTAAGCCAGAAATAGCTTCAAATTTTGTGGTTTCATCTTTGTCTAATACTCTATTCCATAAAGCGTTTCGAATATTTATATTGTCAATATCGATTAAACTTCCAATGCCAAAGGTTGACCAGTTTCTAATATCAGAATCTTTATCATTCGATAACTCAATTAACGTTTTAATTGCTAAATCATTTTCAATTGTACTTAGAGAAGAAACTAAACTGAATCTTACTTTTACACTTTTATGATTTTTAAATGTAGAAAGAAATTTAACTTGCTTTTTTGTTAGATTTTCATTGTTGTGACTTATTCCGTAAAGAATTGAGAATAGTACCTCTATTTCAGTTTCAAATTGTAATAAGTTAAAAAACAATTTGATAATTTCTTTTTTGTAACGTCTAGGAAAACCAAATTGAGATAATATATCTGCACCTATGACTCTTTCCTTAGTTTTATTAGATCTTATAAGACTACAGCTTATATCAAAAATTTCATCTGTTTTACGCTTTCGTAGTTCACTTACATATTGCCAATAGTTTTTCCTTGACTTATTATTTAAAAGTCTTTGAAATATTTTTTCAGTAGTGTAATTAGTTAATTTATTCAAGGATTTTTTTATCAATCATACTTAGCACTAAACTCACCACCCTTCATCCAATTACCTTGCACCTTTAGTACTTGTTCTATAATATCACGCACACAGCCTTTACCGCCATTTTTGTGTGATATGTAGGCGCTAATCTCTTTGATTTCTGCTACGGCATCTTGTGGGCAACATGGCAAACCTACGTGCTGCATTACCTCATAATCTGGTAGGTCATCGCCTACATAAAGTGCTTGACTTTTGTCTACGTTTTTTTCTTTGAGGTAGGCTAAAAGCACTTCGGTTTTTTTGTGAGTGCCTAGGTGTATGTCTTTGATTCCTAGACCCGCAAGTCTTTTGCGCACACCCTCATTTGAGCCACCAGAAATGACTAACACATTATACCCGCGATCTACTGCCGTTTTTAACGCGTAGCCGTCTTTGATGTTCATGGTGCGGTATAACTCGCCAGTGGTTGTGACTTGCACAGAGCCGTCTGTGAGCACGCCGTCCACGTCAAAAACCAGTGTGTTTATATTGTTTAATAGTACTTTATAGCTTTCCTTCATTGGGTTTAGTATAAGTGTTTTTAATCGCTTTTGTGAGCAGCGTATAAATGTCTTTTTGAGTGTCGCCTTTAAGTTGGCTCAAGTGTCTTTCTATGGTTTGCTCGTCGTTCCGTTTTGCTGGTCCAGTTTGCGCATCTTTAGCAGAAAGAAATTCAATTTTTGAGGCCGTCTCAATAATTAAAGGTTTTAATAATGAGAAATCTAGATTATTCTCTGTCATTATTGCTTCGGAAACGTGATACAAATGATTCACAAAGTTATTGACAAATACAGCAGCGACGTGAATCTTAGAACGCTCCAGGCTTGAAATCTCAGTGACTTTTTCTGAAATAGATTGTCCAAGTTTTTTTAATAAATCAAGATCATCTGCTTGGGTTGCCTCTATACAGATAGGGATTTCTGTAAAAGAAATTTCTTTATCTTTTGAGAAAGTCTGTAGCGGGTAAAATACACCTTGTCTATTTTTAGCGTCAAGCACATCCATAGCTACACTCCCTGAGGTGTGCACCACAAATCTATCTGTAAAAGGTATTTTTTCTGAAACAGCTGCAATATGATCATCTGGTACAGCAATGATATAGCAATCTGCCTCTGTGAGGTCACTTAGGTCATTAATAAAATCAATGTCATCTATCGTTTTTTTTAATGAAACAGTGCTACGGGAGAATACCTGTGATATTTTCGCGTAAGCAGAATCATTAATAGCCTTCACAAGATGTGAACCTACATTTCCGTAACCAATTATTGTAACCGTAATCATCTTACAAAAATACGTATTTAAATAGTGAAGTATGTGGTGTGTTAATTATCTTATTTTTAAGAAATAGAAGAGAGCTAAACCGTCAAGTTTCAGTATTTTTGCAAAAAAAATAGCACGATGCAAAAGAAGTTAGCTTCCATTCTTTTTTCAACCCGATTAACAGGGACATTATTCATCGTTTTTGCCATTGCAATGGCAGTAGGTACGTTTTTAGACGCATCTTCAGAAACGTCACCAACACCTTATTCTAGAGAACTTATTTATAACGCATGGTGGTTTGAGGCCATTATGGTTATTTTCTTGATTAATTTTTTGGGTAACATGTTTCGCTACGGTTTAAACAAACGCGAAAGATGGTCTACACTTCTTTTACACTTGGCATTTATCTTAGTTATTATAGGAGCGGGAATTACTCGTTATATAGGGTATGAAGGTGTAGTGCACATACGTGAAGGAGAAACTTCAAATATTATGTTGTCAGAACATGTTTATTTAACCACGTTTGTAGACGGTGACTCTGTAGTAGACGGTGTAGCATTAAGACGAAATCTTGCGCCACTTAAACTTAATCTAAGCGAGCGGTTAAACAATAACTTTGAGATTGAAGATAATTACAACAATAAGCCTTTTAAAATTGAATTTAAAGATTTTATAAAAGGAGCAAAAGAAGGCTTAGTAGAATCTGAAGAAGGCGAGCAGTATTTAAAAATAGTTGAGGCTGGTGATGGTAGTAGACACGATCATTATGTGGCGTCTGGTACCGTTCAAGATATTCACAACATACTTTTTGCAGTAAACTTACCAACACCGGGAGCAATCAATATCACATTTACAGAAGACGATGGCTTTAGTATAGAGTCGCCCTTTGATGGTAGTTATATGCGAATGGCAGATAGAAAACAAGGTACTGTTGTAAAAGATAGTCTACAACCTTTTGAGCTTAGATCACTGTATCAAATGGCAGATATGGCTTTTGTAATCCCAGAACCAATGGTTACTGGAAAACAAGGAGTGATAAAAGCTAGTGCAGAAGAAGGTTCTGTTTTAAATGGGTTAATCTTAGATGTCTCTTCTGGCGGCGAAACTAAAACTGTAGAGTTATTAGGTGGTAAAGGAACAAACCCAGAACCTGTTTTAGTAAAAGTAGGTGCTCTTGAAGTGAATCTTGCTTACGGCTCTAAGGTGTACGAACTTCCTTTTGATATTACTTTAAACGATTTTATTGCTGATAAATATCCAGGTACAGAAAAAGGATATTCTGCTTTTAAAAGTATTGTTACCGTAACCGATGCAGATGGTGCTAGTACAGATCAAGAAATTTTTATGAATAATGTAATGGATAAAGACGGGTATCGTTTTTTTCAGTCTGGTTTTGATCCAGATGAAAAAGGAACTATACTAGCAGTAAACCACGACCAGTGGGGAACTTGGGTCACATATGCGGGTTATACCTTATTATACATTGGATTAATGGCAATATTATTTGACCCTAGATCACGTTTTGGATTTTTAGAAAAACAATTAACTAAAATTAAGAAGAAGAAAGCAGCGATGACTGCAATGCTATTTCTTTTTATGAGTTTAGGCCTTTCTGCTCAAGAAGTAGCTCAAGAAACACCTCAAGATACTCACGCAAATCATCAAGAGCTTGTTACTATTAAAAATGTAGAAAAATTTATTGTAGCAAATGCAGTAGATAAAGAGCACGCAGCAAAGTTTGCAAAAATGGTGATCCAGGATGATGGTCGTATGAAACCTGTAAATACTTTTGCTAGTGAATTGCTACGTAAAGTAAGTGCAGAAAACACCTATGAAGGGCTAGATGCAAATCAAGTGTTTCTTTCTATGTTAGAGTTTCCGAGAGAATGGTCTCAAGCAGAAATAATAAAATTGAAAAGAGGTAATGACAGTATCAGAACTATTTTTGGTGTTGAAAAAGACGCCACTAAAATTTCGCTTTTAGATTTATTTGATCCTGTTACCGCACAGTATAAACTAGAACCTTATCTAGCTGCAGCAACGAGTACCAATAATCCTAATCAGTTTCAAAAAGATTTTATAAAAGCACACGAGAGTTTTTATTTATTAAATCAAGCTTTAAGTGGTACTATTTTAAAGATATTTCCGAAGCCAAATGACGATAATAATAAATGGATTGCAGCTGCAGAACTAGGGGAGTCTGGGCTTAAAGGAAAAGATTCACTATTTGTAAGAAGTTATGTGCCAGCATATTTTGCTACAATCGCACAAGCAAGAACTACAGGAGATTATAGTAAAGCAGATGAAGTTTTAGAGATATTACATACTTACCAAACTAAAAACGGTGCAGATGTAATGCCAACAGAGAATAAGCTGAATGCAGAGATCTTTTACAATAAAGTAGATGTTTTTAATCGCTTATATAAACTGTTTTTATTAGTTGGAGCTTTTATGTTTTTCTTTATTATCTACGGTATTTTTACTGAAAAAGCATGGCTTCAAAAAGCGACAAACGTTTGTAAATATATTATGTGGGCTTTCTTTGCGACAATGACTGCAGGGCTTGCATTAAGATGGTATATTAATGGTCACGCTCCTTGGAAAGATGCCTATGAATCTATAATTTATGTAGGTTGGGCCACTGTATTTTTTGGTCTTGCCTTTGGTCGTAAAAGTGATTTGACAATTGCCTCTACCGCATTTGTAGCGAGTATTATTTTATGGGTAGCAAGTAAGAGTTGGTTAGATCCTTCTATTGCTACATTACAGCCAGTTTTAGATAGTTATTGGTTAATGATACACGTGGCTGTAATTGTGGCTAGTTATGGACCCTTCACGCTAGGTATGATTTTAGGAATCACATCATTAGTACTTATTCTACTTACTAATGAGCGTAACTTTAAGAAGATGGATATCAACCTTAAAGAGCTAGCAGTTATCACAGAAATGGCACTTACTGTAGGTCTTGTGATGCTTACCATCGGAAATTTTCTGGGGGGACAATGGGCTAATGAAAGTTGGGGTCGTTATTGGGGTTGGGACCCTAAAGAAACATGGGCCTTAATTAGTATTATGGTATATGCTTTTGTAATACACATGAGATTAATACCAGGCTTACGTGGTCGTTGGGGCTTTAGTTTTGCTGCAATTGTGGCTTATGCTTCTATTATGATGACTTATTTTGGAGTCAACTTTTACCTTACAGGATTACACTCTTACGGTAAGGGAGATGTACCAACTACACCAGCTTATGTATATACTATTATAGTTATGATTATTATTCTTTCTATAGCATCATGGTTTAAGTACAAGAAGTTCTATAAAAAGTAAAAATGTATTCTATTAGATATTGTACCTGATTATTTTATAAATGAGATAGTATAACAAGAAATAGCGATTTCTTATATCACAATTAGTATAATTATTATCGAGCTATTGTACTTGTTTTAAAAGCATCTAATGTAATAAAACAGAAACACCTTCTTCTTTTAAAAGAAGAAGGTGTTTCTGTTTTATTTGCTATTTATAGCTGGTAATAATTTAATTAAAAGCAGATAGTTTGTTTCTAATTATAAATAAAATCTGGTTGAGATTCTACTAAGTTATGATCTATTTTAACCTGTTCACCAATTTCTAGTTTTTGATAAAGATCACTGGTAGCTTCTTCAAGATAGTTTTCACTTATTCTTAATTTACGTGCAATCTTTTCATTTGATTTTCCTTCAGAGATGTACTGGAGTAATTTAATTTCAAATACATTAAGATCATATAACATAATCACGTTTTCTAGATATTCATCTGCAATGTATCTTTCTGTTTTTTCACGCGCTGTCATTTCTTGATTTGCAAGAAATATTTTTAATTCATTTTGCTTGTGTAAGCTTTCATCTTTAATTTCTTTCATTCTATATAAAATGGCATAAGTAAGCACAACTATTTGTGCTATAAAAGCGCCTTTGAGATGCCCTAATTCTATATGTAGCATAGATATACTAAAAGGCTCAAACAATAAATAATCTAGAATAAAAAGTAAAGGGATTATTGATGCAACAACATACATTTTTGCATAGTTTCTTTGATTAAAAAGTAGTACACCAGATATAAAATAACTTATTACAACTGTCATCGCTAAAATATTAGTAATGGTAGCAAGTAGCTCTTCTCCCAATAACCAACCAGAAATTAGGGTAATACTAGCAGCGGTAAATATACCTGTGGTCACATATTTTAATTTAGGGAATAAGGTATTAAGATTTAAAAAATGCGAACTAAATATGGCAAATGCAATTGCAGATACTAAAAAGAAAGAAGCTTGTTCAATCTCAGCATTATATAGTGAATGTACATCAAAAAATTCAAACAGACCATCACTAAAAAATAAAAATGCGGCTAGTGTTACCAATGAGCATCCGTAGAGCAAATAAGTTTTTTCGTCAAAAATTATAAAGCTAACTAAGTTAATAATGATGAGTAATGTGAGAATACCATAAAACATACCTTGCCAAAACCCATTAATATACTTTTCAGATAGTACAGAGGTTTCAGCTTTAGTAGAAACTTCTTCTTTTTGGGTAGACTCAATAGCTAAACTGCTAGATGTTAATTGTTCAGTTTGCTGATGCTTAAAAGTAAGATCAGTATTTAATTTGTTTTGCTTGACATTTAAACCTTCTGTTACTGTAGTACTTAAGTTGAGTTGCGGCTCAGTATTGCTTAATGAATACTGGTTTGTAGCTGTGTTAATCTTTGCACCGTTTGCTGTATTAAAAGATACAAGCAACAATAGCAGGATTAAAAGCGGGATGTATTTCTGCTTCATATAAAGTAGGTTTCATTCAATTTGGGACTCGCAATATATGAATAAAAATGTATTTCAGCAGAATAAAGTGCTTTTAATCGATGAAAAGCGTTGTTTTTTGTGATTTGAATTGTTTGGTTTGTTAAAATTGAATTTTAATGGCCACTTTTAAATCGTTAATATTTCAGCATAAAAAAAATAAAGCATAAAAAAATCGCCTTTACTATACATAGCAAAGGCGATAATTGATAAGAAAATAACTATTTATTTACCTACCATATTTGCAGGGATTACCCATTTATCAAATTCTTCTTCTGTTAAATAACCAAGTTTTACAGCTTCTACTTTTAACGTAGTTCCATTTTTATGTGCTGTATTTGCAATCTCTGCAGCTTTATAATATCCTATTTTTGGGTTTAAAGCTGTCACTAACATTAGTGAGTTATTTAATTGCTTCTCGATAACTTCTTTATTTGCTTCTATACCTTGCGCACAGTGCTCGTCAAAAGAAACACAAGCATCACCTATTAATTGTGCAGACTGAATCATGTTTGCAGCCATCATAGGTTTAAATACATTAAGTTCATATTGTCCTTGCATACCACCTACAGCAATCGCCATATCATTACCTATTACTTGTGCACAAACCATTGTTAAGGCTTCACACTGAGTAGGGTTTACTTTACCTGGCATAATAGAAGATCCTGGCTCGTTTGCTGGGATGGTGATTTCACCAATTCCGCTACGAGGTCCGCTGGCAAGCATACGAACATCATTTGCTATTTTGTTAAGCGAAACCGCTAATTGTTTTAAAGCACCGTGAGATTCTACAATCGCATCGTGCGCCGCTAAAGCTTCAAACTTATTCTCTGCTGTGATAAAAGGAAGACCAGTGAAGGTAGCAATGTGTGCTGCTACTTTTTCAGAATATCCTTCTGGCGTGTTAATTCCTGTTCCAACTGCAGTACCACCTAAAGCTAATTCGCTTAAGTGAGCAAGTGTATTTTTTAACGCTTTTAAACCGTGTGCTAATTGAGAAGCATACCCACTAAACTCTTGCCCTAAGGTTAGGGGAGTAGCATCCATTAAATGCGTACGACCTATTTTTACAACGTTGTCAAACTCTTTAGTTTTTGCAACAAGTGTATTATATAATTGCTCTACACCAGGAATCGTTACTTCTACTAATTTCTTGTAAGCAGCAATGTGCATTCCTGTAGGGAAGGTATCGTTAGAAGATTGTGACTTATTTACATCATCATTAGGTGCTAAGGTTTTCTCACCTTCGCCAACGGTTTTTCCTGCTAATTGATGCGCGCGATTTGCCACCACTTCATTCACATTCATATTACTCTGCGTCCCAGAACCCGTTTGCCAGATTACTAACGGAAACTGATCATCGTGTTGTCCTGCAAGAATCTCGTCACATACAGTAGCAATTAAATCTCTTTTTGCTTCGTCAAGAATACCACACTCGTGGTTTGTGTAAGCAGCAGCTTTTTTAAGATAAGCAAAACCGTAGACCACCTCAAGTGGCATTGATGCTGCTGCACCAATTTTAAAGTTATTTCTAGAGCGTTCTGTTTGAGCTCCCCACAATTTATCTGCAGGCACTTGAACATCACCCATCGTGTCTTTTTCTATTCTGTATTTCATGTTGTTTTTGTTGTGTAGTTTAAAGAACAAATTTACAAATTTATTGCTAAAAAAGATTGTGGTTTGTTGTTTATGGTTAAGGTTTTAAAATGCATAATGCATAATTTTTATACAGTAGATATTTTCTTCGGAAATATGAATTTTATAAAGCATTGGCTTAGTTTATTTAAAAGAATAATAAATCAAAACTAAAATTATTTGGTCACTGACTTAACCTCCTCAACAGTCACCATCTCATCCTGTGTATTGCCCCAAGTATTCATAATGTAGTTCATAACATCTGCAGTTTCTTGATCACTTAATCCTAGTGGAGACATTACGTTATCATAGGTTTTACCATTTACTTGTATTTCTCCTTTAAGACCATATTTAATTGCGTGAATACTTTCTGTTCTTTTATCAGTTAACCAGTCTGAGCCTACTAGTGGCGGGTAGGTTTTACCCAAGCCTTTTCCTTTAGGTCTATGGCATTGATTACAGAAATCTTTATAGACAATAGCACCATCTGCGATGCTTTTCTCTAGTGGCGTTTGTTTTTCTGTGGTGTAACTTGCCATATCTGTTTTCTTATTTTCTTTGCTGTTACAAGCTAATAGTAGGAGGGATAGGGTTAGTATTGTTAATGTGTTTTTCATTATATTTTTATTAATAATTTGTAATTCTGTGACTAGCGAGCCCTTCGACAAGCTCTGGGTGACAGTAATTTTTTTGGAAATTTAATAACACTTCGACTGCACTCAATCTAACATAAGCTCTTTCTTCTTTCAGTGAAACGGTCTTTCTTCTATTTTCCAGGCATAATTCTAAAAATACCATCGCCTTCAACGGCAATATAAATAAAACCATCGGGTCCTTGTTGCACATTACGAACTCGACCAATATCTTCTGCAATTTTTTCTCGATCTACTACTTTGTTACCCTCTAGTTTAAGAAGTTCTACGTAGTTAAACTTAAGCGAACCAACTAGTAAATTGCCTTTCCAGTCTGGGTATTTGTCTCCAGTTACAAAGGTCATTCCGCAAGGCGCGATAGATGGAACCCAATAATAAATAGGGTCTTCCATGCCTTCCATTTTTGTTTTGTCTGTAAACTTTGTGCCACTATAATTTACGCCATAAGAGATTAATGGCCAGCCGTAATTTGCGCCACTTTTTAAAATATTAACTTCATCACCACCTTTTGGGCCGTGCTCGTGAATCCATATTTCTCCCGTTTCTGGATGTTGATCCATCCCTTGTGGGTTTCTATTTCCGAAGGTATAAATTGCTTTTACAGCGTCTGCTTCATTAAAAAACGGATTGTCCTCTGGCACACGACCGTCATCGTGTAATCTATATATTTTACCGCCGTCTCTTGTTTTGTCTTGCGGGTTTGTATCACGGTCTCCACGCTCGCCAATAGAAAAATAAACATATCCTTTGTCATCAAACTCAATACGTGAACCAAAATGTTGACCGCGGGTACTATTGGGTGATGCTTTATAAAGGTGTTCAATTTCAGAGAGTGCGTTTTCTTTTAATTTTGCTCTGCTAAGTTTTGTATTTCCTCCTTCGCCTTCACCTTCTGTAGAGGCATACGTAAAATAAATCCAACCGTTAGTGGCATAGTCTGGGTGCACTTTAATATCTAGTAATCCACCTTGCCCACGATTATAAACCTCGGGCACATTTTTAATTTCGGTTTTTGTGCCGTCTTTAAATTGTATGAGTTCACCGCTTTTTTCTGTGATGAGCATACTGCCATCTGGCAACCAAGTCATTCCCCAAGGATTTGAAAGCTCATCTACTATTTTTTCAATGCTATAAGTTTTTTGTACTGTATTAATAGCAATATTTTTTTCTTTTTTTGGAGTGTTGCATGCAAGAAAACTTATACACAGAACTCCTATTAATAAGCTATTTTTCATAGTGAGAATTTATACCGAAAATATACAAAAAAGAAGAAGCCCGAACAACAAGTGTTATTCGGGCTTTAAGGAATTTTGTTGAGTGCACCAGTAACCAACCAAACTAGGACTCTTTCCTATTATTACATACGGCAAAAGGTGTGCCATGGTTTTTAAATGTCTAGAAAATATTTTTTATCAACTACCGTTTTCGACAAAGAGTAATAAAAATCTTATAATTTATAATTGATAAAAACACTATGACAATAAGTGTCTGTCTTATTTACTATACTTCTCTAATACTTTTTGTTGATGCTCGATAGCATCTTTAAATTCTACTTTCATTCTATCAACTAGATCGCTCATAGGTAAAGAGTCATCAATAGATGCAACACCTTGTCCTGCAGACCAAATGGTTTTCCAAGCTTTTGCTTCTGTATCCATCTCTTTCCCAAAATCTATTTTTGCAGTACTCTTTAATTGTTCTTCTGAAACACCAGCAGCATCTAAGCTTTTGCTTAAAAAGTTTGCACTCACACCACTAATTGCAGCCGTGTATGTGATATCTGTGGTTTGAGAATCTTCTATCATTTTACGGTATTCGTCATTTGCTTTACTCTCGTCTGTATTGATAAAGCGAGTTCCCATATAAGCAAGATCTGCGCCCATTTGCATTGCACTAGCTACATCTTGACCAGTACTTAATGCGCCCGAAAGTAAAATGAAACCGTCAAATATTTGTTTGATTTCGTTAATAAAAGGTACAGGGTGTAGTGTACCTGCGTGACCACCTGCACCTGCACACACTAATATTAATCCATCTACTCCAGCTTCTATCGCTTTTTCTGCGTGTCGTCTTTTAATAACATCATGAAAAACAATACCTCCATAACTATGTACTGCATCTACTACCATAGAAATAGCACCAAGAGATGTAATAATTAAAGGTACTTTATGCTTTGCGCAAATTTCTAAATCTGCCTGTACACGTGGGTTAGTTCCGTGAACAATCAAGTTAACACCAAAGGGTGCTGCTTTTTTACCTGTTTCTTTTTCCCAAGCTTCAAGTTCTGTTTTAATTTGCACAACCCATTCTTCAAAACCTTCTGTAGTACGTTGATTAAGGGCAGGGAAGGTACCTACAATTCCTTTTTTACAGGCAGCGATTACTAACTCTGGTCCAGAGATTAAAAACATAGGCGCTGCTACTACTGGCAAGGATAGGTTCTCTGTAAATTGATCTTTATTCATTGGGATATATTTAGATAAATTATTTCTATTGTAAAAATACCGTTTATTCTGCGTTTGTCAAAGTATTATGCGTGAATAGTATTATGTGAAATTTAAATTTATGAACTGATGAATATGATAAAAAAAATAAGTTGATACCAACTACTTCAGTGCTGAGAAGAGATTCCTGAAACTCCACAATTTATAACAACATATGTAACTAATGATAATGAAATAGCAGATCTATTAAACCCAGCATATTTTCGCGTAAGCTAAACCCAAACAGCTTTTAATAAACAGTAAAATTATTTAAGTAAGCTAGCGTGTAATGTAACGACTAAAATTATTATTTTTACGTTCCAAAAAAATTAAGAAAAATAGTTATGAGTGATACAATAGAAAGAATTAAATGTTTGATTATTGGTTCTGGCCCTGCAGGTTACACGGCAGCAATTTATGCAGCACGTGCAGACCTTAAGCCTATTATGTATACAGGTATGGAGCCAGGTGGACAATTAACAACGACTACAGAGGTTGATAACTTTCCTGGTTACCCAGAGGGTATTGATGGGCCAACAATGATGGTGCAGTTACAAAAACAAGCAGAGCGTTTTGGTACAGAAGTTCGTATTGGGATGGTTACTGCTGTTGATTTTAGTACAGAAGTAGGAGGAATACACAAAGTAACAGTAGATAATAAAACTCAAATTGAAGCAGAATCTGTAATTATATCTACGGGAGCAACTGCAAAATATTTAGGGTTGCCAAGTGAGCAAAAGCTAAGAGGTGGAGGAGTATCTGCTTGTGCAGTTTGTGATGGTTTCTTTTATAAAGAACAAGATGTGGCTATCGTAGGAGCAGGAGATACTGCAGCAGAAGAAGCTACATACCTTGCTAATATTTGTAAAAACGTAACGATGCTTGTGCGTAAAGATCACATGAAAGCGTCTAAAGCAATGCAACATAGAGTTACAAATACACCAAACATTACGGTACATTACAACACAGAAGTTGATGAGGTATTAGGTGATATGGTAGTAGAAGGTTTACGTATGAAAAATAACCAAACTGGTGATAAAGAAGATATCGCTATTACTGGATTATTTATAGCAATAGGTCATAAACCAAACACAGACATCTTTAAAGGGCAACTAGATATGGATGATACTGGATATTTAATTACTAAAGGTAAATCTACTAAGACAAACCTTCCTGGCGTTTTTGCTAGTGGAGATGTACAAGATAAAGAATACCGTCAAGCAGTTACTGCTGCAGGAACTGGATGTATGGCTGCACTAGACGCAGAACGTTATTTAGCCACTGTAGAAGAGCCAGCAGAAGCATAATCTTTTCTTCGGAAATAGTATATAAAAAATCCCCAAGGTAACTTGGGGATTTTTTTATTGATTTATATTAAAAAAAATCTGCCAACACTATGGGTGCGGCAGATTTTAAAACCTAAGTGGCGCGATAGCAGTGTTGCCTCTTAGTTATCTTCAGAGTCTAATTGAACTTCATTTTTAAATTCTTCAATTGAGTCTTTAAGTTCTTTGTCAAAGTTGTTACTTTTAACTTTAATTTCAGACTCTCCATCACCGTCTAGGTCAATATTAACTCCATTATTGTCAATATTCATTTTAAAGTTATCAATATCGATGTTCACATTTCCGTGGTCGTCGTTATCATAAAGTTCTTCCATTACTTCTTTAGGACAGTCAAGACATTTTAAAAAGTCATCTTCAACAATTAAATTATAGCCTTCCATACCATTATCTAATATGTCATTATAGTAACTGTCATTTCTATGAAAAGAGTAAGTGCTCTCATCTGCGTTTAGAATAACACCTTCTGGTAAATAGAGAATTATCTCTATTTCTTGGTCTCTAAACTTTTCTTGTACAGCAGAGGTTAAATAACCATCAAGCAATAGGGTTCCGTTTTCTAGAGTAAAACCGTAGTTGATGGCCTCTGCTCTTTCTTTAGCATCTCGTGAGCTACTGCCATCTGCTTTCTTTTCAACAAGCATTCTACCTATAGAGTCTTTAGAGCTACGTACTATAAGACGAACATCACTTGAATAAATAATTTGCTCATCATTCTCGTTATATTTTAATTTTAAACCATAACGTCTACTCACATCTGTATCATAAAGTGAGTTTGATCTCATTGCTAGTTTTAAAGTCTCGCCAGCATGTACAGGGACCATATGCTCTGTGATTACTTCTTCATCAAAGGCTTGTTCTGTAACTTGATGTATTGCTATTATCGCAATCCCTACTAAAGAGGCTAACCATAATACAATGAGTATTATTTTTGCAGTCCACCCCATAGAACGTAGATTTTTAATAAGAATTTTTAATCCTAATATAGCAAGTGCTAAAAACGGAATCCCTACAGCAAACAAAAGCAATAATGAGATTAACCAAATAGGGGCGTCACTTGTATTTACTACATTAACATAGTCCATAGAAGCTCCATCTTTATAGATACCTAGCGTGCCTGCAGTAAATAAGCCTATAATAAGCGCTATCACCGTAGAAAACCCTACTATCACCATTAATACCCCAAAGAACTTACCGAAGATCTTAAAAATGGTCATAAAAATTTTACCTATGGTATCAAAAAAACCAGAAGCACCACTATTTATTTTTTGACCATATTTATCATAGTCAGCATTCTTTATACCGTCGGCTACAGCTTCATAACCCTCTTTGAACTTTTTTTCAATATTAGTTATAGTAACGGCTTCACGGTTCATTTTTAATTTATCGCTTACAGATACTGCTGCTGGCATTAAAATCCAGAGTAAAATGTAAATAGGGATAATCATTCCAGAGGTAATAAATGTCAAAAAGATCCAGATAAGGCGAATCCAGATAGCATCTATCTTAAAATAGTGACCTAGACCAGAAGAAACACCAGAGATAAATTTATTATCAATGTCTCTAAAAAGCTGGTTGTAGGTAGTTCTCTTACTACCACTTACTGGTGCATCTTCAAAGATTTCTTCATCTACAGAATAATCTTCTGGTTGTCCCATTACGGCAATAACCTCATCAAGCTCACTAGTAGAGATTACTTGTGTGTTTGACTCTATTTTTTCAGAAAAAAGTTCTGCAATACGACCTTCAATATCTCGTATAATCTCGTCACCACCCTGTGGATCGCTCAGTGATTTTTTTATGGCGTCTAAGTAACGTGATAGCTTGCCAAAGGCATCTTCATCTATATGAAAAAAGGTACCTGCTAAGTTTATGTTTACTGTCTTTTTCATTTTTTTGGTGTTGTAGTGGTTACAATATTTACAGCCTTTTGCAGGTCGCTCCAGGTAGTGTTTAATTCTTTTAAAAATAATCTCCCGGTTTCTGTGAGATCATAATACTTGCGTGGTGGCCCACTGCTAGATTCTTCCCATCTATATGATAAGAGTCCTGCGTTTTTAAGACGGGTGAGAAGGGGATAAATGGTACCCTCGACTACTAACATCTTAGCGTCTTTTAAAGTTTCAAGAATATCGCTGGTATATGCCTCACCATCTTTTAAGATAGAAAGTATGCAATATTCTAGAACTCCCTTACGCATTTGCGCTTTTGTGTTTTCAATTTTCATAGGAGTGTGTTTTTCTGTGCTTTTATGTTCGATTTTTTGATTGATGATATGTCTGTGATCATTAACATATCTGTTGATGATGATGGTTCTGTCTCGCAGCATTCTATGGTAACTTGGTGTACCACAACCTCTGGAGGTATTTCTTCTGAAATACCAAGAAAACTAAATGTTAGTGCTGCAATAAATTCTACGATGGTACTCATAATGATTGGTTTTGATTGGTTTCTGTAATCGCTTTATCAGTGTCTATTATAGTAGTAGTTTCCGAAGTTATATTCTCTTCATTATCGCTCCCTAAAAAAGGAATACAAAAAGGGTAGTGGTAGTATTCTCCTTTTGATGCCTTCATACTAGCACTTATAACGGCGTATAATTCAAAAAAGAATAAACCAATTAATAAGAGTACAGCAACAGCAAATAATAAAATATAGCCAGTTAGGTTTTGCACTTCGTTCATTTTTGTGCTATCCATCCCGTCACCTATTGCTTCTATTAATGAAACAAAGTCTGTAGCAAAAATGACAAAAAATGGAATACAGATAACACCTATTGCGATGCTGTATAATAGTATGCTTAATTGAAAATTAACGGCTTGTCTACCATGGTGATCAATAAACTTTTTGTTACTATTTACTTGCCATAAAATAATAGGTAATAAAAAATTACCAAATGGGAAGAGGTACTTCGCAAATGTTGAAAGATGGGTGGCAGCTGCCACTTGTTTGTCGTTTTTTGTTGGTGTAGTGTCCATAGCTTATTAGAATCTTATACAAATATATGTCTTTTAAAAGGTATTATGTAACGCATAGTACTAAAAATTAACATAAAATTAACATTTTAATTTCTGAAATATTAAAGGGTAAATACCTGTTAATTGTAGTTTAAATAGGTGTTCACGTAGTTTTAAGGCCTAATTAGACTTTTTAATGAAAAGTAATTTTGATGTAATATACCTTCTGCCTATATTCGCTTAAAACACACAAGATGCTTAAAAGACCTAAAGGATTTAATACTTTTTTATTCTTAAAATTACCTTCTGCTTACTTAACAGGGGTACGACTCAAATCTATTAATAATGAAACCTGTGTGAGCACAGTAAAGTATAAATGGATCAATCAAAATCCTTTTAATTCTATGTTTTGGGCAGTGCAGGGGATGGCAGCAGAGTTAAGTACTGGGGCTTTGGTTATGGGATATATAAGAGAAACTAGTGCGCCAGTCTCTATGTTAGTTGCAAATAACAAAGCGACCTTTACTAAAAAAGCAAAAGGGAAAATCACGTATACATGTAATGATGGCTTAGCTATTAAAAAAACTATTGATGCTGCTATTGCCACAGGAGAAGGTCAAGTATGCTGGATGCACGCAGATGGTATAGATGAGGCAGGTGATGTGGTGTCTAAGTTTGCTTTTGAGTGGACCGTGAAGAAAAAGAAAAATAAAAAAATTACTTCTTGATTTTTTAAATATGAAAAATACGCTGCTAATAGTAATTTTTTTTCTGTCTCCTTTTTTTGTGAAAGCACAATTTATAAAGGAAAAGTCTCTTGGTGTTCAGGTTGGATATGGTGTTACTATACCCTATTATAGCGAGGCGGATGTTGGCGGAACAGGTTTTTTTGCTCAAGGAGAAATAATTTATAAAGTAACTAACTGGGTAGAATTAAGGCCGTATGCTGGTCTCTTTATTACAAAAGCTGATGATGAGGATTTTGACGGGAATCCCACTGATGAATATGCAGAATCTAAAGCATTTCTTATAGGTGGTAAAACAAGATTAAGAATTCCTATACCATATATAGCTCCTTATATAGAAGTAGGTTTTGGGGCATCAATAGGGAGTTTTAAAACATCAACAGTTTTTGACTACTACGATAAAAAGGGAGTGATTTATCACATACCTATTTCTTTTGGATTAGAATTAGGTAAGAATAACGGTGTAGACATAGGCTTTTCATATTTTTTACACAATAGTGTAGAACAACAGTCTGGCGCCTTTGCACTAGGACTTTCTTTTCCTTTAAAATAATTTTATTAATAACTACAAGTAGATTTTAACATTTTGCTAAACAATTTTTATTATCTTTAGATAGTTAAATATAAAACGAGACGCCTATACTAAGAAACTACTTAACTAAATTACGAATACTATGGCTAGAGCTATGTTTGACTATACCAAGGCAGTGCTTTCTAAAGTAAGCTTTGATGTAAGCTTGTTCTGCAAAGAGTTACAAAAGGCGATGGACAGATTACTTCCTTACGAAATTGAGGAACTTAAAATCTGGGTAGATGATCTCTTAAAACAGAACCCTCAATTAAATTTAAATCAGTGTTTAATTTACTTAAACCCTTAAAACAAAAACGACCCACTTTTTTTAAAAGTGGGTCGTTTTTGTTTTAAGTAATAAGGTAGGTTTATTTTGCTTCAAGTTCTTTTTTTAAGAATCTTGCGGTATGACTTTTCTTTACTTTACTCACCTCTGTTGGTGTGCCTTTTGCAACAACAGTACCACCTCCTTTACCGCCTTCAGGGCCTATATCAATGATATAATCTACCGTTTTAACCACATCTAGATTATGCTCTATAATTAGTACGGTATTCCCTTTATTTACTAATTTGTTAAGCACAAGCATTAATACTCTTATATCTTCAAAGTGTAAACCTGTAGTAGGTTCATCAAGAATATAGAAGGTATTACCTGTATCTCTTTTAGAAAGTTCTGTAGCAAGTTTTATGCGTTGCGCTTCTCCACCAGATAGGGTAGTAGATTGCTGTCCAAGTGTGATGTATCCTAAACCAACATCACGTATAGTTTTTAACTTTCTAAATATCTTTGGTATATTTTCAAAAAATTCACAAGCTTCATTGATGGTCATGTCTAGCACATCAAAGATTGACTTTGTTTTATAGCGTATTTCTAACGTCTCACGGTTAAAACGTTTTCCCTGGCAAGTTTCACACTCAACGTACACATCTGGTAGAAAGTTCATTTCTATAACGCGCAATCCGCCACCACGGCAAGTTTCACAACGACCTCCTTTTACGTTAAAGCTAAATCTTCCTGGCTTATAACCACGTATCATTGCTTCTGGCACTTTTGCAAAAAGACTTCTTACTTCTCCCCAAACACCTGTGTATGTTGCAGGATTACTCCTTGGGGTTCTACCTATGGGCGACTGGTTAATATCAATCACTTTGTCTATATGATCAAGACCTTTAATCTTTTTATAAGGCATAGGTTTTTTAACGCCATTAAAATAATACGCGTTAAGAATAGGGTAGAGAGTCTCATTAATTAATGTAGATTTTCCGCTACCAGAAACACCTGTAACGCCTATCATTTTTCCTAACGGAAATTTTACAGAAACGTTTTTAAGGTTGTTACCTGTACATCCAGTTAATTCTAGAAAATTCCCGTTTCCTTCTCTAAGTTTTTCTGGGATTTCAATTTTTTTAGTCCCATTTAAATAATCTGCGGTAAGTGTTTTGTGTTTTAAAATTTCCATAGGAGTACCCTCAGATACTATCTCGCCACCATATTTTCCTGCTGCAGGACCTATATCAATTACATAGTCTGCACTCTCAATCATGTCTTTATCGTGCTCTACCACAATTACAGAATTCCCCACATCGCGCAATGCAACAAGTGACTTAATCAGTTTCTCATTATCTCGTTGATGCAGGCCAATACTAGGCTCATCAAGAATATAAAGTACTCCAACTAATTGAGAACCTATTTGTGTTGCAAGCCTAATACGCTGCGCCTCACCTCCCGAAAGTGATTTAGAGCTTCTATCAAGTGCGAGATATGTGAGCCCCACATCAATTAAAAACTGAAGACGTGTGCGCACCTCTTTTACAATTTCTGCTGCAATCTTTAATTGGTTTTTACCCAATCTTTTTTCTATGCCTTTAAACCACTCTGCCAGCTCAACAATGTCCATTTGAGCTAGCTCTGCAATGTTTTTACCGTCTACTTTAAAGTATAATGATTCTTGTCTTAAACGTGAACCTTGGCATTCTGGGCAAGGAACTTTATCCATAAAATCTTTTGCCCAACGCTGTAGAGAACGAGACTCGTTTGCGTCATAAGTATTCTGTATAAAGGTTGCTACTCCTTCAAAATCTATATTGTATTTTCGGGTAACGCCTAGGTCTTTGCTGTTTACTTCAAACTTGTCATTACCACCATAAAAGATCATTTGCTGTGCTTCTTTTGGCACTTTGCTCCAAGGGTCACTTAATTTAAATTTAAAACGTTCTGCTATTAACTCAAGCTGCTTAAAAATCCAATTCTTTTTATGTGGTCCGTGTGGTGCTAATGCTCCTTGTTTTATAGATATAGAAGCGTCTGGGACTATTTTCTGTTCGTTAATTTGATACAGCTGCCCAAGACCTTTACAGTTAGGGCACATCCCTTTTGGGGAGTTAAACGAAAAGTTATTAGGCTCTGGATTAGGGTAAGAAATACCACTAGTAGGGCACATTAATGAACGACTAAAAAAGCGAGTTTCATTAGTGTCATTATCTAATACCATTAATACATCATCACCGTGATACATGGCTGTATTTATGGTTTCGCTTATGCGCTTATCATTATCTGGACCTTCTGCTATTTTAAGACGATCTATAACAATCTCAATATCGTGATTTTTGTAACGATCTATGCGCATTCCTTTAGTGATATCTACGACAACGCCATCTACACGCACTTTTAAAAAACCTTGTTTTGCTATTTGCTCAAAAAGTTCGCGGTAATGTCCCTTTCTAGAGCGTACCACTGGCGCAAGAATACTTATTTTTTTATCTGCATACTCGCTTACAATTAAGCTTTTAATCTGTTCATCACTATAGCTTACCATTTTTTCGCCCGTATTATAACTATAGGCATCACTACCTCTTGCGTATAAAAGACGTAAAAAATCGTAAATTTCTGTGATGGTACCCACCGTAGAGCGTGGGCTCTTGCTTGTGGTCTTTTGCTCAATAGCAATCACTGGAGAGAGACCATCTATTTTATCTACGTCTGGGCGTTCAAGACTGCCTAAAAACTGGCGGGCGTAAGCAGAGAATGTTTCTATATAACGGCGTTGTCCTTCTGCATAAATAGTATCAAAGGCGAGTGAAGATTTACCACTACCAGAAAGACCTGTAATTACCACCAGTTTTTCTCTAGGAATAGTAACATCAATGTTCTTTAAATTGTGAACTCGTGCCCCTAAAACTTCAATAACATCTTCATTTTTTGCCATAGTTTGCAAAGGTACTCAAATGCGCTTAAATTTTGGGTGTAGGGTTTCCTACGGAAATGTTAATTGTATACAAAAAGATTAAGTGATTTGATGGTACTCCCCGGGATTCAAATCATTTACATTTCCGAAGCAAAAAAAAAAGCCTTTGATACGAATATCAAAGGCTTTTAAACTAAAACTAATTTGGGGTGTTTTTAATTATCTCTAAGCACGTGAACTGTACCAGTTATAAAATGTGTGTTACCACTAAAGTCTTCATAGTTTCCAGAAAAACTGATGTCAATATATTCTCCTACTTCACCAAGAGTGGTAAGGTTGTATACAATTTCATTATTAACGTTAGACATATCAAAGAACTCAGACATATTAAAACCAAGATCGTTTGGGTCTTGCCAATCTAGAAAGTCATAAACGCCTAAATGTGGAGCTGGCAATAACTCACCGTACATATAGATACCTTGACCAGAATTATCACCAGCATAAATATTTACATTAGGATTTCCAGTATTTGGATTGCTTGCAGAGAAATTAGCCTCAATATTTACTGTTTCAAAGAATGTTTGTGCACCATTATCTAAGTCATATTGTATAAACTCTGTAACCGTATCACAAGCTAAAAGATTACCTACATCTGTAAGTGGTGTTGTAAAATTATAGGTCTGTAATGTAGATTGTTGTAAACCATCAATATCAATACCTTGTATTGTAAACTCAAGTTCTGCTGTACAACGCAAAATAGTAATTTCAAAACTTCCGTCAGCTTCTACTACAACTGTTGCGCCACCCCCTTGATAGTCTACAACAACATATCCATTAGAGATAGAGGCTCCATTACAATCACTTAGGGTACCTGTTACAGTCTCTGTTACTACAATGCCAGATAGTACCACAGTGACTGGTACCGTTGTGTCTACACTAAATGGACCTACATTAGTGTTAAAAAGTGATGTGTCATTACAGGTCTCACTATATACATTTAACTCTAAAACTTCTCCATTAGGCATATATCCGCATACTTCTCCATCATTATTTGTCGTTCCAGATGTTGTACCAAATGTTGGGCTTGTAATAGTTACTAATGAGTTTGCAAGAGCGTTACCGTCTTCATCTGTTAAGACTAAACATACTACACTTGCATCTGTAGGTATATCATAGTTCCAGAAAGAAAAGTGACTTACTTCTCCTATGTATTCTGTACCTATTAATGTTGCTTCTCCTTCTTCAATCCATACACCGTTCACTTCGTCAAAATACCATAATGGGATAGTAGTAGGGGCATAAGATATAATACTAGGATCTACAGGCATGGTGATGGTTGCTGTGCTTCCGCTCATTAAGTTAAGATCTTCACCATTTGCTCCTCTTAATTCTACTGCGAGCATACCCAATGTAACTAGCCCTTGTGCTTCGCCATCTTCATCTTGCGCATATAGCATACCTGGCATTTGATCTCTCATATTCTCATCTGCTGGATCAAGGTGGTGTAAAATAACATCTACTGTACCTGTATATTCGTTTCCGCTTTCGTTTATATAATTTCCGTTAAGCACAACAGATGCTCCAGCACCGTTTGTGATAGTTGCTATCTCACCGCTATTAGTAGATCCAGCAATTGTTTCTGGCAGCATCATTATACGTACTTGATTAAGACCGTGGGTAGGAGCAATACTTCTTGATGCATGAATAAAGCCAACTTTAGAGGCTTTTATATATCCAAAACGCTCATAAATAGAGGCGTCTCTTAAGATGGCAATTCCGTTTTGATCTGTTGACGTATTTAGGTTTGCTACATTTATATTTACACCTTCTAGGTTGTTACCGTCTTTATCTACAACGGTCACCATTATATCTCTAATAATGGTAGCTCCATAATTAACGACGAAGTCTGGGTCAAAAGAGTTCATGTCAATCACACCCACAACATCATCTGTGTCGTCAGTGCTATCAATTGTGTCATCATTATTATCACAAGCAAAGCAAGTGATAAGAAATGCTAGTAAAAGTAGTTTTGTAGTTTTCATAAAATGTTTTTTATACCAACTGAAAGTGGTGGTTACTATAAATAAAACAAGTTGAAATCTATTTTCCCTACGTTTACATTAATAAAATACAAAAAAATAAGGAAGCTAATTGCACTTTAAAACCCATCAATAAAGGCTTTACTATTATTAATAAAAAGCTATAAAAAAAGATAAAAGCAATTAATAACCAACGGCTGTATCATCTCCACGACGATCTGCACCACCTTCTAGTTTACCATTGGTTTTTCTTAAAATGGCGTCTACTTTACCTATAACAGGGGCATCATCTTTATTAATTTTATATCCTTTTTGTGATAAACTATCAAGTACATTTTTATCAAAACCTACAGGCTCAACAAGTACCTCATCTGGCAGCCATTGATGGTGAAATCTAGGTGCGTTTACAGCATCTTGCATAGTCATATCATATTCATACACATTAAGAATAGTTTGCATTACAGAGGTAATAATTGTTGATCCTCCGGGTGTACCAACACTCATCCAAAATTCTCCATTTTTCTCAACAATAGTAGGTGTCATACTGCTCAACATTCTTTTTTGTGGAGCTATAGCGTTTGCCTCGCCACCTATAAGACCAAACATATTAGGTTCGCCAGGTTTAGCGCTAAAATCATCCATCTCGTTATTAAAGAAAAAACCCAAGTCGTTGCTATATAATTTAGAGCCAAAGGCTGCATTTAGGGTAGTCGTTGCAGCAATGGCGTTTCCTCTAGCATCTACAATAGAGTAATGGGTAGTTTCTGTAGATTCTTGACCTAAAGGCTTTCCTGCCGCTATAGAAACAGAAGGAGTAGCCTTATCAAAAGAAAAGTCATTCATTCTACCTTTTACATAATGTTGACTAATTAAACTATCTACAGGAACTTCTACAAAATCTGGATCGCCTAAAAACTCACTTCTATCTGCATAAGCACGTCTTGAGGCTTCTATGATAACTTGCATAGATCGTGTTTGGTTGTGCCCATAATCTATAATAGGGTACTCTTCTACGGCATTTAATATTTGAGCTAGACAAATACCACCACTAGAAGGTGGCGCCATAGAGATAATCTTTAATTCTTTATAATCAAATAGTACGGGTTCTCTCCATACGGCTTCATAACTAGCAAGGTCTTGTTTGGTGATGATTCCGTTTTTTGAAGAAATGAATTTTACCAGAAGGTCTGCGGTTTCATCATTATAAAATTCTTCTCTTCCGTTTTCTATAATGCGTTTAAAAGTAGCAGCGAGAGCTTTATTAATAAAACGATCATTAGCTTTCCACTCATTAGAATAAATACTTTTCTCTCCATTCACTTCTTCAAAAATAGGAGCATATTTATTAAAACGTCCTGCTTGATCTTCTGTTAGTAAAAAACCATCTGTGGCTAGTTTTATTACAGGTTCAATTATTTCTTCCATAGGTAATGAGCCATATTTTTCGTGAACGGCAAACATTCCTGCAACTGTTCCGGGGATACCAACTGCTAATGAACCTGTCTTACTTTTATCGCTTATAAAATTTCCGTCGTCATCAAGATACATATCTCTAGTAGCTGCCATTGGGGCTTTCTCTCTGTAGTCTAAAGCGCCCACTTCGCCATATTCTGTTCTATACACCATAAAACCACCACCACCTAGATTACCAGCGTATGGATAAACAACTGCGAGTGCAAACTCTGTTGCAATCATTGCATCAAAGGCGTTTCCGCCTTTTTCTTTCATTATTTTCAGACCAATATTAGAAGCTTCTTGTCTTGCAGAAACCACCATAGCACTATCTGCAATAACACCTAGTTGCGGTTTTTTAACTTCGGAAATGTGCGGGTCATTTTTACAAGCGCTAAATAAAAAAATAGCAAGCAGATGCAAAAAATAAAGAGAGTAGTTTTGTTTTTTCATCTTAATATTTTTTATCTATTTCTACTAACTTCTCTTTACAGCTGTCTCGTAGTTCTTCAAAAAAGCTGGTAAATTCTATTTCAAACTCATCATAAAACTCTTTGAGTTCAATGACGGCAAAGTTCATGTTAGAGCGCCCTTTTACGCGCACGCTCATCTGGTCTAATATCTTACTAATACCTGGTACTGTGGCGTAAGACAAGAGCCAGTTGTCTGCCATCATATAAGGCATCATTCGCTGTATTCTGGTAGGGAGTATTGCGTAGTTGTCTTGTAGTAAGTTGTAAAAATTGTCTATGTATTCTGCTAATGGCACATCACTATACTTACTCCAGTTTTTTGCCAAAAAATGGTCATAAAGTATGTCTACTATTACACCGCTATAATGCCCATGTTTTTCGTGTAATCGCTTTGTGCTTTTACGCACAGTAGGATGACTATCTGTATAACTGTCAATAAAACGGTGCAGCAAAATACCTTTTTGAATGGTTGCTGGATACTTTTGGTATTTTTTGCCTTTAATTCCGTCTGCGATAAAGTTGCCAATAGTGACTCCTTCATCATCGCCAGAAAGGTAAATGTGTGCGAGAAAATTCATTAGCACAAATTACAAAAAACGTCCTTTTGATTAGAGTTAATCAATCTTAAATAATTAATAAATTTAAAAGGACGTTTTGACCCACGACCAGGTGCTTCGCACCTTACACGATTCACGACAGGATAGCAACTCTAGTATTATTTTGTTAGATACTGTTTGAAGATTGAAGCACTATAGTTTATTGGATAACATTGACTTCGTTTATTACAAGAATCATTATAAGCTTCATAAATCTAAAGATTTAATCGTGAATCGTGTAATGAACGAAGTGAATGGTCGTGGCTCAAAACGTCCAAAACTCATAGAAGATCTTTATTGCTATGAGAATTATTTTCGACCAATAAGAGTTGCTAAATTGACTCTTTAATATTCATATATTAACAAGTATCTTTGTTTTTTAATATTTCAGAAATACAACAACAATGACATTAATAAAATCTATATCAGGAATTAGAGGAACCATAGGTGGTACTCAAGGCGAAAACTTAACACCATTTGATGCGGTAAAATATGCTGCGGCTTACGGTGCCTGGGTAAAAAAGCAACGCAACAAAGACCGTTATAAGGTTGTGATAGGTCGTGATGCACGTATTTCTGGAGCTATGATTCAAGAACTTGTTGTAAACACATTAATAGGTATGGGTATAGATGTAGTAGATCTAAGTTTATCTACAACACCTACAGTAGAGGTTGCTGTAGCACTAGAAGCTGCAGATGGAGGGATTATCTTAACAGCGAGCCATAACCCAAAACAATGGAACGCTCTTAAATTATTAAATAGTAAAGGAGAGTTTTTAGACGGTGCAGCTGGACAAGAAATTTTAGACTTGGCAGAAAGTGGAGATATCACTTTTGCAGAAGTAGATAACTTAGGAGAGCGTTTTATTAATGATGCTTACATGGATATTCACGTAGATGAGGTTCTAGATTTAGAGCTTGTAAATGTAGAAGCAATAAAAGCAGCCAAATTTAAAGTAGTGGTAGATGGTGTTAACTCTACGGGAGGTATCGCAGTACCATTATTATTAGAGGCTTTAGGCGTAGAAGCTGTAAAATTATACTGTAAACCTAACGGTGAGTTCCCGCACAATCCAGAACCATTAAAAGAACATTTAGGAGACCTAATGGCCTTAACTGTTAAGGAGAATGCAGACTTTGGTCTTGTGGTAGATCCAGATGTAGATAGACTTGCGTTTGTAGATGAAAAAGGAGAGATGTTTGGCGAAGAGTACACACTAGTTGCCGTTGCAGATTATGTATTAGAACATACACCAGGAAACACGGTGTCAAATATGTCATCATCTCGTGCTTTAAGCGATGTTACTAAAAAACACGGTGGTAAACATCAAGCAAGTGCCGTGGGAGAAGTAAACGTTGTAAATATGATGAAGGATACTAAAGCCGTGATAGGTGGAGAAGGAAACGGTGGTATTATTTATCCAGACTCACACTACGGGCGTGATAGTCTTGTAGGGATAGCCTTATTTTTAAGTCATCTTGCAGCTAAAAAAATGCCAGTAAGTGAGTTACGTGCTAGTTACCCTAACTACTTTATGAGTAAAAAGAAAATAGCTTTAACGCCTACTATAGATGTAGATGCGATACTTAAATCTATGGAAGATAAATATGCTTCAGAGCAGATTACAACTATTGATGGTGTGAAGATTGACTTTCCAGAAAACTGGGTACACCTAAGAAAATCTAATACAGAACCAATAATTCGTGTGTACACAGAAGCTTCTTCACAAGAGATAGCAGATAGTCTAGCAGATAGATTTATTGCAGAAATAGCTGCTATTTCAAAATAGAAAAGTTTCTTTTAATATAGACCACCGTAAAACTTATTTAATTAAGTTTTACGGTGGTTTTTTTATGTCTTATATATTCTCTTTTTTAATTATTAATTCTGAAATTTTAACCGTTTGTTTTTTGTTAGATTCTTTAAAAGATTTGATAAATTTAATGTAGATTCGCATACAATTAATTGATAACCAAATGTTTATAAAGTCTATCGGAAAAGTAGAACAAAGTGTAACTAGCTTAGAATCATACTTTGAACCTTTCAGAAATCAAATTTTAGGAATAGATAAAACATTTACTAGTCCCTATGGTGAACAAAAAATAGTTTACACAGACTGGACTGCAAGTGGTAGATTATACACACCCATTGAAAATAAAATGAGGGATGACTTTGGTCCCTTTGTAGCAAACACCCATACAGAAACATCTATCATGGGAACCACTATGACACACGCTTACCAAAAAGCGCGTACTATCATTAAAGAACACGTGGGTGCAGATAAGAATGATGTGTTACTTACTTGTGGTTCTGGTATGACAGGGGTTATTAATAAATTTCAACGCATATTAGGCTTAAAAGCGCCAGAAAATTTACAATCACAATTAGATTTAAGTAAACAAGAAAGACCTGTTGTGTTTATAACACATATGGAGCATCATAGTAATCAAACATCTTGGTTAGAGACAATAGCAGAGGTAGTTGTTATTCCTTGTAATGAAGTAGGTTTATTTTGCTTAGAAAATTTTAAAAAGACACTAGATTCATATAAAGATGCACCTTATAAAATAGCTTCTATTACTAGCTGCTCTAACGTAACAGGAATTAAAACACCGTATTATGAAGTAGCACGTTTAATGCATGAGCAAAACGGACTTTGTTTTGTAGACTTTGCTTGCTCTGGACCATATATAGATATAGATATGCATCCCGCAGATCAACCAGATTCTTATCTTGATGCTATCTTTTTATCACCTCATAAATTTTTAGGAGGACCAGGTTCTAGTGGTGTTTTAGTATTTAATAATAAACTTTATAAAAATGATATTCCTGATAATCCAGGTGGAGGAACCGTTGCCTGGACAAACCCTTGGGGAGGTCACAAGTATATTGATGATATAGAGACACGTGAAGATGGTGGTACACCAGGCTTTTTGCAAGCTATTAGAATATCACTTGCCATACGCTTAAAAGAGAAAATGGGTGTAGACAAGATGATGGCAAGAGAGGCAGAGCTACTATCTATCTTGTTTTCTGAATTAGAAGACAATCCTAAAATAAAGATATTAGCCGGTGATCATAAAGACCGTTTAGGTGTTTTTTCATTCACTATAGAAGGCATACACCACGATCTTGTGGTAAAAATATTAAATGACCGCTACGGTATTCAATCTAGAGGGGGTTGTAGTTGTGCTGGTACTTACGGTCATTATCTTTTTGATATAGATCAACCTACATCAGACGGGCTCATTGATAAAATATTTAGCGGAGAGTTCTCTTTAAAGCCAGGCTGGATAAGAGCTTCGATACATCCAACTACCACAACAGATGAAGCTTATTTTCTTTGTAATGCTATTAAGGAAGTAGCAGAAAATGCACAAGTATGGGCAAAAGATTATATAATTCAAGGTACAACATATCGTCACGTTTCTGAAGGTAAAGAACTAAGTTCTGCTTGCAATGAAAGCTGGTTTGAGTTTTAAACTAAAAGACAGCTTCTTCTTTATCTAATACAGATCCCAATTCTTCAAGTACAGAACATTTCAGAAATAATAAGATTGAATCTTTAATTTTAAATTAGTTAACTATTTTTGAAACAAAGTGCTTTCAGAGGTAATAATTTCTACCTTTGAAAGAACTAATTACTGACGACTAATTACTATAAAATGAACTATATTCTTTTTGACGGCGCTGTGCGCAACCAGTTATTACCATTTACGTTTACAAGACCTGTTGCAGACATTCGCGTAGGTATATTGACCATTAGAGAAAAATGGGAACGTATGTTGGGATCTACTACCACAACGATTACAGAAGATTACTTGGTAGATAAATACCCAATGGTTGAGATGGAAGAGAATATAATGATTAATGCTTCTTTTATTCCTTCAGAAAATTTAGTGGCTGTGATACAGGGTCTTAAAGAAAATCAAGCCGTGTTTTTTGAAGACGAACCATTAGCATTTTTTGCCAAAGAAGAACAAGAAGTAGATTTTGATACGTTTGATGTTGTGCAATACACCTATGATGATGTATTGAGAATAGAACACACTTGGGATATTTTTGCTAAAAATGGTGAAGCAATCACTAAGGACTTTGCCTTACTAACAGAAGACAGAACTTCTCAACCTATTCCAGAATACGTAGTCGCTTTTAACAAAGAAAATATATTTATTGAAGAAGGTGCCAAGCTATTTAATTGTTCTTTAAATGCAACAGATGGGCCCATTTACATAGGTAAAGACGCAGAAGTTATGGAGGGTGTTATGCTACGTGGTCCTTTTGCTTTATGTGATAATGCTACCGTAAAAATGGGTGCAAAAATATATGGAGCCACTACTATTGGGCCTCATAGTAAAGTAGGAGGTGAGGTTAACAATTCTGTTATAATGGGCTATTCTAATAAAGGCCATGATGGCTTTTTAGGAAACAGTGTGCTAGGTGAGTGGTGTAATCTGGGAGCAGATACCAACAACTCTAACCTTAAAAATAATTATGCAGAAGTACGTTTATGGGATTATGAGACAGAAGGGTTTGCAAGAACTGGATTACAATTTTGCGGCTTAATGATGGGCGATCACAGCAAGTGTGGTATCAACACTATGTTTAATACAGGTACGGTAGTAGGAGTGAGCGCTAACATATTTGGTAGTGGTTTTCCTCGCAATTTTGTACCAAGTTTTAGCTGGGGTGGTAGTGCTGGTATGACTACTTACAAAACAAACAAAGCGTTTGAGGTTGCAAAAATAGTAATGGACAGAAGAGGTATTGAGTTTACCGCAGAAGACGAAGCTATTTTAGAACACGTTTTTGAAGAGGCTGCTCAGTGGAGGAAGGGATAGTATTCTCACTTTAGTTTAATTGAATATTTAAATTCAAGAGATTTTCTGTAAATGAGGATTTTAAATATTTTATATCTAATTCCGTCACAGAAACTGTCATTATTCCATTAAGAAAGTTATCTATTGCTTTTTTGTGATAGGTACGGAAAATGCCCCAAACCATTAATTGAACAAGGTTAGAATCATTTTTAGCTTTTAATTCTGCTTTGTCCCATGAATCATTTAAAGTTTTAAAATTTCCACTATTTTTTTTAACCATTTTTCCATCTGAAATATCTATTTCAGAGGGGTAATATTTGATTGTTAGGCAGTATATTTCTTTGAATGTCAATATTTTGAGGTGTTTAACATTTGAATAAATAGATTATAATCGCTACTGCTACTATAACTGTGGTTACGAAAGATAAATAGAGATTGATTTTTCGTTTTTTTTTATTAATTAGTTCTTTTTTAAATATATAATAAAAAATAAAAAAAGGCACTCACAAGAATAACCACTGTAATCCCAAAAGAGATAGCAAGCCTTTTTTGATTGTCAGCCTCGCGTTGTTTTACTTTTGCTTTAAAGGCAGCAAGCTAATCTGGAGACATTTGAGTATGGTCAACAAATTTATCAAAGACGGTTTCAGAATTTTGTGGACTATTAAAATACCCTTTCCCTTTTCTATTGTTTAATTGTGCGCGGTTCATCTTTACAGATTTAACTCTTTCTACACCACCTTGACCAAAACCCATATTTATAATTATATTTTGCACCTTGCTCTATTGGCCTCGATAACTATTAGCAGCATCAAACTTTTCAAATAAAAAAGGTAATATTAGTATTAAGCTAATCGCTATTATTATAGACACAATAAGTAAAAAATAAAACCTCCTTTTACGTTTTTTAATAGCCTTAAATTGTTCTTTTTGAAATGCAGCATATTCCCAGGTCTTCATTTCTTTATGATCTTTAAACGCACCAAACTTACCTGAAGGCACATCTGTTTTTTCAAACTTATCAAATGATGTACTTCTTTTTCTAACAAATAATTTATGTCCTGAGGTAGTTCCGGTCGTTTTGTATCTCATAGTGCGCTTTTATAGTTATACGCAAGAATGTAGGAAAAGGTTACAGAATAAAGTAACTATTTTATTTTCTTAACCCTTTTTAAGACTAGAAAGTTCTGAGGGTTGACGCCAAGTCCAGAGATTTTTTTAGATACTAAACGCACCGCCATATCATAATACAGAGGCACTATAGGAGCATCTGCAATAATCAAACTATCCATTTTGCGATAATAGTTTTTCCTTATTTTTATGTCTGAAATATTCTGAGATTGAATATACAAGCTATCAAAAATGGCATTTTTATAATGCATATAATTAGGCCCGTTAGGCGCAAAATTTGGACTGTAAAATAAAGAGAGATAGTTCTCTGCATCTGGGTAATCTGCAATCCAGCTGGCTCTAAAAATGTCTAGTTCTCCACTTGATTTCATTTGGCGTAGGGTAGAAGGCGGCACTACATCTATAATTACTTTTAGTCCTAGTTTTTCGAGTTCGCGTTGTATGTATTCACAAACATCAAGGTATTGTGCATTTGTACCAATAGTTATTTCTGGTTGGTCATCACCAGCTTCTGTTTTATAGGTTTCAATAAGCTCTTTTGCTTTTTGCGGATTGTAACTAAATCCTTCAATTTCCTCAAAACCAGGTAATCCCTTTGGGATAAATCCATTAACAGCAGGGAAGCCCATACCATTGCGCAGATAGGTTACCATCTTTACTCTATCAAAACCATAATTTACGGCTTGACGTAAGTTTTTTGAGTTAATTTCTTCTGTACTAGAATCAAGATAAAAACCTAGATACTCTGTATTTAAAAAAGGTGCTGTGATGAGGTTAACCTTATTTTCATATTTAGGTTGCAATTGTCCAGTGGTGGTTACAATCTCATCTTTATATGAATTATCTAACCCAGACATAAAATCTAGATTACCTTGTATAAATTGTAAAAACTCACTCTGTTTATCAGGTAAGAATGTGATGGCAACCGCCTCCATATAAGGAAGTTGATTTCCTTCTTTATCTTTTTCAAAATAATCTGGATTTTTTCTTAAAACTAATTTGATGTTTTCTTCCCACATTTTAAACAGAAATGGTCCCGTACCTACAGGGTTTCTTCTAAAGGTGTTACCGTAATGTTCTACAGCTTCTTTAGGCACGACAGAGCAGTATCGCATAGAGAGTAAACCAAGAAATGCCGGAAAAGGTTTTTTAAGTTTTATTATAAACGTACTATCATTTTTTGCTGAGTATGATGCTACATTTTGTAATACCCAACTTCCGGGAGAGGCTACTTTATCATCCAGTAATCTGTCAAAACTATAGGTAAAATCTTCTGCGATTACTTTTCTAGTTTTAGTATTTCCGAAGACCTCATTTTTATGATATTTTACATCATCGCGTAATGTAAAAGTATAGGTCTGCGTACTGTCATTAATAACCCAAGACTTGGCAATATCTGGAATAATGTTTAAGTCATCATCTAATTGAACCAAACCATTAAATAATTGATTAGTAGGCCAGATAGTTTGTGGGTTTCTAGCAAAAGCAGGGTCTAAAGAGGCTATGTTACTATGCTCGTTGTACCTAAAAACCTCGTGGTCTCGAGAGGCATCTGTGCTGTCTTTACAACTTGTTGCTAGTATGGGTGCTAGGGTTGCTATTAAAAATAATAGCGAGTAATTAATAGTAGGTAATGAGATTTTTCTAGCGATTCTAGTCAATTGAAGTGTCTTAAGTTATCACAAATATACACCCAATTTTATTTTATGAAGCTCAAGTTACAGATGTTTAAAATTTCAGAAGTAAAGATTAGTTTGTATTTTTGTAAACTCAAATTTAATTAATGTCTGCACAAAAAAAAGTTGCCTTTTACACACTAGGTTGTAAGTTGAATTTTAGTGAAACTTCTACCATTGCTCGTGACTTCACGAAAGAAGGGTATGAACGTGTTGACTTTAAAGATCAAGCAGATATCTATGTGGTAAACACGTGTTCTGTGACAGAGAATGCAGACAAACGTTTTAAGTCTATTGTAAAACAAGCGCAAAAAGTAAACCCAGATGCCTTTGTGGCTGCCATAGGTTGTTATGCACAGTTAAAGCCAGAAGAGCTGGCAGATGTTAATGGCGTTGATTTAGTTCTGGGTGCTACAGAAAAGTTTAAATTACCTTTTTATATTAATGAGTTACTCGCCTCGCCAGACAGAAGTAAGGGCGATGCGCAGATACACAGTTGCGAGATTGAAGATGCAGATTTTTATGTAGGTTCATACTCAATAGGTGATCGCACACGTGCTTTCTTAAAAGTACAAGATGGATGTGATTATAAATGTACGTATTGCACTATACCATTAGCACGTGGTATTTCTAGAAGTGATGAGCTTGAGAATGTATTAAAAAATGCTTCGGAAATTGCCGAGCAAGGAATAAAAGAGATTGTTTTAACTGGAGTTAATATAGGTGATTACGGTAAAGGAGAATTTGGTAATAAAAAGCACGAGCACACTTTTTTTGAACTTTGCCAAGCCCTTGATGAAGTAAAAGGTATAGAAAGATTGCGTATTTCTTCTATAGAGCCTAATTTACTTAAAAATGAGACCATAGATTTTGTTTCTCAATCTAAGACGTTTGTGCCTCATTTTCACATTCCGTTACAGAGTGGAAGCAATACCTTATTAAAATTGATGAAGCGCCGTTATATGCGCGAGTTATATGTAGATCGAGTAACTAGAATCAAGCAAGTAATGCCAGACGCTTGTATAGGCGTAGATGTGATTGTAGGTTTTCCGGGCGAGACAGATGAGTTGTTTTTAGAGACTTATAATTTCTTGACAACACTAGATATATCTTACTTACACGTCTTTACATATTCTGAAAGAGAAAATACTGAGGCTGCCACTATGGATGGTATTGTGCCTAAAAAAGTAAGAGCAAAGAGGAGTAAAATGTTGCGTGGCCTTTCGGCAAAAATGCGCCGGGCATTTTACGAAAGTCAATTAAATAACACCCTGACAGTATTGTTTGAAGGTGAAAACAAGGAAGGCTTTATTCACGGTTTTACACAAAACTACGTAAAAGTAAAAACACACTGGAACCCAGAGTTAGTAAATACATTACATAAAGTAACCTTAACCGAAATTGATGAAGACGGTCTAGTTAGATTTAATTTTGCAAATGAAAATGTTTTAAGTTAAAGGTGTTTTAAGCCCTTACTGTATTGCTATAGATGAGTGTGATTTACACTAAATATTAATACCTATAGGCAATAGAGACTTGTATTTTCTTCTATTCTTTCTTAAAAACGAAATAATTTCTGGTGCTGTAGGCATCATACTTATATTTCTATCTTTAATGTTTTGGAAAACAGCTTTAATAAAGATTTCTTTAAAACCTTGTTCTACTAAATCTTCTGGCATTTCAAATTTAGTGAGAAAGATTTTACGTTCTTGTAGCGCATATTCTATTCTTGCCATGTTGTCTCCTATCTCTAGTTCAAACTGGCGTAAAAATTCGTTATCGTGTATTTCAACATCTTCAATCATAATGTAGGGTTTATCCTAAAACTGGCATGAAGTTTGTTTAAGGTTCTGTAAATTTACAAAATATCTTGATTGAATTACTATTTTGAACGAAAGTTCGTGTATGAATACAGAAAAAACCCATATTTACTTCGTTCCAGGCCTTGCTGCCAGTAAAGAAATCTTTAGAAATATTAATCTTCCCACTGACAAATATGTCATGCATATTATTGAATGGAAAATTCCTGGTGAAAAGGAATCTATGACAGATTATGCAAAAAGAATGGCAATTGAGGTTAAACAAAAAGATGCTGTTTTGATAGGAGTATCTTTTGGAGGCGTAGTAGTACAAGCTATGAGTGAGCATTTAACTTTAAAAAAGTTAGTACTAATATCAAGTATAAAATGCAGAAGTGAATTACCTAGAAGGCTACGTTTTGTTCAAAAAACAGGTCTGTATAATTTAGCTCCTACACGCTTTATTGTTAACGCAAAAGATTTGACTCGTTTTGCCATTGGACCACGGTCTAAAAAACGATTAGAGTTGTATAATGAATATCTTCACGTAAGAGATAAAGTATATATGGATTGGGCAATAAAAAATATGGTTAGTTATAATCGTAAAAAACCTATTCCAGGTATTATTCACTTGCACGGTGATGCAGATATGGTATTTCCTATAAAACATATAAAAAATGCTATTGTTTGTCCTGGCGGGACACATATTATGTTATTAAATAGGGCAAAATGGGTAGTAAATCAATTAAATAAAATTGTTACTAATAATTAAGAAATGTACTTTTATAGTGGTTAACAAATGCATATCTTTAAAACAAAGAAAAAACATGAAAATGATGACGAGAGTAGGTGTTTTTACAGCATTAATTGCAGTGGTAGCTATAAGTGTTTATGCTGTGCAATCTCCTAAAACAGACGCCGCAGTTACAGAAAAAATAGCAAATGACTATGGAGTACACGCGTTACCTATGCCAGCTTATTTAGAGTTTGCAGGAGAACGAGTGCCATTAGAGAATCCAGATATTATGGAGCGTATGGATCGTGAGCTTCATGTTAATACATACTGGCAATCTAATATGATAATTTTAATGAAACGTGCTAATAAGCATTTTCCTAGAATTGAAGCTTTATTAGCTGAGCATAACTTACCAGATGATTTTAAATATTTAGCAGTAGCAGAGAGTAGTCTTGATAATGTTAGGTCTCCAGCAGGAGCAGCAGGTTTTTGGCAATTTTTAAAAGGAACAGCAAAAGAATATGGTCTTGAGGTAAATGATTATGTAGATGAACGTTATAATGTAGATTTGGCAACAGAAATGGCAGCAAAGTATTTAAATAGTTCAAAAGAACGTTTTGGTACTTGGACTTTAGCTTGTGCAGCATATAACGCGGGTAACGGTGGTGTTAATAAGCAGTTAGATAGACAAGAAGTTAACGATTATTATGATTTACTTCTTAATTCTGAGACGAGCCGTTATGTTTTTAGAATCCTAGCTTTTAAAGAGATTATGACAAACCCTAAAAAGTATGGTTTTAACCTAAGAGCTTCAGATTTATATCAAGAAATTCCAACTAAAAAAGTGTTAGTTGATTATCCTGTAAAAGACTTTGCAAAATGGTCTAAGGAACAAGGTATTAACTATAAGATATTAAAGATTCACAACCCTTGGCTACGTGATACGTATTTAAATAATGCATCAAAAAAAGAATATTTTATAGAGATCCCTCTAGAGGGGTATTACCAGTTTAATTAATTTTTTTATGAATCTTACACTTATTTTATCATTAATTACAATTGGCTTATTAGCTGGAATATTGAGTGGATTTATGGGAGTAGGAGGTGGTGTTGTTATGGTACCACTTGCAGTATTACTTTTAGGCTATTCTCAGCATCAAGCTCAAGGATTAAGTCTTGCTGTACTTGCAGTACCTGTTACATTTTTAGCAGCCTACACGTACTATGTAAACCCTATAGAAGGTCAAGAACCTTTTAGCTGGAAATTTGGGATAATAATTGCCCTCTCTTTTGTTGTGGGTGGGCTTATTGGATCTAAGTTTGCTGTTGCTATTCCGCAGAATGTTTTAAAGAAATCTTTTGCAGTTATCTTGATGGTTGCTGCCGTAAAGATGTTCTTTTTTTCAAAATAAAAGCAACTATTTATTAGAATTCATAGTTTCTTGACTCTCACTAGAGTTTAGTAAAACTGAAATCCCTTTTGTTAAGGAGTTGTAGTTAAGATCAAAAGATACCGTATAGTCTTCTTTATAAGGGTGCAATATACCTCTAGTCATATCTAAAACAGTTTTGTTTTGATCAATAAGAAATGATGAAGGGAAACCTACACTGTGCTTTAATAGTCTAATAACACGGCAATGTTTATTTTCTGCTTCATCAATGTAAATGACAGATACGTGTGAGTTATATTTTCTGGTTGCTTTTTTTGCATTTTCTTTCGTATCCCAAAAAAGAACAACAAAATCAATCTCTTTTCTGTATTTTTTTGCGACTTCATTAAGTGCGGGTATTTCGCCAGCTCCAGGTGTACACCAAGAAGCATATGTTTTTAAAAATACAGGTTTTTTATATTTGTGAAATTCAACTTTTTTGCCAGATAACTTACGGGCTGTAAAGTTATCCATTTTACTATCGTTAATTACTTTTTTAACTAATGTGTCAAAAAGAGCATCTGCTTCTTCATACCTTTTGTCGTGGTAAGCTAGTTTAGAGTTTATTTTATAGTTTTTTATGTTTTTGCCTAAATTATAAGACAATAAAGAACTTTGCTCAATCTCTTGTGATTGTGCAGAAAAAGGAAAAAATAATATAATTAGAAGTATTTTTCTTAGCATTCAACTCGTTTATATTAAGATAAATATACGAGTTTAAATGAAAGAATAACTTAATTGTAGATGAAAAGTAGGAAATTACTTCGTTAGAAAAAATTATCTACGACCACCTCTTCCTGGACGACCACCACCATATTGTTGTTTAGGAGCTCCAGCACGTTTCATTTGTTGCTTCATTTGCTTAATTTGATCGTCCATCATATTATGCTTATCAAGTTTCTTTGCTTCAGAAAGTAATATTTCTGCTTCGCGCTTTCTGTTTTTTGTCATTGCGATACCAGCAAGATTTAGCTTAGTCATAGCCATATCTGTATCCATACTCAAACCTAAAGTCACTGCTTTTTTAAAAAATTTTTCAGCCTCATTCATGTTTGTTTGGCTCACCATCAGTCCATTAAGGTAATTATAATACCCCTGCTGTGTTTTTATTAATGCCTGCTCTGGATTTTTAATCTTATCTAACCATTTTTTTGCACCAGGAAAGTCTTGCTTACGTAAACGTAAGAAGGCAAGAAGGATAATTTCATTTTTAAAATAAAGAAAAACAAAAATAGCAGCTAATAGTATGAACATTATTCCATTACCTATATTTGTCTCTGTAAACTGCCAGACTGCACCAACGATAGACAATACGGCAAGAACTAATTTAATATTTTTATGAAACATAATGCTTGTTTTTAAGGAGCGAGCAAAGGTAAGTAAAACAATTAAAATTTTTTTACAATTTGGAGTTGAGTGTGTAAAAAATGTTTGTATATTTGCAGCCGCCTACGAAGAATAATGACGAATTATATTTCAGAAATATACTGAAGCAGGTAATAAACAGAGAAAGAATTAAAATATAGTTTCAGAATAAAGAAATCATACCATGAGCAAAAGAACATTTCAGCCATCAAAAAGAAAGAGAAGAAACAAGCACGGTTTTAGAGAGCGTATGGCATCTGTAAGCGGTAGAAAAGTATTAAAAGCTCGTAGAGCAAAAGGCAGAAAAAAGATTTCTGTTTCTTCAGAATTTCGTCACAAGAAATAATGTTGATAAGTCATATATAAAAAAGGTGTTGTTTTTAAACAACACCTTTTTTTATACCCAGTCGATTTGTAAATTTACACCCCGAAAAAAGCACCTTATTTATGCCTAGAAATACATCAATAAAATCGGTTTTAATTATTGGATCTGGACCTATTGTAATTGGTCAAGCTTGTGAGTTTGATTACTCTGGATCACAGTCTCTTAGATCTTTAAGAGAAGATGGGATAGAAACAGTCCTTATTAATAGTAACCCTGCTACCATAATGACAGACCCGTCAATGGCAGATCACATCTATTTAAAGCCACTGACTACAAAATCTATTATTGAAATATTAAAAGAACATCCTCAAATTGATGCTGTCTTACCTACTATGGGTGGTCAAACAGCTTTAAATCTAGCAATAGAAGCAGATGAAAAAGGAATTTGGAAGGATTTTGATGTTGAACTAATAGGTGTAGATATTGACGCTATTAATATTACAGAAGATCGTGAGAAATTCCGTTTGTTAATGGAAAAAATTGGAGTGCCAATGGCGCCTCAAGCTGCAGCAACTTCTTATTTAAAAGGAAAAGAAATAGCACAAGAGTTTGGTTTTCCACTTGTTATTAGAGCTTCTTTTACTTTAGGTGGAGCAGGAGCATCATTTGTATATCACGAAGATGAATTTGATGAACTACTTACACGTGGTCTGGAGATTTCACCAGTACATGAAGTAATGATTGATAAAGCCTTAATAGGCTGGAAAGAATATGAGTTAGAATTACTACGTGATGCTAATGATAATGTAGTTATTATATGTGCTATTGAAAATATGGACCCAATGGGGATCCACACAGGTGACTCTATAACTGTTGCACCTGCAATGACACTAAGTGACAAAACTTACCAAAAAATGCGTGATATGGCAATCCATATGATGCGTAGTATTGGAGATTTTGCTGGAGGTTGTAACGTACAGTTTGCTGTAAGTCCAGATGAGAATGAAGATATTATTGCTATTGAGATTAACCCTCGTGTATCACGTTCTTCTGCATTAGCATCTAAAGCTACTGGTTACCCTATTGCTAAGATTGCTACTAAACTTGCTATAGGATATCACCTTGACGAGTTAGACAACCAAATTACAAAATCTACATCAGCACTTTTTGAGCCTACTTTAGATTATGTAATTGTAAAAATCCCACGCTGGAATTTTGATAAATTTGAAGGATCAGACAGAACACTTGGTTTACAGATGAAATCTGTAGGTGAAGTAATGGGTATAGGTCGTTCTTTTCAAGAAGCACTGCACAAAGCAACACAATCGCTTGAGATTAAGCGTAATGGGCTTGGAGCAGATGGTAAAAGTTATACAGACTACGAGCAGATTCTAGATAAACTTAAAAATGCGAGTTGGGATCGTGTATTTGTGATTTATGATGCGATACAAATGGGAATCCCATTAAGCCGTATCCACGAAATCACTAAAATAGATATGTGGTTCTTAAAACAATATGAGGAGCTTTATCTATTAGAAAAAGAGATTTCAACATTCACTTTGGAAACGTTACCTCGTGAATTATTGTTAGAAGCAAAACAAAAAGGTTATGGTGATAGACAGATAGCTCATATGCTAAAATGTCTTGAAAGCCAAGTATATAGTAAAAGAGAAGAACTTAATGTTCAGCGTGTTTATAAATTAGTAGATACTTGTGCAGCAGAGTTTAAAGCACAAACACCTTATTATTATTCTACATTTGAGAATGATATGCAAACTGCAGACGGTACTCGTTATGCAGAAAATGATAGCATTGTTACAGAAAAGAAAAAAATTATAGTTCTTGGTTCTGGACCTAACAGAATAGGTCAAGGTATTGAGTTTGATTACTGTTGTGTGCACGGTATTCTTGCAGCTTCAGAAATAGGCTATGAGACTATTATGATTAACTGTAATCCAGAAACTGTTTCTACAGATTTTGATGTAGCAGATAAACTTTACTTTGAACCAGTTTTCTGGGAGCACATTTATGACATTATTCGTCACGAAAAACCAGAAGGTGTTATAGTTCAATTAGGAGGACAAACAGCTCTTAAGCTTGCAGAAAAACTAGAACGCTATGGTATCAAGGTACTTGGTACAAGTTTTCAAGCCTTAGACCTTGCAGAAGATAGAGGTAGTTTTTCTAACATACTTAAAGATTTAAAGATTCCTTATCCAGAATTTGGAGTAGCAGAAACTACAGATGAAGCACTGGCGCTTGCAGACCAATTAGATTTTCCATTATTAATTAGACCTTCTTATGTTTTAGGGGGACAAGGGATGAAAATTGTAATTAATAAACAAGAGCTTGAAGAACACGTTGTAGATTTACTGAGAAAAATACCAAACAACAAATTACTGTTAGATCATTACCTAGATGGTGCTATTGAGGCAGAAGCAGATGCTATTTGTGATGGAGAGAATGTTTACATTATAGGTATTATGGAGCACATAGAACCTTGTGGTATTCACTCTGGAGATTCTAACGCAACACTACCACCTTTCAATCTAGGTGAGTTTGTGATGCAACAGATAAAAGATCACACAAAAAATATTGCACTTGCGTTAAATACTGTTGGACTTATTAATGTTCAATTTGCAGTTAAAGATGATGTAGTGTATATCATTGAGGCAAACCCACGTGCATCTCGTACCGTGCCTTTTATCTCAAAAGCGTATGGAGAGCCTTATGTAAACTATGCAACCAAAGTGATGTTAGGTCACAGCAAAGTAACAGACTTTGACTTTAAGCCAAAACTAGATGGATATGCCATTAAGCAGCCTGTTTTTAGTTTTAATAAATTTCATAATGTAAACAAACAGCTAGGACCAGAGATGAAAAGTACTGGTGAGAGCATCCTGTTTATTGATAGCTTAAAAGATGATCAGTTTTACGACTTATATGCAAGAAGAAAAATGTACTTGAGTAAGTAGAAAATAATCAACTTATAAAAACCACAAAAAGATCTTATACTAAAAGAACTTTTTGTGGTTTTTTATTTTAAGCCAAGTTTTGTAAACTATAGTCAATGATGTGAGTAAGGATGTTATAGATGAAATCTTGTAAAAGTCATCATATAAATAATATACAAAGAGGAAATTTGCTAAAGAACAAAGAAAATAAATAGTATTGTTTTTCAAAACAGGCATATGATTTCTCACATTAAAAGATGCTGTTTAAAAATAGCATAAATATCTATAAATTAATATTTTGTATATTACCTAATAACAAAACAAACCTAAGACATGAAAAAAATTACTTTACTAGCAGTAATGATGACCACAATGGTTGCTACTGCACAGCAAACTTTTGAAGTTGCATGGGATCAAAGTACAGAAACTGCAAATGCAAGCTTTACCTTATTAGTTGGAGATACCGTAAACTGGACCTGGGCAAATGCTGCTCCACATGACGTACAGCCGGCACCGGGTGAGATGGATGCTCCAGGAGATTTTGGTAGCGATATTCAAACAGGCCAGGGGATGTCATATTCATATACATTTACAGAGCCTGCTGTGATTGATTATTTATGTACTATTCATCCAGGAGCAATGAATGGAACTCTTACCGTTGAAGCAACTATGTCTGTTCAAGACCAGTTTGAGCGTAATATTACATTTTTCCCTAACCCAGTTAAAGAAGATTTAAAAATTAGATCTCTATTTTCAATTGATACTTATGAGATTTATAGCACTACAGGTAAAAAAGTAAGTGAAGGAGTAGGAGAAGGTACTTTTACAAGCCTTAATACAAGCCATTTTCCAGCTGGAGTATATTTCGTAACTGTAAAGTCAGAAGCACTTTCAGCAACTATTAAGTTGATAAAAGAGTAAGTAACTAATTACTTCAGAAATATTATAGATTCAAATCTCGTCAAGTAATTGGCGAGATTTTTCTTTTTTAAAATTTCAGCAAGAAATAAAACACCTTAAGTTATCTAGATAATAAAATGTTTATTTTTACATGAAAACATAAAGAAATGACACGTCTTATAACAACATCTTTTTTCTGCTTAATTAGCCTGTACATATATGCTCAAGACCTATCTAGCGGGTATATAGCAAATGATCTAGCAGAACACCCAATGCAAGACTTAGATAAGCCGGCATATTTAGATACCGTAAATGATATGTCTTTTCCAGGAACTTCAATTAGAAGAATTTCTGAAGCAAATGAGAATAGCTTTATGGTACCTATGTACAGTACTATTCAATCCTGGAACGCTGATGAAAGTAGAATGATTCTTTATGGTAATGGAGATCACCAATTACTAGATGGTGTAGATTATACGTTTATTAGAACATTAGATGATATAAATCCTGACGATATTGAGGCAGTATTTTGGGACTTTAATGATCCAGACATACTTTTTTATATAGATAATAACACAAGTGAGTTTATTTCATATAATGTATCAACTCAAGTCAATGAAATCATAGCAGATTTAGCATCTTTATCAGGCTGTACAGAAGGTATAACAGGAGGTAATGATATACAGATGATGTCTTGGGATAGTGATGTGATTAGTTTTAGATGTGGTAATACCAATGCTTATTATTATAGAATTTCTACGGAAACATTAACCGAATTTACAATAGATGATATTGCATTTAATGCACCTATGCCTTTCCCTAGTGGAAATTTATTTTATCATCAAGGTAACATATATAATGCAGCAGGTTTATTAGAGCGTAGCTTAAATTTAAACACCGTACATGAGCACTCTTGTCTAGGGGTGTTAAGTAATGGAGATGACGCTTATTTTGCAATTGCTTTTGAAGAAGGCCCTAATAGTGGTTGTCAAGGAACACTTACAGCACATAATGCCACAGACGGTAACTGCTTTTCTGTAGCCTCTGCCACAGATTATGGTTACCCACAATCTGGAACTCATATCTCAGCCTTAGCGCATAAAAACACAGAAGGTGGGTGGGTTGCAGTGTCATGTATAGGCTTTGATAAAGATGGGCAAGATTTATTAGATCAAGAGATATTTATAGCAAAAGTAAATGAGAATGATGCAGATGTGTACCGTGTAGCACATCACAGAAGTGATGAAGATGATATAGACTATTGGGGAGAACCACACGTAACTATCAGTCCTAGCGGTACCAGACTACTTTTTGGTAGTGATTGGAGCGGAAGTGATGATGGAGTATCTGTAGATAGTTATGTAGCAGAACTTCCTGCTTATTTACTGGGTAACCAAGATGTAGCTTTTAGTCAACAGATTTTTAGTTTGGCCTCAAATCCAGTTAAAAACGAGTTGTCAATCCTTACAGAAAACATCAACACTGTCTACACTATTGTTAATATACTTGGTAAAACAGTAATCAATGGAGTGCTAGAAAATGATCAACAACTTATTGATGTGTCAACGTTAAATACAGGTGTTTACTTTATTAAGTTAAACACTAGAGATAGCGCCACAACATTACGTTTTTTAAAGAAGTAAAATTATTCTCGGCTAAAATGTGGTGACTTTTCTGACGATACATCGCTAATAAAATAAGTAGAATCTCCCCAGAAAAAGAAAGTGTCAAAGCGTTCTTCATATGTGAGCTTTACATATTGACCTTGGTATTCTTGTAGCTTATCAATCACTTCTTGCTCAGAATCTAGAACAGAAAAAGAAAATATCTGTGCACCGCTTATTCCTTGGCTTATTTCACCTTCCCACGTTTTAAACATAACTCCTTTGCTACTAAACTTGATGAGTTCTCCAGCTCTAGTTCCTTCACTGTATGGTACAAAAGAAACAAATGCATAATATATAAGGAATAAGGCAGCAATAGTACCTAGAATAATAAAGAGTATTTTTTTCATTTTAATTTATTTAATAGTGCTATTGTATTTAACGAGTTGAACAATTCTTACAAGACAAGACAAGCCCAGCAAACTAAAATACCTACAATGATACAGATAATTCCTATCCCTAAATGCATTTCTTGTTGATAATCCTTTTCAAAAAAGGATGTTTGAGAATCATACAAAAGCCCAATTCCTCCTATGATAGGTGCTAAGCCAGCAGAAGCGTAAAGCATAATCTGGATGGTGATCCAAACACGTTCTAGTTTATTAGTCAAGTTCATTCTCTTCTGCTCGCTTTATTATTTTTTCTGGCAAAGATTTTTTAGCTTTCGCTCCCATCTTTTTCAATTTCTCTACACTAGTAATAAGGTTTCCGCGACCTTCAAATAGTTTATTCATTGCGCTAGAGTAATCTAGCTTAGCATCATCCATTTTTTTACCTACGCTTGTTAGGTCTTTGATAAGGCCTTCAAATTTGTCATACAATGCTCCAGCTTGTCTAGAAATCTCTATTGCATTGCGTTGTTGCTTCTCATTATTCCACATCGTGTCTATAGTACGTAAAGTGGCTAATAAGGTTGAAGGAGTTACAATTATTATATTTTGCTCAAAGGCTTTATTGTAAATACTAGGGTCTTTATTTATGGCTATTGCAAATGCAGGCTCAATAGGGACAAAAAGCAACACAAAATCTGGACTTTCCATCTCATAGAGGTCGTGATAGTTTTTCTCACTTAATTGATCTACGTGGCGCTTTAGTGAAGCAAGGTGCTCGTTTAAGTGACGTGGTTGTAATTCTTCATCTTCTTCATTAACAAAACGTTCATAAGCTACAAGAGACACTTTACTATCTATCACCATACGCTTGTTGTCTGGTAAGTGAATCACCACATCTGGCAACACTCTTTTGCCTTCTGCAGTAGTAAAACTTTGTTGTACAAAATACTCACGGTCCTTTTCAAGCCCACTCTTTTCTAGTACTTTCTCTAGTACGAGTTCGCCCCAGTTGCCTTGTATTTTACTATCTCCTTTGAGTGCTTTAGTTAAGTTTGTCGCCTCTTTACTCATTTGCTCATTGAGTTCTTTAAGACCAATAATCTGCTGGCGCAACATCGCTTGTCCTGTGAGGCTTTCTTTGTGTGTATCATCAACGCGCTTCTCAAACTTCTCTATTTTTTCTTGAAGAGGTTTTAAGATAACATCTATGTTTTCCTTGTTCTGTTTTGTGAATTTCTCAGATTTGTTATCTAAAATTTTATTTGCAAGGTTTTCAAATTCTGTAGTAAACTTCTCTTGTAATTTTTCAACTTCATTGCGTTCTACTTTGAGTTTCTCTTCTAGGTTTTCAATAATGCCATTGCGTTTGGTAAGCTCTAGATTTAGATAGTCTTTTTCTTTTCTAATGTTTTCACGTTCTAAAACTACATTTTCATATTGAACGCTAAATTTTTCTTCCTGTAAAGATGCTCTATTTGCTAATGCTCTTAGTTTTTCTTCATGTTCTTTAGCCAATCTTTGCTGGTTTAATTCTTGCTGTTGAAGACGTTCGTTAAGCGCGCTCGATTCTGCCTTTTGTTTTAGCTTAGCTATGAGGTGTCCGATTATTACGCCAATTATTAAGGCGATAATGGCTAGTATAAAATAGATGATGGTTTGATTCACATTGTTAAAATTGGTTAGACACTACTATTTTATTGCTTAGCGTATGTGGTAAAACATAAAGATACAAATCAATAAAAAAGTAACCCAACTATAAATAATTAATTATTAACACGAAACTGCATGGTCTCTATATCAAAATCAATTGTATTACTAGGAAAAAGGGTGTTAAAAACACCTTGTTTGGCTAGGGCAGTGGGCGTGTCAAAAGAAACGGTATCTTTTTGTAGCACCAGCATTTTGTCTACTAATGTGAGTGCAATCCCAATTTCGTGCGTAGAGAACAGTATGGTTTTTCCTTCAGTTTTTGTGAGACGTTTTAGCAATTTAAGCACATAAGCTCTGTGATACAAATCTAAGTGAGAGGTAGGCTCATCAAGTATAATGATGGGGGTGTCTTGCGCTAAAGCTCTTGCAATTAAAACCCGTTGTAACTCTCCGTCACTCAATTCAAAACATTTTTTATGTTGTAAATCTGTTGTCTCTGTGATGGCAATCGCATTATTTACCGCGGTTTTATCTTCTTGTGTTAGCACTCCCAGCCAGTTTGTATAGGGTTGTCGTCCTAACGCAATAAGTTCGTATACAGTTAGGTTTTTTGAAGCAGGAGTTTCTGTAAGTACCACACTTATTTGTGAAGCTAATGCGGCTGGTGATAAGCTTTTTATTTCAACTTCGGAAACTTTAATACTCCCAGAAATAGGCTTTTCTATTCCAGTAAGGGTACGAATCAAAGTAGATTTTCCTATTCCGTTAGGACCCACTAAGGCGATGAGCTCTCCTTTTGTGGAGGAAAAGTTAATTTTTTCAGCAATTATTATTTCCTTCTTTTTTGAAGTATAACCAATGCTTACATCTTGGACTGTAATACGAGTATGTGATTTTTCCGAAGCCATTAAAATAAGAGTTTACGTTTTCTTATTAATAACCAAATGACAACAGGAGCACCAATAATACTTGTAATTGCGTTGATGGGTAATGAATATTCGCTAAAGGGTATTTGTGCAATTGTATCACATACAAGCAGTAATATTGCACCCATTAGTGTGACTGCTGGTATTAAAACAAGATGGTTAGAAGACTTTATGATCTGGCGTGTAAGGTGTGGTACAGCAAGACCAACAAAGGCTATAGGGCCAGCAAATGCAGTGATGCTTCCGGCAAGTATGCTGGTAGCTATTATGATAAACAGGGTTTGTTTTTTTATATTTATCCCCATTGATTTTGCATAGTTTTCTCCCAATAGTAATGCATTTAAAGATTTTGAAGTGGCAAGCGCGATTATTAATCCTGCGATAAAACAACTGACTAAAATAAAAATACCTGTCCAAGATTGGTTTCCTAAGCTACCTAAAGACCAGAAAATATATTGCTGTAATTGCTCTGCGCTGCTAAAATATGATAGTACGCCAACAACTGCTGCGGTCACACTACCAAACATTAACCCGATAATTAAAATTGCCATCGTGTCTTTTACTTTTATAGTCATTGCAAGCACAGCAATTAATACTAAAAAACTACCTAAAGCAGCAGCAATTACAAGACTCCAACTATTGCCTAATAACATCCCAAAAATGCCACCAAATGCTCCCGCGCCAAGAATTAACAAAGCAACTCCCAGACTTGCTCCACTACTTAAGCCAAGTACAAATGGACCTGCAAGAGGGTTTCTAAAAACAGTTTGCATTAATAATCCAGAAATCGCAAGACCACCACCTGCTGTAATTGCTGTAATTGCTTTTGGTATTCGATACTCAAAGAGAATTAAATTCCAAGCTGTTTTTTCTGTAGCCCCTGTTAATAAACCACTGGCTACTTCTTGAAAAGGAATATAAACAGAACCCAAACTTACATTAATGAAAAACGCCACAATAGTTAGCAAAGCCAACAATAGCAGGGGTTTTTTATAAGATGCTTGGTGGGTCGTCATTTTAATTAGTTCTTGGTTTTAATTTTATTTTTTAGTTGTACTTCAACAAGCTTAGTGTGATAGTACTAAATCTTACTAAAAAAATAAAGTTTGTGTTCTGGTAATAATTCTGGATGTAATATTTTGATAATATCTTTTAATACAATATCAGGTCTATTAGGGGCTAGTTCATAATAAATTACCCCCCCTGTAGCTCCTGTTTTGTTAGTGAAATTGTAAATATTGTCATTTTTAAAAGCGTCAAATTGGGTGTACATATTGTGCATTTCTGCCATTTGTTCTGTGCTTTTAAACTGTCCTGGACTAATCCATATTTGTGCGTTTTGTCCTTTAACTAAAACAGATTCTAGATTAAGAGCTATACTTCCGGTTCCTTCTGAGTCTGCCCATAAATAAGCGCCGTTTGCATCTGCTATAAATTGAGCAGCCCAGCTATCTCCTTGTGGCATATACCAAACATCTTTATACATAGCACCGCTTAATACTGTTGGTGTTGTAGTAGCCGTTTTTGCTATCTCTTGTGCAGAAAGATAATTTCTTTCTATTTCAGAAAAAATACTGTCTGCTTCTTTTTCTTTACCGTAGAGAGCTCCAAAAAACTTAATCCATTCTGCCTTGCCTAATGGGTGTTTCTCTGTCCAGTCTGCGTTATATAGTACAGGAGTTCCTAACTTTTCTATAGTATTAAAAGTAGGGTTGTTACCGTCTATACCATAACCAATAACGGCTTGCGGGTTTAGGTCAATAAGTACTTCTGTATTAATAGATTCATTTTTGCCTATTTCTTTAATTTTTCCTTCTTGAATGAGCTGTCTTGTTTTTACAGATGAAATGTAATCAAGACTAGGGAAACCGATAAGAGTTTCTTCTACACCAAGCATTTCTAATGACGGGATATGCGTAGTAGAAGTAACTACTACTTGTTTAAGAGGTACTTTAATAACGGCATCAAATTGACCTTTTAAACTTGTAACCGAAGCATCATCTTTAACTAACGCATAGGTAAAAGTTTGGTCTGCTTCTGGCCAAGGATTTGTGATTGTGATAAGCGTGAGGTTGCCTGTGGTTTCTACAGTAAAGCCTTTTGCATAGGCAATAGGAGTTTGTACTGATGACTCAATTTTAAGACTTGGATTCTGTTCTTTACACCCCGTTATTGTAGTAAACAATAATAGTACAAGGGATAATCTCCAGAAAATTTTGGTACAAAACATAAAAATCGTTTTTAACAATCGCAAAGGTAAACGTTATATAGTTTAAACTAAAAGTGTGGTGTGGTATATATTAATATGTCGTACTTTTGCACCAGATTTTAGGTGAACACACATGTGTTCTTAAAAGGGAAACGGGTGTAAAACCCGTGCTGTTCCCGCAACTGTAAGTCGGTTTACGTTATGTAAACAAGTGATTCTACAACCACTGTACGCCTAGGCGCACGGGAAGGTGTCACGAGACAAGCCAGGAGACCTGCCCAAGATCTTTATTAATTTAACACTGTGGCTTTCGGGTAAAAAGCTTTGCGTTTATGAAACTATTTGTGTGCTTTTTATTTTTTAGCATTTGTATTTCTCATGCTAGCTTTTCTCAAACCGATACTGTTAATGTATTAGGGGAGGTACTGCTGTCTGCTAAACAAATAAAAGATTCTGTTTATACCACAAATGTTTTAGTCTTAAAGGATAGTGTGCTTCGTTTAAGCCAGCCCTCACTTACCAATTTACTTAACTTTAATAGCACTGTTTACTTAAAAGAAAACGGATTAGGTATGGTTTCTTCTCCATCCTTTAGAGGTACTACGGCTTCTCAAACCGCGGTATTATGGAACGGAATTAATATTAACTCACAAACTACTGGACAGACAGATTTTAATACAATAAACACACGTGGTTTTAATAGTATTGAGGTTACCCCAGGAGGGGGTAGTGTTGCTAGCGGTAGTGGGGCGATAGGAGGGAGCATAAATCTGGTAAATACACTCAAGTATCAAACAGGTTTTGCAAACCAATTATTTGTTAATTATGGAGCGTTTAATACTTATGGTATTGATAATCAAACTCAATATGCCACAGATAATACGAGTTTAAGTTTAGGCCTTTCTAGAAATGAATCTGACAATGATTATCCATATCCTAATACAGATCGTAAAAATGAAAACGGACAATTTAATAATACCAATGTCAGTTTAGCTTCGGGTTTTAAACTAAACAAAAAGAACACTTTAAATATTTATGCAAATATCTATAAGGGTAGACGTAACTTTTCATTGCCTACTCCAAATGCCCTAAAAACCAAGTATACAGATTTTAATACACGCTCATTAATAGCCTGGAAAAGTACATTTGGAGCAATGGCTTCAAACCTGAAGATGGCTGTCACTACAGAAGAGTATAAATATTTTGCAAATATAGATAGTGATTTTTTTACCTCCGGAAATGTTCAGAATTTTATTGCTCACTATGATTTAGACTATTCTTTTTCTCCTAAAATAGTAGTGACTGCAGGTGCGCAATACACACATAATGATGGTCGTGGTTCTAACATTACTTCGGCAACTCGCAATCTTGCTGCAGCAACCTTAAGTTTAAAACATAAGGTTTCTTCTTCATTTTTATATGAAATAGGTTTAAGACAAGAAACTAATGAAGATTTTGGAAATCCTTTATTATATTCTGCTGGTATACGTTATGTAGTTTCTCCATTGTATCAGTTTAAAATAAACACTTCAAAAAACTTTAGAATCCCTACTTATAATGATTTATACTGGACAGGTTTAGGTAACCCAAATCTAAAACCAGAAACATCTTATCAAGGTGAGATGAGTCATATCTTATCTTATAAAAAAGCGTCACTCACGGTTACAGGGTATTATAATCAAGTCACAGATTTATTGCGATACGTGCCAGGTATTGATGGTGTTTTTAGACCAGAAAACACAAATAGTGTTGCCATTTATGGACTAGAGAGTGTTTTTAGTTATGAAAAGAAAATGGGCAATCATGCAATGACGGTTAATGCTACGTATGCATATACAGTGTCTGAAAATAAAGAAACTCAAAAACAACTTATTTACGTTCCTTTTCACAAGTTTACGATGGCTTTAGGCTACCGCTATAAAAAGATTAATGCGTATTATCAATATCTCAATAACGGAGAGGTTTTTACCACTTCAGATAATACTACGCTAGACATTTTAGACAGTTATATGGTTGCAAATCTTGGAGCAGAATATAACTTCGGAAAAGTCAATAATTTTAAAATAGGTGCACAAATATTAAACTTATGGAACGAAGATTATGAAAGCGTTCTCAATAGACCGCTGCCAGGTCGCAATCTTAACGTGTATCTTAATATTACTATTTAATTATGAAAAAGTCAATTTTTAAACATTCGTTATTACTCTTACTTACTTGGCTTGCAGTGCTCTCTTGTACTAGTGATGACCGCGAAGACCCTGTTCAAGATCCACCTGTGTCAGGTGACTATAGTCAAGGTCTTTTTATTTTAAATGAAGGCGGGTTTGGATCTTCAAATGCCTCCGTTTCATTTTTAGATAATGACGGGCAAGTATACAACGGTATTTTTTCTGAGGTTAATAATAGAAGTCTAGGTGATACAGCACAAAGTATTGGTTTTTATGAAGACAACGGGTATGTTATAGTAAACAACTCTTCTACGGTAGAGGTGGTAAACCGTTATACTTTTAATAGTGTAGCAACTGTGACTTCACAAATTGTAAATCCTCGTTTTATCTCTTTTAGTGGTAACAACGGTTTTATCACAAACTGGGGTGACCCTAATGATACAAATGATGATTACGTTGCCGTACTCAATCTAGCAACAAACCTTGTAGAGTCAAAAATTATGGTTGCAGAAGGTCCAGAAAAAATGGTCATCAATAACGGAAAATTATACGTCGCTCATAAAGGAGGTTACGGTTATGGTAATACAATTACAGTAATAGATATAGCAACACAACTTGTGGAGTCTAGTATTGATGTAGCAGATGTCCCAACAGGAATGGTAATCGCTAATGATTTTTTATATGTATTGTGTGCTGGTAAAGCTCCTTTTACACAAGATGAAACCACAGGAAAATTGTATAAGATTAATGCAAGCACAAATGTAGTTGAAGCATCACTTGATTTTCCTGAAGGTGTACACCCTAGTTTTTTAGAAATAGATAATACTATTTTATACTATACACAAGGGAGTGCTGTGTATGCAACACCAATAAATAATTTTCAACTTCCTAGTTCGCCAATTATAGAACCTACTACAGACGGTCTAGAGATTCTTTATGGTTTTACTGTTACAGATGGCTTAATTTATATGGCAGATGCAAAAGATTATTCATCAAATGGTAAAACTTTTATTTACAATATTAATGGAGCATTACAGCAACAATTTACAGTGGCTATAATTCCAAATTCTTTTTATTTCAACAATTAATACATACTTATAAATACAAACTAAATGAAAAATTATTACAAAAAATCAATTGCAATTATTGCCGGACTCTTATGTTCATTAACCTCTTTTTCTCAAGATTTTACAGAAGGTGTTTTTGTGCTTAATGAAGGTTTATTTGGTACTGACACAGCATCAGTATCTCATTTTAATGAAAGCAATGTACTTGAGAATGATATTTATGCTACGCAAAATGCAGGTCTAGATTTAGGGAATACAGGACAAGGAATGGGCTTTACTGAAGATTTTACATACGTAGTATTAAATGGAACTAATGCAGTAAAAGTAATTGACAGAGCTAGTTTTGAGCTAGTGACTACCATTACAGACCAGATGGTAAACCCTCGTAATATTGCTATTTATGAAGGGAAAGGATATGTAACAAACTGGGGTGATGGTGGCGTAGCAGATGATGATTATGTAGCGGTTATTGATCTTGCAACAAATACAGTTATTGAGACTATTTCTGTAGTTGAAGGTCCAGAAGAAATTGTACAAAAAGGAGGTAAACTATTTGTTGCGCATCAAGGTGGTTTTAACTTTGGGAACACTGTTTCTGTAATTGATACTTCAACAAATGCAGTAGAGGTTATTTCTGTTGGCGATGTGCCTTCTGCACTTCGTATAGATGAAAACTTCTTATTTGTACTTTGTAGTGGAAAACCAAATTATGCTGATGTTGAAACAACAGGTGCTTTGGTAAAAATAGATTTGTCTTCTTTTGATAATATAGACACATTTACCTTTCCAGATATCGTACACCCTCAATTTTTAGGTTTAGATGATACAGATGTATTTTATATGGTAGACAGTAATGTTTATAAAATGGACATTTCAGCAACTACATTACCTACTTCTCCATTTATTGATACAGCATCAGAAAACATTATGGTGCCTTATGGGTTCAATAAAATTGATGATAAATTATATATTGGTGATGCTGTTGATTTTGTTAGTGAGGGTAAAGTGTTTTTATATGAAGAAGACGGTACTTTTGTTTCAGAATCTATTGTGGGACCTTTACCTAATGGTTTTTATAAATATGAAGTAGAAGAGTTAGGCGTACAAGATATCTCAACTTCAATAATAACATTATATCCTAATCCAACTTCAGGAAGTTTTAGTTTAACAACTACAGAAAAAGTAAACGTTACTTTGTATACTATCACTGGACAAAAGGTAAAAGAGGTAGCTTATACTAATCAAGCTATTTCTATTGCTGGATTAAGAGCAGGGATTTATGTTGTTCAATTAGAGCAAAATGGAGCAGTAAGTACACAAAAATTAATCATCAAATGAGATATTTAGCTTTCGCATTACTTTTATTAAACTCGCTTTTGCACGCGCAAAGTTATCCGCCTGCAGCAGGGCAAACAGGAACCACAGCTATCCCAGCAGATAGTGCAGTGTTTGTATCGTGGGCGACAGGAGTAGAGGTAACGCGAGGCTTGGTTAATATTTCAGACCCAACTACTCAAGATAATGGTAGCGCTTTTGCGTCTTTTGGTACGCCAGAAGATGCAATAGGTGTTGCTGCAGGAAATCCAGTAAGTTTAGGTGATGCAGGTGAGGCTATTCTTACTTTTGAAACGCCTATTTCTGACGGAGCAGGTTTTGATTTTGCCGTGTTTGAAAATAGTTTTAGCGATACTTTTTTAGAGTTAGCTTTTGTTGAGGTAAGCTCAGATGGAGAAAATTATTATAGATTTCCTGCGCATAGCCAAACGCAAACAGACGAACAGGTAGGTGGTTTTGGAGATGTAGATCCTACATATATTAATAATCTTGCTGGTAAATACCGTGCATTGTTTGGAACTCCATTTGACCTTTTAGACATACCTGATAGTGCTTTATTAGATAAAAATGCAATTACACATGTAAAAATTATAGATGTTGTAGGGAGTATTGATGCTGAGTTTGCGCGTTATGATAGCTTCGGAAATGCTATAAATGATCCATATACAACTCCATTTGCTTCTGGGGGCTTTGATCTTGATGGAGTAGGGGTGATTAATGAGCAGTTGTTAAGTATTTCGGAAGAAGAAGTTTTTAATTTTAATTTATACCCTAATCCTGCTACAACAACGTTATTTGTAGATACCCAAGATTTGACACAAATAAGTGTTTATGATCTTCAGGGGCGTTTTATTTTTTCAAATAAAGTAACAGGTGGTGATGCAATTGATATTTCGGCATTAAAAAACGGAGTATATGTTTTACAAGCTAGTTATAACGGCAACAAATTGCACCATCGTTTTATTAAAAGGTAAAATTTAGTGAACATTTAAAGAGATACTTAGTAGGTCTCAATTTTTATGGATTAATAAATAGCAGCTTTTATGATGGTTGAAAACTTGTTAAAAACTAAATTTCTTTTTTAAAAGGAGGTTTTGTTTTTATAAAATACTACTTATCTTTGCAGAAACTTAATAATACGCACTATGTTTGATTTTGACCAATATTTAGGATTTTTAGCTTTCTTAACTATACTTACTATAGGATTCTGGTTAATGATATTTTTAGTTTCAATAATTCCTTATTGGATAGGTGGAGCATTAGTTGAAAGTATTAAACTTAAGCGTGAAGCAAAGAAAAACGAAGAAGGTTAATCCCTTTATTACAATATAAAAAACCCGTCTAATTTTTAATTAGACGGGTTTTTTTGTTTCTGAAATTTAATAAATCTAAACTCCAAACTGTGTTAAGTGGTGGTCTAGGTGTTTGTAAAACATATTGTTCCATTCATTTTTTGTTAAGACACCAAAAGAAATACTTTCTTTACCGTCAAAATGAGTATCTCCTAATTCTTGTGTTTTTTGAATGTATGAGACTAATCTTCCCTTCTCTACATTAAAATCTTTATCTCCTGTTATAATAAATTGTGGAGCTGTTCTGCCATTTTTCTGATACGGTATTTCATTTACTACATGCTTTTTTACAAAGGTTTGTAACATCCATTTTTTTATTAGCATTGGTTTTGAGTGATTGTCTTCATACACCATCTCATAGGTAACATTACAGTGTGCTAACATTTGGTCTACGCTCATTTTTCCCCAATTGGGTTGTGTTGCTACATCAAGTGCATTAATTCTTGATACTACTTCTTCGGCTACTGGTTTTGTAAAAATGTTTTTCATTATTTGGTTGGTTTTTATATTCTATTTTAATGCCATATTATTATGTGCCTACAAATTACCGCTTAAATTAATAAAAGTTCAGAATTAGGTTTACTTTTTTATCATTATATGTTTAAGGTGGTATAAAAAAAGGGAACCACCTTAAAAGTGATTCCCTTATTAATAATATAATTTAACTAATAATAACCTAGTAGCTATTTACTTCTCTAACAATCTTTAATATATGGTTTCACTAAAATTGATTGTACATGTTTTCTTAGTTATTATTTAAAAAGATGTATAAAAGATTGTTCTAGATTAAGCTTTGCAGATTGCGGAAATTGTGCGTGTATTACTAGTGTGTTTTCATGATGTTGTTCTAAGTCTTTTATAACTTTTCTATTTAATAGTAACACTGTAGAATGGCCTTGGTGATCTAGCTTTTCTAGTATTTTCTTACCATTGAACTCGCAAGACCAATGAGTTTCTTTCATGTTTTCTTCATAAGCAAGCTCTATAGTTGGTATTTGGTAGTAGCTATGTTCACCTATTCCTTCTAGGTCAAATACTAACCTTAATACTCCTCCTTCTAGATTACTGGCCTCTTGCTTTATACCTAAATCTGTAAAAGACAATTTTCCTGGAGTAGGACTGCTAAAATTTAACTTGATTTCTCCTTGGTTTAATTCTACTTTATTCATCTACTTTGAGTTTTTAATGTTCACCCAAAGTTATTTATAATTTAAAATTTAAGGAATGATATATATCAGCTTTTGACACTAATTACTGCTTGTTTTTTTAATCTCAGTAGTTAAAAAATATGCTATGATACATCTAACAAGATATAAGCAGGTATGTGTCAGGGTTATTTTGATTGTAATCGCTCTATTTCTGTTATAAATGCTTCTGCGTGCTCATTTTCAGGATTCATTTTAAGTGCTTTTTTAAAATTTAAAAGCGAATTATTATAGTCCTTAGCAGTAAAGTAGGCTTCTCCTAGACTGTCAAACAGATTTGCATTTTCTGGATATTTTTCTGTGGCAAATGTTATGAGCTCAATAGATTTGTTAATTGACTTTTCCGAAGCCATTAAATCATAGCCAATACTGTTAAGTGCATCTGCGAGGTCTGTATTGTAGTATTTGTCTTCTTGTATTTTTAATGTATTGAATGATTTTACAGCTCCTTCTTTATCTTCTATAAACTGTTGTTTTAATACAGAAGCTAAATTTAACTTCGGAAATGCTATTAGTTCATTCTCCATCTTTGTAAAAAACAACTGTAGCCAGTTATCAATTGCCTCATCTGAAGTGTTATTACCTATTAAAATAACCCCGTAATTAGAATCTGGGCAGAGTAGAAGCCCACTCTGTGTGCTATTTGAGGTTCCTGTTTTAGAGTAGTAAAAACCTTCTTCTTCTCCAATACCCATAGCTTCCCATAAATAACCAACGCCATCACCTTCTTGGTCTAAAAAGAGTTCTTTTGTGGCTTCTTTAATTAATGGGTCATCGCTTTCTAATTGGTATTTCATAAAAGTAACTAAGTCTGGTAATGTACCTATCATACCTGCGCTACCGCCTAGCATAGGGTTTTTGTCTAAAGGAGCTAATTTACCATCCTCTTTATGGCCTCTTAGCAAGGTGCTTTTGTGTATGTCAAAATCTTGTAAATAGGTGTTGTTCATCCCTAATTCGTCTAAAAATTCTTGTAATAACACCTTATAAGGCTTGTTGTATACTTGACCTAAAATATAGGCAACTAATTCTGGACCTATAGAGTTATACTCATAAAAAGAGCCTGGTTTTTTATTAAGTTCTACCGTTTTAAGTTCTTCTAGAAGGTTTGTCATAGAGTACTCAAAAGGTTTATTTTCATAAAAGCCTTCGCTTACTTTTTCTTGAACTTCATTTAAGCCTTTTGGGTAACGATCTTTAAAACCAAGTGTGTGAGTTAGTAAATGTTTAATGGTAATTGGGGCTCCATTAAAAGCTAGGTTTGTATACTCTTTGCCCAGATATTTTTGAACAGGATCGTCTAGAGCAATTTTTCCTTCTACGACAGCTCTTGCAGCAAGTGAGCCTGCAAATACTTTAGAGATAGAAGCAAATTCATATAGCGTCTCGTCATTTGGTTTTTTGTTGCTTCCTTTTTCTGTGGTTCCGTAGTAGTTATGGTATACCTCGCCGTCTTTATAAAATGCTAGCCCTATGGCAGGGATATTACCTTTGTTAATAGTTTCTTGTCCGTATACATCAAAAATCTGTGTGAGCTTGGTAAATGGATCATCTTCCTGTTTTTCTTTAGATGGTTGACAACCTAAAAATGTGATTAGCGTAAACAATACTAGTAATTTATTCATTTTGAGTATATTTTATAAAAAGAGGACATTTTTTATTAAATGTTACAGTACTGTAATTTGAAGCATTAAAAAACATTGTCTTTTTAAAGTTAGTTAAAATGGTATTAGCATTACCTTTGTTTTAAGTGCTAAAGTACAAAACCTATAATGAGCGACATAAAAATTAATAAGCCAACACCACTTTCTATTACTAAAAATCAAAAAACTTTTGATCAAGGTACAGAGATAAAACCTACCATAGAAAGTTTAGTAAATGGGGAGACCATTTTAATAAACGCATTTTATAGCGATGGTGTTACTTTACTTAAAGAGATACATAAATATCTAAGAAGAAAACTACCTAATAAGTCTATGACAGAACAGAGAGCTTATCGTGAAGCCTATCACGAGCTGTCTAATCTTGTTTTAATAGAGGTAATAGACCAAAAGCTCTGTGTTAAAAAAGCACCAAGTATAGGGTGGTTAAATAAGTTTTACCCTAACAATAATCACTTTGCATTAACTTTTCCAGAAATACAAGGATTAAACAGTGCTTGGCAATGGTATGACAATGGAATTAAAATACCGGTTTTACGTAATAAACTAACTCCTTATTATGGTGTGTATTTCCCAACTCGTTTTGAACATTTAATACTTTTTGACAACTGGTTAAAACATTATGAAGGACCTAAAAAATCTGCAATAGACGTAGGTGTAGGTTGTGGAGTATTATCATTACAAATGGTTTTACAGGGTTTCCAGAAAGTTTTTGCTACAGATATTAACCCAAATGCAATTGTAGGTTTACAAGAGTTTATGGGCATTACTAAGCTGTCTCGTAAAATAGAACTTGACTTAGGAAATCTCTTCGGAAAATGGAAAAATGAAACAGAATTAATTGTTTTTAACCCGCCTTGGTTACCTGCAACTAGAGATGTAGACGGTATGGATAATGCTATCTATTATGATAAAGAGTTATTTCCAGAATTTTTTGCAGAAGCTAAAAAGAGACTTGCTCCAGATGGTAAGCTAATTATTATTTTTTCTAACCTAGCAATCATCACAAAAGTTGCAACATCACACCCTGTAGATATTGAGTTAGCGCAAGAAAATCGTTTTCAACTAGAAAAAAGATATACAAAAAAGGTGAAGGCTGCTTCTCAAAACACCAAGCGAGACCAGCACTGGCGTGGTACAGAAGAGGTTGAGTTGTGGGTGTTAACCCATAAGTAAACAAACCATATTAATTAGAAACTAGCCTATTATATCCTCTTCAAGTGCTTACTTTCGCACCTATTTTTTGAAAGGATTTTATGAACGATAGTACGTATGATTATGTAGTAATTGGTGGTGCCCAAGCAGGTTTGTCTATGGCATTTCATTTAAAAAAAATGAACAAAAACTTCTTAATCCTTGATGGCGGTAATGAAGTAGGAGGTTCTTGGTTAAGTAGATGGGATTCATTAAAACTTTTTACATCTACAGAATACAATCATTTACCAGGTTTAAAATTTGATGCCCCAAAAGGACATTACCCTTCAAAAATAGAAGTTGCTAATTATTTTAAAACATATGTTGCTAAGTTTGATCTTCCTGTAAGATTAAACACACTAATAACAGCTGTTAAAAAAACAGAAGAAGGTTTTCATGTAATTCATAAAGACGGTACGATAGCCGCTCAAAATGTGATTGTTGCCACGGGACCCTTTCATATACCATATACACCACCTTGCCATACAAAGATCTCTAGCGATACTTTGCAAATGCACAGCAATAATTATAAAAGTACATCTCAACTACAAGACGGTGACGCGCTTGTAGTAGGAGGAGGAGATTCTGGATATCAAATTTTAAACGAAATCTCAAAAGACAGTTCTAGAACGGTTTATTTTTCTGGTGATACAAACGTGAGATCCATCCCACAACAAATTTTAGGTAAGACCATCTGGTGGTGGTTTACACTGGTAGGCTTTTTAAGCTACAGTAAGTATAGCTGGATAGGAAAGAGGCTTAATAGCTCTACACAACCAGTAATAGGTACAGATGTTAAAGAGATTTTGTCAAGAAAAAATGTGATACCCGTAGGGAGAACAAAAGACGCATTAAAAGAAACACTTTTTTTTGAATCACAGAATATTTCGACCATAAAAAATATAGTTTGGGCTACAGGATATCGCCCTAATTTTAAGTGGATAGAAGGCCTTGAGTTAGACGCAAACGGATACCCTAAAAACTATAGAGGTGTTAGTAATATTACGGGGCTTTACTTTATAGGTTTGCCCTGGATGCATACTCGCGGGTCTGCTACACTAGGTGGTGTGTCTAAGGATGCAAGTTACTTAGCTAGTGAGATAAGTAAGGTTAATGATTAGGCTTTCGCCAAAATGTTATAGACTTGAAAAATGTGCTTTTATAATTAATAAGCTTAGCAGCAAACAGAACAGTTAGATTCTCCAAAAAGCTTGCCTTGTTTGTTAAATTCATATTTACAGCATTCATTAAATCTTTGCTTTAAAATTTCTTTTGCTCTTTTAACTCTTGCTTTAACGTTTTCAAGACTTATATTTAATTCTTCTGCAGTGTCTTTTTGTTTTTTTCCTTTAATGTAGATAAGCTCAATTACCTGTTTGTAAATTTTGGGTAGTTCATCAATAAACTTATCAAAACAGCATACATACTCATACTTTTGTAAAAGAGTCTCCTTATTTGTGTCAAGGTTATTTGAGTAAACAGATTCTTTATTAAAGTGATTAATTATCTCATTACGGGCAATTTGAAAAACCCATGCTTTTGCCTTTTCTTCTTTTTTAAGTTTAGATATATTTTTATGAATTTTCAAAAATGTATTTTGAAAAACATCATTTGTAACATCTCTGTCTTTTACTTTTTTTAGAATAAAAAAATATAGCTCTTCATTAAAGCTTTCCCAGATTTTTTGAGTTTGCATAATCAATATTATTTAAGGGTTAGTTTAAACAACTAACCCTTATTAATTTTAGCAACAAGAACATTCGCTGCATTCACATTTAGAACAAGAACAATTCTTTTCTAAACAATTACCGCAATTGCAATTTTTACATTGGCAATTTGTGCATTTACAATTATTCATAATTTTAAAGATTTATAGTTCATTAAGGAGACTCAAAATCTTTTAAAAAGATACATTTTAATTCGTTTTTTTTAAATTAAGTGAATCACTAAGTTTCAATTTGCATTAAGAAGACCTTTAACCTTTAGTCTATGTTATAGCTAATACCTTTTAAAAAATTGAAGGTATTAATCTATTTAATCTAAAAACCCCAATCAAAAGATCAGGGTTCAAGTATTTAATATTTCCGAAGTTAATATACTGCTTACCGCTATTGCGATTGCTTACTATAGTTTATCCCTCAAATTCTCCATCATCACCACCGCCACCTTGTGAGCGTGAGCGTTTCTTTTTCTGATTAAAACGATATGTAAAAGATAGGTTAACAGAACGCTTTCTCCATTGAAACTCGCTCTCTTGTATAAAAGTATCTGTCTCTGTAATAGAATTACGTTTACGGGAGTTAAAAAGGTCACTCACGTTAAGACCTATAGTAGCATTATCATTAAATAAGTCTTTACTAAAAGCCATATTCATAGAGAAGATCCCTTCGCTTTCTGTTTGAGCGGTGTTTCTAGGGCCACGGTAAAAAGCACTTGTTTGCCAGTCTATTTTTGCTGGTAAAGAGACCTTAGCGCTACCACGGGCAAACCAGCTGTCGTTTTCTGTACCGTAATCTACACCCTCATAAAAACCTTCACTTTTAAAAGTAAAGTAGTTAAAACTACCGTTAAGGCGTAACCATTTTATGGCATTGTATAGTATACCAGCCTCAAAACCATAACGATCATTAGAAGAAAGATTAATAGGGAAAGTTCTAATTATAGGAATTCCGTTAGGTGTTAACTCTCCAGTATCTTCTTGTATGCGCTCAAAAGCATCTGTTTCGTGTTGATAATATATAGAGGTTGTTAGTGTAATTTTTTTCCAGCTTTTTAAATATCCTAGATCAAAGGCGTTTGAGTAAGCAGGGCTAATGTTGGGATTTCCCTGAAATACATTACTCTCACTAGAACGAGAAGGGAAGGGGTTTACATAAAAACCACGAGGTCTGTTAATACGTCTGTTATAGCCTAAGGTAAAGTTTTCGCGATCTGCAATCTCATAAGATAAGTTTGCAGTAGGAAAGAGCCCAAAGTAAGAGTTGTCAAAGTTGGGGTCAAAACCTATTGTTGCATCTTCATTTGCTTCTACTTTACCAGCAAGTCTAGTGTTTTCTGCACGAAGACCAAAAAGGAAACTAAATTTTTCACCTACCTTATTACCGTATTGAGCGTAAGCAGCTAGTACATCTTCATCGTATGTAAAGTTGTTAGATAACCCATTATCTTTTAAGAAATTATTAGTTAATCCATCTTCTTCAAAGAGCTTATAATCTGTAACGTTTTCTTCTAGATTTACTCTTAAACCTGCCTCAAACTGTCCGTTTTCTCCTATAGGTTTAACATAGTCAGATTGAAATAAAAACTCTGTACCATCTTCATCATTAAAAACCATTTCTGATGGTAAACGCTCGTTAATAGGGAAGGTGTTGTCTTCTGTAATAGTAGAACGTCTTTCTTCTTTATCTATTTCATATTGAAAGTCTACCGTAAGTTTTTGACCATTGTCATCTAAGTTATTTACATAGTTTAATGCTCCTTGAATACTAAAGTCTTCTTCTGTTTCTAGTTCTTGTCTCAATCTAGAAAGTTCTAGAACACTAGGGGAGCTTAACTCATCTGTAAAATTGCTAGTAACATCATCATTATCACCTAGTCTTAAAAAAACAGAACCAGTTATAGAAGATTGTTCTGTTAAAAAGTACTCCATACCAAGATTGGTATTAAAACTTTTATTAGTTCTATCATAATCACGAGTCTCAGTTACAAAAGGGTTTGCAGCATTTTCAGTAAGGTATTGGTTGTCAAAAAAAGCATTACCTGGTGATTTTCTGTAATTAATTCCCGTAGTATTAAATACATTAAACTTATCTGTACGAACATTTATGTTACCAGATAATCCATAAGATTCTGGATCGCCCACATTGGCTTGTATAGAACCGTTAAAGCCTAATGTCTTTTCTTTTTTTAATATTATATTTAAAATACCAGCAGTACCCTCAGCATCATAGCGAGCAGAAGGAGAGGTAATCACCTCTACACGCTCTATAGCGTCTGCAGGCAACTGTCTTAAAGCATCTGTAGAGCCAAAACCAGCAATAGCAGATGGTTTACCGTTTATTAAAATACGTACGTTTTCATTTCCTCTTAGGGCAATCGCTCCATCTACATCTACTGTTACAGACGGCACATTACTTAAAGCGTCGCTCACTGTAGCGCCGCTTGTAGTTAAATCTTTACCTATGTTATAGATTTTTTTATCAAGTCTAATTTGAACCTCTGTCGTTTCTGCACGTACAACAACCTCGTCTAGACTATCAGAGTTTATCTCTAGATAAACGTCTGGCAATGTTATGTTTGATTTAATATTTTGCCCAGTTATTTCTTTTGTTTTAAAAGATATAAATTCATAACGTATTGTATAAATACCTGCCGCTACATTTATAGCATATTTACCTTCTAGATCTGTAATACCACCGGTAACTATCTTACCGTTAGTGTCAATAAAAGATACAGTAGCGTACTCTAATGGAACATTAACACCTTCTTCAAGAACCTTACCTGTAACGGTAACATCTTTAGGTGGATTGGGGCCTTGTGCAAATGCAAAGAAGGTTAAAAAGGACAAACAAAGGGTTAAATAAATTTTCATAGTTATCAAGTGGTTTTCTACTTAGACTACAAAAATATGTTTGGGCTTCGCCGTATGTTGGTAATGTTATGTTAAAAAAAGAAAGGCAAATCATAAGATTTCTAAAACACGAGAAGGAGGTCTTCCTATCACAGCTTTATCGCCATTTACAACAATAGGGCGCTCCATTAGTTTAGGGTGTTCTATCATCGCATTTATTACTTCTTTATCACTCAGTGATTTACCTTTGTACAGTTCTTTCCAGACAGCTTCATTTTTGCGCACAAGCTCTAAAGGGGTAATCCCTAATTTTTTTATGATGGTAGAGAGTGTCTCAAAATTTAAAGGATTGTCAATATACTTAACAGTCTCAATTTGAGCTTCTTTTAAGGCCAAAGGTGTTAAGTGGCTTGCAACGGTCTCTTCAAGTAAAAGAAGGCATTGACGAGATTTGCTACAGCGAGGATTGTGGTAGATGGTGATCATAGATTATTAAATAATAAGAAGCAATAGTTTTTCTTCAGAAATAATAATAGTTTAAAAATTACTAGTGAATTTTAATTTTAGATATACAGCTAGTCTACTCCATAAGTAAGCTTCATAGTTATAGATGTGGTTTTCTCTTTAGAGCTTGTGTTATAAGCACCTCCCCAAGAATAATCTTCTCCAGAGTTCTGTCCTGTAATTTGAAAAATACCCATTCTTGCTTCTTTAAGATCGCCTAAACTCGCGCCGCTATTCTCAGCAATCTTTTCTGCTCTAAGTCTAGCATTTTCTGTAGCACGAGAGATCATCTCTATTTTAAGATCTTCTATTTTAGTGTAGTAATAGCGTGGAGATTCACTGTATAGCTGTAAACCTTGGTTAAGTAATTCTGTGATTTCTCTAGAAACTTGCTCAATACCTTCTACGTCTTTACTGTTTATCTCAACAGTTTGTGATAAGGTGTAGCCTGTAAATGTAGTACCTATGTAATTTCCGTTAGGGCCATAGAGTGGATCGCTATTTTCACTACTGTTTACAGCGCTAAATACCATACTGTCTTCAGTAATCCCTTTTGCGATAAGGTAATTTTTTACAATTGTTTTGTCTTTTTCAAGATCTGCATACGCTTGTTTAAGATTGCTGTTTACTTTATTAAAACGTGCACTCCACACGATTAAGTCTGACGTAAAATCTTCATTACCCAATCCTGTTACTGAGATTGTTTGTTCTTTATTATTTCTATTCATAAAGGCATTACCTAGCAAAGCGGCAGCAATGACAATGGCTAAGCCAAAAATAATGGCGGTGAGATTGTTTTTCATATTCTTATATTTTATAAAATGAGTGTTAACTATTTAATGCTTCTAGTTCTTCATTAAAATCATACTGTAAATCTTCATGCAGCGCAGGGATCTTTCGTTCTATATACTCTAACTGTCTTTCAAAGATGTTACGTATCACACTATTTCTTTTTACGTGTGATTTATAATTCTTTAATACAGTACAAAAATAGAGTAGGAGCTCTACTTCTGTTTCTTTATTGCCGGAGTATCTTATATACTTTTTAGTCTCTTTTAAGATCTTTCTAATATTCTTTTTAATGATATAAACTCTAGTAGCTGTTATATCATTAAAGCTCTGGTCAATAAGCTCTTTAATGCTCTCGCGGTAGCTCTCTTCACTATCTGCTTCAAATAGTAAATAGGTGAGGAGCTCTTTATTTTCTTTCTTAAAACGCCCTAAACGCAGGCATAGCGCCGTGATTTCTTCTGGCGAGCGGTGTTTAAATTCTTTCTTTATTTCTGCAAGGGTAGCGGTCTTCACGTTTGTATTATTTGTATTGTAAAGATAGTGTTTCGGTCTTTAAAATTTCCGAAGTGAAAGGGCTAAGAGATGTAATTCCAGATATTTTTATACTTCACGAGTTGCCCAAAAGTGTTTTTAATATTTAAATTTTCTGGAGCAGATAGGCTAGGGTCTGCCTTTAGAACCTTAAAAGCATAGCTTCTAGCGATTTTTAAAATCTCTGTATCCTTAACAATATCTGCGATTCTTAAGTTAAGCACACCACTTTGCTGTGTTCCCATAATATCACCAGGGCCTCTTAGTTTAAGGTCTACTTCTGCAATCTCAAAACCGTCTGAGGTACTGGTCATAGTAGATAAGCGTGTTTTTGCATCTGCAGAGAGTTTGTGACTAGTCATTAAAATATTATAACTCTGCTCTGCGCCACGACCTACACGGCCTCTTAACTGGTGGAGTTGAGATAGCCCAAAACGTTCTGCGCTCTCAATTACCATTACCGAAGCATTAGGAACATTCACGCCAACTTCTATGACGGTAGTGGCAACCATTATTTGCGTTTCGCCTTTCACAAAACGATTCATTTCAAATTCTTTGTCGGCAGGTTTCATCTGTCCGTGTACAATTGAGATCTGGTATTTTGGCTGCGGAAAATCTCTAATAATACTCTCATAGCCATCCATTAAATCTTTGTAATCTAATGCCTCACTTTCTTGTATTAATGGGTACACAATATAGACCTGTCTACCTAGTGCAATTTCGTCTCTAATAAACTTAAAAACCTTGAGTCTATTTGAGTCAAAACGGTGCACTGTTTTTATCTCTTTTCTGCCTGGCGGAAGCTCATCAATAACACTAATATCTAGGTCGCCATAAACACTCATGGCAAGGGTGCGAGGTATGGGTGTTGCAGTCATCACTAATACGTGTGGCGGCAGCTCATTTTTATGCCATAATTTACTGCGTTGTGCTACCCCAAAACGGTGCTGCTCATCTATAATTGCAAGCCCTAAATTCTTAAATTTAACCTTGTCTTCTAGTAAAGCGTGTGTTCCTATTAATATGTCTAAAGAGCCATTTTCAAGGTTTTCATGTATGATTCTTCTTTGTGAAGTAGTGCTTGAACCAGTGAGTAGTGAAATGCTGATTTTCAAATCTTTACATAGTTCTAATAATCCATTATAGTGTTGGACTGACAAAATAGCAGTAGGCGCCATTAGGCAAGCTTGAAAACCGTTGTCAAGTGCTATTAACATTGATAAAAGTGCCACAATAGTCTTTCCGCTCCCTACATCACCCTGTAAAAGCCTGTTCATTTGTGCATTACTACCTAAATCTTGGCGTATTTCTTTGACTACTCGCTTTTGTGCACCAGTAAGTTCAAATGGTAAATGGTGGTTGTAAAAGTTCTTGAAGTTGTCCCCTACTATAGGAAAAGGATACCCTTTAATTTTAGATTTATGAATAAGATTTTTACGTATTAATTGCAGCTGAATGTAGAACAATTCTTCAAACTTTAAACGGTATTCTGCGCGTGCTAATCGCTCTCCATTTTCGGGAAAATGTATGTTGAATATTGCTTCGCTTTTTGATAGTAATTTTAGCTCGTCAATTATGGGTTGTGAGAGGGTCTCAGCAAAGGCATTTTTAGCATCTAAAAAGACCTGTTCCATCAAGCCATTTACTACTCTATTTGAGATGCCACTATTGGTTAATTTTTCGGTGCTTGGGTAAATGGGTTGCATAGAAGAACGCATTTTATTTTTGTGCTCTTTTAATAATTCTAGCTCTGGGTGAGGCATAGAAAAATTACCATTGTACCATTTAGTTTTTCCGAAGATCACATAAGGCTCATTGATTTTTAAATTCTCTTTTATCCATTTTTGACCTCTAAACCAGATAAGTTCCATGACACCGGTTTCATCTTTAAAAGTGGCGACGAGTCTTTTGCCTCTTTTTTGCTCCACCATCTTAATATGTGTAATCTTACCTATAATTTGTACATCTGCATTATTGCGCGGTAAGCCTTCTATTTTGTAAAACTGAGTGCGATCTAAGTACCTGTTAGGAAAAAGGTTTAAAAGGTCTTGAAAGGTATGTATGCCAAGCTCTGTCCTTAAAAGGTTTGCCCTGTTGGGGCCTACGCCTTTTAAATATTCTATGGGAGTTTGTAACTTTTGGGCATTCATAGAACGAAAATACTAAAAAATGGTTTTAGTGATAAGTGTGTTATTAAAGTAGAGAAGGGTTAAGAAGCTTAGTCTTAATGTGATTGTAACTTGTATTAAGCCTTAACGTAGCGTTTTGTTTAAAGTGTTTAAAGTATACTAAAACGCCAGAAACCTTTATTCTATAGTAGGTTTACTTACGGACTCTTGTTTTTTTAACATTTCTAAAATTACAAAAGCAGATGTTGCAGCTAGAAGAAGTGCTGGTATTATAACGATAAAAATTCCATCATCGTCCATATCAAAAAATGCAAAAGCAATTACTATGATAATAATTTCTATAGCAAACCAAGATATTGCTGTGGCAGCTATCCATTTTCCGGGTTTTATACCTTTTTCTGTACAGATTTTTTTTATTTGCTTGATAAAGTAACTAAGAGCTAAAATTTCTAACATACTATTTGTTTTGTTTAATACAATAATAATAGAAATATCTATAAAATAAGGTTGCTAGATATTTATTCGGCAACCTTTATAATAGATAACTATATTTAATACTAGGTGTAGTTTATTTCTTTTGTGCGGAAAACATCTTATAAGTGAACAGCCCTAAAACCAATACGATAACAATCATTATGGCCCACAACCATTTTTCGTTTTCAAAAAGAGGTGACTGCTTTTCTATTAGCACACCTTCAATAGTGAGTGGATTTCCTAGAGATAAAGGAGTGAGTTTTTGAGGTATATTCTCTTGAAAACGAGTAATATCATATTTAGGCTTACGTGCGTCTATGTTTGAGTAGGTGAGGTGATACGTTGCAGGTTCATTAAATCTAGTAATCAATTGATGTTGATAGCCTTTAGCCTCAATAGATGAGATTTTTAAAGGTTCATTATCATTGTTTTCTATAATAACTTTTATGTGTTGAACTGTTCTTGTTGCGTTTAGCTCAAAGCTGTTGTCGTCAATAGAATTAAGGGTTCCAGAGCCTAGCGTGCGGTAATTGTATTTCCAACCTTTATCTGTCTGTACGCTGTCTACAAGGTATTTAATAGACATGTTTCTGTAATAGTCGTGAGTAGTTGCTATGTTAAACTTTAACTGACTTACCGGAACGGGATACTCTAGTTTTAACAAGGCTGTTGTTTGTTTTTTAGCATTACTGTTTTCTATGGTAAAAGAGTTGATAGGGTAGTTTATAACAGTGCCCTCGTTCTTGTTTACTTGCTTTATGGTTGCATTTATAAATTTAGGATCTTTTTTACTATTCACTTTTACACGGTAATACGCATATTTTGAATCTGGAAAAGTGAGTGTTGTAAATCTGTAATCTGTTTGCTCATTTTTAATAGAGAGTATTCTGTAATTCTCTTTAATAGTAAACCATTCTCTTTGGTTTTGGCTTCCTTCTAGGTTTACGTTCCAGTCAAAATTAGGACGTTCAAATTTAAGCTTAATACTATTTACAGAGACCTTGGTTGGTATCTCAAAAGTATAATAATATCCATCTTGAGTTTTACTTTTGTTTAACAGTTTAAAGCGTACAATGGTTTGGTCTGTTGTAGGCCCATTTATCTTTAAAATATAGGGAGCCTCAATAGTATCTTTTTCTTCGGAAATACCATAGATACGTACATCAGACAGATCTTGTTTTAAATGGGAGAACATTTCCGAAGGTATATTAACGGCGTGCCACTCATTTTCAATACCCGTTAATTCGCGCTGAAAACCATAGTCTTTCATTTGTGCAAACAGTGATGTTTGCAGGCTAATAAATAGAAGTAGTGTTATTTTATTTAGTAGTGTCATCTACGATCTTGTCTTTAAATTTATTGTACAAAAATGATATAATGAGAAGTAAAATACCCAATGAAACAAACACAATTGTTTTTGCGATGGTGTTTAATGAAGCAATATCGTACAAGAAGAGCTTAGCGAGTGTGATACCAAATAATACCATCGCTCCTATGCGTAGGTATTTTTTGTTTTTCCAAATCCCGATAACAACTAGCGATAATGAGAATACGCCCCATAAAATGCTTAATCCTAGCTTATAAGAAGAGCTGAAGCCTGCGATATCTAGCCAGTGTATTAACTCACTACTTGCAATCCATAAAATGGTAATAGCTAAGATTGCTTCAAAAATGATCTTGAATGAAAACTTCATAAAACGCTGTTTTCCATATTGATGAAGAGCAAAAAGGAGTAGTGTAACAAAAACATAACTAATGTAACGCATCCATAAATTAATGATGCCTACATTGTAGTAATCAGCATCTATCTGTTCAAGATAATGTTCTCGTAACTCGCTGATAATAAATAAGCCTATGGTAAGATACGCTAATAGTGCAAGTACGTTCACGATGTAATTGATAAACCCTAATATTTGTTTCTCTAATTTTTTGATATTGACAAAAGAGAGTATTGTCACAAATAGTAGTGTGTATAGTATAGACCAGACTATTTTGAGGTTACTGTAATTATCATTCTGCAGATAGTCTGTGTAGTCACTGTCTTCTGGAGTTATTGCAATTTTTGACGCAGATAATAACCCATCCCAATAGTTTACAATCTCTAATCTAAAGGTGTTATATAGTACAAAGATAAACACTAAAGGTGCTACGTATGAGGCTATTTGTGGCATCCAGTTTTTAGTAGTAAAATCTGTTACATGCTTTTTTTGACGCATAATGTATATAATCAACCCAAATGCAGCTACAAAAATTAGATTGCTCAAAAACTGAATATTGAAAAAGGCTTTTGGGAATTCTATTTCAGAATAATAATAACTATCATAAGTATAAGTCCAGTCTTGTAAGAGGCTAAAAGAGGCAATTGTCATTAGCGCATAAGATAACTGCTCGTAATATTTTATTCCTTTTGTTCTTCCTATCCAAAACAAAATAACGGCTTCTGCAATCCAGAATAATGTTACCCAATTACCGTCTAATTGTACCGGGAACGCTAATGTTAAGAATACCGTCACGAGCCCTGCAATAAAATAGAACACATTTTTGTCTGCTAATTTTTTCTTGTAAATGAGCAAGCATACCGCAAAATGAATAACAGCATTAGCCACGGTGAATAGCCCTAAAAGAGAGCTAGATTGCTCATTACCTTCTAAGATGGCAAAACCTAAACCGTAAAATACAAACGAGTTAATAAGAAGAAATACCGTGTTTCCTGCATTAAACTTTTCTTTTCTAACCAGCTTGTAGGCAAGAAACGTAAGATAAAAAATGATAAAAAATAAGGTAAGAAAACTCAACGCGAGTTTAAAATGAATCTCTTGGTTGTACTCAAAAAAGTACCAAGACATAAATACAATCCAGGTGAGTGAAAATGCGGAATAAAATAATGCTCTCCAGTATTTTTTAAAGGCTATAAATAAGACCCCAGCGTTAATTAGCGCCATATAGCTAAACATTATCACAATCTTCCCAGAGCCATCGCTAAGTAGAAAGGGGACGGCATAGGCTCCTACAAGTCCAAAAATGGCAATGATCTGTTTGTTATAATTTAAAGCAGCAGCAATAGCAAAGGCTGTAAATAAAACCATCATCCCAAAAGTGAGCGATTGCGGTATGAGTCCATAAAAATCATAAGCAAAAAAGGTGATGAAATACATAATGGAAATAGCGCCACTAACAAGTACTGCACTAAAACCTTCAAATTTCTTTTTCAATTTCATCCCAACACCTAACAGCCCAACGCCAGTTAAATAGCCTAAAATAATACGTGTAAGCGGGCTAATTAAATCATTGTCTATAGAATATTTTGCACCAATACCTACACCAATGATAAGAATGATAATACCTATTTTATTGATAATGCTTTCGCCTATTAGCTTTTCAAGGTCAGACTTTTGTCTTGGTTTCTTTGGCTTAGGGGTTGGTTTAATTTGTGGAGGTGCAATTTTCTTTTCTTGTACCTGATTTTGGGAAACTGATTGTGATGCCGCTTGAGTAGTAGGTTTTAGAAGCTCAGGTTTAATGATTTCATTTTGTAGAGGTGTTGTGTTTGTCACATTTTCACCTGAACGTAATACATCTATATCTCTCTTTAAATTTTCAACTTCTTTAGCAAAGTATCTTTGCTGAGAGAGCAACAGGTCTAACTTTTTATCAAGTTTATTTAATTGGTTATCGTTGTCAGCCATACTTGATTATTGAGGTTATTTAGTTCTCGATGTATCATCGTAAAACGACTGTAAATATAGATAAATGTTTAGGTATGAGATACGCTTAGCAGGTAATTTGTATGCTTGTAATCATCCAAATGTTATTTCTAAATTTTACTGGATATTTGACTCATAGCTCTCTCTGCAATAGCCGTAATTGTTAAGGAAGGATTAACGCCGGGGTTTGCTGAAATCATTGCGCCATCAATCACAAACATATTTTTATAGCCAAATACGTGATTGTTTTTATCAATCACTCCTTTAGAGCTATCTTCTGCCATAACAGCTCCCCCTAAGATATGAGCTGTAGAAGGTATTCCTGCTAGTGTTTCTAAAGCAAAAGAAGTACTAATCCCGTTAATAGCTTTGCTGTACTCTTTTACCAGTTTTATAGATTCTGGGATAAAAGGTGTTGGTTTTTTACCAGAACTTAATGTAGATGTCATATTTCCGAAGAAAGAACGCTTTAATTTTAAAGTGCTGTCTAGTGTTTGCATAAACAGGAGTACCACCGTCTTTTTTGCCCAACTGTTTGAAACGTACACCTTAAAATAAGTGATCGGCGATTTGATAGTTTTTAATGCAATTTTTGCCAATCTAATTATCACATTAGAGCCAGTAACGTAAGGTAAATGCGCAAATTTCCAAGCGTTAGAACCCTCGCCGTATCTCACAATCTCTAGATGGCTGTTATCATCTGTGTTTAAAATGCTGCCTATGGCGATCCCTTTTGAGTAGTTTTTGTCTTTCTCTAGACTAGAAACACTAATGAGTGTCTCATTATTGGTCCTAATATCTTCGCCCAATTTATCTGAAATATTAGGTAATGATTTTTCTTTAAGTTTAAGTAGCAATTTTACGGTGCCTAAGACACCGCCAGAAAAAATAACGCCTTTGCTTTTTATCTTTTTTCGTTTAGAAAATAGGGTAGTGCTGGTTTTTACAGAAACCTCATACCCTTGAGAACCGTCAGTTTTATTAACAGGAATGACGTTATAAACCTCGTGTTCTGCTAGAATTTTTGCGCCATTTTTTTGTGCTAGATAGAGATAGTTTTTATCTAGAGTATTTTTTGCGTTATGTCTACAACCTGTCATACACGCTCCGCAAAAAGTACAACCAGCACGTTCTGGGCCTTTGCCGTTAAAATAGGGGTCTTCATTTGTAACGCCAGGGGTGCCAAAGTAAACCGCAACATCTGTAGTATCAAACTTGTTTTTAATACCTAAGCTATCAGCCATTTTTACAAGCCCCTTGTCACCGTCAAACAATTTTGGATTTTTAGCAGCGCCCAGCATTTTTAAAGCTTCTGTATAAAAAGGTTTTAATTCTTCTTCCCAGTCATTTAAATCTTTCCAACTTCCGGTATTAAAAAAGACTGTTTTAGGGATGGGTAGAGTGTTTGCATACACAAGAGAGCCACCGCCAACGCCAGTACCAGAAAGGACAGCAATGTGTTTAAAAATGGTAAGTTTCATTATACCAAAAAATCGTAACCAAGGCATCCAGAGCCATTTTCGTAAATTCCAGTTTGTCTTAGGGAAGTCTTTTGCTTTGTACCATTTTCCTTTTTCTACTACCAGTACTTTATATCCTTTTTGGGATAACCTATGCGCACTCACAGAACCTCCAAAACCACTTCCTATAATGATATAATCGTATTCTGTTTCCAAATTATTCTTATGGTATTTGTTTGTTGATAACTTCGGGCTCTTAAAACTTATGAGCTAGCGTTTTAAAATGTATTTAAGAGTCTATTTTAATTTCTGAAATATTCTTTATTTGAAGCTAAAGATACTAAAAGTCACTTTTAATTTTGAAGTTCTTTTTGCGTACCTATTCTATAACAACGTTCTGCCCCAAGATACTTAGAGTCTCCGTGTTTCTCAGACCAAAAGCCTTCTAAGACATCTTTTGTGATGCATTTATAAACCACCACACCTTTATAGACAAGGTTGTTATCGCCTTTGTAGTTAAAGTTTACCACTAAGATGTTGTCTTTAAAAAAACCAGTTCCAGATTGAGACTGGCTACCGTTAATAAGCCACTTTGCTATAACTCTATTGTCTTCATCTAGCGTAAGGTCTAGCCTACCTTTGTAAGAAGCACCTTCTTCATCTTGATTATTACCTGTTATTGTAAAGCTGCCTGATAGGTCTTCAATTGTCATTTGATTTAATTATGAGTTTTTTTTACTTCCCAATACAAAAATTAGCAAAAATATTCCCAAGTAGTTCATCGTTTGTTACTTGTCCGGTGATTTCACCAAAATGATACAAAGCTTGTCTAATATCTATTGCCATTAAATCGCTGCTCAGGTTAATGTCAATGCCTTCTTGTACTCTGATAATTTCTTCTAATGCTTTTAGTAATGCGTCATAGTGACGAGAGTTTGTTACAATCGTGTCATTATTGCGCAATGCACCTGTGTTAACAAAGTCAAGTAGTTTTGTTTTTAAATCTTCAACACCTTCGCCAGTTTTTGCAGAAATTGGGATTATTACCGTTTGTTGTGGGAGTGGTATATCTTTTACTTTAGAAATAGCATTGGAGTCAACTTGGTCTATTTTATTGGCCACAACAACAAGTGTTTTTTGTGGATGCCTGTTTTTAATTTTTTCAATCTCTACTTGAGTAACAGCTTTATCTGCGAGTAGTTGGGTAGCACTTAATAAAAATAGAACTACCTGCGCTTGCTCCATTTTCTCAAAGGTCTTCTTTATCCCAAGACCTTCTATAGTGTCGCTGGTCGCTCGTATTCCTGCAGTATCAATAAATCTAAAAGCAATACCGCCTATATTTAGTTCATCTTCTATAGTATCTCTGGTAGTACCCGCAATATCACTTACAATGGCGCGCTCTTCATTAAGTAGTGCGTTAAGCAAAGTAGATTTTCCTACATTAGGTTCTCCTACAATAGCAACGGGAATTCCGTTTTTGAGTACGTTACCTGTGGCAAAAGAGTCTATCAGTCTTTTTAATACTTGAGTGATGCGTGTGATTAATTTTTGAAACTCATCACGATTTGCAAAGGCAACATCTTCTTCTGCAAAGTCTAACTCTAATTCTATAAGAGAAGCAAAATTTAAAAGCTCTTCTCTTAATTGTTTAATCTCATTAGAAAAGCCACCACGCATTTGCTGGATAGCAAGTTGGTGTGATGCTTCAGAGTCACTAGCAATAAGGTCTGCCACAGCTTCGGCTTGGCTCAAGTCCATTTTTCCGTTAATAAACGCTCTTAAAGTAAACTCGCCTGCGGTTGCCATTCTAGCACCTTTCCGTAGGCATAATTGTATGATTTCTTGTTGTATATAATTACTACCGTGACAAGAGATCTCCACTACATCTTCTCCAGTATAACTCCTTGGGTTTTTAAAAATTGATGCAAGCACTTCATCAACTACGCGCTGCCCATCTTTAATATGCCCTAAGTGAATGGTGTGGGTAGCTTGGTCCTTTAAGGCCTTGCCAGACACAGAATGAAAAATAGCAGAAGCAATGGTAATGGCATCGCTACCAGATAGTCTAATAACGGCAATCGCGCCAGCTCCAGCAGGCGTTGCGAGGGCAACAATGGTTTCTTGAATCATAGGGCAAAAATACATGATTTTTAATCGTGATTTGCCTGCTTTTAACTTCGGAAATATTAAAAATTGAAACTTTGCACGTAACATTTTAAGAATTCTTGATACATATAAGTACAATCAAAAAACAATCAAAATGCAAATCGTAACTCAAAATGCCCAAAAAGTAGATAACCAATTATTAATGTTAACCCATTTAAGCCAACTCTTAAGTTATGTAACCGGTTTTGGAGGATTTATAGTTCCATTAATATTATGGCTTACTAAAAGAGATGAAATAGCAGATATGGATGAGCACGGAAAGTCTATTATTAACTTTCAGATCACCATATTTATCTTAGCTGCTATCAGTGTGCCGCTTATTTTTGCTTTTGGTCTAGGTATTTTGTCATTAATTTTTGTGGGTGTAATATCATTTGTTCTTCCTATAGTTAACGCTATAAAGGCTAGCAATGGCGAGGCTCCAAGTCAGTTTTGCACCTTTCCTTTTATTTCATAATTACACTTATTAGTGCTTGTTTTTAAGTGGAATATTAATTTTTAAATAGAATAATATGAAAGATATATATAGTTGGAAAAAAGGGTTTTTATCCTGTATTTGCAATATATACTCAAACGGCAAAGAGATAGGAACCTTAAAAGACAAGGCGTTCTCTCAAACCTCTGAGGGCGAAATTATGGGTGATAGATATTCTTTTAAAACAACTGGTATCTTCAATCAAAAGACTGCTATTATTGATATTCAAAACAATAAAATAATTGGTAATATTACTTACAATAGCTGGATGACAAAAGCGACTATCAACCTTTTTGATAAAATTGCTACCTTTAAATATGATAATGTCTGGAACACAAAATGGAGCGTGATTGATGACCAAGGAAACAGAATTAATTATGCTGGATATTCTACATCTGGAAAAATAGAATCATCTTTTAAAAACGATTTATTGTTATTAACAGGGCTTTTTATTACTAATTATTACGCCCAAATGTCTATTGCAGTTATGCTTATTGTATTTATACCAATATGGGTATAGATAAAACTACACTATAAATAAGATGCTTTGATGAGACTATCAAGATTGTTTTTTAAAAGGTTCATTGTTATAGTGGCACTATTAAGCACCTCTATATTTTTATTAGCTACATACGTTTTACCTTATGCAATTTTAAAGCCTAAAAGGCTTCATTTAAATATTGACCCGGCAACTATTTCTGCTAATTATTCGCCAATTTCTATTGCAATTAATGAGATAGATTCTTTAAGAGGTTTTCATTTTAAGCCCATTTCCGAAGCACCAAAAGCCACTATAATTTTAGTCCATGGCATAGGAGGATCTAAAGAACACTTTTTCCACTTAGCAAAAAAGCTTACTGAAGATGGTTATGGCGCTATTGCATTAGATAATAGAGCGCACGGTGATAGTGATGGTGAGTATGTAACGTATGGGTTTAAGGAAAAAGAAGATGTGTCTTTAATAGTAAACTACTTAAAAGAACAAAACCCAAATTTAAAAATAGGGGTGTGGGGCAGCTCTATGGGTGGCGCGATTGCTATACAGACTTTGGAACAAAATGATAACATAGATTTTGGGATTGTAGAAAGTACTTTTACAGATCTTGAGCAAATAGTGTATGATTATCAAAAACGTTTTTCTGCTGGTGTTGGATTACGGTTTTTAACAGATTATGTAGTTGCACGTGCTGGTGATATTGCTGGTTTTGATCCTAAAAATGTAAGTCCATTAGCATCTGTTAAAAATATAGAACAGCCTATGTTTTTAGCACACGGTGATAAAGATGCACGTATTAGTTGTGCATATGGAACACAATTATTTGAAAACCTAAAATCAAAACATAAAACCTTTGAGCTTGTAAAAGGAGCAGGGCATCTTGATTTGGGTCGAGTAGGAGGTGAGACGTATTACCGTAAAGTGTTATATTTTATTACTCAACAATTATAAGACTAGGATTTGTTTAAAATTATAGACTAAGTTAAATTATCATAAAAAAGGAGTGTAATTTTATATTTACCCATTGATTTCATTGGTTATATTGATTTTTATACGAAGTTTGTATAATAATTAATTTGTTAATCTAAATTAAAAACCAAAATGGTAACAACAACATTTAAAGGAAATCATTTTTTCCGCAACGCATTTTTAATTGCAAGTCTTATTTTTAGCACTGCATTATTTGCACAAGAGTCAGTAACTGAAGAACAAGGTGTTTTTGAATTTGAATCTAAAGTAGTCGATTATGGTACTATTGAGCATAACGCTGATGGTGTTCGTGCTTTTAAGTTTAAAAATGTAGGTGATGCTCCTATAGTTATTACAGGAGTTAAAGGGAGCTGTGGTTGTACAGTACCTACAAAACCTAAGGGGCCTATTATGCCAGGTGAGACTGCAGAAATTGGAGTTAAATACGCAACAAACAGAGTAGGTGCTTTTACAAAAACAGTAACAGTAACTTCTAACGCTAGTGAAGCTAGTGTTCTTTTAAGAATTAAAGGAAAAGTATTGCCAGATGCACCAGCATCTCCAGCAGTACCTTCTAATGAAGAAGGGAAGTAATAAGTACTTTTACTTAAAAAAAGACCTCTTACAAATTTGTAAGAGGTCTTTTTTTGTTTTAAAGTTTACGAAGTAAATGATATTCTTTATTTTCAAAAAAAATGCCCACATTTCTTGTGGGCATTTTTATTAGTTATTTAAAGCAAAGCTCAATCCCGCAGGCTGAGCGTAGCCCGAAGACTAGCTATTAAGCATTACTGGCATTACAAGCATTGTAACTCTTTCACCTTCATCTAATCCATCTACTGGAGTTAGAATACCGGCGCGGTTAGGAAGACTCATCTCTAATGAAACATCATCACAAGTTAAATTGTTTAGCATTTCGGTTAAAAAACGAGAATTGAAACCTATTTGCATATCATCACCTTGATAATCACAAGTAAGACGTTCTTCTGCTTTGTTGCTATAGTCAATGTCTTCTGCAGAGATGTTTAATTCTGCTCCTGCAATTTTTAATCGTATTTGGTGAGTCGTTTTATTTGAGAATATAGAAACACGACGCACACTGTTTAAAAACTGATTACGAGAGATAGAAAGCTTGTTTGGGTTCTCTTTAGGGATTACCGCTTCATAGTTAGGGTATTTACCGTCTATTAAACGACAGATTAACTCTGTACCGTCAAAACTAAACTTAGCATTACTATCATTATACTCTACCATTACTTCATCTTCACTACCAGCAAGGATGCTTTTTAAAAGATTTAAAGGTTTTTTAGGCATAATAAATTCTGCCGTTTCTGTAGCAACTACATCTTCACGAGTATATTTTACAAGCTTGTGTGCGTCTGTAGCAACAAAGGTTAAACCATCTGTACCAAACTGAAAAAACACACCGCTCATCACAGGTCTTAAATCATCATTACCACTAGCAAATATTGTCTTGCTAATTGCAGTTGCAAGAATATCTCCTTGAATAATAGTAGAAGAAGGGTCTTTTAACTCAACAGCGCTAGGAAACTCTGCCCCATCTGCATATGCTAATGCATATTTACCGTGATTAGAACTAATCTCTATCGTGTTATTATCTTCTAGAGTAAACGTCAAAGGCTGTTCTGGGAAAGTCTTTAAAGTATCTAATAATAAACGAGCAGGAATACAAACATTTCCTTCTTCATTACTCTCAACGTCTAACATTGAGGTAACTGTAGATTCTAGATCTGAAGCAGAAACCTTAAGCGAGTTGCCATTAAGTTCAAACAAAAAATTGTCTAAGATAGGCAAGGTGTTGTTATTGTTTATAATACCTCCTAAAACCTGTAGTTTTTTGAGTAAATATGAGCTTGATACGATAAATTTCATAAGTATATGCTAATTCTTATTTTATTAAAAAGGCTTAAAATATGTGCTTTAAAGTGCTGGTGTTTAGAGTTTTCTAATATGTGTCTGGGTTTTAAAGCAACCATAACAAATATATTTTAAATCAGACCATTTAAAAAGCTTTGTGATAAAAAGTTATCACGATATTGCTCAGACTTTTAAGTGTTCGTTATTAGTATTTTAGGGGGTAAATTAAAGTTTAAATTGTTAATAGATACTTAGGGGTTTTTATGAGGTGCTTTATTTGCAGAATAGGGTGTTGTTAGTATTAGGCTTACGCCAAAATGTGCTAGTTTCAATCACTTTAGTATTTTATTACTATGTTAAAATTGAAGATTAGTAATTTGGAATACTTTTTTTAAACGCCTTTGTTAAAATCAAGGTCATTAATAATGAAGAAACATTAAAAATAAATCTTCTGATGTATTAAAATCTAGGTTTTCTAAATTCTAAATTTCTAATTAATTTCTTCAACAACATCTATACTCCACGCAGCTGCTTTTTCTTTAAAAAGTGGTTTTGTTTTTGCCCATACACCTTTAAACAAGTCGCTGTGTCTGTAATTTTCTAGATCAGATTCATCTAGCCAATGACTGTGAGTAAAAAAGATATTTGGATTTCGTTTATCTCTCCATAATTGTAAATGCTTACAACCTTCAAAACTTCTTATTTTATGTTTAACAAGTTCAAAATCTGCTAGAAAGGTAGTTATGTTTTCTGGCTTAAATTCCATTTTTACTATACGGGTAAACATAAGAGCGAGGTTTTAAATATTTAAAATTTCTGAAATGAAAATTAAGAATTAGAAGCAGGTAAAAAATTAATAGTTACACTATCACGATACGCCAGGCCAAAAAGGGTAGAGGCACTACCCACAGTACTTGGGTTGCTTTTGTAAATAGCAAGCTCTAGATATTCTGAGCTGTTCCAGAGTGCGATTTTTTTACCGTCTTCTTCTCGTTTCTCTTTTGGTTGTGTAAAATTAATGGCGTCACTATAATGAGTGTGTATTTTTGAAAAAGTAGCGCGACGTGCAGTGATTTTAAAATCTCTCCCTTTGCCTACTTTTTCAAATAATGCCTTATTAATATTAGTAATAACGTTTCCGTAGTTATCAATATAAATAACGTTACCTATAATTTGTTTTCCATCACCTTGTATCACGGGGTTAAGACCGTTAAGTTGCTTAATCTCTTTTATTTGCTTACCTATCACCTCTAGGGTTCCACCTCGTGCAATATGGCAGGCTACTTTTACAAAGACATCTAGCACAGGAAAATTACTGATTATGTGGTCATGTATATTGATCTCTACAATCTTTTCTGGAACAATCTCATTTGCTAGCATAGAGATAATACCATTATTTGCACAGATAAAATAATGACCATCAAGTAAAACAGCAATATGTTTGTTTTCTGGGTTTAACTCGCTATCAATACCAATAAGATGTATGGTGCCAGGAGCAAAACTACGGTAGGCACTTTGTATAATATAAGCTGCTTCTGCCGTATGAAAAGGAGATACTGAGTGTGAGATGTCAACAATGCGTACCGTATCTAGCTCTGCATAAATAGCACCTTTTACAGCGCCAGCAAAGTGGTCTTTTTCTCCAAAATCTGTAGTTAATGTGATGATAGGCATAGTAAAACTGTTGATACTTTGTTAACAATATCTACTACAAAAATAAGGCACTTTTTGCATTGTAAAAACTATATTTACAATAGCTATTAATTGTTATAAACAAACTGCTTTTGAACGAACTCATCTTAGAACTAACAGATATAAGCCCAAAAGATTTTTTTGGGGATCAAAGTGCAAACATTGCATTAATAAAAAAATATTTCCCGAAACTTAAAATTGTTGCTCGCGGTAGTAAAATTAAGGCATATGGAGATCAAGAGATACTTGAAGAGTTTGATAGGCGGATGGCGATGCTTTTTGAGCATTACGGAAAGTATAATAAGCTTGACGAGAATGTGATAGAACGCGTTTTTTTAAGTAATAGTAAGGCAGATTATGAGACTCCTATGAGTAGTAATGATATACTTGTGCACGGGGTGAGTGGTAAAATAATAAAGCCACAAACTGCTAACCAGCGTAAGCTTGTTGCTCTAGCAAAAAGTAATGATATGGTTTTTGCTGTAGGGCCCGCAGGAACTGGAAAAACATATACGGGAGTAGCACTTGCTGTAAAAGCACTAAAAGAAAAACAAGTAAAAAGAATAATACTTACAAGACCAGCGGTAGAAGCTGGGGAGAATCTTGGTTTTTTACCTGGAGATTTAAAAGAAAAGCTAGATCCATATATGCAGCCATTGTATGATGGTTTGCGAGATATGATACCAGCAGAAAAGCTTGAACAATTAATAGATAACGGTACTATCCAGATTGCTCCACTTGCTTTTATGAGAGGTAGGACATTAGATAATGCTTTTGTTATTCTAGATGAAGCTCAAAACACAACACACGCCCAGATGAAAATGTTTTTAACTCGTATGGGTAAAAACGCTAAGTTTATGATAACGGGTGACCCTGGTCAAATAGATTTACCTCGTCGCGTTATTTCTGGTTTAAAAGAAGCACTACTGGTTTTAAAAGATGTAGAAGGAGTTGGTATTATCTTTTTAGATGATAAAGATGTAATACGCCATAAACTAGTAAAAGCAGTAATTAAAGCATATAAAAGTATTGAAAATTTAGATTCTTAAAATAGATGATAATCTAAGGAGTCGAGAAACAATAAGATTAAAATTAAAATATTAGTATGAGTAAAACCATTATAAAAACAGATTTCAATTTTCCTGGACAGAAACAAGTTTATCACGGTAAAGTACGTTCTGTATACACATTACAAGATGATATTTTATTAATGGTAGCCACAGATAGGTTAAGCGCCTTTGATGTTGTGATGCCTAAGGGAATACCTTATAAAGGGCAAATTTTAAACCAGATTGCAACAAAAATGATGCGTGACACAGAAGATCTGGTGCCTAACTGGCTTATCGCCACACCAGACGCAAATGTTGCTATAGGTCACGCTTGTGAGCCATTTAAAGTAGAAATGGTGATAAGAGGTTATATGAGTGGTCACGCGGCTAGAGAGTATAAAGCAGGCAGAAGAATGCTTTGTGGAGTTGCGATGCCAGAAGGGATGAAAGAGAATGATAAATTTCCTTCGCCAATTATCACGCCAGCGACTAAAGCAGAGATGGGTGATCACGATGAGGATATCTCAAGAGAAGATATAATAAAAAGAGGTATTGTTTCTGAAGAAGATTATCTGGTTCTAGAAGACTACACTAGAAAGCTTTTTAAAAGAGGCTCAGAGATAGCAGACAGCCGTGGTCTTATTTTAGTAGACACGAAATATGAATTCGGAAAAACTAAAGACGGGAAAATTGTGCTAATTGATGAGATACATACGCCAGATTCTTCAAGATACTTTTATAAAGAAGGCTATGAAGAAAGACAAAAGGCAGGAGAAGCTCAAAAACAATTGTCTAAAGAGTTTGTGAGACAATGGCTCATACAAAACAACTTTCAAGGACTAGAAGGACAAACCGTACCAGAAATGTCTGACGATTATATTACCACAGTATCTGATCGCTACATTGAACTTTATGAAAACATAACAGGAGACACTTTTGTCAAAGCAGATGTTGCTAATATTGAAAAACGTATTACAGATAATATTGCTGAGTATTTTAAGAAATAAGTTTACTTATAAAGGTAAATCACCTCTTGTTTCTTAATTGAAGCAAGAGGTTTTTTATTTTAAAAAAAATATTAGATAGATATTTTTTTAGGTTTAAGTATTAAAGGATTTTAATTAAATATAACCCAATAAAAAAAAGGTATCCAATATGGATACCTTTTTTTTATTAAGAATAGGCAAGAGGCACTATTTATGCTTCTGCGCTTGGCTCTTCACCACTTTCTTCTGTATTCTCTACTACTGGTTCTGGCTTAGGCTTACACATGTTTCTCAACTTTGTAAGCTTAGATTTCCATAATGCATTTTCTTCTTTATGTCTTGCGATGTTTTTATGTACATCTTTTACTAAAGGGTTATCATCTGCAACGTGCTTGAAAAACTCTAAGTTGTTTTGTAGTTGTAACATCTCGTTACGCGTTTCTTCTACCTTTTTCGTTAAGAAAAACTCTTCGTTACGAAGGGCACGACTATCATCTTGTGCTAATATAGTGCTAATGCGATTCTCATATTTGATCATCTCCATTTCTTTCTTGTCCATGTCAAGCTGACCAAAAAGAGCATCAATAGCCTCATTAAATTTCTGGTCTATGCCTTTACTTTTATATGGTACGCGGCCTATTTTTTTCCATTCGCTTACTTTATCCATTATTAAAGCAAGATCTTCTTTTTGATCACCACCTAGCTTTAAAGATTTTAAGCTATCTAAAGCAATTTTTTTAGCTTCAAGATTTTCAACTTCTCCCGCTTGAGCTTCATCTTTTTTAGAGTTAATGCGATCAAAGAAATGATTACAAGCAGCTCTAAATTTTTTCCAGATTTTATCACTGTCTTTTCTAGGTACGTGACCTATACTTTTCCAGTCGCTCTGTATTTTTTTCATTAGGCTAATAGTAGCCTGAACGTCTTCATTGTCTTTATTAGCTTCTGCAATAGCAATTAACTCTTTCTTCTTGTCTAAGTTAGTGTATTGCTCATCTTTTTGTGACTTGTAAAATTCGTTTTTAGCACGGTTAAATTCACGTGTTGCGTTTTTAAACTCGCTCCAAACTTTTTTATCATCACTTTTTGGAACTCTTCCAGATTTAAAGAATTGTTCTCTTAAAGCTTCAATTTCTTTAATTCCGTTTTGCCAATCTTTATGGCTCTTTGCTCCTCTAGCAACAACTTCATTAATTTGCTCAATAAGTGCTCTTTTCTTTTCTAGATTTACAACATATACCTTTTCTTTTTCTGCTTCTAGGGCATCTTTCTTGTCGTGAACAATCTTTGTATACACAGAAAACTCGTCCCAAACTTTATCGCTGTATTCTCTAGAGACAGGTCCTGTCTCGTCTTTCCAGATTCTATGTAGTTGTTGTAATTCTCTAAATGCTTTAGGCACATTATCTAGCTTAGCTAGTTCTTGTGCGCGAAGTATAATTTTTAATTTCTTGTCTAAATTAAATTTATGGTCAAGGTCTCTTGTTTCTCTATCAAGATCCATAAGCCCATAATAGGTATCTCTATGGTGTTTGTAGTTGTTCCAGACAATGTTATAGGCGTCTCTAGGTATGTGTCCTATCTCGTTCCATTGGTCTTGTAAAGATCTAAATGTATTGTAGTTTTGTCTTACAGATTGACCATTATCAAAGAGTGACTTTAATTCTTCTACAATAGCTTCTCTTTTTACAAGATTATTTTCTTGTTCTTTCTTTAAAGAAGAGTAAAATGCTTTTTGTTCTTTTCTGTAAGCACCATACAAGCCATTAAATTCCTTTTTTAAAGAAGAGTTATGGTAAAAATCTATAATGTTTCCGCCTTCTGCTAAAAAAGTTTCTTTCACTTTTGCGGTTTCGGCATTAAACTGGTCGTTAAACTCATTTTTAATTTCCTCAACTTGATTCTTAATTTTCTTAAAAGAATGATTTTCTATTAAAGCTCCTAGGTGCTTTACTAGTTGTTGTTGATCTAGGCTAGAGTAGTCTACTTCTTCAATAGGTGTGTCGTTTTCTTCTTCATCTTCAGCTTCTTCGACTTCTTCTATTTCTTCATCCTCGTCCTCTTCATTAGCATTAACCGTTGCTGCTGGAGCTTCTGCGGCTGGTGTAGCTTCTTCTGTGGTAGCTGCTGTTTCTTCAACGGCAGGAGTTTCAACTTCAGATATTTCCGAAGCAGGTGTTGTAACTACCTCCTCAGTTTTTGGAGTTGCTGTTTCAGGATTGATCTTTTCTTCTAGATTTTTGTTTTCTTCAGACATTTTTTTCAATGTTAAGGGTCTATAATTAGAGGTGGCGAAGATACTAACAACCTAAGAGAACACAAAGGTATATTAGTGATTAAACAAACTACCTTTGCCAGATGTGCCAAGACTTGTCTGCTTGGTTGCGTAACATTTTGAGACCGTTACAGACTCTAGCGCCGTTTGCAAATCCTCTTTTAAGAAATTCTGTCTGGCTGGGGTTGTATATTAAATCTATTAAAACGTGATCAGAATTGATCTCGCTATATGGGATACTTGGGCAAGATTTTGGGTCTATAGCTGAGCCTAATGGTGTGCAATTAATAATTAAATAATGATTTGCCATTATTCTAGAAGTGAGGTTTTGGTATGTATAAATATCGCCAACTCCATTCCGGGAAACAAATTTATAGTCAAACCCCATAGTTTTAAGTACGTATGCAATGGCCTTAGAAGCTCCTCCTGTACCTAAAATGAGTGCCGTTTTATTTTTGAGTGGTAAGAAGTCTGTTAATGTTTTTGCAAAGCCATAATCGTCTGTATTATAGCCAATTAATTTTTGAGTTGGAGTTATTTTTATTGTATTTACTGCCCCTATTAGTTTTGCTTCATTATCTATCCTATCTAAAAAAGGCATAACGGCTTCTTTATATGGAGCGGTTACATTAATGCCTTTAGAGTCTAATCTCCTTTTTTCTAAAAACTCTTCTAATAGATCTGGAGATTCAATTTCAAAATTCTCGTAGGTATCATTACGCTCTTCTTTCTCAAACTTTTTTCTGAAATATTCTTCAGAGAAAGTATGCTTTAATGTTTTACCAATAAGACCGTATTTAGCCATGTTTTTGCGAGATTTTTGTTTTTTGATACCAGTCTAAACTTAAAACAATAAAGATACCAATAATAATAAAAAGGATTGCAAAGAAAACCTCTGTAGAGAACTGCTCAGGAAAATAGCGTTCGTATCCAGAAATAATTGCGCGTCCATTTGCATCTAGTTGCTTTTCTCCAGTAGGTGATAGAACAAAAAGTTTTTCTTTCCAGGGCCATACTACTCCTAAAGATCCGGCTATAAAACCAATAATAACTGCATACGTTGCAGATTTGTACTTTTTTATAACATAGCCTAATAAATGTGATAAAGAGACTAACCCCACAAGTGACCCTAGTGAAAACATGGCAATGACTTTAAGAAGCCTAATACGTTCTTGATTGTCTGTAAAACTAAAATCCCACTGAAAGATATCTATAATAGTATCTGATAATGCATTTACAGAATCTACTAATAGTAGCACATAATTGCCCAATAGAATAAGAATAAATGATCCAGAGAGCCCAGGTAACGTCATACCGCTAACACCAATAATACCACAGAAAAAAACAAAAATAAGATTGTCATTTTCTTTTGCTGGCTCTAAAAAGCTAATACTAATACCTGCGATAATACCTAGTAGGAGGTAGGCTACGTATTTTCTGTTCCATTCTCCAAAGTCTTTAGCGATGTAATATATAGAGCCTAAAATCATCCCAAAAAAAGCACTCCACACATATAATTCGTAATGAATTATGAGATAGTCTAAGATTTTTGAAACACTAAAATAGCTGATGATCATTCCTAGAATAAGTAGCCCTAAGAAGGGACCATTTATATACATCCAGAAACTTTTAAATCTTCCATGTAAAAGGAGACCAAATGCTTTTTTATTTATATGTTGTAGAGAATAGATAAACTCTTCATAAAAGCCAGCAACAAATGCAACCACACCACCAGAAACCCCAGGAACTTTATTTGCAGCTCCCATGGCAAGACCTTTAAGTACCAGCCAGAGTTTGTCAGATGTGGATCTTTCTCCGTGCATATTATGCGTTATCTATGCGGTTCTTTTTTGAGTTTGCAAATCTTTCCATTAAAAAGATGACTAAAAAGCCAACTATAGCCATAGCTATGGCAAGTACTATTTGTGCATCTCCATCAAAACTATTAGGCAAGATGCTTTTATCTAAAAATGTTACTTGTTCTCCATGACTGTTTATTCTAGTAGAGAGTACTTCTTTCCAGGGCCATATTTTGTTTAATGCACCAATCATAAAACCAGTTAAAATGGCGAGGATTAAATTTTTATGATGTTTAAAAAGCCAATTAAGCGCTCCAGAAAATACTTTTAAACCTGCAATCGCACCAGCTGCAAAAACTAACAATTTAAGAAATGCTCCAGAAAAAACTTCCCAGTTTAAAGTAGTAGCACCTTCAACTAAGCCAGATAATATTCCTAAAACACCTGTATATGCACCTAGGAGTAATAAAATAAATGCACCAGAGATTCCTGGTAGAATCATAGCAATAATGGCAATAAAACCTGCTACAAATAAAAACCAAATACTATCTGGTGATCCTAAAGGTTCTGCGATAGTTATATAATAAGAAAAAGCAGTAGCGAGAATGGTTGCTATTATTACTTTAAAGTTCCAGGATGTTATTTGTTTTCCTACAAAAAGGATACTAGCTATAACAAGACCAAAAAAGAAAGACCATACTGCAATAGGTTGTTCTGCAAGTAAATAAGTAATCACCTTTGCTAAGGATAGAACACTAATAAGCACTCCGCCAAAAAGTGCCACAAGAAAACCAATGTTATACTCTTTCCAAGCATTTGAAAAGCCTTGTTGTTTCCAGATTTTAAAGAAACCTAAATCTAATTTATGAATGGTCTCTATGAGTTCTTCATAAATACCAGAAATAAAAGCGATGGTTCCGCCAGAAACTCCGGGGACAACATCTGCGGCTCCCATAGCGAGACCTTTAAATAAAACGGTGGCATATTGTACTAAACTTCTTGATGGCATATGTAACTTTTACCTCAAAAATACAATATTATAAAGAAGGATTTTGATGATTTGAGATTAATTGTTTTACTAGTTGATTTTCATACACAACAGGAAACAATTCTTCAAGAATGATAACGTATTCTGGGTCTTCACGCAAAGCGTTATTTAAGTGAAAACGTCCTTTTGACTCTTCATTTAAATGAAAATAAAGTCCACCCAATCTATATTCTATCTCTGGATGATTTCTGTAAATCTCAGCAGCTTCATTTAAATTCTTTACTGCAGATTTAAACTCACCAATTTGAATCAATAAATCTGTGCGTGCAATCCACGTTTCAATTTGTGTATTTCCTAATTCTAGTGTGCGGCTATACCCGTGTTCTGCTTCTTCAAAAAGGTTTAGTTTTTTGCAGATGGTAGCATAGCGATTCCAGTAAAGAACATTTTCGCTATCTATATTTAAAGCTTTTTCTATATAATATAAACACTTTTGATATTCTTTTTTTCTGAAATAATAATCTGTAATAGCAGTCCAGGCTTTATCTAGTAGCCCGTCTTCTTCTACACATTTTAAGTAAAACTGAAGTGCCAGTTCCATTTCGCCAAGCTTTTCATAACATTTTCCTATGCGTAATAATGCAAAAGCAGTAGGGTCATCTAAGCCTAATGTTACTGTGTAGCTCTCAATAGCACCAGCATAATTTTTTAATTTTTGTTGTGTCTTCCCTTTTTCAAGATATGCCCCAATAAAACCATCATCACTAATTATTGCAAAGTCAAACGCAGCAAGTGCTTTTTTATAATCTTTTAATAAATAATATTGTTTACCTACTTGGTGCCAAGCTACTTCGCTATATGGGTTTTTATTTAAAAAGTCGTTAAGATATTTAATAGCGGCCTCATTTTCTTTAAGAAAGTCAAAGCAATAAATCACATTATAAAGAGCAGAATAATCTTGCTCATCAATCTCTAAACATTTTATAAATTGTGCCTTCGCATTTTGATAATCATCAAGAAATAAATATTCCATTCCTATTAAAGAAAGTACATCTGCTTGATCATTAGTTAATACTAATGCACGTTCTAAAAATGTAATTGCTTCTTTATGGTTATCTCTACGAGAACTTATATTTGCTTTTTGTATATAAATCTCCTCATTAGATTGTTCTAATAATTCTAACTCTTCCAGTAAACTTTCTGCTTCTTCTAGTTTGTCTTCAAAAATGAACATTTCTACTTGAAACAACCTTAGGCTAGAGGCAGAGGGGTGTTGTTCAAGACCAAGTTTTGTAGCTTTTTTTGCAAGCGCAATCTTACCAATCTCTAAGTAGTGATGGATAATCTCTTCAAACTCGTTAGAGTCAAAAAAGTACACATCATTTGTTTTTAACATAGATTCAAAACGCTTGAGTGATGTGTTTATTTGCTCGCCTGGTCTTCCCATATATGGTGTTTAGGTTTGGTCTTATTTAAAGATACTTTGATTGTGTGTAGCTAAAATGTGAAAACGCTATTGTTGTTAACGATTTTATTAACAGACAGCCTTGATTTTAAACACTTGAAAATCAAGTGTTTAATTTTATTTGTTGTCAGATAATTCTTGCATTACTTGAATTATGATATCACACCCTTCTTTAATTTCAGATTCAGAAATAGTCAAAGGAGGTGTAATTCTTATTGCTTTTGCTTCAAATAGTAGCCAAAATAAGATGAGACCACGCTCTTTGCAACGCAAAATTATTTGTGAAGCAAGCTCGGCAGAATCTACTAACACGGCAAGCATTAAACCACGGCCTCTAATTTCTTTTATCATAGAATGATTTAAATGACTTCGGAAAAGTGCTTCTTTTGATAATGTGTCTTTCATTAAAGAGCTCTCGGTAATCTCTTGTAGCGTAGCTAATGCTGCAGAAGCGATTACAGGATTACCACCAAAGGTAGTAATATGCCCCAGTTTTGGGTTGTCACTTAAAAGTGTCATTAACTCTAGTGATGCAGTAAAGGCTCCTATAGGAAGGCCTCCACCCATACCTTTGCCCATTACTAAAATATCTGGGACAACATCATAATGCATAAACCCAAATAATTTTCCTGTTCGCCCAAAACCTGGCTGAATTTCGTCAAGTATTAATAATGCTCCTACTTCTTGGCAGCGTGTTTTTATTTTTTTTAGATAGTTATTAGCCGGCTCTATAAAACCAGCACCACCTTGTATAGTTTCTAATAATACTGCCGCTGTTTTGTTTGTTATTTTTAAAATATCAGCCTCATTATTAAACGAAATGGCTCTACATTCTGGTATTAAAGGTTCAAACGGTTTTTTGCGATCTTCAAAACCCATCACAGATAATGCACCCATGGTATTTCCGTGGTAAGCATTGTTAGCGTATAATATTTCTTGTCTGCCTGTAGCTCGTCTTGCGAGTTTCATGGCGCCTTCTATAGCTTCTGTGCCGCTATTAACGAGGTAGGTAGTTGTTAAAGATGTAGGTAAATGCTGGGCTAACAATTGTGCAAGTTGAACGGCTGGTTGCTGTATATACTCACCATACACCATCACGTGCGCATATTTATCAAGTTGGTTTTTTACTGCAGCTGTCACACGAGGGTGGCAATGACCTAAGCTACAAGCAGAAACTCCAGCCACAAAATCTAAATGTTTGCCGCCGTCTGTATCATAAATATAGCTCCCTTTTGCGTGAGAAATCTCAAGGGCAAGTGGGTGAGGAGTAGTCTGAGCTTGATATGTAAAGAAGTCGTTTTTCATTGCTTACTATTAATTAAATACAGAATCCTTTAATTTAGTATTATATGATTTAATGATTTTTTAAATCTTAGCCTTTACTTAGGCTACTCTTGGTAGAATTGTTAAAGTGTCAAAAACTAATTTTTGTTTTCGTCTTTCTTAGAGGGGGCTTGATCTTCAGGTCTATTAGTGAAATCTTTAGCCTTAAGTTTAGAGCTTTCTGGTATTTTTAAAGGGTCTTCTCCTTCTTTAATTTCTTCAAAAAATGCGCCTTCATCTTTGGGGAGTGGGATTCCTTTTATTTTAGTGAGTACAGGAGCTATTTTACCAGAGAATAGATCTTCTTTACGATTCAATCTTTCTTCGCCACGCCAGTTAAACTTTGACAGTATACGATCGCCTTCTGGTAATTTTGAGGGAGGGTAAATTTTTCCGGGAACTTGTTTTATAAATCGTGTACCTACTATTTGTTGTTCTTCTAGCGTTAGTTGTAGTTGGCTTGCTGTGGTTTTATCAATACCGGTTAATTTGTTGTCATTTCCGTAGAGATAAAAAATAACTTCTACATTTTTATTAATATTGACGGTGTCTAGCTGGTTATTGTTAAATAAACCAATAAGTTGTTCTCCTTTAACTTGATTGTAACCTAAACTATCTTTTTGCACTAAAAATGAGTTGTTGAATACCTTAAGAGTGTCTAGTTTTTCTGTGACTTTGTTACTTAAAATGTGAATGGTATCTCCTGTCATTTGGTTTTTTCCCATCCATAAAACTGGGTTGGTAAGTAGTTTTGTAATTCCTGCTTTTTCGTTAATAAAAATAGAGTCACATTTACCGCTTGTGTTACCATCTTCTGGTGTTCCTTTTTTAAATAATCTAGCCTTATAATAACCTCTTAAGATTCTGTTATCTGTTTTTCCTGTTATTCTTAAGGTGTCTGCGTGAACATAAATAGAGTCATTGTCTCGCAAGGTAGCTGCGATTGCACGCTTAGTAATAAATACAGAATCTTGTTTTCTAAATACCTCTGCATAATGCCCTTTAATGGTGCTTTGGTTAGCAGTGTCAAGTACTTTAATGTTGTTTGTTGCAGAAGCAAAACCTCTGTTTCTATCAAAATAGATGCTGTCTCCGTATAAAATTCTGTTGTTATAATCTACACGTGAGTTTTTTACAAAATATCCTGTGTCACCTCTAGTATTATAATAACCACGCTCACAATAGACGGTGCTTGTTTCGCTAACAATAGTTGATTCTCCATATAAATATGCACCACCGTCTTCTGAGTAAAAATCTAACTGCTCGCTGTTTACTGTATATTTTGGGTTGTCAATTTTTACATTAGATATAAATTGATATTTTTTGGTTTCGGCAAAATAGCGACCTACGCGACTTGTGAGTGTGCTAGCTGTATCTATTACAGTACCGCCGCTTCTGTAAAATGCTTGTTGTTTTACACGGTCAAAATATAACGTATCTGTTTTTAAAGTAGTTTGTGGGTTTTTCATTAAAACGTCACCACTAGCAAAAGCAAACTTTGTGTTACCATTATACTCTGCATAACTACTATTCATTTTTATGGTGTCACCTTGAGTTACCCTCACATCACCATAAGCTTTTACAAAATTGTCTTTTGTATATAAATAGGCTTGGTCACACCACATCTCTATGCCTTCGTGTTCAATATAAACTTGACCATCTGCATCTTTAGTATAAATAATAGCATCTGGTAATTCTGGTTTAATATCTATATAACCAGAACGAACAGCAATCTGTTGTTTTAAGGTGTCTATTTGTGCTGTGGCAGTAATAGAAACAAACAAAAAGAATAATATGTAAAAATGTTTATTCAAATATTTAGGTGTGATTATGAACCAAAAATACACGAATTAGTATGATTCGTGTATTTTATGGTTAATCTATTAACGAAAGTAAATCGTTTAAATTATCTATGTATAGTCTGTGTTCTATCTGGACCAACAGAAACCACTTTAATAGGGATTTCTAATTCTTTCTCTAAGAAGTCAATGTATTCATTTAATTCCTTCGGAAATTGTGAAGGATCTGTCATCTTAGTTAAGTCTTCTTTCCAGCAGTCAAATTCTGTGTAAATAGGAGTCACGTTTTCTGGCTCTATGTTATAAGGAAGATGCGTTATAGTATCTCCTTTATATTTATAAGCGGTACACACTTTTAACTTGTCAAATCCAGAAAGTACGTCTCCCTTCATCATCATTAATTGTGTCACACCGTTTATCTCACAAGTGTATTTAAGTGCAACAAGGTCTAACCAACCACAACGTCTAGCACGTCCAGTTACTGCACCAAGTTCGCGACCTATTCTTGCCATTTCTTCACCCACTGAGTCAAATAACTCTGTAGGGAATGGTCCAGAACCTACACGTGTAGTGTATGCTTTAAAAATACCGTAAACGTCTTTTACTTTGTTTGGGGCAATCCCTAAACCAGTACAAGCACCAGCTGCAGTTGTATTTGATGATGTTACAAATGGATAAGTACCAAAGTCTATATCAAGTAAAGAACCTTGTGCTCCTTCTGCAAGAATTGTTTTACCTGCTTTCATTGCTTGGTGAAAATATTCTTCACTATCAATAAAAGTTAATGTTTTTAGAGTCTTAACAGCTGCAAAGAACTCTTCTTCCATCTCGTCAAGATCATACTGTACATCTACATTATAAAAATCTATCATTGCCTCGTGCTTATCTGCAAGGGCTCTGTACTTTGATTTCCAGTCTGCTAATTCTAAATCTCCTACACGTATACCGTTTCTTCCGGTTTTGTCCATATACGTTGGTCCAATACCTTTAAGTGTAGAACCTATTTTTGCTTTTCCTTTAGAGGCTTCACTTGCTGCATCTAGCAATCTGTGAGTAGGAAGTATAAGGTGTGCTTTACGCGAGATGATTAGTTTTGCTTTATAATCAATTTTAAATTGATCTAATCCTTCTAATTCTTTTACAAAAACAACAGGGTCTATAACAACACCGTTACCTATAACATTCATCGCTTTTTTATGGAAAATTCCTGAAGGTATAGTACGTAGTACGTGTTTAATACCATCAAACTCTAAGGTGTGTCCTGCATTAGGGCCTCCCTGAAAGCGAGCTATAATATCATAATCTGCTGTGAGGACATCAACAATTTTTCCTTTTCCTTCGTCTCCCCATTGTAATCCTAGTAGTAAGTCTACTGCCATAATTTAAGTATTGGTCGTGTTTTTTTTATTTCCGTAGAAGTAAAGAGAGTGATTTGTAATCTCTACATCAAATACTTCTTCTATTGTTTTTTTAATATTCTGAATACGAGGATCGCAAAATTCTATCACCTCGCCACTGCTCAAAATTAAATGATCGTGTTGTTTATCAAAATATGATTTTTCAAAGTGTGCTTGATTTTTACCAAACTGATGTTTGCGTACTAGTTTACAATCCATAAGCAACTCAATTGTATTATAGAGAGTAGCACGACTTACACGATAATTTTTATTTTTCATATTAATATAGAGAGACTCTATATCAAAGTGATCGTCTTGGTCGTAAATTTCTTGTAAGATGGCATAACGCTCGGGCGTTTTTCTGTGACCATTTTCTGTGAGGAATGCTGTAAAAACTTGTTTTACAACCTCCTGATTTTTATTTTCTGTTTTTGAGCTCATTTTGAAGCGGTAAAAATAAGTATTTTAAACCCTTGTTACTTTATCAATACCGTTTATTTTCTTAATGTTTTGAACTAAGTTATCAAGAATCGTTTTGTTTTTTACCACAACCACGATTTTACCTGTAAAAACACCATCATCACTGTCAAAGTGAACCGTCTTCATATCTATACTATGAGTATTTGAGACTATTTTAGTTATTTCATTAACAAGACCTATGGTATCTATACCTGTAAGTCTTAGTTCAGATTTAAATTCTCGTTGTGTAGAATCTATCCATTTTGCTTGTAAAATACGATAGTTATAGTTGCTTTGCAGTTGTACTGCATTAGGGCAATTTTTTTTATGTACTTTGATACCTTCGTTAATGGTTGTAAAACCAAAAACAGCATCACCAGGTATAGGGTTACAGCATTTAGATAATGTATAATCTAGCTTTTGTTCGTCTTTACCAAAAACGAGTTGATCATATTTTTCTGTTATTTCTTCTTTATGTACCTCAGATGGCACTGTAGGCTTTCGTATTTTTTTAAAGAAACTAACTAGTGCATTACTTCTAGAAGAAGCAAAATCTTTAAGTTGTTTATTTTCTATAATACCAGAACCTACTCTATAAAATAAATCTTGGCTTGTTTTTAATTTAAAGAAGCTTACAAGCTGGTTAACCGTATTCTCGTCAAGATTGATTTTTAAAGATTTTAATTTTCTAATAAGTACTTCTTTTCCTTCAAGAGCAACTAGTTTTTTATCAGCATTAAGAGCACCTTTTATTTTTGAGATGGCTTTACCTGTTGTTGCATAATTAAGCCAGTTATTAGTAGGCTTAGCATTCTCACTTGTGATAATTTCTACTTGATCTCCACTTGCTAACTCTCGGCTTAATGGAACTAATTTACCATTTACCTTAGTACCACGTGTGTGCATACCTACCTCTGTATGAATTTGAAAAGCAAAATCTAAGGCTGTGGCCCCTTTAGGTAAAGAATACAAATCACCTTTTGGCGTAAATGCATATATCTCTTTTGCATAGAGATTAAGTTTAAATTCTTCTACAAAATCTATGGCATTGAGATCTTGATTTTCTAGTGTGTCTTGTAGTTTATTAAGCCAAACATCAAGACCACCGTCATCGTTATTTTTATTTTTGTATTTAAAATGTGCAGCAAACCCTTTTTCTGCAATCTCGTTCATACGCTCACTACGTATTTGTACTTCTACCCAGCGACCTTTTGGTCCCATTACTGTAATGTGCAATGCTTCATAACCGGTAGATTTTGGTGAAGAAATCCAATCGCGCAGTCTAGTAGGGTTAGGTCTAAAGTGGTCTGTAACGATAGAGTAAATTTTCCAGGCAAGAAATTTTTCATTTGCAAGATCACTCTTGTATATGATACGTACAGCAAACTTGTCATACACTTCATCAAAGGTTACCGTCTGTGCATTCATTTTTCTTCGTATAGAAAAAATAGATTTTGGGCGTCCTTTAATTTCGTAATTAAGACCTTCAGAATCTAAGGTGTCTTCTATTGTTTTTGAAAACGTATGTATGTACTGGTCTTGTTCTTCTTTGCTTTCTTTTATTTTGCCTAAAATATCTGCATATACCTCTGGTTCTGTATATTTAAGACCAAGGTCTTCTAGTTGTGTTTTTATATTGTATAACCCAATACGATGGGCGAGCGGTGCATAAATGTATAAAGTTTCCGAAGCAATTTTCACTTGTTTATAACCCGGCATTGAGTCCATGGTTTGCATATTATGCAAGCGGTCTGCAATTTTAATAATAATCACGCGCACATCATCATTGAGCGTAAGCAGCATTTTCCTGAAGTTTTCTGCTTGCATAGACACATCACCATCATAAGGCATTTTGTCTATTTTTGTAAGTCCATCAACTATACGCGCCACTGTCTCCCCAAAAAGTTGCTCAAGGTCTGTCACCGTATAAGGAGTGTCTTCTACCACGTCATGCAATAGGGCAGCAGCTATAGAGGTAGCGTCTAGACCTATCTCTGAGGCTACAATTTTTGCCACCGCAATAGGATGAAAGATATATGCCTCACCACTTTTACGGCGCTGCTCTTTGTGTGCATCTACAGCAACATCAAATGCAGATCGTATTAGTTTTTTATCATCATCAGATAAGGTTCTATAACTTATTTTAAGTAAGTTTTTATACTCCTTTGCTATTGCTTTATTTTCTATTTCTAGCGCTTCTTCTGTCATAGAATAAATGTATGATGTTTTATTTTAATGAGCAATTTTGAAGCTATAGAATTACATTATTTTTTCTACAGAAATATGAAACTAGTGGAAGATAAGCACTTTTTAAAAACTTAGGTGAAGGTTGTCTAAATGGTCATGGGCTTATTTAGGCTCCATAATTAAAAATACGGCAGTACTGTCACCTATGTTTACTACTTCGTGCCAAGTTTCTGTGTCTTTAGAAAAATAGGTGCCTGTTTTTACATTTACCTCTCGAGTGCCTTTGTCATCTGTGATTCTAAAAACACTGCCAGTTAGCGTATACCCAAAATGAGGTGCGTGATAATGTTTTTCGTGACCTACTCCTGGAGCAAAAGTACATTTTAAAGTACGCAGTTTATCATTTTCTACAAGCACTTGGCAAACGGCTTCACCTTTCCAGCCAGCTTCTAGAGGGTCTGGGAGCGTTTGTTTTTCTTGACAACTAATAAATAATAGAGTTGCAAAGCAAATAAACCAGAATGTAGAAAGAGAGAGAGTACGCTTAGACTTTTTATAAACAATCATTTTATCTTTTTTTTTTAGCTCACGCAATATACATTTATTGAAAATATTTAATTGGTCATTTTTTTTGGTTTCTGAAATAACCGTGATATAAAATTGAGGCAATTAGCCCAACAATAGAGAATCCTGTAAGGGTATAAAACACATAAGAGTGTCCAAGCTCACCTTCCCAACCATCTAAAAAATAACCAATCATAGGGCCCGCAAAAATATCTGGTATGTAGCCTATAAATGATATAACACCAACTGCAGTACCCGTTAAGGCTAATGGGATTTGTCCTTCTTTCATTACCGCAAAGTAGAGTACACGTGCCGCATAAACTCCAAGTGCTGTGATAATAATAGTTGTGAAAAATAATATGTCATTATTAGCTACAAACCCTGATGCAAATAATAAAGCCCCAATTATAGAAAGCCCAAAACCTATACATAAAAATAAAGAGGCTCTAGAGCGATCTGCTAGAAAACCAACGGTAACACCTACAATAGGTCTAATAAACAATAAAAAAGTTCCTGTTTCTGCAGCTTCTACTTCTGTGTAGCCCATTACTACTTTTGCATACAGAGAGAAAATGTCTGTGATTTTATAGCCTACATATGCGCATAATATGATAATCATTAATAACCACACAGAGCGCAATTGTAACACCTCTTTTATATTCTGAAATGTGATGCGTTCTTTTAATAGTTCTTTTTCATTACTATTTTTTATCTTCAGAAAAAAGAAGACAATAATACCTGTAACGGCAACAATTGCTGAAGAAACTAATACCACAGATTTAAATGCCTCTGCGCTATTTTCAATCTGTATTGTTTCCGAAGTATTTGTAATAAATAGTGAGAATATGAAAACACCTAGTAAACCAAAAAGAGCACCTACTAAGCCGCGACCTCCATCAAGAAACCCAAAGGCGATGCCTTGATTATCATTACCGCCCCAAACCCGGGTTGCTTTTATCATACCTGCCCAAAATAAAAATATGGTAGTGAAACCCCAATACCCATAAAGTATTTTAAGTGTGGTGAGTGAGGGGTCATTTGCATAAACTAAACCTCCCGCAGCTGTTAATACTAGAGCAAGACCCATTAGTTTTCTGGGAGGAAAGCGATCTGCTAGTGGGCCACCTACTAAATAAGAACCTAATGCAACCAGGCCATAAATAGAGAAACAATAGCCAAGTTTTGTGTTAGTAATAGTAAACACATCTAGTACGGTTGCTCTAAACACGCGTGCTAAAACAAAGGGAAGAATAAAGACCGCTTCGCCCGCTAAGATGAGTAGTGTAATAAAATACCAAGGGTTTTTGGTCTGTTTTTTTAATGTCAAAACGGTTCATTTGTTCCCGAAGATAAGTTACTTTTATAAGAATCGCTTGTTATTTAAAGTTCAAAAAAAATGACATTGCAATAGTTACTGCAATGTCATAATCTGTTATTTGTTAAAAAAGTTGTCTACTATTCTTTAATAGGAGCAAGGGTGTAGCCATTAATTTCTAAAAATGCCATATTATCATAATAAAAATCCAAACTTGTTATTTTACCTTCAGCTATGGTTGCTACTACGTGAAATGGTGTTTCGGCATATTTTTTAGTTTTCTTAATTGTAGAGTTTACATTACCCCAAATAAAAACCCACTCATAATTACCAACTTGCTCATTGTTTTCTGTTTTTAGAGGAAGATAGACTTCATTTGTCGTTTTTAAAAAACTTGCAGTTAAGCTTTGATTATAGTACTTAAAATGGTCTTGCTTTGATAAAGACTCATTACCACCGCCAAGTCCTTTAATAATAGCTTTGTCGTGTAATAAATCACTAGCTTTTTTAGCATTACCTTCATTTAAAGCCGCTACATACTCTTTAGCAATAGCTACATTTTTAGCATAGTTAGGATATTCAATAGACACTCCTGCAAGAGGGTTGTCTTGTGCAATTGCGGTAAAAGAAAATAGTAGTGTTACTAATAACACGCTAATGGTAGTTTTAATTGTTTTCATAATTATTTGGCTTTAAAGTTTATTTACATCAGTATAAGTATGTAGTCCTTAACTGATAATTGATTTCGGTTCAATTATCAGTTAGACTAGTTTTATTTGTATTAATTATAGTTTGAAATAGTATAAAGCTCAAAAGGGTCGTTGTTATTATCACTGTACCACACTTTTTTGTTTTCTATATCAAGTATAATCTCTACACCATCTCTGTATAAATCACTTAAAGTAATATTAGCTTCATCTCTGTTGATTTCTTCAAACTCGTGAGATACATCACCGTCCTCATTATGCTCTTCCCAAATACCATCAAATAATGTAAAATAACCTACAGGATTTCCATTTGCATCACAATACTGAACTTGCGAAACATCGCTTCCGTTATTAGTATTCGAGTTATTGTTGGTATTTGTGTTGTAATTAGTATTTGAGTTGTTGTTTGTATTCGAGTTGTTATTGGTATTTGTATTGTAATTAGTATTTGAGTTGTTGTTTGTATTCGAGTTATAATTGGTATTTGTATTGTAATTAGTATTCGAGTTGTTATTCGAGTTGTTGTTATTGTTTGAATTATCGTTAATATTTGAGTTTGGAAGACCTTGAGAGATATTATTGGTATTTGCTATAGGCTGGTCAATATCTTCTTTTTTCATTTCCAGATCATATTTAGAGAGAACCAAATCATAGTTAGCCTGAGAAATACGCTCATCGTCATCAAATTCAAAACCAGGATCAAACTTGAAAGGATATTCTAAAGTGGTAGTGCTTCCTACTGGTTTTGATTTTCCTAATACTTTTCTAAATTTATAATCTTTACCAGCAAATGAATAAATAAATGGTTTTTCTACCACTTTAAATTTTACTAGCTTATAAACAGTGGTTTTTGGTTGTACCGGTATTTCGTCATTCTCTGTTTCTGTCTCAGATTCTTGAATATTTGCACCTTGTGTAAGGTTTGTAGTATTAGTATAAGTACCTCCACCTTTTGCGCCAATAGTGACCTCATATTTATGTAATAAAAGATTAACATCTGTTTTTACTTCTGCAGATACTTCCCAGAAGTGGGAGTCTGAGCTCTCTTCACTTTTACTAAAATCGAATCCTTCTGTGATAGCAGTAGCTACTTCAGAACTAACTGGCCACTCTTTACTTAAACCATTGTGATACGTAGATACTTTATATACGTAGCGGGTTGCTTCTGGCATGTCTGCTTCTAGCTCTCCTAATTCTCTACCAAAAACTTGTACTTCTGCAAGGTTTAAAATACCATTGCCATCTAACTGGATACGCACATATCTTCCAAATCCATTACCGGTATAAGATTTTTCTGTGGCAGGGGAGAAGGTTTTTTCTTGCCAGCTAAATTCTTCTAATCTTCCACGAATGTCATCTACTGGTCTGTCAGTCACATAAATTTTAAAATTATTTAATCGATCCTGACCGCCATCTGTTCTATTAAAAACTTTTACCTCATTTACAGCAAAGTTTTTACCAAGGTCTACTTCCCAAAAAGGTCTACTTTCATTTCTGGTGTGCATTACAGAACCTAAGTTCCAGTTTCCCTCTGTATTACCATCATTTGCTTTATTAGATGGACTATTATGGTCTACACTAGACTGGCGTGTACTTTTACCTAGAGCTAGATTAGTGTCTTTGTCAATAACTACAGAAACAGGCGTCCCTTTTACAACCACCTCTGCCAAGCTTAAAATGCCATTGCCTTCTAGTTGTATGCTTATATAGCGACCTTTCATTTTGTTGCTGAAAGTTTTGTTACCTTGAAACATACTTTTGTCATTATTATATACTTGCCCGCCACTACGACCATTTAAAGGCGTGTCTGAAACTCGAATGTTAAAATTATTTATTCGGTCATGGCAGCAGTCTGTACGGTTGAAAATTGTGATAGAAGATATGTTGTACACACCAAGCAAGTCTACTTCCCACCAGGGCTTATCGGTTTGGTTTGTAGCTGTAACAGACGCATTATGCCAGTTACCATCTTTATTGCCATCTAGCGCTCTATCTGCAGAGCATACTTCAAAAACGCTACTTTGTTTTGCTGGCTTGTATAAAGCGATGTTAGTTAGGTCTGTGGGTAACCATTGTTGCGCAGCTGCAGTAAAAGAGATAAAGAACAAGGTGACTAGCGCTATAAAAAAGCGATTAACATTTGTTTTCTTCAGAAATGATAATGTGTTGTTTAGAGTTTTCATAATTAAAATATTTGGTTTATAGATAATTTATTATCATACTAAATAACTGATTATCAATGCTGAAACAAAATGATTTAGGACGAACAGTACCAAAAACTGTCCGAAACACTAGATGTATTTACCTAAAGTTTTATTGAAATTTAAAAGAGGTGTGTAGCGATTATTATAAATGCTTACTACAAAAAAAGATATAGAAATATTATTATAAACCCTTTATAAGAATAGGGTACAACAAAATAATAATGGTATTAGCGCAATTAGTTTCATAGATGTTTGGTTAGTTATTTATGTATAAAGCTGTAAATCAAAAACTTAGATGTAGTATTTTTTTTAAAACTAGCACTACGTAGTTATACAGATATTAATGACTCAATTTCATATCTATTAGATGATAAAGTGACTTAAACAACCATATATACTGCATAAATTTATTAAAACGTGTCACGATGTCAGTCTTTTTCCGTTGGCACAAAAGTTGTCTTAAGAGAACCGTCTTCAGATTTATAATATTTCTGAAGTACACTTAAAACGAACTAGAAATTAAATTAAATATAACGATATGAGTAAGATTATTGGAATTGACTTAGGTACAACCAACTCCTGCGTTTCGGTGATGGAAGGTAGTGAGCCAACTGTAATCCCTAATGCAGAAGGTAAAAGAACAACACCATCTGTGATCGCTTTTGTAGAAGGCGGCGAGATTAAAATTGGTGACCCTGCAAAAAGACAGGCGGTTACTAACCCAACAAAAACGGTGGCATCGATCAAACGTTTTATGGGAAACAAATTTTCTGATTCTTCTTTAGAAGCAGAAAGAGCTGCTTATAAAGTAGTAAAAGGGGACAACGATACACCACGTGTGGATATTGATGGTCGTCTTTATACGCCTCAAGAATTGAGTGCGATGATTCTTCAGAAAATGAAGAAAACAGCTGAGGACTATTTAGGACAAGAAGTAACTCGTGCGGTAATTACTGTACCTGCTTACTTTAATGATAGCCAACGTCAAGCTACTAAAGAAGCTGGACAAATTGCTGGATTAACTGTAGAGCGTATTATTAATGAGCCTACAGCGGCAGCATTAGCATACGGTCTTGATAAGAAAAATACAGATCAAAAAATTGTAGTTTTTGATTTTGGTGGAGGAACTCATGATGTATCTATCCTAGAATTAGGTGATGGTGTATTTGAAGTACTATCTACAGATGGAGATACGCACTTAGGTGGTGATGATGTAGATCAAAAAATTATCAACTGGTTAGCAGATGAGTTTAAGAGCGAAGAAGATTTTGACTTACGTAAAGACCCAATGGCTTTACAGCGTTTAAAAGAAGCTGCAGAAAAAGCGAAGATTGAATTATCTTCTTCTGCACAAACAGAAATCAACTTACCTTACGTTACTGCTACTGCTAGCGGACCTAAGCACCTTGTTAAAACATTAACACGTGCTAAGTTTGAGCAATTAATTGACGATTTAATAAAAAGAACAATAGAGCCTTGTAAAACTGCAATGAAAGCTGCAGGATTAACAAACAGCGATATTGATGAGGTGATTCTTGTAGGTGGATCTACTCGTATTCCTGCAGTGCAAGAAGCGGTAGAGAAGTTTTTTGGTAAAGCTCCTTCAAAAGGTGTGAACCCAGATGAGGTTGTAGCCGTAGGTGCTGCAATACAAGGTGGTGTATTAACTGGTGATGTAAAAGATGTATTGTTACTAGATGTAACTCCTCTTTCTTTAGGGATTGAGACTATGGGTAGCGTAATGACAAAACTTATTGAAGCTAACACTACAATACCAACAAAAAAGAGTCAAGTATTCTCAACGGCGGCAGATAACCAGCCATCTGTAGAGATTCACGTATTGCAAGGAGAACGTCCTATGGCAAACGACAATAACACTATTGGTCGTTTTCACCTAAGTGACATTCCACCAGCGCAGCGTGGTGTACCTCAAATTGAAGTTACTTTTGACATTGATGCTAACGGTATCATTAAAGTAAGTGCAGAAGATAAAGCAACTGGTAAGAAACAAGATATCCGTATCGAAGCTTCTTCTGGATTGACTGAAGCAGAAATTGAAAAAATGAGGCAAGAAGCTGCAGAAAATGCAGATGCAGATGCAAAAGCTAAAGAAACAGCAGACAAAATTAACGAAGCTGATGGGATGATCTTCCAGACAGAAAAGCAGTTAAAAGAGTTTGGTGATAAGATATCTGACGATAACAAAAAGCCAGTAGAAGAAGCTTTAGTAGAACTTAAAGCAGCTTATGAAACTAAGAACGTAGATGCTATCACGCCAGCGCTTGATAAAATTAACGAAGCTTGGAAAGCAGCTAGCGAAGAGATGTACAAAGCACAAGCAGAAGGTCAAGAAGGAGCTCCAGCAGGGGAGCCAGCGGCAGATGCAGGTGCAGACGAAAGCGCAGATGTAGAAGATGTAGACTTTGAAGAGGTGAAATAATCCTTTTTTCTCCGCACAGTGTGCGGGCTATAAAAATAGAATCCCCAATCTTATGTAAGATTGGGGATTTTTTTATGCCCTTTTTTTTGCTGCGGAAATAGTAAGGGATTTTTAAATGCGCTGATTATTTGAGTTTTTTTTAATCACACTACGGAAAACCGTAAAAGATATTGAAAACTAGATGGTAGTTTTGTTTGGTAAATTAAAAACAGGACTCAACAAGAACTCTTAATGGTCAATAACTACGGGTTTACACGTATAGGCTTGATGAGTGGTTCTTTGTAGATTTACAGAATAGCAATAGTTGTTGATATCCCGATAAATTTACGGTATATGAATGATAGAATGAGTTATATAACGAGTTGTGGGCAATTTAAACCAATCATTAAACAGTAAAATATAAATTGACAAATAGAAAAGTATTTATAATTAAAGGCTACTCAAAATCTGATGATGAAAATGAGGTAGACACTTATTATGTGAATGCATATAAGGACTTTTTCCTTTCAAATGCAGGCGGTGGATATTTCAATAGTGAAATTGAAGTTTTAACGGAGCCAACTTCAAAATCTTTAAATATAAGTTTGGAAAAGGAAAAGCTTGAATTTGGTATTCTTGTCTACATTGGTCACGGTGCAAATCAAGAAAGTAATCAGATTTTCAAACTGAATGAAACTGAAATAATTAAAGCTGGACAATTTACATTGAATTGTGATAAGCAAATCGTAATACTTGAGAGCTGTAGAGTAAAAAGTGAGAATATACTAACGGTTGATTTAGAAGATAAAATCCCAAAATTTGAAAAAGGTGGGATTTTCAGAATACCATTGAATACCGAGCAATGTCGTGAGATTTACAACAGTCATATCAAAAGATGTGAAAAAGGATTAATGATTTGTTTCCCTTGTAGAGTTGGAGAAATGGCATATAATTTTATTTATTCTAAAGCTATGATTCAAAATGCTATGGACTGGCATTTGGACTCATCAAGACATTGCGCAATTTTACCAATTGATGAACTGACTCGACTTGCTTGGCCTGAAACGATAATTGCTGCCGAAGGATTATTTGGAGTTCAGCAATTTCCAAGCTCGGATGGAGATATGAATTTTCCAATTGCAGTTAGCAAGTTCTGAAAAAAACTGCCCACAACAATGTATATAAAACATAGCTATTATAGGCTTTTCGAAAGGTTTATGTATATTTACGAAGGCCGCCAAATTTTTAAATTTGGCTTTTAATAAAATAAAGATAAAAAGAAAAATTTAAAAATTCGGCTCGTGTATAATCCGAAACGATAGTGTCTTTTTACACGCTACGTTTCATATACGAGACGTTGTAAACAATTTAAAACCAGATTAATGAATAGATTTCCGATTTTTATATTAGCTCTTACAATTAATTTTATCTCTTTCGGACAAATCAAATCAGAATCGGAGTTAATCGGCAAATGGACAGTCGTAAAAATGATTGACAAACCGACAGAAGCTCAATTCAAGCCTATTGTTGATGCTTTCGAAAAATGCACATTCAATTTTAAAGCAAATAATGATTTTGAATTGACTACAACTAATGAGACGGAACTATACAAAATGATGATAAATGAAGTTCTTAATGAAGAGGTTAAATGGAGATTTAATAGTTCCACGCAAACGATTGGGATTGGGAATTCGATAATGCTCATTAAAATAGAAAGCAGTAATGAAGAGCCTGTTTTTCATATTGAAGAAACTGGATTGAATTTGCTTGTCAAAAAAATAGAATAAAAACTATTTACAACAATGTATATAAAAAATTGCTGTTTTGTGCGTAATCAATGTTAGTTGCTTTGTTTGCTAGCTTCTGATTTTCCTTCGGAAAATCCTCGCACACAAAACCGCACTATTCTTATACAAGACCGTTAGCAAATATTAAAAAGCATGAAAAAAAACATATTATTATTACTCATAGTATTCTCTACTCATTTTTTAAATGCCCAAGAACGTAAAGAATACTACGAAAATGGTCAATTACGATTGGTTGAAAAAATGAAAGATGGAAAAAAATCAGGCGAACGAAAATACTATTACGAAAATGGTCAATTAAGCGAGACTAGAAAATATGAAAAAGGGAAAAAAATTGGCGAATTGAAACTATACCACAAAAATGGTCAATTAAGTAAAATTGGAAAATATGAAAACGATGAAAAGTCAGGAGAATGGAAAGAATACTATGATAATGGTCAATTAGAGTGTATTGAGAAATATGAAGACGGGAAAAAATCAGGCGAAAATAAATGCTATCACGAAAATGGGAAATTAGGCCTGATTGGAAAGTTTGAAAAAGGAAAAGTAATTGGTGAATTTAAACGATACTACGAAAATGGTCTATTAAAAGCAGTTGATAAATACAATAAAGACGGAAAAGAAACAGGTGAAAGTAAACAATACTATGATAATGGTCAATTAAGTGTAATTGGAAAATTTGAAGACGGAAAAGCAACAGGAGAATGGATATTTTATGATAAAAATGGAGTCGAAAAAGATACGATTACATTTATAGACGGGATTCTTCAAGAAGAATAAATTCGGACGAAACAATTAAATACTGGTGCTAACAAAGAACTAAAGTAAAAAAAACTCTTTTCTTCATTAATTTTGAGATAGTATTATCCTAGGCTCAAAGAATCACATTTGTGATTCTTTGAGTTTTTTTATTCTCTCTACGGAAACCCGTAATAGATATTGTGTTACAATAGGTAGCTTTGTTTAAAATCTTAATAAGACTCCTTTATTGTCAATAACTACGGGTTTACACGTATAGGCTTGATGAGTGGTTCTTTGTAGATTTACAGAATAGCAAAAATTGTTGATATCCCGATAAATTTACGGTATATGAATGATAGAATGAGTTATATAACGAGTTAGCAGCAAGCAACCCAAACTATGAAAATAAAATCATTAACACTTGATAATTTTAAGAGTTACAAGAAAATAAAAATTAATTGTGATGATAAGTTTAATATAATAATTGGACCAAATAACATTGGGAAATCAACCATAATTGAAGCAATTTTATTGTGGGAAGCTTGTTTAACTCTTTTCATTCAAGATAAGAGTCATAAAAAACTTCACGTAGGTTATAAAGACCGATACCTAACTTTTAAAGACCTATTCTTTATAAGAATAGCTAATGATTCGGATATTTTTAACCTAACTCGCAAAAAAGCATCAATCAGTTTTGAAATACAAATAGGTGATGAAATTTTAAATCTAGGTTTTAATATTAATAAGCCTGAAAGTATTAAAAATTCATACTTCAAAATTAATTACAGAGAGTCTCGAACTGATTTTAATAGACTTACCGAGTTACTTAATGAAAGGAATATTCTATTAAGTAATTTTATTTTTATTTATCAAACGAAACCTATATCTCAAATCACTCTAGATGAACCTTTTTATAATAATGCTCAGATATTGAAAAAGATTTCTCTAGCTAAATCCAATCAATTAGTTAGAAATAAAATTTTAAAAACTCAAAAGAAAAACTCTAATGTTAATGAGCGATTTGAAGTACTCGAAAAAAAGATAGAAAACGTAACAGGTAAAAAATTTCAAATTAGGTCAAGAAACAGAAATGCGAATGATGATGAATATGTTAGAATTGGTATAATAGAGGGCAGTAAAAAAGAAGTAGAAATTTCATTGATGGGAAGTGGATTTCTTCAAATTGTTGAAATTTTTTCTACTCTACAATTTATACAAAATCGTGAAAATTGTATAAATCTAGTTCTAATTGACGAGCCTGATTCACATATACATTCTAACTTACAAGTTGATATGTTAAATGAATTACAGAAAGAAGAAAACATTCAATCTTTTGTAATTACTCATAATGACCGATTGATTGACACAATATTAGAAGAAGGAAATGTATTATTCATCAACGAAGAATTAAAAGGTATTGGAACTATTGACCCAATTGACAAAGAAAATTATTGTATAATAAAAGAAGAATTAGCTGACAAATTAAATAGTTTCGCAATTAATGAAGAAAAGGACTTTTATGTTTTATCAGAAGATGAAGATTTAAATTTTATTGAAAATTATCTCTTAATTAATGGGTTTAATTTAGACAATACAGAAATCATATCGTATTACGGTTGTGATAACATTGGTGGAGCTATAGCTATTGGAAGATATGTACAAAACAAAATTCCAAATGCAAAAATCATAGTGCACAGAGACCAAGATTATTTAGACACTGAAGAATTAGAAAAACATAAAGGTCAGATTGAAGGTGCTGGTTTTATATTTTATCAAACCACAGGAGTTGATGTTGAAAGTGAATTTATTAATCCTCAACATATTAATTATTTATACAATGATATTTCCTTAGAAAGAGCTAATGAACTTATTAATTTAGCAACAGACCAATCAGAAGAAAAATCAATTGACAAACTGTTAAAGAAAAAAGCCTTAAAAAAAGAATCTGGATATAAGTTTATAAAACTTTATTATGAGAATAAAGAAAGATATAGATACGGAAAAAAGGTCTTAGGGGTTTTAAACGGCTTAATACAACAAGAAATTGGAGAGAATTGTAATTTATTGCGACATTCATCATTCATTGAAAATGAAATTTTAAAGAATACGATAGAAATTGAGGTTGAAATTTAAAGCCAGCTGCTAACACCGTATATAATTTATTGCTGGCTTTTTGCCTACTTGCGAAAGTCCTCGCGGACTTTCTTTGTCCGTAATTATTTACTAAATTAGTTGCTTGAAACACGCAACAAACCATATACAACAACGTTGTACACAATATAAAAATGAGCTTCACACCAACTGAATTTTGGAAAAATTTTAGGTTAGGAACCGAGTTAAGTATTTCGGGAAACTTCATCTATAATGGACTTTATAGTTTTGAACTTATGCCTCATTTTTACTATGAAGACGAAGCTTTTGAATTCCTTTATAATATTTCTGTAGGACTTGAAAGATTACAAAAAATATGTATCGTCTTACTTGAACATAAAGACGACACAAACCAAGAAGAATTTGAGGAAAGTCTTATTTCTCACAATCTTGATGATTTAAATACTCGAATAGAGAATCATAAAAAAATTAATATTGGAAAAACACATAAAAAACTTATTTCATTATTGACAAAGTTTTACAAAAGTTCGAGATATGAAATGTATCAAATGCAAAGTGTTTTCAAGCCTAATCAAAGTAAAGTTCAACTAATAAAGTTTTTAGAAGAATCATTAGATATAGAAATATCGGTTGATATGTTAGGTTGTACTTCAAACGACGAAAGAATAAAAAGATTTATAGGAAAAACAGTTGGAAAATTCTGCAAAGAATATTATCAAATAGTAAAAGACGAATGTAACAGATTGAGAATATTCACCTACGAAATACCTTACGAATCAAAGGCTTTCAAAATATTTATGTCGGAGAAATATGATTTTAGTGAGGAAAAGATTGTACAAAAAGAGATCTTGAAATACCTAATTCAAGCTGAATTACCTAAAAACTTTAAAGAATATTTAAAAACTCATCCACCTCTTGAACTTGATTTTTATAATACAAATTATTACCTAAATCATCTTTTTTCTTTTCATAAAGAATATAGTATAAAAGGAGAAATCGAGGAACTATATACAGATTTTGACAATATAAAAGAAAGACTTGAACATCTAAAATTTATTGCAAATCCCGATGTTAATTTTGAATTTGACGAAGAGGAAGAATAAATACTGTGTACAACAAAGTATATAATTAATACGCGTTTATCGCATAACTAATAGTTAAGGTAAATTTTAAAGTATACAAATTTTATTTTTACAAACTCCCAAACCCACAGGTTTGGGAGTTTTGCTTTTATGGCTACTACGGTTTTTAGGGTGTCCTTTACTTTAATGTTAGAATATTTCAGAAGAAAAAATTACAGTTGTTTTATTTGATTTACAGAAAATGAGCTTTTTATCTTTTAAAAATAAAGCGGCTTTTATATAGTTTTGATTAACGTTAAAATCTAGAAACGCTGAATTAAAAATATTATATTTGGGCTATGTCACAAACACAATTAAGTGAATTACAATCTATAGTTCAAGATGCAGCAAACACTGCTTGGGAGCAAAGAATGGGGACTTCTATTCATGACCCAAATCCTACAAGTTTTGGTAAGTATCTTGAGTGTGCACTAGAATCAAGAGGGGCTGAGATATCTATTGTTCTTAATGACTTAGCTCAAGATGCGTTAGCTAGTCAAGAAAAAACACCAGAACCGCCAGATTTTAGCAAGTATATTAGATACTCAAGTTCTATTTTAACTCATAAAGAAGTTTTTGTGGGTAATGAGTGGGTGTTGGTACCTAATGAGGCGTGTGTAGATTTTAGATTTAACTCTTTAGGTGCTCAAAGATCATTTACTGTAAGTATTAGTTATAAAGATAATTATACGACGTTCACATCTTCAGACACCTTACAATCTTACCAGCATAACGAGATGCTTTTACAGAGTGAGCAGTTAAAGGTAGAGTTAGAAAATGATTATGTGACTAAAGAAGAAAGAGACTGGATGCTTATGGCGTCTCAAGCTTATAGTATTACAAAAAAGAACATAGGAGGTTTAGGAGATATATCTACATTATATGGTGAAATACCAAAAGATTTTAAACGTCATTATGCATATAAAATCTCTAAAGTTGCTAAAAACTTAGGGAAACCAGCAAAGGCAGGAAAAATCTTTCATGGTGCAGAAAAAGTTTTTAAAAATGCAGGTAAAGTTGCTAAAGTTGGGCCTTGGTTATCTGCAGGAACCATTGCCTATGAGATAGGTGATGCTTATGCAAATGACACTGCCATCCAGCCACACACATACGTAGATGGAGCGCTGCTTGTTGTAGGTGTTGCAGCGACAGCTTTTGGAGCTCCGGTAGTAATAGTTGGTCTAGCTATTTATGGTATTTTAGATTATGCTTTTGGTGTTAGTGAGGGTATAGATGAAGTTTTTGGTGAAGACTCTGATCTATGGAATGATAGGCCATTGCGCAATTTTCCTAGAAAAAACGAACCGTTATTTCATAAAATGGAAATAGATAAGACCTATGTTGAGCCTACGTTTAAACTGCCACGAAATTTTAAAAATTAATGGAATTAAAAATTTTTAAACAATTATTGTTGTCTTTTTACTGTACTTCAAAATGGCTGACAAATAAAAAAATGCCCGAAAAAATTAAACCTGCTACGGTACTCTTTTTTTCATTTCCCTTTACTTTTATTGCAGTTGGATTATACGCTATATTTTTTCTAACATTTATAATGACACTAACTAAGAGTCCTTTTGCTTTTGCTTTGGGTGCTTTAGTATTTATTACACCTGTTTACTACTTTGCCCGTAAGGTTGCAAACAATGGTTTTAAAAAATGGCACATAGAAAAAGAATATAAAAAACTCAATAAAAACGAGCGAACTAACAAAATAATTTTAGCCTTTATCTTCTTTTGGGGTTGTTTTGCGATTCAATTTTGGTTAGCTACTATTGCTTTAAGTTCTAGGTAGGTATCGTTACTAATTCTTGAAGCTTAAAATAAGTACTACATAATTTAATGCATTGATATGTAAGAGTATGCATAAGAAACCCGCTAGGGCTTTATGTGGGTTTTCAATTAATTTCTAAACAATTCACACTTCTTTTACATTTGTTTGACACTTCTCGTTTCAAGTTCATCTAGTTTTACAGTAAATTAAAAGGTTCATGAAAAATACAATCATCTTAAGTTTATTATTATTCTGTTCAATGCAGGTCTTTGCACAAACAGAACAAGAAGTTAACTTAATAGTTACAGATACTACTTGGGGTAAAGAGATCATTCAAATTCCTTTTTGGTTTGCTCCAGAGATAGCTTATAAAGGGGTAGAAGATATTCGGTTTGCTAGCGGCTGGGAAAATATAGATAGTGATGGTTTCTGGACGCTGGCTTTTGCTTGGGATATTAATCTAGAAAAGAAGCCGGATGCGGCTTTTTTTGAGGATAGTTTAAAACTTTACTTAGACGGTTTAATGAAAGTGGTTAATGAAGATAGCACGCTAGTGATACCAAAAACACACGTTTCTTTAATTAAAGCTAAATCTCAAAAAGGAGTAACTACTTTTACAGGTACTTTAAAAACTTACGACGCTTTTACTACAAAAGATGTTATCACACTTAATGTAATTATAGAAAGTTATTATTGTGAAAAATTAAAGAAATATATTCCGCTATTTAAGATGTCTCCTAAGGCTTTTAAGCACATATTCTGGAAGGAGTTAGATAGTATTAAACTTCAAGATGACTTTTGCGATTAAGTTAGTTTATGAATTATAAGCTCAAATTGAGAAATAGCGATAAACCAATCACATTAATAAATTTTAACCTTCCTCAAGGTTTAAATACTAATGAGTACTCCGTCTACTTCCTTTACTAACAAATGCGTCTATTTTTTCTAGCGAAATTATATCTCTATGATTGTTTCTTCTTTAGTTTCTTTTGTGATAGCATTCAATAACCCTTTTTGATGGCCAGCTTTTTCTGTAAAAGTGTAAAGCATTTCTTCAACATCTTTTGTTGAAAATGTGAATTTCCTCCAATCTTTTTGTTGCCAGTTATAATTTATTGAATCAATTAGGGTTTTTAATCGGCTCATAATTATTGATTAGCTTTATATTTTTCTTTCAACTGTAACAATCTCAAAGACATTAGCTCTTTATATAAATTACAATCATTTAAATTTATATATCATGTTTAAAAATCACAAGAACCTTCGTTTAAATAGAACTGCCACAAAGTTAAAGTTAGCAGTCTTGCCTTTAATAGCTTTATTACTTTGTACTAGTGTAATGACAGCACAGTCTACAGTAATAGATGTAGCGTCATTTGATAAAGTGGTTGTAAGCCCTCATATAGAGGTTACATTTATAGAAGGTGATACAGAGTCTATAACCATAGAGTCTATCACAGAGCCTCTAGAAAAGCTAAATGTAGAGGTGAAGAACAATACTTTAAGTGTCTATCTAGAAGGTGCAAAAATGACTACCAAAACTAAAAAAGAAAAGAAGAATGGCTACAAGCGTAAAGTGTCTATATATAATGGGAGAGTAGTAAAAGCTACCATCACTTATAAAAATATTAATACATTAGATTTAAGGGGAGAGCAACGTTTTGTTTTTGAAAGCCCAATAGAAACAAAAGAGTTACGTTTTAATATTTATGGAGAGTCTCAAGTGTCTGTAAATGAAGTGGACGTACATGAGATGCAGGTCTCAATTTACGGGGAGAGTTATTTTGAGGTTAAAAAAGGAAAAGCTAGAAACCAAAAAATTACTGCCTACGGTGAGACAACAGTTAATCTTTCTGAAGTAAAAAATGACACTACTAAGTTAACCGCTTATGGCGATGGTTCTTTTCAATTGAACGTTTCAGAAGAAATTAAAATAACCTCTTACGGTGAAGCTACAATAATTTATTCTGGCGGAGGGACTCTTAAAAAAGGACTTGTTATAGGCGAGACTAGTATTAGTAGAACAGAATAAAAAAGAGGAGAAAATTAATTTATAAAATGAGAATCATTGTTTTTAATCGTTAAAAAGATTGTTTATATCTAATAATATTGATTTAATGATTAACAATTAAAATTATTAAAAAGCTATTATTTAAATTTGATTAGGTTTAATAACTTATCCTCATACATTATGAAAAATTTTAAATTTGCTTTCTTGTTTTTTGCTTTATTCTCAATAGTTGCTTGTAGCTCAGACGATAGCTCTGATACAGATCAAACAGCAGATCTTTTAGGAACTTGGGAACGTATAGATTCTACTTCATTAAATAATCACTCATTTACTTTTAACGAAGATGGTAGCGGTTGGAAAATAGTAGGAGAAAGCAATGAAGAAGGTACAGGAATTTCTAGCTTAATAATGTTTGATTGGGTTATTAACAATGATATTTTAAATATGGAATATGATGCAACTGGAGATTTGCTAGAGACTAGTTTCTCAATAAATAACGAACAGCTTTTATTAAGTGATATTTCAGATTTACTTTTCAATAAATTATAAATTACATAAAAATTTAAAAACCCCAACTTAATTAATTTAAGTTGGGGTTTTCTATTTTAAAACGTTTCTGTAAATCATTTACATTTCTTCTCCAAAGAATATAGCATTCATTAATAGTTTATTGGTTCCGTACCAGAAAGCTCTAAAGTTGTGATTGTCTGTAAAGTAGATAATGTTACCACGACCTAAACCACCTTCTTTAAAAGCCACGGTATTGCTAAGCATATCTAAGTTAGGCTTAGAGATATATCCTGCTAATAAAGGGTTTGCAGTATATTGTATTGGGTTTTTGTAGCTGTCTTTATCAGCTTCCATAAATAATGTTGAGTTTCTAAAAACGGGTAACTTTTCATTTTTATACCCAAAAGCAATAGGGTGGGAGCGGTCTAGTTTGGTTTCAAAAATAGCACCTCCTATTACTTGAGCCCCGCGATAATCACTTACTTGCTCAAAAGAAATCGCCTTTGCAGAATCTTTTTTAGAATCAAATTTAATCTTCATTAAATCATTTGCATTTAACCAGCGCCCAGAGTTTTTATAGGCGATAAGCGTACCACCATCTTGCACCCAATCTTTAATTTTACTAGTGGTGTTTTTATTAAAAGCATTTCCCCAACTGCTTGGGATAATGATATCTGTATACCGGCTAAGGTCTGTTCTGCCTAGGTTGCGCGTATCAATTTTAGTGATATGCATATCATAACGCGTATCAAAAAGATGCCAGATCTCACCAGCGTCATACGGCGTAATACCTTCACCAATAATCATCGCTACTTTAGGTTGTGTAAGCGCTCTAAACTGGTTACTCCCCAGGTCAATACCTTGCGTTAACCCTGTAGAAACGCCAGTAATAGTAACGTTACTTTTTTCTGAAATGTCCTGTATCATTTTACGTACCTCATTTGCAGATATATCTTGATTTTGTACAGGTATCATGATAGAACCGTAATCGTAGGTTTTACCATCTACCGTAAAAGGTTTCATTCCTACTTTTGCACGCAATCTGCTTGCTAAGATTAGGTTGAGCGCTTTTGGTGCATAATAGTCATGCCACTCCATAATGTAGGCATACTCAGAGGTGTTTACTGCATTGATGCTTGGTTTTTTAAGGTCAATTATTTCTGCTCCTGCCTGGCTACTACTACCATTTTCTGTATAATCTAAGTTAAATGCTAGCGGGAAAGACCAAGCACTGATATCATAAAACAAACTATCTTGAAACTTTGTTCTTTTTTCAAACATTGCGTTTAATAACCTACTTTGTTTTTGGCTTTTTGGTACCACATAAGCAGCTCCTTTTTTATACTTTTTACCTTCTATGGTAGCATCACCTTTAAGTTCGTGAACAGCGATTTTGTGACGCTTTAATATTTCGGCTAGATGATATGCTTTATTTGCATCTTTCTCATCACCAAAAATAATGGCCCCGCTTTTAGCTTCGTTTTTGGCGTCTTTAAAAAACTGTCTTTGATAATCTAGCAATTGTGTTCTCATACTCACGGCCGCCTCTAGTGTAGATAATGCCGCCGTAAACTGGTTGCGAATGGTAAACGGAAACGTTAAAACCCCATTGTCTGTTTCTTGTGCGTGACCGCGAGAAGAGGCCTGCTCAAAGAGAATACCAACGCTTCCGTTAATATCTGGAAAGGTGCTTCCTTTACCATAATAAAAATCATCAAAGCTTTCTTCAGTATAATAAAAGCTCCCTATTTTATCTAGTGCCTTTGCGTGAAACTTAGCAATATCACCTGTTAAATCTTGATTTTTCTGTGGTGTTAAAGGGTGTGTCCTAGAAGGAATCCCTGGCTGAAAAAAGAAACTTGCATTAGATCCCATCTCGTGATGATCTGTTAAGATGTTTGGGTACCAATCGTGAAAAGTGGCAATACGTGCACGGCTTTCTGGCAATTGTACCGGTAGCCAATCACGGTTCATATCAAACCAATAATGATTAGTGCGACCTCCAGGCCAAACCTCGTCATACTCACGATCATTAGGGTCTGGATTTACGTTTTGAGACTTGTGCATATTTGCCCAATAAGCAAAACGTTGTAAACCATCTGGATTTAAAGATGGATCTAGTAAAATAACTGTGTTTTTTAAAAGGGCATCTATTTTTGGACCTTGTGCAGCTGCTAAGTAATAGGCTAGGGCAAGGGAGGCGTTAGAACCGCTAGATTCGTTACCGTGAATGGAGAATCCTTGATAGACCACCGCTGGCATATTTGCCGTGTTTTGTGAAGACCCATTGCTTTCTGTTAAGGCAACGTGGTTTTTTTTAATACTGTTTATGTTGCTATGATTTGCAGGGCTTGTTACAGTAAGTAATAAAATAGGGCGACCCTCAAAGGTGCTACCTCTATCTTCTATAGTCATACGGTCACTAGCTTCTGCAACCGCATACATATATTGCACAAGTTTATCATGAGTTACATGCCAATCGCCTACATTATGTCTTAATACACTCTCTGGTGTAGGTATGTTTTTATTATAAGTGACATCTGTAGGGAGGTAATAATCAAGATCAACTTGGTAGTCTTGTGCTTGACTATATGTGGTTGATAATACAAGTAGGAATAGGAACAATTTTTTCATTTTTTAAAAATAGAAAAATAATATTGCTATATCTAATGAAGCTAAATAATGACTATTAAGATGTTTTGAAAAATTAATAATAATTAAGCGCAGTTTTTATAATTAAATTAAAAGCTAAAAAAGAATAAGTAATTGAAAATAGGCATATAAGGAGTATTATTTTTTTTGTAAATTTATACTTCGGTTTGTTATTTTAAAATGGTTTTTGCTTAGTTATCTGCATTTCTAATCTTTAAGAAATAAACTCAGAAAATTAAACCAGCAAACATGGGTGTAAAGGCAAAATTAATAATTGATGAAATGGAGATAAACTTGTTGGAGTTTAGCTTTGGTTTTGATCAAGGGGCAGATAGAACAGGGAGGCCTGCTCAAAAACCTTTGTTTTTAGGATTACAATTAAAAATAGAAACAAGAAAAGATTTAAATCTTGCAGACTGGTCTTTTGCAACTAATGAGATTAAACAAATAGAAGTACATATTTATCCTGTGATTCTTGGGGGTAAAACTCGAAAGATAAATTTTATTGATTGCCACCTTCTTAATTGGACCAATAATTTTTCTTCTACAGGTAATGAGCCTTTAGCCGAAACATTAAATATTTCTAGTGCAGGCTTTAAAGATTCAAATTCTTCTATAGAATACTCTTCTTACTGGAGAACCACAATGCCAGATCAAGATGTAGAAGAGACTACTCTTGAAGAAGTAGAACCAGAGATTGTAGAAATGTATTATACAGATATAGAAAACAATGAAATTCCAGAAAATAGTCTTACACGTGGTAAAGAGGTTTTTTTAGTATTAAATACTAAAAATGCTTCTGGTAAAGAACTGGCTATTGATCTTGATAATAATAAATTAGATTTTGAGTATAATGGCGAGGCTTTAACAGAAGACATATTGCATGTAAACATAACTGCAGATGTGATGAAATTAAAACTTAAAACAATAGTGCAACAAAATTAATTGTTATGGGAAGAGCTTGGTTTACAGAATACGAACACGTATCTACAGATTTTGAAAATCTAACTATAGTATGTCCTAAAATTACATGTGCATCTTTTGTAGAAAAGGTTGTCACAGCAGGTACACCTGCTCAAGCGGCCGTTGCAGCAACAGATCCTACCATAGCGTTTAACGAAATCACAGAAGGTATCTTTGGCAGAAAAGTTTACATAATTGTAGACACAGAAGATATGCAAGGCGATGATGTCACTATAGAGCTAGTGAGACATGATGATGGTACTAATGCAGTAAAAAGCGTCACAAATGGTACAGCAGATGTTGCTAGTTTTACAGCTACCGTTGGTGATACAACACCATTAGAAGATATAAATGGCAATAATCCCTACGGAAATCTTACAGATTTTGAAGATAAGGCTATCTTTAAAATAGATATACGACCACATGCTCGTGCAGATTTTGATACTTGGGCACAAGAAATAAACACTGCTACTTCTCCCTCATTAAAAGTACGTGTAAAACCCGATGATGCTCAATTAATTGTAGAATATAATGACACTGGAGTTGATAATAGTCACACCCACCCCGATGGATTTATTTTTGGGCAGTATGAGGTTGAGAATAAAAATGTGTATGAGATTTATCATAAGGATAATGTGTTTAATAATAACCCTAATTTTAATGATTACGGAAATACGCAAAGAAGGAGACCAATTTCTAAACTAACAAATAATTCTACTAATACACTAGGGTATATCTATAAGGATCTTAATGATAATGAACACGAAGTTTGTGAGAGTGAGATTTTTGAAGTGTCAGAAAAATTCACTAATACTGGATCAACTCCTCTGACTACCCCTAATAGTTATATTCAAGCACAACAAGCTTTTGAAGATGTATTAACAGATTTGAACCCGCATCCCAATCCTCCCGCTTCAAATCCTAATAGGAAAATTCCAATTTTCACGGATGATTTTCAGCAAGTTAATGATGCGCTTGTACAAAATCGATTAACTGAAACTCCAGATGATTTGTTCCAAATGTTGACAGATTATAGAAACATTATAAATGGTGGGGTTACAGATGCACAAATTGATGCTCAAATAACTGCCCAAATAGCAGCACAAAACCTTCAAGCTCCTAATCAAAATATACCTCAGGCTCCTCAGAACCCTATAAATATTCCTCAAACTGTAGAAACATTGTTTAATCATTCTAATGATGTACAAAGACAGAATATGATAATAATCCAAGGTGTTATAGATCAGACTATTTATGCACTTGAGGGAGTAGATGCTCGATTTACTTGTCAATACCCGAGAGGTATATTTACATCAGGGGATACGGGAGGAAATTATACAAGAAAATACTATGAGAATACAAATGTAACAACTCCAGTTAATATTAAATTAATTAACGCCCTGTTTGAAACCGAGATAACACCTACAAGTAAATTCCACGTTCAACATGCCTTGAATTATACTAGTGGGAACTTATCAATATCATTTTATTATAATGCTTCTAGAAGACGCTATGTTAATCCAGATTTATTTGCTGGATTTATTGGAGCCTTAGCACAATTAAATTATGCTCATAGTACCGCACATGTTGTTTCTACTGGTTTTAGTTTTCCTGACGCTTCTTGTTATCCAAGCGTAAGCCATATTAATGGAAAAGCTTGTGATACATTGTACTTTAATCAACTTCAAAATATTAACCCTAATTTACCCAATAATCAGATGGGTACTTATCAGCAACCTTTTATTAATGCTCTTTATGAATATGGGTTTAATACGCACCTAAGTGCCTTTAACTTTACCCATATAACTCCGAATGCAAGTCATGATGATCACTTACATTCCTATCGATTTAACAGATACGTAAATCAAAATAATCGTAATTTTATTGAAAATTTATTATGAGATTAATACTATTTCTATTGCTAATACTATTTTTTGCTAATTGTAAAGAATCAAAAAAATCGACGCTTGAAGGTACAGGTTTTAATAGTGAGCGCCAGACTTTAAAGGATAAAGTAAATAAATCTTCAGTAATTCAGCAGGACACTATTATATATGTTTCGCAGATGTCGTTCGCACAGCTTGAGGATGTTATTATTAAGGACACTATATTAAACACTTTCGTTACAAATATTAGAGGAGCGAGAAGATTTTTAAAACCCAATTCTCAAAAAAGAGTACCCGAAAAATTTAATTTTGGAAGTCCTTTAGATCGGATCTATACAGTTGAAGGATTGAAAGGCTGGTGTCTTACAGAAAGCACTGTAAGAGCAGATACGTTAATTAATAATGTTAGATATAGATACGATACTAATAATGTTTTAGTTTATATTAATTGTAATGATGTTGCAACAGAAGACAATTTAAAAATTAACGATAATGATTTAAATTTTGGCGGTTATTATAATTACAAAACTGAAGTTAGAAGAAAAGATATCACTATAGATTCTTTATTGCAGATATCTTCGTTGTCTAAAACAGAGTTTGATGGTTTAAATAAAACAAAGTACCCTAATTTTATTGTGTCCAATTCGGTTAAAAAAAATAATGAAATTATAAAGTTGCCTATAGAAAAAGAACCTTTTTATATTTCTTTTAAGGACGGTAAAGGTCAATCAAAATATGAATATTATGGAGAGATTCCATTTTTGAATAGTCATCTTATAAGCGAAATAAATTATAAAGCCGAGGAACACATATATGCTTATTACAGTAAAACAAATGGTAAACAAAAAGAAACTTTTATAGATTACCCATATATTTCCCCTGATAAAAAACATATAATATCTATTCATAATGGTATTTATGAGTCTTCAACAGCGATTCAATTAGCAGTTATTAATTCAAAGAACGTAGAGAATAAGTACCACTTTACCTTTGCAGGATGGTTACCACACAACAACAGTATCGAAGATTATTATTGGTTGGACAATAATACTATTGTATTTAAGGCCATTTTAAATATTAAGGATTATACAGATAACTTTGTTAGTGATTATTTTTATATAAAAATTGAAATACAAGATTCCAATTAAAATTAATAAAATAATTGTTAGCAAAGATGTGGCAAAGTGAAATTGTAAAACTGTATTAATGAGATTTTTATTTTTTTTAATTCCATCAACTATATATATAGTTGATGGGTTACAGACTCTATGAGATAGTGTCAATTGCAGATTAATAATTGATTTGAATAGTTTAATATAAAAAAAAACCACTTCTGTAAAGAAGTGGTTTTTAATATGAATTAGCCTTATTGTGTATTAAATATCGTCAAAGTCAATATCTGTAAAACGACTTTCAGATGGTTGGTCTAGTGTCGCTCCTGCAGATGCCGCAGAGTCTGGAGCACCAGGTGCTGCAGAAACCGTTTCTGGCTTTGCTTCTCTTACATAATCTTTTTGGTGACGCTCACTTATTACTTCTTCACCTTTCTCGTCAATAACGTACTGGATCATCTCGTTAACGTTCTCTTTAAACTCCATAAAATCTTCTTTGTATAAGTAGATTTTGTGTTTTTTATAGTGAAAAGAACCATCGTCATTCGTAAATTTTTTGCTTTCTGTGATCGTTAGGTAGTAATCTCCTGCCTTAGTAGATCTTACATCAAAGAAATAAGTACGTCTTCCTGCACGCATCACTTTGCTAAAAATCTCTTCTTGCTCACCATTATAATTATCGCTCATTGTATTGTGTTTGATTTTTGATTCTTCAAATCTAAAAAAAAATGTAGTAACGAAACACTTTTTTAAATTTCTTTTTCAAGAAGTTGTTTTGCGTACAATTCTTTATAATAACCATCTTTGTTTACTAGGTCATTATGAGAACCTTGCTGCAGTATTTGGCCATCTTCTAACACTATTATTTTATCAGCATTTTTTGCAGAAGAGACACGATGACTCACTATTATAACCGTTTTGTTTGATGATATCTTAGTCAAGTTGGTTAAGATTTCTTCTTCTGTCTCTGTATCTACCGCAGAGAGGCAGTCGTCAAATAATAAGATTTCTGGGTCTTTAATAATTGCTCTTGCTATAGCTACTCGTTGTTTTTGCCCACCGCTTAAGGTGATACCACGCTCTCCAAGAATGGTGTCATAACCTTTAGAAAACCCAATAATATTATCGTGTACGGCTGCTTTTTTTGCTGCAGCTATCACCTCTTCATCTGTGGCATCTTCTTTACCAAACTTAATATTGTTGCGTATTGAGTCACTAAACAAAAACGCATCTTGTGGTACATAACCTATATTGCTCCTAAGATTATTTAAATTTAAATCTGCAATTGTGGTATCACCTATTAGTAAACTGTTTTCTGAAACGTCATACAATCTACCTATTAGTTCTAAAATGGTAGATTTTCCAGATCCTGTGTTACCAATAATGGCAAGTGTTTCGCCAGGATTTACAGTAAACGAAATGTTTTTTAAAGCAGTAATATTAGTGTCTTCGTAGGTAAATGTTAAATTTTTAAAAGCTATTTTTCCAATGATGGGTGTTTCCAGATTCGTTCTATTTACTATGGCCGGTTCTGTATCTAAAAACTCATTAATTCGCTTTTGAGAAGCCTCTGCTTGCTGTATCATAGAAGTAACCCAACCTACAACGGCAACAGGCCACGTGAGCATATTTACATAAATAAGAAACTCTACAACGGTACCTATTTCTGTAATCTGACCGTTTATATATCGCGACCCACCTACATACACCACTAGTATGTTACTTAACCCAATAAGCAAAATCATTAGCGGGAAAAATAAGGCTTGTACACGAGCAAGATCTACGTTTTTTTCTTTGCTTGTCTCTGCTAGCTCTGCAAATTGCTCATTAATAGCTGGCTCAATACCATACGCTTTTATCACAGATATACCACTAAAACTCTCTTGTGTAAACGTGGTAAGCTTTGATAAATATTGCTGTACCACTGTGCTCTTTTTATGGATAACACGACTTAATTGATAAATGGCAATAGATAAAATAGGGAGCGGCGCGATTGCGTAAAGCGTTAAAATAGGTGCCTTATAAAACATATAAGAGATAGTCACTATAAAGAGGGTGATAGTAGTGGTACTGTACATTAAGGCTGGGCCTACATACATTCTAACTTTAGATACATCTTCGCTAATACGGTTCATTAAATCTCCTGTTCTATTTTGTTTATAAAAACTGAGAGAGAGTTTTTGGTAATGCTGGTAGACTTCGTTTTTAAGATCGTATTCAATATAACGAGACATCACAATAATAGTCTGTCGCATTATAAAAGTAAAAATAGCAGAGAGTAGGGTAGCGCCTAGAAGAATGAGCACACCTTTTAATAAACCAGCATTCATAACCTCTGCGGAAATATTCCCGTCAAGACGATCCTTAATAAAATTGACACTATCGCCTATTTTCATAGGGACCACTAGCTTAAATACGGTTGCAACAATTGTGATGATAAAACCTAGAACCAAACGTCCTCTGTATTTTCTAAAATATTTATTTATTTTCTGCAGTTCTTTCATAAAATACTAAAGTGTCGTTTTGGGTTTTGAGTTATTTAGAAGAAAGAAATAAGACCGCTCTGCTAAAGCGGGCAGAAAGAAGAAAGATGTATTTCGACTAGATGGTTATTCTTCTTATTTTTCTATTTAAATATTCTCAACAAATTTAATTCCTATTTTTTATTTTTCTATTCTTCTTTCAACAAAGAGGGCTTACATCTTGCCTCTAACTGCGCAGCGGTCTAAATTATTTTTTATTAACAAATTCTCATTTTATTAAATACTCTATTGTGAATCGCTTGATAAAGGATTAGTTTTGCACGTCCTTTTTAAGGATGCCTTAAAAAATTATATATGACAACAGACGTAGTACAAGCAAAAGAGCTTCATAAAATAGATCCAGTATTTGGTCAATTATCTTTTGATAATCACGAGCAAATTGTTTTTTGCAATGACAAAGATACCGGTTTAAAAGCAATAATAGGGATACATAATACTGTTTTAGGACCTGCACTAGGAGGTACTAGAATGTGGAATTATGCTAGTGAGTGGGACGCAGTAAATGACGTTTTAAGACTTTCTAGAGGAATGACTTTTAAGTCTGCCATTACAGGTTTGAATCTTGGTGGTGGTAAAGCCGTTATTATTGGAGATGCAAAAACACAAAAAACACCAGAATTAATGTTGAAATTTGGTGAGTTTGTACACTCATTAAGTGGTAGATACATAACTGCAGAAGATGTAGGTATGGCAACAAGTGATATGGATCTTGTAAGAACGGTTACTCCTTATGTAACTGGTATCTCTGAAGAAAAAGGAGGTGCAGGTAATCCATCACCAATCACAGCTTATGGTGTGTTTATGGGGATGAAAGCTGCTGCTAAGTATAAATTTGGTAGTGATGTTCTTGAAGATAAAGTAGTCTATGTAGAAGGGATAGGTAATGTAGGAGAGTCACTAGTAGAGCACTTGACTAATGAAGGTGCAAAAGTTGTGATTTCTGATATTAATCAAGGTCGTCTAGAAGAAGTAAGAGATCGCTATAGTGCAAAAATTTACACGGGTAGTGATTTATATTCTGAAAAGATGGATATCTATGCACCTTGTGCTCTAGGAGCAACAGTAAATGATGTTTCTATAAACAAACTAAGAGCAAAAGTGATTGCAGGAGCGGCTAATAACCAGCTAGCAAATGAAGTTGTTCACGGTAAAATGTTAAAAGACAGAGGTATTGCTTATGCACCAGACTTCTTGATTAACGCTGGCGGAATAATTAATGTATATGCTGAGTTAGAAAACTACGGTAAACAAGAGATCATTAGAAAGACTGAAAACATCTATAATACTACGTTAGAGATTTTTAGTAAAGCAGATGCTTCTGGTATAACAACACATCAAGCAGCATTAGCAATTGCACAAGCAAGAATTGATGCAAGAAAAGCAGAAAACAAATAGATGCATTAAGCAATAAATAACCTTATATTTGCAGCACGTAAGAAATCCTTGCGTGCTGTTTTTTTTTATAGACCCGTGTTTCGGTTGTATCAAATTTCCGAAGCACTAAAAAAAGTTCTTTTAAATATGCTTACCAGAAGACATATACGTATTAAAGTTGTACAATCTATTTATGCTTTTGACCAGACCGAAACTCGTGACCTGGACAAACAAGAGAAGTTTTTACATTATAGTATAGACCAGATGCACGATCTTTATGTGCTATTACTGCAAGTGCTTGTAGAGATGCAAAAACGAGAAGAAGCACATACAAAAAAATCACAGCAAAAGCATCTAGCAACAGATAGCGAGAAAAACCCTAGTAGAAACTTTATTGATAATAAACTGATAGACTTGATAGCTTTTCATCAAGGGCTACAAGAAACAATACACAATAGAAAGTTAGATTACTGGTCACTAGATGATGAGTATATCACGATTTTATTAAATGATTTACGTAAGCGTGATTTTTATGCTAAGTACTTAAACCTTGATAAGCCTAATTTTGCAGAGGATAAAGAGTTTGCAGTGAGAGTTTATAAAGAAGTGATCGCTCCTAATGAGAAACTTTACGATTATCTTGAAGATAAGCGTCTTACTTGGGTAGATGATTTTGCTATTGTAAACACTGCTTTAGTAAAAGTTTTAAATAAACTAAAGGAGTCTAACGCAGAGTCATCATTAATACCAGATTTGTATAAAAATGAGGATGATCGCGAGTATGCAACTAACTTGTTTAGAAAAGTAGTACTTAATGACGAGAAGCTTTCTGGTATGGTAGAAGGTAAAACCCCAAACTGGGATCAAGATCGTATTGCAGATATAGATATGATTATCATTAAAATGGGAATTGCAGAGTTTTTGTATTTTCCGTCAATACCAACTAGAGCAACTATTAATGAGTATCTTGAGATAGCAAAAGAATACTCTACCCCTAAGAGTAGTATATTTATTAACGGTATTCTTGATAAACTTGTTAAAGAATTAACAGCATCTAAAGAACTTAATAAAATAGGGAGAGGACTTCTTTAAAACCGAAATTATTAGTATTTTTACGCCGCTTAAAAAAAATTTAAATTTATTATTATGAAAAAATCAATCTTATTAGTAGCAATACTAGCAGCCTTCACTTTTACTTCTTGTAAAGAAAACGCAGCAGACAAAGTAAACGTAGATAACGTAGCAGAAGCTGCAGATCGTGATGCAACAGCAGGTAATTTTCCTAAAATGGAGTTTACTACACCAGTTCACGATTTTGGAAATATAGTACAAGGAACACCAGTAGAGCACAAATTTACATTCAAGAATACAGGTAATGCACCTCTTGTTATTGTAGATGCAAAATCTAGTTGTGGTTGTACAGTACCAGAATTTACTAAAGAGCCAGTAGCACCAGGTGCAACAGGAGAGCTTTTAGTAAAATTTAACGGTAGTGGTAAAAATCAAGTAAGTAAAACAGTTACTGTAACTGCAAACACTGCTACTGGAAAAGAAACTATTAGTATTAAAGCTTTTGTTGAAGCTAAAGATGCACCTGCAGGAAGCAGCGTAATTCAATAAGCTAACAAAATAACATAAAACAACATAATGGGAGATATCACAAGTTTTTTACCAATGATCCTTTTATTTGCAGTAATGTATCTGTTTTTGATACGTCCGCAAATGAAGAAGCAAAAGAAAGAAAAAACCTTTGCTACAGAGCTTAAAAAAGGAGATAAAGTAGTTACTAAAAGTGGACTACACGGTAAGATATTAGATCTTAATGCAGACGGAACTTGTATTTTAGAATCTGGTGCAGGAAAATTAAAGTTTGAAACTTCTGCTCTATCTATGGATATGAGTGCTAAGTTAAACGCTCCTTTAGTTACCAAAGAGAAATAGTCTCACATTGATTACATTTACAAAAAAGCCGCTTCTTTAAAAGAAGCGGCTTTTTTAGTAAGTAGTATTTGGTGAGTAGTGATCAGCTTCTGTGTTTTATCGCAACACCAACTTTCTAACCACCTCTTTCTGCATTTTACCATTTAATAGATCTATAATCTTTAGTTTACCGTAACTTAACTCTTCTCTTAATACAGAAGAGCTTAAAGAGACATATAGTGTGTCTCGATCTAGTACAACACCTGTAGTATATTTTACAATAGGAGGCCCCATCACAGACTCCCAAGCTTGTGTTACAGATACTTGATCTAGCCCTTGGTTAAGTCTATTTGATTTTATAAATTCTTGAACGACACTCTTGATATCGCGCTCTCCGTTTTGTCTTTTTGCCATATTTTTTACCCATATTTCGACTCTGCTCAATATAAACTTCGCAGAAAATCTTGTTTATTACTCACGCGAGTGAATTATTTAGTTTTTAGAGAGAAAGGAATAAACGTTTTATACGTGTATATTTTACCATCCCTATTTTTAACTCTCATTTCATTTTTAGTTAAAGATAAGACTTCTTCTTCCCAAGTGTCAAAAGATGTTTTGTAATTTAAAAATAAATATGCTCCTTCTTTAATAGTAAACTCTTCTGTTAATCCTGTACTTATAAATGTACCGTTAAATTGTGGTTTTACTTTTGTTCTTGTACCGCTTTTACCAGTCACGTCTATGAAGTCTACCACAGGGTTTACGGTAAAGTTTTTTTCTGTACCATCTTTGAGAGTCACACTTGTGATCTCCCAGTAGCCATTTAAGTCTTCTGTTTGCATAGGGGAGGAGCAGCTAGTAAGTATAGCTGTCGCGAAAATAACAAGGGTGCAAATGCTTTGAAGTTTCATTTTTATAATTTAAAAAATTTATAACTCTGGCTTACTTTTTTGACAACTGCCTCAGTTCTGTCTGCGTGTGTGTCACTAATAAAAAGCTGCCCAAAGTTCTCGTCATCTACTAACTTGATAATATGTGCTACGCGCTCTTCGTCAAGTTTATCAAAGATATCGTCTAGTAATAGAATAGGGTTTACATTATGTAAGTTTTTAATAAACTCAAACTGCGCCAACTTTAAAGCAACCAAAAATGATTTCTGCTGCCCTTGACTCCCAAATTTCTTAATAGGGTGCCCATCTATGTTAAAGATTAAATCATCTTTATGAACACCAACAGAGGTGTATTGAGACATTTTATCTTTGGTCACATTCTCTTTTAATAGGGCATCCATCGCTCCCTCTGAGAGTTGACTCTTGTAATCGAGTCCTACGGTTTCTGTACCACTAGAGATGGCTGCATATTTTTCTAAAAAAATAGGAGTAAACTCGTTTAAGAATTCCTTTCTGCTATTGTGTATACGTTCGCCTAGTTCGCTTAACTGTAAATCATAAACTTCTAGAGTATCTTTATTCCAGGTATGGTTTACAGCAAAATATTTAAGTAAAGAATTACGCTGTACTAAAATCTTACCATAAGAGATAATGTCTTTAAGGTAGCTTGAGTTTCCTTGTGAGATGACACCATCTATAAACTTACGGCGGGTGTCGCTGCCTTCTACAATAAGATCTCTGTCTGCGGGAGATATGATTACTAAAGGCAAGAAGCCTATGTGGTCACTAAACCTGTCGTAGGCTTTTCCGTTTCTTTTTATTATTTTTTTCTGTCCTTTTTTTGCGCTTACTACTATTTTTTCTGAGCGTTCTTTCTTGTCATATTGTCCTTCTACCACAAAAAATTCTTCACCATGTCTAATGTTCTGGCTAGTAATAGGATTAAAGTAGCTTTTACCAAAACTTAAATGATAGATTGCATCCAGTGCATTGGTCTTTCCTACACCATTATGACCGGTAAAACAATTAATGTTTGGGTCAAACTCAAAAGTTTGAGCTTCAAAATTTTTATAGTTTAAAAGAGAGATGTTTTTTAATGTCATATATATCAGTGGGTTGCGACGATGTGGGTGTCAAATATTTCACATTTCCGAAGCAAAAAAAGTGGACTACAAAAATATCTAAAATAAGGAATAATTTATCTTTTAAATTGATATAAAAATTTTATTTTTGCCCGACAATAAACCAATACTATGGCTACATATAAAAAAAGAGGATATAAACCGAAGACGAAAGTTGAGAAGCAAGAAGAGTTTGAGGATGATAGCACAACTGCAGAGGTGTTTAACACCTTAGATGAAGGTGCAAACAAAACTGAAGCTTGGGTTGAGAAAAACCAAAAAGTGATTTTAGGTATAGTTGGTGCTATTGCAATATGCGTACTTGCATATTTAGCTTACGAGCAGTTTATACAAAAACCAAATGATGTAGAAGCGTCTAACGAGATCTACCAAGCACAAAAATATTATGAGCAAGCCTTAACGGCAGATGCATCAGACTCTTTATACTTACGTGCATTAAACGGTGGTGAAGGAAAGTTAGGTATGTTAGATATCATTAGCGAGTATGGTGGTACTAAGACAGGAAATATGGCAAAGTATTATGCAGGTGTTTCTTACTTAAACATGAATGACTACTCTAATGCTATTAAATATCTTGATGATTTTAAGAGTGATGATGTTATTATTGGTGCAGTTGCAAAAGGTGCCTTAGGTGATGCTTTTGCTCAGTTAAACCAAAAAGAAGATGCTCTTAAGTATTATGAGCAAGCAGCTACAATGAATGATAATGAGTTTACAGCACCTAAATTTTTATTAAAAGCAGGAGTTCTTGCTTTAGATATGGGTAATGGTGGTACTGCAAAAAAGCATTTAACAACATTGACAGAAAAGTACCCTACATCTGCAGAAGCATTAAAAGCTGCTGCATACCTAGGTCAAGCTGAGGCGATGAACTAAAAGTATACTCAAATAATTTTGAGTAATAAATTTAAATGATACCCGTTTGTACGGGCACGAGATGGCTACAGTAAATAAAAATTTATCAGAATACGATAAGGCTACAATCCCAAACGCGAAAGATTTTCGGTTTGGGATTGTTGTTTCAGAATGGAATGATGATATCACAGAAGGTCTTTTTCAAGGAGCTTTTGATGCAATTTTAGATTGCGGTGGTATCAAAGAAAACATTGTAAGATGGAATGTTCCTGGAAGTTTTGAACTTATTTATGGTTGTAAAAAAATGCAACAAAGTTATGATATGCTAGATGCTGTTATAGCAATAGGTTCTGTGATACAAGGACAAACAAAACATTTTGATTTTGTTTGTGACGGTGTTACGCAAGGCATTAAAGATCTTAATATACAAAGTGATATTCCTGTAATTTTCTGTGTACTTACAGATAATAATAAGCAACAGTCTCTAGACCGCAGTGGAGGTATACACGGTAACAAGGGTACAGAAGCAGCTATTGCGGCTATAAAGATGGCGCAGTTAAGAGTTGACGCTAAGTTTTAAAAAGTAGAAGAAAGAAGTAAGACTTTTCGCGCTTGCTTTATCTCAAGTTTTATTAGACTTCATATTTTTTATCTTTCAGCGAAGTGGTCTTTCTTCTTTTTTCAAACCTTGGAATAATAATTGTTTAAAAGAACAATGACGGGCTCTTTTAAGTCGTGATCATTTTGTTTATTTTTACTAAACTATATTATTATGGGATTTTTAAAACGCACCAATAAAAAGTTTGATTATGCACCTCGTCACTACAGTAGTGACAAAGAGGGAAGTCCTTTTGCAATGGAACAAAAGTTTGATAAATTTCGTCATACAATAGGTTCTAGCAAAGGCTTAAAAGGTAATTTTACTCAGGCGATTTCAGAACTTAAAGATTCTAGATCGAGAGGCGCTAACAGAATTATCCTATTATTAATAGCAGTATTTGTTTTAATATTTCTGTGGATCATTGATTTTGATCTTTCTATCTTTTCATAAACCCCTATGACAAATCGCATCCAGTTACTACCGGATCATGTTGCTAACCAAATTGCCGCTGGAGAAGTAGTTCAAAGACCTGCTTCAGTAGTAAAAGAGCTGTTAGAGAACGCAATAGACGCCGGTGCGTCTAACATTACACTTGTAATAAAAGATGCAGGTAAAACCCTTATTCAAGTTATTGATGATGGGATGGGAATGAATGTCACAGATGCTCGCCTAGCTTTTGAAAGGCACGCCACGTCAAAAATAAAAGCCGCAGAAGATTTATTTGATTTACACACTAAAGGTTTTAGAGGAGAAGCATTAGCTTCTATTGCTGCAATTGCACATGTTGAGCTTAAAACTAAAACTGAAGAAGATGAAATAGGCACACAAATCTGTATTGAAGGTAGTGAAGTTACTAGCCAAGAGGTGGTTGTTACTCCCAAAGGTTCTACTATATCTGTTAAAAATCTTTTTTACAATATACCTGCAAGAAGAAATTTTTTAAAAAGTAACCCTGTTGAGACACGTCACATAATTGATGAATTTCATAGAGTAGCACTCGCACATCCAGATTTAGGTTTTACTATGATTAATAATGGGAGCGATGTTTTTAAGCTACCAAGTTCAAATCTTAGACAACGTATTGTAAATATTCACGGAACAAAAACAAATGAAAAGTTGGTTCCAGTTACAGAAGAAACAGACATTTTAAAAGTAAATGGTTTTGTTATAAAACCAGAGTTTGCTAAAAAGAGCAGGGGAGACCAGTACTTTTTTGTAAATAATAGATTTATAAAAAGTCATTATTTGCATCATGCTGTAACAGCAGCTTTTCAAGGTTTAGTAAAAGATGGGGCACAACCAGGATATTTTTTATTTTTAGATGTAGACCCTCAGTCTATTGATATTAATATACATCCTACAAAAACTGAAATTAAATTTGACGATGAGCATGCCATTTATGCTATGCTTAGAGCCACAGTAAAACATAGTCTAGGGCAGTTTAATATTGCACCAGTTATCGATTTTAATAAAGATAATGGTTTTGAAACTCCCTATGAATACAGTAAAAAAACTCCAAAAGCACCCACTATAGAGGTGGATAGAGATTTTAACCCATTTAAGACAGAAAAAGCAGAACCACGACAAAGCAACATTAGTTTTCCTTATAAACGAGAAAAAGCCCCTGCTTGGGAGGCAATGTATACAGGCTTAAAGAGTGAAACTTCTCTCATTGATGCAGACACAATTAATACAACTCACTTGCAGTTTGAGAGTGACCCAGAAAATGCACGATTGTTTGATGAAACAGAGCAAGATAGTACGCACGGGACATTTCAGCTACAAAACAAGTATATAATAAGTCCTATAAAAAGTGGTTTATTAGTGATACATCAACATCTCGCGCATCAACGTGTTTTGTATGAGGAGCTTTTAAAGAATATAACGGTCCAAGAGGCAGTGAGCCAACAATTGCTTTTTCCGTTAAGTTTGTCATTTACTAAAAATGAAGTGAAGGCTCTAGATGGGGTAAAAGAGCAGTTAGAGCACACAGGTTTTGTTTTTAGTAACTGGAAAGAAGATGAAGTAGAGGTTAGTGGTATTCCGGTTTCTGTATTAGAGAGTCAAGCTTCGGAAATTTTAAATATTTTGCTACAAGATCTGCAAAATGAAGTGCCAGATGCATCTTTTAGTCTAAATGATTTGCTAGCAAAAAGTATGGCAAAAAGTATGGCTGTAAAAACAGGTGTTGCAATGCATAAAAGTGAACAGGAACACTTAGTACACCAATTATTTGCTTGTAAAGAACCAAGTGTTTCGCCAGACAATAGACCTGTACTTATCACAATGGACGTTAATGATTTTGATAAAAAATTTAACTAATGGGAAGATTAACAAATACTGTTAAATGGTTAATTATAGTTAATGTACTATTTTTTGTAGCAACATTATTATATGGAGATTTAACTTACAGATTATTCTCTTTATACTATTTTGAGAATGAGCAATTTCAAGTTTGGCAACCTGTAACACATATGTTTATGCACGGTGGGATGGCTCATATCTTGTTTAATATGTATGGTTTATTTGCTTTTGGATCACCATTAGAGGCCCGTTGGGGAACAAAGAAGTTTCTTTTCTTTTATTTTTCTGCAGGTTTAGGAGCTGCATTAGTTCATACAGGAGTTAATTATTTTATATTTCATCAAGGATTAGATGCTTTAATGAGTGCTGGAATGACAGATACGCAAGTTTTTGATATGATGGCAGACTCTATGAAACAGGCGGCCAGTAATGGTGGTCAGTATAGTATCAATTTGCCAACAGGCTTTGATGTAGATTCTTATAGTAAAATGTTAAGTGCCTATTCTGGTACAGCTGTTGGAGCCTCTGGAGCTGTTTATGGGGTATTAGTAGCTTTTGGCTTAATGTTCCCTAATATAGAATTAATGCTTATCTTTTTACCTATACCTATTAAGGCTAAATATTTTATACCCTTAATGATTGCGGGAGATTTATTTTTTGGAGTAACAGGTTCTCCTTTTGGTATCGCACACTGGGCGCATATAGGTGGAGCGCTATTTGGGTTTATAATGGCGTATTACTGGAAAAAGAATAGTATGAACGATACACGCTGGGATTAATATGGCACAAGGAAGCATAGCATATCAATGGAAAGTTCAAAATATCGCGATTAAATTAATCGTGATCAATACCCTTGTATTTTTATTAGTCTATCTAGGATCTTTCTTATTTAATACTAGTAAAGGACTTTTGGTACAATGGTTTACTTTACCCGAAGGCGTGATGGACTTTATTATTCAACCTTGGTCTTTTATTACGTATAGTTTTATCCATTTTGATTTTTTCCATTTACTTTTTAATATGATTTGGCTACACTTCTTTTCTAGATTTGTGCTTAATATATTTAATGAAAAAAGATATCTCACAGTTTATTTATTAGGTGCTGCTGCCGGTGGGGTAATGTATGTTCTTTCATATAATTTGTTCCCAGTTTTTGACGGTAAAATACCAAGTGTTCTATTAGGGGCATCTGCTTCTGTAACAGCAATTATGGTGTTTATTGCTACTTATGCACCTAATACATCATTTAGAATATTTAAATGGACTATTAAACTATGGCAAATTGCATTGTTTATTTTTATATATGATTTAATACGTCTGCCTATAGGTGGAAATGCTGGAGGTATGTTATCACATTTTGGAGGAGCAGTATTTGGTTATTTTTATGCAAGACAATTATTAAAAGGTAATGATATAGGAGTTTGGTTTGAAAATTTAATAGATTGGTTTACAGATTTATTTAAAACAAAGAAGCAAAAGCCTTTTAAAAAAGTACATAGAAATAAAAAATCTAAAAGCCCTCAAAGACCACCAGATGTGTCTCATAACCAAAGAAAGGTTGATGTTATTCTTGATAAAATAGGGAAGAGCGGTTATGATAGTTTAACAAAAGAAGAAAAAGATTTTTTGTTTAATTCTGGCAAGAACAAATAATGAAAAAACTGAGCGGTTTTAATAAATTCATTTTCTTTTTAAATAGCATTGCCGCTGTGTTGTTATTGCTCACATTTGTTTTGCCTTATATTTCTCCTATAAGCTTTCCTACTATTAGTATACTTAGTCTTGCTGTTGCTCCATTGTTAATAGTGCATTTTATTTTTGCTGTTTATTGGCTAATAAAAATGCGCAGACAGATGTTACTTTCTATGTTAATGCTTGGATTAGCGTTATTAGAATTTAACTCATTCATTAATTTTAAAGAGAATATTTCCGAAGAGAAATTTAAGAACGAGCTTACTATTATGTCTTATAATGTGCTACTTTTTAACACCTATGGGAAAGGTGATTATAAAAAGTCTGAAAAGATGATGAAGGAGTTAATAGAAGAACATCAACCTGATGTTCTAAATATACAAGAGTATAGCGAAGCAAATGGACCAATAATAGAAGGGTATCCCTATAAATATGTGCATTTTAAAACAAAGCCGAATGTAAAAGGAGTACATAAAAACTATTACTTAGGTCACGCTATTTACTCTAAGTATCCTATAATTAACAAAGGTGCGTTTGATTTTAAAGAAACTGTAAACAATTCACTATATGCAGATATTGTAAAGGGTAATGACACGATTAGAGTATATAATTTACACTTAAAATCTTTTGGTATTTCACCAAGTGTGAGTTCATTACAAGAAGGGGATAAGAAAAAACTAATAGGCAGAATGGCTTTTGCGTTTAAAGAACAAGCAAATCAAGTAGAAGCTATTATTAACCATAAAAATAAAAGTCCGTATCCTACAATAGTAACTGGCGATTTTAATAACACTGCCTTTTCTTACATCTATAACCAGCTTAATAAAGGTATGATAGATACTTTTTCAGATTGTGGAGGCGGGTTAGGAACCACTTTTGATTTTGATGGTTTTCCGTTAAGAATAGATTATATACTAGCACAAGAAAACTTCAATGTCTTGTCTTTTAAAACAATAGAAAAAACATTCTCAGATCATCATCCTATAATAGCCAAACTTGGCTGGGACTAATATTAAAAGGGAAGTTCTAATTTTTCTAAATAAGAAATAGCATTAGGACCTTCGGTAAAAAGGAGATCTAAAACACTAAGGTTAGGGATAAAATCATTACGATCATTAAATACTTGAATGTATTTAGGGAAAGTAGTATCTACCACACTTTTTGCATCTATATAGCTTCTAGCATCAATTAAACCCTTAGGTTCTTTAATGTACTCTTCAGTAAAACTGTGAGGCGTATCAATACCTAACAATTCGCAAAGTTCTTTATGTATTTTTATATTATGATCAAAAAGAGAAGTTGCAGGATCCTTAAAAAGATGCGCAATCTCTGCTTCATAATATTCAAAAAAAGGCGAAGTACTATAAGCCGTGAGCAAAGATTTCCAGTGTTGAGATTGCCAGGGGTAGTTGTTATCAGTAACCACCTCTGTATATTTTTTGCGCTCGCCCTTTGTTTTTATAATGGGTACATTAAGTAATAACTTACCCTGTGTATGCGATATGTTTGCTCTATTGCGATAGGTCTGTTTTTGATAATTATCGCCAGCTTCAAACACAATAGCGTCTGCCTGAGCAACTACAGCCATCTGTGCAATAGATGGAAAATATGCCGGATGTATTAAAACAGCTCCTTTAACCATAAGTTATTTACTTTTTAGAAGATTTTTTACGCTTTCTAAAAAAGTTAAAACCTAATAAAGCAACAAGACCAATTAAAAAATAATTAAGATAAGAAACAGGTTTTCCATCACCACCTACGGTAGTAAATAAACGTTCCCATCTTATTTTATTTGATATTCCTTTTGCATTGCCATCAATACTTAGCCATACAAAAACGGGTTTACCTACTACGTGATTAAACGGTACATAACCCCACATCCTCGCATCTTGAGAGTTGTTACGGTTATCACCCATCATCCAGTAATAGTCTTGTTTAAAGGTGTAAGATGTTAATGGGGCACCATTAAGCATTACTTGGTTTCCTGTAACAGAAACTTTATTGTCAAAGCGCATCTCGCTTCCTTCATAAACTTCAATAATACGTTTGTATAAAGGGATACTTTTTGTGTCTATATCTACAGTCATCCCAGCTTTTGGGATTAAAATAGGGCCAAAGTTATCTGTATTCCAATTATATTGAGGATCATGAGGGAAAACGCCAGCATCTCTAATTCCTTTTTCTTGCTTTAAACGAAATACGTCTGCGACGCTAGGGTTGGCTTTTAATTTTTCAGCGGCTTCTTCTGTAGCTGCTGAAATAATGGAAAAAGGACGTCTTTCAGTTGGTGGATATATATTGTCTGTAATATCATAGCGTCCTCTAATAATACTTGGGTTCATACTTTTTTTCAAAGTTAATCCATAAGAAAACTGAAGCCTAGCTCTGTCTGGTAAATCATTTTTCTTACCATCTATAAATACATAACCATCACGTACTTCTAGAGAGTCTCCTGGGATACCTACACAACGCTTTACGTAGTTTGATTTTTTATCAATAGGCTTATAAGCGTACCCTTTTCCTGGAGGTCCTATGTCTTCAAACTCATCTATAGGCCAGTTAAAAACTACAATATCATTGTTTTTAATATCTTGAAAACCTGGTAATCTAAAATAAGGAATCTCTGGATAAGAAAGATAAGATTTAATACCAACCTTAGGCACAGTATCGTGCACCATAGGTAAGGCTAGGGGAGTCATAGGTGTTCTCGCTCCATAATGAAACTTACTTACAAATAAGAAATCACCAACCAGTAATGTCTTTTCTAAAGACGATGTTGGTATTGTAAAGGGTTGCATAAAATAAGTATGCACAATCGTTGCGGCAACCACTGCAAAAAGAATTGAACTAATCCATTCTCCAGCTGTAGATTTAGGGTGTAAACTCCTGTCTTCTATATAAGTCACATCTTGTGTGTAAGAAATATAAAATGTATACAACCCAAGTGTAAGTATCGCTAGCCAAGTGTCTGCGGTTGAGTTACGACCAAAACTTCTAATGGTTTCTACCCATATCACAGGGAACATAATCAAGTTTACAATAGGGATAAACAATAATATAACCCACCACCAAGGGCGATTAATTATTTTCATTAATACTACAGCGTTATAAACTGGCACTGCTGCTTCCCAGGCTTGTCTTCCTGCTTTAACGTATAATTTCCAAGTTCCTAAAAAGTGAATAACTTGTACCACTAAAAAGAAAATAAACCATCCTGTCCAACTCATAATTTTATTTCTATATGCTGTTTATACAGCTATGTTTAATTCTATTTTTTAAAATGTGTCAAGTGCTAAAACATCTTTCATTGTAAAAACACCTTTTTTACCAACCAGCCATTCTGCAGCTAAAATTGCTCCTAGCGCAAAACCATCTCTGGTATGAGCTTCGTGAGTAATACTTATAGTATCAATCTTAGAGTTATAACTTATAGTGTGCGTTCCCTTAACATCGTCTTCTCTTATTGCTGAAATATTCAACACATCATCACTGTTAGTATCTAAAGCCCATTTGTCTGCGTTAGAAAATTTTAAAAGATCTTCTGCTAGTGTTATAGCGGTACCGCTAGGTGCATCTTTCTTTTCTGTGTGATGTATCTCTACAATATTAGGAATATACTCTTTGTAAGGCTCCATTAATTGTGCAAGATAGTTATTCAAGTCAAAAAATAGATTTACTCCTATGCTGAAATTAGACGCATAGATAAAACTTCCGTTACAGTTTTTACATGTTTCTATTACCGAACTGTAATTATCTAACCACCCAGTTGTACCAGACACTACCGGAATTGTATTTTTAAAACACTTAGTAATATTTGAAACTGCTTGTTCTGGAGTAGAAAAATCTATGGCAACATCTGCATTTTTTAGGTCTCCTTTGTTTTCTGTACTTGAAGACGTAAAAACTATTTGATGCCCTTTTTCTATTGCTAGTCGCTCAATGGTTTTACCCATTTTTCCATATCCTAGTAATGCGATTTTCATTTTAACGTATAAGTTAGGGAGAGTGTATAGTTGGGTTTTGCCGTAAATTGATTCATATCAAAATTAGGGCTTAAAGATAAATCATCACTAATGTCATATTGCCTTAAATGTGCGTCAACATTAGCGTCAATGATATTTAATGCATAAAAACCTATAACGGTGAGAATGCTATAATCTTTATTTTTTTGTGCAGATTGCTGTGCGTTTACTAAGCGGTCATTAGAGATTATAGGTTCTGTGCCATCACCATAAAACTCATCATCTGTATACCCAGCGAGTCTTCTTTTATAAGCGTCTCTAAAGCGGCTATAGTCTTTTTGATTTTGAATATAAAAGTAAACCCCTGTAGCCATCCCAGCATAAATGACAGGGATTTTCCAGTATTTTTTATTGTAAGCTTGCCCTAATCCTGGTACAACGGCAGAGTAAAATGCTGCACGAGAAGGTGCTAAAGGATCATACGCTTGTTTTGAAACAACAGTATCTTTAGCTATAATGACACGCTCATCTATAACGAGTTTCTCATCGTCAACTTGCCCAATTGCAGAAAATGAGAGCAAAAAAATAAGGATATATAACCCGCTACTCTTCACCCTTAATTTGATTTAAGATACGTTCAAAATCTTCTTTACTTGTAAAAGGTACCACTAGTTGCCCTTTACCGTTTGCCGAAACTTTGATACTAACTTTACTGTCAAAATAATTAGATAGTGAGCTCTGTGCTTCTTTTGCAAACGTTGGTAAAGTTTTCTTTTTAGGTGCAGCTCCTGCTGTGGTATTTTTTAAACCACGAACTATCGCTTCTGTTTCTCTTACAGAAAGTTTGTCACTTAAAATCTTTTCATAAATATCAAGCTGTACATCTTGATCTTCTACATTTATTAATGCACGACCGTGACCCATAGATATAAAGCTATCTCTCATTCCTGTTTGGATAATAGGATCTAGTTTAAGTAGACGCAAATAATTAGTAATCGTAGATCTGTTTTTACCTACACGATCACTCATCTCTTCTTGGGTAAGATCTATTTCTTCAATTAAACGCTGGTATGATAAAGCAATCTCTATAGGGTCAAGATCTTCACGTTGTATATTCTCAACGAGTGCCATCTCAAGCGACTCTTGGTCATTTGCAATACGTATGTATGCTGGGATGGTTTCTAACCCAATAAGTTTTGAAGCCCTAAAACGACGTTCACCACTTACTAATTGATACTCATTAAAACCAAGTTTTCTAACTGTAATAGGCTGTATAACACCTAGTTCTTTAATAGAAGAAGCTAGTTCGCGTAAGGCTTCTTCATTAAAGCTAGTACGGGGCTGAAACGGGTTCATCTCAATACTAGTTAAGTCTAACTCTACGATACTACCTACTACTTTATCTGCATTTTTGTCATCTGCAGACTGTATATCATTTGAAGGATCTTTCAGTAATGCTGAAAGTCCTCGTCCTAATGCTTGTTTCTTTGTTGCTTTTGCCATACCTCTTTTCCGGACGAACGGAAATCTAATTTATATAAGCGATTGATTCACTTTCTGTTTCTTCAGCAATACTTTAGCAGATGCCTATTACTTCTGAAATTTTAATTTTTTTAACCTTGTGCTATTAAATATAACAAATTTCAAATCTGTCATATTTTGGCGTAAGCTAAAACCTTATTTTATTGATTCTTTTTAATCAACTCTTCTGCTAAGCTCAAATAATTGTTAGCGCCTTTACTTGTGGCATCATAACTAATGATACTCTCACCATAACTTGGTGCTTCACTTAAACGCACATTACGCTGAATGATTGTCTTAAAAACCATCGCATCAAAATGTTTGTTCACTTCTTCAACCACTTGGTTAGAAAGACGTAAACGAGAATCAAACATTGTAAGTAGTAAACCTTCAATATCTAAAGCAGGGTTATGAATCTTTTGTACACTCTTTATTGTGTTTAAGAGCTTACCTAATCCTTCTAACGCAAAATACTCACATTGAATAGGGATTATCACGCTATCTGCCGCCGTTAGGGCATTAAGTGTAAGTAGACCTAATGATGGTGCACAATCAATTAATATATAGTCGTATTTTTCTTTAAGGTGGCTAATTGCTTTTTTAAGCATATACTCACGCTCTTCTTTATCTACTAACTCAATCTCTATCGCTACAAGATCAATGTGTGCAGGGATAATGTCTAGGTTAGGAGAGTTTGTAGCGACAATAGCATCTTCTGCAGAAACAGAATGTTCTAATAATTGATAAGTACCTTCTGTAACGGTCTCTACATCAATGCCTAATCCTGACGAAGCATTAGCTTGCGGATCTGCATCTATCAACAATACTTTTTTCTCTAAAACCCCTAGCGAAGCCGCTAAATTAATAGAAGTTGTTGTCTTACCAACCCCACCTTTCTGATTTGCAATTGCAATTATTTTACCCATTTATAGCTCTAGATTTGTAGGGTAAAAGTACAATTAATAAGCCAATTTATAAATGATAATTGTTAACAGGTAGTGAACAAAAATAAGTAGGTGAGTGCTAGTGTTTTCTGAAATGTTAATAAGTTAAATATGTTTTATTAAAACGAGATTTCATAAACCTCACAAGGATTCAGCTCCGGAGTATCCTTCAAAGCAGGATGCTCAAAACTCCCCACTTTTTTCATCCCTATTTTTTGCATCACATTAATAGAGGGAATATTTGATTGTGAAGCCACAGAAATAATGGTTTTTATTCTTAATGTGTTTTTTAAAAGATCTAAACATGCTTTTGCAGCTTCTGTTGCGTAGCCTTTTCCCCAAGCGGCTTTTTTTAAGCGCCATCCTATATCTACGTTAGGTGTAAATGGGCTTTCGTAAGTTTGCATTAGCATTCCGCAGAAACCAATAAACTCACCCGTCTCTTTAATTTCTACTACATAATATGTGTAGCCGTCTTGCTCGTATCGTTCTTGAAATCTATTTACAAGATTTTCAGTTTCTTGAAAAGATAGGGTAGCGGGAAAGTAGCGCATCACTTCTTTATCTGCGCACATTTCAGCAAATGGAGTGATGTCTTCTTTAGACCAAGTTCTTAGAGTGAGTCGTTCTGTTTGGGTAATGATTGTTGGCATAGGTGTTAGATTTTGCTAATTCTCCATTTTATAATTAAGCGGTAACAACTCTGCCATACGTTTTTTTGACATATCACCACCAATGGTTATAGCATCTGGAGGAAAATGGTTGCCGTAAGAGTCAATATTAAAAACACTTTTTGCTTTGAGGCTAGATTGTTGTCCATTTTCATAAAGAACACCAATTTCTTCTGCTGTAATACTTACTTTTTTAAATTCACCTTCTTTAGAAATAATAAGGTGTCTATAGGTAGGTATAAGAAATCCTTTATTAAAGATACCAAAATTATTTTCATCTATTCTTTCAGAATAAATAGATCTAAAAAAATGTAGTGATGAGCCCAAGTAGCTTTTAGTTCTGTTCTCTTTTACTTTATTTGAAGTTTTATTTCTTAAAGGCTCAAAATAACTGTACCCTTCAAAATAGGTGGAGTAAGGTAAATTTAAGCCGTTTTCATTTTTCTTATATGCGACTTCAAAGTTTACAAGATTGTAAGTAATCTTATACCCCAGATATTTGTTTTTAATTATGAGCGGTTCTCTGGCGCTCGCCACTAATAGGTTTGAAGACGGAATATATTTTAACCTTATATCATCTTCATTTTTAATATCACATAACTCGAGAACTGGATATTTGCCAATAAACTGACTCTTAAAAATACGCAGTTTCTTTTTTCTACTCCATGTGTCTACTTCAAGTTGCACAGCTTCTAATTCTTCTAGCTTTTCATCTAGATAAATCGTGATATTTTTATCTTTAAATCTATCATCATTAAGATCAATTGCAAGAGAAGAATAACCAATTGCACTTATAACTAGAAAAGAGTTGTTTTGTTTAAAAGGAAGTTCAAACTCACCGTCAATGGTTGTAGAAGCGCCAATACTTGTACCATCAAAATATACAGAAGCTCCTAGTATTGCTGTAGAGTCACTTGCTTTATATACAAAGCCCTTTACAGCTTCTTGCGAATAACTGTTAGCTATGTTAAATACGTAAATAAGACTAACAAATACTAAAGTGATAGTAGGCTTTATGTTAACAGAATATTGCCTCATATCTATTTTTCTTGTGAGTTGGAAACTTAGGTTTATATACTTATTGTTAAGCAACAGACGCTATTAATATACCCAACATCTCAATAGCAGCCTCGCTAATTTTAGTTCCCGGGCCATAAACGGCTACTGCACCAGCATCAAATAAAAACTGATAATCTTGCGCAGGGATTACTCCACCTACAATCACCATAATATCATCACGCCCTAATGCTTTCATCTCTGCAATAACTTGAGGGACTAATGTTTTATGTCCTGCTGCAAGAGAGGAGATTCCTAAGATATGAACGTCATTTTCAACCGCTTGTTTAGCTGCTTCTTTTGGGGTTTGAAATAAAGGTCCTATATCTACATCAAAGCCTACATCTGCATAGCCCGTAGCAACAACTTTTGCGCCACGATCGTGACCATCTTGTCCCATTTTTGCAATCATAATTCTAGGACGACGGCCTTCAAGTTCTGCAAACTCGTTTGCTAGTTCTCTTGCTTTTGCAAATGATGGGTCTTGTTTCATTTCTTTACTATAAACTCCACTAAAGGATCTAATTTGTGCTTTATATCTACCAAAAGCTTCTTCAAGTGCATCACTAATTTCGCCAAGTGTAGCACGCTCTCTTGCTGCATCAACGGCTAAAGCTAGTAAATTTCCTTCACCTAACTTAGCAGCTTTAGTTAATTCTAATAATGCAGTAGCAACGGCTTCTGTATTTCTTGATGCCTTGATGCTAGCTAAACGTTCTAACTGCGCATTACGTACCATTTCATTATCTACGTCTAATATGTGTAGAGGATCTTCTTTTGCTAATCTGTATTTATTAACTCCTATAATGCTGTCTTGACCACTATCTATTCTAGCTTGTTTTTTTGCAGCAGCTTCTTCTATACGTAATTTAGGTATACCGGCTTCAATGGCTTTTGTCATTCCGCCAAGTTCTTCTACCTCTTCAATTAACGACCATGCTTTTTCTGCGATGTCATTAGTTAAGTTCTCAACATAATAACTACCAGCCCAAGGGTCTACCGTTTTTGTTATCTGTGTTTCTTCTTGTAAGTAAATTTGTGTATTTCTCGCAATACGGGCAGAAAAGTCTGTAGGTAAAGCAATGGCTTCATCTAATGCGTTTGTATGCAAAGATTGTGTTCCTCCAAAAGCTGCCGCAGATGCCTCAATACAAGTACGCGCCACATTATTAAAAGGATCTTGTGCCGTTAAGCTCCATCCAGATGTTTGTGAGTGTGTTCTTAATGCAAGTGATTTAGCGTTTTTAGGATTGAACTGCGCAACCATCTTTGCCCAAAGTAATCGAGCTGCTCGCATTTTTGCAATCTCCATAAAATGGTTCATCCCTATGGCCCAGAAAAATGATAGGCGAGGAGCAAAGGTGTCAATATCCATACCTGCTGCTAGTCCTTTTCTAATGTATTCTAATCCATCTGCTAGTGTATATGCAAGCTCAATGTCACAAGTAGCACCGGCTTCTTGCATATGATAACCAGAAATAGAAATAGAATTAAACTTAGGCATCTTCTGTGATGAAAACTCAAAAATATCACTGATGATTTTCATAGATGGTGTAGGAGGGTAGATGTACGTGTTACGCACCATAAACTCCTTTAAAATGTCATTCTGTATCGTTCCAGATAATGCCGAAATATCTACACCTTGTTCTTCTGCTGCTACTATATAAAAAGCCATAATAGGAAGTACGGCACCATTCATTGTCATTGAGACACTCATCTTATCAAGTGGAATTTGATCAAAAAGAATCTTCATATCCTCAACACTATCTATGGCAACACCTGCTTTACCAACATCACCCACCACACGCTCGTGGTCACTATCATAACCTCTATGCGTAGCAAGATCAAAAGCCACAGAAAGTCCTTTTTGTCCTGCTGCTAAGTTGCGACGGTAAAAAGCATTACTTTCTTCTGCAGTAGAGAAACCAGCGTATTGTCTTATAGTCCAGGGTCTACGTACATACATTGTTGAGTATGGTCCGCGGAGATTAGGCGCAAGTCCCGCTACAAAATCTAAATGATCTAAAGAATCAAGATCTTCTTTTGCATACGTTTTTTGTACAGAAATACCTTCTGCAGTTTCGCTTGTTTCTTTGTTTGTTATTTCGGGATTAGGCTGTGCTCCAATTGCAATGCCAGATATGTCTTTTCTTTTCATCATCTAAATACCATTTTAGCAACTATAGGATCAAAATTGATCATAAATGAAGTGCTCAATTGCACATAAACTGTTTTATCTATTTCAGATATAAAGTATACCGTAGAGTACCAAGTAGACTTGTCCTTCTTGTTTTCCATTTTATAGATGGCTTTAAAGGTTCTTCTCCCTTCGCTAGCATAATACTTACCAGTTACTTTCTCTACTGTTATATCTTTAGATTTGTTATTCTTTTTAAAACTTTCACTTAGATTACCTAGCATAAAACTAGCGTCTTCTCTTGTAAAAGCATAATACTCCATTGTGTTTATCGTATAACTAGCACGATTAATAGGGTCAAAGTACATATAAAGGTTGCCATCCATCTCCATCAACTTTTCAATTCTTAGCACCTCTGCATTGTATTGATCCTTTGTAGAAACTGAGTCTACCATACGCTGATAATCATATAAAGAATATCGCTCAAATTCTGTAGGCAGTGATATTTTTATACCGTCATCCTCAAGTACATGTGTTGTAGTGGCGATTTCGCTAGGTTTATCACTATTCATCCAGCCCGTTATCTCTTCGTTAACGAGATTGCAACTGCTTAAGATAATGCTGCAAAGTATGATGTATAAAAAGGGTTTCTTCATGTTTTGTTTGTGGGCTGTGTTGGTGTCAATTTTATTAGCTGAATTTAAGAGGAATAATCACTCTTCTTCTGCTAGTCTTTTCTGTTCTAAGGCTTGTGCTAACCGCTTTGCAATCACAGGTTTGATAAGCGTTTTTCTTGGGTTGTGTTTTAAAAAAGGATATAACTCAAGGTCATCTTTCATCCTATCTTGAGTGTTGGGATGCTTGTTAGTACCTAATAATACTAGCTTTCCTTCATTAAACAGTGCTTGCTCTTTTTCTGCGCTTTCTGCAATCTTGCGTTGTATGGTTCCATCTTTTAATTGAGATAAAAACCCTCCACTAGACTCTATGTCTTTTAACAGGCGCAAGCTTTTTTCTGCGAGCTCTTGCGTGAGCGACTCTATATAATAACTACCATCTGCAGTGTTGCTCACAGCATCAAAATAGCTTTCTTCTTTTAAAATTAACAATTGGTTGCGAGATATACGCTCACCAAATTCGTTACTCTTGTGGTAAATAGCATCATACGGCAAATTCATCACCATATCTGCACCGCCTAGTACCGCACTCATACACTCTGTTGTGGTACGTAACATATTTACATTATAATCATATAATGTTTTATTGCGTAGTGTGGGGGTGGCAATAATCTTACATTCTGGGTTCACATTATGCACTTTTGCTAGTGCAGCATACCCTAGGCGTAACGCACGTATTTTTGCGATTTCAAAAAAGTAATTACTCCCTACGGAAATTTTAAAAGTTAGATAATTGTTATTTAATGAGTCACTATAATGATTAAGATATTCATTTGCGTGACTTAAAGCATAAGCAATCTGTTGCACCATATTTGCGCCAGCGTTTTGATAGTGTGAAGTATCAATCAATAGGGCAGTGGGTGTCTTTTTTAATATTTCCGAAGTAATTTTTAAATCTTCTTGCTCTTTACTAAACCAGTTACCGTCTGTCCCTAAATTACCTATTGGGTCAACTAATACCTGAAGTTGTAAACCATTAGATTTTGCATACGTTTTTAATTCTGTAACAAAATTTGCATCAAGAAAATGAAGGTAAACTTGTATGAGTATTTTTGAAGTGAAACCATTAAAAACAGTCTTATAATCAAAGGTTTTATGGGCTGTAAAGTATAAGCTCTCTGCGCCACGGCTTGCTGCATCAAGGGCTAGTGAGTTTACGATAGCCTCGTCATCAATAAATAGATGTTGTCCTATTTTCCAGGAAATAGGCTGTCCAGGTATAGGGATAAAGGGTTTGTTAAAATCGTCTTGGTGATAAAACGGCTTCACTTTTATGCCTTCTAGACTTTCCCAAATAAGGGTGTCATTATAATCTGCACCTTTAAGGTCTACTTGAATTTTTTGTTTCCAAGCTTTAGCAGAAACAGGTTCAAAATCTTTAAATAAGTTGGTCTTCATCCGGCTATTTTATTTTTCACTACTACAACTAACTACTTAATACTATCCTCGTGTTCTATAATATAGATGTCTTCGTTTTCTCTTTTGAGATAGTATTTTTCTCGAGCAAATTTTTCTAGCTCTGTGCTATCTTTCATTTTTTCGAGAAACTTTTTGTCTTGTTTTATTTCTTCTTTATAGTGGTCTATGTTTTCTTCTATTGCATTGATATCACTGTCAAGCTCATCGTGAATAAACCAGTTGTTAGTGTCAAAGAAAAACATCCATATTATGAATAGTAGAAACACGAGCACATACTTGTTGCTCAAAAACCGAAACCACTTTTCTTTTTTTAATTCTGAGTACTTCACAAACTAGGTTAATTTTTTTTGAATGACAGAACGAATAACATCTACCGCCACCGTATTATATCTATTAGTTGGGATAATGATATCTGCAAACTCTTTTGTAGGGTCTATAAACTCTTGGTGCATAGGCTTTAAAGTGGTTTGGTATCTTGTTAAAACCTCTTCAAGATCTCTACCTCTTTCTTGAATATCACGTTTTAATCTTCTTATCAATCTCTCATCGCTATCTGCGTGAACGTAGATTTTAATGTCAAATAATTCACGTACCTCAGGGTGTGTGAGTATTAAAATACCTTCTACAATAACAACTCTTTTAGGTTCAGTCTTTTCTGTTTCTCCTGTACGGTTATGCTCTATAAAAGAGTATACAGGTTGGTCAATAGCTTTACCTGCTTTTAGATCAATTAAATGTTTTTCTAATAAAGCAAAATCTATAGAGTTAGGGTGATCAAAGTTGATTTCAACACGTTCTTCCATCGTTAAATGGCTAGTGTCATTATAATAAGAGTCTTGCGATATTACCGCCACATCGCACGCTGGTAACTGGTCAATAATTTGTTGTACTACGGTGGTTTTTCCACTTCCGGTACCGCCTGCGATTCCTATAATAAGCATATTTTATTGGGTTTTAAGCAAAGATAGGGTTTCTTGAAATCGAAATCGAAAACGAAATCGAAAAATGAATAAAAAGTGAATATTACTTAGCTTTATTTTAATATGATAAATTCTAAAGGTCAACATAAGTATGTTCAATAATTTGAGTTGGAATGTTAGGGTTAGAATCTGGAGGGAGTTCAGTACTCATAATTACTCTTCCATCTAAATCATACTCAAGACTAATATCCCAACTAACTGTATAATCACAAAACTGTCCAGCAATATAGGTTCCACTCAACGGGTTGTTTTCTGAAGTTTTTAAATTTAAAATATTAAATAGAATTCTTAACCATCGATAATAAGGGTGGTACATTGGCGCAGGATTTATTTTTTTTCCAGTATCAAAACTTGTAAACTCATATAGTCCACAATCACCACCTACTATTGAAATTAGATTATCATTAGTATCACGATTGAAAAATGTTTCAGAAGGGGAGTCCGTATGATTAGCACGATAAAATTTTATGTAATCTATAAACCCATTATCGACCTCTATTTCAAGTGTCAAACTATTTTCTTCACTTGAAATAAGTGTGATGATATTTTGATCTGTAGTGACATTATAATAGAAGTTGTTATTTTGAGAAGAAAAATTGATTCTTGATAATAAATTGTCAGTATAAATTAACATCCAAGTATCATAACCCGACATATCTGCATTACTTAAGTTATAAGATTTTAGTTTTTTATCATCATAATACTCCCATTTATGATTTATATATAAATAGTCATCTTGATAATATTTAGATTCAAGAGGGAACAATGTTAATATGCTATTTAGTGGGCTCTCCACATCATCTTCGGTAATCTCCACATCATCCTGTGTATCCTTATTGTCATTAGATGAACAGGAGGTTAGCGCAAAGCCAATAAATACTATAATTAAAATTTTTAGTTTATTCATTTTGTAGGTTTTATAAAATTAGAAAAACTTCTGTTTTTAATAATAATAATAGCAATCAAATTATTGTTAAAAATTCAACTTCCTTGAAGTCCCACTAGGCACCGCATCTTTATGCACCGTTACATTTATCGCTTTTAAACGCATATATGCCTCACTAAAATAAACATACCCTCCATTTGCATTTCTTTTTTCATCTGTTCCCCAGCTGTTTTTTACTTTGTAATAGGTGTTTCCGTTTTGGTCTTTTACGGTACCAGTGATGTGCATTAAGTGGTCATCTGTGGTTGTAAAGTTTTCAAACTCGTCTTGACGGTATTCTTGCGTTACTTTCATTTCTGGGTAGATGGCTGTTAACGCTTTTTCATTATTTGATGTTTCTGCAGGAATAACTGCCACACCATTTTTAGATGAGAAGGTTGCTTCACTCACATCACAATCTAACTCTACAGAAAAACCTTTTGCTAGTGCGTTATCAACTGCTGCCATTAGTTCATCAAGTGGTACATTGTACATACTACCATAACTCCAGTTGTCTGGAATGTTAAGTATGAAAGACTTATAAAAAGGGGCTTGTGTAAAAGAGGTAAGCGTCACATAATCTGCAGGTTCAATTTTCATTGCTTTTCTGAAACTTTCTGGTGTGTAGCTTTTTCCTTCAAAAGTAAAATTATTCACGTTTTTACCAAGATAAATGTCTAGCACAGCCTCTGTAGCCGGACGCCATTTTTTACTTAGTTTTCTTGCAGGATTATCTACATACGTTTGTGCCATTGCTTTTAAAACAGCAACTAGTTCAGCGTGATTGTGTGAAGTCTCTTGTGCAAAAAGACCACTAAAAGCTTCTTGAGGTACTAAGCCGTAATCTGCAACAGAGTTGATTACATCATGTGCAAGACCTCCTTCACTCAATTGCGCTTTGCCTTGACGCATTACATAATTGTCTAACTTTTTTGGGTAGGTATTACGTACGGTGTACATTTCAGATAAATCTACTTGTTTACCTGTGAGTCTAATGATCTCAGATTCTAAAAAAGAAGTGCTAGAAAAACTCCAGCAAGTTCCTGTTCTTCCTTGACTAATAACTGGTGTTGCTTCTAGGTCAATAACATCTGTAAATTGATAAGGAGCTTGGGCTAGAGTAGAAGCCGTTAGTAGAATACTTCCGAAGAAAAAAATGATTTTACGCATACAAAATTTGCTATTGCTGTCAGGTTGAGTGAAGTCTAAATGAATTAAAATTAAATTTTTTAACGTAATTCACTACGACGGCGCTCAGTGTGACAATGTGAATTATTATCTTTGAAGTAAAAATAACAATTATGCTCAAACCAGACTGGAAAACAGCCAAAGAATATACAGATATTACATATAAAAAATCGCACAATGTAGCAAGGATTGCATTTAACCGTCCAGATGTACGTAATGCTTTTCGCCCAAAAACTACGGCTGAGCTATTAGATGCCTTACACGATGCGCAAGAAGACACCTCTATTGGTGTGGTTTTGCTATCTGCAGAAGGACCTTCTAGCAAAGATGGAGTGTACAGTTTCTGCTCTGGTGGAGATCAAAAGGCGAGAGGTCACCAAGGCTATGTGGGAGATGATGGGTATCACCGTTTAAATATACTTGACGCACAGCGAATGATTCGTTTTATGCCTAAGGCTGTAATATGCGTAGTGCCAGGATGGGCAGTAGGTGGCGGTCATAGTTTGCACGTGGTTTGTGATATGACGTTAGCTAGTAAAGAACACGCTATTTTTAAACAAACAGATGCAGATGTAACGAGCTTTGATGGTGGCTACGGAAGCGCCTATCTTGCAAAAATGGTAGGACAGAAGAAAGCGAGAGAGATATTTTTCTTAGGTCGTAACTATAACGCACAAGAAGCATACGAAATGGGAATGGTTAACGCCGTTGTCCCTCACGATGAGCTAGAACAAACCGCTTTTGACTGGGCACAAGAAGTGTTAGGTAAATCGCCAACTTCTATAAAAATGCTCAAGTTTGCAATGAACTTAACAGATGATGGTATGGTAGGACAGCAAGTATTTGCAGGAGAAGCAACGCGATTAGCATATATGACAGAAGAGGCGAAGGAAGGTAGAGATGCTTTTTTAGAGAAGCGTAAGCCTAACTTTGATAAAAAATGGTTACCATAATAATCTGAAATTGAAATCGTAAAAGAAACAATACTTCGATAAAATTCTGTAGAAAATGCGGAATAACTCAGTAACCTTGATATTTCCTAATTAAAAATTGACATAAAAAAAGCTGCCATTGGCGAAAATGGCAGCTTTTAAGTCAACTAAATTAACCTAAACAAACTATTTTTAATATTCTACACAGTCATAGCAATCTGCTGGTAACTGATAGAGTGTTGTAATTTCATTTGGATTTAAGACTCTTCTATATACTCTAAGATCATCTAGGCTTCCTGTAAAGTTGTTTCCTAGTTCATAATTTATCAATGCATCTAGACCTATATCCATACCTAGCCCTTCATTTCTTAACACTCCGTCTCTCCATAACTGTGCAAAATTATTTGCATCTCTAGTAACTACAAGATGGTGCCAGTCTGTGTTTTCCCAATCAACGTCAACTTCTTGGTTCCAGTCGTCATCCCAAAGATTAAAAGGAGGATTTTCTGAGAAGACTAGTGGTGTGTTTAAATCATAAACTGCAATAGTAAAACTTTCATTTGGGGTGCTTCCTTTACTAAACAAGGTTTCTAAATCTCCAGCTTGTGTATTATTCATTTTAAACCATAGACTTACAGTTATATTGTCATTTGTTGTTAGCGAATTTTCATTTGTCACTGGTATAAGTATACTAACTTCTCCATTGTAAAGTGACGCGCAGCCTTCGTTACCATCTCGATCAGTATCGTAATCATTATTGTCATTTATGATCATCCCAGAAATTAATTCTTTCGTTTGAAAGTCCCCAAAAGGCATGTAAATAACAAGATCATCTATTAATACTCCTGGGTTATCGCATAGTAAAGAGCAGTCTCTTTCTATAATATTAAAAGGAATAGGATTGTTTGCAGGGTCTAAAGAGTGAAGGTTAATCACTTCGCCTAAGCAGAAGCCAGTTTCATATACATTGTTTAGTATCTCAAAATTACCAGTGAATCCTGATAAAGTAAATTGAGTGAAAAATTGTCCAGAGCTTTCTATGTTAAATGTACTGGTGGTATACTGTCCTGTTTGTGTATCATCAACTAATGTTGCAGTTACTTCTCCATTGTTAAAATTAAGTGTAAAAGAGTTTGTGCCGTCTGTTACCCAAATACAATCGTTTAAAAAGGCGTTGAGTGTAGATTCATCACAAATTTGATCATTACAGTTTTCTACGATTAGTGTAAGTTCATATACATTAAACTCTTCTGGATTATCTGTAGGTGAAACTCTAATATAGATTGTGTTCTCTGTATAAGGTGATTCTACCGCGTAGTTGTTTACTTCTGCAATAGGGGACTGATTAGTGATTGCGGCATCTTCTGTAAAATGATATGTAATTGTAAATCCAACCTCATTTTCACAATTATTATTTGCAAAGTTTAGATTAAAATATGCAAGGTCAAGAGAACTGTTAACACAACTCGTTAATACGTATTCTTGTTCATCAAAGCAGCTAAAGTCTGTTACTCCATCACAAGCTTCAACGACAATCTCTAATGGTTGTATTTCAAACTCACCCGTAGAGATTCTTTCTGTTCTGCGGTAAAGTGTTTGTGATGTTAACTCTAATGGTTCATTAGGGATGATACCTTCTGCAGGTACATTGTTAATGGCATCTTCTAATGTAAAGTGTAAAGTAGTAGAGAAAGGCAGTAATGCTACACAATCTTGAGAATCCCAATTAAAGCTAGTTGCTATAACAACTGTTGCTATCCCATCATTGTCATCATCACACTCTTGCTCTACAATAAAAAAGTCGTGACACCCAAACTCTGTCTGGTTCATCATATTGCACTCAAGTTCTGCATTTTGTATGGCATCTTGTAATTCTGTATTGTTATTTACTTCTACATTATCTCCATTTTGCAATTGCATCATTACTGGAAAATTAAGGCTCACAAGGGTTCCTGCTTCAATATTTCCGATGAAAAAATAGAGCTCCTCATTTGAGTTTATCTCTATAGTATCAATAAGTTCAAACTCTATATTATATATAGAAAACGATAAAGGGAAGACAAACTCTATACATGGTATGTCGTTATCCATCTCTTGACAAGCCTCTACATAGGGTATTAATTCATCTTCAGAGTTTATTACAATTTGTGTATAATCACTCAGTGTTATTACTATAGGGTATACAATCTCTAGGTCAAATTTGTTATTAAGCTTAGTTATAAGTGCTATAACATCATCATAATCATTCTCATCATTAATGGTGATTGAAATATCATTTATAGTGATTGTAAGCGGTAAGTTTATAGAAAGACAGTCTGCAAGGTCTATAAAATCATCAAAAGAACGATCTTCTATTGCAGCTCTTTGTATTAAGGTTGCAATATCAGATCCTTCTGTGATACTATCTTCTACAGGAGGATTTTCTAAAACATTTTCATCATCTGAGCACGAACTAAATAAAAGAGCACTCCAGACAAATAGAATACTTAATATGTGTAAATAATTTTTCATAATTTCTTTTTTCAAATTGGTTATGCTCGAGCTTCAATAATAAAACAGTTTAAAATCTATTTTCCCTACCTTGAATATTAAAAAAAAAATTCACTTCTTTGTAAAACCAAATAATAGAATGAATAGAGAACTGCAAGATAACGTTTGTAAAAAAGAAATTTTTGATGCTATTTACACAAAATACGCAAAGAACATTAGTGACTTCTTATATTATAAATATGGCAGTAAGCTACATCCTCAAGATAAAATGCAGGAGGCTTTTATTAAACTCTGGGAAAACTGTAAAAAAGTAACCCCCTCAAAAGCAAAAAGTTTTTTGTTTACCACCGCAAATAATCTTTCTATTAATGAGTACAATCATCAAAAGGTGGTGCTTAAATTTAATGAAAGTCCTCAAAAAACAATAAATCACGAAACTCCAGAATTTCTATTAAGAGAGAAGGAGCATAAAATAAAGATAGAAAATGCCATCGCGAGTTTAACAGAAGCAGAGCGTGTAGCATTTTTATTAAATAGAGTAGAAGGTAAGCGCTTTAAAGAAGTGGCAGCTTTACTAGATATTAGTGTGAAGGCTGTAGAAAAAAGAGTGTATGGTGCTTTAAAAAAGATAAGAAAGCAGATAGATGGCATTTAATAACGCAAGTTTTTTACTTCGGAAATGTTAATTTTTTATTTTATTTAGAAAATTTTTAAAGTTTAAATCAAATTAAAAAAACCTCTAATCACTTGTTAGTGAGTATCTTGAGGCTTTGTGTGCTTCAATAAAAATAAGAGAAAATGGTTTTTCTTCTATTATTTTAAAAATAATTTAAAAACAGGGTAGGGATTTTAATTTCTGAAATGTTATATACATATAGATTGCTATGAAAGAGGAAAGTTTAATTAGAAAGTGGCTAGATTATGATCTAACCCCTGAGGAATTAAAAGTGCTAGAGGGATCTGAAGATTTTCAGACCCTCCAGCACATTTCCAATATAGCAGCTGGTGCCAAGGCTCCAGAATTTGATGTTGCCGCTTCACTTGCAGCATTGCCTATATCTCAACCTAAAGAAAAATCTCAAAGTATTTTTACAATCGCTACTCTTGCAAAGATTGCAGCTGTGTTAGTGCTTGCTCTAGGTGTTTATTTTTATACAACAACACTAGACACAAATATTCAAACTCAATTTGCTAGAACAGAATCAGTTGTTTTACCAGATGATTCTTCTGTTATTATAAATGCTGATACAGAATTAAGTTTTAATAAAAGCGCTTGGAAAACTAATAGAAACTTATCTTTAAACGGTGAAGCTTATTTTAAGGTTGCCAAAGGGGAGAAGTTTACGGTAGCAACTCCTGGAGGCTCAATAACTGTTTTAGGTACTCAATTTAATGTCAAGTATAGAGACGATAAACTAGAAGTTACTTGTTATGAAGGCTCTGTTAAGGTAAGTGCGGGTACTGCAACTATAGTACTAGAACCAACACATAAGGTGATTTTAGAAAACAATAAAATCATTAAAAAATATAAAGACAACACAAATGCACCAACCTGGATAGCAGGAGAAAGCACTTTTGTAAGTGTACCTTATATAGATGTGATTAGAGAATTTGAAAGACAATATAATGTGACTATAGAGACTCATGATGTAGATGTTGCTAAACTATTTACGGGTAGTTTTAAGCATCAAGATATTGAGATAGCTTTAAAGACCATTATTTCCCCAATGCAATTAATAGTAACTAAAGAAGGAAAAAAGATTATAATATCGAGTGAATAAAACGTTGCGAGTTTTTGTTCTAATTTCTACCCTCTATTTATTAGGGGTAAATCTACTTGCCGCACAATCTTCAGAAAAAGTACCTCTTGAAGATGCCTTACAACTTATAGAAACAGCTTACCATATCAAGTTTTCTTTTGCAGATGAAGACATAGGCGGAAAAAGTATTTCGTTGCCAGATATGACCACTATGAGCAAAGATGAGATGGTATACTGGTTGCAGTTTACCACAAACTTGACTTTTGAAGTGTTATCTGAAAGATACATCTCCATTTATAAAAGTAACAGCACTATCACAAACAATGTAGAGGCATTAAGCGAGGTTTTAATATTTCATTATCTAGCCCCAGGTATTGCAAAAAATACAGATGGAAGTGTGACTGTTAACCCTTCTTCATTAGGTATATTACCTGGGCTTATAGAGCCAGACGCCTTACAAACTATACAGGCTGTTCCTGGTATAACAAGTACAGAAGAAAAAATATCTAACATTAATGTTCGTGGTGGAGCTCACGATCAAAACCTTTTTCTTTATGAAGGTGTTAAAATGTATCAAACAGGACATTTTTTCGGATTAATATCTGGGTTTAATCCTTATTTGATTGATGAGGTTACCGTCTACAAAAATGTTTCTTCTTCTCAATTTTCTGAGGGGATTTCTTCTGTGATTGACATTAGTTTAAAAGATAATATACAGGGAACTAATCAATCTGGTGCTGGTTTTAATTTTGTGGCGGCAGATGCTTTTTCAAATTTTAAAATTTCTAAAAACACCCGTTTAATGGTCTCTGGTAGAAGGTCATTAACAGATTTTGCTTACACACCCACTTACAGTCAATACAGTAGTAGGATTTTTCAGGACTCTGATTTTTCTAACAATCCTTCTTATACAAGCATTGATAGTGATGAGCAATTTTATTTTTATGATGCTTCTTTAAAAGTGATGCATGACTTCTCTGATGATGATCAAGTAAGTGCAAATTTACTTTTAATGGATAACAGCCTTAGTTATGCAGAAGAGGGCTCAGACGGAAGGTCTTCAGGGTCTTTAAGAAGTGGTCTCGAACAGCGTACAGTGCTGGCTAGTATAGATTATGAAAAATCACTATCCTCACAGTGGAATGTAAGAACACAGGCCTTTGCAAGTAAATATGCCTTAGAGGCTACTAATGTAGATGTGATTAATGATCAGCGATTGTTGCAAGAAAATAGCGTGACAGAATACGGGCTTAAACTAGATGCAAATTATATAGTATCTAAAAAAATGAGAACTAAATATGGCTATCATTTTACAGAAACAAGCGTAGAGAACTTAACAGATGTAAATAGACCAGATTTCAGAAATTTTACTAGAGATGTTCTTAGGTTACATAGTTTGTATGGAGAGGTTCATTATACGTCTAAAAACCAAAAAATAAAATTAAAAACTGGAGGTAGAGGTACTTACTATGAGAAATTTGACAATATAAGATTAGAACCTTTTGCAAATTTTCAATGGCAAGCAGATGAAGTGTTTTCAGTTGATATTTCCGCAGAGACAAAAAGCCAAACTACCTCTCAAATTATAGATTTACAAGATGATTTTTTAGGGATAGAAAAAAGGAGATGGGTGATAGCAGATGAGCTAGATAACCCTATAGTTAGGGCAAAAAAACTCTCTGCAGGTGCTGGTTTTAGCAGAAAAAAACTAAATATAACTATTGAGGGGTATATTAAAGAAGTAAACGGAATTACTACAAGAGGTCAAGGTTTTCAAAATCAATTTGAATTTACAAAGGCAGTGGGTGATTATAATGTTAAAGGAGTAGATGTGTTATTGCAGAAAGAATGGAAAGGAGTTACTACGTGGTTAGGATATTCTTATGCCAGAAACAAGTATGATTTTAATGAATTGTTACCTCCTATTTTCCCTAATAATCTTGATATCAGTCACTCATTTAATGCTGCATTAACCTACAAAAGAAAAGGCTTGCAAGTAGGGCTGGGAGCGCGCTATAATACAGGAAAACCTTTTACTGCTCCTTTAGTGTCAACTCCTGTGATAGATGGAGAGATTACCTTTGAAACTCCTAACTCTTCTAGATTACCAGACTATTTTAAACTAGATTTTTCTACTACCTATGTTTTTGAAATTTCAGAAAAAATGAGGGGTAGTATGGGGATTTCTATATGGAATATTTTGAACCGTGAGAATATAATAAATACTTATTATGTATTGATTGACGGTACTCCAGTTATTGTTGAAAATAAGGCCTTAGATCTTACGCCAAACTTGAGCTTGAGACTTTATTTTTAAGCTAATGCTTTCACAATCTTTTTTATTCTTTTTCTATCTGTTTTTGAGTTAATAGAAGACTTTGCGTCTTGCAATAGCGTTTTTATTTCTACATCTACAACTGCTTTGTATTCTAATGAACAAATATGTTTTTCATTTTTTAAATATGAAAGCATCCCTAATAATTTTTCTACAATTATAGGGTCGTGAGACGCGTAAGTGCGTAAAGTTGCCATTACATATTTTAATAAATTTTTAAATGACACTACTTCTATTTTGATGTGCTGTACTTCATCTATTATAATAGTGCCAGTATCTAGTTTGTGCATTCTCAAACCAAACAATTCTGTTAGATAATCTATTGCATTTATTGCAGTCCCTGGATCATTAATACCCGGTGACATAGCCTTAATAGCTATTTCTGTTAGTTGTTTAAATGCTAATACATAATTGTCTTCTACAATCTCGCCACGTGAAAAATTGATATTAGAGTAGATGTTCTGTAAAGTGTTTTCGTCTATTTCTTTTTCAGAAGCAATAAAGGATTCGTGTTTTAGAACAAATGAACCTTTGGGTTTTAAGATGTGAATTTTTAGGTCGTTTGCTTCACAAATTTCGTGAATATTCCTGTAAGATATATTCTGAAAATATCCGCTTTTATCAATACTGTATCGTTTCCAGTTTTTAGTGTCTGGAAATTTGACAACCTTTTTTTTATTAGATTCTGTCTCTATAGTAGCTAAAAGTCGTTCGCGAGATTTGTCATAAATAGCATCTAGAATATTAGAAATTTGAATACTCTGTGACATATTATGAATAAAATAAATAAAAGCTGCTAAGCATAGTATAGTAAGTGCAATACCAATCATTATAGATAGTCCCGGTAGCATATAAGTCTTTGCATCTGGTTCTATAGAAAAGAGAGTAAAAATTAAGTATAAAATAGTAGCGAGGTAAGTACCTAATATAATTTGGTTCTTTTTATCGCTAACTAATCCAGGTAAAATTCTTGGAGAAAAATTACTAGAAGCTTGACTTAACAAAAGCATCACCATAGAAAAACTAAACACCATCATAGAGATAAGGCCTCCTATACAAACGCTAAAAATAGTAAGCGCCGTATCACCGTCTTGCAACATTAATTGAGGAGTTACCTCGAGTATTTTTTTTGAAATGCCAGTGTCTTCAATCCACGCCATTAAAAAGGCAAAATTAAAACCGAACAAAGCAAATAGAGTAGGGTAAAAGGCTATTTTACCTTGAATTGTATTAAAAAAAGTACCTAATCTTCTAAATATCTTAGTCATAAATATGGTTAGTTATTGCTAAGATAAATCATAAAACTAATATGTTTCTTAAAATTCTGGTAAATGATAACTTCGGAAACGTTCTTAAATTGACAAAAAGACAGTTTAATTCTATTTATTTAAGACAGAATGACATAAAAACAGATTTGGAATTACTTTTGACTTAGACATAGCAACAAAGAAATTAATACTAAAAATATATACTATGAAAACATTACAGAACACAAATGCTTGGTTGCCTTCTATTTTTGAAGATTTATTAAAAGAGGGTAGAATAGACGCTACAAATAATAAACATGTGGCTAATCGTATTAATATTATAGAGAATGAAAATGAGTTTGAACTCCAAATATTAGCGCCAGGTTTTACAAAAAAATCTTTTACTATTGAGTTAGAAAAAAACACGTTATTAGTAACTGGTACTACAGAAAAAGTAGAAGCTAATGATGAAAAAGAAACACTCAAGTTTACACGCAAAGAGTTTATGGTAAGCGGTTTTAAAAGATCATTTACATTACCAGAAACAATAGACGTTGATGCTATAAAGGCAAACTATGAAAATGGAATTCTAGCAGTTACTTTACCAAAAAAAGAAGAAGTAGCAGTAACAAAAAAAATGGTTGAGATTTCGTAATAACGAAATAGATTTGGTTGGTTAGTTAAGTCACCGTGCATTGCTCAATCGATGCACGGTTTTTTTGTGCCTAATTTTAACATTAGGTTTACTACCTTATTTTTTGATACATCTGTATTTTATCGCTGTAAGTAATACCGCTTTTAAAAAAATCTTTGATAGTTCCACTAACCTCAAATCCAGAGTTTTTATATAATTGTAAGCCTAGATTATTTGTAGCATAAACATCAAGCCATACAATTTCAATATTAGAATGATTCTTAGCCCAATCTAAGGTATTGTTAATTAGTATTTTGCCTAAACCTTGATTTCTCCATTCTTCTTTGATGCCCATACCAATCATAGCGGTATGATTCATTTTTATTCTTTTACTCCCAGTTAAATCAATATTTCCGATAAGTTGCCCTTCAAATTCTGCAACTAGAAAGATGCTATTGTTACTATCAATATAGCTTGTGATAAGATGTATTTCTTTATCAAGATTGTTAGGATATTCTTCTAAAATAAAGGGTAGTGTAGTGGTGTTTTTTATGTAGTTTCTTTTTAAATCAAGAATAGCTTGTGTATCACATATTTCGGCAAATCTAATTTTAACCTCCTTATTGTTCTTTGTTACAGCTGTCTTTGCTTTAAATTTCAACTTTTATTTTTCTTTTTTAAATTAATCGTACCTGTTATTTCTCCCGCGTCTTCTTCCAGGGTTATTCAATCTAGATTCTCTTTTAGGAGCCTCATTTCTTGGGCGATTTCTATTAGCATCACCAGTTTTTGGCGCTAATTTTCTTTTTTCTTCTGCATCTATAAAAGAGGCATTTTCACTTTTTGCAACAGCATCTTTTAATCCTTGCAGTTCTTCTTTAGTAAGATCACGCCACTCTCCATAAGGTAGATCACCAAGCTCTATATTCATTATTCTCTCTCGCTTGAGTTCCATAACTTCATAGTCAAGGTACTCACACATACGGCGTATTTGTCTATTAAGCCCTTGTACTAGAATAATCCTAAAAACAAAACGGCTTACTTGCTCTACAAAACATTTTTTAGTGGTCGTTTCTAGTTCGTCAAGCGGTACACCATTTCCCATTCTTCTAATAAACTCAGAAGTAATAGGTCTATCTACTTTTACAAAGTATTCTTTCTCGTGGCTATTTCCAGCTCGTAAAATTTTGTTTACAATGTCACCATCGTTGGTCATTAATAATAAGCCTTCACTAGGTTTGTCTAAACGCCCTACGTGAAAAATACGTTCTTTATGGCCTATATAATCTACTACATTGCCTTCTACTCGTAGGTCTGTAGTACAAGTAATACCTACTGGTTTATTGAGAACTATATAAACTAGATTGTTATTTTCTGAAATAAGATTGCCTTCTACATGGATTACGTCATCTGGCATAGCGCGATCACCAAGACTTACTGGGTTTCCATTTAAAGTAACCTTTCCTTCCTCGATAAGTTTATCTGCTTGTCTTCTTGAGCAGTAACCGCTATCGCTAATTGCTTTATTTAATCTAGTAGAATCTGGATGATTTGCCATACTGCAAAGATAGTATAAAGACCTATAGTTAAAGTTAATTTAAACCTTTTAAAGAACTCATTATTTTCTAGTAAATTTACGACAAACATAAATTTATCATGGCAATATTAGGTTCGCTTATCAAAGGCGCAATAGATCTCAAAGACACTTTTACTTCAGAGGGTTCTCCCGTTACAGAACAACAAGAGGTACTTAAAAGTTTATTAGATCAAGCAAAAAATACAGCCTTTGGTAAATATTATGGTTTTAGTAAAATCTTAGAATCAGATACAATTTCTTCTGCATTTGCTAAAGCAATCCCGTTTTATGATTATCATAAAATGAAAAGAGATTGGTGGTGCAAAGTAGAAGATGGGCTTGAAGATATTGTATGGCCAGGTAAACCTCGCTATTTTGCATTAAGTAGCGGTACCACAGGAAAAAAGAGTAAACGTATTCCTGTAACAGATGCAATGATTACAGCTATACGTGATGCAGGTATACAACAAGTATCTGCGCTATCTAATTTTGATTTGCCTTCAGATTTTTTTGAAAAAGAAATTATGATGCTCGGTAGTTCTACAGATCTTACAGAAAGAGACGAGTTTTTAGAGGGTGAGATTAGTGGTATATCTGCTAGTAACATTCCTTTTTGGTTTAAAGGTTATTATAAGCCGGGAGAAGATATAGCAAAAATAGATGATTGGGATCAACGAGTGCAAACCATAGCAGAACGCGCAAAAGATTGGGACATTGGTGCTTTAAGTGGCATACCTTCTTGGATGGAGCTAATGCTAAAAAAAGTAATTGAATATCATGGTGTAAAAACGATACATGACATTTGGCCTAACCTACAGGTATTTACAAGTGGTGGTGTGGCTTTTCAGCCCTATGAAAAAAGCTTTAATTTATTGCTAGACAAACCTATCACAGTTATTGATACTTACTTAGCGAGTGAAGGGTTTATAGCATTTCAGCAGCGACCAGAGACTACTGCTATGAAGTTGGTTACAGATAACGGGATCTATTTTGAGTTTGTACCATTTAAGCCAGAATATATTCTTGAAGATGGTTCATTAAGTCAAGATGCAGATGTAGTAACCCTAGAAAATGTAACAACAGATCAAGATTATGTGTTAATAATGAGTACGGTTTCTGGTACTTGGCGATATTTAATAGGAGATACCATAGCTTTTACAGATGTAGAAAAAGCAGAAATCATTATTACTGGAAGAACAAAATTTTTCTTAAATGTTGTAGGTTCTCAGCTTTCGGTAAATAAAATGGATACGGCGTTAAGAGAGTTAGAACAAAAATTTGATATTGAGATTCCTGAGTTTACAGTAGCTGCTGTACAAAAAGATGGAGCGTTTTACCATCATTGGTATTTAGGTACAGAGAGTGATATTGACACAGGAAAACTAAGAGATGCCTTAGATGAAGCGCTGAAAGAATCAAATAAAAATTATAGAGTTGCCAGAAGTAAATCATTAAAAGGAGTTATTGTTAGCACAGTCTCTCCTTCAAAATTTAATGACTGGAATGGTGAAAACAAGAAAAAAGGAGGTCAGGTAAAAATGGCACGAGTGATGAAAGAAGATAAATTTAAAGATTGGCAAGCCTTTGTGGGAGAATAGATTAAAACCGCTTAAGTTTGTGGCATAAATAGTTAGTTATGCAATTGCTTCTGAAATTTTCTTCTCTTTTAATATTGTTATTCTTTTTTAACTCTTGTAAACAAGAAACAAGAGTAGAACAAGAGTTTATGGCCTGTACTTACGCGGCTTTTGATGATAACGGTAAAGAGCTGAAGTCATTTATGAAAGAGTATGAGCAAATGTTGTTTGAGGCAGATATACTTAAGGGGACAACAGGTAAAGATTATATGCAATTGTTAGATCATCTGTCTACCGGCAACTTAGAAGATATAGTAGCTCCAGACTCATTTTTAGCAAAAGTGCAAGAAATGAAAAAACCAGATTCTGATATTCTTACCGCTTGTCAGGCTACTATATTTCAAGATACATTACGCTATAATACATCAAAAATTTTATTGTTAGAAACGACTTTAAATGGTTTAAATCAAACAGGTGATTTTAAACCAACCCTCATAGCAAAAAATACCGCCGAAATTTTAACAGTAGATGATTTAGAGTTAGATTTTTATAAAATGAGAGTCTATTTGTTAATGGATATGATGTTAATCAATGCAGGTGTTTATTCTACAATAGATAGGGTAGAAGCTACACTAGAGAGGGAATTTGATCTTGATAATGCCTTAGATTTAAAATTGAATGCAGAAAGTGGTTTATCTGTTGATGAAAAGCCTACAGATATTAAAAATCTAAAAAGTTTAGTCTTAGCCTATTTAAGAAAAAATGAATCTAATTCTGTAATACAATTAAAAGCAGAAAACGATACTGCTTACGCTACATATATAGCGGTGCAAAATGAAGTTATTGCAGCATAGATATTGTGAGAGAGCAAGAGGCGCAAATAAGATTTAATAGCTCGTGGGAGTCATTAAACAAAGAGCAAAAAGATGAAATTATTTTAAAATTTCCGAAGAATATAATAGATAATTAATGCTCGTTAATTAAATGCATTACCTCTTCTGGAGACATATATAACCTACGTAGCTTCGCCTTATATTTTTCTGAAATATCTGCGTGATCAAGAATAAAGCTTTTTGTTTTTAAGATATAATCACCCATTCCGTGTTTAATAGCATAGGTATCTGCAGCGCGTTCTACTTCTTGAATATGTGCAGAGGAGAATAAATATTTAATTCCGAAAATCAACATCCCAAAACTAGAGCGATCTCTATAATCCATTACATGACCTAACTCGTGACCAAGCCACCCTATCATCACATCTTTTGGTACATCATTTATAGATAACTCTTTAGAGTCAATCTGTATTTTACGACTTATTTTTATAACGTAAGCTCTGTTTTTCTTTCCTTTAAAAAAACTAAAAAACTTAGGCTGTGCTTGCATAGTAGATTTTTTAATATTGTCTTTAAAGACAAAACTAATATCTGTTTTTGCTAATTCTGGGTAATGTGATAATGCAATAAGTGCTTCTTCTTTAATAGATGAAGGTATTGTTTTATTGTCAAGAGATATTTCTGTGGTTGCTATCATACTTAGCGGAAAATACAAGAATGCAATTAAAAAGTATGTTAAGGGCATATTAATATATTTAGGGCAAAAGCGATTATTTACTCTTTAGCAAGTTCTGTCTGCCAGCGTTTAATCTTATCTCGCAACTTCGCCGCCATCATAAAGTCTAGTTCTTTTGCAGCAGTTTCCATTGCTTTACGGGTATCTCGTATTTTCTTTTCTATCTGTGGCTTTGTTAAATATTCATTCTCAGCAGACTCTGCAGCAAGACTCTCTGCAGTCTCAATAATGTAAGCATTCTTTTTACTATTTGATAAGGCATTATCAAATGACTTTTTAATCTGCGTAGGTGTAATGTTATTTTTCGTGTTGTATGCAATTTGCTTTTCACGTTTATAGTCTGTAGCATCCATAGTGAGCTGCATACTTTTAGTTATTTTATCTGCATACATAATTGCCCGCCCATTTATGTTACGTGCTGCACGACCTACAGTTTGGGTTAAAGAACGATGACTACGTAAAAACCCTTCCTTGTCTGCGTCAAGAATAGCTACAAGACTTACCTCTGGTAAATCTAGTCCTTCACGTAACAGATTTACACCTATAAGTACATCAAAGATTCCCATACGTAAATCTTGCATAATCTCTACACGTTCTAGTGTATCTACATCACTGTGTATGTATCTACATCGCACATTTACTCTAGATAAATATTTAGTGAGTTCTTCTGCCATACGTTTTGTAAGCGTAGTCACAAGTACGCGCTCATCTTTTTCAACTCGTATGTGTATTTCTTCTAACAAGTCATCAATCTGGTTAAGACTTGGTCTAATCTCTATAGGCGGATCTAGTAATCCTGTAGGTCTAATAATTTGTTCTACAAAGACACCACCTGTTTTTTCTAGTTCGTAATCTGCAGGTGTAGCACTTACAAAAATCACTTGATTTTGTAATAACTCAAACTCTTCAGACTTTAAAGGTCTGTTGTCCATTGCTGCAGGAAGTCTAAAACCATAATCTACAAGATTCTCTTTTCTAGATCTATCACCACCATACATCGCGCCCACTTGCGGGATAGAAACGTGGCTTTCATCAACTACCATTAAATAATCTTCAGGAAAGTAATCAAGCAAACAGAATGGTCGTGTTCCCGGTAAACGTTTGTCTAAGTAGCGTGAATAATTCTCAATACCGCTGCAATAGCCTAGTTCTCTTATCATTTCAAGATCAAAAATAGTACGTTCTTCTAGTCTTTTTGCTTCTAGATGTTTTCCTATCTCTTTAAAATAATCTACTTGTTTTACAAGATCTTGCTGTATCTCCCAGATGGCATCTTTTAATACATCTGGCGATGTCACAAACATATTTGCTGGGTAAATAGTAAGACGTTCAAATTTTTCTAGAACCTCATTATTCTCAGGGTTGAAAGCTTCAATCTCTTCAATCTCATCACCAAAAAAGTGAATTCTATAGGCGTTATCTGCATAACTAGGAAAAACATCTAAAGTATCTCCTTTAATTCTAAAACGCCCATGGCTAAACTCTGCCTCAGTACGTGAATATAGACTGTGCACAAGTTGGTGTAATAATTTTGTTCTAGATATTATCTGCCCAGACTCAAGTGAAATTACACTTTTCTTAAACTCAGCAGGATTACCTATACCGTAAATACACGATACAGATGCCACCACAATCACATCTCGCCGTCCAGAAAGTAGGGCAGAAGTGGTGCTCAGTCGCATTACTTCTATCTCTTCATTAATGGAGAGATCTTTCTCAATAAAGGTTCCGCTTGACGGAATAAATGCTTCTGGCTGGTAATAATCATAATAAGAAACATAATACTCTACAGCATTATTAGGAAACAGGTTTTTAAACTCTGTATACAGCTGAGCTGCGAGTGTTTTGTTATGCGCAAGCACCAATGTTGGTTTTTGCGTTTTTTCAATCACGTTAGCCACCGTAAATGTCTTACCACTACCGGTAACACCCAGTAGGGTTTGGTATTTTTCTCCAGACTCAATGCCTGTAACTAATGCTTTTATAGCAGATGGTTGATCTCCGGTGGGCGAAAAAGGTGAAACAATGTTAAACTTCATATCTAACAAAAATAAGGATTATTTCTGCGGAAATGTGCTGCATTGACAATAGCTTAACATTTTTGAAAAAGACCACTATCACTGAAAGAACAAAGTAGAAAGACCGCTGTTTTAAAAGATAATATATGCTTCAATAATTAACATATACAAATCCCAACAAAGGCTTCGTAAAATTAGGGTCATTTAAGTGTAGCGAATAATAATAAGTACCAACAGGAACTAGCTTTTCTTGATAAAATAAACCGTCATTAGGTATGCCATCCCAAAGACCTAATTCTGGACCGCCTTCGTAGATTTGGGTGCCATAACGATTGTATATTTTAAGGTGATATTCTTCAAATATATTTTGTAAACCATCTATATTAAACACATCATTTATAGTATCATTATTAGGTGAAAAACCTTCAGGAATTTGAGGCGGGCAATTTTCTGTTTTAATTAAAAAAGAAGCAATTGTGAAGCAAATCTCGTTTTTTAGTCTTATAAAAATAACTTGTGGATCTTCTGTATTACTGAAATTTTCTGGATCAAATATCACATTAGTTTGTAATAAAGCGTCTTCTTCTGTTAGGTAATAAGAAGTGATACCATCAATGAGACTTGTTGCAATTTCGTCTTGATCTCTAAGGTTAAAAAATGCCGTGTTAAACCCTAGATCACACTCAGTTAAATCTGGCAAAGGTGGAATCTTTGGGATGTTTCCGAAGTTAGTATCTACCGTCCATTTATTATTAGTTTCGTCTAGTTCTTCTACAATACCTTGACCATCGCCAGTATCATCTACAATGGCCTCTAGTATAAAAGAATCTGGGGTCGAGGCAGGAAATGTAAAAGAAATATATCCTGTCTCACTACCGCCAATAACAATGTCTGCCTGGGTTTCTGCTTGGGCAACTAAATAAGTATCTACATAAAAAGCAATGGGAGTATCTGCTGGTAATATGGCGGTGCCTTCTAGATTAGAGACCACATATTCAATCTCTATTTCTCGCATACGGCACGCAAACACCTCTGACGTAAACGTGATAGTCGCATCTGGTAATGGACACAAAGCAACACCTATAGAGAAGGATTCTATAATAAAACAATCTGCATTTTCTACCCTTGCAAAAATGGCAAGTAACGGACTTTCGGTTTCAAAACCGTCTGGGTTTATAATGGGGTTTTCTTGGTTCTCAGCATCTTCTTGAGTTAGATAAAACGTGACGTTTGTAACGTTACCGATGATAGTAATGGCGTCATTTAAATCGAAAACTTCTACGCCCACGGCATTACAAATTTCTAAATTTTCTACTGTAAAATCTGGAAAAACTAGTAGATGTACTGGCGCACTGTCTTCGTTATTATCTTCTATGATTTCTTCTACTATGCCGGTACCATTACCGGTGTCATCAACAACAACGCGTAGGGTAAAATCTGCAGGTATGCTAGACGGAATAACTAGTGTCTCAAAACCTATGGCAGAGCCGCCTATGGGGATTTCTATAGTAGTTTGTGACTGGGCAATTAGAGTGTTATTTGCGTAAAATGCAATGGGCGTATTTACGGGTAGTGGGGCAGAGCTGTTTTCATTAAAGACGGTGTACTTTAATTCTAGGGTTCTATTACCGCAAACTGGATCAAAAGAATTTTCTGTAATCTCTATGGTGGCTTCTGGTAACTCGCTATTAAAAACAGTGACAATGTTATTAATCATCACAAAATCTTGCCCAGAGTTTAGGTCTATAATAGCCTGTGTATCTCCCGCATTTATTAATGTCTCAACATTATAAACATCAATATCCATATTATAAAGGTCATCTGCTCCCGTAAAACTATTAGTGCTGTTAAAGGCGTTGTTGACAGGATTAAGCGGAGGATTACCTATTAAGGTTCCGTTAATTCTCAGTGATTCTTCTACGGCTAGAGAGCTATCTCCTTCCCAGGCAAGAAACCCAATTTTTGCACCGTCTGAGTCTATGACGTTAAGATTGTCAAGCACAATGCTAAGTTGATTTTCTGAAATATTAACGCTTTCTAATCCTTCAAATATGTTGATGTTTCTTAGGTTAAAAGATGGGTCTTCATAGATGAGTGTGACCGCCCAACCTGCAAAGTTGGTAGAGTTACCTGTACAGTAGTAATCTATGTTTGCAGAAACGTCAAGATCTGTTAGTGTGTATGTTCCGTTTCCATTTGCTAGTATAATATCTGTGACATCTGCTACTGCTGCGAAGTAGGTGTATTCACTACCGCCAGATAAAAATGAAAGTGTAAAGTCACGTTCTGCAATAACTTGGGTTCCGTTAAGGTTTACTTCAAGGTCTCCTGGGTCTAGACTTCCTGCCCAATAAAGATAAGCTGCAACGACAGTCTGTGAAGGTAATAATGTTAGTTCTGCGCTTGTTGTGGTTAATTGCTCACAAGGATCATCTGCTCCGTTTTCTCTGGTGTTTTGTGTATTACCAAAGGCTAAGTAATCATAACGCCCATTAAAAGATTCAAATAATTGTACGTCCTGCGCTTGGGCAGAAAGACATATTAAAAGAAAAAATAGTAGGGACGTTAGCCGTCTCATAAGGTGGTTGATTATTGTTTAAATATAATCAATTCGCTTAAAAGGTAACTAAGAATGAAATTGAATTTGAAATTGAAAATGTGCTTGAGCTTTATTATGATGTTCTCATAAATAAAACCAAGCACATTTCCGAAGTAAAAAGTATTATAAATCTCTCTTTTTAAGAATCACTAATGACCAATAAATAAACAAGAAGGTCCATACAGATACAATTGCTATGTTTAGAAAAGTAACATCGTATGATTTTGTGATATCTTCACCTACTTGGCTAGCAATAGATTGTACGCCGCCTAGTCTTGTAAATGGTTCTTTAATCAAATTATTCATCGCCTCTAGCGGGAAAAACTGAATAATGGTGTCTGCTATTTCTGTTCCTTTAAACAATCCCCATTTTAAAATGGCGTAAAATATGCCTTCAAATACCCACCAAATAAATAGAAAACCAAGTGCAAAAGCAGAGCGTTTAACGAGTACTGCTAAGAATAAACAAAATGAAAAGAAGCCAACGAGTTTAATAAAGTAAGCAAGTAAGTAATCTAAGTCTCTAAAAATGATAGCCATCTCTGTATAGTCTGAGAAGATAAGACCTAAAATCATTGAAACAATAAACACAAAAATAGTAGAAGCGGCAGCAAATAATATTACTGTAAGAAATTTTGATAAGACAAATTCTGTTTTGCTTAAACCATCTATCAAATTCTGTTTTAGGGTTCTATAGCTATATTCATTAGAGACTAATGAGACAATGACTATAGCAAAGAATAGTTTTAACCACGCAGCGAGATAGGTGTTAAAATGCCATATAAATGGAAAATTAAAGATGCCTTGATCTGCAACTCTAAAATTAACACTGGCAAAATTAAATTCTATTGAAGCGATAAGAGCAATAAAAGTGATCAATACAAAGTATATGATAGATATAACTTTGACAGATTTATTATACTTTATTTTCTGAAATTCTATATTGAGAAGACGTAGCATGATTAGTTGTTTTTAGTAAGTTCAAGAAATTGTTCTTCAAGGCTTTCCTTGCGTTTCACGAGATGTGATAATGCAATCCCTTTATCAAAACAGAGCTTATTAATAGCTGCCGCATCCATAGGTTCTTTTAGATAAGCAACTAGTGTATCATTCTCTTCTTTTACAGATGTAAATGAATTACTGTTCTCAAGTGTGGCTTTAAGTTGAAGCATATCATTTGCTTTTACAGTTATAAAACCGTGACTTGCGTTCATATTCTCAACGCTACCTACGTAAAGACTTTTTCCTTTTCTAAGGATGACCACGTGGCTACATACTTTTTCAACTTCGTCAAGTAAGTGTGAAGCTAATAGTATCGTTGTTCCTTGAGTTGCGATGGTACGTATTATTTCTCTTATTTGATGTATACCTTGTGGGTCAAGCCCGTTTGTAGGCTCATCAAGAATCAATATTTCTGGATCGTTAAGTAGGGCAGAGGCAATCGCTAGACGTTGTTTCATTCCTAAACTAAAGGTGCTAAACTTGCTGTGTTGTCTCTCTTCAAGACCAACAATATTAAGTTTTTCTGAAATTTTATGAGTTGGAACTCCTTTAATTTTACAAACCAATTCTAGATTTTGGTAAGCAGACATATAAGGGTAAAAGTTAGGGTGCTCAATAATAGCTCCTACTTTATTAAGTGCCTCGTGTGTAGTCCCAGTGCCGTCAAACCAATGAAACTCTCCCGAAGTTTTATTAACTACGTTTAATACAATACCAAGGGTAGTAGATTTTCCACTTCCGTTGGGTCCAAGAATTCCGTAGACATTTCCTTTTTCTATGGTAAACGATAAATCATTTACTGCCGTAATAGGACCAAACTTTTTAGTCAGGTTATTAATGGTGAGAATAGTATTCACGTGCGGTTGGTTTTTAAGGTTGTTAGTATGACGAGTAATGGGAAGATTTGTTACAGTAGAAATTTCAAACTTTTAAAACCAGTTAAGATTAAAAAAGAAAAATCTTCAATTGCTTGCAACTGAAGATTTTTAATATTGTTGAAGAAAAATTAACTCTTCTCTTCTTTATTAAAATAAACAAGATAATAATACATCTGCTTGTCTTCATCCCATCCTTTTTCTACAAACTTGTCTGCACTTTCTGGATTAATAAAGTCCATTTTAATCTGTATGTGAGTATCAAGATTAATTACATTTTTAATCTTTTTACGCGCTGCAGTTACTGCTGTGTTAGCAATAGGGAAGGTTGTTAAATCTTCTATACTATACTTAGGTGCTTTTTCGTTTTTATAGTGATTAAATTCAGGTATTAGATCTGGATTGTCTATCACATCTGTCATAAAATCAGACTCGTTAAAGCTGTCATTTTTTGCAAAATGATTAACCGCACGGTTCATAAACATCACTTCTTCTTTCTTGTCTTCTGCAGGTAAAACAACGTCTTTAGCAAAATCTTGACAGAATTTTAAGTACTTTTTTGTGTAAAAGTTATCGTCTTGAAAAGCGTCTAGACCTAAAAAACTCTCAATCCAGTAGCGGGCATCATACCTGTTACTATCTACAGAAAGTACCTTATAGCCATCTTCTCTATTTTTATTAAAAATAATACAACCCTTATCAAGTTTATTAAGACTAACCCCTTGTTGTAAAACGGCATCTAGCTGGTTTTCAGTTTCAGAAAACTGTAAGAAGTCTTGCTTTAACTCAGATTTAAAGATACCAATGGCATCCATCTTTTCATTGTCTAATTGTACGTTTTCTAAATAAGCAATATATACTTCACCGTTTTTAATATGCGGGTGCATAGACTGATCAAAAAGATATTTTGCAATGGTCTTACTTACTTCGTGTGCAGACTCTGGGTTATCAAAAATAGTGTTAGCTGCTTTATATATTTCGTGAAATTCTAGGTCAGCTTCGTGATGAAAATGAAAATAATTTTCTTCTTTTTCTCTAAAAGGTTTTAAGAAAAACTCTTTCATTAATGGTCTAATCTCGTCATCAATCTTGTAGGTGTTATTAGATAGTACAACAGACTCATTACGGCTTTTATTACCTACGCGATGTATAGAAAGTGAAGATATTTGTGTGTTAAATAAGTTGATCATTTTACTGCGTGCTTTATGCTTTATGCGCTATGCTTCAAGCTTTATGTTGTTATTAATTTGCTTTTTGCTTAAAGTTTGTAGCTTAAAGAAAAAAAACTTTTTACTAATTCCAGTTTTCGTCAAAATCCATTGAGTCATAATCTGTGTCATCATAATCGTCATCATAATCATCGCCAAACTCATCTTCATCACCACTCTTCATCTCAGGTTCTAATACCTCTAGAGGTATTTCACCTTGAGCAAACATAAGAGTAGGGTACTGCATTCCTGGTTCTGGCTCTACAATCTCTGCTAGCTCGACCATAAATGTCCACATATATAAAAAATCATATACGTAGACTAACCTTGTTTGCTTTTCCCATAGAGTATCACCTAAAATTGTGTCGCTCATAACGCGCTTTTCTCCAGGCTTTTCGCTCATGTCAAACAATGCAATTTCTTGTCCTTGTTCCCAAGCCTCGTTGCTCACATAAAAAGACGCCATTTCTTCTCCTTCAAACCCAAACGACTGTGTAATAACGTTATGAAAATCTTCTAAATTGCTAGAAGCCTGTATTTCTATGTCTCTGTAGATGTCTTCAACAGTGTCTAGAGTAACTCTTAATCGGTAAATCATTGTAAAAAATATTAGCCTGCAAAGATATTAGTTTCCTATCAAGTTTGAAGAATGAGATGGGTACTTTTTACTTCGGAAATGTGATAGATATTAACAATGTCGAAATTGAAATTGAAATCGAAAACGAAACTGAATTTGAATTTAAAAATAAAATGACGGTTTGATGCTCAACCGTTCGCTTTGCTTACTCCACGAATCACGATATTTATTCATAGAAACTTTAGTCTTTAATCTTAATGTCGTGTCTCGTATTTCTAAAACATTTTTTTATCTTCTTCTTGACAGCGTAGCTTCACTTATATAAGGACTAAAAACGGTAAAATTTGTGCCAGTACGCTCTGCAAAGTCTTTTGCATAAAGAATTGCCATTTCTTCTGTTTTAAATTCTTTGATAAGTAGTTTTTCTCTGTGGGTTTCGTTGAGTAAAAAGACCACAAATAATCGGTTTTTAGTAGTAATTGGTATTCCTGCACCATAATAGGAGGTACCTTTTAAATTAGTTAATAAAACACACACGTCAGGAAAGTCTTTAAATGATTTCCATTCGCCTTGTTTTACCCAAAAATGTCTATTGTAATATTTAAAACGATTTTTGCTTTTTTCTACTTGAATTCCTATGATAGAAAAAGCTAGATAAACCCCTATTATTAATAGAGTAGCCCCAGAAAAAAGATATTGAGTAGAAAATAACAATACAGATAAACCGATAAAAAAATAACCCAAAAAGACTCCTGCAGGAGGGTACTTTTGTTCTACAAACTGGTCAAAATTATTTTTCATAATTGTTAGTAGTAATAGAGTCTAAAATATGATAAAATCTCTTCTGTCAGTCTGAGCGCAGTCGAAGATCATTAGAAATCCCAAAGTTTTCTAGAATCACTAAATTATGATAATTAACAATATTAAGACTTTAAACTTTGTTTTTATAAGCACTTCGACTGCGCTCAGCGTGACATTATTTTTTTTTAGTCCAAAATCGTACATCGTCAATCGAATACCCTTATTTACTATACCTGTGCAAAGTAAAAGTCATTGCAGCAAGTAAAAAGAAGGCAAACACTTGATGAAGTACTCCTAGTAGAACAGGAACTTGTAAAACAAGCGTTAAAACCCCTAGTACAAACTGTACCATAACAAGTATAGCAAGTGTGTTTACACCCTTGGCTTGTAGAGCTGTCTGTGTTTTTTGCTTTGATTTCCACCAGATTAATGCAATAAAAATCACCACTACATATGCAAAAGTTCGATGCACAAGTTGTACACCACTTTTTCCTTCTATAAAATTACGCCATACAGGAGTTTGCTCAATGGTAACCGAATCATGAATCCATTGCCCGTCACTCATTAATGGCCAGTGGTTGTGTATCCATCCAGCATCTAAGCCAGCCACAAAAGCGCCATAGATTATTTGAACAATAAGTACTACAAGACCTACTCTTATAAGATTTCTAAAACCTTTATCAATTTCTATTTTTTTAGGAAACCAAAGGTCTAGTGCTACCCAAAGTGTATAAGCAAATGTTATAAATGCTGTAGTTAAGTGCATAGCAAGTCTATAATGACTCACGTCTGGTCTATCAACCAGCCCACTCTTGACCATATACCAACCTAAAAATCCTTGAAAACCACCCAAAAATAATAACAGAATACATTTTTTGATAGTGGGTTTTGAGAGTTGGCGTTTCAGAAGAAAATATAGGAAAGGCACTAAAAATACGACCCCAATAAAACGACCTATTACTCGGTGAATCCATTCCCAGAAGTAAATGTCTTTAAACTCCTCTAGAGACATCCCGCTGTTCTTTTTTTGATACTCAGGAAACTCTTTATAATGATCAAAAGCCGCTGTCCATTCTATCTCATTCATAGGAGGGATGGTGCCAGAGATAAGCTTATAATTTGATATAGAAAGTCCAGAATGTGTGAGGCGTGTAATACCACCTACTACAACCATAATAAAGATTAGGAAGCAGCCTGTAAGTAGCCAGTAAATAACTTTTTTATTGTCTTTCATAATGTGATTTTGTGAGTAAATGCCACTCTGTAATCTTTGTTTCGTTGGGATACGGTTTTACAGCGATTTTCTGAAAATTTAGCTTGCTTAACACCATAGCAGATGCAGGGTTTTCTGGATACACAAAACCATAAATTTCTTCTAGTTTTAGTTTTTCAAAAGCATATTTTATGATGGCTTTTGAAGACTCTGTAGCGATTCCTTTTCCCCAATATTCTGGTAAAAATCGATAGCCTAAATCTGTATGACCAAAGTCTGATAAATATTTAACTCCATTAAAACCTATGATTTTATTATCTGCTTTATGTATTACAGCAAACCTGCCGTAGCCATAATTTTGATAGTCTTTAAGCCAAACATCATTAATTAAATCAATGGCTTCTTCAATTGTGTTTCTTACAATATCGCCAGTATGTTGCTGTGCTAATTTATTAGAGCAAAACTCGAGTATACCTTCTTCATCGCCCATTTTAAAAGGGCGAAGTAATAATCGTTCTGTCTCTAATATTATATTATTCATCTATAGTAAGCCCTAAAGCTTTTCCTTTTTTTATCATAAAAGCATACGCCTCATCATAATCATTTGCTATATCGCCTTCTAAAATGGCTTCTTTTATAGCATCTTTAATTTGCCCAATTTCGCGTGAAGGTTTTAAGTTAAAAGTCTTCATAATCTCTTCACCACTCACAGGTGGTTGAAAATTACGTACAGAGTCACGCTCTTCAACTTCTACAATCTTGTTGCGAACTACCTCAAAATTCTTGTGATATTTTTTAAACTTCTTTGGGTTTTTAGTAGTGATGTCTGCTTCGCAGAGCGTCATTAAGTCTTCTACATAATCACCAGCATCAAAAACTAATCTACGTACAGCACTATCTGTGACTTCTGTGGCTAAGACAATAGGACGCGAGCTCATTAATACCATTTTTTGTACAAACTTCATCTTGTCATTTAGCGGCATTTTAAGACGCTTAAATAATTTGTAAACCATTTTTGACCCTACAAACTCGTGGCCGTGAAAGGTCCATCCTATTTTTTTATGAAATCGTTTAGTAGGTGCTTTGCCTATATCGTGTAGTAATGCAGCCCATCTTAACCAGAGGTTATCTGTTGTTTTTGCTATATTATCTACTACTTCTAGCGTGTGCCAGAAGTTATCTTTATGTTTTTGCCCTTCTATCTCGTCAATACCTTGTAGAGCTACTAATTCTGGAAATATATGTGGTAATAATCCTGTTTTATGTAATAATGCAAAACCTTTTGATGGAACTGGCGCGCTTAATATTTTATTAATTTCTGTTACAACACGCTCTTTACTAATAATCGTAATTCTATCTGCATTTCTAGTAATAGATTCTAGCGATTTATCCTCGATAATAAAATCTAGTTGTGTTGCAAACCGTATGGCACGAAGCATACGTAAAGGATCGTCACTATATGTGATATCTGGATCTAGCGGTGTTCTTATAATTTTGTTGTGTAAATCTTCAACTCCATTAAAAGGGTCTAATAAATCACCATATGTCTCATCATTAAGACTTAAGGCTAAGGCGTTTATTGTAAAATCTCTTCGGTTTTGATCGTCTTGCAGAGTTCCATTTTCTACGGCTGGGTTTCTGCTCTCTTCAGAGTAGCTTTCTTTTCTGGCACCTACAAATTCTAGCTCTACGTTAGCAGATTTAAGCATTGCTGTTCCATATGTTTTAAAAACAGATACGTTTGGTTTGCCAGGTAATAGCTTAGATACTTCTTTTGCTAAAGAAATACCGCTACCTACCGCTACAATATCAATATCTTTTGCATCGCCTCGTTCTAACAGAAAATCACGAACAAAGCCGCCTATTACATATGTGTCAAGTTTTAAATTACTTGCAGCTTTGCTCACGCTATTAAAAATAGGATTCTTAAGGGCAGTTTTATAATTTGGGGTATTCAAGAGGTAAATAGTTTATTGTTTATAGTTTTGACTTAATTGGTAGCCGTAATTTTCACGACATCTTTATATTCTAACCAATTGAGTGGTTCTGCTAATTGATGTGTATTAAATTCTAAATGAATAACTCTTCGTTTTTTTCCATTAGTCGTTTTGCTAGATGCGTGTAAAGTGAGCGGTTTCATTAACATTACACCTCCTTTTGGCACTTCACAAATGTGTTCGTTTTGTATATTCCATTCGTCTGCATCTGTTCTAATTACTCCTTTGCTGTGTGACTTTGGGATTACTTTAATAGCTCCGTTTTCTTTAGTTGTATTATCTAAATGAATGCGAATAGTAACAGTTTCCTGTAAAATGTTGATTGGCGGTTGTACACCATATTGACCTTTTTTAAAAGTCCAATTTTTGTAATTATCAACTTCATTTTTTTTATCTACCGAAATACTCAAATCTTGATGATACCCCACAAACCAATTAGAATCACTCGTTTTATCAAAATAAATCGCTTTTGTTAAAAACGGGAGATCATCAAAGAGGTCAGTAATTAAATTAGTAAGCTTTAAATTAAAAATTAAATTTTCTAATTCTGGGATATTATTTAATAATTGACGGATTGCAAATAAATCTTTTGTTTTAAGAAACCCATCACCTGTTTGCTCTGCATTATCAATACAAGCTAAAATGTTTTTTATTTCAGTTTCAGAATACAAGTCGAATAAAACAGCATGTCCGTTTTCTTCTAGTTCTATTTTATTTTCTGAATAACTCATTTTACAGTTTGACTTGGCCGTTTTATTCTAAAAGCCTGATAACAATTTAATTAATATTTCCGAAGCAATTATTTTCTAATGATCTTAACGCCACCATCAACGCTTAATTTAATTATAGCAGATGGTTTTCCGTTTTTTTCATTCTTGCGCCAGTCTACTACATGATCTACACCATCTATAATCTCTTGCGAAATCTCATTAAAACTTCTTGGTGTTTTTGCACCGCTTATATTTGCAGAAGTTGATACAATAGGCCATCTAAATTTTCTTAATAATTTAGTGCAAAATTCATCTTCTGTTACTCTAAAGCCTAGTGTATTATCTGGAGCAACTATGTTTTCTGCAATACGTATAGGGTCGTCAAAAACAATGGTAGTAGGCTTTTCTGCATATTTTAAAATATCATAAGCAACCTCAGGGATGTTTTCTACAAACTGGTTGAGCATTTTAAAATCGTGCACTAAGCATATGAGAGATTTTGTCTCTACACGTTGTTTTAACTTGTAAACTTTCTCTACCGCCTCTGCATTTGTGGCGTCGCAGCCTATGCCCCAAACGGTATCTGTAGGGTAGAGGATAATGCCTCCTTTTTTTAATACTTCTAGTGCTTTAAAAAGTTCTTCTCTCATTATTTGATTGCTCTTAAATTTTATAGATAGCCGTTTATGCGTACTTTTGATGTCATTATACCGTTGAAATGTGTGCCACATTTCAGCAAGAAAATAAAGAACACAAGCCCATTTTTAATGGGGTTTAACTATGGTGCAAAGATAGTTGAAATTGAAATTTTGCAGCGTAGATTTTGACACTATTTTCTTCGGAAATATGCCAGATTTCAATAATAGGCTACATTTCAAAAAAGAACGTTTCCGAAGCAAATACAACAACACAAATAATTGAAAAACCAAATGAAAAACTTTAAAACCGCACTATTAGTTTCTACCTATAACTGGCCCGAAGCACTAGCGTTGGTTTTTAAAAGTGTTGAAAAGCAAACCAAAAAACCCGATGAGTTTATTATCGCAGATGATGGGTCACGCTCAGAAACAACAGCATTAATTGAAGATTTTAAAAAGACATCTGGATTAAATGTGATTCACGTTTGGCACAAAGACGATGGGTTTAAGCGATCAGAAATTTTAAATAAGGCTATTGCACAATCTACTTGTGATTATATAGTGCAGACAGATGGAGATTGTATTATCCACCCAAAATTTATAGAAGATCACGTTGCTTTTGCAGCGAAGAATCAATATCTATATGGGAGTCGAGTAAGTATTATAGAAGCATATCGCGATGAACTTTTTGAGACTAAAAACATCAAATTCAACTTTTTGCATAAAGGGATTAAAAAGAGAACACGTGCATTGTATCTTCCTTTTTTGAGTAGTTTATATGGTGTAAAAAATGAACTTTCTAAAAAACTGAGAGGTTGTAATGTGTCCTTTTGGCGAGAAGATTTTATTGCTGTAAATGGATATAATGAAGCAATGACAGGATGGGGGAGAGAAGACAGCGAACTCATTATTAGAATGATGAATAAAGGTGTACAAGCTAGAAGATTGCGCTATAGAGGGATTGTGTATCATATTTGGCATAAAACGGCTTCTAAAGATAGTGTGAATGTTAATGAAGCGATACAGCAAAAAGCGATTAACGAGAGGTTAGATTGGTGTGAGAATGGGGTAGATAAGTATTTAAAAAACTAGAATTTTTTAATAAATTTTAGGATAACAAAAACTCCTCTATCTCACGTGCAGCTCTTTCTGAAGGTGTACTGCTACTATCTGTAAAATGATTACCAATGTTTAATTCTTTTTGAACAGAGAGGTAAGTAGTCTTGTGTTTCAAGTTTGCAGTATTTAGTGCTTTTTCTAATTCTGATGCTTTATTAATTACTTCACCACATTTCCAGAAACGATAATTACTATCGTTTTTATAAGCTATACCGTGACTATTTATAAAAATACAGGGTCTTGGCGTTGTCATAAACTCAAGAGATTGGCTTGAAACATCGCCTAAATAGATTGATGCCATTTTTATATATACCATATCTACACTGGCTTCACTACCTAAGTCAATAAATATGTGTTTATCATTTTTAAATGTTTCTAAAAAATCAGAAACAGACTCGCCACCTGTTTTATTAAACAAGTTAATATGTGGTGCAAAAATAAGGTTGTAGGCATCTTGATTTTTAAAATAATTTAAAACAGCTTCGCCTTCTGTATGCCAAGAAGTTAATTCTGGCGTAAAGTGAGGATTGTAAAAAACAATTGGCTTGTCATTATTAAAAATAGATTTAGTTTCAATACTTTTTACGGCATCTAGTTTTGAATAACCTACTATAACAGTTTTAGCTCCTAATAATTTTTTTTCTTCAAGTTGCTCATAATAGTAGCTCCCAAAAATAAGGTGCAAATCAAAATCTAATAGGTCTTTTTTATAACCATATGCCCTGCCGGCCATACCGTGTGGTAGTTTAATAAATTTTGGGGTAGTTTTTGTCCCTCTATATTTTAGTAAAGGTTTTTGTATATAATCTGTAAAAACTAAGGCGTCAAAATTAGAAAGTAAATATTTATGGTTTTTTTTAAACCAAAAACCTTTTCTGGGTTGTGATCTTTTTTTTAATGTGTCTGTAAAAGCCCTAAAGGGGTGAGTTTTTAACATTTCGACCTTAACATTATCGCCATTTAAACGTTTTAAGGTTTTAAACAAATATTCGTGTTTATCAGGGTATGTAATAATTTTGACATCATGTTTTTGTGCTAAAACAATAGCCATTGTCACAAAATGATTTATGTGATGTAGTTGATCTAAAAAAAGAAAACCAATGCGTAGTTTTTGAGGCATTTGTAAATTTAAGATAGTTTGATTAAAAGTGAAAAGTTATATAAACTTATTTGATATGTTAATTTTTAAATAGATTAAACTGTGTAGATTTGCAGTCTTAAAAAAATACAATTTGAAAAGTGTAATTCACCCTTCTTATGTTTCTAAACAAAAAGAAATAGATGCAATAATAACAGATTTTGCAACTAAGGGAGAATATATGTTAGCGCCAAAAAGGAATGCCATTAAAATCTTTACTCTTGCAGATGAAGAGGTAGCAGTAAAAAGTTTTAAAATTCCAAACACTATAAATAAAATAGCCTATCGTTTTTTTAGAAAAAGTAAAGCAGAGCGTTCTTATACCTATGCTAATAAATTGATTGACCTAAAAATAGGAACCCCAAAACCTATTGCCTTTTTTGAAGAAAAAACACCATTAGCTTTTAAAAGCAGTTATTACGTTTGCGAAAATCTTGCGGCAGATTTCACTTATAGAGAATTAATAAACGATAATAGTATTAAAGATGCAGAAGACATTTTGCGTGAGTTTACAAAGTTTACGCACAATTTGCATGAGAAAAACGTGCTTTTTAAAGACCATTCTCCAGGAAATACGCTCATTAAAAAAATAGGCGAGGAGTATCATTTTTATTTGGTAGATCTTAATAGAATGGAGTTTAAGGACTTGTCTTTTGATGAGCGTATGCAAAACTTTAGCAGGCTCACACCACGCAAAGAACAAGTGGCTATAATGAGTGATGAGTATGCTAAGATTTCTGGATTAGATTATGATAAAGTCTTCTCAAAAATGTGGGGATATACTTCCGCTTTTCAAGAAAAATTCTTCCGTAAAAAAAGATGGAAGAAGCGGTTTAAGTTGGGTTAACGTTTAAACAACTTATTAATCTTATACTTTCTAAATAGTGAAAGTTTCCTTTTTTCAGGCACTCCATTTTCAGCAATATAATCTTCAATAGCATCTATCATTCTCTCAGAAGAATTTCCGTCATTAAAAGGATGATAATCTGCTATCACCTTTGATCGTTGGGTTTTAAATGGATCTTCGTTTAGATTATCTAGTACAGCTTTAGATAATTCATCAGGATTTGTAATATTATGCCAGCGTATGTTTTCTGAAATATTATTTAATGTAATTACAGGCTTGTCTAATAACAAAAACTCATAAATTACAGAAGATGTGTCGCTTATTAGTAAATCTGCCACAATAAATTGCTCCACAATATTTCTACCTTCTTTAAAGAATACGTTTTTATACCTCTCTGCGAGTGACTTATAATAGTCAATAAAATCTTGTGCCATCAAATCGTGAAATTTGATATTGATTATAAACTCGCCAGCAGTTGCTAATGCCTCTAATTGCGTCTTAAAATGTTCAGCAGATGTTAATGATGGTGAGAAAGTGGGTGCATATAGTATTATTTTATCTGCATCAAGCCTAGTAAGTAAGGCTTTCTTTTCTGCTAATAATGTTTCTTTTTTTAGCGAGTAATTATCCAGTTTTGACCAGCCAGTTTGCACTACTTTAAAATCTTTATATTTTTCTCTTAGAGCATTAAAGCCTCTTGTAAAATAAGGGCCTTGCGTTAAATATAAATCAAAGTAATTTCTTATTCTAAAATGTCCTTTTTTCTCTCCCGCTAGCCCGTGAAAAATCTGGACTTTTACACCTCTCAAATAATGAGGTACTTCATTACCAGGGCAAAGAATAGCGTCACTTTTAAAATCAATGATGTCTTGTATGCTTTTTGTTACCGGTTCATCTTTAAAAGGAAATAGGGAAGTAAGCTTTGATGTTATAAACCAAGTGTACGTATAGTTGCGTTCTTTTAATACGGCCACAATAGGGCGCATTATTTCAAAACAATAGGCGTTTTGGCAAAAGAGAACAACCTTCATTATTTTTTGGCTAAAAATTTATTGACATTATCTAAATCTTCTTTAAAATCAATTTCCATACAGTTGAACTGTGAGATGTCTACAGCCTTTACTTTGGCGCCATCTTTTTCAATCATTAACTCTAGTCCTCGTTCAAAATAGTCATTTGCATCACACTCCTCAAGACGATTAATAAAATGATTTATATCGTTTTTAGAGATAAAATTAACACCAACAGCTTCACCTAAACCGTTTTTAACTTCTTTAGAAAGCTCGTTTATAAAACCATTTTCTAAAGTATATTTTACTTCTTCATCTGCAACAGACTCTGTGTTTACAGATACAAAAGAGATGTCTTCCTCTATATGTGGTAGTAAAACTTCTATCAGTTTTCTGTCAAAAACTACATCGCCATTAAACCAAAGCACACTTTCACCTTGACATTTCCGAAGTGCTAAAAGCAAACTTTTTGAGGTGTTTGTTCGATCAAAATAAGGGTTATAAATATAAGCCATCTGTGGGAAGGCTTCCATAATACTATTCTTTTTAAAACCTACAACTGTAAATAGATTTTCTAAAGAAAAATAATGGTCAATATTTTCTGTCATCATTTGCATAATGCTCTTTCCGTTACTTAATGGTGTAAGTGGTTTTGGGAAAGGGTTTCCTAATCTAGAACCGATACCGGCTGCTAAAATTACTAACTTCATGAGTTGTTTTTTGGGTTATTTTGAATAATCTGTCTTAACTTTAAGTATTTTAAAAATGTAGTGTAAGCACTAAAAGTGCAAATTACAAAACCATTAAATCCGTCTAAAATTCCTAGACGTAAAATATAGCCTTTAAAAAATGTCCAGGTAGGTTTTAAAATGACATCTGCCAGGTTAGAAGTTCTTCCTAGGTCATAATATTCTTTTGCAGCAATAGAAGAAAATTTATGAACTTTAAGACTGTGCTGTTCATAAGAGGTGTGTACCCAGTGTAAAATCGCTCCATCTACTATTTTCTTTTTACATTTAGGCCCTAGTTGTATAGTGTCATGAGGGTTTATACCTCCCCAGCTAGCTAGTCTGCGGTCAAAAATACGTAATTTTCTATCAGGATTCCAACCAGAAAATTGTATCCATTGGCCGCAATAATTGTTATAACGTTGTGCAAAGTAGCCGCTACAATCCCAGTTTGTTTTTAGTCTTAAAATAGAAGTTTGAAGCTCTTTACTTAAAGCTTCATCTGCATCTAATGAAATGATTCTGTCGTTTTTAGCCAAAGCTATGGCAGCATTTTTTTGCTGAATATGCCCCACAAATGTTTGTTGTTCAAAACGTACAGGATATTGCTCACAGATTTCTTTTGTTCTGTCTGTGCTATAAGAATCTAAGATGACAATATCTTTTGTAACTGGTAATAAAGATTCTATGCACCTAGCAATGTTTTTTTCTTCATTAAATGTAATTACAGTAGCAGAGTATTCTTGTTCTTGTGGCGTTATGATCTCACCGGTAACAAACTCGTGTAGCTTCGGAAATATTAAAGAAGGTTCAAATTTTTGATAATGTTTTCCTGCATTTTTCTTTGCAGATTTTTTATTACTGAAATGTGGATTATAATCTATATAATCAAATAAATGAACAGAGACGTGTTTACGCCCATCTTCATAAATGTTCCAAGAGCCTTTTTTAATCCAAGGACAAAAAATTGAAAAAGTTGGGATATCGATGGCTTTAGCCATATTTGTTGCGCCACCTTCATTACCAATTAAGGCATCACATTGAGATGTAAGCGCTATAAATGAACGTAGACTTTTTCCGAAGATATCAAGACGAATTGCTTTTTGAGTCTCTGGGGTACATAAACTATAAAGCTTTTTTGCGTCTTCTTCTTGTGACGGTATGTAGTTAAAGAGTAGGGTAGCGGCTGTATTTGCTACTAAATAATCTAGCAATTTTGCCATATATGCAAGCGGATAGGTTTTAAAGCTATCGCTACCTAATACGCTAATCATATAAAGTTTTTTGCTAAAATCTATTCCGTTTTTTTCTAACAGTAGTTTAGCATCTTTCTTTTCTTGATCTGTAAGGTAAATTTTAGGTTGGCGTTTGGTTTGCTTAATGTCTAATAAAGGCTCTAAAAGTTTACATCTATTTTCTATAGCTAGACCAGCAGCAGAGAGAGATAGTTTTTGCCTTTGTACTGTGTGAGAGTAGGCAACAGCTGTGTACCATTTTTTATAAGAAATTCTATATTGAGCTCCAGAAGTTTTTGCAATCCAGGCACTACTAATTTTTGAGTAGGCATCAATAACAACATCGTATTTTTCTGCTTTAATGTTTTCGCGAAGTTGTTTAAAAACTTTTTTGTCTTTATCCATCTCTGGCGTAAACTCAACAATCTTTGCTATCAAAGGGTTGTTTAATACAACTGGGACTGTGCTAGTATTAACTAAAAAGTGCAACTCTGATGTAGGGAAACGCTCTTTGAGAATCTCAAAGAGAACGGTAGACGTTAATACGTCTCCTATCATTTTTTGCTGTATGATTAATACTTTCATTTTTTATTATACTACTTAATTATTTCCAAAACCTATTCTTTTCTTTTCGGGTTTTACAGTGGTTTTTAGTTGGAGATATAATTTCTCGTATTCAACTTTTGAGATAACTTCCATACTTTTAAGCCAGTTTAGATTATCAAGCTGTGTTGCGTAGTCTATATTTTCATCAATAGCAGTATAATTCTCAATTAAATGCTTTTTTCTAGCCTTCATAAGTAATTCCAAAAAAGTAGAAACTTCTTCTTTAGATGGAGAAGTTTTTTCAACAGAAAAATGCCCTGTATTTGTGAGATTAATTTTCCAATATTCTTTTCTTGTTATAAAATAGTATACCACTAAAGATGTTGCAGCTGTTAAGTACATTGCAAGAAATATGCTTTCGCTTTCTCCTCCACTTAGCATATCGATTATTAGAATGGCACTCAAGCCGTATATAAACAATGCTATATAAATAAGAATATTATTGGACTGTTTGTGGGTAACAATATCTGGGCTAATGTTTTCAAAAGCAATAACCGATTCTTCGCTATTTCCAAACTTTGAAATAGAGTAGAAAAGTTTTGAATCACTAATTTTAAGATGCTTTGTAATAAAAAGACCTGATTGTTTTAATTCATTCATATTTCAGTAATTATACTGCTACATCATACTCGCGTAACGCATCATTTAGCGAGGTCTTTTTGTTTGTGCTTTCTTTACGCTTACCAATAATAAGTGCGCAAGGAACATTAAAATCTCCGGCAGGAAATTTCTTAGTATAACTACCAGGAATAACAACAGATCTTGCAGGTACAAGTCCTTTAGTCTCTACAGGAGTATCTCCAGTTACATCTATAATTTTTGTTGATGCAGTTAATACTACGTTTGCACCAAGAACTGCTTCACTTTCTACACGAACTCCTTCTACAACAATACAACGCGAACCTATAAAGGCATTATCTTCTATAATCACGGGTGCTGCTTGTAATGGTTCTAATACACCACCAATACCAACACCGCCACTTAAGTGAACATTTTTACCAATCTGTGCACAACTACCTACAGTTGCCCAAGTATCTACCATAGTACCTTCATCTACGTACGCACCTATATTTACATAACTAGGCATTAAGATCACACCTTTTGAGATATAAGCTCCGTGACGAGCAACAGCATTAGGTACAACACGTATACCACGAGCTGCAAAGTTTCTTTTTAATGGAATTTTATCGTGATATTCAAAAATACCAGCCTCAAGGGTTTCCATTTTTTGAATAGGGAAATATAAAACGACAGCTTTTTTTACCCATTCGTTTACCTGCCAACCGTTAATAGTAGGCTCTGCACAGCGAAGTTCTCCTTTATCACAAAGATCTACTACTTCTCGTATAGCATTAATGGTAATCGTTTCGGTAAGTTTAGAACGGTCTTCCCAGGCCGTTTCTATTATTTTTTTTAATTCAGTCATTATTTTGAAGTAAAATGATTTTCTTAATTATTTACGTTAGTTAGTTTGATAGCTGTTTAAGATCAACAAAATTTGTGAGTTGATAATATACCTAACCTTCTTAAACCTAACAATGAGCTGTACAACCTTATTTAAGTTATACAAGCCTTAATCTCGTTGCACAAATATACGGTCTCTATCGAAATTGGTAATCAAAATAGCATACTATTTCTAGAACCCTTATTTTTGCATAATCAATGGGAAGAATACTAGCAATAGATTATGGAGGAAAGCGTACGGGAATAGCCGTAACAGATGAGATGCAGATTATCGCTTCTGGTTTAACAACGGTTGAGACCAGCAAGCTAATGCCTTTTTTAAAGGAGTATTTTGCAAATGAAAGTGTTGTAGACGTTGTTGTAGGAGAACCCACCCAAAAAGATGGAACACCTTCTGGTATCGAAGAAGAGATTCAGAAATTTTTAAAGAAATTTTTGAAACAATTTCCAGAAATGCCCGTCCATCGTATAAATGAAAGGTATACTAGTAAGATGGCTTTCCAGACAATGATAGATAGTGGGTTAAGAAAAAAGCAAAGAAGAAACAAAGCACTCATTGATGAGATTGCTGCTACCATTATGTTACAAGATTATATGGGGCATAGGTGAAAATGATCTTGAACTCTAAATCGAATTTGAAAAAAGGAGCCAAGATTGTTAGCTTTTTTGCCAACAGCTAAGGGCCAAAAAGAATAAGAAGTATTAAATAATAGAACATTTCCGAAGAGAAAAGTTCTAGAAAATATAAAAGAAATGATATTACCTATTGTGGCATACGGAGATCCCGTGTTGCGTAAAATGGCAAAAGAGATTGATAAAGATTATCCTAAGTTGGATGTCTTGCTAGAAAACATGTATGAGACTATGTATAACGCTAAAGGCGTTGGTCTTGCTGCACCACAAATAGGGTTGCCTATTCGTATTTTTCTTGTAGATGCGACCCCTTTTTCTGATGATGAAGAGTTAAGTGAAAAAGAACAAGAATTCTTAGCAACTTTTAAGCAAACATTTATTAATCCTACCATTATTGAAGAATCTGGAGATGAATGGGCTTTTAATGAAGGGTGCTTGAGTATTCCAGATGTAAGAGAAGATGTTTTTAGAAAACCAGACATCGTTGTAGAGTATTTTGACGAGAATTTTAAGAAGCATACAGATAGTTTTACAGGTATTGCGGCTAGAATTATACAACATGAGTACGATCACGTAGAAGGAGTTTTATTTACAGATAAATTATCTTCTATAAAGAAAAGACTGATTAAGAGGAGGTTAGATGATATAAGTAAAGGAAAAACTAACATTGGGTATAGAATGAAATACCCAAATATGAAAAAGAAACGTTAACTATTTGTATAATCAGTACAAACAAGAGATATTTGCGTCCCTATTTAAGGAAAAACATACTATATGAGTTTAGAAAAAATAATGTCGATTTCTGGTAAGCCAGGATTATATGAGTTAAAAACCCAAACAAGAGGAGGTTTTCTTGCAGAATCTCTTTTAGATGGTAAAAAAGTAAATGTAAGCGCACGTGAAAATGTGAGTTTACTTTCTGAAATAGCAATTTATACAGAAACGGAAGAGCTTCCATTGCGTGAAGTTTTTAAGAAAATTTCTGAAAGTGCAGAAGGAAAAGAAACTATTAGTCATAAAGTTTCAAAGAGCGAGCTTGAAGAGTTTTTCTTTAAAGTAGTGCCAGATTATGATGAAGATAGAGTTTATGCTAGTGATATTAAAAAGGTGGTACAATGGTATAATCTTTTAGTAAAAAAAGGTATCACAAACTTTGAAGCACCAAAAGAAGATGCATCAACTGCTAAGAAAAAAGATACATCTGCTGTGATTAAAGATAGTGTGAGCGGTAAAGTAGCCTCAAAAGGGGCACAAAAAGCTACATCATCTAGACAAGGTGGAACAGCAAAAAGTACTGCTGCACGTAAAAAATAAAATTTAAGACTTTTATCTTAATTGATAACCGTTCTATGCAAATAGAGCGGTTTTTTTGTGACCGTATTCGGTTCTGCGTAGTCGAAACCTTTTAACAGTAAGCACTATAATACAGTTCTTGACTGCGCTCAAACAGACATCGTTATTTATCAAAAATAAAGACTGACTACTGCCACTGTAAAGCATATTTAAAATAGTTTGCCTTGCGGCGAAAATGCCATAAATTTACTACAAAGTTATATTAATGAACACAAGAGAAGCCCAACTAAAAGCAATAGACCGTTTACTAACCATAATGGAAGAGCTGCGCGCACAATGTCCTTGGGACATGAAACAAACAATGCAGACGCTAAGACATCTTACCATTGAAGAAACCTATGAGCTTGGTGATGCCATTTTAGAAAATGATCTTGTAGAAGTAAAAAACGAGCTAGGCGATCTTTTACTACACATCGTTTTCTACTCAAAAATAGGGAGTGAAACTAAAGATTTTGACATTGCAGATGTAGCAAATAGTATCTGCGAAAAGTTAATCTCAAGACATCCTCATATTTATGGTGATGTTGTGGTTGCTAATGAAGAAGAAGTAAAACAAAACTGGGAACGTCTTAAATTAAAAGAAGGTAAAACAAGTGTACTAGAAGGTGTACCTAAGTCTTTGCCAGCATTAGTAAAAGCAAGCAGAATACAAGATAAAGTAGCAGGAGTAGGTTTTGACTGGGAAGAACCACAGCAGGTTTTTGAAAAACTACAAGAAGAACTAGCAGAGCTTCAAGTAGAGATTGATGCTAACGATCAAGACAAGATAGAAGATGAGTTTGGTGATGTATTATTCTCGATGATCAATTATGCCAGATTTTTAAAAGTAGATCCAGAAAGTGCTCTTGAGCGTACTAATAAGAAATTTATTAAACGTTTTCAGTACTTAGAGGTAAAAGCAAAAGAGATGGGAAAAGAATTACAAGATATGTCACTAGCAGAAATGGATGTTTACTGGAATGAAGCTAAGAAACAGTAGAACTATTTAAGCGGACTAATTATTTTTACATCTGTAAAAGCAATAGTGCCTCTAATAACACCAGCTATCACATCATATAATGCATTTATTATTTGCATTTTAAGTTCGCTTTTGTGATATACTAAACTAACCTCTCTTGCAGGAGAAGGTTCTTCAAAATAACGAAGTTGTTTTTTTTGATTTTCATTGAGTTCTGCAGCATTTAAGTAGGGTAGTAGTGTCATACCTAAACCTTCATGAGATAGTTTAATAAGTGTTTCAAAACTTCCACTTTCTAGTGTAAAACTATCTTGGTTTGTTGCTCCTTTATTTTTGCATAGGTTAAGTACTCCATCTCTAAAACAATGACCATCTTCTAATAATAATAAATCATCAATATCAAGATCTTCTACGGTGATTTTTTTCTTTTCGTAAAGTGAATGACCTTGAGGTACATATCCCACAAAAGGCTCATAATAAAGTACTCGTTCTTTTAATTTGTCTTCTAATAATGGTGTTGCAGCAATAGCGGCATCAAGGTGTCCATCTTGTAAACGGGTAACAATATCTTCTGTGTTGAGTTCTTCTATTTTAAGTTGAACCTTTGGGTATTTATTGGTAAAGTTCTTTAAAAACATTGGTAATAGCGTAGGCATAATTGTAGGGATGATACCTATTTTAAATTCACCACCAATAAATCCTTTTTCTTGATCTACAATATCTTGCATTCGGTCAGCTTCATTAACAATACTCATTGCTTGCTGCACAATTTTTTCTCCAACGGGAGTTAACTCAATAGGTTTTCTAGAACGATCAAAAATGAGAATGTCTAACTCATCTTCTAGTTTTTGTATTTGCATACTCAAAGTAGGTTGAGTTACAAAAGTATGTTGAGAAGCTTTTGTAAAGTTTTTATGTTCTGCTACTGCGAGCACATACTTAAGTTGAGTAATTGTCATTTTTGATTGTTTTTTACAAAGCTATTGTTTTGTTTGATATTATTGATAATTTTTTCTTGCAAGATTTTATTAATGATAAAACTTCCGATAAGAAATGTCTCAACGGAAGTTTAAATTTTTAATTAAAAATTAATGAAATACATTACATTCTAATATCTAAAGTTTGTGCTTCATTAGTCACTGTAAATACTGCATCACTCCATTGTGGTGGTCCAAAATTCATTACATTGTTTGAGACTCCATACATTTCTTTAGGCATTCCGTTTGCTTCAAAATCCATTTGTTTGTTACCGTTTTTGTCCCAGAATAATGTAATTGCATATTCTCCCGGAGCTACGTTTATAAAAGTAACAGTTGCTTTTCCGTCCACTATTTTACTCTCTAGATTATCTACACCTCCTTTTAAAAAGTTCTTTTTAGTCTGTAATGAAAAAAAGATACTACCGTCATTGCTCATTACAGGTACGTTTACAGTAATTGATGTTCCTTCTGTTTCTGCGATTGCTTCTACAGTTTGGTTTTCTGTGATTGAAGCGTCTGTAATATCTTGTGCAAAAGAAATAAGACTAGAGATTGTTAATGCGATTGTTGCGATAATAGTTTTCATAATAGTTTGGTTTTAAAAGGTTTATTATTTTTGTTGGTACAAAGATGCAAGCGGAATAGACTTTTTAAAAAAACTGTTTACTGAACTGTTGGATTTTTAGGATGAGTTGTTGTTTTGTGAATAATCTGTAGAATGAGGTAGTATATATGATCTATATTAGATTAATAATATATATGTAGTTGATTTATATAAGTAAATTTAGTGCAGATTCTCTTACCTGTTATAAAGAGTGAGATTTTAGTGTTATGCTATTTATCTATAAAAGCCCTCTCGCTTTAATCTCTAGATATTTATTAATAGTGTTTACAGTAAGGTCTTCTGGGGCAGTTAAAACTGTTTGAATTCCTCTTTGTTGGAGTTCACGTACCATTAATTTTTTATCAAACTGAAATTGTTCTGCTATGGTTTGGTCATAAATTTCTGGGAGCGTTTTTGCGTCAACTTCACTTAAAACTCTTAGTTCTGTATTTTCAAAAAACACTACTACTAGCACATGTTTTTTTGAGATGGCTTGTAAATAGGGTAGTTGCCTATGCAAAGATGATATGTGCTCAAAATTTGTATATAACATTAACAAGCTTCTGTGTGTAATGCGTTGTTTTACAAATGCTTGTAAAGCTCCAAAATCACTATCTAAAAACTGTGTGTTTGTGTTGTAGAGTGTATCAAGAATAGTATTGAGATATGTTTTTTTAGCAACAGCCGGCAGATAGTTTCCTATTTTATGAGAAAAATCTAGTAGTCCTACTTTGTCGTTTTTCTTTAAAGCAATATTACTAAAAGCTAACGCACTGTTAATTGCATAATCAACTAGTTTTAAGCCTTTAAATGGCATTTTCATCACTCTGCTAGTGTCTATTATATTATAGACTGGTTGCATTTTTTCGTCTTGGTATTGATTAACCATTAAGGCACCTCGCTTTGCAGTTGCCTTCCAGTTTACGTTACGTACATCATCACCAATTACATAATCTTTAATTTGCTCAAACTCCATGGTTTGGCCTATGCGTCTTATTTTTTTTAATCCGGCAAGACTTAATCTATTATCAATAGCAAGAAAGTCATACTTTTTCATTTGGATAAAAGAAGGGTATACTTTTACTAGCTGTTCATTATCAAAAATATAACGTTTCCGAAGTAATCCTATTACCGAAGAAGCGTAACAGTTTAATTTTCCGAAGCTATACTCACCACGATCAACAGGGCGAACCATATATTGAAACGTTTGCCTTTCTTTTCCTTTAATATTTATAGATTTAAAAAAATCTCTTTTCTGAAATTGTACAGGTAGCTCATCAATAATGGCCACTTTTATGTTAAACGTGTACTTATTTTCTAATTGTATGAGTACTTCATTAGGATCACTATTACTAAATTTATCTGGCAAAACTCTTTTACCTTTTAATCCTTTACCGCTCCATAGCATACTAGCGTCTATGAGTAAAAGAAGACCAAAAGCAAGTACGGCAAGCCAAACGATGCCATAGATTGCTGGCTGCCAAAAACTCACTAAAAAAGCTATTGAAAGTAGTGCAAGCGCATAAAATATGCGTGGTGGTAGGTAAAGTGATTTGATGAATTTAATCAAAGCTTATCTTGGTATTTCTACAGATTGAGTTATCATTTCTATTACTGTTTCTGGTGTCATTCCTTCCATTTCTCTCTCTGGAGAAAGTATGATACGATGACTTAAGACTGGAGCTAACGTCTTTTTAATATCATCTGGTGTTACAAAATCACGACCATTAATTGCTGCATAGGCTTTTGAAGCATTCATTACCGCAATTGATGCACGAGGTGATCCACCTAGGTATAGGTGTGGATGATTACGGGTTTTGTCTACTATTTGTGCTATGTAACTAAAGAGTCTGTCTTCTATTAAGATTTCTTGTACTTGTGCTCTAAATTTCTTTAAGTTTTCTGGTGTTAAAACTCCTTCTACTAAGTCTTGTGGCAAAGCTTGTTTGCGACTGTGGTGTGATTTTAATATAGAAACTTCTTCTTCTAGATTAGGATACCCCACCTTTATTTTAAATAGAAAACGGTCTAATTGTGCCTCTGGTAAAGCATAAGTTCCTTCTTGCTCTACAGGGTTTTGAGTTGCAAGCACCATAAACGGGTATTCCATAATATAGCGATGTCCATCCATTGTAATCTGGCGTTCTTCCATAACCTCAAATAAGGCAGCTTGTGTTTTTGCTGGGGCTCTGTTAATCTCATCAATGAGAACTAGATTTGAAAAAATAGGGCCTTTTTTAAACTCAAATTCTGTAGACTTCATATTTAAAACACTAGTCCCTAAAACGTCACTAGGCATTAAATCTGGTGTAAACTGTATACGGCTAAAATCTGTTTTTAGGGTTTTTGCAAAAAGTTTTGCAGTGATGGTTTTAGCAATACCTGGTACTCCTTCAATTAAAACATGACCATTGGCTAAGAGACTTACAATAAGTAATTCTATAAAGTCTTCTTGACCTATAATAACCTTTGCCAGTTGTTGCTTGATAGCTGCTACTGCTGTTTTTAATTCATCTAACGGGATACGATTGTTAAAATGAAGATCATCGTTTGTTGCATCAAGATTTTCCATCTGTTTGTTTTTTAAATTTTGAAATAGTATTATATAATTCTTCTAACTGAGCTTGTGTGGTGAGCTCGCTATTCTGGTATTGTATTTTTTCAATCATTGTAAAAATAGCCTGTGTATCTTCTAATGTATTACCGCTTCTTGCAGCAACTGCTTTAAAAAAACGGTTGTCCACTTTTTCTGTAGGTAATCGTAATCGTGTTCTAATAAACTCAAAAAATAAATTAATTTGTTTTAAAGCTATTTTGTGATGCTCTTTTTTATCTAGATACATACCAGAAATAGTCTGTGTATATTCAAATGTTTTGTTTTTGAGTGGTGTTACAATTTTTATGCTACGTTGTTTTCGTTTTCCTTGAAAAAGTACGTATAAAACCACACCAATAAGCATAATATAATAAGCCCATTTTAAGTAGCGATTAGTAAGTATTGCACGCAAGGGTGATGTATTAATTCTTTTACCAGACTTATAATGATTGTCCCAGATTAGATTGTTATCTTCAGGAATATACGATAGCGCTTTCTCTGCAAGCTCTTTGTTTTCTTCTGAAAGTAACACGTAATTACTGAAAATTTGAGGCTGTAGGTGTATATAGATTTTTCCTTCTCCAAAGGGTGCTTCTATAAAATTAACATTAGGTCTTGTAATTTTTAAAGTGTCATTAAATATTTGAGTTAATCCTAACATTTTTTGATTAAGTGTGTCTACCTCTTCAAAATAAGCAACATTAAATTCTTTGTTTAATCTATAAGCGTTTTTAGCTTTTAATTTTTTGTTTGTAAAATTAAGAATAGGTTCGCTACCCATATTATCTAGTAGATAGTCACTTGTGGTTTTTAATGATAAAGTGTCTATTATTTTATCTGGTAAGGAAGAAGCAGCAATAAAAATTTGATTTCCTTTACTAGTCCATTCTAATAAATCTTCAACTTCAGTTTTATCAAAGCTTACATAATTGTTTAAAAAGAAATATGTGCCGGTTAGCGTAGAGTCTTTTAAAACTTCATAAGGAGGTTTATTAACTTCTATAAAACGATCACCCATTTTTGCAGAAAGCAAATCGTGAAGAACGTATGTGCCTAAAGGTATTTTATCTAATTTACTGTAGCTAGGAAACCAGTTAATAGGTTGCTTTTTTGTAGCTTCTGTATAAACAAGTAAAGCTAAAACGGCTACAAAAACAATGAGTAATATTTTCTGAAATTTAGACATCTGTAGTGGGGATATTTCGTTCTAAATTTTGAAACTGGTGTTCTGCCTTTAAATAATCTTCTCTGGTAACTTCAAAGTTTCCGTACCAGATATAATCATAAATATTTGTAGTTTTTCTGAAATTTGAATTTAATGATGCATCGTTAATCTCGTTGAAGTATTCAGAATTTGTTTTATCAAATTCATAATCTATTAATTCTGATTCTGTTAAACGTTTTAGTATTAAAAGATAGTAATAGCGTACTGCAAGTCTATAATCATTATTCATTAATGCTTTTTCAATTAATTTTTTAATGTCTTTAGACTTAATAATTTCTTCTTCTTCAGAAAAGAAAACACTAGCACTATCTTGAGAGGCTAAAATTTTTGAACCTGGATTTAACTTTATAACAAGCCACACCACAAATGCAATACATCCTGCTAAAAATAAATAGGGGAGTGCTTCAATAAATATTGCTAATAAAGTACCTCCTTCTATGTCCCCAAAAATCCAGTCTATTAAACGACCCCACATACGACCTACCCAGTCTTTAAAACGAGTCCACCAGTTTTCTTCTAGGCTTTCTTCATAATTAAAATCTGAGTCATCTTTATAATTGTTAATCTTCCCATCGTCAAAAGCTATGGGCGTAAGTTCACTATCTACATCATACTGTACCACCGCAGGAGACACTACAATTGTAGTGTCTTGGGTAGAAGCAAATGTAACCGTGGTTACAAACAGTAAGATGTAAAAAAGTTTAGGCATTATCTTGAGTTGTAGATCCTATATTGTCAATAGACTCAATGGTACCTGTAAAGTTTTTCTTTTCGTTTAGGTTGAAATAAACAAAGGCAGTAGATATAACTAGTATTGTTTGCAGTATATATTGGGCAATTAATGAAATAGCATTAAGAGCAGTATATACCCAGTCAAACATGTCTGCAGGGTTTAATGAAGTATCATTAATAGCAGTAAATGTGTTTATGAAAGTATAGATTATTAATGGGATTTGAAATATCAAATTAACGACATAAAAAAGAATGTAAATAACTATGTATGTAGCAAAAGTAATCCACCACTCATTTTTTATAAATTTAAAACTATAGCTTATAGTGTCTGTAACATCTCTTTTCTGAAATACATAAATAGCATAAGCAGTACCAAAAACTACTCCTACATAAATACCAGGGATAATACAGAGGATGAAACCAACAATACTAATCATACCAACAAGAAAACCTAATCCTATTAAGCTCCAGAAGTTATCAAAAACTTGCTTTTTAACTTCATCTGCATTGATATTTCCAGTATTAGCTATATAAGACTTTATATAATAGAGTACCGTACCATATAGTAAACCAAAATAGGCAATAGCAGAAATAAACATTACAAGCAAGCTAATAAGCAATGTAGGTGTAAAAACTTCGATACCTGTATTGTTCATACCAAATGTCCCAAAACCACCTAAGGCGGTTTGTGTATACATACTAGCGGCAATAACAAGAATAAGCAAAGCTGGTCCAGCAATTCTTAAAATTAAAGTACCCAAAGGTTTCCATTCTTCTCTTATAAACTTGAAGGTATCTGTGATAATATCTCCAATGTCACGTTGTTTTTTAAATTGAATTTTCTCGATCATATTTTCTTTTTAATTGTATTGGGTAAATTACGTAATAGTAAACTATTAGTGCTAGCGAACTACCTATTATTAATATAGCTAACCAGTCTGGCATTTCTGTATGTCTCGTTACAAAACCTTCTAGAAAACCTGCGATGATAAAAAAGGGTATTGTACTTATTAATATTTTTACTCCATCTTTTGCACCTCGCACAAAAGATTGTACCCTAGTATAAGTACCTGGAAATAGAATGCTATTACCTATAACAAGACCCGCACAACCGGCAATAATAATAACAGATATCTCAATAGTACCGTGTATCCAGATAGTTCTTACAGACTCCCAGAGTAATCCTTTCTCGTAAAAAAAATATTGAAAAGACCCAAGCATTATAGCATTTTGCATTATAATATAAAGTGTCCCAATACTGAGTAAAACGCCAAATGCAAAAGCCATAAGAGCCACTCTAATATTGTTGACAGTGATACCTAAAAACATTTCTATCTCATTCATGTCTTTATAGACGGCCATTGGGTCGCCTTTTTCAATGTTGTCTAAGGTCATATTTACATACCCATCACCCAAGATGAGTCTTACAAAGTCTCCATCTGTTGCAGCGCTATACGCACCTACAATGCTAAAAAGTAAAAAAGTAAGAAATGTTATTAATAATTGTCTTTGGTATTGCGCAAAAAACAAAGGAAACTCTTTTGTATAAAAGGTAAGAAAGCGAGATCTGCTTTCTCTTTTTGTTTTATAAATTTTTTGATGAGCTAGTACAGATAGTCCATTAAGATACATTAATGTGTTACTGCCAGGGTAAAAAGTCTGCGCGTAGCTAAGGTGATCTGTAACTTCTACGTACAATTCACTAAGTTCATCTGGATTAATCTGAGTATTATTCTTAAGAACACTTTCAAATCTTAACCATTTATCTTTATTTTGCTTGGCAAAAGCAGCTTCGCGCATATATGCTGTATTATTTTTACCAAAGAAACAGATTTAATGGATAAATTTCAAATAGAAACAGCTCAAAATGTCAACATTGTTCAAAATGTTGCAGGAGTAGGAGACAGAATATTAGCATACCTTATTGATGGAGCGATAATGCTTGTATATTATTTTATAGTATTCCTATTGTTAGTGGGTACCATAGACGCCCTAGGGGACAGTGCTACCTTTTTAGTTATTATGGTTATTTTATTACCCGTACTTGTATATCATCTTTTGTTTGAAATGTTCTGGGATGGAAAAAGCCCAGGAAAAGCAGTAATGAAGTTACGTGTTGTAAAACTAGATGGCTCTAAACCCGCCTTCTCAAATTTCTTGTTAAGATGGCTGTTAAGGGTCATAGATATTGCCCTAGCGAGTGGAGCAGTCGCTCTAGTTACTATATTATTAAACGGTAGAGGTCAGCGTCTAGGCGATTTGGCGGCAGGTACTACTGTTATTTCAGAAAAAACTCCTGTTGCTTTTTCTCAAACTATTTTAACAGTTATACCAGAAGACTATGTACCTCAATATCCCCAAGTAACTGTTTTTAATGATGCCGAAATGCAAAAGATAAAACAGATTTATATTGAGAATAGATATAAAGGCAATCATAATATTATTTTACGTCTATCTAATAGAATCGCTAACGTAATGCAAATTGAAATAGATGGTACACCCATAACTTTTGTTGATAAGGTGATTAAAGATTATAACTATTACACACAAAACATGTAGAGAAGCAATATTTTACTTTGGAATAAAAAAGATTGAGTAAATATTTAGCAAAAATAATTTCAGTCAATTTTCTTTACTACATAATCAATTTTCAAAATAAAAAGAATAAATGACTTTACTTCTTATCATAGATATACTTGGTACTATAGCGTTTGCAGTTTCTGGATCTTTAACTGCGATGAAGAAACGTTTAGATCCTTTTGGGATTGCTATTATTGCTTTTGTAACCGCTGTAGGAGGTGGTACGTTGCGTGATTTGCTTATAGGAGCAAACATTACGTGGATGAGAGATATGACATATTTTTATGTTATTATTGGATCTGTTGTGCTTGCGATTATTTTTAGAAAAAAATTACAGTATGTGCGCCGCTCTTTATTTTTGTTTGACACTATTGGGATTGCCTTATATACTATAGTAGGAGTGGAGAAGGGGATTGATGCAGATTTTCCTCCTTTAATATGCGTAGCGCTAGGTACAATGTCTGCTTGTTTTGGTGGAGTTATACGTGATATTCTTTGTAATGAAATTCCAGTTATTTTTAGAAAAAACATATATGCTACGGCTTGTATTGTAGGTGGTATTGCTTACTTTTTATTACAGAAAACCCCTTTAACAGATGATTTTATAGTGATAATAGCAGGTTCTTTAGTGATACTTATACGTATTCTGGCTGTTTACTTTAATTGGTCTTTACCTAATTTTTATCCAGAAGGTGATGATAAGCAAAAGCTCTCTTAGGTTTTTATAAACTATAGTTGTTATCAGTCTGTGTATTTTTGACTTCAGTATATAATTATAGAGTTTGAGTCTTCAGTATGATATTACTCTCACAATATTTAAACCCTTAATATTTCCGCATAAAAAAATGTCCCAATATTGCTATTGGGACATTTTTAATTATTTGTGTAATAAGTTTACTTTACTACCTCTGTAATCTCAAGTTCAAAGATTAAATCTTCGTTAGCTGGGATTATTGGTGGGTAACCTCTTTCTCCATAACCTAGGTGAGAAGGGATATAAACAACTGCTTTATCACCTACAGACATATTAAGTAACGCTTCTCTAAAACCAGGAATCATTTGTGCTTCTGGTCCGTAATTTTTAACTAAAGATGGGGCATAACCGTTTGCTGCTTTTCTTGCTGGATCTACTGTCATAAATTCTTCTGCAACTTCTAGTTTGTTACTATCAAAAAGTTTTCCGTCAGAGAAAAAACCTGCGTAGTTCATTTTAATGCTAGAACCTACTGCTGGCTTTTCGCCATTTGCTTTTTCAATAAAAGCAATTTTAAGACCAGACTCAAGCGTTTCAGCTTTCTTTAAAACCTTATTAAGATTCTTTAATCTTTTTGAAGCAATTTTGTTAAGTTCTTCTTCTTTCTTGATTTTCTCTTTCTCAATTTCTTCCATCTGGTCAGTAAACAATGGCACTTTTACACCACGTTCAATGATATCCATAGACTCAATAATAACAGGTGTAACAGGCTTGTCTCCAGCTGCTGTCTCTAGCATACCTATTTTGTCTACTACTTCTTGTCCTATTACAACTTTACCAAAAACAGTGTGCTTACCGTCTAACCATGGTGTAGCTTTTAGGGTAACAAAAAACTGACTTCCGTTAGTTCCAGGTCCTGAGTTTGCCATAGATAAGATCCCTTTATCTGTATGCTTTAATTCTGGTACAAACTCATCAGGGAATTTATATCCAGGATTTCCTCCACCTGTTCCTAATGGATCTCCACCTTGAATCATAAAATCTTTAATCACACGGTGAAAAGTAAGACTGTCATAAAATTTCTTTCCTTTGTACTGATCTTCAACCATTCCGTTAGTTCCTTTTGCAAGACCTACAAAGTTTGCAACGGTAAGTGGTGTTTGTTCATTATATAATTCTGCTACAAAAACACCTTGATTGGTTGTAAACTCTGCATAAACACCATCTTCAAGTTCTGGATATTTACTTTGGCAAGAACCAAGTGTGATTGTTAAAACTAGTAATAAAAACGATATTTTTTTCATAATAATTTATTGGGTTTATTCTATTGATTTTAAAGTTACTGTACTCTTTACAGGAACATTAGCTCCTATTTTATCTATAATACCATAATAGCCATAAGCCTTATGTGAAGGAAACAGAAACGTTACCATTTCTCCTTCTCTCATTAATTTTAAGCCTTGTCTTATTCCGGTAATTAATTCTTGATTTGTTTGGTCTATTACAAATTCTTGAACGCCATTTTCTTGTTCAGATAGAATCATATTACCGTCAAGGTCAACTACATTATAAGTGAACTTAACAAGATCGCCAAATTTTGCAGTTGCAGTCCCTAGGGTATCTTTAGTTCTGTAAAAATACCAGAAGCCATTGTCTGATGTTATGTACTCCTCCTTTGGGTTTGCAGCCATTATTGCAGCAATTTGTGCTTCTTCTGCTTCAACAAGTTTTTTATTGCGTTCAATAGATGCGTCAATAAATGTTCCAGAGTTTTGCTGTACAGGTTGTCTAGCCTCTGGAGTTTTACACCCCTGAAGTAATGATACTATACCTATTATAAAAAGTAGTTTATGCATGTGCTAAAAGCTGGTCTTTATAATGTGGCAATATACTAATAAAATAGCTAATTGTTTTTGCAAGTGATTCGTCGCTTTTTCCGCCAGCAGCATTGTTGTGACCGCCTCCATGAAAATGTTCTCTACTCACTAAATTAACATTAAAATCTCCTTTACTACGCAGTGATATTTTGACAATATTGTTCTTTCTATCTTCTATAAAAATGGCAGCAAAAATAATGCCTTTTACAGATAGTGCATAATTAACAAAGCCTTCTGTATCTCCTTTCTGAAATTTATTTTCATCAAGTTCTTTTTGAGACAAGCTAATAAATGCGGTTCTGTACTCAGGGAAAATCTGCATATTATTAAGTGCAACTCCTAGTAGCTTAAGACGTTCTGGAGAGCTAGAGTCGTATACATGCTCGTGTATTAAATGATGTTTAATACCCGTATTTTTAAGATGTGCAATAACGTTATGCGTTGCAGCCGTTGTACTAGCAAACCTAAATGATCCCGTATCTGTCATAATACCAGTATATATGTTTGTAGCAATATCTTCGGAAATATGCTCAGCTTCACCCATAGCTTCTATAAAATGAAATACCATCTCACAAGTAGACCCCATAGCGGTATCACTATATGTTAAAACAGCATAATCATCTGGAGATTGATGGTGATCTATCATTATATAGTCTGCTGTTGCATTTGTCAACGCATCTTGCATATCACCCACACGAGTAAAAGAATTGAAATCTAAAGTACAAATGATGTCAGCATTATTAATAAGATCGTCTGCTTGAGCTTTGTTTTGATTGTATATCAAAATGTCTTCAGAGGCTGGCATCCATTTTAAGAAATCTGGAAAATCATTTGGGACAATAACCTGTGTATCGTGTCCTTGACTTTTCAGAAATAAAGATAGGGCAGAGGTAGACCCTACGGCATCACCATCTGGGTTTTTATGACCTACAATTACTATTTTTTTTGACCCATCTAAGAGCTTCTTTGCTATTACTATTTGTGCTTCATTCATTACCGCAAAGATACGATTTAGGGTTTAAAATTTAAATTATTATTTTGAAATCGATATATTGTAAAAGACTATTATTGTCGTATTTAAAACAGAACATATGAATAAAAATTTTACGCTACTATTTTTGATTTTAATAAGCTTCTCTTGTAGTGCTCAAAAACTCGATAAAATAAAAGGAAACAAAGAAGTTGTTGATATTTATGAAACGCTAGAAGCCTTTACTTCTCTAGAGGTGAGTAGTGGTTTAGAGATTTCTATAAAGCAAGGAGATGAAGAAGGGTATCACTTAGAGGCAGATTCTAACTTAGTAGATGTGATCTCTTTTGAGGTTGTAGAAGATAAGCTTCATATTTATGCTAAAAGTAGTATTCAATCTAGTAAGCGATTAAAAATAGATCTTACAGTTGCTAATCTTGATATGATAACTATTAATGATGGCGCAGAAATAAATACATTAAATAAAATTGAAGCAACATCTTTAACACTTGTTGTGTTAGATAATAGTGAGTACAAGCTAGATCTTAAAGCAGATGAATTGTCTGTTACTATGGGTGGTAGTAGTAAAGGTGACCTTGCTTTTAAAGGCGAAAAGCTTTCTGTTACACTTAATGATAATAGTACCTTAAAGGGAGACCTAACAATCACGGAGTGTGTGCTAGCAGTAAATGAAAAGGCAGATTTTGATATGGATGGTGATGTTGTAGATTTAAATCTAACCATAACAGGCACTGCAAGTGTAAAGGCAAGTGTACTACGTGCAGAAACTGTAAATTTAATTGCATCAGACAATTGTGATATATATGTAAATGCCACTAAAAACCTTACCATTTACGCGCAAGATAAAAGTACAATCAATCTCTACGGAAATCCAGAAATAATTATTGAAGGATTTAAAGATTCTAGTAGACTTATAAAGAAATAATGGTTTATTTCTTACTATTTGATTGGTAGTCTTTTGAGTACTTTTTTTATATTTTTTGATAAATTAATTTCTTTAAAAATAGTATCTACCTTACTGCTTAAAATAAGCCCTTGTATATCTAACATAAAGGCTTATTTTTGCAAAAAAATTAATAAGACTCTTATGAGAACTGATAGAACATTTACAATGTTAAAGCCAGATAGTGTTGAGAAAGGACACATTGGTGCAATTTTAGAAAAAATAAACGCTGCTGGTTTTAGAATCGTAGCTTTAAAAGAAACACAAATGACAACTGCAGATGCTGAGGCATTTTACGCAGTACACAACGAGCGTCCATTTTTTGGAGAGTTAGTTGAGTATATGACAAGAGGTCCTATTGTAGCTGCTATCTTAGAGAAAGATAACGCTGTAGATGATTTTCGTACGTTAATTGGTGCAACTAACCCAGCAGATGCTGCAGAAGGTACTATCCGTAAATTATATGCTGCGTCTATAGGAGAAAATGCTGTTCACGGTAGTGATAGCGATGAGAATGCTGCTATTGAAGGTGCATTCCATTTTTCTGGAAGAGAGATGTTTTAATTAGCACTCAACAAAATTTAAAACCGCGTTTTGCTTTTGCAAAACGCGGTTTTTTTATGCTCTAGAGTTACTGGGTTTTATTATTCTACTTTCACTTTAATTGGTCCTCCACTAGAAACCCACGATCCACCTATCTCATCAATATTAACATCAAGCTCATCTGTAGTATTAATACTATTTAAACTTACTTTAACCTCATCATAGGTATCAACGCTTTTAAGATTTACATTCATTTCATCACTCGTATTAATATCTACAATACGCACATCCATCACCTGGTTAGGCATTACAGGAACTAAATGGTATTCTACCTCAGGTTTATCTGTATTGTTATTTGCAGCGTGTGCAGTTGGTATAATGTCTAAGTTGTTGATAACGTTAATAGTTAAGCAAACGGCGATCACTGTTAAAATGACTTTTGTGTAAGTATCTGTTTTCATAAAGTATGGTTTAAGATTTTACTTTTAGTTTTTTATAGGTTACTAGCGCTACATCTTCTGCTTTTCCTTTGAGGGTTTCTTCTCCCATATCATAGGCTTTAACTCCTTTGGGCAACTCTACTGCAATCGTAGCAAAACTTTTTGAGGCTAATATCTCTACGTCAAGATCATTGCAGGCAGCTGTAATTCTAGCAGCTGTATTTAATACATCTCCAGAAAATACAATCTCTCTTTTTATCTGTCCTATCTCACCAACCATAACTGGGCCAAAATGAATTCCCACTTTAAAAGAAGGAGCAACACCATACTTTTTTATGTAGCGGGGTGCTTTATAGGTAATAATCTTACGCATACTATAATAACATTGTAAGACATTCCCTTTTTTTAGTCCGTTTTTCATTTTCCAAGAGATCACTACTTCATCACCCACGTATTGATACACCTCACCACGAGTCTGTACAATAGCAGGAGCAATGTCTCTAAAAAAATCTTTTAAAAAGTTAAAGTATTTTTCTTCGCCTAGTTCTTCTGCTATGGTGGTAGCATCTTTTATATCTGCAAACATAAAAATACGTCGCTCATTTTTTGGGTGAAAGTATCTACCCATCAAATAATCTGGAAACACCCCAGGACCGTACTTGTCATTAATCATAAACACAATTAAAGTAGATAATACGATCACTAACCAAATAAAGAAGTTTTTAATAAAAACCCATTCTTTAAAGAACCCTTTAAGTTCGTGTAAAACCTCAGGGTGAAATATAGGCTTCCCTAGCCCTTCACTGTAATAATACAATCCAGCTGCGCTACCCACAACAAGGGCTGCCAGGGTATAAGTTATGGTGATTAAAATAAGAGCCTTCCAGAAAGCATATTTCCGAAGCCATCGTTCCATAAGGTTTACCGTAACAATACCTCCTATAAGCCCTGCAGATACAGCAACAATTAAGTTAGTTATAAAAGATTGCTTAAAATCATATAATGTAGTGAGTGCTTTGTGTTCTATAAGTGTAAAATATTCAAAATAAAACAGCACTAAGGCGATAATTGTCCAAGAAAATAACACTAAAAGTGCCCGTCTGGTGTAAAACCATAATTGGCGTTTAGAATAACTTTTAAAACGTGGTGCTTTTGCCATTAACAGTTTTTATAGGTATTGTGAGGTTCTTCGTTTTTTAAAATCTTATTATGATTTTGAGAGTGAAGATACTTTTTATCATTTAAAAGGTAGATAACAAAATGCTAAATTTCATTTTTGACATTTCGGGATTAATATTCAACAGTTGGGTTCTTATTATTTATTTCTGAAATGTTCTTTCGTCAAATTTGTAGTAGATTTATAAAACCAACCACTATGACCTTTACTACACAATCACTTCTGAAATACACAATACTTGTCACTGTGTGCCTTTTATTTATCACCTTGGCACAAGCACAAACCACCATATCTGGAATCGTAACTGAAAAGAATGGAACCCCAATTTTAGGGGCAAACATCTATCTAGATGGCACTTATGATGGAGCAACATCTACCATTGATGGTGTTTATAGTTTTACTACAGATGAAGTAGGTCAACAAACTCTAGTTGTGAGTTTTATATCTTTTGAAACTTTTAGAATAACACAAGATGTTAGCTTGTATAATAATTATATGGTAGTCTTAAAAGAAGATGTAAACTCACTAGATACTGTAGTGATATCTGCGGGTTCTTTTGAGGCAAGTGACAATAGTAAAGTGTCTGTTTTAAAGCCACTAGATGTTGTGACTACGGCAAGTGCATTAGGTGATTTTGTAGGCGCATTACAAACCTTACCTGGCACAACTACGGTTGCAGAAGATGGTAGATTGTTTGTGAGAGGTGGTGATGCAAACGAAACTCAGATATTTATAGATGGGCTTAGAGTATTTAGCCCTTATACGCCTACAACTGCAAATACGCCTACTCGTGGTAGATACAGTCCTTTTCTTTTTGATGGGATCACTTTTAGTACCGGTGGTTATAGTGCAGAATATGGGCAAGCATTATCATCTGTTTTATTACTAAACACTATAGATGAACCAGATCAAGAAAAAACAGAAATTGCATTAATGACAGTAGGTGGAGGCTTAGGTAATACTCAAAAATGGGATAAGTCTTCAGTAAGCGTAAACGCATCTTATATTAATCTTGCACCATATGTAGCATTGTTGCCAGACCGTAATGAGTGGGATAAACCTTTTGAGAGTATCTCTGGAGAGACTGTTTATAGACACAAAATAGGTGATGGACAATTAAAGGCTTATGCTGCTTTTGATACCACTAACTTTAAATTAAACATAGAAGATATTAATGCGCCAGAGGGTATCGATTTTGGTTTAAAAAACAATAATTTTTATTCTAACTTAAGCTATCAAGCACCATTGGGTAATAAGTGGAGGCTTTTAACAGGAGGTAGTTATACCTACTCAAATAACAAAACAGATTTTGACACTACCGCTATAGATAGTGATGAGACATCTATTCATGTAAAAGCAAAGCTGCGTAAGAGTTTTAATAGCAAGTTTAAATTAAGCGTAGGAGCAGAGCAGTTTTTTACAGATTATGGCGAGCAATTTGACACCTCTTTTGCCAATGGTAAAATAGGGTATGATAATAATATTACAGCTTTGTTTACAGAAGCAGATTATGTGTTTAGTAGAAAATTTGCGGCAAAAGTAGGGTTGAGAGGTAGTTACAGTCAGTTGTTTAATGAAGTGACGGTTGCTCCTAGAGTATCATTAGCCTACAAAACAGGTAAAAACAGCCAGCTATCTCTAGCTTATGGTGATTTTTACCAACAGCCTCAAAGCGAGTTTTTAAAGTATACACAAAATCTTGAAGCTGCAAGAGCCCAACATTTTATTGCTAATTACCAGTATACAGCAAATGACAGAATTTTTAGGGCAGAGCTTTTCAGAAAAGAATATAATAACTTAGTGACTTTTACGGGTGATATGGCTTCTTTTGATAGCGAGTATGGTACAGAAGGAAATGGTTATGCACAAGGATTAGATGTCTTTTTTAGAGACAACGAGACATTTAAATTTATGGACTACTGGGTGAGTTACTCATATTTAGATAGTGAAAGAGAATACCGTAATTATCCAACAACAGCCACACCAAACTTTGCAAACACGCATAACCTGTCTGTAGTGGCAAAATACTGGATAGAAGACTGGAAAAGTCAAGTAGGTTTTAGTTTTCAGCACGGGAGCGGTCGTAGTTACACAGATCCTAATCTTGATGGGTTTTTAAACCAGCAAACTAAAGCATATAATAACTTAAGTGTGAACTGGGCATACTTACTGTCTGAGCAAATGATTCTTTATGCTTCTGTAAATAATGTGACTAATTTTAAAAATGTGAATGGCTATCAATACGCAGATACGCCTAACCCTATGGGTAATTTTGACCGTAGGACCTTACGTCCAGCAGCAGATCAATTTTTCTTTGTAGGCTTTTTCTGGACTATAAGTGAAGATGGTACAGATAATCAACTTGATAAATTATAGGGGCATTTTTAATGTTATTGACATTTCAGTAATAAAAAATGACAGTTGAGTATAAATCAATTTTAAAAGAAACATTTAGACCTCATATTTGTACAAACAATAAAACCAAACTATTATGCAAACAGTACTAACATACCTTACGCTACTCTTTACAGGAATGATGATGACAGCACAGTCTTCTGTTACCATTACAATCACAGATTTAAACTCTAATAATGGAAAGCTAATGATAGGGCTTTATGATAGCGAGAAAAACTTTTTGAATACTCGTTTTAAGGGCGCTATGGAGACTATAGAAAACCATACAGCAACTTATACTTTTACAGATGTACCAGTGGGTGAGTATGCTATTTCTACTTTTCACGATGAGAATGATAACCAAGTGTTTGATATGCGCTTTGGGGTGATCCCTAAAGAGGATTACGTGACTTCTAACAATGCTAAAGGCTTTTTTGGACCTCCAGCCTGGGATGATGCAAAATTTATAGTAAAAGATGCTCCAATCACTATAGCCTTAAAAATGAATGATTAATTTAGCCATAGCGCTACAAATATTTAAAAATTATGAAAACAATTATCTATTTATGTTTTGCTGTTTTTTCTATCACAGCAACAGCACAATCTCAATATGAGAGCGGAATGAAAAAAGCCTTTGATCTTTGGGGAGAAAACAAAATGGCAGACGCCTCTAACCTTTTTGAACGAATAGCAACAGTAGAAAAAGAGAATTGGATACCAGTGTATTACGCATCTCAGGTTAATGTACTAAAAAGTTTTGGTGAGAAAGATCAAGTTGTACTAACAGCGCAGTTAGAAAAAGCGTTAGATTTTTTAAACCAAGCCAAAAGCTTGACAGAAGATGATAACCCTTATGTAAAAGTGTTAGAGGCACAATATTATACCGCTTGGATTGCCTTTGACGGTATGACGTACGGTATGAAGTATGCAGGAAAAGTAGGAACATTATATAATGAAGCATTAGCATTGGCGCCAGAAAACCCAATTGTAGTTTTGGGAAAAGCAGAATGGGATGCAGGCTCTGCAAGATATTTTGGGAAACCTATGGAGCCCTTTTGTAAAGATGTGCAGAAGGCGCTAGATTTATCAGAGAATTTTGAGCCAGAAGGAGCTTTTTATCCTCGTTTTATAAAAGAAAGAGCTGTTGAGTTTATAGAAACAAATTGCAATAAATAATGAAAAAATATATAGGCAAAATAGTTCAAGCATTTTTAATAGGGGTTTTAATATTCTTATTAATAGGTCTTTATCAGTATTTTATTAATGACTGGAGACCTAGTGCTAATGATAGATTATTAGAACAATTTGCCTATAATCAAGCCTATTCTGTATTATTATATTTAGCAAATGACTTGGTTATTAGCTTTATGATTAAAACGTATGGAGCAACTTTATTTAAATTTAAAAACTTAATTAAAGGAGTATTCTTGAGCGTTGCAGCCACACTTGGTACAATGTATTTAATACGTATGTTTTTTGCTGTTGTTATTGATAATATATCACTTACAGACTTTGTGACCAGTGAGAGTTTAGGGTATTATACTTTTGGTTTTACGATTTCTGTAATCATCACTGCTATTTTTTACTTTTTATATTACTATAAACAGAAACAAGACAATAGAGTAAAAGAGCAAAAAATTATTGCCGGAGTGGCATCTGCACAGTTTGATGCTTTAAAAAACCAACTTGATCCGCATTTTTTATTTAATAGTCTTAACGTATTAACTAGTTTAATAGAAGAAAACCCAGAAGCAGCCACACGATTTACAACAGCATTATCTAAAGTATACCGTTATGTTTTAGAGCAGAAAAATAAGGAGCTGGTTACCATAGAAGAAGAAATTAAGTTTGCGAACTTATACATGTCACTATTAAAAATGCGCTTTGAAGACAGTATTGTTTTTACAACGCCAGCAGTATTAAAAAACCCAGAAGGTAAAGTGGTGCCATTAGCTTTGCAACTGTTATTAGAGAACGCTGTAAAGCACAATCAAGTGACACCATCAAAAAAATTATACATAACCATTACCGAGGATGACGGTGTTCTAACCGTGACAAATAACCTACAAACTAAGCAGACATTAAAAGAGAGCACAGGTGTTGGTCTCAAAAATATAAAACAACGGTATGCTATTTTAACTTCGGAAATAGTAAAAATTGACCATAGCGCAGATACATTTAAAATCTCGATACCAATTATTACTCAAGATATTAAAGTTATGAAAACACAAGACACATACATAAGCGAAAAGCGATATGAAAATGCCCAAGAACAAATAGCTAAGTTAAAAGGCTTTTATGCTCACTTTACTATCTATTTAATTTTCATCCCTATATTTATTTATCTTAATTATCAATCTAATGCAGGTTTTCCTTGGGCAATCTTCCCTATAGGCGGATGGGGCTTTGGGGTTGCAGGTCACGCAGCAGAAACCTTTAACTGGAATCCCTTTTTTGGTAAAGACTGGGAGCAACGTAAGATTAAAGAATTACTAGACAAAGAAGACTAGATAAAACGCTTGTAAAAACATTTTGAAGTAAAAAAAACAGACTATTTTACAATTGGTCTATTACTTTTTACAGTTGAGTATAAAGTAATTTTAAAAGCTATAAAGCCTAAGTATATTTACATAGTAAACCAATAAAAACAATTATTATGGAACCTATTAAAAAAGACGATGCTTACTACAAAGCAAAAGATCAAGTAAAGGAAATGAAAAAATTCTATACGAGTTTAATGAGCTATATCGTTTTTATTTCTCTTTTAGCTGGGCTTAATTATTACACTAATGAATTTAGAAATATGTGGTTTTTATGGGCAGCTTTTGGTTGGGGAATAGGTTTGTTTTTTCAAGCAGCAAAGGCTTTTGATTGGAACCCGTTTTTTGGTAAAGATTGGGAAGAGCGTAAGATGAAGCAATTAATGAAAGAGGACCAGAATTCAAATTTTAAGAGATAAGCAATGAAAAGTCAAGAAGAACTAAAACTTGCAAGAGCTAAAAAAAAGGTAAAAAACATTAAAGGGTTTTATACTCATTTAACCATATTTGTATTAGTAAATCTTTTAATATTAGGCGGTAACACTCATTTTTTTACAGAGTTTGTAACAGATGAATATGGTTTTTGGCGGTATTTATCTACACCCGTATTTTGGGGAATAGGATTGTTAATTCACGGCTTAGTAGTATTCACGCCAACTTTCGGTTTTATTAAGAAATGGGAAGATCGTAAAATGAGAGAATTAATAGAGAAAGACAGCAGTAATAACAAATATTAAAACTTACCTGACATCTAGCGGGTTTCCGAAGCAAAAAAAATATGAACGTAATTATTATAGAAGACGAAAGGCCCTCTGCACGTAGATTGCAACGAATGTTAGAAAAGCTAGATGTTACAGTAAACCAGCAATTACACAGCGTAGAAGAGTCTATTGAGTGGTTTTCTGCAAATGAGCAACCAGATCTTATTTTTCTAGACATACAGTTAAGTGATGGCTTGTCTTTTGAGATTTTTGAAACTATAGACATTCGTAGTGCTATCATTTTTACCACTGCTTTTGATGAGTATGCTTTACAAGCTTTTAAACTTAATAGTATTGATTATTTATTAAAACCTATAGATGAAGATGACCTTGAGATTGCTGTAAAAAAGTATCGTGAGTTTAGCCCTAAAAAACAAAAGCTTCAAGTAGATTTTGAAGACATTAAAAGATTATTAGTAAACCCTGTTGAGCGAGAATATAAAAAACGCTTTACAACAAAGATAGGTCAACATATAAAGATGATTCCTGTAGATGAGATAGAGTGTTTTTATTCAGAAAATAAAGGTACTTATGCTCATACTGTAGATGGTAGAGACTACTTGCTAGATACTACACTAGAGCAACTAGAAGGGGAGATATCTCCAGAAGTGTTTTTTAGAATTAGCCGTAAATTTTATATAAACGTAAACGCAATAAAAGATATTATTTCTTATACCAACTCAAGATTAGAACTTAAGTTAAACTCTTATAAAGAGCAATCTGTTATTGTGGCAAGAGAGAAAGTAAAAGACTTTAAGTTTTGGTTAGAATAACTACTTTTTAATCCTATTTTCATCAAAGGCAGAGGGCAATAATTGAGGAATCAATTTTATAAGTAGTGGCAGCAATAAAGAGCCACCAGGAATTATAAATATAGTAAGTGAAGGGATTGTTTTGCAGATATCTAGCAATTGTTCTTTCACTTTTTTCTTTTCTTCTTCATTGAGGTCCCTTAAAGTAGACTGTCCCATTAATTGCACTAGCTCTTTACTTTCTATCAATTCTTTTACAATACGGTCTGCATTTTTTAAGATAAGAATTTTAACAGTGCGTCTTGTTTCTTTATAAAAATGCTTTACTGGATTTGCACTATTAAACAATTGTATATGCTTACCATAAGACTGTGTAAAGAGATATAAATTTTCTATGTTTTCTGAAACGTTAATCTCATCAACAAATAGCTCTTTTGTTAGTTTTGAAAGAAATGCTAATTCAAGGCTGTCTATTTCTTTATCATCATAAATGGCTAAAAGGCATAAGTTAAGTAGTTGGTTTTTTAAAATTTCATTCTCTTGTATTACAAGAGGAAGCTCAGAATAATCATTTTTAATAATAAACGTATCTGTTGCAATCGCAGAAAATGTTTCTTTAAAAAGTGACAACATATTGGTGTCATTTTTAGTTTTATTTAATTTAGCACTTAAAGCAAGGTAGCTTAATTTGTTATAAATAAATTCTAATTGCCCATAGGTTTCAATATTACGGCTCTCATCTTTTAAAAAACCACTAAAGGCGATAATATCAATACTAAGTAAGATATGTGTAAAGAATGATGAAGACCCTTTCTTAAAAATAGGATTAGATTCTTGTATTCTAGTAGAGAGCATCGCTTCTACATTTGATGCCGTATTTTTAGAGAAACTAATTCTAGAAAAAATTCCTTTCTTTCCTTTATTACTAGAGGTGTAAAATCGCTCTATTGTTTTAAGAGCATCAGCTAGATCATTATTAGGGTTTTGGTACCTGTAAGTAAGCATTAAAGCTGTAAATAGATTTACCTTAGTAAAATCTTCAATACTAAATATAGTGTCTTTTAGATGAGGTAATACCGCTAGATCACTAGATACCCCATAAAAGAATCCCGTTTTAACTAATAATTTATACACCTCTTTTTGACAAAGTGGAGTCGTTTCATTAAAAGTTATAGGTAATAAACTTATATATTTGTTAACCCAACCAGAGCTTGCGGGATTTATGGCCATTTTAAAATGATTTTGCAAATAAAAACATATTGTAAAGATACATTATCAAATTTTTATCGTCTTAAATAAAACCAGCATTTAAAATTTAACGTAACTAAGATATAACTTAATATTAATTTAAACCATAACTATGAAAAAAATGAAATTATTTGGGGTAGTAGGTGGAGTGCTTTTAGCTTCGGCAGCCTTTTTCCTTACTTCAGCAGATCACATTGATGCACCAGGAGTAGCGTCAACAAGTTCTGATATTGCAGACTTATATGCATTTGAGGGAGATAACCCTAATAATACTGTTTTAATTGCAACAGTACAAGGACCACTTACACCGGGAGATGTAACTAATAATGCGGCTTTTGATGAGAATGTAATGATCCAATTTAATATTGATAACGATGGTGACTTTGTTGAAGATTTAGTGATCCAAGCAGTTAAGCGTGGAGATTCTATGTATGTGTTTGGTCCTATTGTCCCTACTGCTACAGGAATTACAGGGCAAGTAGAAACTTCTGGTCCAATGAGAAGTGTTAAGATATCATCTTCAGATGATGTACAAGTTACTACAGAAGACGGTATGTCAATTTTTGCTGGACCAAGAAGAGACGGTTTTTTCTTTGACTTTAATAGGTTTAATGCAGTAATCTCTGGGTCTGTTGCTCCAGAAGGATTTTTACCTCCAGATGAGGCTTCAGATTTCTTTGAAGACTTAAACGTGTTAGCTGTTTCTATAGAAGTGCCAAACGCTATGTTAGGTGAAGCACCAACACACGTTGCTGTAGCATCAGGTTTGTTCCCTGAAGGAGCGTTACCAGATGCATACAATGTATGGGTAACTACAAAAAGAAAGCAGTAATTAATAACAAAATTAAATTAGATAATATGAAAACATATAAATTTCCAATATATATACTTACTATCTGTGCTGCATTAACTTTTGTAGCTTGTAGTAACGATGATGATAATGTAATAGAACAAGTAACTTGTGATGACGGTGTACAAAATGGTGATGAGACAGGTGTAGATTGTGGAGGTACAGCTTGTGAGCCTTGCGCCACTGCCTTAGATTTTTCTGGTAACTATGTGCAAGAAGATGCAATGGGACGTCCAGGGATTAACACGGTTTTTAATGATAATGATGAAGACAAAAATGCGTTTAACGTAGCGCTTCACGCAGATAGAGCTGTTTTTGCTCAAAAATTTGAAGATCGATTAGAGTTTTATCATGATGTTTATGCAACTTCATTAGGTATTGATCCTGCAGATTTAGACTATGAAACAAATATTCTAGGTCTTGATGCACCAACATTTGCTTTTGTTTTAGCAAATACAGATGCTTTACAAGTAGCGCCAAATGGTACAACAACATATTATGACGGTACAAACGCTTTAACTGGTAGAACTATAACTGATGATGTAATTGATATCTCACTAACTTTAATGTTTGGTGGTACAACAGGAACTCGTTTTGACGGTAATAACGGTACTCCTCAATTAACTACAGACGGTGTTGATTTTGGAGATAGAGTAGTAGGTTCTTTTCCATACTTAGAGACACCTAACTAGTATTAATAGTAATTAAATAAAGAAAAGAGCAAGAGATTGCTCTTTTCTTTGTTTTAAAAAACATGTAATTATGAAAAAGATATTTATAATAGTACTTAGTGCCTTTGTTTCATTGCTCTGTTTTGCTTGTGAGACAAAAACAGAGAATAAAAAACAGGGTAGTAAAGTTATCAGTAGTTCAGATTACAATACTTATATAAATGCTGATAATAAAAGCTTAGCCAGTGCTCAAAAGGATAATGAGTTTTGGTCTAAGCGGTTAACGCCAGATAGCAGTGGTGTAGGTGATTTAGGACCTTTAGCGGGTTCTTATGGTGCTTTGTTTACGGTTACAGGTGATGTAAATAACCTATTAATTGCAGAGAAGCTACTTAAGAAAGCCTATAATATTTCGGCAACAAGTAAAGATGGGTATGCACGTGGTCTAGCTCAAAATTATATCTCTCAGCATCGCTTTAAAGATGCTCAACAAATATTAGAAAAAACATATGCTGGCCCAACAAACAAGAGAGATACAGAACTACAGCTCTTTGATGTGTATATGGAATTAGGAATGTATGATAAAGCATTTGAAAACCTTGAAAAAGTTAAAAACACAGGAGATTATCATTATTTAATACGCCTTGCAAAATGGAGCGATTATAGAGGGGACCTAGATGCTGCCATTAAATATCTTGAACAAGCCTTAGAGATTGCAGAGTCTGGTGGTTTAAAACCCCTTAAAGTATGGACGTATACAAATTTAGGTGACTTTTATGGTCACGCAGGTCGTATAAATGATGCGTATAATATGTATTTAAAAACATTGAAACTAGATCCAGATAATGCGTATGCAAAGAAAGGTATTGCTTGGATCGCTTTTGCACATGAAAATGATACAGAAGAGGCAAAAAGAATAGTAAAAGAAATACAGAAAGTACATCAATCTCCAGATTATTATCTTTTGTTGGCTGAAATAGCAGAATTTGAAGATGATGAGGTAGAGATGAAAAAGAACCTTCAGTTATTTGAAGCTGAAGCTCAAAACCCTAATTATGGAGTAATGTATAATGCTTACTTTATAGAATTTTACGCAGACAGTAACCCTAATAAAGCTTTAGAAATTGCCAAAAAAGAAATTAAAAATAGAGCAACACCAGAAACATATCAGTTGCTAGCATTAGCCCAACTTAAAAATGGCTTAACTAAAGAAGCCTTAAACACTATTGAAACATATGTAGAAGGCAAGACTCAAGAACCTATGGCATTGCTTCATTCTGCTATGGTCTATAAAGCAAATGGTTTAATGAATAAAGTCAAGCCTATTAAAGAAGAATTAGAGGGCGCTTCATTTGAGATTGGACCTATCTTAGCAAAAAAAGTAAAAGCTTTGTAAAACCATAAAGAAAGATCTAACGTATATATTATTAAATAGTTAGTTGTTGGTTAATGCTAACTTCTATTTTTTAAAGTTTTTTTGTTAGTTGAAGCCCCGTAATTTTTTCGGGGCTTTTACTTTATAAAATTTTAAATGCATTGATATCTAAGTTTAAATAATTTGATGATAGTATTAAACAGCTGCAACTTATTTTAGATAACCTATATCATACTAAAAGAAAAAGTCGTCTAGATTGCTCTAGACGACTTTTCTTTTTAATAAATTATAACAGTTAAGGTGCTACTGTCCCTAAGGTGTACAATTGCGTTAAATTAGGAGATTCACTTCCACCTTTAGGTTCAAGTGTAATACCAAAAGCTTGCGTTTCTGGTAAGTTATCAAATTTATATACTTTGTTTTCAGATGATACAGCGGTAGACTCATTAATTAATCCCATACTGCTAGGAGTTAATGGATCCATTATTAATGACCATACTTGGTATTCTTTATCAGATGGAGGAGTAGGTAACCCAGACGCATCTATTACTGCAACACCGTCCTTAGCGTTAAAGTAAACGGTTACGTAAGCCTCTGGAGCCACTGCTTGATTACCTGGTAAGCTAATTGCTTTGTAATCTTTGTTTCTCACTACAGCAAGAACTTCTTTAGTTTCGTCAAGTGATTTTTTAAAGCTATCATTATTTTCAGTTAAGACTACATTTTGAGTGTTTACAGAGTTAAAGTCATCTTGTAAATTGATCTTTTCATTTAAAGTCCAGAATAAACCTAACATAAAAGCTACTGCAGCCGCCCATCCTAACATAGCGGTCCAGTTTGATTTCTTTTCTTGTGGTAAGTATCTAATGCCATCAATAGCACGTATAATATTTGACCAAATTTGTGTTGTAATAGGAGGAGCTACAGTTGCTCCAAGATTGATGAGGGTGCGTTCTATTTCTTCTACTTCGCGCTTTACTTCAGGATGTTTTTTGATCATTGCAGTGATCGCTTCTCTTTCCTCTAAGGGGAGAGCGTCTGTAACATACAGTTCTAATTTTCCAGATGTGATAAGTTCTTCCATGTATTAATCTAAAACTAATGTTCTTAATTCTTTTAAACAGCTTCTGTTTCTTGTTTTTAGCGTCCCTAGCGGGATGTCAAGCTCTAACGCTGCATCTGCTTGTGTAAACCCTTTAAAAAATAGAAGATCAATGATACTAATACAAGTAGGTTTTAGTTTATCTATAAATTTTTGAATACCTAGCGCATCCATTCTACTATTTAGTGAATCACTTGTCTTTAGTATATCTACGAAATTACTTGTAGATAGGTTCTTCTTACTATTTTTAAAAGACTTAGAGCGTATTTTATCAATACTTGCATTTCTTGCAATATTTAAAACCCATGTAAAAAAACGTCCTTTGTTTATATCATAAGATGCTCTCTTGTTCCATATTTTAATAAACACATCTTGTAATACCTCTTGTGCAATAGCGCTATCAAGTACTACGCTGTAAATTATACCATAAACTGCTTCATTGTACTTGTCATATATTTGACTAAAAGCAGCTTCATCACCTTGTTGCATAGAAAGGATTAAAGCATCTGGTTGTTTCATTTTTTTTAATTTTTTTAAATATAGCAAATAGAAAATTAGTAGTAGTTTTCTTCTGAAAGTTTAACAATTGAAATAATAGCCTGTATAATAAACCAAGATTATTTCCGAAGAAAGCAGAGTTAGGGTAAAAGTTTTAATATTAAGAATTCAGTTTTTGTTTTTTGGTATCATATTTGCCTAATAGTAGTTGTAGTACTTTATGAAACATAAATTAAGTGTTCCCCAAACACCACTAAAAAGAAACATAGGGTAGTACCAAAAAAAAGCCGATACTGATTTACATCAATAGCGGCTTTTCACTTATGTAGTTCTTTTTATTTTAAAACTCCACCACAACTTACTCTAGATCCTGCAGCTCCAGAAGGTTGAGAAGTAAAGTCATCTTCACCTTGATGTACAATAACGGCTTTGCCAAGAATGTCTTTTTTATCGTCACCACATCCTATACACCACTCATCTGTGATCATTGTGATTGTTCCGGTACCGTCTGCACCTACTTTAAAGTTTCCTATATCACCTTTATGGTATCCTGTTTCAGCTCCCCATTTTCCGTGATTTTCAAAAGTTGGATTCCAGTGACCTCCAGTAGATTTTCCGTCATCACTGCTACAATCTGCTTTTTCGTGAAAGTGAATTGCGTGCATTCCAGGATCTAAACCAGATATCTTTGCTTCAAAAACAACATTCCCATTTTTCTCAGAAACATTGACTGTTCCCGTCGCTTTACTTCCGCTTTTAGGCTCAAGACTTATAGTTAATTTTTTAATTGAAGCTACTTTCATATCGTCTTTTACAACAACATCTGTAGTTTCGGCAGTTTTTACTTCTGTACTTTCTTTCTTGTCGTTTTTACAACTTACTAGAGCAAGCACCATAAGTGCTGATATTGCTATATTTTTCATTTTCTTTTCTTTTATGATTCGTATTTTTAAAAGTACAGCATTTAAATAGCCCTCGCAACAATTTTAAATAATCTTAACGTAAAGGATCAAATGTCTATATCAACTTTGTAATCACCTGTGTCTCGTTGTGCAATGTTTTATGTACAGGACATTTATCTGCAATTTGAAGTAACCTTTTTAATTGCTTTTCGTCTAGATCTCCTGTAAATTTTATCTCTTTATTAAAAGTGTCTATTTTGTTTGATTCACTATTCTCGCAATCTTCGCAGTCCTGTGCGTAATCTCTAGAATAGCTGGTGTGTACTTCTACATTTTCTATTAACCACCCCTTGCGCTTTGCATACATTTGTAGCGTCATAGCTGTGCAAGCAGAAAGGCTTCCTGCTAATAGCTCATAGGGAGTTGGACCAAAGTCATTACCGCCTACTCGCAATGGCTCGTCTGCTTTACTGTAATGAGTTCCCATTTTCATTAAAGTAGTAAACCCATCTTCATCATCTAGACTAGCAACAACGTTGTGTGTGGTTTTAATAAGCTCTTTTTCTGGGACATCTATATATCTAGCTGCCCATCCTGATATTACTTTACCTACGTATGCCGCATTTTTTTTATCAATAAGTAAATGCTCGCTACCATCAAGCGTTACAAAACTTTTAGGGTGTTTTGCCGCGTGGTATATTTCTTCTGCATTTTTAATAGATACTGTTGCATCTTGAGGAGAATGTAAAATTAGTAATGCTTTACCTTCTAATCTAGAGGCTGCAGATTCACATGATTGTTCTTCAAGATCATCAAAAAACTGTTTTTTAAATGTAAAATCTCTACCTGCTAACACTACTTTACCAACACCATTATCTTCAATATCCTGCGCTTGCGACCCAAATTGCTTTTTTACGTGTACAGGATTACTAGGTGCTCCTATAGTAGCTAAGGCTTGAATACTTGGTATTTCCGAAGCTGCAAAAATTGCTGCTGCTCCACCTAATGAGTGGCCTACTAATAGGGAAGGAGCCTTGTACTCTTTTGCTAAGTATGCCGCTGCATGTACTAGGTCTTCTACATTACTAGAGAAGTTTGTATCTGCAAAATCACCATCGCTGTCACCAAGACCCGTAAAGTCAAATCTAAGTACGCCAAAACCTTCACTAGCTAATGCTTTACTCACATTACGAACTGCGCTAAAGTCTTTAGTACAAGTAAAGCAATGAGCAAAAATGGCAAAATTATGTGGTTCTTGATCTAAAGGTAAATCTAGGCGACCTGATAGTAATTTACCTTGTGCGTTTGTAAAAGTTATTTTAGATGATTTCATAGGCTGCTAGTTTGTTCAGTTAATAATTCTTGTTACCGGTATTGTAGTCGTTAGTTTTTGCAAATAATTATAAAAAAATAAATTTTTATTGTCTCAAATTTTTAGTCAACTTTTCTAAAATCAAGTGAGTACCATATTCCTAACTGCAATCTATCAAAACTTCTACCAGTAAAGTGGTTTTTTAAGTATCCAAATTCAGATCTAATGTTCTTTGTCCAATTGTATCCTACGGCACCATACAGTCTATTTTGACCAAAAATAGGTTCTTGTAGATTAACAAAGATTTCATCATAGGCGCTTACATACCAATCATTGTTTATTGGGTATGTAAGCCTTAATAAATAACGTACCCTATATTGCGTGTCGTTACCACTTGTTGGGCTGTCTATAAAACGTTGCTCAAATCTATAGCGATGCACTGCTTTAATTTTCCATAAAGAGTTTTTAAGCACAAACTGTCCATAGAGTCTATGTTCTGTTGTGTTTTCTTCTCCATTAGGTTCTTCAAATGTACCATCTGTACTTATGTAACCATAACCTAATGTTGCGGTTGCTTTTTCATTAATATGCCAATTAAAACCGTTTCTAATTAATAGTTGATTAAAATTAGAACCAACTTCATAAGTTCTATATTGTAGTTCTGGACTTACGCTTAGACGCTCTGTAAGCCTTGCATTACCAAAAAACATTGCCCAACTACCTAGATCATTCTCACCAGTTTCTTGTGCATTAGTTTTTGTGTTGAAGGTTAATATTACTATTGTGATTAGAATTAATTTTTTTATCATTTTTTAAAATTTTAGGGGGTATCAATTTTAATAGTTCTTCGTTTCTTAGTTATAGCTTAAAAGTCTTTGTCTCTTTAAAAGCAGGAATATCTATTGCTTCCATCTTTGTCTTAAAAGTAGCCCAGTCTGTACTAAAAAACATATTTGTTTTTTCTAAAGCTTCATTTAAGTCTGTAGTAGCGTGTTGTATTAATTTGCGCTCGGTTTGTGTTAACCCATTAGGGCGTGTTCCACTGTACCAGCTAGCACTTCTTATACGGTTCATTACAGTTACTTCTGGGTTTCTGGTGATACCTTGACGTTTATCTACTTTGCCTAAGTAAAGAGCAATCAACTCGTCAATTTTTTTATTTATCTCTTTAGCCTTTTTAAGCTCCTCTTTATATTTTTCTTTATCTTCCTTCTTTAAATTTTTACTGAAATTCTCTGAAGCCGTTTTACTTTCTACTAATTGTTTAACAGCATCTGCGGCTGTTTGTGTTATTTGCTCTATTTGCTTAGAAGCATTATAACTTTCTACAATCGCTTTTTGTGGAACCTCTAATCTAGGATCGCTCTCTACAGTAATGCTAGTAGAGGTTGTAGTGCCGTTATTTTCCATTTCTATACGATACACTCCTGGCTTTACTGAAGTTCCGCCTGGTTCTCTTTTGCTCTTTCTTACAGTACGTGATGGTCTGTCTACACCAGCCTCATCCATTCTCCAAGTCCATTTATAGATTCCAGAGCTATCAGGTACTTTACGCTTTAAACTTCTTATTAATCGATCACCGTCATAGATTTTCATATAGATTGAATCTTTAGAAGGGCCTTCTACTTTTGGGGCATCGTCTTCTTTATCATCACTGTCTTTGTTGTTTGATATTTCCGAAGTACTTGTAGGCACCTTATATAAATAACTAATATGAGCGCCACTTGCTCTGTTCTCACCATTATATATGGCATCACCGCCAAAACGACTTCCTGTAGGTTGTTGGTATGCGGCTTGATATGTTGTAGGTGGAGTAAAGACTTTTAAGTTTTCATTAAGTATCGCTTTGTTTTTTGCGATGGCTCTTAATGGTCTAATGTCATCTAATACCCAAGCAGCTCTACCAAAAGTTCCAATCACAAGATCGTGTTCTCTAGGATGAATCACTAAATCTTTTACAGAAACTGTAGGGAAACCATTGGTGTATTTTTCCCAGGTAAAACCTGCGTTTATTGAGTAGTATAAACCGTCATCTGTACCTAAGAACATTAAGTTGTTCTCTACTGGATCTTCTATAATACATAAGGCGTAGCTTTCGGTGTCTTTTTCGTTTACAATACGTCGCCAAGATCTACCGTAATCATCTGTCCTGTATGCATAAGGGCTATAATTATAACGTCTATAATCATTAGCAACAAGTAGGGCAGAACCCTTTTTTGTTTTGCTTGCTTTTATTTGTGTGATCCAACTTCCTTTAGGTAGGGTGGGTAAGCTCGAAATTTCATCCCAAGTTCCGCCACCGTTTTTTGTAACGTGCACGCGGCCATCATCTGTACCAGCATATAGTACATCTTTCTCAACAGGAGAAGGTTCTATAACAAGTATTGTGGTATAGTTTTCTGCTCCAGTAGCATCCATAGTAAGACCGCCACTCTCGCCCTGTTTTTGTTTTTCTGGATCATTAGTTGTCAAGTCTGGTGATATTACAGACCATGTTAATCCTTTGTCTGTAGATTTGTGTACAAACTGACTACCAAAGTAAATTGTACTAGCATCAAAAGGATCAATGTTTATGGCACTGTTCCAATTAAAGCGAAGCTTAACATCTGGATCTGAATGTGTAGGCTTTACAGTATAGTTGTTACCTGTTTGCCAGTCATAGCGGCTTACAGATCCTTGTTGGCTCATACTCCAGCCATAACGGCTATCATCGCGATCTGGCACGACATCAAAGCCGTCACCAAAACTTATTTCTTGCCAGTAGCTATTACGTATTCCTTGGGCTTTCCATACATAAGCAGGGCCTCTCCAGCTACCGTTGTCTTGCATACCACCATAGACGTTATATGGGTACTCGTTATCTACGTTTATATGATAGAATTGAGCAACGGGAAGGTTGCCAATAAAACGCCATGTCTTACCACCGTCGTGAGTAATGTTTAGTCCTCCATCATTACCGTCCATCATAAAACTACCATCTGTAGGGTGAATCCACCAAGCGTGATGATCTGGATGCACACCATTATCTACGCCATAAGCGCCCATTAATTGTTTAAAGTTTTTTCCGCCATCTTCTGAGACATTTACATACGTAAATACAGAGAATACTCTGTTTTCATTTTCTGGATCTACAAAGATATCACTGTAGTAAAATGGTCTATTACCTATATCACTTTTGTCATTAATTTTTTTCCAATTAAAACCACCATCTTCACTTTTATATAAAGCATTCTTTTTAGCCTCAACAAGTGCGTATATGATATTAGGTTTATTAGGGGCAATAGAAATACCTATACGACCCAAGTCTCCAGCAGGCAAGCCATCTTTTTCTGTACGTTCTTCCCAGTTTTCACCACCATCGTGAGTTACAAAAAGCCCAGAACCATCACCACCGCTTCTAAAAAACCATGGATCACGTTTATGGTCCCACATTGCTACTAAAAGTTTATTGGGATTAGAAGGGTCCATTACCATATCTGCTACACCTGTAGTATTGTTCATAGATAAAATATGTTTCCAGGATTTTCCTCCATCTGTAGTTTTATAAACCCCACGCTCTTCGTGACTACCCCAAGGAGAACCTATTGCGCCTATGTAGACTGTGTTTGGGTCTGTAGGGTCAATTAATATTTTATGAATATGTCTTGTCTTTTCAAGACCCATCGCCATCCAGTTTTTACCACCATCTAGTGATTTATAAACTCCATAACCACCATTTAAACTATTACGAGGATTACCTTCTCCAGTACCAACCCAAATTACAGATGGGTTAGATTGAGTGATTGCCACCGCGCCAATAGATGCCGTCACTTCATTGTCAAATATAGGGTCCCATTTAATACCACCACTAGTAGACTTCCAGACCCCACCAGAGGCAGTACCTACGTACATTACGTCTGTGTTTGAAGTTACCACATCTATAGAAGTTACACGACCAGACATACCGCCTGGACCTATATTTCTGGGTTTCATTTCGTTTAAAAGTGAGTTAGTTAGCTCTTGAGATTGGGCAGTAGAGAAGATGCATAAAAGCATCAAAAGTAGGATTCTTTTCATCAGAAATTTGCTTGGTTGTTTAATTCCTAAAGGTAAAAAACTTGACTTACAGTGGCAAAAGTTTTAGATAGAAGCTCAAAACCTTGGGATAACTTTAACGACTTTAAAATTTCAGAAGAAATAATACCACTCTAGAATTTGTTTAACAATATCTTAGGGATGTTAAATGTTAAATAGTAGTAATTTTATAAAATGACGAATGACAAACAAAATAAGTTAAACCCAAACTTCAAATCGGGTTTTATATTTACCAAGCATACCCCAAAAGAGAAATCTATTTTTGATCGTCTTTTTGAAGTTTTTCAAGAGTTAATCACACATACTTCTGGAGACTTTGACGAAGCCATAGACTGGCTTAGACAGCTAGACGATGAGTATGAAATTACCACAGAAGATTATACTATAGACGATTTTATACAAGAACTAAAAGATCGTGGTTTTATTAGAGAGGAGTTTAAACCAGATGGTAAAGGCGGTGATAAAGGTGACGGTAAAGGAGGTATATCTATTACAGAAAAACTAGAAAGAGCACTTCGGAAACGTGCTTTAGATCAGATTTTTGGTAAGATAAAGAGAAGCGGGCAAGGTAATCACAAAACCAAGTATTTAGGTAAAGGTGATGAGCAATCTGGCGATTTTAGAAAATATCAATTTGGTGATGCCTTAGACCAAATATCAATGACTGAAAGTATTAAAAATGCCCAGATTAATAATGGAATAGGGGACTTTAAACTTACAGAGAATGATCTAGTAGTAGAAGAGTCTATGCACAAGTCTCAAATGAGTACTGTGCTAATGATTGATATTAGTCACTCTATGATATTATATGGAGAAGACAGAATCACGCCTGCAAAGAAAGTTGCAATGGCGCTAGCAGAGTTGATAACAACACGTTACCCAAAAGACACCCTTGATATTTTAGTTTTCGGGAACGATGCGTGGTCTATAAAAATTAAAGATTTACCTTATTTAAATGTAGGGCCGTATCATACAAACACAGTGGCGGGTTTGCAGTTAGCAATGGATATGTTACGCCGTAAAAGAAATACTAACAAGCAAATTTTTATGATTACAGATGGTAAGCCCAGTTGTTTGCGTTTACCAGATGGACGTTATTATAAAAATAGTAATGGATTAGATGAGTACATTGTTAATAAATGCTATATGATGGCAAGACAGGCAAGAAAACTTCATATCCCTATTACTACTTTTATGATTGCCAGTGACCCATATTTACAGCAGTTTGTTGATGCTTTTACAGAAGCAAACCAAGGGAAAGCTTTTTACACTGGGTTACAAGGACTAGGAGAGATGATTTTTACAGATTACGAGAATAACAGGAAACGAAAGTTGCGTTGAGTTTAGAAGAAAGAAGAAAGATCAATCGCTTTGCTCGTTGTAAGAAGTAAGATAATAATAGGATGAATAAAAAACATAATTTTAGAAATTTAAAGATTTGGGAGAAAGCGCTGCAAATTGCTTTTACAGTTTCCAATAAAATTGAAAATTTCCCAAACAAAGAGCAATACGGTTTAACTTCTCAAATTAGTAGATGTTCAGTCTCTATACCAAGTAATATAGCAGAAGGGTCTTCTAGAACAGAAAAATCGTTTTCTCATTTTATTGATATTGCACTTGGATCATCTTATGAGTTGAATACGCAACTAATAATTGCTCATCATAAAAAATATATAACGACTGAAGAGTTAAAGTCAATTGAGACTGATATCCAAGAATGGCAGAGAATGACAGCTGGATTTCAAAAAACACTTAATAAAATAAAGCAGCAATAACTAATAGTATTGCTTTTTAACAAATATAGAAGAATAAATAAAAGAGAACTTTTTCTTTCATCTTTCAGTTCACCGCAGGTGGACAATCTTTCATCTTTCTTCTAAAATATAAAAAACTATGGACACAAAGAATATAAAAACCTTCGGAGCACTTAAAAAAGCCGGATACGAATACAAAACAGTAAAAGAAGAATTGCGACGTAACTTGTTGCAAAAGATGATGAATAAAGAAACGGTCTTTGAAGGCATTCACGGTTATGAATATACCGTTATACCAGAACTAGAGCGTGCCATTTTATCAAAACATAATATTAACTTATTAGGTTTAAGAGGTCAAGCAAAAACAAGACTTGCAAGACAAATGATCACCTTATTAGATGAGTATATTCCTGTAGTAGAAGGTAGCGAAATTAATGATGACCCCTTAAAGCCAATATCTCGTTTTGCAAAAAATCTTATAGAAGAAAAAGGAGATGACACTCCTATAAGTTGGTTGCATAGAGATCAAAGATTTGCAGAAAAACTAGCAACACCAGATGTTACTGTAGCAGATATCATAGGAGATGTAGATCCTATAAAAGCAGCAAATTTAAAACTGAGTTATGCAGATGATCGCGTGATTCATTTTGGGATGATACCCCGTGCTAACAGATGTATTTTTGTGATTAACGAACTCCCTGACCTTCAAGCAAGAATTCAAGTAGCGTTATTTAACATACTGCAAGAGGGTGATGTACAGATTAGAGGATTTGCAGTTAGACTGCCGTTAGATATTCAATTTGTGTTTACGGCTAACCCAGAAGATTACACTAATCGTGGTAGTATAGTAACACCTTTAAAGGATAGAATAGGTTCTCAAATACTCACTCATTATCCAGAAACTTTAGAGATAGCAAGAACTATTACAGCACAAGAAACAGCAGATGCCGCCGCAGAAAAATCTAATGTGTATGTACCAGAATTAGCAAAAGATATTCTAGAGCAAATAAGTTTTGAGGCAAGAGAAAGTGAATTTATAGATGCAAAAAGTGGTGTGAGCGCAAGGCTTAGTATTACGGCATTTCAAAATTTATTGAGTACTGCAGAACGCAGAGGATTACTCAATGGAAATATAGAGACCAGTGTTCGTGTTAGTGATTTTTTAGGAGTGATTCCAGCAATCACAGGTAAAGTAGAGCTTGTGTATGAAGGAGAACAAGAAGGGGCAAATGAAGTAGCAAAGCAATTAGTGGCAGACGCTATTAAAACAGAGTTCTTAAACTATTTCCCTAAAATTGAGAAGCTACAAAAAGAAGATGACCACGATCCTTATCAAGAAGTGGTGAGTTGGTTTTTTGAGCAAAGTAGCTTTGAGCTGTTAGACACTCTAGATGATAAGGAGTATAAGGCACAATTAGACCGTATAGAGCCGTTAAATGATCTTATAGATAAATATGCACAAGATATACCAGAAGATGATATTCCTTTCTTTAAGGAGTTTATTTTATGGGCATTGGTAGAGATGAAAAAGCTAAGCAAGTATAATCTTGCAGATGGTATTCGTTTTAAAGATGTTTATGGTGACTATATTAGTGGGCTATAACATCACATAAAGTATAAGATTAAAATGGCGAATTGATTATTTAATAATTAATTCGCCATTTTTATATTCTGCTATTAGTACTGTGTTAAAGGTATCAATGGCATCTTGATTAGCATATTGTCTATAGATTTTTCCCTCCCCATTTTCTATTACAGCATAAAATGTATCACCCCCTCCTGCAAAATAGCTTGAGACTGCATCTTGCGCATTTACAGGAATTTGACTTACACCATAATATTTTTTATCTATAGTACTGCAATTATAGGTCTTTGCTATTTTCAGTTTATCATTGACTCCAAAAACAGCATATAAAGTAGCACTTGGTATAGACTCGTCTTTTTTAGTTGTGTTTTCACATTCAAATCTAATAGTCTCTAAAGCTGTAGTTACAGTAGTAGAGCTAGTTTCTTTATTTATCTCTTTCTGCAATGTATTAGTACCTTCATTACAAGATAAAGTGATGCAAAAAAATAAGAGGTAAACAAAACGAGCTATTAACTTATTCATAAATACTAAGTTTTTAGATGTAAAAAAAGCCGCACAAGGCGGCTCAATATATTTAAAGTACTGACTATAAGTTAGGTATCACTAACTCTTGTCCTGGATGTATAACATCTGCACTTTTAAGTTGATCTGTATTAGCTTCAAAAATAGCATTGTACTTCATTGGGTCTTTGTAATAATGCTTAGCAATTTTACTTAAAGATTCTCCGCTCGCAACAGTGTGGCGTGCAAAAACAGACTCATCTGCAACTTTAATATCTGCCATAATATCTGAAGGGCTTTCACCACCTGCAGCTTTAATAGCATCCCATAATAAGTTTTTTTCATGTGGAGTTGCAGCAGTACCAGTTACTTGTAAAACGCCGTTTTGTTCTTGAACGTCTCCGTTTTGAATATTTAATTTTTCACCAAGCTCAAGTACGCTTGCATATTTTGATCTAACCATTGTTTAATTTTTATAATATTAGTTTAATGATTTAAATATACAAAATATTGGCTTATGTTCACTATAGCCCGAAAAATTATAGTATGTCTTTCGGTAAAAACTCACTTTTAAAGCTAAAAGCAATGGGAGATTCACCATTTAGTCTAAGATATTCTAATTTTTCTTTAGCTTCAGTAATAGTGGGTTGGTGCCCCAGTGGTACATACCATAAAACCATGTGCATTTTTGGCATTTTTTTAAACCATTCTTTTTTGCGTATCATAATATCTTTATGGACCGTGTTGTAAACAAAATTAAAAAGAGCATCTCTATTTTCCCACACTGTCAAGTTTGCTAAAATGGTTTTACTTTTAAAAACCGTTTCTCTATTTTCTTTCTCAAGGTCTGGCCGCTCAATCAAGCTCCACACGTAACCAGGGCTCTCTATTGCTAAGGCATTAATTCTATCTGTATTATTTATAAAATCTGCCATAACAGGGCTGTCTAGATCTGCAATAGCGTCAGATAGATTGAGCTGAGCAAGGTGATAAAGAGGTTTACTTTTCATTTAGATATTTATTTGCTTAGTGTCAAGCATTATTTTTTAGATAATTAAAAGACTTAAGTTCTTCTATAGAATTTGCATTAAAACTAACACCTTCTTTAATCACCATACTTCTAGTTGCAATCTCAAGTACATCGTGATAATAATGGTCTGTGATTATGATACCTTTAGTTTTATTAACCTCTTTTAAAGTCTCTTTAAGTTTTTCTTTGTGTAGTGGCTCTAGCATTGAGAAAGGCTCATCAAGCATTATAAAAGGGTGGGGAAGTTGGCTTAGCAGTACGACTTCAAAGTACTTTAATTCACCCAGAGAAAGCTCACTAGTTCTTTTATGTGTCATTGTTGCAATATGCGAATCATAAAATACAGCATCTTGCTCATTTTCGTTGGGATGAAACATAATAATCACATCTCGTACCTTCATATTTTTAGGTAAAAAAGGATGTTGAGGTAAATAAGCTATAAGCTGTTTCTTGTTTACTTCGGAAACTTTAAGTGGTTGATTATTTAGTTCAGCTTTAATACTGTCGGCTTTCATATTTCCGAAGAGAATTTTAAGCAAGGTAGATTTCCCACAACCATTGCGCCCAAAGAGTCCCAAGATTTCGCCAGTCTCTAATGAAAAAGAAACCTCTTTTAAAATCTTCTTATTTCCGAAGCTTTTAGAAACGCTATGTAAGACTAAAGTCGCCAATGATAACAGAGATTAAAATGAATAGTATAATAAACACGGGGAGCCCCAGTGCTAGATTTATTAAAAAGGATGATTTAAAAAGCTGCCATTTTGTAATCCCTAAGTTTTTATAGGCGAACCATTGTTCTTTATAGAAGGTATTAAACGCAAAGAATCCAAAGCCTAAGCCTATAGTTAAAAAGAAAATAAAACCATATAAAATGCCAAAAACCATAACCCCAATCAGCGCAAAAGCAGCAATGAATGGGAATATAGATTTATAGAATTGTATGTGTGGTCTAATGTTCATTAATGCGCACAAGCCCCTTGAATAAAGCTACCGCTCTCTTCGTGCCATTCAAATGACTGATTATAACCATTTACTTCCCAGTAAAAAGGAGCACGCTCTTTAGGCGAGTTACCAAGCTCATTCATAGTTTCTGGATCGTAAAGACGTCCGTTTTGCATTACATATTTTATGTATTGTGTATTTTCAATATCTTCTAGCGGGTTTTTGTCAAGCACTAATAAATCTGCTAGTTTACCTACTTCTAGGCTTCCTATGTCTTGCCCAGCACCTATATAATTTGCTCCATTAATTGTTGCTGCTTTTAGTGCTTCGTGATTTCCTATTCCGCCAGAAGCAATCATCCATGTTTCCCAGTGGGCACCTATACCTTGTATTTGACCATGTGCACCCATATTGACTTTTACTCCAGCTTCACTTAAGTCTTTAACTGTTTTTGAGACTAAGACATGTCCGTTTTCATATTCTTTTAAAGGTACCATTACTCTATGTCTAGAACGACTATCAATAATCGCTCTCGGACTGTATTTTAATAGCTTCTCGTTTTCCCAAACATTATCGCGCTGGTAATAGAAAAACTCTCCATTAAGACCACCATAGTTTACAATAAGGGTAGGAGTATAGCCAGTACCGCTTGCTCCCCAAATCTCTAATACATCTTTATATACTGGAGCTACAGGAATATTGTGTTCTACACCAGTATGACCATCAATAACCATAGTAAGATTATGGAAGAACGTAGAACCACCTTCTGGTACTACATTAATTCCTTCTTCTCTTGCAGCTTGTAAGACTTGCTGACGTTGCTCGCGTCTTGGTTGGTTGTAACTCTTTACACTCTTAGCACCAAAGGCTTTGGTACGTCTAATACTGCTTCTAGCGTCATCAATATTATTAATCACAGCTTTAAAGTCACCATCTGCACCATAAAGAATAAAACCTGTAGAAAAAAGACGCGGTCCTGTAAGTTGGCCGTTTTTTTGAAGTTCACTCAATGTAAATACCGTTTCTGTATTTGCAGAAGGATCGTGCGATGTTGTTACTCCAAAAGCAAGGTTCGCTAAAAACTGCCAGTTTTGCTGTGCAGGCAATCCGCTTCTAAAAGCACCTATGTGGGCGTGACTATCTACCATTCCTGGCATAATAGTTTTGCCTAGCATCGTGTACATTTTTGCGTCGCTTGGTACTGGTGTAGTGGCTGCAGGACCTATAGAAACAATCTTATTACCTTCAACAACAATATTTCCGTTTTCTATAACTTCGTTGCCATTCATAGTGATGATTCTAGCATTTACAAAAGCTATTTTTCCTGAGGGATTATCTACAGAGGCTTTTAAATTCACTTTTATTCCTTTTGTTGGCATTTCAGAAGGAGTATCACTACCACCGTCAACAAAACTAAATTTCTCTTTTAATGTATTACTGAAATATTCATCACCCAACGTCCACATCACTTTTTTGCTGTCTGGTGACCAGTGAATATTTACACCCGCATCTTTTGCTATTTGCTGTACAGGAACACTGTTACTATTACCGTCTAGCGTTAAAGGTTGCCCTATTTGTGGCATAGGAGCGATGTATACTTTATGTAGGTTTGAGAATGCCACCCATTTATTATCTGGGCTTGGCACTATACGATTTGCGTATTTTGAGATCACGTGCTCACGTTCATCGTTTCCATTAAGATTAACAGATATTAATTTTTTTGTCAAATTTCCGAAGTAAGTACCACCTGTTTGAAGAAAAATACGACTGTCATCTGCGCTAAAACGTGGATATTCACCTCCAGTTTCTAGTTTTTTTTCATTATCACCGGTAGCAGTCATTGTGTAAATCCCTGCGTTTTTGGTAAATGAATTACCTAAATCACTGTTTCCGCCTTCTTTTCTAAAAACAATTTTATTACCACTATTAGAAAAACTAGGTGTTCTGTATATCCCTTTTTCTGTAGTTAGTTTTTGAGGTGTGCCGCCATTAAGGTTGAGTTTATAAATGGCACCTTTTTCAATATCATTCCAGGTAACATAGATGATGTCTGTGCCGTTTGGGGCAAGGCTTGGTTCGTACTCAAAATCTGTTCCTGTTGTTAATCTTGTAGGGGTTCCGTTAGGTAATTCTTTTTTGTAGATTCTTCCTAGCGCATTAAATATTAGTGTTTTACCGTCTGGAGTAGTGATGGCATCTCTAATTACTTTAGAGGTGAAAGAAGTTCTTTCTATAGGTGTGTTTGTTTTTACCGTTTGTGCTAAGTCAATTTTTACATCTGCTTTAAAAGGGATGTTAGTTACGGCAAGACTTTTTACATTTATTTTCTGAAATGTTCCACCACTCCAGAATACAATATCTTCATTATTAGGCATCCAATCAAAATTAGGGTAGACTCCAAAAATGGCCCAAGCTTCTTGCTGGTCTTTATTTAAAGTATCATAAATAGGAAATTCTTCTCCCGTCTCTAAGTTATGAATGTATAGCACCGTTTTCTCTCTAACTCTCTTTACAAAAGCAAGTGTTTTACCATCTGGAGAAAGGGTAGGGCGAGCAGCACCACCTGGTCCTCCTGTGATTGTTGTCGTTTTACCTGTCTCAAATTCATATCTTTTAATTACATAAATCTGGCTGTTAGGATCTTTGTTGTATTGAAAATTTCCGCCGGGATACATATCTTCTGAGTAGTACAGATATTTTCCATCTGCAGATGCAAAAGGTTCTCCCACATCTTGCTGTTCGTTTTTACGTTCTGTTAATTGAAGTCCGCTACCACCAGTAATATGATATTGCCATAACTCTCCAGCTCCTAAACTACGACCACTAGAAAAGTGTTTTCTGGCAATTAGATAATTGCCATCTGGCATCCATACTGCGTTATTAAGTAGTCTAAAACTTTCTTTAGTCACTTGTTTTGCATCGCTACCATTTGAGTTCATTACCCAAATATTATCACCGCCACCTGCATCACTAGTAAAAGAAATATGTTTTCCGTCTGGGCTAAAGCGTGGTTGCACTTCAAAGGCAATTCCTGTTCTTATTGCTGTTGCTTTTCCGCCAGAAACGGGCATTGTATAAATGTCACCTAGCATATCAAACACAATGGTTTTGCCATCTGGGCTTACATCAAGGTTCATCCAAGTACCTTCTGTGGTTGTAAATTTGTGTGCTTTATAATTGAAATCTTTGCCAGGATTATTGACATCCCACTTTGCTTCGTCTTTATTCTTTTGTGCAAAGGTTAAGGTCGTTGCTATTAGTAGTGTTAGGGTTAGAAGTTTTCTCATATTTGGTTATTTACGTGTGTTGTAAAATTATTTTAAAGATATAGTTTTTTGAGGATGGCTACAAAGCCTAAATTTTTCATAAATCTTTCTTAACACCTGTAAAGAGAATCAAAGTATTATGAGATTTTTGTAAATTATTAAAAACTAAAAACAATTATGAAAAAAATAATATTTGCTATAACCATTTCAATCTCATTTTTTGCCTGTAAAAATGAAACAAAGCAAAATCAAGTTTTAACTGATACAAACGTAGATTTGATTCAAGAAGATGTGTCAAAATATACACCATCTAATGATGACTTTGCTTTAAAAATTGAGCAAGCGCACAATAAAGAAGTTTTTGTAAATAAAGATGCTGTATCATTTGATATCGCTATCCAGTTTGGTGGTAAAGAAAGACTAAATGGAAGAATGACTTTAAAAACAGATAGCTCACACGGGCTCATAGAATTAACTGACGGTAATAAGATGTTTATAAATGGAGACAAACTTTTTGTTTCTCCAGGACTTGCAGATAATAAAGGGGTACGTTTTGATGCTTTTACTTGGTCTTATTTTGCTTTATTTCCTTTTAAATTAGGTGATGATGGTACACAGTGGTCTAATGCACAAAGTAGAGACTGGAACAAAACAAGTTATGACACTAAAAAGCTTTCTTTTAAAGCGGGTAGTGGTGATACACCAGATGATTGGTATGTTATTTACAAAGATCAAAAAAACAATCTGCTTACGGCTGCTAGTTATATTGTAACTTTTGGTAAAACATTAGAAAAAGCAGAATCAGACCCACATGTTATTTCTTATGATGATTATGTATCTGTAGATAATGTTCTTTTTGCAAAAGACTGGAAATTTTGGGGATGGTCAGAGAAGGATGGATTTGGGAGCGACCAAATAGGTGCAGCACAGCTTTCTAATATATCGTTTGTGACTACAGATGAAAATACATTTAAGGTACTTAATGACTTTGTAGAAATTACCAAATAGTAATACACATTAAAAACTAAAAAGCCCATAACTATTGTAGTTATGGGCTTTTATTTTTATCTAGTTTTTATTTCATTCTCACAAAGTCTAATGATCTCATTTACTCTTTTTATAATTGTAGGTTCTGTTTTTGCAGTAGCCAACCATCTTAAATAACTTTTTTGATAACCAGGTGCAAGAGTTTTATAAAAAATAAAAGCCTTGTTATTTTTATCAAAAGCTTCTTGTAAAGTAGGAGGGATAATGCATTTTTCTGGACCATCCATTAGTGTCCAAGTACCCGTCTTCTTTGCGTGATTAATAATCTCCCATCCAGGTTCTTGAATAAGCCCATCCTTTTCTAAGGCAATTATATGTGTTTTATTTACTGTGCTCCAACTACTTTTTGGGTTGCGTGGCGTAAAGAGTTGTTTTCGTTTACCACCACCTAGACTTTTAACAGTGCTATCTATCCAACCAAAGCATAAAGCAACCTTCACAGCCTCTTCCCAGCGCATACTTATCTCTGGGTTATCTACTTTATATAAGATGATATAAACGCCTTTTAAGTGTTGGTCGTGATTGGTTAGTAACCAGTCATAAAATTCAACATCTTTTGAGAAATATAGCTCTGGGCGTTCCACAGGTTGTTATTAATTGTTTTTGGGTTTAGAGTAATGAATGTCTAGGGAGATTTAGATTGCGCTCAACCAGACATTGATAATTAATTCTTATTTAATTAATTCACTCTCCACATAAAAATCATCTTTAATCTTAAGAGTTTTTATGTCTCCTGTATTTTCAAAAGACTTCCATTCTGCAGTAGGGTAAATCCATTGGTCTTTGCCATTTATTACAGCTATTACTGGCATATCAAAATCTTCTATGATATTTATATATCTAAACTCTATTTCGTTAAAAGAAGTTTGTTTGTATTCTACTTTAGGGACCTTTATAGTACGTAAATATTGATCCCAGAATTGGGTAAGATCAATACCAGTTTCTTTACTCATAAAATCTTCTACTTCTTGAGTAGTCACGTTTTTGTGATAAAACTCTTTATTTAAGTTTCTTAAAATATCTCTCCATTTTTTATCATCTTCTACTAACTGTCGTAAAGTATGAATGATATTTGCTCCTTTATAATACATATCACTACTCCCTTCGTGATCCATATTGTAAGTACCTATTATAGGGCGATCATTATTTATTATTCTTCTCGTACCTACTACATACTCGCTAGCAGCAGCAGTACTGTAATTGTAGTCTAGAAATAAGTTTTCTGAATAAGCTGTAAAACCTTCGTGAATCCACATGTCTGCTACATCTTTGTTAGTAATGCTATTTGCAAACCACTCGTGACCAGATTCGTGAATAATAATAAAGTCAAAACGCAAACCCCAGCCAGAGCCAGATAAGTCTTTTCCTAGATATCCATTTTCATAGTTATTTCCGTAGGTAACACTACTCTGGTGCTCCATACCCAGATAAGGTGCTTCTACCAGCTTATAGCTATCTTCATAAAAAGGATATTTACCAAACCAGTATTCAAATGCGTTAAGCATCATAGGTACTTGTTTAAATTGTTCTTTTGCCTTTTCTAGATTATAAGAGAGTACATAATAATCTACATCTAATATGCCATTAAGTCCTTCGTGCTTGTAACCAAAATGTGTATAATCACCTACGTTTACATTTACACTATAGGTATTTATAGGCTGCGTTACTTTCCAGTGATACGTTTTAGTATCTCCGTTATCTTCTTCGGAAATAAGACGACCATTACCCACGCCCATTAAATGAGAAGGGGTAGTGATAGCAAGATCTACACCGTTGTCAGGCTCGTCTGAAGGGTGATCTTTAAGTGGCCACCACACGCTAGCGCCTATGCTTTGGTTTGCATTAGCAATAAAGTCTGTGCCGTTGTTATCTTTAGACCATACAAAACCACCATCCCACGGTGCATTTACAGCTTCTTTAGGAGCGCCTTCAAACTCAATGGTGATAGATTGCTCAGAACCAACTTTTGCAGCCTTTTTAAATTTTATGTAATGAAAATCACCTTTAGTTTTAAACTTAAGCTTCTTTCCATTTTGAGTGATCTTTTTAATCTCCATAGGAGACTGAAGGTCAATACGCATTAATTTTTCAGATTTCAACACTTTGTAAGTAATAGTGTTGGTACCTTCTATAGTTTTAGATTTTGGGAATACTTCTACTTTAAGGTCGTAGTGCTGTACATCCCACCAAGCGCGGTCTTCTGTTATTGTGCCTCTTAACTCAGCTTCTTTAGTAAACTTTTCTTGAGCGAATACCTGCGCTACAGTCAATAAAACAATGCTTAGACTTATTAGATCTTTAGCGCTTATTTTATAAGAAAATCTTAGTACTTGTTTTAATTTATATATGCTCAAGTTTATTAATTTGAATGATTATTAAAATGTAGATGCTTTAGTTTTTTAAGCTTCTAGCAAAAGTATAATTTAAAAACCAAATTGAAAAATCTAGAGTATTTCCGAAGTGATTATTAAATAGTAATTATTGCAGGATCAATGTACCCTAAAATAAATAAGCGAGCTAAAGATATAAAACCTTTAGCTCGCTTATTAACTATTAAAAAATAAAGTAGTTACTCTTTTATAACTCGTTTTACAAAAACTCTGTTTTCTGTAGTGATTTTTACAAAATAAACACCATTTGCTCTAGAGGCTACATCTAACTCTAGCGTATTGTTATTTACGGTAGTGTTATATAAAATTCTTCCTTGTAAATCTATAAGGGTTACAGTGTTAATATTGTTTTTTGCCGAAATAGTCAATACATTTTTAACTGGGTTAGGGTGTAATTTAATACTATCATCTATCTCAAACTCTGTATTACCTAATAGTGTTTGAAAGGTAGTATTAGCATCATTAGTTTCTATAGGGAAATTATAGTCAAAAAATATCTCTGCGTGTTTAGTTACCGTACTGTTTTCTTCTAGGTCATCAAGTGTTCTAAGTTTTAACAATATATTACCATGACCGCCTGTATCTAATTGAATAGACTGAAACACAATTCTTACTTGATTACCTTCTATTTCTATCACAGGATCGTGTGAGCTACTTAATATTTGAAGGGTACTAATATCAAACATAGTAGGGTCAACATCTGTCACTACTACAACGTTTTCTGCATAGAAATCACCCGTGTTTTCAAAATTAATGATGTAATGTAAATAATCACCTATCTCTGTATTGTCTTCAAATTCACCTTCTAGACAAGTAATATCGTTAGGGTCATAAGAGCCTACAACTATTTGATTATAATCAAAGATGTTATCATCTGGTGTTAAGTCATCTGTAACAGGATTAATAGTAACCGTAAAATCAAGTTCGTCACCTATATTAACAGCTGGTGTTTCTGTAGGACCATTAACATTAAATGTCACATAAACACTTCTGCTCTCAAAAGGAACTAAGTCTTGATAATCCCAAGTTAATAATCCAGTTGTTTGTGTTGCAGGGTTTATTGTAGCAGATAAATAATCTAAAAGATCATCATCATATGCTAAGCTATAGTTTCCAGATAGTATTTGGTTTCCTTTGTTTTTATAGGTTATCACATACTGCGCATCAAACCCCGGTCTAGCCGGCATAGTAGGAGCAATAACTATTTCTAAATCGTTTTGTACTCCATTAGGACTTATACAAAAATCTTGAGTTGCTACATTATTATTAGCATCAGGGAAATTTACCGTAAAGTCAACTGGATTTGCAATAAAAAGAGGTGAATTCTCAATGTTTGGGGTAATAGTAAAATTACCTGCGAGTCTATAAAATTCATATTCACCTAATGCATTTGTATAAGTACTTGTTATGGTAGCCCCATCGTCTATATCCATTCTAATAAAAGAATATGGATTATCATTAATATCGCAACCATTATCGTTTTGATCATATAATACGGTACCAGAAATTTTATTTCGAACATCATAAGGGTCTGTACCTAATGTTACTTCTGCGGCATTACTAAAGTTATCACCATCACAATTACCTTGTTGCCAGATAAGGTTATCAGGATTATAACCAGTATAACCTGGATTTTGAACAGGTAGACAAGGGTCTAATGATGTTGTAGGTTCAAACACATTAGGGATACCATCGCCATCATCATCATCACCACTAAAAATAGTTACAGTTGGATCATCTGTAGGATTTCCGTTAGTAGAACCATCTCCATTTGCTGTCTCTGTGTTTTCATTGTCTACAATTGGACTGCCGTCAGTATCTGTATCTGTATCTGAAATATCAATTACAGGTACGCCAGATGGACTTTCTCCAGTGGCTACAGCGCTATTCTCAACATAGCCTGCAGTTAAATCTGCTAGTGTAATTATATGAATAACCTCTGTAGAAACGATATCACCTGGAGTCATCGCTGCAATTGGATTTACAAATGCAGGGTCAATCACAGCATTGCTATCGGTAAGAAGCACATCTGTTAAAGTAGTGTTTCCGGTATTTTCTATGGTTATTAAATAGGTAATAACATCATTTTCAGCACCAATTCCTGATACGTTGGCTTGACTCTTTGTTACGGTAAGATTGTTATTTTGGAAAAGATTAGTCACCGTTGGATCATCTGTTGAGTCGCCGTTAATTGTACCATCACCATCTGGAGTTTCTACATTCTCATTGTTTGAAATTGGGTTTCCATTAGGGTCTGTGTCAGTATCACTAACATCTGTAATTACACCCACTATACTCGTTCCAGTTGCAGATGCGCTACCTTCAATAAAGCCTGCATCAATATCATCTTGTATGATTACTTGTGTTGCTTCTATAATAACAGATGTACCAGGTTTCATCTCTGCAATTGGGTTAGTAAATGGCGGCTCTAAAAAAGCATTATTATCTGTAACTGTAACATTGCTAAGTGTTGTATTACCTGTATTGTGAACGATAATAGAATAGGTAATAACATCATTTATACTACCAGTACCCGAAATTGAAACTTGATTCTTGGTTAGTGTAAGATCTCCATACTGAGCGCTTGTGTACGTAAAAATAGCTTCATTTCCTGTTGCATCTGTATTTGTATCTGTTGCAGCTATATTCACATTAAACCCATTTATAGGGTTTGCCATGGTACTATCTTGTATGACAGTAAATCCCACACAAATATTCCCACTCCAGTCTGCAGGTATAATTGCATTTTGTGTGAAAGTTAATATACTAGAAGCTTGATCATATGATAGTGTGAAATAATCTAATATACTTCCGGTAACTTCACCTAAATCATTGTTAGTTAATTCTAGAAATTGTAAATCCATTGACATTGTTACGTTTGCAATACCTGGAAATGATTCTGCAGGAACGTCTATACCTGATGATTCTATAAAAGTAAAACAGCCTACTCCAGTATTATCACCGTCCGGGATTAGTCCTAACGGAATAGGATAAAGAGTAGATTCTGTAATACTTACTGATTGTGCATTAAGCGTAAAAAAACAGCCTATGAAAAAGATAATAGCGAGGTAGTTTTTTAAAATGTTTTTCATAATTTAATTATTTAATTGCGTCTCTACTTGATATTTAATAAAGTGAGATGCTTTTTTCTATCTAATAATAGACCATCTAGGTAAGTATGTACTTAGGTTAATACATCTCTTAGTTTAACTTCTCTGGTAACACTTCTTTGTTAATTACTAATAGCAGGCCAAAGGTATAAAACCCTTGGCTTGCTTATTAGATACTTTATTTAGTATTTACTCTTTAATTACTTTTTTCATATAGGTTCCATTGTCAGTTGCGATTTTTATAAAATAAACACCGTTTGCTCTTGATGATACATCTATATCTAATTCATTTACATTAGTATCGATGCTTTGTAAAGTTCGCCCTTGAATATCAATGATTGACACATTAGTAATAGTATTTAAAGCAGCTACTGTTACTACATTACTTGTAGGGTTAGGGTAGAGGCTAATTGCTGTGTCTGCATTAAACTCTGCATTACCTAATAGTGTTTGAAAGGTAGTATTCGCATCGTTTGTTTCTATAGGAGAATTATAGTCAAAAAAGATTTCTGCGTTTTGAGTTACAGTACTGTTCTCATCTAAGTCTTCTAGCGTTTTTAATTTAAAAACTATATTACCTTGAGCACCTGCATCTAGGTAAATTGAATCAAAAATTATTAGTACTTGATTCTCTTCTATTACAGTTATAGGTGTGTGAGTACTATTTAAAACTTGTAGTGTACTAATATCATACATTGTTGGGTCTACATCTGTAACAACTATAATGTTTTGAGCAGAAATATCACCTGTATTTTCAAAGTTAACGATGTAATGTAAATAATTACCTATGGCTGTGTTATCTTCAAATTCACCTTCTAAACATATAATATTATTAGGGTCAAATGAGCTTACAACTGTTTGATTATAATCTAATTGATTGTCTTCTGGTAACTCGTCACCAGCCACTGGGTTAATAGCAACTGAGAAGTCAAGTTGATCACCTAAGTTAACTGCTGGAGTGTCTGTTGGGCTATTTACACTAAGAGTAACATTAACAGTTCTAGTTTGAAATGGTAATAAATCAACATAGTCCCAAGTTAATAATCCTGATGCTTGTGCTGGCACAACTGTAGCAGATACAAAATCTAAAACAGTCTCATCATAAGTCATACTGTAGTCACCAGATAATGTTTGGTTTCCTTTGTTTTTATAAGTGATTACATACTCAGCGTCAAAACCTGGTTTTGCTGCATTTATAGGTGCTATAAGAATCTCAACATCATTGTGTACTCCATTAGGTGTAACACAAAAATCTTGTATCGCAAAATTACTATTTGCATCAGCAAAATTAACGGTTACGTTTGCTGGATCTACATTAAAATAAGATGGATTTTCAAAGGTTGGGGTAACTGTAAAGTCACCAGCTTCTGTATAAATATCATATTGTCCAGTCTCATTAGTAAGAATACTAGATGTAGTTGTACCATCATTTATTTCAATATTCATGAAAGCGTACGGTGCATCATTAGTATCACAACCATTACCGTCTAAATCTATTGATACTTTACCAAGAATGGTATTTTGTGCACTATATGGATCTGAACCTAGCATAACTTCTGTTGCATTGCTTAAAAGATCACCATCACAATCAGATTGTTGCCAGTTTAGGTTGTTTTGGTTATAACCAGTGTAACCAGGATTTTGTGCTGGTAAACACGGGTCTAATGCTGTATCAGGCTCATCTACATTTAGTACACCATCACCATCATCATCAGATAAGTTAGTTGTAAAGGTGAATATCCCAGCATTTCCTTCTGCATTTGTGCTACCATCTGTTGCAGAGATATTAACGTTAAACCCATTAAAAGCCTGTGCCTGAGAAGAGTTTTGTGTTACTGTTAAATCTATACAAACACTAGCATTCAAATCTGCAGGTATCATTTGGTTTTGTGTAAAAGTTATAATATTTGCACCTGGGTTATAAGATGGTGTAAAGTACTCTAATAACGTACCGTTGATACCGCTTATGTCATTATTTGTTAATGCTACAAACTGTAAATTCATTGACATAGATACGTTTGCCATTCCTGGAAATGACTCTGCAGGAACATCTATACCAGATGATTCTACAAAAGTAAAACAGCCTATTCCTGTTCCATTATTTTCTAATAAGTCTAATGGAGCTGGTGTTATTGTTGCTTCTGGGAGTGATACTGATTGCGCATTCAGCGATATGAAACTTCCTAATAAAAGGAAAAGTGCGAGGTTAATTTTTAGTATGTTTTTCATAATATTGCTATAATATAAATTGTTGCGAATTGATATTTTTAAATTGTATTTAATAATTGTTTTAATCGTTCTTTTTTACGTTGAGATATGGGTAGTTGGCTGCCATCCTGCATTAACACATATCCGCCGTCACTTTTAATGTAAGCTTTTAAGTATGCTAAGTTTATTAAATGACTTTGATGTATACGCTCAAAGCCATGTTCACTTAGTAACTCATCATATTCTTTTAAGGTTTTAGAGATTAATATTGGTTTTTGATTTTTTATAAAAAATTTCGTATAATTATCGTTGCTTTCACATCGCATAATATCTCCTATTTCAAAAAGATGAATACCATCACTAGTAGATAATGCGATACGTTTAAAAGTGTCTACTTTTTTACTTATGTTTTCAAGTAGTAAATCAATGTTAGAAAAACTTGATTTACTCTCTAAGCTATTTTTAATTTTTGCGATTACTTGTTGCAGTTCATCTGGATCTACAGGTTTTAATAAAAAGTCTAATGCAGAAAATCTAAATGCCTTAATAGCATATTTTTCATGTGCTGTAATAAACACAACATTAGTATTTACTTTACCTTCAGCTTTTGTAATATTTTCTAAAACATCAAAACCGGTTCCGTCTGTTAATTGAATATCTAAAAACACCACTTGTGGCTTTTTATTTAAAATTTCAGTAACACCATTTTCTACATTGTCTGCTTCCCCAATGATATTTATCTCTGGAGCATAAAGCTTTAATAAGCCTTTCATACCATTGCGTAAATTAATGTCATCGTCTATAATAACTGCTGTAATCATATTAATCGATATATTGAATTGGTAAAGAAATTATCACTTTTGTGCCTTCGCTAGTATTGTTTTCGTCGGAAATTTGATAGCTTTTAATACTCGCTTTTTTGTTTGTCACTTTGGTAATCATATTGAGTCTTTTATCTATAATACCCAATGCCATAGATTTATGGATATGAACAGATTCTCTCTTTGACAGTATAGATTTTTCTATTCCTACACCATCATCCTTAACTTCACAAATAATAGAATCTTTCTTGAGCGAAAAAGCAACATTAATATTCCCTTTCATTTTTTTAGGAATGATCCCGTGAATAATAGCATTTTCTACAATAGGTTGTATGAGTAAAGGAGGTATAGCAATAGCATCTTCTATGTCATCACTTTTTGTTATTGTAAACTCAAAGCAATCGTTAAAACGAAGCCTTTCTAACTCTAAATAATTTTGAAGACTTTCAATTTCTTTACCTATTGGTATTAGAGATTCTTGAGAGTACTCTAAGGTCAAGCGCATTAGCTTAGAAAATTTTGAAAGATATTTTATCGCGTGATCTGTACCATTATTAATGATAAATCCAGAAATCGCACCCAAGCAATTAAAGATAAAATGCGGGTTCATTTGTAAATGAAGCGCTTTTTGCTCGTACTCTGTAAGCTCTTTTTCTAGTGTTAATCGCTGCTTAAGTTGTTTTCTATTGTAATATAGAAAGCCAAGGCCTAATAATAATAGAGAACTAATAGCAATAGCAGCATACTTAATTGTTTTTATCTTGTTTTCTTCTGCAATCAGTAATTCTTGTTTTTCAAGCTCTAAACGTTCTGTATTTTCTTGTTTTTCATATTCAAAATTCATCTCTGCTTGCACTCCTTTTCTTATATTCTCTGCATTAGATAGAGAGTCATTAAGCGCAGTATAAAGTTTATAATGGAGTAGGGCTTGAGGTAATTTATTTTGCATTTCAAAGGCTTGACTCAGTACTTTTTCTGCGTGCAATTGTTGTTCTAATGCCTTTGTTTGTTTTGATAATTGTAAAGTTAGTTCTGCATTTTTAATGGCTTTATCATATTTGTTTTCTGCAAGAAATAATTTACTTTTAAAAAGATATGTATCTGCAATCCCAAACTTATCATCAATACTTTTAAAGGCAACAATCGCGTTATCCCAATGACTAATAGCCTTAGAACGATCATCAATTTTGTAAAAATAAGTACCAATGCTGTTATGCCATTCTCCTAAAGCTCTAGGATTATCTTTAACTAAAGATGCTGCTTCATTAAAAGATAGTTGAGCTTTAGATAATTGTTTTAATTCTAAGTGACAGTTACCAATATTGGTTAAAGTAATACCAATATTAGTGTCATTTAATTCTATCTGTGTCTCTTTTGCTTTATTAAAGTATGATAAGGCTTGATTGTATTCTCCTTGCGCTTTATAAGCAACACCTACATTATTATACAATTTAGATAACATAGAAGTATCTTTCAACTCCTCATAAATAGCGATAGATTTTATATAATACTGAAATGCTCTAGAATAGTTGCTTTGCTCAGAAGAAACAATACCCATACTACCATAGGTTCTGGCGAGGCTCTTTTTTAAATCTTCTGTGGGAGAATTTTTAAGTTCTTTCTCAAAAACATCTTTAGCTTTAGAAAAACAACTTATAGATTCGTCATAGTTTCCTATAATGATATTTCCGTTTCCTTTGTTTATGTATGCATTACCTAGCTCTGTATTTGCATTTATTTTTTTTGCCAGTGTTATTGCTTGATCGGCATAATTTATAACCTCGGTTCCACTTATAGAATAGTACGCACTAGCTATAGTATTTAAAAGTTCTACTTTGTCATTTTCGTTTTTTATTTCTGAAAGTACAGAAACTAAACTATCTGCCTCTTTATTTTGAGACAGGCTGCTTAGTGTAATAATTACAAGTAAGAAGAAAAGTAGTTTTGTTTTCAATTTGATTCTATTTAACACTTCAAATGTACTACATCATCTTTGTAAAAATAGTGGTCAATTAGAATTTGCGGCTTTTGACTTAGAATTTGATAAGATTAAAAAAAATAGCGAAATTAGTCAGGTCTGAATAGTATGTGATTCTTTAAGCTAGAAAAACATTTACCTTATGTTTAATTAAAACTAAGTATAATTATTATTAATTTTTCAGTTTCAACTTTGATTTTTGGCAAAACTATTTAAGTGACCAAATTAACAAATTAATCACATCTGTTTTCACCGTATCTTCAACTGTTTTATTTCCAGCATTTTGAAAAATATCTTTTATTCCTAGTTCATATTTAGCACTACTTATTTCTGATTTCATTAGTTGAAAACACTTTGAAAATTCAAATAGTTTTTTTGAGTATTTTACATTAATACGATTCATATTAACTAAATCACGTTCTCTAACTTTAGTATTTATTAATGATGAATTAAAAATTATAGCATAACTGTCAGGAAAAGTATCTAAAGTTTCAAATAGTATAATTGTATTTAACCTGCTATATGCTGTAACATTATCATAAACTCTATTTTGAGTTTCTTTCATTTCTGTTAAATAGGCCAATCTATTTTGATCATAAACATTCTTAATCTCCAATATTTCTTTCAAATCGGAATTTTCAATTGAATTTAAAATTTGATTTTTTAAAGAAGAATATTTCGGTAAGATTTCTTTGTTTAAAATGGCAAAATATTCTATTCGCTTTTCAATATCTTTTTTATAGATACTATCTAAGTCTTTTTTTTGATTTATTGCAATTGATAATTCTGACTTTCCACAATCTTGAGCAAATATAAAGTTGACTGCAAAAAGTAAAATTAGTGAGGGCAAAATTTTTATCATAGTATTATAATTTTCTCATTTAGAAGATAAACTTAAACCTACCTAAAAACCGCATTAGGAAAAGCAACAACACTTTCGTTACCATCTTTACCCACGGCTGCAATTCCGAAGAAAAAATTATCTATCACAATACCATCTAAAGTAAATTCTGAAACATCATCTACATAACGACTATGATCCCAAGTAGGGCTTGTAGTATCTCTCCAGTAAATTTTATAACCTACCGCGTTTTTACTTTTGCTCCACTTAAATTTTGCAGAAGGCTCTACAATACCACCTATAGAAACTTCTGCAGGTGGGGCAGGAGCCCAAGCTAAGCTAGCCATTGTTATTGCATTTACAGCAGTGAGTTTTCTGGCGTAGTTAAAATTTACAAATTTTAATTTATCACCATATTCAATACCATCTTCTGTACGAATATCTTGATGTTGTTGCGTATAGTTCTCGTGAGCTTCCATAATACGTATACCGGCATAACCTAAATCATTAAATGGACGATGGTGACCACCTCGCCCAAAACGGTCTAGACGATAAATCATCATTGGGTTCATCTCTGGCATATAGGTTTTTGTAGTTTTGTGTATAAAGCGCGCTAACTGGCGTGAGATCCCGTCTACTTCACCACCATAAAAACGACGTGATTTTCTAGCTTTTTCTGTTTCGTTTGCAGGAGTAGGTTCACTAAAAATTCTAAAATCTACATTGCTTATCACCCCATCAACTCCTTTAATGTTTCCTATCATATCATTATTAAGTACCCCAATAATGTCCCAGCCTTTTTCTTTTGCATAGGCTGCAAACCCAGCACCACCAAACAATCCTTGCTCTTCACCACTTAACCCTAGGTATACAATGTTTGCATCAAATTGATATTGTGTTAGTACTCTGGCAGCTTCTATAGCACCAGCCATACCACTAGCATTATCATTAGCTCCAGGCGCATCTTTTGTATAATTACTGCCATCACTGTTACGAGAATCTATATCACCGCTCATAATAACATATCTGTTTGAGCCCGTTCTGCTTTTCTGTATGGCAACTACATTTACAACCCAAGTGTCCATAGGGACTCTGTTGTTTCCTTCTGCTAGCACTAAGTCTTTTTGGTAAAAAACATCCATACAACCATAGCATTTTGATGAGATGTCATCAAATTCAGTCTTTATCCATCTTCTAGCTGCTCCTATACCTCTAGTATTGCTTATGGTATCACTAAAAGTGTTACGTGTACCAAAACCTGCTAGCTTTGTTATATCTGCTTCTATGCGCTCTGCAGAGACATCTTTAATAATGTCATAAATTCTTGAATCTGTTTGTGCATTACTTAAAGTAGAAGCAAGAATGATTAATGAGACGTAGAAAAATTTCATAGTATTAGGTTTTTTATAAAATTAAGCAAAAAGAGAGAGGGTGTCAATTATTCTTTGGTAGTTAAAAGGGGAGTAGCTACTAGTGCAATTTTGCTTTTGTCAGGGCTCACTGTAATTCTGTTTATTTCTGAAATATTATAACTTGTTAAATCTGCTATTTCTTCCCACTTAGCATTTCCGAAGAAATCATATGAATACAGCTTACTACCACTACCTATTAATAACTCGCTTACAGAATACCAACAATGATCTTGAATACCAATAGGTAAATCACAGACGTAAAAACTTTCATTATCATCCATTATATTAATCACATATATTTCGTGTATGCCATCTTCATTGACAGCCGTATAACTTATACTGTCAGATCCTGGTATTTTATGTATTGATCTTCCAGAGTTTGTGGTGATGTTTTTAACTTCACCCGTTATTAAGTTTGCTTTAATAAGTTCAAGTTCATTATTAATAATGACAGAAGCCACAATATTGTTGTCATCTTGAAAAGCATAATAGGCTACTTTATAATCTGCTAGAAGCTCTGTACTAGTAGCTTGTTGTTCATTAATAATGTCATAACTATACAATCTCTGTAAGCCAGTGGTATCTAGTCTTACGGCAGCTATTCTTGCCGAGTTAGGGAATTTTTGCGGTGAATATTCTCCTCCGGGTGTTTTCTTATTAACTCTTAATTTCTTGTCAAGACCTACTGTATAAAGCATTATTTCTGTTTGCCCATTTTCTGTCCCTGAATATAAAAGTTCATAATTACTAGCAAATGAGGGCTGACTATCATAGCCTATATTTTTAGATATATTTTCTACACTTTTTACAACAATAGAGTCTTCTGTTTTTTGTAAATCTATAAGGTAAATTTCTGTTTCTTCTTGGGCGAGTAGGGTACTGGCATATAGAAACAGGAAAGTGATTTGTAATATTTTCATTATTGCACGTGTTAATTTATCTAAAAAAAGCAGTAAATATAATTCTTGGTCTAAATTATAGTTAATTTTGCAAGACTATGAGAATATTCCTCCTTTTTTTAATTTTTCCTTTTACTAATGTATGGTCACAAACATTAGAAGACCTAGAGTTTGGTACAGAAGAAACTTTAGATATTGTAACCTGGAATATAGAGTGGTTTCCTAAAAATGATCAGACTACTTTGCAATATGTTGTTAACATAATTGAGTCTATAGATGCAGATATCATAGCTATACAAGAGGTAGATGATTATTTTTTCTTTAATGATCTAGTAGACTTTCTAGCAGATTATGATGGGTATTACCAGTCGTCAAATAATAGAGGTTTGGCCTATTTATACAAGACAGATATTATTAGTATTAATAGTGGTTATGAGCTTTTTCTTACTGAACCAGAGTCGTATAATTTTCCTAGGTTTCCTATGGTGCTTGATGTTAATTATTATCAAGAGCGAGTAGTGTTAATAAACAATCATTATAAATGTTGTGGTGACGGTGAGCTAGATACTACAGATAGCACAGATGAAGAAACTAGACGTTATAATGCAAACTTGTTATTAAAGGGCTACATGGATACTGAGCTTTCTAACGTTAAAACTGTTTTACTAGGAGACTTAAATGATGTTTTGACAGATGCACCTCTGGATAATGTATTTCAAAATTTTATAGATGATTCTACCAACTATTTATTTACAGATATAGATATTGCTAATGGACCAATTACAGACTTTTCTTACCCGGCGTGGCCATCACATCTAGATCATATATTAATAAATAAACCAAACTTTTCACCATTTTTTGCAGAAGGTGGTGGTACAGAAACCATTAAAGTAGATGATTATCTTATAGGTGGTTTTAGTGAGTATGACCAGAACGTGTCTGATCACAGACCAGTAGGTATGCATTTAGTATTGCCACAAGTATTAGGTACTACAGAAGTCTCTCAAACATCTTTTGTTACTGCGATAAACCCAATAGGAGATACTATAGCATTTCAATTTGAAGAAATACAAACAGAGGTAGCAATATCTATTTACAATACCTTGGGACAATTAATAGTAAGCCGTACTATTAAAAATCCTTCAGAAAACTTAGAGTTAAATAGCTCACATTTATCTAAGGGATTATATATTGCTGTCATTACAAATGCAAATCAAGAACGTACTATCATTAAATTAAAAAAATAAACACAGTCTATGTTTAAAAAATTATTTGGTTCAAAAAAGCCTTTACTCACAAACGAAGAAGTAGAAAAAGAAATGAAAGTAGAGGATGGCCAAAAAATGGGCGTTTCAGAAGAAATGTTACTGTTTGGTGGTTTTCAAGAACTTAATGAGTATTTTTTCTTTGAAGGTTTATTTGTTAGCACAAAGAACTTTAAAAGTAAAACAGGTGCTAATATCACCTTTAGCGGTAAACAGGGCGAATTTACATTGCCATCTGCTATACAGGAGTTTGAGTGTGATTATGCAAAACCGTTACAGCGTCACGTATCTCAAATAAGTTTTGATGTTACTAAAGCACAGATAAAAAAGATTCAAGCTGGAAGTTATGATACTATTACATTCAAGTTTAAGAATAAAGTATTTGAGCTTTTAAAAAGTTAAGTAAAAGGTTATTTACATTAAATACCCCAATAATGAGTTTTTATTATTGGGGTATTTTTATTTCTGAAAAATTACTTAAATACTTTTCTTACAAAAGTTATTTAAGCTATTCTACAGTAAAATTTGCAGTTTTATAAAATGGAACCCCATCATAAGTAATACCTTCTATTTGTATAGTGTATGGACCTTTAATGTCACTAGTATAAAAAGAAAAACTACTAGTGCCAGACGTGCTTGTATTAATTTCTGGTTCCCAGTGTAATGTAGACCTAATGTCTTGATTGTTAAAGTTAGTAGACTCCTTACTGTAATCTGGAGCGTAAAATTCTTGAGCCGTATAAAAACCAGGTTTTTTAAATGATAGTGTACCAAACTTTGATGTTTTACTTACTTTTCCTCCTCTAGAGCCTCTTTTTGTAAAAACAGCAATCACACCATATACTTCAAGTGGATAACGTATAGCGTCTGGACCTCTAAGTACATCTATAAATTCAACATTTTGTGCTTGTAATGTAAGTATGTCTTGAGCAGTTACACGCACATTGTCTAATAAAATTGTAGGTGTACCTCCAAAAATTTTGATACCCATGGTACTAGTACCATCTATAGGTTCTATTCTTACTTGAGGTAAATTGAGTAGAAGAGACAACATATCTGGCTGTCCTAAAATTTGATCTTCTACTACTATACGGTGGGTAGGTTTATTATTATGTAAGGTTCGTTTATCTCTTTCAATATTTTTTATTTGTTCTTCTGTTTTTGCATTTGTTTTAATATATACTTCTTTTAAGAGCTCCCTATCTTTCTCAAAACTAAAAGTTGATTCTGTAATTTTTTCTACGGTATTTTTATAAGCAACTATATTTTTATTCTTTATGAAAGCTTTTTTTCTTAAAGAGTTTCGTTTTATTGCAGGAGAAGTTAGATCAGATTTAATATTAATTCTTGTATTAAAATTCTCTTTTTTGGTATCTAAAAATGAAGTTTCTGTTGCCTGAATAATTACATCTATACTGTCATTAAATATAAAAGGACCGTAAGAAAATAAACCGTTCTCATCCGTTCTTTTTTCATCTTGGTATATTCCCTTATACTTAAACGTAAGTTTTGTATTTGTTACTTTATTTAAATATGGTTTTTCTGTGCTAAGGGTGTTTCCTTTTATATAAATACCTTTTTCTGGTTCAAAATCTGTGATCATCTCATTTTCTAAAAGCTGTTGCCAAGTAAAGCGTCTCCAGCCGTGAGTCATCATTGTTAAGTCTAATAGATACTGTTTTTTTATAGTTTCACCTTCAGTAAAAAAATAATTAGGCGAATCAATTTCTCCTCTCAAGTCAGAATTTAATAAGAACCAAGTTTTTATATTTTCGGCATTTTTATTTAGAGTTATTATTTCGGCATCTGTAATAGAAACAGATATTGTACTTGATATATTTTTATTCAATTTGTCTTTTACGCCAAGTTCTACAGTTACTTTTTCTCTTTGTGTTACTTTGTCTATATTTCTTTCTATTGTTATTGTAGGTGCATCTTCATCTTTATTTACAAATACTAAACGCTCTGCAACTGGTTTTTCTAGTTTGTTAAATAATGTAATAGATAAAATACCCTCTGTAAGATCTTTTTTAGGGATTTGTACCATGGTAGTTTTAATATCTCTATTTTCTGTATAATCAAATTTTAAATCTCCTCTCTGATGCCCTACAATTGAGATGTCTTTTAAACCTTGAGCAATGTTAGTAGTTATTTTTACTATTACTTGGTCTTTATTTATTGATGTATTTAAAACATAACCACTTGTTAATGCAGTAGGCAAGGGGTATTCGATATTTCCTTTTTCAGAAGAAATTATAGCGCGATACGATTTTAAAGGATCTGGAGTGAGGTAAAATACACCCATACCAAACTCATAGGTTTTAAAATCTGTTACCTTATTACCATCATTATCTACAATTACCCCTTCTAAAATATTTGAGTCTATAGATTGTCCTTCTACTTTTATAGCAACTCTAGAGGTTACTCCATTTACCAGATCGCCCCCTTCAGGAAAAAAACCAATTTCTTGATTAGAAAATGTCTTATTATTTGTTTCTGAAATATTCTTATCAACTGTTACAACTTCATCTGTTTGATATTCTGGTGAGGAAGTGCTGTATACCTTTATATCTTTCTTAAAAAAATACCCGTTACCTTGATTACGCATGTAATTTGTGTATCCTCTTAAAAGATAATCACCTTCTTTTAAATCTTGTGGTAATTTTATTTCACCTTTTGCAGACAAGGTTTCTGTAAACAATTTGCGTTTTTCTATAATACTATCATTACTATTAATTAGCTCTACGTGTATAACAAAACTTTTTTCAGAAACTTTGTGAGACACCCCGTTTACTAAATAGCTTGAAAACCAAATAGATTCTCCTGCAGAGTAATAAGGCTTATCTGTATGTATGTATATTTTTTCTGAATAATTAATGTCAGCATAAGTGTTTAATTTATACTTGATTAATGATTTTAGGTCATTTGATTTAGGAGCAATAAAAGCCCCAAATAGAGTTATTAGAAGTAATGAAATTAAAATTTTAGATTTCTTATTCAACATAAATTAATTTTTCAGTATATATGGGTTTTCCAGAAGTTGTTACTCCTTCTACTTGTATTAAATATCTTCCTTTTAAGTCACAAGTATAAAAAGATATTTCTTCACTATTAGTGATATTTGTATTTATTAAAGGTTCCCAGTGCAGGGTTGTTCTAATATCTTCATTGCCAATACTAGTAGTTTCTTTGCTGTAATCTGGCGCGTAAAACTCTTTTGCGGTGTAAAATCCTGGGTGTCTAAAATACTTGGTACCCGGCCTTGTATTTTTTTTGTCAATAATCATATCACGAGAGCCTTGTTTTGTAAAAACAGCTATAATACCAGTAGCTTTTAATGAATATGCAACGGTAGATGACCCCTTTAAAACATCTACAAAATCTATATCTGCGGGAGGTATTGTTGCTAATGTTTGTAAATCTACTTTCACATTATCTAAGTAATATGATGGTTCTTGACCTCTAATCAATACAGGAGCATTATCATATCTAGGTTTGTCTGGGTCTATGCTTACACTTTCGTCAGCAGGTTTTACTCGATTATAAACATTTTCTAAAACACCAGAGACAACTACCCCAGGAATATTTCTTACAATTGCCAAAAAGTTTGCATCACCTGCTTCGCCAAGCTCAGATACTACTATTCTATGAGAAGGAGTAAGATGTCTTGTTCTTTTATTACGTTCTACATTTTCTATTTCTTCTTGCGTCTTTACTTCACCTTTTAAAAAAACTTCTCCTAGCATTTCTCTCCCATCATCAAAAGCATATTTGGTATTAATAATTTTTTTAGTTTTTGATTCATAGGTTTTTGCAACGGCTAACGGTAAATCTATTGGTTCTAGAATTCTATTTTTAATTATGGGAGGGTTAATAGACTGAACAGGTCTTACATTAATAGCAGTGTTACCATAATCTTGGTTTGATACAGAAACAAATGCTTCATCACTTGCTTCCATAATAACATCTATACTATCATTATAAACAAATGGTCCATAAGAGAAAACTCCATTTTCATCTGTTTCTTTCTTTTTCTGAAATACGCCATCATACTTAAATGTAAGTCTTGTGTACGTTTTTTTATGCATATAAGGGTGCTCAGTACTTATGGTGTTACCTTGTATAGAAATACCAACTTCTGGCTCTACTCTTGTAGCAATGGTATCACTTAATATCTCTTGCCAAGTAAATCTGCTCCATCCTTGGGTCATCATGGTAAGATCTAATAAAGAATCTTTCTTTACTTTATCTCCTTTAGTAAAGTAATAGTTAGGAGCCGTTATTTTACCCTTAAGGTCAGAGTTTAATAACAAGTATGTTTTTATATTCTCTTGATTTTCATCTACAGAAATCGCTTCATTATCAATAACAGTCATTGATAAGGTACTTGGTATAAAATCCCCGTACTCGTTATTAACTTGTAATGCAACGTTTACCTTTTGGTTTGTGCTCACAATGTCTTCATCAGTTTTTATAGTAGCGACCATACCATCATCAATATTCATATACAGTAAACGATCTGCAATAGGATTGTGAGCTTCATCAAAAAGAGTGATGTTTATAACTCCTGCACCAAGCTCAAATTTTGGTATTTTAACGGTAGCAAAATTTGTATCATCACTATGATAATAAGTAAACATCTCTTTACCACGTTGATGTCCTATTAATAAACTGTTTTTTAATCCATTTTCTGTATTTGTAGCGAGTTCTATTTTCAAGAATTTTTCTTCTTCTTTTACATTGACTACATATCCTTTTTTAAGGGCAACCGGTACTGCAAAAGAAATGTTTTCATCTTCTAATTCAATAACTGCATTATAGCTTCTTCCTGCTACAGGCTTAATTTTAAAAACACCAAGCCCTAATTCTTTAGTGAAGCACTCAGCTACTTTTTCTCCAAGATCGTTTTCAATACGAATAGGTATTTTTTTTGCATCAAGATTTTGTCCCTCAATTTTTACAGCGACTTTATTCTCTATACCTTCAACAAGGTATCCGCCTTCTGGATATAAACCAAGTTCTGGAGTGTTCTTTAAAGTATTGGTTTTAATGATAGATTCAGCTGCTTTATCTGCAAAAGGATTAAAAATAGAAATGTTTTTGGTGAAAATATAAGTATTACTCTGGTTCAAGTTATACTTAGTAAAAGCTCTAATAGTATAATCTCCCTCTTCTAGATCAACGGGTAAATCAAAGTTTGCATTTGTAGAAATATCTTCAATAAAAAGCATTTTTTTGTCCACTATACTATCTAGCTTATCAATTAGCTCTAGATACACAACCGTACTTTTTTCTGACGGTCTGTGGCTAACACCATTTACTAGATACGTAGAAAGCCAGATAGATTCTCCCGCAGAGTAATAGGGCTTATCTGTATGAATATAAATTTTTTCTGGATAGTTATTCTCTGTATAATCTTTTAGTTTATCACTAAGTACAGACTTAAAGTCATCAAAAATAGTAAAAGAGAATGTTGTTACTACTAGCAGACTTAGTATGAGGAGGAGGAGTTTTTTCATTATTTACAGGTGTTGGTTGGGAGGTGTCTATTTTAGAAAACAATAGAATGTGATATTCTACATATTTACTTATATTAAATGTACAACATTATGCTGAAATAATATTCCTTAATGAGTATTTAGGCAGTTTGAGTGAGAATTCGATAATAAATTGGTTAATTCTTAATTTGATAAAATTTTCTTGATTTTTATTTCTGAAAAATTACAAAACAAAAAAACCGCCCAATAGTATAAAACTATTAAGCGGTTTAATATAATTAGTATTTCCGAAGTACTACTAGAAAGGGTATTTACCTTCTGCAGATACTTTCTCTGCAATCATTTTACGCATAGTACCTATGTTAGGCATATTTTGATATTTTGTAAAACGTTTAAGTCCCATTAACATCATACGTTGTTCATCACCTTCTGCAAAAGAGATAATAGATTCTTTTGCTTTTACAGAAATGATATCAACTGCGTGGTATAAGTATAACTTAGACATTGCAATCTGTATTTCTTGAGAATCTTCTCCAGAACGTTTTGCATTTTTCTCTGTACGTAAAATAGCACTTTCTGCCATATAGATTTCAATTAGAATATCTGCAGCAGCCATTAATGTTTGCTGGTGTTGTTCTAATTTATCTCCATATTTTTGAGCTGCACTACCTGCAACCATTAAGAATACTTTTTTAAGTTTCTTAATCATATCTTTTTCTTCTGCAAACAATACACTAAAGTCTGGAGTCTCGAAAGAGGGGATAGAGGTAAGCTCTGTCGCCACTGCTTGTGCAGGTCCTAAAAGATCTACGTGACCTTTCATTGCTTTTTTAACAAGCATTCCTACTGCTAGCATACGGTTAATCTCATTAGTACCTTCATAGATACGAGCAATACGTGCATCTCTCCACGCAGCTTCCATAGGAGTGTCTTCACTGAAGCCCATTCCTCCAAAAATCTGGATACCTTCATCAGCACAGTTTTGAATATCTTCTGAAACAGCTACCTTTAAGATAGAGCATTCTATTGCATACTCTTCAACCCCTTTTAATTCTGCTTCTTGGTGTGTGTTACCAGCAGCAATACGCATATTAATACGATCTTCTATGTTTTTTGCAGCTCTGTAAGTTGCACTTTCACCTACGTATGCAGAGGTTGTCATCTCTGCTAATTTTAATTTAATAGCACCAAAACTTGCAATAGGCGTTTTAAACTGAATACGCTCATTAGCATATTTAGCTGCCTCAGATGTTACACGACGTTGAGAATCTAAACAAGCTGCTGCTAGTTTAATACGACCTACGTTTAATGCATTCATTGCAATTTTAAAACCTTCACCACGACCCGCAAGCATATTATCTACAGATACTTTTGTATCGCTAAAGAATACTTGACGAGTAGAAGAGGCTCTAATACCTAATTTATGTTCTTCTTCACCCATTGAGATCCCATTACTAGCATCGTTCTCAACGATAAATCCTGTAATGTTTTTATCATCACCAATACGAGCAAATACAATCATTACATCACAAAAACCTGCGTTAGAAATCCACATTTTTTGTCCACTAATTAAATAGTGTTTTCCGTCTTCTGTAAGTACTGCTTTTGTTTTTCCGCTATTTGCATCACTACCAGCACCTGGCTCAGTTAAGCAATAAGCTCCAAACCATTCACCACTTGCTAGTTTAGGAACATACTTTTTCTTTTGTTCGTCATTTCCGTAGAGAGTTATAGGCATTGTACCAATACCAGTGTGTGCTCCAAAGGCAGTAGAGAAGGAGCCAGTACCACTAGAAATGTAATCACATGTTAAAACGGTAGAAACGAAGCCCATACCTAGACCACCTAAGTCTTCTGGTACTGCAACACTTAAAAACCCAAGTTCTCCAGCTTTACGCATTACCTCTTCAGTTAGTGCATAATCTTTTGCTTCAAAACGATCTCTGTTAGCTACAATCTCACGGTCATTAAATTCTGTAACCGCTTCTTTCATCATCTTTTGCTCTTCGCTAAAATCTTCTGGTGTGAAAATTTCTTCGCAAGCTGTTTCTTTTACTAAAAATTGACCTCCTCTTAGGATGTCTTTTTGTTCTGTTTCTTGTGCCATTATACTAGTTATTAGTTTTTTTAGTAATGAGTATTGAGTTTAAATGTAACATCAAGTTCTCATTATTTTTTTTATTTATACTTAAAAGATGTTGTTAGTCTCTATATTAAAAACTAACAACTCAATACTATTTCAAGAATTCAAATACCCCTGCAGCTCCCTGTCCAGTACCTACACACATAGTTACTAGTCCGTGTTGGCCTTGCATATTTTGTTTCCTCATCTCGTCAAATAGTTGCACTGAAAGTTTTGCTCCAGTACACCCTAGTGGGTGACCAAGTGCAATCGCTCCTCCATTAGGATTTACAATATCTTGATTAAGCCCTAGCTCTCTAATTACTGCTACAGATTGTGAAGCAAACGCTTCATTTAACTCAATTAACTTAATGTCATTAAGAGTTAATCCACCTTGCTTTAAAGCTTTTGGCACTGCTGCAACGGGACCGATACCCATAATTCTAGGTTCTACACCCATAGCTGCATAACTTACCATTCTTGCTATTGGCTCAAGATTTAATTCTTTTACCATCTCTTCGCTCATCACCATTACAAAAGCAGCTCCATCACTTGTTTGAGAAGAGTTACCCGCAGTTACACTACCATTTGCAGCAAACACAGGACGTAGTCTTGCAAGAGCTTCTACAGAAGTTCCTCTACGAGGTCCTTCATCTTTATTTACAGTATATTTTCTAACTTCTTTTTTACCTGCTCCATTTAAAAAAGTTTCTTCAACCTCTATAGGAACAATTTGATCTTGAAAGCGATTAGAGTCTAATGCTGCTAAAGCTTTTGTATGACTATTAAATGCAAAGGCATCTTGTTCTTCACGAGATACTTTAAATTGGTCTGCAACAGCTTCTGCCGTGTTTCCCATTCCCCAGTAATAATCTTCGTGACCTGCTTTTACTAGATCATAGTTTAATTCTGGTTTAAAACCAGTCATAGGTACACTAGACATAGATTCTGCTCCACCGGCAAGAATACAATCTGCCATTCCGCTTTGTATCTTAGCAACTGCCATGCTTATTGTTTCTAGTCCCGAAGAACAAAAACGGTTAACAGTTACACCAGGAACATCAACAATATCTAATCCCATTAAAGAGATTAATCTCGCTACGTTTAGTCCTTGTGATCCTTCTGGCATTGCGTTACCAACAATAACGTCATCAATACGTTTAGGATCTAAGTTAGGAAGTTCCTTCATTAAATGTTGTATCGTTTCTGCAGCAAGTTCATCTGCTCTTTTAAAACGGAAAACTCCTTTGCCCGCTTTTCCTACTGCGGTTCTGTATGCTTTTACTATATATGCTGTTCTCATAATATTTAGTATTGAGTTTTTAGTATTGAGTTGTGAGATTAAAGTCTCTTTTGAAATGAGTAATTCATTTTTTGAATCTCAATACATAATTCAATTAATGGTTTTAATTTTTCTTTTTCTATTAGTTCTAATTCTCCAATTAGGAGTAATTGAGTTTGTAATTCGTAAGCTGAACCATTCGCAATACTTAAAAAGTATTTAAATTCTTTATTAGAATTTCTTCCTGCACCTTCTGCAATGTTAGAAGGGATAGAAACTGAACATCTTTTAATTTGAGAATTCAAACCAAATTTTTCATCATTTGGCAATTCAATAGAGATTTTGTAAACTAGCTTTGCCAATTCCATCCCTTTCTTCCAAATAATTAAATCTTCAACTTTATTCATCTTCTCAATACTAAAAACTCACTACTCATTACCGCGAAACGTTAGTTTCTCAAAGGTTTCCCTTTCTGGATCATATGTTGTAAACGCTCTAGTGTTTTACGTTCTCCTGTTAAACTTAAGAATGCTTCGCGTTCTAGGTCTAATAGGTATTGCTCACTTACTAATTGAGGTTCACTTAAATCTCCACCTGCCATTACGTAGGCAAGTTTGTTTGCTATTTTTTGATCGTGCTCGCTAATGTATCTACTAGCTTCCATAGAGTCTGTTCCTACTAAGAACATACCTAATGCTTGCTTCCCTAATACTTTAACATCGTTTCTAGGTGCTGGTTTTGTGTACCCCATATCTGCCATTTGTCTTGCTACCGCTTTTGCAGTTGCAACTTGACGATTAGTGTTAACGACAACAATATCTTTACCTGGTTTTAAAATATCAAGACCATAAGCCTCTTGAGCAGAGGTAGATACTTTTGCCATACCTATTGTTAAGAAATGCTCTTGTAAAACGTTAAGCTCTACATCTCCTTTCTGAAACATATCACTAGCACGTAGTGCCATCTCTTTAGAACCACCACCACCTGGTATAACTCCTACACCAAATTCTACTAGACCTATGTAACTCTCTGCTGCAGCAACTACGCGATCTGCGTGTAATGTTAACTCACAACCACCACCTAAAGTCATACCGTGAGGAGCGACTACTGTAGGGATAGAAGAGTAACGTAAACGCATTACCGTATCTTGAAAATATTTTATGGCAGCATTTAACTCATCATATTCCTGCTCTGCGGCCATCATAAAAATCATCCCTATGTTTGCACCTACAGAGAAGTTTGCACCTTGGTTACTAATAACCAAACCGTCATATTTATCTTCGGCTAAGTCTATTGCTTTATTAATACCAGCAAGAACGTCACCGCCAATAGAATTCATTTTACTACGGAATTCTACATTTAAAATACCTTCGCCAAGATCTTGAACAGATACTCCGCTGTTGCTAAATACCTCTGTTGTTTTTCTAATATTATCAAGAATAATAAATGAATCTTGTCCTGGTACTTTTACTTGTGCTTTTTTGTCAATATCATAATATAAGGTAGCACCATCTTTTACTGAGTAGAAAGATTTACTTCCGTTTGCAAGCATATCATTTACCCACGCAGCTGGCTCGTGACCTTCTGCTTTCATCATTTCAATTCCTTTCTCTACACCTATAGCATCCCAAATTTCAAATGGACCGTGTTGCCACCCAAAACCTGCTTTCATTGCATCATCAATCTTGTAAAGCTCGTCAGATATTTCTGGAATACGGTTGGTTACATATGCAAAAAGAGCAGCAAATGATTTTCTGTAAAACTCACCAGCTCTATCTTTTCCTTTTACAAGAATAGGGAAGCGGTCTGCTACATTATCTACTGTTTTAGTTAACTCTAGTGTAGCAAACTTAGCACGTTTACCTGCTCTGTATTCTAGTGTATCTAAGTCAAGACCTAGAATCTCAGTTTTACCTTCTGCATTTTTAGATTTTTTATAAAACCCTTGACCAGTCTTACTACCTAACCATTTGTTTTCCATCATTGTGTTGATGAAATCTGGTAGTTTAAATAAATCTGAACGTTCGTCTTTAGGACAGTTTTCTCTAATACCGTTTGCTACGTGTACTAGTGTATCAAGACCTACAACATCTACCGTACGGAAAGTTGCAGACTTTGGTCTACCTATAACTGGACCAGATAATTTATCTACCTCCTCTATAGTAAGTCCCATTTCTTTTACAGCGTGAAATAAACTCATAATAGAAAAAATACCAACTCTGTTACCTATAAAGGCAGGAGTATCTTTTGCTACTACTGTAGTTTTTCCTAAAAACTGCTCACCATAACCATTAAAGAAATCTAATACTTCTGGGCTTGTTTTTGGTCCAGGGATTATTTCAAATAACTTTAAGTAACGAGGTGGATTAAAGAAGTGTGTTCCACAAAAATGTTTCTGGAAGTCTTCACTACGACCTTCACTCATAAAGTGAATAGGAATACCTGAAGTATTTGAAGTAATTAACGTACCTGGAGTTCTGTGTTTTTCAAGGTTTTCAAAAACTTGTTTTTTAATATCAAGTCTTTCTACAACTACCTCAATAATCCAGTCTACATCTTTTACTTTAGCGATATCATCTGTTAAGTTACCAGTAGTGATACGCTTTGCAAAAGACACATCATATAAAGGTGCAGGCTTAGATTTAATAGAGGCAGTAAGTGCATCATTTACCATACGGTTGCGCACTACTTTGTCTTCTAAGGTTAATCCTTTTGCTTTTTCTTTATCGTTTAGTTCTCTTGGTACGATGTCTAGTAATAAAACTTCTACACCAATGTTTGCGAAGTGACAAGCGATTCCGCTTCCCATAATTCCGCTACCTATTACGGCTACTTTATTAATTCTTCTTTTAGACATATTTTTAATTATAAATTATGAATAATAAATTCAGATAAACTGATTTTGCTAATTCTGTATTATTAACTGTTTTGTTTTCTTCGGAAATTTTCTTGAATCAAGCACATTTCCGAAGTGATAATTCTAGCCTTCTATTATTTGAGGCTGGTTTGTATTGTTATAAATCTTTTTATTGTTAATGAGATCTATCATTTTGTCTGCCACTTTTCTAAATGTATTTAGATCTTCTTGCGATATGTTTGCTTTAACGGCTTCATCAAAACCAAAAACAACACGCTTAGAAAAATCGCGCATCTCTTTACCAAAAGGGGTTAACTGTATAATAACACCTCTACCATCATCTGGGTTAGGGTGACGTTCTATTAATTTTTGCTCTTCCATCTTCTTTAAAGTACGAGATAGGGAAGTGGCCTCCATACCCATTTTAGGGCCAAGTGCGGTTGACGGAGAACCTTTTTCTGGATCTATACTAATTAAAGCAAAACCTGTTGCCATAGTGCTGCCTTGAGTTCCTGCTTCTTCATTGTACATCTTTTGTACTGCCATCCAGGTACTCCTTAATATATAATCTATTGTTTTTTCTTTCATATTTTAAGTCCACTCGCAATTTGCGGTTTATTCTTGAACCAAAGATAACAAAATTTACTATGCGTGCATAATAAATTGTTGTTAATTTAGAAAGAAGTAAATTTTATAAAAAAATAGATAGTATTAAGGGCTAGAGTAGTGTGTGTAGATTAATCAAGATTTTTAATACGTGTAGAAAAATCGTTTTTTAGTTTTTCAAGATTTAAATACCAATCTGTAAAGCTACTTGGGTTATTATATTTTTCAATGTGCATAGGCATCTGCAGCTCTATATTGCTTTTATAGTATGACACTATAGCGTTAAATTTTTCAGGGCTTAACGCACCAGAATTTTTAATCTCGTCAAAGCGAGAATTAAAATTGTTTTTAAACTCGCTGTCAGCATATAGCACATTAAATAAGTCTGTAACTGGGTTTTTAACAGGATTATTAATAAAATCTAATGGATCTGCATCTAGGTCTTTGATAGCTACTTTATCAAGGTCAAACATTATAAACCTAAAAGGACCCTCTTTAATTGCAAAAAAGCGCACATTATTTTCAGGCCAATCACTGTTACCAATCATTGATTGAAAAACCATATAATCAATAAAGTTATTGAGGTCTATTTCTTGTAATAAAAAATCTAAATCATTTGTATCTATAGCTGTAATTAAACGATCAATCTTATCAAAATCGCCATTTTTTTTCTCAAGAGTACCACCGTGATTAATTTTTGCAAGTGTAATGTCGTCTTTATCTTCTTTGTATAATCTATAGATTCCGTTTCTGTTTGCTTCTGTTCTTAAATTCATTATACCTAAGTAACTCCCATTAACAAAAACAACTGTTTGTTCTGCATAGGTTAGGTCAATGTCTAGGCCTGCATCAATGGCAAGCTTAGTGTAACTAATGTCTTTAAGCATGGTATCTTCAAAATCGTTACCAGAATTTCTTAGTCTAAATGCTTTAATTTTATCTATAGAATGAAAAGGAAGCGTTTCTACATCTATTAATACGCGGTCTGTATTGTTATAAGTATCGTCAAATTTTACTCCAAGAGACTTTAGGTCAAATTGAGCACTTACTTTTCCTTTAATTTCAAGTTCAACAACTTCATCTTCTATAAGTAGTTCACCATTTTTGTAAAGATTAAAAAAACCTTCTATTTCTACTTCTTCAAACTCATTGTAGTTGTCATACATTTCATTAAACTCATCTTGGTCTACAACAAGGTTTACAACTTTTAAGTCTGTATTAATAGTAGTGTGTGTAGTAGTACTGTAGTCTTGTACATCTATGGTTATAGTTTCATCTATTGATGTACAGCTATTAATAGTAAAAATTATAAGTGCTAAAAAAACAATTTTTTTCATAATTAATCTTCTTTGTTTGTTTTGCTATTAGGTATCTTAAAAATAACACCAATGTATACTCCATTTCTAGGGCTTGTTAAGGTGTTAATGTCTTTTGTTTTAGAAACCATAGTGTTTGCATAGAGTGAAAAGTCTAGCAAATCTGAGTAGTTATAAGCGACTTTTACTAGAAAATCATATCTTAGATTTTCGTTTAAATAAAATGCGAGATCTTCAAAATCTTTATTGTTTTCTACACTGGCTCCAAGATTAAACCTCCAGAGGTCATTAATTTGATAACCAACATAAAAAGGCACTTGTAATCTTATAGAATTAAAATTAAAGTCTACTGTTTCTATTTTATAAGTACCTGTAGTGTATTTTAAAAACAAGCCTGTTTCAAAATACATATTGCTATCAAATTTCTTTAGATAATTAGCGCCTATACGTGCACCAAAATTTCCAGTACTCTTTAATATTTCATTATTTATAGAAATGTCTTTTTGGTATAAAAAACCTAAGTTTGATTCAATTTGAAATTCATTTTGCGAATATGATATTGTAGCGCAAAATAAGAGGGCTGTAATTATTAATTTTTTCAATTTCTTATATTTATTTTGCAAAAATCTCAAAAATAAACCCCATTACAAAATATACTCAAGGTTCATTACTTATAATATTTATCTTGGGTAGGTTCAGGTTTAAACTCGTTGAATAACTACTTAATATTTATCAAAGTAATATTTAAATTTATGTCGTTTTATTTTAAGATTAATAACAATGATAGAAGAGCTAACATATAAATGTAGTTATACCCAGAATTTGTTAAATCTTCTTAAAAATGATGATTTTGGTCGTTAAAGAACGTTAATAGCCTCTATTTTGCTCTAAATAGTATCTATTTTTAAATTATGGAAAAAGTATTAGTAGCAGGTGCAACAGGCACCACCGGAAAAAAAGTAGTTCAATTATTAAACGATTCTAAAAATTACCAGCCAGTGGCAATGATTAGAAAAGAGAGCCAAAAAGAACAATTTGAGTCTTCAGGAATAGAGACTGTTTGGGGTGATCTAGCAAAAGATGTTTCAGGAACTACTAAAGGAATAAGTAAAGTAATATTTGCAGCAGGATCTGGAGGTAAAGATGTAGTAAATGTAGATCAAGATGGCGCAAAGCGTTTAATTGATGCTTCAAAAAAAGAGCGAGTAAACAAGTTTGTTATGCTAAGTTCTATGGGAGCAGATAATCCGCAAGGAGAATTAAAAGACTATTTACAAGCTAAACAAAATGCAGATCAATATCTAGATATAAGTGGTGTAAACTTTAGTATTGTAAGACCTGGATCATTAACAAATAATGAAGGATTAGGCAAAATAAAATTAGCTCATAAATTAAACGAACAAGGAGAAATCTCCAGGTGGGACGTTGCAAGAACTTTAGTAAATAGTCTTGAAGATAACGTAGCAAAAAATCAAGCTTTTGAAATTATAAAAGGAGAGACCATAATTGAAGATGCGGTACAAGCATTTAATGTAAAATAGTTTTACTTGATATAAAGCAATACAAGGAGTTACTGAAAAGTAGCTCCTTTTTTGTGTTTTTATGTGAATAGTTATATTGTTATTTTACTGGTTGCACTCAGATTAATCTTTCTTTGAATCTTGATTAAACCTATTTTAGGTGTGTTCTTAAATTTTGTATCTTTTTACTCACTATTAACGAAACTAAATAACTATGAAACTATACGATGTACTTGATCAAAAAATATCTAAGATTCGTTTTAACTATACCTATGAAGATGGATATGGATTGCAACAGTTTCAGTCTCAAATACGCCTATCTAATGGTAAAATTTTATTAATACCCAATGTTCCAGATACAGAAGAAGATCTTACAGAAACTTACGAGCGTGGAAAAGCCTCTAACTTTAGAAAAGCAAAGCGTTGTGGACTAGCATGGAGACTTCTTTTTAAGAATAAGAAAATTGTGGATATTCATTTTAAGTATTTAGATAATGAACCTTATGAAGATAGTAGCTGTATTTTAGTACTAGACAATGACAAGTTTATTACAGAGAATAACTCGGGCCCACAAGGACTGACAGACATAGACTTAATTATTATGGACAGTGACCAGTATGAGGAATATAAAGACGAGGAACTTGAATATAGATCCCTAAAAAATGAAATTCTTTTAATTGATTTAGATAAGAGGTAAAAAGTAATTTGAAAACTTGATTATTGTACCTTGCGTATCCTTACACAGTTTTTATTGCTTAGGCAAAAAATAATATTAATACAGATGTCCATTCTCACTTGCCCTTACTGCAAAACCTCAATATTACCAGCAAATAAAACCACTTATCGCTGCAAGAATACCCATAGTTTTGATATTGCCAAGCAAGGATATTTAAACCTACTGCCTGTAAATAAAAAGAAGTCTAAAGATCCAGGGGATAATGAGATGATGATTGCTGCCAGAAGAGACTTTCTGGAGTTGGGCTTTTATGATCCTTTAATTGCGAACATTAAAAAACTGATTAATGAGCAACTCTCTTTTAGAAACAAAAAGATTGTGGCTTTAGATGCAGGCTGCGGTGAGGGTTATTATTCTGAGAAAGCTTTAAACTATTTACACGGCTTGCACACCACGATATTTGGGACAGATATTTCTAAACACGCGGTGAAGTATGCGGCAAATAGATATAAAAAGAACTTCTATTTTGTAAGTTCAATCTATGATCTACCCATTGCTAAGAAGAGTGTCGATTTAATTCTATCGGTTTTTTCGCCCATAATGCCTACAGAGTTTAAGCGTGTTGCAGCGCGAAATGGTTATGCAATAGTAGTAAGTCCAGCACCAAACCATTTAAACGAAATGGCGGCTCTTATTTACGAGAAAGTAAAACCACACACTACAACCACCGTAGAAAAAATGCGTGCAGAATTTGAGCATGTATTAACAGAACGCTGTACGTTTACCATAGACTTAAAAAGTGCTGAAGACTTATTGGCACTTTTAAAAATGACGCCGTATTACTGGAGCACAGGAGTTGAGCGGTTAGAAAACATCACCAACAAAAACGAACTATCCGTGACATGTGATTTCAATATTGATGTTTTTAAGAAATAGAAAGCGCTATTTTCTCTTTTTAAATTGACTGAAAACTTGACGTTAAAGTGGTAAGCATACTTTTTAAAAAGAGCATTCTTCAAAGTTTGAATATTTCCGAAGTTAACAACAAAATTGTAGTACAAATAATTGGTACCTTTTAGGGCAGGGGAAAGCACTATAATTATTGTAATAGGAATCTAAGAAACCTGAGCAGTCTTACGCTCTAATAAAAAACGCTCAATTAATCCTTTAGGATGCGTAGTTGCTGCAACAGGAAAATCAAACCAATCTTGCAGCGGAATATCAAATCCAGTTTTATTTAAATAACTGTTTAAAGCAAGGTTTAATCCTTTAGAATATTTGGGGTGTTCTGCTCCTTGAGGGTCTTCATGCCATAAATCATTTTGTGCAAATCCTTTAAATTCTGGTCCCGTAATGTTAATACCGAAATCTTCTGGGTTTTTACCTATTGGGCTATGAATGGTTGTAGTAAATTGATGCCAGTAAGCAGATTGTATACAGTTCTTTTCAAACAACTGTCTAACAACATCTAGCGAGTCTATGGTCTCTTGTTCTGTTTGAGTAGGGAAGCCAAACATAAGATAAGCGTGTACCATAATATTATGTTCAGAAAAATTATGAGCAACTCTTGTTACTTGTGCAATATCTACCCCTTTCTTCATTTTTGCTAATAAGCGGTCTGAGGCTACTTCTAGCCCTCCTGTCACAGCAATACAGCCAGATTTTGCCATAACCTCGCAAAGTTCACTTGTAAAGGTTTTTTCAAATCTAATATTGGTCCACCACGTGATATTTATATTTCGTTCAATTAATGTTTCAGAAAGCGCTCGTAGCATTTTAGGAGGTGCTGCTTCATCAACAAAATGGAAACCAGTAATACCTGTATCTTGTATTATTTTTTCAATTTTATCAACTAAGTCGTTAGCAGTTGTGTTTTGATAATTACCTATATAATCTAAGCTGACATCACAAAACGAACATTGTTTCCAGTAACAGCCGTGTGAGATAGTGAGTTTGTTCCATCTATCATCTGTCCACATGCGGTGCATTGGGTTTACTACATCTAAAAATGATACGTATTTGCTAAAGTCTAATCCTGAATAATCTGGTGCTGGTAAGTTTCTGTGATGGTAAATAGTGTTTGGTATTTTATTCTTGTAGATCACTTGGTTGTTTTCAAGAATAAAAGTTCTTTCAAGTTCATCACTAGTTATTTTCCCTTCGGTGTATTTTACAATTTTTAATAGAGGGCCTTCACCATCATCTAATGAGATAAAATCTACAAATTCAAAAATTCTAGGGTCTTCTAAAGAGCGTAATTCTGTATTACAGTAACCACCACCAAAAGCAACTTTTATGTCTGGGAAAAATTGTTTTATAAATTGAGCACAACGTAAAGCAGCAAATAGATTACCAGGAAAAGGGATGGTAAAACAAACTAGAGTAGGAGTGTGTGCATTGATTTTAGTTTCTAGCACTGTCATCATTTCGTCTTCTATCAAAGTAGGTTGATAACTTAAACCTTCATACAACTCGTCAAAACTACTTGCAGACGTAGCTATCTGTTCTGCATATCTAGTAAAGGCAAAAAACTCATCTACATTGGCTTGTATAAAATCTCCTATTTCTTCAATAAAAAGTGTGGCGTGGTGTTTAGCTTTATCTATAATACCAATCTCTCCATCTGCCCATTGTATGTTTTTATTGACTTTAGACAGTCTATGCCCTTTTGGTAAAAAACTGTCTTTTAAAATCTTCTTTGCAGTTGTGATATCTTGCTTTTGCAGAAAACTAATTACAGTGTCAACACTTGAGATATAAGATGATTTTTTTTCTTGAATTTGCGGATAATGATAATTACCTAATTCATTAGCTTCTTTAAATATTGACGCTAAAAACTCGCTTGTAAATACAGCAGTAAAAAGTTCGATGCTTAAATCTACGTGAGATACAGAAACTCCTTTTTCTATAAGAAAACCTTTAATATAGGCCGTTGCTGGATACGCAGTATTTAATTGTGTAAACGGAGGGGTGACTAATAAAAGGTTAGCATTCATTTTGCAAAGATAGTTTTGTTTAATAAGAATCTAATTGAAAAAAAGGCACTTTTAATATTCAAGAAAATTAGTAATATATGCTAGAATTGTTCTTTATAACTTAATTCTTAAACACAAAAAAGCCTTTAAATAACTTTAAAGGCTTTTTTACAAACTATCAAAATTTGATAGTTATATCTGTATCAATTATTCTTTAATAATTCTTATAGAATTTGAAGCATCGTTAGATGTTACTTTAAGTAAATAAACAGCAGAAGCTAAATCTTGTATGTTTAAAGATACCGTCTCAAGGTTACTGTATTCTTTTACTAAAATAAATTTACCTGTAAGATCAAAAAGTTCAACCTTAGTATCAATACTCTCATTAAAAGAAATGTTTAAAATACCTTTTGAAGGATTTGGAGAAACTTCAAATGATAGCGACTTTATAGTGTTTACAGCTAGTACATCTTCATCTGTATATGTAAAAATTGAAGCATTACCCTCTGCATTAGTACTTGCGTCTATAGCAGCTATATTAGCATTAAACCCATTAAAAGATTCTGGTTGCGTAGAGTTTTGGATCACTGCGATAGGGAAGTTAATTGAACCAGACCAATCTCCAGGGATAATATCTTTTTGAGATAGTAAAAGAATGTTTGTGTTCTGGTCATAACTAGCACTAAAATACTGCATACCTTCACCAGTTAATAAATTAACATCTTGATCTCTTAATTCTACATACTGAAAATCTATACTTACAGTTACATTTGGCTCGCCAAAAGCTTGACTTGGAACATTTGTACCAGAAGTTTCTGATATGACAATACTACCAGTGGCAGTACCAGAATTCTCAACAGTAGGTAAAGGTGTTGCAGATAAACTTGCTTGTGGCAAAGAAACTGATTGTGCAATACTATTAAAAGATATAGCACATATAAAAAGTACTGTTAGAAATGAGTAAGTTTTTTTCATTATTGTGTGTTTAAGATACTTCAATTTTAGTATTGCAAATTTAATGTTTATTGTTTTTAAATAATATGGTCACAATTACTTTATGTCTAGTATTATAGGTCATTTGACGAATTTCATTATCAAATAAAGACTATTCTAATAAACAAAGGATGATACTATATATGTTCTTGACATTTTTATAACTTGCAAATTAGGCTTTAGGAGTAAACTTTCTATTTCTTAAAAAAAACTAAACTTAAATTTACAGACTAAAAAAACGGTGAATAAAGAAGAAGAAATAATCACGATATGGAACCTCTGTCCAGAATGTCAAGGTCGTGGAAAAAAAAGCCGAAGGATAAGAAAGCACGTAAAGCATAATTATCAAAGAGCGCTTGATTTTTATAATGCTTCTAATGGTCAAGGAGAACCGCCTGTAAAGCCTAAAGGTCATTTAGATCCTTGTGATAATTGTGGAGGTTCTGGCTTAGTCTTAGCAAATAAAATACCTGCAGTAGACACAAAAAACTATCCACACGTAGCAATTATTGGTGGCGGTATAGGTGGTGTTGCACTAGCTGTTGCCTGCTTGCATCGTGGTATTCCTTTTACACTGTATGAACGTGATAATAGTTTTGACGCTAGGTCACAAGGGTATGGTCTTACTCTACAACAAGCAAGTAGCGCTATGCAATCATTAGGTATTAAAGAATTAAAAGATGGCATTGTATCTACAAGACACGTAGTACATACTACAGAAGGAAAAATAATAGGAGAGTGGGGTTTAAGAAAATGGAAGAAATCTCAAGATTTAAAATTTCCGAAGCGAACAAACATACATATTGCACGACAATCACTGCGTCTAGCTTTATTAAAACAACTAGGCGGTCACAAAATGGTGCAATGGGGACACCAATTAGTAGATTTTACTGAAGCTGATAATGATACAGTTACCCTCAATTTTAAAGTAAACGGAAACATAAAAAGTGCCAATGCAGGCCTCGTTGTAGGAGCAGACGGTATACGTAGTACTGTGCGTAAATCATTGATAAATGAGAGCCAAACACCATTGCAATACCTAGGTTGTATAGTTATTTTAGGTATTTGTCCATTAGCCTCTTTAGAGGGTTTTGAGAGTCCGTTGTTAGACTCTGCAACGGTTTTCCAGACGGCTAACGGTGTAGAGCGTGTTTATATGATGCCTTATGATGCAGACACAATTATGTGGCAATTGAGTTTTCCTATGCCAGAAAACGAAGCAAAAGCATTAAGCTTAAAAGGGGTAAAAGCACTTAAAGAAGAAGCTTGTAAAAGAACAAAATGGCACGATCCCATCCCGCAAATAATGGCAGCAACCCAAGAAAATAAAATTACAGGCTATCCTGTTTATGATAGAAAATTACTTACTTCTGAAATGTTAACAAACAGAAACCTTGTCACACTATTAGGCGATGCAGCGCACCCTATGAGCCCATTTAAAGGGCAAGGAGCAAACCAAGCATTAATAGATGCACTCTCGCTGGCTAGAAATATTTATAGCGGTTGCAGACCACAATCTAACTGGAGAGAAAAAGGCTTAAAAGAATCTGTTTTAAAACCCTTTGAAACAGAAATGATTAAACGAAGTACACCTAAGGTTATAGCCTCTGCAGAAGCTGCAAAGTTTTTACACTCAGAAAAAGTCTTGATAGAAGAAGACGCGCCAAGGGGACGTTTTTTAAAAAATGAATAAGCAAAATCACAGACCTATTTTACAAAACAGTTGCATTCTTTAAGTTCATTTTAAGACTCATAAAAAAGTAGTTAAGTATCTTTGCCCTCTATTTAAAAATAGGATTTAAAAGATAAAAAACATGCTAGATTATATAAAAGAAGTACTAAAAAATATGCCTAATGACTGGCTGAGACTAACTACACATCGTCTTGATATTTATGACGAAAGCCTTGCCAAAGTTCAATTTTTAGATCAATTTAATGCTTTGTACAAAGCAAACAATTCTCAAACATCTTCACTTAGTGATTTACCTACGGCCTATGATTATATTAGATTAGGGCATCCACTATCATGTGTCTTAGAGTGGGGTATTGCTAGCTTACAGCAACTAGATGCTAATAATGTGATTAGTTTTTCTTCACAGACTATTCCGGTTTTAGCGATTTTAAGAAAGAATCACTTAGACAATATAAACACTCAAATACTTTACACAGATACACTACCAGAAATTTTTACTTCGGAAATTTTAAAGAATATATATGGTTATGCTTTTGAGTTAAAGCAAGTAAAAGATCTAGAAGAAGTTGCTGACTTTGATGGAAGCACGGTTTTTATTTCTGAAGAGCATATAATGGGTACAGTTGTACTTAATCCTGCAATAGATTTTTATGTAAATCTTTATAAGAAACTAGGAAGTGTACTTATTGTTAACGGAAAAGATAATGAAAGTTATATTTCAGAAATACAACATGTGCGCAGAAGAGAAACCATTGCAATGACACCTATTAATTGTGTTGCTGCTTTACAATCATTGGTTACAAATACTGCTATCGTTCTTGATGCTAGTAATGTAATAGAAGATAAAGCGAGTGTTCTTAAGTCATTTAGTGACATTACTCGTTCGCACACTGCTGCGCTAGTAGCGTCTAGCGGTCTCTCTATGCAGTATGCCATAATGATGGGGCTTATTCACGATGCAAAAGAAAATCACCCAGGAAAAACGATTAATTTTATTGTACCTACTAATTGCTACGGTGGGACTAATGACCAAGCTAGGCGTGTTGCAGCATGTATAGATGGGGTAGAAGTGATTGATCTTGCCGTAGATGGTGATAATGATATGGTAAAGAGTATAGATACTGTTTTAGAAAAAATGGCAGAAGAAGATGCTGTACCATATATTATTGCAGAAATACCAACCAACCCAAGAGTAGAAGTTCCAGATCTTGAGCAACTAAAGGCTGTTTTAAGCGCTACTAGAAAAACAAAAAACGGAGCAACTGCTATAGACCCTGTTTTTATTCTAGATCAAACTTTTTGTCCTAATGTTCACTTTTTAGGAGAAACAGACATACTAGCCACAGTTAGAGCTATTGCTTATGCAAGTGGTTCTAAGTTTCCTAGTGGAGGTAAATGTACTGCGGGTTATTGCGTGTCTAATAAAAAAGCGGCTGCGTTAATGCCAAAGATAGAATTGCACTTAGAGCTTTGTGATAATGAAGCAACAGATTTACAGTATGAAATCTTAGCTGTTCAATTGCCTTCTATGAATCAAAGAATTAGCGATGCTTATGTAAACACTCGTGATTTTGTAACTTTTATAAAAGAGGTATTACCTACGGCTAAAATTAATTTTGTGTCTGAAGAATTAGCAGCACAAGGATTTACACCTTCTGTTTTTTCATTAGACCTACCCACAAAAGGAGATACAGATGCAGAAAGAGAGACTTACAAAAGAGCTTTAAACTTAAAGCTTATAAATAGTATGATTAATGAAATCCCTGAAGAGAGCAAGTATTGTGTAAGTTATGGTCAATTAAAAGGTGTTTACTGGACCATACCAGCAACTTCTACACAAGGTACTACCAAGGAAGGTGATAAAGATTATATAGCCCGTGTATCCTTATCTCCGTCAATGGATATGAAAAAACACAAAGAAGTTTTTATGGAGTTTGTGAAGGGGCTTTAGGTTTTTGGTTTTCATATATGCTTTAAGATATTGTTTAATAAATTAACTTTACGGGATAACGATGACACTTTTTCAATGTTATCCTATTATATTTACGGTATATCAATGACAAAAGTTATTATATAACTAGTTACCACACATTTGAGAAATGACGACATTTATAGTTTTAATAACAATATTTTCAGGAATTAGTTTAGTGCTGATTTTGAAAAAATATGACTTTCCGAAATTGGAAAAAGTTATTAGAAAAATCTCATTTTACTCATTAATCGGAATTTTAATCTGTGTTGTACTTTTGGCTTTTGACTTCCGCCTAAAAGGAAAATATACAACCTCAATAATCGGACTGACTTTCTTGCTGTCTACAATATTACTTTTCGGATTAACTAAAAAAAATCTGACCAAAGTATTGAGCGGAATTTTGACAATACCAATTTTCATTTTTGGAATATTAAGTATGTTTTGGGAAATGGGATTTGTGTTTTTTTATTTAATCACTTTGCCATTTCAGCCACCTTTTACAAAATCTGAAATTAATGCTAATCATAACGTAGAAGTTCGAGTTGGCGGGTTTTTCGCTTGTGGAGAAAGTTTAGTAATTACAAAATCACAGTTCGGAATTTTGGACAAACAACAATACGTTGGAAATAACTCTTGTGTGACTGGAATCACTAAAATTGAAACAATAGAATTTAAAGAAAATGAAGTGGAATTTTTAATATATCACGATGGAAAAACTGAACTTAAAAATCCATATAAATATAAACCAGAAATAAAAAACGTGTGGTAACACCGTATAAAAATAATTGCTAAATTAGTGCTTAACTAAAAGTCGTTGCAGTTTTGTTACGTCTGATTTTCCTTCGGAAAATCCTCGCACGCAAACCCGCAACTATTCTTATACATAAACGTTAGGGCAAATTTGCCAAAAAAACCAAAATTGAACTATGAAAGAAAAATTTGTCCTTTTAATTACCTTCTTAATATTCGGACTAAATACTTCATTTGCGCAGAAATCTAAAAAAATTGAAAAACTTGAGTTTGAGAATTATAAACTTAAAGTTATATTTTTTGACCCTTACGAAAATTTAATTTCAGAAAATCCTGAATTCAAAAACCTTGACTCTCTAAAACAAGGAGAAATTTGGAATAAATATTTACTTAACAATGTCATTTATGATTTTCAATTAATTCAAAAAAAGAAAATTGTTAAACATTATATTTTAAGAGGAAATTCATCGAAAGACATTTACCCAAAAGATTTAACGAGAAATAACATCTATTTATTAGATATAGTAAATCATAAAAAGAACACTAATTTTTATAGGTTATCAGACTATTCAAAATTGATTGATAAAACAATCGATAAGTTCAGTTTTTATGGAACACTATTCGAGAATATGGAATTACTAAAAGATAACGAAGGAAAATTAGGTAAAAACATCTTTGGTAGATTTAGACTTAAAATTCCTTATTCAACTATCCAGAATAATGTTATGACTTTAATAGGTTTTGACTTATTTGGAGAAATAGAAACTGAATGGATTGCAAATAACACACAAGAATTTAAAAATTCATTTTTTGATTATCAAGAACAAATTGACCAATATTTCAAAATCGAAAGAATTAAAAAAACATACGTAAGAACTTATGACCAGAATGGAGAGATTCAAAATGAATATCCAAGGTTAAATACAGATGAGGATATCAAATCCAATATTGGAAAAATGAACAGAATTGGAGATGTCGTTTCTTTGCCGTTTTTCAAATCTACAGACCAAGTAATTTTAATCGAAAAAGATAGTTTAGGCTCAAAATATAAAGTTGAACTAACAAATAATGAACCAATAGAAAAGTATTTAGAAAATATTGTCGTTGTAAAAAATTCAGATGGAGAAATTGAAAATATTACAGCAACTCTTTTAATTCACGGTTCATCCATTGACAAAGGAGATTATGTTGAAAGAGAAAATTATATTGCATATTTCAAGTCTTTTAAGAATTTGAGATTACCTTTTAAAATTCTGTTTTCGCCATTAACTGACAAACAATTTGAAAAACCGCGAATTGAAATTGAATTAGATTATTTGTTCCATAGAACATAAAAAACTTGCCCTAACACCGTATATAATTTATTGCTATTTATAGCCAATTTACGAAAGTCCTCGCGGACTTTCTTGGTCGGTAATTATTTACTAAATTAGGTGCTTGAAACACGCAACAAACCATATACAACAACGTTGTGGGTAATTTAAAAAAAAGAGAAAGACAAGCAATGCATAGAAACTTTCAAATAGAAATTCCTGATGGAGCAAAATTTATAAATGAATTAAACACAAAACCATTTGTAGAAATTGAAGGAACTAATATTTATGAACCAGGATATGACTGTAAGCCGTTTGGTGAATATGAATCTCCTGTTGATTTCCCAAATTGTTGCGCTTATCATTCTTCTGTAAAAGATAATTTAGACAAATGGTTTCTTGGTTTCCCTAACTGTTGTGATAATCATAAAAATATCGCCAAAAAACGTTGGTTTAAAATAGAGAATTACACAAACTTAAATGACAAAATATTAAAACATATTTCTTACAGTGAAAATTTCATTTCTATATCATTAGACAAAGAAAATTGGTTTAAAGAAATAACTGATTATATACAATACACCATCGATAGCTTTGGAATTCCTACCATTGGTGGAAACCAATATTATTCATATATAGAAAATTGGATAAAAAAAACTAAACCAACTGATTTTAATTTTCCAAAATGGAAAAGAGAATTATTAATTGAATATTTAGAAAATCTAACAAATCAAAGTGATAAAACGCAAACAGATTTAAATATATTATATTCAATATTTCAAAAGTGGTTGAAAACATTTCCTAGCCTTCCTTTTTTCATTGAACATAAAGAAAAATTAAAGAACAAATTTCCTCTTAATTTTTTCCTATACGAGCCTGAGTACAATAGGTTTTCTGGTGTAACTAAATTCAAGTGTAGAACAAAAGGGGAATTAATCGAGTTTTTGATTATAATTACAAAAGAGTCTTTGAAATCTATAAATACTCCTAAATTATTAGAAAATAATTTTATTTCAAGCAAAGACAAATATCAAATTGATTTATTAAATGAGGAACATATTTTAACTCAAAATAAGCTTTTAGTTGATTATTCAAAAAAAGAAATAAAGTATTTCAAAATCATAAAAAAATGGTTAGCTAACGAAAAAAAATACATAGAACTAATAAAACCTTTATTGAATACAAACAAAAATTTAAATTTGAAGAACATTCAAACATCAAAAAAAGAAGTTTTTATAACTTACAGCTGGGATAATGAATCTCATAAAGACAAAGTTCTTTCATTCAACAACTTCTTAAGAGAAAAAGGGTTTGAAAGTGAAATGGATAGGTCAAAAACTAATGGAAATACTTCGTTAGATTTTAGAAAAATGATGCATAACATAATAACAGATTATCCAAAAGTTATAATTGTACTTTCCAAAGGTTATAAAGAAAAAGCTAATGATTTTAAAAGTGGTGTCGGAATTGAATACGATATGATTATTAAAGATTTTGACAAATCTGTGAACAAATATATTTTAATCTCTTTTTGTGATATATCTGATGATATAATACCTGTTTTTTTCAGAGAAAAAGAAATTTTAGACTTAAGAAATAAAGAAAATCAGAATATACTTTTTTCTAAGTTAATGAATGAAAATATTATTGAATTTTCAAAAGTAGCCGAAAATAAACCAATTATTACCAAGAAAGAAATAAGTGATTTTAATGATTTGATAAATTAAACTCGAATAAAAACTACCCACAACAATGGCTATAATTAATACGGGTTTTGGTGCTTAACTCAAAGTTTATTGCTTTTTAACCAAGTCCACCAAATCTTTTTGATTTGGCTTTACAAATAAAAAGATAAAACAAAATAAAAAGTTTTGGCTAAGTGCTTAACCGGAAATTAATTACTGTTAATTCCCATACTAACCATAGCCTAAACGTTGTGTGTAAGTTTGACTCACTCAAAACTGATAATTTGATTAAATGAAAAGCGAAGCAATAATATTACGGAATCAACCGACTTTAAAGTTTCTATTTAACGAAAATAACTTTGAAATAATTAACAACGCTGACAAAAATGACAACGGAATTTACTCATACGAATCATTAGACTCTGTTGAATTAAAAAAAGAGAGAACAAATTGGCTCATTTCGATTCTAAGTATCTTTATTGAATTCTTTACAACGAGTGGATTTGGAAGTTTTTATAAAGAGAAAAATCAATTAGATATAAAACATAAAAAAAAGCATTTGAGAATAATTTTGAGCGAATCGGATTTAACTCAAGCGGAATTAATTACTCAAAAACTAAAAACTGAACTGAAATAAAAACCTACACACAACACTGGATATAAAACATAAATTCCTACACGTATTCTTACAAGATTAAATACTAGATAACAAGTAAGAAAAAGAAATTTAAAGAGATTTAAGAGATTTAATAATAACGAACAAAAAAAGTGAAACCAAGATAAACTCTTGATTTCACTTTTTTTAGTTATTGAATATTTCCGAAGAAAACAATGAAGCGTTTTTAACGACCGTATAGGCCTTCATATAACTCTTTATATATCTGCTTAATTATTTTACGTTTAGGCTTCATAGTAGGGGTGAGGTGACCTCCTTCAATACTCCATACATCTGGTGTTAGGGCAAAAGTTTTAATTTTTTCCCATTTTCCAAAACGTTCATTATGAGTGTCAATCTCTTTTTGCATTACTTCTCGCAATGTTTCTTCTTTACAGGCAATAGAGGTATCTGATGATAAGGTTACACCAGTTTCTTTTTTCCATTCTTCTATATACTCCCAGTTAGGCTGTATAAGTGCTGCGGGCATTTTTTCTCCTTCTCCAACAACCAGTATTTGTTCAATGAACATAGATTGTTTCATCTCATTTTCAATTAACTGAGGAGCTACATATTTACCACCACTAGTCTTAAACATAGATTTTTTACGATCTGTAATTTTTAAGAAACCATCTGCATCTACAATACCAATATCTCCTGTGTGGAAATAACCATTTTTAAGTACTTCGGCCGTTTGGTCTGGATCTTTGTAATACCCTTGCATTACTTGAGATCCTTTTATTAAGATCTCTCCATCATCTGCAATTTTAATTTCTGTGTCTGGTAATGCTTTACCTACGGTACCTATTCTAAACCCACTATTACGCATATCATTTACAGATACAACTGGTGATGTTTCTGTTAAACCGTAGCCTTCCATAACAGGGCAGCCAGCAGCATTAAATATTCTAGCTAGACGTGGTTGTAGTGCTGCAGAACCAGATGCAATAGCTTTTAGGTTGCCACCTAGTGCTTCTTGCCATTTGCTAAAGATAAGGTTGCGAGCAACGCCTAGTTTAGTTTCATACCACCATCCGTTTTTTCCATAAGGTTCCCATTGTAAACCTAAATCTACAGCCCAGAAAAATAATTTTTTCTTAACTCCAGTTAATGCATTTCCTTTTGCGATAATTTTGTCATACACTTTTTCTAACAAACGTGGTACTGCGCTCATTACATCTGGATGTATTTCCTGTAAGTTTTCACTTATAGTCTCAAGGCTTTCTGCAAAATAAATACTTGTACCTGTGTATTGATACATATATAAAAGCATACGCTCATAAATATGACATACGGGTAAAAAACTTAATGCTTTAGAATTACCTAGTACAATAGGTAGTCTGCCTTCACTAAACATAGCGTTAGAAGCTATATTTTTATGACTTAGCATAACTCCTTTAGGTCTTCCTGTTGTACCAGATGTATATATTAGCGTTGCAAGATCATCCTCTTTTACAGCGGCCATTCTTTTTTCTACTTCTTCTTGTAGGTCTTTATTTTCATTACCTAAATCAATTATTTCTTGATAATTAGGTGTACCATCAATAGTATCAAAGCAATAAACTCCTTTTAATGAAGGTACGTTTGGTTTACATTTTTTTACCTTCTCAAGTACTTCTTTACATGAAACAAAAACATATGAGGCCTCAGAGTGGTTTAAAACATACTCGTACTCATCTGCACTAATTGTAGGGTAAATAGGTACATCTTGTGCTCCAGTTTGTAGTATACCAATATCACAGATATTCCATTCTGTTCTATTTGTCAAAGAGATTATGGCAATTTTGTCATTGGGTTGAACCCCCATTTTTACCAATCCACGACTAAGGGCATTTGCTTTATCTATATATTCTTTAATTGAAGTTTTTACCCATTGTCCGTTCACTTTTGTTACTAAGGCATCATCTTTAGGGTATCTTTCTTGCTGATAATATGGGAAATCAAAAAGTCTTTTTACTTCTATCATAGTTGTTCTAAATTAATAATCTGAAAAATAGCAAAAATCAGCGTACAATTAACTATAATTCAAATAAAAATGCCGAACAATTTGTTCGGCATTATAAATTTGTAAAAAATAGCGTGCTATTTTTTAATTATCTTCATTGTAGTACTTGAACCATTGCTATTAATTGTCATAATATAAATACCTCTAGCAAATGAGCTGTAATCAATTTGTTGCGATCCACTTGCGTTTTTCACTTCGGAAACGAGCTGTCCTTGAGTACTATAGATGTTTATATCATAATTAGTTAATGCGGTAGTGATGTTTAAAATATCACTTACAGGGTTAGGATATATGCCTAATTCGTTTTCTATTTCATTCACCACTAAAACACCTGGCTCTAAAATATTAAAAGTTAAATCGTCAAAATAAAAGCCATCTCTTCGTTGTGCATTGTCAGCTCTTAATTGAAATCTGGCAATAATTGTTTCACCTATGTAGTCACTTAGGTTAATTTCTTCTAGTACCCAGTCATTTTGTGTACCATCATACAATGGTTCTCCTTCTGGCTGAAAACCATTATCGCTTCCGGCTGTTGTATAATTACCACATTGAGGAATCCAATTAGTACCATTGTCTGTAGATATCTCAAACTGTACATAATCCCAACCAGTTTCTATTTCCCACTTAGCATAAAAGGAAACATTTGCGCCAGTAGCATTTGTTAAATCTAATGATTCAGTTAAGGTTATTGTACTATTTGCTCCATTTTGGTAATTACCGTTTGGTGAGTCTGTTATAGAAGTTGATGGCGATACAAAGGTTTGAGTAGTTGTAGACCAACCATTATTACTAAAGTTTTCTGTAGTGCTGTCTCCACTATCTGTAAATATTGCATCTAGATTACCAAATACCTTTGTTATTCTAGTTGTTGTATCATAAGATCCATTATTTACTACAAGATCAAATATAACTTCTTCTCCAGCATTAGTCCCAGCAGCAAGCGTGTATTGAATAGTGCCGTCTTGGCTCTCTAATAAGTCTAGAGTGGTATAAGTGATGTCACTACCTTGAGCATTAATATTTGCAGATACTGGCACTAATGATACCGTAAATGTACCATCTCCAGTTATTCCTAATCTTCTAATAGTAAATTCTGCATTTTGTGTTCCAGCATCACCTATATATTGAGAGGTGTTTTCTGTAATAGCCGCATAATTATTTACCATCTTAGAAGAGGTAAGGTTTAAATACATCATCTCTTGTGAGATTGGGATAATCTGATTACTTGGTGGCCAGAAAGCAGAACCTATCTCTGGAGTGTAAGCGTATATTTTATCGTGTGTACCTACAGTACCGTACATAAAATCATCACTATCACCAGCTGCAGCATAAAGCTCAGAAGACAAGATATTATTATATCCATTTTTAGAAACTAACTCATCACCAATTGCTGCAAATAAATCATTTTCTACAGTTGGTGTTTGCTCAGCATATCCAAAAGGGTATAGCAACAGATTACTAAATGAATGATTGTTAAAAGCCATCACAAAATCATGTTGCTCTACAAACCATTTCATAGCTTGGTTTTCAACTTCGCTAAAAGGAGCAGTCCCTCTATAGGTATCGTTATTTGGGTTTGCTGAAGCACCTTCACCACCCCACATACCGTCATTGGGATTACCATCAATAAAGTACTCGTAGTTACGATTGTTATCTACTCCAAAAGCACCACCACCATTATTCTTTCTGTTTTTTCTCCAGTTACCACCACCATTAGGGTCTGTTCTTTCATTATATAAATATCCATCAGGGTTTACTATAGGTACAAAGTAAAGTTCTGTATTATTAACAATGTTTTGTACCTCAAGGTCAGTGTCATAATTCTCTAACAGATACCACATATAGTATATTAGTTGCATAACTGACATAGGCTCACGTGCATGGTGAATAGCAGAGTACAATATTTCTTCTTCTGCTTCATCTGTATCTGCATTGTCACTAATTTTCACCCATTTTATACCATTACTACCTATAGATGGGGTTACATTATTATCTGGTTGTCCTTCTGTTAAAAAGTTGCTTATGTTTGCTTTAGTTGTAATTAAGTCAGGATAAGCTGCTTTCATTGCATCTAACTCATCTAAAATCTCTTGATAGGTTAAATATCCACCCATACTACCAAGATTAAAATTTGCAGGAACAGGATAATCATCTCCACCATTTTCTGCACAACTTGCATTTCTTGCTGGGGCTCTCTTACTGTTTTCTGAAATAAAATGAGATGTTGTATCGTCAATTAATATTTCTACCTGAAAACCAGCCTGTCTTGCGAGCTCAATTTCTGAAACTGAGTATTCAGAAATAATAAAAACGCCTTCTTTGTAGATTACATGCTCAACAGGAATGCCCATTTGTTCTAGTGCTTCAAGCTCGCTAGATTGTGAATAATAGATTTTAGCACGTTGATGTTTTTCTTTATAATTTTGAGCAAATGTAGATAGTGACAGTACAGATACTAAAAGAAATAAGATGGTGTTTTTCATAAAATAGATGTCTTAAAAATATAGGTATAAAATAATAGTCCATAAAAGTAGTAGTTCTTTACTCTTTTATGGACTAATTATGTGTTAATTATGAGAAACTTACTTCGTCTCTAACCACTTTCTAGCGTTAACAAAACCTTCTAACCAAGGCGAAACTTCATCGTTTCTATCGCTAGGGTAGTGCCCCCAGTTCCAAGGGAAAGTAGAGCGCTCTAAGTGAGGCATCATAACCAAGTGTCTTCCTGTTTTATCTGTCATCATTGCAGCGTTAAAATCACTCCCGTTTGGGTTAGCAGGAAAAGCATCATAACCATATTTACCTACTATGTTATAGTCTGATTCTTGCTTCGGAAATGAGAATTTACCCTCACCGTGTGCTGCCCATATACCAAGGGTGCTTCCTTCAAGACTAGATAGCATTACAGAGTTGTTTTTCTGAATCTCCACAGAAGTAAATGAACACTCAAACTTGCCACTATCATTGTGTAGCATTTTTGGTTTCTCTGTATCTTCTGGTGTTAACAATCCTAACTCAACAAAGAGTTGGCAACCATTACAAACACCCAATGATAAGGTATCATCTTTTGCAAAGAAGTCTTTAAGTGCTTTGTTTGCTTTCTCATTATATAAAAATGCACCAGCCCAACCTTTTGCAGAACCTAATACATCACTATTTGAAAATCCTCCTACAGCTGCAATAAACTTAATATCTTCAAGTGTTTCGCGACCGCTTATTAAGTCTGTCATATGAACATCCTTCACGTCAAAACCTGCCAAATACATTGCATTTGCCATCTCACGTTCACTGTTAGAACCTTTCTCTCTAATGATCGCGGCTTTAATGCGTTCTCCTTTAGGAGCTTGTGGTAGCTTACCTGTAAATTCCTTCGGAAATGTGAAGTTTAATGGTTGATTCTTATAATTTTCAAACCTTGCTTTGGCTTGATTTCCGCTTTGCTTTGTGTCTAATAAATAAGAAGTTTCATACCAAGTATCGCGCATTTCTGCAATATCAAATTGTACATCTTGACTTCCTAGTTTTAATTCTAGTGCTTTACTTTCTGCAACTTCACCTAGATTATGGAAAGTAATATCATTAGCATTCATTGCCTTTTCAAATACCGTATTATCTGCCGCTTGAATTACAATTCCGCAGTTTTCTGCAAAAAGTATTTTTACAAGATCATCACCAAGTCCTGTTAAATCTAGTTTAGCTCCCGTATTAGTATTTCCGAAGAACAACTCTAAAAGTGTAGTAATTAAACCACCAGAAGCAACATCGTGTCCAGCAACTATTTGATTGTCTTTTATTAAATTTTGTACCGTGTTAAAAACTGTCTTAACATAGGCTGCACTTTTTACCGTTGGTGCTTCGTTACCAATTGAGCTTAATACTTGTCCAAAAGAAGAACCACCTAGTTTAAAGTCGTCTTGAGAGATATTAATGTAGTATAGATTACCTTTTCCTAATTGCGCCACTGGCTCAACTACTTGTTTAATATCGCTACAATGCGCACCTGCAGAAATGATCACTGTCCCTGGAGAGATTACCTCTTCATTCTTGTATTTCTGTTTCATTGATAGTGAATCCTTACCTGTAGGGACATTCACGCCAAGATCAATACTAAACTCACTTACGGCTTTTACAGCTTGATACAAGCGTGCATCTTCACCTTCATTATTACAAGGCCACATCCAGTTTGCAGAGAGCGAAATACTCTTAAGACCTTCTTCTAAAGGTGCCCAAATGATGTTTGTTAAAGATTCTGTGATAGAGTTACGTGCGCCAGCAACAGGGTCAATTAACCCAGAAATAGGGGAGTGCCCAATACTTGTTGCAACACCGTTTTTACCATTATAATCTAGCGCCATCACACCACAATTGTTAAGTGGTACTTGTAATGGGCCAGCACATTGTTGTTTTGCAACTTTACCAGTTACACAACGGTCTACTTTATTTGTTAACCAGTCTTTACAAGCGACTGCTTCTAGTTGCAGCACTTGGTTCACATAATTTTTTATTTCTGAAACGTCATAACTCGCGTTTTTGTAATCACGAACTATTGTTTTGTCGTTCATTATCGTCTTAGGTGAGCTTCCGAAGAAATCTTCTAAAGCATAATCCATAGGGGTTGCACCTGTTGTCATACTCTTAAAAGTAAAACGGTGATCGCCTGTTACTACACCTACTTCATACATAGGAGAGCGTTCTCTGTCTGCTACTCTTTTAAGTGTATCAACATCTTTTTCTCCTATAACAAGTCCCATACGTTCTTGAGACTCGTTACCTATAATTTCTTTAGCAGAAAGGGTAGGGTCTCCTACAGGAAGTTTGTCAAGATCAATCATACCACCCGTATCTTCTACAAGTTCGCTTAAACAGTTAAGGTGTCCACCGGCTCCGTGATCGTGAATAGATACAATAGGATTTATGTCGCTCTCTACCATACCACGTACTGCGTTTGCTGCACGTTTTTGCATTTCTGGATTAGAACGTTGTATTGCGTTAAGCTCGATACCACTAGAAAATTCTCCAGTGTCTGCACTAGATACTGCAGCACCACCCATACCTATTCTATAATTTTCTCCACCAAGGATAACAACTTTGTCTCCTGTTTTTGGCGTGTCTTTTAATGCTTGGTCTGCTTTACCGTAACCAATACCACCAGCCATCATAATCACTTTATCAAAACCTAATTTACGAGCATCATCTTGATGTTCAAAAGTAAGTACAGATCCTGTAATTAAAGGTTGTCCAAATTTGTTACCAAAATCTGAAGCTCCATTACTAGCTTTTATTAATATATCTAAAGGTGTTTGGTATAACCAATCTCTTGGTTTCATTGACTTTTCCCAAGGTTTCTCATCATTTAATCTTGAGTAAGAAGTCATATAAACTGCAGTACCTGCTAAAGGTAAAGAACCTTTACCGCCGGCAAGTCTGTCTCTAATCTCACCACCACTACCTGTTGCAGCACCATTAAAAGGCTCTACCGTAGTAGGGAAGTTGTGTGTTTCTGCTTTTAGAGATATCACACTATCAAATTCTGTATTTTTATAATAATCTGGCTTGTCTGGAGTAGCTGGAGCAAACTGTGTTGCTTTTGGTCCTTTTACAAACGCTACGTTATCCTTGTATGCAGAAACAATATCATTAGGGTTTTGCTTACTAGTCTCTTTAATAAGTTTGAATAGAGAAGTAGGCATTTCTTCTCCGTCAATAATAAAAGTACCATTAAATATTTTGTGACGACAGTGCTCACTATTTGCTTGACTAAAAGCAAAAACCTCAGAGTCTGTAAGTAGTCTTCCTAATTTCTTTGAGAGGTCTTCAAGATAAACAACTTCTTCATCGTTAAGTGCAAGTCCTTCTGCTTTATTAAATGCCGAAATATCTTCGATGTCTTTAATAGGCTCTGGAGCGATATTAATAGTGAACATCTCTTGCCCTAATTCTTTATACTTTTGAGAAAGCATAGGGTCAAATGATTCAGATTTTTCTGAAGCATTGTGAAACTCTTCTATTCTTATAATACCATCAACGCCCATGTTTTGGGTAATCTCAACAGCATTTGTACTCCAAGGAGTAATCATTGCGGCACGAGGTCCAATAAAAAAATCCGTAAGTACGGATTTATCTATTTGAGGTACGTCGCCAAAAAGCCACGTTAATTTTTTACTGTCTGTTGCGTTAATTTCTCCGTTAGATTGGACTGCAAAAACTTTACTTTTTTGATTTCCGAAGAAGTGAATCATACACTTTGTGTTATAAGGTTATTATGAATTGCAAATGTAATTATTTTAGCTTGATTACGTCATATTAATCTAACATGCAATATGTAAGTTTTTAAGAAACCGTTATCTTGCATAAAAAAAATAAATTGATATGAAAACACTCCTTACAGTATTATGTGCGTTTGTGATTACAGCGGGATTCGCACAAGAAAAAATCCCCGCCAAATTCTCTAAAAGAGCCCACCTTATTAGAGTTACAGAGCCTTTAAGAGATTATGCTTTAGTAAAAGACACCGTTTTTGACCCATTAACTGTAGCAAAAATTAGGAACAACCTGAAAAATGCTCCTAAAGTGAACCCTAACGCTTTGCCACTTAATGGTGATCCAGTTAGGCAAATAAACACACCAGCAAGAGCACCTCAAGATGAGATTACCTCTTTTGATGGTATGACTATATTTGAAGGTCAAGCAAACCCACCAGACCCAACTGGAGCTGCAGGACCTAATCATTATGTACATGCTACTAACTCTTCTTTAAAAGTTTTTTCTCCTAACGGAACCTTACTTTTAGGTCCTGTAAGATTAGGAGATTTTTTCCAGAACGGAATTAATGACGGAGATCCAATTGTGATGTATGATCAGCTTGCAGATAGATGGTTTATTAGTCAGTTTTATGATGTTGATAATGCTTTGTTAATTGCGATTTCTCAAACACCAGACCCTACAGGTTCTTATAATATGTACCAGTTTGATCTAGACAGTTTTCCTGACTATCCTCACTATGCGATATGGCCTGATGGTTATTATTTAGCAGCAAATAAGTCTGGTGATGCGGCTTACGTTTTAGATCGTGTAGCAATGTTAGCCGGTGATACAGACCCAGAAGTATTAGGGTTTAGCTTACCAGGTTTAATAAGAAACCCAAATACAGTTTTAGGTATACAAGGAGCAAATTTAGTAGGACCTACTGCTCCAGCAGCAGGGGCTCCTGGTTATTTTGTGTACCTACAAGATGACGCCTGGGGAGGAGTTGCCTTTGATCATTTAAAAATATGGAAGGTAGAGCCTAATTTTGATAATGGTAACAATGGTACTATATCTACCGCTCAAGTTATTCCTACTGCACCTTTTACTTCAACTTTTCAGCCTTTTGGTACAGGAGATGTGTTTCAGCCAGGTACAACTCAAAAGATTGATAATATAGGAGGAGTGATTTCTTATATGACAAATTTTAGAGTTTTTGCTAGTCATAACTCTATGGTGTTAAATTTTAATGTGAATGTTACTGATGATGTTTCTGGAATAAGATGGTATGAATTAAGAAACACTGGTACAGGAGATTTTAGTATTTATCAAGAAGGTACATGGACTTTAGCAGATCCAGTAAGTCGTTTTTTAGGGACAATTGGTATTAATAAATTTGGTGATATTGCTTTAGGTTATAATGCAGCAAACTCTCAAACACCTGTTGATATTCGTTTTACAGGTAGGTTAGCTAATGACCCACTTAACGAAATGTCGTTTCAAGAAACTATTGTTGAAGAAAGTGATGGTGTTGCAACAAATTCAAGCAGATTTGGAGATTATGCTCATATGACAATGGATTCTGATGATGAGTCATTTTGGTTTGTTTCAGAATATTTTGATGAAGATAATGAGTGGATTACAAAAATTACTCATTTTGACCTAGATGGATTACCGTTGTTGTCTAACATAGTGCCTGCAACAGATGAGGCTTCTATTGCAATTTTCCCTTTAGACAACTCAACTCATAAAGTTGTTTTTTCTACAGAAAAAGAATTGAGTAATCTTACTTATGATATACTTGATATTAAAGGAAAGAGACTATTCTCTGGGAAACTAGACGCTGAGTCTAATGGTTATAATGCAACTTTTAATACTACGGCATTATCTTCTGGAGTGTATCTAGTAGAGTTAAAAGACAATGCTAGTTTTAAAGTTATTAAAAAGTTTGTGATTAACTAATTTTTAATTCTTTACAACAACAAAAAGCCTCTTGAAAAAATTTCAAGAGGCTTTTTAATTTCAAATATTATTTGAGGTAAAAAGAAGTGTTTACATCTTATCTTTTACTACAGTTTTATAGGTTATAGTTTTGGTTCCATTACCGTCTGGTAACATAACTTCTACTACTAAGTCGCCATTGTCATTAAAATAAGCTTTATTCTTCTTGCCATCTTGGTTAAATAAATATGTGTTTTCAATTTCATGAGGCTCCAGTGTTGCAAATATCTTTGGTCCTGCTTGGTCCATTTGCATAAACACATATCCTTCTGGAGATTTGTTAAACTTGAATGTTCCTTCTTCAAAAGTGTATGTAGTTGTTGTGTTTATTTCTTTCGCTCCGTCTGTTGTGTTAAAATTTGTAGCGTCTTTACGAGTTGTTAATAGTATGTTGTCATTTTCTGTAGTTGTTTTTTTTGTAGTAATGACTTTAGTTCCGTTTTGGTCTTTAACATACGTTTTTTTAACCTTTGTTTCTTCTATTTTCTCTTGGGCAACAGACATAAATCCTATACTTAATGCTACTGCTGTAATCAATATCTTTTTCATTTTATTGTGTTTTAGATTAGTTATGTAAATGTAAAAAGTAAGCCATTTAATTTATCACAACGAATAGGTAAGGTTTTCTTAAAAAACTGTTTAATAAGTGATTAAGTCTTAAATTTTCTTAAAATTCATTGTTTTCTAATACCCAAATAAATACTGTAACTTTATAGTATGGAAAATTGGCCCTATTGGTTATCTCTTATCGTAGTGCTTGTCATAATCTATATTGTGATTAGTGTGCTGCTGTATTTTCTGCAAGATCAATTTTTATTTAAACCAGAAAAACTACCTAAAGACTTTCAGTTTTTATATGAACATCAAAATGTAGAGGAGTATAATCTTGAAACTGGAGATGGAGCCATAATCAATGGGTTACATTTTATGGTAGAGAACCCTAAAGGAGTTGTTCTGTATTTAAAAGGCAATTCTAAAAGTATGAAAGGCTGGGGTAAATTTGCTGTAGATTTTACTAGAAACAACTATGACGTTATAATGGTAGATTATAGGGGTTTTGGTAAAAGCACAGGCAAACGCTCTCAAAAAGCAATTAAGCGCGATTTACAATATGTATATAACAAAATACGTGAGCGCGTTTCTGAAGAGTACATCATACTTTATGGCAGAAGTTTAGGATCTGGTTTTGCCACAAAGCTAGCCTCAATGAATAATCCAAAAATGCTTATTCTAGATGCGCCTTATTACAGTTTACAAAAAGTGACCGCAAGATATGCACCTTTTATGCCTTTGTCATTGATTTTAAAATACCCAATACCTACTCATAAATGGCTTAAATATGTAAACTGTCCTATACATATTATACACGGTACTAATGATAAGTTGATACCATTTAAAGTAGGGGTGAAGCTCTCTCAAATAAAACCAAAAAACACTAAATTATATCCAATAATAGGAGGCGGTCACAAAAACATGAATAATTTTGAATCCTATCACGTAGCGCTATCTCGTATTATTAATGAAGAAAAACACGAAGTAGATTTTACAACCACTAGTATGAAAGTTAAACATAGATAACATGTCTTTTAATAAATTTTTAAAATACCTGCTTATCTTTGCCGGGACGTTATTAGCCACATTTTTTTTTACTATGTACCTTTTTCAAGAAAAAATAATATTTCCTGCAACCACTCTAGCTCAAGACTATGAGTATTCATTTGATGAGCCTTTTGAAGAAGTGAATCTTACTGCAAATGACGGTGCTGTTATAAATGCCTTGTATTTTAAGGTGCAAAACCCAGAAGGAGCCATTGTTTATTTTCATGGCAACGCAGGCGATTTATCAAGATGGGGTGCTATCGCAGAGTATTACACGCAGTATAACTATAATGTAATTATTATAGATTATAGAACTTACGGTAAAAGTACAGGCGAGTTAGATGAGCAAAAGATGCTAAGTGATACTCAGTTACCCTATGACTTTTTACTTCAGAAATTTAAAGAAGAAGACGTTGTAATCTATGGTAGGTCATTAGGTACAAGCTTTGCTGCATATTTGGCTTCAAAAAATAAACCGAGAAAGTTAATTTTAGAAACTCCTTTTTATAATATGTTAGATGTCACAAGGCGCAGATTTCCTATGTTGCCATTTGCAAATAGATTGCTCAAATACAGAATGAATAGCAATGAGTTTATAAAAGAGGTAACTTGCCCAGTGATCATCTATCATGGTACCAATGATGATATAGTACCCTTAAAGTCTGGCGAGCTATTAAGAGATGAGATACCTAAAGAACAAACAACCTTTTATATTATACAAGATGCTACACATCACAATATTGGCAGTTTTGATTTGTATCAAGAAACGCTATTAAAATCACTTCGGAAATAAGCTAGATTCAAATAATCTAAACACCTTAAAATTTACCACGATTTAATAGTATCTTTGCACCTGAAAAATTAGGAGTTTTAGTACGTATTTTAAATACTGAATATTTCCGAAGTTATTCTTTTAAATAGTAATAAAATAGGGATTGCAGTAGCAAAACCAATAGCAATAAAAATATGAAAGCAGGAATCGTAGGATTACCTAATGTAGGTAAATCAACTCTTTTTAATTGTTTGTCTAACGCAAAAGCGCAGAGTGCAAACTTTCCTTTTTGTACCATAGAGCCTAACATAGGTGTGGTAAATGTTCCAGATAACAGACTTGTTAAACTTGAAGAATTAGTAAACCCTGAGCGTGTTTTACCTGCAACGGTAGAGATTGTTGATATTGCTGGTTTAGTAAAAGGAGCAAGTAAAGGTGAAGGTTTAGGGAATCAATTTTTAGGAAACATACGTGAGACAGATGCTATTTTGCACGTTTTACGTTGTTTTGATGATAATAATATTGTGCACGTAGATGAGAGTGTAGATCCTGTAAGAGATAAAGAGACTATAGATATTGAGCTTCAATTAAAGGATCTTGATACGGTAGATAAAAAACTAGAAAAGGTTAAAAGAACTGCCCGTACTGGTAATAAAGAAGCTCAAGCTGAAGAGGCAATTTTATTAAGATTAAAGGAAGGTTTAGAACAGGGTATTTCTGTTCGTGCTATTTCTTTTACAGATAAAGAAAGAGAAGAGCAAATAAAGCCATTACAGTTTATTACAGATAAACCTGTAATGTATGTGTGTAATGTAGATGAAGCTGGAGCAAAAGAAGGTAATGCTTATGTAGATCGTGTTAAAGAAGCGGTAAAAGATGAAGATGCAGAGGTGATTTTCTTAGCTGTAGGGATGGAAGCAGACATTACAGAATTAGATGATTTTGAGGAGCGCCAAATGTTCTTAGAAGATATGGGTTTACAAGAGCCAGGATCTGCAAAATTGATTAGAGGTGCATATAAGTTATTAAATTTACAGACTTATTTTACAGCTGGTGTTAAAGAAGTAAGAGCTTGGACGATACCAGTAGGAGCAACTGCACCACAGGCTGCAGGTGTTATACATACAGATTTTGAAAAAGGTTTTATTAGAGCAGAAGTTATAGGTTATGACAACTACGTACAATATGGTAGTGAAGCTAAAGTAAAAGAAGCAGGAAAGATGGGTGTTGAAGGTAAAGAGTATGTTGTTAAAGATGGTGATGTTATGCACTTTAGATTTAACGTATAATTTTTTTAAGTAGCTAATAATTAAAGATTAGTAATAGTTGAAGATCTCAAAAGAGCAGTGCTTTTTTGAGATCTTTATTTTTATAAGAAGCATATGTAGCAATAAATAGATATAATATCATTCATTCTTACAGTGTCATTAGTATTTATCCATTAAAAAGAAGTATTTTCGCGCCCTTATTAAAGTATTGATTATGAAAAGAATAAACGAATACAAGAAATTATTTGGAGTTGAGAAGGAATTAGACCTTAAAGCTCTTAAAAAAAGTTACCGTAACTTAGTTAAAGAATGGCATCCAGATAAATTTCAGGATGGTGATGCTAAGCAAGAAGAAGCAGAAATACAAAGTAGAAGAATTATAGATGGATACCACTTTTTAGTAAGTATGGCTCCAGAAACAAAAGAAAAGAACCTACCTGAGTATACAGAAACTATTACTAATAGTGCTATTCAAGATTATCAACATAAGGGGTTACTTTTAGAAATCACCTTTACAGATGGATCAACTTATGAGTACTTTGGTATTACCAAACCTGTTTATCTTAAGATGATTAACGCAGGTAACTTAAACCGTTACGCTAAGCGAAATATCTATCCTAAATTTACATACCGTAAATCTAAACGTATACTTCAAGAAGCATAATCTTAAAATTTCACACAATATATGGCAGACACATTTAAAAGTTTAGGCGTTGATTCTTTTCTAGTAAAAGGGCTGAAAGCATTAGAAATTTCTACCCCAACAGATATTCAAGCAAAGGTAATCCCTGTGGTATTAAACCAGAAGGAAGATGTTGTTGGTATTGCTAAAACTGGAACAGGAAAAACAGCCGCTTTTGGATTGCCACTATTGCAACAGATTGATGTAACTAATAATGATATTCAAGCTATTGTACTGGCACCTACACGTGAACTAGGGCAACAGATATATAAAAATCTTTGTGACTTTGCTAAGTTTAAGCCAGAGATTTCTATAGCTTCTACTTGTGGTGGTATTCCTATAAAACCTCAAATAGAGCGACTTAAAGAACCTACACATATTGTAGTTGCTACTCCAGGACGTTTAATAGACTTAATGGAGCGTAAGGCGGTAGCAATATCAAATGCTTCTTATCTTGTTTTAGATGAGGCAGATGAGATGGTGACTATCCTTAAAGAAGGACTTGATACTATTATTGCAGGTTTACCTAACAAGAGAAGAACGTTTTTATTTACAGCGACTTTATCTGGTGAGATTAAACAATTAGTTCAAAATTACTTAGCAAAAAAAGTAGTTCATATTGAAGTAGATATGGCTACGCTGGGGCATCAAGGTATTGATCATCAATATGTAGTTGTAGAGCCAGAAGAAAAACTAAACGTTTTAATGCACTTTTTAAGTAGTAAAGAAGGGCAACGTGGTATTATCTTCTGTAAAACAAAAGCAGCTGTTAATAAGCTTGCAAAAAAACTAGCGATACATAAATATTCTTCTGGAGCATTGCACGGGAGTTTGTCACAACCTATTCGTGATCGTATTATGGATCAGTTTAGAGCTGGACATATTAATATTCTTGTAGCAACAGATCTTGCTGCGCGTGGTATAGATGTCAAGGAGATTGAGTATGTAGTGCAATATCATCTGCCAGATACTTTTGACGCCTATGTGCACAGAAGTGGACGTACGGCTAGAGCAGGAGCAAAGGGGCTTTCTTTAAGTGTTATACAGCAAGAAGAAGTGGCAGATATGCCAGAATTAGAAGATGAGTTGGGTATTACTTTTTCTGAAATGCCAAAAGCCGACGCTTTGTCTATTGAAGAAAACAACGCTAAGTTGTGGGCAAAACAAATCTTTAAAACAAAACCAAACAAGTATATTTCTGAAGCTTTTAAAACAGACATAAAAACAGTTTTTCATCATTTAACTAAAGATGAGTTAATTGATAAATTGTTAGCACATCATTTAAATCAAACAAAGGTTGTGATGTCTAAAGAAGAAGGCGTAAAAAAACAGAAAAAGAAACGTTAGATTATTAGTTCTAACAAAGTAAAAAGGGTTTTAATATTTCTGAAGTGAAATATTAAAACCCTTTTTTAGGTTAATTTTTTACTAGATTTTATAACTTAATTTTAATATCTGTACCTATTCTATATAAATCTCCAGAGGCTAAGGCGGTATCAGCATTAGCATTTGCTTCACTAGTATGAACTGTTAAACCGCTAAAATTTATTGAGGTTGCTTTAATTTTTCCTTCTACTACCAGTTTTTCGTCAATAGAAGTTGCTGCTGTAGTTCCTATACCTACATTTCCATTATCATCTATACGCATACGTAATTTAATGTCTGCCGTTCCATCTGTAGAAGTGTGGAAATCAATTCTACCTGGCATATCACCTGCACCTGTTAGGTTATTTGCCATAGCACCCATTCTTATAGCAGAGGCGTTTTTAAAACTAGAGCCATCATAACCTTGAGCCTCCATGTTGTAATAGTTGGCGTTCAATTTATTAGAGACTGCTGTAGGATTGTTTTGTGTCCCTGCAGCGCTACGTATATGGAAAGAAGTGATATTATTACCATAACTATGCATATCAAGATCTGCATCACCACTAAAGTTATCATCACCGTGAATCTCTAAAGCTTCTTTTGGTGCATCTGTTCCAATACCTACTTGGCCATTTTTTAATATTGTTAAAGCATTGTTTTGAGTTGTAACTCCTCCAGATCTAAAACCATTACCTACACTAAATATTCTATCAGTACCTTGTGTGTCTGTTGTTGAAGCTGGTGTGTAAGATGTATTATATATACCTACAGCTACCTCACTATACGAAGGCGCTAAAAGGTTATTACCAATTGCCATACTAAAATCACCAGAAGCGTCATTTTCATTACCTAAAGCAAAGGCACCTTGACTACTTGCCGTATTTGTAAATCCAATGGTTGTAGAGTGTAAGCCAGATGATGTATTTAACCTTCCAAATGCTAACGAATAATCTCCTGAAGCATCAGCTTTATCTCCAAAAGCAAATGAATTTAATGCAGTCGCATCGCTATTTATACCCCCTACAAAAGAATGAGTTCCGCTAGAGACATTCCCGCGTCCAATTGCAGTTCCATAATCACCAGAAACTTCATTAATATATCCAAAACTAGTACCACTAGTAGAAGAAACATTATTACTTCTACCCAAAGAAACGGCATATTCGCCTGAGGCAATACTTTCTCTTCCTAATGCTACTGCGTGAGTACCACTAGCTGTATTTCTATACCCTATAGCAACACTGTATGACCCTAAAGATGTATTGTCCCAAGAAGTAGTACTATTACTTCCTGCCCTGAATGCGGCTTTATCTTTGTCAAAAAACAGACGATTGTCATCGTTTCCTCCAGATACATTGTCTAAAGACTTACTTCCTACTACAAAATCATCTTGATCTCTATTAGTGACATTGTATATAACCCCATTGTCACTAACAAACTCTCCTTTTGTATCTATAGGAACCCAAATTGTTCCATTAAAATACCAAAAACCTTCTTGTGCGTTATTTTGAAATATTAATAACCCTTTAATTGGGGCTGTAATATTATTTTTTTGAATTTCTGTCATTCTAGGCACAAGAACTCCGCTTGTTGTAGATGTTATATCTAGTGAACTTGAAGGATCTGGATCTGTGTTATTAATACCTACTTGAGCAAAAGCTGAATTTTCAAACAAGACCATGAATATCAACAGGCTGATTATTTGTAAATATATTTTCATAACTAAAGTATCTTATATTAAGGTGTTTGCGCGAAAATAAACCTTTTAGCGAAATTAATCGTCTTAAGGCAGTGTTAAAAGATTGTCAATGAAAGATAAATCCTACTTTTTGTTTGGTTTTCGTTTATTTACAGATAATTATAGTTTAATTATTAAAGGTTTGCTTAATCATAGATTTGCTTCATTACTAGCAATCTTATTTTATTTGAGAAAACTATTAATAATTAGTATTTCCGAAGTTGATAAAAGCACACATCTTTTTAAATGTTATCTTTGGGTAAACAACTACCAATATTATGAAACCATTTATTTATTTTTCTGTTTTGATGCTATTAATGACATCTTGTAAAAACAAATCTAATAGTGCTGAATCTGTACAAGAGGCTAAAGAACCTGTCGTCTTTGATGGTATTAATTCTTCTATAAAACCGGGTGATAATTTTTACAATCACGTTAATAAAAATTGGTATGATAATGCTGTGATTGCAGATGATCAAGTGGGAGTTGGGGCGTATCGTTTTTTAAATATCCCGCAGCAAGAATTACTTAAAAATATCTTAGAAGAAGTCTCTGTAGCAGAACATACTGCAGGGAGCACAGAACAATTAGTGGGAGATTTTTATGCCTCTGGGATGGATACTTTAAGTATTAATAAACGTGGTATAACTCCTATACAACCCATATTAGATCGTATTAATGCTATAAGCAGTATTCCAGAGATGCTTAGTTTTGTGACTACTCAAATGAAGACTGGAGATTATTCTATTTTAGGCGTATACATATCGCCAGATCAAGAAAATAGTTCTTTAAATATTTTGCATTTAGGTCAAACAGGACTGGGGTTACCAGATCGTGATTATTACTTTAGTGATGATGCTTCTACTTTAAAGATACAGAAAGCATACAAAACATACTTAGCTAATGGCTTTGAACTTACCAATGAAAAAGACGATGCAAAACTATTAGCTAATAAGGTATATGATATTGAAAAAATGCTGGCTAAATCTCACAAAACCAGAATTGAACGCAGAAACATTAAAGAAAACTACAATAAAATAACTGTTGAAGATTTAGATAAAAAGCACGCTAATATCTCGTGGTCTACTATTTTTAAAGAGTTAGGTACTGCCGTTGATGATGTTGATGTACGACAGCCAGCTTATTATGATACTTTAAACTCTATGTTATCATCTGTTTCTATAGAAGATTGGAAACTATATTTAAAAGCAAACTCAATAAAATCTCACGATGATATTTTGAGCAAGCCTTTTCAGGATGCCTCTTTTGCATATTCAAAAATACTGTCTGGACAAACAGAGCAACAATCTAGATCAAAGCAGATGGTACGCCGTGTAGATCAGCAATTAGGTTTTGCTTTGGGACAATTGTATGTAAAACGTTATTTTAATGAAGATGCAAAAAAACGTGCATTAGCTTTAGTTAATAATTTTCAGAAAACACTAGAGGGGCGTATAGAAAATCTAGAGTGGATGAGTGATAGTACTAAAGTCAAAGCAAAAGAGAAGCTATTTGCAATTAGTAAAAAAATAGGATACCCAGATGTATGGAAAGAATATGATGTTACTATCAATAAAGATAAGTTTTTTGAAAATGTAGTCGCGCTCAGAAAAAGTGAATATGAATATGAATTAGCTCAATTAAATAAAGCGCCTAATAGAGATGAGTGGCACACAACACCATCTACTGTAACGGCTTACTATAATCCTTCTTTAAACGAAATTGTTTTCCCTGCCGGAATTTTACAAGCACCTTATTTTGATTTATATGCAGATGATGCAGTAAATTATGGGGGTATAGGGATGGTAATAGGCCACGAGTTTACACACGCCTTTGACGATCAAGGTGCACAATATGATAAAGACGGAAATGTCACAAACTGGTGGACAGATGAAGATTATGAAAAGTTTAAAGGAAAAACTAATCAAATAATTGAGCAATATGATGCTTTTACTGTATTAGATAGTTTGCATTTAAAAGGTGCCTTAACCGTAGGAGAAAATACAGCAGATAATGGTGGTATAGCGATTGCTTTTGATGCTTTTCAGAAAACACCACAAGGGCAGGGTGAAGAAAAAATAGGAGGCTTCACTCCAGAACAACGCTTCTTTTTATCAGTTGCTCGTATTTGGCGTGTAAAAATGAGAGACGAGTTTTTACGTAACTATGTGACAACAGACCCACATTCTCCACCTATGTGGCGTGTTAACGGCCCATTAATGAACTTTACGCCTTTTTATGAAGCGTTTGATGTTAAGGAAGGTGAACTTAACTTTAGAACACAAGAAGAGCGCATCTCTATTTGGTAATCTGTAAAATGTTAGGATACCTTTAATAAAACGACTTAGTAAAACAACAAATTAGTATTTCAGATGAAAAAAATAATAGCTCTAGGAGGCAGTAATAGCAAAAACTCTATTAATAAAACATTTGCAACTTATGTGGCAAATCAAGTTAATGATGCAGAAGTTATTGTAGCAGATTTAAATGATTTTTCAATACCATCATATGGTATTGATCACGAGACAGCCCACGGTATACCTGAGGGAGTTACGCGTTTACATGACTTAATAGATTCTGTAGATGGCTTAGTTGTGTCTCTTGCAGAGCACAATGGAGCTTACTCTGCGGCCTTTAAAAGCACCTATGATTGGCTCTCAAGAATAAACCCAAAAGTCTGGAAAAATAAGCCAATGTTGTTAATGGCAACATCACCTGGAGGAAGAGGGGGGAAGTCTGTTCTTGAGATTGCAAAAGGAAGTTTTCCTCGTTTAGGCGGAAATATTATAGCAGATTTCTCTTTACCATCTTTTAATGACAACTTCTTAGAAACAGGAATTAAAGATGAAACGTTACAAGCAGAATTAAATGATAAGATCAAGCTTTTTGAAGCAGCTTTATAATCTAAAAAAATAGAATACTGAAACTAAAACTCAACATACAAGATACATTTAGTAGAGAACTGCCAGCAGATCCTATTATAGAAAACACTACACGTCAAGTGCGTGGTGCTTGTTTTTCTTATGTAAAACCTAAACATACAGCAAAGCCTTCATTAATACATTTTTCTTCGGAAATGTTAAACGAATTAGGCCTTAGTGATGAAGACGCAACTAGTGAAGAGTTTTTAAAAGTATTTTCTGGCAATGAGATTTTACCTAATACTAATCCTTATGCTATGTGTTATGGCGGGCATCAGTTTGGTAACTGGGCGGGACAATTAGGTGATGGTCGTGCTATCAATCTTTGCGAAGTTAAAAACAAAGGTAAAAACTGGGCATTACAGTTAAAAGGAGCAGGAGAGACCCCTTATTCTAGAAACGCAGATGGCTTAGCTGTATTAAGGTCTTCTATTAGAGAATACTTATGTAGTGAAGCGATGTATCATCTAGGAGTACCTACGACTAGAGCGGTGTCTCTTATGTTAAGTGGCGATGCTGTATTAAGAGATGTTCTTTATAATGGTAATCCAGATTATGAAAAAGGAGCTATTGTATGTAGAGCGGCTGAGTCTTTCATACGTTTTGGTAGTTTTGAGATTTTGGCTGCACAGCAAGATGATAAGACCTTAAAAACACTTGTAGATTATACTATTAAACATCATTACACTCATCTAGGTAGTCCTTCAAAACGAGTCTACCTTGATTTTTTTAAAGAAGTAACTGCTAGAAGCCTAAAAATGGTGATAGCGTGGCAACGGGTTGGTTTTGTACATGGAGTAATGAATACAGATAACATGTCAATCTTAGGCTTGACTATAGATTATGGTCCTTATGGCTGGCTAGAAGGGTATGATCACGGTTGGACCCCAAACACCACAGATAGTGCTAATAAAAGATATCGCTACGGCAACCAGCCACAAATAGTACTCTGGAATTTATTAAAACTAGCAAATGCTATTTACCCGTTAATTGAAGAAGCAAAACCACTTGAAGATATTCTAACTGCTTATCAAGAAGAACTGCCAGTTGCTTATGTTAAGATGATGAAATCTAAACTTGGTTTGCAAGAATTAGATAAAGAAGATGGTTTGTTAATAGAGGAATTAGAAAACCTGTTACAAAGTTCAGAAACAGATATGACTATTTTTTTTAGACAATTATCTAATCTGAATAAAGCAAAATCCATTGACGGTTTGTCTATTGTTAAAGAAGCTTTTTATGCTCCACAAGAGATTGAAGGAAAACTTAAATCTCAATGGTTAGACTGGTTTTTAAAATACCAAAAAAGATTAGAAAAAGAAATAGCAAGTGATGCAGAAAGAAAAGCGTTTATGAACACTATAAACCCAAAATATGTGTTACGCAACTACATGGCTCAACTTGCAATTGATAGTGTAGATAAGGGTGATTATAGTGTTGTAAGCGAGTTGTTTATGATTTTAGAAAAACCATATAGCGAGCAGCCAGAAAATATAAAATGGTTTGCAAAAAGACCAGAATGGGCAAGAAATAAAGTAGGCTGCTCTATGCTGTCTTGCAGCTCATAATTGTGCCATCATTTTACTTCAAATTTATTTATAAAGCAAACCCCATCATCAAGGAAAATTGACCACAAAAAGGGAAAAGATTACAAGTTTAAATTGCATCTCGCAATTAATTTTGTAAAGCTAAATGCATCGCATTTGTAAGTTTAATAATAACCTAAAAATAGTACAATATGAAAAATTATATGAAAGCGTATATCGCCGGAGGATGTTTCTGGGGTATGGAGGATTTATTTAGAACTAGACCCGGTATTATAAATACAGAAGTAGGTTATCAAGGTGGACACAATGAGTTTCCTACCTACAGAAATCATCCAGGTCACGCAGAAGGAATAGAACTAACTTATGACCCAGATCAAACTTCTTTTAGTGAGATTCTTGATTATTTTTTTAGAATTCATAACCCAACTACTATAGATAAACAAGGCAATGATACAGGATCGAGTTATCGTTCAACAATTTTTATTCAAAACGAAGAAGAAAGAAAAGCTGCACAAGAAGTAATTACATTAGTAAACAAATCTGGAAAATGGGAAGGAAATGTAGTTACAACCTTAGAGCCTTTTACAAGCTTTTGGCCAGCAGAAGATAATCATCAAGATTACTTATTAAAAAACCCTAATGGATATACGTGTCATTTTGAGAGGTTTAAAGAGTCTTTTCTTAAAAAGGCAGCATAATATTTAAAAAAACTAAGTTGAATATGGAGTTAAATGAGCATATTAAGGACTGGAAACTAGACACAATCTTTGGAGATAATGTGCCTCAAGTATCAGATTTTAAAGCGCAACCGTTGCTTATTTTATTTTTTAGTTTGGGATGTCCAGGTTGTAAAAGTCGTGCATTACCCTTTGCAAATAGGATGGTTTATGAAAATGAACAGGACTTAAAAGTGATAGGTATTCATACAAGATTTCAAGGCCCTACTTATGAGTTAGAGGCTTTTGAGAAAGTTAAAAAAGAGTACCATGTTCGTTTTCCGTTTTATAAAGATGCAAACGGGATGTCTACTTTTAATTTATACCAAGCTGGAGGAACACCACATTGGATTTTAATAGATAAAGATGGTATAGTTGTTTATTCTATTTTTGGGTCTGACCCCAATAACGCACTGCTACGGTTAGATTTAAAAATTAACGAACTTCTAGAAAAACAATAACCTCCAGTTAATGCAAGAATTGGATAAAATAGGTTTTGGCGGTGGTTGTCATTGGTGTACAGAGGCTGTCTTTCAATCATTAATAGGTGTCACAAAAGTAGAGCAAGGATGGATTGCTTCTCAAGGAGAATCAAGTGCTTTTTCTGAAGCTGTTATTGTTCATTTTGATCCATCATTAATTCCATTAAAAGTATTAGTAGAAATACATCTAAACACTCATAATAGCACCTCAAACCATAGTATGCGTACTAAATATCGCTCTGCTATTTATGTGTTCGATAAAAATGAAATAAGTAAATTAGAAAGGGTTCTTTCTTTATTTCGACATAGTTTTAAACAAAAGCTGATTACTCAAATATTGCACTTTTCAGAATTTAAACCCTCTAGAGAAGCTATTACAGATTACTATTATAAAAATCCTACAAAGCCATTTTGTGAGACTTTTATAAATCCTAAATTATTGATTTTACTTAAGCAGTTTTCAGTGCATACAAAAACAGCATCTTTGAGACATTTAAATATATCTCAAGATCTTTAATGCTTCATAAAATGACACATAAATTTATTTTATAATCATTGGATCTTGACAAGACAGAGCTATTTTAAAATACAAACAAAATTATACACACTAATTAATTTAATATGAGCCTTATACAAAACTTAAAAAATTATTTTGATAATGAAAATAACAATCTAGAATCGAGAGCGGTACCAGAAGGTATTTGCCCTAATTGTTTCGGGAAACAAGAATGGGATGGTGAGTATTTTAAGTTTAAAAAGGGGGAGAATGGTAACCCTAGTGAGGCAACTTATAATAGTTTTGTGCAAGAAGTAGCTAGAAAATTAGATAAGATTACTATCAATAAAGACACTTACACTTGTGAAACTTGTTTAGTTAGACAGTAATTTTTCTTCGGAAATTTTAAAGATTTTACAGAACTCGCATTAAGAATACTATTTATTCTTGATGTGAGTTCTTCATTTTTAAGTCATCCCATTTCCGAAGAATATATTTATCTTTAAACTTCTTTGAGTTTACATATAAATTTTAATACTATAAATGTCTAAAGAATTTTCACCTTTTAAAAATATAGGACTCTGTTTTAGTGGAGGTGGCTATCGTGCCACTTTTTATTCTTTAGGGATTATCTCTTATTTAAATCATATTCAATTTAAAGGAAAACCTTTATTAGAGACTGTAAATACGCTAAGTTCTGTGAGCGGAGGCACCATACTTGCGGTGGCTTATGCAAAAGCTGTACAGCAACCAGATTTTGATTTTGATACGTTTTATAAAGCATTTTATAATGACTTTAAACCAGAGAATGATAGGCTATTAAAAACAGCAATCGCAAAACTTACAGATAATAATGTATGGAAAGAGCACCCACATAAAACTAGGTCTATTATTAATGCTTTTTCTCTAAGCTATGCAGAGATGGAAACCTTTAAAGGTGACTTTTCTGTATTTTCAAACCCTAATTCTCATCACTTAAAACATGTTTGTTTTAACGCAACAGATTTTTCTTTTGGATTATCATTTAGGTTTCAAAATGGAGATGGAGTTTTTGGTAACTCGCCATTAGAAAGCTTAAACGCGACAGCGCTCTTGCCTCAAATATCACTAGGCGATATCATTGCATCTTCATCTTGTTTTCCTGTTGGTTTTGAACCTATGCTTTTTCCAGATGATTATTTTAAAGATCATAATAACGTAGATTATAAATCTCTAAAAACAGAAGATTACTATAAAGATGGATTAGGAATAATGGATGGTGGGATAGCAGATAATCAAGGTATTAATAGTATGCGTCTTATCAATAACAGGAACATTTCTGAAGAAAAAATGAATCTTTTTATTATAAATGATGTGTCTAGTTTTAAAATGGAACCCTGGAAACATAAAAGAGACACTAACAGTAATAGTGCTACTGTAGAGCAAACGCTGGCATCTTTTTTAGGGTATTTTGCCATAAAACCACTTTATTGGATTATTCTAGTTTTGGGTATAAGTATGGTTTTTGCAAACCAACTTTCTATTTTTGAAAATTGCTCAATTTGTAGATGGAAAGGACTTTATTTTTTAGGTAGTATGTTAATAGGAGCAGGGCTTGTGCTTGTGAGTATTGGAGCTTATGCAGCTTCAAAAAAGAAAACTTTTAAACAAAAAATCTATAGTTTACTTGAAGATAAAATACCAAAGCCTATTTATAAGGAGCTCGATTCTTTTAAAAATCTAGAAATAGATGTGGTGCAAAGAATGCTCACAAACAGAATGACCTCTAGCGTAAAAATGATACAAGATGTATTTTTAAAACAAATACGTAGGTTGACTTATAATAATTTATACGCCATACCAGCCTTAGAGTTTAATACTATAACGACAACGGTTTATAGCCTAAATGGAAAACCTACACCTTATACCGGCGGAAAATTTAAATACAATAAAGAGATAGCTCCAGCACCTACAAAAAAGTTAAAGAAAGCTGGCAATACAGCTGCTACAGCCCCTACATCTTTATGGTGGGATAAAGAAGATATAAAGCAAAACAGAATGGATAACCTTATTGCTTGCGGGCAATTTACCATATGTTATGAGCTTATTGAGTATGTTTTAAAATTGCAGAAAGCTGCAAAAGAGAATAAGATTATAATAACTAAAGAAGATAAAGAATCGCTTTCGGTTTTACTAAAAGCACTTTTAAAAGACTGGCGCACTTTTAATGAAGAGCCTTTTTTTATGGTTTAATGTAAAAAATCAGGGTTCATTTTTTTTAATGTTAATAATGAGTAATTTGCAAAAAAAAACTACAGTTTATGAGTTCATTTAAACACATTTCATTTTTAATTTTAACCTTTTGTTCAGTATTGCTAGCTTTTGGGCAAGAATCTGTTTCTTTAGTCCCAGATCAACCCAATAAGAATTATTATGACTCTTATACGGCCGAAGAAAACTTACAATTCATTAAATATTTTGATGATAATCTTAATTATTCATATAACATTTTTGATGGAAATACATTTGAAAGTATCCCTTTACCTAGTTTAAACGCTGCAAGTAAATATTTAGGTGCTCTCAATACAGATTTTTATTTTACAGACACATCAAATAACAATATGTATGAAACAATTTATAAATATAATGGTGTAGACATTGAAACTATATTGTTAAATGACTCTTTTTCATCATTTGTTTATTTAGGTACAATTAATAATAAAATATATTTTGTAGGCAGAGTACTTTTTGAAACGCCTATTTTTTATTCTTATGATGGGAACACCTTAACACAAGAAGAATTGCCGGGAGACCTAAATGGAGATAACTTTTACTTTTCTGAAGCACTGAATCAGTTAATATTTTTTTTAGGCATTTTATCAGACCCTTTAACTTTATGGACCTATGATGGGACTAGCTTTACAGAAGTGCCTAACCCTGCAGGAATTAAAGGGGGAAATATTTTTGTAGATTATGATGGTGCTGTTATCCTTACATATACAGAAGATAATAATAACCCAAATGAAGATTTTCTATATAAATATGATGGTTCAAGTTTAGACCTTGTGAGCGGGCCAGCAAACAGTAAGTTTTGGGATGTCATTGGACTTAATGAGAATAATTTATTTGTAAATTACATTGATGCAACAACCGAAGAAAGAAGTTTATTTAGCTATAATGGCGAACAGTTATCAATTGTTGAAAATGATCCAGATTTAGAAGCTTATTGGTATGGAGGCCTATTTGATGGGAAGGAAATTTTTGTAATGGCTAGCGATAATTTGAATCAAAGTTTTGTTACTACTTTTGACGGCAATATTATAGAGACAATTAATGGTCTAGATAATCACCATGCACCAATACCATACGGTAGTGTAGGTGATAAACTTCTTTTTAGATTTTTAAATGATAACTCAGAAAGTATACTTGCAGAATACACACCAGGAGATGATGGCTTTAATGTGGTTAATAATGTGCCATCTGGTTACACTCTTGATAATCCATTACAATTTACAGAAGGTTTAAATTTTTACAGATACAATGCAGAAAATGGCACAGACCCAAATAAGTTAATGGGTTATAACGCTAATGGTTTATTTGAGATAGAATTACCAGAAAATGTTGGTGTTAATTATTATGAGTTTGATTTGAATGATGTAGATTATTTTACAGGAATTCAAAATGATCCTTTTTCTTTAAAATTATATAGTTATGGAAATACTCTAGGTTTTGAGGAAGTTTCACTGATAAATAATCAAGCAATTGTTTACCCAAATCCATTTACAGATACTATAAACATAGACCTAAGTAAGATTAATAATCTAGAAGATGGTTTAATTACAATCTATAGCGTAGAAGGAAAATTAATAGATTCTATTTTAATCAATGAGTCAAACTCACAGACAAATTATCTTTATAATTCTGAAAAACTAAACAATGGGATCTACATTGTTACAGTTAAAACAAATCTGTTTACACAAACAATAAAAATTGTTAAATAGAATATTTAACTTGATACTTCACTTTAAGAGCTTAGTATTATCCCAATAAATTTATAATATGTTTTTAAAACGATTCTTATTTACTTTCATAATCCTTTCTTGTCTGCATGTTGCTGCTCAAGAAGTATCACCATCTCAAACTTTCTGGAATACCTTAAAATCTCACTGCGGAAATGCCTACGCCGGGACATTAGAGCTTCCAAAAGAAGATGAAGCTTTTGGCGGAAAAAGATTAGTAATGCACTTGAAGTCTTGCTCAGAAAACGAAATTAAGATACCCTTTTTTGTAGGTGATGATAAATCTCGTACTTGGATCTTAACAATGAATGATGGTATTATTAGCTTAAAACACGATCATCGTCACGAAGATGGGACAGAAGAAGACATAAACTTTTATGGCGGAACTTCTAGTAATGTAGGTTTGCCAGGTCTTCAGTTTTTTCCTGCAGATGTACATACACAAACGCTTATCCCTGCTGCAGCATCAAATGTGTGGTGGATTACTATAGATGATACCACCTTTACGTATAACTTAAAACGACTAGGATCAGAACGTGTTTTTAAAGTAGTTATGGATCTTACAAAACCAATAGTAACACCAGATGCTCCTTGGGGTTGGGAGGACTAACTTGTATCGCTTTTTTTAGTATTTGTTTATAATAACTTTAAGACAACTTATCAATGAGTTGGCTTTAATCTAGCTAATTTTGTGTGTTGATTTAACACAATTATTACAGCAGAATAAACATTTATGAAAACTAAGCAAACCCAATATTCTATACTAGATCTTGCACTAGTTTCTCAAGGACATACATTAAAGCAAACTTATAATGACACGCTATTATTAGCACAAAAAGCAGAGTCTTTTGGTTATACTCGCTATTGGTTAGCTGAGCATCATAATGCTTCTAACATAGGCAGTAGTGCAACTTCTGTGCTTATAGGTTATGTGGCAGGAGGTACAAAAACATTGCGAGTTGGTTCTGGTGGGATAATGCTGCCTAACCATTCACCATTAATTGTCGCAGAACAGTTTGGGACCTTAGGTTCTTTATATCCAGACCGTATAGACTTAGGTTTAGGGAGAGCGCCAGGTACAGACAGAGAGACTGCTCAAGCCATACGCTCAGATTTTATGCAAGCAGCCCATTCTTTTCCTAACGAATTAGAGAAAATACAAACCTATTTTTCTTCAGCAAACGCAAATGCAAAAGTACGTGCTACAGTTGCAGAAGGAGTAGAGATGCCTATTTTTATATTAGGCTCTAGTACAGACAGCGCGCATTTAGCAGCAAAAAAAGGATTGCCATATTCTTTTGCTAGCCATTTTGCAACCACTCATTTATTTGACGCAATAGACATTTACCGTAAAGAGTTTAAGCCATCTAGTGCTCTAGACAAGCCTTATGTTATGGTAGGAGTTAATATTATTATCGCAGATACTAATGAAGAAGCACAGCGGTTATTTACATCATTAATAAAAATGATTGTTGGCATATTTACTGGTAAGCGCGATTTTGTGCAACCACCTGCAGCTATGACAGATGATCTTAAAGAGATTTTAAAACACCCGCAAATAGAGCAAATGCTTAAATACTCTTTTATAGGGGATAAGGCTACCGTAAAGCAACAAGTAAAAGAGTTTATGCAGCAGTCACAGGCAGATGAGCTCATTGCAGTAACTAATATTTATGATGTAAATGATAGAATAAAATCTTATAAATTGTTTGCAGAAATAATGAAGGAATTAAATTAAAACAGCTATAAGAACAACATTATTAGTTTACTAATATTAATGGCACTATCTTTGCTTATTATAAAATATTAATAAATTAAATTACATTACAATGAACAAAGGAACAGTAAAATTTTTCAACGACACTAAAGGTTTTGGATTCATCACTGAAGAAGGAGTTGAGAAAGATCATTTCGTACACATTTCTGGATTAATCGATGAGATTAGAGAAGGTGACGAAGTTGAGTTCGAACTTAAAGAAGGAAACAAAGGATTAAATGCAGTGAACGTAAGAGTTCTATAATTATATCCTTATATAAATTCAGGAGAGCCCGTCTATTAGACGGGCTCTTTTAGTTTATAATACTTCGGAAATGTTATTGACTTTTTAAGAGCTCACTATAAATTATTTCTTCTGAAATTTAGATCTTTTAAAATTTCAGAAGAAATAAAAAGGGCTATCTAATTAAAGACAGCCCTTTTTGCACTTAAACTTAAACACTAAACTTAATTTAAACTTTCTAATAATTTTTCGGCAACTAACTCAGACGACGCTGGGTTTTGACCTGTAATTAAATTACCGTCTTGAATTGCATATGCAGCCCAGTCTTCTTTTTTAGAATAGATTCCACCGTTTTCACTCAACATATCTTCCACTAAAAATGGAACAACTTCAGTTAATCCAACAGCAGCTTCTTCTGTATTGGTAAAACCTGTAACTTTTTTTCCTTTTACAAGTGGTGTACCGTCAGCATTTTTAACACCTTTTAATGCAGCAGGAGCGTGGCATACAAATGCAACTGGCTTATCTTGACTATTAAATTTTTCAATTAATGAAATTGATGTTTTATCATTTGCTAAATCCCATAATGGACCGTGCCCTCCAGGATAGAATACTGCATCAAAATCGTCAGCATTCATATCTGATAATTTTTTAGTATTTGCAATCTTTGACTTTGCATCTTCGTCTTTATTAAAACGATCTGTAGCATCTGTTGCTGTATCTGGTGCATCACTGCTAGGATCTATTGGAGCTGCTCCACCATTAGGTGTTGCAATTGTAATAGAAACTCCTTTGTCTAATAATGTGTAATATGGGTTTGCAAATTCTTCAACCCAAAATCCTGTTTTCTTCCCTGTATCTCCTAATTTATCGTGAGATGTTAATACAAATAATACATTCATAGTTTTATCTTTTTTTGATTCTTTTAATTCTTCTGAAACTTTTTCAGAAGTTGTTTCGCTTTTAGTGTCTTTACAACTTGCAGCTGTGACAATGGTAAGCGCTAACATTACTAATTTTGCTAATTTCATTTAAAACTTAATAAGCCATTTTTACTATTTTCTCTACTTTGTCTGGTGACAGGTCTTGGTGTTCTCCTAATCCTAACCAACCACGATCTGTAAATCTTTTTGAGATTTTCTCTGCAGTACCTTCGTATTCTTTTGTGTAATCAGATAATTTAGTGTCAATACCTAATTCGTGGAAAAATGCTTCAGTTTTTTCTATCGCAGCATATGCTTTATCATCTGTGCTACCCTCAGTAATACCCCAAACACGCTCACCGTATTGTGCTAATTTTTCTTTTTTAGCTTCAAAATTAAACTTGTAATGGCTTGGTGCTATTACTGCCAAGGTACGCGCGTGATCTATACCAAACATTGCAGTTAGTTCGTGACCAATGGCGTGAACAGCCCAATCTGTAGGTACCCCTTTCTGGATTAACCCATTTAAAGCCATTGTACAACTCCACATAAAATTAGCCGCTGCTTTATAATCTGTTGGATCTTTTAAAACTTTAGGTGCAACTTCAATTAGAGTTTGCAATATGCTTTCTGCAAAACGATCTTGTAATAGAGCACCAATTGGGTACGTCATATATTGTTCAAGAACGTGAGTAAAAGCATCTGTTAATCCATTAGCTAATTGTCTTTCAGGAATTGATGTGATTACTTGAGGGTCTAGAATTGAAAATTCAGGAAATAATCCAGGACCTCCCATTGCTAATTTCTCTTGCGTTTCTGCTCTAGTAATTACTGCACCAGAATTCATCTCTGAACCTGTAGCAGGTAATGTAAGTACTGTTCCAAAAGGCATTCCTTTTTCAGTTCTAATGTTCTTTGTTAGAATATCCCAAGGAGTATCACCTTCATATACTGCAGCTGCAGATAAAAATTTAGTTCCGTCAATAACAGAACCTCCACCAACAGCTAGTAAATAAGTGATTTTCTCATCTTTAATTACTTTTAATGCTTCCATTAAAGTAGCATATTCAGGGTTTGCAGGAATTCCTCCAAATTCAATAACATCTAAGTTTGAAAGTGCCGTTTTTACTTGATCGTAAATTCCGTTTTTCTTGATGCTTCCTCCACCGTAAAGCATTAATACTTTTGCGTCTTGAGGAATTTCTTCTTTTACTTTTTCTATTGTATCCTTTCCAAAAATTATTTTGGTAGGGTTTTTAAAATCAAAATTGTTCATCTTGTTTGTGTTTTATTAAAATTATATTTTAACAATCATTTTTCCTTTATTCTTACCTTCAAATAAATCGATAAAGGCATTTGGGATATTTTCAAAACCTTCAACGATAGTTTCAGTATATGTTAGTTTTCCTTCAGATAACCAAGCAGATAATTGTTGTATCGCTTCTGGGAATTTTTCAGCATAATTAGAAACTATAAAACCTTGCATTAAGGCACTATTTTTAACTAAAAATGGCTGAACACTAACGCTCATTGGCGTTTCGGTACTGTTATAAACTGAAATAGCTCCACAAATAATAATTCTCGCTAATCTATTTATGTTAAATAAAACAGCGTCTGAAATAGGCCCACCTACATTATCAAAATAAATATCTACGCCGTTAGGTGCAGCTTTTGCGATATCAGCTTTTATATCTTTGCTAGTGTTATAATTGATACCTGCATCAAAGCCAAATTTGCTTTTTAGCATTTCAATTTTTTCATCTGTTCCGGCAATACCAATAACGTTAAGACCCATAATTTTAGCTATTTGTCCAACAACGCTACCAACAGCACCTGCAGCACCTGAGACTACTATTGTTTCTCCTGCAACGGGTTTACCTATTTGGTTTAAACCTAAATAAGCAGTTAGTCCTGTCATTCCTAAAACGCCCAAATAAGTACTTAATGGAGCTTGAGAGCCATCAACTTTTAATAAGCCTTCACCATTTGAAACTTGTTGAGTTTTCCAAGGTAACATTCCAGAAACATAATCTCCATTTTTGAAATTATCGTTTTTTGAAGCCGTTACTTTAGCAACAACTCCAGACTGCACTGGTTTGTTTAGTTCGAAAGGCGGAATGTAAGATTTAGCATCACTCATTCTACCTCTTAAATAAGGGTCTACAGAAACATAAGTTGTTTCAAGTAAAATTTCGCCGTCATTAATCTCTAATTCAGATTCATCTTTAACAAATTCAAAGTTTGAAACTGTAGGTTTTCCTTCGGGTCTACTTTTTAATAAAATTGTATTTGTCATAGTTTTAAAATTTATTCAATTACGGTAACCATATCTTCCATAGGCTTTCTAACCTTTACAAGATCTACTAACCAATCTTCATTTTCTTTTCTGTAACCAACAGGTAATAATACTGCGCTACGTAATCCTTTTTCGCGTAACCCTAATATTTGGTCAACTGCATCTGCGTCAAAACCTTCCATTGGTGTTGTGTCAACTCCTTCAAAGGCAGCAGCAGTTAGTGCTTCAGTAAATGCTATATATGCTTGTTTAGCTGCGTGATTAAAATTTTCTTCAGCATCTTTTTGAGGGTAAGAGCTTAATAACATCTGGCGGTAATTTTCCCAACCTTCGTTTTCAAATCCACGAATTTTGTTAGTTAAATCAAACATGTAGTTAATTCTTTCTGGGGTGTATGTGTCCCAAGCTGCAAAAACAAATAAGTGAGAACAGTCAGTTACTACAGATTGGTTCCAAGCAACCGGCTTAATTTTTTCTTTAACCTCTTGATTTTTAATCACGAAAATTTCAAAAGGTTGTAATCCACTTGAAGTAGGGGCTAATCTTGCAGCTTCAAGAATACGCTCTATTTTATCTTCGGAAACTTTCTCTCCGTTCATAGCTTTTGCTGCATATCTCCATTTTAATTTATCTAATAATATCATAGTCTTTATTTTGTTTGTGTATTGTTTGTGTATTGTTTGGTATTCTTTATTTCTTATTTAACTACTTTTATACTGTTCCACGCAGATTGATAAGCTTCTTCTAGGTGTGTCTTATCTAACTGAAATGCACCTCTTTTTTGAATAATCATTAAAAAAGACAAAGGGTTAATTGCATATGCGTATAATAAATATTCTGATATAGGTTTAATTATACCTTCTTCTTTACCGCGAGTCCATAAATCGAGTAGGGGTTGAAGGTGTTTAATTCCTTTTTGTCTACTTTGTTCGTCAATCATAGGAGTGTTATCACACTGTGCTAAAAACATAGCATTTTCACATTCCTTCAATTTGAAATCTGCAATACGATTCCAGATTAGCTTAAAACCTTCTTCAATAGGCATATTTTCTTTATAAGTTTCAAAGGCATATTTAGTATACTCAGCTTTTACTTCTATATAGGTTTTATTCACTAAATCTTGTTTGTTTTCAAAGTATAAATAGATAGTCGCTGGCGAAACTTTTGCCATTTTAGCAATTTTACTCATTGGCGTTGCGTGAAAACCATTATTATTCACAAGCTCAATAGTAGCCTTTACTAATGCGTTACGTTTATCTATGCTTTTTTGAAGTTTAGCCATCTTGTTTTTTAATTATGATACAAAGATATATCTAAAAATGAACGTTCATTCACTTTTAACAAAAATTTGGATTTAACTTAGTACAATTGTTAAAATTAACCTTTGGTTTTTTTAATACTGAAAACAGTGATAATTGAATGGTAAATTTTAAAGATTACCACTGTATGTTTTGAAAATCAATTATTTAGGTGTGAGATGATTTTTGTTGTAATAAAGGCTAGATTTTTTGTAGGAAATACAGGTGTTAAAAAACATCATTTAGTGTTAAAATCGGTGTAGTGTATGTTTAATAGGTTTAAATTCGCAATCTTCTAATTTTTAATGCATTCACATGAAGAACATATTTTTAATATTCTGTTTATTTTCGATCAATATATATGCTCAAGTAGGTATAAATACAACAATGCCAGACGCTTCGGCGATGTTAGATGTTTCAAGTACTGATAAAGGTATTTTGGTACCTAGGGTAAGTTTAACTTCTAGTACAGACGTAGCCACTATTTCTTCTCCTGTGGAGAGTTTATTAGTGTATAACACTGCTACAGTTTTAGATGTTACACCAGGTTACTATTACTGGAGTGGAGCGGCTTGGTCTAAAGTAGCAACCGTTCAAAATGCTAATGTTGAATGGAAAATAACAGGAAATGTTTCTACAGATGATTCTGTTAATTTTATTGGTACTACAGATGATCAAGATTTAGTTTTTAAACGAAATAACGTACAAGCTGGTTTGCTAAATTCTAATAATACTTCATTTGGTGTTAACAGTTTACCACTTTCAACAACAGGTACAGATAATGTTAGTATTGGTGTAAACGCTATGTCTTCTAATATAACCGGTAGAGAGAATATAGCTATTGGGCAAAACGCTTTACGCGATAATCAAGATGGAACAAGTAATACTGCAGTAGGCTTTAATACACTTATTGCAAATACTGCGAGTTCTAACACAGCAATTGGATCTAGTACTTTAGTTAATAATACTTCTGGATCAGGTAATACAGGAGTTGGTTCGTTAACATTGAATCAAAATACTATAGGAGGAAACAATACTGCAATAGGTATGCAATCACTAACTAAAAACACAACAGGAACTAATAATACTGCTAGTGGACTTTTTTCATTGTTTGATAATACAACAGGAACTCACAACACAGCTAGTGGATCTGAATCTTTAACTTTTAATACTAGTGGTGATTATAACACTGCTATAGGTACTAATGCGCTGTATTCTAATAAGACTGCAAATGAAAATACTGCAGTGGGAGCAAATGCTTTGTATGCTAATATTACTGGATTAAATAATACCGCTTTAGGAACTAATGTATTAAAAGATAACACAGCAAGTAATAATACTGCTGTTGGTAAAGATGCATTAACTGGTAATACAAATGGGAGTAGTAATGTGGCACTAGGGGTAAGAGCATTAGTTACTAATAATGGGCATTATAATGTAGCTACAGGAGTAAATGCTTTAGCTGCTAATACTATTGCTAGTTTTAATACAGCAAACGGATACAATTCTTTAAATGCTAATACAGAAGGAGGTAGAAATACTGCAACAGGCTCAAATTCTTTATATAAAAATGAAACTGGAGCTGGTAATACAGCTGTAGGGTCAAGCTCATTGTATGAAAATATTCTTGGAGGTAATAATACAGCAGTTGGTAGTGGTGCACTTTATAATAATATAGCAAGTAGTAACACAGGTGTGGGTACAAATGCACTTTATAATAATACAACGGGACAACATAATATAGCTAGTGGAGTAAATTCATTACTTTATAACACTGAAGGGTCCGGTAATATAGCTAGTGGTGTAAATGCATTACTCAATAATACTATAGGTAATTATAATACAGGATTAGGCTTTGGTTCTATGGCAGCAAATACAGAAGGTGCTTACAATGTTGGATTAGGAGTAAACGCTTTAAATTCTAATACATTAGGTGGTTTTAATACCTCTTTAGGTAGTTCTTCATCAAATTCTAATACTTTAGGTGTATATAATACAGCTGTTGGGTATAATGCATTTCCTGCAAATACAGAAGGAAATAGAAATGTTGCATTAGGTTTTAACTCTCTTACCGATAATACCACAGGTGATTATAATGTTGGAATAGGCTTCAATGCTAATAATTCTGTTAGTGGAGGTGGAACAGGTGATAATAATATAGCAATTGGTTATAACGCTGTTGTTCCGGACACAGATCTTAGTAACCAAGTACGCATAGGTAATACATTGATAAGTTACGCGGGTGTTCAAGTAGCTTGGGATGTAACTTCAGATAAGAGATGGAAAAACACCATTGAGAATTCTAACTTAGGTTTAAATTTCATTAACAATATACGTCCTGTATCATATTTCAGAAATAATGATAAAACTAATAGAATTGAATATGGCTTTATAGCTCAAGAATTAAAAGAAGCTTTAAAAAGTTCTGGTGTTAAAGGTAAAAGCATCGTTTCTGAAGATACTCAAGGAATGTTGAGTGTACGATATAACGATTTATTTTCTCCAATAGTTAAAGCAATACAAGAACAAACAAATCAAATAGAAGTGCTAAAGACTGAGAATGAAATTTTAAAGTTAAAACAAGAGGCTATTGTGAATGAGTTGCAGGAAATTAAAGATTTGTTATTAAATAAAAAGTAAGATTGTTTGAGCTTAATTATGCATTGATGCTGGGAGAACAAGAAGCTCTTTTTAAGAGCATATATTCACCATTGTGTTTAAACTCCTTAATAGATTGTCCTACGATGCGTTTAAATGTTTTAGATAGATGACTAACATCAGTAAAACCAAGCTCATCTGCTATTTGAGTCAACGTGAAATCTGAATTTAATAATCGAATTTCTACTAATTTTAGCTTTGCCTTTAAAATATAGTCACGTAAAGACATATGTACTTGTTTCTTGAAATATTCACTCACATAAGTGGGGGACATATTAAACACTTCAGAGAGGTTATCAACTTTAAGTAATTCGGTTTTATCAATATTTTCATTAATATAAATGAGCATGTTTTTAATACGGTCATCAGTACTTTTCTGAACTTCTAAATAGTTTCCTTTTTTAATATTTCTTATAAGAACTTCTAATATACTTGTCATTAAGCTAGTTACAAGGTTTATTGAGGTTTCTCCATAATTTCTAGATTCTTGTAAAATCATATTTACAAGATGCTCAATGTGGTTTCTGTCTAAATCACTTTTAATAATATCTCCAGGTAATTGATTGTAATTTGATAGAATATATGATGCTTCTTTAAACCATTCGTTTCTATCAATAGTTATTCTATTAATATTTTTAAAAAAAGCATCTGTAAACTTCAAGAAAACAAATTTTGTGGGTTTACTAATGGTAAATGAATGACATTTTAAAGGAGGGAGTAAAAACACACTTTCCTTTGTGTATGGGTATTCATTGTAGTTAATACACTGAGTTCCTTCACCGCTTTTAATTAATACAAGTTCAAAAAAATTATTTTTAACGGGTCTTTCTTTCCATACAGATAACTCAACTTCTTGTATTTCGAAAGGTTTGTACGCTTCAATTATGTCCATATCAATCTAATTTGCTGTAAAATTACATAATAAAGTAATAAAATTAAGAAAAAGTTAACTTGAAACCTTTATTTATACAAACATCACCTTTTTTTATACTACTATGTAGCCTTAGTCTAATGATATCTTTGTGCTATAATTAAAAATTTATTCTATGAAAACACCTAATATATCTAAAGCCGAAATTTTAAACGCATTTAACTATAGACACGCAACAAAAGAGTTTGATGCCACTAAAAAAGTATCAGATGAAGATATGAAGTTCATCTTAGAAACAGCACATTTATCACCTAGTTCATTTGGTTTTGAGCCTTGGCATTTTATCGTTGTTCAGGATAAAGAATTACGCGAATTACTTAAACCAGTGGCTTGGGGAGCACCATTAAAATTAGATACTGCAAGCCATTTTGTATTAGGTTTAAGTATGAAAGCACCAATGGTAAAACACGATGCAGATTACATAATGCATATGATGAAAGATGTAAAACAACTTCCTGAGGATGTAATTGAAATGTATTCTAAATTTTATAGAGAATTTCAAGAACGTGATTTTGATTTAGATTCTGATAAAAAATTATTCGATTGGTCTTCAAAACAAACTTACATCGCATTAGGAAATATGATGACGGCTGCAGCTTTAACAGGAATAGATAGTTGCCCTATTGAAGGTTTTCACCAAGAAAAAGCGGAAGCTTTATTAAAAGAAAAGTTTGGTGTTGATACAGATAAATATGGCCTTTCATTTATGGTTGCTTTTGGATACAGAAAAGCAGATCCTGAATTTGGTAAATCTAGAAGAAACTTTGAGGATATAGTAACATTTAAATAATTGTTCATTGATCAAATACAACATTATGAAAGCAATAGGATACAAAGAAAACCTTCCAATAGAAAATATTGAATCGTTACAAGACATAACATTAGATACCCCAAAAGCAACAGGTAGAGACATATTAGTTGAGATAAAAGCAATATCAGTAAACCCTGCAGATTATAAAGTACGTGCAGGAATACCTGTAGAAGGTGACGACTGGAAAGTGATTGGTTGGGATGCAACCGGTATTGTTAAAGAAGTTGGAGAAGATGTTACGCTTTTTAAAGTAGGAGATGAAGTTTGGTACGCTGGTGATTTTACACGTCAAGGTAGTTATGCGCAGTATCAAGTTGTAGATGAGCGTATTGTAGGTGAAAAACCTAAGAGTATTTCTTATGCAGAAGCTGCTGCTTTACCATTAACAACACTTACAGCTTATGAAATGTTGTTTGATAGATTACAGGTTTCTAAAGATGATGCTAGCAAATCTATTTTGGTAATAGGTGCTGCTGGTGGTGTTGGTTCTATATTGGTGCAACTAGCTAAAAAATTAACGAAATTAAATATTGTTGGTACTGCTTCTCGTCCAGAAACTACAGAGTGGTTAAAAGAGTTAGGCGCAGATGCTGTAATTAACCACAGAAATAAACTGAGTGAAGAGTTTGAGAAATACAATTTGCCTGCACCTGATTATATAGTTAGTTTAAATGCTACAGAGCAACATGCAGATGAGATTGTTAAAGTGATAAAACCTCAAGGTAGATTTGGTTTTATAGATGATCCTAAATCATTTAATGTGATGCCATTTAAGGCAAAAGCTGTGTCTACACATATAGAGTTTATGTTTACGAGATCTATGTTTCAAACAGAAGATATGATTGAGCAACACAACATTTTAAATACAGTGTCTGAGTTAATTGATAATGGTACAGTAAAAACCACTTTGGGAGAAAACTTTGGAGTTATAAATGCTGAGAACCTCAGAAAAGCACATGCTTTTTTAGAAACAGGAAAGGCAAAAGGTAAAATAGTTTTAGAAGGATTTTAATATATAAAACAACAAAAATGAACTTTAAATCCATTTTAATAGCAGCAGTAGTAGCTACAATATTTGTAGGAACTACTGTAAATGCGCAAGTCACAACAATAGATTCTTTAGCAACTTCAAAAGTACAGCATTTTAATTTTGACGACATGGAATCTGAAAATATTGGTGAAGGAATACAGCGTAAATGGTTTCACGGAGAAAAAGGTCAAATGACCATTTTTAATCTAGAAAAAGATGCACATATTCCTTGGCACCAACATCCAAACGAACAAATTACTTATATCATGTCTGGTAAAGTAAAAATCAAAACCATTATTGATGGTAAAGAAACGTTTGTAGAAGTTGGAGCAGGAGAAGTTATTGTGTTTCCAGAAAACGTACCGCATGAGTTTTGGGCTTTAGAAGAAACAGTAGATTTAGATGTACACGTTCCTGTACGTCAAGATTGGTTGACAAAAGAGTTACCAGAATACTTAAAAAAAAGCAAATAAGATGAGAAAGCAATTAATCATATTAAGTGTAATGCTATCAGTAATGACTATAAATGCTCAAACAACGTTAGCAGAAGCAGAAGTTTTTGCAACTGTAGATCAAGCTGTTGGTAATATTACATTTACAAACAATGGTGATTTGGTGTATAGCCATCATCCATTTTTTGGACCAGAAATTAGAGTAGTTAAGTTTGATAAAAAAACAAATACAACAACACCGTTTCCTAATCTTGAGTGGAATACTCCTAGAGATACAGATGATAATTATTTAAGTAATGTCTTAGGTATCAGAAATGATGAAAACGGTATTATTTGGATGTTAGATATGGCACAACGCGATAATGTAACACCTAAAATAGTGGGTTGGAATACGCTTAGCAATAGTTTAGAACGTATTTATTATTTGCCTAAATCTGTAGTGCCGGCAGTAGCACAGCCTAATGATATGGTTGTAGATACTAAAAACGGTTATTTTATTATAGCAGATGAAGGTATTGGCAATGGTGGTGATGGTAGTAAAGCAGCCTTTATAATTGTAGATATGAAAACTGGCAAAGCACGTCGTGTTTTAGAAGGTACGCGCACTACGTTACCAGAAAATACACCAACGGTTATTGACGGAAAGCATTTAGCTGTAGATGGAAAAGATTTACTAATTGGTAATGATGGTATTACTGCTGATGCTAGTTTTGAATATATATATTATGGGCCGCTAAACGGATCTAAAATATACAGGATTAAAACACTAGATTTAGTTAATCAAGAATTTACAGATACAGTTTTAGAGACTAAGATTGAAACCTATTCTGAGAAACCTAACAATGGCGGAATGAGTATTGATATGGATGGTAACTTATATTTAACTGCTTTAGAAACTAAAAGTGTTGCTGTGGTTTTAGCTAAAGATCGTAGTGTGCACACAATGATAAAAAATGATAATTTGGTATGGCCAGATGGTGTAAGTTACAATCATGTAGATGGTTATATGTACGTATCTGCAGCACAGGTTAATAGAGGTGCTGTATTTAATGATGGTAAAGATTTGTCTACAACACCATTTTACATTTTCAGATTTAAACCTATTACTAAAGGCGTTCCTTTTAGATAATTTAAGTGTTGATTAATAGTTATATCCATTTTTATTACTGATTAATAGCAAGAAGAAGCCACTAGTTTTAGGTGGCTTTTTTTATTCATAGAATGTTTAATTTTAGAAAAAACGAATTATGCCAAGAACCATTATAGAAAATATAGTTATCGCAGAATATAAAAAGCAAACCTTTTTTGACTTTTGTAAGTATACTACCATTCGTTTTTTTGAAATTGTTTATTTTGAAGAAGGCACAGGAACTATAAAGATTAATGGAAAAATAGTGAACTATACTCCAAATAGCGTTTTTGTGTTCGTTCCGGATGATATTTACATTGTTAATCCAGAAACACCAACATCTACTGTTGCTATTAAGTTTTTAAAGAGTTTTTTCAGAAATACGAATACGCAAAACGATACTCTACCTGTTAACGATTGGTTTCGCAAAATTGAATGTATTTTAAACAGCGAAAGTCACCAACTACGTGAAATGCAGTTTGAAACAGAATCAGACAAACTACATTTAGTGTCTTTAATTAAAATGGTTTCTACTGAAAATTTGAAAAAACAATCCTATGATGTGTTTATCATTCAAAATTCATTATCCGTTATTCTTCATTTGATTGCTAGAAACATTCAGTTTTTAAATACCGATATGACTGCCAAGGTTGTGGAGTCTTCAAAAATTCAGCAAATCATAAATTTTATTCATACAAATATTTATAATTCAGATTTGTTATCTACTAGAAGTCTTGCCGAAGAATTTCATATGGCAGATAATTATATGAGTGAGTATTTTAAAAAGCATACAGGCATTAGCCTAAAAAAGTATATCATTAATTATAAATTGAAGTTAGTAGAAACACGACTTAAATATACCGATTTACAATTCTCAGAAATAGCAATAGAACTCGGTTTTACAGATTCTAGCCATTTAAATAAAACTTTTTTAGCCTATAAAGGCATTACTATTGGTGCTTTTAAGGCTGCTTTAGCTTAAGTTTTTACTAATAACCTTGTTTTTTACTAATAGCGCTTTGTTTTATACCAAAATGAACCTTGGTTCCTCCTGTAAATTTGCAGTGTAATTAAAACACAACACTAATAATTTAAAACATAACACCATGAAAACAACAGGATTTAAAACATTTAAAGTAGCAGTAAAAGAAGGACAAGCTTGGGTAACTTTTGATAACCCACCAGTAAATATTCAGGATATTCCAATGATCAAAGAGTTGGATGAATTAGCAGCATCTTTAGAAGAGGACAGAAGTATTAAAGTAGTCGTTTTTCAATCTGCTCATCCAGAAATTTTCATAGCGCATGCAGATACTAATTTCTTAAAAGATATGTCTACAACAGCTGTAGCTAGAGAAGATATTGAGTTATTAGACTTACAAAAAGTATTACAACGTATTAGTAAATTACCGCAAATTACCGTTAGTAAAATAGAAGGTTTTGCTAGAGGTGGTGGACACGAATTTGCTTTAGCAACAGATATGCGATTTGCAGCAAGAGGTAAAGCAGTATTTATGCAAATGGAGGTTGGTATGGGAATTTTACCTTGTGGTGGTGGATCATCTCGTATGGCGCGTCAAATTGGTTTAGGAAGAGCTTTAGAAGTGATTTTATCTGCAAAAGATTTTGATGCAGACCAAGCAGAAGCCTACGGACTTATAAATAGGGCTTTAGATGCTGATAAAATTGGTGATTTTGTGGAAGATTTAGTTAATAGAATGTCACAGTTTAATTCAGATGCTATCGAAGCTGCAAAACGTACTATTTATGCATCTATTGATTTACCAATAGAAGACGCTTTAAAAGAAGAAGCATACTGGTTATACCAAGCAACAAGTAAGTCGCCAGCAATCAAACGTTTTACGTTAGCTGATGATACCGGATTTCAAAATGATATGGAAAACCAAAGAAACTTCGAGACTTTATTAATGGGATTACAAGGTGTAAACTAAAAATTAGAAATTATGAATACAGCACAAAATAAACAAACTATACTTGATTTTTTCGAACGATTTTCTGCAGGTGATGCTACAAGCGCTTTAACTTATTTAGATACAGATGCAACTTGGCAATCTATGGGAATTAAAGGAGATCTACCAGTTTCAGGAACCATGGATAAAAACGGAATTGGAGAACTTATAAAAATGGTAAAATCTGCTATTCCAAAAGGATTAGAATTAACACCAGTGGGTTGGACCGCAGAAGGAGATCGTGTTGCAGCCGAATTCATTTCCTATGGAAAATTAACCAATGGAAGAGAATATAATAATCCGTATCATTTTTTATTTCAATTTTCTGATGGCAAGATCCTTAGAATAAAAGAATACATGGACACATTACACGTAAAATCAATATTTGTAGACTAATAAAATTTAGTATAAATGCCTCTTGTATAGGAGGCATTTTTTCAATTTAATATCACATTATGAAACTTAATAATAACATAGCTTGGACGGTAGATGGCAAAATAATAAACAAAACCAAATTCAAGGAAGCCATGGAAAAAATAACAGCAGCTACATTTAAAGAAGAAGGTTCGCTTAATCACGAATGGTATGTAGCAGAAGATCTAGAAAGCATTCATATTTATGAACGTTACCAGGATGCAGATGCCGCTTTGGCACACCTAAAAGTATGGTCTCAATTTGCAACTATGTTTTTAGAAGGCGCAATAATGGATAGCTTTAAAGTTTATGGGAATGTAACTCCAGAATTAAAAAACGCAGTATCTGGCGCAACTATTATCATGAGTCGTTACGGCGGATTTGTAAAATAATTTCAAGAAAAGAAAGCCTTGAAATATACCTAAACAACCGTTTTTACTACCAAAAAAACACTACAATCTAGGTCTACCTTTGTAGTCAGATTAATTGTTATTTAAGTATAATTAATGTGATTAATTAATAGATAAACAGAAATACATAATAACCAAAATATTCTATAGCGAGAGTTTTTGGTAAAAAAAATATAAAAACAATGACAAATAAAAATATACTCGCACAAGCTCGTGCGCTTACTTTACCTTCTCGTGAAGCTTCCTTAAAACGTGAACCTTCTGTATCTCAATTTTGGAACAATAACCAAAAAATATTGGAAGATGCTTGGTCAGAATGGGAAATTGAAAACAAGGACGATTTACTAATACCTAATGAATCACTGCTTGATCCACGTTTACGAAAGGCAATTAAAGATGCTTGGGAAAACCCAGAAAAAGAAAATGCTGTTGCCGATTTATGGGAAGAAATTATTCCTGGTGTTTATTCTGCACAGTTTTTTAACCCTGAACGCTTAGCAGATTTTCGTAAATATTTAGAAGCTGTAGTAAATTCACAAATTCCTAAACGAGCACCATACGGAATACAATTGAATCGTTATGGAATTATGTTAGATCCACGCTCAGAAGGCTATCTTGCAGCACCGAATTTTCAAGCATTTTATAACGATATTATGGACCGCTATATGCGTCCGATTGCACGTTTGTTACTTGGCACTTATGGTTATGACAAACAAACATTTGGTTTTTCTATTCAGTACAATCCTGATAAAGACAAGGATTTAAATGGTCACACGGATGCTTCTGCTGCTACTTTGAATATCAACATTAACTTACCCGATGAAGCATTTACAGGCTCGCAAGTTGATTTTTATGATAAAACCACAGGAAAAACAGTGGAAACTACGTTTGAATCAGGGAAAGCAATAATTCACAGAGGTGATGTAGCACACGCTACGCACCCAATTATTAGTGGGCAACGTAGTAACTTGGTAGTGTGGTTATATGGAGATCGTATGCAAATTCCAAGAGGTGGAGCAAGTAGCTACGGTAGTGAGGATAACTTAGAATCTAAAGTAGTTACATCAGAAAGTACTAGTGCTCGAGAGCGTTGGAGTGTACCAAACAGCCCTAAAGATACTTCTGCACCTTTTTAAAAGAATTAGAAACTCTTTACCTTGCTATATGTAATAGTTATATGTGTTAATAGCAGCAAAACTATTATCAGAATTTTATAACAAGATTCAAAAAACAAGAAAATGTCAATTTGTGTATTACTGAGAAATTAAAAGACCTTTCGACTGCGCTCAAGGTGACATTTTAATAAAAAAATAAAAAATTATGAGTAAAACAATAATAGTAACAGGAAGTACAGACGGCATTGGAAAGATAACCGCTTTAAGTTTCGCTGAAAAAGGATATACGGTTTATGTACATGGAAGAAATGATGTAAAAGTTGAGACGGTTGTTTCAGAAATAAAAACAACAACAAACAATCAGAACATTAATGGTTTGGTTGCAGATTTTTCAGATTTAAAAGCGGTTTCTGAAATGGCTGAAAAAATAAGAAAAGAGGTTCCTAAAATTGATATTTTAATTAATAACGCAGGTATTTTTAAAAGCCAAACACCTGTTAATAAAGATGGATTAGATATTAGAATGGTTGTTAATTATTTAGCGCCGTATGTTTTAACAAATGCTATTCTTTCAAATATTAATATTTCCGAAGCACCTAGAATAATCAATGTAAGCTCTGCTGCACAAGCACCTGTTTCTGAGGCTGTACTTAAAGGAAAAGAATACCAGTCTGAAAATAGTACATACGCACAAAGTAAGTTAGCATTGACCATGTGGAGTCTTAATCTAGCAAAACAAGAACCTAATATTACGGTTATTGCAGTAAACCCGGGTTCTTTATTAAACACAAAAATGGCTAATGAAGCATATGGACAACATTGGTCTCCTGCAGAAAAAGGGGTCGATATTTTAGTAGATTTAGCACTTTCTGAACATTATAAAAATGATTCTGGTAAGTACTTTGATAATGATAAAGGAGACCCTAAAGGTCATTTTTCTAATGCTCATCCAGATGCTTATGATGATGCTAAGATTTCAAAATTGATTTCTTGGAGTACTGAACTCGTTTAAATTTTATATTATTTTCATTATTGGTTTAAAACAACCATTGAATTAAGAGTATTTTTGTGGGTGTGTATTTGGGCTATTAAAACAATAAAATGAATAAAGTATTTAAAACGTTATTAGTGATTACAGCAGTACTGTCTGTGTTTTCGTGCGCTAATAATAACTTAAAAACAACGGGGTCTACTGCTAAATTACGTTTTATTGATGAATATGTAATACCTGACGATTTAATATTTGAAGAAACTAGAGTAGGAGGTTTATCAGGTATTGATTATGCAAACGGAAATTGGTATGTTATTAGTGATGATATTGACTCACCAAGATTTTATAATGCTTCTATATCCTACGATTTAGAAGGGTTTAAATCAATAAAAATAAATTCTGTTGTAAAACTTAAAGATGTAGATGGCAAACTATTCACTAAAGGAGTTGTTGATCCAGAATCTATTAGATACGATAACGAGACAATAATCTGGACTAGTGAAGGGAGTATAAATAATGGTTTAAAGCCGTTTGTTCGTATTGCAGATACAAACGGGAGTTTTGTTAAAGAAATGATACTAGCAAATCGCTATTTACCTAACACAGATCCTAATTTTGGACCTCGTCATAATGGCGTTTTTGAAGGCTTAACGCTAAGTCTGGATAAAAAAGGCTATTGGGTAGCAATGGAGTTGCCTTTAAAAGAAGATGGAGAAGAACCAACTTTAGAGGTTACAAATGCTCCAATAAGAATTGCTTTTGTAAATAAAGAAACAGGGCTTTCTGAAAATGAAATTGTTTATGAGTTAGATAAAGTAGCGCGTCCAGCAGTTAACGGAACTACTTTTGAACTTAATGGCATTGTAGATCTAATAGAATACGATACAAATAGATTTTATGTTTTAGAGCGTTCTTACTCTATGGGTTATAATGATGGAGGCAATACAGTTAAAATATATGATATAGACGCTAGTAAAGCTACAGATGTGAGTAGTATTAATAGTTTAAAAGGTGAGAGTTATATCAAAGTAACAAAGAAGCTTTTGTTCAATTTTGAGGTTATTAGAAATGAATTAACCAACGGTATTGTAGATAATATTGAAGGACTTACTTTTGGTCCTGATTTTAATAATGGAAATCGTTCTTTATTAGTTGTAGCAGATAATAACTTCAGCCTTTATGGCCCTCAACTAAATCAATTTATTTTGTTTGAAGTAGAAAAATAAATTGATTAAAAAATATTAAAAACCCTCTTCTTAGTACTATAGAGAGGGTTTTGTCTTTTATTTATTTTCTTCAAATAAAAACTCACCTTTTGTTTCTGCAGCAAAAAGACCCCATTCTATAATAGACTTTAAAATAGGGGAGAGTGTTTGTCCAAATTCTGTGAGAGTGTATTCTACTTTTAATGGTGGTTTTTTTGTAAACACTTTACGGTTTACAATACCATCTGCCTCTAATTTTTTTAACTGTAAACTTAATGTTCGTTCTGTAATTCCTGGAATCTCCTTGCGTAATTCACTATAACGTTTTTTACCGCTTATTAAATGAGTTAAAATAACACTCTTCCATTTACCGCCTATAAGTTCCATTGCAGCGCTAGTAGGACACCAAGATATTTTATTATTTATTTTAATTTTTGGTTTCTTTTCAAATAATTCTTCTCTGTCCATTATTACAAAATTTATATATTAAATTAATAATAAAACCACAAATTTAATGTGCTATTATATAGTTTGCAACTATATTTAGTATAGTTTGTTTTTTATAATTTAATTAACTGATTATACAATTGTTGTGTTTTATATTGTGTACTATACTTTATGACCGTTATTGTGTGATTATTTTACTATACATATTTTTGACACTATCTTTTTGATAGTATAATAAATAGATTGACAAACATTAAATAAAACAACAAAATGAATTTAACAGAAATTTTGAACAACCGCTATTCAGTAAAAGAATTTGATGCCACTAAAAAAATATCAGATTCAGACTTCAAACAGATTAAAGCATTATTGCGTCTTAGTCCTTCTAGCGTAAACTTACAGCCTTGGCATTTTTTAATTGCAGATTCTACAGAAGGTAAAGAACGTATAGCAAAAGGGACACAAGGCTTCTTTCATTTTAATACGCCTAAGGTTTTAGATGCTTCTCACGTAATTGTTATTGCTGCTCGTACAAATGCAGACGAAGCCTATATGACTAGTATTTTAGAAAAAGAAGATGAAGATGGTCGTTTTGCTGCACAAGAGTTTAAAGACCAAATGCACGGTGGCCGTATGCTGTTTACAGACATTCATAAATATGATCTTAAAGATTTACCGCACTGGATGGAGAAACAAGTGTATTTAAATATGGGGTCACTTTTATTGGGTGTTGCCGCTTTAGGTATTGATGCTTGCCCTATGGAGGGTGTAGATGTAAAAGCCTTAGATGAAGAGTTTGGTTTACGTGAAAAAGGGTATACAGCTTTAGCAGTAGTTTCTTTAGGCTATAGAAAAGATACTGATTTTAATGCAAAATTACCAAAATCTAGATTTTCTGAAGAAACGATTATCACCAAGTTATAATCAACTTAGAAGTTAGAAATTATTAAGAAGTCTATAGAAATAGGTGCAGTGACTGAGGCGGCTTTTTAGTTATTAATGTAGTTGTTTTTCTTTTTACCAAAAGTACTTGTGGACCAAACTAACGTTTAGTTTTATTATATATAATTGCTGGGATAGATTTTATTTTATCCCAGCTTTTTTTGAATTTTAAATACGATGAAATAATTCCTAAAAAAATCACAATTGTTTGGAGTTACAGAATGAATTTAAGTTCTTTCTAGATTAATATTTTGACAAAAAATGGAGAACATAATTACATTCGCAATTACTGTGTTTACTGGCTTTTTTGCTATAACTAACCCTATATCAAACATGACAGTTTTTCTTTCTTTAACACAGGGAGCAGATAAAAAGACCAAAAATGACATAAATAAAAAAGCCAATATTATCGCTTTTATTATTGTGACTGTATTTATTCTTTTAGGTAAGTATATTTTAGGTAAGTATATTTTTGAATTGTTTAATATTAGTATTCCTGCATTTAAGATTACAGGTGGTATTTTAATATTTTTTATTGGTTTTGAAATGCTACAGTCAAAACGTTCTAATATGAAAAATATTAAAGATGTAAATATTGATGAAGATATAGCTGTCTCACCTTTAGCAATTCCAATTTTGGCGGGACCTGGAACAATTGTTACTGCAATGAATTTTGTGTCTAATGCAGCACCATTACAGTTGATTATGGTAATAGCTATTTTTGGTTCAATGAGTTTAATCACTTATTATACATTTAAACTAAGTGATCTAATTGTAAAAATAGTAGGTAATAATGTTATTTCTGTTATTGGTAAAATTATGGGATTAATAATTGCAATTATTGGAACAGGAATGATAATACAAGGCATTAAACTTTCTTTTAATTTAATCACTAACTAAAATACAATTTTAACTTTTAAGCTTTTAGCAATAAGGCCTTATCAAAATCGTACCATGAAAAAAATATTAATTTTGTTTGCTCACCCTACATTTGAAAAGTCGAGAGCTAATTTGACCTTAGTAGATCATATTAAAGATTTAGAAGGAGTAACATTTCATGACTTGTATGAACGTTATCCAGATTTTCACATAGATGTTAAAAGAGAACAAGAATTATTAGACCAGCATGATGTTATTATCTGGCATCATCCATTTTACTGGTATAGTTGTCCGCCTTTAATGAAACAGTGGATAGATATGGTATTAGAGTATGATTGGGCTTATGGGCCACAGGGTAAAGCACTTATTTCAAAAACATGTATTAATGTAATTACCACGGGAGGCTCTAAAGATTTATATTGTTCTGAAGGGACAAATAGCTTTACTGTGAACCAATTTTTAAGACCTTTTGAGCAAACTGCTAATTTATGCGGGATGGAATACTTTCCTCCATTTGCAGTAATGGGTACACATACGTTATCTAACGATCAACTAACCCAACACGGAAAAGAATATGCAAAACTAATAGACTTATTTCAGAATGATCTAAAAATCACAGCTGCTGAAGGTTGTTTTTTTACAAACAATATCCCACAACTAAAACAAAACTAATATGACAGGTAGTTTACTTTTTGAAGCAATTATCTTTTTAGCTGGAGCCATTATTTGTGTTTCTATTGCTAAACGATTAGGATTAAGTTCTGTAATAGGATATCTATTAGCAGGTGTTTTAATAGGCCCCTATGTTTTAGGATTTATAGGTCAAGAAGGTCAAGATATTATGCACTTTGCAGAATATGGAGTGGTAGTAATGTTGTTCTTAATTGGTTTAGAAATAGAACCAAAGAATTTCTGGAATATGCGGAAAACCATTGTAGGAATGGGAGGAATTCAAGTAGGAGGGACCATGTTGCTCTCCTATATATTATTTATGCTATTAGGCTTTGAGTGGAAAGTATCTCTAGTTATATCAATGGCAGTTGCCCTATCTTCTACCGCAATAGCCTTACAAACCATAAAAGAAAAAGGCTTATTAGAAACTACTTTTGGTAATTCTTCTTTCTCAATACTACTCTTTCAAGATATCATAGTGATATTTATGTTAGGTGCTATCCCTTTGCTTTCTAACTCAGAAAATGTAACTTCTGTAGATAAACATCAAAATTTATTGGATGGTTTACCTATGGGGTTTCAAACACTTGCCATTCTTTTATCTGTAGTAATAATTATTGTTGCTGGAAAATACTTAATTGTACCCATGCTTCGGAAAGTTGCTAAAATTGGAGTTCGTGAAATGTTAATTGCAGCAGCTTTTTTAATTGTTTTCTCAATCTCATTTTTGATGGAATATGTAGGTTTAAGCCCAGCACTTGGAGCATTTTTGGGAGGTGTAGTACTTTCTAACAGTGAGTTTAAACACGAGCTTGAAAGCACATTAGAACCTTTTAAAAACCTATTATTAGGCTTGTTTTTTATGGCCGTGGGTGCGTCTATTAATTTTATAGTAATAGCAAAAAGTCCTTTTACAATAGGTGGTCTTCTAGTTGCTATAATTGCTATAAAAGCACTTGTTTTGTTTATCACTGGACGTATTTTTAAATTAAAACTAGATCAAAAATTACTACTCACTTTTAGTCTTGCTCAGGTTGGAGAATTTGCTTTTGTCTTGTTGTCTTTTGCTTTTCAACTTAATATTTTAGCACAAGAACAGCTAGATATTATGCTAGTTATAACAGCTTTAACTATGTCTATTTCGCCTATAATTAGTATGATAAATGAACGTTTAATATTGCCTAAAATAGGTACTAAAGAGTCTGTAAAAAGACCTATGGATCATATAGCTAAAACTCAAAAAATTATTCTTGTTGGTTTTGGACATTTTGGGAGTACCGTAGGTCGTTTTCTTAGATCTCACGGAGTGGAAGCTACCATTTTAGATCAAGATTCTAATCGTGTAGATTTTCTTCGGAAAATGGGCTTTGAAGTCTATTATGGTGATGCAACAAGAGTTGACTTATTAGAATCTGCGGGTATTTCCGAAGCAAAAATATTAATTTGTGCTATTGATAATCCTAGTGTTACAAAAGAAATTAGTAAACTGGTTAAAGAAAAATACCCTCACGTAGAGTTAATGATTCGTGCAAAAAACAGATATGAAGCGTACGATTTATTAAACCTTGGTATAGACAATATCTATCGAGAATCTCTAGATACTTCTTTAAGCTTGGCTAAAGATGTGTTGAGTAAAATGGGTTTTAGAAAATATACCTTAACAAGGCAGGTGCAAAACTTTATTAAATATGATGAAACTAGCCTTAGACGACTAGCAAAGGAGTCTAAGAGAGATGATAATTATATATTTAAAGCTCGTAAAGAGATGGAAGAGCAAGAGCAACTTCTAGATCAAGATTTTAAAAGAGGTATTGTAGATTATGATAAACACTGGGATAGTGAACATCTTAGAAATACATTAAAAAAAACGAATAATAGCTAGTCTTATGCAACAAAAAGATATTCCAAATATTGATTTTGAAGCACAAAAAGAAGATAATAACGGCATAGAAATTCTTACTATTGAAAGTCTAGCAAAGCGTAAAGATGATATAGACCATAATCCCGAAAAGGCACATCAAGTAACTTTTAATATGATTATTTACTATACTGCTGGTGAGAGTAAACAGTTAATAGATTTTGTGTGGCACGAGGTTTCTAAAAACACTGTATTACATATCTCTAAGGGTCAGATAAATGCGTTTCAATTTACTGAAGGTTTAAAAGGATATATTCTATTATTCACTGATGATTTCTTAAAAAAACAGATTAATTCTTTACTTAATAATGAAATTATAAGGTTGTTTAACGCTCATTTATTTTCGCCAATTATTAAAATTCCGAGTGATTCTAATGTGATAAAATACTTTCAACTATTCTATGAAGAATATTCTTTAATAACCAATGAATTAGAACAAGTAGATACCTATTCATCTTTGTATTCTATTATTTTTTATAAACTAGAACGGTTAAAAAAATACCAAACATTTCATTTAAAAAACTCGGCTAAACTAAAAACCTTCTTAAGTTTTAAAAACCATTTAGAAACTCATTTTAGAACGAGTAGAAACGCAGATTTTTATGCTGAAAAACTAAATATTACCTACAAGCATCTCAACACAATTAGTAAAGACATTTTAAATATTACTATCAAGCAATTTATTGATGCCTTTGTGATACTAGAGGCAAAGCGCTTGCTTATTAATTCGGAAATAAAAAGTACTGAATTAGCTTATTCTTTGGGTTTTGAAGAACCTACAAATTTTGTGAAATACTTCAAGAAGCATACGGGATTAACCCCTAATAGCTTTAAAAAAGACTATCTGTAATCTTTTAGGTTCGATATTTACCATTTTTACAACCACATGTATCTTTAGTTAACTTCATTGCTCTATTAATTTTGTCATCATAAATAATAACACTTATGAAACAAACATTATTAGCATTATCACTAGTCGTTGTATTAGGGTCTTGCAAATCAGAAAAACAAGAAGTTAGTAAAACAGTTAACAAAGATTCAAAAATGGAAAAAGTAGTGACCCTATCTAATAAAGATAAAACGATTGCAGTTTTAAAAAGTATTGAAACTGGAGATCAAACAGCAATTGGGTATATAAACCCTACAAACTATAAACAGCACAATCTAGGCGTAGCAGATGGTCTAGCAGGTTTTGGCGCTTTACTACAACTAGCCCCGGCAGATGGTTTTAAAGTGAAAACTATTAGAGCTTTTGAAGATGGCGACTATGTTTTTACACAAACAGAATATGATTTTTTTGGCCCAAAAATAGGTTTTGATATTTTTAGATTTGAAAATGGTCAAATTGTAGAACATTGGGATAATTTAATTGAAAAGGCTGTAGCAAACCCAAGTGGTCACTCGCAAACAGATGGGACGACTACCGTAACAGATTTAGACAAAACAGAAACAAATAAAACCATTGTAGAAAATTTTGTGAATGACATTTTAGTGAATGGCAAAATGGAGAAAATTTCTAATTATTTTAACGGTGATAATTACATACAACACAATCCAAATATAGCAGATGGTTTATCAGGTTTAGGGCAAGCATTAGAAGCTATGGCTAAACAAGGTATTAAAATGGAAATTGTAACAGTTCATAAAGTACTAGGTGAAGGAAACTTTGTCTTAACGGTAAGTGAAGGAAAGTTTGCGGGACAACCAACATCTTATTATGATTTATTTAGAGTGGAAGATGGTAAAATAGCAGAACACTGGGATGTTATGGAGACTATTGCTCCAGAAGCAGATAGAAAGAATACAAATGGAAAGTTCAATTTCCCTAACTAATTAGTTATGAAATATTTATTAATTATTCTTACAAGTTTAATGATGTTAAGCTTCGGAAAAAAAGAAAATGAGATGAGTTCATATATTATAGAAGTAACTACTTTTAAAATTAACCCTTCAACAAACACAGAAGATTTTTGGAAAGAAGACTCTAAAGTTGATGCGATTTACACAAGTAAGCAACCTGGTTATATAAGTAGAGAGAGCGCTTTTAATGATAATACCAATGAAGTATTAGTGATAGCAAAATGGAAAAGTATACAAGATGCAGAGGCTTCTATGGCAAAGTTTATGACAGATGCTTCAGTTTCAAATTACGTAAGTATGATTGATGGTGTTTCTATGAAAATGACTCGTTATCAATTACATTAAATATCTATTATAAAAGGTTGCTAATAGGTAACCTTTTGTATTTTTTATAAATCACAAAAAAAATATTTATTATTATGTCAGATATAAAAATATGCCCTACCTGTGGCGCAAAAGCTAAGTATAAAATTTAAGATAATAAAGAATCGTTTACTGCAGTGCAAGATGAAGATGCATTTAATAAGATAGGTCAGCTTAAAAAAGCAATGCAAAAGTTTAAAGACAAAGCAGAGACTTTAGAAAAAGAATTAGCAGCATTGAAAACACAAATTTCTAAATAAATAATTTCAAAATTTTATAATATGAAAATAGCGGTAACATCTGTAAGTGGTCATTTAGGAGCATCTATTGCCAAGCAATTGATCACTCAAATAGGTAAAGAAAATGTAATAGGAATAGCAAGAACTCCAGAAAAAGCAAAACACTTAGCTATTGAAGTACGTAAAGGTGATTATAACAATATTCAAGAGCTAAACAAAGCCTTAGTGGGAGTAGATGTGGTTTTATTAGTTTCTGGTATGGACACACCAGATAAGAGGATACAACAACATAGAAACGTTATTGAAGCTGCAAAAGTAAACGGAGTAAAGAAAATAGTGTACACGAGTATTGTAGGTGATGAAAAAGGAAATGCATTTAGTCCTATTGTACAAAGTAATAGACAAACAGAAAATGATATTAAAGACTCAGGTTTACAATGGGTAATAGGTAGAAACAGTATTTACATAGAACCAGATTTAGAGTACATTGATACTTATGTAAAAGAAGGCGAAATTAGAAATTGCGCTAATGACGGTACATGTACTTATACAAGTAGAGCAGAGTTAGGCTATGCATATGCTAAGATGCTTTTAGAAGAAAAACATAATGGTCAGGTTTATAATTTAATAGGAGAACCTATTACACAAACTCAATTAGCAAATTATATTAATGAAGTGTACGGTACAAATCTTGTTTTTAATTCGGTTACTGTAGAAGCATATGCTACAGAGAGAAAAGCTGAGTTAGGCGAATTTATGGGCACAGTAATAACAGGGATCTATGAAGGTATATTACATGGGGCTTATAATGTAGATTCTAATTATGAAAAAGCGGCAGGAAGACCACATAAGTCTACATTAGAAATAATAAAAGAATTTAAAGCTAAAGTATAATTATGGCTATTTTTTCTATCTGCTACTACAGTATAGTTATCTTCGCGTAGATTTTATTAAATTACCGATATAACGTTTTTAGACACATGTTAGAAGATCAAAATATACCAGACAATACTCGAATTATTTCGGCAGAAGAACTTGATAAGTGCATTTCTGTACTAGAGTATTTAGCAATAGATACTAATCAATTATTTGATCTTTCAGAAGAAAAAAGAAACGCTTTATTAAAAGCATCTGGTATGTTATCACGACCTAGCAGAGATGAGTTTAAGCGCCGTAAAAAAGATGCGAAAAAAGCGGCAAAACGTAAGATGATTGCTAGAGATAAGCACGCTCGTAAATCTACGGGAATACGCTCTGCAAGAGAATCTGCTTTATTTGTAGCGCCAAAATTATTAGCAGCACCTTCTAATGAAGACACTCCAGAGTTAGAATCTCCGCGCAACTGTTACGTTTGTAAAACAGTATACACAAAGCTACATCACTTTTATGATACCATGTGTACAGATTGTGGTGACTTAAATTATGCAAAACGTTTTCAGACCACAGACTTACAAGATCAAGTGGCTGTAATTACTGGGTCTCGATTAAAAATAGGATATCACATTACTTTAATGTTATTGCGTTCTGGAGCAACGGTAGTAGCAACTACAAGATTTCCGGCAGACTCTGCCATACGTTTTTCTAAAGAAGACGATTATAACCTTTGGAAAGATAGATTACACATACACGGTTTAGATTTAAGACACATACCAAGTGTAGAGATTTTCTGTAATTATATAGAGCAAAAATATGACAGGCTTGATATTTTAATAAATAACGCAGCACAAACTGTAAGAAGACCCTCTGGGTTTTATTTTCATTTAATGGAAAATGAAAAACTACCTATTGATCAATTACCCTTATTAGCACAGCCATTATTAAAAGATCATGAAAGCTGTCTTGAAGAATTATCAAATCTTAGTGTAGGGCCTTCAAAAACAAACAAAAACAACGTGCTTCCAGTAACTTGGCACGGACCAGAACCTGGTATTGGTTTGCGTAACTCTGCAGAGTTATCTCAAATTCCTTACAGTTTTGACAATACATTGCAAACCTCAGAGGTTTTCCCAGAAGGTAAACTCGATGCAGATTTACAACAAGTAGATTTAAGAAAAACGAATAGCTGGCGTTTAAAGTTGGGCGAAATAGAAACCACAGAAATGGTAGAAGTACAGCTTGTAAATGCTGTGGCTCCTTTTGTTTTGTGTAATCGTTTGTCAAATGTGATGATGAAAGAGAACACAGGTAAAAAGCACATTATCAACGTATCTGCGATGGAAGGGAAGTTTCACCGCTTTAAAAAAGAAGACCGTCACCCACATACAAACATGGCTAAGGCTGCCTTAAATATGCTTACACATACCTCTGCAGCTACTTTTGCAAAATCTGGTATTTATATGAACGCAGTAGATACTGGTTGGGTTACAGATGAAGATCCTGCAGAGTTATCAAAAAAGAAAGTAGAAGTTCACGATTTTCAGCCACCACTAGATATTGTAGATGGTGCAGCTCGTGTGATGGACCCATTAATAGATGGTATTAATACGGGAAAACACTGGTGTGGTAAGTTTTTAAAAGATTATTTCCCTATAGATTGGTAGGGGAGTAGTACTTCGGAAATAGGATAGATTTAATAATTGTTATTCTAAGTGAAGTCTAGCGGTATCTATGCTTGTTATAGCTAAAAAAGGCAATTATTGTTTTTAGCCAATTATTAATGTTTCATCATCGAAAACTAGTTAACAAAGTCACTTTATTAACTCTTTATTTTCTATTATTGTATATACTAAAATAATTTTATGAAAAGTAGAATAAGTGCACTCTTAATCCTTTGTAGCCTAAGTGTTTTTTCTCAAAATAGTGAGGTTTCAGATTATGAACAGATTACAATGGATGGTAAACCAGCATTCATTAATGTTAAGACAGGAGAAATCGTTTCAGAAAAACCTTCTTTTTCTGCTAATGCTTCTGTAAACGCTAAGAACACCGTTGCACAATTGACTAACCAAGCATCTACTGCTACTACTAGTGTTGCCACTAGTGTAAATAGTAGTTCTAATACTCATGCAGTTGCTAAGGGAGAGACTTTATATTCTATTTCTAAAAAGTACAACACTTCTATATCACAGTTAAAGGCTTTAAACCCTAATATTGATGTGAATGCATTGTCTGTTAATCAGCAAATTAATGTTAGTAAAAATAGTCTAGCAAACCCTGCTGCTAGTATTTCAAATGATGTAACATCTACAAATAGTTATGTTGTGAAAAAAGGAGATACTTTATACTCAATATCTAGAATGTTTAACGTTAGCGTGGCAGATTTAGTAGCTATGAATAGCTTGTCTTCAAATGTAATTTCTATTGGTCAAAACTTAAAGATCAAATAGTATTTTTAAATCCAATTATTAAGAATAAAGAATTAAAAAGACACCTATCAAAATACCTGTAAGTGGTATAAGTTTTTGGCGTTTGTTTTTTTCTTTAAAAATAATACCACCTATAACTACTGCAATGATAAGCTGACTGCGTTTAATGGCAGACAACAACATAATTAGTGCTTCTGGGTCTTGTAATGCTTTAAAATAGAAGTAATCTGCAGCTTGCAGTAATACTCCTACAGCTATAATAGACCATCTAAATTTAAATGCCTTTCGCTTCTCTGCGTATGGAAACCAAGTGATGGTTAGTATAACGAGTAAAATTAAGATGGTATAAAGACAAAACCAAAACTGCAAAGTCTGTGGGTTTAAACTTAAATTCTGGATTAAAAACTTATCATATAAACCGCTACTAGCTCCTAAAAAAGTTGCACCTATTATGGCAAAAATCCACTTGTTGCTTTTAAAAATGATGCCTTCTTTTTTTCCTATTCTAGAATATAAAATCACAGAAAATATAATGACAAAGAAGCCTACCCATTGATATAAATTAGGGCTTTCTTTATAGATAATCATAGCACCTATTAAAGTGAAAAAAGGGGCAGCAGATCTTATAGGGGTGACAATTGTGAGAGGTAAATGTTTTAAAGCTTGATACGCTAAAATCCAAGATGCAGCCATTATAGCAGACTTTATAAAGATAAAGCCATGTGTCTGCCAAGAAATATTTTGAAAATTATAACCATTTTCAGCCGCATAATCAGGAAAGAAGCGTGCTAACACATAAAAAGATAAAACAAATAAAAACCCACTTGTAACCGTCCCTAAAAGCACAGGGAATACTTCATTGCCTTGTACAGCATGTTTCTTACAAAGATTGTGTAATCCTAAAAAAAGAGCCGCTAATAAACCTAGATACATCCACATGCCGCGAATATACTTTTTTACAGTATTCTTAAAGTATTGGCTTGTATATTTATATTAAAAATCTTCTAAAAAGATGCATTGATTGGGTTATAAAAATATCAAATAGTTCATATTTCAGAAAAAAATAAAGCCCAACATAACGTTGAGCTTTTATAAATAGATATTAATATTTTTTGATTTATCTCTTAATAAGTTGTTTTGTAATCTGCCCCTTATTTGTTTGAATTGTCACAAAATAACTTGCATTTGCAAGATCACTAACGCTAATAGTATTATTAGGTTTAATTGAAGAAACGCTAATTTGCTTTACAGCTCTCCCCATAATATCATAGATTGTTACAGTCTCTAGAGTAGTATCATTGGGCATTTTTAAATTGATAATGTCGCCTGCAGGATTTGGGTAAATTTTAATATCACTTAAAAGATCAGTGTCTACGCCTAGCACATTTCGGTCTTTAAATAATAATGTAAATCTGTTATTAAAAGTGCCTTTTTCACTAGTAAAAAAATATTTTTCTTCTGAAATGTTATGTAAAACACCAGTTAAGTTATCTCTTAAATACGTGTCTACATTTGTTATAGAACCTCCAGTAATTTTTAATATAGAGATAGAATATTCTGTTTCTGCATCAATTTGAGACGAGAAGCCTAATGAAATTTCTGTATTACTAACAAATGCCTCACGGCCTTGTATACCTAGGGCTGATGTACCATCTGGTAGATGCGAGTAAAGAGAAACAGGAACTCCCAAACGTTCACTATCAAAGCCTTGGTCAAATAATTGAGTTGCTTTATTAGTGAAACCAATTAAAGTAGAACTAGACAAACTATATGCATCACTGTTAATTGATAACCAAATATGATCATTATTTTCTGATGCTCTTAGGGTGTTGTTATTATCTACACGACGCATAGTATTATTAAACGTAGCAGTTTGCCCAGTGCCTGTTGTGGCTCCATTATTTTTTATACCAAAACCTTGCGCGGTAGCTATAGAAAAATCTCCAGAAGTTGGTAGGGTAGTACTTCCTGTAGATGCTGGATTAAAACCTGTTGCGTTTTGAGTAGAAATATCTGCCATATTAAAGTTAGCAGTATTTGCACCAGGAAAACTAGTGTTTGGAGTTGTATTATGTTCCCAAAAATAAAGTTCATCTACTGCATCATTTGCTTCCAGAAAATCATTAGCAGAAATAGCAGAAGCATAAGGATTAGAGATAATATTTGGGCTTGCATTTTTATTCATCGTTGCATCGCCTGTACCAGTACCTGTTGTGTTATAATCTAAATCATAAGTGATAACTCCATTATTTAAAGAGCCACCTTGATACGTTAGATTATATGTTTTATTTCCATCTGCTAAAGAGGCTTGCGGGTAGAGATAATACCCTTCACCAGGATTAAAGTTACCAGTATGGAAAGACCAATCATTAAAATCTTCATCAACAAAATTTGAGCCCCCAGGAAACATAGTTTGAACTTCTGGGTGTGGTCTAAAATCTGTAGTGGTTTGTTTTATTTTTCTAAAAATTGGATTGTCAACTCCTACAGGTACTGCTGCAGAGAGAGGGTTGCCTATTACCATAAAATCTCTTGGCTTTAATAAAGGAGTAGTAATATTTACATTAATAGTCCCGTTATTTGTCATTAAAGCACTGTTAGAAAGTTGAACCACGCTTCCTTGATGATCTACATTAAGAGTCCCGTCAACTTTCATATCACAAGCTACCCTTATATAATCACCAGCAGCAACCGTAACAACAGCACCAGCATCTATAGTAAGTTGGCCTGCGTCAATGTTTGCTCCCACAACAGAAGTGTCATAATCTGCCATAATTGTAACCTTTGTTTTGCTTGTAGGCACTTGCGGGCTTATATCCCATCCACTTGCTGTCCATACAGCAAAGTCAGAATGTGCGTGTAATTCTGCTACATAACTATCAATAGAAATACCATCTTCAACACCACTCCAGTCACTACCATATAATAACCTAGTACCCGTAGGACTAATTGTTACGTGTGGTTCTCCCCAATAGCTGATATCATCTGCATCAGATCTGTGATGCGCTACTCTATAAACTGAAGCATCAAATTCATTTACTTTTGCTATAAATAATTCTTGATCTAAGATTTGAACACCATCTTTTTGAAATCCAAGAGATTAAACTGCTACCCAACCACCTTCAGTATTTTTATGTGCAAGAGCAGAAATATGTGTTCCAGATTTTGGGTATCCGTAATCATCAGGAGGTGTCACAGACATACAATTTCCTGTAGTTGCATTATGTGCTACTAATGTTCCTTGACAACCACCAGAAGGTCCTTCTTCAAAGGCAATTTCAAAAAGGGCATCATCACCATTACTTAGTTTACCTAGGCAAGAATGCTCTACTTTATCTATATTAAATGTTCTAACAAAATTTCCGGCACTGTCGTACACAGATTTATTATGATAAAATAAATTTCCACTCGGAAAAGGCATCGCAGCAGTATAATTTACATTAGCAATATTAAATTGAGTTAATGTGCCAGTAGATATTTTATAGTAGTAAGTTGCTGTATTACCACATCTAAAACCAAAGACATCGCTATCCCATGACATCATTTGAAGATCATTTCCAGAACTCATACCAGAAGAAGGACTGCAACCAGTTATTGTTCTGAGATTTACAATAGTAGTTTTTACATCAGTACTAACGTTATAACTTATTAGTTCTGTAGTATTGTTATCCATATAGAATAAGATGTCAGGATTATTAAAATGCCAAAAAACAGCCTCAATGTCATCTGGGTTTATTGCAGTAAGATCTCTTATAAAAGTATAGTCTGTACCGTTTAATAATTTATGAGTACCGCCACCATAAACGATAAGTAGGCTTTCATCAGAATTCCAAGCTTGTACAGTGCTATACATAGGCACTATAAAATTACCAGGAGTAGCTTCTGTAATTCTTCTAATAGTTGTGTTAGGAAAAGATGGGTCTGTAACACACTCTAAATAAGCAGGTTTTGATAAATCTTGCATAGGGTGTTGTACTAAGTCATCTGCTATGTACCCTTGAGAGAGATCTTGTGCAAATGAGTTTTGCAGAAAAAAGAGAATGAAAATAATAATATACTTTTTCATGTTTAATAGGTTTATGTGTGTAAAAATAACGATAAACAGTTTTATTTGAACTGTTTACTCTATTAAATAAAAAAAAGTATAGTGCTAAAATAGAATATCTAGAAGAGTAGGTAAGTTTTGTGATAAATTCTAAAAAAATGAAATAAGAACACTAACTATTCTACAATCTCATAATCTATATCTAGTTTACGCAATGCTCTTAAAGCAGAGCCACTGTCTTTATCATCTACTTCAATATCAACAGGATCACCTTCTAGAAGTATCATTGTAAGCTCATTTGCTAATGAAGCATTTGTACCTCCAGATATCTCTACAATACAAGCAGCAATAGCTCTTTTATCTGGTCTTTGTGCATTGCATGATAATAGGTTTAGTCTCATAAATAATAGTTTAATTTTAGATGTTTTAATAAAAAAATATCAAACAAAAGCTTCGTTTTAATTATACAAATTTATTGTCAACACTCTGTATTTCTTTAGGGTTTTGATTTACAAGAAACCTCATAAACATATAAATACCTATTATGTGAGGTATTGTGATTAAAACAGTAAAAATGTGTTTTAAAGAATCCATCTCGTAAAGGAGTACTGTAAAGCTCACATAAAATATACAAATGATTAAAGAAATAATCACATTTGTACCCTTTGCATAAACATCAGAATGAAATATATAGTAAGATATTATAGCGTACACCAACAAACCTAATGCAGTAATTGTAACAAGTAAAAGTGAATTTGGGAATGAAGCTGTTACAATATTACATATTGCATAAATAAGATAAACTAGAAAACCGAAGGTAAAAATAATAGATACGTTTATCCCTTTATTTTTTAAAGAATTATAAGATACTAAATGTTTTTTTAGTGAAAGAGATGCAAATATTGAATACATAAATAGTAAAAGGCAGATATAAGTAAAGAAGAATTTATAATCTGTGTAAGTCAAATAATCAATAATTATATAAACAAGTACACTAATTATAAAAAAAACATTAACCTGCTCCTTTTTTCTAATTATTGTTTCTTCGAGGTAAATAATAAGAATAAGAAATAACGCCGCAGGAATAACTATCCTTAAATGAATTAAATCAAAAAAGATAGATATTATGGCAATGACAAAGCAACTTATATAAAAAAGGCCTTCTGTAAGTTGATTTTTTTTCAACAGATTATATATATCATAGTAGAGCTCAAATTTTACGAAAAGATACAAATAAGACTCAATGTTTTAATAAAATAACAGGTTTAATATAGAAGATTTTTTTAATCTAAAGTATATCTCTGTTCTGCAGTAGATGAAGCCTGTAATAAATCATTAAATTTTTTAATACTATTAAAATCTTTTGTTATTGCTTCGGAAACTGCTACTCCAGAAATTCTGGCTTTTAATATGGCAGGTATGTCTTCTATTATAATACCACCAACTCCAATAATAGGGGTCCCTGTTTTCAATACATCTGTGATGGCTGTATAACCATTAATACCTAATACAGGTGGCGTATTTTCTTTTGTAGAAGACGCTCTAAAAGGGCCTAGACTAATATAGTTTACCTGCTTATCTAATAAGACTTCACAATCTTGTAAAGTGTTTGCAGTACCACCTATAATTTGCCAAGAATATAAGTGTTTTCTAACTATAGTAGGGCAGGAGTCTGTTTTTCCTAGATGTACACCATCTGCTTTTACTTCTTTTGCCACCTTATAATTATCGTTTATAATTAATCTTGTCTGAAAGTGAGAAGTAATCTCTCTAGCCTGTTTGGCTATTTTTAAAAATTTCTTTTCTGAAACATTCTTTAATCGCAATTGCACTAATTCTGCACCAGAAGTACACGCCTTTTGTATGTTGTCAAGATGCTGTTTAGGAGAATCTCCTTGAGAAATGTAATGTAATTTAGGAATCATCGATTTAAAGTATTTCCGAAGTTATTATTCTTTTTAGAAGAAAGAATAAAGACCGTACCGATAAATCGGGACTGAAAGAGTAAAGAAAAAAATAATGTCATTTCTTTACTTTTCTAGTTTTCAATCTTTCTTCTTTCAGTGAAACGGTCTTTCCTCTTTCTTCTATTTATCCGTTTAGATGCTTAGCATACTCCATAAAATAATTTTCAAATCTTTTTATTTTAGGATTCATCTTTTCTGAATACAAAACATACTGGCATTTTTTTATGTTTTGACTGATAGCCATCACTGCATCAAAAGATGTTTTTTGCATTAAAAAATCTGCATCATCTATACTTAAAATCATTAATTGTGAAGTGCCAACACCGTTAGCTAAAAACAATTTGTTTAAAGATTTTGGAGTAGCGATGAGAATATCTACACCCATAAATATTTCAGATTTTTGGACATCCACATGTAGTTGATCATAGCCTGCATATACTCTCATGGCATTATAGCTCATATAGCTAGCAAAGGCTTCTTGAAGCTCTAACGCTCTATCTTTATCTTCTACAAGCACGATGGCTCTTGGTGCTTCTCCTACAGACTCAAATTTTAACTTATGTAAAGTAGTTAAAATAAGCGTTGTTGTTTTACCGCTACCTTTAGGTGCGGTACAAAACACGTTTGCACCACTTTTTATAGCAGGAATCGCTTTAGTTTGTAGAGGAGTTGGAGTTGTTATCTCCATCTCTGTTAGCTTTTCTTTTATGGTAGGATGTAATTTTTTAAAAGGCATATGATACGTATTCTAATTATGGCAAAGATACTATGTGTTGTGCATTTATCTCACTGTTATGTTTTTTTTATAAGGTGTATTACAAACCAAGTTTTAAAATGTTGAAGTTTAATAAATGTTATTAAATCATAAATATTAGTTAATCATTTTTTATTATCTAAACGATTGGTTAGTTTTGCTTCGTATTAAAATAATAATGGCACGTAAAAAAGAATATAGCGAAGATGAAGTTCTAGAAGAGGCAATGCAACTTTTCTGGAAATATGGATACGATAGTACCTCTATGAAAATGCTTGAAGAAGTAATGGGTATTAATAAGTTTTCTATTTATTCAAGTTTTGGTAGTAAACACGGGCTTTTTGTACAAAGTCTTAAGCGATATAAAGCAAATACAAATAAGCTTTTTGACACTTTTAAAAAAGCTACAAATGGAGTAGAGGATATAAAACAGTTTTTTTATGATTCTGTATCGGCAAATTTAAAAGGAGATAGCCAGAAAGGTTGTTTTGTTACCAATACTTACAATGAATTTTCTGAAAGTGAAGATCTAGTTATTAAAGAACAAATGATAGTCTTCTTTGATAATTTTAAACAAATCATTATAGAAAAACTTAGTACTGATCCATCTAAAGATGAAGCAACAATAATTAAGCAAGCAAATTACTTAATGCTAGCAAAACACGGTCTAGCAGCAGCTGCTAGAGTTAATACAACACAAGAAATAAAAGATTATATAGAAATAACCTTTAAAAACCTTTAAACTTTTTTTTGAACCCAATCTAAACAATCGTTTAGTTAAATATATAACAAATTAAAAATAAAAATTATGACAACTTTAAAAATTCAGACTATAGAAACTGCACCAGAAGGTAGTAAAGCATTATTAGAAAACTCTCAGAAAGCTTACGGAATGATACCTGGTTTACACGGTGTATTAGCCGGAGCTCCACAGGTTCTTAAAGCATACCAAACATTACATGAACTATTTACTGAAACTTCATTTAATAATGAAGAGCTTACTGTAGTATGGCAAGCAATTAATGTTGAACATGCTTGTCATTATTGTGTTCCTGCACATACAGGTATTGCAAAAATGATGAAAGTAGATGACGCTATCACAGAGGCATTACGTAATGAAACTCCTCTTGAGAATGCTAAACTAGAGGCACTACGTACAATGACGTTAACTATTGTTCGTAATCGCGGGCACGTATCACAAGAAGATTTAAATGCTTTTTATGCTGCAGGTTATGGTGAAGCACAAGTGCTAGAAATAATTTTAGGATTATCTCAAAAAACAATTAGCAATTATGTAAATCATATTGCAAATACACCAGTAGATGAAGGTTTTAAAAAGTTTGCTTGGTCTAAAGAGAATGTGGCTTTGTAATATAAAAAACCATATATTTTAGTTAGTGTTGTACCTCCCATTAATTTGGGAGGTTTATTAATTTTTTTAAAAAAAGTCATGATAAAAGTATCAGTAATGTACCCAAATGGGGATGATGTTAAGTTTGATGCAGACTATTATCAAAAGAGTCATTTACCTATGGTTGCAAAGGCAGTGGGTGATGCCTTAAAAGGATTAGAACTAGATTTAGGTATTGCCAGTAGAGTACCTGGTGAACCTGCGCCTTATGTTGCTGTGGCTCATTTGTTATTTGAAGATGTGGCTTCTTTTCAATCTTCTTTTGGCCCCCATGCAGAGACGTTTTCTGCAGACGTAAAAAACTATAGTAATGTACAAGGTGTACTTCAAATTAGTGATCTTATAACATTTTAAAAATTATGATTAATAACCAATCCAAGTTAACAAGACCTAAAGTTTTATTCTTTGATGTAAACGAGACGTTATTAGATTTAACCACTGTAAAAAAAGAAATAGGAGACGCATTAGGCGGAAGAGAAGACTTACTTTCTTTGTGGTTTACTACAATGCTTCATTATTCTTTAGTCACATCTGCTAGTGGGCAATACCAGCCTTTTGCTTTTATAGGTGCCGCGGCTTTACAGATGGTAGCTTCAAATAATGGTATTAAAATTTCAGAAGAAAAAGCACGTGATATTGTTATCTCTTCTTTAAGAGGTTTGCCTGCTCACCCAGAGGTTAAAGAAGCCTTAAGTCTTTTAAAAAAGGATGGTTATAAGATGGTAGCTTTTACAAATTCTTCTAATGAGGGTGTTACAAAACAGTTAAAAAATGCTGGTCTTACAGATTATTTTGATGAAATATTAAGTATTGAAAATATAGGGAAGTTTAAGCCTTTTACAGACACTTATAATTGGGCTTCTCTTCAACTAAATGTAAAACCAGAAGAGTGTATGCTTATTGCTGCACATGGATGGGATGTAGCTGGAGCAATGTGGGCAGGATGGAGAGCAGCATTTATCAATAGACCCGGACAACAATTATTTCCGCTTGGTCCAGAAACAGAAATCACTGTTACAGATTTAAAAGCTGTTGCAGAAATATTAGTAACATATAAATAAACAATAATTTAAAAAAACCACCAATGAAAATAAAAATTATAGCAGGATTGTTAGGCTTCGTATTAATGTCTTGTGGCAATAACGAAAAAACAAAGACAGAACAAGTAATAGCTGAGGAAGTACCGGTTCAAACCTTTAAAAATGAAGGGCACGAATTAGTGTATAATATGGTGCAAAAAGTAGGGGATTATAAAATGCTTGATGCTAAAAATGATGTAGTTTATACATACACATATCAAACGCCAGATGGTAAGGCAGATGTGTCTACAGAAAAGTACATTTTTGACGGGGAGTTATCATACGCCGCATATAAAAAACATGAAAGAACTTTGCCTAATCTAGAAGGTTTAATAGAACAAGGTTATGATGGTAAAGAGTACTGGTTAAAGCATAATGGAGTGCAAATTACAGATGAAAAGCAAATGTCAAGAGTTGTCTTTAACAGAGGGACAAATTTTTATTGGTTTGCGATGATGCAAAAATTATTAGATGAAAATGTAAAGTATGATTATGTAGGGGATAAAATGATCAAGGATGCAAACTATTCTATTGTAAAAGTGAGTTTTATTACTGATAATGATAAACCTACAGATACATATCAATTATACATAAACAAAGAGACAGGTATTGTAGATCAATTTTTATTTACAGTAGCAGATTTTGGAGTAATGGATACTCCATTTTTAATGGAACTTGAATATGAATCTATTGACGGATTCTTATTACCTACAAAACGTAAATATAAAGCTTCTACCTGGGATGCAGATGTTACAGATGCTCCTTGGATACTAGTAAACTGGACAAATATTAAGTTTGATAATAAACTAACAGAAAAAGATTTTAAAATATAAAGATGGCAGATAAATTAAAGATTGATATCGTTTCAGACGTAGTGTGTCCTTGGTGCACTATAGGATATAAACGATTAGAAAAAGCGATTGTAGAACTTGGTGTTCAAGATCAAGTAGAGATAGAATGGCAACCATTTGAGCTGAACCCAAATATGCCGGCAGAAGGTCAAAACGTTAACGAACATATTACAGAAAAATATGGTTCTACTTTAGAACAACAAAAAGAGTCAAAACAAAATATGACTACCGTAGGTGCAGAGCTAGGTTTTAAGTTTGATTATTTTGATGAAATGAGAATGGTAAATACCTTTGATGCTCACGTATTATTAGAATATGCTAAAGAATTTGGAAAACAAACGGAGTTGAAAATGGCTTTAACAACTGCTTTCTTTAGTAATCGCAAAGATGTTTCTAAAAGAGATATTCTAGAAGAGGCGTTACTAAGTGTTGGTTTAAATGCAGAAAAAGGTCTTGCAAGATTAGATAATGAAGACGCAAGAAATGAAGTAAGAACAAAACAAAATTATTGGAAAAACTTAGGCGTTAATTCTGTACCTACAATTGTTTTTAATAGAAAAAGCGCTGTTACAGGTGCTCAGCCCGTAGCTACTTTTAAACAAGTACTCAAAGAGTTGATTGCAGAATAGAGGGATTATTAATAATAAGTAAAGTATAGATATGGACATAGCTAAAAACAAAGGAGAATTAGACGCTTTACTAGACGTAAAACGTCAAGAAGGACCAGGAAAATTTTCTGCAGAAAAAATTAAAATATATGCAGAAGGTATCTCGAGTGTTTCTAACTCTGGAATACTTGAAAAAGCATTAAACGTAGGGGATAAAGCTCCAGATTTTACTTTAAATAATGCGCTTAACGAAACTATATCTTTATATAAAGAACTAGAAAAAGGTCCGGTTGTTTTAACTTGGTACAGAGGTGGTTGGTGTCCATATTGTAATATAACGTTGCATTATTTACAAGAAAAATTGCCTGAGTTTAAAAAAATAGGAGCGACGCTAATAGCTTTAACACCAGAGCTACCTGATAACTCTTTAAGCACTTCAGAAAAAAATAAACTAGAGTTTACTGTCTTAAGTGATGTGGGTAATACTGTGGGTAAAGATTATGGAGTTGTTTTTAAACTCACAGATGATGTTGCTTCTATTTATCAAGAAGGATTTGGTTTAAATCAAAAAAATGGAGATGATAGTAATGAGCTACCTTTAGCAGCAACTTATGTGATTGATAAAAAGGGTATTATTCAATTTGCTTTTCTAGATGCAGATTATACAGAAAGAGCAGAGGTAACAGACATTTTGAGTAGTTTAAACAAACTATAAAAAGGCAGTCTTATAATTATAATTTAAAAGAGGTAACCAGTTTTTAAAACTAGTTACCTCTTTTTTTAATCTATCTATTCAGATTCTGTTGTCATAGCATCTTGCATTTCTAGATTTTCATCTAGATTTACTTTTACAGGAACAGAGTCTTTAACAGCAATAAATTTTTTCAAATTTTCTAGTTCTCCCTCTTCACCAGAAAAGTAAGGAAAAACATCCATAATAAGAGATTCTGAAATAGAAGGGATTGTATAATCGCCCATTGTATCTTTCATTACCACAGTCGTGTTATCAAACGCTTCTTTTACATCATTAGCTTGTACTAATAGATAAAGGTTTGTTTTACGCTCTTTACCACTTTCTTCGTCAAAGGCAATTAGTGATACTTTAGATCTAAACCATCTGTCAGAATTTTCAAAAGGGTGAATTTCTGCGTAGTTAGCTACTTTAATATTTGTAATCTTAATTTCATCACTATCTGTTAAATAAGCAGACATTTCTTGAGTAATTCTACTTTCGGCTTCTGTATAAGAGATGGCATCTACTAAAAACGCTTCAGTTTTCATTTTTGCCTTACCTGTAGTTTCATCTAGTTTTCTAAATTTCACTTTACATTCATACCACGTTGCACTCATATCTTTTTTGTTTTAAGGATGCCAAATATAGGGTATCGTTTTAGCCGAAATACTCTAAATTGAGAATAGATATTCACAAATTAAAAAAGGACTATTTATTAGTTTTAAATTGAGAGAGTTAGGGATTTCTGAAATGCAAAATTTCATAAGAATTTATAATAAAATTATTCTATAAATTTAAAGCTCCCACATATTAATGTGGGAGCTTTATTTTACTTAAAAGAGATGGATTGATTTTATATATCATTTTTAATAAAGTAAATAACCCCTATAATTACAGCAATAACTATAATTGCTTTAAACCATTTATAAGCAATAAAGCCTGATACTGTACCAGCAATGGCGGCACCTATAAGATTGTCATAAAATTCTATAAAAAAATAATAGGCTCCGGCAATAAAAGCAGCAGTCATTAAAAAGTATTGAGCATTTTTCTGGTGGTTGGCTGGTTTTTTTACGGTCTGTTGTCTGGAGTTTATATTTTTTTTATTGTTACTATTATAATTTGTATTAGTAGATCTTTGCTGTGCAGGTTGGGCAGTAGAATATTTAGTAGGAGGGATGTACTCTCTATTTCTTTCATTTGTTCCTTGAACAAATTCTTCATTTCTCATTCTTGCTCTTTGCTCGGCGTATCCTTTTTCTTGATCATTCATAGTTGTATTTATTTGGTTTACTATTTTTTGAACGAGGAGATACTATAAAAGTACATCATTTTTTGTAAAAAGCAACTTTAAGTTCTTATTTTCAGCAGTTTACGTTTTTGTGAAGTAAGCTTATTACGTAATAATTTGCAAGGGATAGATTGTATTAATTTTGATGAAGTATTTTTTCATCCTTTACTATTTCCGAAGAGAGATAAATAGCACTTTACTGTATGAGACATAAAAAAGCCTTGTAACAAATATGTTACAAGGCTTTAAGCTTAAAAAAAATCTATTTTTATTTTACAATAGAAACATCAATTCTTCTATTTTTTGCTCTACCTTCTGGAGTAGCGTTATCAGCAATTGGCTCAACAGAACCCATACCTTTAGTACTAACTCTTGAAGCGTCGATACCTTTTTCAACTAATTTTGCTTTTACAGCTAATGCTCTACTTGCAGATAGTTTATTGTTTCCGTCAACAGATCCTGTGTTATCAGTATGTCCTCTAAAAAGAACTTTTACTTCAGGATATGCTTTCATTATAGCAACAACATTTTCTATTTGATTTACTGAGTCATCACTTAAAGCAGAAGAACCAGTGTTGAAATATAGTCTGTCAAAAGCATAATATTTACCAGCTTCAAACTTACCGTCTTTAATGTAGTTTAAGAAATTGTCTTCAAAACCACCTTCAGGGATATTTAATTTTGTTCCGTTAGGTAAGTCTGAACTAAAGAATTTACCAATTACATCTCCAAAAGCATTTACAAAGTTTCCTGAAGCATCTTTGATACCACCAGCTACGTTGCTAATAGAATTTCCTGCAGCGTCTACTGCGTTACCAGCAGCGTCTACTGTTGAGTTTACTGCGTTACCCGCAGCGTCTACAGCATTCCCTGCAGCATCTACTGTTGAGTCTACTGCGTTACCAGCAGCATCTACTGCAGAGTTACTAGCATCTGTTACAGCTCCTGTAGTTTCGCTAGCAGCGTTCTTTACATTGTCTAAAACACTTTTATCACCATCACATCCTTTTACAAAAAAGAAGATGAACATTAATGCTAAAAGACCTATAGCCCAAGGTAATATTTTTTTAAGTAATGATCCACCAGATTTTACAGCTCCGGTTGCAGCACCTGCAGCGGCTCCAGCAGCTTTTCCTGCTCCGTCAAATGCAGCTTTTCCTGCACCACTTACAGCACCTGCAGCGGCTCCGGCAGCTTTACCAGCACCGTCAAATGCAGCTTTACCTGCACCACTTACAGCACCTGCAGCGGCTCCAGCAGCTTTTCCTGCTCCACCAACTACTTTTCCTGCACCGTCATAAGCAGCTTTACCAGCATCACTAGCTAATCCTGCAGCTCCGCCAACAACTTTTCCAGCTCCGTCTAATGCAGCTTTTCCTGTGTTACCAGCAAAACCTAAAGCACCACCTGCTAAATCACCTAATTTATTTGAAATACCTGAAAAAGAAGCTAAACCTAATAATGAAGTTAAACCTGCAGGAGCAAATTTATCTAAGAAGCTACCTTGGTTAGATAATAAGCCTACAAAAGACCCTAAATCTAAACCTTCAGATTTTTGTTTTCCTAAAACACCACTAATCATTGAACCTGCAACACTTAATAATGATGAAGATTTTTCTGCGTTAATTCCAGATAGTGAGCTAACCATATCTACAACACCAGTAGCTTTATCTCCTAAAGCCATAGTTACTAAATCTTGACCTTTAGTTAAAAACCCTTCAGACTCTGCTGGGTTTGTACTAATATTTTCTAATCCTTTTAATTCACTACCATCACCAAGCATATTGAAAATAGAGGCAGCACCGTCTTGAGATGACGCTTTATCCATAATACCACCTAATAAAGCTGGTGCAGCTGCCATAAGACCTTTTAGTACTGATCCTGAATTATCACCACCTCCAATTAAACCGGTTACTTTTTCTAGTACGCCATCTGTTAACTGTTGCTTAAATAAATCGAGTAAATTAATTGCCATTTTTGTTTTGTTTTATGTTAATATTTTGCAAATATATTTTTATATCTCTAAGAACAATTTTAACAATAATGGTATTCTATAAAATGCATCTTTTTAACGTTTAAAAACACTTGTTTTCACTTGTAAAATAATTAAAACGCTACAATTGTGGTGTTTATACGAGTTTGTGTGATTTGTAGGAAATGTTAAATTCAATATTTAAACCTAATTTTTTCTTTATTAAATACTGAAATATTAACTATTGAAATAATAGGATATTTATAAATTAAACAGGCTTATTATTTAATTAATACTTCTTAAATTTTGCATCCTTTTTTAAATATTACGACTAATTAACAGGTGTTGTTTTGTTGCATACACAACGAAAACCTATACCAGCTTGCCAAAGATCTGGCTTTCTGGATCCTCTATTATAAACAGAATTCACTAGTGTATGATACCCTCTAATTATTTTTTCAGAGCTAATTACAATACTATCAGTAATAGGATTAGTTATAGGTTCTCTACCGTAAGCTGCACGCCAATCACGAGTCCACTCCGGTCTTCCGCCAGATAAGCCATATAACCCTAATGGGTTAGGAGGGAAAAAATTAACTTCTTTATCAGTACCGTAATTATCTTTATCACCTCCTTCAATTTTTCCACTATTAGTTGCGTGTGCTACATTTAAACCACGACTACGTGCAGCATATTCCCATTGTGCTTCAGTGGGTAAGTCTAGTGGTAAGTCAAGTTGTTTACCTAACCATAAACAATAATCTGTAGCTTGTTGCCAAGTCATAAAAATGGCCCCGAAATTAGGTCCCATATCATCTTGATTTCTATAATCTGGAGCTATCTTATCTAAGTTATTTTTACTAGTATAAAGGTCGTATTCTTTAAAAGTAGTTTCATATTTATTTATACTATAACTATCTAAAGTAACCTCATGAGTTGGTCTAGACAACATCATACTTTCTGTTCCCATAATAAAAGTTCCTCCTTCAACAAATACTAAGTTTGCTTTAGCATTGTCTAAAATTTGTTGTTCTTCTGGAGTAAATTCTTTTTGCGAATTACAACTTGTACATAGCGCTAAAAGAAAGACTATGTTTAGATATTTATTAAATTTAATATTTTTCATTTTAATTTTTTTTCCAAAATTTAGTAGTCCAAACAGTATCCCAATCGCTCAAACTGGTTAAGTGTGATCGTACTATCTTCCAATCATCATAGTCGTTTAAAAGTTCATTTTTCAAATAGAGTACGCTTTCTTGTATTTTGGTAGCATCACCTTTATTGTTGTTGCTATCCGGGAAATAATGTTCCATCATTTCTTTGAATTCTCTTACTTTTTTTACAGAAGTAATTATTTTAATGGCCGCATCTTCTGCTTTCTTATTAAAATCACCAAAGTTAGAATTATCCCAAGCTTTATCTAAAAACGATTGGTATTCAGTAATCATATAAAGCATACGTCCTTTTACTTTTGGTGGTGTAAATTTAAGCAAGCTAGAATCTGTATTAACATTATTTATTAAAACAGAAGTTTTTTCTCTATTCAATTTAGATTCTTGATATGCTCTAATATTATCGTTTATTGATTGTAAAAGAGAGAACCAACTTGCGACAACAACTCCTGAAGTAGCAGCACCTATGGCTTTTAAATACTCTTCTTGCTGCCATAATTCTGAAACCCAAATAGTATATAATTCATAAACGTTAGCATTCGATTCTGTTTCGTCATTATTTTTATTTAACTTTTTCTCGAATATATCTACAAAATTAAAATCATTTTCTTCCAGTTTATGGTAAACAAGAACAATAAAGTCATATAACTGTTGTACACCAACACTTAATGACCAAGCACCACCACCACCAAGACCCCAAGTTGCTTGTGCTTTCATTTTTACTTGGAAAGTACTTGTAGTTTGATCAAAACCTATTTTAAATTCACCTTCTATACCTGCACCAGCAGTACCACTTATAGAACCTCCTATACTCGCTAAAACCCCAAATTTAGCGGCTAAATTTTCTGGATTTTCCCACTCTAAAGCAGCACTTAAAGCGGCTTGTGCTTCAGCTCCAACAAAAGCTTTAGCACTTGCAGTTGAATTCCTAAATCTTGATCATCATTAGATGGTTTAACTTCTCCATTTTCATAAATAGTAGCTACATCACCTTCATTTTTTGTTGCCACAAGCATTGCTGCACCATTATAAGTATTTAATTCTGCTCCTGCAGATAAAGCTAAAGATGCACCTACAAAAGCAGTAACTTGTCCATGTATTTTAATCCTTCCTTTGCCTAGGTTAATTTCTGTTTTACCTGGTTCTTTTTTCTTAGTTAAACCATAGGCATTTAAAGTAATTCTTCTATTTGCAGCTACACGACCATCTTTTTGTACTTTTAATTGGTCTTCTCCTTTAGCAATTATAGGGTATAACTCCGTATCTATGTAAAACGCCTTAAAATCTTCTTTAGATATACCAGACACGTGTCTCAAAATATACTCTTTAATATGTTTTTGATATTTTTTAATTATAACTTCATCAGAAGGTGGTGCTGAAGGAAATATTAAATTTTGTATTCCGTTCGAATTTTCAATATTGCTATTTGTCGTAAAAGCTTGGCGCATTTTAGATGAAACAATAGCACTTTTAGGATACCCATATTGATTAACAGCTACTTGTAACTCTCTTAAAAGAGTATCATCTAATTTATCATTATCATTCATTTTCATGTTTTCAAAACGCTGTTTGAAAACAGTAGGATGAAATTCCATCATGTAACCACTTAGTAACATCATATCACGTTCTTCATCTTTCCATATTCCTCTTTGGAAATATTCTCTCCATTGTGCAGCATCATCAACAAAAAATGCGTGCGTAGCTTTTGCTCTTCTGTAAGATAGTTTGTCGTTATAATCATTAGACCCAGTAGCATCTGTATATCCTGCTACTTGTACTAAAATTTCTTTGTCGTCTGAGTGGGTTGTTTTTGCAAATGATAGTGCTCTTAATTGTTTAGCAGTATCTAGTAAAGAGGAAGGCAATGTAAATGAAGAATTATGAGCAAACATTGGGTCTAACTCACTTGTTCCTGTTCCTTCTTGTATTAATTCTCTTTCGTAACATTCTATAAAAACAGGAGCATCAAATTTAAATAAAGCGCCTCCTATATGTGGAAAATATTTATTAAACTCTGCTCCAGCATCTAATAAAGAAAGTTTAGCTCCTGCACCGTATGATGCACTTATTTTACCATCTGCAAAATTTAGATCAGCAACACCACCACAATTAGCACTGTAACGCATAATTTGGGCTCCACCACTGGCATCAAAACTAACCTCTGGTAGAGGTTGATTTATAAAATTTTGATAGAGTACATCGCGATCTTTTTGTTCAACAGGATATTTACTTAGTTGAATTTTCTTAACAAAATCAATATCTTGTTTATTCCAGATTTCTTGAGTTCTTAATATAATTCTTCCCCAATCATAGTGTCCAAATTTTGTATTACTTGGTTTTAAATAATCTAATATTTCTTTATGTTTTTGATCAAATTGTTGGTATGAAAAATTAGCAGTGTCGTTAAAGAATTTAACTTTTTCATCTATAAACTCTGATGCTCCAGTACTAGATAAAAAGTTTCTAATAACTGGATTTTGAACTAAACGCTCTAAACGTTTAATTTTAACTTGTCCTTGTGTTTGTCCTTCCCAAAACTTCCATTCTAGGTTAATTTTATTTTGAATCTCCCAAAATTTATTTTTGAGTTTTTCATCAGCTTGTCCTTTTTCATTATCAGTTAACCCAGTTTTTAATGCTAATAGGAAATTGTCTTTGTCATCTTTAGTTAGAATATCTGTACCGAAACGAATTTGTTTATTTCCTCTTCCGCCATCTTCTACTTTTTTTAAATCTGTCTTAGAAATATAATAGGTACGTTTATTTACAAAACCAATACACTCTATAATTGCTTTAGACGAATGTTTAGGTAATGGAGTAAGATTCTTATTTTCGCCCTCACCAGATTTTTCAATGATAAGTTGCCTCATTGCTTCTTGTGCTAAAGCAAGGTCTTGGTGTGCTGTCTTTAATTCAGCATCAGTTGCTGCATTAGCTACTTTTTCTTGAGCTTCAGCTACGTTTGTTGCAGCTTCATCGTATTTATCTGTTTCAGCTAAAAAGAGTTCTAAACGCTTACCATCTAGTGCCCAGATTTCTTGAACATTATCATCAGAATCACTTTCTAAATCTTGAGCCACTTGAGGAAAATATAAGAGTTCTTCAAGGCCTTTTCCTGGTTGTAGAGTAGCAGAGGCTTGTTTTGAAGCATCACTTGTGAGAGTAACTAATGCCATAATTTGTAGTTCTTTTTATAATAATAATTACTAGTCTTCTTTTTCTATAACTTCTAAATCTATTCTATGTTCATTAGCTGTTACTTTAATATTTTGTAAAATGTTGTTAGGTACAACATTTCCTTGATATTTAAATTCAAACTCAAATTCAGATAAATCAATATCAATTGGTTTTCCTACACAATTTTCTGTAGTTACAATTAATGTAATTTCTTCTCCTTCGTAAAGTTCTGTAATGGGGTTTCCTTCTCTGTCCGTATAACTACAGTTTATAACGTGAATTTCTTCTTCTTCGTTATGTGATAATACTGTAGGCTCTACATTAGAATCAAAGGTTTTTCTCCAGTAAGCTTCATATTGTATAGATGAGTTGCTGTCTTTAACACCACCACAAGATATTTTAAGGGATTCTGTTAATGGTTCATTACCAGTTGCAGAAAAATAGTTTTCCCATTTAAGTAAATGACAATCGTATAATATGATTTTACGAGTTTTACTATCTAAAAACCTAGGATAAATATGTAGCTCAACTTGTTTAGTCTCATCCTGTGCAACTGCCCAATCTGCTAGATTTAACTGTTCTCTAGATTCAATAGCAATAGATATACCATTGAAAATACTCTTGCTAGTTGGCCTACCATTTCTGTCTGCTTGTCGATTATATGAAAAGTCAAAACTCAAAACATTGACTTCAATATCATCTATAATTAAAATAGCCTTTACACTCATTGATGCACTTTTTAAAAAATAAAAAATTAGTCAATGTACCTTGACGATTCTTCTAAGGTATATTGACAATTATTTAAATCACTTAACAATCTGATTCACAGTCTTCATAAACATCCGATTAATACAAAATCTAAGGATTTTAAGGTACACGGAAGTTCTTCTAAAATATCTATTAATAAAGATATGATTTTATACAGAAATGTCAACTTTTGAAGTTCCTTATTTCTATTTTAAATCGAAATTTAACATTAAGTTCATTTTGCAATAGGTGCCTGCATACAATGTTCTGGTATCCCAAAACCATCAACTAAAGCCCCTATATGTGGTCGCAATTCTGTAGATAGGCGTTCTACGCGTTTTCGTAATGCCTTAGACTTTGTCCCACTAATATAGCCTTGCTCTAAATACCAAGAAGCATCTTTTCTCAATTCATGCAACGCATATAACGTACCTAATTTTTGAAATAGTAATTTATTTTTTTCATCCTCTATTGTAGCGGTAAAGTCTACAAAAGTAGTGTAAGCTAGTTCTATACTATATGCTTTACCTAACTCAAGCAAATGCGTCTGTACCTTTAAAAATGCCTGATATGAAGGGATTCCTTTTTTTACATAATCTTTAATGCGCATTGCAATAGTATACGTAAGCCTTCTTGTACGATAATCAAAAGCGTCTTTATGAAATTTAGAACTGTCTAAGTGATCTACATCTACGCTATTAGTGTAGGCAGGGTTAATAGTGCTTAATGTATCACCTATTCTTTCTCCTAATAATTTAAGTACTGCCGTAAAACCAGCGCTATTAAATTCTGACCTAAAATCTGATAAAACACCTTTTGCCGCTAGTTGTAATAATACGTGATTGTCACCCTCAAAAGTGGTGAAGATATCTACGTCACCTTTTAGATCTGCAATTTGATTTTCCATTAAATAGCCTTTTCCACCGCAGGCTTCTCTACATTCTTGTATGGTGTCATTTGCAAACCAAGTAATCATAGATTTAAGTCCGGCTGCTTGCGTTTCTACTTTTCGTTTGTCTGGCACTGTGGTATCACTATACAGTTTCATCATATGCGTGAGTGTAATATCATACACATAACAGCTAGCAATCGCTGGAGTTAAACGCAGTTGGTGACTTGGGTAATCCATTAATAAATCTTCCTGAATCTTTATACTGTTATTAAATTGTCTTCTTTTTAATGCGTGTTTTACTGCGATCGCTAATGCTTTTTTAGCACCACCAAGTCCTGCACGTGCCACACAAATTCTACCACCCACTAAGGTGCCTAACATAGTAAAGAAACGTTTGCTAGGGTTTTCTATATCAGAATGATAACTGCCTTCTGGAGTAATATCACCGTACTTATTTAACAAGTTCTCTCTAGGTACGCGTACTTGATGAAACCAAATTTTACCGTTATCTACACCATTAAGACCTAGTTTATACCCATTGTCTTCTATAGTAACACCTGGCATTAGGTTGTGCTCTGCATCACGAATAGTTACTAAAATAGCGTGAACGCCATGGTTTTTTCCTTTAACAATTAATTGTGCAAAAACAGAAGCCATTGTTGAGTCTAGCGCATTTCCTATATATTCTTTATTATCATTTTCTCCCGGTGTGTGTATAATAATACTGTCGGTTGCCTTATCATACGTTGCTGTAGTTTTAACGCCTCTTACATTAGAACCATGTCCTGTTTCTGTCATCGCAAAACAACCTAAAATATTTGCTTTACCTGTTTCAGTTAGATAGGTATCGTGATGTTTTTTAGTACCTAATTTTTGAATACTACCGCCAAAAAGCCCAAACTGCACTCCAAACTTAATAGCCATACTACCATCTACATACATCATGTTTTCAAATACTGCCGCATAGGCTGGCATATTATCTGTCCCTCCATACGCTTCAGGGTAGGCCATAGCGCCATAACCTTCTTTGGCAAGAAATGCTACTTGCTTTAAAACATGTGCTCTAAAAGCTGACTTTTCTCTTCTTATAGACCACTCAAAAATAGGGTCTTTTAGTACGTCTCTAAAAGCATCAACAACAGGAGCATGTTCTCCTTTTAAAATATTATCTATCTCTAATGGATTGTAAAAACTAGACGTTGCTTCTTTTGTTATTTCTACATCAAATAAGTGATTATAATGGTTGGGCTGTATACCCAGGTTAATCTCAATGTCTTTTAAATGATTATTAAATGGACAGGCTTCAAAATGATGACAGATCATATTTTGACTAAACGTAGCTAACGGATATACGTCACTCTCTACTAACTTAATTTCTGAATGAGAAATGACATGTTTCCAATTTTTAATTTCTTGATAGGAGGGAGGAGCCTTTTTATCTAGGTATTTACTAAGATAGGCAAGATCTTCTTTTGTTAATGTATCATCATTTTTGATAGCGTTTTTTACTACGGAAATCTCAGAATATGATAATAAATCGTCAGACCAAATAACATAATAGAAAGGGATGTATTGTAAAATACCAGAAGAATACGTTTTTGTTTTCATAATATGAATTTACAACAAATAGTATTGATACTAAAACAAAAAAATCAATTAGTATTTATTTAAAAACACTAAAAAAAATTAAAAGAGATGTATTAATTTTGTGCTTTATATACGTCTTAAAAAGATCCAAGATTTGTTAGAGAAAAGACAACAAGTACCCCAAGAACAATTTATAGATACAGATTATTTTATTTACTGTCTAGAAGCAGTAGATGATGTAGAAATCGAGCACATTTCCGAAGCACAAAAAAGTCTAGCCCAATTGACCATGCAATATGGCGTTGCTAGTATTTATAAAACCTGCGACACTATAGAAGGACTAGCAGATAGCTTAAATGCATTAATTTTAGATGATCATAATTTTAAAGATTATGAGGTTATCTACTTGATTATGGAAGGAGAAGCAAATAGCATTTGTTTAAATGACTACTACTATAGTTTACAAGAAATTGCAGAAATTTTTGAAGGAAGATTAACAGGAAAGCTTTTACATTTTTCAAATGCAAAAGCGCTAGATTTAGACGAAGAAGAAGCACAATATTTTTTAGATATTACGGGTGCAAAAGGTGTTTCTGGCTACGGAAATGCTAATAACGGAATAACGAGCTCTAATCTTGATAAAGCATTCTTTAACTTATTTAAAGAAGATGATAACATGTTAGATGTGGTAGAAGAGCTACATAAAAAACATTACGAAGTTTGTAGATTACTTGATTTTAGATTGTACTATTAATGTAAAGTGCTGTAAGTCAGTTTTATAATTTTTTTTTTAAATAAAACGAGTATCATCTTATTTCTTTAAAAGGTAAGTGACATAATTTAATTTGAAACTTTTTAAATATTAAGTCGTTATTAGTGCAACCAACCACTACCAACCACTTATGAAATTTAATACCTTATTATTTTTATTAGTATTTACTTTTTCTAACGCACAAAACACTTCTCAAAATACTATAACAGGAATTGTTGTAGACAAGACAAACGGAACAACTTTACCCTTTGCTTATGTTACCCTACAAAAAGTAGGATTAGGAACTGTTACAGACGGTGATGGTAATTTTAAGATCACTATTCCAGAAAAATATAACGCTAGCAATATTACCATTAGTTATTTAGGTTTTGAAAATCTAGTGCTAACTGTTGCAGATTTTAAGTCAAGAAATGGTGCCACTTTTGGCTTGATTCCAGAAGCGTTTTCTCTGGCAGAGGTTGTTCTTGAAAAACCTGAGAAGATGCCAAGCGCAAAAGCTTTATTAAGAAAAGTTATTAAAAAAATCCCTGAAAATTATACAGATACACTTACTAAAATTACTGGGTACTATCGCGAGACGATGAAAGAAAATGGGGTGTATATTAAATACACAGATGCAGCTTGCGAATATAATGCAGCACCTTACCAGAAAAAAAGATACAAATGGAAAGACTACCTAAATCCATATGATTTTTCTTTTAGTAGCGGTACGTTTAATAATGACGCGAGCTCTTTACACCGTATTCATTTTCATCATAGAACCTTAAAAAATGAACAAGTAAAAATTATAGATTCACGCTCTAGTAGCAATTTAAGTAAAAGAGCGTTTCAATCAAATATTGAGGGTGGTCCTTTGGGCTTATTTGCTAGAAATAGAGTAAAATATCAAGAGAGCTTTTTAGGAAGAAAAGCCACTAGTGATTTTACTTATAGCATTTCTGAAGAAATAGATGAAAAAGGTGCTTGGTTATATGTATTAGATTTTCATACTAAAACAACTAAAGAAGAGCTAGACGAACTAGAAACTACTAGTAATAGACGTCAATGGCGCAGAGCAAACAAGCATAAATTATTAAAAGGTAAAATCTATATAGATCAAGAAGATCTGGCTGTAGTGCGCTATGAGTGTGCGATCCCTAATGATTTGAAAAAATATTTTTGCGGCTTCGGCTTTAATCAAGTGAAGCATTTTGACTATAAACTAGACGTACGATACAAGAAAAAAGGGGGCCGGTATTACATAGACAAATTGCGCCATGAAGATGAATTTATTTATCAAGATAGTATTAGTGAATCAACGACTTATTATTCTGCAATTTCTGAATTTGATGGTACAGCAATAACAACTCAAGACGTTAAAAAAATAGCTAGAGATGATAATTTTGCAAACACGGTATCTAATCAATTATATGAATTTCCGCTAGATTATGATAGCGATTTTTGGAAAAACTACACAGAAGAAAATACTGTAGCAACTATAGATGCTTCTATTAGAAAAGATATGGAGTTTGAAAAAACGCTTGAACAACAGTTTAAAGACAAACATATAAGAAACGATACTCTGCCAGAACCTGTAGCTAAAATTGTACCCTCTAGTTTTAAAATACATAAAGAAACCTACACAGATGATTATGCTTGGTTAAAGGATACTAAAAACCCAAAACACAATAAGCCTGTTATGGATTATCTGCGAGAAGAGAATGCTTATGCTGCAAATTATAACATTCCGCTTAAAAGATCACAGCGTACTATCTATAAACATCTAGTACAAAGTGTTGAGAAAAACAGCGTTTCGTTACCGGTTGAAAAAAATGGATATTCATATTATAGTACTTATAGTGAAGATGATGAACATCCTGTTTTTTACAGAAAAGCAATCTCAAAAAATGGAGCAGTAGTAGCAGAAGAAGAGTTATTAAATGTCAATGAATTAGCAAAAGAAAAAGAATTTTATACTGCAAGTGTAGGGGCTGTTAGCCCTAATAATAATTTAATTACGGTGTATGAAAACACGACCGGTAAAGATGAGTATGTTTTGAAAATTAAGGATCTAACAACTAAGTCTTTCTTAAAAGATTCTATAAACCGTATAGGTGGTTTAGTATGGTTAAATGATACGAGTTTTTTATACTCAAATGTAGAAAAGGACACCTATCGTTCTTCAAAAATAATGCGACACACGTTAGGGACAGATGCAAAAGAAGATGTTATTATTTTTGAAGAAAAAGATACCGGTTTTAGTGTTTCTATTGGGGAATCTAAATCTAAAGAGTATATATTTTTGAATACAAGTAGCAGCACTGCTTCTGAAGTTTGGTTTTTGAAAACAGATCATCCTAATGATCCTTTTGAAGTAATTAAGCCTCGCGAAAAAAATCATTTATATTCTGTTACACATCATAAAGATCACTTTTATATAGTGACAAATAAAGACGCTTTAAATTATAAAATAGCAAAGGTTAATGTCCATACTATTTCCGAAGGAAACTGGACAGAGGTGGTACCGCATCAAGAAGGAGTACTTATACAAGGGCTGCAAATATTTGATAAGTATATAGCTGTTAATGAAAAAGAAAATGCGCAATCTCGTATTAAGATTATTAATCTAGAGACAAATAAAAGTCATTTTATTAAACTAAAAGAGGAGTTTTATAATATTAGTTTTGGGTATAATCCGGATTTTGCTACAGATAGTTTACAATTTAGTTACAGTAGTTTCCGGAAACCTTTGAGTACGTATAAGTATCATATGAAGACCAAAAAGAAACGACTTGTTAAACAACATAGCAAGCGTATTGAGCACCCTTTTAATACCTATGTAGTAGAACGTAAATGGGTGACTGCTAAAGATGGTACACAAATACCGCTAACGCTTATTAAAGATAGATGGCAGTCTAATCGTGACCTTAATAAACATAAAGTCTATTTAACGTCATATGGTTCTTATGGAGCTGGACAAGGCATTCCTGGTGGTGCAATGGTGCATCATCTTGTAAATTCTGGTTACATATATGCTATAGCTCACGTGAGAGGTGGTGATGATATGGGTAAAGAATGGTATGAAGATGGTAAATTATTTAATAAGAAAAATACGTTTACAGATTTTATAGACTGTGCAGAATATTTAATCACAGAAGAGTATGCCAAAAAAGGAAGCATTGTTGCTCAAGGGGGTAGTGCTGGTGGTTTATTAATGGGTGCAGTGGCTAATGCTAGACCTGAGTTATTTAATACCATCATACTAGATGTACCATTTGTAGATGTTATTAATACTATGCTAGACGAGAAGTTACCTTTAACTACTGGTGAGTTTGAAGAGTGGGGAAACCCTAAAGATAAAGCAGTTTACAAGTATATGAAATCTTACAGTCCTTATGATAATGTAAAAGCACAAGCTTACCCAAACATGCTCTTTTTTACAGGTCTTAATGATACTAGAGTAGGGTACTGGGAACCTGCAAAAATGGCGGCAAAATTGAGAGCGACAAAAACAGATGATAAGCTACTTTTATTAAAAACTTCTTTTTCTAACGGCCACGGTGGTGGTTCTGGGCGTTATGCTGGTTATAGAGATAGCGCGTATCAATTAGCATTGATTTATGAGCTAGATAGGCTGGCAAAAAGTGAAGTTAGTGAGTAAATAATATCTCTAATAAAAAGTGGTAATGATATATAAGAAAAAAGAAAAATTTAAAAGTTGTGCGGCTTCAAGAGCTTGAAATTTGTGTGTGAGGAATGGGAATTATCTCAATATTTTCTATCAATAACATGATTTTTTTAAGGAGATATCTATTTCCCATTCCAATTCATCGTGAAAAGTCAAATTAACTTAATTAATTATTACTTTTATTTAAATCTAAGAAGTTGAAAAAGCCAGACTAGATTCCTCCTATGCACAAATACTTAATCTCTAAATAATCATCCATTCCATATTTAGATCCTTCACGACCATTTCCACTTTCTTTAATACCACCAAAAGGAGCTACTGTAGTAGATATCATTCCGGTATTAATCCCAACCATTCCATATTCTAAGCCTTCGGAAACTCTCCATATTTTAGCATTGTCATTTGTATAGAAATATGATGCTAAACCAAAAGGTGTATCATTTGCCATTCGAATTACTTCAGCTTCGTCATTAAACTTTATGATAGGGGCTATAGACCCAAATATTTCATTGTTGAATATTTCCATAGAACTATTAACGTTACTTAAAATCGTTGGAGGATAAAAATTATCCATGTCAGCAACTTTATGGCCACCCGTTATCAGTTCAGCTCCTTCACTAACGGCATTTTTAACTAAACCATCAACAAACTCAACAGCTTCTTTATTTATTAAAGGACCTACCACTGTTTCTTCATCAAAGCCAGATCCCATTTTTAATTTACTAACGGCATCGGTAAACTTATCTACAAAATTTTCATATACTTTATCGTGAACAAATATTCTATTAGTACAAACACAAGTTTGACCTGCATTTCTAAACTTTGAAGCTATTGCTCCATCTACAGCATTATCAATATCAGCATCTTCAAATACAATGAAAGGTGCATTGCCACCAAGCTCCATTGAAACTTTTTTTACAGTATCTGCACACTGACGCATTAACATTTTCCCAACCCTAGTAGAACCAGTAAATGATAATTTACGCACTAATGGGTTAGCTGTTAGTTCATCACCTATCTCCTTAGCAGTATCTGAAGTAATTACATTAAAAACTCCTTTAGGAAAACCAGCTTTTTCAACTAAAGCAGCTAATGCTAAAGCAGATAACGGTGTTTGGTGAGCAGGCTTAATAACAACTGTACAGCCTGCAGCTAGCGCTGGAGCAATTTTGCGTGTTATCATTGCATTTGGAAAATTCCAAGGAGTAATAGCTGCAACGACACCTATAGGTTGCTTAATGGTAATGATACGTTTATCAACTCCATGAGAAGGAATGGTATCCCCATAAGTTCTCTTTGCTTCTTCTGCAAACCACTCTATAAATGAAGCTCCGTATTTAATCTCTCCTCTAGATTCACTTAAAGGTTTTCCTTGTTCAAGTGTTAGAATCTGTGCTAAATCTTCTACGTGATCCATCTGTAATTGATACAGTTTTTTTAGTAGTCTAGAGCGTTCTTCAGCCGTTGTTTTACTCCACGTTTTAAATGCTTCACTAGCACAATCAATAGCGTTTTTAGTTTCTGAACTACCCAAACTTGCAACATTTGCTATAACAGAGTTATCAAAAGGGTTTGTTACCTCAAATGTGGATTGATTATCTGAAGATACCCATTCTCCATTAATAAAAGATTTATCTTTCAGTAAGCCATTAAATTGCATTTCTTTAGTGTTTTTTATATCTATATTCATTGTCTCTTTCTTTTTCATACTAATGTTAAAAATCTCTTTCTTGTTCTTTAAAAAATTTAAAACCATAAATTAAAAATGTTAGTAAAATACCTGCTACAAATGCCCAAGCAGCTCCTTTTATAACGAGAACTCCTGCTATTACACCAGCAATACCAAGGTCTTTTTTACTTCTTGCTTCCATTACTCCAATTCTAAAACTAACAAAACCTTGAATTAAGAGCGTTAGTGCTAGTGCAATACCTAAAATAGGTTTCACTAAACTAACAACAGGAAGGAACAATAAACCGGTATTTGTACCCCATCTAAATGAACCTGATCCACCAAAGATGGAATTCATTGATTTTTTTCCTTGTTTATATCGTTCTACAATTACAATATGCATTGCTGACCAAAGCGGACCTGACATGGTGATATCTGGCCCAAAAATACTCATCAGCATATTTCGTCCACCAAAAATTAAATGAGCTCGATTTGCATTATAATCAATCTTTTCATCTGCTCTAATCTCATCTGCTTCTTCTAAAATAGCTTTGCTTTGAAGAACATCACCAAATAAAACGATGTAGGCAGCAAAAGCCGTTGGTATGGATGTAAGAAACATTTTAAGAGGAGGGAAGCCTACTCCAAAAATAGTATAATCACTAAACATTAGTGAAAAATTTGGATTAGTAAATCCCCATTCGATAGTTGGCCATGGTGCCTCTCTCAATAGAGGAGCAATTATGACAGCTAATATTACTATGGGGAAAATCCCTAGATTCCCTAAGTTTCTCCAAAATTTGCTGCTTTTAGTTAATTTTGCAAAGTGTTTAGAGAAAATTAGATAAAAAGCTAAACCAACAGCTATACTAATTGATAATGGATACATATCAAAACGACCACCTTCTTTAAAGACTACCATTATTGCAGCAATACCCGCACCCAAAATAATACCTGATTTTATCGCCTGCGGAATAATTTGAACCACCTTTGATGCCAAACGTGTAGAACCTAAAATCACTGCCAAAATACCGAGCGTCATTTGAAATGATATTAAGGCATGAACTCTATCCGGCCCCATTGGAAAAAGCTCCACATAAGCTATTAATAGTGGTATTGCTGGTGTAATCCAACCTGGAACAACAGGGTCTCCAAGTAAATGATGTGTTAAGTACAGTAAACCATTTAACATTACAATAGCGATAGCAGCTTCAAACGGCATACCTAAAAGATCTACCATAAGTGGTATTGCAGCTAGATCTACCGCACACATTAAAAGTCCTTGAAAATAATCAGGTAACTCAAAACGATAATGGACAAATGGCAAACGTAATTTGAAAGGCCCAAGAGGTGTGTATGGAGCTTCTTCTCCATACACATGATTTTTCCACCGATTCATTTTCATAATTTATGTATTTAATTTTGCAGCTTCATTCACGCTCTGCATAATATTGTTAATAAGCAGATTTGTAAATAGCTAAAATGTCTTGTTCTGATAATGTTCTAGGATTATTTCTTAACAAGCGCTCTATCTTTATCGCATCTGCAGCTAATTCTGCCAATATGGATTCTGGTATATCAAATGAGCGTATCTTCATAGGAATTTCAACATCTTTACAAATTTTATGAAGACGCTTAATCACCAAATCTGCTGCTTGCTCATCTGTTTTTTGTTCTAGAGCTTCGTCAAATGCTTCAGCAATATCCCTAAAACGTTCAACACAAGCCATCTTATTCCATTCCATTACATAGGGTAGTAATAAAGAATTACTAACACCATGTGATATATGAAACCTTCCGCCTAATGGATAAGCTAAAGCATGAACGCCACCTACTCCTGCATTTCCAAAAGCCATTCCTGCTAGCAAACTACCCATAGCCATATCTTCTCTAGCATCCATATTACTTGGCTGCGCATATGCTTTTGGTAAACTATTAATTATGAGTTTCATAGCTCTAAGAGCTAGCGCATCTGTTATATGATTTGCATTATTAGACAAGTAAGCTTCGATGGCATGTACAAGTGCATCAATACCACTGGCAGCAGTTATCTTTTTAGGGCAACTAATAGTCATTATTGGATCTACTATAGCCACATCTACAAGTAAATGATTACTTACGATTCCTTTTTTTACTTGAGCTTCTGTATCAGAAAGGATACCAATATTTGTAACTTCTGATCCAGTTCCTGCCGTCGTGGGAATTACTATAATTGGAGTATTTCTACCAGGAACATTTCCTTCTCCAAACAGATTGCTTAAAGGGCCATCATACTCAGCGTAAACTGCCATAATTTTTGCAGTATCCATTACACTACCACCACCAACAGCTATAATACTATCGTTATTAGATTTTAAGAATGCTTTTTTGCATTCTTCTACAACAGCCATTTCGGGTTCAGGTGCCACATTATCATATACGGTATAAGAACCATCTTTTAATAAAGTGGTGACCAAGTCAAGAGTTCCTGAGTTTAAAATCCCTTTATCTGTTACAATAAAGGGATTTTTCATTCCCAGTGTGTTCATGTAGTCTTTTAATCCTTTTAATGATTCTCGGCCTATAGTAACTTCATGTGCCGATTTAAATTTTGCTACACTCATATTTTATTTAATTACAATTGGGTTAACAGGTGAACCAGAACCTTTTTCCATTTTTAATGGAGCTGCGGTAAAAAAGAAGGTATATTTTTTATCTTTTTTGCAGTCTTCAGAAAGGTCTTCTAACCAATAAATTTCTGTTAGTACTACTCCTAAATCACGTATTAATGCTCCGTGTAAAGGTATTACTGCCGTTTCACCATCAATTTTTTGAACAGATTTTTCAATTGCTAAATTATCAGAAGCTATTACAGGTATTTCCATATCATATATCCACTGTACTAATTCTTTACTGTAGCATAAACCAGGCTCTGTTAAAGCATCCCAATTTTCTTTATCATCCTCGTCATAAAAACGACCCATAGAACCTGTTCGGATTACTAGAATATCTCTTTTTTCGATAGTTACACCTTGTTTTTTTGCAACAGCTTTAAGATCATCTAAAGTAATACAAGTATTAGGTGCTAATCTTCCTTTAGCATCACCTAAGGCTACACCTACATCTAATAGTATACCTCTTCCTGTAATCCCTTTTTTAGCCAATTCGCCAACTCCAACAAAACTATGACCATCTACGGTATTGTTTGCAGACTTCCCTCCATAAATTTGGTTTCCATACCAAGCATGTCCAAGTGCATCTACGTGAGATGTTCCTTGTAAATACATGTACACAACATCATCAGAATATTTCATACCACCAGCTAAAGGGTCTTTTTTTCCACTAGAAAATGTACTTTCATCTTGAGCCATAAAATGTTCAACTGGAAGACGTCCAGGAAAAACAGGTCCAATACCATGTGTCATAGGTAATTGTAATGTAAAACGTTTACCTGTTTTAACTGCTTCTATACCTCTTAAAGTTTGCGCATCATCTAGATAATTTAAAGCTCCAATCGTATCATCTGGTCCCCATTTTCCCCAATTAGAAGGTGCATCCTTTTGGATTTTTTCCATGGTAGTTTCTTGAGCGCTTAAAGAAGTACCAAAAAGCAAGAGTAGCATAAAGACACCAGTAGTTGTAGCTGCTTTAAACAATGAAGTTCTCGTTATTGAACCTTTCATTTTTTCATTTTTTTTCATAATGTTAAATTTTAATTAGTAAAAGTTGTTTGTAATTCAGTATTAAATGTATTCAGAAAATATTTTTAGTATCGTTTTATTGAGCTTATCAAGCCCTTCGTTTAGAATATCAAATTCTATTGTTAACGGAGGCAATAATCTTATGATGTTGCCTTCCATTCCACAAGAGAGTAGGAGTAGGCCATTGTTTGATGATTCTTTAATTATTTTTTTTGTGCTATCCGTATCTGGTTGTTTAAAATTTCCGTCAGTTACAATTTCTATGGCAATCATAGCCCCTGAGTTTCTAACACAAACAATTTTTTCAGGATATAAATTTTTTAGTTTATTTAATTTGTCACTACAAATTTTTCCTATTTCTAAGGCACGTTCACAAAGGTTTTCATCTTTTATAATATCGATAACAGCCAGTGCAGATTGACAACCTATAGGCGAACCTCCAAAAGTGCCACCAAGACTTATTGCTGCATCCATAACCTTTTGCTTACCCACGACTGCAGATAGTGGAATACCATTTGCTAAACCTTTACCAATGGTAATAATATCTGGTTCTACACCCGTGTGCTCTATAGCAAAAAAAGCACCTGTACGAGCAAACCCGGTTTGTATTTCATCGCAAATAAGTAGAATTCCATGTTGATCACACACCTTCCTAAGTTCTTCAATAAACTTTTTAGGTGCAATATGAAAGCCTCCTTCGCCTTGTACTGGTTCTATAATTATAGCTGCAATTTCAGTTGGATCTACAGTCGTTTTAAATAGACCATTAAGTGTGTTAATACTATCTTCTATAGTTATTCCATAGTTGTTATTTGGAAATGGAATGTGATAAATTCCGTTAGGAAAAGGACCAAATCCTTCTTTGTAAGGATGAAATTTTCCTGTTAATCCTAAGCACATGTGGGTTCTTCCATGAAATGAACCAACAAAAGAAATAACGCTAGATCGCTTAGTATACGCTTTGGCAATTTTTATAGCATTTTCTACGGCTTCAGCGCCACTATTTAGAAAAACAGATTTCGCCTGTTTTATGGGCACTAGCTCATTTAGTTTTTCTGCTAGTTCTATGGCAGACTCGTAGGGGTTAATCATTACACAGGTATGTGTAAAATTATTTATTTGTTCCTTTAAAGCGGCCATAACTTTAGGGTGCCCATGACCAACATTTGTGACTGCGATACCAGCACAAAAATCAATATAGCGAGTACCCTCAACGTCCCATATTTCAGCATTAATTGCCTTATCAATGTAAATTGGGAATAGGTTTTTTTGACCATTTGCAATGGCAATTTCTTTTCTTTCTTGTAGTTCCTTATTTTTTTTCATCTTATGTAATACTGTTTGTATCGGTTTTAATACAGTTACATTATTATACTATTTTGCTAAAGAGGGTTTTAAAAAAGAAAGTATCCACCCAATGAAAACACATTAGCTTTTGGGGCAAATATCTTGTGTCTACCTTGAATAGTGTACTCAGATTTTAATACTAAATTAGAGTTTATAGCGTAGGCAACACTATTTGTAAACCTAGTAGCACTATCACTATACTCTAAACTATTATCTATAATTTCATCTTTAACTCTACTAGCACCATAATTAATTCCTAATGTAATTGGGTACTTTGGTAATTTATAGGTGATTTGGCCATAATATCCATCAGATTTAATAGTCTCTACTTCTGAATTTACAGTAATTGCTGGACCGAACATTATGCCGGCATCACCTATACCATTAGCTGTATAATAATATCCAGAAAGTGTAAAACCTTCATAAGCTACTTTTAATAATGCATCTATACCAAAACCGTTAAGACCTAAGTCTTGATTATTATCAGATACTTCTTGAGAAATAAATGAACTACTAAAGTATACATTTGCCTTCTTATAATTTTTATTAAAAACAAACTTACCTTGATACCCTAAACTGTTAGGATTATCAGTAACACCAAAGGCATCTCCAAAAGCACCGTAAAAATCTGAAGTCGCAAAAGGTTCATACACTCCTAGCGTTAAACTAGAGGTTTTATTAAAAAAGGAAGGAGTGGTGTAACTAATTTGAGTCATTTTATCTGCAAAAACATAACCGTACCCAATACCTGCTAAGGTTGTATTTTGAGGATTATCATAAGAATAATTAGCTCCAATACCTAAGACACTCACATCATAGATTAGGGCATCTAAACCAAAACCTCCAAAAGTTTTTCCGATAATAAAAGAACCTGACTTAGGTGTAGTCACCTGTATAAAAGCTTGACGAATATCAACTGAAGAATACCCAAACCCTGTTACAGCAGGTGCAGAAGAATCAACACCATGATTAGTAATACCAAAAGCTAAATCAAATATTCCAGAAACAGTACCTCCATTTTTCATGGTGTACACTGGGTTAAAAGCAATTGTAGCTTGGTTAATTCCATTTTGTATCGAGCTAAAGTTTTCTTTTTCAATTCCGTTTTCTGCATCTTCCTTTTGTTGTGTATTTACATAATACGCATTGATCTGACCAGAAAATTTAATTTTCCAACTATCATTTATTTTCAATTGTAATCCTTCGTAGGCAGGTTCTTCTTCCTGACTATAACTATTAAAACTTGTAGATAATGTAAAAAACACCATTACACATTTGATAATTCTAAGTAGCTTTTTATTCATGATTATTGTTTTTAAGGACATATTTATATCAATTACACAACAATGATATGCATTATTTTTCATAATGATATATATATTCTGCAAAATATTTCGCAAATACGATTTATATTGCGTTATTTGCCGATAGCATAATGTGTTTAAAATATGTATTAACCTTATTGTTAAACATAGTTTGTAGCATATATTAATAATTATATAAGGTCAAGTAATTTTATAGGATGAATTTTGAATAAGACAGTATTGAAAATGAAAGCAACATGTAAAAAGCTTATTATTGTACTTTAAAAACTAAATTTGAGGTACTAGATTTATGTGATTAATTACAATAAAAACAATTACAGATATGGAAAGAACTAAAAAAGAAGAACCGCAAATAGAAGTACAACTTGATGAGTTGGATTATAAAATTATAAAACACCTTCAACAAGATGGTAGAAAATCTTTTACTGAAATTTCTGATGATTTAAATGTTGCGGTCAGTACTATAAGAAATAGGTATAATAGAATAGTTGATGAAAAAATACTCCGAATAATAGGTCGAGCAGAACCTGAAAAATTAGGCTTAAATTCTTATGTTAGAGTTATGTTATCAATAAAGCCAGCATCTAAGATGAAAAATGCTTTAGCTCAAATTTCAAAACTATCTGAAGTTAGTTTTTTGGCCATTACCTCAGGTAAATATAACATTGAGATTAATTTAATGTGTAATAACAATAGACATCTTTTAACTATTATTGATGATATTAATAGTATTGACGGTATGGATGAATCTCAGATTACAATGTATCTAGACGTTTTAAAATGGGGGCAGTAGAGTATTAGTAAACGCTAACGAATCACTAACTTCAGTTAGATGTAGCTGCATTACAAATAGTTAAATATGCTCTACTATTATCTCCTTTTAATTTGTAATAATCTACGAGAATCTTATATAATAAAGATGCCTTACAATTTAATTTACTCCCTACTTAAAGTGGCATAAGAAGAAACCTTATTTTCATTTTCTATATAATAACTAAAGCTAATGTGATGCTCGTCAACTTTAGTAATTATAACAGTACCATTATCGGTACACGCTTCTATATTATCAATATTCACCTCCTTAAAAGTAGCTTTGTGTTTATTTATAGCTATAAGTATCCAATCACCAGAGCAATCTAAACTAGGGTAAGAAATTTTAAAAAGCTGTTGTTTGGTATTTAAAGACACCTCAATATCCCAAGAATCATTCGTGTCTATTCCTGGCTGAAAACCTAAACCAGACCAATTACCTTCTATCCAGTTTATATTAGTTGTTAGACTAGAACAACTGCTCAGCATCACTATTAATAGTAGAGTAGTGTAGAGGTGCTTCATTTTTTTTAATGATTTAATTAATATTCTTAGTTACATTTTAAAGCTAGACATAAATACTTAGAATTTTATATAATAACTAGTTATGAGATAATAGATATTATACTATAATGCGTCTCGTTAATTTTTAGAGATACTTGCACTTTATCGTAATAATGCTTTTTTCTGAAGTTTTTAAAATATTCTTTTCTATATTTTCACATATGAAAACGTTTACCTTGAAAAACAAGCTACTCCTAATCTTACTTGTATGTTGCTATAGCGTATCTGCTGTTTCTCAAAACAATACAGATAGCGTTTTAGATAGTGTAAACAATTTAATTTCCTTGTCTAAGGATGAAAACATAAAAGGTAACTATAAAGATGGGCTAAAATTAGCAACTTCTGCGGTACAATATGCTAATAATAACAAAGATGAAACGCTACAGGCAAGGGCTTATGTGAGTCTAGCCAATACCTATCAGGCCATTAATGATAGTGATAATGCAAGCAAATATTATAAGATAGCATTAGATAAAAGTACAGATGATTATTTTGTAAACGTAGCCTCACTTAATGGATTAGGAAATATCTACTCAACAGATATGAGTACTGCAGATAAAGCTGCAAGTTATTTTGAAAAATCTATAGAATATACCTTAAAAGCAGGAAAAAACGAACACTCATTTTATACATACTATAATATAGCAGGTATGTATTTAAATTTTAAAGATCCAGATAAAGCGTATCCTTATATTCTAAAAGCAGATAAGCTGTTGCCTAAAATTGAAAATGAAAACCCTTTGCATCCGCTATTGCAAAATTTAAATTTGGCTATTTATTATAACCAAAAAAAGGATCATAAACTTGCTCTAACATATATTAATAAAGCGCTTGAAATAGGAGAGGAGCATACACTTAATAGAGAACTCATAGATATTTATGATTTTAAAAGTGAAATTCATCAAGAGTTAGGGGAGTATGACTTGGCCCTAGAGAGTCTTAAAAAATTGCATTATTATAAGGATTTAGACTTTAATGCAGAAAAAAACCTCCAAGTAGAAGAAGTGGCTGCAGATTTTAAGGTTAATGAGTTCAAAGAAAAAGCCGAAGCATCTCAACTAAAAACAAATTTTATAACCATAGCAGGCATTGGTATCTTACTATTTTTAAGTACTGCATTTCTTATTTTTTACATTTATAAAAGGAGATCGTCGTATAAAAAACTTGAGATAAAGAATGAGGCACTTTTACAAGCCATAAATGAGGCTGAACATGCTAATAAATTAAAATCAGATTTATTAGTAAATATTAGCCACGATTTAAGAACACCATTGTATGGTATTATGGGTATCACGGGGATGCTTATTGAAAATCCATCTGTAATAAACACACAAAAAGGGCTCTTAAATTCTTTAAAATATTCTGGGGATCATCTAAAATCTGTTGTAAATAATATTCTAAAAATTAACGAAGCAGAGTCTGATAAAATTACTTTAAAAGTAGCTAATGTCAATCTGCATAGTCTCTTAGAGAACATAGTCAAATCACTTAATTATCTAGCAGATCAACAAGAAACTCAATTAATTTTAGATATTTCCGAAGAGATTTTAGAACATTATATCATTGATGATACTAATGTATCTGATGTAATTATTAAGCTTATTGATAATGCCATAAAGCATACTAAAAATGGTAGTGTTACTCTTTCTTCGAGGTTGGTAAACAAGGATGGTGCTAAGCATTATATTGAGTTTAAAGTGTCTGATACAGGATCAGGTATTTTAAAGGAGGATCTATCTGTAATTTTTGATAATTTTAAACAAGGTAATATAGAAGAAAACACATCATATGGAATAGGGTTAGGCTTACCCATCGTTAAGTCCTTACTACTGGTTATGGGGAGCAAATTATCTGTAACAAGTGATGTAGGGGTAGGATCGCAATTTTCGTTTATACTAGAATGCGAAGTTGCAAATAGAAATACCCATCGAGACCCTACTATCAAAAATAAGGTGCTACAAATATTAGTTGTTGAAGACAATAAAATCAATCAACTAGTAACTCAAAAATTAATAGTTTCACTAGGTCATAACTGTACCATTGCCACAAACGGAAAGGAAGCTTTAAAAGAATATAACAGTAACAGTTTTGATTTAATCTTAATGGATCTAAATATGCCTGTTATGAACGGTTTTGAAGCCTCAAAAGCTATAACAGCACAAGACAAAAATACTCCCATAATAGCATTAACTGCACTAGAAATTAGTGAAGTTAAAGAACGGTGTCATAATGTGGGTATACTTGCTATTATTAATAAACCTATAGATAAAGAAACTCTAGAAGATGTTATACAGAAGAATACACAAAATGTTTGAGTTGTCTAGAGTTTATTAAAGAACTTAATTGCTTTAAGATGGTAATCTGGTTAGTACAGTAAAAAGTGTTATTCTCTAATTTATTCAATATTTATAAATGTATATAATGTGCTACTTTTTGTAATTTTTCTTAGGAACAAAGCAAATGTTATTTGTTTATTCCATAACGTTCTTTTAGTTTGTCAAATAAATAAGTGGTGTTTGTAATACCAACCATTTCTGCTATTTGTTTTTTAGATGCAAAAGGATCTTCTGCTCTTAAATTTCGTGCTTTCTCTAATCGTGCTTCTTGTATTAATTGGTTAACAGTTTGTCCTAGTAAACTTTTAACTTTTCGGTTTAATGTACTTCTGGAAACCTTCATGTATTCTGAAATGCTATCCACTGTAAGCAAAGGTGAATTTAAATTTTTGTTTATATAAGATGTGATTTTAATATTAAATTTATCAGCATACTCATTTATATTTTTCAATACTTCTGGAGAATTATCCTTATCAAATTCAACTATATTTCTATAAAGAGCAATAGAGTTTTTAATATTAATTAAAAGCTCCTCTTCCATAAAGGGTTTTTGTAAATAGCCATCAATACCTAAGCGTAACATCGATAATTTCCCTTGATGGTCTGTTCTAGCAGTAAGAACTAAAATTGGGGTTTTGTTTTGTTGCTGTTTTAATTGTTTTACTAAAGTTTCTCCATCCATAACAGGCATCATATAATCTGTTAAAATGAGGTCGAAGGTGTTGTTGTTAAGTGTATTAAGCGCTTCTTTTCCATTTTCAGCTTCAGTTACCTCATAATTATGCAAAACTTTTTTCAGGTACTTCCTCATTTGTTCATGATCATCTACTACAAGAATTTTTTGTTTATTGCTTTTTAATTTTGTGTTTGGTTGTTCGTTAAAGTTAGTTTTATTGACTTCTATTATGTCAATTGGTTCTTTAGACAATGAATCAGTAGTAGAATTCACAAAGTTTTCAGGAATAGAAATTGTAAAACAAGTGCCATTTCCGAAACTACTTTCTACAGCAATAGAAAATTGATGTGCACTAATAATACTTTTTGTAAAAGCTAAGCCTATACCGCTACCTTGGCTTTTGGTAATATCATTTTTTACTTGATAAAAACGTTTAAAAATCGCTTCACTTTCATCTTTATTAATACCAATACCAGAATCGATAACATTAATGGTAAGGCTTTCATTATTAAAAAACGTATTTATAGCAACACTTCCGCTATTTGGCGTGAATTTTAGGGCGTTGCTTAGTAAATTTGTTATGGCTTTAGAAAACAGGTCTTCATCTACTAAAATGGTTGTTTTTAACGTCTTGTTATTAAATGTGAATTCTATGTTTTTTTTTGCAAAAAGAGTTTGAAAATTAATGAAATGTTTTTCTAAAAAAGAGTTTAAATCAACAGGCATACTATTAAGTTGAAACTCATTGCTATCCATTTTACTTAAATCCATAATACTATTAATAATATTTTGCATTTGAAGGCACTGTTCTTTTATAATAACTGTTCTTTGCTTGTTTTCTTTATCTGATTCTTTAAAGTCTAGTTGATTTGTATACCCTTGAATTAAAGTTAAAGGCGTACGTATTTCATGAGATAGGTTAACAAAAAAATGCGATTTAAATTCATTTAATTCACGTAATTCTGCCTCTTGCCCTTCTAATATCATTTTATCAGAAAGTACTTTGTCTCTTTCTAGCGATAATAGTTTTTCGCTTTTTATATTACTTTCTTTAAAATAATTAACCACCAGATATATTACCAAGAAAACACATAATATTTCTAGTATAAGTAGCCTATCTACATAATCTTTTGGGTAAACAACATAAAAAAAATAAGGTGTTAAAAACAATAAAAAACTGATTAGTAAAAACAGGTATGATGTGCTTTTATTTGAATAAAGCATGAGGGAAATGGGTGCTAATAATATAAAATAATATTCTAAGTAGTTACCTGGAGAAATAATAAGTGAAGCTAATAGGTTACTTAAAATAACAGCACTCATAAAGAGTATGCGTGCCCCATTAAATTTACTAGTCTTATTAAGAAATAACGTTATTACTAGCGAACTAAGTGTTAATAAATATGAAAAAAAAGCCTTGTAGTCAAAAAACTGGAAAGTAATAGCGTCTTGATTAATAGACTCTAGTACTAAACCAATAATTAATTCTATTGAATAGAAAATCAAAATTAGATGTCCCCAAATAATACAAAAGGTATTTAGTAAACGTATGCGTTTATTTAAGCTAATAGAATAACGCTCTTGGGTTCCTAGGTTAATTATCGTTTCGTATTTTTTTTTCATACCATTACTACATATTTACACTTAAACTCTAATAAAATCAATAAGTCTTTAAAAACTTACAATTTCTATTTTAAAACTCTCCAACATATTGCATTGCGTATTCCAGTGCTTTTTCTCTTGTCATAGTAGAAGTCTTTGAAGTGTCTTTACTAAAAAAATCTACTACTGTTTCGCCTTCAGCTTCATGTCTTTCTTTTTTTTCTCTAACCATAACAAGACTATTTTCATCATACATAAAAATCATTGACATTCTGTTACGAAACACAGCTTTTTTTATCTTATTTGCTATAGCTTCATCAAATACAAAATAGGCCGGCATACTACCTTTTGTAATAGTAAGTGTCATCATTTTTGTTGTGCCAGGTTCTCCTACTTCCAGTATGACTTCTTTTACTTCTTGACCTGGGCTACCTATTTTATTTAATGAATAATATGTTCCATTAAAATCATCACTTTTAGGAAAAAAATCCTGTGCATTAACATGTAAAGCACTAACCAATAATACGAGTAATAATCCTTTTAATTTCATAATTTTTAAGTTTAAAATAGTTGAGTTTATATTAAATTTTATCTTCTAATAATTAGCTTACTAAAGCTAAACATCACTCAAATATAGATTTTTATTTTACCATTTTTTGGCCATAAAAGCATTTTGACTCAAATAGTTAGTTTTTGATTCAAATGGATGTTATGTGGTTAGAATAGCCATTTTTTGAATGAGGCAAGCATCTGTTAACAAATACTTTTGAAGTCAAATAACAATAATTAAAACAATTAAAACAATTAAAAAATGAAACGAATAATTTTAGCAGTTGTATTATTAATTGCAGCAGCAACACAAGCACAAAACAGCTTATTTGATAACATTTCTGAAAATGATGTTTACAATTTATATTTAAAGGTGTCTAAAGCGGGTAATGGAACTTACAAGGCAGAAGAAAAAGGAACTTCTGTTAAATTTAAAAAAGAATATTTACCAACTGGAGAAGGTTATAAATTTTCTACTATTCTACAAGAAGGTCCAAAAAAAGGAGAAACTGAAATGACAATAGATCTTTCAGATAAAAAATTAACGTGTACGGGGTATCCATATGAGTCTGTTATAAGTGGAGAAGATTGGGGTTATCATTACTACTATGTCTCTATTGGTGATTACGTTTTTTCTCTTGATGGAGTTTCAACAAAATATGCCACTTTTAAAGGTATTTCAGCTGTTTACATTAAAGCAGGAGCAGCACCTGATGAAAGTAGTGCTAAGAAAGAGGAGAAAAAGAATAAAAAGAAAAATTCCTTTTTCTCAAAAATGAAAGAATTAAAAAATCAAGCATTAGGTTCTGCGGGTGTCTTTGGACCTGAATATAAAGAATTCAAAAATAAAAATCTAGATAAAATCATTACTGATTATTTAGTTGCCATGAAAGCAAAACAAGAGGGTAGAACTGCAGCTCAAAAACAATCGGATACAAACATTGCAAACCTTGCCAAAAATAAAATGGCAAAAGAAAAAGCAGCAAGCGATGCATCTTGGGCAGAGGCACAAAGATATAATGATTCTGTTAAGGCAACACCAGAATGGCAAGAACAAGATCGTAGAATAAAACTGAACAGAGCTAATTATGAAGGTGCACAAAAAGCAAATAAAGTAACACTTCGTAATACTAGCGGAAGAACAATTTATGTGTGCCCACAAGGTCTGGATAGTCATGAAATAGAAATTTCTGCAGGCGGAACAGCTAAATGGGATTGTGATACTGATGGATATTTACAAATTAATGGTAAAGCTACAAACACAAAAGTATACAGTAAAAATTCTGGTTGTGGTGATACCCTAACTGTAAGATAAAAACATATCGAGACTACTATTAATTTTTACAGTAGTACTCAATTAAATTTAGTCAATCATATAAATATATTCCTAACTCAACTTAGGTCTTAAACAATTACTACTTGGCAAATTGCCTTCAAAAAAAACGTAACAACTATTTACTTAAAATAAAATGAAAACAAAAATATTTTCAATCCTTGCAATTGCAATAATATCATTTTCTGCATACGCACAAATACCAACAACAGGTTTAGTTGGTCATTACGATTTTAATAACGGTGCACTTACCGATAATATCAATAATGTAAGTTTTACTAAAGCAGGATCTGCGTCTACAAATATTACCGATAGATTTGGTGCAACAAACCAAGCCATCATGTTAAATGGAGATGATTTAACAAGACCAGATATAGATTTTAATCTTTCTAATTCTAGTCCATTTTTAACTCAATCTATCAGTTTTTGGATGAAAACGGGTAATAATGACGCAAACAAAAGAATTATTTATAGCGACAATGATCAATCAAGTTTTGCAGACACTAGTTTTGATGGTATGAGTGTGCATTTAAAAGATGGACAGATATCTGCGGCATTTAGAGATAATATTCACAGTGGTAATTATTTTACACATTCAACAATAGTAGGCGATAATACTTGGCATCATGTTGTTGTTCAGGCTTCTGTAACAAAAACTTTTGGTACAAGAAGGATTATTACACATATATATATTGATGCTGTAAAAGAAGGAGGAACTGCTCTTGTAACTGGTGGAATGGGTAATACAGACCCTAATCATGTTGGTAATCTTTCTTTTTCTCGTTTAAAAGCGACTTCACTTTCTAACTCTCAGAAATACTTAGATGGTTTAGATGAAGTTTTATTTTATAATCGTTTACTTACAGACGCAGAAGTGGTTTTAATTTCAACACCTGTTGCCTGTACCGTAAACATACCAGACGCAAATTTTAAAGCGTATTTAGTAGGTAACTCATTAATAAATACAAACGGAGATACAGAAATACAATGTAGTGAAGCAACTGCTTTTACTGGAACTATAACTGTTTATAATCTTGGTATTTCAGATTTAACAGGTATTGAAGCATTTACTGCTTTAACACAATTAAATTGTGTGACCAACCAATTAACGAGTTTAGACCTTTCTGCTAATACAGCTTTAACAAGTATAGATTGTCGAGATAACCAATTAATGAGTTTAGATCTTCCTGCTAGCATTGCTTTAACAGAATTAAAATGTGGTGATAACCAAATAACGAGTTTAGATGTTTCGGCTAACACGGCTTTAACTGATTTAAGTGGTCATTCTAACCAATTAACGAGTTTAGACGTTTCGAGTAATACAGCTTTAATAGATCTTGATTTTGATGGAAGTCCAATAACAAGTATAGATGTTTCGGCTAATACTGCTTTAGTAAGCTTAGCTATTAGTAGAACCCAATTAACCAGTATAGATGTTTCTACTAACACCGCTTTAGAGTACTTTTATGCTACAGATTGCCAATTAACGAGTTTAGACCTTTCTGCACAACCAAATTTAGAATTATTATGGTGTAATGAGAACCAATTAACAAGTTTAAATATAGCCAATGGAAATAATGCAAATATGACCTCTTTTTATGCTACAGATAATACGGCGTTAACGTGTATTGAGGTAGATGCTGCTATTGTAGGTACATCGCCAACTGATTGGTATAAAGATGCTGGAGCAACATATAGCGCAAGTTGTACAACTTGTACTGTAAACATACCAGACGCAAATTTTAAAGCGTATTTATTAGGTAATACAGCAATAAACACCAACGGAGACTCAGAAATACAATGTAGTGAAGCGAGTGCTTTTACAGGTCAAATATATATTGTAAACCAAAACTTAAGTAATTTAATTGGTATAGAGGCTTTTACCGCTTTAACAGCATTGTGGATTAGTGATAACCAATTAACGAGTTTAGATGTTTCTGCTAACACTGCTTTAACACAATTAATATGTCTTAATAATCAATTAACAAGTATAGATGTTTCTGCTAACACCGCTTTAACATTTTTACATGTTTACAATAACCAATTAACAAGTTTAGATGTTTCAGCTAACACCGCTTTATTAGGATTACGTTGTAATAATAACCAAATAACGAGTTTAGATATTTCTGCTAATACTGCTTTAACAGGATTGAGTGCTCACTATAACCAACTAACAAGTATAGATGTTTCTGCTAACACTGCCTTAACAGGATTAAGTTTAAGTAATAACCAATTAACAAGTATAGATGTTTCTGCTAACATCGCTTTAACAGAATTGTGGAGTGATAATAACCCATTAATAGGTTTAGATATTTCAACTAATACTAATTTAATGTATTTGTACTGTAACTCAAACCAATTAACGAGTTTAGATCTTTCTGCTCATCTTAATTTAGAAGAATTAAATTGCTCTGACAACCAATTAACAAGTTTAAATGTAGCCAATGGTAATAATGCAAATATGTATTATCTCGATACTATAAATAATGCTGCATTAAGCTGTATTGAGGTAGATGCTGCAACTGTAGGTACATCTCCAACTGGTTGGACTAAAGATGCAGTGGCAACATATAGTGCAAATTGTACAACTTGCACTGTAAACATACCAGACGCAAATTTTAAAACGTATTTAGTTGCTAACACAGCAATAAACACCAACGGAGATACAGAAATACAATGCAGTGAAGCAACTGCTTTTACAGGAGAAATAAACATACAAAGCGCAAATATTACAGACATGACAGGTCTTGAGGCTTTTACAGCTCTAACGTCTTTAAAATGTAACAACAATCTGCTTACAACATTAGATCTTAGTGGTAATACAGCTCTTACAGCATTATATTGTGGAGCAAATCAATTAACGGCATTAGATGTAAGTGTAAATACATCATTAATTACACTTTCGGCTTTTTTAAACAGTATAACTACTATTGATGTATCATCAAATACTGCTCTTGAATTCTTAAGTTTAGGTTATAATTCTATAGCTAGTATAGACGTTTCTTCTAATGTAGCAATGAAAGAATTCTATATAAATAATAATAATATTTCAGCAGTAGATATAACCAACTTGAGTAATCTAGAAATTCTATTAGGTACAGACAATCAAATAAGTGCTCTTGATGTGACAAATAATACAATGTTAACAACCCTAGAAGTTGGAAACAATCAAATAAGCACCTTAGATCTTACAAATAATACACAATTATCTGTTTTAGAATGTTACGCAAATCAACTAACTGCTTTAGATGTTTCTAACAATCTATTATTAACAGAATTAATATGTGGATTTAACCAGATACCAAGTTTAGACCTAAGTGCTCATGCTGTGCTTAATTTTATCGCTTGTCAATCAAATAACATGACAAGTTTAAATGTAGCCAATGGTAACAACAGTAATATAGTAAACGTTAGGTTTAGAGTAAATACTAACCCAAATTTAACTTGTATTACTGTAGATGATGTAGCGTATAGTGATGCAAACTGGGCAAATATAGATTTAACAACAAGTTTTAGTATAAATTGTAACGCTCAAGACAACACAGCACCAACAGCAGTGTGTCAAAACATAACTGTACAACTAGATTCCACAGGTAATGTTACTATTACTCCCGCACAAATAGATGGTGGTTCTACAGATGATGTTGCTATTGCAAGTATTGTAGTAAGCCAGACTAGTTTTGATTGTTCTAGTGTAGGTTCAAACACGGTAACCATTACTGTAACAGATACTAGCGGTAACACAGATACCTGCACGGCTACGATAACGGTAGAAGATAGTGAAACGCCTTTAATTACAAATGCAGCAACGATTACAGTAAATACAGATACTGCCTCTTGTGATGCAGTAGTAGCGTATACGCAAATAGGAGTTACAGATAACTGTACCGCTACCTTATCGTTTGATATCCCATCTGGATCAACATTTGCTATAGGAACAACAACCGTAACTGCTACAGCAACAGATGCTTCTAACAATACAAGCACAGCAACATTTGATGTAGTTGTAGAAGATAATGAGGCCCCTTTAATTACAAATGCAGCAACGATTACAGTAAATACAGATACTGCCTCTTGTGATGCAGTAGTAGCGTATACACAAATAGGGGTTACAGATAACTGTACCGCTACTTTATCGTTTGATATCCCATCTGGATCAACATTTTCTTTAGGAACAACAACCGTAACTGCTACAGCAACAGATGCTTCTAACAATACAAGCACAGCAACATTTGATGTAGTTGTAGAAGACAATGAAGCTCCTGTAATAAGCTGTCCAACAGACGAAGTTGTAATGGTGCCACAAGGAGACACGTATACATTGCCAGATTACATTACAAATGGTAGCATAACAGCAACAGATAACTGTAATGTAACTATTACACAAACACCTGTAGCAGGAACACAGGTTGCAGTAGGAATGCAAACCGTAAGTTTTCAAGCAACAGATGGCACTAATATAGTTACTTGCTCATTTGAACTTACTGTAGATGAGATTTTGGGAGTAAACACTGTATCATTACAAAAAGCAGTTTTTATGTATCCTAACCCTGCAACACACACAGTAAACATAGAGAGTTTATTTAAAATTGAGCAGCTTGTTATTTATAGTGTTACAGGTCAAAAAGTAATGACTTCGAGTGCCGAAATTTTAAATATTCAAGATCTTGCTTCTGGAGTATACTTTGTGAGTATCAAAACAGTAGAAGGAACGATAGTTAAAAGGCTAATTAAAAAATAAAAACAGTAATAAGTAATTATTATTAATCCTTGCAAAGAATTCATCCCTAACTATTAGGGGTGAATTCTTTTTGTTTTTAGTAACTAAATGAATTTAAATTATCAAATTTTGCTATAAGTTGCAGCAATTTTATAAAACGCAAATTATGAAATAATTTGTTTCATAATGTGCTGCGATAGGAGCGAAGTGGTAATGTGTATGGTACCAAGGCCTGCAGCTGTTAGTGTTTTATCAAAGTTGTTTGAATGAAATGTATGTTAGTTGTTTTTAAATAGTAACTCGGTATATAGTTTTTTCAAGGCTACAAAACTTTCTACAGGGTTTTCTGTGTTCCAAACACCTCCCAAAACACCTATTCCTTTAAAGCCTAATGGTATTGTTTCTGCTAGCGTCTTTGCATTAATCCCGCCCATACCTACTATTAACTTGTCTATATGATTTACATCAAAACCTCTTCCTTCATAGCCTTTTTTAGATATGGAAGAAAATACTGGGCTGAGTAAATGATAGTCAAACTCAAACTCGCAACTTTCCAATTCTTCAGGTTCGTGAAAAGAAGAACTTATCGTTTTACCGTACATTTCTAAGCCTTTAAAATAGCGACCTGGATTATCTATATGATCTCTTCGCTTTTGTTCCTGAAAATGAATGCCTTTTAAAGGGTATTCATTAATCAATTCATGATGATAGTGTACTACAATTCTATTGTGGTATGTTGCCTCTATTTCATTTAAATACGCGCAATGTTCTTGATAGTTTTTTAATGGTTTTCTTAAGTGATAAAACATTAAACCTTCTTTAAATAAAGCGTTTAATAGTTCAATTTCGTTTGGGATATCATTTTCTGGAGCAATTAGAACGATCATTTTTTTAAGTTAGAGATTATTCACTAGTTCATTTATTATACAAATAGGTATTGATGAATAATACGCATTTGCAATGGAAATCTTTTGCTTTTCTGCAAAATAATTTAATGGAAAGCGCGGTCACGCTTTTTTCAAATTAGGAGTTTTAATTTATGGTTACGGAATCCCGTAAAAGTTTTTCTTGCTAATAGTTTATTTTTGAAATGTGAATGGAACACGCTGCAACAGCGTTGGCTGGTGTAGGGTGGAGGGAAAGTGTGTGGAGTGGAATTATTTGTAGTATTTTTATAAAATGAAAAGAAAAAAATTTGATGGTAAACTTGTTGCTCAAAAGTCTAGAATTGCAAATGCCTATGATATTTTTAATGAAATTTCCTTATTGAAATTTAAAGTGTTTGATTCTGGTTTTAAATCAAAAATTAAATTTCTAGTTAAACACCCGAAGATATATAAAGCCATATTTGGCAATCCTTACCCGAAGAAGATTGAACAAATATCAGGAAGACCTAAATTATATAATACTAACAATATTGGCAGTGAATTAGTATGGGATGCTTTTTGTTTGGACATTCATAGAGAAAGAATTCTTCAATTTATTGATTATAAAAACAAATACTCATTATATTGTCTTAATGGAAACTTTACAGAGGCTGAGAAGTTATTGGATGAAATCGAGGATGTATTTGGTGTTTCTCTTTGGCTTATAAGAAACCGAATAACTATCGCAAAACAGATAGGTGGAATTAAAGGAGAAAAAGACTACACTAATCAATTATTAGAAAAAGAAGGACTAGCCGAAATTATAGGTTTTCTAATCCAATATTCCAGCTTAAGAAATACAAACGAAATATCATTAGATCGGTTTAGAAAATATTTTGATTTATTTCTAGATAAAGCAAGGAAAATTAATTTAGACAAGGAATTATGTGACTTTCTTATATTTGAAGTCCTACAAGAAGTAGATGAAAGTGAGAAAGCTTACACAAGGATTTCGTTTTGGAATACAGGAGGTGGTTTACCAATAATTGATAGATATAATAGTTTTACAAGGCTTTTTGCAAATTATAATCATACGTGTTTTGCTGATAAAAAAGTTATTGATAAGGTAACAGATATATTGAAACCGTTTTATTTTGTAGAATATATTGGGTCTTCTCCACAGAATTTAACAACTAAAGTAATAAAGTATTATGAAAATTTGTTTTCTGATGATTTAGGAAATAAAACAGAAATTTTAGAATACTTTAGTGATAGTAACAATGATTGGCAATTCTTCTTCCTTGTTGCAAATATTATAGATGATGAAGATTTAGTGTTTTTAAAGGATAAACTTCCTAAATTTAAATATGAATTAATTTACAATATATTCAATTGCATCCAAAGAAATGATAAGGCTCAAACATCCCGAGACGAATTACTTATACTATCATCGATATTTGTAACACTAGAATGGGGAGATAAAATTAAAGAGTTTGTTAAAAAAATAAGCTCTTCAAGTTTTTATCACGATCCGAATTATAGAAAAACTTTGTCATTTTATGAATTTGATACTAAAAATGAATTTGTCATTAACAGTCATTCTCATTTTTTGCGTGGATTTTCTAAAATTGATTTTATTGGAAATATTAACAAGTCAATCGCTAATGTCAGTAAAGAGTTAATACCTATTGACATTATTTCAAATTCTTCAAAGTATTTAATAGAATCTTTGATAAACTATAAAAAATCAAATATAAACTTAGCACTTGAAAATATTGATTTAGTGAGTTTTGATAAACATTCATTTTTAAGTGTTTTTCAATTTAAATTGATTATTGCTTGTCAATTAGAAAGCAAAGAATTTAATAAACTATTAAATTTTACAATTGATAGTTTCTTAGAAAATGAGAATTACAGACAATTGATCCCATATGAGTATATTTTAAAAACAGTTTTCGAAAATATTGAAGATTTATCTAAAAGTATCTCGTTTCCTATATTTCTATATTTAAATTATCAAGAAAATGGTTCGATTGAGCTTTTGAAAGAGGGTTATGAAGATTTTATGTGTCATCATGGAATTAATAGGCCGTCAGAATTAATAGATCGTCTAGTTGAATTTGATATTAAGAAAGCATATTATTTTTTAGAATTTGTATGCGTACCAGAAGTAATAGAAATTGATGTTATAAATTTTCAGTCGAGTGAAGAAATATCAATGGAGAGAATATCAATCTGCAGAAAATTAAATGAAATTATTGATGATAAACAAAATATCTATATAGATGAAATTAATAGTTTAACTCAAAAAACTATGATTAATGCTTCATTGCATAGTATTGAAAAAAGTAAAATATATGTTGATATTGAAGGAGTAAAAAAATTAGCAACTTCCAAATATAAAGATGATTATTCTAAATATACATATCTTTTAGAGACTCAGGATTATTCTTCAAAAACAACCGAAGATGATCTACTTACTCTTCATGAGGATGAGGACGAAGGCCTTTCGTTTCTAACACCAACAAATATGATTGATCATCAATTTTTACTGAATTTTATTAATATTAGAAATATTTTCACTTCAAACAGTGTACACGGTCTGGATGTAGCACTAAGTTGTGATGTAAGACACGGGATATTATCTGGTGCTATAAGGGGTAAAATTGTTGAGCAAAACCTTATAACTAATAAAGATGAATCTGAATATCAAAAAAATGATTTTTGGATTGAAAGACTTGATTACCTAGAATATACAGATTTAGACCATATAACATCTTCATTAAATAAATTCTCCAACAAAATTGACACTCATATTGAGTTTATAAATGAAGAAATAATGCAAATCAAAATTGATTCAACTAATCCTAGAGGAAAATTTGATTTTTTAGCTGTTTTAGACGAGAGATTTGATGAATACAAAATGAGAGTAAATCAAGTTAAAACTTTTGAAGAATATTTAGAAATAACCATAGATCACTTATGGTCATTAACGGATTCTAGTCTTTTTGAAATTCGGAAATATTTAAAAGGTGACTGTAAAAATAAATTTTATCAATTAATAGACGAATTAATTAATGATTTAGAAGAAATTCAAAATGGTAATGATTTGGAAGAATTAATATCGTCTATAATTGAATTACGTACAATATTATCTACTGAATTAAATCAAATATCTAATTGGTTTACTAGATCAAAATCTTCTAATACCCCTGACTATAAAATTCCATTTCTTATAAATCTTGCGGAAGTGATGATTAATAATAATTATCCAGATATATATATTAATATTACTAAGAATATCAATTGTGATGGATTAAAATTTAAAGGTAAAACCTTAAAAAATTTATCTGCTATTCTATTTATTATTTTAACAAATGCTATTAAACACGGTAAACTTTCCAGCTATGACATAAATATTAATGTAGATAGTATTAGTGACAATATAAATTTTAGTATCATTAATAACATAAGTCCCGAAAAGAACTATAAAAAATTATCTAATACGTTAAATGAAAAAATAATAGATTTATCAAAATACGTTGACTCATCTATTACAAAAAAAGAAGGTGGCTCAGGCTTTTTCAAAATTGCTAAAATTTTAAAAAATGATTTAAAATCAGATTATAAATTATCAGCAAGTTTTATCGATGAAAAAACTTTTGAAACTACACTTAATATCAATTCTAAAGAAATAGTTTTATGAAAATATTAGTCGTTGACGATTATGAAGAAAAATTAAATGAAATTGAAAAATTTATAATATTAGAATTTAGCGATTTTCAAGTTAATAAGAGGCGATCATACCAAAGTGGATTAAAAGAAATTCTTACAGAAGAATATGACTTAATTTTGCTTGATATGAGTATGCCAACTTATGATATTTCGAAAGGAGAAAAGGGTGGTAATAAAAAACCTTTTGCTGGTAAAGAAATTTTAAGACAAATGCAACGAAAAAAAATTGATTCACCTGTAATAATTATTACCCAGTTTAAAACATTCGGAGAAGCTCCAAATTCTTTATCAATAAATGAATTAAATCTTGAATTAAAAAATTTCGCAAATTATATAGACACTGTAATTTACGTCTATGGAAATGTAATGTGGAAGAAAGATCTAAAAAAACTGATTAATGAGCTATAACATATTAATTTTAGAAGATAATTTGGATAAGTTTGATAGAATCAAAGAAGCACTATTTCCGTTTTTAGATTCGATAAAAATTAATCATTGTGAGGATATTGAGAAAGGAGCTATTGCGATTAAAAATAATCCTCAATTCGATCTACTTATTCTAGATATATCACTTCCTTTAAAAAAAGGAGGTAAAATTTCTAAGTATAGTGGAGTGAATTTTTTAAATTCTATATGCAAACGTAAGGATATTGAACGACCTAAAGAAATTATTGGATTGACTCAACATAAAGATGTTTTTCAAAAAGCAAATCCAACCTTCGAAGAAAATTTAATTTATTTAGTTCGTTATAAAATAAATGATAAAACTTGGGAGGGAAAACTTTCAAACAGGTTATCGTTTCTCTTGAATGAAAAACAAAATGAAGAAGTTTCTTCAAAGGATTGGGTTAATCATATTATAGTACTTTGCAAGAAAAATAAAATAATAGCATTAGTTATTTTAATTGGTATTATAATAATTAGTTTTGGGGATTTAATAGAAAAATCTAAAACGATATTAAATTTTATAAAAATTGATCATAAAGAAATTAAAACAGATACCTTACTAAAAACAAAAAGTTTAAAAATTATTAAGAGTGATACTATAAAATAGCTATAGAAGTAATAAATTTTAGAAACGGCCTCAGAAAACTTTGGTAAAACAATAGGTGAATGAGCGTCCATATTTTAGAGAGCTAGACTAAATAATCTAAATACTTGACAAGGGGTTAAGGTATTATCAAAACTAACGTAGGTCTAACAAAGCTTTCTAAAATATAGCGAATGAGTCGTACATTGTTTCCAAAGTTTTGTGCAGCCTTGATTTTTTGTTTAACTCACGCATTTATATTTTAGGGTTATTAGTGGATCTCCAAAATCGATCTCTTTTTTCATCAATGAAAAAATGAAAAGAACAGTAAGTTAATATTCTGAGCTTCAAACATCATTTAAACTAAACAATTAGTTAAACTCGAGTATTTCAAAAACTTATAATGAAAAACATATTGTTCATTTGTTCAGCTAATAAGGATCGTTCTAAAACAGCAGAAGACTATTTTAGTGTACTATATCCAGATATTGTTTTTGACTCTGCAGGGACTAATAAGAATACGTGTAATAAACTTGGCACAAATTATATAAGTGAAGCACAATTAAATCTTGCCACACATATTTATGTAATGGAGACCAAACACCAAAGTGCCATTAAAGAAGTTTTTGGTGCTGGTTATTATAATAAAATCACTGTTTTAGATATTAAAGATATTTATAGGTATAATGATAAATCACTTATAGCAGTATTAAAATCAAAAATTAGCTTTTAAGCCAATCTCTGAGAATCGCGTATTTAATAATTATTGGGTAGTTGTAAAGAATAAGGTATTTAATTTATTGACGTATTTTCTGTACTATAGCTTTAACATAATTGCTATAAGTATTTAACGTAGGTTATAAACTAGCTTTGACATAATCCCAAGTTATAGTCCGCCTGTGGCGAAACGATAACAGGATTATATCAAATAGAACAGAAAAAGTTCTATTCGCTGTTTTACTCAATAGTCATAATTTGTATTATAATTTACATTATGTAAAATAGAATATTTCAAAGCAAGTCTTCACTTCTATTTAATTGTTCTATTAAGTCTTATATTTGTAAAAGCCTAATTTATAAAAAAGTGAATTGGCTACTGAGCTTTATGAATCACACGACATTAAAAAAACGAATACTATGAATATCATATTACAAGTTTGTATAGTCGTTGTTGGTTTGGCTTTTCTTTTTTATGGATACAATTGTTTATTCTCTAATAAACTAGCAGAAGAATTTAAAAGATTTAAACTCTCTGATAACCAAAGAAAAATTACGGGTATTGCGCAACTAGCTGGTGGCTTAGGTTTAATTATAGGAGTTTTTTATTATTCTTTAGGTATTTATGCCAGTCTTTGTCTAAGTATTTTAATGCTTTTTGGCTTTATAGTACGTCTTAAAATTAAAGACAGTTTTATAGCTTCATCTCCATCATTTATATTAATGGTCGTAAATATATTTTTTACATATCGCTTTGGTGCACTTTTACACTTCTGGTAATTATAGTAAAATTACTAGTAGACACATTGATAAAAACAAACCAGCAGGAAAACTCTTCTTTACAGGATCACTAATTTTAAGGTGCATGATAATAGATCCTGTTAAAAGTGTACCCAGTAATGCAGCTGCAGGTACTTCTAAAAACGGAAACCATATAGAAGCCAGTAATACTAAAGAACCTCCTACTTTAAGAAACCCAATAAAATAACACATCCAGGCTGGCAAGCCATAGACTTTAAACTCTTCTAGTATGTTTTGAGCATTACCACCACGCCATTGTGTTGGTTTATTATATTGTATAAGCCATACATTTAATAAACTAGCTGCTATTATTACTTTAAGAATGATGATAAAGATTTCCATACGATTTGGTTTTGTTTAATAAAAAACCAAATTTAATAAACAAAACGAAACCGCAGTTATAATTAATACAATTTTAAGAGTATTTATTTCTTCTGAAATAGTAATTTAAGGAAACTCATCATAAACAATAAACACAGAGATTAGATAAATAACCTACTCAACCACAAGCTCTTTAATAGAACCATCATACTTAATAAAATTTCTGTTAGAGCTAGTCACATCAACATCACAATGACCGCTTTTATAAACTGTGATTCTAAAACTGAAGTGTTCTTGTTTGTGCGTAGTTTTAAATGTGATTAAAGTTTTATTCTTTTTTTCATTAAAGCTATATACATAATCTTCTACAGGATCATTTAAAAGAATACCTGTATTTCCGTTTTTAAAACTCCCAAAACGCTGTGTACCATAATAAGACATGTTTGCCTCTACTCTATTTTCGGTGATTCTTAAAAAATCTCCACGCCCTAATAAGTTAATCTGGTTAGCACTATTACCAGCGCCTAGTAAATTATTTGTTGATAGTTGGTTTAACTCATTAGTCACAAACGGGTAAGCCGTGGTAAGGTTTACTTCAAATGTGGGAGTTGTGAGCCAGGTAGTTTCTGCCTTAACAAGGTTTGATGTCTGTAACGTTTCCGAAGTTTTACAACTTATTAAAAGCCCTATAAATGCAATTAGTATATATTTCATAACTCTTATATTTAATACGTTAGGCACAAAAAACGTGCTAAAATTTCTTTTTGGTGACCACTTTATCATTTGGTGGCCGTTTTCTACTGTTTATAAAATACACACCGGTTAATAATATACCTGCGGCAAGCATAGATTGCCCTGTGATAGTCTCGTTTAAAAAATACCAGCCCAGCAATAAGGCGACAATAGGGTTAATGTATGAAGAGGTTGTTACTTTTTCTGTGTCAACTACTTTTAGCAAATAATTAAAAGAAGTGAAAGCCGCGATACTCCCAAAAAGGACCAAACACACTAAAGATACAGAAACCTTAGTATCCCAGTATTGAGGTGCAAGCCACTCCTCGCCTATTAATAAACTAGATGTGAGTAACAAGATACTCGCGACACCCATCTGGTAAGCGGTAGAGACAAAATGGTTTTTTGGCAAGTCTGCTTTAGCAACAAAAACACTACCTGTACTCCAAGCAAGCACAGCACTTAAAGCCATAATAATACCTATAAGTCCATCTTCTTCAAGGCTTAAACCTTCTTGACTTATTAATAAATACATTCCTATTAAACCTAGTGTAATACCAACAATAGTAAGGGGTTGCATCTTTCTTTTATGAACAACAGCCAGTATTATAACCACAAATAAAGGGTTTAGAGACGATATTAATGAACCAAAACCACTGTCTATATATTTAAGTGCCCAGACAAACATACCGTTACCAAAAGCAAGAAATAAAAAGCCTGCAATGGCACTATTTAAAAATTGTTTTTTTGTGATTTTTAATGATAATCCCATTAATCGTGCGATAATAAATATAAGAATCGCACCAAGAGACATACGTATCCCAGAGATATAAAATGGTGATAATTGGGTAACTACAATCTTATTCCATAAATACGTACTGCCCCAAAAGACATACACAGAAAAAAAGGCAAGAATGATGAGTATCAGTTTTTTATTCATCACACGAAGATACCTTAAGCCTACTTTTTTGGCTTTCGCCAAAATGCTAAATATTTATTAAATCTTCTTTCTATTGCTAATTAAGTGATTCTATTTAAATAGCATAAAACAAGATGTCATTTAACTTGAGTATTCTATCCCGCAAATGATTTTAATAGATTTAAGAGGAAAGGTTATAAAAAGAAACTATCACCAATAAAAAAAAGAACCAAGGCTTAAAATAAGCGATGATTCTTTTAATTTGGCTACTAGAAATTTTATTTACTAAGTATTTAAACTACGTTTAGTTATTTCTTTGTGGTCTACCTCCTTTAGGTCTAGGAGCGTTTTTTAACTCTTCTAGTGTTATTTTACCATCACTATTAGTATCAATAGTAGAAAAGTTTTCTGCTATTGGTCCTTTTACTTCTTCTTTAGATAAAGCCCCATCCCCATTTGCATCCATTTGCTTTAACATAGAAGCAGCATCTTTCTTTCCGCCACCATTTCTTTCTTGTGATTGTTTTGATATAGTCTCTTTAGAAGACGTAGTTTCAGATGTTGATCCACAAGATGCTACAAAAGCTCCAATTGCTGCTACTGCTAGTATTAATTTTAATTTTTTCATTGTAAATTATTTAATGTTAGTAATCATTTAGACTACACTTTTAATAATAATCTTCGTTCTAAATATTATTTAATTTAAAAACTCTGTTTTTTTTACTTCTCTAATGATAAAAACAGCATTATGTTAATTTTTTGACATAAAAAACGATAAACTATCACTGTAATGCTAAATATTTATTAAATCTTTCTGACACTGCATTTTATGGAATACAATTTGAATACTATATAAACGAACCTAAAAACTTAAAAAAATGAACAATAGAAATAAAAAAGCAGGAGTAGCAGCATTATTAGGAATTGGAGCCGGAGTATTTGCTTGGTGGAAATACAAAAACCTTTCGCCAGAAGAAAAAACAAAGTTGAAATCTAAAATAGATGAGACTGGCACAAAAATTAAAGACACTTATAATGATGTAGAAGACACATTATCAGAAAAATATGCCAAGATTAAAGATAAAGTAAAGCACGAAGTTGAAGAGTTAAGTAGTTAAACTATTTAGTTTTTATAAATTTATTAGAACCCCTTCCAATTTTGGAAGGGGTTTCTTCGTTATAATTCTATCCTTAAAAACTAAGTTATGAAAACCCACTCTTTTGCTCTATTGCTAGCCCTTAGTTACTCATTGAGTTTCTTAACAGCTTGCTCAGATAAGGATGATACAGAGGTAGCCACTCAACTAGAAGATATTGAGATTGCTTCATTACCAGATAATGTAATATTACCTGCTGTGAGTGCTTCATTTGACTGGCAATTAGATGATGTTACAACAGACAATACCTTTGCTGCTACGGTGATAGATGTAGATGCTTTTTCTACTACCGCAGCTACGGTACAGCACTTTAAAGATCAAGGTAAAATTGTGATAGCTTACCTCTCTGTTGGTTCTGCAGAAACATTTAGGGATGATTATAATGATTTCCCGTCACAAGTATTAGGTACTATTTATGAAGGTTTTGAAGATGAAAAATGGCTTGACATTACAAACATAGATGCCATTGCTCCTATTCTTAGAGCACGATTTGATATGATTGCAAATAAGGGCTTTGATGGTATAGAGCCAGATAATATTAACGGCTACCAGAACAATACAGGTTTTAATTTAACAGAAACAGATGCCATTAATTTTTCTAGATGGCTTATTAATGAAGCTCACATAAGAGGATTACACATAGGCCAAAAAAATGCCGAAGAAATTATCCCTACCATGGTAACAGATTATGATTGGTTACTATTTGAAGACGCATATTCTGAAAATTTTGAAACTACCGCACAACCATATATCACAGCCAATAAAGCGGTATTTATGACAGAATATAAAGACCAAATGACCGAAACTACTTTTTTAAATACCGTTTGCCCAGATGCATTAAGTAATAGTTACACCGCTATTTTAAAAGATAGAGATTTAACACATATGGTTATTAATTGTAATTAATTAAAATAGATAAATAAAGGTGTTTATTTGTCTCATAAAGTTTACACAACTACGTGTAAAAATTGTGCTGAAGGCACTACTTTTGCAGCTTGGAAAAAACTCAAAAGAAATCGCAATTAGAATTTATTGCCTTAATGGCAGCATTAATGTCTGTTACTGCATTGTCAATAGACGCATTGCTCCCAGCTCTTGGTGTTATAGGTAAAGAAATAGGAACCGTTACTCCAGCAGATAATCAGTTATTAGTAACCATGATATTTGTTGGTCTAGGTATAGGGCCTTTGGTTTTTGGTCCCATGTCAGACGCGACAGGGAGAAAACCTTCTGTCTATTTAGGCTTTATTATTTTTATCATTGCCAGTTTTATTTGTGTAAGCGCAGAAAGTCTAGAAGTAATGATTTTTGGGCGTATTTTACAAGGCATAGGTCTCTCTGCTCCTCGTACCATTTGTATTGCTATTATTAGAGATTTATTTGACGGTGATTATATGGCACGCATCATGTCATTTGTGACTGTGGTATTTTTACTCATTCCTATTGTAGCTCCTGCAATGGGTAAGTTTGTTTTAAACCATTATGACTGGAAAGGCATTTTTTATGTTCAGGTTGTCATTAGTGTTGTTGTAGCTATATGGTTCTGGTTGCGACAAAAAGAAACGTTACATCCAGAAAATAAGATTCCTTTTTCTGTAAAAAGAATTAGCGATGGTTTTTTAGAAACACTACGTCATAAACAAACTATGAGTTACACTTTTATCTCTGGTCTTGTGGTAGGTTCTTTCTTAGTTTATCTAAGCGCATCTCAGCAAATATTTGAAGTACAATACGGCTTAGTAGAAGAGTTTCCTTATATTTTTGCTGGGCTAGCAGTCTCTATTGGTACTGCTATTTTACTCAACGCAACCTTTGTGGTCCGTTTTGGGATGGAAAAAATGGTTACTTATTCTTTATTTGGTTTTTTTGCGGTGTCGTTGCTATATGTGATTATTTTTAATAGTAATCCCCACCCTCCCATTGCAGTTTTAGTAGGTTTCTTTTCTGTACAGTTTTTCTGTATTGGTTTTCTCTTCGGAAACGTTAGAGCCTTGGCCATGCAGCCCGTGGGTCATATTGCAGGCATAGCTGCAGCTATCACAGGATTCATTTCTACACTAATGGCAGTGCCTATTAGCACCATAATAGGTAGATATGTAGAACATAGTACTCTACCCCTATTTATTGGTTTTTCTGTATGTTCATTTTTAGCAATTTGTTTGTTATTATATATCAAAAAAACAAACAAGAAAATTTCCGAATTAAACATATAATGTATAAAAAAGCATCACTAGTGTGATGCTTAAATTTATCTTATTGTAAAATAAGAATATCTCTATAATATTTATTTTTAGTGGCTACTCTTCAATAATGCTACCGTCTTTTTTAAACATTATATCTTTGTTTTTTCCTTTTTGCTTAAACTCTACATCATAAAACTCACCATATTTTGCACTGAGTACATGCTCAACTTCTGTGATGGTATATAAGAAATAGGTTGAGTTAATTTTTGATTGAATAGGTTCTGGCAATTCACTCACTTTAATACTATTTTCGGTTTCGCGCCAAGTACCATTTTCATTAAAATCTGCTCTGTACTTCTCCCCTTTTTTCTTAAAATGTGCTTCCCAGTAGCCGTGTGCATCTGTTTTAAATTCTGGCACTTTTTCATTAGGATATTTTGCTTTAAAAGCCTCAACAACTACCTCTGGCACATTATCATCTCCCTTGTCTTTTTTGTGTTTCTTTTCTTGGCAACTTGACGTATTTACAGCCATTATTAGTGCAAATACAGTTAATAAAACTTTCATAGTTTTTTGTTTTAAACAAAGTTAGAGATTCAATCATATTTAGTGTACCAACAAAATCTTAAAATATTTTTTCTAGTACAATGTAAGTTTCGCAAATAAATAGGACTAACTCCCTTTTTTTTCTATTTTTACTTTAGATAACTAAATAAATTATGAAAAAAACTTACTTAATTACTGCTCTGGCAGCAATGTCTGTTACAACAGCTATCACAGCGCAAGAAAATAGATCTTATGACGGGACAGATAATAACGTAGCCAACCCAGAATGGGGAGCTGCAGACACTTATTTTAGGACTTTTACAACTGTAGATTATACAGATGGCATAAGCCAGCCAGCAGCACTAGACAGAGCAAACGCACGTACAGTGAGTAATGCATTAGGAAGTCAAGAGGCTTTTTTACCTAATGAGCTAGGGTTAAGTGATTTTGTATGGGGATGGGGACAATTTATTGATCACGATATTAATCTTAATGATGACGACTTTGACGAGCCCTTGTTTATAGACGTACCTAGCTGTGACCCTATGTTTGACCCTATGTGTGATGGCGACAGACAGATTAGAATGTTTCGTTCTAAGCACGACCTCGCTACAGGAACAAGTACTGCAAACCCAAGAAGACATATTAATGATATTACATCTTACATAGATGGATCTATGGTTTATGGTAGTGATGAAGTGCGTGCAGACTGGTTAAGATCTCATGTAGATGGTAAACTTAAGGTTTCTACAGATAATCTTTTACCTTGGAACACAGTAGATAGTGAATATGATAGCGCTATAGACCCCACAACACCTTTTATGGTGGTAGATGGGCCAACGGTACCTACTAAGTTTTTTGTAGGTGGAGACATTAGAGTTTTTGAGCAACCAGGATTAACATGTTTTCATACGCTAATGGTAAGAGAGCATAACAGATTATGTGATATAATTGTTACAGAAAACCCAACTTGGACAGATGAAGAGGTTTTTCAAAGAGCGCGTAAAATTGTGAGTGGTTTAATTCAAGCGGTTACTTATGAGGAGTTTTTACCAAAAATAGGTGTCACTCTTCCTGCTTTTTCTGCCTATGACCCTAGTATAGATGCTAGTATAATTAATGTATTCTCTGCTGCTGGTTACCGTTTTGGACATACTATGGTAAACGGCCGCTTAATTAGAATGGAAGAAAATGGGGACGATTTTCAGTTTGGAGCTATTGATCTTAGAGACGGTTTTTTTAATCCAGATCTTATTCACTATGAAGGAGGTATTTCTCCTTTCTTTAGAGGGATGGCTGCACAAAAACACCAAAAAGTAGATCCTTTAATAATGAATGATTTACGTAATTTTCTTTTTGGACCTCCAGGATCTGGTGGTATAGATTTATTAGCTACAAACTTTGCGAGAGCTAGAGAGCGTGGTGTTGCAGATTATAATACCATACGTCAAGAATTAGGTCTTACTACACTTACCTCTTTAACAGAGCTTACAAGTGATCCAGAGTTGCAATCTAAACTAGCAACTGTTTACACAGATATGAATAATATTGACCCCTGGATAGGTTTTATGGCAGAAGACCATTTACCTAATGCTACTATTGGCGAAGGGCTTAATACACTTTTTGTAATGCAGTTTGGTGCCCTAAGAGATGGAGATCGTTATTACTACGAGAATGATCCAGCCTTTACTGCAGATGAAATAGCAGAAATTAAAAACACGAAACTTTCAGAAATTATATTACGTAATACAGATATTGAAGTTTTACAAGAAGATGTATTTACAGCAGTACCTAGAGAAGAACTTGCGGTAGAGTTTTATCCTTTTTCTGGAGTGATGAATATGAATTTAAAGGCCTACCCTAACCCAGTTCAAAAATATTTTAACATACAGATAGAAGCTAGAAGAGCATCTACAGCTACTTTAAGTATTTATAATGCGAGTGGTGTAGCTATACAACAGCGCAAGATTAACATTGTGCCAGGTAAGACAGATCACGCCTTTGAGTTGAGCGATGCACTTGCAAACGGGCTTTATGTAATCTCTTTAGATTCTGACGCTGGTAAAGGGCAATTAAAGATTATCAAGAGTAAATAGTATTTGCCTTTCGGCGAAAATGTAAATGGCTTTATCCCTTGGGTAAAGCCATTTTACTTTTATAATATTTTGATGCGTTTACAGAAGATTTAAGTTGAAAATTAATACAAAGCTTAGAGTTCTTTACTAAAACAAAAACTAGCCTCAACCCCTTTATACTGGCCATAATTTTCAATACGCTCGTAGCCGCATTTATTATATAAAGCAATTGCCGCTTGTTGATTGATTCCTGTTTCTAAAACACAATGAGTAGCTTTTAGCTCTTTTGCCCAGGCTTCGAGCTCTTTAAGAATATGTACTGCAAAGCCATTACCTCTAGCCTCGTCAATAGTGTACATTCGTTTAATTTCAAAAGTAGTTGCGTTAAAAACTTTTATAGCGCCGCAAGTAACAGGAGATTCTTCTTGATATCCCACAATTACATTTTTAATTGCGTCTAACTTATTAAATTGATCGTAAAAAGCGTGATCTTCCCCATCTGATATCGCTAGATTTTGGTCTAACTTTTTTACTAAAGAAATAAAATCTGGATGAGTAGAAGAAACACGTTCTAGGCGTATCATCGTTTGTTACGTTTATTGAAGTTTTTGTCCCCTTTAGTTTTTGGCTTTTTATATTTGGCCGCTATTTTATATTGATATGATCCTCCTCTATTTTCTTTAGAGTTCTTTTCACTCTTTTCATGAAAACTTGGTCCAGGAATATGCTCTTCTTTTACTTTGTGAGGATTGTTAGGCTCTTGAACATGTGGCATTTCTTCTGGCAGAAGTTTTGTAGCAACTTCTACTCCATCTGGCATTGGCAATAACGGAATTTTAAAATCCATTAAGGTTTCAATATCTTCTTTAGCCTGTGCTTCTTTTTCTGTAGAAAAAAGTATAGAATGACCTTGTGCTTCTGCCCTACCTGTTCTACCTATACGGTGCATGTAGTTCTCAGCATATCTTGGCACATCCATATTAATAACGTGCGTGATTCTATCAAGGTCTAAACCACGAGCCATAATGTCTGTAGAGATCAATATTCTCTTCTCTCCTTTATTAAAATTCTCAATAGACCTAAGACGATAGTTCTGGGTTTTATTACTGTGAATCACAGAAGCTTGACCAGGATAAAAATCATCTATTTCTCTGTATAAATTATCTGCTTGACGCTTGTTAGCTACAAATACTAATACTTTAGTATAAGCAGCTTCATCTTGTAAAAGGTGTTTTAGTAAATTTGCTTTTGTATAAAAGTTAGTCGCCACATAAGATTGTTGCTCTATATTATCTAATGGCGTACCACTTACAGCAACAGATATTTTTACGGGACTTCTAAAAAAGTCATCAATCAAAATCTCTACATCATCTGTCATCGTTGCAGAAAACAGAATATTCTGTCTCTTGTCTGGTAGCAACTCAAAGATATTAGTGATCTGAAAACGGAAACCCAAATCAAGCATAACATCAACTTCGTCAATGATAAGCTTCTTTACATTTTTTAAACTTACGGCCCTACTTAAAGCTAAGTCATAAAGTCTACCAGGTGTTGCCACCACAATATCACAACCTTGTGATACGGCTTCTTTATGTGTGTTAATATTAACACCACCGTAGACACCAGTAACTCTTACAGAAAGATACTTACCTAGTTTTTCTATTTCTTCTACCACTTGTACTACTAGCTCACGCGTAGGTACTAGCACCAATACTCTTGGGTTTATTTCTGTAGAATACTTTAAGGTTTCTAGCACAGGTAACATGAAGGCAAATGTTTTACCTGTACCTGTTTGTGCAATACCCACCACATCTTTTCCTGCTTTGATAACAGAAAATGATTGTTCTTGTATGGGAGTAGGATTTGTGATACCAAGATCGTCAATTCCGTATTGGAGTTGTTTACCTAGTTTTAAATCTGAAAAAGTAGTCATGCCTAAAAATTTTTTGCAAAGGTACGATTAGTAAAATTGTTACCTATAGCGTTCTTGTTTTTCTTAAGCAATACTCAAATATGATTTGCAATGTATGTGTATATTTACGCTAAAAAATATTATGAAAAAGTATCTATTGATTATTATCGCACTATTCTTTTCAATCCAGAATATTTCGGCACAAATAAAAGAAATTAAAATAGAGTCTGAGCAAGTAAAAAACAGACTCATGATTTATGGAGTTAATGAAAATCTACAGGATCTTGACGTTACTATAACTGTCTCTGGAACAGGTTTTAGACAAAGCACACGCAAGCCAAGAGCGGTAAGAATACCTGCCACTTCTAAGGTAAATTTAATGATGCTTATGGTTAATAAAGGGGAAGAACCTAAATATACCTATGACCTTATTGTGAGCGATAGTTTAAACAGGAGAGCTTTACGTAAAGAAGCTACTGCCATAAAGATTGACCCTAAAAGCCCTATTATCTTTTATGTTTCTGAAACGTGCAAAACTTGTGACTCGTTAATCGCATCTCTAGACAGAAGTCCTTATAAATATAGTAGTACTCACTTTGCAGAAAAGCCAGCGATTAAAGAGCAAATAAAGGCTGCGATCCCAGAGTTAGACACCGTTAGCAATGCTATTGTAAACCTTAAAGGAAAACTATTTGTAGATATAGAAACTCTAGAAGAGTTATTAGGTAAGCTATAGATTTATAAAACTTTAAGTAAAGAAAAGCAGCCTTAACATTTATATATGTTAAGGCTGCTTTTTTGTAAATTATTAATGTAATAAAATCTAATTAATCTTCTTCAATAGGCGCGTGACCGTGAATCTCTTCAAACAAGGTGTCAAAGTTCTCTCTTAAATAAGATCGTAATTTTAAGCGATAATCATTTTTTAACCACGTTAAAAAGTTGTGTGTACTTTTACTAATACACTTTGAGTAACGCTCTATTCTAAAATCAATATCCTCGCCAAGCATTTTTGCTAAACCTAATGCATCAAATATATCTTCACTGTTCTCAATACAGATAGTTGCATGTTGATGTATAGATCTTTCTAAAATCACCTTTGAAGTTTCTCCAGCTTTTACAGAAGCTATGTATGCCTTTTTTATATCAAAAGAAACATCTTCAGATTTTGCAAACTCTGCACGCAATGCTTCTGGCATTTCATACTTAAAGTAGCTCTCTATCTCATTGTCATCAAGAAGATTCTCTAAATAATAATTAGGTGATCTAAAAATAGCTTGCCAATCTAGGTCTGCACCCCACGGTCCAAAACGGTGAAAGTTATTTCCTAAATCAATAACGTCAAACGTACTTTTGTTATTTAAGATACGAGATCCACGACCAATCATTTGATAATAAAGTGTCAATGACTTTGTAGCACGATTTAATATAATAGAACCTACAGTAGGTTCATCAAAACCAGTGGTTAAGATACTTACAGATGTTAAGATAGCATCTGGAGTTTCTTTAAACCACTTTAATATAAATTTACGTTGTTTTTTTGTAGCTGTGTTGTCCAAGTGCATGATAGGATAACCGGCGTGTTTAAAAGCATCATAAACATAAAGAGAAGTATTAATACCATTGTTAAAAATCAATGTTTTCTTTCCTTTACTACGCTCTTCATAAGCTTGCATTAATTTGCTAAGCATATCACTAGTGGTGTATAAATCTTCAGAAGATTTTACTGTATAATCACCATTTGCACCAACCTCTAGCGAAGTCAACCCTACGTTATAAGAGAAGGTTTGTGCTTGTGCTAAAAATTCGTTTTCTATTAATGACTCTATCGTTTCTCCTACAATGAGTTCATCATAGTTATCATTCATAGGGAGTTTTATATTAGAACTCAACGGGGTTGCCGTTACTCCAAGAATAAATGATTTGTCAAAAAACTTGAAAAGTTTTGTAAAAGAGTTGTAATGCGCCTCATCAATAATCACAAGACCAACATCAGATATATCAAGCTGCTCATCATTAAGACGGTTATTAAGCGTCTCTACCATCGCAACAAAACAACTAAAGTCTTGTTGATCATCTAGATTTGCTGTACTATTCACCACTTTATTAACTACACCAAACTCCGTCAACATATTTGACGTTTGTTTACATAATTCTATACGGTGCGTCATTACAAGCACCTTTTTTTGATGGTTTTTTAAGTATTGACGTACTATTTGAGAAAATATTACTGTTTTACCTCCACCCGTAGGTAATTGATATAGTAAATGATAGTCTTCTCGCTCTTCATCAAAAAGGGTGAAAATTTTATTAATTGCACCTTTTTGATAACTATAAAGTTCTTTGTCACTACGTTTATCTAGTACAGAAATATCAAGTTTTTTTGTCATGTGGTCTCTAAAATAAGGCTGCAAATATACAACGAATTAAAGGTTATGTAAACACATATTTGCATTTAATATAAACGGAAGTTAATTATCACTTCGGACCTGCCTGCCGTCAGGCAGTAATTTTAAATACTTCATTCATAGTCACAAAGTTTGTATTTTTGCCAGCCATTTAAGTAATATGACACAACACCTTCATTTTAAAATATATAAGCCTTATGGCTACGTGAGTCAGTTTATGACAAATGACAGACATGCAAAAAATAAAAAATTTTTAGGATTGCTTAGTGATTTTCCAAAAGGAATAATGGCAATAGGTAGACTTGACGAAACCTCTGAAGGTCTTCTTTTATTAACTACAGATGGTGCTTATAGCTACCACATTAATAACAGTAATGTTGAGAAAGAATATTACGCACAAGTGGATGGTGTTATTACAGAAAAAGAAATAGAAATACTGTCAAAAGGGCTTCCTATTAGTATAAATGGTTCTATTTATAACACTAAACCCTGCAAAGCAGCTATAATAAAAACTCCAGTCTTACCTCCTACTCGTCAAAGAATTAGAGATGATAGACACGGCCCAACTTCTTGGGTATCAATTACTGTTACAGAAGGAAAGTTTAGACAGGTTCGTAAAATGACAGCTGCTGTGGGCTTTCCTACCTTAAGATTAGCTCGTGTTCGTATAGGAGATTTTACAATAGAAGATATGCAACCGGGTGATTCACGATCTATTAAAAATTAAAAACCCCGAGACAAAGCTCGAGGTTTTAATATTCCTGCCTGCACGCAGGTCAGAAGTAATTATTAGTTTACTTAGGGTCAAGAATCATTTCAATTCTTTGATTTAAGTCTTCTAGATGTATTTTACTCATCTCATCACTTGTTCTTCTCGCAGCTGTAGCAGTGCTTGTCTGTAAACGCTTTAACTCTGCTCTTGCAATAGAACGTATATCACTCTGGCTTACATTTACACGGGTCCCTCTTCTGCTGTTTCCTTGATCTTCTGTCATCAAGTATTCTAATCTATCAACATATGCACGCTGTAGGTTTCTTCTATAAGTATCTATGCTATTACCACTAGCTAGCTCTGTAAAAATACCGTTACGTAAATCATCCATCATATTTAATAGAGAATAACTTTGACTGCCTTGTACAGCTTCATTCTCACTCATACGAGCCATTCTTCCAAAATCTAATATGTTATTTAATGTTCTTACTTGAACACCTCTCAAGTTTTCTACACTACCATCAAACTGTATTTTATTAAAAATATTTTGATCTAATAACCATCTTGGTGTAGCAAATAATTGTTCGTTTATAAATAATAAACTCTCACGTTGTCTATTTCTATCTACAGCTGTATAAACCGCACCATCTTGATCATACGTTTTATAGTATTCATAAACACCACCTATATTAGATGATACGTGCCCCATATATCTATTAAACTGCCCTACTACTTGACCATACATGGTATCTAAATCGTCATAATTTTTACCGTCTTCTGCAGTATATTCTATAAGTTTAGGCACAATACGCTTTAAGTTCATTATCCCATATCTACTCGCCTTTACTGCATCATCACCTAAATCTTCTGTTTGAGAACTTGGGTCAATAACCCCTCTTTGTTGTCTACCAAAACGGTACATAGGGTCACCTGCATGTTCTAAAATCCATTGATCTAGAATTGGTTTTTCTTCTTCTGCCGTTTTATCTAAAATATCTCTATATCCCCAATTGATAGAATACTTGTCATAAATACCTATGTTAGGCATTAGTGCAACATCACCATCTCCTGGTTGTGCTACATAGTTAAAACGAGCATAATCCATTATAGAAGGAGCTGTACCGTATTTTGCAGTAAATTCTGGATCACGTAAAGAGTCTACAGGATATGCCACAGAACTACCCATGTTGTGAGGTAATCCTAGTGTGTGCCCTACCTCATGAGAAGATACAAAACGAATTAATCGTCCCATAATTTCATCTTTAAACTTAACACCACGAGCTTCTGGATTAATTGCTGCTGTTTGCACAAAATACCAGTTGCGCAATAATGTCATTACATTATGGTACCAGTTAATATCAGATTCTAATATCTCACCTGTTCTAGGATCACTCACGTGAGGTCCATTTGCATTAGGAATAGGAGATGCTAAATAACGTACCACAGAGTAACGCACATCTTCTGGAGACCACTCTGGATCTTCTTCTACTGTAGGTGGCTCTTTTGCAATAATTGCATTTTTAAATCCAGCAGCCTCAAACGCTACTTGCCAATCTTCAATACCTTGTTTAATGTATTTTTTCCATTGTTCTGGTGTAGCTCTATCTACATAATAAACAATTTGTTTTTTAGGCTCTACAAGTTCTCCACGCAAATAAGCTTCTCTATCTTCTGGTTTTACCTCAAGTCTCCATCTATCTAAAAAACGTACTGTTTTACTTTCTTGTGCATCAAGACCATAATCTGTTTGACCTCTAGCAAACCAACCTACACGTTCATCAAAGTAGCGACGTTTCATTGGTACTTCTGGTAATAAAATCATAGAGGTGTTCATCTCTACAGAGATTGAAGCTAAAGATCCATTACTTGGAGGGTTTTTTGCGTTGTATGTCTTAACGTGTCTTGCCTCAATATTCTTAGGATAACTCTTAAGTGTTTCTATATAAGATCTGTCTTTATCTAAGTTAGAAACTTTATGTTCTGTTCTAAAATATCCTGGAAGACCAAGAGCTTTAACATCTCCTTCTAGCATTCCGTTCACTTTAATAACGGTAGATGTAGAGTCTTTACTTATTGTCTCAATATCAAAAGCATATAAAATAGGCTCAAAATTAGAGTTCTTTACAGCTTCATGTATTGGTAGAGAATCTGCCGCAATAACTTGATGAGATACTGTGCGCAATAACACTTGATCTTCTTTGCGATCCCATCTTAATACTTGGGTGTTTGCTTTACCACCACCAAAACCTAGATTTGCTGCTGTCTTTGCAATACGAGATACCATAAGCATCTCTTTATTAAACAAGCTATCAGGAATCTCATAATAATAGTCTTTCTTTACTTTATGGACTATAAATAATCCAGAATCTGTGATGGCATCTTTAGTGATAATCTCATCATAATCTTTCATTGCATCCTTGTCCTTTTTCTTAGAGGATTCTGTGGCTGCATTTTTTCCTTTTTTCATTCCCTTTTGAGTGGAACAGGCTGTAATCACAAAGAATACAGCAAGCACTGAAAGTAACTTGTATTTCATCTTAAGCATTTTTTTTTAGTTGATCGCTCGAAAATACCAATTTTAAATGCAGAAGTTTATTACTGAAATGTTAAAACAAACACAATTGTGAATTGTGCTATTAAATAGAAATAGAAGTTTATACTATTGCTTTTTAAAGTCCCAGAAAAAATATTAAATAAGAAGCAGATAATTATTTAGAAAAATGGTTGTCAAGAAAAACCAAACGTTTTTTAAGCCAAGTAGTCATAAAAAGAAGATCTTCATCACTATGCCCTTGTTTCCAGATAAGAGCTTCACGTTCAAAAATATGATGCTCATTAAAAGTAGTATTATGAGCTTCAATAGCATTAAAAAGAGCTTCATCACTAAAGTGTGTCGCTCTTAGTTCTTGCCAGCGTGCAACTACTCTACTCCTATAATTATTAGGGTTTTCATCCCAGAGTCTTGAGAACAAATTATTGGTGAGAATATCTGTTGTGATATTCATCTCTCGACCATCAATTACTGTCCCTAAAACGCCATCAAGATCCCATGGTACTATAAAATAAGGAGTATCTGTATCATATTTAGCGAGATAATAGTTTTTACCTAGGTTATCTGTACCTCTTAAAAGATTAATAAATAAATAATAATCTATTAAATTCTGCTCGTTAAAATGAGACTCATAGTTTGCAGCAAATTCTCGTTTAGAAGCATTCACAACAAAAGCAGTGGTTTTTTGTATATTATCAAAGTAATAAACATTATTCTCCATATTAGGATATTCTAGTCTAAAACCGCCCCAATGTGGCAATGAAGATTTAAACTCTGGAGCTTCTTTAAACTCTGTAGCACCTCTATAATAAGCTGCTTTATATAACTCCCCATGAACAATACCATTCTCTTTTTTCTTTAGTTTAAGAAGTTTTCTATCTACTTGATCAACCATTAAAAAAATACCTTGATATTTATTATTTACAAACACCTCTACAAATTTTTCACGTATACCGCTTTGTGCTTTTGGCTCTTGATCAGCATAATGCAGTGTATTAATTTTACGCCATAATTTTTGAGAAAAATTTGCTCGCATTCTTAAAGGCTCATTATACATTGCATCTAGCACAAAATCATCATCATTACGCAAGCCTTTAAAATCTATATCTTTAGATTTTTTAGAAATTGCATCTTGCCAAAACTCAATATCAAATGATTTCTTCGGAAATTTTAAAGATATGTTCCCTCTGTGCTCAATACCAATAGTGCTCACAAAGGTGGTGTCTTTATCATAATACCTAAAAGTTGCGGGTATTTTTGGGTCGTTAATTATTTCTTTTTCTACGGAAATATGAATGACAGAAAACTTAGTAGGATACACCGTATATGGCACATCATTATGAGTCACTTTAAAAGATTGCTTGCTTGAAATTTCGGTTAACGGTTGTTTGTCAATTGTAAATGATTCACCAAAATTTAATTCTGACCAATTTCCATTCTTTAAAATTTCCGAAGTATTCCAAACAATAATATTATTTGTACTATCAATAACATAACTATTAAGAACTGGTTGTTCTGATAGAGCTGTCTGGCATGAAGAGGTAGTAATAGATAGACTACTAATAAATATAAAAACAAGATAATGTGTTCTAAAATATAGTAGAGTAAATTTCATATTAGTCTTTTATAATTACAAAAGTCGCCCTATAACCTGTAAGCAAGTTCCACTCTTTTGCAGAAATAAGTTTACCAGTATCATCATAAATATGAAGCTCTGCGGTGTTAGGTCCAGAGTCACCTTGATTTAAAGCAATAAACTCAACTTTATTAGGACCTTTTTCTAATGGTAGATCAAAACCTTGAAAACTACCGTATAATGTAACTCGGGCACGTATAATATCTTCATTGACAAGTACCATTATTTGGTCACCATCTACGGCTTCATGATCTCTATATGACACGTTTACTCTAGTGTAAGACACATTTATCTCACCTAAGTTTTGGTCACGAGCATACTCGTCTGAAGCTTTTTTTTCTTTAGAAAAATATTTGGGTGCATTATCAGTTTTATAATCCAGTAAGCCATCCCCTTTAGTTATGTCTAATTTGTTTTTTGTGTCTGGTTCTGGATTAGGTAAGTTTTTCATACTAAACTTTGGGTCTTTCTCTTCGGTAACTTTAGGCAAGTTAATTTTAGGGAAAGCAGACTCAATCGTTGGCGATTTTGTTTCTGGCGTTGGAGCATCTGGAGTTGCTTCTATTTTTATAACACGGTTAGTAGTCTCTATTTGTGCAAATAGAACTGTTGATGTTAATGATAGGAAAAGGAATAATAAGTTTTTCATTTCGGTATAAATCTACAAAGGATAAAACAAATATTGAACCAAACTCAATATATAGTTTGAATGACCCGTTATATGGCTGTACGTTTCAAACATACATCTAAAAATGAGTTCACTTCATAAAATTATGTTAATAAATTAGGAATTACGAATAATACGCCTTACCATGGCTTCAGTTAAAAATATAATACCTTAAATATCCTATGAGACAACTTAAAATCACCAAGCAGGTAACTAACAGAGAAACTAAATCCCTAAATAGTTACCTACAAGATGTTAGTAAAATTGATATGATTACTGCCGAAGAAGAGGTGGAATTAGCACAACGCATTAGAGAAGGTGATAAACGAGCTCTTGATAAATTAACGAGAGCAAACTTACGTTTTGTGATTTCTGTTGCAAAACAATATCAAAACCAAGGGTTAAGTCTTCCAGATTTAATTAATGAAGGAAACGTAGGGCTTGTAAAAGCTGCAAAACGTTTTGATGAGACTCGTGGTTTTAAATTTATATCTTATGCAGTATGGTGGATTAGACAATCTATACTTCAAGCAATTGCAGAGCAGTCTAGAATTGTAAGATTACCACTTAACAAGATTGGAGATATAAATAAAGTAAAGAAAGCGAGTATTCACTTACAGCAAGTGTATGAGCGTGTTCCTACAGCACAAGAGATAGCAAACGAACTTGACATCACAGTATCTAGCGTGAAGTCTTCTATGAAAAACAGCAACCGTAGTATATCAATGGATGCACCATTTCAAGAAGGTGAAAACGATAACAACCTTTATGATGTAATTAGTTCTGGCGAATCTCCTAATCCAGATAATGGATTAATGCAAGAATCTTTAAAGACTGAAATTGATAGAGCTTTAGACACACTTTCTCAAAGAGAAGCAGATGTTGTAAAACTTAACTTTGGTCTTTCTGGAAATCCTGTAATGACACTTCAAGAAATAGGTGATACTTTTGACCTATCTAGAGAAAGAGTAAGACAAATACGTGAAAAAGCAATTAGAAGATTGCGTCACGAGTCTAAAAGTCACATATTAATGAAGTATTTAGGATAGTACATCTCATTTTTAATAGAATTTTAACGGAAGCAAGCAATTGCTTCCGTTTTTTTGTGAATTCATTAAAACACATCATCTCCCCCATCTTGTAATTTTGATTTTATAAAATTCAAAATATGCAAGATCAATCAAACACTACAACAGAAGCCTCTACCGGAATTAAAAATGCCTTTAATGTAAATGACGCCATAAATGGTTTATGGGATAAACTAGACGGATGGCTAGATACAATCATTTTAAAGTTACCTAATTTTATTGTAGCAATACTTGTAATGGTTGTCTTTTACTTTATTGCAAAAGGCTTAAAAAAAGTTGTAAAACGTATTATACTTAAAAAGGTTAAAGAAGAATCTGTCAAGCAAATGCTAGGCCAGATAACATCTGCAGTCATTATGCTCATTGGTTTTTTTGTAGCTCTGGGCGTTATGGATCTAGATAAGGTATTAACTTCTGTGTTAGCAGGTGCTGGTGTTGTTGGGCTTGCAATAGGTCTAGCATTACAAGGTACTTTGAGCAACACCGTTTCTGGTTTTATTCTTTCTTTTTTACCAAAAATTAGTATTGGAGATTTTATAGAAACTGATAGTGAGAAAGGTTTTGTAACAGAAATTAACTTAAGAAACGTAACGATACGTCGTCCAGATAATGAATTTACAGTAATACCTAATTCTACCTTTATTGATAATCCTTTTACAAACTATTCTTTATCTAAAAGATCACGAGTAATAATAAATTGTGGTGTGGGTTATGAAAGTGACCTACAAAAAGTAGAAGATCTCACTGTAAAAATAATAGGTGATTCATTTAAGCAAGAAGAAGGTGAAGAAATTGAATTCTATTATAATGAATTTGGAGACAGCTCTATAAACTTCATTTTAAGATTTTGGGCAGACAGTTCTAATACAAAAGAGAAGCTAGAGCATACACACAAAGCAGTAAAAGTGATAAAAATGAACTTTGATAAAGCTAATATCAATATTCCTTTCCCTATACGTACATTAGATTTTGGAAAGAATAAACTTGAGATGGCCTCAAATGATAGACATTAAAAACAGATAACTCATTCTCACATTTAAAGTAGTAGTTCTCTAAAATATTGCTATAAATCAATTTTATTGCTTTTTATCTTTAAAGAAAACGTTTTTTAACATTTTCGTTAACCCAATCTAATAGGGGGTTAACAGATCTATTAAGAATATCTTAGCATCTATTTAACAGAACTATGGCTTTCTAAAAATAATAATAAAAGAACCTTTGTGTTCTAATTACAACAAACCATTAAAACTATTATTATGAAAAAAATTGCAGCAATTACCGTATTATCCCTAGCAGTTTTGACCACCTCTTGTGTGTCAAAGAAAAAGTATGTGACATTACAGAGTCAATATGACGATACTGTATCATCTTTAAGTAAATCTCAGTTAGAAAATGAGCGATTAGAGTCTAGACTTACAGATATTGACGCTAAAGTTGATGATTATTATAAAAGAATACAATCATTGTCTGACAGCAACACATCACTTGAACAACTTAGCAACAGTCGTTATCAAAAGATGGGAAATGTCATTGTTTCTGAAAATGATAAGTTAAAAATGAAGCAAGCATTAGCTAAAGTAGATCAAAATAAACTACGTGGGGCAAAAACGCTTCAAGATTCTATGAATCTAATTATTTCTCATAACCTTAAAAAAGGATTAAGTGATGATATGATGACAGATAATGATGATATTGATATCACCATAGATGAAACAGTAGTGATGATATCTATCTCAGACAAAATGTTATTTAATTCTGGGAGTTATAGAATAAACTCTAAGGCAAATCCATTATTAGAGAGGCTTGCAGCTTTAATTAATAGTGAACCAGCTCTTGAGGTTATGGTAGAAGGTCATACAGATTCTCAAACAGTAAAGCCAGGCGCAAACATAAAAGACAACTGGGATTTAAGTGTTGAAAGATCTACAGCAGTGATTAGAAAATTACAGAACTCTTATAATGTAGCTCCAGAAAAATTAATAGCTGCGGGACGTAGTAGTTACCACCCACTCACAGAGAATGATACTAAAGAAGGAAGAGCAAAAAACAGAAGAACTAGAATAGTTATTTTACCTAATTTAGATAAGTTTTTAGCTCTTCTAGCAGATAATAACTAATATATTATAAATTATTAGTATGTTAAAGAGGCGATATGTTTAAACATATCGCCTCTTTTTTCATTTTATAATAAATAAAATTTTTAATAAAATATTATTTTTATTAACTTAGTGATATTAACCTACAAATTCTGTTTATTGAAGTTTTTAGATTCCACTTACAGTCATCTGTTAAAAAAAACCCTACAATATGATATAGGGACTTTTTACATTACTGATAATTTTGTTGTTGGCGAAATTAACGAAGGTGTTAATTTTGATTGGGATAATGCGAAAGTTATAATTGAAGATATTTATAAACATTTTGAAACTAGCGATGTTGATTTAGCTTATATTTCAAATAAAGTTAATAATTACTCTATCTCGCCAGCTCAATTCTTTAACTTTTTTAAAAACAAACATAAAATTAAGTCTGTTTCTTTAGTCTATTATACACCTTCTAATCTAGCATTTACACTTTTAGACAACTTTTTTGAAAAGCTAAAACTACAAAAGTTTAACAGCCTTGATGCCGCAATTAAGAGCCTTTTAGAAAAAGAAAAAATGGCTAGTTAATTTTATTTAACCGGTGGCATTGTTGGTCTTACTTCTATCTTACTTGGTAGTGTTCTAGGATTCATTTTTAATAAATCTACAACTAATTCACCTATATCTTCAGGTTGAATTTTCCAAGCTCCTTTATCGCTAGGTTCATTTCCATTAAAATGTGAAGACACACTGCCAGGCATAATTGTACTCACCTTAATACCACTTTGTCTTACATCTAGCATAGCAGCTTGTGTAAAACCAGTTACCCCAAATTTACTAGCATTATACGCCGTACCTCCAGCAAAAAAGTTAGTACCCGCAAGACTAGAAATCGAGATATAATATCCTTGACTCTTTTTTAATGCATCTAATGAAGCTTTAAAACTAAAAAAGGCTCCAGATAGATTTGTATCAATTACATCATTCCACTGCTCTATAGTAATATCTTCTACGTTACCAAAATGACCCAAACCTGCATTTGCAACCATCACATCAAGGCTTCCAAATTCTTTAACTGTTTTTGCAACAGCGCTTACTTGCTCCTCATAATTTTTTACATCTGCGGCAACACCAAGAGCTCTACCTTTTGCAGAAGCTTCACTATTTAGATTGTTTGCAGCATCATTAGCGCTATCTTGACTTCTACTTGTTATGACAACATTTAATCCATTTGCTAGCAACTTTTGTGCAATACCGTATCCTATTCCTTTTGAGCCCCCAGTGATGAAAGCTGTTTTACCTTGTAAATTACTCATAATTTATTTTTTTTATAAAGTTACAAAGACTGTTACCACTCTTTTATTAAGATTTCCTTAATTTTATAACATGAAATTTATAGTAGCTTCCCTTCTATTTTTAATGCCTATTTCCGCAGAAAAAACAATGCTCTTTGATATGGCTTACTACGGAAATGAGTTTGATTATGAAATACGTTATGCCACACCAGATAATTTTATAGGCGAAACACTTTATGATTGTGCAAAATGTCTATTACAACCAGAAGTTGCTACTGCCGTCTGGGAAGCCAATCAATACTTTTGCGAGCTTGGTTATAAGATTAAGTTTTATGATTGTTATCGCCCGTTAGATGTACAAAAATTTATGTGGTCAAAAGTACCAAGAGCAACATATGTAGGCAATCCTTATGGCAAAGGCAGCATTCACAATCGAGCTGCAGCTGTAGATATCACGCTAGTCACACTTGATGGCTGTTATTTAGAGATGGGCAGCGATTATGACTTTTTTGGTCGTGCGTCACATATAGATAACTTCAGTTTTTCTTCGGAAATTTTAGAACATCGTAAAATACTTAGAGATGGTATGCGTGCACACGGTTTTCAAACGGTAAGAACAGAATGGTGGCATTATAGTTTCAGAAAAAATCATGGATTTCCTATAATGAATGAAAAATTACCTTGCGATTAAGTTGATACATTGTTAAAGTATTAGGCAACAAAAAATCAATTCTCTTCAGGCGGTCTTAATAAAGCAACCCAACAAACCAAAAAAAACCTGTCAAGACTTAAAGGTCCAACAGGTTTTTTAATCATCTTTAAATATTTTATTTACTTCCCTTCTCTGTCAAGCTCTCTGTCAATAGGGTCTTTTCTTAATTTTAATGGTAAGTCTAGCTGTCCTCCATACATTTTAAGCTCAGTGATATTACCTGGTAACATCATTCCTGCTTCTGCTAACTCTCTGAGTACTTTATTAATTATACGGCCTTTTAAGACGTTTGCAGCAACTTTATAATCTATTGTGTTTACCCAAAAGAAAACTTTAAGATTAATAGTACTTGCCGCTAGTTCATTTTCCATCACAAAACTTTTATGAGAGTCATCTTGTACAATACCTTCTGTATTTGCAAGTATATTTTCTATTATAGCTATTGCTTTGTTTAAATCATCATCATAGCCTATACCTACCACAAAATCATGTCTAAAAAAGCCATCTGCTGTATAGTTTGCTACAGGTTTTGTAAGTACATCACTATTAGGAATATAAATGTCACGACCATCACTGGTTTTAATGTGAGTGTACCTAAAATTCAAGGCACGCACCTTTCCGAAGTGAGTATCAATCATTATGGTATCATTGATATTAAAGGGTCTATTAAAAGCCAAAATAATACCTGCCAAGAAGTTTTTACCTATGTCTTGAAAGGCAAAACCTAAAACAATTGCACCACCTCCTACGGCAGTTAAAATACCGGCAGCAATATCATCAAGCCCTGCGGCTTTTAATGCCAGCGTTACTGTGATAGCTATAAGCACTAACTTTATTACTTGTGCTAAAAAACGAGCCATTAAAGGATCTTCAGACTTTTTAAGAAAGCGTCTTCTATAAAAGTTTGTAATTAGTTGAGCAATTAGTACCCCAGCTACTATAATTAAAATACCTAAGGCGATTCTTGGTAAAGAACTGATTAACGAATCATAATACCCCTCTACAGAATCTTTTACTAATGTTACTGCATCTTTTTTCTGTAAACTCATTTGATTATAGTGTATTTCCGTAGATATCAAGTTCTATTACTTTTTTACCTAGTTTTTTTACCTCCTTTAATTGTGTTGCTTTATCTCCAACTACTAGGTATACCATATCTTTTTCATCAACATATTTGTTAATAGTAGATTTAAAATCTTCTAATTGCATACCCGTTAATAAAGCCTGATCTTGATCTACATAATCAAGTGATCTACCATATTTACTTATACGGTTAAGCATTCCTAATTTTGCACCAAATGATTCAAAAGCTCTTGTGTTTGCTTTTATAATTTTGTTTTTAGTAAGGTCTACATCTTCTTGTGTAAAACCGCTACCGTAAGTTTGTAGCATTTTTTCTACTATTTTTAGTGAAGGTAAAGTTGCATTTGCTCTCACACTAGAGTTAATGGTAAAAGCTGCTTTTTCTGCTCTTTCTGGTATTCTAGAGTAAGCTCCATACGTGTATCCTTTTCCTATTCTTAGTGTTTGAAAAAGACGACCACTTGATCCTCCTCCTAAAATCTCATTAGCATAATCTAGTTTTTTTGCATCTGCATCATTTGCATTAACAGCTAGTTTACCTATATATAATACAGATTGTTTAGCATTAGGTACATCTATAAAATAAAGATTACCAGCTTTATCTTGAGCAGGAAGTGCTTGTTCGTTTAAGACAATAGCATCTCCACTCCATTTTTCTGAAATGTTCTGTAATGCTTTTTTAGCTCCTGCTTCATCAACATTACCTACTACGTGAAAGTTAGCTCCTTGTGGCGAAAGATTTTTATAAAAGTCTTTTAAATCTTGTAATGTGATATCTTTAATAGACTCTAAAGTTCCGTTTGTAGGGACACCATAACTATGTGCATCACCGTAAATTAATTTATTAAAATTGATTGCTGCAATTGCTGTTGGGTTTGCTTCTCTTCCTTTTAAAGATGTTTCTAGTTCTTTTTTAAGACGATTAAATTCTGCTTCTTCCCAACGAGGTTGTAATAACATCTCTTCTACATACTCCATTGTTTTTGCAAAATTTCTAGATAAGCTACTTCCGCTAATCACTATATCTTCAGAACCTGAACCTATGTAAATACTAGAACCTAATAACCCCACTGCTTCTTCAAGCTCTGCTGCAGTTTTTGTTGCAGTACCTTCATTCATTAAGTCTGCCATTAATGAAGCTACCCCAGCTTTACCATTAGGGTCTAACTTATGACCACCAGGTATGATAATATTAAAATTAACTAGTGGTAATTCATTATTCTCTATACCGTAAAGACCTAAACCGTTAGCCATTTTTCCAGTCCATACATCTGGCATCTCTATTAATGGTGCATCGCCAAATGCTGGCTCAGAACGATCATAGCTAGATGCTGTTTTTTCGTAAATCGCTTCATCACCTTGGCTCACCTCTTCACTAGCAGCCATAGCTCCTACTTCTTCTATCCATACACTTGCTTCTTCTGCATCTGTTACAGCAAGATCTGCGCTATCTTTAGGCACTACACTTGTCATCACATAATTCTTATTTTTAATGTAAGTGTTATATACTCGCATTACCTCTTCGCGAGTCATATTTTTAATAATCGCAGTATCTTTAATTGTTTGTTCTGGATCACCTGCAAACTCATTATCATTAACTAACTGAAATGCTTTGTTTAATACTGTTGCAATACCTGAATATGCTTGTGTCTCTAGTTCTGCTTTAATTCTTTCTAGTTCATTATCTGTAAACCCATTTTCTTCAAAATCTTCTAATCCTTCTTCTACTGCAGCCTTTACATCGTCAAGATCTACACCTTCATTTGCTCTCACTCTAATAATAAACTCACCTGCTAACTCATTACTGCTTTGATAAGAACCAGCATTTGGAGCTAATTTCTTTTCTTCAACAATTTTTTTATAAAGGGCAGATTTTTTACTACCACTTAATAATTGCCCTAAAACTTGAAGTGCATAGCTATCTGTATTATAGTTCTCTACCGTAGGGAAAACCATTCTTAATTCTGGAAGCTTAGCAAAGTTGTCTTTAAATGATAAAGACTTTGTTTCTGTTAGTGTAACAGGCATTGGTTTAAGTGGCGCTACTTCTGGACCACTTGGTATTTCTCCAAACCATTTTTTTACTTGCTTCTTAGTTTCTTCTATATCAATATCACCTGCAATAACTAATGAGCCATTTGCAGCACCATAATATTGGTTATAAAATTCTTTAACATCATCTAGTGTCGCTGCCTGTAAATCTGGCAATGCTCCTATTACAGTCCAACTGTAAGGATGCCCAGCAGGATAAAGATTTTTTCTAATAATCTCATCTGTGTACCCATATGGTGCATTATCTACACGCTGACGCTTTTCATTTTTTACTACTTGTTTTTCACGCTCAAGTGCGGCAGTAGTAACTGTGTTAATCATATAACCAAAACGGTCACTGTCAATCCATAATATTTTTTCGAAAGCATCTTTAGGCACTACTTCATAATAAATAGTCCCATCACTCCAGGTACCACCATTTCTGCTTCCTCCCCACTCTGGAATCATTTTACGGTTTGCACCTACAGGTACATTTTCAGAATCATTAAAAGCCATATGCTCAAAGAAATGCGCAAAACCTGTTTTACCAGGGACTTCTCTATTAGAGCCTACGTGCATAACAGTTGCAACAGCAACTATAGGATCACTCTTATCAACATGTAAAATTACGTCAAGACCATTGTCTAGAGTAAACTTTTCATAATCTAAAGTAAACTCGGTATCGTTATTTGTTTCCATTTCTTTTTCTGATTGACAAGAGAAAATAGTTGTTGCAATCGCTGCAGTTGCTATGATTGTGGTTAGTTTCATGACAGTATTTTTAGTTAGAAAATTTCAGGAAGAAAGATACTTACTTTAAAAAGAGAGATTACTAAAAAAATCATAAATAATAGAATGACCTAGACTAGGCAATGTATCTTTGCAAAAAAATAAGTTTTTGTATGAAAAATGCGATAAAATCTTTTAAAGTAATTAGTGTTTTAGAAGCTATTTCTTTTTTAGTATTACTAGGTATAGCAATGCCTTTAAAATACATATGGGATATGCCAGATATGGTAAAACATGTAGGTATGGCTCACGGTTTATTATTTATACTCTATATAGTTATGGCCATCTATATGTCTACCCTTTTAAAATGGAGTGGTAAAACGCTACTTATAGTTATATTTTGCTCTGTACTCCCTTTTGGACCCTTTTATGCTGATAAAAAATACTTACCATGAATCAAGAAAAATGGTTGTCTTATAGTCAGTTTTTAAAAGAGTATTTTGTAGATATTGGGTTTAATAAAACACTTGCAATTATACTAAATATTGCAATAAGTTTAATCTTAGTAGCTACCATTGCAGTATTACTTGATATTGTTTTTAGAAAGATTATAGTTCAGGCATTTAAAGCCTTAAGTGATAAGACCAAAAGCACTTTTGATGATTTTTTAATACAAAGCAACTTTCCGCGTTATATCTCTCATTTTATACCTGTAGTAATAGCCTGGAATTTAACTGCATATATTTTTTTTGATTTTCCAAAGGCAATTATTGTTTTACAAAAAATAGTTTTAATTTATGTAATCATATTAAGCGTTCTTGTTTTTAGAAGCATTTTAAGAACAACTAAAAGTTATGTAGAAACTATACCTAAATATCAAGATAAACCTATACAAAGTTATGTGCAGGTTTTAATGATTTTTGCTTGGGGTACTGCCATCTTTTTAATCATTAATCTCATCACTAATTATGACATTATTAGTGTCGCAACATTAGGGGCAGCATCTGCTGTTGTATTACTTATTTTTAAGGATACCATTTTAGGTTTTGTAGCGAGTATTCAGGTTTCTGTAAATGATATTGTACGTATAGGTGACTGGATCACGTTTAGCAAATTTGGCGCAGATGGTTATGTTACAGAGATAAATTTAGCAACGGTGAGAGTACAAAACTTTGACAACACCTTCACTACAGTACCTACTTATAGTTTGATTGCAGATTCTTTTCAGAACTGGAGAGGAATGCAAGAAAGTAAAGGAAGACGTATTAAAAGAGCTATTTTTATTAAGCAAAATTCTATTAAGTTTATGAAAGAAGAAGACTTAGTAAAATTAAAAGACATACAGCTTATTGCACCATATATTGAGCACCGCGAAAAAGAAGTAGGTACATTTAATAGAATACTTAACGCAGATAAATCTGCACTTATCAATGGTCGTAACCAGACTAATCTTGGTATTTTTAGAACATATGCAGAGTCTTACCTTTCAGAAAACGAACTCATTAATCAAGAATTATTCTTAATGGTGCGTCATCTTGCTCCTACAGATAAAGGAATCCCTATAGAGATTTTTTGCTACAGTCATGACAAAACTTGGGAAAACTATGAACGCATACAGGCAGACATCTTTGATCACCTTATTGCAGCTGTTCCCTATTTTGATTTAGAGATTTTTGAAAGCCCTACGGGATCAGACTTCACAAAAATTAACTTGAATAATAAATAAGACTAATTACACCTCGATTATTGGTCTTATAATATTTAACACTCCCTTTCATAAAAGTATCTCTTCAGAAATTTTAAGTATTTCTTGAATGTTCTTTTGTAGGGAGATTTATTATTTCTTTACTATTTCCGAAGAAAAAAATAAAAGTATTGTAACAAATATTTCTCTTCTGCGTCATACCTTTATATAAAATAACAAATCTTAATCATGAAAAACATTAAAAACTTATTTGTAGCAGCTATGATGCTTGCTATCGTTCCGGCAGCAACAGCTCAAAACGTTGATGAAATAATTGGTACTTATTTTGAGAATACAGGCGGAATGGATGCCTGGAAAAGTCTTGAATCTCTAAAAATGAGCGCTAGTATAAGTCAAGGTGGTATGGAAATCCCAATAGAGATGTACCAAACTAAAGAGGGTAAAATGTCTATTACAGCAAATTTTCAAGGAATGAACATGACCTTTATGGCTTATGATGGTGAGACTGCCTGGAATACAAACCAAATGACAATGGCTCCAGAAAAATTAACGCAAGAGCAGGCAGATAACATGAAACTACAAGCTAATGATTTTCCTAGCCCATTTATGGACTACAAGTCTAAGGGGTATACTGTTGAGTATGTAGGTGAAGAAACTATGGAAGGAACTCCAACTCATAAAATTAAACTAGTACAAGAACCTATAATGGTAAATGGTAAGCAAGAAGAAAGTATTACTTATTACTACTTTGAAGCAGAAAACTTTGTACCTATCGCTACAGAAGTTTCTATGGCAGGTCAAACTATGAAAGACACAATGAGTGACTATGAAGAGGTTGATGGTTTATATTTTCCTTTTGCAATGACTATGATGGGTGGTATGCCACTTAAAATAAAAAGTATTGAGATAAATCCAGAAATTGACGCTAAAATGTTTTCTTTTCCAGCAGAAGCTGCAGCAAAAGAATAACACTGATTACACTTTATTAAAATCCCCTTTTTGGGGATTTTTTTTACATCAGTTTTAACTATCTATAAAAACCAACCCACATGAAAAATCTAACTATACTCTTGATTGCCCTTGTTTTAGCTCCCTTTGCTTCAAGTGCTCAAGAAACAACATCTTTAAAGGGAAAAGAACTTTTTGGCGATATGCGAGCAAGGCATATTGGTCCAGCATTAATGAGTGGTCGTATAAATGACCTTGAGATGCACCCTACAAATTCGCGTGTATTATATGCAGGTACCGCTGGTGGTGGCGTCTGGAAATCTAATGATGGTGGTGCAACCTTCTCTCCTATTTTTGATGATCACGTACAATCTATAGGTGTTGTAACTCTTGACCCATCTAACCCAGACCAAACTATATGGGTAGGTACAGGAGAAACTTGGACTCGTAATTCTGTTTCTGTAGGAGATGGCCTTTATAAGTCTACAGATGGAGGAGCAAACTGGAAAGAAATTCCAGGTTTTGAAAACAGTGAGCGTATTGCTTCTGTAATTGTAAACCCAAATAACTCTAAAGAAGTTTATGTAGGAGTTCTTGGTGCTTTATGGAGTGATAGTGAAGACAGAGGTGTTTATAAAACTACAGATGGCGGAGCTACCTGGAGCAAAATATTATACGTAGATAAAACTACGGGTGCAGCAGATGTTATTATGGATCCTAAAAACCCAAACGTCTTATATGCCTCTATGTGGCAGTTTAGAAGAAGTGGATGGGGTTTTAGCTCTGGTGGTGATAAAAGTGCCGTTTATAAATCTATAGATAGCGGTGCTACATGGAACAAAATACACAATGGATTTCCTGCTGGAGACTTAGGTCGTATTGCTTTAGCCTTAGCGCCTAGTGACAGTTCTATATTATATTCAGTGCTAGAGACAGAAGACAAATCTAAAAATGGATTATGGAAATCTACTAACTCAGGACAAACGTGGGAACACCTTAATAACGATTTTGGACTAGTAGTACGTCCATTCTATTTTTCTAGAATTACAGTTAACCCAAAAGACCCTAACATAGTTATAAAAGGAGGTTTATACGGTTCTATTAGTAAAGACGGTGGTAAAACATTTCAGAACTTAGGAAGTATGCACAGTGATATTCACGATATAGCATTTCATATAGATAACTCAGACCAGATGTTTACAGGAACTGATGGTGGTGTATATCGCTCTTGGGACGGCGGTGTTACTTTTGAAATTGTCGAGAATTTACCATTATCTCAATTTTATCACATAAGTGTAGATGATGCTACCCCTTATAATGTTTATGGAGGTTTACAAGACAACGGTTCTTGGTACGGCCCTTCTTCTTCTCCAGGTGGCGTAAATGCGCGTGACTGGAACAGTGTAGGTTATGGTGATGGCTTTAGAGTTTTAAAACACCCTACTAAAAATATCGTGTATTCAGAAATGCAAGGTGCAGAAAACGTGTGGCGATATGATATAGATTTAAATAGAACAAAAACAATACAACCTCTAGCTAAAAAAGGAGATGCAGAGTTACGTTTTAACTGGAATGCCCCAATGGCGGTTAGTACACACCAGCCAGATCGTTTTTATATGGGAAGTCAATTTTTGCATAAAAGTGAAGATATGGGAGAGACTTGGAAGATTATCTCACCAGATTTAACAACAGATGATAAAAATAAACAAGACCAGTCTAAATCTGGAGGACTTTCTGTAGACAACAGTGGTGCAGAAAACCACACTACTATATTTACAATAGCAGAATCCCCTTTAGATCAAAATGTAATTTGGGTTGGTACAGATGATGGTAACGTGCAGGTAACCACTAACGGTGGTAAAAAATGGAATAATGTAACTAAAAACTTAACGGGTATTCCTGCAAACACTTGGGTATATCATATAGAAGCAAGTGTACACAATAAAGGGACGGCTTATGCTGTGTTTGAAGGACACACAAGTGGTGATATGAAACCATATGCTCTTAAAACTACAGACTTCGGAAATACCTGGAAAAACATAATTAGTCCAGATATTCAAGAAAACGCTTTTGTACGTAACATACAAGAAGACTATGAAAATGAAGACCTTTTATTTTTAGGAACCGAGTTTGGGTTATATGTAACAATAGATGGCGGTAGCAATTGGTCTCACTTTACTAACAATATGCCGCCAGTAGCAGTACACTTTATAGATATGCAAAAACAGACCAATGACATTGTGATGGGAACTCACGGTCGTGGTGTTATTATAATAGATGATATAAGCCCATTACGCGAATTGAACTCTAGTATTTTAGAAAAAGACGTTCACTTCTTTAAAACAACTCCTTTTACAATGGTAGAAGAAAGTGGTTTTGCAGGAAGCTTTGGAGGTGAGACACAGTTTGTAGGTGCTAATAAATCTACTTCTGCACGCATTGTTTACTATCTTAAAAAACGTCATACCTTCGGAAAAATGAATATCGAAGTACAGGATATGCAAGGCAATAAAATAGCAGATTTAAATGCAGGTAAATCAAAAGGTATAAACGTAGTGACTTGGAATTATATCACGAAGACCCCAAAATTGGCTAAATCTAAAACTATGGCTGGAGGTGCATTTACACCAAAGAGAGTACCTGCAGGAAAATATAAAGTAGTTCTGACTAAGAAAAAAGAGGTTTTTGAGACTACGATTGATGTTATTTATGACGAGAAAACACCAACCACACTTGCTGCTCGTAAGGAACAAGAAGCTCTAACAGCAGAACTTTTTGATATGGTAGAAGAATTAGCATATGTAGTTAATGAAATTGAAGAAACTCAAAAGTTTGCTCAAAAAATGATTGAAGAACAACCTGCAACGACTAAGACTGCTCAAAAACTAAATGACGAGCTTGAAGCCTTGCGTACAGATCTTGTAATCACAACTGGTGACAACTATGTAGAAACCGCAGAACCTGAACTAAGAGAGCGTATGGCAGACTTATACGGTAGTGTTGCTAGTACATTTGATGCTGTAAGTCCTTCAAGAAAAGATAATTACATTTTAATTAAAGAAGAAATGGTAGCTGCAAAAAAACGCTATGAAGGTATTAAGAATAAAGCTGGAAAGAAATTTAAAGAAGATGTTGCAAAAACAGGTCTTACTTATCCAACTATGCCTACACTAGAAGAATTTCTTAATGATTAATTATTAAGATTAAAATAAATTAAAAAAGAGCTTATAGTTTTTAACTATAAGCTCTTTTTTTTACTCTTTAATACAATTATTATCCTTTATTAATATAAACTGTTTTTCTATTCATAAATTCTTGAATACCATGAGAACTCAGTTCTCGTCCATAACCACTTTCTTTTATTCCTCCAAAAGGTAATCGAGGATCACTTTTTACCATTTCATTAATAAACACTGCCCCTTCATCAAATCTAAATGCTAGTTTTTCTGCGGTGTCAATATCTTTTGTAAATAATGAAACACCAAGACCGTATTTAGAATTATTTGACAAATCAATAGCTTCATCTACCGTATCAAAGGTTGTTACGGCTAAAACAGGACCAAAAGTTTCTTGAGAAAAAACAGCCATCTCTGGAGTTACACCAGAAAGGATGGTAGGCTCAAAATATGCTCCTTGGCTCTTACCTCCTATTTCTAAAGTAGCACCGTCTTTAATAGAGCTATCAACAAGTTGTTTTAATTCTTCGGCAAGATCAATTCTTGCCATAGTACCTATATAAGTATTCTTATCAAGCGGGTCACCACTTTTAAGTTCTCTCACTTGTTTAATAAGCTCTTTCATAAATTCTTCTGAAATAGAATTGTCTAATAAAAGTCTCTTACCTGCGATACAACTTTGTCCTGTGTTTTGAAATCTTGCTTGTACGCAAGTCTTTACTGTTTTATGGATATCACAATCTTTTAAAACAATAAGAGAATTATTTCCACCTAACTCAAGAACAGATTTTTTAATATTCTCTCCGGCTGTTTTTGCTACAGCAGCACCTGCAGGACCACTACCAGTTAATGTAACAGCTTTTACTATAGGGTTTTTTATGATATTCTCTACTTTATCACTGCCTATTAACAATGTAGTAAAGCATCCATCAGGAAATCCCGCACGTTTAAATACTTTTTCGATATTTAAAGCGCTTCCGAAAACATTTGATGCGTGTTTTAATACTCCTATATTTCCCGCCATTAGCGCTGGTGCAGCAAAACGAAAAACTTGCCAGAAGGGATAATTCCAAGGCATTACAGCCAGGACAACTCCCATAGGTTCATAACTCACATAACTTTTTTGCGCATCAGTTTTTATCAGTGCATTTTTAAGCTGAGATTCTGCCTCTTCTGCATAGTACTCACAAACCCAAGCACATTTTTCTACTTCTGCTATAGATTGAGATATAGGTTTACCTATTTCTAATGTCATCTTTTCTGCATAGGCCTGTGCATTGTCTTTAAGTTCTTTTGCAGCAGCTAACATCATTTTTTTTCTATGCTCAAAAGAAGTTTCTCTCCAAGAATAAAAACGTTTGTCTGCTATTTTAAGAATTGTATCAATCTCTTTTAGTGTATGTACTTTAAAAGATTCTAATTCTGAATTATCATAAGGATTATAAGAAGTCACGTTGGCCATTTTTATTTAAAATTACTAATAATTAATACTACTATTGTAATGATTAAGACAGATTTAACGCATTTGTTTTGTTGAAATCCTTGTCAATAACTTAATCTTATTTGCCGCTACAGGCTCTACTAAACCCTTATCTTTAAAGAAATAAAAAAATATATGGACTCTAGAGACACCGCATTATTAGCTTTAAGACCAGAACTTCCCAATGTTAGAATAGATAACTCAATGTCTGCAGACGAAACATTTCAGAATAAAACATTGAGGCCAATTATCAAGTTACAAAATGACTTACTTGTAGCAGCCTTTAAAAATTATATAAAAAAACATAAAAACGTTTTTCTTCAAATTACAATTGATAATAGGTTAGAATATATTGATAATGCAGTACAGAAAGATATAAAATTTAGAAACTCTTTAAAAGGAATTATAATTGGTCTTTTTACTGTAGAGGAGTATAATTTGTACATATTAAACTCTTCTGCACTCAATAAACGAATGATGAACATAGTTAAAGAACGTTTAAAGAGTAACCTTTTACAATTTGAGGTTGCTTCTTGATAAAAAATTTATGCCTTTTTCTTTTCTTTTTTATAGGCCAACATTGATACAATCTTAATTACCTTTCATCGAAAAACACCTAATTACTCTCATCTTGCTTAATAGTATTAGTTAATAATTACTTAATAACTTGATAATATCTTAAAAAGTATTACTTTCGCGCTCAATTTAAAATTAATTGATAATGAAAAAAGTATTTTTTATACTAACAGTACTTGCTACAGGTACTCTATTTAGCCAAGAAAAAGAGGTTGATTTTGACAAGTGGTCTGTTGAACTTTCTGCAGGTGTAATCAAACCAACAAGAGCATTTGCTCCTAAATATTATTCAAACACTCCAAGTATAGGACAAGCTTCTTTAGGAGTAAGATATATGTTCAATAACAAGTTTGGTTTAAAAGCAGATTTAGGATATGCAAATATTGAAAGTGATGAAACTGCATTAGAATTTAAGACTACAAATTATCGTGGTTCTTTACAAGGTGTAATGAATTTAGGTAACGTTCTTAATTTTAATGAATGGACTAGTAGAATAGGATTGTTAGTTCACGCTGGTGGAGGTTATTCTGTAAATTATTATGATGAAGACATTTTAGGTTTTGAGCCAAATGGTGATAACATGCTTCACATTATGGGAGGTATTACACCACAAATTAAGCTTACTAACAGTATTGCTCTTACAGCAGATGTTAGTGCGACTGGTAATGTAAGACAATACTTAACTTGGGATGGTACTCAATCTAACGCACAAAGAGGTGTTGATGGTTTTTCTGTAACTGCATCTGCAGGTATTACATTTTACTTAGGTAAAAATGAAAAGCATGCTGACTGGGTAGGAAATGACAATACATTAAAAGATAAGGTAATGGATCTTGAAACAAGACTTGCAAAAGTTGAAACAGATCTTATTGACACTGATCAAGATGGTGTGCCAGATTACTTAGATAGAGAGAACAATACTGTAAGTGGTGTTTCTGTAAACTCTAAAGGTGTTGCTGTAGATACTAACAAGAATGGTATTCCAGACGAAATTGAGTCTTCATTAGACGCTCGTTTCTTAAATAAGGATGATTATAAGCCAGGAACTACAACTGTGACTTCTGGTAATAACAAAAACCTTATCAAAGACTTGATAACTAATGGTTATGTAAATGTATACTTTAAGACTAATAGCTCTAATCCAGAGACTTACTCTCTAGAGGCTATTAACTACCTTAAAACATACTTAAATGAGAATCCTGGAGCTACTGCTCAACTTATAGGTTATGCAGATCAAATAGGAAACGCATCTTATAACACACAACTTTCTCAAAGAAGAGCTAAGAAGGTATATGATATCTTAGTAGCATCTGGAATAGCAGCAAACAGACTTTCACATAAAGGAAATGGTGAAGATACTAGTGCTGGTAAAAACTCTGCAGAAGCAAGACAATTAGTAAGAAGAGTAACTTTTAAATTAAACTAAGGTTTAAACTAATTCTTAATTTATTAAAAATGCCATCTATTAATTTAGATGGCATTTTTTTATTCTATTAACGAAACTCCGTTAAGATCTGTTGTCAGCACTGAGCTCATATAATTGTAATACGGTCTTAATAATTGATAGTGATATAATAGCTTGTCTATAAAGTCTGGGCTGTGTACTTCTGAATCTGTAAATTTATGCTCTACAAAGTAACTTTTAAGTCTTATTAAATCTATGTTTGAATCTTCTTTACTAAAACCTTTGGGAGCTGTTTTTACTTTATAATGTTGATTAAACCCATTAAAGGCTTTTTTAAATTCTGTTGCCTCAAGAATATCACGTATCTCTGAGCTGTCTAGTTCAAATTCTTTTCTAATTCTTAATAAATCTGCTGGCTCTGGCGAGAAAAATCCACCTGCCATTAAGCTATTTCCTGGCTCAAGCCTAAGGTAGTAGCCGCCTCTTCTTTGTTCTCCTGCTCTACCCCAACTTACACTTCTATGAATATTATAAGGAGTTTTATCTTTACTAAAACGTATATCTCTATTTATTCTGAAAATTTTCTGTTTTGAAATCTCGTCTGTTTCTTCAAGTCGCTTTTGTACTTCTGCATAAAATGACTTGAGGTCTTTTTCACTTGCTAGATATTCTTTTTTATGTTCTTGCATCCAATCACGATCGTTATTTTTTGCCAGTTTTTTAAGGAATATAAACGAAGATTTAGGAATTGTAATGCTCATAATATTTCGGTGTAAATTGTAACTATGGTAAATATAATTGCTTTTTTACTATATTGCCTCTGCCAACATTAAAACCATTTAAAATGAATACCTACAATAAACCAACTAGAGGATTTTGGATTATAGCGATTATTGCTTTATTATGGAACTTAATGGGTGTTTTTCAATTTTTATCATCTACCATCTGGAAAGACTTACTTTTTGAAACATTAACAGAAAATCAAATCAATCTATTTTTAAACCTACCATCTTGGCACTCTGTTGTGTTTTCTATTGCTGTAGTAACAGGATTATTAGGAAGTATCTTTTTATTATTAAGAAAAAAGATTGCCATACCTATGTTTGCTATTTCTGCAATAGGAGTGATTCTTCAAATGGGATATTGGGTTTTTGCTACAGAAGTTATTGCAGTATACGGTGTGACAGAAGCCGTAACAATGCCTATAATTGTAGTCATTACAGCTATTCTCCTTTTATTTTATAGTAGAACTGCCGCTAGTAAAGGATGGCTTTCTTAGGATATTAATTTAATGGTCGCATAGATCTGCGACCATTTTATAACCATTTTTTACGTTTAAAATAATAAAGCATTCCGCAGAAAACTAATATCATCGCGGCCCAAAGTATAAAATAACCATACTTAAATTTTAGCTCTGGAATATACTCAAAGTTCATCCCATAGATACCAGCCATAAAAGTTAGCGGTATAAAAATAGAAGCCATTATAGTAAGTACTTTCATCACTTCGTTCATTTTATTACTAATGGTGGTCATATACATATCCATTAATCCCCAAATCATTTCTCTATAAATATCTACACTTTCAGATACTTGAATAATATGATCATATAAATCTCTAATATAATTATTTGTTCGCTCCTCTATTAATGGTGTTTCTGTTTTTTCAAGTCTATTAACTACCTCTCGTAATGGGAAAACCGCTCTTCTAATTTTTAAAATCTCCTTTTTAAGCTCTTGTATTTCTTTTGTTATGTCATCTTCAACATCATCATCAAAAAGTTGATCTTCAATTATCTCAATCTTTTCACTCATGACCTCTATAACGCTAAAATAGTTGTCAATCACTGCATCAAGAATAGCAAACATTAAATAATCTGCACCTGCATTACGTATGCGACCTTTTGCATTTTTAAGTCTATCACGTAAATCATCAAAAACGTCGCCATCTGCTTCCTGAAAGGTTAATACATAGCCATCTCCTAAAACCAGACTAACATGTTCATTAAAAAACTCTCCTTCTTTATTATAGTGTAACATTTTAAAAACAATAAATAGATAATCATCATATTCATCAATCTTAGGCCGTTGGTTAACTGTTACAATATCTTCTTGAATAAGGGGATGTAGTTTATAATAATCACCTAATCGCTCTATCTCTGAGCTGTTATTAAGACCATTTACATTTATCCAAGTAACCTTATCTGTACCCTTAAAGCCAAATGCTACATCTATGTCTTCAGTATCTATATGCTCGTATTTATCTTTTGAGTAGTCAATAATCTCAAGCTTAGTTGCTGTGCCTGTTTTGTAACCTGTATACTTTACAGCACCAGGAACGTGATTATCGGTCTTTTTTAATCTAGAAATAGATGTTCTTTTTTTCTTCTTTTTTGCACACATATTACTTTTAACTTTATGATAAATATAATGGTATTATCTGTCTGATAAAATCTAAAGTAATTGAATGTTAATTAAATTTAGAAAACATAGCGCTAACTTCTTCGTTATAAGGGATAGATATCATAAATTTGTTAGATTACAAGGTGTTGTATTTTGTAAAGATTAAAACGCATAATGAAAAACTTTTTTATTGCATTTTTAATATTTCTTCTATGGTCCGTTTTCGGGTTGTGGGTGTATAGTGTTGTTGCCTCACCTCTAACTGCAGAAAAAACAACTAAGAGCGTTTCAGAAATTAGAGATAATTCAATACCAAATAAAGAAAAACAATTAATTGCTTCAAAAATTATAGAAACACCACCTGTAATAAAAAGTAAGAATCTTGTTATACAGACATTAGACAATGAGTTACTTTTTGAGTCAGATCAAACTCTTAGTGTAATAAAAGATAGCACAAAGGTAAACTTACCAGATTCTTTACAAGAATTACCCTCTGTACTTACGTCATATTTAAATGAGCATCCGGGACAAGAAATTCATATTATCTCATATTTTAATGAAACTTTAAATGGTGAAGGTTCTAACTTTGCAGAAATGCGAGGAGAAGAGGTTAAGTCTCTATTATTAGCAGAAGGCGCAGACAAAAATCAACTAGTAGTTCAACCTGTATTAACAACAACCGGTTTTGATGCTGACAATAAATTAGAAAATGGAATTTCTTTTTCATTTAAGCTTCTAGATAGAGTGCGTATTGCAAATTATAAAAAAGAGATTCCTGAAGTTATTACATTTTACCCTAATTATAATTTTGACGAAGTTATTGCAGATAAAAAACTAACTCAGTTCACTGATAATGTAGCAATGTTAATCGAAGAAAATCCAGATTTAGATATTACGATAGTGGGACATACAGATCACATAGGAGCAGCTTCAGAAAATTACATTAGAGGATTAAAATCTTCAAGACAAATTAAATGGTATCTTATTAACAAAAAAGGTATAGATCGTAGTAAAATCAATGCGATATCAAAAGGTGAACTTGAACCTATATTAAGAGATGGTAGGCCTGCAAGTAGAGCAGAAAATGCACGTATTGAAATTAAATTTTCAGAAAAAGTATGATTATAGCTATAGACATACAAAACCATTGGCAAACGCTGGTTCCAATTTTCATTTTAATGTTAATCACATTTATACTTGGATATGGTTTAGCTACTTATTTTCAGAAAAAAAGTACAAAGTGTGCTTTAAAAAAGCAAAAGTCTGAAATTGAATCTCTTCATAACATTGCAAGCATAAAAGATATAGATCTTGTATTTACCGAGATTAAACCAAAAATTACTGAGCTTGTAAATGAAGTTATAAATAATAAAACAAATAAAGAGATTGTACCTCTAGAAAAAGCAAACGTTGCAGAAAAAGCAAAATCTACCTACGTTTCATACTCTAAACAAGAACCTAAACTTGATCTAACATTTGTAGGTAGAGGAACTCCTAGTAAACCAGATGATCTTACCAAGATTGAAGGAATAGGTCCTTATGTTGAAGAACGACTTAATACCATTGGTATTTACAATTATGAGCAGATTAGTAAGCTTCAAGTAAATGATATTCGAGCTATTACTGAGCTCATTGATTTTTTCCCAGGAAGAATAGAGAGAGATACCTGGATAAAACAATCAAAACTTCTTCTCTCTTATCGTTCACAATTATAATTGCTGAAATATTCTTTTAGCAAAAACCTTCTTTATTTATGAAACTAGCAACGCTTGACTGGGCATTAATCATATCCTTTTTTGTTATTTTTTTAATCATCGGTATTTACGTGTCTAAAAAAGCAGGTAAGGACACTAATGAGTTTTTTCTTTCTGGTAGAAACATGCCTTGGTGGTTATTAGGAATCTCAATGGTTGCGACCACATTTGCTGCAGATACTCCAGGCCTTGTAACAGAACTTGTAAGAAATAATGGTGTTTCTGGTAACTGGGTATGGTGGGCTTTTTTATTAACAGGTATGCTTACAGTTTTCTTTTATGCAAAGCTATGGCGTAAATCTGGCATAAACACAGATCTAGAATTTTACGAGATAAGATATTCTGGTAAAGCAGCAAGCTTTTTAAGAGGGTTTAGAGCGATTTACTTGGGTGTAATATTTAACATCATCACAATGGCAGGTGTTTGCCTTGCGGGCGCTAAGATTGCAAATATACTTTTAGGTATATCTCAAGGTGAAGCACTACTCTACTCTTCTATTATTGTAGTCATCTATTCTTCTTTAGGAGGATTAAAAGGTGTTTTAATCACAGATTTGATTCAGTTTATTATTGCGATGGTAGGTTCTATATGGGCTACTATTTACATCATAAACATCCCAGAAATTGGAGGACTATCAAATTTGCTAGCACATGAAAACGTAGCTGGAAAATTAAATATACTACCAGATTTTTCAAATACAGAGTTACTCATTACTCTTTTTATCATACCGTTTGCCGTACAATGGTGGAGCACCTGGTACCCTGGAGCAGAACCTGGCGGTGGTGGCTATATTGCACAACGTATGCTTGCTGCAAAAGACGAAAAGAACGCAACTTGGGCTACCTTGCTATTTAATTTTACACACTACGCCGTTCGCCCTTGGCCTTGGATTTTAGTAGGTCTAGCTTCATTAGTCTTATTTCCAAGCCTAGAGAGTATTAATGCTGCTTTTCCTGGTCTTAATCCAGAAATGCAAGGACACGATGTTGCTTATGCAGCAATGATGACATATTTGCCTGCTGGGTTAATAGGTATCGTTCTCACATCGCTTATAGCAGCTTTTATGAGCACTATTTCTACTCAATTAAACTGGGGAAGCTCTTATATTGTAAATGACTTTTATGGCCGTTTTGTAAACCAAAAAGCAACAGAAAAACAAAAGGTACTAGTAGGTAGAATTTCTACAGTTTTATTAATGCTTTGTGCAGCACTGTTTTCGTTTTATTTAAAATCTGCAAAAGATGTTTTTGACCTCTTATTACAAATAGGTGCCGGTACAGGATTATTATTTATTTTAAGATGGTTCTGGAAACGCATAAATCCATATAGCGAGATAGCAGCTATGGTACTCTCTTTTTTAATTGCTATTTTCTTTTTCATTAATGGAAAGCTAGAAGAGCCCTTTTTTGAACTTGCAGGACACTGGCAGTTAATACTTGGCGTTGCAATAACTACAGTAGGATGGGTTGTCGTAACATTATTGACTAAACCCACAGATAAAGCCACTATTGACGCCTTTGAAGACTTGATATTTGATAAAGAGGACAAATTTAAAAACGTAGGTTTTAAAGTACTAGGATTCTTTACCGCTGTTATTGGTACCTACTCATTTTTATTTGCCACCGGTTATTATATCTACGGAAATATGACACCAGCGGTTATACTCTCGGTTGTTTCACTACTAAGTGCCGGGATTTTAATAAAGATTTGGAAAAAGATAGTTTAAATATAAAAACCCCCAAAGAGCTTTTCTTTGGGGGTTTTTAATTATAATAAATCTATTGACTAAATATCAATAGAGCATATTTCAGAAATTAGTTATTACCTAAAATTAAAGGTAAACCACTATCTCCAGATCCTATAACAATTATCTTTGAGTTAGGAGACTCAGATAATTTAATAGTTGCATCAATACCTTTATCTTGAAGAATTTTATCTGTTAAAGAGGCACTCAAAATCTTGTTTGCGTCTGCCTTACCTTGTGCTTCAATACGTACCTTATCTGCTTCTTTAGCCGCTGTGACAAGTCTAAACTCATATTCAAGTGATTCTTGCTCTTGCTTCAATTTACGTTCAATTGCAGTCTTGATAGTCGCTGGTAAAGTAACATCACGTACTAAAAGCTCATTAAGCTGAACGTATTGTTTGTCAAGAATAGCTTTTAACTCAATAAAGATCTCATCTTGTATCGCATCACGCTTACTACTATATAATTGCTCTGGTGTATATCTACCTACAACACTTCTTGCAGCACTGCGTATTGCTGGCTGGATTACACGCTGTAAATAGTTTTCACCAATATTCTGGTGTAACTTGGCAACATCACTAGGTACAGGTTGGTACCAAGCAGAAGCATCAATTTGAATCTCAAGACCATTAGAAGAAAGTACTTTCATTTTTTCAAAAAGCTCTTGCTGTCTTATTTCATATTTTATAACATCATTCCAAGGAGCAATAAGGTGTAACCCTTCACCTAAAGGCGGCTCATCTGTAACTACACCATCAGATAACTTGTATAACACGCCTGTTTCTCCAGATCTTATTTGCACAAAAGATTTCATAAGCACGATTACTAAAATGACTAAAATGACAATTACTGGTATTCCTATTTTTGGTAACTTTTCCATACTATTTTCTATTTTTAAAAATTAAATAAGTCCGTTATATTTTCTTATAAACCACTCTATCGCTAATGTTAGCGCTATTAACCCTAATAGGTATTTCCAATCTATAAGCGGTACTGTTTTTTGTTCTTTTTTCTGGATGGCAGAAAAACGAGTGTCACTTAACAAAGAGGCTGACAAGGCAGCATACTCATTTTCTGTAAACATACTCCCTTTTGTATTTGTCGCTAAAGCACGAAGCTTTGTTACGTTTGCACTATTAAACTGCTTTTCTGCATCATACCCAATTATGGTAAAGTTACCACTTCTTGCAACACTTTGATCTTGTGCTGTTACTGTATATTTATAATTTCCTGCGGACAGTGAGCTTAAATCAACCTCAAAAAAATTATTACGCAATAACATCGGGAATACTTTTCGTTCTTGTTTTTCTGCATCAACTACAGTAATATTTAGTGGCACTCTTGGGTCAAACACAAAATTTTTATCAAAGTATTGTGCAGAGATTTTAATAGCTTTATTATTATAATAAAAAGATTCACTACTTACCTCTAGCCTACTCCTGCGTTTATTTGAGGCTAAATATTGAATCATTTTTCCTATAAAATTATCAAACGTTTCAAAGCTTTTGTTACGCACATAACTCTCTGCACGCCATCTCCATATATTTTCTCCATCCCAGATAGCATCTCTTTTGCCATTTATTTCTGTAGTAGCAAGCATAGGCGCTCCACTAGAAAAACCATCTACATTTTGACCTAAAATAACTTCGTGAGGTACTGTAATTGCTAGCTCACCAAACAACGTCTTCATAGGTGGCATTCTTGAAAAACCTATATCTTCTATTGCAAATGTGCCGTAATTGACATTTAGTTCTCCCGTGATTTCTTCAGATGAATTTGTGGCATTTTTATCAAAATTAGATTGTGCGCTATTTAAAAAGACCCAATCTGTTTCTAAACCTGTAATCGTAAATGTGTTTTTATTTAATCTTTCTAGCTCTGCATAAACACCTGCAAAGGTTCTATCTGGCTGATATAATATTACTAGTTGAGAATCATTAAGCAAAGACACTGCCTCAGATGGTTTTTTAAGCTGAAATTTTCTTTGTTCGTTACTGGTTATTGCTTTTTTTAATGCTCCTAAATCTGGATGAATAATAGTGCTTACTACCAATACATTTGTAGATTGATCAATTACCTCTACAGCAAAATATTTAGAATTATTAGACTTATTTTTCTCACCTTCTATAGCAACTATTTGTGCTGTATACTTCTGAAAACCTACCGAAGAAGCTGGCAAAGTAAACGCAATAGTTTCTGAAGTCTTAGTATTGCTAAAATTTACATTCTTAGAATAAACAGTACTACCACCTTTACTAACCACAAAACGGCTATTCACATTATCCTTACCAGAATAAGACAAAATAACCTCTACAGGAAATTGATTTTTTAAAAAGGCATATTTATTAGTGTTCAACTGTGCTATACTAAGGTCAGTATATTTAGTAGAATCACCTACTGCAACAGGAAATACTGGATTCTTGATCTTATTTCCTAAATACTGATAATCTGAACCTACTGTTTGATTACCATCTGTAATAACCACAATAGGTGCCGTTTGTTCTTGAAACAAATCATTTACCGCCTCAAGTGATCGTGATATATTGGTATTCTTTGCTGTAAAAGACAAAGAATCTAAACTATTAATCTCATCACTAAATTTAAAAAAAGTAACATCAAACGCTTCATTTAAAGCGTCGTCGTCTTTAATAGAACTTAGTAAATTAGAAACTTGATTAGATTTATCTAATTCATTGATTGACGATGAATTATCTACAACTACAGGAAGCTTTGGTTTAACCGTAGTGTAACTATCAATCACCATTTTTGGATTGATAATTAATAACAATATAAAAAATAATGTCAAGAATCTAAGTATACCAAACAGCCACTTAAACTTACCATTATACTTGGTTTTATATCCATACATAAAAACAGCAAGCCCAAGTGATACTAGGGCTGCTATACAGATATACAAAATAGTTTCTGGAGTCATTAAAGATATACTGTTTGAGATGTACTATAGATAATGTACAAATTTTAAAAATAAATTTTATACTTGGTGTTGTTTAAGTCAACATCCCACCATCTACATTAAGTACTTGACCTGTTACATAAGCAGATAAGTCACTTGCAAGATAGACACAAGTGTTTGCTATATCTTCTGGAGTTCCGCCACGTTTTAAAGGGATTCCGTCTCTCCAAGACTGCACGGTAGCTTCGTCTAGTTTACCTGTCATTTCTGTTTCAATAAAACCTGGTGCCACTGCGTTACAACGTATGTTACGTGAACCAAGCTCAAGAGCTACAGATTTTGAAAACCCAATAATACCAGCTTTAGAAGCTGCATAGTTAGTTTGCCCAGCATTACCCTTTACTCCTACTATAGAACTCATATTAATAATAGAGCCTTTACGCTGTTTTAGCATAGTGCGTTGTACCGCCTTTGTCATATTAAAAACAGACTTAAGGTTCACCTCTATTACATTATCAAAATCTTCTTCAGACATACGCATCAATAGGTTGTCTTTTGTGATACCTGCATTATTAATTAAAATATCTATCCCATCAAAATCTTCTAAAACTGCAGTTGCAAGTTCTTGAGATTGATCAAAACTTGCCGCATTACTCTTATAAGCTTTAACTTTTACACCAGACTTGCTTAACTCTTCTGCTAATGCTTCTGCGGGTGCTGCAGATGAGTTGTATGTAAAAGCTACATTACAACCATGTTTTACAAAAACTTCTACAATTCCTTTTCCTATACCTCTGCTTCCCCCTGTAATTATTGCTGTTTTACCTTCTAATAGTTTCATATAGTGATGGTTAATTAAGTGTCTATTTAATTTTTAATTCTGAAATATTAATCATTTTCACAAGGGTTAAATATACTCATTACAGCAGCTATCTCGAAATAAAAATCCCCACAAATTATAAGAATTTGTGGGGATTAGCTTAATCCTAGGTTTGAAAGAATAGCCTACAATTTTACATCTTCAACTTTTCCGTAGTTAAACAAATAATCTACATCCATCTCTTTCACTTCTCCTAATTGTTCTAGCGCCTTCATATCAACATCTTTCTTATTACCTATCACCATCACAGAATAATCTTGACCCTTTATATTCTCATTAAAGAAGTTTCTTAAATCTTCCATTTTCATATCTTTAATGGCATTATACATGGCTTCTCTATTGTCTTCATTTATCCCTAAACGTTGTAGTCGCTCATAGTTCCAGAATACATTAGATTTTGTAATACGCTGCGCAGCTAGTTTTTTTAAGGTAGCTGTTTTTGCAGCTTCAAACTGTTCTTGTGCTTCTGGCATATCATTCATTAAACCCATCATTGCATCTACTGCTTGCGGCATTTTATTTGCTTGAGTACCTATATAAGCCATCACGTAGTTTGAATCTTCTTGATTACGAGCTGTAGAGTAATTAGACCAAGCAGAATATGCTAAAGATTTAGACTCTCTTATTTCTTGAAACACAATAGATGATAAACCTGAACCAAAATATGTATTAAACAAGGTAGATACAGCCATATTTTCTGGTGCAAATGGCGCTCCTTTAGATAAGAACATCATCTCACTTTGTACCATATCATAATCTACAAAATAAACATTACCGCCTGTTTCTTGCTCTGTATAAACGGTAGCTTCTGGATAATCTTTAAAAGAATCTTTAACTTTATGATATTTATTTAAAGCAGATAATGCTGCATCAACATCTTTACCGTAATAAAAAACGCGTTGTTTATAGTCTTTTATACTCTTAGTTATATCAACTAGTTCTTGTGGCTCAATAGCGTCCATTTCTGCAATAGTATAAATATTACGTAAGTCTGAATTTTCACCATATTTTGCGTAATTTAATAACCCAGAGCGTAAAATGCTACCTTTATTAGATTTATTATTTTGCCTAGATTTTATAATTGACTCTACATAATTTTTATATGCCTCTGTGTCTGGCACCGCGTTATCCCATAGGTTCTCTAACAACTCTAAGCCTTTAGGTAAGTTTTCTTTAAGACCTCTTAAACCTACATATGTTTGATCACCACCAGCACTCACATAATAGTCAATACCTAATTTATAAAACTCCTTTTTTAAAGCTTCATTTGTATATTTTTCTGTACCTAAATACTCTAAATACCCAACAGCAAGACCTAACTTTTTGTTATTATCACGTCCCATATCAAAAATGATATTCATATCAAACAAATCGTTAGTTTCGTTTTCTATATAAGAAACCTTCAAGCCACTATCAGTTTTCATTTCTTTAATTGCAGAAGCATAATCAACATATTCTGGCACTAAAGGCTTTGATTCTATTGCATTAAAATCTGTGATAAATTGTGATGCCTTACCTCTATTTAGGTTTACGGGAGTAATCCCAGGATTAGAAACTTTTACAATACTATTATCTTCTCCTTTTCTTTTGTAAGTAACCACATAATTGTCTTTGTAAAAAGTGTTAGCAAAAGCAACAACTTCTTCTTTAGTCACTTTCTTTAATTCGTCTAAATAAGCTACTTTATCTTTCCAGTCTACTCTATGAATAAAAGCATCATAATACGCAGATGCTACTGCTGTACTATTTTCATACTGCTGTAATTTAGATTTTTTTAAGTCGTTAACTACCGCCTCAATCATCCAATCATCAAATTTACCTTCTTTTAATAATGTGATTTGTCCTAAAATTAAATCTTTTACTTCATCAAGAGATTGTCCTTCTTTAGGAGAACCCGAAAATGTATGATATCCATAATCATTTAAAAATGTAGTACTACACCCAGCGCGCTGCACTAGTTGTTTCTGGTTTAAGTTAAGGTCAATTAACCCTGCGTTTCCGTTTGCAAGTATCATATCACATAACTGCACCATTTTTTCATCATTTGTATTTACCGCTCCAGATCTAAATGCAATAGAGATATTTTCGGCAGTTGGTCCAAATACTTCGGTTGTTACTATAGATGTTAACGGTGTCTCTTTTGGTAAAACAGGGTGAGTTACTTCTTTTCTCTTCAAATTTCCGAAGGTATTTGCAACTTTCTCTATAGTTTCATCAAATTCAAAATCACCCACTAGCACCATCGCCATATTATTAGGTACATAATATTTATCAAAATAGTTGTTAATATCTATTAAAGAAGGAGCTTTTAAGTGTGCCGCAGTACCAATTGTTTTTTGCTGACCATAAGGGTGATTAGGAAAAAGCCCTTCTAACATAGAGGCATAACTTTTTCTAAAATCGTTATCCTGCCCTCTATTAAACTCTTCAAAAACAGCCTCTAACTCTGTATGAAAAAGTCTTAAAACAAGCTCGCTAAAACGTTCTTCTTCTAGCAACAACCACTTATCCAGCTCGTTTGCAGGGATTTTATTTTTATAAACAGTTTCTTCAAACCAAGTATGAGCGTTTGTACCTGTAGCACCAAGAGAAGTCATCATCTTATCATACTCATTTGCTACAGAATAGTTAGAAGCCTCAAGAGATACTTCATCTATTTTACGATATAAAGCTAATCGTTTTTCTGGATCTTGTTCTGCTCTATGATCTTCATACAATTGAGAAATTTGCTCTAAATATCCTTTCTCTTTTTCCCAATCTACAGTACCAACTTTAGAGGTTCCTTTAAAAACCATGTGCTCTAAATAGTGAGCTAAACCAGTAGATTCTTTAGGGTCATAATTAGAACCTGCGCGTACCGCAATGTATGTTTGTATTTTTGGTTCGTCTTTATTTTGACTTAAATACACTTTTAGACCATTATCTAGAGTGTACAAACGTAATCCTGTAGGGTCGTTATCTACAGTCTCATAACTATAGCCTTTTGCGTCTTCTTGTGTGTGTGCTGCAAAACCAGATTTTGCGTTATCTGTATTGTTTTTACAACTTAACATAAACGCAACTAACGTACACGTAAGTAATACTTTAATGTTTTTCATTTTGTGGTTTGGTTTAAATTAATCTTATATTAATGAACGATGAAAATCATTAATAATTATACATTCATTTTAAAAACAAAAAAAGCGTTTAGGTTTTGTATAAAACCTAAACGCTTAATAAATATATTTATAAGAAATAATGGTTATGCCATTACTTCTGCAACTTTCTTTCCTATTTCTGCAGGAGAGTCTACAACGTGAATACCACACTCACGCATAATTTTCTTCTTAGCTTGAGCTGTATCATCACTACCACCTACAATTGCACCTGCGTGCCCCATTGTACGTCCTGCTGGAGCAGTCTCACCGGCGATAAAACCAACAACTGGTTTTTTACTTCCGCTAGCTTTATACCATTGAGCAGCATCTGCTTCTAGTTGACCACCTATCTCACCAATCATTACAACTGCCTTTGTTTCTGGGTCATTAATTAACATCTCTACTGCTTCTTTTGTAGTAGTTCCAATAATTGGATCTCCACCAATACCAATAGCTGTAGTAATACCAAGACCTTGTTTTACAACTTGATCTGCAGCTTCATACGTTAAAGTACCAGATTTAGATACAATACCTACACTACCTTTCTTGAAAACAAAACCTGGCATAATACCAACTTTAGCTTCACCTGGCGTAATTACACCTGGGCAGTTAGGTCCTATTAATCTACATTCTTTATGCTCAATATAATTTGCAGCTTTAATCATATCTGCAACAGGAATACCTTCTGTAATTGTGATAATTACTTTAATACCTGCATCTGCAGCTTCCATAATTGCATCTGCAGCAAAAGCTGGTGGTACAAAAATAATAGTAGTGTCAGCTCCTACTTCTTTTACAGCTTCTGCAACTGTGTTAAAAACAGGCCTGTCAAGATGAGTTTGCCCACCTTTTCCTGGTGTTACACCACCTACTACATTTGTTCCGTACTCGATCATTTGACCTGCGTGGAAAGTCCCTTCGCTACCTGTAAATCCTTGTACAATTATTTTAGAATCTTTATTTACTAAAACGCTCATGCTTTTTGTTGTTTTTATGTTATTAAGTTTCCGGTTTTAACTTCGGAAATATGCTGTATTTTAAGATTGCAAAGATACAATTTATCTCTGTTTTTATAGTAAATTCAACTTGAGAAATTTACACTTTTATTTTATGGTAAGATCCATTAGTGTCATCTTTATCCATTGCTGGTTGACTTACTTGATGTCCTCTGTATAATTTACCGTCTTTTACTTCCCAAATAGAAATGAAATGTGCAATCCCTAATTCTTCATCAGGATTCTCTATGGTACGTATGTAATATTTATAACGAGTAGTAACAAAATCTCCATCTTGTAACACATGACTCACCTCTACCCTAAGTTCTGTATAGGTGCGAGCTATCTCTTTAAATGTGTCTACTATTTCTTGATAATGAAATATAGTAAGTCCTGCAGTGCTATTCCATATAAGCTCTACATCTGGGTGAAAATATTTTGTTAAGACCTCTTTGTCATTCAATAAATCTGAATTGTAAAAATCCTTTACTAACTGTTTGGCGTTTGAGCTCATTTTAATTTATCTAATTTGTCCATAATTTCTGGTATCAACCTGATGGAAGCTATTTCCTTATATTTTTTTCTAAATTCATCTGCTGGAGAGCCAAAATAACTTTTATGACCTTCTAACGATTTACTAACTCCGCTTTGCGCAGAGATTACTGCTTTTTCTCCTATAGTTACACCACTTGTTATCGCAGCTTGGCCCCAAATAGTCACAAAATCTTCAACTACCACACAACCAGCAACAACTACTTGTGCTGCAAACAAACAACGCTTACCTATAATAGTATCGTGCCCTATGTGTACTTGATTATCTAGTTTTGTTCCTTCACCAATAGTTGTAGATGCTGTTACTCCTTTATCTATAGTACATAACGCACCTATATCTACATTGTCTTCAATAAGCACATTTCCGCAGCTAACTAATTTATCAAAACCTTCTGGCCTATTTTTATAATAAAAAGCATCTCCTCCTAAAACCGCACCTGCATGAATGGTAACGTTATCACCTATCACCGCATTATCATAAATACAAACATTAGGGTGAATCAAACAGTTTTTACCAATTTTCACATTGTTACCCACAAAAACGTTGGGCTGTATAATGGTATTCTCACCAATTACCGCACTCGTTGCAATAGCAGATTGTGCCGCAATAAATGGGTTAAAATGTTTTGATATTTTATTAAAATCTCTAAAAGGATCATCAGAGATTAATAGTGCTTTACCTTCTGGGCAGGCAACTTCTTTATTTATGAGTACTATGGTCGCAGCAGATTCTAGAGCTTTATCATAATATTTAGGGTGATCTACAAAAACAATATCACCTGCATTCACTACATGAATCTCATTCATCCCTAAAACTGGGAAGTCTGCTTGACCAACAAAGTCGCAATCTATAAGTGCGGCAATGTCTTTTAACTTTTGGGGAGTAGAAAATTTCATTAGGTCAAATATAAAAAAATCCCTCACTGTATTTGACACAGGAGGGATTTATTTTTCAGTAGTAAAAATACTATTCTTTTACTCTTTCTTTATAAGCACCTTTTGCAGTGTCTACTTTAATTTTATCACCTTCATTAATAAATAAAGGTACATTAATCTCTGCTCCTGTCTCAACAGTAGCAGGCTTTGTAGCGTTTGTTGCTGTGTTTCCTTTTACGCCTGGCTCTGTAGATGTTACTTCTAGAATAACACTCGCAGGTAAATCTACAGATAACGGTGAGTTATCTTCAGAGTTAAGCAATACAGTCACTACTTCTCCTTCTTTCATTAATCCAGGATTGTCAAGTGCTGGTTCTAATAAACGAATCTGTGAGTAATCTGCCTCGTTCATAAAATGATAAAACTCTCCATCATTATATAAATACTGAAACTTGTGCGTCTCTACACGTACATCATCTAATTTATGTCCTGCAGAAAAAGTATTATCAATTACTTTTCCGTTAGTTACACTCTTCAGTTTTGTTCTTACAAAAGCAGGCCCTTTACCCGGCTTTACGTGTAAAAATTCTATAACCTTAAAGATATCGTGGTTATACCTAATGCATAATCCGTTTCTAATGTCTGATGTTGATGCCATATATTTTTTTATTGTCATTCCGAACTAGATTCGGAATCTTAATTATTCTTTACTATTTATATTTTTTTCTGAAATCTGAAAATTTTAATATTTCCGAAGTAAAAATTTACTTAATTACTGAAATATCCTTTCATGATACCTCGCTTAGAGTTTTTAATAAATTGTAATATCTCATCTCTTTCTGGAGTTGCTTCCATTTCTGCTTCAATAATTTGGGCAGCTTGTGAGTTATTATAACTTTTTTGATACAAAATGCGATACACATTCTGGATCTCTCTAATTTTATCTGAATCATAACCACGGCGTCTTAAACCAATAGAGTTAATACCCACATAACTAAGTGGTTCACGCGCAGCCTTTACAAATGGCGGCACATCTTTTCTAACCAAAGACCCACCAGTTACAAATGCGTGACTCCCTATAGTACAAAACTGGTGAACAGCTGTCATACCTGCAAGAATCACAAAATCACCTACGGTACAATGTCCCGCTAGCGTACTATTGTTAGAAAAAATACAGTTATTACCTACAATACAATCGTGTGCAATATGACAATACGCCATAATCAAACAATTATTACCTATCACAGTCTTACCTCTATCTACAGTACCTCTATTTACAGTAACATACTCTCTAATAGTAACATTATCACCTATCTCTGCTGTAGTATCTTCGTCTTGAAATTTTAAATCTTGCGGTATCGCAGAGATTACTGCTCCCGGAAAAATATTGCAATTTTTACCAATGCGAGCACCTTCCATTATAGTCACGTTAGAACCTATCCAGGTACCTTCGCCTATAATAACGTTATTATGTATTGTTGTAAATGGCTCAATCACTACGTTTTTTGCAATCTTGGCTCCTGGATGTACGTATGCTAATGGTTGATTCATTATAAATTTTTTGTTTTAACTATTTGTGCCATTAACTCTGCTTCTGTTACTAATTTATCACCTACAAAGGCACTTCCTTGCATGTGTACAATACCTCTACGTATAGGTGTTATTAACTCTAAACTAAAAACTAAAGTATCTCCTGGATTAACTTGTTGCTTAAACTTAACATTATTTATTTTCATAAAAAACGTTAGGTAATTCTCAGGATCTGGAACGGTACTAAGTGCTAATATACCACCTGTCTGTGCCATTGCTTCTACAATAAGAACTCCTGGCATTACTGGCGCACCAGGAAAATGACCTACAAAGAAAGGCTCATTCATAGTGACATTTTTAAGACCAATAACGTGATTGTCAGATAATTCTAAAATCTTATCAACTAATAAAAATGGTGACCTATGTGGCAGCATTTCCATTATTTGATTTACGTCTTTAACGGGTTTTGCATAAATATCTACTTTAGGTACTTTATTACGCACCTCAAGCTTAATTTGCTTTAAAAGTTTTTTTGCAAACTGTGTATTCACAGAATGTCCAGGCTTATTAGCTATAATTTTTCCTCTTATGCGAGTACCCACTAATGCAAGATCACCTATTACATCTAATAATTTATGTCTTGCCGCTTCATTTGCGTGATGCAATGTTAGGTTATCTAAGATACCATTAGGCTTTACAGATATTTCATCTTTACCAAAAGCTTTACGAAGTTTCTCCATAGTCTCTGGAGACAACTCTTTGTCTACATATACAATAGCGTTATTAAGATCACCTCCTTTAATAAGGCCATGCTCTAACAACATCTCTATCTCGTGTAAAAAGCTAAAAGTTCTTGAGTCTGATATTTCGTTTTTAAAATCTGATAAACGCTCTAATGAGGCATTTTGAGTTCCTAAAATTTTAGTCCCAAAATCTACCATAGTAGTGACTTGGTACTCATCACTAGGCATCAAGATAATCTCGCTACCAGTTTCATCATCTTTAAAAGAAATTACTTCTGTAACTACATATTCTTCTCTAAATTCTTCTTGAGTGATGATTCCAGCTTTTTCTATTGCTTCTACAAAAAACTTAGAAGAGCCATCCATAATAGGTGGCTCACTAGCGTTTAATTCTAAAATACAATTGTCAACTTCCATTCCTACAAGTGCTGCTAGCACATGTTCACTTGTTTGTATCATCACTCCATTTTTGTCAAGGTTGGTTCCTCGTTGTGTGTTCACTACATAATTAGCATCGGCCTCTACTATAGGGCTATCCTCAAGATCAACACGTACAAATTTGTATCCGTGATTTGCAGGAGCTGGCTTAAAAGTGAGTGTTACCTCTGCGCCAGTGTGAAGCCCTACACCCTTTAAAGAAACTTCTTTGGCTATCGTAGTTTGATAATTTGTACTAGTGGTCATTATTGATTATTTTTTTCAAAGGTATTAAATCGTTTCATGATATCGGGAAGATTTTTAAAGTGAACATAGCTTTTGTTCCAGTCAGCATATTTAAATGCTGGTGAACCTTGAAGAACTGCGTTATCTTTAATATTACGCCCTATACCACTTTGCGCTTGTATTTTTACATTATCACCTATAGTAAGATGCCCTGCAATCCCTACTTGTCCTCCTATCATACAGTTCTTACCTATTTTTGAAGAACCAGCGATACCAGTTTGTGCAGCAATAACAGTATTCTCTCCTATCTCTACATTATGAGCAATTTGAATTTGATTATCCAATTTCACTCCTTTTCTTATTATAGTAGAACCTAACGTTGCTCTATCTATTGTGGTAGCGGCACCTACATCTACGTTATCCTCAAGAATAACATTTCCTGTTTGAGGTACTTTGCTGTAAATCCCCTCTTCATTAGGAGTAAAACCAAAACCATCTGCTCCTAATATTACACCTCCATTAATCACACAGCCATTTCCTATTACTGTTTCAGAATATATTTTAGCGCCTGCAAAAACAGTAACGTTATTACCTATAGTTACATTATCTCCTATATATACATTGGGGTATAATTTAACATTATCTCCTATAATAACATTATCTCCTATATATGCAAAAGCGCCTATATAATGATCTGCACCATAAGTGGCGGTTTCTGAAATAAATACAGGTTGTTCAATTCCTGTTTTATTCATCTTTACCATATTATAATACTCAAGTAATTTTGAGAAAGCCTTATAAGCATCATCAACCCTTATTAACGTTGTTGTTATAGGGTTTTCTACCTCAAAATCATTACCTACTATAGTAATAGATGCTTGTGTATCGTATATATATGATTTGTATTTTGGGTTTGCTAGAAATGTAAGTGAGCCTGGGACTCCTTCTTCTATTTTAGCCAACTTAGACACCTCTATCGTTTCGTCACCTTCTACTGTACCTTCAAGTATGCCTGCAATCTGTGCTGCTGTAAATTTCATAAATCAATTAGTTGTGCATGCTTTTTAATATTAGCATTGCTCACAAAAATAAGTAAAATAATAGACCTATGTTAATAGGTTGTATTTAATGAGTGATATTAGATTTAAAATAGGATCTGTTTATTTTTTAATATAAAATATTAAAACAGTCTAAATCATAACCTCCTTTAACAAGTGGTATAATAATTCACTAATCTAAACCTTTAGGGAAACAGAAATAATGCTTTACAACTTTTTTTGACAATGCCTCTATATTAAGTTGATCACTAGCTTTTGCGACATCTACAACCCTTCCCTTTTTTGTTAGTATATTAATTGTGTCATTTTGCATGTCATATGCTTGATTAGTCATGGTACCAGTAAACACAAAGTAATCAGCCTCATTTCTACTTAGGTTGTGCTTTGCCATGAGCTGTTTTTTCTTTTCTGAAACTTTATCTATTGAAATAGGTTTCTTTTTAATTTTAATTTTCAATAAAGACCTATTTAATATCATTTTTGAAAGCTCTGACAATACATAATCGTCGTTTGAAACCCAAAATTTCATTGCAGATATTATGTCTGTATCGTCAAGTTTTGCAAACGTCTCTAGTACTTCTAAGTTAAATCCTTCTGGTGTTACTTGATGTTTTAAAAAATACTGTAATGCATCACTACACCTTAACACTACTCCTTTTTGAGTTAGCTCTTTTGCTCTCTTTAAAGTACGTAACAATAAGTTTTCTGCGACAAAACCAGTCTTATGCAAATACACTTGCCAATACATTAATCTACGAGCTACTATAAATTTTTCTACAGAATAAATTCCTTTTTCTTCTACAACTAGTTTGTCATCTTTAACATTAAGCATTGCTATTAATCGCTCACTATTAACAGCACCCTCTGCTACACCTGTATAAAAACTATCTCTCCTTAGATAATCTAACCTATCCATGTCTAGTTGACTACTAATTAATTGGTGCAAAAATTTTCTTGGATATTCATTTTTAAAAATAGAAATAGCAAGCGTCAACTTGTTTGACATCTCTACATTAAGAGCTTCCATAAAAAGTAGTGAGATATCCTCATGACTAATACCGCTCACTATACTATGTTCCATAGCGTGAGAGAAAGGTCCATGACCTATATCGTGTAATAATATACCTATATTTAAAGCTTCTGCTTCTTCATCTGTAATCTTAGTCCCTTTAAAACGAAGAACTTGCACAGCTTTTTCCATTAAAAAAAGTGCGCCAAGTGTATGATGAAAACGGGTGTGATGCGCCCCCGGATATACTAAATAACTCATTCCCATTTGAGATATTCTGCGTAATCGCTGAAAATAACGATGCTCAATTAAATTAAATATAAGTTCACTTGGGATGGTGATAAATCCATAAATAGGATCGTTTATTATTTTTTGGGTATTTCTCTTATTCAAAGTTTAACTTTTATTTATGTGTTTAAAATATTTTGTCGCATACTTCATAATTAATTTTGAAGTTATACTAATGAGTTTTGTATCTAACGATATTGATTCATTAAAATTTCAGAAATAATGCTGAAACATTATGACTAGGATAATAGTCTATAATGATAGCATACTCCTCGCAAAAGCCAAGGAGAATTAAAGCAAAGATACATATATGAGTGAGATAAAGATATTATGGGTAGATGACGAGATAGCTTCTTTGAAGCCGCATATTTTATTCCTTGAAAAAAAAGGATATAACTTGACAACTGCACAAAGTGGTACAGAAGCGCTTGAGATTATTGAAGATCAAAGTTTTGATATCATATTTCTTGACGAAAATATGCCAGGACTTACGGGTCTTGAAACACTTTCTGAAATTAAAGAAAAACGAGCAGATGTTCCTGTAGTAATGATCACTAAAAGTGAAGAGGAATATATAATGGAAGAGGCTATTGGATCTAAGATTGCAGACTACCTTATTAAGCCCGTAAACCCTAATCAAATATTACTAAGTTTAAAAAAGAATCTAGATCATTCTCGTTTAATTTCAGAAAAAACGACTTCAAATTACCAGCAGGAGTTTAGAAAAATCGCGATGGATATGTCGATGATTAACTCTTATGAAGGTTGGGTTGAACTTTATCAAAAGCTAGTATACTGGGAGTTAGAGCTAGAGACTATAGAAGATAGCGGTATGTTTGAGATTCTTGAATCTCAGAAAACCGAAGCAAATAATCAGTTTTGCAAATTTATAGACAAGAACTATCCAGACTGGTTTAATGGTGATCAAGATGCCCCTGTGATGTCTCATACATTATTTAGAGACTGGATTAAGCCTCAGTTGAGCGATAAACAACCAACCTTGTTAGTTGTTGTAGATAATTTAAGATATGATCAATGGAAGGCTTTTGAGCCTTTTGTGCAAAATGCCTATAAAAAAACAGAAGAGAAACTTTTCTGTAGTATACTTCCTACTGCTACTCAATATGCTAGAAACGCTATTTTCTCTGGCTTAATGCCAAGTGACATGGAAAAAATACACCCGGACTACTGGTTAAACGATACAGATGAAGGTGGAAAAAACATGTATGAAGATAAATTTCTGGAGGCTCAGTTAAAACGCTTAGGTCTAGACTATAAATGGAGTTATCATAAGATTTCTAGTTTAAAACAAGGTAAAAAACTCTCTGATAACTTTAAGCAACATAAAGATGATGATCTTGTTGCGGTAGTTTACAACTTTGTAGATATGCTATCTCATAAAAAAACGGAGATGGAAGTTATTAAAGAACTTGCCTCAACAGATAAGTCTTACAGGTCATTGACACAAAGCTGGTTTAAGAATTCTCCTTTAATGGAAATAATTCAACAAGCAAGTAAGCTTGGCTTTAAACTTATTATCACAACAGACCACGGTACTATTAATGTTAAAAATCCAACCAAAATTATTGGTGACAAAAACACGAGTAGTAACTTGAGATATAAAACTGGGCGCAGTCTTACTTATGAAGACAAGGATGTATTAGCAGCTAAAGACCCTAAAAGCATCAACTTACCCACTATTAACATGAGTAGTAGTTTTGTTTTTGCAAAGGGAGATTTGTTTTTTGCTTACCCTAACAACTATAATCACTATGTGAGTTATTATAGAAATACGTATCAACATGGAGGCGTTTCTCTAGAAGAAATGATCATCCCTTTTTGTGTTATGACTCCAAGATAACAACGTAAGATTATTCCTATTTAACACATTTAATCGGCTAAAATGGTTTCTATGTCGGCATTTTGCTTATATTTGAAATTCCTTATATGATTGAAATTTCTTATACTTTAGATGAGTTGCCGCAAGTTGTAGCAACACTTATTAAAAATACCTCCTCTAAAAAACTCCTTTTCTACGGAGATATGGGTGTGGGTAAAACTACACTTATAAGAGAACTAGCAAAACAATTATCAGTAACAGATACAATAAGTAGCCCCACCTTCTCTATTGTAAATGAATACAATATTGGTGAGGATAAAATCTATCATTTTGATTTTTACAGAATAGAAGACGACACAGAGGCATTAGATATAGGCGTTGACGAATATTTTTACTCAAATCATTGGGTTTTCGTTGAATGGCCTGAAAAAGTAGATACTCTACTGCCAGAAGAGTCAGAAAAAATATATTTAACAACAAACCAAAACGGAAGTAGAACACTGAAAATGATTCCTAATAAATGATATAATCGATAAAATACACTTTTAAACGTTTAAATGAATAAAACTCATTAAAACGACATTATTATTGCGATATTCTTGTGAAAACACAAAAACTAGTAAAGATACGTCAATAATAAATTTGATACATGTGACATTTTGTGATAGGTTTGTACTATTAACCTCACAAAACAACATTTATTATGAAAACAAAGTACATTTTTTTCGCAGCATTATTTACAATGGGTCTTTTCGCGTCTTGCACGCCAGAAAGCATTGAAGATGAAAACACAGAACAACAAGTTGACAACTCACTTAGACCACCAAGACAAGGGTAAGAAATCTTTGATTATTGGAGGTGTAATAGTAATTTTAATTGCTATTACTCCAATTATGTTCTATTCATACAAAAGTTTCCCAGACACTCAAGTTTGGGAAACTTATTTTTTCACATTACATACTGATTTTCCTGATTGGTATGGTTACGCTTGGTATTTAACAGGCAAAGTTATCCCATTATTTCTACTTTTATTGTGGTTTTTCACTTGTAAACATTGGTGGCACTGGATAATATTAGTTCCTATAGCAATGTATTCATTTCAACTATGGGGTTTAATTAATGAAAGTGGAGGTTATGATGAAATTGAAATGATATATTTACTTCCATTAATGATGTTTCTCATACCTTTTGTTTACTTAATAAGAGCAAAGCTCTTTAACAGTGTACGAGGATATGATCATCAATCTTTTGAAGAAGAGCTTGGTCAAAAACAAACTTTATGGGGACAGCTTAGAGACTTATTTAGGTAAACTACTCTCCTATTTTTTTTTCTTCATCTATTTGCTTAATAGCAGTATATAATTAAAATTTATATGCTTTTATTATCCTTATTATTAAAAGCAACTAACATAAAGATTCTCCTTTACCATCTTAAATTATTATAGTAACTTGGTGCGACTAACCTAAGTACACATGTCAAGCCAAAATTCACCATTTACTATAGAGCAGTTGATACCTCAAGAAGAAAAACTTGAAGTCGCAAGACAGAAAGGTGCACTCTATATTGGACTACCCAAAGAAATTTATTTTCAAGAAAGACGCATTTGTTTAACACCAGATGCCGTAGCCGCAATAGTAGCTAACGGCCACAAGGTTTTAGTAGAAAATGATGCTGGTACAGAAGCTGGTTTTAGTGATAAAGATTATAGTGAAGCTGGAGCCGAAATAACCAAGGATACTGCAAAAGTCTTTGGTTGTCCTATGATTTTAAAAGTAGAGCCACCTACTATAGAAGAATTAGATATGATTAACCCTAAAACGGTACTAATATCTGCTCTTCAACTTAAAACAAGACAATCAAAATATTTTGAAATTCTAGCAAAAAAGAAAATTACTGCCGTAGCTTTTGAATTTATTAAAGATGAAGACGGTAGTTACCCTGCGGTAAAAGCATTAAGTGAGATTGCTGGTACGGCTTCTGTTCTTATTGCGTCAGAATTAATGGTCAATGCCAAAAAAGGAAATGGTTTACTATTTGGTAACATATCTGGAGTACCTCCCGTAGAGGTGGTTGTTATAGGCGCTGGTACAGTAGGACAATTTGCCGTAAGATCTGCATTGGGTCTAGGTGCTAACGTAAAGGTTTTTGATAGCTCAATAACAAAATTGCGTAAACTACAAACCAATGTTGGTCGTACTTTATATACATCAACTATACAGCCTAAAAATTTAACAAAAGCTTTGCGCCGCTGTGATGTAGCTATTGGTGCCGTTAGAGGTTCTAATCGCTCCCCTATTATTGTAACAAAGACAATGGTAGAGCACATGAAAAAAGGAGCTGTAATTATTGACGTAAGTGTAGATATGGGTGGTTGTTTTGAAACTACAGAAACAACGAGTCATGATAATCCTACACAAATTAAAAATGGAGTAATCCATTATGGCGTTCCCAATATACCTGCAAGATACCCTAAAACAGCTTCAATCTCTATAAGTAACATATTTACACCTTACCTATTAGATATTGCAGAGTCTGGTGGTCTAGAACAAGCTATACGTTTTGACCCAGGTTTAAAAAATGGACTTTATTATTATCGTGGTATTCTCACAAATAAAGCCGTAGCTACTTGGTTTGATCTTCCTTACAGCGATCTTAATCTTCTTATGTTTTAATGGGCTAAACTCCACTCCTATTTTTATCTTTGCAATCTAAAATTAAAATATGCGCATTAGATATCGATTTGTATTTTACGGGATAGGTTTTTTTATAGGTATCATTTTATTATACTTTTTTGTAGGAGGAAGCGGTGCTTCTTGTGATATGAGTTACGGTCCAAATGCTAGAGTTTTAAAAAATATACGCATAAAAGAACGTGTTTTTTCTGAAATAACTACTCAACAATTAATTGATAACAAAATTGACACCTCGTCAATAAGTACATTGCTTCGTAAAGGAAATGTTTTATTTAGTGAAAGCAATACAAATTTAGATTCTTGTAAAATTTACGTAATTGAAGGAACCTCAAAGAAGCGAGAATTAAAAATGACAGTGCAAAATTGTGATTCTATAGCCACAATACAGCATTTAGAAGTTTTAAACTAAAAAGTGTTTAGTTTAATTAGATAAGAAACTATTAAGATATATTAAATAAGAGTGTAGAGAATTTTATAATTTTCTACGCTCTTTTTCTCTTTTTAACAATGTTAACTCACGACTCGTCTGTCCTGCTACAGATGTATTTTCTTCTGCTCTACGTATCAAATAAGGCATCACGTCTTTTACAGGACCAAAAGGAATATATTTTGCAACATTATAACCTTCTGCCCCTAGATTAAAGCTAATATGATCACTCATACCATATAATTGACCAAACCAAACACGAGCATCTGTTTTTATAATAGACTTCGCTTCCATTATCTCTAAAGCTAGATAACTACTGTTCTCATTATGTGTACCAAGAAACAAGCTTATATCATCTAAGTTATCTAATATATATTTCATTACAGAATTAAAACTATCATCTGTTGCAGTTTTACTCTCGCAAATAGGTGTAGGATAACCTTTTTCTTCTGCTCGGTCATTTTCTTTCTCCATATAAGCACCACGCACCACTTTGTACCCTAACTTATAACCGCCAGCCTTTGCTTTTGCATGCTGCTCTTTTAAATAATCAAGTCTATCCCAACGATAACATTGTAATGTATTATAAACAATAGGCTTTTCTTTATTGTACTTCACCATCATCTCTTCACAAAGATCATCTGCCGCATCTTGCATCCAGCTTTCCTCTCCATCAATTAATAAAGCGATATCACATTCAGACGCTACAGAACAAACATTATTGTAGCGTTCTTTAATACGATCCCACTCACCTTTTTCTACCTCAGATAAAGATTCATTTTCTGTGATTTTTTGCCAAATTTTAAATTTTCCGAAGCCAGTAGGCTTAAATACAGAAAATGGCATTGCCTCTTTATTTTTAGCAAAACGAGTAAGTTCAATTACTTTTTCCATTGTAAAATCAAACTGAGCTTCATCTTCTTTACCCTCTACAGAATAGTCTAAAACAGAGTATACACCCGCACCAAATAGATTTTCTACCGTATTTATACAATCTTTTTCACTCACACCACCACAAAAATGATCAAACACCGTAGAGCGAATTAACCCCTCTACAGGTAAACTCAAATTAAGCGCAAACTTAGTAGCAATAGTACCTATACGCACCAGAGGTTCTTTGCTTATCATTTTAAAAAGAAAATAAGCTCGCTCAAGTTCGCTATCACTTTTAAGAGTGAAGGCGGTCTTAGTATTGTCAAAAATAGAATTTACAATCATGTTCGTGAATTATAATTACAAATATACTTAGTTTTGAAAATTAAAGTACAATAGTATTTTAAGATTTATATGAAGAAAATAGATAAAATTCCTGGTGCAGTTTACTTCGGAAATGACAGTTGGAAACAACTACAGCAAATTATTGACAAACAGGACGCAAGTTCTGTAGCAATTTTAGTTGACACAAATACTAAAAATCATTGTCTGCCAGTTTTTAACGAACACATAAAGCTAGCAAAACCAGCTTTTATTATAGAAATAAGCGCTGGTGAAGAACATAAAAATATCGCATCTTGTCTTGAGGTATGGGGAGAATTATCTCAAAATGGTTTTGATAGAGCTTCTTTAATCATCAATTTAGGTGGTGGTGTTGTGACAGATCTAGGGGGATTTATCGCCTGCACATATATGCGAGGCATTACTTCTATAAACATACCTACATCACTCTTAGCTATGGTAGATGCTGCCGTAGGCGGAAAAAATGGTGTGGACCTTGGTGCTTTAAAAAATCAAATAGGAATTATTAAAGACCCTCTTGCTGTAATTATAGCTCCTGAGTTTTTAAAAACAATGCCGCAAAATCAACTCACTTCTGGTTTTGCAGAAATGCTTAAACATGGTTTAATATATTCTAATGACTATTGGCAAAGACTTCAAAGTTTTAATACAACTAATATTTCTGAAGCTGAAAATCTAATCTGGGAGTCTATAGAAATTAAAAACGAAATTGTTACAGAAGACCAACAAGAAACAGGAAGAAGAAAGACGCTTAATTTTGGTCACACGTTAGGGCACGCCATTGAGTCTTATTGTCTTGAAACAAACCATATGCACTCACTACTTCACGGTGAGGCTATTGCGATAGGGATGATTCTTGCATTACATATTTCGGTAAATCAAGAGGGTTTTCCAGAAGATACTTATAATAGCGCATCAAAACGATTACTTAAAGTTTGTGGTAAAGTTCAATTTTCAAGCGATGATATTACAGAAATAATAAAACTTTTAAAGCACGATAAGAAAAACATCTCTGGCAAAGTATTATTTGTTTTACTAAAAGATATAGCGCAACCGCTTATAAACAAAAGGGTTGAGGATCATCTTATCTTAAAAAGTTTTGACGCATATAAAAAGTTGTAATTTTTTTAAGGGAGCATACAACTAATTCATTTTTTTTATAGTTTCGTTAATACCAAACAACTATTCCATTATGAAACGTGTAATTGTAGATTATAAAAAATTAACTCCTGAGATTTTAACATTGCTTGTCGAGAGGTATCCTGATGGGTATGATGACTTAAACGTTATTACGTTTAAAAATGCTAAAAATGAAACCATTGAAGCTGTAGAGGTAAAAACAGAAGATACTATTTACCTAGTAAAAGTAAGCTCAAGACTTGAAAATACCATGGCCAATTTTGACGAGGATGATTATGATGATGACAATTATGATGATCCAATTGTAGAATTACCTTCAAAAGCCATTAAAGATGAAGAATAAAAAGAGAGAGGCAATTGCCTCTCTTTTTTTATGATTATATTTTTTAAAAATTAAAAATATCTTTCTTTAATAATTGCTACATGATGTATTTCATGACCTCTAGTAATAAAAGCGGCGGCTCTAACAGATAAAGGACTATTACTAGCTCTACCCGTCTTTAGCATAGTAGTTTCATCACAAGTTTGTATAAATTGTATAGACGCTGTTCTCACTGCTATATACTCTTTAATCAAACTATCCATTGTTCTAGCATTTGCATCACTATTTGCTACAAATTCATCTTGATCAAAACCCTCAAGATCTACATTATTTGATCTAGCTATCTGCATCGCTCTGTACATAAATACACGCTCACAGTCAATAAGGTGAAGTAAAACCTCTTTTGGAGTCCACTTACCTGGTTCATAACTAAACTCTTGTTTATCTTCTGGAAGATTTTCAAAAAAAACCGTTAACTCTAAAAGCCCCGAGGCTAATGCTCCAAGCACATCATCTGTTTTCACATTAGAAATATACTGAGCATAATAAGCGCCGTATTCTGTGTCTTTTATCATTAATCTAGCGCGTTAAAGATAGAATGCATTAATCGTTTTTTGTCATTTATGCTTTCTTCAAGAGATATCATAGTCTCTGTACGAGTAACTCCGTCAATATCATCTATCTTGTAAATAATATCTTTAGCGTGACTTGTATTTTTTGCACGTATTTTACAGAAAATATTAAACTTTCCAGTAGTTACGTGAGCTACCGTTACAGAAGGAATCTCATTTATACGCTCTAAAACAAATTGTGTTTGAGAAGTTTTATTAAGAAAAATACCCACGTATGCGATAAAAGAGTAGCCTAATTTTTTATAATCTAATTTAAGTGAACTACCTGTAATGATACCCGCTTCTTCCATTTTCTTCACTCTTACATGCACAGTACCCGCAGAGATGTCTAATTTTTTTGCTATATCTGTAAAAGGTGTTCTTGTATTATCAATAAGCATATCTAGTATGCTGTGATCAGTATCGTCTAATTTAAACTTTGCCATAAGTAATATCTATATTTTTGAGCAAAAATAGCAGATATTTTATGATATTCTCAGTGTTAATTCAATTTCCTTAGTTTTATTATATGCTTTTTTAATATTTTCGTTAAACGACAAGTTTTTTGTGTTGTTAAATACTATAACATCACCCTCACAAGAAATTTCTCTATGACCTTTTAATTTTGAGTCTAACTCTAATATTGTAGGTACAAATTCTATTTTCTCATTTTTTAATACCTCTATATATTGAATTGCTATATTTTGAGTTTTACTTGAGTTTTCTAGTAGCACATCACGCAAAACAATATCACAAAAACTCTTATCATTCTCTGGTATAGATTGATAACTGCTATTTGGGGTTTTATTTTTTCTTTCTGAAATATTAAACAAGACTAAAAGTGCTTTAAATATAAGACCTCGAGTAATTTCTCGTTGATAATCCTTAGAAAAGTGACCTGCCTCAAATAGAATTGTAGGCACACCAAGATTAGTAAATGTATCTCCCACACAGTTTATATTAAAACCATCATCATACCTCCCTATTTGCCCCGGAATCTCTTCATCTAAGGCATCAAACATTCTAGATATATGTTTCATTGCAATCGTGCGAGTATTATTAACTGTTCGCTCTTTATCTGCTGCAGGAGCTAAAAAAGAAACTGTAGCTGTTTTTTTAGAAGATATGCCATAAATAGTACGCTGGTCGTGTAAATTAAGACACAAGTCTGGCTTTACTATATTAAAAGCAGCACGTAGCGCTTTACTTTCTTTTTGAGACAATTGTTGAGCATCTCTGTTTAAATCTACACCATTTGCATTTACTCTTGTATATGCAGCAGCACCATCAGGGTTAAGTATGGGTATAATATATAAAGTAAACTTGCTTAAAAAATCTGTCACCTCATTTTGATAGTCTTCTTTTTGTGCTACAAAAGCAAGTAAATCCATAACTGCTTTTGTCGTGGTACTTTCATTGCCATGCATTTGTGACCAGGCTAGTACTTTTTCTGGACCACTGCCTAAAGTTACCATAGGAATATCAACTCCCTTTTCTGAACTACCAATCACAGATATATCAAAAATATCTGAGTATGATTTTAATATAGGGAGTATATGATCTAGGGTAATATACCTACCAGATATTCTGTCTTCTTTAATATGAGTTTGACTTATCAAAATGTATTCTATTTTAAGGTTTACAAATGTAAATAATGTAAAGTTTACATTTGTAAACAAAAGAAATCAAACAACACGTTTACATTTGTAAACCAATTACTCTTTTTTAACTCAACATAGGCGGCTAAATATGTATAATGAAATTAGGCGGCTTTATTTCAGGTAGTTGAATACATTCTCTTCAAGTTTTAATTAAATATTATTTTTGTGTTATCAACAACACTAGTGTTATTTAGCACAATTATTTACATTTGTAAACGTTATTAAAAACACATAATATGTTACAATGGTAAACAGTATAGAATTTGCTAAAAGAATAGAAAAAATACTCTCATATTATGGTATTTCTGCCACCGCTTTTGCTGTAGCAATAGACTTTAATCGCTCTACTATTTCGCATATTCTTTCTGGCAGAAACAAGCCAAGTTTAGAGTTTGTACTTAAAATTGTGGAGACTTATCCAGAGGTAGAATTGTATTGGTTATTAAATGGAAAGGGAAGCTTCCCTCCTGCTCAAGATTCAAGTATTACTATTTCCGAAGAAAAAATAGAAGAAGTTAAAAATGAAACCAAGCCTTCTGTCCAACAAAAGGTGAACATTGAGAACTCATTACCTCCTATTTCTACAAAATCTAATGCTTCAAAAATTGACAGAATTGTTATTTTTTATACTGATGGTTCTTTTAAAGAATATTTACCTTAGAAGTGCTCTTGTCTTTGCTTAAAATTTCAGAAATTTGCTAGACTATATATATTATGAAATTACTACTCCTTCTTAGCGTGTTATTACTTGTAAGTTGCTACCAACCAGAACGTAATTGCGCTCATTTTAAAACGGGCACTTTTGAGTTTGAAACTCTTGTAGGCACAGAAATCTTAAAAACAACTTTTGTACGTAATGATTCTATAGAAATTGATTACTTTAGAGGCAAAGCAGACACATCTTCTATAAGATGGCTTAATGACTGCGAGTTTATTGTCAAACACTTGAACCCTAAAAATATGGAAGAAAAGAAGACAATGCACATGAAGATATTAACCACAGACAATGACACATACCTATTTGAATACAACATTGTAGGCGATACCAGAAAAGAAAAAGGTACTGCCAGAAAAATTGCTGAATAAACTAACTAACTTTAAAACCTATGTTTGAAATTTTAACATCACCAGATGCTCTGGTTGCCTTACTAACACTTACATTTCTTGAGATTGTACTAGGAGTTGATAATATAATTTTCATCTCTCTTGCGGCAAGTAAACTCCCAGAAGAACACCAAAAGAAAGCTACCAACATTGGTCTTTTTATGGCAATGATAATTAGAATAATATTATTATTTGGAATCTCTTGGTTAGTCGCTATGGAGGCACCTTTCTGGCATGTTAACCTTCCCTGGTTTAAAGTAGGTCTTAGCGGACAAGGACTTATATTACTAGCTGGTGGTTTATTTTTATTATATAAATCTGTTAGCGAAATTCACGAAAAAGTAGAAGATAAAGGTCACGATGAGCGTGTGGTAGCAAAAGGAAGAAAAACAACACTAACAAAGGCAGTTATTCAAATTTGTTTAATCAACATCGTATTCTCTTTTGACTCTATCTTAACAGCTGTTGGTATGACAAATGGAGTAGGTAATTCGCCTACAGATGCACTTATCATTATGGTTATTGCCGTAATAGTTTCTGTAGTTATAATGATGATTTTTGCTAACCCAGTAGGTCGTTTTGTTACCAAACACCCTACGGTACAATTGTTAGGACTTTCATTTTTAATATTAATTGGTTTTATGCTAATTGCAGAAGGAGCTCATTTATCACACTTAGAGATTTTTGGTTCTCAGGTAGGAGTTATCCCTAAAGGATATTTATATTTTACCATTGCTTTCTCTTTATTAATAGAGTTTATCAATATGAAATACAGAAAAACAACAAGTACTATTGTATCTACCAACCCAGAAAACATAGATTAATCATGAAAGACAATCAAAAGAATACAAGCGAAAACTGGAGCAAAGATGATCTACGTGTATATATCATGTTGTATTGCGCAAATGCAGATTTAGAGTTTACAGAAGAAGAGAAAGAATATATACAAGAAAAAACCCAAAACCCTAAATATAAAGAGATTAAAAGGGAATTTGATAATGACAACGATTATCAAGGGATGAATAAAATAACAGACGCTACTAAAAGATTAGGCTATAGTAAAGACCAAATTAATGATCTACTATCAGAACTTAAAGAATTGTTCTGGGTAGATGGAGAATTTGATATTATGGAACACGAAATCCTACATCACATTAAACGTATGCTTAGTTAATATGCCCCTTCACATTGTATTAGTAGAGCCAGAGATACCTAACAATACAGGAAACATAGGGCGATTAAGTCTCGCAACAGGATCTCACCTTCACTTAGTTAAGCCATTTGGGTTTGAGATTAGTGACAGTAGATTAAAACGTGCAGGCTTAGATTACTGGAAACATATAGAACTCACCATCTATGATTCTATAGATGAATTTTATGAGAAGAACAATCATAGAGATATGGTTCTTATGAGTAGTCACGGCACAAAATCTGTGTGGGACATACCTTTTAAAGATGGCATGATGTTATTATTTGGTAAAGAGTCTAGCGGACTTTCATCAAATATAATAGACAAACATCCAGGTCACATTTATAAAATACCGTTACACAGCAATCACATACGTAGCATAAATATTGCAAATGCCGTGAGTGTCACTGTTTATGAAGGCTTAAGACAGCTTACCATAAAATAATACAACAAGTGCTTCAGAAACTTTAAAGGGTGCACAATACCTAATTATATCAAATAAATGAACGAACAAGAATTTTGGCAAGAGCGCTACGATGAGGATAAAACTGGTTGGGATTTAGGTAAAATCTCTACACCAATAAAGGAGTACGTAGACCAACTAACAGATACCTCAATTCGTATTTTGATTCCTGGAGCAGGTAACGCCTATGAAGCAGAATACCTGTGGAACAAAGGGTTTAAAAACGTTTTTATACTTGATATAGCAACAACACCTCTTCAAAACTTTAAAAAACGAATCACAGACTTTCCAGAAGAACAACTTATAAATCAAGATTTCTTTAAACACAAAGAAAGCTATGATCTCATAATTGAACAAACATTTTTTTGCTCCTTCCCTCCTATTAAAATGAACAGAACAAAGTACGCTACAAAGATGGCGTCACTTTTAAAAGAAAACGGAAAAATAGCTGGAGTATTTTTTGATTTCCCTTTGACAGATAATATTGAAAAAAGGCCTTTTGGAGGTAGTTTAAAAGAATACCGTACTTATTTTCAGCCCTATTTTAGCTTAAACGTTTTTGAACGTTGCCACAACTCTAACGCAGATAGAATGGATAAAGAGCTGTTTGCTATTCTACAAAAGAAAAAACCAGCTATTAAACAAGCTAATAACCCACTACACGGTGTTAAGTTAAAAGACATCTTAGAAGAACTAATCTTAGAAGAAGGATGGGAAAAAATGGCAAATACCTGCCGTATCAATTGTTTTTACAGTAATCCCACATTAAAATCTAGTCTTACTTTTCTTCGGAAACATGAATGGGCAAGAGAAAAAGTAGAAAAATATTATTTGAGGGTCAGAAAAAAGAAATAGCATTTACTTGTTTAAAAAATACAGAATTGTTTAAAAGAGATTATCACAATCCAAATTAAGTAACCACCTTTGCACAATGACAGAATTAGAATTTTTACAGACAGAAATCTTTAAAGGGTTAACAAACCTTAATAAGAAAGCAACAGAAGCAAAAGAATACAAATTTGATGAAGCAGATTTTGCAAAAGTACTTGAACGCGCTGAGTATAACGGTTTAGGATTATACAGCATCACCTCTTGGCTAAAGCGTACCACCTTTGGTACTATTACACACGAAGATCAATCTAAGAAAGCTACAGATGCTCGCTGGTATAACCGCGCTTACATTACTATGAAAAAACGTCAAGAAGGCTTAACATTTGCTGCAGACTTTAAGGTACCTGCAAAAATGATGGCGCGTCTTAATCCTGTTGAGATTACTAAATATGAAGAAACAGTATCATCTGAAGAAGAATAGACTTACTTTAACGATTGTAATAAAGTATTCTGCTCCTTCATTAATGTTTCGATATTAGATAAGAGCTCTATATTTTTAGGAGTTTCTACGGTTTTATTTTTAGGATCTTCAGACTTCTTCTTAAAACGATTTATAAATTTGATCACAAGAAATATAGTGAGCGCAATGATTGTAAAATCAATCAAAGCTTCAATAAGTTCTCCGTACCCTATTGCCACTTCTTTAGCATCTCCTACAGCGTCTTTTAAAACATATTTACGTTCTGCCATATTTACATCATCTGTGAGCATAGACAGTGGTGGCATCACAACTTTTTTAACTAAAGTGTTTACTACATTATTAAAGGCCGTTCCTATAATAATCCCGACTGCCATATCAATCATGTTCCCTTTTATGGCAAAGTCTTTAAATTCTTGAATAAAGCTTTTCATATTATTTAAAATTTCAGAAGTTAAAAATATTAGTTACGGATAATCCAAGAAGCACCAGAACTGGCATTATCTAAAGGCTCAATGATAGTTTGCAGAAACTTCAAGTCTTTAGTTAGATTGTAATGAAAACTACCCGTTACCACTGTATACATCAATAAAACGATTGCATAGGGTAATAAAGAGGCCCAATTAAAATCGCCTTCGTAAAAGACATCATTCATTTTTGTAACAAATAAATATGTTGACAAATAGCCCCAAACCGGCACTAATAGTATCAATAACAAATTAAGTCTTATCTTGACTTTTACTACTGTATTCTGGTTTGAGCCACTAAGCTCACCAATAACTACTGAAGATTTATAATTTTTCTTTTTATTGCTAATTCTATTTATTTTAAATCCAGTTAGTGTTACTGCGCCTTCATATAACTTAGTAGCTTCATTAGAAGCAAATAGACCTTTAGCCCTAAACATACGCGAAGGCTCTGTCCTACTTTTAATTCTACCTAAAATCTCATCTTTACTCAGCGCAGATTTATAGGTATGTGAAAAATAAGGGATTAAATAATCCTTGAAGGTACGTACTGGTATATTAGCTTTTTTCATTAAAACAATGTTGCCTGCCCGTCTTCATCTATCTGTGGGTTATCATCCTCATCATTGTCCTTATTTTCTAAAGATGGTTTTACTACTGGTATCTCTTTATTAGAATCTGTTGTATCAGCTTCATCTGCTCCTTCTTGTTTAATACCTGTTTCTTCAACAACTTGATTCTTTTCACTAGGAGTCTCAACTTCTGGCTCATAAGCTAAAGATGGTAATGTGTTTATCTCATTCACTTTATCTTTAGTTAATTGATTACCCATAGCGCCTATTCCTTTAATTGAAATAAACTCCTCAATATTTAACTCTAGGTTCTCTTGACGATCGTGTCCTCTCTTTTTTGCAAAGACAATCTCTGCCATAGGACGATAGTCTGTATACACACCTTCTAGGTAAGATTTTGGGTGCTCTGTAATAATTAGTTCATCTCTCTCAGGGTTGTCAATCAAGAAACGCTTTACATAGAAAAGCTCTTTCTCACCTTCCCAGTAAATAGCAGATATAGGTTTTTTAGGTTCCCATTTCTCTAAAACAATCATGTCTTCGTCAAAATGAAGTGTTACTTCTGGAATAAGTGTTTTTATTAATCCTTTTTGGTTAATAATCAACAATCTATCTTCACTTGTAAACTCACCTAATAACTCTCCACGACCATCTACATTAAGTCTTTGTACTGTATCATCAAACCAAATTTTACGAGGCTTTAAAGTAGAAAGGCCCTTCTCTTTAAGTTCAATTCGTTTTAAAGGATACTTTGTGACTAAGTTTCCTTTAGACGCACGTCCTTTTACTCTAATGTCACTAAAATCTAAATCCCATTTCAGCTTTTTAATACTACCACTTTGACGTAAAAGTACAGTCACTAACTCTGCCTCTCCATTAGGGTTTGCTGTAAAATAATATACTTTAGATCCTTTATTGCCGTTTGTGAGATCGTATTCTTTATCTCTCGTTACAGATGTTACTGCAAAACGTTTTACATAAGTAGGACCTTTAGGACCATCTTTATAAATCATATTATAAATAGTACGCTTGTCTTTCTTTTTAAAGACAGCCACGTGCACGATCCCTTTACCTATAAAAGCTTTAGAATCTACTTTTGTTACCATCATTTTACCGTCTTCAGTAAAAGCAATAATATCATCTATATCACTACAGTCTGTCACGTATTCATCACGTTTTAAACTAGTACCAATAAATCCTTCTTCACGATTTACATAAAGCTTAGTATTTCTAATAACTACTTTTGAAGCTATAATATCATCAAATATTTTTATCTCTGCTTTACGCTCTTTTCCTTCCCCATAATCTTTACGTAAACGTGTAAAATAATCAATAGCATAAGTTATTAAGTTAGCTAAGTGATGCTTTACTTCAGCAATGCTATCTTCAAGTGAATCAATCTTTTGCTGTGCTTTATCAATATCAAATTTTGAAATACGCTTGATTCTAATTTCAGTCAACCGTACAATATCTTCTTCTGTAACGGCACGCTTTAAATGCTTAGTATGTGGCTTTAATCCTTTATCAATTGCCTGGATTACTCCTTCCCAAGTTTCTTCTTCTTCTATGTCACGATAGATTCTATTTTCTATAAAAATACGTTCTAAACTAGCGTAATGCCACTGTTCTTCAAACTCGTTGAGTTGTATTTCTAATTCACTTTTTAATAAATGAACCGTGCGATCTGTAGATCTTTTTAGCATTTCAGTAACACCTACAAATAAAGGCTTATTATCTTCTATGACACAGGCTAATGGCGAGATAGATGTCTCACAATTAGTAAAAGCATACAGTGCATCAATGGTTTTGTCTGGCGATAAACCAGAGGCTATATGGATCATTATCTCAACATCTGCCGCAGTGTTATCTTCTATCTTTTTAATCTTGATTTTCCCTTTGTCATTTGCTTTAAGGATAGAATCAATTAAAGAACTTGTGTTGGTACCAAAAGGAATCTCTCTAATTACCAGTGTATTCTTGTCGTGTTGCAAAATACGCGCACGACTTTTAATCTTTCCGCCTCTTAACCCATCATTATAGTCTGTCACATCTAACATCCCTCCTGTTGGAAAATCTGGAAACAACGTAAAACGTTTGCCTTGCAAATACTTTACACTAGCATCAATAAGCTCTAAAAAATTATGAGGTAACACCTTTGTAGAAAGCCCTACTGCAATACCTTCTGCTCCTTGCGCTAATAATAACGGGAACATTACCGGAAGATTTATAGGCTCTTTACGTCGACCATCATAACTAGCTTGCCACTTGGTTATCTTTGGGTTATAAACAACATCTAAACCAAACTTAGAAATACGTGCCTCTATATATCTAGACGCCGCAGCTCTATCACCTGTTAAAATATTACCCCAGTTTCCTTGCGTATCAATCAACAAATCTTTCTGGCCTATTTGCACCATGGCATCTGCAATACTCGCATCACCGTGTGGGTGATACTGCATGGTGTGACCCACAATATTTGCTACTTTATTGTAGCGCCCATCATCAAGATCTTTCATAGAGTGCATAATACGACGTTGCACCGGCTTAAAACCATCTTCTATGGCAGGCACGGCACGCTCTAGTATTACATAGCTCGCATAATCTAAAAACCACTCGCGGTACATCCCTGAAACACGGGTAATAGATTCAGTTTCTTCCACTTCTTCTATGTCACCACCTTCAAGTTCCTCGTGATTAATATCTTGAGGGTCTAAAGATTCTTCTTCGTTCTGGTTATTTGAGTTTTCTTCACTCATTATTAGTCTTTTGTATTTTTTATACTGAAATATTCTGTCTGTTGATAATTGACTTTAAATCTTCTTTACTAGGTAAAACTGTTTGATATTTACTCGCAAATATCTGTTCATTGTTTTCTGGTAAAGTATATTCTACAACAGATTCTCTTTTATTTTTGCACAGCACAATCCCTATCGTGTTGTTTTCATCTTCTAATTTTAGTTCTCTATCATAATAATTAACATACATCTGCATTTGACCTAAATCTTGATGTTTAAGCTCTCCTATTTTTAAGTCAATTAAAACAAAGCATTTTAAAATTCTATTATAAAAAACTAAATCAATTCTAAAATGTGTATCGTCTAATGATATTCTTTTTTGTCTTGCAACAAACGTAAAACCATTGCCTAACTCGAGTAAAAAATGCTCCAGTTTATTAATTATTTCTTGTTCTAAATCGTTTTCAGAATATGCCGTAAGCTCTGGCAGCCCTAAGAATTCTAATATATAAGGATCCTTAATAACATCTTGAGGCTTTTTTATAACGTGCCCTTTTTCTGAAAGCTTTTGTACTTCTTTTTTATCTCTACTTAATACGAGCCTCGTGTAAAGTGCAGAATCGTATTGTCTATTTAACTCTCTAACACTCCAATTGTTTTTCTGCGATTCTATTTCATAAAACTGTCTTTCTGCCACATCATCTATGCGCATTAATTTTAAATAATGCGACCAACTTAGTAGAAATTGATGCTTTTTTAAGTTGTCTTCAGAAATCGGCAACACTGTTGCCGATTTTGATAATGGCAATTGGTCAGACACTGTCTGGCTTTTGTTTAAAGAAAGGTTAGACACTGTCTGCCCTTTTCCGTAAATTAAATACAGATTACGCATTTGCTTGAGGTTTGTAACAGAGAAACCTTTACCAAACTCCTTAGTCAATACTTTTGAAAGTCCTTTTAAAATGGCTTTACCATACTCAGCTCTTTCTTCTCCACCCTGCTGTTCTTCAACGAGCAATCTCCCAATTTCAAAATAAGTCAATACCATCGTCTGGTTTACAGTGCGTAAAACCTGACTTTTTGCAGATTGTAATAAAGTTACAACCTGAGCGTATAGTTCTTTATTTGAAGTGGTTATTGGCAAAAATTTGATTTTAAAACTTTAATTCACTTATTACTGCTACTGCTACTGCTACTGCTACTGAAAACTAAAAAACTATTCTTCAACCGTGTCCAACTCCACCTTCAAATTCTCAATAATAAACTCTTGTCTATCTGGGGTATTTTTCCCCATATAAAATTTCAGTAGTTCTTCTATGCTCATTTGCTTGTCTAGCATCACTGGGTCAAGACGAATATCTTCACCAATAAAATGCACAAACTCATCTGGGCTAATCTCACCAAGTCCCTTAAATCGGGTGATTTCTGGTTTAGGTTTTAGCTCTTCCATCGCGTTACGGCGTTCTTCTTCGCTGTAGCAATAAATTGTTTTCTTTTTGTTACGCACCCTAAACAAAGGGGTTTGCAAAATATACAAATGCCCTTCTTTTATCACTTCTGGGAAAAACTGTAAAAAGAATGTAATTAATAATAACCTAATGTGCATACCATCAACATCGGCATCTGTTGCGATCACAATGTTATTATAACGTAAATCTTCTATAGATTCTTCAATGTTTAATGCGGCTTGCAATAGATTAAACTCTTCGTTTTCGTAAACAATCTTTTTTGTAAGACCATAACAGTTTAAGGGTTTTCCTTTAAGACTAAAAACGGCTTGTGTGTTTACATCTCTACTCTTGGTAATACTACCACTTGCAGAGTCTCCCTCTGTAATAAATAATGTAGACTCTAGATTGCGTTCTTTTTTAGTATCACCAAGGTGTACTCTGCAATCACGTAATTTTTTATTGTGTAAGTTCGCTTTTTTTGCACGGTCTTTGGCTAATTTTCTAATACCAGAGAGTTCTTTACGTTCACGCTCTGCCGTTAAAATCTTACGCTGTATTAGTTCTGCTACAGGAGGGTTTTTATGTAAGAAGTTGTCAAGATTAGTTTTAACAAAATCGTTAATATAGGTCCTTACCGTTGGCAACTCGCCACCCATGTCTGTAGAACCAAGTTTTGTTTTTGTTTGACTCTCAAAAACAGGCTCCATCACTTTAATGCTTATGGCACTTACTATAGATTTTCTAATATCACTAGAGTCATAGTTTTTACCGTAAAACTCTCTTATTGTTTTTACTAAACTCTCTCTATATGCTGCAAGGTGTGTACCTCCCTGTGTGGTGTTTTGTCCGTTTACAAAACTGTGATATTCTTCACTATATTGAGTTTTACTGTGTGTAATAGCAACTTCAATATCATCGCCTCTTAAATGAATTACAGGATACAACATGTCTTCTTGAGCCATATTATCTTCTAGTAAATCTCTTAAACCATTTTCACTCAAAAACTTTTCGCCATTAAAATCTATAGTAAGACCTGGGTTTAAGTACACATAGTACCGTAGCATTTTTTCTACATACTCATTACGGTACTTATAGTTTTTAAAGATTACTTCATCTGGAATAAAGGTAACTTTTGTCCCTTTACGTTTGCTACTTTGTTCAACACCGCTTTCCTCTTTTAACTCTCCTTGGGAGAACTCTGCAAACTTGCTTTGATTATCTCTGTGAGATTCTACTTTAAAAAATGAAGATAAAGCATTCACTGCTTTTGTACCCACACCATTTAAACCTACAGATTTTTTAAAGGCACGAGAATCATATTTTCCTCCCGTATTCATTTTACTCACAACATCTACTACTTTACCTAACGGAATACCACGACCAAAGTCACGTACCTTCACCACTTTATCCTTAATACGAATTTCTATGGTTCTACCAGCGCCCATGACAAACTCATCAATACTATTATCAAGTACTTCTTTAAGTAAAATATAGATCCCATCATCTGCAGAAGATCCATCTCCTAATTTTCCAATATACATCCCAGGACGCATACGTATATGCTCTTTCCAATCGAGCGATCTAATATTATCTTCGGTATATTTAGTATCTGACATAAAACGTGTGAATAGTTGTTAAATATAAGGGTTCACGCACAATTGTGGAATATTTCCAAAGCAAAGTAATTAACAATTAGCAGGTGTCAATTGTTAGTAATTATTTCTGAAATATCAAGGGGGTAAAATTGGCTAAATAAATCAAAAAATGCCATAGTTTTAAGCAAAAAAAAAAGCCCAATCGCAATGCGATTGGGCTTGTAAAAAAATATGGGGATGCTAATTAAACGATTCTCACGTTTACAGCGTTCATTCCTTTGTTTCCTTCTTTTAATTCGAACTCAACTTCGTCACCTTCTTTAATCTCATCGATTAATCCAGAAATGTGTACAAAGTGATCTTTTTCAACTCCTTCTTCTGTGATAAATCCAAAACCTTTAGTGTCGTTGAAAAATTTTACTGTTCCTTTACTCATTGTATTATAATTTAATTTATTAATAATCAATAGATTACAAATACAATGCCAAGAATGTTTATTAATTTATTATTCTTATAGCATCCTATAGTCACATATGTAATATTTAAGAAACAATAAAAAAAACCGACACCTACTATTTATATAGATTTAGATAATTTATTAAAAAAAATCAACACAAAAAGGACAATACAAGAAGAATATTACTTCTTGTATTGTCCTTTATTTTTTTAAAAAGTTATTTACTATTTTACTAGTGTCACTTTTACGGCATTCATTCCTCTTTGTCCTTTTTCAAGTTCAAAAGAAACTAAATTCCCTTCAGTGATATCGTCTTTAAGACCACTCACGTGACAAAAGTATTTCTGCTTGTCTGCTCCATCTATAATAAACCCAAATCCTTTAGAAGAATCGTAAAAATCTACGGTTCCTGTTCTAACTGGATCAAATTTATCTTCTCCTGTATCTTCAGATTTAGGGATTCCCAGAATAATATCTTCTGCTTCAATCTCTATTTTAAGATCTGGATCTGGTGGAGTATCTACTAAGTTACCCATATGGTCCACATATGCAAATTCAATTCCGCTGCTTCCGCTAGCTTCTCTTTCTGCCTTGCGAGCATCCATTTTCTTCTTCTTGTCTTCACGCTTTTTTAAGCGTTTCTTTTCTTTTTCGTTTTTACTAAAAGTTTGTTGTGATTTTGCCATTAATGCTTTTAAAAATTATTTTGCCCCAATATATGTTTTTAATCTAAAAAAAGCAATTAAAGTTGAAATATTAACTGATTTTTATCAAAAAAAAATACTTCAAGGCTATTTTTGCCCTATTTAAGCTAGCATTTCTAGCTTGTAGCCTACCCCATGTATATTTACTATCTTTAAAGTAGTGTCGCTTTTTAGTTTCTTTCGTAGTTTAGAGATATATGTATCTAGACTTCTACCCACCACTACACCTTGATCTTCCCATACTTGTTTTTCTAGAGATTCTCGTTTTACAATCTGGTTAACGTTACTCACTAGTATTTCTAGTAATTCACATTCTTTTTTTGATAAAGGTATTTCGGTTGCTGCTTTTACTAGTTTATTTTGATCTGGATAAAAATTAAAACTACCTATTATCTTACCATTATCAATTACATGGTTTGACTCTTCATTATGTGCAGAATATCTACTGTAAAAAACAAAGGCTAGAAAAGCTAAAACTAAAAAAACTAAGAAATAAAATAATGGTTTACGTGCACCATTAACAGGTACTTCATTGAGGTAAGTAAACTGAATGTTAAAACAATTTTCTGGTAATAAACGCCCACCACAAGGGATAATATCTTCTTCTTTAGGCCCAGACAAAAGATAGCTATAGCCTATTTCTCCATCATCACATCTTACTACTTCTACCTTATATTGATTAGGTAATTTTACTTTTGCAATGTTTACTTTAACAGCTTCTTGTAAATCTTTGGGGTCAAATTTTATAGGTTTTTCAAAAGAAAGGTGATATTCATTTTGCGACATCTGCACCACAGGCATTACTAATGAGGTGCTATCGTTTTGTGACAACAACAACTCATTACCCACAGCTCTTAAAACTAACTTTGTCTTGCTTGATATATCATTTTGACCACTCTCCGGATGACAAGAAAAGCAAAGTAAAAGAAGTACTGCTGAAATTTTAAAAACGTAAAACCTTTTATTTTTTAACATTATGACTGCAAAGAACAAGGATTTTAGTGACATTTTATAAGTGTTGACAGTTCTTTTACATTCTTTTGACATATTAAACCTTATAGTTTCAGGTAGAAGTCAAAACAAAAGTGATTTCCTATTTATTGTTTCTATTTTGTTTCCTGTAAAGAAAATAAAAGATAAGAATCGCTATAGGGCATATAATATAAACTATCAACTCAAAAGGATTTGAGAGGTCTAGTGTATTTGCATCACCAGGATTAGGGGTTGATGTAGGTGATTGTAATAAAGTAATAAGTAAGGTTTTCATTAACTATTTTTAAATGGTGTATAAAGATACTTGATTCTTATCAATCATTAATGCATAAAACCTAAGACAACTCATTTATAGCTTTTTATAAAATGAATTAATATTTACAAAACCTTCATATTTCAGAAGTTATAATACAGGAGTTAAAATCAAATGCTATTTTTTTCTTAAAGCGTCTCTTTTTTCTTTGAATTCATTAAATAGGTTCGTATCTTTAAATACGAATTTTAAATTATACCTATATGAATATCAACTTCGAATATAAAGATGTAGCAGCAAGCAAAAGGCTTGAGCAGTTAGCAACAGAAAAATTAGAGAAACTAGAAAATAAATATGACTTTATCGTTGCAGCAGATGTTTATTTTAAAAGCGAAAATACAAGTGGAAAAGATACAGGTAAAGTAGTCGAGATAAGACTTAATGTTCCTGGTACTACTCTATTCTCATCAACAAACAGCACTTCTTTTGAAGCTTCTATCGCAAAAGCAGTAAGTGAAGTTCAAGGACAAGTACAAAAGCGAAAAGAAAAAATGCAGGCGCATTAATCTTTCAATAAATAACTAAATAAAGCCAGTATAAAACAATTGTATGTTTTTATACTGGCTTTGTTCTTTTAAGAAAAGGTATAATACCCACACTTTAAATAAGCTCCTTCAGGAAATCCAATAGGGTGATCTGTGTCGTGAAAGGTTTTATCCTTAAATTCAAAATACCTACCACTAGCTTTTAAAGTCTCTGTGTTGATTTGAAAAAACTCATCTGCAGTAATCCTAGAACTACAAGAAGCTAATACCAACAATCCTTTTTTTGCAACCAGCTGCGCTCCCAACCTAGCTAACTGAGCATATTTCTTTTTTGCAACTACAATTTCTCTTTTACTTTTCGCAAAACTTGGCGGATCTATAACCACTACATCATATTGCTTTCCTTCTTTAATTAAGCGCTCTAACTCGTCAAAAGCATCTCCAGCAATTGTAAAGTGTTTTCCTTTATGTTTATTTAATCTTCCATTATCTTTAGCTACTTCTAGCGCTTGTGCACTTATATCAAGGCTTGTAACCTCTGTAGCTCCTTTTGCCAAAGCATGTATAGAAAACCCGCCGGCATAACTAAACACATCTAGCATCGTTTTTCCCTTACTCAATCTACCTACTCGTCTTCTATTTTCGCGATGGTCTAAGAAATACCCTGTTTTATGACCTTTAATTACGTGTGCAGAAAATTTAACACCGTGCTCTATAAACTGAACCACCTCACTTTTTAAAACCCCATAAAGCACCTCACCATCTACCAATCTTGCTTTATTAGTTTGCAATCCTCTACTTAAACGCAACACTAAGGTGTCACAACCAGATATCTCTAATAACTTCGGAAATATCATGTGAATGAAAGGAAACCATATTTCATTATAAATTTTCACAACCAAAACTGACGCGTATACGTCTGCTATTAATCCCGGAAAGCCATCATTCTCCCCAAAGAGTAATCGATAACTATTAGTATTTGTATCTAAAAGATCAGAACGTAATTTAAATGCAGCATCTATTTTATTTGAAAAATAAGCTTCATCTAATTTTGCACCACCGCCAAAGTGCAACATCTTAATCCTAATAGGAGAATCTGGATCATATAACCCCACTCCCATTGGTTTATTAGTTGTGCGATTAAAAATTATAGAAATATCTCCGGCATTTCCTTCTTTGTTGATTTTCTCAACGCTGTCAGAAAACAACCAAGGATGCCTTGATTTTACAGAGCGTTCACCTTTGTTAGTGAGTTTAACCGCTAAAATTTGCGGTTGTATTTCGGGTAGTGATTTGTTGAACAAAATATTAAGCGATTTTTTTTTGAATAATAGCTACGGCATCATTTAAGGTGCGTAAACTCTCCATGTCTGCATTGTCAAACTCTACATCAAACGCATCTTCCACATCAAGCACCACATCTACTAAATGAGCAGAATTGATATTTAACTCTCGTGTTAAATCACTTGTGGGTGTAATAGCACTCTCGTTAACATCTTCTGGCAAATATGTTTTTACAATAGGGACTAACTTTGCATATATATCTTCTGTTGTCATTCTATTAATTTGTATTACTTGATTAATATTTTTTAAAGATAACACAGGCATTTACATCCCCAAAACCAAAACTAGCTTTTGCTATAATATTTAAAGGTGTGTTCACCATTTTTCTTGGTATACAATTTTCAGAAACTAACGCAACCACCTCATTATGAATAACATCACAATTTACATTAGGGAAAACAAAATTATTATCTAACTGCAACAAAGCGCTAACAATCTCAATACTACCGCTTGCAGCTAAACAATGCCCGGTCATTCCTTTTAAAGAATTTATATAAGGAAAGTCCTTGCCTTTTCTATCAAGCGCCAAACACCAATTTTCAATTTCAACAGGATCTTTAACCGTAGCTGTAAGATGACCGTTTATATAATCAATCTCATTTTTGTTAATATTAGAATCTTTAAGTGCAGCAATAATACATTTCTGTACTGCCTCACTGTTAGGCGCAGTCATACTACCACCATTGCGTTGACCTCCACTATTAACTGCTCCACCTAAAACTTCACCATATATTTTTGCACCTCTTGCAAGTGCACTTTCTAGTGATTCTAGGACAACCGCTCCTGCTCCGCTTCCGGGTATAAAGCCACTTGCAGCCTCACTTAATGGTCCTGCAGTTTTCTCTGGTTCTTGATTATGTTTGTAACTTGTAACTTTCATAGCGTCAAAACCTCCCCAAATATAAGGACCACCATCACTAGTACTACCACATAACATTTGAGAGGCTTTTCCAGCTTTTATGCGTTCATAACCTAATAAAACTGCCTCTGTACCAGTAGCACAAGCAGAAGAATTAGTGGTAACCATATTTGCAGCACCCGTCATTCCGCCTAGATAAGCACTTACGCCACTCGCCATTGTTTGAGGCACAGAAGTACTCCCCAATCGTCTTACTTTGCCTTCGTCAATTTTATAAATAGATTCTCTAAATTTTGCGACACTCGTCGTTCCTGCACCCATAATAATGCCTAACTCGTACAGTGCCTCTTCTCCACCTACATTGATATTGGCGTCTTTAAGCGCATCCATTCCTGCAATCACACCATATAAAATGCCATTACTATCAAAGTTTCTTAATTGTAGTTCTGTAAAATACTCACGTTTTTTTTCTTCGGAAATTTCAGGAATACCACCTAATTGGCAAGAGAAGTTTAACGACTCTAATTCTGGAAAATGAGCAATACCAGACCGTCCATTTTTTAACGATTCTGTAAACTCTGAAACACTTGTTCCGTTAGGGGCACAAACACCAAGTCCTGTTATTACTACTCTCATATATATATTTGTTGTTGCTCAATTTTACAAAAGACTAACTAAACCCTCCCTGAAAGGAGACAATCTGTTTATAAGCTTCGATTTTAAAGCGTCTTCATCATCCCACTCATCTCTCCTATTGCGACAACTTCTCCTTTATTATTAGTCATTCTCACCTTACATTTCAGCTTTCCAAATCTAAAGTACATTTTTTCTGAAATCACTGTTACTCGTTCACCCGGAAATACAGGCAAATAGTAATCTGCATGCATCGTGGTAAATGCAATTTTTATTTCCGAAGTGATTGGTGCAGACAAATAAATACCTAAGCATACCAACCCTATTTGCGCCATGCACTCTGATAGAATAACACCTGGCGTTACTGGGTTATCTTTAAAATGCCCTTCATAAAAAAAGGAATCTGTTTTAAAAGTATAATCTCCTTTTGCACCATCTTTAGTTACAGACTCTAAAGAATCTACAAATAGAAACGGTTCTGAATATGGTAGTAAAGCTATAATTTCTTTATTAGTCATAATTCTTATCTTAATGACTCACCACCATCTACTTTAATAACATTACCATTAATCCAACTAGATTCAGGCAATGTCAACATGTACACAGCATTTGCCACATCTTTAGGTACTGTTAGTCTTTTAAATGGATTTCTTTTCTTTGCCATTGTAGCTAGTTGCTCACTCCCGGGAATCATGGCAAAAGAAGCTGTTTGTGTAATTCCAGCCTGAATACAGTTGCTCCTTATTCCTAAAGGCGCTAGCTCTACTGCCATTTGTTTCATTAAAGCCTCAAGTGTTGCCTTTGCTGCAGAAACCGCTCCATATCCTTCCCATATTTTTTGATTGCCTTCACTTGTAAATGCCATATTACTAACCCGTTCTGCAAATACATCTTGTTTAATACAAGCCCTAACCCATTGCCACCAGCTTGTACCCATTGCATGAATAGTAATATCAAGGTCAGCTTTACTCAATACTTCAGTTTCAGATATCATAGGCTTTAAACTTCCTTTTGCTACACTATGGACTACTACAGAAATTGATTTTTTATGAAATTGTGAGAGTATCTCCTCTATAACCTCTTCTTTTAAGGCGTCTTTATTAAACGCTTGAACAGTTACACCATTTGCTCGCATTAACTCAAAGGCATTTTCATTTTTTTCTGTATTACTCTTTCTGTCACGATAGACTATGCAGAGGTTAAAACCTTTGCTTGCTAGCTTGTGTGCCGTTGCTAGCCCTAGCCCACTGCTACCACCTATAATTAATGCTGTAATTTGTTTAGTGCTCATTGATTAACATTCTCCGGTTACTGGATCACAGGTTTCTCCATTAGCAATTGCCTTTATAGGTGCTAATTTATTGAACGTTTCAAGAAAAACACTGCTAGGTTGCGCACCACTGATTCCAAATTTATTATTAATGATAAAAAAAGGAACGCCAGTAACACCTATTGATTGCGAATGAGCAATCTGTTCTTTTACTTTTTTAGCAATTGTATCATTTGCAATAATCTGATCTACTTTATCAGCATCCCAATTAAAATCTGCTAGTATTTTGTACAATACTTGGTTATCATTTAGTGGATTTAAATCTACAAAATAAGCCTTTAAAAAGCGTTCTTTTAATTGGCCTTTAAAACCTTCTTGTCCTGCAACTTGTAGTAATTGATGTAAATGCAGCGTATTTACAGAAGTCCATTTTTCACTAAAATCAAATTCAATCCCAACTTCTTTTCCTACTGCGGTAAGATGATCTGTCATCTCTCTAACTTTATCTATGCTCCCAAATTTGTTTACTAAATATTCATCTCTTGAAAATCCGTCTTTGGGCATATTAGGGTCTAATTGATATGGATGCCAATGCACCTCTATTTCTGCACCTTTCCATTGTTTTATAGCCTCTTCTAATCTTCTTTTACCTACATAGCACCAAGGGCAAGCCACATCTGACACTACATCTATCGTTATCTTCTCTAAACTCATAGTCAATTCTTAATTTTTAAAATTCTATCAAAATTCTTTGTGCAGAAAATCCTGGACCAAAACTCAGCATTAACCCCAACTCTCCTTTTTTTGGTTTCTTATCCATAAAACGTTCTAAAACATAAAGTACGGTTGCACTACTCATATTACCATACAACCGTAAGGTTTCTTTAGTGTCGTCTATATTCTTGCCAAGAACACCAAAGAGATCTTCAACCGTTTGCACAATCTTCTTCCCACCGGGATGAAATATTAAATGATCAACATCATCAATTGTCTTTCCGTTCTTTTCTAAAAAAGGATGCACAATAGTCGGAAAATGTTCTGTTATTTTTTCTGGCACTCCTTTGTCTAAAATCATTTGAAGCCCTGTGTTTACTAGCTTAAAACCCATCATATCTGTAGCATCATAAAAATGATACATCGCGTGGTCTAAAATTTTTGGCCCTTTACTTTCTTCTTCCGAAGATAATAATACACAGGCCGCTCCATCACCAAAAATAGCTGCACTCACCACATTTGCCATAGAGTAATCATCTAATTGAAAAGTTGCAGAAGGTGATTCTATAGCAATAACTGCGGCCTTTTTGTTTGGGTTAGCTCTTAAAAAATTGTCTGCGTAAATCATACCACTTACACCTGCAGCACAACCCATCTCTGTTACCGGTAGTCGCACTACGTCTTGTTTGAGCCCTAATTCATTGATTATAAAGGCATCTACAGACGGTATCATTATCCCGGTACAACTTACTGTAATAATAAAATCTATGTCTTTTGCATCCCAATTTGCTTTTTCAAGCGCGTTTTTAAGCACTTGCGACCCCATTTTTTTTACTTCTCTACTATAAATATCGTTGCGTTCTTCAAATGTGGTATTTAAAAACACTTCTGTGGGTTCCATCATAGAGTAGCGTTTATCTACTCCTGCACCTTCAAATATTTTAATGACTTTTCTTTTAAATCGAGAGTCTTGACCTTCCATCCAGGCTTCTACAAAAGGTAATATTTCTTTTGTTTCTCGAGAATATTGGGGTAATTGTTTTGCAACTGCTGCTATTGTTACGCTCATATATTTATTACTTATTTTTAAAAACCAACCATTGCCATCTAAAAGCCCATTTTGACTTTATTTGACTATTTGTGTTTTTTATTTCTTCGGAAATTTTCTTGACATCTCTCCTTACAAATGATCTTGCTACTGATACTAAACCATCAAACCTGGCTATCTTAGATTTCATAAACACAGCAGAGAAGGCTTTAAACAGTACAAATGCCGTCTTGCTTCTTTGTAAATCATTAATGACAATACCTACTTTAGTCTTGCTTGATATATTATTAAGTAATTCTATTATTTGCTCCTCTTTAAAATGATGTAAAAACAGTGTGCACAAAGCAATATCTGCTGCCGGAAGCTCTTGTTTATCAAAAACATTACTTTGCTTAAAGGTACAATGTTTTAAATTACTGCAATTAATTTTTGCTCTCTCAATGATGTGCACATTTGCATCTACCCCAATTAGTTTATAATTCCAATTGTTTTTTTCTAAAAATGATGCACATAATAATAAGAAAGCCCCATCACCACAACCATAATCTACTATTGTCACTAATGTATTTTTGCTACAATAAGCGAGCATTTTTTCTAGACCATTAATGGTTATTTGATTACCTCCTAGGTATTTATTTACAGTTTCAAGATCTTTTAACACCTCTTGCAAAGGCGCTCCTTGCAGAGCAAAGTCATCCATTAATTCTTCTTGATTAGATCGCTTATGTTTAGAAAAATAAATCATACCAGTTCTTTACCGTGGGTTTTTTTTATAATTGCTGGCACTATGCCAGGAAACAGTTTTGCCGCCTGTAAACTTACCCTTGTGGCCGTAGGATTTAATAATAAACGCTGTATACTTCTACCTGTTTGCAGCCTAGATTTAAAGGTGTTATTCCAGCTATCTGTATATTGTTTCTCTATATGTAGTCTATTTTTTTCTTGAGAAATATCTTGATTAATTAAAATTTCAGAAACAATTTTTGCACTGTGTATCGCCATTGCCATCCCGTTGCCTGCTAGTGGGTGTATCATACCTGCACTGTCACCTATCATCAGTATATGGTGACTCACTGGTTCTTTTTCTTCAAAAGAAATCTGACTTATAGTTAATGGTTTTTCCCAGATACAATTACCTTCTTCAAAAACACGTTTTAAATGCCTATTCTTACTCATTACTTCTTTCTGAAATATGCTGATATCGCCTACTTGTTTAAAAGATTTAAAACTAGTTAAATAGCATACGTTTACAAGTCCGTTTTCTACTTGCGACACCCCACAATACCCACCTTTAAAATTATGTAATGCCACAAGATCTTCTGGCACATCTAACTTATAGTGAGCCTTAACACCTAACCAAGGAGATTTTTTATTAATAAATGAACGCTTTAACCGTATGTCAAGATTACTTCTTTTACCGAAAGCTCCTAACACGTATTTAGCAGTGTAGCTTGCTCCTAACTTTGTTTGAATCTGGAACATTTTGGCGAAAGCCAAATCTGTTTTAAAATCAATAGAGACTACAGTATCTTCTATGGTGTCGCAACACGTTTTAACTTTATCAAATAATATTTTATCTAATGTAAATCTACTAATCCCAAAACCACCTAATGGCAGTGAAGCTTTAATGAGACTACTGTTGTGCGTACTCATCTCAAATCTTTTTATCTTTTTTGCACCATACTTAATTGGATCTATACCTAAGGTCATTAAATATGGTAATACTTCATTTGAAATATACTCGCCGCAAACCTTATGGCTTGGGTAAGATTGCTTTTCTATCAACAAAACTCGATACTGATTGCCTAGATGTATTGCAGCACAAAGACCTGCAAGGCCACCACCAACAATAGCAATATCATAAGAAGTATTATTGTTCATTTTTTAAAGTTCGGGAGGATTAGGCACAAAAAAAAATCCTTGAAGTTAAATAACTCCAAGGATTTTTTAAATTACTTAAAAAGAATTAGTTACCCGCTTCTTTTTCAGCATCCATTTTCATTTTTTCGTTAGGTACAATAACGATATTTACACGTCTATTCTCCGCTCTTCCTTCTGGAGTAGCATTATCTCCTACTGGAGTTTGCTCACCATACCAGTTAGTTGTAAAACGACTGCTGCTTAAACCTTTAGCTCCTGTAAAGTAACTTGTTACAGATTGCGCTCTACGCTGAGATAATAACATATTGTTCTCATCACTACCTACACTATCTGTATGCCCTACAACTAATACATCTGTGTCAACATACTCTCTTAATACATTTGTAAGCTTATCTAGGTTTACTTGTGATGCTGCGTTGATATTGTATTTTGCTGTATCAAAATAAACACCACTGTTTTCATCAAATGTGATTACAATGTTGTCTTCAACACGCTCAACTTTTGCTCCAGGAATTTCTTCTTCAATTTTCTGAGCTTGCTTGTCCATTTTATTACCTATTAAAACACCAGCACCACCACCAACAACTCCACCAATAACAGCTCCTAATTCACCATTACCACCTTTACCTACGTTGTTACCTAAAATTGCTCCAAGAACAGCTCCAGCTCCAGCACCTATTACAGCACCTTTTTGCTTATTATTAGCGTTCTGAGTAGCTTCACAGCTTGAAAAACTAACTATTAAAGTTAGCGCCATTGCTATAATCCCTATATTTTTTATAATCTTTTTCATTATTCTACTGTTTTAATAAAATTCATACTAATTGTTAGTGGACTACCACTTGCATCTACTGTTTGTTCCCACTGCATGTTTGTGTCACTTAATTGAGACAAACGCAATCTAAAACCTGCATTAATTTCAGACTTCCCTTTAGCATCTGTAGGCTTTAACAAGAAATCATAATACCCAGTGTCTGCGTCTACTTCTTGTATTGTAAAAATAAAATTGCGTTCACCTACAGCACATCCGCCATCGTTGATAGTATACATACCAGAATTGTTATTTGGTATAAAACGCCAAGTACTATTCTCAAAACATTCTTTTGAGGCATCGTTTAATAATGTAGTATTAAATGTCCCTGCTTCGCTGTAAGAAATATTACTGAGCGTCCAGTTACCTTTAATTACTTTTTTAGATTGAATCACTGTTTTAGGAACCCCGCAAGAAGCGATGAAACCAACAACCACAGCAAGTAGAAGAAATTTTTTCATTTGATGTTAATTAAGTTAGTATTTAATACAAAGATACGACACGATATATTCAATATAAGTGAAGTTATGCAAAGTTTAACTGAGAATGTTAAATTTTTAATAAGCAAGTAAGTCATTTAAAGCACTCTCAAACTTATTTTTAGACAAATATTGATCTTCAAGATTCTTAGCGAAAGGAATAGGAGTCTCAAGACTCGCAACACGCTTAATAGGTGCATCTAACGACTCAAAACAATGCTCACTTACTAAAGCACTAATATCACTTGCCATACCGCCAAACATAGAGTCTTCTTGTAAAATAATCAATTTTCCAGTCTTTCTTACAGAAGAATAAATTGCTTCTGTATCTAAAGGTGATAATGTTCTTAAATCTATAAGATCTGCAGAAATATCTTGTCCTTCTAGCGTATCAATTGCCCAATGAACTCCAGCTCCGTAGGTTACAATAGTTACATCGTTTCCTTCTTGAAGCAATGCTGCTTTACCTAAAGGAATTGTAAAATAATCTGTGGGCACGTCTTGTCTTATTCTTCTATATAAGGCTTTGTGTTCAAAAAACAACACAGGGTTAGGGTCTTCAATTGAAGAGGCTATTAAACCTTTTGCATCATAAGGAAATGCTGGATATACCACTTTTAAACCTGGTGTATGTGTAAACCAAGCCTCATTAGTCTGGCTATGAAAAGGACCTGCCTCTACACCACCACCACAAGGCATACGTATTACAACGTCTGCTTTTTGATTCCAGCGGTAATGTGATTTTGCTAGATAATTTACTATTGGATTAAAACCAGAAGTTGCAAAATCTGCAAATTGCATTTCCATAATGGCTTTATATCCGTTAATAGAAAGCCCCATTGCCGCAGAAACTATTGCTGACTCACAAATAGGTGTATTTCTAACTCTAGCGTGACCAAAGGCTTCTAAAAACCCTTCGGTGATTTTAAATACGCCTCCATATTCGGCGATATCTTGACCCATAATTACTGTGGTATCATCACGCTCCATACTCTGTTTTAATCCTTGAGATATCGCATCTATAAGTCGCAACTCTTCAGTTTCATTATTCGGTTTAGATTCTTGATATACAAATGATTCGTACACATCATCTAATTCTTTACTTTCAGTAGACTCGATTAAACTTTCATTAAATGCTAAATCTAGATTTGCATCAATTTCAATTTTAATATCAGCCTTCCATTCTTCTATTAACGTTTCAGAAATAAGTCCTTCATTTAAAAGGTATGATTCAAAATTAAGTAATGGATCTTTCTCACTCCAAGTGTCTAATAAAGCATCTGGAACATACTTAGTTCCACTCGCTTCTTCGTGACCACGCATTCTAAATGTCTTGAACTCTAGTAATACTGGACGCGGATTTTTGCGCATATCTTCTACAAGTGCTTTTACTTTTGTGTACACTTCTAGAATGTTATTACCTTCTATTATATGAGACTCCATCCCGTAGCCTTTGCCACGATCTGCTAGATTCTCACAATTGTATTGTTCTTTTGTTGGTGTAGAAAGTCCGTACCCGTTGTTTTCTATACAGAAAAGCACAGGTAAATCCCATACAGACGCTACGTTTAGTGCTTCATGAATATCACCTTCACTTGTTCCGCCTTCACCTGTAAAAACGGCGCAGACATGATTGTTCTTTTTTAGAAGATTTCCGAGGGCAATACCATCTGCTACACCAAATTGAGGGCCTAGATGTGATATCATACCCACAATATTAAACTCTTGTGTACCAAAGTGAAAACTACGGTCTCTACCTTTTGTAAAACCACTGGCTTTACCCTGCCATTGTGAGAATAATCTATAAAGCGGTATCTCTCTAGTTGTAAACACCCCAAGGTTACGGTGCATAGGTAAAATGTACTCTTCTTTATCTAATACAGAAGTAATACCAACAGAAATAGCCTCTTGGCCAATACCACTAAACCATTTAGAGATTTTTCCTTGTCTCAATAAAATTAGCATTTTCTCCTCTATCATACGAGGTTTAAGCATAGATTTATAAAGATCTACTAATACTTGATCACTTAAATTGCTGCGATCGTACTTATAATATATTTTAGTTTTAACCATTGTGGCCATTTTCGTTTTTAACAGAACTAGTTGAATATCAAAAGTAGAAAAAAAGGTAGTGGTTATATGTAAAAAAACACTTTTTTTTGACTTCGGAAATACGCCTTGTTTTCCCTATATTTGTACTATTAAAGAATAAATTATGACAAATATACCAAGTGTAAATTTAGCCGACTTTTTAAGCGATGACCCAAAGCGCAAGCAAAAATTTGTAGATGAGATAGGAACAGCTTATGAAGATATTGGTTTTGTATCCTTAAAAAATCACTTTTTAAGCGACGACCTTGTTACGGATTTATATAAAGAGATTAAAGCATTTTTTGCACTAGACGTTGATGCTAAGCGCAAATATGAAATTGAAGGCCTAGGTGGTCAACGTGGCTATGTTAGCTTTGGGAAAGAGCACGCTAAAGGAAAAAAGGAAGGCGATTTAAAAGAGTTCTGGCATTTTGGGCAAGAACCAACCGCAGATGCAAACCTTCCTGAAGAATATCCTGCAAATGTAAATGTTGAAGAGCTACCAGACTTTAACAAAACAGGAATGGAAGCTTATAGAATGTTAGAGAAGACTGGAATTTATGTACTTCGTGCCTTAGCACTTTATATAGGTGTTGATGAGCATTATTTTGACCACTGGGCAGCAAACGGAAATAGCATTTTACGACCTATACACTACCCACCTATTACTTCACCTCCAGAAGGTGCAGTGCGTGCAGGGGCTCACGGTGACATTAACTTAATTACATTATTAATGGGAGCGTCTACAGGAGGTCTTCAAGTTTTAACTACAGATGGCGAGTGGGTAGATGCTATACCACAAGAAGATGAGCTAGTAATAAATGTAGGTGATATGTTAGAACGCCATACAAATAACAAGTTACGCTCTACTATACACAGAGTTGTAAACCCACCAAAAGATCAATGGGGAAACCCACGTTACAGTATTCCATTCTTTATGCACCCTCGTGGAGATATGAAATTAAATTGTATGCCAGAATGTGTTGATGAAGAACACCCAAAAGCTTTTGAAGATATTACAGCTGGAGACTTTTTGCACCAACGATTAGTTGAGATTGGGCTTATAAAGAAATAAGTAAATGAATATAAAATTTAAGAAGAAAAGACTATTTATCAATTTACTACTAGGTATTGTATGGCTTGGTCTGGGTTTTTCTAATATCATCTCAGATGAAGACGTAAGATGGAGCAATTATCTTTATTTTCTTGCAGGAGTCTTGTATACAATTCATTTTTTATATGACTATTTTAAACAATATTTAACCATAGAGGATGGAACCATCATAAAAAACAAACTTTACGGATGGAAAAACAAGATTAATTTAGATGAAATAACCTCGATTAAAGCTTTTGCTGGAGATTACACTTTGATTTCAGCTACAAATGAATTTAAAATAAATAGCGCATTAATTGACCCAGAGTCACTAATTGATTTAACTACTATATTAAGTAAAATTGATCTACCTGCAGACAAAACTCCCTTTAATAAAGAAGAGGCTGCTGCTTAATGCTTGAATAGAAAAAATCAGGTTCTGTAAGAATCTAATAAAACTCAAATCAATACCCACACTTAAAAATGGACCTAAAAGACCAACTTAAAAACCTCTTTCCAGAACACGAAGAGAAAGAAGTACCTAAGCAAGAAGATACTAGTGGCGGGATTTGGCTACAAGATGACCCACTTATCTGTAAATATGAAAAGCGCAAAGGAAAGCCTATCACAATTATAGAAGGATACACTGGTGCTGACAGTGATTTTAAACAACTAGCAAAAGAGATTAAGCAAATGCTTAGTGTAGGTGGTAGTTTTAAAAATGAACAGATTATTATTCAGGGGGATTATCGAGATCGCATTATGGCTTTTCTGCAAAAGAAAGGATTTAAGACTAAGAGAGTTGGTGGATGATTCTAATGTTGAGTAGCACAAAACAATAGCAACTGTGTTATTAATTTACATTACCAGAGACTACTCTTAAAACTTAAATAGGTAAATGAAATCCTTGAGGTTAAAAAAAATCATAAAACGCATAATGATAACAATTATATTTATTGTTGGGGTTATAGTAATAGGCTATTTGCTGTTTACTAACTTCTACCCTAGTTTTGGCGGTGATGTTTCTAAAGACCGGCAATTAGCTTACAAAAAGTCATTGCAATATGATAATGGTAAATTTAACAACACTAAAGCTGTCCCTAAAACGCTAAGTTTTACAGAAAACATAAGCCTAGCATATACATTTTTCACAACAAAAGTACCCAACGGGCGGCCACAGAAAGACCTGAAATCGCAAAAGATTGATTCTATAAATGTAGCAAACTATAAAGGTCCTGCAAGAATGATATGGTTTGGGCATTCTTCATTTTTATTACAAATTAACGGAAAAACCATATTATTAGACCCTATGTTTAGTGAAGTGGCCGCTCCACTTCCTTTTTTAGGCGGCAATCGTTTTAATAAAGAATACCCGATAGATGTTTCTAAACTCAATGAAATAGATGCCGTCATTTTTTCGCACGATCATTATGACCATTTAGACTATGAATCTATTTTAAAGATTAAAGACAAAACGAAACACTTTTATACACCACTAGGAGTTGGTGCTCACTTAGAGGCTTGGGGAGTCCCATCTAAAAACATAACAGAATTAGACTGGTGGCAAGAAGTAAAACTAGACAAACTAACATTAGCCTGTACTCCTGCTCAACATTTTTCTGGAAGAAAATTAAATAATGCTCAAAGTACTTTATGGAGTTCTTGGGTAATCAAAACTAAAGATGAGAACATTTTTTTTAGTGGCGATAGCGGTTATGCTCCTCACTTCAAAGAGATAGGAGAAAAATACGGTCCTTTTGATTTAGCATTAATGGAGTGTGGTCAATACAATGAAATGTGGTCAGACATACATATGATGCCAGAAGAAACAGCACAAGCAGGATTAGACGTAAAAGCAAAAAAAATAATGCCTATTCATTGGGCTGGGTTTAAATTAGCATTACACGAGTGGACAGACCCAATAACACGTGTTAAAGCAAAAGCTACAGAACTTAATCTAGAAGTCATTACTCCTAAAATAGGAGAAGAAATCATTGTAACAGATTCTATAAACACCTTTAATAACTGGTGGAAAGATCTTTAATATAAATCATTACTAATTTGAATATACAAGAAAAAATAGCTTCTAGTGAACTAATTCTTAATGATGACGGTTCTATTTATCACCTTTGCTTAAAACCAGGTGAGATTGCAGATACTATAATTACAGTAGGTGATCCTGAGCGCGTAGAAGATGTAACAAGACATTTTGACACAATAGAAGTCAAAGCACAAAAGCGTGAGTTTAAAACCATTACTGGCGTTTATAAAGGTAAAAGATTAACCGTAATCTCTACCGGTATTGGTACAGATAACATTGACATTGTGTTTAATGAGCTTGATGCTTTAGTAAATATTGATTTTAAAAATCGCCTTGTTAAAGACAAACATACACCACTCACCTTTATACGTATTGGTACAAGTGGGTCTATACAGTCTGAGATTCCTATTAATAGTTTTTTAATTTCTGAAATAGCTGTTGGGTTTGATAATCTGCTTCATTTTTATGATAACACAAATTTTCTTGACCTTCCTTTTTCCGAAGCACTAAAAAAACACACTAACTGGAGTACTCAAAAATCTGACCCCTATGTCGTTAAAGCAGATGAGTCTTTAGTATCACATTTCAACACTAAAGATTTTGTAAAAGGCATAACGGCTACAAATGTTGGTTTTTACGGGCCACAAGGACGTAAATTAAGATTAGCTTTACAAGATGACTCATTAAATAACAAGTTGCAATCGTTTATATTTCAGAATCAAAAAATAACTAATCTTGAGATGGAAACCTCTGGTATTTATGGAATTGCAAAATTATTAGGACATCGCGCTATTAGCCTCAATGCTATTTTAGCAAACAGAGCAAACGGGACATTTAGTGATTCACCAAAAAAGTCTGTAAATTTGCTCATTGAAAAGACATTAGAAAAAATACAAACGCTATAAGTATAATAGCATTCTTACTTTGCGTCATTGCATATGAAAAATTTTAAAATTGGCGGTGTGCCAGAACACTTTAACCTCCCTTGGTATTTAACCTTGAGAGATAAAGAATATCACGAAGAGAATATCAATTTAAGATGGACAGACTATCCTGGAGGAACTGGACAGATGTGCAAAGCCTTGCGTGATAAAGAGATAGACATGGCAGTAATTCTTACCGAAGGAATTGTACGTGATATCATTAATGGTAACGAATGTAAAATTGTACAAGTATTTGTAAAAACGCCTTTAATATGGGGTATTCACGTTGCAGATAATAGCAATTATAAAACTATAGAAGATATAAAAGGTACTAAAGCCGCTATTAGCAGGTTTGGTTCTGGCTCCCATTTAATGGCATATGTAAATGCTGAACAGCAAGGTTGGGATACAGAAAAAGATCTTGATTTTGAAGTTATTAAAAATCTTGATGGCGCCCTAGAGGCATTACCACAAGGACGTGGTGATTATTTTATGTGGGAGAAGTTTATGACCAAGCCTCACGTAGACAATGGTCCATTAAATATTATAGGCGAATGCCCTACTCCTTGGCCTTGTTTTGTGATAGCAGTACGTAATGAGGTTTTAGAAAAAGAACCAGATGCAATAAAAGCCATTGTAGATATCATTAACAATACTACAATTGAGTTTAAAGAAATCCCTAGTATTGATCATATGATCTCTAATAGGTATGGTATTGAGATAGAAGATGTACAACAGTGGTTATCTTTAACAGAGTGGAGTCAAGATCAACTAACAGAGAATCAATTAGAAAAAATACAGAAAAAATTACTTCAGCTAGACTTGATTAAGAATACTGTTACTAGTGAGCAGATTCTTCAAGATTTATAAAAATGTAATACTAAGCTCAGACTGAAAATAATAATATTATTACATATTAACGCAACCTTTTAAATAATGCTTCATCTTAGTAATGTAATCTTACTATTATGACAACATTTTTTATAATTCTTGGAGGGCTTTTAGTAACCAACTTCTTATTATTACACTTTAGCTGTAATGATCCAGAAATGCCAAGTCACGACGAGTAGTCACTGCATTTTTATAACTTCTGAAATATTCTGTGTTCAAACACGGTCTATTTCATTGCTATTAGCTCACCATTTAATGGGAGCTTTTTCTTTTTTAAGCAAATACTCATTTGTTTCTTTAAAATGACTGTTACCAAACCAAAATCCCCTGTTAGCACTTAAAGGCGAAGGATGACCACTAGTTAAAACCAAATGTTTATCAGTATCCACCTTTCTACCTTTTTTCTTTGCATAACCACCCCATAATAAGAAAACAACCCCTTCTCGTTTTTCAGAAATTTTAGAGATTACAGCATCTGTAAATTGCTCCCAACCCTTCTTTTGATGACTTCCAGCACTATGAGCTTTTACAGTTAATGTGACATTTAATAATAAAACACCTTGTTGTGCCCACCTTTCTAGATTTCCAGAAACAGGAATATCAATATCTAATTGTTCTTTTAATTCTTTAAAAATATTTTTTAACGATGGTGGGTGCGCAATACCATCTGCCACAGAAAAACACAAACCATTTGCTTGTCCCTCTCCATGATAAGGGTCCTGCCCTATTATCACTACTTTAACTTCATTAAACGGGGTGTGGTTAAGTGCAGAGAATATTTCAGAAGCAGGTGGATAACACTTAGTATTTTTATACTCAGATTGCACAAAACTAGTCAAGTCTTTAAAGTAATCTTTTTTAAACTCTGTGGCTAATTGTTCCTGCCAGCTCTTCTCGATATTTAAATGCATATTGCGTATTTTTGTGTAAAATTAGCAAAAAAGAGTAAGTAGTAATTTTATTTTTTACGTAAACGGGAAATCTCGATTTGACTAGCTGACTATGATAAGAATTGACAATAAAACATTACAAGATTTAGAATTCCCGATGGTACTTGACCACGTGGCGCAGCATAGCATCACAACATTAGGCGGAGAGGCTGTTCGCGCTCTAAGACCCTTTGAAGATAGTACAGCTATCAAGCCATCACTATTAAGAGTAAAAGAGTTTACAGCATCTTTTGGGAGTGACTCCCCTATTCCTAATCACGGGTTTGAGGCCATCCTTAAAGAATTACAATTGTTTGAAATAGAAAACAGTGTTCTTGAAGCTTCTGGTTTTAGAAGAATACTTTCTGTTACAGAAACCACAAAAGACCTTTTAAAATTCTTTAAAAAATTTGAAGAGTTTTACATTGCCCTTCAAGACTTTTCTGAAGACGTTAACTACCTGCCTCTCATCTCTGAAGTTATTCATCGCATCTTTGATAAATATGGAGAAGTAAAAGATGATGCCTCTTTAGAGTTAGCAATAATTAGAAGAAGATTAGTTTCTGTAAAAAGCCAAATTAACTCTTCATTTACAAAAGCCTTAACTCGCTACTCTGGTGCAGATTATCTTGACGAAATAAGAGAATCTATAGTTGATAATAGACGCGTACTCGCCGTAAAAGCTATGTACCGCAAAAAAGTAAAAGGAACCGTACTTGGCTCAAGCAAAACTGGAAGCATAACTTATATAGAACCTCAAGAAACACATGAGTTTACTACAGAGTTGAGTAACCTGGTCTATGAAGAACGCGAAGAAGTTAAAAAGATTTTAAAGCAACTAACAGAGCAAATAAGACCCTATAAAGAACTACTCGCCAGCTATCAAGAATACCTGATAACCATAGACACTATTTATGCGCGAGCACGTTATGCAGTAGAGATTGACGCTTCTCTTCCTTTAATTTCTGAAGGAAAAGCACTGTCCCTTGTAAATGCGTATCACCCTATATTACTAGCTGCAAATAAAAAACGGAAAGAGAAAACACACCCGCAATCTATTTCTTTGCACCCTACAAAGCGTATTATTGTTATTTCTGGACCTAATGCAGGTGGTAAAAGTATCACATTAAAAACAGTAGGATTGCTACAAGTAATGCTGCAAAGCGGCCTTCTTGTACCTGTAGACTCTAGCAGTGAGTTTTGCTTCTTTGATCGTGTGTTAACAGACATTGGTGATAACCAGTCTATAGAAAATCACTTAAGCACTTATAGCTATCGTTTAAAAAAAATGAATCAATTTCTTCGGAAATGTAATAGCAACACCCTATTTCTTATAGATGAGTTTGGAACAGGAAGTGATCCAGAATTAGGTGGCGCTCTTGCCGAAACATTCTTAGAGGTATTTTATGAACGTGAAGCCTTTGGGATAATCACAACGCACTATGCTAATTTAAAGTTACTGGCTAATGAATTACCAGAGGCCATAAACGCAAATATGCTTTTTGACAGTAAGACCTTAGAGCCCTTATATAAATTACACTTAGGAGAAGCCGGAAGCTCATTTACCTTTGAGGTAGCACAAAAAAACGGAATTCCTTTTAGCTTGATTAACAAGTCTAAAAAGAAAGTAGAGCGTGGTAAAATTCGTTTTGATAAGACCATTGCAAACTTGCAAAAAGAGAGAGCAAAAGTTAGAAAAACCACAGAGACATTAGAGACTTCTGCCCAGAAAGCTCTAGAAGAAAGTAAGCAATTAGAGCAAGTGAACGCAAAGGTGCAATCTAAACTTGAAAGCTATCAAGAGCTTTATGACTCTAACCAAAAGATTATTAGCCTTGGTAAAAAGTTTGATGGTATTGCAGAGAAATTTCATAATAACAAGCAGAAAAAAGCGATGATGGATGAGCTATTTAAGCTCGTGATGACAGAGAATAGCAAACGTAAAAAGATTGCCCCAAAACAGAAAAAGGTAGAAAAACAGAAGAAGCACAAAATAAAACAAGAGGTAGAACAAAAAGTTGCCGTAATACGTAAAGAGAAAAAGAAAGAAAAGATAAAAGCTGCTAAACTCCCACCTAAACCTAACGTTGTTTTAAAAGTAGGCGATCGAGTACGTATGATAGACGGTCGTGCTATAGGTACGATTGATAAATTTGAGAAGCAAAAAGCTTTTGTAAATTACGGGATGTTTATCTCTCAAGTTAATATTACAGAACTGGAAAAAGTTTCTTAATGAATCAAGATAACTCACATAGCATCATTCTCTTTGATGGCGTTTGCAATCTTTGCAATAGTTCAATTAATTTTGTTATTAAAAGAGATAAAGACAATAGTTTTAAGTTTGCTACATTACAAGAAGAACCAGGTGTCTCTCTTCTGAAACGTTATAATATTGACACCTTTAACACAGATTCAATCATATTAATTGAAAATGGAAAAGCATATGTAAAATCTACCGCTGCGCTGCGTGTTGCTAAAAAACTATCTGGAGGATGGCCATTATTATATGCATTTATTATTATACCAGCTTTTATAAGAAACTGGGGGTATGACTATATAGCTAAAAACAGATACAAATGGTATGGTAAAAAAGATAGCTGTATGATACCAACGCCAGAATTAAAAGCTAAATTTTTATAGCCTCACTCAAAAGTAGCTTTTACCATCGCTTCTCATCACTTCGCTAATTTTACATTTATTGGACGATAGGTTCTTTTTAGGTTTGTTTCAAACTTAAAATAACCATCACATGAAAAATCTGTACTTATTATTTTTTATCCTTCCTTCACTCCTATTTGCGAACGAAGTAAAACCAAAAGCATCTACAATTAAAAATGTTACCGTATTTCTAGAAGGAGCTTCTATAGAACGAACAGCAAACTTTAATGTAACCCCAGGCGAAAACATACTCGTTTTTAATAACCTGTCGCCAGATATTGATGAGAGTAGTATTCAGTTTTCTGGGCTTAAAAACACATCTGTGCTATCGTTATCTTTTGACGTTAATTACCTAGAAAAGAAAGCGCTGTCTAAAGAATATTTGGGTTTTAAAAATAAAATAGATTCGTTAAACCTTGCTATCGTTTATATAGACAATAAAATTTCTGGTTTTAATGAAGAGATGAATTTACTCTCTAATAATAGAAAACTAAGTAGTGATACTTCAGATTTAAATGTAGAAAAGGTAAAAACACTTACCACCTATTATCGCAATCGCTTTACCGAGATAAAAAATGAATTGCAAAAGCTCAGTCTTCAAAAAGTTAAAATTTCAGAAGACATTAGAGATTATGGCAACGAGATGCTCAAACTACAAGATAGTAAGGAAGAAGAACGAGGCGAGATTACTTTAAAACTTGATGCGCCAAGCGCGTCAAACTTAGGATTGACGTTTACTTATAATATTAAAAATGCAGGATGGTTTCCTTTGTATGACGTGCGTGCAACAGATATTAATAGTCCTGTTAGTTTTAGTTATAAAGCAAATGTATATCAACAAAGTGGTACTGACTGGGATGATGTAAACATAGTTTTGTCTACGGGAGATCCAACTACAAATAATGAAAAGCCAAATCTTGAAAGTAAGTGGCTACGATTTATGAGCCCAAATTATAGAGCAAATAAAGCTGTAGGAAATACGTCTGTAAAGTACAACCCACAAGTGGGAACTGTTAGTGGCTATGTTTATGATGACCAGGGACTCCCATTACCAGGAGCAAATGTGATTTTAAAAGGAACATCAAACGGGACGCAAACAGATTTTGATGGTAGATATTCTATAAATGCCTCAGGAGCAAGAGATTTACAGTTTAGTTATGTAGGTTTTGAATCTCAAGAATTACCCATAAGCGCAAGTACTGTAAATGTTACACTTGAGGCAGGAGCTGCACTTGATGAGGTAGTAATTGCTGGTTACAGCAGATCTTCTCGAAGTATTGAAAGAACACTACAAGGTAAAGCTGCTGGCGTACAAGTAACCGCTGCAAACGGAAAGCCGGGTCAAGGATCTTTTGTTCGTATAAGAGGAACGGGAAGCTTATCTGCAGGTTCAAAACCACTTCTCTATATAGTTGATGGTGAAGAAATTGATGAAAAAAATCTTGATGAAATTGATAATGACTGGATAAAAGATATTAAAATGCTTACTAAATCTTTTGAAACTGCAAAATACGGATCAAAAGGTAGAAACGGAGTTGTGCTTATTACACTTAGAAATAAAACAGCCTCTGGTAACTTTAAAGAAGAAGGAATTACAAATACAACCTTCGAAATTAAAAAGAAGTACACTATCAAATCTAATCAAGACATTACAGTAATAGAGGTTGACAAGTTTGAGTTTCCTGCTACCTTTAAACATTATGCGGCACCAGAACTTAACGAGAATGTATTTTTAACAGCAAATATTACTGGATGGGAAAAATATGATCTTCTTTATGGAGAAGCCAACATCTATTTTAATGGTGCTTATGCTGGCAAAACCATAATTAACCCGCTAGCTACAGAAGAAGAACTTGAGCTTTCTATGGGGGTTGACCCCAACGTTATTATAACACGTAAAAAAATAGATAACTTTAAAAGTAAATCGTTTTTAGGGGCTAATAGAATTGTATCTAAAGAATATGAAATCAAAGTAAAAAACACCAAACAGAGCGCTATCACTTTACTAATTGAAGACAGAATACCAGTGTCTCAAAACAAAGAGATTAAAGTTGACGACCTAGAATATGGTGATGCAGAGTTTGATGAAGAAAAAGGAATTTTAAAATGGAATATTACACTTGGCGCTAATGAGGACACCGCAAAGCGCTTATCTTATGTGGTAAAATATCCTAAGTATAAGACGGTTAATTTGTAGCCATTATCTGGTTGAGCGCAGTCGAAAACTATTTAATAAAAGCGTACAGTTCTCGACTACACTCAAACAGACAACTATTAATTATTTCAAATTCTTTAAAATAAAATCAAGCTTAGGGTTTATGTTTTCATTCTGTTTAAAAGCAAAATTTTCATATCTATTTTCTTTTGCTATACCCTGGTCCATCCATTTATTTACTATGTGAGCGTGCTCTATTGAAACCTTACCCGCTAATAGTGGGTTAAGGTTTTCTTTATTAAAGTAGGCGTCATATACTTTTTTAAGCCCTGTGAGATATGTGTAATCTTTTGTGAAACCACCACCACGATGCGCTCTTAAAGTTATATTATATGCCTCTTCTCTATTCAATTTATATTGATTGTGAAGTACATCAAAAGTGTCACAAAAATTAAAACCACGTCTTATACTATCTGTAGCAATAACTCTATAAGCTAATTCTTTTAATCTATGTAACGTAAGGCAACCACTCATATACTCACTAAAAACAGCAAGACCTTCTTGGGTTTCTACATTTTTAGGAAACCCATTATGAAATATTTTTAAAGGTTGATCTAGTCCGTTATAAGTGGTTACAAGATGTACGCCTATTTCGTGATTTGCGAGTACCTTAAGCTGGTTTGCACTATAGCGGTGATTCTTTTTTAAGATGAGTGTTCGCGTATTATTTTGCACCATTGCAGCAGCAGCAATCTTAGTAGATAATTTAACTTCTAATTTAAAGTTGTATTGTTTTACAAATTCTTCAAAATAAGCAGCGGCCTCATCCACGCTATACATTGGGATCATCTCTTTTTCGTCAAAGTGCTCATCACTAAAATGAAGAATAAATTTAGCGTTCTCAACATCTTTTTCTGTAGGTGTCCCAAAAGATTTTAAAGCATTATAATAAAATTTACGTCCCTGCCCTATGGTCTCAATACACTGTATTAAACCACTATAATCATATATCACATCACGATAAAAAGTACGCGACTCTTCATCTTTTATACTATCTATGTCTTGAGAAAAAAGCTGTTGTTGTATGCTATGAGCATTAAAATCAATCTTACGATACTTAAATGACGGATTGACATTATATTTAGAAGAGAAAAAATTACGTTTTTCCTGTTCTATATTTGTTGGGTTTATATAATTGAGTAACTCAATTTTTACAACCATCTTATTAAGATTATCATCTATTTTAAAAAGACAAGGTTGGTTTTGAGTCATTGGGTTTTCAATTTTCATTAAGTAATATTTTTATGATGTCACGCAAACAAGAATAATTATTTTTACTTCAGAAATAATAACTATTTATTAAATGCACTATTAAATGAAGCTGCGTGCTCTTTCATTTTAACTTGTAACTGTTGCTCTATGGCATGAACAACTTCGGGAAACAAAATTTCTTGGTACTCGTCACAGTAAATCTTTTTAAACTCTGTCGCTAACACTAGCGTTTGCTTAAAATGTTTAGTAATAAATTTTAAAAAATAACCGTTTCCTTGAAAGGTGTCGTTGATTTTTGAAGTAGCGTCTATGCCATGAGGCAGTACTAATTGTGACAGACTTTCTCGCCACGATTCTGCAAAAACACCATACTTTTTATTATCAATATTTGAGGTGCCAAGGTTTATCACAGGTACTTCTCTATCCCATCGTTTCCAGTTGTAGCTATGCATATCATACACAATCACGTGGCCAAATTTTTCTTCTAGTTTTGTCAGTAATGCATGAACCACAACATAAAACGTTGCGTGCTTATCTAAACTTAAAGTATGTTGCTCTTCTGTTAACGGGGATTCCCAGAGTTGTTTACCCCAAGCATCTTCATAAATTGCATTTTCGGGATCTCTATTTAGGTCATATTCAAAACGGCTGTCGCAACCTGCAATCACAATTGGGTGTGTATTGACCATCTCTTTAGTGCAAGGATCTTCTTCAAACCAGCGATCGTATTCTGTGTGTAAACAATTGTCCCACAGCTCTTTTCTAAACTGGTGGCCGTCGTGCACTGCGCCACATAAATAAGGAACGTACTCGTCAATTTTAAGTGTAAAAGAATAATCATCTGTTACAGCTTCAAAAATCTCTTCGTTCTGTATTTTTTCTATTATTTCTGAAACAGGAAGTCTTTCCATTTCTGTCTTTTATTGTTAATTTCTGAAATTTAAAAACTTGAAAACATCTCATTTATTTGTTAATAGCACAAATATCAAATCTGTCAAATTTTCGCGTAAGCAAAACCTACATAGTAACGTTTTTAAATTTGACTATTCTAGGCGTCTTTAACATGTTTGCGCAACTTTGTTCTACGCTCAAAAGCATTAACGCGTTCTTGCACTTTATCTTCTACAAAGTCTATTATTTTTTCTTGTAATCTGGTTTTGTATACTTTATTAATATAAGTAACACCACCGGGAGACATTACATTTACTTCTACAAGCATACCTCCTATTACATCTATACCACAAAAATATAATCCATCTTTAACTAGCTTAGGACCTATGCGACGACATAATTCTTTTTCTTGTTTAGTGAGCGTATGCTTTTGTACACTACCTCCTGCACTTACATTACTCCTATGGTCTTCTTCACCTGGCACACGTTTCATAGCTCCTATGGGTTGCCCATTAAGTAGCAGTATTCTCACATCGCCTTGGTCTGCTCCTTCTATGTAATCTTGTAAAATCACATAATTAGAGGTTCCGTCTGCATTGTCTATATAAAAATCAAGTAAAGAGTTGATACTTAACATTGCGCGTTTCTCAATAAGGATCACTCCAGAACCCCCAAAACCGTTAAGGGGTTTTAAAATCATTTTATCTGGCCCTTCTTTAATTATCTTTTTTAGATAAACTTTGTTTTTAGTAACGTGTGTTCTGGGTATGTAATCGTTTTTAGGATCTTCAAATACTGCTGTATACAGTTTATTGTTTGCACGACGTATACCGTCTAGATCATTCATTATAAACACATCATCTTTTACGCTATCTAAAAAGTTGAGCATTATCATATCTAAAGGAGGGTTGCTTCTTAAAATAATAACGTCAAAGCCAGCCAATGGTAGCATCTCATCATAAAAATCTGCTTTTTTATGAAAAGATTTGAGATTGCTTGGCACTTTATCCATACGTCTTAAGCATCGTGAAAAAGCAAATGCTTCACTATCACGGATGGTCAAATTTGCAGGTGTGGTTACAGCTACGCCGTAGCCTCTTTTTGCAAACTCATTAATTAGAGCAAGTGTCGTGTCGTTTTCTGGGTCTATTTCTTCCCACGGGTACATTATAAAGCAAACATTCATTATAAAGTCTATTTTGTTTTCTACAAATAACGTAATTTTTAGTTTAAAAACATGCCGAAAAGTTAAGCGTATACCTATTTTTGTGGAAATTAAAAACAAAAATATGGATATACAAGCTTGGACAGAAAAAGGAATTGATTTTATTGCAGAATACGGACCAAAAATAATTGGTGCTATTCTTATATGGATTGTTGGTTCTTGGATAATCAAGAAAATTATTGGTGCGGTAGATAAATTAATGGCTAAAAAAGATTACGATCCAAGCCTACAAAAGTTTTTAGGAAACCTAATAGGTTGGGGACTTAAAATACTATTGATATTAGCAATCTTAGCAAAACTAGGTGTAGAGACTACATCATTTGCTGCTATTATTGCAGCAGCTGGTCTTGCAGTTGGTCTTGCTTTACAAGGTTCTTTAGCAAATTTTGCTGGTGGAGTTTTAATAATGATTTTTAAGCCTTTTAAAATTGGTGATTTAATTGAAGGTCAAGGTGAGTTAGGTAACGTTGTAGATATTGACTTATTTACTACAAAAATTACTACACCTCAAAATAAGCTTGTTATAATACCTAATGGTGCTTTATCTAATGGAAATATAACTAACTACTCTGAAAATGGAATTTTAAAAGTATTTCATACTATAGGTGTTAGTTATGATGCAGATATCAAGAAAACTAAAGAAGTATTAATGAGTGTACTTACTGCTCAAGACAAGGTATTAAAAGACCCTGCTCCTATGGTAGAGGTTAGCGCTCTAGGAGAAAGCTCTGTAGATTTTGCTGTACGTCCAGCTTGTAAAACAGAAGATTACTGGGATGTTTATTTTGCAACTTTAGAGAATGCTAAAAACGCATTAGATGCTGCAGGTATTGAAATTCCTTACCCACACAGTGTTGAGATACAAAAGGAAGGTTAATACCTCTCTTTTTCTAAAAAAAAACGGTCGTCTATTAAAATAGACGACCGTTTTTTTTATGTAATTATTTCAGAGAATATTTAATCAAAAAAACCACGTATAATTAAATCATCTCCAACTCCTTCAAACCCTCCTGTACCACTGGCATTAATATTACCATAAAAATAAAACCTAAAAGTAACTAAACCAGTTTGACCACTAATCCCAGAAGAGGTTAAATCTATTGTTTGATTTGAAGTGTTTAATCCAGTGAATGTTTCTATATCTGATGCAAAACCATCTAAACTGCTTCTTAAGGTTGCAGTAGAAGGACCAGTAGCCGACTTATCATAGTTAAATTCTATTTCAGTCAATGTTATACTACCAGTTGTAGGAGCAATAGTAAATTGGAAATAATCATTATTTGTTATTGCGTTTGTTAAATTAGATTCAGTAAAATTATTTGCATTAAATCTATCTGCATTTCCCGAAGCTTGAATACCTGTACCTCTCGTAATTATTGCATTAGTAATGTTTGTAGCTACCATTGTAGCGTTTACAGAAACTTCACTACCAATATTACCACCAAAGTCCCAATTAGCAAGATCCACCTGTACATTAGCAGAATCATTGTCAGTTATTGTTAATGTGTCGCTATTTGCTATACCTACTGATGCAAGTGTACCCCCCGTTACAGTAGTTATCTCTAATGTAAAACTTTCAGCACTCTCAGCAAAATTATCATCTAGTACACTGTAAAGGTCTGTTGCTGTAAAAAGAGAAGTATTTGCAGGAATTATAAATGTTTGTGGTCCAGTTTCTAAAACATCAACATATCCTTCAGTTATTGAAACTGTTACAGTTACACTATTAGTTGTAGAAGGATTTGTAACTACAAAATTAAAATCTAATGCTCCAACATTTTCTAAAACAGTTTGATTTAGTGGATCAAATTCTACTAAAGAGGTAGAAACCACTGGCATGCAAAAAACGTTTTCCCAAGACAAACTAATACCATTGTAGATTTGTAAACAGCGCTGAGATCCTTCTTGCAGATAAATGAGTAACCCATCATCAGAGGCTGTAACTGGTATATTGCTACGTTGAGCTATATTTACTTTAGGAGGCATGAAACCACCATATACATTAGTGTCTATTTGACTGTCTACATGTAATATCGACGCCGGACTAGGATTAGTAGTACCTATACCTACTTGTCCAAAACTAACAAATGGCAGTATTAATAATAAAAGTAAAAAATGTTTCATAACTATGTTTTTGATGACATAGCTAAATAGTTAATCTTCAGTAAATTTGGGATAGTAAAGCTAACCTATTTTTTTACGTATTACAAGTCAAAATGATAAATTAACCAAGGCTTAACCTGCATAATTATCATCCCAATCCTTAACGTGTGGTTCTCCTAGTTTTCCCTGAGATTGAGCTACCATCATTGAGACAGCACCATCACCCGTCACATTTACCACCGTACGACACATATCTAAAGGTCTATCTACAGCAAAAATTAATGCAAGCCCTGCTTCTGGTATTCCTGCTTGCGCTAATACAATCACTAGCATAACCATACCTGCTCCAGGCACAGCTGCAGAACCTATTGAAGCTAATGTTGCCGTAGCAACAATACCTAGTTGTGTTGAGAATGAAAGATCCATACCAAAAGCTTGTGCTATAAAAACAGCCGCAACAGCTTGATATAAACTTGTACCATCCATATTGATAGTAGCTCCTATAGGCAATACAAAACTAGATACTTCTTTTTTAACACCTATATGCTCTTCCACTCTTTCCATTGTAACAGGAAGCGTTGCTGCACTACTACTTGTAGAGAATGCTAATAGTTGGGCTGGTCCCATTCCGTTTAAGAAAAAACGTGGTGACTTTTTTGTAAATACCCAAACCAGTAATAAATAGACACCAATCATTAAGGCTAGTCCTAAAATAACACAAAAAGCATACATACCTAAAGCTGCAAATAAGTCTGCACTGGGAGCTTCAACTACTAATGCAGCTAATAATGCAAACACACCATAAGGCGCGGCGAGCATAATAAGATCAATCATTTTAAGTATAACTTCATTAAAACCATCAATAAAAGCTTTTACAGGTGCAGCTGTTTTTTCTGGAATTAATATCATACCAATTCCAAAGAATATTGCAAAGAATATAACTTGTAACATATTTCTGTTACTAGAAGAAGCGCCTATAATATTATCTGGTACTATATCAACTAAAGCTTGTAAAGGGCCTGCTTCTTTTTGCATCTTAGCAGCTTCTTGCCTTTTTTCTGCTTCGCCACCATAAGCCAGAACTAGCTCATCTCTTGTCTCATCACTAATAGAACCTCCTGGTTTTACAATATTAACTACCGTTAGGCCTATAGAAACTGCAATAATTGTGGTGAGTACATAGGTTACAATTGTTCTAAAACCCATTTTAGATAGACTACTAATGTCTTTCAAATCTGAGACTCCTTTAATTAAAGATGCTAAGATTAACGGTACAGCTATCAACTTTAAAGACTTAATAAATATAGTCCCAAAAGGTTTTATCCAATCTCCTATAAAATCTGACCCCCAAGCAAAATTGGTTAATACTAAGGCAAAAATTACCCCAAATGCCATTCCTAATAAAATTTGCCAGTGTAATGCTAATTTTTTCATCTATCTGTGTCTGTTATTTTCTAAATATATTAAATTTTTGAAATCTTGTTTGCTAGCCAATAATCTGCAATAACAAGCGCAGCCATTGCCTCTACTATAGGTACAGCTCTTGGCACTACACAAGGGTCATGACGACCTTTACCTTGCATCTTTACAACATTACCATCACTATCTATGGTTTCTTGAAATTGCATAATTGTAGCAACAGGCTTAAATGCTACCCTAAAATAGATATCCATCCCATTACTTATGCCCCCTTGTATACCTCCAGAAAGGTTTGACTTTGTTGTGCCATCTGGATTAATAGAATCATTGTGTTCACTCCCTTTCATTTTAGTACCACAAAACCCACTACCATATTCAAATCCTTTTACGGCATTGATTGACAACATTGCTTTACCAAGTTCTGCGTGAAGCTTATCAAAAACAGGTTCTCCAAGACCTACAGGTACATTTTTAATCACACAAGTCACCGTCCCTCCTATGGTATCTCCTTCTTTTTTAATTTCTTTAATTCTAGAAATCATCTTTTCTGCAGTTGCCAAGTCTGGACAACGAACGGCTGTGTCTTCGGTTTTACTAAAATCTAAATCTTGATACGGTTTATCTATATAAATATCACCTACAGATGATACAAAAGCATTACAAGTAATACCCTTTAATAACTGTTTTGCAATAGCTCCTGCAGCTACACGACTTGCTGTTTCTCTTGCAGAAGATCGTCCTCCTCCCCTGTAATCACGAACACCATATTTTTTATCATAGGTATAATCTGCGTGGCTAGGGCGATACACATCTTTTATGTGACTGTAATCTTTTGATTTCTGGTTTGTATTCTCAATCACAAAACCAATAGAAGTTCCTGTAGTAACACCTTCAAAAATTCCGCTCAAAAAACGAACTTCATCTTCTTCCTTACGTTGTGTAACTATTGTAGATTGTCCTGGTTTTCTGCGTTGCATCTCTTGGTTAATGGCTTCAAAATCAATTGCTAATCCTGCTGGACAGCCATCAATAATGCCTCCTATTGCTTCGCCATGCGACTCGCCAAAAGTGGTTAATTTAAAGATATTTCCGAAGCTATTACCTGCCATATGCTGCTTTCTACTTGTGTTTTTTTGATATTTAACAATATTATAAAAAAAGCTACAGTTGCCCCGCATTAAAGCCATTTAATTTGGGAATGATATATTTGCAAAAAACAGAACCTAATGAAAACTCCATATTTATTTTTGTTATTATTGACAGTAACTTTGTTTTCTTGCAATACAGATGACGCCTCTACAGATGATGCACAACAAAGAGTACCAGAGTTTTACCCTATTACCGCAAATACATACTGGACTTATAATAATCAAAATGAACAAGCGGGATCTTCTCGAGATTCTCTTTATGTCGCTAACGAGGAAACTCAAAACGGAAATCTTTATGTAAATCTAGATGCAAGAACTCCTGCGAGCGCTTTTATGACACAGTTTTTATCTAATAATCTTATAAGAACTACAGAAACCCAATTATTTATTGACGGTACGCTAGGGTCGCCTATAGAAGGTTTACCTGACATCTCTTTACCTTTAAGCGATTTAAAACTATACGATACTACCGTTGACATCAACGTTAACCCAGAGCTAGGCATAAGCACTGGTACTATTACTCAAGATATTATGGAAATCCCAATTACTATAAATTATGGGATTACTAGCACAATGCTAGACACTCCAGAGACATCTACCCAAGAAACCCCTCAAGTAGCTTCACAACTTAGCGTTAGTATGGAAATCATCGCTATGGTACCTGTTGGCCCTATTACAATTCCGTTTACAGTGATGCAAGCACAAGAAGTACTTGTGGCCACAAACATTTATACAGATGGTATAGGGCTTACAAGCTCTGCTGTTCTTATAGAATTTACTTTAGAAGATCTTAGTGCTGCTGGTGTTGAGCTACCTTTTCCAGAAAGCAACAGCACATTTAGTACTCAAGCTATAGACAATTATGCTATTGGTGAGTAAGTAAAGCCTGTCTTAAAATGGTTACAGGATGCAAAGCATCTCGCTGTGTGCCATCTTTAATTTGATGACGACAACTTGTACCATTTGCAGCAATAATGGTTTCTTTAGAGGCTTTATTAACTGCAGGAAATAAACGCTGTCCACCTATCTTCATACTAATATCATAGTGTTCTTTTTCGTACCCAAAACTCCCTGCCATCCCGCAACAGCCTGCATTTATAATAGTTGGCGAGTAATGCTTCGGAAAGTTTAATATATCAAAAGTATGCTTTGTGTTGCTTAATGCCTTCTGGTGGCAATGCACATGTACTTTTATTGTTTTTGTTTCTTCAGAAAATTGATTGGTTTTAATCTTGCCATTTTTCATTTCATTTGCCAAAAACTCTTCAATTAGATAAGTATTTGATGCTATATGCTTCGAGCTATCTCTATCTTCTGCCAACCTTAGATACTCATCCCTAAACCCTAAAATTGCAGAGGGCTCTATCCCAACTAAAGGAATTTTATCTGAAACTAGATTTTTTAATGCCGAAATATTCTTGTCAATTTCTGTTTTAGCTTCATCAAGAAACCCTTTTGAAATTAATGCTCTCGCACTATCTAAATGTGTAATTATCTTGACAGAATATCCTAATTCATCTAATAAATAAAAAGCATCTTGAGCGAGCGAAACATCTTGATAATTTGAAAACTCATCTACAAATAGAATGAGATTAAAATTTTTATCAGAAGACTGGTTTTTAATACTTTGATAATATTTATTAAAAGTTTTAATTGAATACTTAGGCACACTCCTTTTTGAGTGTACTCTACTCCATTTCTTAACTAATCCAGCAGTAAAAAAACCAGTAAGCAAGCCATTTGCAAGCCTTGGAAATTGCGCTGCTTTTTTTGCATATTGAGAACTAAAACCAAACAGTTTTGTGGCTCTAGAAGGCTTGTTGTTTTTTTGATATTGATATAAAAATTCTGTTTTTGCACTCGCCATGTCCACATTACTAGGACACTCTGTTGCACATGCTTTACAACTTATACAAAGATCAAATACTTCTTTCAATTCCTTAGAATCAAAAGCGTTTGCGCTAGTAGGATTAGTTAATACTTCTCGCAATACATTTGCTCTACCTCGTGTGGTATCTTTTTCATCCTTAGTGGCGTGATAACTTGGGCACATTACCCCTGCAGACAATTCTGTTTTTCTACAATCTCCGCTACCGTTGCATTTTTCTGCTAACAATAACAAACCCTGTGAGTCACTAAAATCCATTTTAGTAAGCAAATCTGGCTGTTTGACATCACTTAAATAACGAAGGTTCTCATCCATTTTATAAGCATCTACAATCTTACCTGGATTAAAAATATTATTTGGATCAAACGTTGATTTTATTTCTTTAAAAAGCTTGTAGTTTTTATCACCCAATAATAAAGGTATAAATTCTCCACGCACAATACCATCGCCGTGCTCTCCAGAAAAAGACCCTTTGTATTTTTTAACTAATAGAGCTACATCTGTAGTTATTTTTCTAAAATACGCTACATCTTCTCCTTTCTTTAAATTTAAGATAGGCCTCAAATGCAACTCGCCAGCACCAGCGTGTGCATAATACACAGCTTCTTGCTTATAACCTTTCATTAAAGCACTAAAGTCCTTAATATATTCTGGTAAATCTGACAATGCTACAGCTGTATCTTCTATACAAGCTACCGCTTTTCTATCACCCACCATATTGCCTAGTAAACCTAAACCTGCCTTGCGCAGCTCCATTGCCTTATTAATATCTTCACCTTGCAATACAGGGTATGCATAGGCCACGCCACTTTTAGACAAGCTATCTATTAAAGCCTTAGATTTTAATTCTACCTCATTTTTACTAATATCTTTTAACTCTAAGAGTAAAATAGCTTTTGGGTTTCCCTCTACAAAAAAACGATAAGCATCATATTTTTTATTAGACTTGGTACAATTTAAAATAGTGTCGTCTAGCATCTCGCAGGTATCTAAATCATGCGTCATGGCTACTACAACATCTTGCATGCAAGCATCAATAGAATCATAATGAGCCACTACCATTCTTTCAAACGTGGGTGGTAAACTATCTAATTTTAAGGTAATCTCTGTTGTAAAGGCAAGTGTACCTTCGCTTCCTGCTAATAGGCTACAAAGATTAAAAGGTTCTTTTCCTTCAAATATGTCTGTATCTAATAATGAATCTAAGGCATAGCCAGTATTTCTACGATGTATCTCTTGCTTCGGAAATTGGGCTTTTATTTCTAATGCTACTTCAGGCTTTGAAAGCCTAGTTAATATTGTATTATAAATTTTACCCTCAAGCGTGTTGTCTTTTATTTTTTCTGAAATTTTCTCGTCTTTAATATTTCCGAAGAGAGCCTCATCACCATTAGACAATACCGTTTTTAAATTTAAAACCTTATCACGTGTAACACCATACTTAATACTAGTTGTACCGCTAGAGTTATTACCTACCATCCCTCCTATCATACATCTATTTGAGGTTGACGTATTAGGACCAAAGAATAGCCCAAAGGGTTTGAGGTACGTGTTAAGCTCATCTCTAATAACCCCAGGTTGCACGGTTACGGTTTTATTTTTTTGATCAAAAGAAACAATCTTGTTAAAATATTTTGAAACATCTACTATGATCCCATCACCCACGCATTGCCCTGCGAGTGAGGTTCCTGCAGTTCTAGGCACTAGTGATGTTTTATGGTCTGTAGCAAAGGCAATAAGTTGCTGTATTGCTCTCACAGTTTTAGGAAACGCGACTCCTTGTGGCATTCTTTTATAAACAGAAGCATCTGTTGCATATAACATTTTATGAAGCTCATCAAAATGAAAATCTCCTTCAAATGTATCTCTAAAAGCCTCTAAAATCTGTTTTGTCATGAAAGTATATTGAAGACTTTAAAAATAATAAAAAAATGTGTTAAAATGCCTGTAACATTTAGTAAACGCTTAACATTTTTGCTTTAAGCTAAGCTGTAACTTTACCATCCAACAATATAAAAAACATAATTAATTATGAAAAAATTATTAGTATTTGCATTAGTAGCTTTTGGGTTTGCGATACAAGCACAAGCACAGGAAATTTCTAAAAATGCTATTGGTCTTCGTTTAGGAGATAACGATGGTTTTGGTACAGAGATTAATTATCAAAGAGGATTAAGCGATAACAACAGATTAGAATTTGGTCTTCAATTAAATGGCGATAGTAATGTAAACGTTTTAAAGTTAAGCGGCTTATACCAATGGGTTTGGAATATTGAAGGCGGTTTTAACTGGTATGCAGGTGCCGGTGGTGGTTTTGCTTTTGTAAACTTTGATGATGATAAATTTGAAGGAAATGATGATGAAACAACTTTATTTTTAGCAGGTACAGCAGGTATAGAGTATAATTTTGATTTTCCTTTATTATTATCACTAGATGTAAGACCAGAATTTGGTTTTGGAGATTATAGAGATGACCTAGGTTTTGATTTTGCTTTAGGCGTTAGATACCAGTTTAATTAAGCAAGTTATGTTAAATAAAAAGCCCCTTACAGAATATCTGTAAGGGGCTTTTTAAGTTTAATAAATATATTATTTAACTACTACTTTATCTATTGCTTGCTGATAAATATCTTCATAAAAAGGAACCACATTATCTGTATCAAACTTAGCAGCAGCCTTTTTTGCCTGCTTTTTAAACATAGCTAAAGTTTTATCATCTTTTAATATTTTTATAGCATTTGCTGCCATATCATCCACATCACCTATATCACTTAAATAACCACTTACTCCGTCAATATTCACCTCTGACAGACCACCTGCATTAGATGATATTACAGGCACACCACAAGCCATAGCTTCTAGTGCCGCAAGACCAAAACTCTCCTTTTCTGAAGGTAAAATAAACAAGTCTGTAAAGCATAATATTTTGTTTACCTCGTTGCTATTACCTAAAAAGATTACTTTTTGAGTTAGCCCTAAACTATCTACTAATTCTTGTGCCGGCTCTCTTTCTGGCCCTTCACCCACAATAAGTAACTTAGAGGAAATCTCATCTTGAATCTTAGCAAATACATTAACTATATCTATTAATCTTTTTACTGGTCTTAAATTACTCACGTGAGTTATAATTCTCTCTGTAGGTAAAGCCATTAGATCACGCTGACAATCTGTGTACGTATTCTCATGCTTTTTCATATCAATGAAGTTAGGGACTACATCAATTTCATTATTTATCGAAAAAAGGCGAAGAGTGTCTTTCTTTAAACTTTCAGAAACAGAAGTTACCTTGTCACTATTATTAATACTAAAGGTTACCGCTGGCTTATAATGAGGGTGATTACCTACAAGTGTAATATCTGTACCGTGCAAAGTAGTTACCATTGGTATTAACACACCTTCATCTTCCAGTATTTTTTTTGCCATATAACCCGCATAAGCATGTGGTATTGCATAATGCACATGCATTAGGTCTATACCATAATAACGCACCATATCTACCAGTTTACTTGATAGTGCTAACTCATAAGGCTGGTATTTAAATAAAGGGTATTGTGGTACTTGTACTTCATGAAAATAGATGTTAGGGCTTAAAAGATCTAACCGCACTGGTTGCTTGTAAGTAATAAAATGAACCTCATGACCTCTTTCTGCTAAGGCTACACCAAGTTCTGTTGCTACTACACCACTCCCACCAAACGTAGGATAACACACCATTGCTATTTTCATATAATTCTTATCGTGTTTTTCCTTTGCTAAAAATATTAACTTCGGAAATTTTATTAATATTTAACCTTTAAGGCTTCATAAATTACTTCTTGAATATTGCTTCTTAGATTACTACCTATAAGTTTTCTGTTTCCTGCATCTGGATAGGTACGGTTACTCATAAAAACATAAACAAGGTCTTGATCTGGGTCTGCCCAAGTAAAAGTTCCAGTAAAACCACTGTGGCCAAAACTGTTTAAAGATACACAACCACAAGTTGGTCCAGAATCTCCTAGTTGTGGTTTGTCGAAACCTACGCCACGCCTTACATTTTCTTCACAGAAATAACACGTATTAAACGCATCTATAGTTTCTGGCTTAAAGTATTGCTTATTTCCATAACTACCTTTCCATAGGTACATTTGCATTATTTTTGCTACATCATTAGTATTACTAAACAAGCCTGCGTGACCACCTACTCCACCAAGCATAGCTGCACCTTGATCATGTACATACCCTTGTACTACTTGTTGTCTAAAAACTTGATCATTCTCTGTAGGTATAATGGTAGATTTTGAAAATTTATCTAAAGGTAAATAAGTAGTATTGTTAGCCCCTAGAGATTCATAAATGTTTCTTTGCACTAGTGACTCTAATGGAGTACCATAAAAGTCTTCTACATACTTTTTAAGCAAATAATAAGGTAAATCACTATACTTATAACCTTTTCTTGTTCTTAGTTCACTTTCTTTTATCTGTAAGTATATAGAATCTCGATATTCTCGTTTCATAAACAGGTTATTTGCTACGGGAACATCAAAATCTCCTTCTTTATTTTTTCTATACCATTTTGATGATGGTTTTTTTGTGACACTATCAAGAGTGTTTACATAAAAAGGAATCCAAGCCTTTAACCTTGCTGTGTGCGTTAACATCTCTTGTAAAGTAATGTTTGCTTTGTCTGTGCCTTTATATTCTGGCAACATATCTTTTAGCTTTGTATCCATTGTTAAAATACCTCTATCATACATATCCATAATGATAGGGAGTGTTGCTAAAATTTTTGTTAATGATGCCACGTCATAATGATCGTCACTTGTAACCACGTCTTTTTCAGATTGGGTATGAAAACCAAAATTCTTATCATAAATCACTTTACCACTGCGAGCCACAAGTATCTGCATACCTGGAGCCATCTTCCCCCATAATCCTACTCTGGCAAGAGAATCTATTCTGTAATTTAATTTGTAACTATTTACTCCCACACTTTCTGGAGTACCGTATTGTAATCTTTTAATCAAACTCGTTTGTAAACCAGTTCCTGCAGGAATCTGCTCGTTTATACTTACAGGTAATTTACCTTTTGATTGACGTGCACCAAAAATAATCTGAGCAGATAAAGACTGTGACATCTCGCTATTTTGATAAGACACCATAATAGTCTCAATCTCTGCCATATTCTGTATTTGCAATAAAGCGTATGGACTTGTAAAGACATCAAGTATAACGTCATTAGCGATTGCTATTTCTTGTATCCATTGCAGTTCTTTTGCTGTAAACTTATAACTCTTCCAAGGGTTTGAGTTACTTTTATGAAAACCAATAATGACTTTGTCGTACCCTTTTAATTGTTTTAATAAAGCCGGGAGTTCTTTATTATTAATGTGATCAATTCTATCATATTTCCGAAGTGCATCTAAGAAAGGCTGTCCAGAATCATCACCAAGGTTTACGTAAGCAAATTTTTTGTTTTTTAATTCTTGAATAGGTAGATTGAGACTGTCATTCTTTACAACAGTGATTGCCGCCTCCATTGCACGCTCATAAAGTTCATCATCATATGGTGAGTTAAGTGTAGATACCAAACCATAAGGATTTACGGGTTGATAACGATGTAATCCTGCCTTAAATTTTGCAAATAAAATCTTCTTTACAGAGTGCGCTAAACGCTCTTCTGTGATCACTTCTTCGCGGTAAGCATTTACTAATAAGGCGTGCGCTTTTGGTATATCTTCAGAAATAAGCAAAACATCATTACCTGCTAAGAAAGCCGCAAGATCTATCTCGCCAGGGCTACTATAATTTGAAGCGCCTTTCATATTAAGAGCATCTGTAAAAATAAGACCGTTAAAGCCCAATTGTCCTTTAAGCATATCTGTCACTACATATTTTGAAAGACTAGAAGGAAATCCAGGACGATTATCTAAACTCGGAATATTAAGATGAGCTACCATCACACTGCTCAAACCGTCTTGAATGAGCCTTCTGTAAGGGTATAATTCTACACTATCTATACGTTCTTTTGTAAAGTGAACCGTAGGCAATATTTTATGAGAATCTTGATCTGTATCCCCGTGACCAGGAAAATGTTTTGCATTTGCTATTATCCCAGCGCGTTGCATTCCTTTCATAAACGCAGATGCTTTCTCGCTTACGTTCTCCATATCTTCACCAAAAGAACGGTTACCAATAATTGGATTTTTTGGGTTGGTATTTATATCAACCACGGGAGCAAAATTAATGTGCATCCCCATACTTTTTGTGTGTCTACCTATGCGGTACCCAACTTCTTCTACTATTTTATTGTCTTGAATAGCACCCAAAGTCATATTATATGGATAAGCATATGTAGAGTCTAAACGCATTGCTAGCCCCCATTCTGCATCCATGGCCACCATTAGTGGGTATTTTGCTGCGTTCTGATAATCGTTATTAAGTTTTGCTTGTCTTACAGGGCCTCCTTTTGAGAAAATAATACCACCTATATGTTGTTCTTTAATTAGGTTTAAAATTTTGTCTGTTTTCTCTTTTGGGTCACTAGAAAAAACATCTGCCATAAATAGTTGTCCTATTTTTTCTTGTACAGACATCTCGCCGTATATACTATCTACCCATTTTTGTTGATATGTGAGGGCATTTTTAACAATTAAAGGGTTTGCCTGTTGCGCAAACGAAGCGATTGAAGTAACTAAAAGTAAAGCTAAGGCAAGTATGTTTTTCATTGAATATGACAGGATTTAAAATAACAACGCAGAATAGCGACAAAAAGTGAGTAAAACTAGAAAAAGAATAACCGTTCTCTCTTACTAATACTTACAATAACTATGCTAAAAAACGATTATGCCAACTCTCTGATGCTGGTACTTCCCAGTTTTCTAAGTACTCAGCTTTTGTGTTCACTAAGTTATTAAATACTACGGTATTCTTAGAAACAGACCTATTCTTTGCCATCTTTCTAAAATCTGTCAACGTTTTATGAGCGATAAAATCTCCGTTATAAAATGTTACATTCATTTTATCCATCAAGTCAAGGTCAAATTCCTTTTCTAGTTCTTGTATAAAGTGAACAGAGGCATCTATACTACAACCAGATGCAGAAGCGTTTGCTTGATTTAAACCAAACACAATAAAACGGCTATGCTTAACCTCAAAACCTGCTTCTAGGTTGGCACCATGTGCAGTCCATTGTGTTAGGAAAGTTTTAGTTTTTTCTTCGATTGCAGTTATTTCTTCATCAGAGAATTTACGGTTTGATTGATAAACCCAGATACGAGAATCATCGGGAAGTGAATTAAAGTCTACTAACATATTCTTTTCTATTTGGGGTTATTACGCTGACAATCAAATTAAAAGTCAGATTCTTACAGAGAAATTCTCCGTTAATTTTATAAATCTGCTGCAGACGCAATCATTTCTGCTACATCCATTACTTCTATCTCGTCTTCTTTATTTTCTCCTTTTACACCGTCTGTCATCATGGTATTACAAAAAGGACAACCAGCTGCTATTACTTCTGGTTTTACTTCTATAGCTTCTTGAGTACGCTCTATATTTATTTCTTTTGTACCAGGTTCTGCTTCTTTAAACATTTGAGCTCCACCAGCTCCACAGCATAATCCTTTGGTTTTACAACGTTTCATCTCTACAAGCTCTACTTCTAGTTTGCGTAGTAAATCTCTTGGTGCTTCATACTCTCCATTTGCACGCCCTAAATAACAAGGGTCATGAAAAGTAATTCGTTTTCCTTTAAACTTACCACCTTCTACTTTAAGGCGACCTTCGTTCATTAAAGACTTTAAAAACTGTGTGTGGTGCATTACCTCATAGTTTCCGCCTAATTGTGGATACTCGTTTTGTATGGTATTAAAACAGTGTGGGCAAGCCGTCACTACTTTTTTTACCTCATAAGCATTCATCACCTCTATATTAGTAGCGGCTTGCATCTGGAATAAAAACTCATTACCAGCACGCTTTGCGGGATCTCCCGTACAGCTCTCTTCTGTTCCTAATACAGCGAAGTCTACGCCTGCATTATGTAATAACTTTACAAATGCTTTGGTAATTTTTTTTGCTCTATCATCAAAACTACCAGCACAGCCTACCCAAAATAAAACTTCTGGTTGCTTGCCTTGGGCCATATACTCGGCCATTGTTGGGACTTTTATTGTTTCGCTCATATTTAAATCTTAAAACGGATCTATTTTTCTTATTCTTCAAAAACCTGAATAGTCACTTCTTTATCTACAAGGTCAGTAAACTTTCCTTTGTAACGGGTTGCTTTTACTAGATGGTTGTCCACCCAATGATAATTTCCGCCGCGAGGCTTACCCATTAATAGACTGTGAAATTTAAAGCCATGTTTATTTAACCAATCTGTGGTTACTTTTCTGTGATCTTCTGTTCTTGAAGTAAAAAAACAGATTAAATGTCCTTGATCGTACCAGTTATTTAAGGTCTTTAAAGCATCTGGAAAAGGCTCGCAAGTAGCCATACGCTCTGGTTCTTCATTAGGTACGTCTTCTGTGATAGTACCATCAATATCTATCAAGTAATTTTTAACGCCTTCTGGCAATACCGGACTTACTGTTTCTCCTGCTTCTACTTTTGCGTGAAGTAAATTTTCTGCTTCTTCTTTGTTCATCTAATTCTATTCTAAAGTCAAAATATCAAAAATTGACAATTACTACTCATTTTTCCAGTTTAACCTGTCTTGCTGGTTAAAAGGCCAAGGTGCTCCGTTGTTTTCTATGTTTGTCATAGTAACGTTAAGCTCGTTTGGCGCAGCACTTTTCTCCATAACTAAGTATTGACGCATTTCCATAATAATAGATAATGGGTCTATACTTACTGGGCAAGCTTCTACACAGGCGTTACAACTTGTACAAGCCCATAGTTCTTCTTCTGAAATATAATCTCCTAATAATTGTTTATTATCTGGTACAAAAACACCTTTGTTAGCATCTAAGTTTTTACCTACTTCCTCGAGACGGTCACGTGTGTCCATCATTATTTTACGTGGCGATAATTTTTTACCTGTAATATTTGCTGGACATTCGCTAGTGCAACGACCACATTCTGTACAAGTGTAAGCGTTTAATAGCTGCACTTGTGTTAAATCCATCACATCACTGGCTCCAAACTTTGCTGGTACTGCTTGCTCCTCTCCTGCTGGTGGTGCTGCAAATGGATCTATGTTTGGATCCATCATCATCTTCACCTCTTTTGTTACTGCTTCGTTATTTTTAAACTGTCCTTTTGGTGTAACCCTTCCGAAGAAAACATTAGGGAAAGCTAACATAATATGTAAATGCTTTGAGAAATATAAGTAGTTTAAGAAAATAAGAATACCTGTTATATGTATCCACCAAGAAGCACGCTCTATAATATGTAGCGTCCCTTCTGAGGTTCCAGAAAACCAACTTGCAATATATTGTGAGATTACGTTTCCGTTATCCATTTCTTGAAAATGAACATCTGTAGCATTCATTATTAGAAACAATGACATTAGTACCATCTCAAAATAAAGGATGGCGTTACCATCATTTTTAGGCCAGCCTTTCATTTCGGGTGACATAAAACGTTTTAATTTTATGATGTTTCTTCTTATCCAGAAAACAATAACAGAAACTAATACCAATAAGGCTAATATTTCGAAAGTACCTATGAGCACCCCGTAAAAGCTACCTAAATAAGAAGAAAAAATACGGTGTGTACCAAAAAGGCCATCGATAATTATCTCAAGAACTTCTATATTTATAATAATAAAACCAAGGTACACAATAATGTGCATCGCTCCAGATACAGGGCGCACGACCATTTTTGACTGCCCTATTGCTATACGGCCCACATTTGCCCAGCGTTGCCCTTTATCTGAAACAGATACGGGTAACCCAAGTTTAATGTTTCTAATAACTTTTTTAATGTTAAACGTGAAGTAACCAACTCCTACAATGAGAAGTAGTAAAAAGATAATGTTAGGTATATACTGCATATTTTATTTGTTAGGATCTTCTGGTTCTTCGTAGCCTTTATCACGTTTCCCGAAAAGAGAAAAGTGTACATAACGTTTAGGATGAAGTTTCATGTCTTGTAATAATTCTTCTAGTTGCTTAGAGGCACCTTCTAGATTATCGTACATTTTGTCATCTTTAAGTAGTTTACCAACGGTGCCTTCACCATTGTCAATACTTGTCATGATTCCATTTAATTTTGAGATGGTCTCTTCCATTTCTCTCACCATCTCTCCTGTATTAATTTGAGCTAATGAGTCTGATAGTTTTGCGAAATTTTTTGAGGTAGTATCTAGATTTGAAATAGTAGAGCTTAATTTTTCTTTATTACCATCAAGAATTTCACCCATATTTTTAGAAATACTAATAAAATTACTAGAAGTCTTGTTAAAATTGGCAATAGTTTGCTCTAGGTTTTCTCTAGAACGAGGATTAAGCACTTCTGTAAAAGATAATAGAAGTGTGTCTAGTGTAGATAATGTAGTGTTTACTTTTGCTTCAAGTGGGCCCAGTCTATCTGTAACCGCATCTAGCATCCCTTTCTCTATTATTCCAGGTAGTGTGTCTCCAGACTTTACAGCTGCACCAGAATAATCAGGAAAAACTCCTAAAGATTTTCCTCCCATAATACTGCTACTGTATATGCGCACGACACTTTTATCTGAAAAATCAAAGTCATTCTCTACATTAAACTCAACAACGAGTCTACCGCTTTTATCTTCAAACTCTATATCTGTCACCTTACCTACTACAAAGCCATTAATGGTTACAGGGGCAGATTTTGCTAATCCTTCAACGTTATCATATTTCACAAAAAACGTTCGGTTTTTTTCGAGCAAGTTAGTGCCTTGTAGATAACTATATCCAAAAATGAATAATAGTATAGCACAAATAGCTAAGATTCCTGTTTTTACTTCTCTAGATAGTTTCAAGTTATTGCTTTTAATTCAAGCAAATTTAGTCATAAATGAGAAATAATTACAACCTATTTATCTTGGGTTTTAAGAACTTTATCAAGATTTAACTTTTTACCATCTTTATAAGCCACAACAAAGCAAGTTGTATACCCTTTTTCTTTAGCCTGAGTTTGCAATATTTTGATCTCATTGTAGTCTGAGGTATTTCCGTAGTAATACTTATATAAGCTTCCTGCTTGCACTCTGTCTACTCCTTTTAACCCTTTAAAATTTTGAGATATTGTTTCTAGTTTATTACCAGATGCAGCAATTTGCACTCTAAAATCTATACCTCTATAAATTTTCTTTTCTGAAATTTTAATGGCTTCATCAATATCCTGTTCTGTGATTACTGGGTTCTGAAAATCATTTGTAGCAAGCTCAAGGTTCTTTTTATAACTAATAATACCATTTGCAACCTGGGCTGCCATCTCTTTTCTTCCTTTCTTACTATTTATGTATTTACCTTCTGTATTGTTAGTTAAAAAACCTAGCTCTACAAGAACACTTGGCATATAACTGCTATGTAACACCCAGAAAGGGGCTTGTTTTACATTTCTGTTTTTACGCTTTAAGTTGTTTACAATATTGTTTTGTATTAAACCTGCTAGCATTATGCTCTGGTCTAGATATTCTTCTTGCATAATTGTAAGACCTATTAAAGACTCTGGCGAGTTTGGGTCAAAACCTGCATAAGATTCTTCATAATTTTCTTCTAGAAAAATCACTTCATTCTCCTTTTTTGCTGTCTCAAGGTTTTTTCCGGTTTTATCAATACCCATTACAAATGTCCCTACACCGTATGCTTGAGAGTGGTGAGAGTCGCAATGTATAGACACAAAAATGTCTGCATCTGCTTCATTTGCTATAGGACCACGCTCATATAATGTTTTAAAAACATCTGTTTTTCTTGTGTAAATTACTTTAAAATCTGGGTGAGCCTCTAGAAGTTTACCCACTTGCAGAGTTACATCAAGTACAATGTCTTTCTCATAAAAACCGTTACCTCTATTACCGGGGTCTGTACCACCGTGCCCAGCATCGAGTACTACCACAAAAGGTTTTTGTGTTAATTTTGAAATAGTATCACTGCCAGATACGTCTTTAAAAGTAAAAGCTGTTAAAACAATTGAAAGGGCAAGTACTAAAAGAAGTGATAGTTTCGTTTTCATAGGAATATAACGGAAGTTTAAAGTGCAATATTTTATAAGTTACATTATAATTTAAAGCCAAAAATTATGATTAATTTTGAACTTTCAATAACTGAGCCAAGATTAATCTGTTTTGATCTTTTAATGTAGTGACAAAGTAAAGAAATAATGTGATGCTCAGAAAATTTCAGAAACAAAAAAAAGTGCCTAAAACACTAAAAAATAGTGCAGACACCTAAGCAATTTTATTTTATTCTATTCCTCTTACTCCAGTTGGGTGGTCTATCGCTATATGCACAAGACCCAATTAGAGAAGGTGAAATCAATTTACCTATAGAAGAAGAAAAACCTATTGTTTTACCTTCTACTGAAGAGGGAAAAATAACCCCCACTACTCCAGAAAACAACACTAAAGTAACTGATACCATACGCCCAAAAGAAGATTTAAAACACATTATGGAGTATTATGGAGAAGACTATGTTTTTCTTGATAAGAAAAATAATCGTGCTTACCTATACAACAAAGCCTATGTAGTTTATGGTGACACACGTATTGAAGCCGGTGAGATTGTGATGGACTATAACACAAATGAAATTTATGCTCGTGGAATTGATAGCGCAGGTGTTTATATGCAAAAACCTGTCTTTGTTCAAGGTGCAAATGAGGTAAGACCAGACTCTTTACGCTTTAACAACGATACAGAAAAAGCTATAATTTATAATTCTAGAACCCAACAAAATGGTTTTAATGTAATTGCAGAGATTACAAAAAAACAAAATGACTCTGTTATATTCTTAAGAAATGTAAAGTTTACAACTTCAGAAAATATAGATGACCCTGAGTATTACTTTTATACTCGTAGAGCAAAATTTGTCCCTAATAAGAAGATTGTGACTGGGTTTACAAATATGTATATCGCAGATGTCCCTACCCCTATTGCTTTACCATTTGCTTATTTCCCACTAACAGAAGACCGGGCTTCTGGTTTTATCTTACCCTCTGTAGGTGATAATAGCAATGGCTTTTCACTACAAAATGGTGGTTATTATTTTGCATTAAGTGATTATATAGATCTTACTGCACAAGGAGATTACTCTACTAATGGTAGTTATGGTCTGCGAGCAGAGTCTAACTATGCTTTAAGATATAAGTTTGCAGGTAATATAAGTTTGCGATATGAAAACAATATAACAGGAGAAAGGGGTTTTGATGATTTTTCGCAAAGTGCTATTTACAATATACGCTGGTCTCACAGACAAGATGCTAAAGTAAATCCATCTTCACGTTTTTCTGCAAATGTAAATCTAGGTAGTAGTGTTTATTACCAGCAATCACAAAACCAAACTAATAATGCAAGCGCGCTTGTTAACACATTAAGCTCTTCTATATCTTACACAAAAACCTTTGACATAGAACCGCAAGTAAATATAAGTGTTGCTGCTACTCACTCTCAAAATACGCAAACACAGGCTATAAATATGTCGCTACCTAACTTTAACGGTAGTGTGGCACGTATTTATCCTTTTGCACCAAAAATAGGTGCTAAAAAAGGGATTATTGATAATATTAATGTGCAATACAATGTTACCGCAGAAAACAGAATAAGCACGGTAGACTCTCTGTTTTTTAAACCCGAAATGTTTAATAATGCACAAATAGGTGCAAGACACAGCATCCCTATTTCTACAAACTTTAAAATACTTGATTATTTAAGTGCCTCTATGAGTACTAATTATCAAGAAACTTGGTTATTAAAAACAATAAGCAGACGTTATGACGCTCTCGCAGATGACGGTGAAGGCGCAGTAATAGAAGACACAATTCCTGGTTTTGACAGCTACAGAACGTATAATTTTTCTACCAGTTTAGGTACTACTGTTTACGGTACTTTTAATCGTGGTGAAGATAAAAAGATACAAGGTATTCGTCATGTAATGCGCCCCTCTATTAGCTATAATATAAACCCAGCTTTTGACAAATATTATGATGACTATGATATCATCACTCCAGCTACCGCAGATGAGGCTGCTTCTACAGAAACAATAGAATATTCAAGATTTGAAAACACATTATACGGTGCTCCCGGAAAAACTTTTAGTAGTAGTATAGGACTATCATTAAGTAATACACTAGAGGCAAAAGTAAGGTCACGTGACACAACGGCAACCGAAGCTAAAAAAGTAACAATACTTAATAACCTTAATTTTGCCACTGCATATAACATAGCAGGTGACTCATTAAACCTAAGCCCCTTAAATATAAGCGGTAGCATACCTATAGTAGAAAAGTTAGATATTAACTTTAGAGGTACATTAAACCCTTACGCTCTCGATAATAACAATGATATAGTTGATGTCTGGAACATTAATAATGGTGGTAGCCTTTTTAGACTAACAGATGCAAATTTTAGTCTTAATTACTCTTTTAGCAGCAAAGACATCTCTGGATCTAAAAAGAATGATGAAATTCTAGAAAACGATACTTTTAGAAATGGTGGTAGACAAGATGATCTTTTTGGTGAGTCTACTAATCAAATAGACGGAAATATTTTTGAGCCAGACCAGCAGTCTGATTATAAAAACAAAGAGTTTTATAGCTTTAGTATTCCTTGGGATTTACGTCTTGCCTATACAATGACATACAGCAATAACAGTCGTCAAAACGAGATTTCATCTCAATCACTTATGTTTAGTTCAAACTTAGAGCTATCTCCTAGATGGCGTGTAGGTATGTCTTCTGGTTATGATTTTAAGAATAAAGGTGTGACTTTAACACAGTTTAGATTTCAGCGAGATCTAGAAAGCTGGCAAATGAGTTTTAACTGGACGCCTATAGGTAGCATAAATACTTCTTGGTACTTCTTTATTGGTATAAAAAGTAATATTCTTAGTGATATCAAATATGATAAACGTAGAATACCAGACAGAAATCTGTAGGTTTTTTACTTCGGAAATTTTAAGATAATAACAATACTTATTTATTATGAAAAAAATAATCACAACCCCAAACGCCCCTGCTCCTATTGGGCCTTATAATCAAGCTGTCTTAAATGGTGATATGCTTTATACTTCTGGTCAGATTGCCATTGACCCTAAAACAGGAGAACTCTTTAAAGGAAGTATTGAAGAAGAAACAAAGCTTGTAATGGAAAATCTAAAAGCGGTTTTAACTGCTGCAGAGATGACTTTTGAAAACGTATTAAAGGCATCTATATTTGTAAAAGATATGGGGCAATTTGCAAATATCAACTCTGTTTATGGCAAATATTTCAATGAAGATACAGCGCCTGCAAGAGAGACTGTAGAGGTTGCAAATTTACCTAAATATGTAAATGTAGAAATCTCTGTGATTGCGAGCCGTTAGATTTTATATTCTCGATTGTATATTGAGTTATGTAATTGCTACTAAATTGTTTGCCCAAGTTTGATAAATATATGAAACAACATCATTTTACAGGTAGTACATTAGAATTGAGTATTAAAAAATCTCCGCTTATCATAAGAGGCTTAATGTTTATAGTTGCTTTTGCCACTGTACTTTTCCCAATATTAGGAGTTATCGCAGCAATAAATATGGGTAATAAACCTAAAATAGGACACATAATTGGCCCACTACTTTCTGGGCTTTTAGGGTTTTACATTTTAAGAATATCGCTCTGGAACACGTACGGTAAAGAAACTATTAAAGTTGGTAATTCAACAATAGAACATCTTGCAGATTATGGATGGTTCAAGGACGGTAAAAAAACACTCAACTTAAAAAATTTAGAATTTACTGTTAATCAAGTGGGCTATGAAGATGATAAAATGGGAACGTTAGTAATGACTGATGATACTGATGAAATTAGCACAGTTATAAAATTACCAATACAGCAAATTGAAGAATTGATAGAAAAAATTAAGCTATTAATAACTAATAGATAGAGAGTTACATTAAAGCTAGATTAGAAAAAACCAACTATTCGTTCCCTTCTGGCACATTTCCGAAGCCTTTAGGGAGACCACTATCATCTGGCACTACCAGCAACTCCTCTTCTTTCTGTTGTTCTAAAGACAGTTTTTTATTGAAAAATCTAAAAACGAGTTCTTTAAAAGTATTAAAATCTACAGAATAAGACATCCCAAAACCTTGTTCAAAAATTTGATCTTCTCCTATAAACTGAATATCTGCTTGTCTGTTAAAGAAGTTCATACGCAGACTACCGTCTTCATTTACCAACCATTGTATCTCAACCTCACCGGCAACCGCGGTGTCATTTACATCACCAATAGGTACACCTAGGGTTCCATTAATTAGTAACTTATCAGATATTTTTGTAGATATTGAAATACCAAGTTCATCTGCTGTTTCTGTGGTAGGAGAACTTTGTCCTGTTTGATAATCAATGGCAAAATTGAATTTCCCATCTTTATCAGACAATAAGTCTCCAACTAAACTTGACACTTGATCTGCCAGTAAATTACCTCCAAAACTACCTGCTCCAGCAAAGTCATCATTTACAAAAGAATTAGACGCTAGTAAGAATATGGCTTGTTTTTGGCGTTGCTCTTCTCCTTGTAATTTATATTCTAACTCACTTCGCACAATAGAACTTACCTTAGGAAATTCTACTTTAAAACCTAAGTCTGGCTGTGACAACTCACCTGTTAAGTCTACTACCACTTCTACCGGTATTTTTCTGTTTACCGTAGGGTTGTCTAGTAAAATTGATGGATTAGCATTTGTTTTATAAACTGCACTTAAATTGAGGTTTGCTTTTTCTGGCTTACCATCCCACGTAATACTACCACCAGGCACCACCTCTATTTGTCGTTCAATGAGTCCTCCATATTTGAAGTCAAAATCTCCGCTTATCACCAAGAAATCTCCCCACATATTAAATTTACCCAATGTATTTATTTCTATCAATAGAATACCTGCACCTTTCCCTCTTAATGTGCTACCATTGGTTTGATCTACTACTACTTCTACTTCTGCATTTTGATTAATATCTAATTCAAAATTTAGTGTTACTCCTTTGACCTCTTCTATAACAATCTCTTCACCTGTTATTCGAGCCTGCTTTTCTTCAGGAGAAATAAAACGCACAAAAGAGTCATCTCCTATACTTTCTGTTTCTGAAATTGGAATTTTAAATGTAGTTCCCTCTTCTGTTGAAGCTTCAACATCTATTACTAATTCTTTAATAGGCCCTGCTATATTTACTCCTCCACTAATAAATGCTGTACCGTAATATAGTGCATCTTCTTCTGGAGGTGTATCTAAAGCAAGCAGTCTATCTGGTGCATCTATTTTTAAATTTAAAGCCCAGTCTAAAAAGTTTGAATGTGTTGCATTACCAGATAGTATTCCTTTAGTTTTATATTTTACATCTGTTATACCTATAGGCTCTATTTCTATTTTTGTTTTAGATAAATTTAAAATTGCATTGTTTGCTATATCAAAATTAGTGTTCAAAAAAGGGACATTAAGTCCGCTATTTTCTAAGGCTAATCTTCCATTTATATCTGGAGATTTATAATTGCCTGTCACTTTTGCATTACCTGTTAATAGCCCTCTAATATCTGTAATAACATCGCCGCCAAAAGGGCTAAAAGCCTTCATATTAAAATCATTAAGTGATACGTTTAGGTCTATGGTAGGCGTATCATTAGAAACATCAATTTCCCCAACAGCGTTAATTGACTTGACATCTTTATTGATAAGTGTCGTGTTTATTTTATAATTAGTGAGGTTTTCGTTTCCTTGTACATCAAGTGTAAGATCTCCAAAGGCTGTTTCATTGATGACAACATCTGTAATTTTAACGTTACTATCTGGGAAAAAAGCCCCTCCTTTTTGAAGAAAATTAAGACGTCCTGTAATGTTTCCGTCAAGTCTAAGGCTATCTACTTTGGGCACTAGGTGTCCTACATTTACATCTGTAAATTCAACTTTTAGGTCTTTATAAGTAGAATCTTTTATTACTCCTTTTAGTTCTATAATCTCATTATCATGACTCAATTTAATATCGTCAATATCAATGTTCTTAAAACTATCGTCAAAGACAATTTTATTAAGCTTGTTGTTCTCTTTATTTACATACCAAATGTTGTCATTAAATTTAATGTCTGATTTTGAAAAACCAACAACAGATTTTCCCTCTGGATTAATGGTATGATATAATGCTAAATTAAATATATCTTGTTTAGTTTTTCCTCCTGCAAACTCAGAGCGTAAATACAATGTATCATTAATGGTCTTGTTAATTATTGCAAGGTTTTTTAAATCATAAACCCCAGTATACACAGAGTCTACTTCTATATAAGTGTTGTATAGAGGGTTGCTATTATTAACTTCTACGGCAACTTTGCCTAGATAATTATTGTACAATAATATTTCTGGAGAATTAAAATTAAGCTTAAACTTAGTCTCATCTGATGATACTGAACCATCTATCTTAGTATTTTCACCCAAAGATAAAAATGGAACAAAAAGCTCTACAATTTTGTTATAGACTGTAAATTCATAATTAATATATTGGTCTGAGGTAACTTCTTGCGGTATATAATTGGCATAGATTTTACCTATTCCGTTTTTAAAAAGATTAGGGATATCTTCTATTGTAAAAATCCCTGAAATACTACCATCTATTATGTCTGGAGAGTTAACTGAAATGGTTCTTTTTTCACCTTCAAAACTAGATATTATATTAAAATCATCAAAGTAATAATCATCACGTTCATTTTGGTAAAAAGTTTCCTTTAAACTAATTTTTCCGCGTGCATTATCTAGAGTAGAACCATCCATGTCTACAATGAGTCTTCCTGCAAAGACACTAACACTGTCTCTTTTTAATAAGTTAAGCTTATTTAATTCTGCATAGGTTACATCTGCTTCAAAATCAAACTGATTAAACTCTTTTGAGACATCTACAATACCTTTAAAGTCTAATTTAACATTAGGGTCGTCAATTGAAAGATCTCCATTAAAAACAGGGTCTTTTAGGCTTCCTGACACTCTTATGTTTTTATAATTATATCCTTCAAACTCAAATGAGGAAACCTTTCCTTTTAAATTTGTATTCACAGATTTTTGGGAGAATCCTGATCCTTTTACTCCTAGATCAGCAGATATTTTACCTAGTGATGCAGTTCCTGTAAGTTTCCCTAAATCAAAATTTTCTACTTTGACTTTCCCTCTATAGGTAGCTCTATCAAAATCATTAATATTCCCCATATCAAGGTCTACAATGGCTTTTCCTATTTTGCTTTGTAAAGTACTTTTTGATTTTAGTGTAGAGGTCGTAATTTGTGTTGTTCCTGTAAATTGAAAATCACCTAAAGGTTTTAATTGTTCAGGTAAATTTTCACCAATTAAACGAGGCATAAACCTTCTTAAATCATAATAACTTGTAGTTATATAGTGATTATTTGCTATTATAGAATATTCTCGATCTTCTTGAATTAAATCTTTTATTGTAAAATCGCCTCTTACCTTTGTATTTCCTGAAGAGATTCTTGCATTTTTAAATCTAAAATCATTTAATGTTCCATCAAATTTACCATCAACAAAAAGAATTTGATTAGTCCCAAACTCATTATAAAAGGTATTTAAATCATTTGTAGCTAATTTGCTATTCTCAAAAGTTGCATCAATGATAACACCGTTAATAAAATCTGACATTCCCTTTTCTTCTTCATAGTTAAATATGAGCGAACCTTTTAGCTCAGAGTCTGAAGAAATTAAAGTTAAATCTTCTAATTTCATTGCGGTTGTAGTGTAAGAAAACTTGGTTTGCAGATCTGAAATTTCAAAACCTCTTTGAGCAACAACAGACATACTATTTATTTGTGCCGTAACATCTATATCTTCAATCCTGAAATCATCTGCATCTATTGATAATCCATCTAACATTAAAAGTTGTGGATTCTCGCTATTTTCATCTACAATATGAACTTCACTATCAAGAAGCTCTAAATGGTCTGCAAATAAAACAAAAACGCTTGTCTTAGGTTTACCTGTATTAAACTTTTGAGAAAAAATTGAAAGGTTATCTTTTTCCTCTCCTTTATATACTTTATAATGAAGTTTTGCCTTAGTTAAAGCTATATCACCAAAACCAAAATTATCATTCAGTAAGTTTCTTATATTTAAAACATTTGCCTGTAATTCTTCTGCAAATATTAATGTGTCTTGATGATGATCTGTTATGTAAACGTCTCTTGCATCTACTTCTCCTCGCCAGTTAAGACCTATTCTATCAATGGCAATATCAACATCATACGTTTCTTTTAAACTTTCTGTAACCCTTTTTGCAATTTTTGTTTGAACAGCAGGTATAGATAAAGTAATGACTAGTAGTATGATTAGTACTACAATCACAAAAAATATTCTAACAAGTATTTTGCCTAGTTTTTTGATAGCTATTAATGTTTTACTTTTGACACCAAATAATATGCCCTTTTACATTTATGCAAAATAACACTTATATATTAGGTATTGAATCTTCTTGTGATGATACAGCTGCAGCCGTTATACATAACAGCAAGATATGCTCTAATGTTGTTGCAACTCAAAAAATTCATGAGGAATATGGTGGTGTTGTTCCAGAACTAGCCTCACGTGCTCATCAACAGAATATTGTCCCTGTAATTCATCAAGCGTTACGCGAGGCAAATATCGATAAAAAACAGTTATCAGCAATCGCTTTTACAAGAGGTCCTGGATTAATGGGATCACTTCTTGTAGGTACCTCATTTGCAAAGTCTTTAGCAATGGGATTAGATATTCCGTTAATAGATGTAAATCATATGCAGGCGCATATTTTAGCGCATTTTATTGATAATGGAGATAATAGAATGCCACAGTTTCCATTTTTAGCAATGACTATTAGTGGTGGTCACACACAAATTGTAAAAGTGAGTTCGCATTTTGATATGCAAATATTAGGTGAGACTATTGATGATGCCGTAGGTGAAGCATTTGATAAAAGCGCAAAAATACTAGGTCTTCCCTACCCTGGTGGTCCTTTAATTGATAAATATGCCCAGTTGGGAGACCCAAAACGTTTTCAATTTACAAAACCAAAGGTGGGACCTATGGATTTTAGTTTTAGTGGTTTAAAAACTGCTGTTCTTTATTTTATACAGAGAGAGGTAAAAGAAAACCCAAATTTTATAAAAGAAAATTTAGAAGATATTTGTGCTAGTTTACAATACACAATTGTCTCCTACTTAATGGACAAATTAAAAAACGCTGTAAAACATACGGGTATTAAAGAAATTGCAATTGGTGGAGGTGTTTCGGCAAACAGTGGTATTAGAAAAGCATTAGGCGAAGCAGAATCAAAATATGGTTGGAAAACTCACATTCCAAAATTTGAGTACTGTACAGATAATGCTGCTATGATTGCAATAGTGGGAGAATTAAAATATAAAGAAGCACAATTTTCAACCCTTGATATTTCGGCTAAAGCAAGGTTAAAGCTCTAAATAAAAAAAAGGGGTGTTAAACTTCTTTGAATGAAGTTATCTCACTGATCAAGTGACATTTCAGAAAAAACAAAACAATAGAAAAGAAATAAAAGTGAATTTATTTTATCAAAAAGGCATATCTCCTACCGCTACTCAAGTAACGTTTGACAAAGACGAGAGTAGACACATACATAAAGTATTGCGTAAAAAAGAAGGTGACATTTTGCACATTACTAATGGAGAGGGAGTCTTATTTACTACAGAAATTTTAAGTAGTAACCCAAAAAGTTGTATTGCAGAAGTAACAGAAACAAAACAAGAAGAACCACTATCATATCAACTACATATGGCAGTAGCACCCACAAAACTAAATGATAGGTTTGAGTGGTTTTTAGAAAAAGCAACAGAAATAGGCATTACAGAAATCACACCTATAATCTGTGATCATAGCGAGCGTAAAGTGATAAAAAAAGAGCGTTATGAAAAGATAATCATAAGCGCAATGAAACAATCTTTATCTTGTTATTTACCAAAACTTAATGATGCCATCTCCTTTACTGAATTTATAGGGTTGCCTCACGGCGAAAATTTTAAAGGCATTGCCCACTGTGAAGAAAATTTTACAAAAGAAAAACTTAAAGATTGTGTGGCATTAAAATCAAGTAATTTGATACTAATAGGTCCAGAAGGTGATTTTTCTATTAAAGAGATCGAAAAGTCTCAAAATAAAGGATTTAAGTCTATATCTTTAGGTACTCAAAGATTACGCACAGAAACAGCTGCAATTGTAGCTTGTCATACCTTTGCAGTTATTAATGACTGATTATCGAAAAAACAAGCACCTTAAGTAAATAAAATCCTACATGTCGTTTATTTACAGTATATTGCACTCAGATTTATAACTAGTTCTCCATTCCTCTTTCAGAACAGATATACTATTTAAATCAAAATTATGGCACAAACTACTCTAGTTGTTAATAAACAACTTACAAGAAAAAGAAGACCGCAAATGCGCATCGTTACCGATGTGCAAACCATTACTCAAAGAGAAAAGAAAAGAATTGATTTAGTAACTGATCACAAGTTTTTTTTAGACACTCTCTTTTGCGAAATGATTGAAAAAATATAAGCTTACATCGAGTTCTTCAAGATCCTTTTTTTACTTTTGAAATTATGATGAAGAATTTTTTATTATTGTGTACGCTTTGTATATTTCAAATTACTATTTCTCAAGAAATAGCTGTTATCCAATATGGCGGCGGTGGAGATTGGTATGGTAACCCCACAGCATTACCCAATCTCGCAAAATTCTGCAATAAAGAACTTAACACTACTCTTTCTACAAAGGCAACAGCAGTTAAGCCTAACAGTGTAGATCTTTTTAATTACCCTTTTGTTCATATAACTGGTCACGGTAACGTATTTTTTAGTGATGAAGATGTCACTAATTTACAAACCTATTTACTTAGTGGTGGCTTTTTACACATAGATGACAATTATGGTATGGATGATTATATACGTAAAGAAATAACAAAGCTATTCCCTAATTCTACTCTAGAAGAACTAGCCGGTAATCACCCTATATTTAACTATAAATATAAATTTCCAGATGGTTTGCCTAAAATACATGAGCACGACAATTTAAGACCTCAAGCATTTGGCATCACCATAGACGGTAGATTAGTTTTGCTTTATACTTTTGAGAGCGATTTAGGAGATGGATGGGAAAATCCAGAAATACATAATGACCCTCAAGAAGTAAGATTAAAAGCATTGCGTATGGGAGCAAACATTCTCACATATGCTTTTGAAAACTGAATCCACTCCCCTATGAGTCATCAACTTACCCATCAAGAAAACACATTTACTGGCAAAAAATTTCCTATCACTGTGATTTGTGATCATCTAGATAGTCCTGCAAATCAAGGCGCATTATTTAGAGTTTGTGAAGCTTTTGGTGTAAAAGAAATAATTTTCTACGGAAACACAATAGACATTAGATCTTCACGCTTAAAAAGAACAGCAAGAAGCACAGAAAAACAAATAGCATACAGCTGTGTTTCAGACTTAGAAGATGTACTTGCAACCCTGCAAAAATCAAACACTCAATTAATTGGGCTTGAGATAACCTCAAATAGTAAACCTTTACAACAACTATCATTATCTAATGACAAAAACATAGCCATTGTTTTAGGTAGTGAAAAACACGGTATTTCTGCAGAGTTACTCAGTCAAATAGATTCTATTTATCATATACCTATGTTTGGGACTAATAGTAGTATGAATGTAATACAATCTGCTGGTATTGCTTTATACGCAGTAACAAATAAAGTAACCTCTTAATTTTTTGCTAATTCTAAACTAAGCCACAAATTATCATTGTAATTTGCATACTTTAGTTACTTTCTAAAACTATGAACTTAACGGCAAAAAATGTTTCAAACGGAATCTTACGCTCAATAGCTATTATTGTAGCTGTATTTGTTCTTGGATGGTTTTTATATAGCATTAAAGCGCTATTTCTTTTTTTAGGTATAGCAGCTGTAATTTCTTTAATCGCTAGACCTGTCGTTTATTTTCTAAAATCACGCTTAAAATTTAGTAACTCTCTAGCTTCTATAACCACCTTAATTGTTGTGTTATTTGCAGTGAGTATTTTAATGTGGCTTTTTGTGCCAATAATTATAGAACAAGGAAAAAACATAGCAAATATAGATTTTGAGCTTGTTAATCAAGATTTAAATGAGTTAAGTGTTCAAGCTAGTGACGCCATAGGAGTAGAAAAAATAAACATAATTGAAACCATTAAAAACTCTGAACAAGTTAAAAGTTTTGACATAGAGCTAATACCTAGTTTTTTTGATATGTTTATTAATAACCTTGGTGATGGGTTGGTAGGTTTATTTGCAGTGCTTTTTATCTCTTTCTTTTTAATTAAGGATGAAAACTTTATACCTAGTGCCGTTACTTCTTTTGCAAAAAAAGGGAATGAAAAGAGATTTTTAAGAGTTTTCACTAAGATTAAAACTTTATTGTCTCGTTACTTTATTGGCTTAATGGTACAAATTTTAATATTATCTATATTTTACAGTATTCTACTACTTGTATTTGATATTGAAAACGCGATAGCTATCGCTATCATATGTGCTTTTTTAAATATAGTACCTTATCTAGGCCCATTAATAGCTGGTGGTCTTATGATGCTAATAGTAGTGTCTAATAACCTTGGTGCAGATTTTTCTTCAGAGCTTTTTCCTGTTTTATGTTATGTTTTTATAGGGTATTGTCTAGCTCAATTATTTGATAATCTTGTTACACAACCCGTTATTTTTGGTAAAAGTGTGAAATCTCATCCTTTAGAGATATTTGTAGTTATTCTTATTGGGGGCTTTCTCTTCGGAATTTCTGGGATGATACTTGCCGTACCTGTTTACACAGCTTTAAAAGTAATTTCGAAAGAGTTTTTATCAGAATATAAGATCGTACAGCGATTGACTAAAAACCTATAAGATTTGAATAAAGAAATTTTAACAACACAAATTCAAGAATTTATAAAAGATTTTAAAGGAGATACATCTAGGCTTGCTTTTTCTGGTAGTCCTTTTAATAATATCTCTGTACAAGAACTTATACAACAAATAGAAGGAAGACAAAAAGCAAATAAAAAACTAGACTATCTTTTAGTCACAGATGGTATCTACTTCCCGCCTAAAATTAATTTAGAGCAAACCTCATCACAACAAACTGCTAGTTATAAATCAACTTTAATTGAAAACGATACACTAGCAGACCTAACAGGAGGGCTTGGCATAGACACCTATCATTTCTCTTTAAAAGCAACTAACGTAGATTATTTTGAACTTAATAAAAATTTAGCAGAAATTGCTGCTCATAATTTTAGCAAACTTGACGCTAATAACATTTCCGTAGTAAATGGGTCTGGCTTAGAGTTGTTAAATACAGTACATAAATACAGCACTATTTACATAGATCCTTCTAGGAGAACAGAGAGTAAACAAAAGGTTTTTTTCTTGAATGACTGTGAACCTAATGTGCCAGAGCATATAGAATCATTATTAGATGCTTGTAGTTTATTAATGATTAAAACTTCGCCTATGCTTGACATTCAAGTAGGGTTAAATGAGTTAAAAGATGTGTTTGAGATACACGTGGTGGCTCTAAATAATGAAGTGAAAGAACTGCTGTGGTTATGCAAAAAAAATACGCTAGATTCTGTTAATATTAAAACAATCAATCTTAAATCAACTACAAACCAAACGTTTGATTTTAAATTATCAGCACCACAAGACACTACATATTCATTGCCATTAACTTACTTGTATGAGCCTAATGCAGCCATATTAAAGGCAGGTGGCTTTAGTCACATAACTTCTCAGTTAAGTGTGTTAAAACTTCAACAACACGCACATCTTTTTACTTCGGAAATACTAATTGAATTTCCCGGAAGGCGTTTTAAAATAGAAGAAGTGATCCCTTATTCTAAAAAAGAAATAAAGGCAAAAATTGCCGGAATGAAAGCAAATGTAACCACTAGAAATTTCCCGGAAACTGTGGCTATTCTAAGAAAAAAATGGAAATTAAAAGATGGGGGTAACATCTATCTATTCTTCACTACATTGCTAGACAACAGCAGAGCAGTTATTAAATGTAGTAAAATTTCAGATTAAATACGACCTGCTATTCTATCTTTTGCTAGTTGTAAAATTATATGAAACTGGTCCTCTAGATTCATCTCGCTGTTATCTATCTCAATTGCATCTTCTGCTTTGACTAATGGTGAGTCTTCTCGAGTCGTGTCTATATGATCACGTTCTACAACATTATCATAAACTTCTTGATACACAACCTTATCACCACGCTTTAATAGCTCTTCATAACGTCTTTTAGCGCGTTGCTCTGCAGAGGCATTCATGAATATCTTAAGTTCAGCTTCTGGAAAAACAACAGTACCTATGTCTCTGCCGTCCATAGCTACTCCCTTTTGTTTTCCTAAGAGTTGTTGTTGGTGCACTAGTTTTCTGCGCACTTCTGGAATAGTGGCAATAGGGCTTACAAAAGAAGAAACTTCTAACGTTCTTATTTTTGACTCAATGTTTACTCCATTTAAAAGTACATCTGCAGCTTTTATTTGTTGTGCCTTTTCAAAACCTATAGTTATTTGATCTAAAGATTTTATAAGACCTTCTTTATCAAAATGATTTTCTGAAATAAACCCTTTTTGCATCGCAAAGTATGTAACGGCACGATACATAGCGCCAGAGTCTACATAAATATAATCAAGATAATCTGCAAGTTGTTTTGCAACTGTGCTTTTACCCGTAGAAGAATAACCATCAATTGCTATTGTAATTTTTTTAATCATTTAGATCAATGTTTAGTCCTAAGTATCCAGCAGAGGCAGCTCCATTAAACTTAGCATAAGAATAACTAAAACGTAATTTATTTAATTTTATAGAGAACCCTGCACTCAAGCCAGCAAAAGAACGTTGCTCTAATACTCTCAACTCTTCTCCTCTACGCAAGTTATAACCTAACCTAATATTGAACCCACTCTCTGGAAAAAGTTCAATACCAAGTATCATATGTCTAAAAGCGTGATCTATAAAATTGATATTTTCTCCGGTTGTTCCTCCTTCAAGATCTGTGATATCTCTATTAGAATTTGCATAGGCTAGTTTCCATTGCTGCATGTTATCTAATGTAAAATGCCACCTAATAGGGATGTTCTCTAATGTTTGAGAAATTCCTAGAATGATATCAAGTGGTAATGGTTCGTATTGATTGTCATAAGGAGTGATCTGTGTACCCACATTACGGGCTACCCCTGTAATGTGTAAATCCCAATCTTCATAAACATACATAATACCTATGTCTAGAGCAATACCTAAAGAAGAATATTGTTCTAAAGTAGAAGAAATTAATTTTGCATTGACACCTACATGAAAATCTGAATATGGTATGTTGCGTGCATGTCCAAAAGAAATGGCTACTTCACTACCACTAAAACTTGCTGTAGGCTCCCCGTTCTCATCATAACCGTCAAATTTACCGTAGTTAACATAAGTTACACCCGTATGTAAAACTTGCGTTCTTCTGTCCCATAAATAAGCATAGGTTGCCGTACCATAATTTACATCTCCTATATAATTTGTGTAATTAAGTGACAATTGATTATCCATTTCTGGATTAATACTAGCAGGATTAAAAAGTGCTTGTGTTGGGTCGTAATCATAGTTAGTGACTATCTTCCCCCCTAAAGCCGCTTGTCTTGGGTTGTTTACAAGGTTAAGAAACTGGTAGGTAGATTGCCCTCCTATTTGGCTATAGCCTGTAACGGTAATGAATATTAATAAAAGAAATATAGACTGCTTCTGCATATAGGGTTTCTAACCAATTGTTATAGTAGTAACGACTGCAATATTAATTTATTTTTGAAAGGTAAAAAAGCTTTTACATTGTCGATTATTAATAGGATTACTAACAAAAAAACCGCAAACATATGAATTATAGAAATTCGCTTGTTTACGGTTTTAATATCTATAGAAGTTAATCTTATAACTTCTTAGCTCCTTTTACCTTCTCTTTAGTTAAAGCCAGTGTAAGAACATCACTCATATCTTTCACATAATGAAAAGTTAATCCTTTTAAATATTCTGGATTTATCTCTTCAATATCACCTCTGTTTTCTTCACATAAAAGAATCTCTTTTATACGTGCGCGTTTTGCTGCTAAGATTTTTTCTTTAATTCCTCCCACAGGTAACACCTTACCTCTTAGAGTTATCTCACCAGTCATAGCAATACTTTTCTTTACCTTACGCTGCGTAAATAAAGAAACTAACGATGTTAGCATAGTTATACCAGCACTTGGCCCATCTTTAGGAGTTGCTCCTGCCGGTACATGTAAATGCACATTATATTTACTAAACACCTCTGGGTTTACTCCAAGCTTTTCTGCATTTGCTTTTATGTATTCTAAAGCAATAGTAGCAGACTCTTTCATTACTTTACCAAGATTACCTGTCATTGTCAGGCTTCCTTTACCTTTAGAGAGAATACTTTCAATAAAAAGAATATCTCCTCCTACTCTAGTCCAAGCAAGACCGGTTACTACACCAGCGACATCATTGTTCTCATATTTATTACGTTCTAATTTTGGAGAACCTAAAACTTCTACAATAATCTCATTAGTTACTTTAACTTCATATTCTTCTTCCATAGCAATATTCATAGCTGCATAACGCACCATTTTTGCTATTTGTTTTTCTAGACCACGTACCCCACTTTCTCTTGTATAACCTTCTACAATTTTTTCTAATTGTGGTTTAGCAATCTTTAAGTGTTTTTTAGAAAGACCGTGTTCTTCTAATTGCTTAGGTAACAAGTGTTGCTTTGCAATTTCTACCTTTTCTTCTATCGTGTAACCAGAAACATTTATAATCTCCATACGGTCACGTAAAGCCGGTTGTATTGTATCTAAGCGATTTGCAGTAGCTACAAACATCACTTTAGACAAATCATATCCTAACTCTAAGAAGTTATCATAAAATGCACTGTTCTGTTCTGGATCAAGCACCTCTAGCATTGCAGAAGAAGGATCTCCTTGACTACCTGTAGATAACTTATCTATCTCATCTAGCACAAATACTGGATTACTTGTCCCAGCTTTTTTCAAGCTCTGTATAATTCTACCTGGCATCGCTCCTATATATGTTTTACGATGTCCTCTTATTTCTGCTTCATCACGTAAACCACCTAAACTAATGCGCACATATTCTCTACCCAAAGCTTCTGCAACAGATCTACCTAAAGAAGTCTTACCAACCCCTGGAGGTCCATATAAACAAAGTATAGGCGACTTCATATCATTACGTAGTTTTAAAACTGCTAAGTATTCTATGATACGTTTCTTAACATCATCAAGACCATAATGATCTCTATCTAGTATTTTTTTAGCGCGTTTTAAATCAAATTTATCTTTACTAAACTCTTCCCAAGGTAACTCAAGAATTAAGTCTAAATAGTTACGTTGTATGCTAAACTCTGCCACCTGCGGGTTCATTCGCTGTAACTTTGCAATCTCTTTATCAAAATGCTCCTGTACGTCTTTATTCCATTTTTTAGTCTTAGCTCGAGCTTTCATCTCTTCTACCTCTGCATGACTCCCATTACCACCTAGTTCCTCTTGGATGGTTTTCATTTGTTGGTGCAAGAAATACTCACGCTGCTGCTTGTTCATCCCCTCTTGTACTTTAGACTGGATGTCATTTTTTAATGATAGTTTCTGAAATTCTATATTCATATATTTCAAAGCTTGCAAAGCTCTATCCTTAAGATCATTTATCTCAAGAATGTGCTGCTTATTTGCTACCGAAATATTTAAATTAGAACTCACAAAATTGATCAAGAAAGAGTTACTCTCTATGTTCTTAATCGCAAAAGAAGCTTCACTTGGCAAGTTGGGACTATTCTTAATTATCTTTAAGGCTAGCTCTTTAATAGATTCTATAATAGCATCAAACTCTTTGTTTTTTTCTGCTGGTCTAGCTTCTGCAACTTCTTTTACGGTAGCAGTCATATAAGGCTCAGTTGTCTTTACCTCATCTACTTCAAAACGTTTTTTACCTTGAATGATTACTGTAGTATTCCCGTCAGGCATCTTTAATACACGTAAAATGCGAGCAACGGTACCTACGGTATTAATATCATCTATCCCTGGGTTTTCTACTTCCTCATTTTTTTGAGAAACAACACCAATTACTTTATTTCCTTTATTGGTCTCATTTATTAACTTTATTGAAGCATCACGCCCAGCTGTAATAGGCACAACAACTCCTGGAAACAACACTGTATTTCTCAATGGAAGTATTGGTAAAGTTTCTGGCAATTTTTCACGTTGCATTTCATCTTCATCCTCAGCGCTCATTAGCGGGATTAATTCTGCTTCATCATGCAAGTCTTGCAATGACATGCTGTCTATAGACATTAGTTTTGATTTTGACATATATATGTTTAACGACATTGTGTCATAAAAAGTTGACACGCTGCCTTTTGTTTTATTATTTTTTTTATTCGGAAACGCTAACACCTTGAGGTATTGGGCTATTAGCATATCACTTTTATATATAATTCAATTGTTATGCCAAGCGCAGGAAATGAATGTAGATTTTAGATTGACTTTAACCCAATTAACCACTACTAGCACATTTCAGAAAAAAATAAAATTAATTTAGCTAAAAGTGTAACAATGCAGAATTATCTTTATCTCTTAATAAACAACCATCATAACCATCATTATTTTAAGTGTCACTAACCACCACAGACATATCTGTTCTTGTTTCGCTCTGTAAAAAGGAGAACCAGCTAGCACAACTAGAGGTTTATAATAGATACAACAAAGCGATGTATAATGTTGCAGTGCGTATTGTAAAAAATACAGCTGAGGCAGAAGATGTAATGCAAGAATCATTTATTGCTGCTTTTGACAAAATAGATAGCTTTAAAGGAACAGCAACTTTTGGAGCTTGGTTAAAGAGAATTGTAGTTAATAACAGCATTTCACAATATAAAAAGTCTGCTAGGTTTGTTTCTGTAGATGATTATGACGGTGTTGTTATTGCAGATGAAACAGAAGAAATGTCGAGTGAGGGTATTTCAGAAGCAGAAATGGCTAGTGTTGAAGCCAGCCAGTTAATGCGAGGATTAAACCTTTTAAATGATAAGTACAGACAAGTGATAAGTCTACATTATATGGAAGGTTATGATTATGAAGAGATAGGCCAAATATTAAATGTAAGTAATGGTAATGCAAGAACATTACTATCTCGAGCAAAAGATAGTCTAAGAACTAAAATAGAACAATTATGAACAACGATGCGATGAAAGATATGTTTGCTAGACTCAAAGATGAGCTAGAAACACAGGAGCCAGCAACGGGTCATAAAAACCGTTTTGCTGATAGATTGCAGCAAAGGGCTGCGACTATTGAAAAAGAACAGAAAAAGAGTTGGTTTTCTTGGAGACCTCTCTCTATTGCAGCTTCTGTAGTTATACTACTTGGTTTTGGGATGTTCTTTTTACAAGCGCCGCAACAAGATACAGATCTAGCGAGTGTATCGCCAGAGATGAAAGAAACACAATCATTTTTTACAGGTGCTATTAACCAAGAACTAGAAGCACTTAAAACTCTAGAAACACCAGAAACTAAAAAAATGGTTGATGATGCCATTAAACAAATAACCATCCTTGAAACAGAATATAATACCTTAAAAATTGACCTAAAAGAGAGCGGTCAAGATAAGCGCGTTATTTACGCAATGATTACAAACTTTCAGAGTAGAATTGATTTACTTAAAGAAGTAGCTTCACAAATAGACGAATTAAAGACTTTTAAAATAGATAACAATGAAAATATATTATAACATACTAGTAGTAGTCTTACTACTCCCGTTTATGGGTATTGCCAGTACAGATGGTCCTAGAGGCAAGTACAAAGCAGAAAAGAAAATTCATAAAGAATATGACGTAAGTCCTAGCGCAAGTTTAGAGATAGACAATAGCTATGGGAGTATTGATATTGTTACTTGGGATGAGAACAGAACAGTAATTGATGTTACTATAATCACACACGCAAGTAGCGATGCAAAAGCACAAGAGAAACTTAGGGATATAGGAGTAGATTTTACGGCTAATGGTAGCTTAGTAAAAGCAATTACTCGGTTTCAAAAAGAAGATAAATCATTCTGGAGTAGTTGGTTTGACGATAGTGATAATGCTTCTATGGAAATTAATTATACCATAAAAATACCTGTGACTAACTCAGTTGATCTTGATAATGATTACGGGAGCATACGTATAAACAGACTAGAAGGTAATGCTCGTATTAATTGTGATTATGGACAGCTTATTATTGGCGAGCTTTTAGCAGACAACAACTATCTTAATTTTGATTATACGAGTAAGTCTACTATTCAATATATGAAAAGCGGTCGTATCAATGCAGATTATTCTGGTTTTACATTAGATAAAGTAGGACGTTTAGAATTAGATGCAGATTACACAAGTTCTGAGATTGGCGAAGTAGATGAACTTAACTACGATTGTGATTACGGTACAGTAAAGGTGGGTAAAGCTAAGACCGTTATAGGTAGAGGTGATTATATCTCTAATAAACTAGGTACCATAAGCGGAAATTTAAATCTAAATACTGATTATGGTTCTATCACAGTAGATAGATTAACTAAAGGCGCTAAAGAAGTGATTATTCGTTCTGACTATACAGGCGTTAAAGTTGGGTTTGATAGTAACTACTCATTTGATTTTAACATCAATATTGACTACGCAGGTTTTAAAGGCTCTGACACCGTAGAGATTACAAAATCACATAAAGACAGTACAGAGAAGAGGTATGAAGGATACCATAATACTAAAAATAGCGGGAATATGGTAGATATAACTTCTGACTACGGAAGCGTAACATTTTACAAAAACTAAATCAATCAATTAAAAATTAAATAATTATGAAATCAATTTTAAAAACCACAGCACTTTTATCTTTTGCATTAGTTACATTAACCTCTTGCGCACAATCCTGGGGTGGCCGTAGTATTAAAGGAAATGGAAAAGTCACAACAGAAACAATACAAGTAGCAGATTATGATGAAGTAAACGTAGTGGGATCTATGGACGTAACTCTAGTAAAAGGCTCAGAGGGTTCTATTAAAGTTACCACAGATGAAAATATACAAGAGTTTATAGAAATCACGTCTATCGCAGGGAAACTAAAAATAACTACAAGAAATACAATCAACGGTTTAAGCACTAAAAAAGGGATTAATATTGAAGTTCCTTTTACAGACTTAAATGCGGTTTCTTTAGTAGGTTCTGGTGATATAAATAGTACTGACACCATTAAAGCTAGCTCAATGGATCTATCTTTAACTGGATCTGGTGACATCAATCTTGTTATAGAAGCAGAAAACCTTGACAGTAATTTAACAGGTAGTGGTGATATAAGACTTAAAGGTAACGCTACTAATTTTAAAGTAAAAGTAAGCGGTAGCGGTGATTATGAAGCAGGCGCTCTTAGGGCAGATTATACAGATGCTTATGTTTCTGGTTCTGGTGATTTACAAGTAAATGCTAAGAAAAGAATTAAAGCACGTGTAAACGGTTCTGGTGATATTACTTATAGCGGTAACCCTGAAAAAGTAGATACAAAAATTAGTGGTTCTGGTGATATAGAATCTAACTAATAATAAAATACATAAAACAAAAAATGCCACGATATACGTGGCATTTTTTATGCAATAAATATTGCTACAAGATTAATCTATTCATCTTCTATTGTGAAGAAAAATGAACCTTCTGTAATCTCATAAACAGTATCATCTTGACCCGTTGGGTCTGTAGCGCTAAAGCTATATGTTCCTTCTATATTTCCTGTAATAGTATCATAACTACTTACATTAAATGTTCCTGTTAATGATGTAAATACTTGTGGTACTAATACTGTAGTATCTGGTGTATAAAATCCTATTACTTCACTACCATCTACTTGTTCTGGCACCATAGTATAAGTTCCTGCAGTAATATCTCTAGGAAAAGTTACTGTAACACTCTGTAAGTCATTAGCACCTGTAAAAGTAACTACTTCTACATCTGTACCTGCATATAGAAATACGCCTGTGTCTACTACAGTAGTTTCTAAAACTACCTCGTCTACAGTTGCTGTAAAAGGTTCTGGTGTGTTGTCTGGGTTAGGAGTATAATAAATAGTGAACTGACCATTAGTCGCTTCAACAACATCAACTTTATTGTTTAAAGGGTCTGTTGCTGTAAACTCAAAGGTTCCAACAATTCTACCCGTTGCACTACTAAAATCTGTAATAGTTAATGTACCAGGATTTGAAGTTAGATTTGCTGTTCCTTGTCCATCATTATAAAGAGCAATTAACTCTGTACCATTAGATAGGTTTACCATATCATAAGTACCAAGCTCAAGTTCTTCAGGAATATCAATTCTTATAGATTCTCCGTCGTCATTTAATCCTAAAATGCGAATTACTGGAATCCCTCCTACTGTTGCAAGTTCTGTAATAATAGTCTCTCCTATAAAAAGACCGTCGTTCTCATCACCTTCTGCATCTATAAAAGCTTCAAAAGAATTACTAATATTCATATCTCCATCTGGATCCATTGGGTCATCATCTGTACCACCGGTATCTGTATCTTCTATGGTAAAAGGTATTTGAAAGTATTGTCCCTCTGAAGCAGAAATTGTTTCGATAATAGGAATACCATCACTATCATTTACTGGATTTCCTGAGGCATCTAATTTTGGTCTATTAGCTGTAAAACTAAAAGTACCGCTAACTACTTGTGCCGTCATATCTAGCTCTGTAATCATCATAGAACCAAAACCTTCTAAAGCAGTAGCAGTTGTATAAGGGTTTGCTGCTTGTTCTAGCACAATGTAAACTGCAGAGTTTTGAGTCGCTGGGCTTGCGTTTAGACTAAAAGAACCAACTGTAGCATCTTCTACAGTAAGTGATAGTAACTCACCAGTACCTTGGTTAGCACCAGATATAACTAATAATCCATTTGTGTTAAGTACAGCAGCAGATGCTCCTGCGTTAAAGCTAGAGGTGCCATTGATCGTTGCCAAAAAATCTCCAGACTCAAGAATAATCTCTTGTTCGATATCTGGAAACCCTTCAGGGTTAACGGGTTCGTTATCACAAGAAGCAAAAAGAAGGACAACCATTGGGAGTATCATCCATCTAAGTGATGTAAATAATTTCATAGAAAATAAGTTAAGTTTTTTATTAAACGCAAACATAGGAAAAAATTGCCTAAAAGGTCTTATTTTTTAGGTACACGGAGTAATAGTATGACTCCTGCAACAAAGAAAATGACTAAAAATAAGATAGAATTACGCATTGATCCTGTAATCTGATCTATAAAACCATATAGCAACATCCCTATAACAATTCCTATTTTTTCTGCTACATCATAAAAACTAAAGTATGAGGTAGTGTCATTTGTTTCTGGCAAAAATTTAGAATAAGTAGATCGAGATAATGATTGTATCCCTCCCATTACAAGACCTACAAAACCAGCTGTAGCATAAAATTGTACTGGTTCTGTTATAAAAAATGCAGCCACGCATAATACTACCCAAACGATATTAATAAATATCAACGTTTTAATATTTCCGAAGCGACGAGAACTACGCGAAGTAAGAAAAGCTCCAAGCACAGCTACTAGTTGTATGATAAGAATACTTACTATCAAGCCCATTGTCTTATCCCCATCATCACCCCAAGCAATTTCTTGTTCGCCAAAATACGTAGCTACTAGCATTACTGTTTGTACAGCCATACTATAAACAAAAAAGGCTAGTAAAAAACGTTTAAGTTTAAGGTTTTCTGTTAAACTATTGTAGACTGTTTTTAATTCTTTAAAGCCATTAAACAGAACATCTTTGGTTATTTTATTTTTGTTTTTATTACCTTTTGGTAAAAAGTAAAACGAATACTGACTAAAAAGAACCCACCAGATACCTACTGTAATAAATGATATCTTCATAGCCTGAAAAGAAGCCGCATCTTTAGCAGTTGTAAGCGCTTCTTGTATTTCAACTTCTGTTCCTGTTTTAAGTATATTTTCTGAAATACTAATATCAAAACCAAAAAACTGCGGAAACATTACCATAGCCAGATTAAATATTAATAGAACAACACTACCTATATATCCTAAAGAATATCCTTTTGCACTTATGGCATCTTGTTGCTCTTTATGAGCTACATCTGGTAAATAAGAATTATAGAAAACTAAGCTTCCCCAAAAACCTACTAAACCAAAGAAATAAAACAATAAGCTAGTGTGAATATTTTCTAAATTAAACCAATAAAGACCTATACAGGATAGTGCTCCTAGATAACAGAAAAACTTCATAAAGGTTTTCTTATTACCTGCATAATCTGCTATACCAGAAAGTAACGGTGATAAAAAGGCAACAAGTAAAAAAGCTGCGGCTGTAGTATAGCTTATAAGTGGAGTACTTCTTATCACTCCACCAAAAACGGTTACTGTCTCTACTCCTGCTTTTTTAAATAAAGCCCCATAAAATATAGGAAACACCGCAGAAGCAATCACTAAGCTATAAACAGAATTTGCCCAGTCATAGAATGCCCACGCATTTAATAATTTCTTACTTCCTTTCTCTAATTTGTTATTCATATTTATAAAATTTCAGCAAAAAAAAATTCCCGCCGTTAAGCGGGAATGAAAATACAATTTATTAATCTTTTATTTCGTCTTAAATGTAGAAACGCCAAATTTTCTAGCCTCAGCTCTTGCATCATCTGCCCAAGCTGTGATATTATTAATACGAGTATCATTTGAAGGGTGCGTACTCATAAACTCTGCCGGTGCACTACCGCCGCTATTAGCTTTCATTCTTCTCCACAAATCTGCTGCTGCTAATGGTTCATAACCTGCAATAGCCATTAATGTTAAACCTATTTTATCTGCTTCACTCTCGTGATTTCTACTAAAAGGTAACATAACACCTAGTTGTGTTCCTACCCCATAGTATTGATTAAACATTTGTTGGTTTTCTGGGTTTTTAGCAAGAGCTAAATTTCCAGCTACCGCGCCTATTTGCTGTACTTGACCAGCACTCATACGTTGTTGCCCGTGATTTGCAAGAGCGTGGGCAACTTCATGCCCCATAATAGCAGCTATACCAGCATCAGTATCTGCTATAGGCATAATCCCTGTATAAAAAACAATTTTCCCTCCTGGCATACACCAAGCGTTTACTGCATCATCTTGAACTAAGTTATACTCCCAAGCATAATCTTTTAAATAACCTGCGTGACCATTTGCATTTAAATAGCGTTCTGAAGCGGCAGATATTTTTTGACCTATATTTTTAATTCTATTTGCATCTGTTGTCCCTGTTATAACATTGTTATCTGTTAAAAATTGATCGTATTGCTGAAATGCCATTGGCAAAATCTGCGAATTAGGGATAAGTGCAATCGTTTTCTTTCCTGTAAAAGGGTTTGTAGTACAACCTACTGCAAAGGCAGCGATAGCTACAACTGATAAAATAGTTTTAGTTTTCATAATGTATATTTATAACTGGATAAAAATACTCGTTTCTATTTCAACAAGTATACTTTTATCATCATTTTTATCGCTAATATTATACCACAAATCGAAATATCGAGTGTTTTTGGAATAACTTTTGCTTATAGATTTGACTAAAACATAAAAAGATGAAAAAGATTATCTCGGCATTTGCCATTACAGCAGCATTAATATTTACAGCTTGTGAAGGAGATCAAGGACCTCCCGGAGAAGATGGTATTAATATATTAGGTAACGTTTTTGAAACAACTGTAGACTTTACTAATAATAATGATTACAGCAATATTATTACTATCCCTAATAACATTGAGGTTTTTGAGAGTGATGTAGTATTAGTTTATCTACTAGAAGATGTAGTTCCTGATGGACAAGGAGGCTCACTAGATGTTTGGAGTCAATTGCCTCAAACATTTTTCACAAATCAAGGTACTTTTATTTATAATTTTGACCACACATTTATAGATGTACGCCTATACTTATATGCAGATTTTGATTTAAACCTGTTAGATAATCAGTTCACTAACGACCAAACTTTTAGAATTGCTATACTTCCAGCTGAATTTGCTGATGCACAACTAGAAATGAGCGATTTATTAGAAACAATTAATGTTTCAGAAAACAATCTATAAAAACAAAAAATGAAGCACCTATTAATTATTGCCGTTGCCTTAGTTGCCTTTAGTTGTAACACAAAAGCACAAGACAAAAAAGAAACCGCAAAAGCAGAAACCTTTACAGTAGTAAAGACAGACGCAGAATGGAAACAGGTTTTAGACAGACAAGAATATGACGTTCTTAGAAAAGCTGGAACAGAGCCTCCATTTTCTAGCCCATTAAACAAAAATTACGAGAAAGGAACCTATGTATGCGCAGCTTGTGCCACTCCTCTATTTGAGAGTGATCATAAATTTGATAGTGGTACAGGATGGCCTAGTTTTGACAGACCTATAGAAGGTAACGTAAGTTTTGGTACAGATAATAAAATAGGCTACACACGTGATGAAGAACATTGCGGCACCTGTGGTGGTCACTTAGGACACGTTTTTAACGATGGTCCAAGAGAAACAACTGGTGAAAGACATTGTATTAATGGAGCAGCCTTAGACTTTATACCAGCAAAAAATGAGTAAACAATATCCCGTACATAAAACAGAAGCCGAGTGGAAAAAAGAACTGGGTGAAGAACGTTACAGAATTCTAAGAGAAAAAGGAACAGAACGCCCTCACACAGGAGCATATAATTTAACTTTTGAAGAAGGTAAATATGCTTGCGGTGCTTGTCACGAACCTTTATTTAATAGCGATAGTAAATTTGATAGTGGTTGTGGTTGGCCTAGTTTTGATGAGAGTATAGAAGGAAGCGTCGAGTATATTAAAGACGCAACACTTGGTATGATGCGTACAGAAATTCTTTGCGCTAATTGTGGCAGTCATTTAGGACACGTTTTTAATGACGGACCTACCCAAACAGGACAACGTTATTGCGTTAACTCCTTATCAGTAGATTTTAAAGAGGAGTAATATAACTTCGGAAATTTTAAAAATTGATCCAGCTTTAGGTGCATTTAACCTTTGGCTGGATTTTTTTTTCTTTACATTTAACCTTAGCTTAAAATATGGACAGTTTGAAACACGACCATTCACTTCGCTCATTACACGAGACACGACTTTAACCAGATTACGTATTACACATCGTGTTTCGTGAAGTCCCGCCTGCGGGACAGTCGTGGCTCAAAACGTCCTACCCTAGAACTAGATTTAATGCTACTCACTAAAACTAGCACAATCCTCAACTAAACCCACTACAATTGCCGCATTAACATTTCAGAAAAACTAAAACAAACCAACATTATAAATAACCCCGAGTATTTTGTAAATTCGCAATAGTTTTAAACAAAGAATATTTCAGCATTATGAGTAAATATGACGTAATCGTTTTAGGAAGTGGACCAGGTGGATATGTAACTGCCATTCGTGCTTCTCAGTTAGGCTTAAAAACAGCCGTAGTAGAAAAGGAAAGCCTAGGAGGTGTATGCCTTAACTGGGGTTGTATCCCTACAAAGGCGCTTTTAAAAAGTGCGCAGGTTTTTGACTATCTAAACCACGCAGAAGATTACGGTCTTTCTGTAACTGGTGCAGACAAAGACTTTACTAAAGTGGTAAAGCGTAGTAGAGATGTTGCAGAAGGAATGAGCAAAGGTGTTCAGTTCTTAATGAAGAAAAATAAAATTGATGTTATTAACGGTTTTGGAAAGCTAAAACCTGGAAAGAAAATTGACGTTGATGGTACAGAATACAGTGCAGATCATATTGTGATTGCTACGGGTGCTCGCTCAAGAGAATTACCTAATCTTCCACAAGACGGAAAGAAAGTAATAGGATACCGTGAAGCAATGACTTTAAAAACACAACCAAAATCTATGATTGTTGTAGGTTCTGGGGCAATTGGTGTTGAGTTTGCACATTTTTATAATGCAATGGGTACAGATGTAACTATTGTAGAGTTTTTACCAAACCTAGTACCACTAGAAGATATTGATGTTTCTAAGCAATTTGAAAAATCATTTAAAAAAGCAGGTATTAAAGTGATGACTAGCTCTTCTGTAGAAAGTGTAGACACTTCTGGAAAGACAGTTAAAGCAACTGTAAAAACTAAAAAAGGTGAAGAAATTATCGAGGCAGACATCGTTTTATCTGCCGTAGGTATCGCTACTAATCTTGAAGGTATTGGTCTTGAAGATGTAGGTATTGTAACAGATAAAGGTAAGGTAATGGTTAACGAATGGTACCAGACTAATATGCCTGGTTACTACGCCATAGGAGATATTACTCCTGGTCCTGCCCTAGCCCACGTTGCATCTGCAGAAGGAATACTTTGTGTAGAAAAAATTGCAGGTGAACACTGTGAGCCTATTGACTACGGAAATATCCCAGGATGTACATATGCTACTCCAGAGATAGCTAGTGTAGGTATGACAGAAGCGCAAGCAAAAGAAGCTGGTTACGAACTTAAAGTTGGTAAATTCCCATTCTCTGCAAGTGGTAAAGCAAGTGCAGCAGGAACTAAAGACGGTTTTGTAAAAGTAATATTTGACGCTAAGTACGGCGAGTGGCTAGGATGCCATATGATTGGTGCTGGTGTTACAGATATGATTGCAGAAGCTGTTCTTGGTAGAAAACTAGAAACAACAGGACACGAAGTATTAAAAACAATTCACCCTCACCCTACTATGAGTGAAGCGGTAATGGAAGCAGTTGCAGATGCTTATGGTGAAGTGATTCATTTATAGTCTAAGGCTTTAGATAAAATTAAAATTCCCAAATTTTTAAAAAGATTTGGGAATTTTTTTGTTTTATAGTTAGTGACTTGGACGGTTTGAGCCACGATCATTCGCTTCGCTCACTGCACGAAACACGACATTAACTTAATTATACAATTATACATCGTGTTTCGTGCAGTCCCGCTTGCGGGGCGGTCGTGACTCAAAACGTCTTACCCAATCAAAATTTATAATGAAACTAACTAAAGCTAGCTAATGCCAACTCATAACTCTGCAATCCAAAACCAAGTATAACTCCCTTTGCTCCTGCAGAAATATATGAGTGATGCCTAAACTCTTCTCTACCAAAGGTGTTTGAAATATGTACTTCTACTACTGGAGTTTCTATTGCTTTTACCGTGTCACCTATACCTATGCTAGTATGCGTGTAGGCTCCTGCATTTAAGATAATGCCATCATAATCAAAACCTACTTCTTGTAGCTTATCTATTAGCTCACCTTCTATATTAGATTGATAGTACTCTAAAGAAATAGATAGGTTTTTAGTTTTCAAATCTTTGAAGTATTCTTCAAAAGTTTGAGTACCGTAGATACTCGTTTCTCGCTTACCTAGTAGATTAAGATTGGGACCGTTGATGATAATGATTTTCATAATACAAATATAACACGATTGATAATCAAACAATAAAATTTATGACCTGTAGTTATTTATTAAAGATGATGAAAAAGGGGCGCAAATTGCGCCCCTCCCTACTATTAATATAGTTTTACTTAAATTTTGAATTAAAAGAAAACATTGAATCCAACATTTACTCCTAGCAAGTTTGCGTCACCATCACCAGCTTCTTCATTTAAACCATAACCGTAACGTACTCCTGGCTCAATACTAATGTTATTTGCAACAAACCAAGCATATCCACCTTGAACACCTACCCACATTGGCGAAAATTCACCTGTAGAAGATCCATTTACATCAACTGCCACTGGAAATTTTTTAGCAATGTAATATTTACCACCTACTTTCCAACGAAATGTTGAATCTGTATCAAATCCATCAATATCTGAACCCGCATAACCTAAACCTACTTTTAAAGCAAGGTCATTAATTACAAAATACCCCGCTTCACCACCTATACTGTAGGTAGTCGCTCCGTCTGTTGAGTTAAAAGACAGACCTGTGTTTGCCTTTGAAGCCTCACCAAATCCTGTGTTTACTTCAACCAACCATTTTCCTTGACCAGTTACATCTAACACATCTTGCGCATGTACAGTTGTTAATCCCATTACTGCAAATGCAGCTAATAAAAATAATTTTTTCATAATTAATTGATATTTAGTTATTAGTAAAGTAAAGCTACAAACAAAGCTTTAAACACACGAAAGAATTAACAACTTATTTTTCAACCCGAAAAAACAAATGCAAATATTTAATTTATTGCGGGTTACACTACTTCAAGCCTGTAAAGCTTTTTTATTAATTAAGTTATAATAAATAGATAAGTAACAAAAAGTGTAAATTAAATATAAGTACAAAAAATTATACCCTATATTTATCAAAATGAAATGGCAGCCCACACTTAAAATGTACCAAGATTACCTTCGCATAGAGCGTGGTTTATCTAATAACACCATTACTAATTACTCTTTAGATATTGAAAAGCTAATAAAGTGGTTAGCTTTAAACGAGATGATTATTTCGCCTCTTGACATTTCAGAAAAAACAGTACAAGAGTTTATCTATGAGATTGCAAAAACAGTAGCGCCAAGCTCTCAAAGTAGAATTATTTCTGGGTTAAAAGGCTTTTTCAATTATTTGGTTTTTGAAGAATATAGAACCACCAACCCTCTAGAGTTGATGGAAAGCCCTAAACTAGGTAGAAAATTACCAGATACTTTAAGTGAAGCTGAGATAGATCTTCTTATTTCTGAAATTGATTTATCACACGCACAAGGAGAACGTAACAGAGCCATCTTAGAAACGCTTTACGGCTGTGGTTTGCGTGTTTCTGAAATAATAAATCTTAAAATATCTGATCTATTTTTTGAAGAAGGGTTTATAAAAGTTACAGGTAAAGGAGATAAAGAAAGATTTGTGCCTATAGGTGACGCTACCATAAAGTATATTAATATTTACAAAAATGAAATAAGAGTCCACGACCCTATTAAACCTGAAGCATCTGACACTTTATTCTTAAATAGACGTGGTAGAGGTTTAACACGTGCTATGATTTTTACCATCATTAAACAACTTGTAGAGAAAGCAGGTATTCATAAAAATGTGAGTCCGCATACGTTTAGGCATTCTTTTGCTACGCACCTATTAGAACGCGGTGCAGATTTACGTGCCATACAGCAAATGTTAGGTCACGAGAGTATTACTACTACAGAAATTTATACTCATATTGATAAGACACATTTAACAGAGGTAATTCATAAATTTCATCCTCGTAAAACATAATGTGTTGTTAATTGATGACTTGTTCGGGTTAAATAAAAGCTAAAGACTACTATTTTTTATAGTTGCTCGTTTTAGTTCTTTAAATTTATATAAAACTTAAGAACTATGAGAACATTAAAATTTGATAATAAAGACACAATGCACAGTATTGGTCTTGGTACATGGAAGTCAACTGGAAATGAGGTGAAGAATGCTGTAAAGACAGCTCTAGAAATTGGCGTACGTCATATTGATACTGCAGCAATTTATGGCAATGAAAAAGAAATAGGTGAAGCACTTGCAGAAGTTTTTGCAGAAGGTAAAATAACCAGAGACGAAGTTTTTATTACTTCTAAACTCTGGAACAATGCACACCAAGAAAGTCATGTGATTCCTGCTTTACACGATTCGCTAGAAAAATTACAACTTGATTATTTAGATTTATATTTAATACATTGGCCAGTAGCATTTAGAGCTGGTGTGTTGCGTCCAGAAAAAGCTGATGATTATTTATCACTAGAAGAAGTTCCAATTATAGAGACTTGGAAGGAGCTTGAAAAGGCAAAAGAGAGAAGACTGGTAAGGCATATAGGTGTTTCTAATTTTAGTGAAGAGAAATTGAAAGACTTAGTAAGCAAAGCGACAATAAAGCCAGAAATGAATCAAGTAGAATTGCATCCACTTCTACAGCAAGAAGAACTTCTCGCATATTGTAAAAGTGAAAACATACATATGACTGCATATTCTCCTTTAGGCTCTGGAGATAGAACTCACGATATGAAGGCTGAAGATGAACCTAATCTATTAGAATTAAAACAGATTGTTGCTATTGCCAGAAAGCACAATGCATCACCTGGTCAAGTACTTATTAACTGGCACACCCAACGTGGTACTGGAGTAATACCAAAATCTACAAGTAAAGAGCACATACAAGAAAACTTTAGAGCAGCAAATTTACAGTTGGATGAAGAAGATATGAAAACTATACAGTTAATGGATAGAGGATATCGTTTTATCACAGGTGCTTTTTTTGAGGAAGAATCTAAAGGATATCACGATATTTATGATGAGAAAAATGCCTTAGTTGACGGTGTAGTAGATGCTATACATACTGGTATAGATAAAATTAAAGATATTTTAAGCTAATTATTTAAAAATAAGATTCAAAAAAAATGCCCTAAATTATTATAATTTAGGGCATTTTTAAATTCAATACTATTTCCGAAGTAAAAACCTACTTCGCTATATTCACAGCTCTCGTTTCACGTATTACCGTTACTTTTACTTGACCTGGATACGTCATATCTGTTTGTATTTTTTGAGAAATCTCAAAAGATAATTGTGCAGCTTTTTCGTCGCTTACTTTCTCGCTCTCTACCATAACACGTAACTCACGACCCGCTTGTATAGCATATGCCTTGTTTACTCCATTAAAGCTAAATGCTACTTCTTCAAGGTCTTTAAGACGTTGTATGTAAGAATCTAATACTTGTCTTCTTGCTCCTGGTCTTGCTCCGCTAATCGCATCACAAACTTGTACAATAGGTGATAATAAACTTGTCATCTCTATCTCGTCGTGGTGAGCACCAATGGCGTTTATAACCTCTGCTTTCTCTCCATACTTCTCTGCCCATTGTGCACCTAAAATTGCGTGAGGCAATTCTGTTTCATTTTCTGGTACTTTACCTATATCGTGTAAAAGTCCAGCTCTTTTAGCTAGTTTAGGGTTTAAACCTAACTCACTTGCCATCACTGCACATAACTTAGCAACTTCACGCGAGTGTTGTAATAAGTTCTGGCCGTAAGAAGAACGATACTTCATTCTACCTACTGCTTTAATAAGTTCTGGATGTAACCCGTGAATACCAAGATCAATTACGGTACGTTTTCCAACTTCAATAATTTCTTCTTCTATTTGCTTTGTAGTCTTTTTAACGATCTCTTCTATACGTGCTGGGTGTATACGACCATCTGTTACAAGTTTGTGTAACGATAATCGCGCTATCTCACGACGCACACTGTCAAAACAAGAAAGAATAATAGCTTCTGGTGTATCATCTACAATAATTTCAACTCCCGTAGCAGCTTCTATTGCTCTAATGTTACGCCCTTCTCTACCTATAATTCTACCTTTTACATCATCACTCTCTAAGTTAAATACAGATACACAGTTTTCTACTGCTTCTTCTGTACCTATACGTTGTATCGTGTTAATAATGATTTTTTTAGCCTCTTGTTGAGCCGTCATTTTTGCCTCTTCAATAGAGTTTTGCACAAATGCCATAGCCTCTGTTTTAGCCTCATCTTTAAGGCTAAGCATTAATTGGTCTTTTGCCTCATCTGCAGATAGACTAGATATTACTTCTAGTTGCTGTATTTGGTTACGGTGAGCTTTATCTACTTCTGCTTTCTTTTTTTCTAATACAGCTAAGCGTTCATCAAAACTTTTGCTTTTATTTTCTACCTCTGCGTTAAGTTTTTTATTTTTTGCAATCTCACTAGAAACCTGTGATTCTTTATCACGAATGCGCTTTTCTGCATCATTCATTTTTTTATCACGTGATAAAATTACTTTTTCATGTTCAGACTTTAGCTCAAGAAATTTTTCTTTTGCCTGTAGCATTTTATCTTTCTTAATTGTTTCTCCTTTAGAGTGAGCTTCTTTTAAGATACCTTCTGCTTCCTTTTTTATTGCCTCTGCCTCTTTTTTAACTACTTCTGCTTCTTTGGTTGCAGATGCTACAGCACCCGAAGCACTTTTCTTTTCAAGCGTTTTTGCAATTATAAATCCTATAATTAAAGCTACAATTGCAGCGATAATGGTAATAATATATTCCATTAGTTTGTCTGGTTTTAATTAATAACAGGTGATGAAACATTCATATTTCAGCAATCACTGTCAGTATTGTTAATAAATAGTCACTCACGATAGAGCATAAAAAAGCCTATATTAATAATGTGATTTGTGTAAACTCCATTTAAAAAAGTTTAGGGCTCCCAAGCTGATCAAGGGTCCGCCTGAGAACACAAGGTTCTAGCGGCATTCTTTTACAACTTTAACTCACCCTTTTTAAAAAGAATAGTGTTGAGTTTACCAAAATGTATACTAATATAGGCAGTTACCTAAATGTGATGTTAAGAACGTTACGATACTTGCTCATGAAGCAAACGGTCAAGCGCTTTTAGGCGCTCTTCTACTTGCTGAGAATCACTTACTGTATCTATTTTTTTTTGTTCTACCTGAGCAGCAAACTGTAAAGCAGACATTGCTAGTACATCTTGTTTGTCCCTCACGGCATAACTTTTTTCAAATCTCTTAATCATTACTTCTATTTGCTTTGCAGCTTTCCGCAAACCTTCTTCCTGGGCAGGAGCTATGGTTAGTGGATAGACTCTATCTGCAATAGAAATTTTTATTTTTAAGGGTTTTGACATTTTATTTTTATTCAGAGAGTTGATTTATACACTGGTCAATCTCTCTTACTAAAGAGTTAATCTTTAGCTTAGTTTCTCTTTTATATTGGTCACTGCCAAGCATTGAGTTTGCCACCTTCATTGTGGTATACTTTTCACGCCACTGCTCTATTTCTTCAAGAAATTTTGCTTGCTGCGCTCTTAAATCGTTCACCTCTTTGATCAATTCTTCTTGTGTAGCCTTCTGTTTATTGTGTTGATGCAACAGTTTGCTCACTCTATTCTCAAGAGAATCAACGATTTCAAGTATCGTACTCATCTGGTTTTTTCTTCAACGCTATAATCACAAAGTTAAGATACTAAACCGTAGAAGGCAACTCTTTTTTATTTTTTTTCGTATTATTGATGTCACGGCACAATATGTGCCACTTCTCCTCATTATACATTAGACGTTTACATTTTATGAGATACCTTTTTACATCTATTTTAGCCTTATTAATAATTGGGAGTACCTTAGCTCAAAGTAACATCCCAAAAGATTATTTTGATAATCCTTTACAGATACCCCTTATACTTGCTGGGAGTTTTGGTGAGTTACGTTCTAATCACTTTCACTCTGGAGTAGACATTAAAACTAAACAAGTAGAAGGCGTCCCTATTTATGCTCCTGCAGATGGTTATGTGAGCAGAATTAAAGTGGGTCATTTTGGCTTCGGAAAAGCGCTTTACTTGAAACACCCTAACGGTTATAGTACTGTATACGCACATTTACAGCGTTACGACGGAAATATCCAAGACTTGGTAAAACGCGCTCAGTATAAGAAAGAAAAGTACGAGGTTGAGCTTTTTCCAGAACCTGCAGACATACCAGTATTAAAAGGTGACATTATAGGGTATACAGGAAATAGCGGAAGCAGTGGCGGCCCTCACCTTCATTTTGAGATACGTGACGCAGCTTCAAGACCCATGAATCCTTTATTATTTGGTATAGAAATTCCAGACACAAAAAAGCCTATTATTAATAGTGTTTTTGCATACCCAATAGGACCAGATTCTCAAATTAACGGTAACACAAAACCATACAAAGTAAGATTACACAAACAAAAAGATGGATCTTATAAAGCAGAAAACGTAGAAGCTTATGGGAAAATAGGTTTTGGTATCTCTACATATGATCAACAAAATGGGGCTTCAAATAAAAATGGAGTCTATCAAATAAGAACCGCACACAACGGTCAAGAAAAATTTAATGTCCTATTTGAAAAGTTTTCATTTAGTGAAACTAGATATCTTAACCGTTTTATTGATTACAGCTATTTTAAAAAGAATAGAAGTAGAATTCAGAAACTATTTAGAGAAAAGAACAACCCTTTAAGTATTATCAAAAATGAAGAAGATAATGGGTTTGTTGATGTTTCAGAAACCTTTGAAAGCAACTTTACTATAGAGGTGTGTGACTATCTTGATAATAAAGTATTGATTACAATACCTATTAAAGGAGTACCAGCAAAAGTACTTGAAGAAAAAATAGATGAGAGTGATCTAGAATACATAGTATCTTCTGGTAATACGTCTATGTCACACGGCAAGTTTGGTATTTACTTTCCTGCAGAGAGCTTATATGACGATATTTATTTAAACATTTCTGCTAGAGGTGACACATTGTCTTTTCATAAAGATGAAGTTCCTATTCATAAAAACGTGACTATATCTGCAGATATTTCAGACTATAAAGCAGGAGATAAAAGTAAACTATACCTTGGGAGACTTAATTATAAAGGTATCCCCTATTATAGTAACACAAAGTTAGAAGGTAACACTTTAAAAACTCGAGTTAGAACTTTTGGCGATTATGTGATAGCCTCAGACACTACAAAACCTAGAATCAAACCAGTTAACTTTTCTGAAGGAAAATGGATAAGTAGCAACAAAACCCTCAAAATAAAAATAACAGATTCTGAAAGCGGAATAAGTTCATACAGAGCTACACTTAACGGAAAATTTATTCTCACAGAATATGAATACAAAAAGAACGTTCTAACTTATGACTTTGATGATAATATTATATCAGAATCTGAGAACAATTTGAAACTAATTGTGACCGATAACGTAGGAAATAGTACTATTTTTGAGGCTACATTTTTCAGAAAACAAACATAAACACCGCTTTTGAAAACATTCTATACTACTCTCGTTTTTTTATTAGTAACTACTTGTACCCTATTTGCACAAACCGCTACCGTTAAAGGAATCACACTTGACGAATTTAGCAATATTGTAGGTGGCGTTAACATTGCTTACGGCGACACAGGAACCCAAAGTGATATTAACGGATATTACTTACTTGAGATTCCTGCAAACGAAAAAATTAAACTGACATTCTCATATGTAGGGTTAAAAAATGTCATTTTAAATATTTCTCTTTCACCTAATGAAGATTATGAGTTTAATCCAGTATTAAAAACAAGTATTCAACAAATAGGATCTGTTATAGTGAGTGCAAAAGAACGCAAGCGTGTAGAGGGAATCACGAGTATCTCTCCAGAGGCAGTGCGTAAATTACCTGGAGCAAATACTGGTGTAGAAAATCTTATAAAATCGCTACCTGGTGTAAACGGTAATAATGAACTAAGTACTCAATATGCTGTACGTGGTGGTAATTATGATGAGAATCTTGTGTATGTAAATGAGATTGAAGTATATCGCCCATTTTTAATAAGAAGCGGGCAGCAAGAGGGATTAAGTTTTGTAAACAGTGATCTTACACGATCTGTAGATTTTTCTGCCGGTGGTTTTCAAGCAAAATATGGTGATAAACTTTCTTCTGTTCTTGATATTGAATATAGACGTCCTGTAAGCCTAGGAGCAACATTAGATGTAAGCTTATTAGGTGGTAGTGCTTCTGTTGAAGGAATTTCTAAGAATGAAAAATTTAGAGGTATCGCTGGGTTAAGATATCGTGACAATAGTCTTTTTGTAAACTCTAAAGAAACCGAAACCAACTTTAGACCCACTTTTGCAGATGCACAAACATATTTGAGCTACAAGTTTAGTAATAAATTTGAGCTAGGTTTTTTAGGTAATATAGCAATTAACAAATATAGCTATGAGCCACTTACACGCCAGACTAACTTTGGTACACTTGCAGACCCTATTGCACTTCTAGTTTTTTATGAAGGACAAGAAGAAGATAAATATGACACCTATTTTGGTGCACTAAAAGGAACTTATGTTGTCAACGAAAACTTTACAACAAAATTTATCACATCTGTTTATCAAACTCAAGAACAAGAATATTATGATATTCTTGCACAATATAGGCTAGGACAACCTAACACAAATATAGGTGATGACAATGTAGGTGAAGTAGAGTTTAGTGAAGGTGTAGGTTCTCAACTTACCCACGCTCGTAACAATCTTGATGCATTAATTATTAATGTTGAAAATAAAGGAACTTTAACCTTAGGAGATATCACAAGTGACAATATTAGCACCATAGAGTACGGTATAAAATATACGCACGAAGACATTAGAGATCGTGTAGAAGAATATGAGATCATTGACTCTGCAGGATTTTCTATACGACCTCCTTTACCAGATTTTGTAAATGATCAACCCTACACACCTTACACCTCTCCTATTGAGCCATATACTGACATTAGAGCACAAAACGATGTTCAAATAGACAGAATAAGTGGATACGCTCAATGGAGCAAAAGAACAGAATGGGGTACAAATGATATCTGGTTAAATGCTGGAGTTCGCGCACATAACTGGACGGTAAGTGGCCAAGGTATTGAGAGTGTTTCTCAAACAACTTTTAGTCCGCGTGCACAATTAACTATTAAACCTTATTGGGATATGGATATGTTATTCCGTATTTCTGGTGGTTTATATCACCAGCCTCCCTTCTACCGTGAGTTACGTGATCAAACAGGTACAGTAATCCCAGATGTAAAGGCACAGCAAAGTGCTCATATTGTCTTCGGAAATGATTACAGTTTTGAACTTTGGGACAGACCATTTACACTTAATAGCGAATTATATTACAAAGGACTATCTGACGTAAACCCTTACACATTAGAAAACGTACGCATAAGATACAGAGCAAATAATAATGCAGAGGCATATGCTTATGGGCTAGACGTTCGTTTAGCAGGTGAGTTTGTAGTAGGAACAGAAAGTTGGGTAAGTTTTGGGTATTTAAAGACAGAAGAAAATATAGATGATAGAGGCTATATTTTTAGACCAACAGATCAGCGTTTAAAGTTTGCTGTTTTAATACAAGATTATGTAAAAGTGATACCTAATTTAAAAGGATACCTTAACCTAACATATAACACAGGTCTTCCAGGAGGCTCACCTAGTTATGCAGATCCTTATGATTATCAACAACGTTTACCAGACTACAAGCGTGCAGATTTAGGTGTTTCTTATGTAATAGTAGATAATAACAATAAAAAGGAAGAAGGACTCTTACGCCACTTTAAAGAGCTAACAATAGGTGCAGAGATTTTTAACATCTTTGATGTACAAAACTCAATAACAAACACTTTTGTGCGTGACGTTTATACTAAAACGCAATATTCAATTCCTAATTACTTAACGCCAAGAGTATTCAATCTAAGAACTACCATGAAGTTTTAAATAATAGAGATAACATAGGCTCAATAAATCTTAAAAATTAAGCTACTATAAAAACCTTACAAAACTCCTATTAAGTTTTAAGTAACATTGTAAGATTAAATAAAAATGATGAATTTATCAGTTTGGATATATATCCAAAACTAAGAAGGTAAAAATATTATGCTTCGCAAAGTTCTTTTAAACAAGCGACCACATAATCTACTTCACCTTTAGTATTAAAACTAGAAAAAGAAAAACGAAGTGAAGGCTTAGCTAAGTCTTCTTTTGAAAGAAACTCATTTAAAACATGAGATCCTCCAGTTGCGCCGCTTTGGCAAGCACTTCCTTTAGAACAAGCAATACCTTTTAAGTCTAATTGAAATAAAAGCATCATACCCTTTTCTTGAGTCATTGGTAGACAGATATTCAATAAAGTATAAGTACTTCTAGCAGTATCATCACAACCACCATTAAAAGAAACTCCAGGAATAGCATTTGAAATACTCTCCTTAAAATATGCTTTTAATCCTGAAATATAAACCTGCTCTTTCTCTAGATCTTGATAAGCAATTTTTAATGCCTCATTCATTCCTGCAATACTATGTACAGGCTCTGTACCAGCTCTTAATCCACGCTCTTGCTCACCACCATAAATAAGAGGTCTAAGGCCAGAGTTTTTTCTAATAAAAGCAAAACCTACACCTTTAGGTCCATGAAACTTGTGAGCTGCTACGGCAATAAAGTCTACTGGTGTTTCTTGTAGATCTAGTTTTAAATGCCCCACAGACTGCACCGTATCACTATGAAAAAGAGCATTGTGTTCTTTACATAATTTGGCAACAGCAGTAATATCTAACATATTACCAATTTCATTATTTACGTGCATTAAACTTACCAAAGTCTTATCACTAGAAGCAGCGAGTAGTTCTTTTAAAGAATCTAGTTTAACGTGACCACATTGATCTAAAGCTACATACTCTACTTTTATACCGTGTTGTTTCTCTAAAGCTTGTATTGTATATAAAACAGCGTGATGCTCTATTTTACTTGTGATTATTCTGGTAACGCCAAGATCTCTCACACTACTGTTAAGAGCAAGGTTATCTGCCTCTGTACCGCCAGAGGTAAAAACAATCTCTGCCGCAGTAACATTAAGAATTGCAGCAATCTCTTTACGAGCTGTCTCAATTAAAGACTTTGCAGACCTTCCATAAGCATGTGTAGAAGATGGATTACCATATTCTACTTTAAGCGCTTGCGTCATACTATGTATTACTTCTGGGCGAAGTTGAGTAGTTGCCGCACTATCAAAATAAACTTTCTTCATAAATACAAAAGTCGGCATTTTTTTTACCGAATAAAAGGAGCTGTGCAATAAATATAGTACTTTCACTTTCTATTATAAATAGATATCATGAAAATTAAAATCTGGCTCATTTCCGCAGTTATTATTAGTGCATTTACCTCTTGTGATGACGGTGACCTTATTGTAACAAGTTTTGATTTTGAAGATCAAGATTTAGCCTATTGTGGTGGAGAATCTTCATTAGTTTTTTATAAAATTAATAGTGAAGCTCAAGAAAGTATCTCTTTAAATCTAGTGGCTACTTCTGAAATTTTCTTACAAGAAGAAATCGCTCCTATAAGTTTATCTAGTACAAATTTTGTTAGCTATAGAAAATTTAATGGTGATGTAGATGCATCTTATTTTTGCTCTAGTGTCCCACCAGTATCCCCTCAAGTTAATACTGAATATCTAGCAGAAAGTGGTATTGCGACTCTAACAAACACATTAGTTTTTGACGATCAAGACAATGTACCCACAGAAATGGAATTTGAAGATGAAAACGGAGATTTATTAGACACTGATATGGATGGAATAGCTAATTATTATGATTCTGATGATGATGGTGATAATGTACCTACCAGCGCAGAACTTGATTTACTCGATACAGATGGAGATGGTGATCCACTTACAAACCCACTAGACACAGACGGTGATGGTATACCAAACTACTTAGACAATGATGATGATGGTGATGGTATCTTAACTATAAATGAAAGTACAGATGGCAACATTAATCCACTTGATGATATAAGTGATCTTGATAACCCTATTTCAGATTTTTTAAATGATCAAGTTGCAATTGACGGTACCACAATAACAACATATATAGCACACTCTTACACAAGAAACTCAAATATTGCAATTGTACTTTCTAATTTAGTATTGTCTAATGAAGATGAAACTATAGTACTAGAATCTTTAAATATGGAAACAGTGTCTAATGTTCTAAATGACACTTTTAGCATCACACCAGAGTTTGTAGAAGAATAAACGTTACTTATTTTGACTTATAAATATAGTGGTTGCCCCTCTGCCGTATTTTTGATAATCTGCGTCTTCATATGTTACATTATCATATCTCTTAAAAAGATATTCCAACTCTGCTCTAAGAACGCCAGCACCTATACCATGTATAAAAACAACACGTTGTATTTTTTTTGAAATAGCAAAATCTAATTGTCGTTTTGCGGTATCCATTTGTATGGTAAGTTTGTCATGCGCATGTAATCCCTTATCTGAAGGTATTAATTGATGTATATGTAAATCTACCTCCATTGAAGGCTTTACTCGGTCTTTAGATTTTACTTTTACATTTCTTTTTTTGTTAGGTATATTTTTTTCAGATAACACTTTATGAGCATTTGTACTTTTAAAAGCATCTTTTGCTAATTGATTATCCATAACAACAATTTGAGATTTATCAAAATCCATTTCAAAGCCATCGTCACATAAAATTGAAACAATTTCTGCCTTAATTTGTACAATTACTCCAAAAATATCATCGTCTAAAACACTAATTCTATCGTTTATCTGCATAGTTAAGTAGGGCGTTTCTTAAGGGTTTACGGTTCGTTTTCGACAAAAATAACAAATGAAAAGTTAAAAAACACCTTAATTTTAAGGTTGTTACAAGCTTTATGTGAAAAATAATTATTACTTTTATCGCGTTAACAATCAAGGCACATTCCCAAATCTGTGTTTTATCTAATTTTCAAGTATGAAAAACCTACTTTTTACCACAACTATGCTTTTAATTGCAGCTAGCTCACTAGCTCAATTATACGTAAAGCCTACCACTGTAGGTAATAACCCCTCTTATATTTATGCAAAAGATGTGCAATTATATGTAGAAGGTACTATTGGATTAGAAAAAAATCCATTAGGTGATTATGAAGGTAGTATTTATTTAAGAGAACAAGCTCAGCTTTTTCAGGGTGGTACAACCTCTTATAATTCTGGTGATGGATTATTATCTGTATACCAAACTACAAATGCAGATCAATATGATTATAACTACTGGTCTTCTCCTGTAGGTTTAAATGCAGGTGCTATAGGAAACACAACAAATGGTCCTTTAAGAATAAATGTTAGTGATGATAGTACAACTTTACCTACAGACACTGGAGGTACTACATTTAATCCTAATTGGACTGGAATATCTACTCCTACTTCTTTGAGAATCTCTTCTACTTGGTTATACAAACACACAAATGAAAGTATAGACTGGCAATATGTAGGTGGTGCAGATGGTGTTCAGCCAGGATATGGCTTTTCTATGAAAGGAACTAATACAAGTACTGGAGCAACAGCAAATGATGATCCTAATGTACAACAATATGATTTTAGAGGAAGACCTAATACTGGTGACATTGAAGTAAATCTTACAGGAGATGAAGGTACACTAGCAGGTAATCCTTATCCTTCTGCTTTAGATTTGGCAAAGTTTTTCTACGAACCAGGTAATGAAAGTATTGATGAAATTTTATTTTGGGATGAAGACAGATCTGTCGACTCTCATTATTATGTAGATAATAAAGGTGGTTATGGTTCTTGGATACCATTAACTGCAGGCGCAGGAAACACATTACCAGGTATGTATACTCCAGCTCCTTTTTTAAGTTACGATAACAATGGGGATCCAGAAAATACAGCTGGGGATCCAGGAGTTATTGACGGTGCTATTTACCCAAGAAGGTTCTCACCTATTGGTCAAGGATTTATGATTAACTCTGACGCCACAGGTGGTACGGTTACGTTTAAGAACTCTATGAGAACTTTTGTGGCAATGGACGGAACAAACTCTGTATTGAGAAGCGCAGATACTCCAACCTCTCAATCTAATAACCTAGCATCTATTGATACTAATTATCAAGATGAAAATAATACAGATGACGATGACAACGAAGACAATGAAGGTAGTGATTGGGAAAGTAGTTTATCTAACACAATACCTTACATGAGGTTAAACGCTTACTTCCCTGGGAGTCATAGAAGAGAAATGGCATTATTATTCTCAAATCAATCTACAAAAGGTTTTGATAGAGGTTTTGATGCAAACCACCCTATGGATGCTAGCTCTGAAATGGCAATGACAATTGAAGATGGTAGAAAATTAGTTATTCAAACCATCCCTTGGTCTGTTGATGCAATTGTACCACTAATGGTTAAAGTTGATATACCTGGTAGTATTGTTCTATCTGCTTATGAAGAAACTAATCTTCCATTTCAAGATGCATATTTATTTGATCTTGCACATTCATCGTATCAGTTAATTACAGATGGAAATACTGCAACAGCAAATATTGAGGATATAGGAGAATCTACTAATAGATTTTACATTGTATTTAAATCTCAAGATCAAGTTGAATATGAAACAGCAGAAAAAACGGGCTTAAACTTGGCTAAAGAAACTGTAGATGTTTTTCAAGACAATAGATTATCTGTAATGGAGATTTTAAATCCAGAACGTTTTGACATCAAAGAAGCTGCTGTTTTTGATATGTCTGGTAAACTAGTTCATACAGAAAGAAACATTGGTGATCAAACTAGATACAACTTCCCTACTACAACTTTAAGTGATGGTGTATATATTGTAAAATTAACAACACAAGACAATTTACTACTTGATTATAAAATAACAATCTACAACAAGAACTAAACTTTTGATTACTTATTAAAAGACAATTAAAATTAATCTTAAGTTTTATAAAATAAAAAAATGCGACTCAAATAGAGTCGCATTTTTTATAGCTTCAATTTTCAAATAGAATAAAATCTATTTTTCAAATTCTTTAAGTGTATTAATAATAATAGAAACGCAATCTCTTAACTGAGCTTCTGTCATTACTAGCGGTGGTGCAAATCGTATAATATTTCCGTGGGTAGGTTTTGCTAATAAACCATTATCACGCAAACGTAAACAAATGTTCCAAGCTGTATCGCTATCTTCATCATCATTGATAACAATAGCATTTAAAAGACCTTTACCTCTAACTAAATTACATATTGAGCTTGTCTCTATAAATTTATTTAATTCTGCTCTAAACAAGTTACCTAAATCATTAGCTTTTTCTGCTAGGTTTTCATCTTTAACAACTTCTAATGCAGCCATTGCTACAGCAGCTGCTATTGGATTACCTCCAAAAGTTGAACCGTGAGAACCTGGTGTAATTACCTTCATAATAGGATCATTTGCTAAAACTGCAGAAACAGGATACACACCTCCACTTATGGCTTTTCCTAATATTAAGATATCTGCTTTTACATCTGGTGTACCGCTACAGTTTTTATCTACACAAGAACAATCACCACAAGTAGCTAAAAGTCTACCTGTTCTAGCAATACCGGTTTGTACTTCGTCTGCAATAAATAATACATTGTGTTCTACACATAATGCCTTTGCTTCTTTTAAATAATTATCTGAAGGTACATAAACACCTGCTTCACCTTGAATAGGCTCTACCAAGAATCCTGCAATGTTTTTATTACTTTCTAACGTTTGCTTTAAAGCTTCTATGTTATTGTATTCTATTTTAATGAACCCATTAGTATAAGGACCAAAGTTTTCACGAGCAACTGGATCATTAGAAAAAGAGATAATTGTTGTAGTTCTTCCGTGAAAATTATTTTCACATACTACAATTTCAGCCTCATTTTCTGCGATACCTTTAACTTGGTATGCCCAACGTCTACAAAGTTTTAAAGCCGTTTCTACAGCTTCTGCACCTGTATTCATTGGTAAAATTTTATCAAAGTTAAAAAACTCTGCTGCATACTTTTCATATTTACCTAACATGTCATTGTGAAATGCACGAGAAGTTAATGTAAGTTTCTGTGCTTGTTCATGCATTGCATTAACAATTTTAGGATGACAGTGTCCTTGATTTACTGCAGAATATGCAGATAGAAAATCATAGTATTTTTTACCTTCTACATCCCATACAAATACTCCTTCTCCCCTGTTTAAAACAACTGGTAGTGGGTGATAATTGTGTGCACCGTATTTGTCTTCAATTGCGATTGCTTCTTTTGAGCTTGTAATTTGTGTTACTGACATAAATAATATTTAATAATTAATTTCTGAAATTCCTACGATACCTTTATATTTTCTAATTATTGAAAACTCAGCGGAGGAGAGAAATCATCCTTGGGTGCAAATTACTAAAATTAGCTCAGACTTTTTTAACTGTGTGACTTGAAATGCTAACCTAAAGTTATATTTTTGCGACCATGGCAAGAAAAAAAACCAATAGGGTTATCCTAGAAGATCTTTTAGTAATAGACGCAGGCGCTAAAGGAAAATCTGTAGCAAAAGCTGCAGACGGAAGAGTTGTATTTATTAACAACGCAGTCCCAGGAGATGTGGCTACAGTACAGACCACAAAAAAGCGAAAAGCTTATTTTGAAGGTACAGCAATATCTTTCTCAAAATTATCAGATAAACGTGTAGAACCTCAATGCGAGCATTTTGGTACTTGTGGAGGCTGTAAATGGCAGTCTATGGGCTATGAACATCAACTTTTCTACAAACAGAAAGAAGTTGAAAATAACCTTATACGACTTGGTAAAATAGAACTTCCTGAGATTACTCCTATAAAAGCTGCTAAAGAACAATACTTCTATCGTAATAAAATGGAATTTTCATTTAGCGATAATAAATGGCTTACATTAGAACAAATACAAAGCGACGAAGTAATAGAAGATAAAAATGCTTTAGGTTTTCACATTCCAGGAATGTGGGATAAAATCTTAGATCTTAATAAATGCCACTTGCAGCGAGATCCTAGTAATGCCATCCGTGATTTTGTAAAAGCAAAAGCTAAAGAGTTAGAAATTCCTTTTTATAATGTGCGTAATCAAACAGGTTTTTTAAGAACTCTAATGATACGTACATCTAGTACTGGCGCAGTTATGGTGTTACTTCAATTATTTGAAGACACAGAGGCTCGCGTCACGTTAATGGATGCTTTACAAAAAGAATTTTCTCAAATTACCTCTTTACTTTATGTAATAAACAATAAAGGAAACGATACTATTTATGATCAAACTGTTTTAGTTCACTCTGGCGAAGATCATATTATGGAAGAAATGGAAGGACTTACTTTTAAGATAAACGCAAAGTCTTTTTACCAAACAAATAGTGAGCAAGCTTACGAGTTATATAAAATAACAAGAGATTTTGCAGGTCTTACCGGTAAAGAGCTTGTATATGATTTATATACTGGAACCGGAACCATTGCACAATTTGTAGCAAAAAATGCAAAAAAAGTAATTGGTGTGGAATCTGTACCAGACGCTATTACCGCTGCAAAAGAAAATGCTGAGCGTAATAATATTACTAACACAGAGTTCTATGTAGGTGATATGAAAAATGTCTTTAATGAAGACTTTATTAATACACACGGTAAAGCAGATGTCGTTATTACTGACCCGCCAAGAGATGGTATGCATGCAGACGTTGTTCAACAATTAATTAATCTTAACGCTCCAAAAATTGTATATGTTAGTTGTAACAGTGCAACACAAGCACGTGATTTAGCGTTATTAGATGAGAATTATAAAGTTATTAAAACACAATCTGTAGATATGTTCCCACAAACATATCACGTTGAGAACGTAGTACTTTTAGAAAGACGATAAATGAAATCTTTAAAATTTTGGCCACAAATAATACTAGCCACGGTACTCTTAATATCAGGATGTACGCGTGATGATATTTGTGATCCTAATGAAGCCACTACCCCGCTTTTAATTATCACTTTTAAAAATAGCTTAAACAGAGAAGAGTCAAAAACGGTAACAGGTCTTTCAATTATAGGAGACTATACGCCAGAGACTATTATTGAATCTGGAATAACCACAGACTCTATAGCAATACCTATGCGTACTGGAGCTAATGATACACAATATCAATTTATACTCGCAGAGACAGATACTAGTGCAGAAATAATAGATGTATATCTTGCAGAATACACAAGAGAAGACACCTATATTAATAGAGCTTGTGGTTTTAAAACTATATTTAATGATTTAGCTTTCAGCGAAAATGTGATAGACTCAGATAACGATAATGCATCATGGATTGTTGATGTCGAAATAAACCAAACAAACGTAACAGATGAAAATCAAAGCCATATTACTATTTACCATTAGTATTTTATGCGCTTCATTTTCATTAAAAGCGCAAGAAACCGAAGTAGTAGATACTTTACAAACTAAAATTAAACACGGTATACGCGTGGGAATAGATATTGCAAAACCTATTAGGTCCCTTCTTAGCAATGAATACAGTGGTTTTCAAATATTAGGAGATTTTAGGTATTCTAAAAACACCTATATAGCTGCAGAGATTGGTAATGAGACCAAAGAGTTTAATGAAACAAACTTAAACGCAACTTCAAGCGGTAGCTATATTAAACTAGGTGTTAATTTTAATACGCATAAAAACTGGCTAGGTTTAAACAATAGCATATATACTGGCTTGCGCTATGGTTTTGCTACATTTAGTCAAGAACTTTTAGACTATAGTGTGTATGTTACAGATCAAACTTTCCCTAGTAACAATGTAGAGGTAAATCAAGAATTTACTGGTTTAAGCGCACACTGGTTAGAATTACAACTAGGTTTAAAAACAGAAATTGCAAAAAATGTCTTTATAGATTTACATTTTGAATTAAAACGCAAAATTAATGAAGATACTCCTGATAACTTCGGAAATATCTATATACCAGGGTTTAATGCAGTAAATGATTTTAGTGAGTTTGGTGTAGGTTATGGTTACTCTATTTCTTATTTAATACCTCTTTTTGAAAAATAATTTACAGGTAATAATAAACCATAAAAAAGTGTGATGCGCTACCAGCCATTACAAAGAGATGCCAAATAACGTGGTTGTATTTAAGTTTATTCCATACATAAAATACAATCCCTCCTATATAAAATACACCCCCAGCAATAAGTAAGTTAATTCCATTTTCTGGCACTACCAGGCTCAATGCATCAAAGTCAAAAAAGATAAGACAGCCCATTACCACATAAAGTATAAGTGATATTGCTTCAAATTTACCCGTAAAAAATAACTTTAAAATTAGTCCTACTAAGGCGATACCCCATACAGCATATAACAACTCCCAGCCCAATGAATGCTGCAAACCTAGCAATACTACTGGTGTATAAGTACCCGCAATAAGAAAATAGATACTTATATGATCTAAAACCCTAAGTTTAAATTTTAGATTCACCTTTGTAGCTCTATGGTATAAAGTAGAGACAAGATATAATGCAATCAAACTTGCCCCATAGACACTAATTGCAACAACGGTGGTAGTATTGGATTCAGAAAATTTCCGAAGTAAAAAGAAGAACCCAATAATACTTGCTATAAACCCAATACCGTGGGTTATAACATTCCAAAATTCTTCTTTATCACTCTGTACTCTCAAAACTAATAATTGTTCTTGCTAGCTTTTTTGCTTCCTTGATAGATATCGTATCTAACAAATTTTGCTTCTAGTTGACCATTAAATAATTTAATCTTTTTTGAAGGTCTAAGACCAACACTCTTAAGCGCCTCAAGATTTGATGTAATCATCCAAGCTTGTGTATCTGGATAGCCACGTTTTAAGGTGTTCCCTATCTGGCCATAAAAATGCTCAATATTATCAATGCTTAAACGCTCATCATAGGGCGGGTTAAACATTATATACATAGGACGGTCTGTTTCTTTTTTAGTTTCAAAAAAATCTGCCTGCTCAAATGTTATAAATTCATCTAAGTTAGCATTTTTTACATTTTGCTTAGCTTTAGTAAGAGCTGTATAATCTTGATCTGAAGCATAAATTTTAAAATGATAATCTTTAATCTTTTTAAGTGCTGCATTTTCAATCAACTCATAAAGATTTACATCAAAATCTAACCAAGTTTCAAAACCAAACTCGTCTTTATTTAAATTAGGTGGAATATTACAAGCAATCATTGCTGCTTCTGCGACAATAGTACCACTACCACACATAGGGTCCATAAAATCACACTGCCCACTCCATCCAGAAAGCATAATCATACCTGCAGCAAGGACCTCGTTAATAGGTGCAAAAGTAGCTTCTGTTTTGTAGCCTCTTTTATGTAAAGATTGCCCAGAGCTGTCTAAAGAAACAGTACAAATATTTCTATCTATATGTATATTAATTCTAAGCGTAGGGTGATCAAGATCTACATCTGGTCGCACACCTTCTTTTTCTCTAAAACGGTCTACTATCGCATCTTTTGTTTTTAATGCGATATATTGTGAGTGAGTAAACTGTTTAGAGTGTACTGTAGCATCTACGGCTAGACTACCGTTAGATTCCATATATTTTTCCCAAGGGATAGCCTTTACTTTATTATAGATGTCATCTTCTGTAAAAACATTAAAGCCGGTTATAGGTTTTAATATTTTGATTGCTGTTCTACAACATAGGTTTGCTTTATACATAAAGCCAGTGTCTCCTTCAAAAGAAACCATCCTAACCCCTACCTCTACAGCAGATGCACCTAGTTTTCTTAATTCTTGAGCTAATACTTCTTCAAGACCATATAAGGTCTTTGCTACCATTTTAAAGTTTTTTTCCATCTAATCTCGTCTATTGAAGCACAAAAATACAGTATTTTTGACCCTCCTTATGAGAAGCATGCAAAAAGAAACAGAAAATTGGTACAACTCGTGGTTTAACAGCCCATATTATCACATTTTATATAAAGATAGAGGTTATGATGAGGCAAGCTCATTTATGCGTAGTCTCACGCATTTTTTAAAACTACCAGAGCAAGCAAAAATTTTAGACTTAGCTTGTGGTAAAGGCCGTCACTCTAAATATCTAGCTACTTTAAACTATAATGTAACTGGTGTAGACTTGTCTCCATTAAGTATTTCTTCTGCAAAAATAAATGAAAGCGATAATTTGCATTTTGAGGTACACGATATGTGTGAACCTTTTCCTGAAAAGTTTGATGCCGTTTTTAATTTATTTACAAGTTTTGGCTACTTTGAAACAGAAGATGATAACCAAAGAACGATTAATGCTATAAAAGAAGAGCTAAATGAAGATGGTTATGGTGTCATTGATTTTTTAAACGTAAACTATGTTGAAGAAAACCTTGTACCTACTGAAGAAAAAATAGTAGATGGTGTAACCTTTAACTTAACAAGAGAAATTAAAGACAACTACATCATTAAAAAAATAAAATTTACTGATGCTGATGGTGAGTACGATTTTGAAGAAAAAGTTAAAGCTTTAACCTTAAAAGATTTTGAAAGTTATTTTAAAAAAGCTGGACTAAAGCTGAAATATACATTTGGTGATTATTCGCTAAATCCATTTAACATCAAAACGTCACAGAGACTTATTCTTATTTTTACGGTATGATTTACTTAGCACTTTTATTATCTGTTTTATTAGGTTTTGCAGTTGCAACTTTATTAAAAGATCGTTTAAAAAATAACATGCCATTATTACTGGCTTTTAGCGGTGCTTTTTTATTATCTGTTACCATTTTTGAAATGCTTCCTGAAGTTTTTGAACATTATAATAAACGTTTTGGTTTGTTTATTATGTTGGGGCTTTTATTACAAATATTTCTAGACTTTTTTAGCAAAGGCGCAGAACATGGTCACGTACACGTACATGGTAACGAAAAGCAAGTTCAATTTCCTTGGTTAATATTTTTGAGTTTATCTATACATGCATTTTTAGAAGGGATTCCTGTACAAGGACACAATGGAGTCTTTTATGGTATTCTTATTCATAAAATACCAATTGCAATGATTCTCACTTTATTTTTAATTGATGGACAATTATCAAAATCTAAAATTGCTTTATTTCTGTGTTCATTTGCATTAATGACTCCTCTTGGAGCTCTTGCTGCAAATAAGATTGCCTTTTTTGACACCTACGAACCTGAAATAAATGCTGTAGTTATTGGTGTTCTACTTCATGTTTCTACTACTATCCTTTTTGAAAGTAGTAAGGATCATAAATTTAATTTAGCGAAGTTGCTAACTATACTTTTAGGTACTGCTTTAGCTTACTTTATATAGCAAGCCACTATAGTATTTATTTTCTACTATTATATAATTTTAGTATTTCAGAATAATAAAAACCCTACTCTATTATTAATATAAATATTGCTCAGTTAAAGAGTTATTGTAATCATAAATCACATCACCTTAATCTGCCATTTCATTTATTATTGTAAAAGATATAAAAAAAAGAGCGTTCATTTAGAACGCTCTTTTTAGTTTAATTTAATTGTTGATTATTCTTTTACAAACTTCTTTGTAATTGAACCTTGAGCAGTATTAACAGTTATTAAATAAACTGCACTGTCTAGATTTGACACATCCATATTAGAAATTGTATTTGAATTCACTAGTTGACTAGAGACTAATCTTCCTCTTAAATCTGTGATTTGATAGATTGTAACTTTTGCAACCTTGAGCTTAGTTACAAGCAACCATTTTGAAAACAGTAAAGAACACAACTTTAATCGCTTTAAGTTACTTAATTCTATTTGCTACTGTAAATGCTTTTTACATTTCCATAGTAAGTCTTTTAGTTTTTATTTCTGAAATATTAAAAAAAAATAATATTTAGCATTTACTAATAACTCCAAGAATGCAGGGTATTTTGTGATTCTGCAATTAATTTTTAGTCTCTTGGTAAAAAAATTACAACATAATTAAAAAAATAAAGGCGTTACTTACGCAACGCCTTTATAGCAATATTAAAACTAATTAAAATATTATTTCTTAATTAATCGCTTAGTTATGGTACCAGCTTCTGTAGTTACTTTTACAAAGTACACTGCGCTACGTAAACTAGTCATATCTAACTGGTAAGAGTTAAGACCATTTACAGAAACAGTATTAACTATTCTTCCTTGTATGTCTGTAATAGAAATACTGTTCACCAATGATCTTGGCGAAACAACATTTACTAAACCACTAGTAGGATTAGGTGATAATGTTACAGCATTTAAATCTGCAGTAGTTGTCCCTAACACATCGCGATCTACAAATACAAGTGTAAATCTATCATTAAAAGTACCACCTATACTTGTAAAAGTATAATCTGTATCATTTAACTGTGTTTTAACATTTAACAGGTTATCAATTAAGAAAATGTCGTTGTTATCCCAAGCTAAACCATCTAAGTCAGTAATAGAAATAACATACAAAGCTTCTTCTCCTATAATTGAAGAAAAACCTAATAAAACTTCCATATCAGAATCAAATGCTTCTCTTCCTTGGATACTATAACCATCATCACCAGAATTAATATGAGAATATAATGAAATAGCAGTACCTAAACGCGAATTATCATATCCGCTATCAAATCCTTCTGTTGCATTTGTTGTAAAACCAACAAGAGTATTACCTCCTACGCTGTATTGTTCATTAAAAATGTTTAACCAAATACGATCTTTTGCTGCATCAGCAGAACGTAATGTAGTGTTACCAGACGTTAAACGCATACTGTTATTAAAAGTTGCCGTACCAGCAGAACTTGCAAATACACCAAAACCTTGTGCAGTAGAAACTACATTAGTAGGAGCTGTACCACCATTTCCGGCAGCGACACCACCCATATCATTATACACAGAGATGTCTTCCATTGAGAAGTTAATCGCTCCAGATCCAGGTATCATAGCAGAAGGTTCTGTTAAGTGATTCCAGAAATAAAGTGCATCAACTTCAGTATTTGCAGCTAAAAATAAATCTGCATCCATTGCAGAAGCATATGGATTAGATAGAATATTTGGACTATCCAATTGTGCTCCATTGTATGTAAGCGTAGAAGTAACTACTCCATTATTTAATGTTCCATCATAATCATAAGTAAATGAACCACCAGCACCACCGTAAGAAGCTTGCGGACGTACTAAATATCCTTCAGCTGGGTTTAATGCTCCTGTAGTAGGGCTCCATTCTGTAAAGTCTGTTCCAGCAAAGTTATAAGCAACACCTGCCGCTTGTACTGCTGCATTTGCTACAAATAAACTTGTATCAAAAGCTTGTACATTAAATGCTGATGCCCATACTCCTTCTCTTGTATCAGCTTCTACTGGAGAACCTAATACTACAAATCCTGTAGATGTAACTGTTGGTGTGTCTACACTTACTTTTGTAACTCCTGTACTAGACATAGCATAAGTATCATCAACTTGCACTACATTAGCCGTATGCTCAACCGTCATCACACCACTATTAGTAATCTCATTTTGAGCACTAATAAAAGTTGTAGCGCTTACTGTTAAATTTCCTGTAGCACTTACTGTAATTGAACAGGCATCAATAGGACCATCGTTTCCTGTTACATAAACACCATCAATGACAGCAGCTAATGTACCATCATTAGGAGTACCATTAGACCACATAGATGTTGCATCATTCCAAGTAGTTGTATTACCACAAGCAGGAGTTTGTATTTCAATACCAAACAATCCTTCCGTACCACTATAACCAGAGAACTGAACATAGTAGGTATCTCCTGCTGTTAGACCAGTAGCGTTAATTACAGATCGATAACCGCTTCCTAAATCACCGCCATCTTCATCACAAGCGATATCAGTACCTAGTGTAGTTATATCTGTACAATCTGTAGGTGCTTCATAAAGTGCAATATGATGATCTGTAAAACTGTTATCTGTAATATCTGTGGTAATTGTTGCCTCACCTCCAACTGGAGCAGTAAAAGTAAACCATACTGATTTTCCGTTTGCAGTAGAAGACCAACAAGTTGGTATTGGTTCATCAGTTTGAAAAGTTGATGACACATTTGTATATTCATTCCCAGTAGAAGTTGCATTTAAGCCCAACGCAATCGCACCACATAAATCATCATTTACTGGTGGTGGTGGTATTGTACCTATACATAAATCAAATTCAACATAATTAGTTGCCGTAGTACTTGAAGATCTTACATTAATAAGATACGTTATCCCTTGAGTTAATTCTTCAGTGATACCTGTTGTATTAAAACAACTTGTACCTACTTGTGTCAATCCTCCACAAGATCCAGTATATAATGATAGATAGGTACTATTAAATCCAATATCTAAAGTTTCTGTGACTGCGATATCAAACATTTCACTCGTGGTTGGTGTAAAAGAATACCACACATCTTTACCTGAGGTTGAGCAACCGTCGGGTGATGCAGTCGTAGCGCTTTGCGTAGTTCCACTCATACTATTATTACACATAAAATCCGTTGATGTTGAGATCACAGTTGGTGTAGCACAAGAATCATTCATTGGTGGCGGAAGTGGTGTACCTACACAAATATCAAAATTATTATTCTGTACACTTGTTCCATAACTATAGACGCGTACATAATAAGTATCAGTTGCCGTTAAACCTGTCAGATTTAAAGTGTTAGGATCACTCTCTCCTACCTCATTTGCTGCTACCATATTACAACCTGTAAGATCATTAAATACACTCATTGCCATGTCTGTAGACGTAGTTGCATCACCAGGTTCATTAGTTATGTTACTTAACACGATACGGTGATTGCTAGCTGTAGCGACAAATGTAAACCAAACATCATTGTTAGGTGTTCCAACAGCGTCATCTGATTGTGATGAAGCAGTGGCACTTACTGTTGTAGCTGACGTTATGCTAGTACAATCTAAATCTGTATTAACTACTAGACTTATTGCTCCTAAACATTCATCATTTGCAGGAGCTGGTGGCGCAGGCTCAGTGGTAAAACTCCATACACTACACCCAAGAGCTTCTGTTGGTTCATTTACAGAGCGTACTTGATAATAAATTGTCGTATCATATAGGTTTACGACGATGTCATTACCCGTAGTAGTTGTAGTATAATTATCAAATAATGTTAGATCAGAACCATCTGCCATAGAACCAACATATAGGTTATAACTTGTTGGTGATACACCAGTTGCAGGAGCGTCCCAAGATAGAGTAATTGGCCCAACAGGAACATTAGTTGCTCCGTCCACCGGCATTGGGTTTGTTGCACATTCTGGAGCAACTGGTGGATTATATTCTTCAAGACAAAAGGCTACATCTGCAACCGAACCTTGAAAATCATAAATTTGGATAAATAAATCGTCGCCAAGAGCCCAACCTGTTAATCTTGTATCAGTAGCAGAAAAGGTATTCGCACAAGCGATCTCATTTCCAGCAGTTGCATCAGCACAACTAGCAAAAATAGCAATTCCTGGTGCTCCCGCACCATCATTAAACGTAAGGCCTAATGACGTGGCAGTCCACGTAAAGTATTGATCTAAACCAGGGTCAGAGCAAACTTGAGGAACACCACTATCTGAAGTTCCATCTGTAGAAAATGGCAAGTTAAATGTTGAAGCGGCACAACCAGTACCCTCTGCAGATGGCGTGATTGGAATAGCACCAGAACATATATCATTTTCTGGTGGAGTAAACGTTGTAAAACTATACTCCGTACATCCCGTAGCATTACCATTATCATTAAAAGGTATAATATTTACAAAGTATTGCGTTCCTTGGGCTAAAGTACCAACATTTACAGTAGTTACGTTGCCAAGAGCACCCGAATAAACATCTGAAGCTCCAGTACTCGTACCTATAGTTACATTATAACCTGTAGGAACTCCAGTTGCTGGACTCCAAGATATATCACCATCTAACGGAGCGTCTGTTGCACCATCTGCTGGGCTAGATAACACTGCATCACAACTAGGTGGGCTTACAGCGACTTGAGTAGCACTAAAGTTATCAATATAGAAATAGTAATCACCTGCAGACCAAGCTGTTATTATTCTTAATTTTACATCTGAGCCAGTAGGTAAATTCGCACCTAGTATAGTGACCATTTTTGTGGCACACGTATTAGCAACTGCATGATTAGTATCATCAATTAATAAGGCAGAGATCCAATTAGTCCCATCATCTGTTGAATACTGTAAATCTGCAGTTCCCCATCCAGCAGGTGTTGCAACAGTTGCAGCAGACCAATTCACAACTTTATAATCAAAAGTTACTGACAAATCAGTACCATTAGATGAACCTACTAGATTAGGCGTACCCATAGTACCTGAAGCAGATCCGCTATAAACATTATGTCTAACAGATTGACCTGCGCATGCTTGAGACGTACTCGCAGAGTATCCAGAATTTGTCCATCCCGCAGGTATGCCAGAATCAAAATTTGCAAGCACTGAAACTTGACTAAAAGTCAAGTTAACAGATAATAGCATTAATAATAGTAGTGTAATTTTCCTCATAATATTTAGATTATATGAAACTTAAGATTAATTTAACAAGTAATTATGAAGCAATCTAATTAAAATTTTATGTTAATATTTTCTGTTTTAAGATAATTCGTTGAAATACTAATTTACAAGTCAAACGTTAAATAAAAAAAAGGATAAAACACACTTAATAGAATTTTCTTAAATATATATCAGTCTATATTTAATTAATTAAAGAATATAATAACATATTATATGTTTTATTAAAAAAAAGAAAAATTACTTTATTAAAAAAACATTAAAGATTGCTTTATATGTAATCGTAGCTTTATTAATTATTTATTCATTGATTATTAAAAATAAAGAGATAAAAAACTAATAGTATTTCAGAAGAATAAAAAAGAACATTACCAATCATAAATCACTATTGTCTTAAATAGGTGTATAAATTTGTGGTATCCACTTTAATTCTATCAATAAAGAGATTCAAATAGCATAAACTAATGCGATACTGATTAAAAATAGATTTACTAAAACAGATATTCCTGGCAATCTATATTCAGAAAAAATAAAACAGGTTGTGATAATTATCACTCACGACCCTTAGCTCAGTCAACAACTCCTTAAACACAATTACTCTCTCAAAAAGCAGGTTTTAAATTTTAAAAACGTAAGTCTAATACCAAATTGTAATTGCCAAAAAACGATACACAATGACCGTTAAAAAAAGGTCATTTAAGCCTTTTGTCCTTAATTATTAATTTTTAGAGCATTTCCTTATTGTTAAAGGCAATAAGGACCGGGCTTTACACTACAATTCCTCACAGCTATTTGGTTTTATTCCTACGTCAAAAAACCAAATAGCTACTGCGGGATTATCACTTCAATCCCTATTGCGGCGCGTACTTATACCATGCTGTCATTAATTTAAAATTACTTACTGCAAACTGTTTTCTAAACCTGTAAGCTTAAAATAAGACCCTACAAACATACTTTTGTTCAATAAGTATCTTTTGAGAATCCTATAAAAACATACGCTACCTAAAAATTGAATTTCATAAAGATATGAGTAAGGTTTAAACTGTTAATCACCACAGATAAATCAGCCATATTGCATAGCATCAATAACCATCACAATACTCATAGTGAAGATAAAATTTAGGTTTATTTCTAACAGAAAGTAAGTAAATAACTAAATTAGAATCTTTTAAAGAAGGCGGTTGTTGTTATAAAAACAGCAAAATGATTTGCATCTTACTATCAAGATTACTCTTTCTCGAGTATTTTATTTTGGTTTTATTGCAAAAAAAAAGATCCAATCAATTAAATGATTGGATCTTAAAGAAGGCGGCGACCTACTCTCCCACGAGTGCAGTACCATCGGCGCAAACGGGCTTAACT
>CANLBJ010000003.1 GCA_947488905.1 Ulvibacter algarum
TTGAAATACAAGTAAAGTTCATTGTCGTCTTTTATTTCCTTTCGTATTATCACAGTTCGTTTAAATTACCTACAACGTGTTTGTGTATGATTTCGTTGCGTGTTTAAGCACTAAAGTTAGCAAATAAATCACAGATAGAAAGTCCGCGAGGACTTTCGTAAGTAAGCTATAACTAGCAATGAATTATACACGGTGTTGGCAATAGTTTTTATTCATTAATCCATATAGTTATTAGTCTTTTTTCTAAAGTATGGTTTAAGAATATTTCTTAATATAATTACTGAAATAATAATTGTCCAAACAGTTATCAATCCAGTTTGACTTATTCTTTCATCATTCATTCCATTTAAGAAATAGAGTAGAGTTAGTATTCCAACGCAAACTGCTAAAATTAGAGCAATTGCATAGATATATTGAATCAACTTCCAAATTGACCAATAAATAACTTCTTTATCTATTTTATCCACCTAATTCTATTTTTATTAAATAATTTGTCATTCGGTTCTTATAAGTCCGAATTTGTGTTTTCCGAAACTATTGGTTAAAGTTCCAGATAATGTATCTTCATTTCCGGATAGATTGTATTCAATTAGAATTTTGTCCTCCGTGTCAACTGTCTTTCCCGAAGAATCCCAGACATAAGTCCGATAAGTAAACTCAATTTTTGAATCCGTCGCACTCCATTCTACATTCGCATTGTCCTCATCAATAAATTCCAGTTTATCCGAGTCAAACACCCAGAATATTTTTGGGTTTTCGGTTTCGTACCATTTTCCATTCAGTTTTTTTTCAGCAGAATTTTGTCCGCAAGAAAAGGTGAGAATAAAGGTCAGATAGATTGGTATGTAAAGTAGCTTTTTCAAATTATTGCCAACTCGTTATATCTTAACTTTAGTCATTGATATACCGTAAATTTATCAGGTTATCGAAACATTATTGTCAAGATCGTTACGTAAAGATATATTATTTAAGCCAATATCTAATGGACTTTTTATCAGTCTCAAATCTTTTTTCATCACATGTGTGTATATCATTGTAGTCTCTGGCCTACTATGACCTAACAACTCTTGTATGTATCTTATATCTGTTCCATTTTCTAATAAATGTGTGGCATAACAGTGTCTCAGATCATGAGGTGTTATGGGTTTCTTTATACCTGCTAGTTTACAGTTGCGCTTTAAAAACTGGCGAACACTAGCTGCAGTATATTTTCCTCCTTTGGGGTTCTCAATAAAATACACTTTAGGCTTATAAGTGTCATGATAGTTTTTTAAAAGAGGCCGCATGGTCTCGGCAATTGTCGTGTATCTATCTTTTCTGCCTTTTCCGTTTCTAATATGTAATTGGTTTCTATAGAAGTCAAAATCCTTTAACTCTAGATTTAATAATTCTCCAATTCTTAAACCAGATCCATAAAGCATAGCAATAACGGCTCTGTGTTTTAAATTTTTAGTGACTTGCAATAAATGTAGTATTTCTTTAATGTCAAGTATTACTGGTAGTTTTCTGTCTTTAGAAGGCATGTATATTGCATCTGGATTGATAGCACATGCTGGATATAAATAAGCAAAATGACGCAAGCCACTTACCATTTGTCTATGTGTACTTACAGAATAATTTAACTTCCCTACTGCCCATTCAACATATAAACGAACATCAATAGCATCTATTAACGTTATCTCTTTTTCTTCTGTAAATCTCAAAAACTGACGTATAAACCCGCCGTAAGTTCTAATCGTACTTTCGCTAAACCGTTTTCCTTTTAGCGATTGTATAAAACTCTCATAAACAATTACCTTTTCTTTATTCAAAGGTTTTAAATCTGTAATAACGCCTTTTCTGTTTTGTTCAACAGTACTTGGCTCGTTACCCGCAATAATAAATTTATTCTCAATAAGACGTTGCTTAAACGCTTCTATGGTAAGTTCATCATAAACAATGTAAAAGCATTGATGTGTTTTTGTCCAACGAACTCCATCTAGTTTCTTGATTATTTCTTTGCTTTCAAAGTGGTACGGAAATTTCAATCCAATCACACTTTTAAAATTGTGTACAAATGGAGTAAGTGTAATTGTTATCATGTTTTCTTAAATAAAATGACTAGATATTATTCTAGTGTAAAATACAGTATATCAATTTAGTAGCAAAATGCAGTATAAGTAAAATGGTACCAGCTACGATTAATCAACACTTAAAATTTCCGAAGCAAAAAAAAGCGCCCTTCTCAAAAGAAGGACGCTTTAAGATTTAAAGTAAATAAGAATTCTTACTTAACAGTTAACATCAAAGTATTAGACATTTTATCTCCAGTTACATTTACTAAATATGCTCCAGCAGAAAGGTTAGTCTCTATGTTTGAACGTTGCCCACTTAAACTAGCAGTAAAAACTACACTACCTATCGTGTTGTAAATAGTTACTTTTGCGTCGTCCATAGCAACAGGAAGATCAATATTTAAAGAAGATCCGTTACTTGGGTTAGGGTACATTGTAAAGTCTAATACAGATGCTTCTCCTAGACCTAAAGAACAAGCCATTGGTGCTGCCCCAGAATCTGCAGGTATTGTAGCCTCATAGGTACCAAGATCTGCGATAGGCCATATATCACTCTCTATCAGTTTATTATCAGGGCCAATCATGCAGTATGTAGGGTAAGCACTTATACCAAAAGCATCATCTACTGCAGCAGAACCACCTTCGCTACTTACAGCTGGACAATGCTGAAAATCTCCCCCATATGTTTGTTCAAAGGCAATCACCTCTGCGTCACTGTCTGTACCGTTATTAATTGAAAACATAAATAAGTTTCCTTCATTGCAACCATACTTGTCATGAAACTCATTGTAAATAGGTTGTGTTTGCTGACAAGGCCCACAAGTGTCAAAAAAGAAATCTAAATAGACGTATTTACCTTGAGCGGTAAGATCATAAAGACTCCACTCTACACCTGCAGTGTCAGTTACAGTAAAATCATCTACAGTATCTCCTACTGCATAAGTTCCTACTTGAGCAGAAACATTGTTTAAAGCAAAAATTGCAAAAGCAATTAAAATAATTTTTTTCATGTTGAATTAGTTTAAGTTAATTAAAAGTTAAATGTACATCTTAACACCTACAAAAACAAGTAGTTATACTAAAAAATCAACATAACAACGCTGCAAGCCCTACCACATTGTTACCCTATAAAAACTATAGGTTTATTAATTTTTTAACTATTTTTCTTAATATCACGTTTAACTTGTATTTTCGTGATTAAAATAAAAAAATGGCTAAAATACTTCTACTAGGATCTGGTGAATTAGGTAAAGAGTTTGTAATCGCTGCACAACGCATTGGGCAGCACATAATTGCAGTAGACAGCTACGCAAATGCTCCGGCTATGCAAGTAGCTCACGAGTTTGAAGTTATAGATATGCTAGATGGCGAAGCCCTTGATGCCCTTGTAGCAAAACATAATCCAGATTATATTATCCCAGAGATTGAAGCCATACGCACAGAACGTCTTTATGAGTATGAAAAGCAAGGTTTTACTGTAATACCTTCTGCAAAGGCAGCAAACTTTACAATGAACAGAAAAGCCATACGTGATCTTGCTGCTATAGACTTAGAATTAAAAACAGCCACTTATAAATATGCAACTTCTGCCGCTACATTAAAAGAAGCTGTTGCTGTTGTAGGGATGCCTTGTGTAGTAAAACCTTTAATGTCATCAAGCGGTAAAGGACAAAGTACTATTAAAACAGAAGCAGATATTGAGAAAGCATGGGACTACTCACAAGCAGGCTCACGTGGTGATGTTGCAGAAGTAATTGTAGAAGCGTTTATAAACTTTAATTATGAAATAACACTACTTACAGTTACTCAACGTGACGCTCCTACCCTATTTTGCCCACCCATAGGACACAGACAAGAACGCGGCGATTATCAAGAAAGCTGGCAACCTGCAACTATGCAAGAAGCACATTTAAAAGAGGCGCAGCAAATGGCAGATAAAGTTACCGCGGCATTAGGTGGCGCTGGTATCTGGGGAGTAGAGTTTTTTGTAGGTGATGATGGTGTTTATTTTTCTGAGCTATCACCTAGACCCCACGACACTGGGATGGTCACACTAGCAAACACTCAAAACTTTAACGAGTTTGAATTACACTTAAGAGCTGTCTTAGGTCTTAAGATTTCAGAAATAACACTAGAACGTGTGGGAGCGAGCGCTGTTATTCTTGCTTCGGAAACATCAAACAAACCATCTTTTGAGGGAATTGAAAAAATTGCTAGCGAGAACAAAAGTGATTTTAGACTTTTTGGAAAACCAACCTCAAGACCTTATAGAAGAATGGGAGTAGTTGTTACTTATGACAATCTAGACGTTCCTGTAGAAGAAGTTACAGCTAGAGCAAAAGAACTAGCTAAAAGAGTAAAAGTGATTTCAGAATAAAAAAAACAACAAATCTTAAGTGTCACCCTTTAGGGTTGGGATGATTTTTTTTTAAGCAACAATAAGCTGAAAACACAAAACCCGTAACTCAAAAACTACTACCTATTACGCCAGAAAAAAGGTGTTAATAGAATAAGTACCGTAAACAATTCTAGTCTACCTATAAGCATTAAGAAAGACGCCCACCATTTTGCTAGTGTAGGTAAATTTCCGTAATTATCAACTGGACCCAAATCTCCAAGTGCGGGTCCTACATTACCAAGCGTAGAGGCTGCCCCACCAAGAGCTGTTCTAAAATCTAAACCTAAAAAAGAAAAAACTAGAACACCCACGATAAAGGCAAGCATATATAATATAAAAAAGCCTAATATGTTATATACAATAGGAGCTTGTACTGCTTTATTATTATACCGTACTGGCAATATAGCGTTAGGGTGCAAAGTTCTTTTAAACTCTAGCATTCCGTTTTTTATCATAATTAAATGTCGTACCACTTTTATACCTCCAGAGGTAGACCCAGAAGAACCCCCTAAGAACATTAACCCAAAGAAAAAGACAATTAAAAATGGCCCCCACATGGTATAATCTGCCGTTACAAAACCAGTAGTAGTGATTACCGTCAATATCTGAAACAAAGCATGTCTAATCACTCCTTCTAACTCCCCAAAAACCAAAGGATGCTCTATACTTGAGTTAGTTATATCTGCATTAAAATAAATTAAAAGCGTTGCTACAACTGTTAATGCTACAATACCATATAGATACACCTTAAACTCTTCGTCTTTTAAAATCTTACTAAACTTGCGTTTAAAAGCGAAGTAACTTAAAACAAAATTTGTTCCTGCTAAGAACATAAATACGATAATGATGTATTGTATTAATGGATTATCATTCCAGTAGGCTACACTATTATTTTTTGTAGAAAAACCACCAGTACTCAATGTACTTAATGAATGATTAATAGCGTCAAAGAAACTCATTCCGGCAGCTTGTAACAATATAGTTTCTGCCACAGTATACCCTACATAAATAAGCCATAATCTTTTTGCCGTATCTGTAATTCTGGGGTGTAATTTATCTCCACCTGGTCCTGGAGCTTCTGCAGCAAATAACTGCATACCTCCTATTCCTAATAATGGCAATATAGCAATGGCAAGCACGATAATACCCATACCTCCTATCCAGTGCGTGATACTGCGCCAAAAAAGAATACCCTTAGGCAATGCTTCTATATCTGTAACTACACTCGCTCCTGTTGTAGTATAACCGCTTATAGTTTCAAAAAATATATTTGCATATCCTTCTATTGCACCTGTAAAAACATAAGGCAAAGTTCCAGCTAAGGTCATAAATATCCACCCAAAGGTGACTATAATGTACCCATCTCTTTTTTGTATTTCTTTACGGTGATTTTTTGTGAGAAGCATTGTAACACCTCCTAAAACAATTGTTACAATAGCAGCTAATAACATTTGCCAAACAACTCCGTCCTTATAAACATAACTAACTATGGTAGCAAGAAGCATAAAGCCCCCATTTACTGCAAAGAGCAGTCCCATAATATGAATAATAATTGGATAATTTAATGTACGTATGGACGAGCGCATTACACAAATAGTTTTTCTACTTTACCTATAGATTGAGGTAAACAACAAACCACAATACGATCTCCGCAAGTAATTTTAAAATCTCCTAAAGGAATAAACCCTTCTCCATCTCTAACTACACCGCCAATAATGGCAGATCTAGGGATATTAATATTTTTAATCACCTTATTACACACTTTGGTTCCTTCTTTTACCTCAAACTCTAACAACTCTGCATTCATGTTGTTAAGCTTAGTCATAGCTACCACCTCTCCTTTACGTATGTATCTAAATATATTATTTGCTGCAAGTAATTTTTTATTAATCAATGTATCAATCCCAATTGAGTGTGATAACTGAAAATAGTCCATGTTTTCTACAAGTGCTATTGCTTTTTTCACACCTTTAGACTTTGCCACAAGACAAGACATAATATTTGTTTCGCTATTACCAGTTACAGATATAAATGCATCCATTTCTTGAATAGATTCTTCCTGCAGTAACTCTACATTTCTTCCATCACCCTTAATAACTAAACAACTTGGTATATCATCTGCAAGCTCAAAAGCTTTTTCTGCATTGCTCTCTATAAGTTTCACGTTAAACTTATTTCCGCAGAGATTACTTGCTGTTTGATACCCTATTTTACTCCCACCAAGAATCATTACATTCTTAATTTCGTGACGTACTTTTCCAGTTAACTTATAGATATCATCTACACCAGTCTTTGTTGTCATAAAATAAACCTGATCCCCTTCTTTAAACATTGTATCTCCACGAGGGATAATAGTGTATTGTGTACCAAAACGCTGAATAGCAACAGGAATAAACTCTAAGTGAGGAAAAACACTAGCCGCTTCATGCACTGTTTTACCTACAAAGTCTGCGGTACGAGGCAAGCTCAAACCTATCATAGTTAAAGCACCATTTTCAAACTCATATGTGTCATTAAAGGCACTCTGGTCTAGCAATAAACCTATCTCGCTAGAAGCCAATGCTTCTGGAGATATAAGCTCATCAATACCAAACTTTTCAAAACCAACTTCTTCTTTATGATCTAAAAATTCTGTATTAGAGATTCTTGCTATAGTACGCTTTGCTCCTAATTGCTTAGCTAGAACACAAACCGTAATGTTTGTAGTTTCTGAAGAGGTTACTGCAATAACAAGGTCTGTTTTATCTACTTGTGCGTCTTTCAAAATAGAAATAGACGTAGCATCACCTTTAATTACACGTATATCTAATTGTGTTTCTGCATTAGAAAGACAAGATCTTTTAGAATCTATAAGTGTAATATTCTGTGACTCAAAAGAGAGTAATTTTGCTAAGTGAAATCCTACCTCACCAGCACCTGCAATAATAATCTTCATAAGTGTTTATTACAAAATAAGACTGCAAAGGTACAAATACCAATTGTCCTTTTTAATTTTTCTACCTAAAATGTATAAACCGTGGCGTTTGCACTCTATATTTATATTAAAAGTTTGTAATTTTGCAGCTGCAATGAAAAAAGACACATCAATAAAACCCTATAAGGATCACGAAGGATCAAAAAAAGAACAAGTAGAAGAAATGTTTGACAACATCTCTGAAAACTACGATGGTCTTAATCGTGTGATTTCTATGGGGATTGACCAAAAGTGGCGCAAAAAAGTGATTGACCAGATTACTGCAACACAACCATCAACCTATCTAGATATAGCAACAGGAACAGGAGATCTCGCACTGCAATTTGCGGCCCGATTACCTGAGACAAAAATTGTAGGTCTAGATTTATCTGAAGGTATGCTCTCTATGGCTAGAAAAAAAGTAGCAGACACTCCATTAGAAAAACAAATAGAATTTATAAAAGGAGATAGTGAAGCGCTTCCTTTTAATGATAATAGTTTTGAAGCTATTACAGTTTCTTTTGGTATTCGAAATTTTCAGAATCTAGAAAAAGGGCTTGCCGAAATCTTAAGAGTCTTAACTCCAGGCGGTATCTTTGTTATTCTTGAAACCTCTGTACCTACTAAGTTTCCTTTTAAACAAGGGTACGGTATCTACTCAAAAACAATCTTACCGTTAATTGGTAAAATGTTTTCTAAAGACAAAGTAGCGTATCGTTATTTAAGCGAAAGTGCCTCTGTTTTTCCTTTTGGTGAAAAGCTCAACAATATTTTACAAAAAATTGGGTTTAAAGAAGTGCAACACAAACCGCAAACTCTAGGTGTAGCCACTATCTATAGTGCTACAAAATAATTTATGAAATGCCCACTTACAATTTTTAAATTAACCGAAGATATTTTTTTGGGCATCCCAACTTCTTATTTCTCAAATATTTTATGAAGATGAAAAGGTCACTACTCATTTTAGCTCTCATTATCTGCGCTCAGTCTGCTAATGCTCAATTATTTAGCAAAGAACGCATAGCTAATCTAGAAACATTTGATAAAAAATTTCTTACTTGGGGCTACTTTTTAGGTTTCAACTCGTATGATTTTAATTTTGATTATGTGCAAGATTTTGGTCCAGAAACAGATGTAGTAGTTAACAGCACAGGTGGTTTTAATGTAGGTCTTATAGGAGACATGCGTATTAACCAGTACATAAACCTTCGCCTTGAGCCGGGATTGTACTTTACACAAAGAGATCTTGTTTACAGAGAATTCACAGAAGAAAGAGATAGAGTAAGAGAACTACAATCTACTTATGTTCACGTACCGTTATTAGTAAAATTTTCTACAAAGAGAGTAAATAACTGGAAACCGTTTATTGTAGGTGGAGTATCTGGTTCTTTAAACCTAGCCAGTAATCAAGATAACCCAGAAGATAATGGTGAAGGGCAGTTTAGAATGAAAAAATACACTAGCTATTTTGAGCTAGGTTTTGGTATAGACCTTTATCTTTTCTACTTTAAATTTACACCATCTATACGTGGCGTTTTTGCTATGACAGATGAGCTTGTAAGAGATGATGACGCTAATAGCGCATATACAGGTAACATTGCAAAAATGGGATCTAGAGGTGTATTTATTAATTTTACTTTCCAGTAGGTCGCATTGCTTCGCTAAGTAAAATCGCTGTCGCAGTAGCTACATTTAAACTTTCAGTATTTTGAGAAACACCGTATTGAGGTATAGTAATCTTATGACTAAGTAATGTTATAATTTTTTCTGAAATACCATTACCTTCATTACCCACAACAAGGTAACAATCTTCTGCTATTTTTTCTTGATATACAGAAACCCCCTCAAGAACGCCACCATAAATAGGTAAATCTGTTTTTAGTAACAGCGCTTCTATGTCAACATAAGTAATATTAACTCTTGCTAATGACCCCATAGTTGCTTGTACAACTTTAGGATTATAACAATCTACAGTATCTTTAGAGCACACCAACTCTGTAATCCCAAACCAGTCACACAATCTTATAATAGTGCCTAGGTTTCCTGGGTCTTGAATACCATCAAGCACGAGCCTCACTCCTTTAGTAGTTGCAGCAATTTTCTTCGGAAATTTAAAAACAGCTAGAGAAGTGTTAGGATTTGTAAGATTACTTATTTTTTTAAGATCTGCTTGAGTAACTTGATGATAGACTTCTGTTTCATTTATTGCTATTTCCGAAGTAAAAAGCAACTGTAACTCTAGCCCTTCTTCTATAAACTCTGCTATCACTTTAGGTCCTTCTGCTACAAAAAAACTATGCTGATCGCGGTACTTTTTTCTAGAAAGACTCGTTATTAATTTTATTTGACTTTTACTTATCAAAATAGCTTATTTTTGCTTGTACCATACTTTATATGGTAAATTTAATGCACACAAACCCGATTGCGCACCTACTTCACAAAAATATCATTAATTCTCTTAACTGCACTATTTCTTTATGGATGTAATGCTGTAAAGCACGTGCCAGAAGGTAAATACCTACTTACAGAAAATATAATAACTGTAGACGGAGACCCGGTGACAGATGAAGGTGTGCTTAGTCAGCTTGCCCAAAAGCCTAACCCTCCTATTTTATTTACTAATATTACATTAGGACTGCATATTTACAATATAGCAGAGCCTAACCCAGATTCTACATTTCAAGACTGGCTGCATCGCAAACCTAATAGAGAAAAAAAACTCATTAATTGGTTATCTAAAAAACAAGTGATTAAGCTTGATAGTAGTAAAGTAGGTTTTAATAATTGGTTAAAAAAGACAGGAGATGCCCCTACAATTATTAATGACGCAAAAACTAAAAAATCTATAGAGCGACTTAAAAGATATTATTATAGTTACGGGTATTTTAATAGAGAAGTTGAGGCAAAAGTAACCCCAAATGAAAATAAGGAAAAACGAGCGTCTATAACCTATGACATTAAACGCAACAAGCCATATATTGTAGATAGTATAGAGACAGAGATAGCATCACCGGTGATTGATTCTTTATTCAGGAAAACTCAGTCACAGACTTTTTTAAAGAAAGGTACTCAGTACAACGCTACAGATTTTAACAACGAGCGAGACAGATTAACTATAGAGTTTAGAAACTCTGGGGTATATCACTTTGACCAAGAATACATCACATTTGAAGGTGACACAGTTAAAACTGGGCATAAGGCAAACATGAAATATCTAATTCCAGATAGAAAGATTGAAGAAGGAGATAGCACACGCACAAAGCCATTTGAAATTTATACCGTTAACAAAGTACGTATTGTAACAGACTACACATTTGCAAATAGAGAAAAGACCACTTTTAAAGACTCTGCAAACTTTAGAGGATATGAACTTTACAGCTATGAAGATCTTAAATTTAAGCCCAAAGCAATTGCAGATGCCATATCTATACAGCCCAAAACTATCTTTAAAGATATTGACCGCACACTAACATATAACCAGATTAGTGACCTTAAAATTTTTAAATACCCAAATATTAGCTATCAAGAAGACCCTAATGATACTAATGGATTAATCGCTACGGTATTACTAACCCCAAGAGAGAAATACACTTTTAGTGCAGATTTTGACACCTACACCTCTACCATCCAACAAATAGGAATAGGTGGTAGCACCAGTATGTTTATTAGAAACATTTTTAGAGGTGCAGAAACCCTAGAGATTAGCGCAAGAGGTAGTGCAGGATCTTCTAATGATGTTGCAGACAATAATAACTTCTTTAACATCTTTGAGTTTGGTGGTGATGTAAAGCTATCTTTCCCGCGTATTCTTTCACCATTTAAGACAGATAAGATTATCCCAAAATACATGTCGCCGAGCACTAATATTAGTACCGGTTTTAGTACTCAAACAAATATAGGTTTAGACAGACAGAATGTAAATGGTATTTATAACTATAGCTGGAAACCTACAAAATTAAAAAAATACAGCCTTGACCTTTTTAACGTTCAGTTTGTACGTAATCTAAATGCTAAAAATTACTTTAATGTATACCAGAGCTCATTTGATAGACTAAATGAGATTGCACAAGAAGTGAATTTTGATTTTATTGATAATAGCATAGACCCACAGTTATTATTATCACAAGGACCAAACAACCTAAACGAAGCAGATTTTTTTATTAATGGTGTAGTAAATCAAGATTTTGAAGATTTAACAATCTCAGACGATTTAAGGAGTGAAGTCTTAAGTATAAGCGAACGTCAAGACCGATTATCTGAGAACAACCTTATTTTTGCCTCAAACTTTACTTTTATAAAAGATACAAGAACTAACCTTTTTGACAAGAGTTTTTCTCGTATTAGAGTAAAACTAGAAAGCGCAGGTAGCCTTGTTTCTATATTATCTAAAGGGGCTAGCCTCGCTACAAATGATAAAGGACAAACAGAAGTTTTTGGGGTAGCGTACTCTCAATATGGCAAGATAGAAGCAGAATACACAAAACACTGGGAGTTTTCTAGTGGCGGTGTTTTTGCAACACGCTCTTTTGTAGGTTTTGCACTCCCTTATGGCAATAGCAGTAGCATTCCATTTACACGTAGTTACTTTGCTGGTGGAGCTAATGACAACAGAGGATGGCGTGCTTATGATTTAGGTCCAGGAAGTAGCGGTAGCGTTTTAGATTTTAACGAAGCCAACTTTAAAGTAGCCTTAAATGCAGAATATCGCTTCACAATATTAGGAGCATTTAAAGGAGTATTTTTTATAGATGCCGGTAACATCTGGAATCTTTATGATGATGTAGAAGATGAAGCCTTTAAATTTGACGGCATACAAGACTTTAGAGAACTCGCAGTAGCAACTGGAACAGGAGTTCGCTATGATTTTGGCTTTTTTGTTTTGAGAGTAGACGCAGGACTAAAAACACATGACCCAGCTCTTGAACTAGGTGAAAGATGGTTTACTAATTTTAAAATAAAAAAAGCAGTGTATAACATTGGGGTTAATTACCCATTTTAATTTGCTATTTTTGTCACCAAGATTTAATATGTTAAAAGACGTAAATATAATATGAGTCATTCTATAAAACCAGGAGTTGCTACGGGCAAAGAAATTCAAGAAATTCACAGATACGCAAAAGAAAAAGGCTTTGCTATGCCTGCAGTAAATGTGACAAGTTCTAGCACTGTGAATTCAGTGATTGAAACCGCTGCAGAACTTAACAGCCCTGTAATTGTACAATTTTCTAATGGAGGATGTACATTTATGGCAGGTAAAGGTTTATCTAACGATGATCACAAGGCAGCTATTATTGGTGGTATTTCTGGAGCAAAACACGTACACTTAATGGCAGAGGCTTATGGAGCAACTGTTATTTTGCACACAGATCATTGCGCTAAAAAATTATTACCTTGGATAGATGGTTTACTTGATGCTGGTGAAAAACATTACGCAGAAACAGGAAAGCCACTCTACAGTTCTCACATGATTGATCTTAGTGAAGAACCTATAGAAGAAAACATTGAGATTTGTAAAACATACCTTGCTCGCATGAGCAAAATAGGGATGACACTAGAGATAGAACTAGGTATCACAGGTGGTGAAGAAGATGGCGTAGACAATAGCGATGTAGATGTATCAAAACTATACACGCAACCAGAAGAAGTAGCCTATGCTTATGAAGAGTTAATGAAAGTGAGTGACCAGTTCACTATAGCTGCTGCCTTCGGAAATGTGCACGGTGTTTACAAGCCAGGAAATGTAAAACTTACTCCAAAGATTTTAAAGAACTCTCAAGAGTACGTTCAAGAAAAATACAACACAGGCGCAAACCCTATAGATTTTGTTTTTCATGGCGGAAGCGGATCTACTGTAGAAGAAATACGCGAAGCAATAGGATACGGTGTGATTAAAATGAACATCGACACAGATTTACAGTTTGCATATACAGAAGGTGCTCTAGAATACATCTTAAAGTATAAAGACTACCTAGCTACACAAATAGGAAACCCAGAAGGCGAAGAGTTACCTAACAAAAAATATTATGACCCAAGAAAGTGGTTACGTGAATGCGAATTAACATTTAAAACACGTTTAAAAAGATCATTTGAAGATCTTAATAATGTGAATACACTCTAATAGGATATTCTCAATAGATATCCCCACAAAAGAATAATACATGAGTTGGTTTAAAAGAACAAAAAAAGGAATTAGTACTCCTACAGAACAAAAGAAAGATGTACCTAAAGGTCTTTGGTACAAATCACCTACTGGTAAAGTAGTTGATGCAGAAGAGTTAGAAAAAAACTTTTATGTAAGCCCAGAAGATGGGTACCACGTAAGAGTAGGAAGTCACGAGTATTTCTCAATTCTCTTTGATGACAATAAATTTAAAGAGTTAGACAAAAACCTTACTTCTAAAGATCCACTAGGTTTTGTAGACACTAAAAAGTATACAGACAGACTTGAGGCAGCACAAAAGAAAACGGGACTTAAAGATGCAGTTAGGACTGCAGTAGGTAAATCTAACGGAGCAGATCTTGTGATTGCTTGTATGGATTTTCGTTTTATAGGAGGTTCTATGGGGAGTGTTGTAGGTGAAAAAATTGCTCGCGCTGCAGATTACGCTTTAAAAAATAAGACACCTTTTTTATTAATTAGTAAATCTGGAGGAGCCCGTATGATGGAGGCGGCTTTATCACTAATGCAACTAGCAAAAACAAGTGCAAAATTAGCACAACTTGCAGACGCAGGGATCCCATATATCTCTTTATGTACAGACCCAACTACAGGAGGAACAACAGCTTCTTTTGCTATGTTAGGAGACATAAACATTAGTGAACCAGGAGCCCTTATTGGTTTTGCTGGACCACGTGTTGTAAAAGACACAACCGGTAAAGATTTACCAGATGGTTTTCAAAGTGCAGAGTTTGTACTTGAGCACGGTTTCTTAGACTTCATTACACACCGTAAAGACCTTAAACAAAAAGTCAATCTTTATCTTGACCTTGTATTAAATCGTAAATTACGCGAGATGACCGCTTAAATATTATAAGCCTGCAACAGTAAATTGTTGCGCTTCGGAAATTTTAAATATTTAAAAATCCTTTCTATAATTAAATAGGAAGGATTTTTAAGTTGAAACAATTATTAATATTTCAGAAAAAAAGAAAGTAACTATCGCTATATCACAATAAAATAGTATTTTTGCAGCCGAATTGTGATACTCATTATTCATACATAAAAATCATTAAATAATATTAGCATGTATTTAGACCCAAAAGAAAAAGCAGCAATTTTCGCTAAGCACGGAAAATCTGCAACAGACACAGGTTCTGCAGAAGGACAAATCGCTTTATTCACTTACAGAATTGAGCACCTTACTGGTCACCTTAAAAGAAACCACAAAGATTACAACACTGAGCGTTCATTAGTGATGCTTGTAGGTAAGCGTCGTTCATTATTAGATTACCTAATGAAGAAAGACATTATGCGTTACAGAGCAATTGTTGCTGAACTTAAGTTACGTAAGTAATATATATTTAAATGGGCTCTATTTTAGAGCCCATTTATTTTTTATCTCTGCTTTGGTAAAGAGAATAAATTAATAACCAAAACGTTTATTAAATACATAAAAGGCTACCCTTTAGTTTTTCATTGGTCAAACCACAACAACACAACAACACTTCAATTGAGAACCAATTGATGACCAAATTAACGTTTCCGCTTGTCGGAAATATGAAAAACAATTTTTTATGATACCTAAAGTATTTAAAGAGGTCATTGACCTTGGTGACGGTAGAGAAATCACTATCGAAACTGGAAAATTAGCAAAACAGGCACACGGATCAGTAGTGGTTCAGTCTGGAAAATGTATGATGCTTTGTACAGTAGTTTCTAACTACGAGCAAAAAGACTTACCATTCTTACCTTTAACGGTTGACTATCGCGAAAAATTTGCGGCAGCAGGACGTTACCCAGGTGGTTTCTTTAAGAGAGAAGCTAGACCAAGTGATGGTGAAGTTTTAACAATGCGTCTTGTGGATCGTGTTTTACGTCCATTATTCCCTAAAAATTACAGCGCAGAAACGCAAGTAATGATTCAGTTAATGTCTCATGACGATGACGTTATGCCAGATGCTATGGCAGGTCTTGCCGCATCTGCAGCAATCCAATTATCAGATTTCCCTTTTGAATGTGCTATCTCTGAAGCAAGAGTAGGACGTATAGATGGTAAATTTATCATTAACCCAACTAGAGCACAGCTTGAAGAATCTGACATCGATATGATGATTGGTGCCTCTGCAGACTCTGTGATGATGGTAGAAGGTGAAATGGACGAGATTTCTGAAGAAGAAATGATCGAAGCTATCAAATTTGCTCACGAAGCTATTAAAGTACAGATTGATGCACAACACCGTCTTGCTGACGCTTTTGGAAGAAAAGAAGTACGTGAGTACGAAGAAGCAGGGGATAATGAAGAGTTAGTAAAGCGTGTACACGACTTAGCTTATGATAAAGTATATGCAGTTGCAAAAGCTGGATCTACTAAGCAAGAACGTACAGCTGCATTTGCTGCTATTAAGGACGAAGTAAAAGCAACTTTCTCTGAAGAAGAATTAGAAGAGTACGGTGGTTTAGTTTCTGACTATTACAGAAAAGCAGAAAAAGCTGCAGTTCGTGACCTAACTGTTAACGAAGGTTTACGTCTTGATGGTCGTAAGACTGATGAGGTACGTGACATCTGGTGTGAGATTGATTATTTACCATCTGTACACGGTTCTGCTGTGTTTACACGTGGGGAAACTCAAGCACTAGCAACAGTAACTTTAGGAACATCTAGAGATGCTAACAAAATAGATATGCCATCTTATGAAGGTGAAGAGAACTTCTACCTTCATTATAACTTCCCTCCTTTCTGTACAGGTGAAGCAAGACCTATACGTGGAACTTCTCGTAGAGAAGTAGGTCACGGTAACCTTGCTCAACGTGGATTAAAAGGAATGATACCAGCAGATTGCCCTTACACAGTACGTGTGGTGAGTGAAGTATTAGAATCTAACGGTTCTTCTTCTATGGCAACAGTATGTGCAGGTACAATGGCGATGATGGATGCAGGTATCCAAATGATTAAGCCAGTTTCTGGTATTGCAATGGGATTAATCTCTGATGCAGAAACAGGAAAGTATGCAGTACTTACAGATATCCTTGGTGATGAAGATTACCTAGGTGATATGGACTTTAAAGTTACAGGTACAGCAGACGGTATTACTGCTTGCCAGATGGATATTAAAGTAAAAGGTCTTTCTTATGAAATTCTTGTAGCGGCATTAAAGCAAGCAAGAGATGGTCGTTTACATATTCTTGAAAAAATAGTTGCGACAATCGCTACACCTAGAGCAGATGTAAAAGATTACGCTCCTAAGATGGTAGGTGTTCGTATTCCTAATGAGTTTATTGGTGCATTAATTGGACCAGGAGGAAAAGTGATACAAGAACTTCAAAAAGAAACTGGAACAACTATCGTGATAAACGAAGACCCAGTAACAGAAGAAGGTATTGTTGAAATCCTTGGAACAGGACAAGAAGGAATTGACGCTGTATTAGCGAAGATTGACTCTATCACGTTCAAGCCAGTAGTAGGTTCTGCATATGAAGTAAAAGTAATCAAGATGTTAGATTTTGGTGCTGTTGTAGAGTATACAGAAGCTCCAGGAAATGAAGTATTACTACACGTATCTGAGCTAGCTTGGGAACGTACAGAAAACGTAAGCGATGTTGTAAACATGGGCGATGTGTTTGATGTAAAATACTTTGGTATAGACAAACGTACTCGTAAAGAGAAAGTATCTAGAAAGGCTCTTATGGAGAAGCCAGAAGGATATGTTGCTCCTAAGCCAAGAGAAGATCGTGGAGATCGTCGTCCGGCAAGAAGAGATGATCGTGGACCAAGAAGAGATGATAGAAAAAGAGACTAGTTCTCCTTTTTTCTTCGGAAATATTAAAGCGCCTTTCTTAATTGAAAGGCGTTTTTTTTTTGCTTCGGAAATTTGAAGATATATTAATATTCTATTTCAAAATAAGTAACTCCATTTTCGACAGTGGGAATAAACTCTGATTCAAATTGTGTGTTTACTCCGTTTTTTGTTACTGCCCAACTAATTCTTGCTTTAGTACCTTCTTGTACTCGTTTAAAAATCGTCGAATCTACATTGTCTCCAATCCAGAAAGGTTGTAAATATCTTCCAACTTCACCGTGAGAATCATCATAAGGTACATTTACATCTGCTCTATTTTCAATTACGTCTAATGGTGCAAAATGATAATTAGATCCTATATGGTAAAAACCTATAGAAATCTGATCATTCTCATCATAAGGACTCACATTTTTTACAAGGACTTCCATTTGAAAAAACTTTCTTGCTTTTAACTTTAAGGGTTCTTGAGCAGCAACTTCTTCAAAAAAGAAGTTATTTCCAGGATATATAATATCTGTACAGATATCTTGATTCTGAATATAAATTGTAAAGAAATTATTAGAATCTTCAAAAGGTAAATCTACGCTAAAATTGCCTTCAATATCTGAGGTAACAATTCTTTGGCTAATTTCATAAGTACTGGAGAAAAGGCCAGAACCTCTGCTTCCTTTGCAGATTACCTGTAGAGATACATTTGCAATTGGATCATTAGTAACCTCACTAACAATATTTGCGGATACCTTTTGATATTGAGTGTCATCACTATTACAATTAACAAGTGATCCTACTAAAATTAGGAACACACAAATTTTTAGATATATATTTCTCATATCATCGATTTTTAATTAGAACTTTTCGTTCGGTTATTTTGATTAAATGTACCCCATAAAATTGCAATCCGTCTTTTTAAAATACAAATAAATGATTTATTTTTTTGCGTTTTTCGCAAAACATAAGCTTTCAGATAATTTCAATTTCGAATAATCACAAATGCTTTTAATTGATATATTTAAAAAAAATGACCGTGTTAGCATTTAATTTACACCTAATATTCAAAATTTATGTGTCATTTTGTTTTATTAAATATTTCTGAAGTTATAAGACGCAACCATTTTAAAACTTTCTAGACTATAAAGAAACAAGCAGGATGAAAATAGCATTTAAATTTTTGATGGTAACCACAGTGTTCTTAATCATTAGTTGTAACAAAGCAGAAACTACAGACCCAGTAATTGAAGAAGAATCTTTTGATTTTGTGGTTGGCGATGCCTACCAAGGTGGCATTATATTCTACATAGATGACACTGGCGAACACGGGTTAATTGCATATACAGAAGATTTAGGCGAAGGGACTTGGGGTTGCTATTACAGTGATGATCCAGATTATTTACCGCCATTTAGCCCTATCGCTCAGGCCACCGGGATTGGTTTTGGAGCACAAAACACACAAGCTATTGTAGATTTTTGTGATGACACAAATAGTGCAGCAAGAATAAGCTATAATTTAGACGCCAATAGTTATGATGATTGGTATTTACCATCTATAGATGAGTTAGCCCTTGTGTATCAAAACAGAATTTCTATAGGTGGTTTTCCAGATTTAAGCGAAACAGAGTTCCCTTATATATACGCTAGTTCTTCAGAGGGTCCTGGAGCTGGCTATGACAATGAAGGCACTATATTTTACGGAAGATCTTTTGTGTACGACTTCTCTGATATTCCTATAATAGAAGATACTCGCGAGTTATTATCTACAAAACATAATGACTTTTTAGTTAGACCTATTAGATCGTTTTAGTATACTATTATTAATTAAGCATACTAATTAAAATCTTGTATTTAAAGTTATTCCTATATTTAATAAAAAATGCTACTTGACAGATAAAGAACTCATACAAAGATGTATTAAAAATGATCGTATCGCTCAAGGGGAACTCTTTAAGCGCTATAAAGACACCTTGTATTTTGTCTCTTTAAAATACTGCAGGAACACTGCAGAAGCAGAAGACAATTTGCACGATGCCTTTATGGCGATTTTTGACAGTATACATAATTATAAAGGACAGGGTAGTTTTGAAGGATGGATGAAACGCATTACCATCTTTAAGGCCATTGACAGGTATAAAAATAATAAATACATTCCGGTAGCTGTTTTTGAAGAAACATTAACAGAAGATGATATTGAGCTTGCAGTATCAAAAGTAAGCTTAGATCAATTATTAAAGTCTATACAAGAGTTGCCAGACCAGTACAGATTGGTTTTTAATTTATTTCAACTAGACGGTCATTCACATAAAGAAGTGAGTGAGATCTTAAATATTACAGAAGGCACTTCAAAGTCTAATTATCATCGCGCAAAACAAATTTTACAAAAAGAAATCACTTCGCTCATTGCGTCGTCAAAAACACAAAAACATGGAGCATAAAAATGATATAGGTGATCTTTTAAAAGATAGATTTGAGCACGAAAACAAGGTGCCAGACCAGCAAGTTTGGGATCGTATAAACACGTCTCTAGATGAGCGTGACAAAAACAAAGCACGGTTAGTTTGGTACAAATATGTAGGTGTAGCGCTCTTATTGGCAACCATTATTGGAGCGGTCGTGCTGACTTCTCATACTAGTGAAATTAAAAAAGCAGAAGAAAACAACACTACTAGTGTTGATAAAATTACTAATAATATATCTACAGAACCAAAAAAAGAAAAGGATACTAAAGATTTACTAGAAACAACTACAAATTCTAAAGACGAAACTTTTTTTGAAATTAAAAACGGCATCGAGACTTCAGTTACAGAAAAAGATAGTACGTACGATTTAGAAAAATCTGTAATAAAAGTAAAAACTAAAAGTAAGAGTAGCACAAATACTAACAAAGCTGACAGTCAAACAGACACCTACAAAGTAACGACGACTTACAGCTATTCTATGAGTGTCCTAGACACCACATTTACATCTCAAAACAAAAATGAATTAGATCGTATGGTGGCTAATGCAAAAAGAAAATTGTTTGTTAGCGATTCTTTAAATAGTTTGAAAAAGAATGACACGATTATAAAAGAGTAGTCAATTAGTAGAAGTGCCTTTCATTTTTGAGAGGCTCTTTTTTTACTTCGGAAAATTTAAAAATTTTAAAAGGTGGATATTCTATAAACAATAATACCATATTTAATGACACACACTATTTCTAAAACAACTCTAGGTGATCGACAACTTATTACGTAAGTGTACTCCTAACAAATGCTTACTTAAATAAAATTGGGTATTTCTTTTATGTTATGACATTTCAGAATAAAAATGACAAGCTCATTTGTCAAACTGTATAAGATTGCTCATATTAAAAAATAAAGCAAAAAAAACAAGATGGCTTGTACTACTCTTTATTTTAAAAGTTAATTTGGGCTGGTCTGAAAAGACTCTACTATAGAGACCAACTCTCCTGGTTTTATAGGCTTTATAATATAATCTGAAATTTCAGACATTTTTTTTGCTCTCTCTACATCATTAGGATCAACAGACGAAGAGACCATGTATATTATTATTTTTTTTTCAATCTTTGGTTTTATTTTCACATACTCCTCCATAAACTGAAAGCCATCCATTATTGGCATATTAATATCTAACAAAATAATATCTGGCAAATTTTCAATTTCATCAAGGTTATTTGTTAAAAAATCTAAACCCTCTTCACCATCAGAAAAAACCATAACATTTTTAGCAAGGTCAAATGCCTTTATCGTTTTTGTTATGGTGTATTGATAAATTAAATCATCATCAATGACACAGATATTATAAAAGTTTTTCATCTGTCTAAAATATTAAAAATAATTGTAAAAACAGTCCCTTTATCAACTTCACTTTCTGCATAAATAATCCCTCCCATAGTTTCTACTTGTATCTTTGTTAAATAAAGCCCCACACCTTTAGCGTCTGCATGCCTATGAAACGTTTTATACAAGCCAAATAACTTGTGGCCATGTCTTGCTAAATCTATACCCAAGCCATTATCCTCTATTGTCATTTTTATTTTACCATTTACCAACTCTGTGTAAACGTTAATTTCTGGCGCTCTCTTAGGACTTCTGTATCTTAAGGCATTGGTCAATAGATTTATAAAAATACTCTCTAAATATGCTTTATGATACTCTATAGTAGGGGTTTTACTAAAATCACTAATTATTGTTGCATTCGTTTCAGAGATTTTTTCAGAAATCATTTCTTCTGTTTTTTTCCAAACATTTTTAAAACTTAATATTTCTAATTCTTTAACGCCTCCACTTCTTGTTTTTAAAGCAGATATTAGTGTGTTTAATGTTGACGTAAGGTGACCTATTGTTGTCTCAAACTTCTCAAAAAGCTCTTCTCTTTCTTCATCATTATCAGACTCGTTATATAAATATAATAGCGAATTTAAGTTACTCACTGGTGATCTTAAATTATGAGAAGAGATATGTGCAAAATCTTCAAGCTGCTTATTTTGCTCAGAAAGATGCTCTGTTAAAACTTCTAATTTTTCTTTTGCTTCAAGAATTCTTCGTGCTGCTAATTTTTGTACCGTAACATCTCTTATTGCTGCAGACACCAGTAAACCTTCTTCTGTTTGAAGCGGACTCAAACTTATCTGTATAGGGATTTCTTTTCCTTCTTTATTTATACCAAATATTTCTTTTTCACCTACTAGCCCCATTTGCATAACCTTAGGGTTAGAAAAAAAGTTGTTACGATTTTCCTTATGAGTCATTCTAGAATTAAATCTTTCTGGAATTAAAATTTCAACAGACTTATTAAAAAGTTCGTTTAATGAATAACCAAAAAGATTTTCGGCTTGTTTATTAATGAGTTGTATCTTACCTTTTTCATTTACTATAACCATAGCATCTGGCGCAGATTCTAACAGACCTCTAAATTTATTTTCGGCCATCTTCTGTTCTGTCACATCTTGACAAGCCCCAATCATTTCAACAGGTACACCTACATCATTATAAATAATGTCTGCCATAATATGTATGATTTTTACGGTACCATCTTTTAAAACCACTCGATGAATTATGTCTTCAAATTTATCATCTGCAAACGCCTTTTCTAAATTAAGTTTTACGCCCTCTTTATCATCTGGATGAATCAAATTAAAATAGACATCAAAGTTCATAGGTGACTCTTTATCAAGCCCAAACAACTTGTACATATTTGATGACCATAATATGTCATCGGTTATAAGGTCCCATTGCCAATTACCCATCATTGTAATTTCTTCAGCAAATGTCAATAGTTGATTTTTCCGAAGCAATTCTTCCTCCCCTATTTTTTGCAAAGTAATATCTTGACACGTACCTATTACTTCTGTAACTTCTCCTTTATCATTAGTAAAAACTTGACCTAGTATTTGCAAAGTCTTCATAGAGCCGTTAGGCAACTCTATACGGTGCACTAGACTAGTAAGCTTTTTATTTTTTATGGTTTCTTTTATATGCTTAAAAACCTTCTCTTTATCATCTTTGAACACTAAATCTAAGTAAGTGCGCTGTGACATTATTGTAGATTTTTTTAAATCAAATATTTCATAAAGGTTTTTAGACCATTTTACCTTATTATTTACAACGTCTACTTGCCAGTTACCCATTAACGTTATCTCTTCTGCAAAGGATAACATATGATTTTTACGAATCAAGTCATTTTCTGCCTTTTTCTGTTCTGTAACATCTTGACAAGTACCTATTATCTCTGTAACAGTACCCATATTATCTGTTAAAACTTGACCTAAAAGTTGTACATTTTTAACCTTACCACTGTCTAACTGTATTCTGTGTAATAGGTGTGAGAATGTTTTATTCTTAACACTATCTTGCATATGTTTTGCAACCCTCTCTCTATCTTCTGGGTGGGTATACTCAAGGTAAGTATCTAATGTTGTTATGGTGTTTTCGTCAAGTTCAAAAATAGCGTAAAGATTGGCTGACCATTTTGTGATATTATTTATTATATCTGCTTGCCAGTTACCCATTAACGTTATCTCTTCTGCAAAGGATAAAATTTGATTTTTTCTTAAAAGTTCATCTGTCGCTCTTTTTCTTTCTGAAATATTATTTGCAACCGCTAAAAACCCAATTTTTTCTCCTTCTTTATTTTTGATTGCAGTTAATGTTAATTCTACAGGAAATGGTATTCCATCTTTTCTGATAAAAGTCCATTCTCTTGTATCATAATCATCATTATTAGATAGCTCTGTAAAAGGATTAAAATCTGGGAAATTTTCTTTGTTATATTTTTTAGCTACATCCTTTTTAAATGCTAACATCTCATCTTTTATATGGTAGACATTTGGTTTTTGCAAGTCTATCATTTCTGAGGCAGAGTAGCCTAGCAGTAGTTCTGCACCACGATTAAAATGATTAATAATACCGTTATTATTAACAGATATAATAGCAATTCGCCCAGAGTTAAACAAAGCTTTTAATTGCGTGTTTGCATCAAATAAATCTCTCTCTGCAGCTTTTATTACTGTAATATCCTGGCAAGAGCCTATTAACTCAAGAACATCTCCTTCAAGATTAGTAGTTGCCACCGCTAAAAGCTGTATTGTTTTTATAATACCACTTTTTAAAACAATGCGATGTACAACACTATTAAATTGCTTACCGTTTATTGATTCTTTAACTGTTTCATTCACAAAACTCTTGTCATCAGGATGAACAAACTCAAAATATTTCTCAAATGTCATTATAAAGCCTTCTTCAACTTCAAATATCTTACATAGACTTGGAGACCAATGCAATATATTTGCTTTAAGATCCCATTGCCAATTACCCATTTTGGTGATTTTCTCGGCAAAAGTTAATAATTGGTTTCTACGCAACAACTCCTTTTCTACTGTTTTCTGAATTGTAACATCTCTAATTGCTGTTGACACTAGTACACCATCATCTCCCTCAAATGGGCTTAAACTTAACTGAACTTGAATTTCCTTACCTTCTTTAGTAACAATAAAAGAATCTTTATGAACACCTATAGATGCAATTGTAGGGTTTCCAAAGTAATTACTTTGATATTTATGAAAGTAGGCAGCTATCCTTTCTGGAAATAACACCGCAGCAGAACCACCTATTAACTCAGATGCTGTATACCCAAACAAATTTTCTGCTTGCTTATTTGCTATCTGTACTAACCCATCTTCATCTACTATAATCATAGCATCTGGAGCAGACTCTAATAAGCCTCTAAATTTATTCTCGGCAATAAGTTGCTCCGTAATATCTCTACAAGTACCTATCAACTCGACAACTTCTCCTTCTTCATTTTTAACGCTTTGTCCTAATAGTTTTATGATTTTTATTTTTCCTTTAACATTAACCCTATATGAAATACTCTCAAAATCACCGCCATTAACAGCAGACATAACATTTTTTCCTACTAACTCTTTATCATCATCGTGTACGTACTCAAAGTAAGTTTCATAAGTAATATCATTTAACGTTTTATCACGTTCAAAAATATTATACAAAGCATCAGACCACTCCACCTTATTTTCTTTTACACCCCATTTCCAGTGACCTGTTGTTGTGATTTCTTCGGCTAAATTTAATAACTGATTTTTTTGTAATAACAAATCTTCTGTAATTCGCTTTTCAGAAAGATCAACAGCAACGCCTAAAAAACCATGGTTTTCACCTTCTTCATTTTTAAAAGATGAAATTGTTAAAAGCACAGGTAGTTTAGACCCATCTTTTCTTATAAAAGTCCACTCTCGAGTATCATTTAAATTTTTATCTAAGGATTCTGAAAAAAGATTAAAATTCTTTAAATCACCCTTAAAACCGTAACTAGTAGCAGTATCTGTAATAAAATTTTCAAATTCTTCTTTAGGGTGAAATGATATAGGAGTTTTTAAACCAACAACTTCTTCTGCTTTGTAACCAAGCATTCTTTCTGCACCTTTGTTAAAATGATTTATTAATCCATAATTATCAAGTGATAAAATTGCTAATGGTCCAGAATTAAGCAAGCCTTGCAATTCTGAGTTAGCCTTACTTAATGCCAATTTTGCTAGTTTAACTTTATTTATATCTTGATGAACACCGTAAACACGCACACATTGTCCATCTGTAATTTCTGCTTGCCCCATAATACGTGTCCAAACAACATTATTATTTGCAGTAATCAACTGAACTTCAACATCAAAAGAACCACCAGTCTCTATTGCTTTATCAAACTCTTGATTTAATAATGTTAAACAGGGCCCCTCTTTTACAAAAGATAATGCCGTTTTTAAATTAGGCTTAAAATTTTCGGGCACTTCATGAATTTCACAAATTATTTTACTCCAGAAGAACTCGTCTTCAATCATATTATACTCCCAAGCCCCAATTCTTGCTATCTCATTAGTTTTATTTAATATTTTTTGTATACGTAAATTCTCTTCCTCTTTTTCTTTTACTAATGTTATATCACCTGTATACATTAAAATACCGCCAACAACCCCCTTAGAAACATACCAAGGCCTTACCTCCCAGAATATCCACTGTACAGATCCATCTAATCTAACAAAAGGCTCTTCTTCACGAATATCAACTTCACCTTTAAGACACCTTTGATGCATTGCCTTCCAGTCATCACCTATTTCTGGAAAGAGTTCATAATGAGAACGGCCTATAAATTCTTGACCCTCCATTTTATAATCTGTAATCCAGCGTTTTGAAACTGCTATGTAACACATATTAGTGTCTACCATCGCAATTGCAGTAGGCGCTTGCTCTATAAAAATCTTATTATACTCATCTTTAGCACCTAAATCTATTTTAAGCTTTTCTTGCTCTAACAAGCTCATTTCTAGCTTGTTTTCTGTCATCAATAAAACTTTATTGGTCTTTAAAAGCTCTCTATTTTTTTTAAAAAAGCGTTTTAAATCTGCAAGAAAACCAAGAAAAAACAAACCAAGGATTATTAAAAATATCACAACAGCAAGAAGGTATACAATACGTTTTAAAGCATTGAGATTATCATTGGCTCGGATTAAATATTGTTTTGATAATGAATTTAATAAATTATTATAAGGTTTTTCTAAAGTATTTGCATCTTGTATTGCTCTTTCTAAAATTTCAGGATCGTCATTTAACAGAACTTGTTCTCCAATTGTTCTGATTTTTTTTACATAAGGATTAGTAGCATTAAACAATGAATCTATTGTTTCACTAGAAGTAAAGTTTTTATTAAAATAACGATGTTCTTTTTGCGAATTTTCAAAAGTTAACAGCAACTCATTTAAATCTTCTAATAGATTAATGTTTTCTGACTCAGCTTTAACATCATTAGTTAAAGAGATTGTATGAATAATCTCATGGCTTAATAAACTTTGACTTCTTGTAATCTCAATTAAAGTCGCGTTAGATTTTTGCAACTCAATTTTTTGCTGCAAAAAAATCATTGCAGTTATTATAACAAGAGTTTTTGCAATTATTAAAAAAAAGTATCTGTATTTTACTGATTTGGTAATGTTCTTAACCACACAATATATATATTAATTAACAATTATAGTAAGAGATTTCTTTCAATAAAATAGTTTTCCTAGATATGAAAGAACTGATCTTCAAAAAAGTTTTCAAATCTAATAAGCTAAAAAAAATCATAATAAAGCACTAAAGTCAGTCAAGATACGATTTTTATCGTTGTCTTACACCTTTTGCTTTTGTTTAGATATCAAACTAATTTTTTATTATATAATATCACAAGTAGTTTATAAGTAGGTTAGAAGATTATCACACAGACCAACTGTAATACAAATTGCATGAACCCCCATAAACACTAACATACTAGCACAAATAAATTCAAAGTTTTTTTACTTCGGAAACTTTAGAACTAAAAGCCTATTTAAAAACACCACAATCAACTCTTTATCAAATAGATAAAAAAACAACAAGTAATGAACCAAAAAGAATAAATTAATATCAAAAAAAATAATAGAAAAACAGATCAACTAACAGACGATATCAAAATTATCATCTACAAGTAGATATGCTTCTATTAACAAAAGTATCTTTGTAAAATAACCACTTTACAAAACTTAATATTTCAGCAAGCGCAACATACTATCTTTCTACTATTACCAAGTTTTTAAAAAGCACTAGCTTTTCAAATGCAATATTGGTTGGGTTTGCTATAAGTATCCCTATAATTCTAGGGCTCATCTTTAATCAAATAGGTATAGGGTTAGCACTCTGTTTTGGGGCTTTCTGGAGCTCACCAAGCAACACACAAGGTAGTTTTAGACAAAAGACGCTAGGTATTTTATTCTCAGCAGCTTTAGTTACCTTGGTTAGTTTTGCTGGTTCGTATTTAAAAGTTGACTTATGGTTGTTAATACCACTTTTAGGCCTATTTACTTTTGCTATTGCTTATATTTCTGTGTATGGATTTAGAGCATCACTCATTAGTTTTTCTGGACTACTAGCCTTAGTCTTAGGGTTTGCACACACACCAGAAAGTCTTGCTCCTTATCAATATTCTTTGCTTATAGGTACTGGTGGTTTATGGTATTTACTTCTAGTTTATGTTGCCCACCTACTTAACCCTAAAGCACAAACAGAAGAATCGTTTTCAGAAACATTTGATCTCACCGCTACATTTTTAAAAATGCGCGCTACTCTTTTAGGAAGGCCATCAGATAGAGCTCAGCTGGTAAAACAATTACATCAAGTACAAACAGACCTTATTGAACATCACGAGACCTTGCGAGATATACTTATTTCGGCTAGAAAAACCTCTGGAAATTCTAGATACCAGAACAAACAACTACTCATCTTTATTCAATTAGTAGAAATTTTAGAAACGGCAGTAGCAAACCCTGTTGATTATAATAAATTAAATACTCTATTTGTAAAACATCCTAAGCTTAGGGGTTCTTTTCAAGAAATTATATTTGAACTTTCTAACATATTAAAGTCCTTTGCAAACAATAAAAAAAACACTAATGATATCACTTGCTCAAAGATATCTTCTCTATTAGAAACCGTTAGTTGCATTATCAAGCCTTTAGATAACCCTGAAGAACATGAAGAATATATTATTCTTCATAATTTTTTAGAATATCAACGTAAGCAATTTGAAAAACTAGAACGCATTCAATGGTTAAAAAGCAACCCAAAATTAAAACCCACAGACTATCTTGATACTGAAAAACTAAAACGATTTTTAGTGCCGCAGGATTATGATTTTAAAACAGGAGTCAGAAACTTTACATTTAAGTCTGCTATCTTCAAGCATTCATTACGCCTTTCTGTAACAATGATGGTAGGTTATCTAGTGGGTATATTATTAGAATTTCAGAACCCGTACTGGATATTACTAACTATTATAGTTATAATGCGTCCTAGCTACGGCCTCACTAAGGCACGATCTAAAGACAGAATAATAGGCACACTTATAGGAGCAATAATCTCAGCCGGTATTGTGCTATTTATAGATAACAATTATGTACTAGGTAGCCTTGGTATTATAACACTTGTGATAGCTTTTTCTGTAGTTCAGAAAAACTACAAAGCATCTGCAACATTTGTCACACTTAGTGTGGTGTTTATTTATGCTATTTTGAGTCCAGATATTTTACTAGTTATTCAATATAGAATTTTTGATACAGCTATAGGTGCGGCACTTTCTTTCATGGCTATTAAGTGGCTATGGCCTGCTTGGGGTTTTCTAGAAATAAAAAAATCTATTCAGACTAGTGTGACAGCAAACACTGCTTTTTTCAATCATATCGCTACCATTTACATTGACAAAACAGCTATCTCTACTTCATATAGGTTGGCTAGAAAAAAAGCTTTTTTAGAAACTTCTAATCTTAATGCGGCTTTTCAGAGAATGGCACAAGAGCCTGTTTCAAAACAAAAAAACATAGACTCTATTTATGAACTTGTAGTGTTAAATCACACAATGCTTTCTGCACTAGCTTCATTAAGTACCTATCTACAACATCACCAAACAACACCAGCTTCAACTAGGTTTAAAGAAGGGGTAAAAGCTATTAATAAAAACCTAAATGATATTATAAAAAGTCTTGACTCAGTCACTAAAAACAAAAATGAGGCTCTAGAAAACCAAGAAGAATTAACAGATAGCGAACAAAGGCTAATTAATTTAACTTTCAAGGATGTAGAAGAAATGATACTCACTACACCAGATCAAGAAAAAAACTATAAAGAAGCACATTTAATCTGGGAGCAATTAAGATGGCTGCATAGTATAAGTAGAAAAATGCGCAGCCTTTTGCAAAAATCTACCCTATAAAAAAAAGGACTGGATTACTCCAGCCCCTTTTTCAAACCTAACTTAAATTAACCACTCTTAATACCTTATGCAACAGCAGTAGTAAATTGCTTAACTTTTTTTTCTTCGGAAATATTCATAGCATTAGACAATAGAGCCATTACTTTTCTCTTATAATCTTCAGCTACTACTAATTCTCCATTAAGCTGCATACTGTCTTCATCATTATACAACTCAATTTTATCTAGTAAATGGCCTTGTGCTTTATAAAAAAGCAAAGCAACGCTCTCTACAATCTCATAGTTACCCTTATCAGACTTCACTCTTTTAGTTCTTTTTTCTACCTCGCAAGAAGTAACATTTAAAAGATCTACAAATTGAGTTATCTCTTCTCCTTTAATATTTTTATAGTAGTAAATAAATTTATTTTGGGCATCAAGTCCTAGTGCAAAATTACGTTCTTCCTTATGTTCAGACAGTACTCCGTTATTTTGAGACACTGCAGTAGTAAGCCCTTTATAAAGTGTTCTTGTTTGTTTTTTTGTTGATAGTATTAATAATATGATTGGTACTAATATTATTGCAAAAAGCACCGTAGCAATGATGATCATTCCTGTTTCCATGGTATGTTATTTTAATTGTAAATAAATGTTTTGATTTTTTAAAATTTCCGTAGAAATGCTAAAATGTAACGAAGTATCAACAATTGTTTACCAGTGAGAATGGAAAGGAAATAAGATTTCTTTAATGTATGCTTTACTTATAAAAGCAGAATCAGTGTATAATAGCTTATTGAGAAAAGCCTTTTGAGAGAAACTATTTTTATGACCAAGACCAGCTTTGCTAAAAGAAGAACCTAGCGTTGGTAAAGGGAGAGTTTCTTGTTCATCTATTGAAAAAGAAACTTGTGTTACTTCTTCAAAATAAAATGAAATAGCCTTACTCGCCGAAATGTTTTCTTGATGCTGGTTTGTATTTAAAACCTGATAATCAACAGAAGGCATAGCTTGAACACCTACCGATAATGCGATAAGTACACATGCCATAAAAAGGCTTGCTATTTTCTGAAAATCTTTCAAGATAAATTTAATACTAGTTTAAAACTACCAACAAATTTACTTACGTTTTTTTTACTCAAGACGGTTAATTCATTAAAGTATTGTTAAAGTACAAAATGTTTATTGTCTCGGAAAAAGATTCATAATGATACAATAGCCAAGGCATAAAACCTTTAGTAGACTTATTTTCACCACTATTATGTTGAGCTAATCTCTTCTCTAAATTACCAGTCATACCCTTATATAGACGACCGTCTATTTTGCTTTTCAAAACATAAGCATAGAACATAATTCTTTCTTTTAATAAAAAAAGGGTTTTGCTATGCAAAACCCTTCTAAGTGGTGACCCAGAGAGGATTCGAACCTCCAACCGTCAGAGCCGAAACCTGCCTGCCGGCAGGCAGGTCTGATATTCTATCTAGTTGAATTACTGAGGGTTTTTCAACCTAGACAAGAATTCTCTACCTACACCAGATTTAAAAAATTTTTCTCGCGTTCTCGCTTCAGGTCGGGTTTCAAAAGATTCATAATGATATAATAGCCAAGGCATAAAACCTTTAGTAGACTTATTTTCACCGCTATTATGTTGAGCTAATCTCTTCTCTAAATTACCAGTCATACCCTTATATAGACGACCGTCTATTTTGCTTTTCAAAACATAAGCATAGAACATAATTCTTTCTTTTAATAAAAAAAGGGTTTTGCTATGCAAAACCCTTCTAAGTGGTGACCTCGAAGGGACAGAGTTCAAACTTTTTGAATGAAGATATTAACCTAATTATCTCAAAATCAATAATTATGAATAATTCAGCATCTTAATGATTTAATCCCACTTCATCTTTTGCAACCTAACGGCATTTAAAATAGCGAGCAATGCTACACCCACATCTGCAAATACAGCTTCCCACATTGTGGCTAGACCACCTGCTCCCAAGATTAGAACTATAATTTTGACTCCAAAGGCTAGAACAATATTCTGCCAAACAATACCTCTTGTGGAACGTCCTATTTTTATAGCACGTGCAATCTTCGAGGGTTGGTCATTTTGAATGATGACATCTGCGGTTTCAATAGCAACATCACTTCCAAGGCCTCCCATTGCAATTCCTACATCACTTGCTGCTAGTACTGGTGCATCGTTAATTCCATCTCCTATAAAAGCAACCTTAGTACCTGGTTGTGCTTTAAGTTTTTCTACTTCGTTGAGTTTGTCTTCTGGGAGTAATCCTCCTTTTGCCCAGTCAATGCTTAATTCTTTGGCTACTTGCTGAGTAATGGAATCTTTATCGCCCGATAGCATAATAATTTTAGTAATACCTGACGCACGTATTTCTTTAATGGCTTGATGAGCATCCTCTTTCAACTCATCTGCAATAGTTACATAACCAGCAAATTTACCGTCAATTCCGACCATCACTATGGATTCAACAATACTATCAGTTTCTGATGGAACGTTAATAGTGTTTGAAGTCATTAAAGCTTTGTTTCCTACCAGCACGGTTTTCCCGTTTACGGTTCCTTTCAATCCTTTTCCTGCGATTTCAGTTACTTCGGTTGCATCATAGTCGGCACCTTCGGCCTTGTATTCCATTATGGCTTTAGCAATGGGATGAGTGGATTTCTCTTCCATTGCCATTAAGTATTTCATAAAGTCCGCTTTCGCGAAAGCGGAATCACTTATAACTTCCTTTATTTTGAACACACCTTTAGTTACCGTTCCAGTTTTATCCATCACAACGGTATTATTTTGGGTCATTGCGTCAAGAAAAGAAGCTCCCTTGAATAAAATTCCATTACGAGATGCTGCTCCCAATCCACCAAAATATCCCAGCGGAATAGAGATTACCAATGCACAAGGACAAGAGATTACAAGAAAGATTAAAGCTCGATATAACCAGTCTCTAAAAACGTAATCATCTACAAAAAAGTAAGGAAGTAATGTGAGACCTATCGCTAAAAAAACTACAATAGGCGTATAAACACGAGCAAATTTTCTAATGAATAATTCAGTTTTAGATTTACGAGCTGTGGCATTCTGTACCATATCTAGGATACGTGCAATAGAACTGTCCTTAAACTCCTTAGTAGTTTCTACCTCAATAACTCCATCAAGATTGATACTTCCTGCAAATACAGATGCTCCTTTCTGGACTGTATCTGGTTTGCTTTCTCCGGTAAGAGCAGCGGTATTGAAAGAACCTATATCTGAAAGTAATATTCCATCAAGAGGCACTTTTTCTCCTACGCGTACTTGAATTGTTTCGCCTATTTCTACAGTTTCGGGATTTACCGAAATGAAATCGCCATTGCGATACACTAGCGCCTCATTAGGCCTTACATCTAATAGTGCTTTGATATTTCCTTTTGCTCGGTTAACCGCTGCTTGTTGAAACAATTCTCCCACTGCATAGAATAACATCACAGCCACACCTTCGGGATATTCGCCTATCGCAAATGCACCCAAAGTCGCAATGGACATTAAGAAGAATTCCGTAAAGAAATCTCCATTCTTAATACTGTTCCATCCTTCCTTTATTACTGGAAAGCCAACAGGAATGTAGGATATAGAGTACCATACGATTCTTATCCATCCTTCAAAGAAAGGAATGGCGTCAAAATAATCAACTGCAATACCTATCATAAGCATTACAAAGCTGAAAATCGCAGGTACATAGGTCTTGAATTTTGAGACACTTTCTGGACTGCTATGATTGTGTCCATCATCGTGACTATGCTCGCCTTGATGATTTTGAGCATCTATATCTCTTAAGTTTACTTTTTTCTTTTTCATAATTCAAATTTATTTTAAAATAGTGTGCAACGGAAGTGCAATTATCGTCCACTACATTTTTCACATATTCCTTTAAGTACCAAGTTGGCATTTTCGGCCACGTAACCATCTGGCAAATTGATATGTGGTATTTTATGTTCTGTCAGACATACGGTCTCATCGCAATTATGGCAATGAAAATGTAAGTGTAAATCTTGTTCCAAATCGCAATTACATCCAGGTTCACATAAAGCATATTTGGTAATACCTGTACCATCTTCTATGTGGTGTACAATTCCATTTTCTTCAAAAGTCTTTATGGTTCTGTAAAGTGTGGTACGTTCCGCTTTCGCGAAAGCGGACTCAATATCAGTTAACGCCACCGTAATCTTCTTTTCAGCCAAGTATTTATAAATCAAAATACGCATCGCCGTAGGACGTACTTGATGATTTTCTAATGTTTTTTCTATTTCTGTCATTTAATAGTTTTTTAATGGCTGTGCTCTGCTTCGCCTTTTTTCATCTCAGCCATTAGGTAATAGGCATTATTCATAGCATATTGCTCGTCTTTTTTATTGGGTTCCAAAAAGCTAACAGCTACCCAATCTCCATCTTTTGCTACAGTAATAATCTCTACAGGGACAAAGCTCCAGTCATCACCTTCTCTCATTGCTTTAAACACAAAAGCTTTTTCTCCTTCAATAGATATCGCAGTTTCTGGAAATGCCATAGTAGTTGAATTATCCGTTTGGATACGTCCTTGAATATACATTCCAGGAATGAGGTTTCCCGCCTTGTTTTCTATTTCTGCGTGCACGTGTAGTGCTTTTGGGTTTTCCTCAAAAGTTTTACTTATCGAGTAAATTTCTGCTGTGAGTTGCTTCCCAGGAATGGATTGAACGTTGAACGTTACTTTTTGTCCCTTTTCAACTTTATAGACATCTTTTTCAAAAACCATCAAATCTGCGTGAACGTGATGTGTGTTTACTATGTCCATTAAGTCTGTTTGTGGTTCTACATACTGACCGGTTTTTATTTCCACTTTTTGTACAAAACCTTCAATAGGACTGCGTAACGCCACACGTTGATAAATCGTTCCATTTCTTACACCAGAAGCGTTAATATTAAGTTGCTTTAATTGTGCTTCCAGACCATTGACCATCGCAAGAGAGGCTTTATATTCGGCTTCTGCACTTTGAAAGTTAGCACCGCTAGCTACACCAGCATCGTAAAGTGTTTTCTGTCTATCGAATGATTTTTTGAGAAACTGACTATTACTATATGCGTTGAGATACATCGTTTGTTTCTCAATAATATTAGGATGTGATATGTAGGCAACAGCTTGTCCTTTCTTAACTTCATCTCCTTCTATAACTTCGATAGAAACTACATTTGCTCCTATTACAGTTGTAATAGTTGCCTCATTTTGTGGTGGTACTTCTAGCTGTCCATTAGCCTCTATATAACCACTCATACTGCGCGTTTGTAATGTGTCTATAGACATTTGCAAAGTTTCGTACTGTCTTGCAGTTAACATTACTTCTTCGCCTTCAGCGTGATTTTCTTCATTATGTTCACCATCGCTATGTTTAGATTCAGATTCCGAATGTTCATCTCCTTTTTTAGACGTTTCGTTTTTTGTGTCTCCACAAGCTGTCATAGTTATAACGAGCAATAACAGCCCAATCCATTTATATATTTTTAAGTTTTTCATTTTTATAAGGTATAATATTCAAGTTTGAATAATGCGGTTAAATACTGTTCTAATGCTTCTAGCGCATCCATTTCTGTTTGTATAGCATCACGAATAATCTGTGTAAATGCAGCATAATCTACAGCACCTTCTCTATAAGCGAGCAATGCTCCTTTACGTTGCTCTTCTGCAAGTGGTAAGGATTCATTTTTATAAAATTGCCAAGCTTCTTCCCACTTTTGATAAGCTTGCAATGCTTGTTGATATTCCGATTCAATCTGTCGCTCTTTAAAATCAGCGTCAGCAGTAACTATTTGGCTCGCTATTTTTGCTGCTTTAGCTCGACTTTTATCAGAACCTGAAAAAAGAGGAATTGATATACCTGCTTGATAGGTATTAAAACCACTATTTCCATTTACTTGCTGGATACCACCTTGTAAATTAAATGTAGGTAACAAGTTTGCTCGTGCTACATCATAATTAGCTTCGGCTTCTTCTACACGCTTCCGCGAAAGCAATAGTTCTGGATGCTGACTTACATTCTTATTGAAATTGGAACCAAGGACATTAGATTGATAGTCATCAGGCACCGTATAAACAATCTCTGAACCTAACCAGAGATTTAATTTCTGTAATGCTATGGTATAATCTCGTTGCGCTTGTTGATACTTATTTTTAATTTGCAATACCTGGTTTTTTGCAGATGCATATTCTAATCGCGAAATAGCTTCAACTTCCAGATTAAGTTCGACTGCTTTTGAAAACTGACTATAAATAGAGTCTAGCTCCTTATATAGCTTCATCTTACGTTTTTGCTGAAAAACTTCTGACCAAGAATTTTTCACTTCTTGGGTAACTTGAATTTCTGTAAGGTTATAAGCTGCTTCAGCTAGTGCAATACGTTGTTTTTGTAATCGCTTTTTTGCGCCTATGCTTAGTAAATCAATGTTCTGCTGTCCAATTCCTATTAATGTATAAATTCCCTGACCACTCGCTATTTCTTCTCCACCAGTGAAAAGTTGCGTGCTTCCCAAATCATATGCACTAGCCTTGAGCACATTTTGACGTTGTATTTCCAGTTTGCCAGTTTGCAATGAAGGGTAGCTCTGTCTTGCCATAGTTACAGCACTATCTAGCACAATCTCTGGATAGCTTTCTTGCTGAACAATAGTTGTGTCCATTCTACTTGCGACTTCTTGCGCTTTTGCACTTGGTATGGTAAACAATAAACAGACAATTGCTGTGGCAGTTACATAGTTAGGATTGAGTTTTATTTTACGTTCTGAACGCTTTTCTACCCATTGATAAAAAATAGGAAGAATAAACAGCGTAAGTAAGGTAGAGGTCAATAATCCACCTATTACTACGGTTGCAAGTGGTCGTTGTACTTCAGCTCCAGCAGATGATGATATGGCCATAGGCAAAAACCCAAGGATATCTGTCAATGCGGTAAGCATAATAGGTCGTATCCTGCGCTTTGTACCTTTTACAATTCTGTCTCTTAAATTAGTAACACCTTCTTCCTTAAGCTCATTGAGACCGCTTATCATAACAAGTCCATTAAGAACTGCAACTCCAAAGAGGACAATAAAACCAACACCTGCAGATATACTAAATGGCATATCACGAAGCCATAAGGCAAACACTCCACCAATAGTTGCCATAGGAATTGCGAGATAAATCATTAACGTTTGTGGGAATGATTTTAAGGCAAAATAAATAAGAATAAAAATGAGTAAAAGCGCAATAGGTACAACTGTTTGTAAACGATTACTAGCGCGTTCTAAATTCTCAAAAGCACCGCCATAGCGCAAGAAATAGCCTGGCGGTAATTCAAATTGCTCATCCAGTCTTACTTGTATATCCTCTACAACAGATTTTACATCACGACCTCTAATATTAATACCTACATATGTTCTCCTATTTGTATTATCACGACTTATTTGCATAGGTCCAGGTTCATAAGAGATATTTGCCAATTCCTTTAAAGGAATTTGAGCTCCTGATGGCAAATTGATGAATAGATTTTGAATGTCATTGATACTTGTCCTGTTTTCAGCTTTTAATCTCACTACAAGGTCAAACCTTTTTTCTCCTTCAAATATGACTCCCGCTTTTCCACCAGCAAATGAGGCCTGTACGACACTATTAAGCTGATTGATTTCTAAGCCATATTGTGCCAGTTTGTTCCGATTGTAGTTTACAGTGATTTGAGGTAATCCGTCTATCGCTTCCACCTTCATATCTGCCACACCAGGAACGCTTGCAATAATTTTGCCCATCTCTTCAGCTTTGCTCGCTAATATATCTAGGTCTTCGCCAAAAAGCTTAATTGCAACGTCTTCACGTACACCTGTGAGTAGTTCATTAAATCGCATTTCTATAGGTTGAGTGAATTCAAAATTGACACCAGGCACAATGCTCACAGCTTCCTTCATTTTATCCAGCAGTTCTTCTTTTGAACTAGCAGATGTCCACTCATCACTCGGTTTTAAAATCACAAACACATCTGCAATGTCCATAGGCATTGGGTCTGTAGGTACATCTGCAACACCTATACGGCTGATGATGGTTTTTACCTCTGGAAATTCAGATTTCACAATACGTTCAATCTTTGTTGTGGTTTCGATAGTTTCAGTAAGTGAGCTTCCCGGTTTTAAAATGGCGTGAAATGCTAAATCACCTTCATCTAATTGCGGTATAAATTCTCCACCCATTTTTGTAAAGGCAAATATGGCAATCGCAAAAAGAGCAACAGCAACACTTATGATTACCTTTCCCTTACTCAGCGATTTAGTAAGTAGCGGTTCATATTTACGTTCCACCCAATGCACAAATTTATCTCCGTATGACTTTTTATCATTTTTAGGCACACGAAGAAATAACGCTGAAACCATAGGAACGTAGGTAAGACACAATATCATTGCACCTATCATTGCAAAGATGAATGTGAGCGCCATAGGTTGAAACATTTTACCTTCAACACCTTCTAGTGCGAGAATAGGAAGGAATACAATAAGGATAATAAGTTGACCAAAGAAGGCTGCATTCATCATTTTTTTAGATGCTTTTGCCGCTACTTCATCGTTGAGTGATTTTCTGTTTTCCGCTTTCGCAAAAGCGTTACTCTTATCAACTTCTTGTTTTTTAACTATGTAGGAATACATCAAGAAAACTGTGGCTTCTACAATGATTACAGAGCCATCAACAATGATCCCGAAATCGATAGCACCTAAGCTCATTAAGTTTGCCCATACATCAAAAACGTTCATCAAAATGAATGCAAAAAGAAGAGATAGCGGAATGGTAGAGGCTACAATAAGGCCACCACGCCAGTTTCCTAATAAGAGAACTAAAACAAAAATGACTATTAAACCACCTTCCAGTAAATTACCAGTTACCGTTCCAGTAGTCTCTGCAATTAACTCACTTCGGTCTAGAAAGGGAACAATGCTCACGCCTTCTGGTAGAGATTTTTGAATTTGCTCCATTCGAGTTTTCACATTCTCAATAACCTCGTTAGAGTTTGCTCCTTTAAGCATTAAAATCATACCACCAACGGCTTCGCCTTTTCCGTCTTTAGTTAGCGCACCATATCTTACTGCACTTCCTATATTTACAGTCCCCACATCCTTAATCTTAATTGGAATACCGTTTATGGTTTTTACAACCATATTCTCGATGTCAGAAGTTGTTCTTGCTAGGCCTTCGCCACGTATAAAATTTGCTTGATGATTACGCTCTATATAAGCACCTCCCGTATTTTGATTATTGTTTTCTAAAGCTGAGAAAACGTCAGAAATCGTGATACCAATGGCTCGTAGCTCATTAGGATCTACAGCCACTTCGTATTGCTTTTGATTACCACCAAAGGCATTGACTTCTACCACACCTGGAACCATAGACATCTGGCGACGTACAATCCAGTCTTGCATCGTACGCAGTTCTGTTGCGGTATACTTATCACGCATTTTATCATCTACCTCTAGCGTATATTGATAAATTTCACCTAATCCAGTAGATATAGGTCCCATAGCTGGTTCTCCAAATCCTGCTGGTATTTGTTCTTGTACTTCGGGCAGTTTTTCTGCGACTAACTGTCGTGGCAAATACGTACCGATATCGTCATCAAATACGATTGTAACTACTGATAGCCCAAAACGAGATACAGAGCGTATCTCTTGAACATTAGGCAAGTTACTCATCGCTATTTCTACAGGATAGGTTACGAATTGCTCAATATCTTCTGTCCCTAGATTTGGTGATTGAGTAATTACCTGTACTTGATTATTTGTAATATCTGGCACCGCATCTATAGGTACCTGTGTCATACTCCATATCCCTGCACCTATAAGTGCAAAGGTGAGTAACCCAATAATGAATTTGTTATTGATTGAAAAATCAATGATTCTATTAATCATTTAATTGTGGTATTAATTCAGTTAATAAATGGTTTGTGCGCTTTCGCGAAAGCGAAAACACAATGAATATCTCCTAAAAAGAAATATTAAAACAGGATATAGCTATCCTATGAAAACTGAATTATACCCGTGGTGGTTGTAATAAGGAAAGGGAAATATCTTTACCTATGCTGTCAAAATAAACCGTAGAAAGTTTATAGTCCGCTGGGTGGTAAAGGTCTAAAATATTTAATCCAAAATCTAACGTGTGAACGTGACAGCAATGGCAATGACAAAAAGGGGAACACATATCAAGTAAATTGTGGTCGTGATCGCCAGTATCACTTTGTGAAAATTCTACTTGCGTGCTATCCTCAGAAGAGTCAACATTTGCATCACTGCAAGGCGCAAAATTAAGCGCGAGCAGATAAAATGAGAATATGAGAGTAAAGATTTTCACAATACAAAGATAACAGAATTATAATGCAACTGGATTGCAAAGGTTTTTATTTGATTTCTTCAATCACGCTTCCGCAAGTAAGCATAGCATCTCCATAGTACGGATTACGGATATCCCTTTCTGCACTCATCCAGATGGCTCCTTTATTATTATTTGCCATAGGACATTTCTGTACGTACAGAGTATTAGAACCTTGCTCTGCATTCATAGCAAGTGCAATTAGGTTTTCATTTAAAATGACAAAATGTTCTCTTTGATTCTCTATGTTTTCATTACTTGAGATAGCATCTAGTATTTTGAGGGACTGCTCAAAATGTGATTTTTCCATTTTACCTAAATCATCTGTTTTAATCGCTTTAAACTTTTTTAATGCCGCTTTCGCTAAAGCGGAAACCTGACCAGCATCACTTGCTACAAAAGCGTCCTTCATCTCTAAATAAGTAGGAATAGCTTGGAGTAGTTCTTTCTGAAACGTTGCCGATAGCTCTATCTTCATATCGGTCATTTCTGCCAGCTCTTCAACAACTTTTCCTTGATTCATCATTGATTTTTTACCCTGCAATTGTGCAGCAGCATCTACCGTAAACGTCCCGTTGGTTACAATTTCATCGCTATCTTTTAAACCAGAAGAAACTTGATAATTCTCTCCAGATCTATTACCAAGCGTTACTTCTCGCATTTCAAATACCGGTTCATTAGGATTAGTCTTGATATAAACTAATGAGCGTTCTCCTGTCCATAGAACAGCACTCGCAGGAATAGTTACGGTTTCAGAAGATGTTGTCTGAGTAGTTCCTTCGATTTTTCCAGTGACAAACATACCTGGTTTAAATAAATCCTCCTTGTTATTCAATGTTGCTCTTACGGTTACCGTTCTCGTTGCATTATTTAAAACGGGATCTATAAATGAAATGGTCGCATCAAACTCTTTATTAGCATACGCATTTGTAGATACTTTAATTTTCTGACCTTTTTTAAACTGTGAGATTTGATTTTCATAAGCATCAAACTCTGCCCATACCGAGTTAAGATTACTTACTCTTAAAATAGGTTGCCCTTGTTTGACATAGTCGCCTTCTGCAGCCATAACCATAGCAACGGTTCCAGAAACCGTGGCGTATATTGGGAAATTCTCACGAACTTTTCTAGAGGTTTCGATTGCTTCGATTTGTTTATCTGAAAGCTTCCAGAGTTTCAACTTGTTTCGCACTGCTTTATACAATGCAGGTTGCGATTCTTTTAAAGCAGCCGTAGTTAAAAGTTCTTGTTGAGCAGCTATTAGGTTAGGTGCATAAATAGTGGCCAGTAATTGACCACGATTTACAGTTTGCCCTTCGTAACTTACATTTAGCTTTTCAATTCTTCCATCAAAATAACTAGCCTGTACAGCATTGTTCTCTTCATTTGTTGCAATTTTTCCTGAAAGTGAAATAATACCATCATCTTCAGAAGTTGCGCCATTACCTACAATTGTTGTTTGAATATTAGCTAACGCCATTGCATTTTCTGTCATTTTAATCTCGTTTGCAGCTAGACCTTCTGCACTAGATTCTGCTGGGATTAAATCCATCCCACATATAGGGCAATCGCCTGGTTCTGGTTGCATAATTTGTGGATGCATCGAGCACGTCCACATTTGGTTTGTAGTCTCTTCTGAATGGTTGTGAGCTTCAGCAGTTGTATTTATATCTGACGATGGAGAATTACCAAAAAGTAACCATCCTGCTAATAAGCCAATAACTAAAGCAACCCCTATATATAGAATATTCTTTTTCATACTATTATTTCTCGTTTTGTAAACGTTCGATCATCGCATTCATTTCTTCAATCTCCTTACGTTGTGCTTTGATAATATCGTTGGCCAATTTTTTTACTTCTGGATTTTTAATATCTGCACGCTCACTGGTCAATATTGCTATGGAATGGTGAGGTATCATAGCTTTCATCCAAAGTACGTCCCCAACAGTAGATTTTTGCTCACGTACTAATCCTAACGCACCAAGAAATAATACAGCACTCCCTATTAAGATGGCGATATTCTTCTTCTTATTTTTATACATATCAAGCATAAAAAGCAGCATTATTACAGCCATTGTAGAAATACCCAGACAAACCATATAAAATCTGGTAAGGCTAAATCTTACGTGGTCAAACTCATACGTATTTAAATACATTGTAATATACATTGCTATAAATGATGCTCCCAGCATCAAAAAAAACTTTGTGTATTGGCTCATTCCCTCTTTGTTGTTTTTGTGTTCCATTGAATTTTCCATAATAGTTAATTTTAGTGTTAATTATTTACGTTTATTTTTATTCATTTTTCTAACAGTAGGCGAACTTGTATACCACAGTAAAAACCCGCTGAGTACTGTTATTAATCCTAAAAGTGAAAAAGCTCTTAGGACTATTGTATTAAAATTGTCTCGCCCTTGATAGTCCATTGTATGGGTCATCCATAAGAAGTCGAACCAGCGCCAATCTCGATGACGTACTGTTTGAAAAGCCCCATTCTCAATTGCCACATAAGCCTTAAGGTTTTCATCAGTTCTATATGAAATCTCATAAGCTGGCAAAGGTCTTCCGCGATACTCGTGATGATCGCCAACAGTTTCAATCCTTTGTATTTGGTTAAATTCTAAATCAGACAACATATAACGCTCCGCTACTTTTATTGCTTCCTGTTCTGTGAGTTTATCTTTTTTTACTCCTGTAAGCGCATTATAAAGTGTTGCTTCATTAATCCAATAGTAAGGTGCATCTGCTATTTCAAGAAGCTCTAGTGATCTAATAGGCTCTTGAATACCTAATTGAGAACTTCCCAACAAATCCACAAATGCAGCTTGCTCAGGATTTTCTTTTTTAAATTGGTCACCGTGAATCTCATCAATATCCGTCCAACTAAAGTACATTCCGCTAATAGTCCACATCAAAAATTGAACGCCTAAAAAGAGGCCCAAATAGCGATGTGCTTTTCTAATTTTAAGAGCTGTCTTTCTTTTAACCATTTTAGTTTACTTCAAATGGAAATTCAACAATGACCTTTTCCCAACTTAAACTAATTGTGCCTGATGTATTGTTAACCTTAGTTACTTTGTACTCTAGATGTTCCTTGATTTCTTCGGAAATTTTAGGGGCTACTTTAAATCGCAATACATCATTATTCTCGTCATATTCATCCTTACCGTGTTGGTCCCAATTGGTATTAAAAATGATTGTCCATTCTTCTTGATTAGGAATAACAAAGAATCCATACTTTCCAGCATTCAATACTTTTCCATCAATGGTTAAATCTTTATTTGTTTCCATCCAAGTTGCATTATGTGCACCTGCCTGCCAAACAGCGTCATAAGGAAGTAATCCTCCAAAAACGATTCGATTACGAACTCCGGGCGATGAATAGTCAAAATGGATGTGTGCATCTCCCACCATTGCCATTGTACTTGTATGTGGACTCAATGGTTTTTTCTTATCTGGTTCAGCACTTTTTGTTTTTTGCTCCGTCGTTTCTTCACTCTGTGGTTCTTGCGCATTCTTTGAAGTTTCTTTACAAGAGACTAAGAGGATAAGGCATAAAAGAATGATACTGTTTTTCATATAAGTATGGTTTAGTTAATTGATTTTGTTTTAAGTCTAAGTGCATTCACGATTACAGAAACCGAGCTAAAGCTCATTGCCAATGCAGCAATCATAGGCGAGAGTAGAATTCCGAAAAACGGGAACAATACTCCTGCTGCAATAGGTACACCGAGTGTGTTATATATCAAAGCAAAAAATAGATTTTGCTTAATATTCCGCATTACTTTATGGCTTAAATTCCTTGCTTTTACGATGCCGTGCAAATCTCCTTTTACAAGCGTTATCATCGCACTTTCAATAGCGACATCTGTTCCCGTACCCATTGCAATACCTACATCACTCTTAGCGAGTGCTGGTGCGTCGTTGATACCGTCGCCCGCCATTGCTACGACTTTGCCTTGTTCCTGTAATTTTTTGACTTCATCAAGTTTGTTCTCGGGTAACATTCCTGCCATAAAGTTTGCAAGGTTCAATTCACTCGCTACGGCTTGAGCTGTATCGTGATTATCGCCCGTAAGCATAATGACATCAATACCTTTTTCTTGAAGTTCCTTAATTGCCTTAGCGCTTGTTTCTTTGATTTTATCGCCTATTACTACATATCCTAAAACATCGCCATCAATGGATAGATACGAAACTGTCTTACCTTGTTTCTGAAAAGATTTTGCTTCGGTTTGCATTTCAGAGGATAGCGTAGCATTTGCGTACTCCATCATCTTTGCATTTCCCAAATCGAGTTTTTTTCCATCAACTGTTCCTTCTACGCCTTTTCCTGTTACTGCGCTAAAGTTTTCGGTTTTGGATATTTCAGTTTTCTGTTCCTTTCCATATTTCACGGTAGCTTCGGCAAGTGGATGCTCGCTGGAACTGTTTAGGGATGCGATAAAATTTAGAATCTCGCTTTCGCGAAAGCGGTCTCCAAAAACACCTATTTTCTCTACCGTTGGTTTTCCTTCCGTTATGGTTCCTGTTTTATCCACGATGAGCGTGTCTACCTTATCCATTTTTTCGAGCGCTTCGGCATTTTTAATCAGCACTCCGTTTTGAGCACCTTTACCCACGCCCACCATTACTGACATAGGTGTAGCCAATCCTAAAGCGCAAGGGCAAGCAATAATCAATACCGCGATGGCATTGACCAATGCATAGACATATGCAGGTTCTGGACCCCAAATTGCCCAAACCGCAAATGTGATGAGTGAAATAACAACTACAACTGGAACAAAATAACCTGAAACCGTGTCTGCTAATTTCTGAATGGGTGCACGACTGCGACTGGCATCGTTTACCATATGTATAATTTGGGAAAGCAAGGTGTCGCTACCTACTTTTTCGGCTTTCATTAAAAAAGACTGGTTTCCGTTAATTGTACCGCTGCTCACTTTATCACCTTCAACTTTATCGACAGGTATTGGCTCGCCAGAAATCATCGACTCATCCACAGTTGTTTTGCCTTCAGTAATCTTACCATCTACAGGAATTTTATCGCCCGGCTTCACTCGTAGTATATCGCCTTTTTCAATCTGGTCAATAGAAACTTCTTCTTCATTTCCATTAACTACTTTAATTGCTTTATTGGGTGCGAGCTTTAATAATTCCTTTACTGCGGAATTGGTTTTACTATGCGCACGGGCTTCCAAAACTTGACCCATCAATACCAATGTGAGAATTACGGTAGCGGCCTCAAAATAAACGTGAACCGCACCAGATGCTGTTTTGAATTGTTCGGGGAAAAAATCTGGAAACAACATTCCAAAAACACTAAAAAGCCACGCAACGCCGGCACCTATGCCAATAAGCGTGAACATATTGAGATTCCAAGTTTTGATGCTTCGGTAGGCACGCTCAAAAAACATCCAAGTGGCATAAAACACAACTGGAATAGATAGCCCGAATTGAATCCAGTTCCACCATTTTTGCTCCATTATATCGTATAATGGATTATTAGGAATCATTTCACTCATAGCGATTATGAAAATAGGTAGTGTGAAGGCTACAGCAACCCAAAACTTCTTTACTAACTTTTTATACGTTTTTTCTTCTGCTGAACTATCGGCTTCCATTGGGACTAAATCCATTCCGCAAATAGGGCAAGCTCCAGCTTCGTCTTTTACGACTTCTGGGTGCATTGGGCAGGTCCATTGTTCTGAAGTTACTACTGATAGATTTTGCTCTTCGACCAAATCCATACCGCAGACAGGACAATCGCCTGGCTTGTCATAGGTTTTATCGCCTTCGCAATGCATTGGGCAATAGAAGGTGCCAGCTCCTTTACCTTTTGGTTCTTCTTTATTTGCCTTTTTTGTATGGTGTTGGTGTTCTTCTGAATTATGAATACTATATCGACCACCATCATTTTGTAAAGCCTCTTGAAACGTCTCTATTGCAATGTGAGATTCCATTTCGATTGTAGCTTCTGCTTTCTCTAAATTTACCGAGGCGTTAGTAACACCTTCCACTTTAGAAAGTGTTTGCTCTACGTGATTTCGACAACCGTTGCAGGTCATTCCTTGTATGTGATAGGTGTGTTTCATAATTTTCTAAATTTTACATTTTCATCATTCCCTCATCATCCATCTTCATTTCCATATGCATGTTACCATCACTATCAGTATGAGATTTCATAAAAAGGAATTGAAAAAGGAATATAAGAATGATACCTATTCCTGCTACTATAAGCACGAAGGGGTCGTTTATATATTTTAAATAAATGAATGCAGATAAAATAACTACATCCATTACTATTGCTATTATAGGAATAACTGGATTAAATTTTACTTCTGTTCTAAGATGTCTAAATAGTCCCCAGTGAATTGCAATATCCATTATCAGATAAAAGATTGCACCTATGGAAGCTATACGAGTTAAGTCAAACAAAATAGTCAAAAGTATTGCCAAAGAAACCGTGAAAATGAGTGCTGGATTTTTAAGTTTTTGAATGATGTTTAAATTGGGCACTTGTTTCATACTACTTAACATTCCTAACATTCTTGAAGCGGAATATACACTAGCTATTACCCCAGATACCGTAGCAATAATTGCAAGAATAATTGTTAATATAGAACCCCATTCGCCAAATATTGGTTTTGCTGCCGCCGCCAAAGCATAATCTTTTGCTATAATTATTTCTTCAACACCTAATGCTCCAGCAACTGATAAGGCCAAAACAACATAAATAATGGTGCATATAACTATTGAAATAATTATGGAACGCCCAACATTCTTATGTGGATTTTTAATATCCCCTCCCTGATTCGTAATAGTTGTAAATCCTTTAAAGGCAAGTATAGATAAAGCCAAAGCAGCTATAAAACCGAAACCTTCGGGTAAGGATTGACTACTACTCGCTACATAATTCCCCGTGATGGTCGGTAAGCCTGAAATAATCAATCCTGAAACTGCCAACAGTACAATGCCAATTACTTTAATAATTGCTGTAAACGTAGCCGTAGTTTCAATAATCTTGTTACCGGATATATTTATAATGTAAGCGAGACCTATAAGAACCACACCTAATACTGATGCATATCCTGAATATTCCTGTGGAAATAGTCGCAATGCATAAGCTCCAAAAGTACCTGCAACTAAACTCTCTGCAACTACCATAGACACGTACATTAATAATGAGAAAGACCCAGCAGCAGTACCTGGTCCATACGCTTTTGTTAAAAATTTTGCAACACCTCCAGATGAAGGATACGCGTTTGAAAATTTTACATAAGAATAAGAACTGAACCCAACCACGATGGCACCTGCAATAAAAGCAATGGGAAACAAATCGCCTACCAACTCTGCTATTTGACCCATTAAGACAAAAATACCAGCACCTATCATCACGCCTGTGCCTAATGATACAGAGCCTATTAATGAAAGTTTTTGATTATTTATTTTTGGTGGTTTCATTTTATCTTAATTTTTTTCGCATAGCTTCGGAAATGTTCTCGGCATAGACACCATAGGCATCTACTAATAAGCCTTTAATTCCTTTTTTAGAAGATATAGCGTAAAGCACACTATTGTCGTCGGTACTGCTCATACCTTCAAAGCGATACATCTTATCAACCTCAAAATCTTCTGGGTGTAATTTTAATTTTAAAGAATTGCATTCTATATGTCCCGAGCATATATTGAAATCATAGGTATAGCCATCAGCTTTTAAACTGTTCATAGCCTCTGAAAGAGTATCGTAATTTTTCATATTATAGATGAACTGTCATCACTGGTTTTTTTGAATGATTCGTTACATCTTCGGCAATACTCTTTGAAAACATACTTGATAATCCCTTTCTGCTATGGGTATACATTACAATTAAATCTACATCAATGGATTCTTCAAATTTTTGGATACCACTTTCTACATTAGTTTCACTATAAACGTGCATCTGATAGTTTTCCAAGTTTGGGAAATGCTTTATGAAATCTTTAATAGGCTCCAAACCATCTTCAACGCTATTAAAATCTGTTGTTGTGTTGATGTTTAACAAGTGTATTTTTGAATTACATTTTTTTGAAATTTCTTCAACTGTTTTAAATGCATTGGAAATATCTTCCTTAAAGTCTGACACAAATGCAATATTTTTAAAAGGAAATATTACTTCATTTTCCTTAACAACCAAAATAGGCACACGAGTATTCCGAATAATCTTTTGGGCGTTACTACCCAATAATTTACTTAAGAATCCTTTTTGAATACCTTTACTTCCAGTTACAATAAAATCGTGATGAAAATCGTGAGAATGTTCTACAATTGCTTGATTGTCTGATACAAATTGTAAAAAGGTTCTTGATTTTAAACCCTTATGTTCTGCCTCCATATCTAATGCTCTTAATTTACTTTTGGCATCACCTATTGCTGCAAGCGTATCAGGATAATTACTTTCCTTTTCCTTATCGAGTTTTACCCAATCTACAGGTGTATGCAATTGATGTAAAAAATGAATTTCGGATTTGAAAAGTGTTGCGATTTTAATAGCCAGTTTTGCTGCTTTATCGCAATTATCTGAAAAGTCTGTGGGCACTAATATGTTTTTCATAACATCTATTTAACAATCAATTGAATTATAACTTTTTAAATGAAGTATGTGAGTGTATGATTTTCCATTTGCCTTCTATTTTTTCTAAAATAGAAGTAGCAACTCCTTTACTTTTAATGGTTCGCTCCTCTGTCCCTTTAGCCTTGTCACCTTTTAAAACTATCTTATACAGGTAATTTTCAGTTGTATATGCATACGGTAAATTGACATTTGCATTAATTTTATAATCTGAAAATGTAAAACTTTTAAAGTGACCTAATTCTGGACCTAGATGCCCATTAATGTACTCTTTATAAGTGCCCTCTACTTTACCTTGTTCAAAAATTGTAGCATCCTCCGTAAAAAGTTCGAAAGTACCGTCTGTAGTCAGGTTTTGAATGGCATCTTTATACGACTTCATCACTTCTATGACCGCTTGTTCTTCTGTATCCACATCGGCATTTTGACTGTTGATTTGACTAGTCACAAATAACAATAGCGTTAATAATGTTGTAAGTTTTACTGTTTTCATACTGTTTTTTCTTTAAAGGGTTATTTATTCACTCTAATTCTATTCACATTTGCGATACCAAAAACCAACACGAAAAATCTAAGTAATACCTCAAGTGTTACTAAAATTTTAGCAGGAACCGTTATTGGAACTATATCTCCAAATCCTACAGATGAAAATGTAATAAGGCTGAAATAGGATAAATCGAAAAATACCGAGAGTCCATTATTTCCAATGCCATTGTTGACTTTAAAATGAGTAGGGTCCAAAAATTGTAATGCTGTAAAATCTATTGCAAACGAGAATATAACCAACACAATCAAATATCCGAACAGCACCAATACGTGACTCAAGAGATGACTTTGAGCAATTATTTTCATCAACTGATTAAAGGACAAGGCTATAATAAACCCAATTTTAATCAATGTTAAAACTAAAATTATAATTGTAACGTAAGACGCATCAAGACTAGGCATAGCGTACAGTTCGACTACCGAAGCGATAAGCAGCACTAATAGCACATACTTAGAACCATAGAATAGCTGCCCATAAAACGCAGTTGTAGTTTCTATGTCTTTTTCTTTACCCATTCATTAATTAGTTAACTATGATTTTTCATCAAAGGTCTCTTCAATTATATTATTCTTTTAAACTAATATCTGTAGCACCAATGCACCGCCAATTATTGCTATTAATATTGCATACACTAAATAATTGAACCATTTTGCAAAAGAGCTCTTATTTTGGGCTTTGGCATTATTAGTATTACAACAATTCTTCATTCACTTTACATATTTTTTGATTGTGATTAGTAAACTGAAATCTTTATTTTATACTTAAAAATGTGGGGCGAACTAGTATTAAACGATTAACCACTTAAGTCTTTCATCTCATAAAATCAGATACTCTTTACTATTTTTTTTAATTAATACATTGTGCCTAAAAAAGAGAAAGGGTTTACTAAACCAACCAATGAAAAGAACATCCCTTTCTCTTATTAGGACTTTAATTTGTGCTTGAATTGGGAAGTAACTAACACTAACCATCAATTATTTTTCCTTCCAAAACAGGACTTTTTAACTATTCAGATATCCTTATCATCTCTCAACTTTCTGTTAACTAATAAACCAGAGTATTGAAAAGATTTCTATACAAGGGACTATCTATTGAATAGTTTTTTGAACTTTTCCACACTTCAACATTGAGCTTCCATAATAAGGATTTCTAATTTCTTCACTTGTGCTTAACCAAGCACTCCCTTTATCATACATTGGGCAAAATTGTTGGTACAATGTGCTTTTTGACCCTGTAATAGCTATCATATCGGTAATATCCTTACTCAAGATCTTAAAATGCTCTCTTTGGTGGTCTATGGCACTTTCAGCAATATGTTCTGAGTGTTCAGTAGCATCTTCTATAATGTCGGTTAGCTCCTTTTGCTGATCTTTTGTGTAGCTACTTTTATCAAATGATTTAAGAGAGGCTACTAGTTTAGTACCTGCTTGTGCGGCTTTTTTGGTGTCATCTCCTACTAGAGCATCTTTCAACATAAAATAATCAGTAAGAATTACTTCTGTTTTGGCATCTCCCATTTTCATTTTACTATGATCCATTTCCATTTCTCCGTGGTTCATTTTTTCTTTTTCCTGTGCATTAGTAAAAGAAATTGTTAACAATAGCATTGCTGCTATACTCATTTTTAAATTTTTCATTTTCCTTAATATTTAATTATTATTTATAAACTATCCTTTAATTGTGTGATGAAATTGATTATTTCATTCGTTTCTTCCTTTGAGAACGTTGCGTCTTTATGAATTAAGGTGTAAGAATCTAAAGGCATTTCTCCGCTTTCTATTTGTTTAATAATTGATCGAAGTTTACTTTTCTTTCTTCGGTTTGATAACGAATCCCATTCGTTGAGATTTAGTTCCGCTTTTCCTTCTTTAATGTGACCTTCTAAAAACCAGGTAAAAGGTTGCACTTTATTATACCAAGGGTATCGGGTGTTATTACTATGGCAATCATAGCAGGATACTTGCAACTTTTTTTGAATAGTTTTAGGTACATTATTAACCAACATAAAATCGGTTACTGGGACAATATCGCTTTGGTTGCGTTCTGTGGGTACAAATTGAATTCCCACAAGAACGACCAATGCGATAATTGCTATGATTTTTATAGCTTTTTTCATTTAGTTAATTTCTCTTTGCACTTTACCACATTTAAGCATTTTGCTACCATAGTATGGGTTTGTTACTTCTTCATTCATACTTAACCAAGCTGAACCACCGTCAAACATTGGACAAAATTGTTCGTATAATTTTGTTGTTGTTCCTGTAATTGCTACCATATCAGTTACATCCTTGCTTAAGATTTTAAAGTGCTCACGTTGGTGGTCTATATCATTTTTTGAAATATGCTCTGAATGCTCAACAGCATCTTCAATAATATCCTTTAAATCTGCTTTTTTAGCATCTGAATAATTTGAAACATCAAGATTTCCTAAACTTTTAGCAAGGGTTGCACCAAGGTTTTTTGCCTTTACATTATCGTCTGCGACCAATGCATCTTTAAGATTGAAATAGTCATTTAAAATAGCTTGTGATGCGCCATCTCCATTCATTGCCATTTTCTTGCTTTCTCCATCGTGATGTCCATCGCTATTATCGTGGTTCATTTCTGAATGATTACCATCTGAGGTATTTTGTTCCTTTTTTGCGTCTTTGCAAGACACCGCTGTTACCGTGATAAATGCTATTGCAACTATACCTATTGTTAATTTTAGTTTTCTCATTACTATTTGTTTTAGTGTTAATATTATTTACTTAAAATCTTACGGATAATCCTCCGCCAGCTCCAAAGCGGTTATCATAACTTCCCATTAACGAGAAATTTCTAGATAGCATATATTCGGCTCCTGCACTCCATACGGTTTCTGAAGTAAAATCTTTATTCATAGGTAAATCATCTACGAAACCTAAATCTATTTGGTATTCATAATAACCGAATACAGACAGTTTAGGGAATATCATTATACTGCGTCCTACACCAATTCTTGGTCTTAGTTTATTATCGACACGCACATCTAAATTGAATAAGTAGGGCGTTAAATAACGCACACCAACAACTGCTGTAGTACTAAATTCATCTAAGCTGTCTGGAGATTCATTTTCAATATTAACTCCTCCAAAAACTCGTAAATAATCGTGTAGATAGCGTTCATATGTAAATTCTCCTTCCATATTCTCATTCCAGCCATATTCAAAAGAGGCATTAAATTGATTTCTAATATTCGAAGTCAATAAATTAAAACCTGTAGTATGCGATGCAACATCTGCCATTCCCCAAGTGTACCATTTATTAGTTTCTTCAATGATTTTAGAAGCTGGAAATTCATCCATTCTTGGGTCTCTTGGCGTATCATAAGACACTACTCTTGCCATACCACCCATCATATGATATAAAATGTGGCAATGGAAAAACCAGTCTCCAGCCTCATCGCCATTATTTCCATAAAATTCTATGGTCATTTTTTGCATTGGTGGCACATTTACCGTGTGCTTTAATGGCGAGTATTCACCATTTTCATTAAGTACTCTAAAAAAGTGACCGTGCAAGTGCATTGGGTGGTGCATCATCGTCAGGTTATTGAATGTAATGCGCGTTACCTCCTTATTATTTATTTTGATATTATCAGCCTCAGACAATGGTACACCATTCATACTCCAGATGTAACGATTCATATTACCAGTAAGATTCAATAAGATTTCTTTTACAGGAACATTCTTGTCGTAGGTTGTTTTCTCTGGCGACTTTAAATAATCGTAATTGTATTCGGAAAACATATCCATTCCTTCTATCTTCATTCCCGGCATAGAATCCTCTTTCTTCATATTCATTCCAGACATTGTTTTGTCTTTATTCATATCCATTCCTGCCATATTAGAATGGTCCATCTTACCCATTGCTATAGTATCTTTTGACTTATTCATATCCATTCCAGATGTTTTTGAATGATCCGTCTTCATACCTTTCATTTTAGAGTGATCCACTAGCATTGAATCTTTAGGCATTTCCATTTTAGAATGATCCATTTTCATCTCTCCATCCATTTTCATTCCCTCCATTTTATCCATCTGCATCCCGTATTCCTCATTCATCTCAAAACGCTCATCCTTACCTGGCTGAAATTTTAAGGCGTGTGCACCCATTTTCATATCCATTTTAGCCATTTTTTGCATCATCCCGATTTTATCTGGTCGAGCAACATCCATTGCAGGTAAAATTGTACCATTACCTATAAAAGCAGATGCTGTACCAGAACCATCTTGTGCAGTAATTCTAAATTCCATCTTACCTTCTTTTGGTACCGTGACAATAAAATCATACGTTTCGGCTACTCCTATAAAAGTTTTATTTCTTTCTACAGGAACCACATCTAATCCATCTGAAGAAACCAGTACAGGCGTTTCCCCACCAAAAGTCATCCAAAAAGAGGTAGAAGCTCCTCCATTAATCATTCGTAGTCTTATTTTTTCACCAGCTTTAAATTCTGGATAGTCAATGCTTTCTTCTCCATTAATTAAAAATGCAGGATAATATACATCTGCAATATCTGCACCTTCCATACGCTGTCTCCAAAAATCTAATTGCGCACCAAAAGCACCTCGTGCGATTACTTGATTTAGTGGTGTAGCTGTTCCTTTTTTAATGCCATACCATTCGTTGCCACGTTTTAAATTACGCAATACGTTCATTGGCTTTTCATTAGTCCAATCAGAAAAAACCAATACCAATTCTTTATCATAATCCAACACTTTTTCTTTAGGCTGAATTACAATGGAACCATAAACACCGCTTTGTTCTTGTAACATTGTATGCGAGTGATACCAGTAGGTTCCAGATTGCTTGATAGGAAATTCATATTTCTGTGTATGGCCTGGTTCTATAGGTGGTGTATTTAAGTAAGGAACACCATCGTAAAAGTTAGGAAGTAAAAGTCCGTGCCAATGCACCGATGTTTCTACACTCATCTCGTTCTTTACATAAATAATTGCATATTCTCCTTCGGTAAATTCTAATGTCGGACCAGGAATGGTTCCATTAACGGTCATTCCCATAACGTCTTTTCCTGCTTTATTTACGGTAGCCTCTCGTAAGGTGATGGTGTGTTCTCTTATAGGAAGGTTATTTATGTTTCCTTCTAACTGTACTTCTTGAGCAAAAACGCCCGTTGTTAAAGCAAGTAGTAAAAGAAATATCAATTTTGTTTTCATAGTTATCTTTTTTTATAAAAATACTGTTGGTTAACAGCTTGCTATCTATTAATTATGGTTGGTATTTACACAATTCGGTCTAAAGGATTCCTAAAATTTTGCTTGTTGTCTTTGTACTCTGTTAAGCTCATACCTGTCTCATTTTTAAATTGATTACTTAAATGCGTTAAATTGCTATAATCAAGTAGTTGTGAAATTTCTGTAAAGTTGTTTTCTTGTAATTGTATCAGTTCTTTTACTTTTTCTATTTTCAATTTGATAAAGTATTTTTCTATAGTTATACTTTCATTAAATGAAAAAATCTTACTGATTTTTGAGTACTCAATATTCATTGTACTTTCTAAATATTTAGAGAGTGTTTTCTCTAATTGTAAAGGTAATTTTTGCAGTAATTTGATGAGTTCAATTTTAGTTTGTTCTACTAATTGCTGGTCTTGAGCAAGTAGAATTTCAAAGCCATTGTTTTCTAAGGCATCTTTTATATTTTGAAAATCATCTTTAGATTTCTGTTCATAAATTATAGAGCCCAATTCGATATGTTTTGACTGAATACCCAATGCATCGACATCTCTCTGGATTGCTTTAATACAGCGATTACAAACCATATTTTTTATGAATAATTTCTTTTCCATCGGTTAGTTGATTAGGTAATTAATCAATGCAGATTGTATGTAATACATCTGTATGGATTCCACCTGATTCAACTCAAATTTGAGTTGTAGCTCTTGAATATCCAGCACGTCGTTAAAATCGATAGTTCCCGTTTCATAATTCTTGATGAGAATTTGTTCGGCATCTTTAGCTTGCTTTAAATTTTTAGCTTGTGTGTTGTATGCTATTCTGGACTGATTATGTTGGGATATCGCTTTCGCGAAAGCTGACTCCAGCACATTTAATCGCTCATCCTTTTGCAAGTTAATTTCTTGCTGTCGCAGTTCATTTTGCTTAGAAATAGATTTATACCGATTATTAAAAATGGGAATAGAAACAGAAACCATAGGCATCAAAATATCTTTACCATTATCGCTAGGAAATGCATCTGTACGCTCACTAACAGGTAAATAATCCACGCCAAAACCTATCATAGGCAATCCTTCACGCTGATTGAGTAACTCTGATTGCGCTACAGATTCGTAAAGTTTATCGTACTTGAGTAATTCAGGATTTAATGCTAAACCTTCTAAAGTTTTGATTGAGTCTATTTCTGGAATATTCATCTCTGTAGGAATAGTAATCAGGGCATTTTTTTCTTTATTTAATAAATTATTAAATACAGTTTGCTCTGCGATAAATTCTTCTTCAAGCACTTCTTTTTTCTGTTGCATTTCGTTCTGGCGTATTTGTAAACGCAGTACATCTACCGCACTCGCTTTGCCCACTTCTACAGATGTTAAAGCTAATCGCTCGTAAGTATTTAAAAGCTGGATATTCTCTTCAAGTACTTCTTGCTTTGCTCGAATGGCGTATAGTCTATAATACGATTGAGAAACAGAAAGCGCTAACTTTCGTTTTGCAATCGCGATTTCCACATACTCGGTATCTGCCATAGAGGTGGCATAATTTTCACGTGCTGTTATAGTTCCAAACCAAGGCAACATTTGTTTTACACCTATACGTGCTCGTTGCGCTCCTGTTCTGGTTTCTGGTGTGCTCAAAAAATAGCCTGCGCTTATCTCTGTATTAGGAATCCAGTCAGCCTCATTTACTTTTTCTTCGGCTCTATTATAGCGCAATTCAAAAGCCTGAATGTCTGGGTTATTAGATTGTGCCTCGTCTATGTATGCTTGTAATTGTTGCGCTTTCGCGAAAGCGGAAACAAACAAAAGACAAAGAATTATTAGTGTATTTTTCATTTGTTTGCTCTTTTAAGTTGAAATTCTTTTTTCCAGCTATACAATACTGGTAGTAGAAAATAGGATGTAACATCTATAATCATCCCACCAAAAATAGGTATCGCCATAGGTATCATTATATCACTACCTTTTCCAGTAGACGTAAGGACTGGAAGTAAAGCGAGTACGGTTGTAACGGTTGTCATTAAACAAGGTCTAATACGTTTTCCAGCTGCCTCTAAAGTAGCAAGCCTTATCCCTTTTTTAGTATCTGGATTTTTACTTTCAAAAGATTGGTCTAAATAAGTGGCCATTACCACACCATCATCTGTAGCAATACCAAACAGCGCTATAAACCCTACCCATACGGCAACACTTAAATTGATAGTTTTCATATTAAAGAGGTCTCGCATATTCTCGCCAAAGAGACTAAAATTGAAAAACCAATCTTGACCATATAACCAGATCATTATAAAGCCACCAGCAAACGCCACAGCAATCGCAGTAAAAACCATCAACGACGTGGAAACTGACTTGAACTGGAAATAAAGAATCAAGAAAATTACGAGTAGGCAAAGTGGAACTACAACCGCTAAGGTTTTTTCTGCTCTTAATTGATTTTCATAGGTTCCCGTAAAGCGATAGCTTATACCTGAAGGAACAACCAATTTTCCCGTATCAATATTTTCCTGAATTAATGCCTGTGCATTCTCTACAACATCTACTTCGGCAAAACCATCGAGTTTATCAAATAGTACATAACCAATTAAGAATGTGTCTTCACTTTTAATGACTTGCGGTCCTTGTTCGTAACGAATGTCTACTAACTCGCCTAATGGCACAGGATTCCCTTTTTCAACCGGAACATAAATTTTTTTTAAGTCGTCTTCATTACCACGTAATTCCCGTGGGTAACGTACACGAATACCATAGCGCTCGCGACCTTCAACAGTTTGTGTAAGTGGCATTCCTCCAACAGCTACTTTAAGAACCTCCTGCACATCCATTACTGAAATACCGTATCTGGCCAATTGTTCTCGCTTGATATCAATAAGTAAATAAGGTTTCCCAACAATACGGTCTGCAAAAACAGCTTGTTCTTTTACACCTTCGGCTTGTTTTAAAATACCTTCTAATTGTAAACCGAAATCCTCAATCGTTTTTAAATCAGGACCCTTTACTTTAATTCCCATAGGCGCTCGCATTCCCGTCTGTAGCATCACGAGCCTAGTTTCAATAGGCTGTAATTTGGGTGCAGAAGTAACTCCTGGGAATTTGGTCACCTTAACTATTTCATTCCAAATATCATCTGGGCTATTGATGTCTGGTCGCCAGTTTCTGTAATACTCGCCATCGTTATCTTCAATTAAATCATCCCGGTTTGCAGAAGTCTGTAGACTTGCTTTATCATAATTTGCATTTTTCTCAACTTCGTTATTTGGATTTACGATGAACTTATTATTTTTGAGGACAAAAAATCCGTCATCATTTACCTGATAGCGTTGTCTTTCACCATTCTCGTTACGTATATATTCAGATTTATACTGAATTACATTTTCATACATAGAGAGTGGAGCAGGATCTAAAGCAGAATCTGTTCTTCCAGATTTACCTACTACCGTTTCAATTTCTGGAATGCTTGCCACTGCCATATCGAGCTGTTGTAGTACACGTTTATTTTCTTCAACTCCTGCGTGTGGTAAGGATGTAGGCATTAATAAGAATGAACCCTCATTAAGTGCTGGCATAAATTCTTTACCAGTATTACGCATAATCAAAAACCCAAACGTCAATACCGTTGCTGGAATAATTAAAAACAAAAGTTTATTTTCTAATGCCCAGCGTAGTATTCTATCATAATACATTCTGAAAATAGAGAATACACCCAGCAGTCCGAAACAGATAATAGATACAAATATCAAATTGAGAAAAATGCTACGGTCAAAACCTAGCGGTCTCCAGTATTCGGCAAGAAGTATGACTATCGCAATACAGGAAATAATAATATGAATGAGATTTGCTCGTTTTGCTGTAATAATCTCTCTCACACTCAAAATTGCTACGACACCAAAGGCAATTAAAATAAGTCCTAGCCAGTAGCCGAAAATAATCGCCGTAACGCCTAGAATGATGAGAACACTATTGACAATGTATTTAGTACGTTCTCTAAGAGTATTATTTCTAAAAAGGAAAGCAGCAACTGGCGGAATTATAAATAGAGCAATAACTAAAGAGGATGCAAGTGCCATCGTCTTTGTAAACGCCAGTGGACGGAATAATTTACCTTCTGCACCTATCATTGTAAAAACGGGCAAGAAACTGATAATCGTTGTGAGTACCGCAGTTAAGATTGCGCCAGAAACTTCAGCAGTAGCGTTGTAGATTATTTCGTTTGTGGTGTATTCTATACCGCTTTCGCGAAAGCGTAACTTCTCATCTTCCAAATGCCGAATCATATTTTCGGCAAGTATGACGCCTACATCCACCATTGTACCAATAGCAATAGCAATTCCTGATAGTGCAACAATATTTGCATCTACATTAAAAAGCTTCATCGCGACGAAAACCATCAATACCGCTACAGGTAATAATCCTGAAATTAGAATGGATGCTCGTAGATTAAATACCATTACGATAATTACTAAAATAGTAATGAGTATTTCAAGAGTAAGCGCTTCGTTAAGTGTATGAAGTGTTTCCTCAATGAGCTGTGTACGGTCATAGAATGGAACAATAGTTAATTGTGAGGTGCGACCATCTGCTAATATTTTAGTTGGAAGTCCTGATGATAATTCGGCAATTTGATCTTTTACATTATTAATGACTTCCATTGGGTTTGCGCCATAGCGAGCTACCACAACACCACCTACAACTTCGGCACCTTCTTTGTCTAGAATACCACGCCTTGTTGCTGGTCCTAAATGAACATTTGCAACGTCCTTTATACGAATAGAAGTGAAGTTTTCTGAATCTACGACTGCATTTTCTATATCTGCTATCGATTTCACATACCCTAAACCACGCACGAGATATTCGGCTTGGTTAATTTCTAAAGTTTGAGCACCGATGTCTTGATTGCTTTCCTTGACAGTTTTTGCTATCTGGGAGAGACTTATGTTATATTGACGCATTTTTTCTGGGTCAATATCCACTTGGTATTCCTGAACATAGCCGCCGATAGATGCTACTTCTGAAACGCCGCCTGCAGAAGACAATCCATACTTCACGTAATAATCCTGAATACTACGTAATTCTTGCAAATCCCAACCACCAGTAACATTACCGTCTTGATCACGACCTTCGAGTGTGTACCAAAATATTTGTCCCAATCCCGTTGCGTCTGGGCCCAAAGCTGGGTTGACACCTTCGGGCAATAAATTTGCAGGAAGCGAATTGAGTTTTTCAAGAATGCGGCTACGTGACCAATAAAACTCTACGTCTTCTTCAAAAATGATATAGATACTGGAAAACCCAAACATAGAAGAACTACGAATAGTTTTAACTCCAGGAATACCCAGAAGTGAAGTCGTAAGTGGGTAGGTGATCTGGTCTTCGATATCCTGCGGAGATCGCCCTTGCCATTTTGTAAAAACAATTTGTTGATTTTCACCAATGTCTGGAATAGCGTCTACTGCAACTGGATTGGTAGGTAGAAAACCTGTGTCCCAACTAAATGGTGCGTTTATAACTCCCCAACCTATAAAAAGAGTTAAAAGAAGTACCGCTACAAGTTTATTTTCAATTAGAAATTTAATCGCCTTATTAAGCATACGATTTGATTATTAGATAGTTGAAATTGTGCGAAGTAAAAAATACCGTACACGAGATTCAGCCCACTACAGTATAACTGCTGGGCTTTGTTTCAAAAGTCTAATAGATCAAATAAGAAAAGTCTGGTGCAACACTTGCACGTCCTGTTTGACAAAGGGCGGCGAGTAAGCAACAAAAGGAACATCTGTAGTTGCGGTTCCTTCAAATAAATTTAAATAAGAATATGTAAATGAGGCAACAAAAACTTGTTGCTCGAAACTGAGTGAATCAAAAGAAACCTTTAAATCATCTTGCCCTTGCTTAACCATTTGCTCATCAGAGCAGCAAGACTTTTTAGATAGTGTTGGTTTCTCACAAGAAACAGTTACTTGTGCTTTCTCCATTCCGCAAGTTTCTACTTGTTGAACAAAAGAAAAATCAACAAGTATATCTCCACAATAATGCATATCCACAGTAAACGACATCGTAGTCATAAGAACTACGGCTGCCATAAAAACTGCCATTGATTTGTGGATAAATTGTTTCATTTGATACAAAGTTAAAAATTTATTTAACATTGAAGCTGTCTTTAACTAATTTTTATGCTCTCGATAAAATCATATTTTAGAAAATTAAGAACAAATCACAATGAAATTCTTTTAACTTAGTAAGCTCACAAATCATTAAACTTCATTAATTATAGATTTCGATTTAGCAGACATACACGCATCATACTCCAGTCTTATTCCAAAGAAGATTGACGGTATTACTGTCTATATGCTTCATAAGAGAATCATTAATAGACAGGTAAATAAGCACTTTACATATAAAGATATTGAAAGATGTATTAAAGAAGCGGCACTTATGGAAAGCGGCGTCGTACCTCACACGGATGCTATTGTAGATGGTTTGCTAAAGTACTATTTAGAACACCCAAGAGAAGAACGCTTTAAGTATGCATTAACCGATTTCGCACTCAAATTCGTCAAACTTTTAGATAATAAACTTTATAGTCCGTACGCAAAATTTCCGTTACGTGATACTTTTAAAAAACTTGCAGATTTTAAATCTGCAGAAATTAAAAGTATAGATGATTTTAATAGATGGTATGAATTCAATTTTGAAGGAAACAGCGGTACCGTTATTATAGATCATCTAGAGGCATTAAAGGATTACGTAAATAAAGCTATTGATGAGCTTAATGTATACATTAATCAAGATCAAGATTCTGCATTAAAAACAGCAGAAAACGTTTCTATTTTATTTGAGAAAATCACTGCAAAAAGTGAGGAGATAAAAGACACTCTTTTAATAAGCAACAGTCTTGATGAAGAAATAGAAAAGGTTGTAAACTACTTTCTAAGGAAGAAAAATAGTCTTCCTGATAATAAAACGCCTAAGCAAAAAGAAGCGCATAAAATTTTAAGAGAGGAATACGATAGAGCTGTAGAAATTAAGAAAAAGGTAGATGACTTTTTTGTTGAAGTTGAATATAAACTGGGACAGTTATTAGACAGATCTGCCTATGCAAGTACGCAACTTATAACGGTACAAGATAATTTTAAAAATAAATCTGCAGTTAGAATTAATATCAAGCGCCTCTTGAAGTTTACATTAGAGCAAGCCAAATTTTCAAAAAAAGAAGGTTTCTTATTACCTGAACATTTCCCAATTAAGTCTGTAGTATCTGAACGTTTTAAACATATTGGTTTGGTTTATTATGAAGAATTTGGTCTTCAGAAAAGCTACGTTATTGAGCCTAAGACTAATGAAGCACATCTTAAATCACAAGTTTTGAAACTGGATACAGAATTAACAAGGCAAGAGAATACCGCAAAATGGGTTAATCTATTCAAAAAGCAGTTGCAAAAAGAAAGAGAGATTGATTTTAGCAATCATTTTTACGATATCGCATTGAAAGAAAATGATACTTTAATTGCACTTAAAGTAGGGTTTGAACTTGTAGAGTTTGCAAGACATAATAAAGAGTATGAAATTAAAATAGACAGAGAAATACCAGAATCCTCGCTGTCACAAAATATTGCATTATGGAAAATGAAAATAATAAAGAGATAAATCAAAATTTTTCGTTTTTTGAAAACGCCGACGTACAAGAATATTTTGCAGATTTGAATATTGAATTGCTATCTGGTAGGCACATCCAGAAAGATAGATTTTATCTCTACAAACTACTTAAAGATTACTACAACGAACTTTCGTTTTATTATGAAAAATTATATGGTTTAGAGCTATTAATGGAAACCAGAGAGAACTCTAAATACTACTATGTCGATTATCCCGATACATCTAAAGGAGCGCTTGCAAATCCGTTGCGCCACAAAATGTTAACTCAGAAACAAACGCTAATAGGTCTAATATTACTTAATATGTATTATGAGCAGTATTTTGAAAATAAAAAAGAGGTACGCTTTGCGGACATTAAAAAAGAAATTAAAGAAAGTGAGAACAACATTTTGTACAAAAAATTATTTTTCAACAAAGTGCAAGACGATTATCTTGAGGGCGACTGGTCAATAAAAGTTATAAAACCATTTAAAAGTGTGTTAAGAGAATTCAGTAGGCTAGGATGGATTACAAACCTGGCAGTCGAGGATGGCGAAGAAATTCATTTTGTGCTTCGTGAACCCATTATTAGGTTTCAAAAATTATATGAAAAAGAAATTACAAACTTCACAGAGTTCAGTGAAAAATACCTTAGCCAATTACAATGATAGAATATCCTAGAATTTTTTCGTTATCTACGGTTGGTATTAGAAAGCACTATAATCAAGACTATTTACTGCATCGCGTAAGAACAGATTTTACCGGTAATAATGGTATTGGTAAATCGCTTATAGCAGACTTATTTCAACTCATATTTATTGGGCAAAAGAGCAAAATAAGTTTTGGTACAGAAAGTTTTAAAAACAAAGATAGGCACATACATACCATACCTTACGATACCGATGATGCCTACGTTTTTATACATATTGAGTTTAAGAAAAATGAATTTATAACCATTGGTACTAACATAGGTAACAAGCGTAGCAGACCTTTGAAATCTTTTTGGATATTAAACCAAGCCTATAATGATAATGACAAAAAAGACCTTGAAACTTTGTCACTTAACGCCGACCAGCTATCATACAGTATAGATTTTTTAAAAGATGGCCACTTTTTGCCTATAAGCCAACTTGCAAGACACCTTAAAAAGAATAAAAAAGGATTTCTGAAATCGTTTACGGATGTAGAAGATAAAAAGGAATACTATGAATTTCTTTATTCAAATGAGCTTTTGCCCATAAATCTTGCGATTGATGAAAATATGGACGCTTTCGCGAAAGTGATACAATCCTTTTCAAAAGCAAACTCGTTAGATACTGAAAGCGATAAGATTTTAAAAGATTTTCTATTTGAAAATAGTTTGGACACGCTTCAGTCTAAATACCAATCAAACAAAGAGAAGCTTGAGAAACTAATAAATGAATACAATGAGCTGGATGAGGAAATACATACGATTGAATTAAAACAAGAAGTGTTAGGCGATCTTAAAGAGTTACAACAGCTTAAAAATGAATCTCAAAAAAAATACCTTACAGCAAAATATCACATCAATTATTTTAGGTATGATAAAGTAGCAACTAACTGCACAGATACTTCCGATAAGATAAAGAAGGAAACAGATTTTATTGGTAATTTAAAAAAAGGAGTCCCTAAAATTGAAAAACAAATAGGAATTACAAAGTCGGAATACGACACCTATTCTAATGCTCAAATATTCTTCATAAATTATAAAAATCTGTTCAATACAAGATCGAAAAAATTAGAAAGTCTTAACCAGCTTCAAAAAATGAAGCTACCTATAATAGATCAAGCAAATTTAGTTGAGATAGATATTGATGAATATGGCGACCAGATAATCATTGAAAAGATAAATAAGCTTAATTCAGCTTTAGAAAAATACGGCACGATACATAACATAAATGAAAAAACGCTATCGCAACGAAAAATAATAACAGAATACAAAGAGAAAAAAACCTCAGAGCTTGCTGATTTGGAAGCGCTTAATCGTATTCTTTCTGCTGGAGAAGATGGCTCTTTAATAGCACAAATTATAAAAAATGGTAGAAATCTTACGGTAGAAGAGGAAACGGTTCTGTTTGGGTTACTCAAAAATGTTCATTTGGAAAAACCAAATAATCCTTCTAAAGGAACACAATTCACTAAAGATAGTTCTCTTTTAAAATATGATAATATAGAAGACGATAAAGTTAATTCTGGTTATTGGTTCAAGGTTGGTGCTCTGCGAACATTCGTACCTTATTCCAATGAGAAGCAAATATTTGCAGATACTGCTAAAATGAAAATTGCCAAAGAAAAAAAGCAGAATGCAATTGATGAGCAAATCAAGTCTATTAAAAATGAACTTGTCGAAATTTTGAAATTTGAGAAAGGAGACGTTTATAATCTGTCATCGGTTGATGAGTTAAAAAATCTCAATAAAAATTTTAAAGACTTCTCATTATACGAATCCTCAAAAATCGCAATGAGTATAGCCGAAAGTCTTTCTACAAAGATCCTTACTGATCAAAAAGAGTTGGCGCAATCATTACAGGAGTTAGAGATGCTTGAAAAGAAAATTCCAATTAAAATTACTGATGAGAAAATAGACGACCAGTTAACGTCTTATATTCAAAAAATAGCTGCTAAAAAATCCGTTTATAAAGAATTACAAAACAAACTTAAAAACTCAAAATCTACAATAACCCAAAAGGAAGATAACTTAACTACATTAAACGAACTACTTACAGCAAAAGAAAAGGAAAGAGATGACTTAAAGAAACAATACGAAGACGCGTTAACAAATTTTAAAAAGCATTTTAAGCTCTTAAATATTAACGATTTAAAACCTACCAACCTCGACTCGATTGATTTAGATGACCTTAGTAAACAACATAATAAGCACAAGGATAATTATATAAACGCTTATGGTAAAGCATCGTCTCAGTTTGATACTACAAAGGATGACTTAGAAGTTAAAAACCAGATGGATGATCAAAACTATTCATTTGAAGTTTTAGAATTAGTTCTTTTAGGTCCAAAAATTAAGCATACAGAAAATCTGGCACCAGCACTTAAAAAATCCAATCAAAACAGAACTAAAGTAATGCAGGCCATCACTCAGGCGATGCTCCGAATATTTAAGTTGACAAAAACAAAATATAAAGACTTTGAAAAAATAGTTGAAGATTTAAACGACTTCTTTAGTGAGCGACTTATTAGTGATAAATACAACTTCAAGATCGACTTCACACCTAATGAGACTTTTAAAATAGATTGGATGAAAAATTTACAATCTTCCACACAAGCTGCATATTCAGAAGGAGAATTGCAATTTTCAGACTCAGTAGAAAGTTTTGTTGAGAAGATTTTCACAGAAGCAACATCCTACAACGAAAAGATTAAATTTTCAGATCTATTAGACCCGAAAACGTATTTTGATTTGAGTACGAGGTTGCTTGACAAAGATGGAGTTGACCAAACAGGAAGCACAGGACAAAGCTATACTGCGATTGTTTTATTAGGTATTGGGAGACTTTCTATTGTACAAAAGGAAGATAGAAAAGGTGTAAAGTTTTTAATACTTGAAGAAGTCTCAAATATGGATAAAGGTAACTTTAACACATTTCCTAACATAGCAAAAGAGTTTGGATATCAAATGCTAACGATGACACCAGAACCTTACGGATCTAATGAAAATGAAGGTTGGTATTTACACCATTTAATAGAGGGCTATGAAGACGTTAATATTAATTATGCGATGCCAAGCAGCTATTTTAAAACAAATGAATCTAGAGAAGATTTATCAGATTACTTAAAAAATATAAATAAACAATGAATTGGGTCGCACTAAAATCCCTAAATGAACTTTATAGAGATAAACAGACAAAGATTAAAGAAACTTTAATCAAGGACTCTTTGTTTCAACATTTACTGAACGATACTCAAGAGATAAAAGAAGGTTATAAAATTTATTATTCTGATGATGAAGAATTTTTTGAGATGTATGAAGAAGAGCATTTAGAGAAATTTAATCAATACTATGATTTTTTAGAACATAATAAACTCTTAAAACCCCAAACAAGATTTGAAGAGGCAGATATTATTGAGCTAATGGATATGAAGCGTCGTATGGATAATGGTCAGCTATTGCCAATACGAGACCAAATTGTCAAAAATGAAGATACTGTTAGAAATGTATCTTCTATGTTTTTTAAAAATGAAAAGTATTTGCTCGGAAAGAAATCGCTCATAGATGCCATAAAACAAATACTTCAAATTGAAGAACTTGCAGATGATAAAGATCAGCAGTATATGTACAAGCTACTATGCGAGAAAGCTAATCTAATAATACTTTGTGAAAATTTAGACTTTTTAAAAAGGCCATCATTACCACAAAAATATGGGTATGAATTATGGTATGCTGGCGGTAAAAATATTGATAAATTAAAATTCACAGATAACAGAGGTTTACCAATTTATTACTCCGCAGACTGGGATTATGATGGCTTACTCATTTTTAATATGATAAAAAAAATTATCCCTAATATTAAGTTGTTATATCCAACCGCAAATCCAAAAAGCATCGTAAAGTCGGAACATAAAAGCCTATGGGCAGATATGGATAATCCTGAAAATTATTCTAATCTTGACATAAAAGACTTAGATACAAAGCATAAAACTATTTTAAAGAAATTAATAGAAAATAACCAGTGGATTACCGAAGAGGATAATAATCTGAAAGAAATGGTATCATTAGTCTTTAATTCCAATTAAACAATCTCAATAGTATCTTCAGATCTATCATCAAAAAAATAAATACGATCAAAACCGTTTTTATCAATTGATGACCTATCGAGTAAATCGAATCTGTATCCTGATGATCGATGACCTAAGCCAGCAATAATAACAAGCCATTTTTCATCAATATTATTTGGGTATTGGGTAATTAGACTGGCTTTGTGATTTATTACAAGTTGTACATCTTTGTAATCTATTGGCTTTACCAGATATGCACCTACGGATTGCCAGTTACTCCAAGTAGTATCTGAGCTCACATTGATACTATCTACAAATTCATTTTCTAACTTGCAATGTTTAGTACTAACTCTAAAATCTCTTCCCTTATTTGCTAAATAAATAGTTTCTACAAGACTGAAAAACAAGTCAATATAATGGTTTTTAGAATGTCGCTTGTCCATCACGGCATCAGAGTACCTGAACATACATTGTAACTCCACATCGTACTTATCCTCAAATTTAAGGCGTGCTGCATCGATAATACTTTGCCGGTAGACTTCAATCATTTTACTTTGATTGTTAATGAATCTCGTATGTTCTATCGATATGATTTTATCAGTCGTCTCCGCAGTAAAATCTGGTGTTTCAGACGCTTCTAATGTCTGAAATATGATACCGTGCTTCACGTTAGATATAAAGCGTTCAATCTGTAGTTGCTCAATTTCCTTTGCCCTAATTCTTGTCACAATACTTTTTTAAGACAAAGTAAAGTAATTAATTTAAATCCTAAACAAAAGGATTAACCTCCGCAGGTGTCCCACTTGGATAGCCCCAAGCCACATACTGCGACTTCATTTCATCTGTATCAAGATGCACAAAGGTTCTACCTACTCCAATGCGCTTAAAACCAACATCGCGAGCTACAGAGACTAGATGATTACGGATAAACGTAGTTTGAGCTTTAATATCTACAGCTTTACACGTAGGGATTTTATGAGACGAACTGGAAACGCCGCCTACTTTTTTGTTGTGTGAAGCGCTACGAGCTCCAGAGTTAATCCATTGAAAAATAGGGTAGCCAGTTCTGGCTTCCAGTTGCTGAAGCATAAAGATTAATTGCCTATCCATACAATTACCAGAGCCAGGAAGATCTGGACTGTCAAAAACAGATAAATCGATAGGTCTTTGAGTCATTCGTATCACTCGATTTTTAATTGACTTTGTTTTTGATTTTCTGTAAATAACAAAAGCACCTATCAGCAAAATTGACAAGGTGCCTAATCCAACATAGATATGTTGATTGTTACTTTTTACCACAGCCACAACCTTTTGCTGTTTCTTTACTTTTCTTGTATCTCAAGAATAAATCTGAACTTATTTTTACAGCGCTTAGCAGTATAAACGCCCCAAAAATATAGTTCAATGTGTTATTTCCTTTGTCCACGTTCATTGTTTTTTTGTTTGTTATATAATTGAATTTCAGCTTCCAATTGCTCGATATATCTTTCAAGATCTGTTATACGATCCCTTTGTTTGGTAATCGTTTTATTCATCAAGGTATTCTTACTTTCCAGTTGTTTCAACCGTTTCTCCATATTTTCAGACCATAGCTTATAGTTTTCTACCACAAGACTATTGGCCTGAACATTGAGATTGCGTATTTCGGCGCTTTTGAGACGTCTTTGCGTCCCATATTGCAATAGCACTTCAATGAGTTTCCAAAACCCAGTAGCGCCCAGTACAATTGCAAGAATTTTAATTAAGTCCATTAGTTTTTAGATTACGCTTTCGCGAAAGCATCATTAAATTTTAAAAGGTGCTTGGTACTCGAGTTCGTCTTACTATAACTGGCTCAGACTCTTCGATTTCGTCTTTCTCAATAACATCAGGTGGTAGCACAAATATTCCACCAGAAAACGGTCTAAACTTCAATGGAAGCTCCGCCACATACGGATTCACATTAAAAATGATTTCATCTTCTGGATCGTTAAAAATACCGCTTACAAATACACGACCGTCGTCATCTATCGCATAGTAAAACGGTTTTCCTTGACGGCTCAACAGTGTTCCTGTATGCTCGCCTTGTTGATTTTTGTTGATCGGTGCAGGTAGACTTAATTGCCAGCCAGCAATTTCCTTTCTTCCAGACCTTGAACGCAAACGAATGTCCTTGCCGATTACGATATTCTCGTTGATCACTGCATAAATATTACGACCAGGAGAGTGCAACATATCTGCATTTAATTGATTAGATGGCACACTCAGCTCTCGCTGAGTGTTTGCTATTAATCCGCCACCTTGTGCTTTTGGCACATTACTTTGATATCCTACTATACTCATTATTGTGCTATTATTATTCCGGTTAATACAAGTAAGCCACCGCCAAAAAACCAGCGCTCCAGCTTACCTCTTTTAATTTGTTTGTGCTGTCTCTTAATGGTCAAGTTCAGCTCTTGAATATGAGATTCATCATTATCCTGAATGACAACAAAATTCTCAACTTTACGCTCCAATTTAAAAATGATCGTATCCTTTTTTTGAGTGAGATACTGCCATCTATAATTGCGTAATTGCAACGTATCAATAATGCTATCTTGATAAAGACTGAACTCTAATCGCTTTGCCAAATACTTTGATTGTGATAAGTCAAAACAGAAATATTTCTTATTGTTTAAGTCTTGTACTATCGGCTGTAAATCCTGAGAAATACTCATACAAGTCCAGAGCAGACATCCTATCAATAGTATTAATTTTTTCATCCAATGCATTTTGTAAATTTTGAATCGTTTTATGGCTTAAAACTATCTTACCAGTCAAGCTATCAGTTTGCTTTTTAAGCTTTTTTATTTCTTCATCAAGGCTTACGTTTTCAACCGTAAGTAGTTCGTTTTCCTTTTCAAGTTTTAGTATGGTTTCATTGTTCAAAGCTTCCTCTTGCGGAATGATGTAAAAGATGAGCAAGACAAGAATCCCTGCAATCCAAAGCACTAATAAAAAAGGTTTCCAAAACTTCATTACTCCTTGGGTTTCGTTTGAAATAGTTTGTTTAAAAATTTCTCTAATAAGAGTTTATGAAACACCAGCGCAAAAGCAAACGATTGTAATAAACATTCAATCATCTTGATTTGATAACCTCGTATGAAGTACAGAGCGACTCCGTAAATAATGCCGATGATGAGCACACGATAGCGTGTTGCTATTTTAAGCTTAAAAACTTCATAAAAGAAGTTAGTTGAGCGGTAATGGTTGAGACCATAAGCAATAACGATGAATGTGAAAATGTAAGCCCAATCCAGGCTATTTAAATAATTGGAGATGTGTGATAAAATTTCGATCATTTTAATTGTGTTTTTAGGGTTTCTTTTATGCTTTTAATATCTGCTTGCAACGCAGCTATTTGATGATTTGGAAATAGATTCTTAGTTAAATGTACTACTACCACTATAGTTGCTCCCGAAGCCAATAGAGCAAGCACAATTTTGGTTAATGTTTGATTGGTAAGCGTTACTGTGACTTCGGTCTTGATACCGTCTTTATCTACCAGACCATCTATTAAATCTTTAATGCTTCGCTTTTCTGCCATCCTTGTGTTGCTTTTTTATGTTGCCCATATTGCGTTCGTTGAAGAGCTGTTCTGACACTTCTTTTACTTTGTAAAGTCTCAAAACACGTTCTTCAGTAATAGCATCAAATTCATCTGTGATTAAGCCTTGTGCAGCACCGTGATTTTTTAAGAGATAGACACGTAATTGATAAACACGTTCTCCTTTGCTTCCTAATTTTAATGGAAAATCATCATTGGGTTTTGGTAGTACTTCGGGCTTTATGACGATTGCTTTCTTTTCTTTTTCCAAAGAAACTATAGGCTTCATTTCAACCACAGAAACTTCTTTTTTCTGTGGAATAGGTTTCTCAACTTTTACAGATTGAGATTCCTCAACGATTGTAAATTCTGCATCTTCAATCGTTTCTTCTTTATCTCTAAAGAGGACATAGCCCAACAATCCTAATCCCAAAAGCCCACCAGCGATAAGCAATCCTTTTTGCATCGTTTGTTCGCTCATTATTTCCCGAGACTTGACAGCGCTTTTCGCATTCCTGCGATATCGGCTTGAGTGAATACTGTTTTCTTTAATCGCTTTTGTGCAGCTCGCGAGGTTTTAGGACCAAATTGCCCATCTACACCATCACGTTTTGGTCCCGTTTTGCCTAAATCTTCTTTGTAGATCTTCAGATAGCGTTGCAATATTTTCACATCAGGATGACGGCTTCCATATTTGATAGGATAGCCTGTTTTAGTAATAACTGGTTTCGTACTTGAACTAGATGAAGTTGAAGAACTTGGAATAAACGGTGGTGTTTGATAGCTGGATGAACCACTTGAAACTGTTGTAACTCCAGACGAAGATGCAGTTGCTAATGCAGCTTCTTTTTTCTCCTTTTTCTTGGTCATAAAATAATACGCGGTAGCAGCTCCCGCGAGTACCACGATAACACCACCTACCACTAAAAGGTCTTTGTTTTTAGTCATAAATGATGGATTTGTTGCTGTTGATTTCTGTTTCATTGGTTCGATTTATGATTGATAATTGGGAAGGCGTTGCACATAGTTTGAGACGTATTCCTTCATTTCGCTTTGGCTCAAAAAGCTATTCAAGTGTTGCCACATATCCTTGTTGTAGAGCTGATAAAATGCTTTAGAAAGACTGGCGATTTGCGTTTTATCACGCAACTTTTTACCGAAAACATCTTTGATGGCCTCTTCATCGTCATTAAAAGTGCCTTTCGCATCCTTAATGATTTTAGCCAGTTTCTTAGCCGAAGCATCGTCCAATACTTGAATACTTTTTGGTGCCACCCATTTCTGAACATCTGTGAGATAGTTCATATCAAATGGACTGTTCCAATTCGGCTCTTGTTTGGTAGTTCCTACGTTTCCAGTAGTGACTTGCACACCAGTTCCTATAGATGTGGTTGTCGTGGATTGCAGTGCTTGCTGCTTTATACGCTTTCGCGAAAGCGTAACAAAAACACCTATCCCGATAACGCCAAGTCCTGCGCCACCTATCATCCACCATCCTGTTTTTGAGATTTCCATATTAAGCTGTTCTGTAATTAGGTAGCGCCTTCACGATGTTGAGCACTATGGTTATTTCTTCCTTATCAAAGCGGTCTTTGAGCGTGTCAATCAGGTTTTTTGAATAGGTTTCTTGGTAGGCTTTTGCCACTTGAGAGACCTGAACTTTATCTTTCATCTTGCGGAAGACTCCGTAGACTTGTTCTTCATCATCGCCACCTTGATACCAGCTTCCCCAAGCTTTGTGAATCTGGTCTGCATAGCGAGAAGCGGTACTCGTTTTTAATACCAATACTTCGCGATTTACTGTTTGCAACACCTTATTCAAAAAATGAATATCAAAAGCATTTTGTGAGGTCAGTCCACTTGAAATTGGTTGAATTTGCGCCTGAATAGCAGTCAGTAATTTGCTGGTGCGTACGTCACGACTGCGCTTTCTCATTGAGAAAAACGTGGTTCCTATAAACAGAGTTCCTACACTTGCGCCTATAATTTTATACGTCATACTCATTTTCCCAACAGTTTTAAGCCACGACCTGCAGGTGTGAGCATTGCTAAATCTGATACATCTGCATTTTTTGCTGAATTTTTAAGAATTACGATAACTCCAACTAATACAACCGCGAGAATTACAGGAACACCAATGGATAATACCTTGGTCAGACTCTTTCCTAACCCAAAAATATTACCACCTATTTCAGATAAATCGGCAATGGTTCTGGTCGCCATATTGGAAACATCAAGATTGTTTTGATTAAGCCATTTGTTGAAGTTGGGACTCGTTGTACAGGATGCTGAACCGTTAGATTTCCAAGTAATGAGCCATATCATTTTTGCATTCTCTTGTCCTAATTCGCTTTTTAATTTCGTGAAATAGCTTGTCCAGAAGTCACACGGATCGTCTGCTTCTGGAACTAAGAAAATGCGGTTATCTATGTTTACTTGTATCGCCATTAATTGCTTCTGAAAATGGTATTACTGTGTTTTTTGCTATCGGTTTTACTGAAATCGTTCTGTTCTAAAAATTGCTGAAGACGAGCTTTGAGTTGCGCTTCTTTTCTCAAGGCGGTACGCTTATCATAATCGATATACAGCTGCCTGCCCAACCAAAAACCAACGCCTAATGTCAAAATCGTTTTCATCTACTTTCTCTTGTAAATATTATGCTCGGGAATGTCTAATGCCCTGAGCCATTCTGCTACTTCAAATCCTGGACTATCTTCATCTACTTTGGCAGGAATCTCTTTAAAACCTGCGATAATGATGTCTGGAAAGCGCAGTATATAGAACTTTACAATCGCTTCGAGTGACTGTTTTTGTTCATCGGTACGCGTGTCTTTGTCCCAAGCTTCCTTGAGTGTTCTGCCACCTACATAAGCAATGTGTTTGGCGATTCCCGTGATACCGTTTTGACCGTGAGAGATGCCCCATAAATCAGTAGTTGTTGGGCTGTCCTCACTAATGATGGTTTGTAACACACCATCTTGAAGCACGAGGTAATCAATACCTGGACGATTCCATCCAAAACCGCCTTTATCTTTTGGTAGCGTGTGCTGATTGATAATGATTTCCTTGCCAAAGTCTTTAGCTTCGCTGGTGTCGGTACTTTGTATGATGAGATAATCTACTTTTTGCATCTGTTGTGATTTAAGAGTTTATAGCTGATAAGCGTCTAAAGCCCAATAAGCGATAGACAGGATATTTCTTGATGTTGACTTGATTGCTCTGATTACCACCCAAGACGTATATGTATTTTTTGTCTTCGGAATAACTAATAAAAAGACCTACGTGACCTTTCCAACTGGACTTTTTATGTCGCCAGAAGATGACCACATCATTAAGTTTTGGTTTGTTGATTTCGGTACCGACTTGCAACCAAGAGCGAGCGGTAAGTTTATTACTTCGTTGCACTTTCGCTTTGAGCGCTACCCAATTGATAAAGGCAGAACACCAAGCAGTTTCATCTGTAGAGACCCAAGTATGACCTATTTCTTTGAAGTAGTTGAGAACAATGGGATTGTGTTGATAGCCAACAATTTCGGTTACACCGTATTGGCTTAAGGCTATATTAATAAGTTGTGACATTAGGTGGCTCGTCTTTAGGGTTATCGAGCCACGATACTGGAATGCCCTTACTCATTTGGACACCAGTAGATATTCTTGATTTTTCGGGAAGCATATTATACATCTCGATTTGATTGTAATAAATTAGAAAAGTCACTTGCTGGAACGGATTGATTTTGAAACACCAGGTCACGTGTCCATCGATCAAGTTGCCATCAAAGTCAAATACTTCAGAGACATTTGCAAAGTTTTGAGGACTCTGACTATTACTCAACGAGATGGTTTTACAGATTTCGGTACCAGTGACGGACTTCTCTGTAATCTGAAGTGCATTGATGCGGTCTTCTCCAGAAGCAACCAGCTTGACGTGACCAACCATTGCAGGATTATGCTGGAAGTCTTCACGGTCTTCATAATACTCTTCGTTTACGGTTACGGTAGGACCAAATTGTAATCCCGATATGCTAACTGTATCATCTACAGAGTTGCTCACGCCTATAATTTCTTCCTTAGAACTAATAGCTAATCCAAGTCCAAAACTTTCAGTTTTAATAGTATCTATTACTTGATGCTTTGGACTAATTCTACTAAACGTTTGATCGCCTCGATTCCCTACGTACATCAATCCATTATGCGGATTATAAGCAATAGCCACAGGATCCTTACCTACGCTTAATTTAGTGATGGCTCTAAATCTTACGGTGTCTAAAACCGAAACAGAATTTGAATTATTCAGTACCATATACATATTCTTGGTCACTGGATGGAACTGAAACGAAACAATATCTGCCACTACAGAACCTACGCTTCCTTTTTGATTGCCTTGAAGATCATACACATTGATGGCGCCATCCACAATATTGTGAATGTATAAATCACCTGAATCTGTATCAACTCCAAGTGTTCTGGCTCCTGGTACTAAAGGCAAATTATTTACTCTACGATTGATGCAAATTTTAGAGATTGTTCCTGAAACTAAATTTGCTGTATAATAACATTGATCCACTGGATTGTAAACAATATCTACTGGACGATTACCAACAGCTTCTCTTCTTAAAATTGAAAAATCTCTATTGATAAAAACTACTTCATTTGAAACTGAACAAGCTACTGCGACAACGCCATATTCAACACTATTAGTAGATGTATTTATCGCTAAAGCAACTGGACTAACACTGCCTGGAACGCTTAAAATTGTTGAATTAGAAGCTCTTCTTTCTCCAACTCCATAACCACTTCCAGCTTGAGAAGTACCTTGCAATAAGTCAATAGTAGTAACAAGTTCTCCTGAAGGATTAACCACCGAGACAGAATCTCCTAATTGATTCACCACATAAAATAAGTCTGTAACAATATTATAGACCAGCTCTTGTGGTTGCTTATCTACGACTACACTTTTTGTGCCTTCTTCATTTATAAACATTGGGTCAGTGAGTGGAGTGCAAGCAATCGCACCCCAAAGACATACTTTTCTAATATCCTTCGTATGGTTTGTAACCGTTACTTGTACAACATCATTCTCTTTTTGAAGTTGTGCGTAGAAACGTTTTAAACTTGCCTGCTTGTCTAACCAAGTATATATTGCTCTACTCATTGGCTCTATAATTTTCTATAAAATTGATAACATCTTTGGTACGCTCAATTTGTGAAGCACCGACCATTTCTGGATTTTTACCAAACACTTTTGTTACTGCATACACGGCTTCAATGGTGGGAAAACCATAATCGAGGTATTGCTTCATTCCGCATAAATCTGCGGTGGTTTGACTGCGTGTATTTAAAAACCAATGACAGCCTTCGTGCGCCAAAATCGCCACGCGAATAGGAATCGTGTACGACTTAAACAAACGTTGCGATATTTGAACTCTCGGCATTTTTCGATGTGTTCTCGCTGGTGTGATAAGCTCTGCACCAAAAGGATCTGTAATCTTATCGAGATATTGAAACAGAAATTCGTTGTCGATACTTTCATAAAAGCCAGGTGGTACATAACCTGCTTTCTGTGAAAACTGAATCGCAAATTCTAAAAAGCGATGTTGATCATCAGTTGCCCAGACAGCCAGTGCTGGCATCTTTTCTATTTTCACATTAACGATTTCAAAAGCATCATCATCTACTTCGTTTTTATCAAAGACTTCCATTTCCAGCACCTCTGGAGAGACTGGCAATGCGATCACAAATTCTCGTTTTGAGTTCGCTTTCGCGAAAGCGGCTTTTCTCCTAAAATAATAACTGTTAGGATGCTCAGGATCATACACACGAATTCCCAACTCAAAAGGCATCAAAGCCATAATGGTCAGTTTTACCTGAAAGCGTTCTCTATTTGATGGTATTGTTGTTATCACTGAGGATATTGTTGGTATTGCTTATTCTTAGAACTACTCATTACCGCAAGTCCGATCACTCCGACAACTACGACGCCACCTAAAACATAAACGATGGTAGGAATCCCTTTTTTCTCTTCTTCTGGAACTTCTGGAGCTCCTAAGTCTACAGAGAAGTCTGAAGGCAGTTCTGCGTTAGTGCCATATCCATCTAAAGGTTTTGGTGTAGTAAAAGAATCGATTACTTGACCTATCGCTGTAGCGCCTCCAGCTTCTTTATAAATCTGACCTACATCTTTAAAGAACTTCGTGCGCTTTGCTTTGCGATCTATTCGTTTTGGAGCAGATCTTCTTACCGTTCGTCTGGCTAAACGTTTTGCTTTTCGTTTGGCACGTCTTGCTTTACGTTTCTTTTTATTTCCAAAAAAGTCATCGTAATCCTCATCTTGTAGATGGCGACTTAAAATGCTCTCTGTTTCTCCTAAAATCATAAATGAGAATTAGATAATTTGCATTATTCTTAAGGTCGAGGCTCCAGGATCATAGGCAATTTTCTTATAGCCTTTACCCACAAAAGGATAACCCTTTGCTTCGCCTGGAAATAAAACCACTCCATTAACCAAAGCTTTTCCCTCTCCCACGTTTTTAATTGAGGCACTCAAAAACCCATCACTGATTTCTCCTGAGACCGTTGTATCAATTTCATTTACTTGTGCTAATATGTCCATTTTGTAATTTTTTGTTTTGAATGAATTTATAAATCCCAAATCCTGTGACACCTACAACGCCCACGATAGCAATTACTTTAACCACTTTGCTAACCTTACTGTCAGATTGCATTGCCTTTTTACTGGCTTCTACTGGTGCAGTTTGAAGTTGTTTGACTTCGGCTTTTGCAATAGCAGATAACGGTGTTTTGACAACCGCTGAATTTGATTTTTTAATCAAGTGGCTTATGGGGGTCTTTGTTTTGACTGGTGGTTTTTTAGTCTTGATGACCGCTTTTTTCGGTTGTACTGTTTTCTTACGAATCACAGGAATACTCTTCACTCGAATAGGCGGTAATTTCATAGGACGACCACGAACGACTCTGGGGCGACTTCTTACAGGTGGTCTGCTCAATTTTGGTTTAGAAGACCGTCTGCGTTTCAATAGTTTTCGAGTACGGCGTTTCTTTCTACGACGACGACGTCTGCCTCCAAAATTATCGTAGTCTTCGTCCTGATAAACATCATAATCTGTAAGTGCGTAGGTGTTTGTCATTTTATCTCGGCATTGGCATCGGTGGCTGTCCGTAAGGCATTGGTGGACGTCCCGATTTCATTAATACTACCGCTCCAATACCTAAGACGACCACACCGCCACCTATCATTAGCATCATATTGGTTTTCTTTTTGGCAGCTTCGGCTTTCTTCTTTTCCTCCTCACGACGACGTGCTTCCTCTTGTCTACGTCTTTCTTCTGCCTCACGACGTTTGCGTTCTTGCTCTTCTCGCATACGTTGCATACGCATTTCCATATCTCTTTTGGCCGCAGCAGCTTGGGCAGATGCTCTTGCTTGTGCAGCTGCTTGAGCTGCGCCACTATTAGATGAACCTCCGCGTTTCTTTTTCTTAAAGAGTCCACCTATAATGCCTACAGCACCTTTGGCAATCGCTCCCCAAAACTGATCGTTCTCTTGTGATGAGAAGCGAGCAATTAAAGTTTCTAACGCTTTCGCGAAAGCGTAATCTCCATCTTTTAATAGGTCAACGACTTCATTAACGAGTTGCTCCTTTGATGGTTTACCTTGAAAGAACACATTGCTTTTAGCGAGTAATTCTTGAACAGGTTTTGGATAATTGAGAACCAAATAGGTGAGGTTGTCAATCGCTTGATTGTATTGTGATTGTTTATTTGACATTGCTAAAATTGAATTTTAAACCGTGCCCAACTAAAGCGCCTGCGATGAAAACCACTCCAAAAAGTAGAAGTTCATCTTTAGTCACGCTGAAGGATTTATGCGGTTGTAGTTTAGGTTCTTCTTCTTTTTTCTTTGCTTCTTTACGAATGCGCACTTCGTTCCAAACCATTTGTACTTCCTGCGCAAGATTTTTGTCATCTGCTTGAGCATTAGATCGTTTTACGATGGTCTGGTAATAGCGTTCTAAGTCCTTATCTGAATAGCTCTCAAACAGGTTAAGAAAACTGTCTTCATCTCCTGTGCCTGAATAATTAGAATGCCCACAAGCTTTGCAGAAATTACTTTCTGAATTGTAAGAGTCGTTGCTGCAAGCACCACAAAAGTTGTCTTCTTTGGGTTGGCTAAGCTTTAAAATAGCCTCCTTATCGGGATGTAATTGTATGAGCTCTTTAATGACTTTACGCCCTTTTTTTCGGGCAAGTTCTTTTATCGCTTCTGCGAGGTGTTTAGGGTCTTCAGGAGCTTCAAAACCATACTCAAATAACAATTTTGCAACATCATCTGTATTATGATAGACGATATAATCGATTCTATTTTGAGCTAGTGAAGGTGTTTGTTTTGAGTTTTTCATCTTGATTTCAATAAGAACAGCCAGAGTATATGGTTTAGGGGAAACCGACTCTGGCTGTCTGGTATTAGGTACAAAGTCTGGACGAGTTCCTTATTACAGGACTATCGTCTACGACGTCTTACCAATCGAGAAACTGGACGTCTCGCCACCGGTTTTCTGACTAGTCTACGACGTTTTACAACTCTACGAGTAGGGCGTCTCACCACTCTACGTCTAGGACGCACACCTAATGCTGTCGGTCTTTTTCTACGGATTAAATCCAGTTGTGGAAGCCCAGTGGTACGTGGTGCTCTTGAAAGCTCTGCCACATTGGTGCCTTTTAAAAGGTTACCCAGATTTGCTCTCGCTTTAATCGTAAATGTGAATACTGCCGTTACACCATCTTCTACAGATACACGCAGGGAATCCTGACCTGTAACATCCATCTCGAAATTGTCATCGTCGATGAGTTGTTGGGTAAAGTTTTGTGGTGAAGTCGCATTACGCGGTTGATAGACTCTGGTTGTTTTAGACCCAGAAGCGGTTCTACGGTCAATACGTAGCACGTTATCAAATTGCAGTGCATTACTCACAGAGTATTTCATTCCCGCAATCTTGAACGGATTTGATTTGCTCTCCTCACGTACTTCCTTGTGGCTAGACTCTTCGATCTCAACGGTTAGTCCGTTAGGTTGTGCAGCTTCGGCATTACCACCAAAGATGACAGCCTCGGCACGTGCGCCAGACTTGTTAGTCACCACTACCGTAAGGGTTCTATCGTTAGGATCTATCTTGCCGATGCTTGATTTTGTATAATCGTCATAGGCATCATCGTCGTACTCGCCTTCATCGGCATAGTCGTCGTAATCATCATATTCATCTTCGTACTCTTCGTCATAGCCGTCTTCTAAACCTTCAAATCCAGTATCGAAGTCGTCTTCTTCATCGTCGTACATCTCGTCGTTATCGTAGTCGTCATACTGATCTTCAGCAGCTTCTTCGTAACGCATTAATTCGTCGTTATAATCTTTCATTTGTTTTCATTGTTTGCCTGTTCCAAAAACAGGATGATACTTTTGTTTTGGTCTCCAAAAGTGTCTCTAAACACTATTTTTTAGTTGGACTTGCGGTTGCTGGTTTCTTTGCTTCAGCTAATTTTTTAGCTTTCATTTTTTGCATCATCGGAGCAATTAAAAAAGTTCCTAATGCGATTCCAGCGACGCCTGCTCCCACACAATATAGAATTGGTGTCCAGGCGATGTCGTTCTTGTTTGCCATTCGTTTAATTATTGATTGATTTCATTTTTGAATTACTTGGCGAGGTCTCTAAACCTTGATTGACTGCGAAGTTGGGAATGAATGGTAGTTTTTCCGCTGTCGCGAAAGGGACTTTGGGACGAGTGGAAATGAAAAAACGCCTTAACGATGAAGTTAAGGCGTCAATGCAATAATGAATTATAAAGTGCTTCTAATCGGTTTTCTAATTATTAATTATCCTCAATACACCTTGATTGCTCTCTTTAAACGCCTCACTTTGACGCAAAACTTCTTCCATTGCAACCATATCATCACCAAGCAATGTATCACTAAAAGCTTGCGCTCTGTTGAGCATTCTTATGTAAACGGATGGGTCTTGATTTCTGGTTAGCCTGCGTAATCCTCCTAAATAATCTTCACGATAAACTGTTGGGATAATTATTTTGGTTTGTGATTCAGTAGATAGTTCAGCATTCATCATTACACGTGCAATACGTCCATTACCATCCAAAAAAGGATGGACTTCACTAATCACAAACATTATGTAAGCTGCTTTTGAAAAAGGATGTGTTAGCGCTTGATAGTAGTCAAAACTTTTATAAAGTGTTCCTGTAACTAATTCCATTTCGACAAAAGAGGTGTCTCCAGCTCTGTTGTTTTTATCTTTGAACTTGCCTGGCTTTTTATCTTCTCGAGCACTCAATAATATTTGATGCCTGTATTGAAGTATTTCTACCAATTCTTCTTTAGTGCTTGGAACGATTTTCATTTCGCGTGGGTTAGAAACAATTTGATACGTTCCTAATACATCGTGAGAGTCTTCATTACGTGACGGTAGTGGTTTTTGAGTTTCGATGACACGTTTTGCCTCTTCAATTTCAAAGACAGTACCTTCAATGTAATTGGAAAAGTAACTTTCATAAAAGGCAAAGTTTCTGTAAGCAGCAGTTGTGGTATTTTTTTCTTTTCGATGTTGAAACTCTTGCTGTTTTAAAGCGGTAAACAACGATTCAAAAAGTTGAATTCTAGCCGGATCATAAGGCACTCCAAATGCTCTTGCTGATGCTACTGGCGATTTTAATATACTCGATGGTTTTGTAGTGAGTAATGCGCTTATGATTTTATTTAGCTTGTTAAACTCTTTAGTCAAGCCCACTTCTTTGGCAATCTTTCTAGCTTTGTCCCTTACCGCATTTAATTCGTCCTCTCCATTAACACGGATAATTTGTTCCAGCTTTTCTTCAATTTCTGGATAGGTTAATGTTTTAGAATCGGGACCAGGCTTTCGAGAAGATTCCATATTTTCCAGCAAAGCACGTTCTCTTTGAGATAGGTATAATTCACCAGAAAAGATGGTGTCGCCTTTTATAGGTTTATTGCCAGCCAATAAACGAATTGTTATTCCTGGTAATTGAGCTTTTCTTGTGTAGGTGTACGTTAAGAATATTTGTCCTGTGGCTGTTGGTGCAAACTCAAACGCAGAACGATGGCTTAATAGTGCACCTGGATATAAATGCCCAAGAATATGAAATAGATTGCGTCTTGTTATGTCTTCTGGCGTATCCTCAAGATTAGAAGTGTAAACTCTGTTTGCCAGCTTACGTATCGTTCCCTCTTTTTCTAACTTCGAGATTTGTTGCGATGTCGCAGAATCGGAAGAGCTAAAAATGATCTCTTGTAGATGAATTGGTATATTTTTTTCCATTAAAAAGTGGATTTACGACAAAAATGTAAAATAATTTCCACTAAAACGTATTTTTAGTAAAATAATTTCTATTAATAGAGATTAAATAATTTCTACTAAAATGTGTTCAACCTGTGAATCACTAAAATTTATTCCACTAAAATGCTATTTCTTTAAAATATATTCTACTATAAAGGACTGTTCAACCCATCCTCGTGATAACGTAACTTATCTGAAATCAATTTTACAATAGCCTCGTTCTTAGTTTTGTAAATGTTATTTCCGTCAAAATCCTGTTCATTTAAAAGCATCTTTACTTTTCTGCTTTCTTCTTGGTCGATGAACTTTTTGCAAGCTCTGATGAATGCAGCACGACTGCAACCTTTGATGCGTTGCTCTCGCATATTTACATACACGAAAAAACTTTTCTGGATTTTATATTCAAGCTCGGTAATCTTACCCATCGCAAAAGCATTAGAACATAGTTCATATTGCTCATCTACGATAAGCTGACCGATACGGACCATTTGATATTTAGGAATACGTTCTCGATAACGCGTCACATCATCAACTTGGTGGTGCAATCGCAACCACGTACAGTTTTGCCACTCAGAGGTAGTAATTTTTGCAACCGACTGGTGTGTTAGTACGATATCGATTCCTTTATGACGTACTGTACAAAGCGCGCCAATCATAGATTGTCCTTTTGCACCTGTCATATAATGGTCGATATCGTCTAAGACTACGAGACCATTTTTATAGTGTTTCATAATCTTGGTAATGACTTCTTTTTTTTCATCATTATCCATAGGCGAACCATCTGTATTAAAAGGACGAATACGTCTTGAAGATACTTTGGTAAGTGCCTTCAAATGATTTGGACTTACAGTTCTAAATTGAGGATAATCATCATCATTAGTATCAAAAGCCAAAACCTTGCGACCTTTTTTGCCCATCACAAGATGATCCATCATATAGTGTTTGATTTCCTGCTTGTTGCGATAGGTTTTACCAACACCTGTTTCGCCACAAACCAACATAATCATTGGTTGGCGCTCTAAATCTTCTTTCTTATAGCTTATAGGCTTACGACCTCGATTAGATGTAGTTCCTGACATTACAAATTGTTTTGAGGTTCTTCAGCAACATCTATGATTGGAATGTCATCATCGACTTCTTCGACTTCTATATCTTGAATGGTAGGTTCTGGTTTAGTATGTTTTTCTGGTTGCGCTTTCGCGAAAGCGTAATCAGAACTATCTGTATTATCCTTATTTTCATCTTCCTCCTCAATATCTTCTATTTCAGTCTCACCTTTTTCCTGACGAACGATGTCCAGAATACGGTTTTCAAGTAGGCTGTTCTCTGCACGGACTTCCATAACTACTTGTGCCTTTTTCATCAAGATGGAAATTACTGCACCCATTAATTGCTGTTCTGGCGTGAGCTTTTTAGCTTTTTTACGAAGTACTTGAGCAAGCAATGGTCTAAGTAAAGCTTGATCTTCTTTATCTAGCTTTATACGCTCTACATTCTTTTCATTCTGCTGGTCTACAACCTGAATGATTTCTTCAAACTCATAGAACTCTTGGTGCTTTCTGATTTTTACGAAATAACCACCGCCAACTGCAAGAACATTGTTAGACATTCCCAAAATAGCATCTGCAGCTTGATTTGCTTGTGCAAGCGGTACTTCAAAATCCTGGTCGGTTACGGTTTCATCAGCTTCAGTATCAAAACCATTTCCATTGATATCTTGTTCTGGAGCATCAAGTGGTTCCTGTGCTTTTTCCTTTTCGACCTTAGCTTCAACCTTAGTTCTAAAATCGGTTTGGATGTTTCCGCTACGTCCAGGTTCTAGTTCATCAAGGGTCTTATGCTCTTGTTCTGGTTTCCAAACGTTCCAGCTTTTTTGTTTTTCTTCATCGGTTTCAACAGGACGTTCGCCACCTATGTCTTTTTCAATTACAGGTTGGTTAAGCGGACTACTATCTTCGTTCTGTAGTTGTTCAAAATTGATTTCTTCTGGAGTTGCGGTAAGGGCATCTTGTACCTCTTGAGCGATTTTGTCTTGCATAGGCTTAGTTCAATTTTGCGATAAAATTGATAATGTTGTTTTCGAGGATTTTGAATTTTTCTACAAAAGGCTTGTAGAATTGAGGGATGGAAAGAATCTCATCACACTTATGGTAATTGTAAAGTATCGCACGTTTAGACTGCTTAAAACTCTCGCCAATCTTTGCATAACTAGAATCAGTATATTTTTTCAGCAAATAGTAACAGGACATACGAGCTTCACGATACTCTTGAACGCTGCTGGTGTAGAAGTTTTCCTCTTTTAAATCAAAGACTTCAATGCTCTGAGAAATAATAAAAACGAGAAGAAGTTTTACTTTCTCCTTGTCTTGAGTGGTAAGCTCTGTATTGCTGGTTAAACTATCAATAACTTCAATGGTTTTTTGAAGTCCAAACTTTCCAATTAAGGAATCTATACTCTGCTGTAAATCGTGGTAGTCGTGTGCTGTCTTTTTCATTGGGCAATCGCCGAATTGTTTGACAGGCAAACTACTAAAAGTTGTTTTTCAATTTATTTACAAAAAGTTTATAGAAGATTTACTTTGGTTTACGCTTTCGTGAAAGCGCATTAAAAACTAAATGTGAAATAAATGTAAATAGCTTGTAAAGTTTGTTAATTTTAGGAGCTGAACAACTTTGTAAAGCAATAAATGGCATTATTCCAGACATCAGTACTTAAAACATATCTCGCGCAACAAGACCAGACGGCAGTAGAGAAAGCCTATCGCAAGTATACCAAGTACTTCTTAAATCCAGAAATACAAGAAAATATAAGGACTTGTAATGAAGAGCAGTTTCAAGCTACCTTCTTGACAGAGCTTTTTGTAAAGGTGCTAGATTACACCATAAATCCTAGTCCTAAATATAATCTCACTACCGAATATAAAAACGAGAAAAACAATCGTAAAGCAGATGGTGCCATTATAGACGATGGTAAAACTATTGCAGTTGTAGAACTTAAGGGAACAAATACAAAAGACCTTGAGAGCATAAGAAGACAAGCTTTTGATTACAAAGTAAATCATAAAGGCTGTCGCTTTGTAGTTACCTCTAATTTTGAAAAATTGCGTTTGTACATAGATGATGCAACGGAGCACGAACCCTTTGATTTATTTCAACTGACTTTAGAAGATTTTAGCTTACTATATTTATGTCTTCACAAAAATAATTTACTTAATGCCTTACCACTTAAAATCAAACAAGATTCTATTGTTAAGGAAGAAGAGATCACCAAGGATTTCTATAAGGATTACTCACGCTTTAAAAGGGAATTGTATCGTGACCTTGTAAAACGGAATAAGAAAACGCTCAAAATCACCCTAGCAAATGAACAGGGCAAAAGCGAAGACATAGAACAGCAGGGCGATATAGACCGTTTAGAGAAGAACGTAAAGCTAACCTTGTTTAAAAAATCGCAAAAACTCATTGATAGGTTCTTATTTATATTTTTTGCTGAAGACAGAGACTTACTCGATTTTAATTACACTAAAAAGGTTTTGCAGGACTGGACGGAAGTGCGCAAACTGGATGTAGATGAGCCTTTGTACACACGTTTTAAAAAACACTTTGACTACCTAGACAAAGGTCGCAAAGATGATACTGGTAGAGACAAGGTATTTGCATATAACGGTGGTCTATTTAAGCCAGATGCTATTCTGGATAACCTTGAGATAGACGATACACTTCTTTATGACCATAGCTACAAACTATCTACCTATGATTTTGAAAGTCAAGTAGACGTAAATATTCTCGGCCATATTTTTGAAAACTCACTTAATGAGATTGAAAGTATTAATGCCGAAATAGAAGGCGGAGAATTTGACAAACAAAAAAGTAAACGTAAAAAAGATGGTGTTTTCTACACGCCCAAATACATTACTAAATATATCGTAGAGAATACGGTGGGAAAACTATGTAATGAGAAAAAGACCGAATTAGGCTTTAAGGAAGAGGAATACTTTAAAGGTCGTGGTATAGGAAGAAAAAAACGTAACGATAAGACCATTTTAAAACTCGTTACTATTCTAGATGATTATAGGGAATGGTTGTTAAAACTTACCATCTGTGATCCTGCCTGTGGCTCTGGAGCGTTTCTTAATCAGGCGCTGGATTTTCTCATAAAAGAACATCAATACATAGATGAGCTCAAGGCAAAAATTTTAGGAGGAGGATTACAGTTCCCAGATATTGAAAATACCGTATTAGAGAATAATATTTATGGTGTAGATCTTAACGAGGAGTCTGTAGAGATTGCAAAGCTATCACTCTGGTTACGCACCGCACAACCACGTCGTAAGCTTAACGATTTAAGTAGTAATATAAGGTGCGGAAATAGTTTAATAGATAGCAAGAGCATTGCAGGAGATAAAGCTTTTCACTGGGAAACCGCTTTCGCGAAAGTTTTTGAAAATGGTGGTTTTGATGTTGTGATTGGGAATCCGCCTTGGGGAGCAAAATTACCAAGTGCAGATTTAAAGTATGTTAAATCAAAGCATCAAGATATCATTGTTAGAATGGTTGATTCGTTTATGTTTTTTATGGATAAGTCAATTGATATTACCAACCAATTAGGAATTATTGGGATGATTATACCAGATGTAATTCTATACCAAAAAGATAATACTAAACTGCGAGAAAAGATTTTAAAAGAAACTCATTTGAATATCGCAATTAATGTCGGCGATGGAATTTTTGATGAAGTAGCAAGGCCATCAGCGATTGTTGTTTACTCTAAAACGCAAAACGATAGCCCTAGTATCGTTGGTAATTTCAATAAATATAATGATGTCGACATTAATACTATTGACGTTTGTGAGGTGGAAAAAGATCTGTTTTATTCAATACCTAATACAGTATTTGCGACTCAAAACTTAGGTGGATATGAAATTTTGAAAAGACACAAAAGCAAGACCCTTAATGATTTTATTGATAAAGATGGAATTCAAAGAGGTGTTAGCCCTGATCTTAAAGAGGCATTCATCGTAGACTCTGAAACTATTAATCGTGAGAAATTAGAAATAGATTATATAAAAAAGACGGTAACTGGAGGTGTTGACGTGAAACGTTATTATACAATTGATGTAGATAAAAACCTTTTCTATACATCTAAGAGTGATGATCCTTTAAAATTCCCGAATATTCAATCTTATATTGAAACATATCTGCCGAGAATAACTTGTAAAGAGGTAGCACAAGGCAAACATCCATTCTATACATTGCATAGAGCAAGAAATGAGCGAATTTTTGACAAAGACAGTAAAGTTTTAGGTGTAATTACTGGAGATAGTATAATTACATCTATTGATAAAAAAAGACTTTATCCCACAGATGGATTGTACGTTTTCAGTGCTAACGACAATATTTCAAATAAGTATTTATCAGCTGTATTAAACTCTAGATTATCAACTTATTTATACCGTTTACTTTCTTCAGAAACAGGTAGAACGATGGCTCAAGTAAAGCCTGTTCTTTTGTCACAGCTACCATTTATCGAACCAACTAATGAAATTGTTTTGACAGTTGAAAATTTATATGATTTGGTATCAGAAGAAATTAGATCCTTTACAACCATTCAAAACAAATTCCTTACATATTTATTTCATCAGTTTAAGATTATTAAGTTCTCTCGCAAACTCGAAAATTGGCAAGATTTAGATTTTGGCGACTTTATCAAAGAGTTGAATAAAGCCATTAAAGCAACTAACAAGCAACGCGATAAAGATGGTCTACCACCTATAGCTACACTCACTAAAACAGATGAGTTTGAATGGCTCGATCTCTTTGAGCAAAACAAGAAAAAAGCACAAGATCTACAATTACAAATAAACACCATCGAGCAACAAATAGATGCTATGGTGTATGAGCTGTATGGATTGAGTGGGGATGAGATAAGGATTGTGGAGAATAGTTAAAAATAAAATATGAGCACACCAGAAATTAAATCAATGAACTATGAGAGCTTTATGAATAGAGCTTATCGGTTAGACAGAAGAATAAGAAGACCTAGCAAGGCTGAATTTCAGAACTTAGTGAGACTAGAATCTAAAAATGAAAGTATAAGTAAAAACCTCAAAGAACTGAAAGAGCGGATGGAGAGGGCTTGCTTTATATTCTTAGATCAAGATATGACTTCTGAAGAAAGTGGGAAAATTGGAGTACTACTCAGTTTAATTGCTCAAGCAAATTCATCTGAAAGAATATATGAGTGTGCAGCGAGAGGATTAGTTATGACTGAGAAGTTTAAATAATAAATATGGAAGAAAATTATAATAAAGGATCTAAATGGATTAAATGTGATTTGCACGTTCACACACCATTTTCCATAGAACATCATTTTGGCGATGGGCAACAAGAAGAGGTATGGGAAAAGTATATTTCAGATTTAGAATCCTTGCCTGAAGAGTTCAAAATCATAGGTATTAATGATTATATCTTTATAGATGGTTACAAAAAGGTAATTGAGTACAAAAAGAATGGACGATTATCGAATATTGATTTGATTCTTCCTGTAATTGAGTTACGTATCGATAAGTTTGGGAGTGTTAATAAAGACAACCCATTTAAAAGAGTAAACTATCACGTAATTTTTTCCAACAAGCTCGATCCTGAAACAATCCAACAACAATTTTTAAATTCACTAAATGCTAATTATAAATTATTTCCTGATTATGAATCCAACGAAAGTGACTGGAACGGCGTAATCACAAGAGAAAATTTACAATCACTAGGTGAAAAAGTAAAAGCATCATCCAGTGTGGTTTTGAATGGATCTGCACTTAAGATAGGTTTTCAATCTCTGAACATACCTTATTCACAGCTTATTGAAAAATTAAAAAATGTTCATTTAAAAGGGCAATTTTTGACTGCTGTTGGTAAAACTGAATGGGAAGCGATGAGATGGGATGGTTCTATAGCCGAAAAGAAAACTGTTATCAATTCTGCTGATTTTGTTTTTACAGCTTCCGAGGATAAGGCTGCATTTGATAAGTCTAAAGCAGGCTTACAGTCACAATCGGTTAATACATTACTTTTAGATTGTAGCGATGCCCATTCCTATAGTTCTGAAACTGAAATAAAGGATAGAATAGGCAATTGCAATACTTGGGTAAAAATCAATCCTACATTTGAAGGACTTATATATCTCTTATATGAACCAGAGAGTAGAATATTTATTGGCCCAGAGCCAGAATTGCATACAAGAGTAAGAAACAACCAAACCAAATACATAGAGAAACTTACAATAAATCAAATCGCTGATTACAACGAAGCAAATGGGGTTTGGTTCAAAAATCAAGAAGTCTATCCAAGCAGGGAGTTAACAGCAATCATAGGAAATAAAGGAAAAGGTAAAAGTGCCATCACAGATGTTATAGGTCTATTAGGCAATTCTCACAACTATGAATATTTCTCATTCTTGAGTAAAAAGAAATTTCTTAAAGGTGGATTGGCTAAGAATTTTGAAGCAGAATTAACTTGGGCAAGTGGTTTAACAGTACATCAAAATCTTAATAATTCTGTTGATTATGACTTGGAGGAGAAGGTCAAATACTTACCTCAATCTTATTTTGAGGATTTATGTAATGAAATAGAGAATAATGAAAATTTCAAAAATGAAATTAATCAAGTTGTATTTACGCACCTAGATCCAACCGAGCGTAACAACACCTCTACTTTTGATGACTTTATCAATGTTAAAAAGCAAACCGAAGATGAAAAAATTGCTTCTTTACGTCAAGATTTAAGAAATCTAAATGAAGAAATCGTCAGCTTACAACTAAAGAATACTGAAGAGTATAAAAGAGGAATACAAAGTAAAATTGACACAATACAATTAGAGATTGATAGTCTTATAGAAAATAAACCCAAAGATCCGTTTCCTGACGATCCTGATAAAAAAGATGATGATTCAGAGAATAAAGGCGAAAATTTTAAATTACTTGAAAAGGCAAGTAAAGACTTTGATCTTTTAACTATTCAGCAAGAGAAATTAACAGAGGAGCTAACAAATCTCAATAGTGATTTGACGAGGCTTCACCAAATTAAAGAGAGATTTAATACTGAGAAATTTAGAGTTCAAAATTTTAGATCTGAAGAATCCGAGGACTTAAAAGCGTTTAATATTTCTATTGATGAAGTTTACCCAGAACCTAAGATTAGTTTTGAACCAATAAACAAAATTATTGTTGCAAAGGAGCAACAAAAAACTATATTGGAACTTCAACTCGGCAAGCTACCTCTTAATGAAGAGAAGTATAAATATTTATCACTAATTAAATCAGATCTCTTAATAGAAAAGATAAATAAATCTAAAGATAAAATAGAAGAACTCTCTAAGTCACTTGATGCAAAAGAAAAGGCAATTGAGTTTTATAAATCATCGGTTACAAAATGGGAAAAAGCATTAGCGGAGAAGACAGGAGATACTTCAAACCCTTTGCCTAGCTCATTGAATTATTTCAAAAACCAGTTAAAATTTATTACTGAGCAATTGAGCGCTCAAATAGGAATAAAAAAGACACAGCGTAATGAAATAACGACCAAAATTTATGAGTCTAAAAAGTCGATAGTTGATATCTACGCACAATTCAAATCTAATATTGATCACAAGTTATCTGCTGAAATGCAGGAAATCAAAGAATATGTTATTTCTTTAGAGGCATCTATGCAAATCTCAAATTTTTCAGAAAATTTCTTAGAGTTCATAGATAAAGGACGAGCAGGATCGTTTAGAGGACAAGTTGAGGCGGAATTATTAGTTAAAGATTTGTTAGATCAAACTGACCCTAACAATCTTGAAGAAATTTTAAAATTTCTTGATGGGATAACTCAAAAACTTGATTTTTTTGGCGAAGTCAAGCAGAATCCTTTCAATCAAATTAAAGAATCTAAAAAGCTCAACGAACTTTATGATTTCCTGTATAGCCTTAAATATTTAGACGAAAAATATGAATTAAAGTTCTCTGGTAAAAGTATAGAACAACTTTCTCCTGGCGAGCGTGGAGCTGCTCTCATCGTATTCTATCTTTTGTTAGATAATGATGAAAAACCTTTGATTATAGATCAGCCAGAAGATAATTTGGACAATCAAAGTGTATTTGAAGTCCTAGTTCCATTTATAAGACAGGCTAAGAAGAAAAGACAGCTTATCATAGTCACTCACAACCCAAATTTAGCTGTAGTTGCAGATGCAGAACAAGTAATCCACGTTGAACTAGATAAAAAAGGAAATAACGTCTTTAGTTTCAAGTCTGGCGGGATTGAAAAGAATATCATTAATAAGGGAATTGTCGATATACTTGAAGGTACAAAACCTGCTTTTGACAAACGGAAGCTCAAGTATCTAAGTGATAGTTATACCAGACAAATTAAATAATCTATGAAAAATTTTGAATCCTTTACCAACTATATAGTTTACCTAAATGGTGATTTGCCAAAAGGAATGAATGCAGGACTTTCTGGTCCATTGCCTAATAGAGTTGCCGGAGATAAAGCTGAACAATACGTAGTTAGAAAACTTAACAAATTGAACTACGAAGCTTACATAACACCAGGAAGCAAATCACCGGCAGATATTTTTGCGGTAAAACGACGACAAGGTTACTGGCATATAATGCTCATTCAAGTAAAATCTTCTGTAAATGTTTCCACAATCAAAAAACTAAACAAAACTAAAGTTGAAGAGCTCAATGATCTTGGAAAGTTTGTAAAGGAACAGCTTAAGAAAGTCGAAATGATGAATGATTATGCGAACAAGCCTATCTTAGTGAGTACCGGTTATGCTGCGGTTCATAGTTTAGAGTCGAAAAGTGGTCTTAGAAATCTAATTAAGAATACTGAATTTTATTCTGCATTTAGATCAAATTTTACTAAAGTAGATTTCGCGAAAGCAAAAGAAAAAGCAGAAGTGGATCACAGTTTGAAGCCTTAGCCCTACCGTCCAAAGTTTACAATTCACTTAAATAAAGCCTTATATATTTGACCCATTATTAATATAAAAACCTAAAATTATGGCAAAGTCAAGTGGTCTAAAAAATGCTCCAAGTACAACAGGAAACAAATCTGGAGGTGGTAGAGGAAACAATCCGCCAAAATCGAGTCCAGGTAAAACAGGAAACTCTGGTTCTAAAGGAAAGAAGTAATGCAAAACTGATGGTCGCAATGTTCAAAGCGTTGCGACCATATTGTTACTATGACGGAAGAAGATTTTAAAATAGATAGATTTCACGAAACCTGGGAAAGTGGCATTCCCTATTGGTTCATTGGAGCTTGTTTACTCAATTACAATTTCAAGTCCTTCAGGCGCTTTTTGATTTATATTTCTCATTATGGCTCTGTCATAGATTTATGGGAAACTCCTTCTCAAGAAATTAAAAACGAAGAAATAATAGCTGGATTTCAGCCACTATTTACAGAGCGTATTCCTAAAAAGATGCTATACCAAATAACTGGTCTCAAATCAAAAACTACTTTTAATGAACAATTCAAAACCTATTTTGAAGCAAATGATTTAATAGGAAGAAAAAGTTTTACGATGCTAGAAGCCTATAAAATTTTAGAATTTTGGCAAGGTGAAGGTAAATGGGGAAGAATGCAGGCAGCAAAAAAAGAGATGTTAGCTGATATTATTCATAATGGAAATTACGAGCGAACTGCTGAAGAATTTAGAGGAGCATTGGGGAAAGAAGGTTACAGACCAAATCTTATATCTCCCAAAAAAATCAAACAACTCATTGAACATATTGACCTTACAGAAGAAAACCAGATTGAAGAACTTATGGGTTATAAAGAACTTCAAACTGGCTTACTATGGATGTTTGGAATAGTGATGCTTTTCCATTTCTTCACTCAAAATGAGGGCATTTTTAATACAAATTGTATATCGGCTAAAGCTATATCCTCTCCACCTCATACCGATACCTAAAAACACTAGTCCTTACCACACGATATTTCCCAATTACAGTATTCCAACCCAGCTGTGTTTTTACACCCAAATCTCGAAACGTAGAGCGAGCAATATTTCGGACACGTCCCATTCTTACTAACTCCTCTAAAATAGCCTCGTCATTAGCAGGTTTTGAGGTTTCCTTTTTAGGTGCTACTTTTTCAAGTTCTGGTTGTTCTTCTAGTGCATCTTCAATTTCATTGAACTCTAGTTTATCGGCATACTCTTCATCTATGTCTTCTAAGATTTCTAAATCAAGTTCTTCAAGTTGTTCGTATAAACTTCCTTTTTCACAATCTGAAACTGTTTCGAGTAGCTTATGCATTCTATCAAAGATTTCTATTTTTTCTTGAATGGGTTGCAAAAGTAATTTCTTATCCAGATTGTTATTTTTCAGGAAAACCTGATGTTCTATTTTCTTCATAGTCTTATGTTGTTATTGGGATGAGTTCCTGTTTATCTGCGATAGCATTTTCTAAAACATTAGAAAGTGCTGCTGTCGCTAGAGAGGTCACGATGATGATACAGGTTGTTTTCAAAAGTTCGGCACCTTTGGGTATTTGAAGTTTAAACTCCTTTGTTGGGTCATTCTTACCTAAATTATAATAGATAAGCGCTTCGGCAAAACCTATGGCGAGTCCAGCGCCTGTGATGATTAATACTTTTTTATTCATAGTTATTTGGTGGCTTTTTCTTCCATTTTATCATACTTCGCTTTGATATCTTTTTCGCCAGCTTCGGCACGTACAAAGTTGATTCCGTAGGTGTTCATAATACCTCTGTGCGCTCGTAGTAGAATCTTCTCGGCTTCTTTCTGCATCTTCACGTTGTCCTTATGCGCTGGCGGAATCAAATTAGCAATCGCGATAAAATGATTCTTGATTTTGGTATGGCGCATCGGCTTGGGCTTTTTAGGCTCATTTTTACGCTTTTCTTCGTTGAAACGTTTGATTTTTAACCGACACGCCTTGATGTCTTTACTCAAACTATCCAGTTCTTTCTTGACGGTTTTAGTAGGTTCTTTATCTTTTTTTGGAGCTTCCTTTTTAGAATCAGATAATTCTTTTTTAGACGTCTCTTTAGGTTCCTTCGTTTCCGCTTTCTCAGCTTTTATGGCTTTAGGAGCAAGACGTTCCACTAAAAGAAACACCTTCTCGATATTTTCTTTGGCAATCTCTTCAAAAGCCTTTTTATCATTGGTTTCTTTGTAATCATCCAGTATGTCCTGCACAGCAGTTTGTAATGCTTCAGGTTGCACATTGCTCATATCGAGCGCTTGTAATTGTTGTATGGTCATCGTTTATTTTTAAGCTGCAATTAATAATTCTAGTTCCAGAAGGTCTAAGGCTCTGGCACGTTCTTTTTCTTGAAGGCGTATGATTTCTTTAGCATCGCTACGCTTATCTTTCTGTTCCATTTTAGGATGCAGCATCTCATATAAAAGCATATCTGCTTCTTGGGCTTTTACGTCAGACTTGCTAAAATCTTCAGAAGTTGACTTTATCACTTCCCAAGCCTTTACAGGGTCAAGTTTACTACCTGTAAGGTCTTCGATTTCATCTTGATTTTTAATCTTCAACGCCTTTAGAGCGTCCTTGGTGGTATTTTTAGTTTTGTACATATTTATAGTTTATGATCTATGGCATATTGTTGATGATAGAGCGGTTCCAGCGACCAGATAAAATCATTGGCTTCTTCCTGGTCTGCATAATGAATGGAACACAACTGTGAAGTTCCATCGGTTTTAAAACATTCATAACGATAGCATTGCACAGGATTATCCACATTTGAAATATCAATGGTTGTCCAGCGCAGTATTAAGATGTTTTTACGCTTTCGCGAAAGCATAATCTGAAAATCTGTACATCGTTCTTTACAAGCTTTATTGATCTCAATCGCTCTGTCCATTATCTTGTGAATGACGCTTTGCTTTAAGGTTTTTTTATCCATTTGGCTGCAACTGATTTTTATAATTGGTAATGATTTGCGAGACTTCCTTAACTGCCGAATCCATCGAATAACTTTGTTCAAAGACGAAGCCTTTAGGGTTGATCGCTTTCGCGAAAGCGGTACCCATACTAGCCGAAATAGTTCCCAAACCAGAAGGAATCGTGAGACCAAAATAATTGCTCATCGCCACTAAAGATTTAAACCCACGAAACCTAAAATAACGCGGATCACTACTCATTAGTAGTAATTGGTTTTTATCCAGTTTATCCTGAAAGCGTTTCACACGCACACAACCCATCGTGACCTGATTGTTAAATGAAGTGCCCAACATCACATTCACTTCCACCGAGACGCCACGCAGTTCCATAAACTCCACAAGTTCTGAACAAGCGAGACCTACATAGAGCAAATCATTACCTTTTACATTGGCATTAGCACCAGCCATAATGTATAATTGAAGCGATGGATAAGACATCTGTTTATCCTTAAAATAAGCAAACACACTCTTTACCGAAGTCAAAACTGTCTTGTTGCCCAATTCAATATTCATTTGGCTTACAGACGTATTAATTGGCGAATTGGTATTGATAGGAAACTGTTGATACATTCCCATCGCAGCACGCTCAAAAGAGAACACGCCAAGACCGCGATCATTGTAAGCCATCTTTGGTTTTGGCATCACAGAATCGTTGAGATATTGTAAATAATGTGTGAGTTTCTCTTTGATTTTGGGTTGAATTTTCTCAACTAGAGGCATCCCTAAAAAGGTACGATGTTCATTAAGCTCATTTACGTTTTTAGGCGTTGGTGTGCCATACCAATCAGTTCCACTTTGGATCTGACTAGCGGTACTTTCTTCAATAAAATCCCAACGCGACTGATTTGCAGATGACAGATTTTTAGTCTCATCATCTACAAAACCATTGAAAGCAAAGACACTATCAAATAAAAGATAGTTGTATTTGCCATCAGGACTTTTAAGGGTATGTTGTTTTGGTGCGCTCACGTATGCTCATAAAAGTAAATTTTGAGGTGTTGTGAGTTGCGGTATGGGATTGTAGTTTGGGACGTGAAATGTCACAAATAAAATGATACTTTTTTCTATTAAATTCTAAGCATCTATCTTTAAGAAAAATAATTTATTTTGAAATGTCAAATCCAATAAAACAACATTACATACCTCGTTCTTACCTAAAAAACTTTGGAGTTGCTGGTAAGAAAGGCTAATACTTTGTTGATGTCTACAGGTTAGAACACGACCATTTATTAGAACAAATTGACACCAAGGATATCTGCTTTCAAAAAAATCTATATACTCTTCCTGTTGAATCGGAAGATGATAAATATGCTCTTGAGAAATACTATGCAGAACACGTTGATGCAGAGTTTCCAAAGGTCTATAATCTTTTGATTGATGAGAACTTACACTATTTAGATTTTCAACAAAAATTGCAGATTCTATATGTTTGTTTATCTCTGTGTTTTAGGACTCCAAGGGTTCTAGCAATGAGTATTTCTATGAATGAGGAAATATTTAATAGAGCTGCTCAATTTCCTAATGAACAAGGTGTTGTCAAAATAACAGTAGGCGAGACTAAAATTGAGTTTCATCTCGACGATTTAGAAAAAGTGAAAAATGAGTATAATGAAAAGTCTAGACAGGATTTTCTTGTAAGTCATTTAGAATACTGGGCGGATTTTGTTAAGTATAAATTTGATTGCGCAATTAATGTTATTAAAATAAAAAATAGCAAAACACCTTTAATCACATCAGACAATCCAGTTTCTATTCGACATATAAATACAAATCGATTTGAAGGGCTGTACGATCCAAATGCTGTAATTACTATGCCACTAGATCGCTCACACTTTTTAGAAATCCATCCTAACAAATATGCTGATGGACAAACTAGAATAAATAGACTAACACACGATCAAGATTATGTAGTTACAACTAATAAAGTGACAGCTGACGGAGCAACAAATCTATTAATTGCTTATAAAGGCGATATTGAAAGTCATTTCAATTTGCAAGAACATTATGAAGATCCTGTCAATGGTTCTAAAGCGCTAGCTAAAGCTAAGATTAAATTTGAGAAGGCTAATGAATGCAGAGAAAGAAGGAGTATCGTTAGCTTTTATTGAAAAATTAAAAGAGATTTTAGCTTATCCAGATACAAAGAATGACGAACAGGCTCTAGGCTATAAAAAAGCACTTATTAAAAAAGGACTTTGGAAATAAATTGGCTCATCAACCAATACGCCTCTTAAACTCAGTAATAAAAGCCTGCTTCATCCCGCTACTTTTATAAGAATTTAAAAAGCCTTCAATACCTATTAATCTTGTTTTTATGTCTACTTGGTTTCCTTTAATTCATAACTTCTTTTAATAGGTAATCTCCAGAATGCAGGAAATGGTTGTGCCCTAAAGTGTCGACTTGCTAGATGCAGTAGGAAATTGAAACCTGTTTTATAAACCTCAAAAGTGACTTCTTTTATAAATAAATCGATTTCTTCTATAATTTCTTTTTCATAATCCTCCATATTTTCATAGAGTGTTATCGAATGCTTTAGCTTTCCTTTTTGTGCGCTATAATTTGTTCTACAGAAACACTCCTCTGTGTCCTCTGTTGCAAACCATAGCTGAAGGTTGACTTTAGGAAAAGTCTTGTTTACTAGAGTTCTTACGTCTTGATAAAGTTGATCGTCATTTAACAAAAGTGCGTATTCCACTATAATTGGCAGTATCATTGTAGAGTCCACTTCTGAAATATCATCCCCATTATGAATATCTACAAGTTTATCAAAATTTGTTCTGAATAATGGGAAAAACTTATGCGTTTTGTAGCTATTATAAAAGCCAACAGTAATGTTGTTCATCCACTTTAGAGCCCATTTTGAATTTCCTGTTTGACACAACAATTGAAGTGCTAGTGAAATTTCGATAGAGTGTTCGTCATACGCTGGGTAATTTAAAGGCGGATTATTAAAAATAAAAGAGACCAAAGCATTCGAAATATTTTTAGCGCTTTTAGAATAAATATCAACATTTTCTTTATTATTGAGTTGAGCATAAAAATTCCACTCTTGGATTTCGCCTAATCCAATTATGGAAATCAATCCTAATTCTTCCCAAGTATTTAAACTGTATTCTATACGATTTCTTCCATACCTATAAAGACTATGCTGTGACTGGTAGTGATTAACTGTCTTATTGAAATAAAGAACTCCTATCTTTCTTTTTAATTGAAATAAAGTATAAAACTCAGCCTTTACATAGTTCTTTTCGGTATGCTTATGTTTAGATATCCAATCCCAGGCTAACAGTAAAGATCTTTCACTGGCTATAAGGGCTGGTCTTAAGTTGTTGATGTCTTCTGACCACTTAAAGATAATGCCTGTGCACAATCTAACTAGTCGTAATCTCTTCAAGATTTTCTGTTTCTGCTTTTCAGGTTTGTTTAAAATCTCCTCAATCAGCTGATAGAAATGAGTGTAATTATAATCCGGTAAATCAAGGAAAGCAAGTGTTTTTCTCAAATAAGATTGATATTCAGCAGGGAATAGTTTTTCATTACTAAGATATTTATCTAGTTTACCAGCTAACTCTCCTGTTCCCCAGAATTCATAGCTTCTTTTCTTTTTAGTGTGCTCATCTACATAATTTTTCCAATTGATTAGTACGCTTTGCATTATCTCTCCGTTGGTCGCTACTATGATTTTTATAGGTAGTTTTTTATACCTTTTATCAAGCATTGTGCGTATGTAAACATCTATTACTTCATTTAGACTTTGTCTTACAGAATTTACGCCACTATCCCAATTAGAGCGTGTTAGATTTTTTTGTTTTACGACAAACAAAAACATTTTTTTCTTACCATCATCGGGATCAATACCAACAGCTGCAATATCTACACCGTGTTGTCTACCTCTCTGAGGTATAGATATAGGTGTTATTTTCATCCCTACAAGTAGGTCTGTGATTAAGGTATCCAACTCGCCATCTTCTTTAAGAAGTGTAATGTATTCACTTAGTATAAATCTCATTTTCTTCTTGTAAAATTTTGTCCTTCTAATCGCAAAATACTTTGCGCAACAGGGTCAATGTATTCTCCACGAGGCAATTCTTCACTAACAGAGAATAATTTCGGTTTCATCTCTTGACTATACTGGCCATTGAATTTTCCGAATGCTTTTTTACCAGTTCTAAACTGAAGAGTAGTAACCATACTTAAAAATGAATTGTCGGTTTTGTCACTCTCATCGCGCATTTTATTCATTTTTTTATTCTGAATTTTATCCATATACCTGAGTCGCTCTGTTGATGGCTGAAATTCTTTAAGAATATCTAAGTCAGAATATGCTTTGTAATAGCGTTCACCTTCAGAAATAATATCTGAAATAATCTTTTTAAGTTTCCTGTCGGCACTTTTGTTTTGGTCTTTTAGATAATCAATAGTAGAGTAGTAATTAAAAATCAGATAGTCTACAAATAATCTGCTTACAAGTTGAGTGATATCTTTATTATCATATCTATACTTGAGTATAGAGAATAGCATAACTCTAGACACTTTTCTATCATAAACATACCCCACAATTTTTTGAGTTATATATTCAATATCATTAATATTATATGTTGATAGTAATGATGATGATAGTTCAAAAGTTGAATTACTAGAGTAGCTCATTTCTCTTATCACATTGAACATCGCTAGTTGATACTTATGATTATCTTCGTTTAACCATTCCGTGATTAGGATTTGAAATTCTTCTGGGTTTAATTCATATATTTTATTGAAGACAGATTCAAAGACTTTCACCTTTTTAAAGTGGTCATCTTGACCAATCCATTGATTTATGTAGTTTTTGACAATGGCTAAGTTTTTGTCAACTAAGTTACTGAGCATATAGCCGAACATACTATGATAGCCTAATTGGGAAGCGTCAAACGTTACCAAGGAGTTCAAAATCTCTAAATAGAATTCTTGCTCAGTATCAATATCTACGCTGTAGTGAATGATATCAATCAGATAACTTTTTATCTCCTTTTCCTCTCGTTTTGTAACTATTAGAACATCACTATTGAGTTTCAAAAAGTGCATTCTGTGGACTCTATAAACGAAGAGAATGGCTGTTAATATTTCAACAGATCTACCTTCATTGATATACTTTGAGAAAACATCAATTAGGTATTCTTTAAAGTCTTCAAAATCAGATTCATCTAATTTAAATCGAGCAATAGAAGAAATAGCTTGCACAATATTAATTTTCTCATCGCTGGCGATTAAGTCTTTTACAATTAAAATTGCTGAGTCTTTATCAGAAACAGACAATCCTGCAATAATGTTACTTAGTAATTCGTGATTTTTACCAGACTTAACAATAATGCTGTAAAAGTCATTACCAAAAAATTTATCAGCGGAGGATACTCTTTCAATCCCTTTTTGGAATAAGTGCTCACTTTGATTTTCTTTTTTTAATCTAACAGTTAATTTAGGTATTAAATCCAACAATTCAGTAATGGTAAACGTTTCGAGATGATTACAAAAATCATTGTAACTGGACCAAAACCTTTCTATTGGCTCTTCATTATTTATGTTATTAAAAAAATGCTTTACTTCCTTCATTTACAATCAACTATTTGATTACAAAGAAACTTTTAAAATCGAGAATAAAAGAATTAAGTGTAATAAGTTTTTGGAAAAATATTACAAATTAAAAAATATTTATTGACTAAGTGTTTAACATTATGATTTGTGATTGAAGCTAAATAAAGATTAAAACCTAACCAATCCGCCTCTTAAACGCAACAATAAAAGCCTGTTTCATTCCACTACTTTTATAAGAATTTAAAAAGCCTTCAAGATTGATTTCCGTCTTAATGTGTTCTGCTTTTTCCTTCGTCATAGCTATGAAGTAGCTGTGTAGAGAATCCTTTAGGGTTTTACCGTTGGGCATCTTTCGATAGGTCTTGCCAAACTCATCTTTCATTCCAGTTTCTCGCTTCATTTCAAGCTCGTAGGCACGTTCAAAGTTGAGCATTGTACGAAGTGTCATAATGTCTTCAGTATCGTCATCGCCAGCTTCTTTTCCTTCATATTTCAAAATAGATTTACGAATAGTCAAACAGATATCCACTACAGCTGGATAAACGAGTTGGCGCTCCAAGGTTTCATTAAAACCTATACGGTAAATACAACCACTAAAACGATCCAATAAGGACGCATCTTGCTTATTGTTTCCAACATAGTTTCCGCTTGCACCTTTACCAATAACGTTACCAGTAGCAATACAACCAAAGTTTCTATGTTTTTTGATTGGCTCATTATTTCCATTAAAAATGATAGCATCTTCACGAGCGCTTTTTGCTAACGCATCGTTTAATAATCCTGCGGTATTGGCATCCAGCTTTGGCATTTCGTCCAGGATTAAAACCTTGCCATCACGCCAAGCTTCAATAAGCGCACCTTCTTTGTAACCAGAAATAGTCTGTCCACCTTTAATGTCAATAGGCGATGTCCATTGATTGCAGTTCACAATAGTAAATGGCAATTCTTGCCCATCGTTTTCTGCGCGACCTTTTATAGCGTAAGCGACCTTTTCTCCAATGGTTGTTTTTCCTGTTCCGGCGCTTCCTACCAAATACGGATTATTTCCAACGCTTAAATCATCCATAATTTTCATAAACTGCGGAATCTGCTGTACTTCTGGTATGTCTAATTTTCTGTTGTTCATTCTTAATTTCTTTTTGCTTTTTTGAATAGCTTGTCAGCAGCTTCGTTAGCTTCTTTTTTGGTTGAGTAAATACTATCGATTACATCTGCATCCATACCACGCCTAAATTTATTTTTGAGTTCTTGCATAGTTGTAGGTTGACCATCAAATATGGATTTTCGAGTTCGATAGAATGGCGTGTACACGATGTACATTTTATTGGGATTGACTTTCATCTATTTCAAAGCAATTTGTAGTTGGTTAATTAGTTCATCGATAGATGCTATTTGAGCAATCGTATCCTCATAAAAGACACGTCCTAAATCTAGAGCAGTGTACTTTCCAAATACAAATTCTGCATTACCATCTTCGTGTAGGTTATTCAAAATAAAATAACCCATTGCCTCAATCGCTTCGTGTAATGGCAAGTCTCTTACTTCTTCAATAATGGCATTAAAATCATCTTTAATTTCTGTCTGGAGGATAGTCGTTTTCCAATCTTGGTAAGGTTCTTCAACGTTCTTAAAAATGGGAATCAGCGAGTAATTGTATTTCTCCTTGTCAGTAAGTGGGCGATTGTAAATCACAAGACCAAATTCGTAATCTGCAGTTGGTTCTTCATAGCTTACAAAACCAATGGTGGGATTACTTCCTTGGCCATAAGCACGTCCTAATTGATACTTAAAATTTCCTTTTTTCTGTTTGGTCTGTGCTTTCCAATCGGTTTCATTTTCAATTTCCCAATCTTCGAGTTCACGAGCTTTGCCCATATACTGCACTTGAAAAGCATCCAATCGATTTAGAAACGGTTGCAGGTTTTCCAAATGCAATGCGCCAGTCATATCGCCAGCATTTTGTACAAAGTCTGGCAATTCATCTTGTGATTGACCAGATTCTCGTCTTAATAACGAACGTAGTTTTTCGTCAATTACCGCTGGGTATAAATCCTTTTTGTCTAAATAGACTTGATAATAATTATCACTTATTCGCTTTGCTCGAAAACTTAACTTGTGATCTGCAAAGAAGTCATCTAAATCCAATTTGCTAATTATTGGATACGCTTCAGAAACTGGAAGCAATGCCGAATCTGCCTCGCCTTCTTTGCCAAAGTCTCTATGCAATAGGATTCCATTTTTGATGGTACCTTCTTTGGTATTGTACTTAATCAGTTTGTTTTGAGTACCAATCTGACCTGAAGCACCTACGATATTCTCTGTCAAAATGTGACGACGTTCGCGTTTTGAAGAAGCCTTTTTAATCAGCTCGTTCCATTCCAAATTAACCATTTGTATGTCGACATCGGTAATGCCACGACTCTCTGTAAATACCTGGCTAATGAAACTCTGCTCGGCAGGCTGTAAACTGTATGTTAAAATCTTACGGGAATCTGTAACACCAAATTTTAAACTGATATTACTCAACGTATATGGGTTCTTACCAGATTTCCCGACGCTCACACCCAAGAAGATTCCCCAAGATGGTTTTATGGTCGTACCAATAAACGGAACACGAATCACATCGCCAATATTCCACATATTGGTATAGCGTAAAATGATGCTTTGAATGTTTTCTAATCCAGCGATATAAGTAGCGAGCTGTGAAGTCTTTTGATTGATAAGCGCTTCCAACTTGTTCCAGTCCGATAGAATCTTTTCGTTCTCTTCTTCGGTTTCTCCGCTGCCTCTTTGTGGTAATACTTCCCGATCTTCTTTTAATTTTTCTATGACCTTAAAACGTTTTGCTTTTCGGTCTTCTAAAAGTTTAGGATAAGCTTCATTGATTTGATCTTCTAATTTCAAACGCACTTGAACTGGTTTTTCTCCATCAAGCGCATCTTGAATGCGCTGATCAATATCTTGTTTGGTAAATGGTCGTTTTAGGTTATTTACTATAGTAATATCCCGTACCGTATCTTTACCAAATGGTGTGCGACCACCTTGACCTTTTTGAAACAGGAAACGCTTTTTTACTTCGGCATCGAGTGGTAAAAATTCAGTTTCCAGATCATACGTGCCTTGCTGTTTTTCTAATTTGATTTGATGGTCGTATCGTTCTAATAAATCATCGTACAACGCGTCTTGATCTTCCACTTTAAGTAATCCAGCTCTTCCAGTTAATTGACGGATAGCACCTTCTTTAAAACCATTACGTTCATAAGAAATGAAGCCTCGTTTATCGGTTTTCTTTTGATATGTTGGATAACCCAATTGTTCCATCATCTCTTGGTTTTCATCTACCCAATTCCACGCTGCGATGTCACCATATTTGTTTAGGAAGTCGGCACTTTTTAAAGTATCATCATTTGTCTTTTGCGAGCCTGTGGTATTAGCATCCAGCGATTTTAATTTTGCTTTAAGCATCGTCATTAAACGCTTTTCGGTCGGAATGTCACTTGTGATGTAATAATACTCTGGCAAGTTCACTTGACCAGTACGATTGATGCGTCCCCTTTTCTGAACTTCAGTATTTATATCCAGCTCGAACTGATGTACGATCATCGCTCGCTGGCGTTGGTCTTTAAAATCTTTACTCGCGTGCGCAGAAGATCCTGTACTACCACTTTGATTAATAAGCAGCACATCATAATCGCCACTATTAAACATTCTAAAAGAGCGTTCTGTATTGCTACGAAAAGATTCTACAACCGCTTCATCATCAGTTAAATCAATACGTTGATTACGACCTGTTACTTCGGCTACTTTGAAATACATATCAGAATGACCGCCTAAATGTTTGGGCTTCTTTTCAGTCTGCAGTAAATGAATCAACTCGTCAATGGGCGAAATAGATAGTCCAGAGCTTTCTAATAACATTCGTTTTTTGATGTCGTTGTATTTCTCAATCCCATTCTGAGGCAATTCCTCTAACTGAATACGTTCTCTGGTTTTTTCGCCATCAATCGCCACATAATTGTAGTTAAATATTCCATCGAGTCCTTTGACTAAAGTTCTAACAAAGTCCATTTGTTCATTTGGAATCACATCGCCACTTACCAAATTCAAATCTTTCAAGAATGCACCCATTGTGGACTTAAATGCAATGACTACTTTCTTGTCTTCCTTCAGTAATTTGATGGTGTGCGCTACCACATCTTTGACTTTCAATGCAAATAGCATTTGGTCAATGATGTTGAACACACGAGAAAAGTATGGCGATTGTTTTACGCCAAGTCCTCTCGGTTTAGAAGACATATGCTCGCCTTGCGCTTTCGCGGAAGCGTGAACGTCTGCTAATAATGGCGCCACAAATTCCTGCTCAAAAGCCACTACGTCATTCATTAAACTGATGATGCGATTGACGCTTTCTCGACTTTTACTGCGTTGTGGTTCGGCGTCCAGTGTTATGTAATCTACATTGATACCTTCGTTGGAACGCTGACGTCTAATAAGCTGACCACTTTCTGAAAGATTGGATGCCACAATTTCCTGTAATGCTAATCCGCCACTGGTCATTGAACGCACAAAATTTGAGTCGGTCAATCCTGTTTCAGCGATGGCGGTTTTCTTCGCATAGAAAGGCATCACTTCTGGATATTTGGCGAACGTAGCACTCAAAAAGCAACAAGCTTTAGTTTGCGGCAAGACTTCGCGCATCCAGGTACCGATGATGGAATCGAAACCGCCAGCCATATGCGACTCATCGAGAATGAAGATGAGCTTCTTATATTTTTTACTTCCATCGATTCCGTTATTTACCATTTTCTCAATCCACATACGTTTGTAGGGATGTGCAGATTGCACTTGAGAATAAGTAGCAAAAATCATATCATAACCCAATGGTAAATGGTCGAGCGTCAATGGAATTTTAATAGTTGGTGTTTTATCAGGATCAGGTAGTTTCTTCCCAATCTTTTTATGGTATTCAATAGACTCTGGACTCTCCGTTGGAAATTCAATTTCGTTTGAAATCAGGTCAGCTTGCGCAGAACTACTCAGCGGACTGAACACCACATTACCATCGGCATCTTTAATCTTTGCATTGGTATCTGTATTGACTACGAATGGCCTGATGTTCTCAAAACCTATCGCTTTCAGATCACGATACATATCTGTAAACAAGTCTGGTTTCTTGGTAAAAAAGACAGGAATATAATCGTTCATAACTGCGTGTCGTATCACCGCAGCAGCCTGCCGACCTTTTCCTATTCCTGTCTGATCTGCTATAATAATGCCTTGCTCATTTTCAAATTGATTGAGATACAAACCAACCGCATCCACTTGTTCTGCACCCAATCCACTCCAAAGTTGTTTGGTGGATTCATACTTTAATTGATTACGCACATAATTATCAATATTCCCTTTTGTCTTCACAATGCTATTGAGCGACTTTTGAACCTCAAATGCCATATTACGCGGAATGAGCGTATTCATTCGGTATGGCGCTTTTGACTTTGGGACGTATTCCACTAAAGCACTTTCTTGCGTGGCAAGTTTTGCGACCTCTTCGGCATCTTGCTTAAAATCTGCCTGTTCTATTTCTAATTCTTGGTTACTCATTCTTGTGTTGGGCTAATGCTTCTAAATAAGTTCGTAATGTGATTTCTGAATACAACTGAATGGCCTCTTCTTTATCCATACCACTTCCATAAAGCAATGAATCTTGAGGTGCGGTTTCGTCCAGTTTATCCCAACTTTCTTTGAGTGTCCAGAGTGCGAGTTGCATCTTATCTGTATTGGCAAGAAAGTCGGCTATTTCTGCTACCGATTTCCCTTCGGTGTAGACCAACTCCAGATAATCTTCAATAAGAGCAATTGGGTTTTCACCTTTCGCGAAAGCGTGTTCCACCAGTAGATGTAATTGAATGTAAAGTGCTGCTTCGTGGTCTTCATAGCGTTCAAATGATTTGGTGTTTGTGACCATAAAGAGTTTTGTACTCGTGTCGTTAGGCATTAATTGATTATTGAAATAGATCATTTTGTTCTTGCGGTTTTAAGCTGTTTTATGATGGTATCGATATTTGGTTTGATGTGCGATTTGGTTTGCTTCCAGAGATCTTCAAACGTCTCTACCATATCTTCTAAATGTGGTTGTTCGCTTTTGTTTGGTGCTACTCCATAAGGTTTTGATTTACGACCACCAATGAGAATGAGCATTGTTTTTGTAACCGCTCCTTGTTTATTGTAGAGCTTGTAACTATTCATATTAATCACATCGTCTACTTTGTAATGACGATACAGCCAGTTGAAAAACGGACGGTATTTTGCAAAAAGTCCGTCGTCTCCAAAATAGACGTGTCCCATTATAATAATTGCTGCCTTGCCATCATCTTTCATCGTGTAAAGCGCCAATCCAGCCATCAAGTGTTCTAGGCGAATATGGTTTGCTAATCCGCGATGTTTGTTGAAGTATTTCTGTATAATTCGCTCCTTATCAAACTTAGAATCATCCCAACTTGCAAATGGCGGATTGGTCACGACCACATCGTGAACTTTGTGCATCATTTCTGGAAATGGTTCTGCTGCGTTATCTGATGTAATACGACCAAAACCTTGATGCTCTAAAGATTGTTTTCGGCTTTTATCTATCTCGTTGACGTGAGTGATTCTTGGATTCGCTCCTACGAGTAGCAACCCATTTCCAGCACTTGGCTCAAAGATGAACTCGGCTTCATCCATTTGGGTGTATTGCGCGATGATGGCTCCAATAGGACAAGGCGTGGAATACTGTTTGTAGAGTTCTTTACTACTATCAGAATACGCATAGGTAGGTTGCACTTTATTCCAAAACAACACCATCTTTTTCAGTCGTGCTTCAAATGGGATAGGTTCTCTGTAGAGCATCTTGTACCATAACAACCAACTCAATTCTACCGCTTCCCAAAGTGCGCCCATCGTTGGTGCATTGGTTTCTTCTCTAAGCTTTTCTATCTTCTTTTTTGATAGGCGTTCCGCTTTCGCGAAAGCGGTATGCAGAATAGCTATGACCTTATCTAAATAGTCGTTGGGTTCTTGATGTTTTTCTTTTTTAGGCTTGGGTTCTGGAAGTGATTCTTCGACCTCTAAATCCTTGTTCATATAATCCTGAATGACCAGTTTGGATCTTTCCAATCTGCTTATTTCCCATTCAATATCATTGAAAGCTTCTTTGGACTGCTTATCGGTTCTGGGTTTGTTGGATTTTGGGTTGACTAATTCCAATTTCTTTTCAACCAATTCCATTAATAAGGAATCCATAATCACAATTCCCTTTGCTAAATCTGCAATAGGTCTGGAATGTTCGACCGCAGACCACCATTGATGCCTGTCATCGTATGCGCCAATTTGAGAAGCTAAAGTTGAGACACTTTTATAACCAGTATGAACGTTCACATAAGGATAATCTAAATCTGTAGGATAGCCGATTTCTTCAAACGCTTCCAGACCGCGACTTTCCCACTCACGAAGAACTGTAGAACGATTTACATTAATTCCATAATCATTAGGATGTGCCATTTGAGACAGACGAAATAAATCTAATCCAGAGGCTTGTTCAATGGTATCATCTGTAATGTTGTAGAGTCGCTTGAACTTCATTCTCATAAAGTTGGCATCACTTAAATTGAGTCCACCAGATTGAAAAGGTTCGCCAGCTTTTGTTGGGACTAAAACATTGGGAACAATATGATCGCGATTGAAAATATCTTTTGATACAGATAGCGTTCTAGCGACCTCTTCTTTCAGATGGAAAAGAGGTAAGTCTAGCGATAGGTTCAAGCGATTGATTTCCATTAACGCCATTGTGCGCGATGAGAAAGTCAAATCCAAAATCCAATCCTTAAAGTTTTGTAGCGCTTTTAAAAGTTCGTTCTTAAAACGTAGTTCGCTGGATTGTTCCTGCGCATCTTCTAAATCTAAAATGGTGGTGGCTATGATGGTTTCATCTTCACCTTCAAGACTCTCTTCTAAAATTACAAGTTTGCTAATCACTTCGCTTAAAATCTCACGAGTAGAAATTTTACGCTCTTTATCGGTCTTGTAACCAGACTCATTTTCTTTAGGCACTTCTTCAAGGGTCTCTTCGTTTTCAGTTTTGCTATCTTCTATAGGAAGTTCGTTTTCTATTTTGATTTGCTTTTCGTTGTTTGTTGTCTCAAGAGTAGGTTTGTCTTGAGCTTTGCCATCCTCTATAGGAAGGTAGTTTTCTACTTCCTTAGTAGGTTCGTTTTCTATTTCCGTTATCTCATCGACTTTAAAACGATTTATAATTTGCCCTTTGTCATATATAATGCGAGCTTTCCGTTTATAGTTTCTGGGAGAGACTTCGACGTTTTGCAAATCGTCTCCATATTTGGTAATGGCATATTGAGTTGCTATTTCTGTAGCGACCTTCTTATAGGGATCGAATAAAACATAGTCCTTCGTTTCTGCCTTTTCTGTACCTCTGTATGAAATAGTAACAAAACTAAATTTGCTTTTATCAATGTTTTCTAAGGAAGGTTGAAACGATGGATACATCGAAACCGTTTTCCAATCGTCTCCACGAGAAAACGCATCTCTTAAGGAAGTAGCAAAACTTTTATAGGCTGGATGCGCATCAGAATACCAAGTATTTTTCTTCTTAAAAACCTCGCGAAAGCCTAATTCTAATAGGAAGGTCGAAAACTCTTTGGGTAGGTTTTCACTGAATAGCAATTCAATTGCGTTTTTCTCTTCGTTCTCTGTAATCGTTACCTGCATCTGTATCGGGAATAGGAAAACTCATCGCTATAGGAAGCTCGTTTTCTCTTTGATTTAGGATAAATATAGATTTGAGAGTCGGTCGATTGACCTTACGGAAATGTACTTCGGTACATTGGGATTATTTTGAAATTAGGTTGAAATGGGTAATCGTAGTAACGGTAAGGGTTTTGAATTTATGGGTGGGATAAATTCAATAATTTTAGAAGGTACTCTAAAGTAATATCCCTGAACTTTCATTTTAAGTTCAGGGATATTGATTGATTAAATATATAAGGAAGTTATTTTATCAATAGATGTCTTTGCAAAGCTGTTATTATTCCAGATATTCTTTATGAGACTAGAAGAAAAATTTTTCTCTTTATCATATTTTACAAGTGTTTCAAGAGCTTCTAACCACTCAGGAGCTTCACTCGCTAAAAATCCATTTTCTGCATTGTGAATCCATTTTTTGACTGGATGGTGAGATGATGCAACTACAGGAATCCCAAACGTTGAAAGCTCCATAAAAAGCTGATAGTTTTGATGCCTATTAAAAAGACATTCTAAAGCAGGTAGTAAAACTACATCGAGTTGTAAGCTGTTCAACTTTTCAAAATAATCTAAGAATGAAACGGTAGGATGTATTTCTACTTTATATTCTTTAAAAAGTTTTTCTACTTCCCATACAGAATAGGGCTTCCCGAAGTAAATAAACTCAATTTGATCTCCAAAATTTTTTCTCATTTTAAAAAGTACTTCCTTAAGAGATAGCAAATCTTCTTCGGTTGATTTTATTAAGCCTACTCGTAATTTCTCTGAAGTGTTTCTTGTAAGTGGTGGCATTTCTTCATAGCCATATCTCGAGACTAAACTGGGAAGGTATTGCACAAATGTATGTGCGTTTTCTAAGCGGTCGTCAATGAATCGCTGCAAGAACTTTTGAAAAGCTTCATTTGCAACAGTCACGATATCCATTAGACCCAAATTATTTTCTATGCACTTTAGTTTGTCATTAGTTAGCTTTCGCGAAAGCGGAATAGAAACAGGTATCGCAAAATAATTTCTATCTAAGTCCATCACTAATTGAACCGAAGGATTAAGCGTTTTGATAGCCTGCATCAAATAGCTAACATCACTAAACAGGGCAGGGAAAATGATGTAATCTGCCCAGGTAATTAAGCGCTCATCCAGCTGATTTACAAAATCAGAAAGTTTCATCGAGAAGTCATTGGTCTCGATACTGGTAATAATCGCCTTATGCGTATCTGTTTTATTGATTTCTAATGCAGGTGTTATCATCCTGTAATAACCTGTCGCATTGAGTTTGGGACTCACATAAAGCAGATGAATTTTATCATCTGCCTCTATGTTATATCGCTGGTCAAAATTGTTTTTAGGATTGAGCTTCGCTTGTAATTCTTTAATTGTTCTCATTATATAGTTTCAACTGATTTCTCAATCCCTTCGTAAAATTTTGCAATGCGTTGTCCGGTTGCTTTGTCATAAATCTCAATGGTACCAGCTAATGGACCATATTGTTTTATCTTTTTTCTGAAACGTTCCATACCAGTTTCTTTGCTGCGTGTTCTTGATAATTTGTGCTTCCAATCTATTGAATACATTGTTCTTACGTTACCGTCTTTAAACCAGACAATCATTTTTGAAAATGAATCTTGTCCTAGTTTCCATCCTTTGCTTTGTGCCATTATTTGAAATATTTAATTAGTGAATTAAGTGGGATTTGTTTTATAAACTCTTCATTTTGAAAAGCTCTAACCTGGACTTTATCGTCCTTGAGGTGAATCCAAATACGGACGCTTTCTTCATCAATACGATTGGCTTCTGCAAACTCTTTGAGGTATTGTTTGATGCTGAAGGCAACTTTATTCTGTACGTTATCCAATTGTGCTAATTGCTCTTCCATAAAGAAATACGTGAGCTCTTGAGTAGGTATAGCGCTCACAGGTTTACTCTGATTGTATAAAAATGAACGTATGATGTGATCTTTTTGAAAAATCCTGATGTAGAGACGATCCTTTGGGATTTGAAGTCTGTTGGAAATGTAGTTGGTGCGGTTAGTGATAGTTTTAGTTACCATCTTTTCGTAACCAAAAATATCAACCGTCAAATCGGTTAATGCACCTTTGAGTTTTTTGCTCAAAGACGCATCATTTTTTTTAAATGGATTCATTTTTTAAGTATTAAGTTGTAAATATTTGTGTGTAGAGTGATTCAAAACAGAAGCGTGAAAAGTGTTCAACAATTCTGGTTGACCTAATTTGCTGATTCTGGTTTCGCAAGACCTAAATAGCTCAAGGCGAGGTTTTTGCTTTGCAGTTTCTTTTTTCTCATTGTTGAGAAAACGACGAATTTGAGCTTGTAAAATCAGTTTTAACCGCACCTCGTATTCTCTTTTCTTCTGCTTTTGGTACCAGATTCTCGTTCCCGTAAAACCTGATGGATTTTTTGGATCAAAGTATTTGTCTGGCAGCTGGACGTATCGTTTTGTTGGGTCTTTTGCAATGTATTTTTGTACAATTCCTAAGCGACTTACGTAAACTTCGTGAACGTTTTGCAGTTGTTTGTCAGAGACGGGCTCATACCACAGATAAAGTAGTTTCAGCGCCATTTTCTCTTGACTTTGAGTAAGATAATGGTCTTTGTAGATGGTGTTTCGCGCCAGTTTCCAGAAGGACTTGACATAAAATGATAGGGAAGCGGAACGAGCCTGATCGACGCCTGAAATTTCGGCGCTGGTTTGATCTGTGGCTCGTGATTTCCGCTCTATTTCCCCTGCATCATTATTTTTTTTGGGGTCTATTTTTCCTGTGTATCCTGTAAAAGTGTTACTAGTAGCGTTGCGTGACTCATAACCGTTCGTGAGTGGTAACGAACTCGCTTTAGTCTTCAACTTATCAACGCCTATTATTATATTATTTATGTAACCATTGTTACTAGTATCTGTATGAGGACAAGTTGTCGTTTTAGAATTTTTAAAAAACTGATTATCAGTAGTTTTTGATTTTTCAGTTTGAAGCTCATTTTCAGGCTTATTAACGGCTTTTACACCACCTATTAACAAGATGTTTGGGTTGATAAAAAGCTCGTATCCCGAATTGGAACCGTGCCATATCTTTTTAGTGATGATATTAGCTTCTATGAGGCGTTTCAGGTGTCGCTGGATGGTTCTTGTGCTTGCTTTGGCACGTTTGGCTAGCTGTACGTTATTAGTCTTTAATGGAGGTAAATTCTGTAAATCTATGGCAGCTATACTATTTGCCTTCAGTAAGGATATAGAATAAATCTTGATGATCTCTTGAGTGGTTAAGATCATTGCCTGTCTTATATGCGAAGAGAGGTCCTTTGTGCTTGCATTATGCTGGTTAACGTAACCTTCTAAAGCATTAAATGCGGTTGAGTATTGTATGATGGCCATTGTTGAGACAATAGCCAGTAATCAGCTTTTTTGCTGTCTGTACTGGTAATTTGAGTGAAGTGCCCGTTTAAGCATCTTAATTTTTAAGCCTCGTTGAATAGTATCTCTGTTCGCTTCTTAATAGAAGATCGCTTTTCTTCTTTTTCTTCAATGAGATCAAGGCACAATTCATAAATAATTTCTACACTACTGGGTCTGATAGATTGTAGTCTAAAAAACTTGGTAATCGTGGGGCGTGATAATTGTGTTTTGCTTTTTATGACGTTCACGGGACTATCATAAAGCTTCTCCATCCTGAGAACCACCTTTTTAATATCTTCTGTTAGGTACATTAATTAAATGTTTAGTAAATTAATTGACAACATATTGTAAATAAAATACAAATAAAACATCATTTATACTTTATTTGATGCCAAATATACTTAATATTGCATTTCAATTAACATAATAATCTAAAATAATGTTGTTTTAAAAACAATAAAGTAAATAACGTATTGATAAATAGATAGATATAGATGAAAGAAAATCCCCAATATGATGAGATAGATCTCAAATTTGTAAATGCAGTAGATGAAGTGATTGCTGTAAATTCTGAGTTAGGCATTAAACCTAATAATGACAGCTCAATTGGTAAAGAGGTTTATCCTACTAACAGAAGTATAGTTTCTGCAGTAAGAAGCAGGTCGAAGCATATTCCGCATTTAGCTCTCATCAATTTTGCTAAGCGTTTTAATGTAGATATGAATTACTTCTACAATGAAACCCCATTGCAATATCAGCCACCAACTATCACAAATATTACTGTAAAGAAAAACGGAATAAGTAGTACTGGAGATAACGCGACTAATATTCACGCAGGTAATGGAAAGATAAAAGGAATCAACAATGCTGAGGCTGGCTCAAAGAACACCTTAGTAGAAGTTGTAGAAGTCAATACAATGATTAACAACTTTATATCTCAAATAGATGGCGAACGAGTAAAACAGTTCTTGACTATTATCTCAAAAATACAAGTGGAGAGCAAATCTTCATCTAAAAAATTAGAACGCATTTTAATTGAGAAATCAGAAGAAATAAAAGAAATGCGTATTTCATTTAAAGAAGAAATGGGAGAGCTAAGAGAAGAGCTTAAAGAAACGCGTGAGAAACTTGATATTTCTCTTAAAAGAGAAGTGGATTTATTGAGAGAGCTATTAAACGAAAGAAAATGAGTTTAATTATAGAACAGAAGGATTCAAAGTCATTAGATGATTTTAGTCCTGAAGAACTTCAGTTAATTGAAATGACAAGAAATCAAAAGTTTCAATCATTGAGAATAGTAAAACGTGACGGTCGAATTGATATGATTGAAGGAGTTGAGCGTATTGAGGACAGAACTAAAATAGTAGATATCCTTAAACAACACGATTATCAGAATATTGAAATTAAGCAAAGCGATGGCAGAATCGTCTTGATTAACAGAACAGTAAAAACAAAGGTTAAGTAAACCAATTTAAGCAACTGAGTATAGTCATCGGAATTACCGAAGCTTTGCTGCGAGATCATAAGGATCACTATTTCAGATTCAATTGTAACCAAAAAGTAATGGAGCGATTGATAAGAAAATTAAGATGTCTAACTCAATTGCAGTAGAAGAAAAACCTACTTTTAAGAAATATGATGCTGAATGGCTTCAAAAGTTTGATGGCTTCGAAGATTATTCAGATAAGAAAGTAGAAGAGACAATAAACCAGTTAGAAGAATTTGCAAAAGTACTTTGTGAGCATCTTCAAAATAGTAGTTAAGCATATGAAAGACCAAACAATATTTGATCAGTTTGCCAAAAAAGGTAAAGGACAAAAATTACGAACAGATGGTAAAGCTGTTATATACACAAGAGTATCTACCAAAGAACAGGCAGAGAACAACGCCAGTTTAGAAACTCAATTAAAGTACTGTAAGGAGCTTGCAAATAAAAAAGGACTTGTGGTAAGTGAGTATTTTGGAGGAACCTATGAGTCAGCTAAAAGTGATGAGCGTAAGGAATTTCAAAAGATGCTTAATTATGTAAAGCGAAGAAGTAACGTAGGCTATATAATTGTCTATTCTTACGATAGGTTTTCAAGGACTGGAGCTAATGGCGCTTACATAAGTGATCAGTTAAAAAGACAAGGTATTGTCACAATATCAGCTACCCAAGAGGTTGATACTTCTACAAGTGCAGGATCATTCCAACAGAACCTTTACTATATGTTTTCTCAGTTTGATAATGAATTGAGAAGAGATAAATCAGTGTCTGGAATGCAAGAGAAACTTCGCAAAGGACATTGGACAGGCGCATATCCGTTTGGTTACACAAATGCCAATCCAGGAAAAGGAAAAACTCCCAAATTTGTTATTACAAAAGAAGGAAGGCTATTGAAGCAGGCTTTCTTGTGGAAAGCAAACAGCAATATGTCTCACGTTGAAATCGCAAATAAATTACAGGAGAAAGGGCTTAAAATAAATGATAAGAGATTGAGCGTTTTATTTAGAAATCCATTCTATTGTGGACTTATTGTAAATAGCCTCATACCAGGAGAAGTTATTGAAGGCAATCATCAGCCTATGATAACTAAAGATTTATTTCTTAAAATTCATAACCTATTGAATACAGGAACTGAGACCAGAAAATACTGCGTAGATGATGAAAACTTACCTCTGAAAACATTCTTGAAGTCCACAACTTGTGGAACTCCTTACACAGGGTTTATCGTAAAGAAAAAAGGGCTTTACTATTATAAGAATCGTCGTAAGGGAAGTAAGGAGAATAGAAGTGCTAAGAAACTACATCAAGAGTTTTTAGAGCTTTTAGAGACATACAAGCTAAAGGATAAGAAGTTTGTAGCACCATTAAAGGAAATGGTTTACGACACTTTTGTAAGTATGAATGAAGAGGCTATTAAAGAGACCAAAGAACTATCAAGTGGTATAGTCGCTATTGAAATGAAGTTAGATCGTTTAGAAGAGCGCTATGTTTTTGAAGAAATAAATAAGTCTCAATATGATAGATTCAGAACCAAGTTGGTAGCAGAAGTTAATCAAAAAAAGAAAAATTTATCAAAACATAGCTTCGATAGTTCAAACCTTAAGAAGTCGATAAATACTGCATTGAAGTATGCACTCAATCTACCGCTATTATGGAGTTCTGGAGATATTGAAGTGAAAAGAAAACTTCAATATATGGTCTTTCCTGACGGTTTAGGGTATGACTTCAAAAACAAGAGAGTTCAAACTTTTAGAGTGAATTCTATTTTTGCTCAAATCGCCTGTTTATCAGATACATTAGGGGGAAATAAAAAAGGGAACTTTCAAAATAATATTGAAAATTCCCTTTCAGTGACCCAGAGAGGATTCGAACCTCCAACCGTCAGAGCCGAAATCTGATATTCTATCCAGTTGAACTACTGAGCCAGTAATGTGGTCACAAGACGCAATTACTTTAGTGTTACATTTATGTTTATTTTAAAAGTCTAGCTTTAACAATCGTACTTACAGTTTTTCCATCTGTTCTTCCTGCTGCTTTTGCATTCACTATACCCATTACTTTCCCCATATCTGCCATAGAGCTAGCTCCGGTTTGCGCTATTGCTTCATCTACCATTTTTGTTACTTCTGCTTCATCTAACTGCTCAGGTAAAAACTGTGCAATTACAGCTGCTTCTGCTAATTCTGGTTCTGCAAGATCAGCTCTATTTTGCTCTGCAAAAATTGCAGCACTATCTTTTCTTTGCTTCACTAACTTCTGTAATACTTTTAACTCCTCTTCTTCTGTGAGTTCTTCTTTTGCTCCGCTTGCTGTTTGTGCTAAAAGAATCTCACTTTTTACAGAACGTAATGCCTGTAATGCTTGACTATCTTTACTTTTCATCGCCGTTTTCATAGCGTCCATAATCTTTACAGATAAACTCATAATTAAGATATTTTTTTATTGAGTGGCGAAGATACTTAAAATAGAAATAGAGCATTTATCATTCAGTGTCGAAGTTTCTATAATAGGAGAACAAAAAACAATTTCAAGATATTTCAGAAACAAAAAAAGGTGCTTCTTACGAAACACCTTTATACTATTAAAATAGCCTTAAATAAAAAGACTAATCTACATTATCATGTAAAAAAGAATTATTTGACCTTAATCCTACACCATCTTCATCTGTATTTACAGAGGTTCTAGACAAGGTTGTGTCGTCATTTTTTTCATTAAGTTCAATCCCCATACGCTTGTACGCAGGTTGTTTTTCTATCTCATCTAACTTGTTTGCGCTATTTCTAAACTTATAATTAAAGTCTTTCATTTTACGCTTACGCTCTTCAGTTCTATCTTTTAAAAGTTGTGAGATAGGCGTATTCATTGGGTCAATTTCGGTTGTTTCTACTGGAGTAGCTGGCGCCTCAACTGTGCGAGTTTGAAAAGTAATTTCATCTTCTGCAACTTCTTTATTAGTAGAAGGCTTAGCATTTATCAATTGCTCTTCTTTCTCTTCATAATCATCAAGACTGTACATTTTTACGCCCTCTCTACTCACCTCACTCACAGGTACCACCTCTATGTGATCTTTAACTTCTATTTCATCAACAAGAGACGTAATCACTTCATCTTCTTCGTCTTCAAGCTGTAACTCGTGACGTTTAATTTCTGTAACCTCTTCTGCAGCTTGATGCATAGGCATATCAAACATTAACATTTGATCTTCCTTATTAACCACAGCATCTTCATCTTTTTGCTTCTGAAATATTCTTTCTTGATCAGTTGTGCTTTCTATTTCCTGAAGTTTTTCATTGATTGTAAACTCCACTTCTTCTGCTACAATCTTTGGCTCAGCTTCTTGAATAATAGGTGCAATAGGTGCTACTGGAGTAACTGGTGCCACTTTAGGTGCTACAATCTCAAAACTATTTACATCAATCTCATTAATCACTAATTGCTCAAACTCTGCAAGATGGTGAATACTAATCTCCTCAGATACAACATCTATATTTTTAATCAATTCTGTTGTGCTAATGTATCCTTCAAAAGGAACTGGAGCCTCAACAATAGGAGCTTGTGCTTTAGGTTGTACTGGCGCTATCTCTTCTTCTTCAAATAAAGTATGCCTAATTATTGGCGCTACTTTTTCTTCTTGAACAACTTCTGCAACAGGTGTTGTAGGTAATTGTACAGTAGACGAAGTTATATTAGTAGATAAATTCTGTTCAGCCTTTTGCTCAGCATCTAACGTGTGAATTATCTTTTTTGTTTCTGTATTTGTTATTTCATTTTGTTGATCAGCGTCAAAACCCGTAGCTATCACTGTAATAGAAATAGATCCATCTAAGCTCTCGTCATCACCAACACCCATAATAATGTTAGCAGAATGACCCGCTTCATTTTGAATATGATCACTTATTTCTCCTATCTCATCAATAGTAATTTCTTCTTCACCAGAAACAATTAACAGAAGTACGTTTTTAGCACCTGTAATTTTATTATCATTTAATAAAGGTGAATCTAAAGCTTTTGTGATTGCCTCATGAGCTCTATTTGCACCTGTAGCAGTTGCACTACCCATAATAGCTGTACCAGAATTAGACAATACAGTTTTTGCATCTCTAAGGTCAATATTCTGTGTGTAGTGATGCGTTATAACCTCTGCAATACCTCGCGCAGCAGTGGCTAATACTTCATCAGCTTTAGAAAATCCAGCTTTAAAACCTAGGTTTCCATAAACCTCACGTAGCTTATTGTTATTAATCACAACAAGACTATCTACATTATTACGTAAATTCTCAACACCTAGCAAAGCTTGTTCATTACGTATTTTCCCCTCAAACTGAAAAGGAATTGTAACAATACCAACGGTAAGAATATCAAGATCACGTGCCATTTTTGCTATAATTGGCGCAGCACCCGTACCTGTACCTCCACCCATACCAGCAGTGATAAAAATCATTTTGGTATTTGAGGTTAGCATCCCTTTAATATCTGCCATACTCTCTACAGCAGACTGCTCTCCTATTTTAGGATTTGCACCCGCACCCATACCTTCAGTAAGGTCCATCCCTAACTGTATTTTAATAGGCACAGCACTATTTTCTAGTGCTTGAGCATCTGTGTTGCAGATCACAAAATCTACACCTTTAATGCCCTGGTTAAACATATGGTTAATCGCGTTGCTTCCACCACCACCAACACCTATCACCTTGATGACATTAGATTGATTTTTAGGAAGATCAAATGAGATATTTTCAAAATCTGTACTGCTCATATAGTTCGTTTTTGCGAGGTTCTATTTATTCAATTGCCGGAGCAATTAGTAATTTTTATTTTTTAATTCTGTACTTGTTTCGCTTTCGCGAAAATATTATTCTGCATTGTCCAAGAACTCCTTGAACTTCTCTGCCCACTTGTCAAAAAATTTGACTTTTTCTTTTGGTTTCTCTTGTACTTGTGTCTCTGTCTCTGTCGCTTCTTGTGAAGCTTCATTCACAAAATCATTAACCACTTCTTCATCTGCTACTTCTATCTCGTTGTTACGAGCTCTTTCTTTACTCTCTAAGCTATTCATAACAAGACCTACAGCTGTAGCATATAATGGGCTTGTTGTTTCTGCATCACTATTACCGGCAAGGTGCTCATTTGGGTACCCTATACGAGTATCCATTCCTGTAATATACTCCACGAGTTGCTTTAAGTGCTTTAATTGTGCACCACCACCTGTAATCACTATACCAGCAATCAACTTTTTCTTTTGGTCTTCGTGACCATAATTTTTAATCTCTAAATACACTTGCTCTACAATCTCAACTACTCTTGCGTGAATAATTTTAGACAGGTTTTTAAGTGTAATCTCTTTAGGCTCTCTTCCTCTTAATCCAGGAATAGAAACAATCTCGTTATCCTTATTTTCTCCTGGCCATGCAGAACCAAATTTAACTTTAAGCAATTCTGCTTGTTTCTCAATTATACTACAACCTTCCTTAATGTCTTCGGTTATAATATTTCCGCCGAAAGGTATAACAGCTGTATGTCTAATTATCCCATCTTTAAAAATGGCAAGATCTGTGGTCCCTCCTCCTATATCTAGAAGTGCAACCCCTGCTTCTTTTTCTTCTTGACTTAGCACAGCATTTGCAGATGCTAATGGTTCTAATGTAATACCGCCTAGATTTAAACCAGCGCTTTTTACGCAACGGCCTATGTTTTTAATAGAAGCAACTTGCCCTACAACTACGTGAAAGTTTGCTTCTAGCCTACCACCATACATACCTATAGGCTCTTTTATCTCTGCTTGCCCATCTACTTTAAAATCTTGTGGTAACACGTGTATTATCTCTTCACCAGGAAGCATTACAAGTTTATGTACTTGATTACATAAAGTATCTATATCGCTATCATCAATCACTTCATCACTATCTGCACGGGTAATGTAATCACTGTGCTGCAAACTGCGTATATGTTGCCCAGCAATACCAACCACAACATCTTCAATCTTAAGACCCGAAGAGGTTTCTGCTTCTGTAACGGCTTGCTGAATAGACTGGATGGTCTGCGTGATATTATTCACAACACCACGATGTACACCAAGACTTTTGGCTTTTCCTATTCCTAGAATCTCCACCTTACCATACTCATTCTTCTTCCCTATCATTGCAACAATTTTTGTTGTCCCAATATCTAGTCCTACTGCGATGTTTTCCTGTTCCATACTACTACTTTTTTGTTGCTACTACTTGACTCCCAAATCTGAGATCTATCGCTTTATACGCTGTGAGCAAAGTGTCACGTTTCGCTTTTTGATAAAATGCTTTTAAATTCATAAACTTTTTTTCTGGATTGTTAACCGACCCAAAAAGCACTTTAAAATCATTATTTCTCAACTGTAATTCTATATTATCTTCATCTCTTACGTGAATGCCAATAACGCTACTTTTCATAAACGGATCTTCGTTTACTTTTTTCAACAATGTTATCAACTCACCGTAGATATTCTCTACATTTCCTGTCACTAATGGCACTCTTGCTGTGTACACATTTGATAGTGGCATTTTTTTACCATCAGCATCTATGTAATAGTGTGTTTGAGCAGCCACTCTTGCCAAGGGCACTCGCTGTTCAATTTTAGCTCCTAAAACCCCGTCAACACTGACATAAACCTGTGCGTCACGAATCATATCATTTGCGAGTAGGCGTGACTCCATCTCTTTCAAAATTACTTGTTCTTTTGCGATGTTTGTAACACTCTCGTGATTTACTATTAACATCTTATTAACTGCCTCTAGCGTTATAAATGGAGGTGTTTCATCTACAAACTCAATCTTTGTTTTTTCAAGATTTCGCCCTTTATTTCTCTTTCCAGAAAAACTAAATAGACCTATCACCAAAACTAGGATGACCACAAACTTTATGATACCCCAATTAATTTTCATCACTTAAATATTTTGTTACCTGTTCTACTTCTGCCCCAATGTCTCCAGCACCTACCATCAATTTAATACGGCAATTACTTTTCTTTAATACTTCGGAAATATTCTTTTTTGACACCATTTCTGCTGGTGGTAAATCTCCGCTTCTATAATTATTAACCAAACTTAGCAGCCATCTAGACGTTACCCCCTCAATAGGCTCTTCTCTAGCTGGATAGATATCTAGTAAGTAAACACGATCAAACTGAAGTAAACTCTCTGCAAAGCCTTCTACAAAATCTTTAGTCCTACTAAATAAATGTGGCTGAAACACAATTACTTTCTTATCATCTGGATACATTTCTGTAACAGCTTGATGTAAGGCATTTAACTCTGTAGGATGATGTGCATAATCATCAATTAGAACTAACTTTTCTGTTCTAATTTTATACGAAAATCTGCGTTTAACACCCTTAAAAGACGCTAAAGCCTTTGACAAAAGATCAATTGGAGCTCCAGCTAATAGCGCCATACCCATTGCCGTTATAGCATTGTGTAAATTATGATGTCCTGGAGTATAAAATGTCAAGTCATTTAATGTGACTGTAGGTGTTTTTAAATCAAATGCATAACCGCCATTTTGTACGCGTATGTTTTGGGCTGTAAAAGCCGCTTCTTCTTCTATTGCAACAGATTGACCTTCTAGCGGTAATCCACTTTTGTACAATAAGTTGTTTTTGTCTTTTACTAGACTTGCAAAATCTTGAAAACTCTTTTCAATTTCTTCAGTATTTCCGTAGATATCAAGGTGATCAGCATCCATTGATGTGATACAAGCAATATCTGGCGAAAGGGTTAAAAAAGAACGGTCAAACTCATCTGCCTCTACTACCGTTATTTCTGTCCCTTTAGACACAAAATTAGAATTATAATTCTCTGCAATCCCACCCAAAAAGGCCGTTACAGGCATATCACAAGCAATCATTAAATGTCCTAATATCGCAGATGTTGTTGTCTTACCATGCGTTCCTGCCACTGCAAGACATAATGTATCTTTTGTTATTTCGCCTAAAAACTGAGAACGTTTCAGTAAAGTAAATTCATTATCTATAAACCAGTTAAAAATGGCATTCTTCTTTGGTATCGCAGGTGTATAAATCACTAACGTTTCCGAAGTATTTAAACTTAGTTTTTCTATTTCCAGAATGCTATCTACATATGAAATCTGCATTCCTTCTTTCACTAAAGTCTTTGTGAGCGTAGTTTCAGTTTTGTCATACCCATGAACTTTTAGATCTTTTAAATTAGCAAAACGAGCAAGCGCACTCATCCCTATCCCGCCAATGCCGATAAAGTAAATGTGTTGTATGTTTTTTAAAATATTCACTAGTTTCTGTTTAACAATTTTATTACTTCTGCTACAATCTCGTTAGTTGCATTAGGCTTTGCTAACTTCTTTATGTTTTCTGAAAGTTGCTTTTGTTTTTGCTCGTCATTAATTAACAACGATAATTCAGACTCAAAATTCTGGTCTGCATCTGCTTCTTTAATTACAATTGCCGCTCCCTTGCTTGAAATTGACAAGGCATTCTTTGTTTGATGATCTTCTGCCACATTTGGCGAAGGAATAAAAATGACTGGCTTACCTACTAAGCACAATTCTGAAACAGAAATAGCACCTGCACGTGATATAATTACATCTGCCGCTGCATAGGCTAAATCCATTCTATTTAAAAATGCCGAAACCTGAATCTGACCTTCTGTATGCTTTTTATATTGCTCTTCATATAACTTTCCGCACTGCCAGATAAGTTGAACATCTTGATCTTTAAAAAACGGAAGTGCCGCTTCTACTAATTGATTAATTTTTCTGGCCCCTAAACTACCACCAAGCACTAATATTGTTTTCTTGTTAGCCTCTAACTTAAAGTGTTTTTGAGCCGCTACTCTATTTGCCGAAATATCTAACAAATCTTGACGCACAGGATTACCCGTTAGAACAAGTTTAGATTTTGGAAAGAATTTTTCCATCCCATCATAGGCAACACAAATAGTGTCTACAGTTTTACTTAACCACTTATTAGTCACACCAGCGTGACCATTTTGCTCTTGTATTAAACAAGGTATGTTTTTACCCGAAGCTACTCTAAGCAAAGGGGCACTTGCATAACCACCTGTACCTATTGCTACATCTGGTTTAAACTTTTTTATAATGCGTCGTGATTTTATCAAACTAGAAATCAACTTAAACGGGAACATTAAGTTTCTCATAGATAGAGAACGTTGCAATCCTGCAATCCACAATCCCTCAATCTTGTAACCAGCCTGCGGTACTTTTTCCATTTCCATACGATCACTTGCACCCACAAACAGAAACTCAGCATGAGGAAACTGCTGTTTTAATCCGTTTGCAATTGCAATTGCCGGGTAGATATGACCACCAGTACCGCCGCCGCTTACTATAAACTTATATGTTTTTGTTGTTTCTATAATTGTATTTTTAAATGGTTTCGCTTAAGATATCTAATGGATTTTCTATGTTTTCCATTTCTTTCTTTTGCACTTCTCTTTTTGCACTAACACTTAACACCATCCCTAGCGCTAGACACGTCATCCATATACTTGTACCCCCACTACTTATAAGCGGTAATGTTTGCCCAGTAACAGGAAATAACTCAACCGCTACCGCCATATTAATCATTGCCTGAAATACTATTGGGACTCCCACGCCAATCACCAATAATTTACCAAACATTGAGCTTGATTTATGCGCCACTATTACTAATCTAAACAAGAGAAGCATATATAAGAACATTAAAAACAATCCTCCAATTAACCCAAATTCTTCTACAATGATGGCAAAAATAAAATCTGAAGATGATTGTGGTAAAAAGTTTTTCTGAACACTCTTACCTGGGCCTAGCCCTCTTATACCACCAGTAGCAATTGCTATTTTTGCTTTTTCTATTTGATAACTAGCATCAGAGTCTACTTCTTCTTTGTCAGTAAAATTATCTAAACGACTTATCCACGTATCTACACGGTTAGGAAACACACCCGGAAAAGCTTTTGCAGACAACACAAACAGCGTTAAAAACAAAGCTCCCGAAGCAAGTATTATTGCTAAATATTTTAAAGGATAACCACCTATAAAAACCAACATAGTTACCATCACAAAAATGATAGCCGTAGTAGAAAAGTTAGCTGGCAATATTAAAGCCAATACAAAAAACACAGGTATCCACAGCGGCAACAACGTCTCTTTAAATGACACGACCTTATCTTTTATCCTTGACAAATACCGCGCAACATAAGCCATTAATGCTACTGCCGCCAGTGTTGAAGTTTGAAAACCAACTCCTACAAATGGGATTCTAATCCATCTACTTGCATTTGCACCTCCTATGGTTGTGCCTTGCGCCATGGTAACAACAAGTAACACAATAACAATAGGTAGCGCTATAATAGACAAACCTTTAAAGTAATGAAATGGTATTTTATGCACTCCATAAAGAATAGAAAAACCTAAAACCAAATGTGCAAAATGCTTAATCAAATACTTACTGGTATTACCATCATCATACAAATAAGCCAGATTACTGCTCGCGCTGTAAACTGGTAAAAAAGAAAAAAGCGCAAGCAGTCCAGCTATCGCCCAGATTGCCTTATCGCCTTTTATGTTTTTTAATATTTGTTTCATTTTATGCCCGCGTAGGCGGGTATGTTTTTAATTGTTATTGATATTTTAACTTTGTCAGTTTAATTATCTTCGATTGCACTCAGACTGACAATAGGCTTTGACTTACAAATTTCTAACCGCCTCTTTAAATTGTCTTCCGCGATCTTCATAGTTCTCAAATAAATCAAAACTTGCACACGCCGGACTTAACAAAACAGTATCATTTCTTTCTGAAAGTTTATAAGCAATCTTAACCGCTTCTTCCATACTAGTTGCCTCAACCATCATATCTACTACGTTACCAAATTGATTGATAATCTTACTATTATCAACACCCAAACAGATAATCGCTTTTACTTTTTCATTAACTAATGGCAATAACTCTTCATAATCATTTCCTTTATCTACTCCACCAACTATCCAAACCGTTGGGCTGGTCATACTATCTAAGGCATAAAATGTAGCATTCACATTTGTTGCCTTACTATCGTTAACATACATTACGTTACCAATTTTTAATACTTTTTCTAAACGGTGCTCTACACCCTGAAAGTTTTGTAAACTCTCACGAATTGTTGCCTTTCTAATTTTTAACAATGTAGCAACACTAGTAGCTGCCATTGCATTTTTAACGTTATGTTGTCCTTGTAATCCTAATGTTGTTATTGGCATAGTAAAGTGGGTGTTATTTATTGACACTATTATTTGTTTATCTTTTATATAGGCACCTTCTGTCACTTCTTTTGTTAGTGAAAAAGGCAATTTTTTTGCTTTAATCTCGTGGGTTTTAAGCCACTTTATAATCTCTTCATCATCTGCATCATAAATAAAATAATCTTCTTCTGTCTGGTTCATCGTTATTCTAAACTTAGAAGCGATGTACTTATCATAATCATACTCATAGCGGTCTAAATGATCTGGACTTAAATTTGTCAACACGGCAATATGCGGAGCAAAATCTTTAATACCATCAAGCTGAAAACTGCTCAGCTCTAACACATAATTCTCATATTTCCCTTCAGAAACCTGCTCGGCAAAACTTTTACCTATGTTACCACCAAGAGCTACATTCAACTCTTTCTTTAACAACCCGTGTGTTAAGGTTGCTGTAGTTGTTTTCCCGTTACTACCTGTTATACCAACTATTGTAGCCTCTGTAAATGCTCTAGCAAATTCAATTTCTGAAATAACCAGAATCCCTGCTTCGTTCAATTGTTTAACAATTGGCGCCGTATCAGGAATTCCCGGACTTTTCATCACTACGTCTGCCTGTAGTATTTTTGCAGATGTATGACCTCCGTCTTCAAATGCTATTTTATGATGTAAAAGAACTTTTTTATAATTTTCTTTAATATTTCCGAAGTCTGAAACAAACACTTCAAACCCATTTTTCATTCCCAGAATAGCCGTTCCTACACCGCTTTCTCCTCCTCCTAATATGACTAGTTTTTTGCTCATTACTCTTTTAAAGAATTTACCCTTATCGAATTTTAAGCGTCACTATAGTAAGAATCGCCAGAAAAATACCGACAATCCAAAACCTCGTTACTATTTTACTCTCGTGAAATCCTTTTACTTGATAATGGTGATGTAAAGGCGACATTCTAAAAATTCTTCTCCCAGCTCCGAACTTTTTACGTGTATATTTAAACCATCCTACTTGCAGTACTACAGAAAAGTTCTCCATTAAGAAGATTCCGCACAACAATGGGATTAATAATTCTTTTCTAATTATAATTGCGATTACCGCTATAATACCACCAATAGTCAAACTACCTGTGTCTCCCATAAAAACTTGAGCTGGATACGCGTTGTACCAAAGAAACCCTATAAGCGCACCAACAAATGCCATTATAAAAATGGTCACCTCACCAGTGTTTGGTATATACATTACATTAAGATAATCTGAAAACACCACATTACCAGACACCCAAGCAAAGAGCGCAAGTGTGACTGCAATTATTGCAGATGTTCCTGCCGCTAAACCATCAATACCGTCTGTAAGGTTTGCACCGTTAGAAACCGCTGTGATAATAAAAATTACTATTGGGATAAAAATTAACCAGATATAATCTTTATAATTATCACCTGCCCAAGTGATTAATGACTCATAATTAAACTCATTCTCTTTAACAAATGGGATAGTTGTTAATAATGTCTTTTCTTCTGGATAAAATTCTCTTGGTGAGTTTTGAGTAATTAACTCTGTAGAGTTTACAGGGTTAATCTTCTCACGCTTTACAGTTACATCTGGGTGAAAAAACATAATTGAACCCACAAAAATCCCAAGTCCTATTTGACCCAACACTTTAAACTTACCCGGCAATCCTGCTTTATCTTGTTTAAACTTTTTTAAATAATCATCTAAGAACCCAATAGCCCCCATCCATAGTGTTGTCACAATAAGCATGATGACATAGATGTTTTCAAGCTTGGCAAATAAAAGCACCGGTATTATTGTTGCAAGAATTATTATAATACCACCCATAGTAGGTGTTCCTGCTTTTTCATTTTGCCCCTCTAAACCTAAATCACGAATGCTTTCACCCATTTGCATACGCTGCAAAATTCTGATGATTTTTTTTCCAAAAATAGTTGCTATAATTAATGACAGAATAACTGCTAGCGCTGCTCTAAATGTGATAAACTCAAACAAGCTCGCCCCAGGAAACTGGTAGTTCTTTTCTAAAAATTCGAATAAATAATACAGCATACTTATTTGTTAAGGGCAGTTAATAGTTGTTTTACAATCTTAAAATCATCAAAATCTGTACGTTCGCCATTTACCTCTTGGTACGTCTCGTGACCTTTACCAGCTATAAGAATAATGTCATTCTCTTCCGCTAGCTGACAAGCAGTTTTTATCGCTTGTTTTCTATCTGTTATTGAAAGTGTTTTTTTATAATCTATAGGCGCTACTCCTGCCTCTATTTGCTCAATGATTGAGTCTGGTTGTTCTGTTCTTGGATTATCACTTGTAAAAATCGCCTTAGTACTTAATTGTGCCGCAATTTTACCCATAATAGGTCGCTTTGCAGCATCTCTATCACCACCACAACCCACTACAGTGATAAGCTTCTCATTACCGGTCCTGATTGTATTAATAGTTTCTAATACATTTTTTAAAGCGTCTGGAGTATGTGCATAATCAACAACTGCAGTTACTTTATTGTCAGATATCATATATTGAAATCTACCATCTACACTCTCAAGTGTACTTAATAACTGGAGTGTTTCTATAGTTTCAAGTCCTAGCAATTCGGCAGTAGCGTAGATTGCCAAAACATTATAAGCGTTAAAGTTCCCTATGAGTTTTACCCATAGTTCTTGTCCATCTAATTTCAGAAGTAATCCTTGTAATTGATTTTCTAAAATTTGCGCTTTATGGTCTGCCATACTTTTTAAAGCATAGGTCACTTTTTTTGCAGCCGTATTTTGCAGCATCACCATACCATTTTTGTCATCTACATTGACAAGAGCAAAAGCAGATTTTGGTAAATCATCAAAAAACTTCTTTTTTACGTCACGATATTCTTTAAAATCTTTGTGATAATCTAAGTGATCGTGCGATAAATTTGTAAAAATCCCGCCAGCGAAAGTCAATCCCTCTGTACGTTTTTGGTGAATACCGTGAGAGCTTACTTCCATAAAACAAAAAGAGACACCTGCATCTACCATTTCTCTTAAATAACGATTAATCGTTAAGCTATCTGGAGTAGTGTGAGTTGCTTTGTGCTGGTTTTTACCAACCATTATTTTTACGGTAGACAACAATCCCGTTTCATATCCTGCTGCAGTAAAAAGATTAAACAACAATGTTGCAATTGTAGTTTTACCATTTGTACCAGTCACACCTACAAGCTTTAAATCTTTTGATGGATTCTCGTAATAGTTGTCTGCCATTACAGCAAGCGCTTCATGACTATCTTTTACCTGTACGTACGTAATCCCATTTACAATTTCTGAAGGAATCTCCTCGCAGATTATAGCTAATGCACCTTGATCTATTGCTTTTTTAATAAAGTCGTGGCCGTTACTTATAGCCCCACTAATTGCCACAAAAACATCATCTAAACCAACCTTGCGACTATCAAAATTGATATCGCGTATTGCCACAGCAGTGTTACCAAGAACTCTCTCTATGGTTACTTTATATAATATGTCTTTTAATATAATCACGATACTGTTAATACTATTTGTGTTCCTACTACCGGTGTTGCTCCCGGCTTAATGCTCTGATTTCTTACGGTACCTACACCATTAATCTTCACCTTATATCCTAAGTTTTCTAGCAAAGAAACGGCGTCCATTCCTGCCATTCCTTTTACATTAGGCACTTCTCTTTTAGCTATTGAAGCTTTATTGAAATAAGCGTCATACGCCTCTTGCATCTCTACATCATTTGCATCCACCTCATTTATTTCATCTTTTAATGGGCTGTCTGTATAAATTTTTTGAGCAATTCTTTTAAAAACTGGCCCTGTTACATCTGCTCCGTAATACCCTTTTTTTGTGCTTGGCTCGTGAATAACGACAATGCAAGAATACTTGGGATTCTCTGCAGGGAAATACCCAGAAAATGAAGAAACATATTTCTTTTCTTTCTTCCATTCTTCATAATTTGCATACTCTTTACGAGCTGTCCCAGTTTTTCCAGCCATTGAAAAATTATCACTATACAGGCTTTTACCAGTACCACGAACTACAATATTTTTAAGAATCGCCCTTACCTTATCTACAGTTTGCTGTGATGCTATGCGCTCATCAATCACTACCGTTTCTTGCTCTAGCACCACTTCATTCCAAGCTCTAATTTCTTTTATAAACTGAGGCTTCACCATCTTACCATCATTTGCTAATGCATTATAAAATGTAAGAATTTGCATTGCTGTCATTTGAAGATTATATCCATAAGCCATAGAAGGCAATGCATTTCTACTCCACAACTCTCCGCCTATTTTTGGTATTACAGGCATCCCTTCACCTTTGATATCAATTCCTAAAGTGGTATCCATTTTCCACTCAACTAAATGATCAAGAAATTTTTGAGGCTGATCTTTATAACTCTCGTTTATTAATTTTGCAAAACCAATGTTTGATGAAACTTCTAAAGCTTTTGCCGCAGAAATTTTTCCGTAGCCACCATGCTTACTATCTGTAATAGAGCGACCGTACATTCTTATTGACCCTTTCTTTGTATCTACTACCGTAGAGGTATCAATCATTTTATCTTCTAAAGCAATTGTCATTGCAACCGTTTTAAAAGTAGAACCCGGCTCTATAGACTCCCACAATGCATAATTGCGACGCTCGTAATACTTACCATTTGTTCCTTTACCTAAATTTGAGACCGCTTTAATTTGTCCAGTTGCCACCTCCATCACAATCACACAACCGTGATCTGCCTCATATTCTTCTAATTGTTTAAGCAGTGCATGATGTGCTATATCTTGCATATTTACATTAATAGTAGAAATCACATCATACCCATCTTGAGGCTCTATCTCGTTCTCATCATAAACAGGTTTCCATCTACCTTTAGATATCTTTTGCTTAAGACGCCTTCCTTCTTTGCCACTTAAATACTCTTGATAAGCACCCTCTAGTCCTACAGAATAATAACCAGGCTTTCCTTTATTTTCATTACCAACAAGACGCTCTGCAATTTTACCCATAGGGTGTTCACGAACTGTTTTTTGAACTGATATAAAACCACCGCGATTACCTCCCTTTTTAAAGAGTGGCATGTTTTTAACCTTAATATATTGAGAATACCCTAAGTCACGAGCTATTAACAAATAACGATTTTTACCAGAACGAGCCTTTCTTAAAAGGTTTTGATAATAAGACTCAGACTTACCAAACATCTTGCTCAACTCTTTTGAGAGTGGCACCAAGTTTTCATCAAAATCTTTTTTAGTAACCGTTACTGCATCAAAACGAACATCATAATTAGGCACTGAACTAGCAAGCAAACTACCATCATCTGCATATACGTTACCTCGATTAGCTGGTATTATAAAATTTCTTTCGTTTTTCTCTGCAGCTATCGCGCGATATTTATCGCCTTGCACAAACTGAATGTCTGCAAGCTTAATAGCAATTAACACCGCCAAGAAGAACATAAAGCCGGCGACGAAGTAAAAGCGGTTTAATATGTTTTTTTCTGGTGTTGACAAGGCCGCTATTATTGTTTAATTATTCTTATTATTTGTGGTGGGGTTTCGCTAGGTTGTAATCCTCGCTGCGCCATCGCCGCAGATATTTTACTTTCCATTTTTACTTGAGTAAGCTGCTTGCGTACATCTAAGTATTCACTCTTTAATTCTTTTACCGTATCATTGAGTTTTGCAATACGGTGTACTTTTTTATCTGCTACGTGTGAGCTTGCAATCATTATCAAAGCAAGAAAACTCAAGAAGATGATAAAGCGCCAGTTACCAAACGCATCATCATTGACCAGAAATTTTCCTTTAATTATATTATAAAAACCTTGCTTCATTTATTACTTATAACTTCTTTGCTACTCTTAGTTTTGCGCTTCTAGCGCGATTGTTTTCTTTAATCTCTGCAGCGTCTGGGATAATAAATTTCCCTATCGGCTTCATTGGCACCTCTACTCTACCAAACATATCTTTCTCCGGTTCCCCATCAAACATTCCGTTTCGCATAAATCGTTTTACTAATCTATCTTCAAGACTATGATAACTTATAACACTCAATCTTCCTCCTGGAGGCAACACCTCTATAGATTGATTTAAAAACTCTTTAATCACTTCAAGCTCTTGGTTTACTTCTATACGAATGGCTTGATATATTTGTGCTAAAATTTTATGCTCTCTATGTTTAGGCAAAAATCTTGCAATAGCCTCTTTTAACTGATCGCTCGTCTTAATTGGTGTGATTTTTCTTGCTTCACAAATAACTCTCGACATCCCCTTTGAAGCCCTCAACTCACCATACTGAAATAACACAGAAGCTAACTGAGCCTCATCATAATTATTAACAACATCATAAGCAGAAAAAGCACTCCCTTGATCCATTCTCATATCTAGCTCTGCTTCAAAACGAGTAGAAAAACCACGCTCTGCAACATCAAACTGATGAGAAGAAACCCCAAAATCTGCCAAAATACCATCTACTTGTTTATGACCGTGAAAACGCAAAAAACGTTTTAAGAATCTAAAATTCTCATTCACCAAAACAAATCGAGGGTCATCTATCGCGTTCTCTAAGGCGTCTTTATCTTGATCAAAAGCAATAAGCTTTCCGTTAGGCCCAAGCCTGTTCAGGATTTCTCTTGAGTGACCTCCACCTCCAAAAGTGACATCCACATAAACACCGTCTGGCTTAATGTTAAGACCGTCTACGGTAGGGTGTAATAAAACTGCGTTATGATAATCCATCTATGTCATCTGCATCTCCCATTACCTCTTCGGCTAGATCTGCAAAATCGTTTGCAGCATCATCAATGGCTTGTTCGTACTTATCTTTATCCCAAATCTCTACAATATTAATCGCAGAAGACACCACAACCTCTTTTGTTATTCCTGCAAAAGAAGCAAGGTCTTTAGGCACATTTAATCTACCAGTCGCATCAAGCTCCACAGTCTTCACTCCTGCCGTAAAACGACGAATAAAATCTACATTCTTGCGCTTAAAGCGATTTAGCTTATTCATTTTTTCCATCAACCTATTCCACTCCTCCATTGGGTACAACTCTAAGCAAGGCTGAAAAACAGCACGCTTGATCACAAAACCTTGTGTCATTGCTGGAGCCAATTGTTTCTTCAAAGAAGAAGGCATCATTAGCCTCCCCTTTGCATCTGCTTTGCACTCGTATGTCCCTATTAAGTTGAGCATGAATTGTTTCTGAAATATTCTACACCTGAAAAAACTAGCTTCAGGAATGAACAAATTTAGATATTATTTACCACATTTTCCCACCTTTTACCACATTGTTGATAAGTTTTACCACCTTAACTACCTAATAGACACGTTTATGCCGCCAACCAACTGAGGTCAAACCGGTTATAAGGTTTTTAACAAGATGTTTCTAAATTGTATAAAAGAGTTGAAATATTTAATATTTCCGAAGCAAGAAGAACGACTATATTTGAGCAAAAAAAGTGTACTTTTGTTTACAACACTTAGCATATTTATGGAAAACCAACTTAAGACTGAAGGAAAATTTAACTATATAGAAGCTGGAGAGGGAACCCCTATCATCATTCTACATGGTCTTATGGGCGGTCTAAGTAACTTTGATGGCATGACAAACTTTTTTCCTGCAAAAGGCTATAAGGTTTTATTACCAGAATTGCCTCTGTACTCGCTTCCCTTATTAAAAACGAACGTAAAACAGTTTGCTAAATACCTTAAAGCTTTTATAGATCACAAACAATTTAAAGAAGTTATTCTTGTTGGAAACTCACTTGGCGGTCACATAGGTTTACTTTTTACAAAATTATACCCTGAACACGTAAAAGCACTTGTTATAACTGGCAGCAGCGGTCTTTATGAAAGCGCAATGGGAGAAAGCTACCCTAAAAGAGGTGATAAAGACTACATAAGAAGAAAGACTGAAAATGTTTTTTACGACCCAAAAATCGCAACACCAGAATTAGTTGACGAAGTTTATGACACGGTAAATGATCGTACAAAGCTTATAAGAACACTTTCTATTGCAAAAAGTGCGATACGCCATAATATGGCAAAAGATTTACCAGAGATGAAAGTCCCTACTTGCATTATTTGGGGTAAAAATGACAATGTTACTCCTCCAGATGTAGGTGAAGAGTTTAACAACTTATTACCAGATAGTGAACTCTTTTGGATTGAAAAATGCGGGCATGCTGCTATGATGGAACACCCAGATCGCTTTAATGAAATCCTTATTGACTGGCTAGAAAAACGTAAGTTCTAAAATACAATCTCCTATAAATTGATTATTTTTAGAGACTTGTAGTTTAAACTACTTGGTTCTTGCCTCTTTGTGCCAACTCCTAACATTTTTCTAAATACCTTTGCAGCCCGCTAAAGGACATTTACCATGAAAATAAAATCTGCAGAATTTATAATAAGCAACAGTGAAGTTGCAAAATGCCCTAAAGACAGATTACCTGAGTATGCCTTTATAGGCCGCAGTAATGTAGGGAAATCTTCTTTGATCAACATGCTTGTAGATCAAAAAAACATGGCCAAAACATCTGGCCGTCCAGGTAAAACACAGCTTATTAACCACTTTTTGATTAATAAAAACTGGTTCTTAGTAGATTTACCAGGGTATGGATATGCCCGTGTGTCTAAAAAAGCGAAGAAAACCTTTCAGCGTTTTATTACAGATTATTTTGAGAAACGTGAGCAACTAGTTTTAGCTTTTGTGCTAGTAGATTGTCGCCACGAGCCACAACCTATAGACCAAGAGTTTATGGAGTATCTAGGTGAGCGTGGCATACCTTTTCATATAATCTTCACCAAGACAGACAAACTTAAACCAGGCGCACTTGTAAGAAACTTAAAAGCTTATGAAGATAAGATGTTAGAAACTTGGGAAGAGATGCCTAAAAGCTTTATCACTTCGGCTAGTAAGTATGAGGGACGTGATGAGCTGCTTAATTATATTGGAGAGCTGAATGAGGCTGATTTTTAAGACAACCCACAACTACTAAATTAAAAAACCCACGGAAAGGGTATCCCTAAACAAACTCTAACTCTTTAACCCATCTTCTACAAGTTTGATCAAATCATCTTGAGTAGTAACAGCATTTAAAACTTCTGTAGTAATAAAAACACTAAGCCCATTAGCATCACTACTTAATACGATAGGAAAAGTAAAAGCTGGCAGCCATTTAGACTTATACTGTTTTAAAAATTCATCTTTATGTAGAAAAGACATTTCTACCTTTGAAGACTCTCTGTAAGAAGCCCAAACTTTAGATTCTGTAAAAACACCGTGAGTTATACTACACAAACTACACTCATACGTAGAAGGGCTCACTATTTTATGAACGCTATCTAGTAATCCGTTAATTTTACCTGCATTGGCATTATAGATAAAAACGAGTTTTTCTACCACTATTTTTTATTTTGCTTCAATTCTAGTTTTTCTGCAAAGTAGTCGCAAAAATCCTTCATAGTATCTGTCATTTTCTCATCATTAGTCGCACGGTAAAAAGTATCTGCCATAGCACTTAATGTTTGGTGAAAAAATATTTTCATTTCATCAAGCGGCATGTCTTTTGTCCATAAATCTATACGCAAAGCCTCTTTAGCTTTATGATCCCAAACAGCAAGCATCATCGCTTTAGTTTCTTGATCTTTAATGCCACCATCTGTTGCTGTCCACTTTAATGCTTCTGGTATTTTATTTTCGTCTAGAGCGACATCTATCTTTATTTCTGAGGTATGTTTTGCCATTAGTCTTTTTTTGGTTTGTATTTAGAGTTGATATAAATCTCGTCTGCTGGTTTTTTAAGTAATTCTAACACGGTTACTTCTGGATTCTTATCCATATAAGCACGCACTATTTGCCATCCCATATAACGCCCTAAACGCCCCGGAGAATCATTATCTATCTCTAAGTAAAATTTTGAAAACGGAGCAGGGTTTAAAAATCGTTTTGGCAACTCTTCATCTGTGCTATATAGCATTTCTTTTTCTATAAAATAACGCCACATATAAATCTCATTCTCTTTTGTCCATGTCATTTGATCTTCTGAGTAGCCTATCACCTCTGCTTCTGTACTTGAAGGAGAAACCATTTCTGTTAGATAAAGGGCTTTACCGTAATAAATCATTTGCGCTAAAAAAGTGCGATTTTTAGGTTGTGATATTAATTGCCTCGCATATACATCTGCAATATCAGGACCAATACGTGAGGGCTCTAGGTTTTGAGCTATAAAACTAGAAATACCTTCATAAAAATAATGGTCTTTCCCCAGGTAATTATCTAGAGACACCACCAACAAACTATCTGCTGCAATCACCTTATTCTGATAATCAACATCACTAGTTACTGTGTAAATAGTGGGTGATTTAAACTGCGGAAAATAATATTTAAAATGCTGAAACAAAGGTTTTATTGTCTCTTCTAAAACCACATTATCTGCAAACGCCTTTTCTGTCTCTATGTTTAATTGCTCCTGTATGGTATCTGTTAATCGCTGCTCCCAGATACTATCTGGCACTTGTTTAGGGAAAAACAAAGGATATTCTTTTTTAAGCTTAGGCAAGTCTTTTTGTTCCGCTTTCGCGAAAATTTTATCAAACCGAGTAATATTTACGTCCATTGGGATTTGGGCGATTTCTTGCTCCAACTTGTTCTCGTCCTCACAGCCGACAAGTAATATGAGACAAAAAATTATAAGGTATTTTTTCATAAGAGATGGTTTAACGTGTGTTTAACGCCGTTTACTTTTATAAATTTTGTTTTTGTTTACATTTGTGATGCAAAGATACTTTAATTAGCAGCAAGAAGAAAGACCAGTATGCTGAAAGAAGAAACAGAAAAGGAGGAAATTTAAAGTTGAAAGCAAGAATTTTTGAATACATATAATTGTAAAGCAAAAGTTCAATTATATCACAAGACAACAATTAATAATATTTCAGAAAAAACAATACTATGCAAAACGAAAAAGTGACTCAATACATTGTAAACTGGCTAAAAGATTATGCAGTAAAAGCAAACATGGAAGGTTTTGTAGTAGGTGTTAGCGGTGGGATTGACAGTGCAGTTACCTCTAGTCTTTGTGCCAGCACTGGTTTGCGCACTCTCTGTGTAGAAATGCCTATACACCAAGGCCCTAATCAAGTAGCTAGAGGAAAAGAACACATAGCCCAACTTAAAAAGCGTTTTGCAAATGTGACAGATTGCACAGTAGATCTTACACCTGTTTTTGAGTCTTTTAAAGAACAAGCCCCACTTACAACTGATGATCAATTTTTAGATTTATCACTAGCAAACACACGTGCTCGTTTAAGAATGTCTACACTCTATTATTTTGCAGGACTGCATAGATATCTTGTAGCAGGAACAGGTAATAAAGTAGAAGATTTTGGCGTAGGTTTTTATACAAAATACGGTGATGGCGGTGTAGACTTAAGCCCTATTGCAGATTTAATGAAGAGTGAGGTTTATAAAATAGCAGAAGTATTAAAAGTACCAGAATCAATTATGAATGCCGCACCTACAGATGGCCTTTTTGGCGATAGCAGAACAGATGAAGATCAAATAGGCGCGAGTTACGATGAACTAGAATGGGCTATGAAAATGCAGGATGAAGGCAAGACTAAAAGTGACTTTACGGGTCGTGAGAGTACAGTATTTGAACTATACACAAGACTCAATAGAGCAAACCAGCACAAAATGAATCCCATCCCAGTCTGCGAGATACCTGGTTTATTGAGAGAATAATTGTGATTGAACGAATTTTCCTGCTTTTTATCTAAAACACCGACAAAGGCTTATTTTAATACCTAACTTTGTTAGGATAAACTAGAAATTGACAAGAGTTTTAACATCACAGTTTAGCTTTTATTAAGAATATTTTCCAAAACATGAAAACCCTACTCATAGCAGACAATCACCCCATAGTTAGAAAAGGCATCTCTTGCTTATTAAAGAAAAAGAGTGATTATACTATAGCAGGTAAAGCTTCAAATGCAGAAGAATTATACCAACAATTAGAGCTTATCAAGCCTGACATTTTAATCATGGAGATTGATATGCCTCAAATAAACGGTATAAACTCATTGCGTACTATTAAGGAAAAACATCCCGAAACCAGAATTCTAATTTACTCTACACACCCAGAAGAGATTTACGCTTTAAGATCAATTAAAACTGGAGCAGCAGGTTATGTGCCAAAGACAGCATCTACAAAAACATTTTTAAAAGCTTTAAAACGAGTTGCTAAAGGTGGTATATTTTTAAATGCCGAATTAACTTCTACTTTTACAAGTAGAAACGTAGGAGAGTCTACAGCAATAAGCAGATACAAAAAACTATCTTCTCGTGAGATTGAGGTACTTAATTTACTATCTAGCGGTAAACGCAACAAAGACATTGCAAACGCACTAGATATTAATGAAAAAACAGTAAGCACGTATAAAACTCGTTTGCTCAAAAAACTTAAAGTAGATAACCTAGCAGATCTTATTCACCAGTCTAGAATGTTTCAATTTAGATAGGCTTAAGCACTTACAGCACCCTTCTTAACTTCTCTGCCAGCACGTATTTTAATCCCTGGTAGTCCATTATTGATTGCATAAACTCTTTTGTGTCTGCATTTGTGTTTTCTTTTACACTTGTAGAAAGCTCTGTGATTTTTTGAGATATTAAATGGCGTCTTAAATTAAGTATGGTCTCACTAACTAATTGAGAAATACCCTGTGATTTTTTCTTCACATAAATCTCTTTACGCTCCCAATCATGGAGTACATACTTCTCATCTTCCATTAATATAGAAGAGATTGCAGAAGATTTTTCTGGGTCTAATTGATTTAAAAATGACGTTAATTGTACTTCTTGTTTTTGATTTAAGTGCTCAATAATATCATAATAAACCTCCTTAAATTCATTATTCGCAAACTCTACCTCATCATCTTGCAAATCAAGAAATATTTTTTCGAACACCTTTGATTTAACCATTTCTGGTTTTAATATAATCTCACCTTCATCATCAGACTCTAATAATAAATCTTCAAACTCTTGTTCTTCTTCACCGTACAACAACAACAACTCTATTATTTTGCGTTCTAACTCCCATAGTACATCTACCTTCTTGGCTTTTGTTTTTGGTGTTTGTACAATATCAAAAGGTTGCGGTGCATTTGCCCTACCTTTATCTGCATCTTTATTAGCGTCTCTTTTATCTTTTTGTAAGATTTGGGCAAGTGTATTAAATAATACATCTTCACTAATATCCATAATACGACTACACTCTTGTATGTAGACCTCACGCTTTATAACATCTGGTATCTTTGCGATACTCTCTACCATATCTCTAATAGTCTGCGCTTTTTTTAGCGGGTCATTCTTAGCGTCTGTGGCAAGTAAAGAAGCTTTAAACTGTATAAAATCTTGGGCATTATCTTCAAGAAAACGATTTAAATCTTCTAGACTATTATTTTTTGCAAAACTATCTGGATCTTCTCCCTCAGGAAAAGTACAGATATGCACATTCATACCTTGCTCTAATATTAAATCTATACCACGCAAAGATGCTCTTAAACCAGCAGCATCACCATCAAACAACACCGTGATATTCTTTGTTAGTCTATTAATAAGTCTAATCTGCTCTGATGTTAAAGCAGTACCAGAAGAAGAAACAACATTCTTAACCCCTCTTTGATAGAACTGGATTACATCTGTATACCCTTCAACTAAAAAACAATTATCTTCTTTTGCTATAGACTGTTTTGCATGATAAATACCATATAACACTTTACTCTTGTGATAGATATCACTCTCTGGAGAGTTTAAATATTTTGCTGCTTTCTTATCTGTTTTTAAAATACGGCCACCAAAACCTAAAGTACGACCACTCATACTTTGAATAGGAAACATCACCCTACCTTTAAAGCGGTCAAACTGTTTCTCACCTTTAACTATAGACAACCCTGTTTTTTCTAAAAACTCAAGTTTATAAGCCTTTTTAATAGCGTGATCTGTAAACGCACTCCACTCGTCAAGAGAATATCCTAATTGAAATTCTTTAATTGTTTCATCTGTAAAACCACGTTCTTTAAAATAAGACAAACCTATAGCCTTCCCTAATTCTGTATTTGTTAAGGTGTGATGAAAATAATCTTTTGCAAACTCGCTAACTAGATACAAACTCTCTCGCTCATCTGCGGCTTCTTTCTGCTCATCTGTTTGCACAGTTTCTTCAATCTCAATACCGTATTTTTTTGCTAAATATTTTATAGCCTCTGGATATGTAAAGTGCTCGTGCTCCATTAAAAATGCAACAACATTACCACCTTTACCACTAGAAAAATCTTTCCATATCTGTTTTACCGGCGAGACCATAAAACTTGGACTACGCTCATCTGTAAAAGGACTTAGCCCTTTATAGTTGCTTCCAGATTTTTTGAGTTGTACATAGTCACCAATTACCTCCTCTACACGGGCGGTTTCAAAAACATTATCAATGGTGGTTCTACTTATCATATTTCGACTCCGCTCAATATACGAGGGCTCCAGATTTAAAATTTCTGGTTTAAGGTTTAAATACTTAAAATTTCAGAATGTAAAGGTTATAATTTGTAGTCAACTTTTAAACTTTCCGAAGTGAATATTATCAACAAAAAAAGGTTTCATTACTGAAACCTCTTTCTTGACTAACACTTATAATAGAATCTTAACTTAATCCATATCAAAACGGAGCCCGAGAGACACATTTTGAACAGCTGTTGGATTATCTTTAAAAACATCATTAAGATCATATTTTACATATAAAGCCGTAGTACCCCAACCTAAATAACCACTTAAACCATAAATTAGATTATTTGTATTGTACCCTGCTTTAAGTTTGTCTTTTCTGTTTTCGCCATCATCTTTATATTTTAATTTCTGAATGGTTCTTAAATTTACACCAGCATACCCACCTAGACCTATTCTAAACTTCTTATATGTTGAGTATCTAAAATAATCTTCATTTTCTATCTTTTTTGAAGGCCCAAACTCAAAATGAACAGGGATCACTAGATTATCCATTCTAAACTTTGATTTCTTTAAATCTAATGGATAGGTCTGTAATACAGTCTGGTCACCTGTATCTACTAAATATTGATTGTCTTCTGCCTTTAGCCCATTAAACTGAAAAGAAAAACCATATTTTACCCTTAGCCAGTTATGATTTTTAAATACTCTTGTTTTCCAGGCTACGCCTAGCTCTGCAAATCTACTACCGCCTATACTATATGGAGAATCATCTAGACTTTGCCCATCTCCCACTACATTGTTTAAACCAAATGCAAAAACCAGATCTGACGAGGTTCTACGGTCATAAACAATCTCTTTCTCTTTATTTACACCTACATTAATAACACGCTCATTACCATCTTCACCACCTAGTGTAATTTTAAACCCAACCGTTTCTGTTTCTTCACTTAGGCTACCGTTGCGTTCTAAGAGCGCCATTTTGTTATCAATTATGGCAACTTTATTTTCTATATTAAGTGCTCTTTTTTCTGCAGCTTCTCTTTTAAGACCATCTGCTACCTCTGCAGTTATTTCTTTTTTATCTAGCCTTTTATTTATTGCCTCCACTTCTATTTTTAGAGCATCTTTCTCTTCTTGGATCACTTGCTCCTTTGCTTGTATTAAAGTTTCTAATGCAGTAGTTGTCTCTTGTGCAACCCCCATTGTTAAGGCCGTAAGCCATAACAGAATCCCTATTGTAATAGTTTTAAGTTTCATAATTTTTTAATTTTAGATGTAGCTATCCCTCCCTCACTTTTATAAGAGAGGTGCAGACTACGTGATTGATGAATGATTTTACCCAGTAATACTGAGCATATTTTTATTTAATTATTACGGTCTACTACTGCAGTCCTTATTTTAGAAAAGCCGTCTCCTAGCGCATCAAAGACTTTATCTCTAAAAGATTTTTCTAGCTCAAACTCTACGTCGTTTAATAGTGCCGTTGCATCTATTTTAGATTCATTAAGTATACGCTCTGTTGCAAGATCTCTTTGGGCATTTAATAGTAGTGCATCTATTTCTGCCGCAGAAACTGTGTTATTTTCTTTCTGTATATTTTGTACTGCAGCGACAACCTCGTCTACTTTATTACTAAATATAATCTCTTTATTTATTGCTTCGGAAATATTCTGGTTTGAAGCTTTCTCTTTTTCATTAACTGCTACACTAGTATTTTGAACCGCTGGCACTATCTTTTTTGTTTTCTTACTTACTTTTGTTTCACTTGCTATCACTGGAGCATTTTTCTTATTTACAATAACAGGTTTATTTTTATCCACTATAACCTTTGGCGTTTCTGCTAGCTGAGTTTCGGTTTTTAAAATTTCCGAAGTGCTTGGTATCTCTATACTAGGGCTCTCCACTTTTATGTCTACCATTTGCTTATCTGCTTGTGAGTCTACATTAAAGAAAAACTGAGATGCAACTAATAACATACCTACAATGCTTGCCGCGATAGCGTACCAAATAATCACAGGTCTTTTTTTACCTTGCTCTTTGTCAAGCTTTGCTTCTAACTTGTCCCAAGCCACAGCAGATGGTGCAATCTCTCGCTCCTCAAACTGCTCTCTTATATGATCTTCTAATTTAATGGGTGCCATAACTAATCTTGTTTTGCTGGGTTAATCTTGTTTGAAGCATTTTTCTGGCTTTTGATAATTGAGACTTTGAAGTCCCTTCTGTAATTTTTAACAACTCCGCTATCTCACTATGCTTGTACCCTTCTATCACATAAAGTACAAATACTGTTTTATAACCATCTGGCAAAGTATCTATGAGCTTTTGTATCTCTTCTACCTCTAGCGCATCATCAATGTATGTTGCATGTTCTTGAGTATCTAAAGCAGTCTCATCTTCAAAACGCAACTTTTTATCTTTACGTAATTGTGAGATAGACTCATTAACCATGATCCTTCTTATCCACCCCTCAAAACTACCTAGATCATTAAATGTATCTAGATTTGTAAACACTTTTAAGAACCCTGTAAGCATCACCTCTTCTGCTAGGTCATTATTCTTCATATACTTTCTACAAACCCCCATCATTTTTGGAGCAAAGAGTTCAAACAATTCTTGTTGCGCTCTTCTGTTACCCTTTGCAGCTTTTGCAATGAGTTTATTATAGTTTTTATGTAAAGAAATAAGTTTCACTTTTTGCTTCGCATTTGCTTCTATAAATATAGACGCAGAATTTTTAAAAAGGGTTGCCTGGGTTTTTAAAAGTTAGTAGCTCTCGTTGCATTTTAAGCCAAAAGCTACTGTAAACACTAGAAAAAACAGGATTTAAAAATTTTAAATAAATTTCTATTTTAAGCTGATAATAAAATAAACTGCGACTGCTACAGAAAATTTTGCACTACTTTTTTCTATCAATAACGTAGTTTACCATCAACTCTAATGAGTCTTTATATGGCGTGGAAGGAAAATCATTTAATAAGCTAAGTGCCTTTTGCTGATAGTCTATCATAATTTTTTCTGCGTAGTCAAGACCGCCATTGTCTTTTACAAAGGCAATTACTTCTTTTACTCGCTTCTTATCCTTATTATGATTTTTCACTGAATTAATGAGCCAACGTTTTTCTTTTTCTGAAACGTTATTCAAAACATTAATTAGCGGAAGGGTCATTTTCTGTTCCTTGATATCAATACCTGTAGGTTTGCCTATTGCAGCCTCACCATAATCAAACAAGTCATCTTTAATCTGAAAAGCAGTACCTATAAGTTCTCCAAACTCGCGCATGTTTTCTACTTGTTGGTCTGTAGCATTTACAGATTTTGCTCCCATAGCGCAACAAGCAGCAATCAAAGTTGCTGTTTTTTGACGTATAATCTCAAAATAAATATCTTCTGTAATATCTAATCGTCTTGCTTTTTCTATTTGCAGTAATTCGCCTTCACTCATCTCTCTAACAGCGACAGATATAATCTTCAACAAATCAAAATCACCATTATCAATAGATAGTAATAGTCCTTTAGATAATAAGTAATCTCCTACTAGTACTGCAATCTTATTTTTCCAGAGTGCATTAATAGAAAAGAAACCTCTTCTTCTGTTACTGTCATCAACCACATCATCGTGAACAAGTGTTGCCGTGTGTATTAATTCTATAACAGAGGCTCCTCTATAGGTGCGTTCATTTACTTTACCATCATTGCACATCTTTGCAATTAGAAAAACAAACATAGGTCGCATCTGCTTCCCTTTACGGTTTACTATATAATGTGTGATACGGTTAAGTAATGAAACCTGTGAAGTCATTGATTCACGGAACTTTTTTTCAAAAAGCTCCATCTCTGCTTCAATGGGTAATTTTATTTTTGCTACTGGTTTCATTATGGATTCAAAAATACGTTATTTTTAATTCCTTTATTCTACAATAAAATCAAGATATTATTAAATCTATTATAACCATTATGATCAACGGATCATTTTAAACAACCTGTTGCTTTTTAACATTTTTATAACGAAAAAAAGAAGCTGTGTATCTTTTAAATCTGTAAAAGTTATTATATTTACCTAATATTAATTTTCAAAAACAATTTATTATGAAAAAAATTACAATTTTAGCAGCAATTTTTGCTACTTTCTCTATGAATGCTCAACTATTCTCTGATGATTTCCAAGATGGCGAAATCTCTGACTGGACAACTATCGATGAAGATGGTGATGGAGAAAACTGGACTGCATATGACCCAAGTACTGCAATGGATGGTGCTGTTTACCATTTATCTTCAGAGTCTTGGAATGGAGCACCTTTAACGCCTAACAACTATGTAGTATCTTCTGCTATAGATGTAACAGGAGCTACAGGCTTAACTTTAGATTACATGGCTGGTGGTCAAGATCCACTTTACTCAGAAGAAGTATACACAGTTTATGTTTCTACAGGTAACACTGTTGCAGACTTTATGGATAGCTCAATCACTGTAAGCTTCAACGAAGATTTAGGAGATGACGCAGCAGCAGCTGGTGAACTTGTTGCAAGAACTCTTGATGCTTCTGCTTTAGACGGAGCAACTACAGTTTATATTGCTTTTAGACATCACGATGTTTCAGATCAATTTATCCTTAACATTGACGATGTAGTATTAAATGGTGTTTTAGGTCTTAGTGATAATGCAGTAGCAGGATTCTCTCAGTTTGTAGACGCTAATAACAACTTACAATTATCAATTGACAATGGTTCTTTAGAGAGCGTATCTCTTTTCAATGCTTTAGGACAAAACGTTTTAACTAGCAAAATTGCTAACACAAACGCAACTATCGCACTTAACTCACTTTCTGCTGGTGTTTACATCGCAAAAGTTTCAGTTAATGGAGAAACTACTGCTTTCAGAATTATCAAAAAATAATTTTGACAATATTATTATTCAAATTAAAAGCACCATATTTATGGTGCTTTTTTTATTAAATCATATTTATGAAGACTATTATAAAATTAATTTTCACTTCTTTGCTACTAGTCAACACCTCATGTTTTGAAGATGTTGATGACGAAAAACCTTTAGAAGAACCTATAGAAATAATAGTTTCCGAGGACGTCGCTGTATACAATAGTGATGAATTTTATGATGGCTATACATTAATTGCACCCGTTAATTCTACAAACACCTATCTAGTTAATATGGAAGGCTTTGTAGTCAAAAAATGGGAGTCCGAACACAGAACTGTTTCTGCGATTCTCACTGAAAATGGTGAGTTAATACGTACATACCCTATCACGAACTCTGTATTTTCTTTTGGAGGAAGAACTGGAGGTATTGAAAAATTTGATATTGAAGGAAATTTAATTTGGAGTTGGGAATACTCTAGCCCAGAACATACGCTACATCACGACATCATCTCTTTACCAAACGGAAATTTACTAGCTTCTGTATGGGATTTCAAAGACGCTAATGAAGCTATTGCTAATGGCCGAGACACAGATTTACTTATTGATGACGCCGTATGGGGAGAAAGAATTATTGAAATAAAACCCATAGGCACAAATGATGCAGAAATTGTATGGCAATGGGAGCTTTGGAACCATTTAGTTCAAGATTATGATTCTACTAAAGAAAACTTTGGCGTTATAGCAGAAAACCCAGACAAGATAAACATAAATTATACTAGCGGCATTGCTAATTTAAGCCACGTGAATTCACTTTTTTTTATTGAAGATTTTGATCAAATAGCGTTCAGCTCTAGAAGGTTTGATGAGTTAATGGTCATTGATCACTCAACAACAACAACAGAAGCTACAACAAATACTGGAGGACTCTCAAACAAAGGTGGCCGGTTATTATACAGATGGGGAAATGCCAATGCTTATAATGCTGCACCCGCAGAAGACAAGTTACTTTTTGGTCAACACGATGTAACTTACATTGGCAACTCACCTAATCACGGTGGAAATTTCATGTGCTTTAATAATTCTAGATCTGCAACTGAGTCAAGTATAGATGAAATAGCAATACCTATCTCTGCAAATGGAAGCTATAACCTTTTACCCTCTACTGCTAATGAACCAAGCGATTATTCTTGGTCTTATATATCAAGTGATATATTTGCCCCACGAGTTTCAGGAGCTAAACGATTAGCAAATGGAAATACATTAATCACTCAAGGTACTGAAGGGACCCTTTATGAGATTAACGAAGCGAGTAGTATAGTTTGGCAATATAAAATACCACTAGACGTAAATGACGTCTTTAAAAGCTATAGGTATCCTAGTGATTTCTCAGGATTTGAAGGTGCAGACTTGTCTGTTAAAAATATTATAATTGAGTAATCGGTATTAAGACTTATTAGCCAACTGCCCACATGCAGCATCTATATCTTTACCTCTACTTCTTCTTACAGTAACAGGTACTCTAGCTTTTTCTAATCCAGCAATGTAAGCATCTACCGCAGCGTCTGGCGCTTGCTGAAACTTCCCATCATCAATTGGGTTATATTCTATTAGGTTCACCTTACAAGGTACGTGGGCGCAGAATTTAACCAATGCATCTATATCTACCTTTTTATCATTGATATCTTTCCAGACTACATACTCATAAGTAATAGCACGGTTTGTTTTCTCATACCAATAAATCAAAGCATCTCTTAAATCATCTAATGTAAAAGACTTTGCAAAAGGCATAATCTCCTCCCTAGTTTCTTGAATAGCACTATGTAATGATACCGCAAGATTAAATCGTACCTCATCATCTGCCATTTTCTTAATCATCTTTGGCACACCAGATGTAGACACAACTATTCGCTTAGGAGACATCCCCAAACCTTCTGGCGATGTTATTTTTTCTATAGAGGCTAATACATTCTTATAATTCATGAGTGGCTCACCCATACCCATATAAACAATATTTGATAGCGGCATATTATGATACAATCTGCTCTCTCTATCTATAGCGACTACCTGATCATAAATCTCATCTGGATTAAGATTACGCATTCTTTTAAGACGCGATGTCGCACAAAAAAGACAATCTAAACTACAACCCACCTGAGAAGAAACACAAGCAGTTGTTCTAGATTTTGTAGGTATTAAAACAGACTCTACAATAAGACCATCATGAAGCTTTACAGCATTTTTAATAGTACCATCATTACTTCGCTGAATAGAATCAACCTTGATATGATTAATTGTAAAATTAGCTTCAAGATGAGTTCTTGTTTCTAAAGAAAGATTAGTCATCTCATCAAAGGTGTGCGCACCTTTACTCCACAACCATTCATAGACTTGATTACCCCTAAAGGCTTTATCTCCTATCCCAATAAAGAAATCTCGAAGTTCTTCTTTACTAAGCGCACGTATATCTTTTTTTTCTGAAATCATAACTACTGCAAAAGTAGCCTTTTGTAAAATGAATCCCTATTAAAAATGCCCAGATTCAATAACTTGAATGGGCATACATCTTAAAAACCGAAAAGAATCTTATTTACGCACTAGTATTTTTTTAGTAATTGTGGCCTCACTATCACCGTCAGTAAGCTTTAAGAAATAAACACCATCTGTTAGATTTACTACAGAAAGATAATTGAGTGTATTTGCCATACCACCTGTAGATATTTCTTGCCCTAAAACATCGTAAAGCGAATAACTAAGGTCAGGGTATCTACTATTCATAACAGTAAGCAAGTCTTTAACTGGATTAGGATATATCTCTAAAGCACCTACAATTTGAGTCTCTGGCACATTTAAAATATTTTGTAGAGTCACAATGGTATTTAACCCAGAATTAGTAGGGTCTAACCAGTCTGAAAGCCTACTACTCTCTGTTGCTCCTGCAGTCCAAGAAGTAGCAAATCTACCATACAAATCATACTCATTATTATTCTCGTTATTATCACAAAAAGAATTACCTGCGTATAACTGCCCAATGATGAGGCCATTTTCATTAAATAATGGAGAACCAGAAGAACCACTTTCTGTGGTACCTATTTCCCAACCATCTCCATCACCCGCAGAAATGCCTTTTATAAGCCACACAGATGTTCCGTTTGCATTCTCGTGCACTGCGCCGGTATTATCTCTTGTGAGTTTCATTATGTCCCCGTTGGGATGATGAATACCCACTTCAAATTCTGGCAACTCATCTGTGCGATCCCATCCTGCAAAAGAAACATCCCAAGACTGAGGTATCTCTGTCAACATCTCTACTAATGCAAAATCACTTAATTCATTACTTGCTCTCAATACAGCACCACTTAATGTAAAGTTAGTCTGCAAATCTTCACTATCCTCCTCTATCGCACAAATAGGAGATGGACTCATCCAGTTAAAACGAACACTCCACAATGCAGGATTAGAGCCCTCTAAGCAATGATTTGACGTTAATAAAAATGGTTTCTTATCTTGTTCTGTATTATTTATTAGTGATGCTGAGCATAAAAATCCATTTCCTAAATTTAATAAGGCAACTGCTTTTTTTACCGCATCTTTACTAGATTCAAAATCTGCACCTACTGGGCAGTTAACATCATAATTACAATCTCCAGAGTCATTAAGACCACGTTGTTGCGCATTTACTATTTTATTAACCTCCCCTAACCTATATCCATGAATTATTCCTCCTATTTCAAGCTTTACTGTTTCCTGTGTGTAAGCAGGTTCAAAATATTCTATTGTGATTGACTCTCCCTTTACAAACCAAGAGCCTACAGGTGTAGTCAAATTTTTATTTCCCTTTATTCTATTTAGCACAACATCATCTTTATTATCATTGTACAAATGAACAGATGCTCCTTCTGGCAAATAAAAATCATTAAAATTAATACTTAAATTTAAGGCGTCAGGTGAGACGATTTTAGCGCGCCAAATTCTACCGCCATCATCTAGGCTAACCCAATGACCATTGTGAAGCATATCAAGCTGTAACGCCCTCTCTACGCCATAGCGCCACGGTAAGCTTTTGTCTTGATCATTAACAAGGTCTTCTTGATAGATAGCAGTTAAGTCTAGCTCTTCTAAAACAACATCTGCAGTTACTACTCCAAGATCTAAGTCCCAGCTAGCAGGCCGTGGCAAGTCATCACCTTGTGAATAAACTACAACGCTTATAGTAAAAAACAGGACAAAAAGTAAAGTTTTCCTCATTAATAGACTGAGCAAGAATAGCTTGCAAGCATCTAAAGTACATTAATATTTCAAAATTAACAAACCGAATATCCTTAAAACAAAAAATCCCGATATTGCTATCGGGATTTTTTTACTTTATTATTAATTAGATGATAAGCATCGCATCACCATAGCTATAAAAATTATACTTCTCTTTTATTGCTTCTTGATAAGCTCTTTGTGTAAACTCATGTCCTGCAAAGGCAGCTACCATCATCAACAATGTTGATTTTGGTGTATGAAAGTTAGTGATCATACAGTTTGCTATACTAAAATCGTGTGGTGGAAAAATAAACTTATTAGTCCAACCAGAGAACTCATTTAAAGTATGATTAGAAGAAACAGAACTTTCTAAAGAACGCATCACCGTAGTACCTACAGCACAAATACGCCTTTTATCTTTAAGACCTTGATTTATTAAATCTACAGTTTCTTTTTCAATATGCATTTCTTCACTATCCATTTTATGCTTAGAAAGGTCTTCTACCTCAACATCGCTAAAAGTACCTAGACCTACATGCAATGTAACCTCTGCAAAATTAACACCTTTAATTTCAAAGCGTTTTAGCAAATGCTTAGAAAAGTGTAATCCAGCTGTTGGAGCTGCTACTGCACCTTCTTTTTTTGCATAAATAGTTTGGTAACGTTCTGCATCATCTGGCTCAACATCACGCTTAATATATTTAGGCAATGGTGTTTCTCCAAGTTCTGTAAGTTTGTTTCTAAACTCTTCATAAGATCCATCAAAAAGAAAACGTAACGTTCTTCCTCTTGAGGTTGTGTTGTCTATAACTTCTGCTACAAGAGAATCGTCATCACCAAAGTATAACTTGTTTCCTATTCTAATTTTTCTAGCAGGATCTACAAGTACATCCCATAAACGTGTTTCAGAATTTAATTCTCTTAACAAGAATACCTCAATACGTGCTCCCGTTTTTTCTTTGTTACCAAATAAACGCGCAGGAAAAACCTTTGTGTTATTCAAACATAAAATATCATCTTCTTCAAAATAATCTATGAGATCCTTGAACTTCTTGTGCTCAATTGTCTGCTCTTTTCTGTTAAGCACCATTAAGCGTGCTTCATCTCTGTTTTCAGATGGATATTCTGCTAAGAGTTCGTCTGGTAACTCAAAGCCAAAGTTTGAAAGTTTCATTCCCATAAATTGTTCAATTTTTCTGTTAAAGGTTGCAAATATACAATCTGGAGATAGGGGTTGTCAAGTAAATGACTGTTTATTATTTGATTTTTAATAAAATACCCAAATCTTTTAACACATCCCAGTACTCCGGAAAGGATTTTGACACCACTTCGGCATCATTAATTTGTAGTGAAGTTTTTAAAGCAAGTGGTGCAAACGCCATTGCCATTCTATGATCTTGATAGGTATCTATAGCTATGTTTTCATTAATCTTACTAGATTTCTCAAGTGTTAGCGTTTCCGAAGTGATACTTACTTGAGCTCCTAATTTTTCTAACTCTACTTTTAAAGCTAGCAATCTATCTGTCTCTTTAATTTTTAAAGTATGTAAACCTGTGAGGTGACACGATATTCCTAGCCCAAAACACGTTACTGCAATAGTTTGCGCAATATCTGGCGTGTTTACTAGATTAAACACTATGTGTTCTTCTTTTTTAACTTCGGAAATTTTCTGCAACGTTAAGCTGTCATCATCATTAAACACTGTCTCAACACCTAGTGATTTATAAAGGGTAGCTAATGCCGCATCGCCTTGCAAACTTGCTTTTTTAAATGTACTTACTGATAGTGAACCAGATGGTGATAAGGCAATGAGACTATATAAATAAGAAACAGAACTCCAGTCTGACTCTACTCTAATCTCTTTTTTTCCAGATATGACTCCTGGGGATATTTGAATAACATTATCACTAAAATCTCCTTCAAAACCTACTTGACGTAACAACTGTAAAGTCATATTTATATAGGGTATTGATGTCACGTTTCCGTCGAGATTAATAACAAGCCCTTGAGGTAAGCTAGGTGCTATTAGCATTAATGCAGAGATGTATTGACTACTCACATTTGCAGCTATAGTTACCTCTGTAATAGTGAGCTCTTTCCCTTTAATCTTTAATGGCGGAAAGCCTTCATTATTGACATATGAAATATCTGCGCCCAATGCTCTGAGAGCATCTACCAGTAAACCCAGCGGACGCTGTTGCATTCTTTTGCTTCCAGTCAAGACAACATCGCTACCTTTTATTGCTGCAAAATATGCCGTAAGAAAACGCATAGCAGTACCTGCATGATGTACATCTATCAACTTATCACTAGACTGTAAAGCTTTTATTAAAGTTGCAGAATCATCACTAGTAGAACTGTTTGTGATCTCTAGGTTTGAATATAGCGCATGTAAAATGAGAAGCCTATTTGTTTCACTTTTAGAGCCACCAAGCGCAACACTTATTTTACTATTTAGCTTTGAAGTTTGAGTTAGAGAAACTTTCATTTATTTTTATGGTCTAACTGTTTAAGCTTACCCCAAAACTTACCGTAACTAACAAAAAAGCCAGAAATAATACCTGCTAGCAAAGCAAAAAATAGATTTTTAATATTAAAAAAAGGACCGTAAAAACCCGTGAATGCCCATTGTACTAAAAACAAAACAGCACCATAAACAAGGCTTAGCAACAATGCAAATTTTAAAAAACCTTTATGATTAATAACTCTTTTAAACATTATTTTAATTTAGGATTGTTCTGGTGACGATCGTGGTCACGCTTTGTTTTTACATCTAGTTTCTTATCAAAAGACGCTTGTAAATCTATACCCGTTTGGTTTGCTAAACAAAGTACAACAAAAAGCACATCTGCCAGCTCTTCACCTAGATCTTTACCCTTATCGCTTTCTTTTTCGCTTTGCTCTCCATACCTACGCGCTATAATACGAGCTACTTCACCTACCTCTTCTGTAAGCTGTGCCATGTTAGTTAGCTCATTAAAATAACGAACTCCGTGATCCTTAATCCAAGCATCTACTTGCTCTTGTGCATTTTTAATATCCATTGCTTATGCTTTAACTAAAACTATTTTTTCTGTCTCTTTCTTTACAACCATTTCAAAAAACTTTTTAAGGTTTGGGTAATCAGCATTTGAAAAAACGGGCTGAGCAATAGAACTGTCTACAGACAATTGAATTTTGTTTCCTGCTTCTGAAATAACAAACTTATAAGCTCCTTTTGTTTCATCAAGTAATAGACTTATTGACTCTGGCAAAGTCTCTACTTTATATCCCTCTGGTATAGTGATTGTCGCCAGCGTTCTCTCTTGTTGAGGATACCCAAAGTAGATAGGCAAATCTCGTGTGTCTGCCTTAAAGATATTCTCATCTGTGGCTAAAAAGAGTAAAGGGCTCACATAAAGTTTACCACCTATTTCTTCTACAGCAGAGCTATTTTCAAAAACACAAGAGTACTGCACTGGCTTATAAACATCATCCATTAATTTTATCTCTATTTCATCAAGCTCAGTATCACCTATGTTTTCTTCCATCTGTTTTCTTGTTGCCTCGCTAGTGAGCCCTTTATAATTAGCTCTAAAATATGCTGCAGAATGACCAGCATAACGCTTTTGCATTTTTCCGGTTATTGTTTGATCATCATTTATGGTATACATAATAATCGAGTTTCTAACTGAAGGTTTTTTAGGCACTAACGGAATCCAGTTTGAGCTACCGTCTTTTCTTATAAGTCTTCCTTGCCAGTTTAATAGTTTTCCGTCTAATATATCTGGAGCAGTATCCATAGTAGCATCAAGTAAAACCACGTTATTTGTTTCTTCTACACCGCATACCACAAAGTTAAAACCGTCACGAGTAGGAAAAACAGAAATACCATTATTAATGGTACTCACTAAAATTGGGTTTGCATTAATACCAGCTTCTCTTAAAATAGCTACCAGTAATAAATTAATATCTCCAGCATTCCCTTTTCCTTTTTTAAAGGTTTCTTTAATTCCTTCTCTGGTATAGTAACCGTAATACTCGTCCCAAGTAGTATTCTTTTTAACATACTCAAAAGCAGCAATCATTTTTTCTTTATTAGATGAAGCATCTCCAATAATTGAAGAAATTTCATTTTTTAAGAAACCTGTGTTCTGTAATTCTCCACCAAAACCTGATGACTCATAAATAGTTTTACAAACGTCATCCCAAGAAGATGTGTAAAAATCTGTCCCACTATTAGGGAAGTTAGTAGAAGATAATTCTAGTTTTAAACCAGCGATATAGTTATCCATGTTACCAGATAACGGCTCATTTTTCATGGATGGTATTCCCGTTTTATCAACAGAATAGATATTTTCTACAAATGTTATTTGTGTGCTTATAGTTCCACCACTCAACACTCTACCGCCAACACCTCCTGTTCCTTGATCCTGAAGGTAAGAGTAGTTCATCTCCCTACTGTTAACACCATTATTTACTTTATAATTTAAAAAACCCTTTTGGTGCGCTTGATACTTAAAGTACTCTGGTGCTGCAAATGACATTTTATAATGATCTACAGGTATTCTTTGCTGAAGCTTAAACTCTTCAACATTTGACAAATAAGGTGATTTATGTGTATACTTAATATCTATGACATCTCCAGGTTTCACATTAGGCATTGTAAATTTTATCTCTTTCCTATAATCTGAAATTTCTTCTTCAAAAACATCGCTGTTTTTTAATTTCACTTTTTCTGCTTTACCACCTACGAGTGTAAATATTTGCGCTTTTAAGCCAAAGATATCTTCATCATTACTCCCATTACCTTGATGCAAACTAATCATCTTAGTAGCATAATCAAACCCATCTTTATTATAGATTTTAATACGCTCAAAAACATCTGTCTCTATATACCACCCCGTGCTTTCAGACTGCTTAAATTTTGCAACTTCTTCTTTAAAAAGAATTGCCGCATTTGCTTCTGGCTCAACTGGGTGGGCCGTTTGCTTTAACTCTTCCACGCTTACTTTTCCAAAATTATAATCTTGGGCTAGTAAAGTTGAACTACTAATTAATGCGATAAATAGAATAGATAAATAACTTAATCTCATTTGGTTTTAGTTTTTTGTTAATAGTACTTTTGACTTATCTTTTTTAGCAATTTGCTTTAAAAATGCTCTATACTCCTTATAAGTCTCTGGAGCATAAACTCCTTTATTCATTACTAATTTTCTTGTGTATATTATTGAATTATCATCTTGCATTTTTGTGGTAATAGCATAAGTGCCAAATTGATTTATCAACTCAAAATCATCCGGTAAGCTATCTACTTTATAACCGCTAGGCAACATAAAAGTATAGGTGTCAACATCTGTAAAACCTATTCTAATCTCTAACTCTCTTTTACGCTCTGTAAATCTAGGCGGAATGTAACTTAATTGATTAAAAACATTAAGCATTAAGAGCATATCATCCCCTGTAAACGAAATATAATTAGGTGACGTGATATTTAACGTTTCAGAAAAAACAACCTCATCACGATTATTATCCATTGTAATACCTGATAATTCTACCCCGTTAATATAATCCCATTTATCTTTATAATATTTGAGCTGATCTACACGATCTTGACGATCCAGCCTGTACACATTGTCATACTGTAAGCCCTTTGACACTCTATTAAAATTTGCTTGTATCTCGCCAGACTCTAGCATAAGAACCTTTGCCACCTGTGTCTGCAGGTTATCCTTTGCTTCATATTTTTTAGTATGTACTATTTTACCACCTTCTTCTGTAACAATTAACACATCTCTATCGTCATTAGAATTAGGTACATGCCCAAAAGGAATGTCTTGACTTGTACACTCTAACCAAACTAAATCTTCACCATCTGGAATAGCCAAAATTGCATGATTACCCTGCATAGCAACAAAATCTTCTGTAACATCTTGCTCGCTATTATTAGAATGTAATATGGTGTAATAAGAAGGTACCCCCACAGCATTTAACAATGCTTTTGTGTAGTTTGTGAGTGCTTTGCAGTCACCATAACTAAGCCTATCTACTTCACTTGCTAGCATTGGCTTCCAGCCACCTATACCTATTTGCACACTAATATACCTCACCTTATCTTGAAGGTATTGATACACAACTCGTGCTTTCTCGATATCTGTCATCTCTGCTGTGACAAGATTATTAATTTCTGAAATAGTCTCAACCGGCAACTCTTCTGTACCTTGTAATAATTGACTATCCATCCACGAGCCAAACTCGCTCCAAGAAGCTCCATCACCCTTTACTCCTTTTAAGGAAAAAGTATTTAAAGCAAACATCACTCTTGGTGCAAAACTAAAAAAGGATGGTGCATGATTTTCATATGCAATTGCCGGAAGCATAGTTGCTGTGCAAGTTATTTCTGAAACGCTTTCATCTATTTTAATATCGTATCCATCTATATTAGATTTTCTAATATTGGGTTTGTTCTGGGGATCAAAGAGTAATTTATAGACGCTTTTTTCTGTACTAGAAGCATAGCCATTAATAGGGTACCATCTTGGCAAAAATGCAGTAGTATTTGTCTTTACTTCAGTAATAAAGGTGGCGGTATAAGGGTATGACTTAGGCACGTGAGCAACATACAATCTTCTATTATCAGTATATAAAGAAAAGCCATCTGCTACACTTACATCTTCAAAATCTCTTTGTTTGTAATGCTCTATTTCTTTGCCGAAGGCATCATAAATATATAACTCAATGTTTTTCACAACCGTTTGGTCATCATAAAAAAGGTAAGAAGCCACCTCATCATCTCCGTTATCATTTAAGACAGTTATTGTTTTTGAAGTAGAAGTGATCATTTGGTCAGACTTAGTTACATCTACAGTAACCAACTCTTCTCTAATAACACTGTTTGAATTTTCTTTTAATGTGCTATCTAACGACAAAAATGAGCGCGAAAGATCTTGAGCATAAAGATTGAAACTAAGTAATAATAAGAAAGCGTATTTCATTGAATTAATTAAAAATCTAAAATAGTATTTTTTATTTAGTCTCGTTTACTATTCTTTATTTTTTGAATCAATAAGTAGTGTAATTGGACCATTATTAACAAGACTCACATCCATCATTGCCCCAAACTTACCCGTCTGCACTTTAGTTTCTAAAATGGTAGCCATCTGTTTAACAAATTGCTCATACATAGGTTCTGCAAATTCTGGTCTTGCGGCTTTTATGTAAGAAGGTCTATTGCCTTTTTTTGTAGCTGCATGGAGTGTAAATTGACTTACTATTAAAGCTTCACCCTTTACATCTTTTAAAGATAGGTTCATCACTCCTTCTTCATCTTCAAAAATACGTAGGTTACTTATTTTATTTGTGAGCCATAAAAGATCATCTTCTGTGTCTGCAGCTTCTATACCTAGAAGTATAAGTACACCCGTTCCTATTTCAGAAATAATAGTATTATCTACTGTCACCGAAGCTTTAGTAACTCTTTGCACTACTACTCTCATGGTTGTGGCGGTGCTTTTTTATCGTAGATATCTTTTCTGAAATGCTCTTCATCACCTTCCATTATTTGTAAATAACTCTTGTAACGAGACCAGAATAACTCATCATTATCTAAGGCATCTTTAACAGCACACTTAGGCTCTTCTACGTGAATACAATTATTAAATTTACAGTATTGTTTAAGTTTAAAAAACTCTGGGAAATATTGATCTAAATCTTCTTTTTCAATCTCTACAACACCAAAACCTTTTATACCAGGCGTATCTATTATTTGTGCACCCCAAGGCAAATCATACATTTCTGCAAATGTAGTGGTATGTTGTCCTTGCATATGCTGGGTAGAGATGGCAGTTGTTTTAATTTTAAGTGTATCTTCTAGAGCATTTGCTAACGTAGATTTACCCACACCACTGTGGCCAGAAAACATGGACACTTTACCCTTCATCATCTCCTTAACCTTATCTATATTTTTACCTGTTGTGGCAGATATACCTAAACACTCATACCCTATCTCGCGATACATTGCCGCTAGATATTTAATCTCTAGTATTTCATCCTCATCATAAGTGTCTATTTTATTAAAAAGCAATACTGCTTTAATATTATAGGCCTCTGCAGTGACTAAAAATCGATCAATGAAAGAAGTGAATGTAGGCGGATTGTTAAGGGTTACTAGTAAAAATGCAATATCAACGTTACTAGCTATGATGTGTGTTTGTTTAGAAAGGTTTACAGATTTACGTATAATGTAGTTTTCACGCTCATCAATATCGTTGATAATACCAATCTCTTCATCTCCTTTTTTCTCCACCTCAAAGGTTACATGATCTCCTACAGAAACAGGATTTGTACTTTTAATTCCTTTAATTCTAAACTTACCCTTTATACGGCACTCAAAGAATTTACCCTCCTGAGATTTAACGGTGTACCAACTTCCAGTAGATTTATAAACAGTGCCTTTCATTGCTGCAAAATTCAGAAAATTAATTGGTTTTAATCTCTTTTAATCGTTACTTTTTGAGTTCAGCCTTTAATCAGCTCAAAAAAGACAGAGATAGATAGCCTTTTTTATTTAAGAGAGTTTAAAAAATAGATGGATATAATAAACTTATACTATTTCAGAATACATATTACTGAAATATTAAACGTCCTGTATATTGCTCTGTTACCTCAACTAAAGGAGGCTGATTAAATGAGTATACATTACCTCCATTTACAATATCACCAATAAGTGACTGCTCTGGATACACGTATAAATGATTAGTACTACGCTGAAAAAAAGTTATATTTTGTGATACTACAGCACGAGCATCAATACTTGTGTGACTGCCCAATAAGTTATATTCTGCAGAGGTCGCCAGTCCCGTTAATCTAAAATCTGAAAGCCCGCTTGTCTCTATTATAAGAGAATCAACGTTAATATCCAACTCAAAATCTCCATCTGTATGAAAAGCATCTTCTTCTTGTGTGTCTTCTGATAACAAAGTTAATGATGGAAAGGATAGCGTCCCTATACTTTTAACCGTTAGACCAGAACTATTACGTACCTCATTTAATGTTGGTGTGGTAACATACACCTTTGTAATACCATAATCACGCACTAGATTACAGCTATTGGTGTTCATTATAGTTAATAGTCCATCTGTGACAGAAACCTCTATATCGTTCAATAAATTTTCACCTGTCTCTACTATCACTTTATAGGTTTCGCCTTGCTCAATAAAAAGTTGGGTACGCTCAAAAACTACTATTTTATCAAATGATGTGATTGAGATTTCTTCTGTAATTATTGTACCTGCAGCCTGAAAACAGTCAAGCCCCTTATCACTATCACAACTTAGAGCGACCATTGTAATTATAAAAAGTATTATTTTTTTCATAATCTATATCCTATACCAAACTCTGCCCCTTCTGCCTTTGCACCATGTGCTTTAAGCGTGATTGATGCAAAATACTTGTCGTTCATAAAATAGCGTTGCAGCCCTAACCTGTTGTATATTCTGTTTTCAAACTCATAAGGCCAATAAACATAATACCCTAATTGAGACACAAAAGCAACCTTATTAAAACGAAGTTCGTGCCCCACAAAAACACCTACACGCTTATAATCTTCATCACCCTTAGTTCCTATTTCTGGATATGCGATAGATTCAAATTTTATTTGTTCTTTTAAAAAGGTGGCAAAAAACACATCTACACCTGCGGTAAAACTGCTTTTATAATTTATGCGCTTAGAAGCAAACCCAGAAAAAACATAAAACGGAAAGGCACCTTGATTTACATAATCAGACTCATTACTTCCCATTCTAAAAGCTAAGTTATATTTTATTTTCTCTTTATAATCAGGTTCGTCACCAGACATAGGTATGTATTCTGGAAAGCGCTCTGCGTCTAGTTGATAACTAAGCCCTGCATTAAAAGCAAAGGTATTTGTGCTATTATTAGGCGAATGTATGTTTGCGTTGCTATAATGAATAATAGAAAAACCTGCGTGAAACCCTAGACCATTCCAGACATTTTCTCTCACGTAATTAGCTTTCACAAAGGTGTTACTCACTAGCTTTGTACCGTAAGCATTGTTTTCGGGATTATTTATTTCATCAAAAGGGTTTGAAGCCACCCCAACACCTTGACCTACTCTTATCACTAGATTTCTATTATAGAAATACCAGTTCATGTGAGCCACCACGCTATAGTTTTTTCCTAGTATAGGATTAACTTGATCTTGATAAATAAATGTAAAACCCCAATCTGGATATTGATATCTGCGCTCCCATTCATTAAAGCCATAAGTCTTCCTGTTATAAGTAAGTGTAAAACCTCTAGGATGCTCTGTAATAAGATGAGATATGTCTGGGTTATGCTCTAAGATGCTACCATAGGTGTAGTCAAACTCTAAAGAATAGGGATGCTGTTCTTCTTGCGCACACAAGATTGATGAAGCAAAAAGCAGTAAAAAACAAATATGGTTTCGCATAAATCTTTAAAGAAGCTAAAGTACTATTACTACTGAAATATTAACCTACCCGTATATAGTTCTTCTACTTCAACTAAAGGAGGCTCATTTAATGAGATGACATCTCCGGTTCTCCTTACACTACCTTTAATAGATTGCTGAGGGTTTACTGTCATAATATTACTACTTGCGTGATACACAACTAAATCTTGAACGATTAGATTTCCTCCATCAAATCTTGGTATGTCATCTAAAAATTCTATTTGAGCTTTATCTGCTGTTCCTGTTATCTCAAACCTACTAACACCGTTGGCCTGAACGACAAGTCTATCTAGTGAAACATCAAGTATAAAATCTCCAGATTTTCCAGAATCAATAACCCCTACATTTGTATTACTTGTTAATATTAACGACTCAAAAAACAATGTATTTAAAGAAGAAACTGTATTTATTGATGAGCTTCTTATACGAGTAAGTGTAGGAGTGACAACCTTTATTCTTGTCACATCATATTCTCTTGAGTAATTACACTTATTATAGTTTTTTAGTCTCAAATTACCATCTTCTTCAACGACTACAGATATATCACTAAGCAAATTACTACCAGTAGTCACTATTACCTGCTGCGTATCTCCTTGTTCAATTTCTAAAAATATATCATCTTCAACCGTAATGCGTTCAAAAATCTCTACATCAAAAGAAACCTCAACAATATCACCTACTGTTTGTATACAGTCCCATCCATTTTCTGTATTACAGGATGACAACACAAAGCTGCAAATAATAATAAAAATTAATTTTCTCATAACCTATATCCTATCCCAAACTCTATTGTCTCGGCGTTAAACCCGTGTGTTTTAACTGTACCTACCCCAAAAATATTATCATTTATATAATACTTCACACCTGCTCTAATATAAGTTAGACCGTCAAAATTTGAGGGATTATACACATAAAAACCTATATGGGTAGGTATGGCAATCTTACCAAATTTAAACTCATGACCTAAAAATACTGCTGCTCTTTTGTAATCTGGTATTACTGTTCCTTCTGGTTTAAAAATAGCCCTGTAAGCTAGCTGCTCTTTTAAAAATTGTGAAGCAAAAAAATCAACACCTAATTGTAGAGTGTGTATATAACTCAATCTTTTATCAGCATATCCTGAAAGCACAAAAAATGGGTGTTGACCTAAGCCAATTATATCACTCTCATTTACCCCAGCTCTAAGCACTAGGTTATAATGAATAGGCTCCTTAAGTTTTTCATAAGACACCCACTGATTATCTTCAATTTTATTTTCGTTAAAGTCATAAGTAACACCTACACTTGTTGTAAAAACATTGGTGCCAGTATTAGGAGATTTAATACCACCGTTAGAATGATGAAGCAAAATAATACCTGCTCTAACTCCAAAGTTTCCAACTAATCTTGGCTTAGTATACTGAAGAGCTATTTGAGAAAAACCAGTAATTGAACTCCCATAAGCAATATTTTTAAAATTAGATTCTAGATTAAAAGGACTCGTGTTATAATTAAGGCCTTGACCTACTCTCAATTGAAGATTTCTTTTTAAAAAGTAAAAATTGTAATGAAATCCAAGGCTATAGTTTTTACCAAGAACATCATAATTAAAATCTTCAAACAAAAACGAAACACCCCAATCTGGATAATTATACTCCTGATGCCATCTTTTATTGCCATGAGTACGTACATTATAACTTAACATAACCCCAGCGGGATGCGCGTGTATTAAATGACCTACAGATTTATTATGCTTCAAGATACTACCATAATGATAGTCAAATGCCACATAAGCATCATCTCGCTCTTGCGAAAATGTACCAAATGTGATAAATAGCACTAACAATAAAAGACCAAATCTCATCAAGGAAAGTTACAATTTTAAAAACACATTAATTATTATACCCAAAACGACGTAACTGCTTATCATTGCTTCGCCAGTTTTTATTCACTTTTACATATGTTTCAAGATGTATCTGTTTTCCGAAGAATTTTTCTAAATCTTTACGAGACTCTACACCTACTCTTTTTAACGCTGTACCTTTATGGCCAATTATAATCCCTTTTTGTGTCTCTCGCTCTACCATAATAACACTACGTATTCTTATAATATTTTCGTCCTCAAAAAATTCTTCTGTATCAATCTCAACACTGTACGGGATTTCTTTTTTGTAATGCATTAAAATCTTTTCTCTAATGATTTCATTTACAAAAAAGCGCTCTGGCTTATCTGTCAACTGGTCTTTAGGGTAAAAAGGCGGAGATTCTGGTAGCAACTCGATTATACGATTAAATACTTGCGGAACTCCAAAATTCTCTAATGCCGAAATAGCAAATATCTCTGCATTAGGCACCTTTTCTTGCCACAACTTTAAAGACTCTGCTAGTTGCTCTTCATTCCCTTTATCTATTTTATTTAATAGTAATAAAACAGGAATCTTAGCATTGGTTATTTTATCAAAAAACTTTTCGTCTTTTAAGTCTTTTTCTCCTAGCTCTACTAGGTATAGCAATACATCTGCATCTTCAAAAGCAGATTTCACAAACCCCATCATACTTGCTTGAAGTTCGTAAGCTGGTTTTAAAATTCCAGGAGTGTCACTTAATAACATTTGAAAATCATCTCCATTTACAATACCCAAAATACGGTGTCTTGTTGTCTGTGCTTTACTCGTTATTATAGAAAGTCGTTCTCCCACAAAAGCGTTCATCAATGTGCTTTTTCCTACATTAGGATTTCCTATTATATTTACAAAACCTGCTCTATGTGGTTTATTTTCTGTCATCTAATTATCTTAAATCTATTTTAAACACTAAAAAAAAGTGTTCAGCAAAAATACTTTAAATAAACGTAAGGGTGTAAATGTTTAATATTTCTTAAATGACCTATTAAAACAATATTTTAATAACTTCGCTACTAAGCATAACTTCTGCTTTAAAAACGATTGCAAACAAAAATACAAATGCAAGTATGAGTAAAAAGTTTTATTTGATGGCAGGGAGCGTTATGCTTGTTATGGTGGTAATTCTTATATGGTTTACATATAGACTCAACAACTTAAAAGGTGATGGTATTAGATGGGACGAGCGTCTTGTTACTTGGCAAGATTTTCAGTTAGCAGATCAAGTTTTTGAAGACTATGATGCAAATATATCATCAGAGATTGTGTCGCCTTCACGTTTCAGCAGTGATAAAAACCTAGTCTTTGCCATAATGTATCCTGAGTACTCTAATAGAACTTCAGATGCACACACAAGTGAGCAATTATTAATACACGAGCAATATCATTTTAATATTACAGAATATCACGCAAGATTACTGCGTAAAAAACTTGTAGATAGAGGCGAGAAACAACTCTCCCCCTCTAATATTAAATATTACCTTAATGACATAAATGATCGCTTAATTCAAATGCAAGAAGACTATGATAATGAGTCTGATCATAATGGAGAGACAGAAGGACAACGCTACTGGGAGCTAAAAATAGATGATTTGCTACGCCAGACTGCATATTATGCAAATCCAGATTTAGAATCTTATTATAATTTCAGAAAACCAGAAACTCGTTTTTACAGAAAAATCTATAGTACCGTAAGGCAAAAAATTCTTAAATCTTATCCCGCTCTAGCTAGTGACACATTAAACGGCATAAGCTATGAAGTTATTGAGCGTAAAAACCAAACAATAGTAAAACACCGCAATAATGGCGCACTAGAAATTGGGGGAGATTTAAATGCTGCAATTACTGTTATAGACTACAATGATACACAAACAGTACTACATTTTTTAGACAAAGACAGTATCCCTATTAAAGATAGAAATTACACAAAACTAGTGATAGACTCACCAGAGGATGCCACAATGATTTCTACATATTACAATACAGAAGGAAAACGCACTCACGGTTCTTATGAAGGAAACCCGCAAACCAATGTTTATAAAAAAGTATGGAAATACTCAAAAGACTTATCACAAGCAAAAGTCACATTTCTTGACTTAAATGACAAACCCACATTTTTAGACAATCATATTTATAAATACGTTCGTGATTTTGACACTTTAGGCCGCTCTATTGGGATTATTCAACTTGATATCAATGGAAAAATGAGAATGGATCAAGATTTTTCTGCTGCCTATAAGTACTCTTATGACGAGAATAATAACATGACTCGACTACGCTTATATGACGAGAACAATGATTTTGTAACTCAAGTGCTTGCTTCAAACCTTTCTTATGAGTTTGATTCCCGCGGAAATGTTATTTCAAGAAAAACATTAGACAAAGAAGGACAACCAGCTATTGACAATAATGGTGTTTCTAGCTATGAATACAACTATGACAATCGTGATAATTTAACGAGTGTTAAACGCTTCAACACTATAAACAAACCTACACTAGATGCCGGAAATGTTTTTCAAGAAATTACAGATTATGACAAGCAAGACCGCTTAATTTTTAAAGCAGATTATTACCCAAAATATGTTTTAAAATTTAACGATAATCTGGTAGGAGCAACTCACATTAAATATCTAGCAGACAGCCTTAAAGTGACCTATAACAAAGATGGTTACAACTATACCTTTGCCGCAAATGACTCAATAGCCATCACAAAAGAATACCTAAACAAAAAGGGCAATGTAGAAAAACGTTCTTATTTAAACAGTGAAGAAAAGCCAGCTCAAATGGAAGATCATGCTGTTAGTTTTATAATGCAATATGATGATCGCGGCAATCTATTGTTAGAAAAAGGATTAGATTCACTAGGTGCAACTTTTACCAGATCTAATAATGTTGCTAGTATCGCTTATGAGTATGACATTAATAATAATAAGACTAAAGTCACCTATCTAGATAAAGCAGACGCTCCCGTAAACTCAGACACTGGAGAAGCTATAATAGTCTATAAATACAACGACAAAAACTTACTTCTTGAAAAGAGAAACTACAATACAAACAATGAGCCTGTATTAGTAGATGACGCTTATAAAACTACTTATGAGCATAATCGTTTTGATAAAGACAGTATTATTAAACAATACAACACTGCAAACACGCTTAAAAGTAGAATAGCTTTAACCCGACTATTCTACAATAAATATGGCAATCAAATTAAAGAAACATACCACACAGCCTCTGGTAATAGAACCGTAAATTTTTCTGGAGTGAGCAGGATAGATTTCGTTTTTGATGATAGACAAGCTAATATTGGTACAAGATATTATAACACTACAGATAGACTACAGAACAACTCGCAAGGTTATGCCATTATAAAAAAGAAATTAAATGACTGTAACTTTGTAAAAGAAGAATCTTATTTCAACTCAAGAAACCAACCCGTTAATGGGGAAATGGGCTATCATAAAGCAACCTATAAATGGAATGAAATGGGTGTAACGAGCGTCAACACTACATACGACAAATATGGAAACCTCTGGGAGAACGATAACGGAATAGCCATTTATAAATTTGACTATTTCCCATCTATTATGGACAGTGTCGTTACCTTTTATGACCGTAAAAATGAGTTAACAGAAGACCTAGATGGTATCGCAAAAATCACATACTTAAAAACAATGAATGCTTTATACTATACAGATCTAGAGTATGATAAGACAGGAAAATTATTAAATGCTCTTGAACCAATGGACACCTCTGAGTTTGAAGTAGACTTAGACACTATGCCAAAAACTCAATTTTCTGTAAAATTAGACGAACTACAAGAATTAATTAACGAAGAACTAAGCGATGAAAGCAACTAACAATATTAAAAAATACGACCTCATCTGTGTAGGTGGCGGCATCATGAGCGCTACCCTTGCACTTCTTGCAAAAATGCTCAACCCAAAGATGGATATTCTTATTCTTGAGAGGCTTGATAAAGTTGCCCAAGAAAGCAGTGCTGCCTGGAACAATGCAGGTACAGGGCACTCTGCTCTTTGCGAACTCAATTATTGCCCAGAAAATGAACACGGAGTAGATATAAGTAAAGCTGTAAATATTTGTAACCAGTTTGAAATCTCAAAACAATTCTGGAGCTATCTCACAGAACAAGGCTTTATTAAAGATCCAAAATCATTTATAAACCCAGTTAAACATCACAGCTGGGTGCAAGGTGAAGAAAACGCTAGTTACCTCAAAAAAAGATATGAGGTAATGAAAGAACATTTTATGTTTGACAGCATAGAGTTTACAGAGTCTATTGAAAAAATGAAAGAATGGTTCCCGCTCATTATGCACAACCGCACAGAAGATGAGATAATGGCAGCTTCAAGAATGAACCGTGGTGCAGAGATGAACTACGGCGCACTCACAGAACAACTCTTTAAGATTCTAGAAACAGAATATGACACAAAAGTTCAATGCAATATGGAAGTCCTTGACATTGATCCAGATGATGAAGTAGAATGGTTTGCAAAAGTAAAAGATCTAAAAACAGATGAAGAGCTTGAGTTTGATGCACATCACGTTTTTATAGGAGCTGGAGGCGCAAGCTTATTGCTTTTACAAAAAGTAGAAATTGATGAAAAAGAAGGATACGGTGGTTTTCCTGTGAGTGGGCAATGGTTAGTGTGCAAAAATCGTGAGATCATTGAGCAACATAATGCAAAAGTATACAGTAAAGCAGGGCCTAATGACCCTCCTATGTCTACACCTCATTTAGATACAAGATACATAAACGGAAAAAGAGAACTTCTTTTTGGACCATTTGCAGGTTTCAGTCCTAAATTTTTAAAAGAGGGGTCTAATTTTGATTTATTAAAATCTGTGAAATTCGACAACATCTCTCCACTACTTGGAGCTTTCTGGAAAAACTTACCATTAACAAAATACCTTGTTGAACAAGTCACTATGTCTTTTGATGATCGTATGAACGATTTACGCAAATTTGTTAAAGATGCAAAAAATGAAGATTGGGAAATCATTCACGCAGGGCAACGCGTACAAATTATAAAAAAAGACGACTTTACCGGTGGTGAGTTACAATTTGGCACAGAAGTAATAAGCAGTAAAGACGGTAGTATTACTTGCCTATTAGGAGCCTCTCCAGGAGCATCAACAGCTACCTACATAATGTTACAAGTATTAGAAAAAGCTTTTCCTGAAATACTACATTCAGAAAAAAACAAAGAACTAATTGAGGCTATTGTACCTACATATGGTAAAGAACCTAATCCCGTTTTATTCAATAAAAACCTAGTAAGATCAAAAGAACTTCTGAAACTTTAAATAATTAATAATTGTTAAATTTTGTTTAACGTTAATTGTTAATCGTTAAACATTTCATATCTTGCGTGACCACAATAAGAAGTATACTTTAATGATTTCTTATTTCAAAACCCTAAGATATGTTTGGATTGTTTAAGAAAAAAAGTGAATTTGAAAAATTAGACCTTCAGTATAAAAAACTGCTCAAAGAGGCTCACCAACTGTCTACCACAAACAGAAAATTGAGTGATCAAAAAATGAGTGAAGCAGACGCCATATCTAAACAAATGGAATCATTAGTTTAAGAATCATGAGCACAAAAAAACCAGATAGCGTAGTCTTTAATACAGCATTAGAGAAATACGATGCTTCTTTAAAGCCTTACCCTACTAATCTAGGAGCGCCACGTATAGAAATACCTGACACAAACGCCTGGAAAAACAGAAGCATTGCAAATGTTAACCATCAACTTAAAACAAAATTTGATGGCCTAAAAGCAGAGTATGAGTCTATGTTAGAAACACTTGAGTTTAATCAAAAAATATTTAACTCAAAATTCTCTTTTGAACCTATTGTTGGCCAGACATATCATCTTTATCTCAAAGAAGATCAAACACATTTTTTATCAGTTTTAGCTCCTTCAGAATGTTCTTTCAATTTTCAGGGTAGCTTTTATCTTAATGCAGAACAATTATGGCAAAAAACAGCTATTTAAACGAACTTCAACTAGACGATCGCACTTTTACTGAAAGAGAAATGGATCGTATTATAGAAATGGCTTGGGAAGACCGAACACCATTTTCTGCAATCACCTTTCAATTTAATGTTACAGAAAAAGAGGTGATTACTTTAATGCGTCGCAACCTCAAAGAAGGTAGTTTTAAACGATGGCGCAAACGTGTAAATAGTGGTGTTAGCCAAAAACATTTAAAAAAGAGAAGTGATGACATTACTCGTTTTAAATCTAGTAGTCAACGCCAGATAACTGGAAATAAAATAAGTAAAAGATAACAAGTAAAAACACCGCAATGGAAGAACATCTCAATTACAATTTCCCTACTTCTTATGCAGAAATATTAAAACGTGTTGCTAGCGTACAACCCAGAAAATATGCTCGCGATCGTAATTTTATAGATGGAGCAGTAACACAACTATCGCCGTATATTTCGAGAGGTGTAATCTCTACAAAAATGGTTTACAATCACTTAAAATCATTAAACTTAGAATTCTCTAACATAGAAAAATTAACCCAAGAACTTGCTTGGCGAGACTACTGGCAACAAGTTTGGATTGACAAAGGTAATGACATTGATAAAGATTTAAGGCACCAACAACCCGATGTTGATAATCAAGAGATAGCAACTGTTATTGTAGAAGCAACTACAAATATTGAAGCCATTGACTTAGCTATAAACGCATTTTACAAAACCGGTTATTTACACAATCACTTACGCATGTACATCTCAGCAATATGCTGTAATATGGCAAAAAACCATTGGCATCTTCCTGCGCAGTGGATGTATTATCATTTACTAGATGGAGATTGGGCAAGTAACGCACTTAGCTGGCAATGGGTAGCGGGCAGCAATAGCAATAAAAAGTATGTTGCTAACCAAGAGAACATAAATAAATACTGTCACACAGATGAGAAAGGCACTTTTATAGATGTGCCTTATGAGTCATTTCAAGATTTTAAAACGCCATCAGTATTAAAAGAGACATCTAAGCCGTCACTTAAAACAACATTGCCCAAAGGTGACGTGCTAGACATTTCAGAAGGGAAACCAACATATCTTTTTACGTATTATAACCTAGACCCAAAATGGGCGCCAGATGATGCTAATAAAGTTTTTATTCTAGAACCATCGCATTTTGATAAATATCCCGTAGGTAAAAAACCACTTGATTTTGCTATTGAGTTATCTCAAAACATAAAAGGGTTGCAAATCTTTGTGGGCGAATTTAGTATGTTAAAAGACCAATATCCTAAGACCCTTTTTCACTATAAAGAGCACCCAACTAATAATCATTTTGATGGAGAAGAACATCCTAGAGACTGGATGTTTGATGTTAAAGGGTATTACAAATCTTTCTTTAGTTTCTGGAAAAAATGTAAGAAAGAAATCAAACTTAAAGAGAAAGAAGATACTTTATGAAATTAACTAAACAAGATATTGCAAATTTAGATCGAGTTACTAGACTTAAAATAATCAATGCAGTAACAGGTGTTAAACCAGCAAATCTGATAGCTACTGTAGGTAAAAATGGCACAACAAATGTTGCCATCTTTAGTTCTGTAGTGCATCTAGGTAGTAACCCACCATTGCTAGGTTTTATAATGAGACCACAAGGTGATGTATCTAGTGACACCTATCAAAATATTATGACCTCAAAAACTTATACTATAAATCATATTCATCCAGAATTTGTAAAAAGAGGGCACTATACTTCTGCTAAGTTTGATACAGAGATCTCAGAGTTTGAGCGTTGTAATCTTACCGAAGAATACTTGGCAAACTTTAAGGCTCCATTTGTAAAAGAGAGCACATTTAAAATGGGTTTAAAATTTCAGCAAGAAATAAAAATAGAATTGAACAAAACTTCACTAATCATAGGTGAAATAGAACATCTCATTATTCCAGAAAAAGCAATTAACGAGCAAAGTGACATTAATCTTGAAGACTCAAACACCGTTGGCATCTCTGGCTTAAACAGCTATTATAGCCTTAAAAAAATAGCTGATCATCCCTACGCACGAGAATCAGAAACGCCACAGTTTTAATATGAAAAAACAACACCTTCCAGAAAAAACATGTCCCGTATGTGAGCGTCCTTTTACGTGGCGTAAAAAGTGGGAACGAAACTGGGATAATGTTATCTATTGTGGTGAAAAATGCCGAAGAAACAAAACGAGTAGCAACTTATAAACAAAGGCTTTTAAAATTAAAAAAAATGGAAGTAGCAGTTATTTTTCCGCATCAGATTTTTAAAGAATCTCCTATGTTTAATAACGTAGGCAAAATTATATTAATTGAAGAAACACTGTTCTTCAATCAATATAATTTTCACAAGCAGAAACTAGCTTTTCACAGATCTACTCTCAAGTGGTTTGAGCAACATCTTATTAAAAATGATTTTGACGTTACATACATTAATGCCCTAGATTCTTTAAGTGATATACGTGATTGCATAAAAAATCTAGCTAAAAATAAAGTAACCAAACTACACTATATAGACCCCGTTGATAATTGGCTCACAAAACGTATTTCTGAAACGTGCCTGCTTCAAAAAATAGCTACAAAAAAATATGAGTCTCCTCTTTTTATAAATACAGAAGAAACTCTAGCTACTTATTTTACTACAGAAAGAAAAAAATACCATCAAGCACATTTCTATAAGGCCGAAAGAAAACGTCTAGACATTTTAGTATACGACGGCAATCCTACTGGAGGCAAATGGAGTTATGATGATCAAAACCGTAAAAAATTTCCCGCAAAAAAAATACCACCCTCTATCTTATTTCCTGAGTTAGATACTTTTAAAAAAGAGGCCAAAGACTATGTAGAAAAATATTTTAAAAACAATCTGGGCAATCTAGATTCTTATCCCTTGTATCCTACTAATCCAGAAGAAGCACAAAACTGGTTACAACAGTTTTTTGAACAACGCTTTCACGAGTTTGGCCCTTATGAAGATGCCATTGTAAAAGAAACATCTATTTTAAACCATAGCGTGATAAGTCCATTAATTAATGTGGGGCTTTTACAACCAAAAGATATTATTGAACAAGCCATTAACTTTTCTGAAGAAAATAATGTGCCGCTTAATTCTCTTGAAGGTTTTGTGCGCCAAATTATAGGTTGGCGAGAGTTTATACGCGGCATGTACAAGAGTCAAGGCACACCTATGCGCAATAAAAATTTCTGGAATCACACACGTAAAATACCTAGTTCTTTTTATGATGGCACCACAGGAATCCCTCCTATAGACCTCACAATAAAAAAGATTTTAAATACCGGTTATGCGCACCATATAGAGCGATTAATGGTACTAGGCAACTTTATGTTACTCTGTGAGTTTGACCCAGACGACGTGTATGTTTGGTTTATGGAGCTCTTTATAGACAGTTATGATTGGGTGATGGTCCCTAACGTTTATGGTATGAGTCAGTTTGCAGACGGTGGTCTTTTTGCTACTAAACCCTACATAAGTGGGAGTAATTATTTAATGAAAATGAGCAATTATAAAAAAGGAGATTGGCAACCCATATGGGATGGTCTATTCTGGAATTTTATGGATAAGAATCGTGACTTCTTTTTAAACAACCCTAGAATTGGGATGTTAGTTAGAATGTTTGATAAAATGGATGAAGAGAAACGTATTACTCACTTAAATAACGCAGCTAGTTATCTAAAAACCCTAGATAATTAATGATTAGAAAAATAATATGATCACTTCGGAAATTTTTACAAGAGAGAAAAATATTCCTATTTTTTATAAAAAAGCAGTGATAAATCAAACCAAAACTAAAAAAAACTTGTCATTTCAGAAAAAAGCTTTAGTTTCGTAATGTATTACAATACAACTATGAACAACAACGCTACATTTTTTAACTTTTGGTATTTCTATTTTACAGAGAGATCGGGGTTTGCTATGTAGATAATCAATATTTATATTTTATTAAATCCCGAACTAATCGTTCGGGATTTTTTTTTATCCTAAAACTAAAATTATGAGTTTAAAAATCGCCATTCAAGGAATAGAAAGTTCGTTTCACGATCTCGCCGTTCAGCAGTTATTTCCAGACACTGCTATCACACTAGTACCTTGCACCTCATTTAAAAATGTGACTGTAGCGCTAGAAAGTAATAAAGCAGATATGGGTGTTATTGCTATAGAAAATACAATCGCTGGTTCTATACTGCCCAATTATCAATTAATTGATGATGGTAACTTTCAGATTTTAGGAGAAACCTTTTTAACTATAGATATGTATGTAATGGCGTTAGCTGGACAAAGTATTCACGACATAGATGAGGTACATTCACATCCAGTAGCATTACAGCAGTGTAGTGAGTATTTACAAAAACTGCAACCACACTGTAAAATAATAGAAGGCAAAGACACCGCTTCTGTTGCTCAAAAAATAAAAGATCGCGGTCTTAAAAATGTAGCAGCAATTGCAGGTAAACAAGTAGCAGAAAAATTTGGTCTCACCATACTGGATAAAAAAGTACAAACCATTAAAGAGAATAAAACTAGATTTGTAATCTTAAGCAAAAACGCAAGCAAAAGTGAAGGTTTTAATAAAGCATCCCTTCGTTTTGAGTTAGGTCACGAAATAGGAAGTTTATCAAATGTGTTACAAATTTTAAACACATTTAATATTAATTTGACAAAAATACAGTCCTTCCCTATAGAAGGGAAGCCCTGGCAATATTCATTTTTTATAGATGTATTGTTTGAAGATTATGCACTATTTCAAGAAGTAATTGCGGTTCTTAAAAAAGCGGTTTTAAAACTAAAAGTATTAGGAGCTTATAAACAAAATTTGAGTAATCAACCCTTTAGCGTTTCGGCAGAAAAAGAAGTGACACAAGAAATAACAAATACTATTACGGCTTAAAAATATATGAAGCAATATTTTTGCTCTAATTAAAAAAATACCCGTCAACACTGGCAATAGATATGGAAAATAAAAAAGAACTAAGAACGTGGTTAAACAAAATGGAATTAGCACACCCATTAGTAATTGCAGGACCATGTAGTGCAGAAACAGAAGAACAAGTTTTAAAAATTGCACACCAATTAAAAGATACAGATGCTACCGTTTTACGTGCAGGAATCTGGAAACCACGCACACGCCCAGGCAACTTTGAAGGCGTAGGTGCATTAGGTTTAAAATGGTTACAAAAAGCAAAAGAAGAAACCGGTATGCTTACTACTACAGAGGTGGCAAATGCAAACCATGTAGATCTTGCCTTAAAACATGATGTAGATATTTTATGGATAGGTGCTCGTACAACGGTATCACCTTTTATTATACAAGAAATAGCAGAAGCCCTTCGTGGTACTGATAAAGTAGTGCTTGTAAAAAACCCAATAAACCCAGATTTAGCATTATGGCTAGGAGCTGTAGAGCGTTTACACACAGCAGACATTAATAATCTAGGAGTGATTCACAGAGGTTTTTCTACATATGAGAAAAATAAATACAGAAACAATCCAGAATGGCAAATACCTATTGATCTGCAAACACGTTTTCCAGATCTTCCGTTAATACTTGACCCGTCTCACATTGCAGGGCGTAGAGATTTAATTTTTGACCTTTGCCAGACGGCTCTTGATCTTAATTTTGATGGTTTAATGGTAGAGACACACTATGACCCAGACAATGCATGGAGTGATGCAGCACAACAGATTACACCTGCTACTCTTAACCAGATGACGATAGATCTTAAAATAAGAGTTGAAGAAGGTGAAGAAGTAGAGTTCAAGAACAAGCTAAACACATTGCGTACTAAAATTGATGTTATGGACAATCAATTACTTGAGTCTTTAGGTAAAAGAATGAAAATTGCAGATGAAATAGGAGCATTAAAAAAGAAACAAAACGTTTCTATTTTACAAACTAAAAGATGGAACGAAGTACTTGGCAAAATGATTCTTGAAGGTGAAGAACATAAACTAAGTGAAGAGTTTATCTTAAAAATTTACAAAGCAATACATCAAGAATCTATTAACCACCAACAAAAAATAATTAGTGGGCAGTAGTTAGTAGTAAAACTTAACTATTTTTAAACCGTTGCAATTTTATTGTAGCGGTTTTTTTCTGCTTCTATCATAAAGCACAATACTCCCTGCAATGGCAACATTTAAGCTATATTCAGACGCAAACTGAACCAAAAAATGAGATTTTTCTATCGCCTCTTTAGTGAGTCCGTGATCTTCTGCTCCTAGTAAATAGACGCATCTGCGCGGGTGATTAAAATCTTCTAGATTTTCTGCACGATCGTCTTTTTCCACTCCCACTATGCGCACGCCTTTAGGAAGGTGCTCAAAAAAATCATCAAAAGTTTTAAAATGAAAATACGGCATTGACTTTACCGCATTATGCGTATCACTAGCCTGATTAGCATACCGTTTCCCTATAGTAAATATATAGCTAGCACCCATATTCTGGGCAGTACGCCATAAAGCACCTAGGTTTTCTGGTGTCTTTCCATTCATAATTCCTATTCCAAAATAGGTAGTTGTAAAATTGTCTGGCTGCATCTTGCAAATATAAAAAGCTCAGTGGGCTTCGGAAATATTAATTCTTAAAAATCAGCTTTTTCAATATTCATTTTTATGTACTTTTAACCTATGTTATACATCATCCTTTTCTTTCTTTTTGTTGCTTTTGCAATCTATGCATTTACAAGAAAAAAGAAACTATCTAAAAAAAGACTAACTAATAGTTGGCACGAATTATTAATGGAGCATGTGGCTTTTTATAAAAGGCTTGAACCTAAACAACGCACACATTTTAGAAAAAGAATGCAAGCCTTTCTTGATGAAGTCTATGTAGAAGGTGTAGAGATTGGGCTCTCAGAACTAGACTACGTTCTCGTTGCAGCAAGTGCTGTGATACCTGTATTTGGTTTTGGAGATTGGCAATATAATAACCTGGGTGGTGTACTCATTTACCCAAGTAGCTTTAATGAAGAATTAAAATTTCATGACACGGCAGCAGACAAACGTATTTTAGGTATGGTAGGTACAGGCCAGTTTGAAGGTCAAATGATATTAAGCAAAAAAGCATTACACCATGGTTTTAGTAATAAAACAGATAAACAAAACACAGGCATACACGAGTTTATACATCTCATAGATAAAACAGATGGCTTTACAGATGGTATTCCAGAGCGATTGCTTGACAATGAATACTCTATACCTTGGCTTAATTTAATGCATACACAAATGGAGGCTATCTATGATAACAAGTCTGACATTCGTGCTTATGGCGGTACAAATAAACAAGAGTTTTTTGCAGTGGTCTCAGAGTATTTTTTTGAGCGTCCCTTCTTGTTTAAACGCAAACACCCAGAACTACATAAAATACTTTCTGAGTGTTTTGAGACAGAGTCTTACGCTAAACAAAAATAACCATCACCCTTTTAATGCTCTCAAAGTAGGTAAACGCTCACCGTCTGCTTCTAACTGTATAAGATATATTCCTGCTGAAAAACTGGATAAATCTACTGTGAGGTCGCTACTATTCAAGTTTACATTTTGGGTCTGTATTAATTGCCCTGTAATTGTGATGATGTTATATGAGACGGTTTTGTATGGCTTCGGAAATTTTATGGTGTATTGACCGCTTGGTGATGGGTTTGGGTAAAGTTTAGGCTCGGCATTATTTATATTTTTAATAAAGTTAGCACTATAACAAAATTGCGCTCCACAACTTGTTTTTATTGTATGACATTGAGTTTTGTAATACTTAACTTTACGTGAATAACCAATCACCAAAACCTCATCCAACGATTCTACTTCAAACAAAACTTGTAGTGGTTTAAAATCTTTAACTACAATTTCTTGTGTGCGATACCCAAGACGAGAAATAGATAAAGTATCTTCCTTTTTAACTTCTAATTGAAAGTTACCATCCTGAGAAGTGGTTCCTTTTTGTGTGCCTTTTATAATGATACTGGCATCTGTTAATGGGTTTTCAAAAGGATCTAGCACCTCACCTTTAATTGTTCTTTGTGCAAACACGTTGCAAATACTAATAATACAGAGTAAAATAAATGTAGTGATTTTCATAGGGGTTGGTTTTAAAATTCTAGATAAAACTAAGGGAGTCTATCTATTTTTAAAAACAATAATGAGGGAAGAGTTCTTTTGAGTGAGGGAACGTTTAGTCTTTTAAAGGTACTATATAATCATAGACAGCATCTACATCATCTAGGCTAGTTAAATCTAAAGAAGGTTCTATAAATAACTGAGAGCGTCTTCCATTAAGAGCAACTTTTGCGTCAACATATATTTCAGGGTTTTCTACACCTTTCTCCTTAAAGATAGCCTCTAAATGTTGCGCATATTGCCATATCATATCTGGCTGAAAACTCATTTGCGTTTCTTGAATTTCTGTCAAACGGTTTGATGGATACTCTTTCCACTGTTTATTATTTTTTGCGTCTTTTACTGTAAAAATAGTATGTCCCGTTTTTTCCATCACCATCACTTGCCATGAAAACCGAAACCCATTTTCTGTCCATAACACGTTATCAGTTTTTATAAAATGGCGCAATGGAAGTGAAAATTGGAACAGAAAAAAAACAGACAGCATTACTAAAATACCATTTGGCAAGGTTTTTTTAACTGCAGAGGTTTTAAATGTGTCACCTTTTCGCGTAAGCTTAAACAACTGTCTCCACTCTTGTTCTGTAATAAAAATGAGACTACAAAAAATCATCATCCACGGAAACAAACCAATATTAAATAAAACATGGGTAAGCAAATGAAATACGAGTACTAAAACATAGGCAATAGGTCTTGATTTTCTAGACCACAATAAAAACGGAATTAATAAATCATAAAATATCCCGCCCCAACTAAAGAGATATGGCATAACGTCTACGTCTAATAATCCACCTAAAAGTGGTAAGTCTGTTTTTGCTTTTAGCCAGATTTTCATAGGTTGCGCTTCTAGCAGCCAATCGCTACTTAACTTTGCTACACCACCAAAAAAATAAACCACACTTAATTGTAGCTTAAAAATAAAGATTGTCCAGTTTGAAACTTGTGCTCTTCTTATTCCCGGTTTTCTTAAAATATCTATAGAAAATTTACGGTTTGCCGGTACCAGAATTAGCAAAAAAGCTAGCAATGAAACCAAATAATAATGATTGAGATACCAAGTCTTTTCTATCAACTCTAAATAAGTAAAAGACAGGAAAAAGAACACCGTAGCCGCACGATAAAATAAACCTATCGCCATAAAAAAAGCAGCGATGGCACAACCTATAACAATAGCATACATTACTCCAGTACTAAAAGGCTGTACCCAATCAAAATACTGATATGTAAAGTGGAAAGTAGGTGTTATATAAGCTGCTTCTATCCATCCATTATAGATAAATCGCAGCATAGAGAAAGTCATTAAAAAACCAAATGCCATTCTAAAAATGGCAAGTGGAACAATAGATGTTTGTGTGTTTAAATATGTAGTGATTTTATTAATCACCGTCATTACTATTTACAGTTACGGTTGCTCCTATAGCATTAGACATATCTACTTTTATAAGAACCTCAAGCTCATTGAGGGCTTCTTGTAGTTCTAAAACTCCAGCGCTATTATTTACTAATTCTGATTCTAAGGTTCCTGAGATAGCATTGAGTTTGCTTGTTACATTTGCAAAACTCGCCTCAATGTCATTGCTAATTGATACAGCACCAACGTTTACTAAAAAATCATTAAAACCACTTTTTATACTTTGTTCTTTATAAGATCCAGTAAAAACTTTTTCTAGCTCTATCACGTTTTCTTTTATAGAAATGAGTGAGTTTTTACTTCTATAATTCTCTAAAGATTGCACTTCTACCTCTCCTCCATTTGCTTCGCCTAATGGCGTACCTAGTTTTTTAATTACAATCTGTTCTGACAATGTCACCATTGCATTTGCTAGTTGATTTTGACTACCGCTTAATCCAGATTGCAATGCAGAAGTAAAAGTAGGTTTAAAGTCTACCCACAATTGCTCTAATTGTTCTGCTTTTACAATTAAGTTTTGTGATAAAGCAACTAAATAATCTGCTCTTCTATTTGCGTTTTCTGCTGTAGTAAAACTCTCTAAAGTTGCTTGATCATTCTCTCCAGAAAACAATAAATACTCCATAGCAGAAATTCCTTTTGATGAAGACCCATTACCTGTAACAAAAGATTCGTTTATCGTAGCATTACCGTTTATAAAACCATCTATAGTTTCTGTATTTGATGGCCATCTGTTTATTTCAAAATGAATAAAACTATCTTCTATATCACCAAGATTGTACAATTCTGCTCTTTTCCAAACCTGTAATACAGCTGTCCATTGATCTTGACTAGCTTTAAGGTTTGCTATAGTTGGCGCATTTTTAAATGCTACAACGGTTTGTTCAAGTTGGCGCGTTTCGGCAATAAAAAGGCTGTTTAATGGTGCAATACCATTGTCATACACATTAATTAATTGTGCTTCTCTGCGGTACTGCGTTTGGTATTCTTCTTCGGAAACACCACTTTTTTCGCAGCTCACAAAAAACAAAGTAACCGAGGCTACTAGCAATAGTGTAATAAATGAAAGTGATCTTAATTGTTGTGTGTTCATATTATAATGACTTTAAAAAACTGATAAGTTGTTCTCTTTCAGAATTGGTATAATTCATAAAAGTATTTTTAGAATTCTCTGCTTCGCCACCGTGCCATAAAATTGCTTCTTCTATGTTACGTGCGCGACCATCGTGCAATAAATTTGTGTGACCGTTTACGGTCTCAATAAGCCCAATTCCCCATAAAGGCTGTGTTCTCCACTCCTGCCCATTTGCATCAAAATCTGGCGCATTATCTGCTAATCCTGCACCCATATCGTGTAAGAGCATATCTGTATAAGGTCTAATAGTTTGATTCTCTAATGCGGCAATACTGTGAGATCCAGTCTCAAACTTAGGAGCGTGACACGCGGTACATTGTGCATTATTAAAAAGTGCTTTACCCGCTAGAATATCTTGATCATCCACATCTCTTCTTGCCGGTACTGCGAGTGCGCTAGAGTATAAAGATACTTTATCTAGGTTTTCATCAGTAATTTCTGGTGTACCTCCATTAGCAAATTGATCACAATCTACTCCAGTAACACAATTTTCATCAGGGAATAATGAAGAAGTTATCCCTATATCTCCCGCAAAAGCACCTGCCACTTGCTGGCGAATGTTAGGTTGATTTGCTTTCCAACCAAAACGTCCTAACTTATGAGATTGACTTGCAATATCCCACACATAATTAGGCTTTCCAGAAATACCATCTCCGTTTGTATCGTTCTCGTCTGCAAGACTTAAAAGTGTGCTTTCTGGTATTGCTTCTAGTAAGCCCAGACCTATCATCTGGTTTGCAACACGAGGTGAGATCTTTAGACTACCGTCAGTACCACCGTGTGCTAAATCTGTTAATGAATAAGTAGGCGATCTTAAAGTAGCGGTATTCCCATCAGGATACGTGATTGTGTTTTCTTGATAGCTAACAGCAAAACCACCCTCTGTCTCTGCACTTAATATAGATTGATCTTGTAATTGTCCTCCATAAATAGGGTCTGGATTACTTGCTCCTGTTACATCAGTACCAGGAGTTGACAATCTTAATAAAAGACCGTGATTTAATTCACCATTAAAAACTGGAGCTCTACCACGCCCATCCTTAAAGTGACACGACGAACAAGCTTTTGCATTAAACAATGGTCCTAAACCATCTCTTGCTGTAGTTGTTGCTGGTGCTGTAACCCAGTTTTGATTAAATAATGAATTACCCGTAAAAAAGAATAATGAATTTTCTCCCTCAAGATTAGCAGCTTGAAAACCAAAAGCATTTTGAGAAACATCAAAAACGGTGGTATCACCACCAGATAACTCCTCACCCACCTCTGCAAGTAATGCTACATACCCATCATCATCACTCTGGCAACTAGATAAAAACAACACACAAATACTTAAAAACAATAGTCCTTTTAGTTTCATCAAGATAAATCCTTTTTATAGAGTAAGTCAGAACCCATAATTAACATGAGTTCTGACTTATTATTACGCTTTCGCGAAAATATTAATTATATGTTTTATTCTGCTGTAATTGACAAACCTATTGCAGAACCACCTTCTACAAAAAGATCTCCTAAATCTTGTAAAGCAACAACGGCTGCTAAAACTGCTGGTCTTTCATCACCATTAGAAATAGCATAGTCAAAAGGAATTGCTGTTGCATTTACTGCATTTTCTGCAGCAACTAGCTGTGCAGTAACCTGCGCTCCTAATGTTGGGTTTGCTTCTGTGATTAAATCTTCAAAAGAGACTCCATTTACTGTACTGTAGCTTCCTCTAAATACGTTTGCAATTCCTGCTAGATTTAAACGAATATCACGGTGTGTATTATCGCTAAAACAAGAGTGCTCATCTTCTTGGTCTTGGTTGTCATAAGCAACAAAAATACGTTCTCCACCTAACTCAGATTTTGATAGCGTTGCTAAAGCTGTAAGCATATTTTTTAATGCTACATCTTCATCTAAAGCTAAAAATGTAGTTCTGTATGCACCACCATTTTGCCACTCATTAATCATAAGCTGTAAGTGATCTGTCAATAGATCTGCACAAGCAGCAAGATATTGTCTTCTTCTGTCTTGGTTAGCAGCAGTACCACCATCTACATAATCTGTGAACGGGCGCTGACCTGCAATTAATGCATCTGGAGCTGTTAAATCTTGCCCCCAAAGTAAAAATTCAATAGCGTGATACCCTACACTAATGTTTGCTTCTCCACCTACTTCATTTAACCCTTCTAAAGTTGCTTTATCTATAGTAGGAAACGTTATTGCATCATTAATTATCCCTGAGTTTGCATCACCTTCTACATAATCTACATAGTTTTCGTCTAATGGCCAAGCGTTTAATAAACCCTCTGGACCATCTGCATCATCAATAGGACCTCCAGCAAAACGATACGCCTCTGTAGGACCATAACTTTCTCTTGCTGTTAACCATGCAGTTTTTGCATCATTAAACTTTGACTCTGTAGGATCTGCAACAAAGCTATTAATTGAGTTTTCTAGTGCAACAGCATCTGCCATAGCATCTTGATAGCTTGTAATCACAATATCTGCGTAAGTGCTTATAGCATCAGCTTTTTCTAATGTAACTTGAGGATCTGGCTGATCATCATCGCTTGTACAAGCAGTAAAGATTCCTGCAGAAATAGTTAAAGCTAAAAGTGTTCTTTTTGTAAATTTCATTATCATATTTAATTAAGACTCATTATAAATAGAGCGCAAAAATAGATATGGCTTTTGGAACACACAAGCTTATCTGTATTAAATCTAAATAAGAATAGTGTTAAAATACAAGAATCAAAACTATCTGTTTGATTTCTAAATATTTAAGTGATTAATAATCTTAAATAAAAATACTATTTCCGAAGTAAAAGAAACGGAAGACTACTTTTTGATAAAAAGATAATAGCCATTTACAAGTAAAATAGCCGCATTTGTGATAATAATAGGAATACTCCCTAATAGCACTCCATACACAACAAAAAACAAACACCCTAATGAGTTTACCAAACGTAACTTGCGTAAATCTTTATTAAGAAATGAAAGTAAGACAAATAGACTTGCAAGATAGCCTATGATTTCTGTGGGGTTGATTTCCATAAAAAAGTATTATTAATTTATTGCAAAAGTAAGCTTTCCTGTAAAGGATATTTAAGCCAAATAAGATTTATTTAATAAGCCCCCTATCACAAATTAATGTTAAACATTAAAATATAATAGTATTACTATTATATTTGCAATTATTATGGAAGCACTACATATAAATATTACGATAAACCCTGCATTGTATCTAAGAAACCCTGAAGGCACTGCACTTGGTAAGAAAATAATAAGCGAGAGTATTATTATGATTGACAAACTAGGTTTTGAGGCATTCACCTTTAAAAAACTTGGCCTAGTAATAGGCTCTAATGAGAGTTCTATCTATCGTTATTTTGACAGCAAACACTCCTTGTTAGTATATCTTATTAGCTGGTACTGGAGCTGGATTGAGTACAAACTAGTCTTCGCAACAAACAACATCACCTCACCAGAGCAAAAGTTAATTACCGCTATAGAGATTATCACAAAAAAGACAACAGAAGATAATTCTGTGACTTTTGTTAACGAAGCTATCCTGAACAAAATAATTATTGCAGAATCTTCAAAAGCATACCACACTAAAGATATTGACGCAGAGAATGAGAAAGGATTTTACAAAAGCTATAAACGCGTTGTGAAGCGTGTAAGTGAAATGGTATTAGAATTGAACCCTTCTTTTCAATTTCCGCATATGCTTATATCTACAGTGATAGAAGGTGCGCACCACCAACGCTATTTTTCTAAACACCTACCCTCTTTAACAGATGTAACAGAAGGTGATAATGACGTTGTCAATTTTTACAAACACTTAGTTTTAAACACTATATAATGAAAGAAATCATGTCGCCCTGGAAACGTTTTATGAGTTTATTAAAACTAGACAGAAAAGATATTAGGCAAATTTTTTACTATGCAATATTTGCAGGATTAGTTGCCCTAACCTTACCTTTAGGTATACAAGCCATTATTAACCTAATACAAGGAGCACAAGTATCAACCTCTTGGATAGTGCTTGTTGTTTTGGTAACACTTGGGGTTGCCTTTCAGGGCATTTTACAGTTAATGCAAATAAGAATTCTTGAAAACATGCAACAGAAGATTTTTACTCGTGCGTCTTTTGAGTTTGCTTATCGTTTTCCTAAAATAAAAATGGAAGAGCTACGCAACTATTATCCGCCAGAGCTTGCCAACCGTTTTTTTGATGTTTTGACAATTCAAAAAGGGCTCTCAAAAATATTATTAGATTTTCCTGCTGCTGCATTGCAAATTGTTTTTGGTCTTGCGCTTCTTTCTTTTTACCATCCCTTTTTTATCATCTATGGTTTTTTGCTGGTTTTACTAATTTATTTTGTCTTTAAATTTACAGCAAAACGAGGTCTAGACACGAGTCTTGTTGAGTCTAAGAAAAAATATAAAGTGGCACACTGGATTCAAGAAGTCTCAAGATCACTTGTTAGTTTTAAACTTTCGGGCAGTACAAATCTTGCTATGGAAAGAAATGATCAACTTACATCAGATTATCTTGATGCACGTGAAAGTCACTTTAGGGTTTTAATACTTCAGTTTATTCAACTTATAGGTTTTAAAGTACTGGTAACAGCTGGATTATTAGTGATAGGTGGACTACTAGTTCTTAATCAAGAGATGAATATTGGGCAGTTTGTTGCTGCAGAAATTATCATACTATTAGTCATCAGCTCTGTAGAAAAGCTTATCAACGGCTTAGAGTCTTTTTATGATGTACTTACCTCTCTAGAAAAAATAGGGCAAATAGTAGATAAAAAACTTGAGGCACAAGAAGGTGAAGATCCATTTGCATCAAACAAACCATTTATTATAGAGTTAGAAGACCTTAAATATAACTCACCAGAAGGACAAGAAATTTTACGCAATATTGATTTTAATATCAATAAAAAAGACCGCATATTATTTAACGGTGCATCTGGAAGTGGAAAAACAACTTTGCTAAAGCTACTCTCTGGTCTTATTACACCAAGTAGTGGTACTATATATATAAATGATGTTTCTATTAAAGGTGTGTGGCCTAATAAATATAGAGCAAACGTAGGGCAAGTACTCCCATCTCAACTACCGTTTGAAGGTTCCATTTTAGAGAACATCACCTTTGGGCGTAAAGACATACCTCAAGATGAGTTGTATAGCGTACTTAAAAACCTAGGACTTACTACTTTTATTAAAGAACAACCTAATGGTATTAACACCTTATTGCACCCAGAGGGGCAGCAAATACCATTTACAGTTTCTAAAAGAATTGTCCTTGCAAGAGCAATTATTCATAAGCCTAAATTGCTACTACTTAAAGATCCGTTAGAGCACTTTGAAGCAGATGAAACCTTGCGTATCATAAAGTACTTAACAGCTCAAGAAAGACCTTGGGCACTGTTAGTCTCTAGCAGAAATAAACTTTGGGAAGCCCACTGTAATCAAACCGTTAAAATTTCAGAAGGAGTCATCAACTCAAAAACACAAACGAATGCTTAATATATCTCATAATCAATTGAATAAAAAGGTCTCACTTGAAGGTTATAAATCTTTCAATAAATCTTTTACTTCAAAATCTAATAAATTATTTAGTAGATTTTTGGGTGTGTTTGCGATAATTGTGATCATCATCCTGTTTTTACCCTGGACTCAAAACGTGTCTGGTAACGGTTTTGTGACCACACTCACACCAGACCAAAGACCTCAAACTATACAATCTCCCATTCCTGGAAGATTAGAAAAATGGTTTGTAAAAGAAGGTGATTTTGTAAAAAAGGGAGATACAATTCTTTTTATTTCTGAAATAAAAACAGAATACCAAGACCCAAAACTTGTAGAACGCACTAACGAGCAAAGAGATGCTAAAAGTAGATCTGTAGTCTCATATCAAGAAAAGATAAAAGCACTTACAAATCAAGCAGGAGCTTTAACTAATGAGCGTCAATTAAAGTTATCTCAGGCTCAAAACAAACTCATTCAATCTCGCTATAAAACAACAAGTGATAGCATAGACTATACCGCAGCAAAAACAAACTTAGAGATAGCACAACGCCAGCTAGAGCGAACAGAAACCCTACAAAAAGAAGGCTTAAAAGCAATGACAGATGTTGAGACTAAGCGTTTAAAACTGCAAGAGACTCAAGCAAAATTAATAGGTCAGGAAAATAAGTTACTATCTAGCAGAAATGAAGTGATAAATGCACAACTTGAGATAAACAGAATTAGGGCTGAATATGCAGACAAAATAGCAAAATCTAAAAGCGATCGCTATACGGCAGAGTCAGATCAATTTGAAGCAGAAGCACAAGTATCAAAACTTGAAAACCAATCTGCAAATTATCAAATAAGAAATGCAATGTACTACATCACTGCACCACAGAATGGATATATAAATAAAGCAATAAAAGGCGGTATTGGAGAGACTTTTAAAGAAGGGGAGCAACTTGTAGGCATAATGCCGTCTAACTATGACCTTGCTGTAGAGACCTTTGTACATCCTTTAGATTTACCTTTAATGCACATAGGTGAGACTGTGCGTATACAGTTTGACGGTTGGCCTGCTATTTTTTTTAGTGGATGGCCTAACGCCTCTTACGGAACCTATGGTGGTAAAGTAGTTGCGATTGAAACTTTTATTAGCCCTAACGGAAAATTTAGAGTCCTCATCGCGCCAGACATTAATGAAGTTGCTTGGCCAGAAAATGTACGTGTAGGCTCTGGTGCATACACCATTTCTTTACTAAAAGATGTCCCTATCTGGTATGAAGTTTGGCGACAACTTAACGGTTTTCCACCTAATTATTATACCCCAGAAGCATATACATCTACTAAAGATAAAAAATAATGAAGCAGTTATTTACCTACCTATTAGTACTCTGTATTTTTAGTACTTCGAAAATAGGAATAAGTCAAACCAAGGTCCTTGAAGAAACTAATGTGCTCTCATTTGAAGAATACATAGGCTATGTAAAATTGCATCACCCTTTAATGAAGCAGGCTAATCTTACTTTAAAAATGGGCGAAGCTACTTTACTAAAAGCACGTGGTGGTTTTGACCCAAAAATTGAAGTAGATTATGACAGAAAGAAATTTAAAGGCACCGAGTATTATGACCAACTCAACGCTACATTTAAAATACCAACTTGGTATGGTGTAGAGTTTAAAGCTAATTATGAAGAAAACACGGGACAGTTTTTAAACCCAAGTTTAACAGTGCCAGAAGATGGGCTCTATAGCGCTGGGGTATCTTTCTCACTAGCGCAAGGTTTGCTAATTAATGATAGAATGGCAACCTTAAAGAAAGCTCGTATTTTTAAACAACAAACAAAAGCTGACCGTGATTTACTGGTTAACAATTTATTGTTTGAAGCTAGTAAAGCTTATTTTGATTGGGTAGAAACTACTAACAATCAAAATATTTACGCTCGTTTTTTAGAGAATGCAAATGATAGATTGACAGCAATAAAACGCAGCGTAGAAGTAGGCGAAAAAGCAGCCATTGATATTACTGAAGCAAGAATTGTTTTACAAAACAGACAACTTAACCTAGAAGCCACAACTTTAAAACGCCAAAAAGCTGCTTTGATAGTCAGCAATTTTTTATGGTTAGATGATGTGCCCCTAGAGTTAAAAGAAAACATTAAACCCATCTTACCTACTTTAAATATGGTAGAAACCTCTCTATTAATTGAGGGTATCACTAATATTGAAGCTCTAGTAGCATCACACCCTAAACTAAAAAGCCTTGATGCTAAAATAGGCGGCCTTACAGTAGATCGCGCATTAAAAAGAAACAAACTATTACCAAAACTTGACTTGCAGTATAATTTTTTAACACCAGAATATGATCAACTAGACAGCTTTAAAACCGCAAATTATAAGGCTTTTGTAAACTTTAGTCTCCCATTGTTTTTAAGAAAAGAACGCGGTGATCTCAAATTATCAAACTTAAAACTAAATGATGTCACTTATATGAAAACTGCCACATCACTAGCCTTACAAAATAAAGTAGATGCAACTAGAGCAGAAATAATCTCGTTAGAAAAGCAAACAAGGTTAATTGATAACATAGTTGAAGATTACATTGCCTTAGTCAATGCAGAAGAGCGCAAGTTTTCACTGGGAGAAAGCTCTTTGTTTTTAATAAATTCTAGAGAACAAAAACTAATAGATGCTCAATTAAAAGAAAATCAATTAGTAGTTAAAAATCTACTAGCAACAGCAAATTTATATAACGCATTAGGGATTACAGAAACTTCAAATAAATAAAATTTTCTAAAGCCCTTCTACAATATTATAGAGCACCTTTTTATCTATTAATTTAATACGCTTACCGTCTATCACAATGCTATTTTCTTTCTTAAAAACAGCGAGTGTTCTTATAAGTAGTTCTGTAGCCGTGCCTACTAGGTTAGCAATATCTGTTCTTGATAATTGTAAGTACAAATACCCATCTTGATCTGTCCCAAAACTTTCATCAAGATACAGCAAAACCTCAGCAAGACGCTGACGAACTGTTTTATGAGCCATATTTACAATAGCGACATCTGCTAGTTTTAACTCGTTTGCCATATTATTTAAAAGTGCTTTAGTAAAAGAAGAGTTTTCTGCAACACATTTTTCAATTTCTGCTTTTGGCACAAAGCACACACTCATATCTTCTAGAGCTGTAGCACTGAGGTTTGCTCTCTCAGACGTTATTACAGAACGTTGCCCTAGCACCTCTCCTTTATTGGCTAGTTTTATAATTTGGTCACGGCCATTACCGCTCATTTTTGACAACTTAGATATTCCATCACGAACACAAAAGACTCCCTTAAGACGTTCACCTTCTTTAAAAATGACTTCCCCTTTTTTAATAATCCTCGTCTCTTTTTTATCAGAAATAGACTTCAACTCCTCTTTACTCAGAGCTTTAAAGCTATTCATCTGTTTTATAATACAGCCCTCACACTTAATCCTCTTCTCTATTTTCATCTATTTATTTAAGATAATCAATTATAAAACCTAAAAAACCAAATCTAATCATTCGCACTTGTTAAACCAAAAAATATTAACTTACAATCATCATCATAAACTGACAAAAATCATATTTTTGACCCTCTATTTCTTAGCACCTTTGCGCTAGGTAATCCTTTATTTATGGAACAATGTTATCACTGCGGCGAAGACTGCCGTGACACAGCAATAGTACACGAAGAAAAAAACTTTTGCTGCCAAGGCTGCAGGACAGTGTATGACATTCTTAATGAGAATGATCTAGAGTATTACTATACCCTTCAATCTGCTCCTGGGCAAACTCCTAAAGTTTTTGAAAACAAATTTGATTTTTTAGACAATCAAGATATTGTTGAGCAATTATTAGAATTTAATGAGCAAGACACACAAATCGTCTCTTTTGTAATCCCAAAAATTCATTGCAGCTCTTGTATCTGGATTTTAGAAAACCTACATAAATTACACCCAGGTGTTAAAGTAGGAATGGTAAATTTTCCACAAAAAACGGTTCGTATTACTTATGATGCTTCTCAGCTTAGTTTAAAAGAGTTAGTATTATTACTCAATAAAATAGGCTATGAACCTAACATCTCTCTTGAAGATTTTAATAAAAAAGAAAAAAAAATAGATAGAAGTCTTATTTACAAACTGGGCGTTGCGGGTTTTGCCTTCGGAAATATTATGTTTTTGTCATTCCCGGAGTACTTTGAAGTAAGTGAATTTTGGCTAGATCAATTTAAACCCATTTTTAGATGGTTAATGTTTGCTTTTTCTGTGCCTGTAGTTTTTTATTCTGGGAGAGACTATTTTGTTTCTGCCTTTAAAGGCCTTCGTTCTGGAATTTTAAATATAAACGTACCTATTGCCATTGGTATTTTAGTACTCTTTTTACGTTCTACATTAGAGATTGTAATGGATTGGGGTACAGGTTTTTTTGACAGTCTGGCTGGCTTAGTATTTTTCTTATTATTGGGGAAGTTTTTTCAGCAAAAAACATATTCGTTTCTTTCTTTTGAGCGTGATTATAAATCTTACTTCCCTATTGCCGTTACTCAGCTTGTTTCAAATGACAAGAGTATTTCAGAAATACAAACCCAAGTATATCAATTAAAAGCTGGAGATAGAATTTTAATACGTAATAGCGAACTCATACCCACAGACGGGGTCTTAATTGAAGGAAAAGCGCTTATAGATTACAGTTTTGTGACTGGAGAAGCTGAGCCTGTTAACAAAGTTAAAGGTGATAAAATATTTGCGGGCGGAAAACAACAGGCAGGTATCATTGAGATGGAAGTATCTAAAGCCGTAGCTCAAAGTTACCTTACCCAATTGTGGAATAATGAGATTTTCAGCAAGAATAAAAGCACAGGATTTAACACATTAACAGACCAAATAAGTCGTCGTTTTACAGTTGCAATATTAAGCATTGCAGTTTTAGCAACTATCTTTTGGTTTTTTAAAGATATATCAATTGCCTTTAATGTTTTTACAGCTGTACTTATTGTGGCTTGCCCTTGTGCGATTGCACTGGCTGCACCATTTACACTAGGTAATATGCTGCGTATTTTTGGTAAACATAAACTATACTTAAAAGACACTACTACCATAGAGCAAATGGCGCAAGTAGACACGGTGGTGTTTGACAAAACTGGTACACTCACAAAAAACGAAAAGAATAAAATAAATTATGAAGGTCAAACGCTTACAGAAAACGAACAGAGTATAATAGTAAGCACTTTACGATCATCTAATCACCCTTTAAGTAGAGCACTGTATGTTCATTTAAAAAAAGAAAACATACAACCTTTAGACAACTTTACAGAAGAAACAGGAAAAGGCATAACCGGCACTCTAGGAGATTTATTAGTAAAAATAGGAAGTAATACTTTTGTGAATAATAAAGCAGCAGCACAATCTCTGCCAAAAAACACTCAAGTGCATTTGAGCATTAATGGAGAGTATAAGGGGCATTATGATTTTAGCAACACGTATCGTGACGGCATGCAAAAGATGTTCTCACAGTTAAGCAGCACTGCTATTTTAATGATTCTCTCTGGGGACAATGATGGTGAGCAAGAATATTTAAAGTCTATTTTGCCATTAAACACTATATTAAAATTTAACCAAAAGCCAGAAGACAAACTCGCCATTATAAAAAACCTACAAGAGGAGGGTAAAAAAGTAATGATGGTAGGTGATGGTCTTAATGACGCTGGTGCCTTAGCTCAAAGTAACGTTGGTATCGCCATCTCTGAAGACGTTAATGTTTTTTCTCCTGCCTGTGATGGTATTATGGATGCAAGTATTTTAAAAGACCTTAACAGCTATGTATCACTTTCTCACAAATCTATACGTGTAATAAAACAAGCATTTATATTTTCATTATTTTATAATCTTGTAGGTTTAAGCTTTGCTGTAACAGGAAATCTCGCACCAGTTATTGCTGCTATCTTAATGCCACTTAGCTCCATAAGTATAGTGGTCTTCACTACGTTATCTACACACTTGATTAGCAGAAAACTAAAATAACATTTTAACATTTTATTATTATTTTACTTATTTACTTGAAAACTGACAAAAGTCATATTTTAAGAACCACCATAAAATTAATTTTACACCATATTTCAGGTAGGTATGAGTATCATTTATGTTTTGATCACAGTTAGTGTGATCGTAGCCGTTATTTTTTTTGTTGCATTTGTTTATTCTGTCAAGAATGGACAATATGATGACACCTATACCCCATCTGTACGTATGCTTTTTGATGATGAGCTGATTAAACCAGCAAAAACTAAAGAGCCAACTATTACAACAGAAAAAACACCAACCAGTAATTAATAAACTATGCAAACAGAACAGTTTCACTACGATAATAAAATCGTAAAAAAGTTTTTGTACGCCACCATTTTTTGGGGTATCATAGGGATGAGCGTAGGGCTACTTCTAGCCTTTATGTTTTTATTCCCAAACATCACAGATGGGATCTCGTGGTTAAGTTTTGGGCGTTTACGTCCTTTACACACAAATGCGGTAATATTTGCATTTGTGGGTAACGCCATTTTTGCGGGAGTCTATTACTCTTCACAACGTTTGCTTAAAGCACGTATGTGGAAAGATTGGTTAAGTAAATTAAACTTTTGGGGTTGGCAAGCAATCATTGTAGGTGCTGCCATCACATTACCATTAGGTTATACAACATCTAAAGAATATGCAGAATTAGAATGGCCTTTTGATATTGCTATTGCTCTTATATGGGTTGCTTTTGGAGCCAACTTAATTGGGACAATTATAAAAAGAAGACAACGTCACATGTATGTTGCTATCTGGTTCTATCTAGGAACATTTGTTACTGTTGCAGTACTTCACATTATAAATAGTGTAGAACTACCTGTAAGTGCATTAAAGAGTTACTCTGCTTATGCTGGTGTACAAGATGCCCTAGTACAATGGTGGTATGGACATAATGCGGTTGCGTTTTTCTTAACAACACCATTTCTTGGATTAATGTATTATTTTGTACCTAAAGCAGCAAATAGACCTGTCTATTCTTACAAGCTTTCTATTGTACACTTTTGGTCCTTAATATTTATTTATATCTGGGCAGGACCTCACCATTTATTATATTCTGCATTACCAGAATGGGCTCAAAATCTTGGAGTTGCATTCTCTATAATGCTTATTGCTCCATCTTGGGGTGGTATGATAAACGGGTTACTTACACTACGTGGTGCCTGGGATAAAGTACGTACAGATCCTGTTTTAAAGTTTATGGTTGTAGCAATCACATGTTACGGTATGGCAACTTTTGAAGGTCCTATTCTTTCTCTTAAAAATGTAAACGCCATTGCTCACTTTAGTGACTGGATTATCGCACACGTTCACGTTGGTGCATTAGGATGGAATGGTTTCTTAACCTTCGGTATGATTTACTGGATGGTGCCTAAGTTATTTAAAACAAAATTATGGAGTACTAAACTCGCCAATGCGCATTTCTGGATAGGAACGCTAGGTATCATAATGTATGCACTCCCTATGTATGTTGCTGGTTTTGTACAAGCTTCTATGTGGAAACAATTTAACCCAGACGGAAGACTTACTAGTACTTTTCTAGAAACACTTAACGCTATTGTCCCTATGTATTGGATGCGTGCTATAGGTGGTACCATGTTTATTGTTGGAGCATTTATCATGCTTTTTAACGTAATACTCACTATACTACAAGGTAGTAAATGTACTGATGAACTTGCAGAAGCACCAGCACTAGAACGTGTTACTAAAAAACGTACTTCAAAAGAAGGTTATCATACTTGGTTAGAAAGACGTCCAGTGAAGTTAACAATCTTTGCTACTATAGCAATCCTTATAGGTGGTATGGTTCAAATAATACCATCATTGTTAGTAGATGAATATGTTCCTGTAATATCTACAATAAAACCATATACACCACTAGAACTTGAAGGTCGTGATTTATATATTAGAGAAGGTTGTGTGGGTTGTCACTCTCAGATGATTAGACCTTTTAGAAGTGAAGTAGAACGCTATGGAGAATACTCTAAATCTGGTGAATATGTATATGACCACCCATTCTTATGGGGTAGTAAACGTACTGGGCCAGACCTCTTTAGAGTAGGAGGAAAATACAGTGATAACTGGCACTTAAATCATATGTACGATCCGCAGAGTACAAGTTCTGGATCTATTATGCCTTCTTATAAATGGCTTATTCAAGCTGAACTGGACAAAAGCTTGACAGAAACCAAAATGGAAGCTATGGTTACTTTAGGTGTACCATATACACAAGAAGAAATAGATCGTGCTCAACAATGGATGACAGAACAAGGAACTCAAATAGAAGAGAACCTTAAATCAGATCCAGATTTTGTGAAGACCTATGAGGCAGATAAAAAATATGCACAAGAAAACGGAGAAGATTTTACTGAAATGCGAGATCGTGAAATTGTAGCTATTATAGCGTACTTACAGAGATTAGGTACAGATATAAAGATTACAACTGGAAAAGAAACAACCACAAATTAAAACTATTTATTATGCTAAAATATATTAAAGGCAATTTAGAGAATATTGAAGGCGTGGCTATCTACCCTATGATCTCCTTAGTTATCTTCTTTATCTTTTTTGTAATTCTTTTCTGGTGGGTATTTACCGCTACAAAAGAACACATAACAGAAGTAAGTAACATCCCATTTGATAATAACCAAAACGAAGACACCTTATGAAAAGTGCAGCAATATTAAGAATACTAGGGTTTGGAATCTTTGGATATTTATTCCTTAATTATGTGGGTACCACTGGAGAAACATCTGTTTTTACAGAACAACCGTGGCTATGGGTACTTTTAAGTGTAATTCTTTTATTTTACATAGCGGGTGAGATAATTGTTTCTACATTAGGTAATATTCTATACAGAACATTAACACCAGAACAACAAGCGGCTTATGATGCAGACCTTGCTCTAGAAAAAGCCAACCAGTTTAAGGGTATAAAAAGAACCTATAAAAAGATGCTAGGTAGTAAATCTATCGCAGAAGAAGGTACAATCGTGCTAGACCATGATTATGATGGTATACGCGAACTAGACAATAAGTTACCACCATGGTGGGTATATGGGTTCTATGCGACTATCATATTTGCAGTAGTATATCTAGTACGTTTTGAAGTTTTTGATGGCGAAAACCAACACGAAGAATATATTGCAGAGGTTAAACAGGCAGAATTAGATTTAATAGAATATAAGAAGACTGCTAAAGATCTAGTAGATTTTGAAACCGTAGAGCTTCTTACAGACGCAAGTGATTTGCAAGCTGGTAAAGCTATTTTTACTGCTAATTGTATTGCTTGTCACAAAGCAACTGGAGCAGGTGGGATTGGCCCTAACCTAACAGATGAATACTGGATATTAGGTGGAGGAATTAAAAATGTCTTTAAAACAATTTCTGAAGGAGGACGTGCTGGTAAAGGGATGATCTCATGGAAATCAGACTTAAAACCATCAGAAATGGCACAAGCTGCTAGTTATGTTTTGAGTCTAACAGGTACAAACCCTGCAGAGCCTAAAGCTCCTGAAGGAGAAATCTGGAAAGACCCCAATGCAGCTACAGAAACATTAGAAACTGAAACTCTAGAAGGTGCAGTAGAAGATACAGTAGAAGAACCGGCTCAATAAATACTAAAAAAAATCAATATATGGATACGCTTAAAAAAGTAGCAGAAAAATTACTGACAAGCGATCGTCCTGTAGTTGAAAAAATATTTAGTGCAAATAACACGACAGTTATTGCCTTTGGGTTAAAAAGCGGTGTCGAGCTCTCAGAACACACAGCTCCTTCAAGAGCAAAATTAGTGATGATTCAAGGGGTGGTTAATTTTCATATAAACGGTGAGGTCTTACGCTTTACCGTTCAAGACTCGTTTGACATACCACTAGATATTAAACACTCTGTAGTTGGTGTAGAAGATGCTATGTTCTTAATAGTTTTATCTCAATAGTATGAAAGATATTACTCAAAGAGAAGATATTGAGCTATTAGTTAACTCTTTTTACGATCGCGTAAAAACAGACCAAACCATTGGTTCTATTTTTACAGATGTAGCTGGTGTAAACTGGGATGAGCATTTACCCAGAATGTACAGCTTTTGGGAAACTCTGCTACTTGGCAAAATGAGTTTTAAAGGTAACCCTATGAGCAAGCATATACAGCTCAGCAAAAAAACAGAAATGAATCAAAGTCATTTTGATGCTTGGCTTTCAATCTGGAACAAAACACTCGATGACAACTTTAAAGGCGAAGTCGCAGATTCAGCAAAACAAAAAGGCCAAAACATAGCAGGATTAATGCTGTTTAAAATTGACAAACACACCTAATTAAAAAATTACTAAACTAACCTTACGTTATTTACCACAACAAAAGTTTATAATCACATAGTATTACTTCGGAAATGGCAGAACAAGGAAAAGATAATTTTAGAGATACCATAGGGACACTTGATAAAGAAGGAGGACGCGCATGGGTTTTCCCTAAAAAACCAGTGGGTAAATGGTATGAGTACAGAAAGTACGTTAGTTATTTCTTACTTATTATATTATTGGTTTCTCCATTTATTAAAATAAATGGCCATCAATTTTTACTCTTCAATGTACTAGAAAGACGTTTCAACATTTTTGGCTTCCCATTCTGGCCTCAAGACTTTTACATTTTTGTAATTATGATGCTTACGGGCGTGGTCTTCGTCATCATTTTTACCGTCGCCTTAGGTAGAATCTTTTGCGGATGGATATGTCCGCAGACCATTTTTATGGAGATGGTATTTAGAAGAATAGAATACTGGATAGATGGTGATAGAGGAAAGCAAATAAGACTTGCAAAAATGCCCTGGAACCGCGAGAAGATAATGAAGCGATCATTAAAATGGTTTGTGTTTTTTATCATCTCATTTATTATTGCAAATGTATTTTTAGCCTACCTTATCGGTAGTGATCGTCTGTTAAGGTATATTACAGATGGACCTAGCGAGCATATGAGTACATTAATATCACTGCTAGTTTTTACAGGAGTATTCTACTTTATTTTTGCTTGGTTTAGAGAACAAGTATGTATCATCGTTTGTCCTTACGGAAGATTACAAGGTGTACTACTCGATAAAAAATCTATTGTTGTTGCTTATGACCATAAACGTGGCGAAAAAGAAGAAGGTCGTGCTAAGTTTAAGAAAAATGAAGACCGTGTTGCTAGTGGCAAAGGAGATTGTATAGACTGTAACCAGTGCGTGCAGGTCTGCCCTACCGGTATTGACATACGTAACGGTACACAGTTAGAATGTATTAACTGTACTGCCTGTATTGACGCCTGTAACAGTATCATGGACGCTGTAGATTTACCGCAAGGATTGATACGGTATGCTAGTGAAGATGAGATAGAAAAGAAAGCGAAGTTTGTATTAACACCACGACTTAAAGGATACCTTGTAATGATGGGAATCTTAATTGCAGTATTAACTGGAATGCTTTTTTTACGTAATGATGTTGAAGCAGACATTTTAAGATTACCTGGGCAATTGTACGAACGCAAGGCAGACAATATTATTAGCAATGTGTACACCTACAAACTGGTAAACAAAACAAACAATGAAATTAAAGACGTTAGTTTTAAACTGTTATCACATAAAGGTACAGTAGTCATTGTTAGTAGCGGAGTTTTAGAAGTACCTGCTGGTGGTACCGCAGAAGGAACCCTCTTTGTAGAACTTAACGCAAGCGCGCTTAGCGGTGATAAAGACAAAGTTGTCATAGGTGTTTACAGTGGCGGAGAACAAATTGAAACCACAAGAACAGCCTTTTTAGGGCCTAGAAGTTATAAATAGTTTGAGCTTTAGAATAAGAAAATAGAGCACGGAGTATAGGCAAAAAGAAAGAGTTTAACTTAAAGATACCCGCCTACGCGGACAAACATATGAAAATTAATTGGGGAACAGGATTAGTAATTGGGATGGCTCTTTTTATGAGCTTTATCATCTACTTAGTAGTAGAAATGACTACTAACCATGATTTAGACCATGACCTAGTAACAGATAATTACTACCAGCAAGAAATGGAGCTGCAGCAGAATATTGATGCTCAAAAAAACACAGCTTCTATGACAAAGCAGATCACAGGGGTTAAAACAGATAAAGGCTATACGCTAGAATTTCCTGATGGCTATGACCCAAAAAAGATTACCGGTAATGTGTTCCTATATAGACCATCTAACAAGCTATTGGACTTTCAATTGCCTTTGCAATTGTCAGATTCAAAATTGCTCATACCTGACGATCGTTTGTTAGGTGGTCGTTGGAACATTACTATTGTTTGGGAATACGATGATGAAGAATACCGTTTTGAAAAAAAGATATCATATTAATCTATAATTACTAGCAAGTCTACTTCTTGCAAAAATTAAAAAAATGTTACTTACCGCACTCATACTAGGTTTACTAGGCAGTTTTCACTGCGTAGGTATGTGCGGCCCTATTGCATTTTTACTCCCTTTAGATAGACATAGCCAGACTAAAAGAGTCTTACAAATAGTAAGCTATCATGCAGGGCGCTTATTTACGTATGCAACCATTGGTTTACTGTTTGGGTTTTTAGGCAAAAACCTAGAGCTATTTGGGCTACAGCAATATATCTCTATCATCGTGGGTGTATTAATGATACTAGCCATCTTATTACCATCAAAGATTTTTGCCAAGTATAACGGCTCTGGTTTTATATATCGCTGGGTAAGTAAAGTAAAATCTGCACTGGGCGGAGCACTTAAAAAGAAAACACTAGATGGTTTTTTTACCATTGGTTTTCTCAACGGGTTTTTACCTTGCGGTTTAGTATATATGGCAGTCTTTGCTAGTGTAGCTGCTGGAGGTGGCTGGCAAGGTGGTTTATATATGGTCTTTTTTGGTTTGGGCACCATACCACTTATGACAACCGCAGCCTATTTAGGAAATTTTCTAAACGCAACTTTAAAAAAACGATTCTTAAAAGCAATTCCTGTTTTTGTGGTCATTGTAGGGTTGCTATTTATATTAAGAGGTTTAGGTTTAGGGATTCCCTATATCTCCCCCTCGCCTATGGTAGCTTTAGAAGAAGTTTCCGCAGCACATGAATGTCACTAACTAACACTTAAAAATATAAATTATGAACACACTTTTTATACCACTTGTAGACTGGGGAATGGGCTCATTTATCATTGGAGTCTTTGCGGTAGTCTGTATCGCTTTAGTACTTGTTGTAGTCAGTCTTATGCGTACAGACGTTAGCGCGCCTATGCCAGAGACCCCTAAAAAAGAAGATGCTACTACAGATGTTGAACCAGTAAAAAAAGAAGAATAAAAAACGAATAAAGGGAGTGTGTTTTTATTAATCACTCCCTTTAATCAAAGCTTATACGATCCCGAATCTTTCCATCTAAGCCATGGATAATCACATCTGCCTTCTTTTTTCTGGCAATGGTTTTTGCTTTATTGATAGCGGTAGATTGTTTTCTGTGTTTTGAGGTAATGCGTTTATTACCCTCTCGTCGCACTGCCCAGTCATCTTCATAAGGCACCACGTGTTGATGCCACGTTCTTTTACGCACTGGCTTCATACTATCTAAGATGGCTTCAATAAGATCCCTAAAAAATTCTTTCCAAGAACGAGGTGCTGTGTTTTTTGTCATTTCTGAAATATTAAATATCTATTGCATTGTACCGTTCTTGCACAATGGCTATACCGTATTTTCTTTCTAACATTCTAATAGTAAAATGCGCCTCTGCCATTTTCTGAAAATGAGAGATAAACGTATAATTAATAGCACCACCCGTTAGGCCACCCACAACAGGTATTAACTGTGCCGCCACCTTCTCTGAAACTTTACTGCTAAACCTTGCTACAATAGACGAAAATGTAGCATATAATGGGTTTGAACTAGAAGACAATGATTTTAATAAACCCTGCACTCCTACTTCACTTGCTTTATTAATACTAGACTGTATTGCTATTCTTGAAGCATAATAAGAGGTATCTGCACCATCATCATCTTTAGAGTCACCACCTAGCGCTAACACCTGTAAGCACTCAAACTGTGCCTCTATGGTATGTAAATCTTCTCCCTTGCCTCTAGCGATATCCATTATAGTGCGCATAATAAATTTTGTGGTTAAGGCTAAGTCTGCTGCAAAGGCAGCTTGCCCCACAATAGGAGTACCAGCACCCAGAAAACCACTAGCGGCACCTGTAGTAGTCACTAGTGTTTTATACACCACTTTAGACGGTTTTTTAAAAGGCTTTCCTTTTTTCATGGTCTTTAAGTTGACCTGTACTACTTGCTCTAAAATAGAAGTCGTTTTCTCAAACACAAAGCTTTGCACCTTAGCGGGCAATAACTCTACGCCATCTTCTATTTTACCACCTATAAAATTAAAACCCTTCATTAAATAACTCACGTTATTCATGTCTTGCTTTGCTTTGATGATGAGTATCTCATCTTCTAGAGTGATGGCTTGGGGTGTTAGTTTGTTCATTGTTTTAAGTTGCTTTATTAATCAAAAAACTACAATCCCGACTCAGACATTCGCTTCATCGTATCAAAAAGCGCTATTTTAAAGGCATCATCTTTAGCATACAACCTATATAAATCAAGCTCTTGTTTACGTTGTTGTGCCATAACATCATTCATGATTTTTTCGAATGCTATATTTTTATTTTGTTCATCTGAATTATTTAAATATTTCGACTCAAAATCTGGATGTGCTTGTATTGACTTTGTTAAGCTAATAAACTTAACTCTTTGGTCTTCTGGTGTTGCTTCCCAATTTTGAAACCAACGCTCATTAAAACTCTGTATTATTAAATCTAATGGATCTTTTTCTTCATCAGAGCCGTGTGCTCCTCTTGGATTTGGATTTTGAGGGTCAACCTCACTTTCCGAATCATCTAAGCCTATAGTTTGGTTCAACTTTACACGTTCTAATCCATAGGTTGATAAATCTACAGATTCAAGTAGCTCGTCTAAAGCATCAATCTCATCTGGTTTAATTGGAAGTTTAGGAATTAAGAATTTTAAAAACCAAAACAACTTTTCCCAGTTCACTATTTCATACGGCATTATGGAAGCCATCTGCCCATAAATTTTCACAAACTGTTTTGCTTTAATTTTAAAATCTGCCTTGTCATCGTCCTCTAGTTCTAATTCATTAACAAAACGCTCTGCAGCACGTTCAATTATCGGACTTAAAACCTGAGCATCTTCTTTATTAAAAAATTTGATATTAAAATCTTCTACTTCACTCCACTCGTAAACACCTACATCATCCAGCACCTCTTTTAACTCGTGTAATACATTTACATCTGTTGCTTCACTTAATGAAGTAGCTGTGTAAAATGGATCAAATGACTGTTTAATATCATCTGTAGAATTGAAGAAATCCAACACAAAGACATCTTCTGTCTTTTTACCTAATTTTGTTGCTGCTCTATTTAATCGTGACAATGCTTGCACCGCCAAAACGCCTTGTAGCTTTTTATCTACATACATCGCACATAATTTGGGTTGGTCAAAACCTGTAAGATATTTGTTCGCGACTACTAGTATTCTACACTCATCTTCATCAAACTTTATGCGTGTGTCTTTCTCTGCAAAGCCATTCATTTCTGCCTCTGTGTACTCAATGCCATCTACTTCTTTTGAACCAGAGAATGCAATCAATACTTTAAATGGGTTGCCTTTATCTAATAAAATTCTTTGCAATCCTTTATAGTAACGTATGGCAGATTCTATACTCTGCGTTACTACCATCGCTTTCGCTTTTCCTTTTAGCTTTTTTTGATTTACTATTTTAGGAATAAAATGATCGAGTATAATTTCTGCTTTTGTATTTATAGTTTGCTGATGTTGTTCTACGTACGCACGCAACTTTTTCTGTGCTTTGGCAGAATCAAACAAAGGGTTATCTTCTATCGATTTTTCTATCTCGTAGTAACTTTTTAAAGTGGTGTAGTTTGCTAATACATCTAAGATAAAACCTTCTTCAATAGCTTGTTTCATAGAGTATAAATGAAAAGGTTTAAACTTTCCTTCTTCATCTTTTACACCAAACTTCTCTAAAGTGATTGGTTTTGGTGTTGCTGTAAAAGCCAAATAACTTGCGTTACCACGCATTTTACGAGATTGCATCGCTTGTACTATTTTATCTTGTGCATCTGTATCATCATCTTCATTAAACTGTTGCCCCATCGCCCTGTTCATATTATCATGAGCAGAACCACTTTGACTACTGTGTGCTTCATCAATAATCACCGCAAAACGCTTTTCACTTAAATCTGCAATACCATCAATAATAAATGGAAATTTTTGGATAGTGGTAATTATTATTTTTTTGCCCTGTTCCAGACTATCTCTTAATTCTTTAGAGGAATACGCAGGCGCAATAATATTTTTAACTTCTGAAAAGTCAGCAATATTATCCCGTATCTGTTTATCTAACAAACGTCTATCTGTTACCACAATAACCGAATCAAATAATGGGCGCTCCACATCTATAACGCCAGGCACATCACTATTCACTGGATAGGTTTCTATTAATTGATACGCAGCCCAAGTGATAGAATTAGATTTACCAGAACCCGCAGAATGCTGAATCAAATACGTCTGCCCTACTCCTTTTCTACTGGCATCATCAATAATTTTACGCACCACATCCATTTGGTGGTATCGCGGAAAAAATAATGTCTTTGTTTGTATTGGGTCTTTCTTTTTACCATCTAGGCGCACAAAATGCTGAATGATATTTGCCAAACTCTCTCTTGTAAAGACCTCGTTCCATAAATAACTGGTGCGGTGTCCTATTTCACCTTTTGGTAATTCTGGATTTCCTTTACCGTGTTTGTTTCCTTTGTTAAATGGTAAGAAGAACGTGTTTTTGCCGTTTAACTTTGTGGTCATATATGCTTCGTCTGTATCCACTGCAAAATGAACCACACAGCGTGCAAACTGTAATAAAGGTTGCTTATTATCACGCTGTGTCATGTATTGGTGCTGACCGTGCACTCTAGCGTTTTGACCTGTCCAGTGGTTTTTTAACTCCATAGTCACAATAGGCAATCCATTAATAAACAAAACCATGTCTATTTCTTCTCTTGGGTTGTCCACACTATAGCGTAACTGCCTCGTCTCACTAAAACGGTTTTGGGCAAAATTATCTTTTACTTGTTGGCTACTACTCGCTAATGGCAACTGATAAAACAAGGTGAAATTTGCATCATCTACTTGTAAGCCTTTTTTAAGTAAATACAGAATCCCGTATTTTTTAACTAGGCGATCATAGCGATTTAAAATTTTCAACTTCCAGTCGCTTTGCTTTTGTAGCTTTTCTAATTCTTCTTTTTGTGTGTTTTCTAAAAAGCTCCAAAAAAACTGCTCGTCAATTGCAAATTGTGCATTAAAATTAGAAGGCTGACCTATGTAATAACCTTTGCCTGTTCTATATACTTCTCCATTTTCGTTTACTGCATCCACAGATACACCATCCTTTTTAAGGTCTTCTATGCAGGTTCCAGCTAACGTTCTTTCTATGGCCGCTTCTAGAGCTTGTTCGTTGGTTTGGCTATGCATGTTTATATTAGATTGTGTTATAAAGATTTACTAACCTCTGTTCTGCTGTTTTAATATCATTACCTTGGTTACCACTTGATTTTGAACCTAATAACCCGAATAACAATACTTTTCCATTAAATGAAAAATAAACCCTCAATGCTTTTGGATTAAATATTCTCAATTCATAAATTTCAATTGTTGTCTTATCTAGAGTTACCTCTTTAATTTTATCATTATCTGGTTTAATCGGAAAAAGGTAATTTTCTTTTTTTACCGTTTCTAAAAGGGTTAATACTGATTCTTGTTCAATTACTGATAATTTAAAAAAATCTCTATCAAATGATTTTAATGATTTAACCTCTTCAATTATAGATTTCACTTTTTCAAGTGTCGATAATTTTACTGTACCAACTTCTTCAATAATAGAAGTAACAATTTTTGTATTATCTACTTCTCCGTATAAATTATTTATTAATAACTTATCGGCAGAATCATTATTTTCTATTAATTCTAACTGATGTGCTTTTAAATCATCATGTATTTGAAGAGTAAATAAATAACCTTTAGCTATAGAAATGTAAGGAAGATAAAATGTTTCAACTGTATCATCACCTAGTTTTATGCTATAATTCTTCTCAAATAATGATTCATCATCAATGTCTACATCTTCATCAATAGGATACCTTCGAAAATAATAAAATGCTAAGCGTTTCAATGCTTTATCTTGAATGTTATCGATAGCATCTAATAAAGTATAAGAATCTGTTAATTTTAATAATGAAGGTAGTTTCTCTGTAACAATACCTTTTGCTACATTGGGTTTTTCTACTACTTCCTTAAATTGTTCAAGTGTCTTTTTAAATGATATGTCAAATTCATTTTTTGTAAACACACCGCTCAAACATTCGTTATTAAAATAAAATTTTTCCATGATACTGAAGCGGTTAAAGTAAATGTCTTGAATTTATTTCAAACTGATCAAATAAACCATCTGGACAATCTTTTAGCCTACCATTTCCATCTATTAGTGCTTCCTGAACATCTGTATTTCCTTTTTCATCCAATTCAAACCAATACGTTTTTATTTTTTCATTAAATGATGCTTTATTTTCTTTAGCAAATATTCTAATACCATCAAAAACATGATCGCTATGAGTTTCAATTATTACTTGTACTCCAGCCTCCACTACTAATGAAATTAATCTTGCTAATTCTGTTTGCCCTTTTGGATGTAGATGAGCTTCTGGATTTTCTATAATTACAGTTTTTTTTAAAATAGCACCAAGCAAAAGTGATGCTATAACAGGTAAAGTGTAACTTAATCCAAAACCAACATTTTTAGAACGGTGTTCATTAAATGTTATATAAGATGTATCGCTTTTTTTGTTAATTACAGATTTAAATTTAGTGTTTGGGGATATTATCCCCAACCATGCTTCCAAATTAAAATAAAATGTATCACCTTGTGAATTAGAATGCTTAAGAGCACTTGGAATTATTTCATTTTCAAAGTGCTCTATTACTTTTGTAATATTATCTCCTTGATTTCCTATATTATAATTATTTCCATAATTTAAAGGAATTGATGTCCTTGGTCCAAACCTATCTGCCGATATATAGTTACAAGCAAAGTCTGGATTACCGCTTAATGTAATTTTATCCTCTTCTATCATTACACTTCCATCAGTATCTATGTATTTGGCTGTTATTTCTAATTTCTTAGAGTACTGATTTTTTAGCTCTGAAAAATCACCAAATCCTTCCAATAAGGACTCATTTTTCTCAATTGCTTGTTGCCCCATTAGTATCGCCTGTATAACGCTACTTTTTCCACTACTATTTAGGCCTGTAAGAATTGTTAGGTCACCAAAATTAATCGTATTATATAAGAATGATTTAAATCCTTTTAAGGTTATTGAACTAATCATGATATGTTCTTTTCTATTAATTTTTTAATATTATTAAACCTCCGTTGAACAGATGTTGCTTTCATACTATCTCTTGATGTGTCTTTCTCAAAAGTATTATCCTTCAATAAATCGACATATTCAGAAATCAATTTCTCCTTATTTTGAAGTAAAATAGAAAATTGAAATGAACTTAATTTAGATAGTAATACACCCCACATCTCAAACAGGTTTTTATTAATTGGTGATTTTTTTTCAGAATATGAACTTTTTCTAAAACTTTGATCTCCAAAAACATCATAAGATCTTTGCATTCCTATTTTAAATACTGATTCAAGTTTATCAATACAAACCAAATTAATATCTTCCTGTTGAACCTGTCCTTCTTTTAACATTTTAATAAAATCCCTACTATCAAAATCAGGATATGAATTAATGATTATCATAGCATTACTTAAAAAAGAATTTATACCAAGTGTCTTTTTATAATTTACATAATCAATAACCAGAAAAGACAAAAATCTCAATATCAACTCCTTATCAGCCATTCTCAAATCTTTAACTGAATTGTTTGTGGCAAGTTTAAATTCCTGTGTATCTGAAAGATTTTTCAATAACTCCGTAGATTTCCCAACGTATAATGCATTTCTAATTTCTTGACTACTTAGTGGCATTCCACCAGTATTTATTCTTTTAAAAATATTACGCTTTACTTCCTCTGGCGTACCAGGATTAATTATAGTAAACTGAAATTCTGTTTCATAAATTCTGTTTTGTAGATGAACCGGTAAGTCATTAAATTTATCGCCATCATAATCTTTCCAAAATTCAAGACTACGTAGTTTAAATCCATCCCCTTTTAATTTTTCATTTTTATTCAATAAATACTCTTTACCCAAAATAAAGTCTCTTATTGTACTTAAGCGTTGTAAACCATCAACTACTGTTAAGTTTCCTTTCTCATCAGCAGACACATAAAACATTGGTATAGGTATTTTAAGCATTAATGACTCTATCAATTGAGACTTCTTAGATAGTGTCCAAACTTCCTTTCTTTGAAAATCTGGATTTAAAATAATAGTGCCTTGAATTAATCTTCTCAAACACATATCCATTGCCATACCCTTTGAATCAATGGAAATATCATTTGGATTAAATGGATCATTTAATGTTTCATTTTCATGATCGTCTTCAACACCTGTATAACTGTAATTCACATAATCTTGCGAAGTACTATTCTCAGACTGATATGTACTACTTCTTTTAAAATCATTATTTTCTTCTACCATTTTATTTTAAAAAATTTATTAAAGATAATTAATTATTACCTCTTTTTTAACAAACCCTAACCTTACCAGTTACAACCCCATTTATTAAACTACTCTTATACTCTTTTAACTTGGCAATTTCTTGCTGTTTTAAGCCAATAGCAGTTTCTATTTTTTGTGAAGCAGTTTCTATATATGTTGAAATTTCTTTTTGTTCTGAAAGTGGTGGGATAGGAATATCTAAATTTCCAAGTTTTTGAAGATTTAATCCATCTCTTTTACCTTCACCAGAAACACCTCTTAATTCACTATATGCAGCTTTTAGAAACACAAATAAATATTTAGACTCCATTCTCTCTTTATTAGCTTTTAAGGCAGCTAAAGACTGATTCCCTGTAGTGTTGAAATCTATATATGCAACCATTCCTTTGGTTTTTCCTTGACCCGCTAAAGCCACAACCAATGAGTCTTTCTCTATCCATCTTGCAGAAGAATTTCTAAGACCAAGTTCTGTAATATAAGTTGTGGGCTTAGTTACAGTATCTTGATTAACTTCACCTGATGCTATCCAAGGAATTGTTCCATTCTGCCAATAACTTAAATTAGTTTTATCAGGTGTTCCTCCAGCATATATCTTAGATAACCATTTTAAATGACAAATATCCCAACCCTCAGGAATCTCACCAATCCACTCCACACCAGAATCTTTTAAGGGAACACTATCATCCAAACCACGTGTTACGGCTTTGTGTATGAGAATTTGTTTGCGTTCTTTAAGTAAATTTATTTGTTGCTGTTTAATAGCAATAGCATCGTCTATTTTGGTGGTTTTATCGTCTAGAAATTGTGCTATTTGGGTTTGTTCTGGAAGTGGTGGAATTAATATTTGAAAATTTTTAATATCTGCTGGTGCTATATGAGGAACCATTGGATCTGTTTTAGTCATTTCAACCCAAAGCAAAAAATTTCGATTAACAATATTAAAATAGAGATAATTAGAGGTTAATGTTACTTTAGGTCTTAACCTCGCAACACGTTGAAGTAATAAAATAGGTAAATCTGATTCTTTAATTTGGCAAAAATTCTTTCCAACTTTTGAGCCATCCATAGCTATTAAGACATCACCATCTTTTAATAAGTAATCTACTAAATGTTTCTCTATTTCTGGCCAGAATCTTGTTTCTTTCCAATCTAGCACTCCTTCCTTCACATTAATACCTCTTGCCAGCTTTATTCCTTTATCGGTGTATTTTTCACTCTTAAAAGGATAACCGGTTATCATATCTATTTGATTTTTAAGACGATGAACTTCCCAATGCTCAGGGATTTCTCCTAACCATTCCACTCCAGACTCTTTATAGCTTTCGTAACGTTGTACTTTACTTTTTACTTCTACCATTACACCAAGTTTAAAATTTCAGAAATTAAACCATCACTTTGTTGTTCTAAGTCTAGAATATCTTTAGTGACGTCTTCTATGTTACGTAATGGTGTGTGCTTGTAAAAATATTTGTTAAAGCTAATTTCGTAACCAATTTTGGTAGCATCTAGGTTTATCCAAGCTTCTGGTACGTGTGGTTGTACTTCGCGTAAAAAGTAGCTGTGTATGTTGTCTTTAAGTGGTACGTTTTCTGTGTCGCGGAGATCACTTTCGGTTTCATAAACAGTATACTCTCCTTTTTTGCTAGTGGCATAATACCCAAAGTCCGCCAAGTCTTTTTCTTCGCAATCTAAATGTGCTAAGAGTTTGTTTAGTTTATCACCAGAGAGTTTTTCTACTTTTTTAATAACTTTCTCAGCAGCTGCATCGTACCAACTTACTGCATTTAAAATGGCTTTTTTATCACTTGCACTAATACTTAGTTTCTGCTTTTTAATTTCGGTATCTACTAGTTTTTTAAAGTCATTAAAATCGTTGTACTCCTTTTCGCCAATGGCATTCAGTAAAACAGTTCCCGTATTTACTAAATTTAAATGCTTTTGCCACGTTGCCCCTTTGGTCAGTTTTGTTTTATTAGCAGAAGATAAGTTGAGTTCGTTTTTCTCACACCATTCTAAGAGCTCCTTTCCGTGTTTAGCAGTATTGCTGTACATACTTTCTCCAAAGGTTTCAAAAGCATATTGCATAGGTTCTTGCAAGACTCTATCATAACGTAATGTTTCTATACGTGCTGCTGTAAATTGTGCTTTTAGGCGTTTTGGTCGTTCTATAGTTGCTTTGTAATACCCAAAATCTTCATTATCAAAAACCTGTGCAGAAATGCCTTGCTCGCCTTCACGCTCAGCAACACTCATATCTGTATAGGTTTTTACAATTTTAGTAATGTGTTTTGGTGAGAACTCGCAGTTTTTATTCCCTAAGTTTTTACGCAGTTTTCTATACAGTTGCCCTGCATCTATTAATTGTACTTTGCCTTTACGGTTGGCAGCTTTATTATTACTTAAAATCCAGATATAAGTGGTGATTCCTGTATTGTAAAACAGGTTATTAGGCAATTGCACAATAGCTTCTAGCCAGTCGTTTTCTATAATGTGTCTGCGTATGTTGCTTTCTCCCCCTCCTGCATCTCCAGTAAATAGACTACTCCCATTATGTACAGAAGCAATACGTGTTCCTGTTGGGCTTTGGCTTAATGATTTCATTTTATCCACCATTTCCATTAAAAACAATAATTGCCCGTCGCTAGATCGTGGTATCGCATCTGCATCTTCGGCCACATCCCAATAGTTTTTTAAAGTGATTTTAAAACGAGGGTCAATCACATCTTTACCGTCCTTAATATATTTTTGTTCGCTGCTCCACGATTTACCATACGGTGGGTTAGACAACATAAAATCGAAGGTCTTGCCTGCAAATTCGTCTGTAGATAAAGTAGAACCAACTCTAATGTTCTCGGGGTTATTCCCCTTAATCATCATATCACTCTTACAGATAGCGTAAGTCTCGTCGTTTATTTCTTTTCCGTAGAGATAGACATCACCTGTTGCACGTATCTCGCCTTCTTCATCTTTAATAAAGTTTTGGCTCTCGGTAAGCATCCCTCCACTACCACAGGCAGGGTCATAAATAGTCATTACAGGCGGTAAGTTGTCTTTAATAGGGTCAAAAATAATGTGCGTCATTAAATCAATCACTTCACGAGGTGTAAAGTGTTCTCCAGCTTCTTCGTTGTTCTCTTCGTTAAATTTCCTGATGAGTTCTTCAAACACATACCCCATTCCTAAATTAGAAAGCGCAGGTAATTTTCTACCTTCGGGATCTTCTTTTTCAAAAGGGGTTAAATTAATATAAGAGGAAGTAAATTTTTCCAAGACATCTAGCAATACATCTTTTGTTGCCATGTGTCGCACTTGGCTGCGAAGTTTAAACTTCTCAATAATTTCCTTTACATTAGGACTAAAGCCATTTAGATAATCTTCAAAATTGGCTTGTAATATCTGTTGGCTATTAGTAGCCGTATCGTGCAGCTTTTGCAACGTCCATTTACTTACATTATAAAACACATAACCAGACGCTTCACGCAATCCTGTTTCATCCCATTCTGTAAACCCAGCTTCATCACGCTGAAAGGCGAGTTCTTCTAAAACCGCGTCTTTGGTTGGTTCTAAAAGTGCGTCTAGTCGACGTAAAACTATCATTGGTAAAATAACGTCTCTGTACTTACCGCGTACATAGACATCTCTAAGGCAATCGTCTGCAATAGACCAAATAAAGGATACTAATTTATTATGTGATGATTTGTTCATTATTGTAATGGATATTTTTTTAGTTATTAAGACGCTTGTCTTTATAAGAATAATTAATCAAAACTTACTATTTCCGAAGAAACAAACACTAGACAAAATAAAAACCAAAAGCAATAACTTCCGGTTTTTTGGGGAATACCCAAATTTATATAATTAAAACTATGTTGCCTTACGGGAAACCATAAAGTATTATTTTTTAATTCTGTATCACAATGCAAATGGCACAAAAACAACTAGGTTAGCCAACCAAATCTGCCTTATAATTTGCCTCTAGCACATAATGTATAGCGATGGCGGTTAAGGCAATCCACTCTGCCCAGAAGAGGGTGAGGTTTTTAAAAATGGTGACTCCTTCTATCTCGTTTGCAAAATAGAGTGCTAGGCTTAAGGCAGAGATCACAGCAAGAAAAATACCTGTTTTTCTAAACTTTTTATTACTCACAAAAGCCATCACATAAATACTACCTGCAAAAAAGATTGCCGCACTCACATAATGCAAAGCAGCATACTCCTCATGCGGGAAAAGCAACACGCCCAGCAAGCTAAGCCCAAAAATGATATTAAAGTTTTTACCCGGCGGCTGTTGTTCTTCTATGTGATGACACTGCACCGCTACAGCTGCCTTGTTCATACCGCGAGCTTCCATCTCTTTAAGCTGGGTAATCTCTTTTTCTTTTCTGTAATGGAGCACGCCGTTATAGATAAACATACAGGCGGCAGCGGCAAGAAACATCCCAAAAAGATGGGCGTTTACAGGCATATACACATAATCACTTATACTGTCTCTAAAGGTTTGTGCACCGTTATCACCTAGTCTTAAAAAAAGCGGCATTAGTACTAAAATGGCTGCGAGCAGTATCTCTAGCGTAGCAAGCCTGGTGAGGTAGCTGTTGGTTTTGTTCATAGTATTTGGTTATTAGTGGTGGTGGTTTGTCTTGGTCTTTATATCCTGTTTCTTTTCTACTTCGGAAAACGGATAGGCTTCAACTATTTTAAGTGGGTTTGTAAAAAAGTCTTGGCATTAGAGAACATAAATTTTTCTATGATCACTTGTGCAGATAGCGCGCTATAGTTGGGTAGGTTTTTAGCCTTTTTGGTTTTTAAAAAATAAGAAGCTTGTTTGAGTAGATATTTCCGTAGTAAAGGCATCTCACTATGACGCCAAAAACCGTCTAATGGGTCTACAATACCATCAAAATCTGAGCCCAACACCTGAAAACCCCAAGGGTCTACTGCCGTGCCATCATTGTGTTTAGATGCTTGTTTATACACCTCTAGCGCCATTGCCTCTACTTGTCGCCACACATAAAAAGAACGCTTACGGAGGCCTCTGTTTTTTTCTGCTTTAGTGAGGCCGTGTTTCCTGTTTCCGTAGTCACCTTTGCGCAATCTTCTTGCATCTAGTTGTACGCCAAAAATGCCTCCAGATGCTGCAATTTTTATAACCTCTTCATAATAAAAGTTAATCTCATTAGTGTCTACATTAGGGTAATGCGTGAAGGTAATCGCACCGTGACTTGCAATTATAGGTATATTTTCTGCTGCATATTTAGTTGAGAGCAGTTGGTAATAATGACGGCGAGATCGCACGTTCATATGTTTTATATCTATTAAAATACGCCCTTTGCCATTGCTGTCTACTTTTAAAAGTTCTTCTATAAGCGCAATGCCTAAGGGTTCTATTTTTTGGGTAGCATCTAGTTTTTGATCATAGGCTAACTTACCGGCACTGCCAGAGGTTAAACTTGCCGCTCTCCCACAATACCCATAATCAAAATGATGTACGGGTGCCACAAAAAAGGGTTTTACTCCCCAAGCTGGGTCTTTTACTTTTGCTACATTACTTAATACTTGTTTTTGTATGGTGGCAGGATCTGTTGTGGCTAGTAAAGACCTAAACACGTGTGCTCCCTCAAAGGTAACTACTATATAAAGGGTGTCATCTGCTGTAAAATCTATAGCTGCCGCGCTGTCAACAACCTTATAGGTGACTTGCTTTTTATTAACGGTGACTTGCTGGCCAGAGAGTTTGAGTAAAAAATCTCGAGTGAGCTCTAGATCTTCAAAGTAGTTTTTTAAGTCAAATAGGTTTTCTATTCTAGGTCGCCCTATTCCTGTCATTAAGTTTTTAAGTAGCTTCCCGTCATTTAATTGCTCTGCTCGCTTTTTGCTTAAAATGAGTTCCCGCTCCATAGGGTCTATAGACAACATTAACACTTGCGCGCCACCACGATAGGCAGAGGTAAAATCTGCTTGCGTAAATTTTGTAATAGAAGTCACTGCATTGAGCAACTTTTTAAAACGTGTTAAGCGCTCTTGATGCCAGATGCTACGTTCGTTATGTATATCAAGACTAGGCTCGCCTTCTACATTTTTATACTTAAAACTTCTACTAAAGGGCTTAAGTGTGGCATGACAATGGAAGTCAATAAATTTGTGACGCATATCTGGTTGGGTTAAAAATGTAACGAGGAGACGCTAAGATACAAATTTTACCAAAAGAATTATTTACATCCTAAAGCACGTTTTTTTTAAAAATACTAAAACAAAAGTGCACATTTACAACACCCATTTTCAGCACTTTAAGTGAGCCATATAATGTCTGGAGTGCTTAATCTAGTAAGACAATTTCATCTTCTAAAACCCATGTACCGTTGCGTTGTGCGCTGCGTGTCACCGTAATTTTTTTAGAACCAGATTTTTTAATCACATCTATCAACTTCATATTTTTATGCACCTTAGTGTTTATGTAAACAGGCGAAGTTAATAAGGCACCAGAGGTAGGATCAAAAATGTATAAGCTTTTTGAGTTGGGTTTTATATTCCAGAAGCCTATCTCATCTGCTCCATCACCATTAAGGTCTTTTAGGTTTTCTAGGTCAGATTTATAAGCGTCTTCTATTTTTATACTTGAGAGATCTTTTGCGCTAAAGTGAAGTATGCTATTGCAACCATCTTCACAGATCACATTCTCTTTGCTTTGTTCGTTTTCTAAAACAGACATCAATACAGGAGACTCTACATAAGCGTGATCTGAAAGGTCGTCACCATTAAAATCACCAAAAAGTTGGCGGTTTTCTGAGGCTGCTAGTCTTTTATCAAGGTTGTAAGGAAATACAGGAATATTTAAATGTGCCTCCTTACCTACTACACCTTCGCTTAAAATTTTAAAACGGCTATTGCTTAGCGTTAATAATAAAAACGATTTATAGGCTGCTTTTACATCGCCATATTGCACTTCTTTTTCAAAAACCACTAGATAATCTGCGCCTTCTTTAGTGACAGCTATCTCATTATCTTTTATAGTTTGCCTATAGTTAGGGAAGTCTTCAAAGATCATTTTTTTGTGTTGCTCTACTTTAAAATTTGTACGCTCCACACCATAATACTGAACAACATCCATGTATTTAGTTTTTAAAAAAGGAGCTTTAATCTCTGTATGCAACTCGTTCCATTCTTGCACAAAAGCACGAGCATCTTTCTCACGTTTAGATTGCTTTTCATTACAGGCAGTAATAAAAGTTAAACTTAGTAATAACAACAAATAAATAGGTCTCATAGATTGTTTTTGAGAATTTTAAATTTAAAGATACATCAATTAAACAACCTAACCTTACCATAGTTTTAACATGATGTCATCTCTTAAATCTTATCTTTAATGTTGCACGCTGCTTGCGTGATTCTAATACTTTAAATAAAATTAAAATTTACATGAACCGTATTTTATTAATACTCCTTAGCACCTTTCTAATCACTAGCTGTGCCACTATAAAACATAAAGACATTGCTTATATTACTTCGGAAACAGCTACCAATGCCACCTTGTTAAATATTGAAACAGATAAGGGTATTCCTAAATTGAACATTTTTACACGCAAGAGTATTTCTGAAGTTAAAAGGCCTGTTCTCCTATTTGTGTATGGCGGTAACTGGAATTCTGGGAGTAAAGATATGTATGGTTTTTTAGGTCGCAATTTTGCAAAACACGATGTTGTAGCTGTATTACCTAACTACACTTTGAGCCCAGATGCTAGTTATGATACAATGGCGCAACAAGTGGCCGCAGCCATAAAATGGACCCAACAAAACATTGAAGCGTATGGTGGTGATGCTTCTCAAATTTATTTAACGGGGCACTCTGCTGGTGGGCATCTTATAAGTCTTGCAACCTTAAACCCAAAATATGGTATTGACCCCGCCACAATTTCTGGAATTATTTTAAATGATGCGGCGGCTTTAGATATGAAAAACTACTTAGAAAAAGTCCCTCCCACAGAAGTAAACAACTATATAACTACCTGGACCAAAGACCCAAAAAACTGGAAAGATGCCTCTCCTATTTATTTCTTGAATGATAAAAGCCCTCCGTTTAAAATATACTTGGGCAGCAAAACCTACCCTTCTATTACGGTGTCTAATAAATCGTTTTTAAAAGAATTGAACAAATATCAACCAGATGTAAAGTTTGAGATATTAAATAAAAAACACGCGCCAATGGTGACGCAATATATCTGGCCTTGGAGCAAACGGTATGATGAGATTGTGGCCTTTATAAACAAAAAAAATAAGTGATAATTAAGCAAAAAAAATCCCGCAACTCTAAGCTGCGGGATTTTTTTTTATAGTGTAATTCTAATCATCTCTTTGACCAGAAGGGGTTTCTTTCTTATTACCAGAATTATCATACCCTGCAGGGTCATTAGATTCTGGTACCTCTTTACTATTGTCTTTAGAGCTTGAATGTGTACTGTCTGGTTTAGAATTAGATTCGCCAGCATAATCTTGGTTTTTTATATTTTGCTCGTTTGGTAAATCTTTTTTAAGAAGTGGTGCTTTTTTATCTGTGCTCATAATAAATGTTTAAGTGTTCTTTAAAAATAAGAATAAGAACGCATACTAGTATGAACCTTAGCAAATGATTAACAACAAGTGTTAAATAGAAGCAAAAAGAAAAGAACTGGAAGATTACCTATTTAAAAACCTTGATGATTTTTAAGAGCCTTATAGATTAATAGAAGTGATAATAATCTATTTATTGATTTATTGTTTGATTTTCATTAAGAAAAGAAATGTAAAAAGTACTCCCTTCGTTTAATACACTCTTCACGTCTACAGAACCATTCATTGCTTGAATTTGGTTTTTTGTAATAAACAACCCAAGCCCTCTGGCGTCTTTATGTTTATGAAAAGTTTTATACATACCAAAAAGCTTATCTCCATGTACATCAAGGTCAATACCAACGCCATTGTCTTGTATACTTAAAACTACAAAATCATCTTTGTGTTCTGCGCTTATTGTCACAATTAATTTTCTTTCTGGAGATTGGTACTTTAAGGTATTTGTCAAAAAGTTTAATATAATGCTATCTAAGTAGGCAGGTATTGCAGATACATTGATTGTATCACACACATTATTTACAATAGTCACTGAGTCATCTAACACAATAGAATTTATATTAGAGATAGCTTTTGTAACATAATTTTTTAACTCAAGAACTTCGAGATTAAGGTTTGTTCTAGTGTTTAAAACCGCAACTTCATTTAAATTTTGAACAGTCTCATCTAGTTGGCCCACCGCATCTTTTAATAACGGGAACATTTCATTTTCTGAAACATCTGGAATTTCTAATTCTATCAAATCTAATAGCATCCCTAAATTACCAGAATGAGATCTTAGGTTATGCGACACAATGTGTGCAAAATTTAAAAGACGGTCATTTTGATCTTTAGTAATTTCTAATAATTTATTTACTTTTTGTTCGGCTTGTTTGATTTCTGTAATGTCATTTATTTGCGAAACAAAATGAATAGGCTTCTCTTGATCATCTTTAACTACAGACACTGTTAACATAGCCCAGATAATCTCTCCATCCTTGTGAATATATCTTTTTCCAATTCTATAGCTATCTAATTCTCCCGAAAGAACTAAATCTAATAATTGCTTGTCATTATCTAAATCTTTAAGATGCGTATAATCTCCGTATGGTAATTTCAACAACTCTTCTTCAGAATAGCCTAACATGTTACATAAGCTTTCATTTACTCTTAGCCATTTTGTATCCATCCCTACTAAGGCCATACCTACACCTGCAAAGTCAAATGTTTTTCTAAACTTCTCTTCGGTAATAGAGAGTTCTTTTAAAGCTTTGGTTTTTTCATTTATATCTTGAAACACTCCATAAACACGCGTGCAAACTCCTTTTTCTAAAACAGGAATTCCTATAACACGAACCCATTTTTCTGTGTTATTTTGAGTTATAATTATCAGCTCTGTATCAAATTCTTCTCCTTCTGTAATACACTTATTAAATAAATAAGAAATTTTATCACGATGAACACCTTCTTTATAAAAATTAAGTCCTGCGTTTATATCTGGAACAAAGTCAACACTAACTTCGTGTATTTTTCTTGTAACACTACTCCAGTTTACTATCTCATCTTTTAAATGGAACTCCCACGTACCTATATTAGCAACCTCGTTAGTTTTATCTAACAGGGCTTTATTTCTAATAAAAAGAAGATCTTTATTTTTCTTCTCTGTTATGTCTTGAGCATACCCAACTAACCACTCAGGGTTTCCATTTTCTATATAACTAACAACTTCACAATGATTTTCTATCCACATCCAATCTTTGCATTCGTGAAGTATTCTACACTCAAAAGGTTTTAAATCACTTGCGTCAAACTTAAAAGATGGTTTTAAAAAATCAAAGAAATGCTTTTCACGAGGATGCACTAAGTCTAATATACTCTCTAGTCTTTCATTCTTGAAACCCTCATGATTGCTCCCTAACATCTGTAGCAAAGACTTATCTACAAAAAACTCACCCGTAATAAAATTGTATTTCCATGTTCCTATGGAAAAAAGAGACGTAAGTCTATTCTTAACAAAAGAGTCAGATATAACATAATCGTCTTTCATTATTTCAGGATTAATATTTTGCATTTAATGAGCTTTCTTATTTAGAGTAAAATATACAGTTTTGCGGATTACCGACAAAAATATACTTTTTATCGACACAAATAAAACATTGCTTAAATTTTAACGATTTAAAACTAACGTTATTATTTATAAATCAATAATAAATTGGGATAAAAAAAGGAGGATAATAGGATATCATTAAAAAATGACAGAATTAAATCAAATTTGATTCTAATTCAAAAATAAGACAAACACCTTATTAATGAGTGAAGGCATTTAGGTTAATACAGATGATTTTAAGAATTCTATTTTACAAAAAACTAATATTTAAATAATTTAAAGGATAAACGGTATTAGAACAAAAAAAGCCCATCCGTTTGGATAAGCTTCTCATCGGTCTATTTCTAAACCACATCCGTCATAAGACGGACAACACAACATTATACAAAAAACTCCGCTAAATGCGGAGTTCTTTTTTGCGGTCTGGACGAGACTCGAACTCGCGACCCCCTGCGTGACAGGCAGGTATTCTAACCAACTGAACTACCAGACCGTGCTACTATTTTTAAGACTTTAAAAGCTTGTCTGCGACTATTGCTAGAAGCGAGTGCAAATATAAAACTACCTTTGATATCTACAAGCATTTATTTTAAAAAATTTCATTTTTTTTTCAATAATAATAATCAAACAATCTACACAGTCACTTATCACACTCATAATCAATAAGTAGCCTACAAAAGCCCAATTAGCCTCAAATTGAAAAAAAATTGAAAAAAATTGAATTTTCATTAAAATACACCCAAATCCATCTATTCTTCAGCTCTACTTAAGAGGTCTTCTACGTATTCTTTATCATCTTTTGTCATTTTTGGGTTGTCTTGAGTAGTCGTTTTTCTTTTATGATGTATCTCATAATACATTGCAAAATGATCACTACCAAAATTTTTAGAACGCATCATCTTACCTATAAACAAGTCTTTTGTATGAAATAAATGATCTAATGGAAACCGCATAAACCAATACCGAGCAGAATAGGTAGAGAAAAAACCTCGCCCTATGCGAGGATCTATCATTCCTGTCATTTTTTTAAACATTCTAGAAACACGACTCCACACCACATCATTCATATCACCACAAACCACTATTGGCATATCTATTTCTCTAATTTGATGTGCGGTTAGCATTAACTCTGCATCTCGCTCTGCACTAGTTTCATTTTCTGTGGGACTAGGTGGTGCAGGATGTAAAAAACAAAAATGAATATTTTGCGATTGAGAAATCTCAACGTCTAAAAACATAGAAGGTACGTGATCTTCTATTTGATGTTTAATAACAGCATTATTTAATTCTTTTTTAGAGTACACATGCATTCCGTAAAAAAACTCGTTGGGAGCTTTAAGCTGGTAGGGATAGCTTTTTTCAATCTTACTAAGCCCTTTTTCCCAATCTTTATTAGACTCCATTGTAACTACAATATCTGGGTCGTGCTCTTTAATTTCTGCTATTAATTTTTCATAATGAGTATTGGTTTGCAACACATTTGCTGCCAGTAAAGAAATCATACCATCACTAGGAAAATCTGGTTTCTTTCTTGGATAGAAAGAACTGTATTTAAAAACCTTTACTATTTGATATATTAATGCAATGACAAGGCCTAAAACAATAGCCCAATCTATCCAGCCATTAAAATTTCCGAAGAAAATAAATAGAAAAATAAGCACAAGCTCTATTGCAATAGATTGCAACCTTACAAAATCTGCCGTTCTAAAAAACCAATGCGGATGCCCTGTAGCAGGCAAAAAAGGCGACAGTGCAAAAATTAATCCTAATATATAAAGCGCAATCATATCGTAAATCTACACATTTTGAAAATCTATTTTTTAACCTTAACAATGTTTTCACTTATTATTTATAGAGATATGTATTTTTGTATTGTAAAAAAAACCACCTATTATGAAAAAAATCACCTCTCTATTATTGTTATTTTTATGTAGCGCTATTGCAGTTGCACAAACTTTTACTACGCCAGACACAGGTGTAAACTGGACCTTAGCAGATGTTGCTAACGCTAGCCCATCTACCATCACCGTTAACGGTGACGAATACACATTGCTAGAAAACTTAGTGATTGCCGCAAGTGATAAATTAACGATTGACACAGACGCAACAGTTTTAATAAATGAAGATCTATTAATCACCGTCTTTGGTGAGTTTGATGTAACAGCAGATCAGACTATGTTTTTAGCAGCAGACACCGCTGCACCTTATGAAGGTTTTAGATTTGAAGAATTTTCTATCATTAACATACAAAACGCGACCATTAAATATGGTGGTGGTTTAAGAGTTTTAACAGAAGACTTTATCATTAACAACTCTATTATTAGTGAAAATGTTGAAGATGGAGCAACTACTGGAGCTGTAATATCATTATCTAGAGGAACCCCACAAATAACAAATAACCAAATCACACTTAATGAATTGCCTGCAATAGGTTCTGCGGCAAACTCAGCGACATCACCAACTATCTCTGGCAACACAATAGAAGGTAACAACACTACAAATGCAAATAGACCACAAATAAATCTAGGCACAACAGACCCAACGATTCCTTTACAGATAACTAACAATACCATTATTGGTAACCCGGCAAACACACAAGTAGGTGGTATTGCTATTGCTAACCTAGTGGGTGGTACTATCAATGCGATAATCTCTGAAAACTTAATAAAAGACAACAGATACGGGATTACTGTACTAGGTGGCAACGCGACTGTAGAGATCTCTGAAAACATTATTGAAGACAACAATACACAAGGAAACCCAAACCTAGGTGGTAGCGGGATTAACCTCAACTCATCTACAAATGACATGGTGGTAACGGCTACTTTTAACCAGATTAGAGGTAATATATGGGGTATCACATTACAAGGAGAAGCATCTATTAATCTAGGAGATAACGCAGACGTTGTAGGTGGTAATGTGTTTTCTGAAAATGGAAATAACGACGAAGTTTACGCGCTTTACAACAACACTCCAAACACCATAAACGCTTTACACAACTGCTGGATAGAAGGTGTTGAGGCAACTCTTGCAGAAGCAGAGTCTGTTATTTTTCATCAACAAGATGACGCTAATTTAGGAGAGGTTCTTTTTGATCCTGTTTCTTGCAATGTTGCAGGTACAGATGATTTCTTTTTAGACAACTTAAGCTTCTACCCTAACCCAGCGACAAAGAGTATCCATTTTAATTCTGAAATAGCTATAGAGAATATTACTATTTTAAATGCAAATGGCGCGCAGGTATTAGAGAAAGACCTTCAAGACAACCAGACACAATTAAACTTTAATTTACCAACTGGATTATACTTTGTTGTTTTTAAAACAAACGAAACTCAAGGCATGAAAAAGCTTATCATTAAATAGACTTATATACCCTACAGAGTGAAAAACAACTACGACATTATTATTATAGGCGGCGGCGCATCAGGTTTTTTTACCGCTATTAATACTGCAGAAATGTGCCCTACTTTAAAGATTGCTATTCTTGAGCGAGGGAAAGAAGTATTAACCAAAGTCAAAATATCTGGTGGCGGAAGATGTAATGTAACTCACGCAGAGTTTATACCAAAAGAGCTAAGCAAAAACTACCCTCGTGGTGAGAAAGAACTGCTAGGCCCTTTTCATAGTTTTATGACTGGGGACACCCTTGGTTGGTTTGAAGAACGCGGTGTTGCCATAAAGACAGAAGAAGACGGCCGTATGTTTCCTGCCACAGATAGCTCACAGACTATAATAGATTGTTTTACTTCTGAAATATCAAAACTTGATATTGATTTACTTAAAAGCCACCCTGTTAAGACTATTAGAGAAACACCATCAGGCTGGGAAATTAGCACCGCAAAAGACACGCTCACCAGTAAAGCGATTGTAATAGCAACAGGTAGTAACCCTAAAATCTGGAAAATTCTAGAACATTTAGGTCACACCATTATACCGCCTGTACCCTCTTTATTTACATTTAATATAAAAGACCAGCGCATTACAGATCTACCTGGTGTTGCCAAAGACGCAAGTATTAAAGTGGTAGGAAAGAATAAAAAAGTAATTCTTGAAAGCGAAGGACCATTATTAATTACCCATTGGGGAATGAGTGGCCCCGCCATCTTAAAACTATCTGCTTGGGGAGCACGATTATTAGAACCCCTAGATTATAAATTTGAGATTAGTGTAAACTGGCTACTTTATGAAAATGAAGAAGATGTTATAGAACAGCTATTAAGACTAAAAACTAAAAACGCAAAACAAACACTGCATAAGTACGCTCAGTTTGAACTCCCTAAAAGATTGTGGCAAACATTATTATTTGCTTCGGGAATTTCTGAAACTGAAATATGGGCAGATATCTCAAAAAAGAAATTGCAAAACTTAGCAAACCAGCTTGTAGCATCTATCTTTCAAGTAGACGGTAAAAGCACGTTTAAAGAAGAGTTTGTCACTGCAGGTGGTGTAGATTTAAGAGAAATAAATTTTAAAACTTTTGAAAGCAGAAAGCACTCCAATTTATATTTTGCTGGAGAAGTACTAAATATAGATGCAATTACTGGAGGTTTTAATTTTCAGAACGCATGGACAAGCGGCTTTATGGCTGCAAAGGCAATAGCAGAAAAGCAATGAAAACCTATATAGCTCTTCTTCGTGGCATCAATGTGGGAGGTCATAAAAAATTTCCGAAAGCTGAGCAATTAGAAATGCTTAATAAATTAGGTTTTAAAAACTCTCAAGTATATATACATACTGGCAACTGGGTTTTTGAGTCTAATGAAAAAGAAGAGGCTTTATCGCTTAAAATTTCCGAAGCTATCACACAAAAGCATAGCTGGGAAGTACCAATAGTTGTGATCACTGCCTTAGATTTTAAAACTATTTTTAATAGCTGCCCTTGGTCTAAAGAAAAGAAAGAGAAGAGTTATTTTACACTTCTAGCCACCAACCCAGCAGAAGAAAACAAAGCAATTTTAAACGGGTATGAATTTACAGAAGAAGAATGGCACCTTACAGACAAGTGCCTTTACTTCTTCTCGACCATTAGCGCGGCACGTGTAAAAATGAACAACAATTTTATAGAACAAAAACTAAAAGTTTCTGCTACTTCTCGCAATTATAAAACGATGGCAAAACTAATAGCACTACTACCAGCCTAGTATGAAAATAGTATCTTTGCCTTATATATTACACTTATGACCACAAGCGATTTTCTCCCTCAACCCTATAAAAATTACCCAGAAAACGGAACCATTTCCTGTCAATCTCCTAGCAACATTGCACTTGTAAAATACTGGGGAAAGTATGGTGAGCAGTTACCTCAAAATGCTTCTATAAGCTTCACTTTGAGCAATTGCAGAACAGAAACAACACTTGGTTATACTAAAAAAACGAATGATAACAACTTTGATTTTGAAGTCTATCTTGACGGAAAAAGAGAAGAAGGCTTTGAGCCAAAAATTAAAAAATTCTTTGAGCGAGTAGCACAATACGTTCCTTTTATAAAAGAATACAGTTTTAGAATAGATACAAAAAACAGCTTTCCGCATAGTAGTGGTATTGCTAGTAGCGCTAGCGGTATGAGTGCACTTGCGGTTTGCCTGGTAGAACTAGAAAGCAAGCTTCGTCACCCTAAGCCTGCAGAAGGGCAACTACAAGACAGGGACTTAGACAGGCTCAGCCAGACAAAAGCAATAATTAACAAAGCATCTTTCTTGGCCCGTTTAGGTTCAGGGAGTGCCGCCCGCAGCTTAGAAGGCCCACTTGTTGTTTGGGGAGAGCACCTGGACATCAAAGATAGCAGCAATCTTTTTGGGGTGAAGTACGAGGGTGAGGTACATGAAAATTTCAGAAATTATCAAGACACCATTTTACTTGTAGATAAAGGTGAGAAACAAGTGAGTAGTACTGTGGGACACGATTTAATGGATAACAATCCTTATGCAGAAGCTCGTTTTAAAGAAGCAAACGCCAACTTACTAAAACTAACAACTGTTTTTAAAAACGGAAATGTTGATGCTTTTATAAAGCTTGTAGAAAGTGAAGCGTTACAGCTTCACGGGATGATGATGGCAAGCAAGCCTTACTTTATATTAATGAAACCAAACACCCTTGAGATCATAAATCGTATTTGGGAATACCGTAAAGAAACAAACAGCAAAGTTTGTTTCACTCTAGATGCGGGCGCAAATGTACACGTATTGTATCCAGAAAATGAGAAAGAAACGATTCAAGATTTTATTAAAAACGACCTTGCCGTTTTTTGTAAAGAAGGGGAGTATATTCACGATGTTTGTGGTAAGGGAGCTTCTATTGTATAAAAACCAGCCCTTAAACCTAAGTATAAGGCACAATTTATGAGCAATTTAACTACAGATGTAGTGTTATTTAAGCTTTTAATTTTAAGAAATAAGCTACCTTTGTATTAGATGCGAATTCATTAAATGTGAAACATGTATCTTTAAGTTTTAAATCAAGATTATCTATATGCGCGGTCCTCTATTTTATTCTAAAATTTTACTTTTTGGTGAGTACGGAATCATTAAAGATTCTAAAGGACTTTCTATACCTTATAATTTTTATAATGGAGCACTTAAAATTGATGAACATCACACGGTTGCGACTACAAAATCTAACCAGAGTTTAAAACGTCTTGCTACATACCTAGAACAATTACAAAAAGATCAACCAGAGCTTGTTACTTTTGAGATTGAAGCATTAAATGCAGATATCGCTAATGGGTTATATTTTGACAGCAGTATACCGCAAGGATACGGTGTAGGTAGTAGTGGTGCTCTTATTGCTGCCATTTATGACAAATATGCTGTAGAAAAAATTACAGTGCTTGAAAATCTTACTCGCGAAAAACTATTAGAGCTTAAGACTATTTTTGCTGCAATGGAGAGTTTCTTTCACGGTAAATCTTCTGGTCTTGACCCTTTAAACTCTTACTTAAGTTTACCTATTTTAATCAATAGCACAACAGATGTAGAGAGCGCTAATATACCTTCTCAAACCGTTGATGGCAAAGGAGCAGTTTTTTTATTAGACAGTGGCATCACTGGCGAAACAGCACCTATGGTAAACATCTTTATGGAAAACATGAAGCAAGAAGGTTTTAGAAAAATGCTTAAAGATCAGTTTGTAAAACATACAGATGACTGTGTTCACGATTTCTTAAAAGGAGATGTCAAATCTCTCTTCGGAAATGTGAAGCAATTAAGTAAAGTTGTTTTAGAAAACTTTAAACCTATGATACCAAAAGACTTTTTAAAGCTTTGGAAAAAAGGGATTGACACAAACGCCTACTACTTAAAACTATGTGGCTCTGGTGGTGGCGGTTATATCTTAGGCTTTACAGAAGACATTGACAAAGCCCGCACAGAATTAAGCGACCATAAACTAGAAGTGGTTTACAACTTCTAGCATTTCACAATTTTACTATTATGTTTAGCCGAAAACAAAAACACATCTTGTTGAAGTTTTTCAGCTTGTTTTCTATTGTACGCGGCTACAATATTCTTGTTATTGTCATAGCACAATACCTCACCTCTATATACATACTTGCACCAGAGCTACCAATAAGCGAGGTAGTTTTTGACCCCAATTTATTATGTTTAGTTTTAGCTAGTGCCGCTGCCATAGCCGGAGGCTACATTATAAACAACTTTTATGATAGTGAGAAAGATATAATTAATCGCCCCAATAAGACGATGCTGGATAAGATTGTAAGCCAGCAAACCAAGCTATCTAGTTACTTTGTTCTCAACTTGATTTCAGTATTTTTTGCCAGCTATGTAAGCTTTAAGGCAGTTGCTTTCTTCTCAGTTTATATTTTTATGATTTGGTTCTACTCTCATAAATTAAAGAAATATCCTTTTGTAGGTAATCTCGTGGCAGCCATCTTAGCAGTTATACCATTCTTTGCCGTCTTTATTTACTACGGAAATTTTAACCACGTCATATTTGTTCACGCTACATTTTTGTTTCTACTAATCGCCATGCGGGAGCTTACTAAAGACCTAGAAAATATTAAAGGAGATCTCACCCAAAATTACAGAACCATACCTGTAGTCTATGGGGCAAAAATGTCTAAGCAGATGCTGTCTATACTAAGCTTGTTAACACTAATCCCAATCATACTTTTACTTACAAGATACGAGATTGGATACATGTATATATTCTTTATTGGAAGCGTTTTAGCATTATTGCTATTTAATTTTATACTCTGGAAATCTTCAAAAAAACTACATTACATTATTTTACACACCATACTTAAACTAATAATTGTGGTTGGCGTTTTTAGCATTGTATTGTTAAATGTAAACTTAGTCTTAAGTAGGCTTTTGTGATTAATTGAAATCTAATTAACAACCTATCAAACCAAAAGAGACTACCAATTCTTGAGCTACCCTCTCCCCTTTTATATTTTCTGCTGGTGACCAAGCGCCTGGTAAATTTTGCATCAAACTAATCATCTTCTCATCTACCTTGGGATAAAAAGAAGTCCTATCAAGTCTTACATTCTCTACAGCTCCACTTTTAGTTACTGTAAAGTATAATTTTGCAGCCTGTAGCTTTTCTGGATCTATATTAGCCCTAACCTCTTCAGTGTTCACTCGTAGATAATCTTTAAGCGTGTCTTCACTAAACATGTAAGAAGCTTGCTTTTCTGGAACAATAGTTAAGTACGGCGAAGTATAGTTGTTTTCTAAGCTATTCGCAAATTTGCTAAATTCTTGAAATTCTACCATCAACATAAGGCTCGTTGAATAGTCTAATGATCTCAATAATTTTAACTGTGCTTCTGTAAACGTCGCATTAGTTCCTTTTTCACTGGCAGGAGACATGATGATGCCTTCCATAATATGTATTGTGACAGAATTTATATGCTCCATTTTACTTATATCTTCTCTATGGATAAAATCTTCTATTGATTTTGCATTTTGAACTACCTCTTTTTTTATAGCACCAAATCTCGGACCTATATCATAAATAAAAGCTTCAAAAACCTTGCTCTTAGGAGGGATTTCTGTTTGATTATTCATTGCCATCTCTTCGCTAATTTTTAGCTCAGACTCACTAACACTTAAACCTTCTTGAATGGCGTTTTTACAAGATGTAAAACTCATTAAGATCACACATACTATTAAAAGACACTTTTTCATAACTATTCGATTTTTAATTGATATGCATCAAATGTATCGTAGATGAAAGGCAAGATGGTCAAAATTAATGTAAAAAAAGTGTGAAATTATTGTGAATACACTGTCTTTAATCAATCTAACACACTGAAAACTAAAATTTATTAAAAATCAAGGCATAATAATTTTAAAATCCATGTGTTAAAACTTTACACAAAAACTATTCTCGTGATTTAATTAAAGTGATATTTTGTTTTTCTATTTCAGATAGTAAAGGGGTCACGTCTACGTTTTTAGACACATACCAACTTTGATTCTTAAAATACATATCCATTTTTCCTCCATCAATAAAATCGTGACCGTAGCGAGCAAAGATTTCATTTCTCATTATTTTTAATTCTTGGGCATCTAATGATTCAATATCACTTAAAGCAAGGAGTCTTGTTGACGCTTCTGGATAAAGACCAAACACAATACCTTCATTAGCTGTTGGTGAGTTAATCACCTTAGAGTCACCAACTATTTTAATAGTTTCTGCAAGAGTTTTAGTTATTAAATCTGAATCTACTTTAGTTGACTTTAAGCTTACTAAATCTTCATTAGTGGCTTCTGGTAATGATGTTTTTGTTTTTAATGAAATGGTTCCTGTTAACTTTTTAACTCTGCCATTTCTTTTATATTGATATCCGTGGACCTCACCTGTGGAGAAGTCTGAATACAAAGAAAAAACTGTTTTATCCTTTTCTGCCCAACCTATTAATGTTGTATGATCATTTATATGAATCGTGTTTATTTTCTCTTTTGCATCTGTACCTGTAATGCCCTCAACCCAATATAATTCTGTTGCAGAGATAAATGTCAGGTCAATTTTTAAATAATCTTTAAAATCATATTCAAACTCTTTACCGTAAACATTTTCGGTAGTCATATTTAACTGAGCGTAAGCCATTGAAGAAATTAGCACAAATAAAAGTAGAAGTGCGTTTTTCATAGTTTTTATATTTTATAATTAATTTTTAAAATCCATTTATATCGTCTAAACCATTCAAATTTGAGCTCACTTATTAAATGAGTATAATTCTAATTAGTCAGATAATTCAAAAAATAAAGTTAGCAATAAATTGTAGTGATTACTGAGCAAAAATGTTAAAGATTCTTCGGCTTTTAAAATCTCTATTAGTTAATTCTTTGCTTTAATTATACCACCAAAACCACCCCATAAAAAAACCCCAACCAAAAGGCTAGGGTTTAAAATATTTAATATTTCCGAAGTAAGATTAACAATAAATCAATCTAACAACCTAAGGTGTTTGAGTGTCACGACAAAACGCTTTTGAGGCATTTTACCGAGATGTATCGAAGACCTAATCTCTCAACAAACCTCTTGAGATCACAATTTTTTGCACCTCACTAGTTCCTTCATAAATCTGAGTAATCTTAGCATCACGCATCATACGTTCTACGTGATATTCTTTTACAAAACCGTTACCACCGTGCACTTGTACAGCTTCTACAGTAACTTCCATCGCAACTTTACTTGCTTTAAGTTTTGCCATTGCACTACTCATATCGTAGTTGATACCGTTATCCTTTTCCCAAGCAGATTTCATCACTAAGTGGCGAGCTGCTTCAATCTCAAGGTGCATATCTGCAAGTTTAAATGCAATTGCTTGGTGGTTGCAAATCTCTGTACCAAATGCCTTACGTATTTTTGAATAATCACGAGCCATCTCGTAAGCTCCTTGAGCAATACCTAGCGCTTGTGCTGCAATACCAATACGACCACCAGATAGTGTTTTCATTGCAAATTTAAAACCAAAACCATCTTCACCTATTCTGTTTTCTTTAGGCACTTTAACATCGTTAAAGTTTAATGTGTGTGTATCACTACCACGTATTCCTAGTTTATCTTCTTTAGGTCCAACTTCAAAACCTTCCCATGTTTTCTCAACAATAAAAGCATTGATACCCTTGTGACCTTTTTCTTTATCTGTTTGTGCGATTACAAGGTAAAAATCTGCAGATCCACCATTTGTAATCCAGTTTTTTGTACCATTTAATAAATAGTGGTCTCCCATATCTATTGCAGTAGTACGTTGTGATGTAGCATCACTACCCGCTTCTGGCTCACTTAAACAAAATGCTCCTATAGATTGCCCTGTAGCAAGTTTTGTTAAGTATTTTTGTTTTTGTTCTTCGTTACCATATGCCTCAAGACCGTAACACACTAATGAGTTATTTACAGAAACAATTACAGAAGCAGATGCATCTACCTTGCTTAACTCTTCCATCACGATAACATAAGAAATAGCATCCATACCGCTACCGCCATATTTAGGGTCTACCATAAGGCCTAAAAACCCAAGTTCTCCCATTTTCTTTACTTGCTCAGCAGGAAATTCTTGCTTGTTATCACGCTCTATAACGCCAGGCAGTAATTCTTGTTTTGCAAAATCACGTGCGGCATCACGTATCATTAAATGTTCTTCAGATAGGTTAAAATCCATAGTATATTCTTGTTTTTTGAGATTGCAAAGATAGTTTTTAAATATCTAGTTTTCAAGGAGTGTTTTCTTAAAAATTTGAAGCCTTTTTCTTCGGAAATATTAAATTGAGAGATAATTGTGATAGGCTTGTACCAGTTTAGAAACCTCTTGACTGCGCTCTAGGAGACATATTCTTGTGCTTAGTTAGCTACATTAAAGACGTCTTTACTACAGTTTATATTGAGCTTGTCAAAGCATACTACTAATAGGGTAATAAAATGCAGAAACTTTAAAAAACTATAACTAGTTGATTTTGTATTGTGCAGTATGCTTTAGTAAACGATCAAGAATCAAACCATCCATTAACAGCCCGAAAAACTAATTAATCATCACTATATTTACCCCCATTAAACAACTCAAACTATTGAAAAAAGAAAACTATAAAGTATTAGGTGTGATGAGCGGCACATCTCTTGACGGGATAGATATTGCTGTATGTAATTTTACACCTCCCCAAAGTTCAAGTACCGCAAGATGGGAATATAGTTTAGGCAAAGCTGAGACAATACCCTATCCTAAACAATGGAAAGATAAGCTAAAAGCTGCCGTGTCTTTTGACCCTGAAGCACTAATAGAACTAGATAAAGAGTACACCACTTTTTTAGCGCATTGTATTCTTACATTTATAGAAGATAATAATATCAAATACCTAGATGCAGTTTGCAGCCATGGTCACACTATTTTACACCAGCCTAAAGATGGCATTACATTACAAATAGGTAATCTAGAGCACATTTCAGAAATACTAAAACAAACTGTCGTTTGTGATTTTAGGGTACAAGATGTAGCAATGGGTGGCCAAGGGGCGCCATTAGTCCCAATAGGTGATCAGTTGCTTTTTAGAGAATATGACTATTGTCTAAATCTAGGCGGTTTTGCAAATATTTCTACTCAAAGATTTTACAAGAGATTAGCATATGATATTTGCCCAGTAAATATTGTTCTAAATAATTTATGCGAAAAAATTGGCTTGCCCTACGATGATAACGGAACTATTGCACGTACCGGAAAAGTTTATGATCGTTTATTAAAAAAACTAAACAGGTTAGATTTTTACCACCAAAAACCACCTAAATCTTTGGGACTAGAATGGGTAAAAGAACATGTTTTTCCCATAGTAGAAACAACGGGACTAAAAGAGCAAGACGCAATAGCGTTATTTACAGTACACGCTGCTGAGCAAATTGCTGCGCATATTGAACCCAATTCTAGTGTATTAATTACAGGAGGTGGTGCTTATAATAGCTTTTTAATAGAAAAAATAAGTGAATTTGCAAAAGTTGATATACACATCCCAGAACCTAATTTAATAGAATTTAAAGAAGCACTTATTTTTGGTTTCTTAGGGGTACGAAAGTTACGAGAAGAAATAAATTGCTTATCTAGTGTTACTGGAGCAAAAGTAGATCACTGTAGCGGAGTTGTTCACAAAAAAAATCCTCACTAAAAATAGTGAGGACCCTCTAACCAATTAATCATCTAACAATTACTTTTTATCTTTTCGAGAACGACGTCTTGCGCTAAAGATTTTTGAAAAATCTTTACTTAACTCATTAAAATTTTCAACTTGATCTTCTCTACAAAGAGCTTTTACTTTCATAAAGTGATTGTAATGTGCAATTTCAATACTCTCTTGCAGATCACCTATTTGCGAGGCTAATGAATCAACATTTGTAACTTTATCATCACTTAGCGCATCAAATATTTTGATTTTAACTTCCCAGATTAATGAGTCATTATCCCTTATCTCTTTTTTGTGTATATCTACAAGCGCATTAAAACTTGCCTCTTGCTCACTGTTTAAATCAAGCTTTTTTACCACCATCTCTCTAGGGTTGTGGCGCGGTTCACCGCCTCTATTAAAATCGCCTCTGTGTCTTGTAAAAAAGAAAGCTAATATTAAAAGATTAACAGCAAGAAGACCAATAATACCTATGGTAAGTTTTCTATTAGTTGTCATCATATATTGTATTTGAGTTAACAGAAACTATAGCTATTGTAGCATCTGTATCTACAGTAGTCGGCGTCATTATAACATAAGCCTCAACACAAAGTAAAAGGCCACAAAGTATTGCAGCAATCCTTAAAAGGCTCCAAGGGGTAGTTTCTACCTCACGATTTTTAATGCGCTGTTTTATAGCTGCATACAACTTAGGATCTGGCTGAACCTTTTGTATATTTTTTAATAAGTCTTCTGGACGTTCCATATGTTTATTTGACGTTTTTTCTTTCATAATCCTTCGGCATTGGTAAGTATTTTTTTTAGGTTTGTTTTAGCTCTTTGAAAAATAGACTCAATGGCCTTTAGTGATTTGTCTAAAATTTCTGCCACTTCTTTTTGAGAAAGGTCATCTACTTTTAAAAGTATAAGAACCGTACGTTGATTTTCTGGCAATTGATTAATGGCATTAAATAATCGTGCCATATTTTCTTTATTCTCAAGTAGGACACCTGGGTGATTAAAATCTCCCACATATTCAAGTGCAGTATCATCACTGTTTTTAAAAGCGGCTCTTTTTTTTCTATTCTTTGCTTTAATAAAATCTAAAGAGGTGTTTATTGTGATTCTATAAACCCAAGTTTTTAAAGCAGAACCTCCTTTAAAGGTACTGTGTTTATCATAAACCTTCACAAAAACATCTTGTGTAATCTCTTCTGCATCTTCTTTATTTTGCACATACTGCAGCGCCACGTTATAAACGAGCGAGGAGTGTTTTAAATAAATAGATTCAAAATTCAACAAAGAAAGCTTTATTACTGCAAGTTAGATGTTTTTGCACTTATAATTAAATGTAAATTGACCTGTGAACATCCATCTTATAAATTTTACATAAAAGAAACAAAAACACATATCCATTTATTTATATTTGCCTTGTTATTTTAAAGGCTTTGCCAAGAAGTAACTTAGCAAATTGTAGCTTTGGCTACAGTACATTATTTATTTAGACGACCAATCAATAAAATTCCTTCTTATTATTATGAATCAATTATAGCTTTACTGCAAAATATCCTAGCAAGCTTCACGTTTAGAACATTTTCGCGTAAGCTAAAAAATCATTTTTGAAATCATTTAATAAAATTATATCTGCAAAAGCAGACATTGATATGAAAGAACTACTCAAACAATACGAAGAAAAATTACCAGAAATAGTATTTCACTGGAACGACCCAGAAACAGAGGCAGAAGGATGGACAGTAATCAACTCGCTAAGAGGTGGTGCTGCAGGAGGAGGTACAAGAATGCGTGTAGGTCTTAATGAGAACGAGGTACTTTCTTTAGCAAAAACAATGGAAGTAAAGTTTACAGTTTCTGGCCCAGCAATAGGTGGAGCCAAGTCTGGAATCAACTTTAACCCACACGATCCTCGTAAAAAAGGAGTACTAGAGCGCTGGTATAAAGCCGTATCACCTTTATTAAAATCGTACTATGGTACTGGTGGTGACTTAAACGTAGATGAGATTCACGAAGTAATCCCTATCACAGAACAGAGTGGTGTTTGGCACCCGCAAGAAGGTGTTTTTACAGGACATTTTTCTCCTACAGAAGCAGATAAAATTAACCGAATTGGGCAATTGCGTCACGGAGTTATTAAAGTGCTTGAGAATGACACGTACTCTCCAGATGTTTCAAGAAAATATACTGTTGCAGATATGATTACCGGTTACGGTGTTGCAGAAGCAGTGAGACATTATTATGATATTTACGGCGGAAACGTTAAAGGCAAAAAAGCTATCGTCCAAGGTTTTGGAAACGTAGGCGCTGCCGCCGCATTTTATTTAGCACAAATGGGTGCTAAAGTAGTAGGTATTATTGACCGCGTAGGTGGGGTAATTAATGCTGATGGTTTTTCTTTTGAAGAAATCACAAACCTTTACCACAACAAAGACGGTAACACACTAGTGTCAGAAAACATGATTCCTTTTGATGAGATCAATGAAAAAATATGGAATTTAGAATGTGAAATCTTTGCACCTTGTGCAGCATCAAGATTAATCACAAAAGAGCAAATCTCACAAATGATAGACACAGGTCTTGAAGTGATAAGCTGTGGTGCAAATGTACCTTTTGCAGACAAAGAGATTTTCTTTGGTAGTATCATGGAATACACGGATGAACGTGTAAGCTTAATACCAGACTTTATTAGTAACTGCGGGATGGCACGTGTATTTGCTTACTTTATGGAACGCAAAGTGCAAATGACAGACGAAGCAATTTTTAATGACACATCAATGACTATTAAAAATGCTATTAAAAACACATTTGACAATAACAGCTCAAAGACAAATATTAGTAAAACAGCATTTGAAATTGCTTTAAAACAATTAGTATAATATAAATAACACACATACGATATTATGGCTTCTATCATTATTTTAATTTTTATTATTGGATACTTATCAATCACACTTGAGCATCCGCTCAAGTTAGATAAAACGGTACCTGCCTTGATTATGGCAGCATTAATCTGGGGTATGTTAGCCATTGGTTTTCACGCCGGCTGGTTTGACGTAATTGATACACATGATAATGTATTCAGCTTTTTAACAGGTGGTGAAGAAGCAGAGCATGGATTTGAAAACGGGCTCTTACACCATTTAGGTAAGACTGCAGAAATATTAATCTTTTTAATAGGCGCCATGACCATTGTAGAGATCATTGATCTTCACAGAGGTTTTGAGGTACTTAAAGGAGCAGTAAGAACTAAAAGCAAACGTAAGTTACTATGGATCATAGGTATACTTGCTTTTATACTATCTGCAATAATTGACAACCTTACGGCTACAATTGTACTAATCACTTTATTACGTAAATTAATTTATGTTAGAGAAGAGCGTTTATGGTATGCGGCTATGGTTGTGATTGCAGCAAATGCTGGTGGTGCTTGGTCTCCTATTGGTGATGTAACTACCACTATGTTATGGATAGCAGATAACGTAACTGCAATGGGACTTATAGAGTACGTGATTATCCCATCTATTGTATGTTTTGTAGTACCATTTGCTATCGCAAGTTACCTACCAGCCTTTAAAGGCAACATACAAGTAGACACTTCAGAAGACAAAGAAGCAGAGCGTTTATTAAGTAGTAAAACTATGTTGTTTTTAGGATTAGGAATGATCGTTTCTGTACCTATTTTTAAAACAATCACACATTTACCACCTTACATTGGGATGATGTTAGCGCTTGGTGTTGTTTGGCTTGTTTCAGAATACATTCATCCAGAAGAAGACTTTACAAAAGAAAAAAGACAAAAGTACTCTGCACATAAAGCATTGTCACGAATTGAGATCTCAAGTATCTTATTTTTCTTAGGAATTTTAATGGCCGTTGCTGGATTAGAAACATTAGTTTTTGGAGTAGCAGAAAACGGAGATCCAGTAGGGACACTTCGCTATTTAGCCGAAGTATTACAACAGGCAATTCCTAACCAAGATGTGGTTGTTATATTATTAGGTATTTTCTCTGCCATCATTGACAACGTACCATTAGTAGCTGCATCTATTGGTATGTATGACGCCCCTACAGATTCTGTACTATGGCACTTTATCGCTTACTGTGCAGGTACTGGAGGTAGTATGTTAATCATTGGTTCTGCAGCAGGTGTTGCAGCAATGGGTATGGAGAAAATAGATTTTATCTGGTATTTAAAGAAAATCACTTGGCTAGCCTTTGTAGGTTTTGCGGCAGGAGCTGCCGTATTCTTATTAATAGAACGGGTGATCTTTCATAATGCCTAAACAATTTTAAAAACGATTAATCGTTATATCTAAAAATAAAACTATTTATGCTAAACTTCTTTATTCAAGACGGTGTAGAAGCCGCTGAACAATTAGAACCTGAAGTAACAGAAAAAACCCTATCAATCATTGATCTTATTGTAAATGGTGGTACAGGAGGTATCATTATTATAGGAACACTAGCCATACTTCTTTTTGTCGCTTTTTACATTTATTTTGAACGCTTTTTTGCAATAAAAGCGGCTTCAAAATATGATGCTAATTTCATGAATCAAATTCGCGATAATGTTGCTAACGGAAATTTGCAAGGGGCAAAATCGTTATGTGCTCAGCAAAATAGTCCCGTATCAAGATTAACAGAAAAGGGAATTAGCAGAATAGGAAGCCCATTAGAAGACATTAATACAGCTATCGAAAATGCGGGTCGTCTAGAAGTATATAAACTAGAGAAAAACGTGAGTGTACTTGCAACTATTGCTGGTGCTGCTCCTATGATTGGTTTTTTAGGTACGGTAATCGGGATGGTATTAGCTTTTCATACACTTGCCACTAGTAGTGGTCAAGCAGAAATGGGACTTCTAGCAGAAGGAATTTACACAGCTATGACAACAACAGTTGCAGGACTAATAGTTGGTATTATTGCTTACATAGGTTACAATCACTTAGTAGTAAAGACAGACAAAGTAGTACACCAGATGGAAGCTACTGCTGTTGATTTCTTAGACCTATTAAACGAGCCAGCTTAATGAACTTACGCGGAAGAAATAAAGTAAGTCCCGAGTTCTCTATGAGCTCAATGACAGATATTGTATTCTTGTTATTGGTGTACTTTTTATTGATACCAAGTGCCGTGACACCAGATGCACTAGATTTAATATTACCAAAAGCAAATGGAAAAAGCACAACCGTCCAGAAAGCAAGTGTAAGTATATCGTCTGACGGGGCCTTTTATGTAAATAAAGAGCGTGTCTCAAAAAACACACTTGAACGAGAAATTAAAGCTGCTTTAGCAGGACAAGATGCTCCTACATTAATATTAAGAGCAGAAGAAGGAGTACCTATAGAAGATGCAGTTTTTGTAATGGATATTGCAAATAAAAATAAGATAAAAGTTATACTTGCCGTAAGGCCTAATTAAAACAAACTAAGTTTGGCATAGAATTAGAGCTAAATAAATCAAGTAAAATACTAGACTTTAAAAAAAATCAATGAGTTTTCTAGACACAGAACATAAAAGAAAAAGCATGACGATTACAGTAATCCTGTATTCGCTATTACTTTTACTATTGTTTTTTGTTGGGATGACCTATTTAGACCCTGCACCAGAAAATGGCATTGCCGTTAATTTCGGAACAACAGATACAGGTACGGGCAACATACAACCCACTGAAGCAATTAAATCTGCCCCAAAGGTAACCACACCTCCACCTACACCACAACCTAAAACAGAAGTCAAAGAAGATGTGGTAACTCAAGACACAGAAGATGCTCCTGTAATTAAAAAGGAAGAGGAAAAAATAGTGATGACAGAAACTCCAGTAAAAAAAGAGGAGCCAAAAAAAGAACCTGTTAAAGAGCCAGACCCTACTCCAGATAAAACAACCACAAGCGCTTTAGACAATCTTATTAATGGCCCTAAAAGTGATGGAACAGCAAAAGGTGGAGAAGGAAACGACAATACAGCAGGAGACAAAGGAAACCCTAATGGAGACCCAAATGCAAAAAGCTATTACGGTACAGGAAAAGGATTAGACGGAGACGGTAATTACCTCTTAGGAGGTCGTAAGGCTTTAAATAAACAAAAATACATACAAGACTGTAACGAAGAAGGGATAGTTGTGGTAAGTATTGAGGTTGACAGAACTGGGAAAGTTATTAAAGCAACTCCAGGCGTTAGAGGAACAACCAACAACTCACCTTGCTTAAAAGACCCAGCAAGACGCGCAGCTTTAGCCACAAAATTCAACCCTGACGATGAAGCACCTACTAAGCAAATAGGTAAGATTATCTACAACTTTAAGCTTTCAGAATAAGTAAAAGCAATCACATATATTGCACAATACTATATTTAACTTTTTTTAATTGAGATGAAATACAAAGACACTCTTAAGTGGATGTTTAACCAACTTCCTATGTATCAACGCGAAGGAAAAGCAGCTTATAAAGAAGATCTTTCAAATACTATTTTACTTGTAAATCACTTAAATAATCCAGAAAGAAAATTTAAATCTATCCATGTTGCGGGCACTAACGGCAAAGGCTCTACAAGTCACATGATGGCTTCCATATTGAAAGAAGCTGGCTATAAAGTTGGACTTTACACATCACCTCATCTCAAAGATTTTAGAGAACGCATCAAGATTAATGGAGAGATGATGCCCAAAAGAAAGGTTACTTCTTTTATTAAACAACACCAATCATTTTTTACAGCAAATCACTTATCATTTTTTGAAATGACAGTCGGGATGGCATTCGATTATTTTGCAAAAGAAAAAGTAGACATAGCCATTATAGAAGTAGGTTTAGGAGGTAGATTAGACAGCACTAATGTAATAACACCAGAAGTATCTGTTATTACAAACATAGGTTTAGATCACACACAATTTTTAGGAGACACTTATCAAAAAGTAGCTACAGAAAAAGCTGGCATTATCAAAAACGGGATACCAGTAGTTATTGGAGAGTTTACTCAAGAAACGTTACCAGTATTTAAAACAATTGCCACAGAAAGGGAAACCTCTTTAATTACTGCTGAAACAGAAAGGATTGAATATTACCCCTGCGATTTAAAGGGTAACTATCAATTAGCAAACCAAAGGACAGCTAGAGCTGCTATAAAGCTACTAGATGATACTGTTTTCAGTATTTCTGAAAGCAACATCAAAGAAGGCTTAAATCACGTAATTAGAAACACTGGATTAATGGGACGCTGGCAAGTACTCCACGATGCACCCAAAGTTATTTGTGACACAGCCCACAATAAAGAAGGCTTAAGAATCGTATTAAAACAACTACAAGAAACACCACACAAAAACCTACATATTGTATTAGGCTTTGTAAATGACAAGGATGTTAGTAATGTTTTGAGGTTATTTCCTAAAAAAGCAAGCTATTATTTTTGCCAACCGAAGATTCCGAGAGCAATGAAAGTGGAAGAATTATATGTTTTGACAAAAAAATCTGGAATATCTGGAAAAAAATTTAAAACAGTAAAAGGAGCCTACAGAGCTGCTTTAAAATCGTCAAATACTGAGGATCTGATATTTATAGGCGGGAGCACTTTTGTGGTCGCTGAAGTAGTGTAGATGAAAAGTTGTAAAGAAGAAAAAAAATATAATTTTTTTCAAAATAATGCTTGTGGATATCAAAAACAGTCTTATATTTGCACTCGCTAACAAAGCGGGCAATTAGCTCAGTTGGTTCAGAGCACCTCGTTTACACCGAGGGGGTCGGGGGTTCGAATCCCTCATTGCCCACAAAAGGTCTTCATTTATGAAGACCTTTTTTAGTTTTATGACTTTTAATAATCATACCTTATACTAAAAAACTCAAATAGATTGCACTTAAGAACTTCTGAGAATATGGTAGACAACCTATACGTGAGTGTCAAATAAATACTTAGATCAAACCCAGTATTTTTTTTATTAAATCTTAAAATTTTAATTCTGACATAACTTCTGAGGAGTTTTTAAATAAGCCCATTCTTTCTATGCACAATTTGGTCTTATTCATCTTTAAATCAGAAATTAATCTAACCATTAATGGGTATTTTATTTTTTTTATTAAATTTATATATTGCTTTTTTAATTTGATGAAATTCATGAGTTTCACCTGACATTTCAGATTATTAAACTCTAAAATTTAAATAAGAAGATTTTTTATGTATAGGTTTTTAACTCTTTTTACTTTCATTACACTTCAATCTTTAGGCCAATCTAGTGAAATAACTACTTCATACTTTAATAATTCAGGAAGTATCCAAAATGGAAAGTATGAGTATAGTGGAAAATTAAAGGCGCAGATTGTAAACGGTGGTATGGGTGACATCACCCTCAAATTAGGAATAGCAGAATATCAAGTTGATGGTTTTTATTACAAAGGCACAGAGCAAAGATATAACCACCAAATGAGGGATTTTGGATTTCCAATCATAAGAAACCAACATCAGGCTGATATAAGCGGAACAGTAATCATTAGAGGCCCAGGTGGTCATTATGATTATTTAGCATTTGAATTCTCTGAACCTATGGTAAGTACAGGAGCGTTAGATCTTCATTATTTTTCAAAGGAAGAGGTTAGCCAGATCGTCCAAAAATGGGATCTAAAAAACAATAGAAACAACCTAGAAAACCTCTACGTAGAATTTACCCATATAAAAGCCACAAATACTCACATAGAAGAACTTGCCGAAATCGCGAATGAAGTGGACACTTTTTTATCAAATCAAAATAAGAAAGAAGACAGTAATAAAAAAGACTCCAACACCACTAAAAACTTGAGCTCAGGATCAAAATACTCATCAAATAGTGAGAAGACAGAAGACACTAAAGAGAGCCAAAAAACAATAACAAGAGAAGAATATTTGGCTTTAAAAAAAAGACAAGAACAAAGAGAAACTAATGCTAAAATTAAAAATCTAGAAAGACAAGGTTACAATAGCACAGCCGCGACAAAAGCAGTGACTGCAGACAACACAAATAAAGCAATACAAGTTGCTTCAAATCAAATTATTGACGGCCTTTTTGGCGAATGGGATGAGGAAGCTTATTTCGCTAAACAACAAGCTAAAATAGACCGTTACCACGAACGTAAACAACAACAACAAGTGCAAGCAGGCTACAAAAAAGAGGCTCTCACCGCCAGAAAGATGGAAACAAATAACAGCTCTGGTTTACTTTTAAAAAGAAGTAACAAAGGCTGGTTTGGCTATGTTGATGAAAATGGAACATGGATTATTAAAGCAAAATATATGAAAGCAAAACCTTTTAAAAACGGAGAGGCAGAAGTCACAACAAAAACAAACAATACAATTATCATTAACACTAACGGAAAAAAAATTAGAGACATATGAAAAAATCATTACTTTCCATAGCTATTATTACATTACTAACTTCTCTTAACTATACAGCAACTTCTCAAACAGATGATAACATCTTTAAAAATTTCCCAAGATTAAGGGTTGTATTTGAGACACAGATACCATATATATTTGGGACCTCAGATAACGAAAGATATGATGGAGGTATTGCCTTTAACTTAGGGGGTGGAGTTAACTATAGGACTGGATACAATAATATGCTATCTTCAACATACCTTATTCGTTACAAACCCGAATATACAGAGAGTAATGGTTTATTTAACCATAGTGTTAACTTGGTATTTAGTCAAGTTCTTAAATCTACTTTTGATGAAGATGGCTCTCGCTCAGCCGATATTATTGGACCTGGATTTCAACTAGGTATTCAACGAAACTTTGGAGCAGAAGCATATGTTGGAGGACAAGATGAAGATGATATCCTAGGGAGTAATCTAGATGGAATCGCTAGATTCGCATACTTTCAAAGGGGTATATTTATTAGTCTTGGTTATAACTTTAATATATCAAAATTAACAACGCCAAGTGGAGATGAAATAAATACGAGTTACATCTCTTTTGGAGTACAATTTCCTCTATTCACGATATTAAAATAATTGTAAAAAATCACCCAAATTTACCTCGCTCTACCAAGTAAGTAGTCAGTATCGTATTAAAGTGCTCATTAATATCTACGGGCACATATTTAATACGATATTGGCCACATTTTATGGCTAGATCGTCAAAGTAACGTTTTACAGCCGCCTCGTAGTTCTCTTTTATATTATCTGCGTACACATTAACATGCTCACCAGTCTCTACATCTATAAACTTCTTAGGGCGGTTGCTAAAGTCAAACTTCAACTCCTTTTCTTTATCATAGGTATGAAAAAGAACTACTTCGTGTTTATTATACTTTAAATGCTGTAATGCTTCAAACAATTTCTCTTCTTCTATATCACTTTGAAACATATCTGTAAACAAAAAGACTAGACTTCTTCGCTTTAACTTTTCAGCAATAAGATGAAGGTGCTCATAAGACTTTGTTTGCACTTCTTTTCTATTAGAAGATAAAGAAGCACTTAAATGACTTAATAACTGTTGATGATGACGCTCACTACCCTTCTCGCTGCTATAGTACTCATATTTATCACTATAAATACTTAACCCTACAGCGTCTCGCTGGCGCTTCATTAAATTCATAATTGCAGCACCTGCTAGTACAGAAAAACCAATCTTATTAAGGTGGTTAATATCCATCTGTTTCAATGCTGGATAGTGCATTGAACTACTATTATCTATAATAAGATGACAACGAAGATTAGTTTCTTCTTCATAACGCTTAGTATAAAGTTTATCTGTTTTTGCAAAAAGTTTCCAATCAATGTGCTTAGTACTCTCGCCATTATTATAAATTTTATGCTCAGCAAATTCTGCAGAAAACCCATGAAAAGGAGACTTATGTAAACCAGAAATAAACCCTTCAACCACTTGTTTGGCTAAAAGCTCCAGATTTTTAAAACCTGTAATTTCGTTTATTTGCTTTTCTAAGTTCATGTTTCGGTACAATTATCATAATGTCACTTTGCGACTTTAAGAAAATCACTCAGCAACCTTTGCTTAGGCTGGAAATTTATAGTTTGGTAAATAATTTACAATAAGTTGAAAGAACAATGTAAAATAAAAAAGAAGAATCAAAGGTCCCTGATGGTTTTAAATACAGCAAGCGTCACTTGCTGTATTTAAAATTGTACCGAAGGACCGGCAATTGTTATCTATTCTAGTATCCCATCTACAATACCATAGGCAACGCTTTCTTCTGCATCTAACCAATGGTCACGATTAAAATCTTTCATTATTTTATCAAAGTCTTGACCACAGTTATCTGCTAGAATTCTTGCACTTAGTTCTTTTGTTTTTAAAATCTCTTGTGCGCTTATTTCTATATCACTGGCTGGACCTCTTGCTCCACCGCTAGGCTGGTGTATCATCACTTTTGCATTAGGCTGAATAAAACGACGCCCCTTCTCCCCTACAGAAAGTAAAATACTACCCATAGAAGCTGCAAGACCTGTACAAATAGTAGACACAGGACTCTTGATACTTTTAATAGTGTCATACATTGTAAAACCAGAAGTTACATAACCACCTGGACTGTTAATGTAGAGTTTAATTTCTTCATTACTAATGCTATCAAGATACATTAATCTATCTACTACGTGTCTCGCACTGCGATCATCTACTTGACCCCATAAAAATATAGTACGGTTTTCTAGCTGTTGACTTTCTATTCTATCTTGTACTTTTTGTTTTTTCTCGGTACTCATTTTTTTTATACTATCTTCCTAAGCGCAGTTAGGTGATTATCAATAATACCCAAACATCTTAGTTCTCGACTGTGCTCGAACGGGCATCACTATCATTTTCGTTTCTTCAAATATACTAATTTTACCTCCCAAACCACAATGAAACAGAGGGGGTTTGCACCCTTAAAATTTCAGAAGTAATTAGAAGTTTTTATAACTAAAAAGACCCGACAAGAAGTCGGGTCTTTTTGGTTTTTGCAATAAATCTATCAAATAAGATAGATATCAAAACCTAATCTTTATCGCTACCCGCGATCTGTGATTAAAGTAATTTATCGATCGCTTCTGCGTATGTCGCTTTTGGCGCTACACCTACTTGACGACCTACTAATTCTCCTTTATGAAAAACCAATACTGTTGGGATATTACGAACACCAAATTTTGCCGCGAACTCTTGGTTTGCATCAACGTCCATTTTACCTACTACAGCTTTACCTTCATAGTCATTGCTTAGCTCATCGATTACTGGTCCTACCATACGGCAAGGTCCACACCAAGCTGCCCAAAAGTCAACTACTACTGGTTTGTCACTGTTTAATACTGTTTCTTCAAAAGTTGCGTCTGTTATTTCTAAAGCCATTTTATTTTTTTTTACTATTCTGCCTAAACAGAACTTAATTAATATCTTATTACACAAAAGTAGTCAATTTTTATACCAAACCTTACAGCCAACATATCAACTTCTTTAATAGACTAATAGTTAGTTTTTATAGGCACTATTTTACTCATTAACTAAACTTAATTCTCTTCTTATTTCCGAAGCAATTAATCTAATTGAGTTTATATTTTACTTGTTCTTTATCAAGAGCCTCTAACAAGGCCGCACTTATCTCAATTTTATGGGTGCGACTTGGCATTTGTACTTTTATTTTATCTGCCCTTTCATAAATGGTAAAATGCAATTGATGCTTACCTGGGTTCTCTTTAAAAAGAGTTTCTAAAAAATCTATCTTATCATCTACAACCTGTCTAATTGGCATTATTAGTGTCAATTTTCTCGCATGGTTTTGCATAACATCATGCAAAAGCTGCATCCCATTATATTGCATACGAGGCTCTCCCTTCTTACCTGTATCGCGATTAGTCCAACCTTCTTTCACATACACTTTACCGTATACAAAACTGTTAGGCACTAAAAAGTGACGCAATTTTAAATACTCTTCGCCAAATATTTTAAACTCATAACTGTCATCATAATCTTCAATTGTGAAAATGGCCCAACCTTTTCCAGCTTTAGACTCACGATGCTGAACGTCTGCCACAATACCACCAAAAGACATCTCTTTACCTACGTGTTGCTCTAAGTTATTAAAATCTGCTACTTGGCAATTAGTAAAAGATTTCATCTCTATTTTAAAGTCATCTAATGGATGCCCAGAAATATAAACCCCCACCACTTCTCTTTCTTGCCTCAACTTTTGCATAGTCCCCCACTCTTCACAAGGCGGAACTTCTGGCTCTGGTATTTGAACTTCACTTGCTTCACCAAATAAACTTACTTGACTACTATTTTCAGACTCTTGAAACTTATTAGCATACTTTAAAACTTTTTCTAAAAAGGTTTGCCCATCGCCATCTTGATGCAAATATTGTGCTCTATGCGCACTAAAACTATCAAAACCTCCGGCTAAGGCTAAGTTTTCAAATGCTTTTTTATTAGCTGCTCGTAAATTAATACGTTTAGCCATATCAAAAATAGACTTGTAGTGCCCATTCTCTCTTTCTTCAACAATAGTTTCTACTGCGCTCTCACCAACTCCTTTAATGGCACCCATTCCAAAACGGACTGCACCACGGTCATTTACAGAAAACTTATAAAATGATTCATTCACGTCTGGGCCTAGAATTTCTAACCCCATACGCTTACACTCTTCCATAAAGAACGTTACTTGTTTAATATCACGCATATTATTACTCAATACAGCCGCCATATACTCTGCAGGGTAATGAGCTTTTAAGTAAGCTGTTTGATAAGCAATCCACGCATAACAAGTAGAGTGACTTTTATTAAAGGCATAACTAGCAAATGCTTCCCAATCTTTCCAGATTTTCTCTAATTTTTCTGCATCGTGACCATTGCTTACTGCATTCTCAATAAAACGAGGTTTCATCTTATCAAGTACTGCTTTCTGCTTTTTACCCATTGCCTTACGCAAGACATCTGCATCACCTTTACTAAAATTAGCTAGCTTTTGTGAGAGTAACATTACCTGCTCTTGGTATACTGTAATCCCGTAGGTTTCATCCAAGTATTCTTCCATTGCTGGAAGATCATACTCAATTTCTTCCTCGCCATTCTTTCTTCTAATAAAACTAGGTATATACTCTAAAGGACCAGGACGGTACAATGCGTTCATTGCAATAAGATCACCAAAAACCGTAGGCTTCAACTCCTTCATATACTTTTGCATCCCGGCAGATTCATACTGAAAAATCCCTACTGTCTCACCTCTCTGGAAAAGCTCATATGTTTTAACATCATCTAAAGGAAAAGTATCAGGATCAAGAAGTATATCATGCTTATGCTTCACCAGCTTCACTGTATCCTTAATTAAGGTCAAAGTTTTTAGCCCCAAGAAATCCATCTTAAGCAAGCCAGCATCTTCTACCACAGAGTTATCAAACTGCGTCACGTATAGGTCTGAATCTTTTGCTGTAGCAACAGGAACAAAGTTGGTGATATCACTAGGTGTAATAATAACACCACAAGCGTGAATACCTGTATTTCTAACAGAACCTTCCAGCTTTTTTGCTTGATTAATAGTCTCTGCAGTTAAGTCATCACCCTCGCTTGTTTTAATGAGTTCTAAAACTTTAGGCAACTCATCACTTCTAAATTTTTGCTTTAATTCTTTTTCTGTATACCCAAAAACTTTTGCAAGTTTAGTCATGTTTGGGATCAACTTTGCAATATGATCTGCCTCGTTTAAAGGTAAATCAAGTACACGCGCCGTATCTCTAATAGATGACTTTGCAGCCATCGTACCATAGGTTATTATTTGAGCTACTTGATTACCACCATATTTATCAATTACATATTGCATTACACGACCACGCCCCTCATCATCAAAATCTATATCAATATCAGGCATACTCACACGATCTGGATTTAAGAAACGCTCAAAAAGTAAGTCGTACTTAATCGGGTCAATATTTGTAATCTTTAAACAATAAGCAACTACACTTCCTGCTGCAGAACCACGACCTGGCCCCACAGACACATCCATATTACGCGCCTCTCTAATAAAATCTTCTGTAATCAAAAAGTATCCCGGATACCCAGTGTTTGCAATTACATCAAGCTCAAAATCTAATCGCTCTTTAATAGCCTCTGTAATCTCGCCATAACGCTTTTCTGCTCCTATATAAGTGAGGTGTTTTAAAAATGCATTTTCACCACGCTTACCACCATCTACTTCATCTTCTACAATTTTAAATTCTTCAGGAATATCAAAAATAGGAAGTAATACATCTCGCTGTAAACTGTAAGGCTCTATCTTCTCAATAACCTCTGCAATATTACTAATAGCTTGAGGTAAATCTTTAAAAATAACCTTCATCTCTTCTTGAGACTTAAAGTAATATTCTTGGTTAGGCAAACCATAACGATAACCACGACCACGCCCTATAGGGGTTGCCTGTTTTTCACCATCTTTTACACACAATAAAATATCATGCGCATTAGCACTTTCTTTCTCTATATAATAGGTATTGTTTGCAGCAATTAGTTTTACATCGTGCTTTTTAGAAAACTCTACTATCGTTTGGTTCACACGATTTTCGTCTTCTTGATCGTGACGCATAATCTCAAGATAAAAATCATCTCCAAATTCTTCTTTCCACCATAACAAAGCTTCTTCTGCTTGCTTCTCACCTATATTAAGAATCTTACTCGACACCTCTCCATACATACCACCAGAGAGAATAATTAAATCTTCTCTATATTTTTTTATCACTTCGCGATCTATTCGTGGAACGTAATAAAAACCTTCGGTAAAAGCAATACTAGACATTTTTGCAAGGTTATGGTATCCTGCTTTATTTTTTGCTAGAATGACTATCTGATATCCATTATCTTTATTAGACTTATCTAAATGATCTTGACACACAAAAAACTCACAACCTACAGCCGCTTTTAGAGGTATTGGCTTCTCTGGCATATCTGGAACTTCTCCTTCAAAATCTGTGGCTGTGTCATCTACGGCCTCATAAGCAGCTAATGCCTCTTCATATTCTTTTTGCTTTGCTTTATTATGATTATTAACTGCACGCGAAAAATGAAATGCACCCATCATGTTACCACTATCTGTAAGTGCGACTGCTCTTTGCCCATCTGCAATAGCAGCATTTACAAGATCTTGTGTACTTGAGGTTGATTGTAGTATAGAAAACTGAGAGTGATTGTGCAGGTGCGCAAAAGGAACATCTTTAAGCTCTGCAAGGTTATCTGCTATCTCTGTAGTAGATATTTCTTCGGAAACATTAAGTTTTTCAAGTTCGCGCCTTATTTTTTCTGAAGCCTTTTTTAGATTTATATGTTTAAGACCTATAAACTCTATTTGAGCAGGATTTTCTTTACTAAATTTTTCAAAATAGTCTGGCTCAGCCCCAAGCTCTTTAGCAGTAAATATTTGACGACGTATTAATTCTAAAAAACAACGTGTTGTTGCCTCTACATCTGCCGTAGCATTATGCGCCTCACCAAAAGGTGCATTAAACAAAAACTGGTGTAACTCTGTAAGGGTGGGTAACTTAAATTTACCACCACGACCCCCAGGTATTTGACATAATTGTGCCGTAGTTTCTGTACATGTGTCAAGCAAGGGCATTGCTGGCAATGGGTTTTCCATACCCAAACGCAAAAATTCTGCACCCATAATATTAAGATCAAAACCTACGTTTTGCCCCACAAGAAATTTGGTTTTACCCAAAACTTCTTGAAACTTTGCCATCATATCTTCTAAGGTGATACCTTTTGCAGCGGCAAGCTCTGTAGAGATACCGTGTATTTTTTCTGCATCAAAAGGAATATTAAAACCTTCTGGCTGTACTAAATAATCTTGATGCTCAATTACATTACCCATTGCATCATGCAATTGCCAAGCAATCTGAATACAACGAGGCCAATTATCACTATCAGATAGTGGTGCTTTCCAGTTACGAGGAAGTCCAGTAGTCTCTGTATCAAATATTAAGTACATAAAATTAAATTAAATGTCGATAGAAATCGAGTTCAAAAATTAGCGTAAGTAAATGTAAAAACAATGCCTCTTTTAAGGTGTTAACAATCGCAGTAGTTGTTCACAATTTAATGATGTTATTAAAAGAGCACTAAGAAATAAAATAGTCTTTAGAAACCACAAGCCATAGTCACACAACAAACGAAATTGTCTGTCACAAAAATAACCCAAGCTTAACTCCTTTAAAAGGCTACGTTAAACTTGGGTTATTTATAGTATTAAAATTTTCGCCGTAAGGCAAACACTACGTTATTGTAATATTATTCATAAATCACATTAAACTGACCTAAGGCCACTGAGTGATTTTCTGTCATAAAACTAAAGGTTCCTTTAATATTTTTAGTTTCAACATTATGAGAAATAACAAATACCTGACCAGAAATTGCGTTCTCTGTAACAGCACCAAGCCTGTACGAAGCAGCAAACCCAGGCTCTGTAATTTGATAACTACCCAAGGTTGCCGTTATAGGCATAGTAACAGAAATTGACTCTTGTACAGTGCTACCCGTAATATTGATAAAATCATCATTATTTACAGCAGAAACTGCAAATGGAGTAAAAGAGTCACCATCTACTGCACCAGCAAAGGTACCTGCATTTGTCGAAGAATCTTCTTCAGGATCTACAACTGGATTTTCAAGAACTGCAAAACCATAAGGCACTTTATAAAAAACACCTTTAGACACCCTAACAGTATCTACACCTGGTATAACCGCAGTAAAATCAAATCTTCCTGTAATAGTTTTGTTTGTAGAATCCCAGTTTGTAATAACTGCTTGTCCTTCACCAAAAGGGTTTGTGTAATATGTTACGTCTTTCTCACTAATATATGACGCAGAATTTTCATTATTACCACCAAAACCATATTCTCCAGATTGAGGGCTAGCGACATAAATAGTTAGGTTTTGATTTTGAGTTGTGCCTTGTATATAAAAACTTCCGTCTTCATTCTCCACAGCTTTAGAATCAACAGCACTAAAAAAGACGTCATTTATAGAGCTTTGTAGCGCAGGATTACGATCTTCTTGAACCGTACAACTCGCTAATAAAGCGACAATTAGCATTAATAAGATATTATTTTTCATAGCTTTGTATTATGAATTTATGCAAATGTAAATCTTTTAGTTTAAAGTATTGAATTTCAATAACAAAATACAGTACCTTTGCACACCGAAAATTGGATATAATACCCTGTTTTCGATATTAATCAATTATAACCGAAGTCGAGTACTTCAAAAATTAATTTTATGCCTGTAAAAATCAGACTACAAAGACACGGTAAAAAAGGAAAACCTTTTTACTGGATCGTAGCGGCCGATGGCCGTGCAAAAAGAGATGGTAAATACTTAGAAAAACTAGGTACTTACAATCCAAACATGAACCCTGCAGAGATCAATCTAGATATAGATGGATCTGTAAAGTGGTTACAAAATGGTGCACAACCTACAGACACTGCAAGAGCTATACTTAGCTACAAAGGTGTTATGATGAAAAATCATTTAGCTGGTGGTGTACGTAAAGGTGCTTTAACAGAAGAGCAAGCAGAAGAAAAATTCAATGCTTGGTTAGAAAGTAAAGGACAAGAAGTAGAAAGCAAAAAAGCTAGTTTAGCAGAAGCTAAAACTAAAGCAGCAGCAGATGCTCTTGCAGCAGAAAAAGCGACTAACGAAGCTCGTATTGCAGCAAACGCACCTGTAGTTGAAGAAGCAGTAGCCGTAGAAGGTGATGCATCAGCTTCTAGCGAAGAAGAATAAAACTATAGACTATGTTAAAGAAGGACTGTTTCTTCGTAGGCAAAGTCGTTAAGAAATATAGTTTTAAGGGTGAACTTCTAGTTAAACTAGATACAGATGATCCCGAACAATTTTTAGAAATGGAATCGGTTTTTGTGGAACAACACAAAAACTTGATTCCATTTTTTATTGAGAGTAGTCAACTACATAAGTCTTCTTTATTACGCGTTCAGTTTGACGATGTGTATGATGAAGCAGCAGCAGATGCCTTGATAGGAAAAGAACTATATCTTCCGCTAACAGCTTTACCTCCACTTGAAGGAGATAAATTTTACTACCATGAGGTTATTGGGTTTACCATACACGATGCAGATTTTGGCGAAGTGGGCGTGATCACTCATGTAAATGACCACACATCGCAACATCATTTTGAGGTGGATAGCAACGGAACGGAGGTACTCATCCCTATTAATGACGAGATCATTACTAAGGTAGATCGTGAGAATAAGACTATTTTTATTGACGCACCTATTGGGTTGATTGATTTGTACTTGTAATGTCTCAGCCATTTAAATTCAAACAATTCTCCGTCTCTCAAGACCGCTGTGCTATGAAAATAGGCACAGACGGAGTATTGCTTGGCGCTTGGGCATCTTTAGATCATTTGCCTAATTCTATTTTAGATATTGGCGCAGGTACCGGTGTTATAAGCTTGCAACTTGCACAAAGAGATCGCCACGTGCAAATAGAAGCTGTTGAGATTGACGATGACGCCTTTGAGCAATGCACAGACAACTTTGAGCAATCCCCATGGGCAGATAGGCTTTTTTGCTACCACGCATCATTGCAAGAATTTGCGCAAGAAATGATAGAAGAAGGCGAACAGAGTAGCTATGATCTAATTATTAGCAACCCTCCCTTCTACACAGACGACTACAAAACACAAGATGATAAGCGAGATTTAGCACGATTTACAGACGCTCTTCCTTTTGAGCATTTAATACTTTGTGCAGCTCATTTACTCTCAGAAAAAGGAAGATTTTGTGTTGTACTTCCTAAAAAAGAAGAAGAAAAATTTGTCTCACTAGCGGCAGCACAACATTTAAATGTACTTCGGAAATGTGATGTACGTGGCACTCCTACTTCAGAAATAAAGAGGGTTCTACTTGAGTTTAGCTTTTTACAAACCGAGCAAATTTCCGAAGAAATTGTGATTGAAAACTCGCGCCACAACTACACTGAAGAATATATAGCTCTAGTGAAAGATTTTTATCTTAAAATGTAGGTCATTCGCGTTGTGGTTTTTACATTTGTAGTTCTTAAAAACAAACTATGAAATGCCCCTAATAATATATAAAATAAACGAAGGTGAATATTTGGGCATACCATCTTCTTATTTCTTAAAATATTAAGTAAAGATGAAACCAGACTTATTTGAAGCTCCAGATTATTATAATATAGACGATTTATTAACCGAAGAACACAAGCTCATACGTGATGCAGCTCGTGCTTGGGTTAAAAGAGATGTTTCTCCTATTATTGAAGAAGCAGCACAAGCAGCAAAGTTTCCTAAATCTATTATTCCTGGATTAGCAGATATTGGAGCCTTTGGCCCATATATCCCTACAGAATATGGTGGTGCTGGTCTTGACCAAATTTCTTATGGTCTAATTATGCAAGAAATAGAAAGAGGTGATAGTGGCGTTCGCTCTACTGCTTCTGTACAGTCTTCTCTTGTTATGTACCCAATCTGGAAGTACGGAAACGAAGAACAACGTAATAAATATTTACCTAAACTAGCCTCTGGTGAGTGGATAGGATCTTTTGGTCTTACAGAACCAGATCACGGGTCTAACCCAGGCGGGATGGTAACTAACTTTAAAGATATGGGTGACCATTATCTTTTAAATGGAGCAAAAATGTGGATTTCAAATTCGCCATTTTGTGACATCGCCGTTGTATGGGCAAAAAATGAAGAAGGAAGAATTCACGGTCTTGTAGTTGAACGTGGTATGGAAGGCTTCACTACCCCAGAGACGCATAACAAATGGTCTCTTAGAGCAAGTGCTACTGGAGAGTTGATATTTCAGGACGTAAAAGTGCCTAAAGAAAACTTATTACCTAACAAATCTGGATTAGGAGCACCACTTGGTTGTCTTGATTCTGCACGTTACGGTATTGCTTGGGGTGTGATAGGGGCAGCAATGGATTGCTACGATACTGCTTTAAGATACTCTAAAGAACGTATTCAGTTTGGAAAACCTATTGGGCAGTTTCAGCTACAACAGAAAAAACTAGCAGAGATGATTACAGAAATCACAAAGGCGCAGTTACTATGTTTACGTTTAGGACAACTTAAGAACGAAGACAGAGCGACTTCTGCTCAGATCTCTATGGCAAAAAGAAACAATGTAGATATGGCATTAAAAATTGCTCGTGATGCAAGACAAATGCTAGGCGGTATGGGTATTAGTGGAGAGTACTCTATTATGCGCCATATGATGAACCTAGAAAGTGTTGTTACCTATGAAGGTACCCACGACATTCACCTTCTTATCACAGGATTTGATGTTACTGGTTTAAATGCTTTCAAGTAAAAACCACACTAATTCTTATTAAATTACCAAGTCGCTATTCTAAAGAATAGCGACTTTTTTTTATTTGTTATCGTATCTTTATAAAAAGAACAAAATTAATGTCTTCTTCAAAAAGATTAACAAAAGCCTATACAGAAGCAAAGCGCATCGCCTTTGATGACGACTCTAAGTTTATCATGTTTAGCGATTGTCACAGGGGAGATAACAGCTTTGCAGATGACTTTGCAAACAATAAAAACATTTATTACCACGCCTTAAAACATTATTACAAAGAAGATTTCACGTATTTTGAATTAGGTGACGGAGATGAGCTATGGGAAAACAGAAGCTTTAAATCTATTCTTGAAACACATAAGAACGTCTTTGATTTGATGCAACTCTTTTATAAAGATGACCGCCTTTTTAGACTTGTAGGCAACCATGACATGGTTTATCTCAATGAAAGCTATGTAAAGAAAAACCTATACTCCTACTTTAATAAAGTAACTGGATGCGAAGAGCCTTTGTTTCCGGGGATCACTTTTCCTGAAGGGATTGTGCTTGAACATAAAACCACAAATCAAGAAATCTGCTTAATACACGGCCATCAAGCTGACTGGTGGAATTATGTTGCATGGAAATTTAATCGTTTTATGGTACGAGTCTTATGGAGACAGCTTCAAATTTTTGGAATTGGCGACCCAACGAGTCCTGCAAAAAACTACCTCGAACTCATAAAAATAGAGCGAAAAACTAAAAAGTGGATCACAGATAATAATAACCTCTTTACTATAACTGGGCACACACATCGTCCTAGATTTCCTGAGCCGGGAGACATTGCTTATTTTAATGATGGCAGTTGTGTACATCCAAGAAGCATTACAGGGCTAGAGATAGAAAATGGAGCTATATCATTAATTAAATGGCATATTTCTACTTCGGAAAATGGAACGCTTCAAGTAATTCGCACTTTATTAGAAGGACCCCAAAAATTGATTAACTACAAAACCGAATCTTAATCAAGGTTCTCCCCTACATTATATTTTATGAGAAAATCAATTTACTTATTTTTTATATTTAGTATCGCTTTAAGCTACAACTCAATCGCACAACAAAGCGAGTCATTTTCATATCTAGCCTTAGGCGATAGTTATACAAAAGGAGAAGGGGTTTGTGACACATGCTCATTTCCGAAGCAATTAACAGCAGCCATTGAAGAGGGTTTTAATAAGAAAGTAAAACTGAATGTAATTGCAGAAACAGGCTGGACAACTTCAAACTTAAAAAACACACTAGAATATGCAGATTTAGGAGACAACAATGATTTAGTCACTCTAATGATTGGCGTAAACAACCAATATCAAGGATTGTCATACTCAAAGTTTAAAAGAGAATTCCCGAAAATTATTGACCAAGCAATTGCCGCAGCTCAAGGAAACCCTAGGAAAGTAATTGTTTTATCTATTCCAGATTATGCCTATACCCCAAGCACTTATGGTGCCGACAATCAAAAAAAGGTAACCAAAGATATTGATAAATACAACGAGTGGATCTCATTTATCACCAACAAGAGAGGTGCTTATTATTTTAACATCACAGATCTTACAAGACTAGGCATTGCAGACCCAACACTTGTAGCTAAAGACGGCTTACATATATCTAAAAAAGCCCACGAAAGATTTGCTGATAAGCTGTACCCTACTGCAAGAAAGATCTTAAAGTATGAAAACTAGATTGAGATTGACAAGTATTAATTTAAGCAGCTTAGACTAATCTTCTGCTGGAGCTAAAGTAAGTTTCATCTCGTGCAATGCATCTGTTATAAAGAGCTGACAACCTAACCTACTACTTTCTTTTACGTGAAAAGCCTCTGCAAGCATCGCTTCTTCATCATAGCCCATCTCTGGCATCTCATTATCACTTTCTATATAACACTGACAAGAAGCACACATTGCCATACCACCGCAGATACCAATGGTACCTTCTGGAGCCAACTCATAAGAGCGAATGACTTCCATCAAATTCATATTCATATCTGTAGGAGCCTGCACATCGTGAGTCACTCCTTCTCTATCTGTAATATGTAAGGTAATGTCTTGCATTAGTTAATTGCTTTTATAACTGCTTTTGGCGCTTCTTTTTTAGTACCATCAAAACCTTCTACACCACCTACGGTAGTATATTTCATTACATAACGCTTATCTGGAAAGATACGTTGGTATGCACTCTGGCACATTAAAGTTGCTTCGTGAAAGCCACAAAGAATTAATTTTAATTTACCTGGATAGGTATTAACATCACCAATAGCATAAATACCTGGAATGTTTGTTTGGTAATCAAGCGCGTTATTTACAACAATCGCATTTTTCTCTATTTCTAGACCCCAATCTGCAATAGGCCCTAGCTTAGGCGCTAAACCAAATAAAGGAATAAAATGATCACATTCTTTATTAAAAACTTCTGCTCCGCGCTTTATTGAAACCCCTTCTACTTTTCCTTCACCAATAATAGCTACAACATCTGCAGGTGTTATTAGTTCTATTTTCCCGGCATCTTTTAATTCTTGAACTTTATCTACAGAATCTAAAGCACCTCTAAACTCGTTTCTTCTATGAACAAGCGTAACACTCTCTGCAACATCTGATAAAAATATAGACCAATCTAAAGCACTATCACCACCTCCGGCAATCACTACTTTCTTATTTCTATATATTTCTGGATCACGTATAATATATTCTACTCCGTGATCTTCATAATCTGCAATAGAATCAATAGGTGGTTTGCGTGGCTCAAAACTACCAAGACCTCCTGCAATTGCTACTATAGGCGCGTGGTGTTTAGTTCCTTTATTTGTTGTTACGATAAAAGTGTCGTCTTCTAATTTTTCTATAGTTTGAGCCCTCTCGCCTAAAGTAAAGCCAGGCTGAAAAGGTTCAATCTGCTTCATAAGATTATCTACTAAATCTCCTGCAAGAACTTCTGGGAAGGCAGGGATATCATAGATAGGTTTTTTGGGGTAAATCTCACTACATTGACCTCCCGGTTGCGGCAAAGCATCAATTAAATGGCATTTAAGTTTTAATAATCCTGCTTCAAACACTGTAAAAAGTCCAGTTGGACCTGCTCCAATAATAAGTATATCAGTTTTAATCATATTTCAACTCCGCTCAATATGCGGTACTTTTAACACCCTTAATGTTGGGTAAATTTTATATTTCTAAGCAAATGTATTTAAAGAAATATTCACATTAAATGACAAAAATCATCCTTCCACATTAATGACAGTTTGTATTTGAGGCGCGTGTTTTTTTATTGTCAATTCTACACCGCTCTTTAAGGTCATCTGGTTTACAGAACACCCTACACAAGCTCCTTGTAATTGCACTTTTACCACAGACTCATCCTCGATGCCTAATAACAAAATGTCACCACCATCTGCTTGTAAAAACGGACGAATTTCATCTAATGCAAGCTCTACTTTTGCTACTAATTCTGTTGCTGTCATATTAATTTTTTGCGGCACTACATCCTGCCATCGTTGTTATTTTTATCGCTTCTGTCGCAGGTAAATCTTTATTTCTTTTTACTGTTTGCTCTACAACATCTCTTGTGATTGCTGTAAATGCTTCTGAAATAGGACTACCGTCTTGTAATGCTGCTGGATGCCCAACATCTCCTGCTTCACGAATGCTCTGTACTAATGGAATCTCACCTAAGAAAGGAATTTCAAGATCTTCTGCAAGGTTTTTCCCTCCGCCATTTCCGAAGATATAATATTTATTGTCTGGAAGCTCTTCTGGTGTGAAATAAGACATATTCTCTACCACACCTAAAACTGGAACATCTATATTTTCTTGTCTAAACATAGCTACACCTTTACGTGCGTCTGCAAGAGCAACCGTCTGAGGCGTACTCACAATAACCGCTCCCGTGATAGGTAACGATTGCATGATACTTAAATGAATATCACCTGTTCCTGGCGGTAAATCGAGTAACATAAAATCAAGCTCTCCCCAATCTGCATCAAAAATTAATTGATTTAATGCCTTTGAAGCCATAGGTCCACGCCATATTACGGCTTGATTAGGTTTTGTGAAAAACCCAATAGAAAGCACTTTAATCCCATAGTTTTCTACGGGCTTCATTTTACTTTTTCCATCTACAGTAACAGATAATGGACGCTCATTAAAAACATCAAACATTAACGGGATAGAAGGCCCATAAATATCTGCATCAAGAATACCCACTTTAAAGCCCATTTTTGTTAATGAAACAGCCAAGTTTGCAGTAACAGTAGATTTACCTACACCACCCTTACCAGATGCTACAGCAATAATATTTTTAATACCTGGAATTGCTTTTCCTTTTATAAGATTAGGGTTGTCTGGTTTTGCTGGTGCTTCTACTTTTATATTGACTTGCACTTTTGCATCACTAGATACTTTATTCTTGATAATATCTATAATATCTTTTTCTGCCCTTTTCTTAATATGCATCGCTGGCGTTGCAATTTTAAGGTCTACGACTATTTCGTCTGCAAAAGTCATCACATTTGTAACGGCTCCACTATCTACCATATTTGCACCCTCTCCAGCTACAGTGATGGTTTTCAGCGCATTAAGTATAGCTTGTTTTTCAATTTTCATATTGCTTATTTAGACTATTTCTAAAGTACAAATATAGGTTTTAGACTTCAGAAAATAAAGAAGCTTTGATGCATTTTTTTGATGGTGTGATATCCATTTTTGATTGACTTAACATGTATTAAAACGTATCACATTTCCGGAGTAAAAACTAGAAGTATTAGTCTTACAAAAGCTCAATTGTGGGGTCCCAAAAAATTGTATTAAAATCTTGTATCTGAAGGTCTACAACTTCTACCCCTTCAGACTCAAGGAGCTGCTGCATAAGGTTTGTACCCTCAAAATGATGTTTACCAGTAAGTAGTCCCACTCTATTTACCACTCTGTGAGCGGGAATATCTGGATCATTGTGTGAGGCGTTCATTGCCCAACCAACCATGCGAGCACTTTTTGCTGCACCTAGGTATTTTGCAATAGCACCATAGCTAGTGACTCTACCATAAGGTATGAGTTTTGCTGTTTCATGAACTTTTTTAAAAAAACCAGTATCTGCCATTATAGGGAGGTAAATATCTTAAAAGCAGTTATGGCAGCAATTATCGCTGTGATTATCCCAATCACCATATTCATGTTAGTCTGCACACGAGGTTTACTATCATTTCTCTTAAAAAACTGTATGTACAACAGCAACATTGCTAGAGTGCCCAAACCACTGCCTATAACGGCTGCAATTAGGCTTGGCTGTTCAAAAGAAAACCAACCAAAACCTGCAAATGTCACTCCTATATATACCCAATAAGGTAATGGCAATAAATTAAGCGCAGCAATCATCATCCCTTTAAAAAAACGGTTTGTTTTTGTGTGCTCTACTTCTTTAGGGACTTCTCTGCGTGTATCTTTTGCGATAAATAAAAAATAGATAGTAAGGCAGATAAAAATACCTAACCCCACTTTTTGAAGTATAGAAATTACCTCTGGATGACTATCTAGGTAACGCGCACCTATTAAAGCAAGATAAGTTTGAATTATAACTGTAACACTCACCCCGATACTAAAAAGTATGGCTTGTTTACGTCCTTCTTCATTACTAATTTTTGCTGCAGACATATTGAGTAATCCCGGCGGAATCACTCCAATTAATGCTGCTACAAAACCTATAATAAAATTAAAAAGTAAAGACATGAAATTTGTTAGTCAGGGAAAGATACCCAAAAATTACGACTCTAAAGAGAACTTGATATAAGTAATCTTCTTACCTACTTCTAGATATTGATTTTCATAAAAAGTCTGAATTTTTACAACCTCATCTGGAGCTTCATCACCAATACCATAAACGTCGTGATGTGCAAAGTGAATAGGTAAACGTAGGCCGTGCAAAAGCCCTAATGTATAACCATGCATAAACTCACTATCAGTTTTTAAATGCATAATACCGTTAGGCTTTAAGATCTGCTTGTACTTTTCAAAAAAGGCTTCGTTAGTAAGGCGGTGTTTTGTGCGCCTATATTTAATTTGTGGATCTGGAAAAGTGATCCAGATTTCATCAACTTCATTTTCTGCAAACATATTATCTATAAGCTCTATCTGGGTTCTTAAAAAACCAACATTGCTCATCCCTTCTTCTATTGCCGTTTTTGCTCCACGCCAAAAACGAGCTCCTTTTATGTCTACTCCTAAAAAGTTTTTATCTGGGAATCTTTGTGCTAAACCAACTGAATACTCTCCTTTACCACAACCTAGCTCTAAGACAATAGGGTTGTCGTTTTTAAAGAAATTTTTATTCCAATTTCCTTTTAAGTTAAGACTATCAGAAACAGCTTCTTCCCTAGTGGGCTGTATTACATTTGCAAATGTTTCATTTTCTCTAAATCTCTTTAACTTATTCTTACTTCCCACAGTGTCTATTTTTTTTGCAAAAATAAGCTTTTGAAATCGAAAAAGAACTTGAAATTGAACTCTAACTAAATATAAAGACGAGAGTCTTTGTTGTATTTTTATCAAAACTAATAATTCTATTGAGTTCATCAATTAAAAAAACGATACTTGTCGCACCTTTAAACTGGGGCTTAGGACACGCTACACGATGTATACCAATTATTAATGGGCTATTAAAAAACGGCTTCAATGTATTATTAGGCGGTGATGGCGCTTCTTTAGAATTGCTCAAAAAAGAGTTCTCTCAGTTAGCATTTATTGTACTACCTTCTTATAGTATTACGTACCCTACAGATGGAAAACAGTTTAAAAAACAGATGCTTTTAAAACTACCTAGCATCTATCGCGCTGCAAAAAGAGAACAAAAAATAATAAAAAAACTGGTCGCCTCTAAAAAAATTGACGGCATTATTAGTGATAATAGACTGGGCGTAAGAAATAAAGACATCACAAGTGTTTATATTACACATCAAATAAATGTTTTAAGCGGATCAACCTCTACAATAAGTAGTAGTATGCATCAAAAATACATTAGTAAATTTGACACTTGCTGGGTTCCAGATTATAAACACGAACCAAGCTTGAGCGGAAATTTAGGTCATTTAGACTCCTATAAAAAGAGCGTAAACTACATAGGACCACTCTCAAGAATGAAGCACAAAACAACAACAAAAGAATACGATATTCTAGTAGTACTTTCTGGCCCAGAGCCACAACGTACTTTGCTAGAAAAAAAGTTACTCTTTGGACTAGTAAAGACTGACAAGAAAGTACTGTTTGTAAAAGGTGTAATTGAAAATGAAGTAAAATGGTCTAAAAAAAAGAATATAATTATTGTAAACTATTTAACCACGAGAGATTTAGAAAAAGTAATTAACGCTAGCGAATTAGTGATTAGTCGTTCTGGCTACACTACAATAATGGACCTAGCTACTTTAAGTAAAAAAGCTTTTTTTATCCCAACACCGGGACAATTTGAACAAGAATATTTAGCAAATAGACTTAGTGAAAAACAAATTATACCAAGTTGCTCACAAGAAGAATTTACAATAGAAAAATTAGTGGAAATAGATAAATTTTCAGGCTGGCATATTTCAGAAGAAAAACCACAAAGTTTTGAAGAGTTATTTAGCATTTTCTAGCGTAAAGGAAAACTCACTCCCTATACCTAATTGACTTTCTACATATATTTTTTCGCCATGGGCATCAATAATATGTTTTACAATAGAAAGCCCCAAACCACTACCACCTACTTTACGAGAGCCACTTTTGTCTACTCTAAAAAAGCGCTCAAAAATACGTGTAAGCTTTGATTTTTCTAGACCAATACCATTATCTGTAATCCTGACGATCACTTTATTTTTAATAAGCTGTTCTATTCTCACCTCTGTAGTACCTTCTCTTTTGCCGTATTTGATAGAGTTATCTATCAAGTTTGTAAGTACTTGTTGTATACGCTCTTTATCTGCGTTTACAAAAACCGCAGATTTGTAATTTTTATCAAAAATAAGAGATATGTTTTTTTTAGCAGCTTTCATTTCTAGCAGATCAAAAACGTTATTAACGAGCTCTACTATATTTACAGATTCTTTTTCTAGAACAAGACCACCTGCTTCAAGTTTAGAAATCATATCTAGATCTTTTACTATATAAGTAAGGCGCTCTACTCCTTTATTTGCTCTTTCTAGATATTTATCACGAACATTTTTATCCTCTACTGCTCCATCAAGCAATGTTTCTATATAACCTTGTACTGTAAATAAAGGGGTTTTTAACTCATGAGAGACATTACCTAAAAATTCTTTTCTATAAGACTCTCTAATTTTTAAGGTTTCAATCTCTAGTTTTTTGTGTTGTGCAAAACGCCCCATTTGCTTGGTGAGCGTCTCCATATCTGTTGTTATCTGAGCTCTACCAAAACTGGCTGCATCTAGAATAGACATTTCTTTTTGCATTTTATTTATCTTTTTATAGATAAACCTTTCAACCCTATTTTGTATAAACAAAAAAGAGCATACAAAAGTAACAAGTGCAAATACCGCTAGATAGCCGTAAATTTTTGTTTCTGAAATGTACAAAAAAACACCCATTGCGAGTGTTAAAGATAAAGTGATATACAGAGAAGTTACTCCTGCAAACTTGTAGGTCTTTTTTAATTTCATATTATTTTAAATCACAATCTTATACCCTACACCTTTTACAGTTTTAAAGCGATCATCACCTATTTTTTCTCGAAGTTTTCTAATATGGACATCTATAGTTCTTCCTCCTACAACGACATCATTTCCCCAAACGGTATCTAGGATGACTTCTCTTTTAAAAACCTTACCAGGTTTTGAAGCTAATAATGATAATAATTCAAATTCTTTACGAGGTAATATTAATTCTTTTTTACCCACTAAGACTTTATACTCTTCTCTATTAATAACAATATCACCTATTTTTAAGATGGCATCAACTGCTTTTGGCGTTTTAAATCTGCGAAGCAAAGCTTTTACTTTACTCAGTAAGACCTTAGGCTTTATTGGCTTTGTAATATAGTCATCTGCACCTGCGTCAAAGCCTGCTACTTGAGAATAATCTTCACCTCTTGCCGTTAGAAAAGTAATAACAGTTTCAGATAATTCTGGGATCTTTCTTATTTTCTCACAAGCTTCTATCCCATCCATTTCTGGCATCATCACATCTAGTATTATAAGATGAGGTTTGTGTTTTTGAGCTTTCTCTACACCAATAAGTCCGTTTTCTGCGGTAAAAACCTGATAGCCTTCTGCTGTTAAATTATACCCTACAATCTCTAGGATATCTGGCTCATCATCTACAAGTAAAATTTTAATGTCTTTTTTGTTCATTATTTGTGGGCGTAAATAGCGATAAAGATACTCATTTTATAAAAGCTGTAAATATCTTTTACTTTTCTTAACCTTTAGTTAATATTGAATGCTTCTAAGGTTAACTCTTGATTAATTTTTTTATAAACAAATGATAAATAGATTTGTAAGCAATAAAATAAGTTTGAATATTTAGTATTTTTGCGGCAAACTAAAATCAATTAAAATGAAAAAAATTACTTTACTCTTTACTTTATTAGTAGCAGGCGCAATGTTTGCTCAAACAAACACAGCGGTTAAAAACTCTAACGGTGTGGCTATTGTAATAAATGAAATTGACGCAGATCAAACCGGAACAGATGAAATGGAATTTATAGAGCTATACTCTGATGGAGCAAGCGCTAGTCTTGACGGTCTTGTTGTTGTACTTTTTAACGGTAGTGATGACGCCTCTTATAATGCGATTGATTTAACTGGTTTTTCTACAGACGCTAACGGTTATTTTTTAATTGGTGGTGATGCCGTTCCTGGTGTTGACATTGCACTTGGTGCAGATAACGTGATCCAAAATGGTGCAGATGCAGTAGGTATATATGTTGGTAACGCAGTAGATTACCCAACAGACACTCCAGCTACAGAAACAAGCTTACAACAAGCATTAGTTTACGGAACAAGTGATGATGATGATGTTGAACTTCTTGCCGCATTAGGAGAAACAATTCAATATGACGAAAACATTAACGGAAACAAAGACACAGAGTCTATACAGAGAGCAGCAGACGGAACTTACTGTGTAGGAGCACCAACGCCTAGAGCAACAAACATAGACTGCAATGCTACTTGCCCATTATCTGTATTTGTGGTGAGTGTAGATTGTGACGCAGTAACAGACGGTGTTGATACATACACAACCACTTTAAGTTTTACAGGTGGTGGTACAGCAGCATACACAATTACAGCTACAGAAGGAACAATCTCTGGTGATAATCCATCTACAGTAGCAGACGGATCTATCATCATTAGCGGAGTTAATGAGGGTGTAGATTTTGACTACAGTGTTACAGGTGGTAACTGTGATATCACAAACACAATTAATGCTCAAGACTGTGAGCCAGCTACTGTTGTAAATAACATAGCAGAATTAAGAGCAGGTGTTGTAGGTAATGTATACACATTATCAGGAGAGGCAATTGTAACTTTCCAACAAACATTTAGAAACCAAAAATTTATTGAAGACGCTACTGCTGCAATCTTAATTGATGATGTAAACGGTAACATAACTTCTATCTACTCAATAGGTGATGGTGTTACAGGAATCACTGGATTCTTAGGTGACTTTAATGGTATGGCACAGTTTTCTGTTATAGAAGATGCAGGAGCAGCATCATCTACAGGTAACACGGTAGCACCTCAAACAGTAACTGTGGCACAGCTAAACGCAAACCCTAACGACTATGAGTCTGAACTTGTACAATTAGACATATTTAATATTGACACAAATGGTGACACAGAATGGTCTTCTGGTATCGAATACCTAATGATAGAAAACGGATCTGGAGACCAATACACTTTTAGAACTACATTTTTTGATGCAGACTACATTGGCGAGCCATTTATGCAAGAAGTATTTATTACAGGTCTTATTACAGAGAGAGACAATGGCAGCTATTTTATCACTGCTCGTTCTTTAGATGATTTTACAACAACTGCTGGTGTTGCAGAAAACAACATTGAAGGCTTTACAGTAACACCTAACCCAGCAAAAACTCAAGTAACTTTTAGTACAGTTGCTTCTGAAATTTTAAACGTTGCTATTTATGACGTAACAGGAAAACAAGTGATGAACATTGCAAATGCACAAGGCACTGTAAATGTATCAAACCTTACTACTGGTATCTACATTGTAAGAGCTACAGAAAACGGACAGACTTCTATCGCAAAACTTGTGATTGAATAATCCTTTTTATATTACAATTCTAAAGCCTCTACTCTAGTAGAGGCTTTTTTTATGCTTATTTTTGTCAAGTACTTATCACTATGACTCCATCAATTTCGTCCATATTTTCAATTAAGAATAAAACTGATTTTAGCTCGGTGGCACTTCAGATCTTTAAGTATCAATACAATTATTGTAAACCCTACAAACAGTATTGCGATCTTCTTAAAGTTGATGTTTCTGCAATAGATACCATAGAAAAAATACCATTTCTACCTATCACATTTTTCAAACAAAAGGAGATTATTTCAAGCGATAAAGTTTCCGAAGTAATATTTACAAGTAGCGGCACTACTGGCACTGTTACTAGTAAACATTTTGTTACAGACACAGCTATCTATGAAGAGAGTTTTAAAAAAGGCTTCTCACACTTCTACGGAAATGTGCAAGATTTTACCATACTAGCTTTATTGCCTTCCTACCTTGAACGTGAAGGATCATCTCTTGTGTATATGGTAGACAGCCTCATTAAAGACAGCAACACTAATGACAGCGGCTTTTACCTAAACAACCTAGATGCTCTTATTGAAAAACTAGTCACGTTAGAGTCTAAAGGAAAAAAAATACTGTTAATTGGGGTTTCTTATGCTTTACTTGACTTGATTGAAAAAAGAAAATTTCAGCTAAAAAACACCATCGTGATGGAAACCGGCGGAATGAAAGGTCGTAGAAAAGAACTTATAAAACCTGCCTTACATGCCATATTAAAAGAAGGATTTGGCATCACAAATATCCATAGCGAATACGGGATGACAGAGTTACTCTCACAAGCTTACAGCAAAGAAGATGGTGTCTTTTCTTGCCCACCCTGGATGAAAATTTTAACAAGAGATACAGAAGACCCACTCACCTTAATAAAAAACAAGACCGGCGGTATCAATGTAATAGATCTTGCAAATATATATTCTTGCTCGTTTATCGCTACACAAGACCTTGGCAATGTGAAAAATGATGGTAACTTTACTATAATGGGCAGGTTTGATGACAGCGACATACGAGGCTGTAACTTAATGGTTTTATAAAGGTGACAGAGATAAAAAAAAATACCGGAGGTTGCTTCTTTACATTGGTAGGATTTTTTCTGACCATTGGTCTTTTTATATTTTTGAGAGTCGTTTTTTCATTACCAGAAACAATTGCGTTAATTGGCGCCATTATAGCTGCAGGTGTTTTAACATCAAAATGGCTAGGTACTCCATCTGGCAAATCATTGATTCAAATTGCTGTGTTTATTGTAATTGGCATTACTGTCTTTAGAGTAGGCGTTTCTTTTTTAACTTCATTATCATCAAACCCAGATCATCAATTTATACCAGAAGAAGGCGTTTCTCAAACAATGAAGTTTATAGACACAGACTCTGTACTTGTTTATGAAAGTAGTAGAGCATGGAAAGACAATAATGGGAGCAGCTACAGTGCAGAACTTGCAGTGAGAGATAAAGATTTTAAAACTCTCTATAGGCACATTGACAATTACCCATACACAGACATCCCCAATTTTTGGGGGAAACTATATAAGTATATTGACAGAACAGATAGCCCATCTTTAGATCTTGTTGTAAAAGAATTTGCTAGAATAGGTAAAGAAAAAGGACTCAACCAAATGCAATTTGCAGATATGGTGGTTACGTGTATTCAAGACATTCCCTATTCTTTAGTTTTTCAAGAAGCTTGTATGCCAGCCTCTAACTATGAAGACAGTATTAAACAAGTACTTTTAGATTGTCCTGAGTGCTGTATAGGCAATGTTGCATATGGTATTCAAAATCCAGTTTCTTTTTTGCAAAATCTAAAAGGAGATTGCGATACCCGCACCATTTTAATTTATAGTATATTAAAACATTTTGACTATGATGTTGCCATATTAAACAGCGATTTTTATCGTCACTCTATCATAGGTATAAACATACCAGCAAAAGGATCTCACAAAATATATCAAGGTAAAAAATACAAGGTTTGGGAGACAACCTCTAAGTATTTTGAGGCAGGAGAATTACCTTATTCTTTTAACAACCTAACTCACTGGAACGTAGTTTTAACAAGCAAATAGAAAAAATATAAAATAAATAAAGACTTAAACTAATAACATTATGAACACATCCCTTTTTTTCTTAGCATTATTTGAAATAATTCTTTCTATTATTGTGACGGTCACCGTCGTGTATGTATCATACGGCATTCTTAAAAGACTCTTCTTTAAAAACCAAGAAGTGGAAGGAAACAATATGGCTTTTACCATCTTTATGTCTGGTATTATTATATCTCTCGGGCTTATACTTAGCGAGATTTTACCATCTATAACAAATGTGGTGCGTTTGTCTGTGAATCAACAAGAAAACATAGACTTCATTACAGTGGCTAAATACTCTAGCCTCTATCTTGTAATTGGGTTTGTGACCGCTCTATTTATTAACGCTTCTGTTTTTATCTTATTCAGCTTTTTAACTAAAGGAGTAAATGAGTTTAAAGAAATTCAAAAAAACAATGTAGCTGTTTCTATTATGGTAGTGTCACTTTTATTAAGTATTACACTTATAGCAAAAGACAGCATTGCATTACTTATTAGCTCACTAGTGCCATATCCAGAAGTTGCTAATTTCTTATAGAAAACTTTAACATATAAACACTAAAATAATAACAAGACAACTGTAAGTTATTAAACTATCGCCCGACTTAAAATATGATTAATGACGACATTGCTTCTTGCAATGATTTTTCATAATTGGTTGGTTAGTTAGTATGAAAAACCCTCACATTTCAGTTTTGAAATGGAGGGTTTTTCTTTGTGTTTTATTTAAGCTAAGAAGCTTATACTATAGAGATAATAAAGTAATTTTTCTTACCACGTTGCAGTAATACAAAACGATCATTTAACAGATCTCCTTCTGAAATACTGAAACCTTCTTGCACCTTCTCTTTATTAACAGATATGCTATTCTCTTTTAACGCACGTCTTGCTTCACCATTTGACTTTAAGAAACCTGTTTGCTCTGCAAGTGCACCAATAATATCAAGACCATCAGAAATTTGTTTTCTTGAAACTTCTGCTTGTGGCACACCTTCAAAAATATCTAAAAATGTATCTGCATCAATTTTCTTTAAATCATCTGAGGTAGATTTTCCAAATAATATTTCAGAAGCAGAAACAGCTGTATTATAAGCTTCTTCGCTATGAACCGTTGTGGTTACCTCTTGTGCTAATCTTTTTTGTAAAGCTCTTTGATGAGGCGCTTCTTTATGAGCAGCTACAAGTGCATCAATCGTCTCTTTATCTAAAAAGGTGAAAATCTTGATATACTTCTCTGCATCATCGTCACTCGTGTTTAACCAGTACTGATAAAATTTATATGGTGATGTTCTCTTAGCATCTAACCATACATTACCACCTTCACTTTTACCAAATTTACTACCATCACTCTTAGTAATCAAAGGACACGTAAGTGCATATCCTTTACCACCACCTATTCTTCTAATCATTTCTGTACCCGTGGTGATGTTTCCCCACTGGTCACTACCACCCATTTGAAGCGTGATATTTTGATTTTTAAAAAGGTGTAAAAAATCATACCCTTGTACTAATTGGTATGTAAACTCTGTAAAAGACAAACCATCTGCATTCTCACCAGAAAACCTGCTTTTCACACTGTCTTTTGCCATCATGTAGTTTACAGTAATATGCTTACCCACATCACGTATAAAATCTAAAAAGCTAAACTCCTTCATCCAGTCATAATTATTAACTAGCAACGCTTCATTTTCTGCCCCAGATGTAAAATCTAAAAACTGACTTAACTGTGCGCGAACACAAGCTTGATTATGACGTAAGGTTTTTTCATCTAAAAAATTACGCTCATTAGATTTTCCAGAAGGATCACCTATCATCCCCGTTGCACCACCCACAAGAGCCACCGGTCTATGACCTGACCTCTGAAAGAAAGAAAGCAACATAATAGGCACCAAATTACCTATGTGTAAAGAATCTGCCGTAGGATCAAAGCCTACATATGCAGACCTCATCTGCTCTAAAAGGTGCGTTTCTGTATCTGGCATCACATCGTGTACCATCCCTCGCCATTGTAATTCTTCAACAAAGTTTTTCATTCTGAAATTTTAATTTGTACAAAGATAATAGGAAGCTAAAGAACACAAAAGAGTATTGGTAAAAAGAGTATTTTTGCACTATGATTCTAGTAACTGGCGGTACAGGGCTTGTAGGCTCTCATCTTTTATATTTTCTTCTGAAGGAAAACAAAACGGTACGTGCCATAAAGAGAAGCACGAGCAATCTCGAGCCTGCAAAAAGTGTCTTTACGTCTTATGAAGCTACTCCCCTTTTCAATAAAATTGATTGGGTCACAGCAGATATTATGGACGTCCCCACACTAGAAGATGCCTTTATAGACGTCACTCACGTATACCATTGCGCAGCATTTGTTAGTTTTGCTACTGCAGATTATCACCAGCTTTTAAAAATAAATATTGAGGGTACTGCAAATGTGGTCAACCTGTGTATTGCAAATAACATAAAAAAACTATGTCATGTGAGCTCTGTGGCAGCGCTAGGAGAATCTCTAAATGGCAACCCTATTTCTGAAGAAACTCACTGGAATCCTGAAGCAAATAATAACGGGTATGCCATCTCAAAATTTGGTGGTGAGATGGAAGTATGGCGAGGTTCGCAAGAAGGCCTTGAAGTTATTATTGTGCAGCCAAGTGTGATTATAGGCGAAGGACACTGGAATAGTGCCTCTGGCAAATTATTTACCACCATAAAAAAAGGAATACCAAAATACCCTACAGGCAGTACTGGTTTTGTAGATGTACAAGATGTTGCTCAATCATTAAACCTTTTGATGGATAGTGAGATTATTAATGAGTCTTTTGTGCTTTCTGCAAACAACTTAAGTTATCAAAAAATAATAACCCAAATAGCCACAAACATTGGCATTAAACCACCTAAGGGCGCAGTTCAAACTTGGCAATTATCATTGCTTTCATTTTTTCAGAAAGTAGCCGGTGTCTTTACAAGAAAGAGCCCAAGTTTAAATAAAGAGAGCATTAATTCGTTGCAGAAAATTTCAGAATACAACGGTGACAAGATCACTAAAACGACCTCATTTACTTACAATAAAATAGACGAGACAATTAATAGAGTTAGCACCTCATTTAAAAAACAACATTAAATATCGTCTTTTTCTGCAGCATTAACCGCAGGTATTAAAGAAGGAACAACTTTATCTTCTACTGCATTTAAAAATGGTTTTGCAATGTTTAGAGAATCTTCTAATCTATCCATTTCAAAAACACGCAAACTATCTTTTCTTATAGAATCTTGAACACGGCGACGCTCATCATATTGTGCTTTTAGAGAATCTGCACCCACTTTTATTTTTTCTAGTTTTACTTTCACCTTTTCAAACATTGCAGTATAACCGTCTATATCTGTAGAGTAGAACGCATGGCTTTGAGCAAACTGAACACTATCTATTGTAAACTTCTTGTACAACATTGAGTCTAACTTATACCCTTTTTCACGAATGATACGAATATCTTTAGAACGAGTAGCATTGCTTAGATAAACTTCTGCAAGCACATCTACCATCTTACTTTCTGGAATTAGGTTATCTGGCTTTTCTGGGTACTTTACATCTTGACAACCTAATGCCATGATGAGTATCGCTAAAAAGTAAAAAACCTTCATTATCTATTAAATGTAATACGTTCTGCTTTTGGCTTAGTACCATATTTACCACCTTCATAAGCTAGAGTACCGTTAACAAAAGTATGTGTTATTCTAGATCTAAATGTAGTACCCTCAAATGGAGACCATCCACATTTATAATCAATATTGTCTTTAGAAACCGTCCAAGGAGCATTAGGGTCTATTAAAACCAAATCTGCTTTATAACCAACCTTAATATAACCCCTATCTTTAATCTCAAATAAGATTGCTGGATTGTGAGATATTTTCTCAACTAATTTCTCAACAGAAATTCTTCCTCTGTGATGCATTTCAAACAAAGCCTCTACCGCATGCTGCACTAACGGCCCTCCAGATGGAGCCTTTAAGTACGCATTGTTTTTTTCTTCTTTTGTGTGTGGCGCGTGATCTGTTGCAATAACATCTATCCTATCATCTAACAGCGCTTTCCATAAACCATCACGGTCCTTTTCTGTTTTTACTGCAGGGTTCCATTTAATTTTTGTGCCTTTTGCTGCATAATCTTTATCTGTAAACCACAGATGATGTACACAAACCTCTGCTGTAATCTTTTTGTCTTTTAATTTTTTCTTGTTACCGAAAAGTCCTGTTTCTTTTGCAGTAGACAGATGAAAGACATGTAATCTAGCACCTGTCTTTTTTGCTAAAGCGATTGCTCTAGAAGAAGATATATAACAAGCCTCTTCACTTCTAATAATAGGGTGTTGATCTATAGGTATATCATCACCAAACTCTTCTTTTGCTTTTGCTAGATTAGTTTTAATAGTATCTTCATCTTCACAATGAGCAGAGATTAATAATTTTGTTTTACTAAAAATTTTTTCTAATGTCTTAGGGTCATCCACAAGCATATTACCTGTTGATGAGCCAAGAAAAAGTTTTAAACCAGCAACCTTAGTTGGGTCTACCTTTAAAATCTCTTCTAGATTATCATTAGTCCCACCAAACATGAAACTATAGTTTGCCCAAGAGTCTTTAGCAGCAATTGCAAATTTATCTTCAAGTAAATCTATAGTAGTAGCTTGAGGCACTGTGTTTGGCATCTCAATAAAAGTGGTAATACCCCCAGCCACAGCCGCTCTTGATTCTGTTGCTATAGTAGCTTTGTGAGTTAACCCTGGTTCTCTAAAATGTACTTGATCATCTATCATCCCAGGTATGAGATAATGTCCATCTGCATCAATAACTCTCGTCTCGCTGCTTTTTACACTTATGCTTTCTGCAATTTCTGCTATGAGATCATTTTTAACTAAAACATCACCAGTAAAAATACTCCCTTCGTTTACAATGTTTGCATTCTTAATTAAATAGCTATTCATTAGATATCGTATCGATTAAAAAGACTCTTGATCTTCATTTTTAAAACTCCAAAAATAGCTTCGGAAATAATCCCGGCACTCATTTTTGATTCTCCTTTTGTTCTATCTGTAAAAATTACAGGCACTTCTACTATTTTAAACTTACTTAAATGCGCTTTAAACTTCATCTCTATCTGAAAGGCATATCCTAGAAAGCGAATTTTATTTAGATTAATTGTCTCTAGCACATTTCTTCTATAACAAATAAACCCTGCAGTGGTATCGTGTATATTCATTCTTGTTACAAAACGCACATACCTTGATGCCCCCCAAGAGAGTAAAACTCTACTCATAGGCCAATTTACCACATTAACTCCCGTTACATATCTTGAACCAATGGCAAGATCATTACCATCATTATGACAAGCATTATACAACCTAATTAAATCTTTTGGGTTATGAGAAAAATCTGCATCCATTTCAAAAACATATGCATAAGTTCTCTCTAACGCCCACTTAAAACCAGCAATATACGCTGTACCAAGACCTTGCTTGCCTTTGCGCTTTAATAAATGTAAGCGTTCTGGAAACTCACTCATCAATCCCTCAATAAAAACACCCGTTCCATCTGGCGAATTATCATCTACTACAAGCATATGAAAGTCCTGATCTAAAGCAAACACAGAACGCACCAAGGCATCGATGTTCTCAATTTCATTATACGTTGGGACAACTATTACCGCGTTAATGGTACTACTCATAGGCTACAAAGGTACTTTTTTTTAAGCAAAACAAAGACGATATCCACAGGATTAGACAAGACAATTACAAGCTATTCTTGTACCTTTATCGCCATAAAAATATACATTGGATTTCTTAGAACGTCATAGCACATATTTAGACTGGATCACGCTTGTTTTTCTAGGCTGCATCATATTGATGACAATCGCAAAATTGTTATTCCCTAAACGCTTTGAATCGTTTATTTATTTGCCTCTAACTACAAAATATTTTTTAGTGCAAGGAAAAAACGATGAGCTAACCCACGGGTTTAATGTCTTATTATTTATAGTTCAATTACTTTCTATATCCTTTTTCATATACCTTTTTTTAGTAGAAATAGGTTATGGTAAAGAACAAAGGCCGTGGTTACTATACATTCAAATTTGCTCTCTATATTTTGTGTTTATTGGTTTTAAGTTATCTGTAGAAAAAATCATTGGAAATGTTTTCAATATGGAGCGAATAATGAACTTTTACCTCTATCAAAAGCTTACATATAAAAACTATATTGGCATTTTAATACTCATTTGCAACATTTTAATGGTGTATTCATTCGGGAATAACAAAACTGGACTCCTTGTTATTATTGCGATAAGCGCAATTTTAAACGGAATAGGACTATTACTGAGTCTTAAAACTTTCCGAAGTATTATTATACCTAATTTCTTGTATTTTATTTTGTATCTTTGCGCTCTTGAAATTGCCCCCTACATCATCCTTTACAAAGCGGTAATCTAGGTAGTTATAAATAAAACAAACTGTGTATGAAAGTGAAAACTATATTAGTTTCCCAGCCTGAGCCAAAGGTTGAAAACTCACCTTATTTTGACTTAATAGATAGACAAAAGGTTAAAATTGATTTCGTCCCTTTTATTCACGTAGAAAGTGTACCAGGTAAAGAAGTTCGTAACCAAAAAGTAGATCTTAATGAGTATACTGCTATAATACTTACAAGTAGAAATGCAGTAGATCATTTTTTTAGAATCGCCGAAGAGCTTCGTTTTAAGGTGCCAGATTCTATGAAATATTTTTGTCAAAGTGAAGCTGTTGCTTATTACCTACAAAAATATGTAGTGTATAGAAAGCGTAAAATTTACGTAGGTAAAAGAACTTTTACTGAGCTTTCTCCATTAATTAAAAAGTACAAGAACGAGAAATTCTTATTACCATCTACAGATAAGTTAAAAGACGAAGTACCTAAAGTTCTTAACGAACTAAAAGTAACTTGGAAACAAGCAATACTCTACAGAACAGTAGTTAGCGATTTAAGTAACCTGAGAGATGTTTTTTATGACATACTTGTCTTCTTTAGCCCAAGCGGAATAGAGTCTTTGTTACAAAATTTTCCAGATTTTGAACAGAACGATACGCGTATCGCAGTTTTTGGAAACACAACAGTAAAGGCAGCTGCAGATAGTGGTTTGCGCGTTGATATTAAAGCGCCAACGCCAGACACTCCATCTATGACAATGGCACTAGAAAAATACATTAAAGAGAACAACAAGAAGTAGTGAACAGATAGTAAGAAAAGCACTAAGACTATTTTAAAACTTTTCTAACTAGATTATTTACAAGACATATTTAAACATAAAAAAAGAGCTGAATTTTAAAATTCAGCTCTTTTTTATTTACACTTAAAATATTATTTCAACTCTGGTGGTCCACCTGCTAAGATTTCTGCATTAGCATAATCTTCAAACTGCTTAAAGTTATTTTTAAATGACGCTGCTAGTTTATGTGCAGTTTCATAATAACCTTTGTCGTTGTTCCAAGTAGCTCTTGGGCTTAACACCTCTGTAGGTACATTAGGACAAGTTCTAGGTTGTGCTAGACCAAATACAGAATGAACGTGATAGTTTCCTTTATTTGCTGCATCAAGACTTCCATCCATTGCCGCAGTAATCATCGCTCTAGTATATTTTAATTTCATTCTAGAACCTACTCCATAGGGACCTCCAGTCCAACCTGTGTTAACAAGCCATACGTTTACTCCAGAATCTTTCATTTTCTTACTCAACATCTCTGCATATCTCGTAGGATGAAGCGGCATAAATGGTGCTCCAAAACAAGCAGAAAAACTTGGCATTGGCTCAGTTACTCCCGCCTCTGTTCCTGCCACTTTTGCTGTATAACCACTAATAAAGTGATATGCAGCTTGACCTGGAGTCAGTTTTGAAATAGGAGGCAGTACACCAAAAGCATCTGCTGTTAAGAAAAATATGTTTTTAGGATTTTCACCTATAGAAGGAACTTTAATGTTATCTATATGATAAATAGGATAGCTTACTCGCGTGTTTTGAGTAATAGAGATATCTGCAAAATCTACTACACCATTGTCATCCATCACTACATTTTCTAGAATCGCCCCTGGCTTAATAGCGTTATAGATGTCTGGCTCATTTTCTGCTGAAAGGTTAATCACTTTAGCATAACAGCCACCTTCAAAATTGAAGACTTTGTTATCTGCCGTCCACCCATGCTCATCATCTCCTATTAGCTTACGAGCTGGATCTGCAGATAATGTTGTTTTCCCTGTTCCTGAAAGACCAAAGAATATAGCCGTCTCACCATTATCACCCACATTTGCAGAACAGTGCATAGGCAATGTGTTCTTCTGTACAGGTAAAATAAAGTTAAGAGCTGAGAAAATCCCTTTTTTGATTTCACCAGTATAACCAGTTCCACCTATTAAAGCAATCTTTCTTGTAAAGTTTAAAATAGCAAAGTTATGCTGGCGCGTTCCATCTAATTCTGGATCTGCCATAAAACTTGGAGCATTAACAATTAACCACTCAGGGCCAAAATTTTCTAACTCCTCCTCAGAAGGTCGCAAGAACATATTATGAGCAAACATATTTGCCCATGGGTGCTCGTTAATAACTCTTATATTTAATTTATAATCAACATCTGCACAAGCATAACTGTCTCGTACATAAATCTCTTTATCAGAAAGGTAATCTGTTACCTTATTATATAAAGCATCAAATTTGTCTGGCGAAAAAGGAATATTTATATCCCCCCACCACACTTCATCTTTAGTAACATCATCTTTTACAATGAAGCGATCCATTGGAGAACGACCTGTAAACTCACCTGTGTTTACCGCAAGCGCGCCGCTACTGGCCTCTTTTCCTTGTCCTTTAGATATTGTTTCGTTGTGAAGCGCTTCCGAAGAAAGCTGATATTTCACTTTAGCATTCTTGATGCCATAATTGTCGACCGAAATCGTTTTAGTAGTTTGGTTTTGAGCCATCACACATTTTATTATTGTTGCGGTGCAAAAGTAACAAAATAGCAATACACACACCCTTTATATCTTCTTAATTATCACTACAAGTTGTTAATAAATGATTTTTAAGAAAACAATACAATAGCAAAATCCTCAAAAACACTAGCTAAACAGAGGTGTTTTTTACATTATTCTAAAATACAATTACAGTATAAAATCATTTTCGCAATACACCTACCCCGCAAGACCTTTTATGCGGAAATATTAAAAAGGGGCTATTTGCTCTTTAAAACACCCATAGCTAACCAAACCCAACCAACTATAAAGAGTAAACCACCTAAAGGAGTTAAGAATGCTATTCCTTTTACAGCAAAAGGTAGAATATCTTGTAATGACAATAAATATATAGAACCAGAAAACAATAAGATTCCTAAACCAAAAAGCCAAAAAACACGACGTTTTAATATTTCAGAAATACTTGGCGTTAACCCAATCACAAACAAAGCAAGCACGTGATACATTTGATAACGCACACCTGTTTCAAAACTTGCTAGTGAAGATGTGTCTACAAGATTCTTAAGAACATGTGCTCCAAAAGCTCCTATGCCAATGGTGATTGCTGTAAGTATCGCCGCGGTAACAACTATTTTTTTATTCATATTATCTAAGTTCTAAGTATCGATTGTAGTATTTTTGTATAACAAAATTACACCCATAAAGGTAACCAAAACCCATTAAATGAGAAATATTTTAATCATAGGAGCGGGTCGTTCTGCTACAAGTTTAATCAAGTACTTATTAGACAAAAGTGAGGCAGAAGAGCTGTTCTTAACCATAGGAGACCTTAATATACAAAATGCGCAAAAATTTACGAGTGGCCACCCAAATGGGCGCGGCATTTTATTAGATGTATTTAATGAACCGCAACGTCGTGAAGCTGTAGAGAACGCAGATCTTGTGATCTCCATGCTTCCTGCACGTTTTCATATAGAAGTAGCAAAAGACTGTATTGAGTTTGGCAAACACCTTGTGACAGCCTCTTATATAAGTAATGAAATGCAACTACTTGACCCAATGGCTAAAGCCAAAGGACTTGTATTTATGAACGAGATTGGACTAGACCCTGGTATAGACCATATGAGCGCAATGCAAATCATAGATCGTATTAAGGATAAAGGCGGAAAAATGCTTTTATTTGAAAGTTTTACTGGCGGGCTCGTTGCCCCAGAGAGCGACAACAACCTTTGGAATTATAAATTTACATGGAACCCTCGCAACGTTGTACTTGCTGGTCAAGGTGGTGCTGCAGAGTTTATACAAGAAGGAAAATATAAGTATATACCTTATAATAGACTTTTTAGAAGAACAGAATTTATAGAAGTAGATGGCTACGGTAAGTTTGAGGTATATGCAAATAGAAACTCTTTAAAATATCAATCTATTTATGGCCTTAAAGACGTTCTTACACTTTATAGAGGTACCATAAGACGTGTAGGCTTTAGTAAAGCGTGGAATATGTTTGTCCAATTAGGGATGACAGATGACACCTACAATCTACCAGATAGTGAAACACTAACCTATAGAGATTTTGTTAATTGTTTTTTACCATACTCACCTACAGACAGTGTTGAGCTTAAACTAAGACATAGTTTAAAAATAGATCAAGATGATCTAATGTGGGAAAAACTAGTTGATCTTGACATATTAAGCAAGGAGAAAGTGATCGGAATCAAAGATGCTACACCTGCACAATGCTTGCAAAAGATTTTAATGGATAGCTGGACATTAGCAGAAGATGATAAAGACATGATTGTTATGTATCATAAATTTGGCTACGAACTTGACGGTAAAAAGCACCAAATAGATAGTAACATGATTTGCATAGGTGATGACCAAACTTACACATCTATGGCAAAAACAGTAGGACTACCTGTTGCTATTGCAGCAATAAAAATATTGAATAAAGAGATTACAACTCCAGGTGTTCAACTACCTATAAAGAGAGAAGTTTATGAACCTATCTTAAAAGAGCTTGAAGACTATGGCATTAACTTTACAGAAAAAGAAGTACCTTATTTAGGATACAATCCTGATAGTGTTATTGGGTAAGTTTCAACTTCATTTTAAACACAAAAAATCCACAATTCAATGTTTTGAATTGTGGATATTTTTTGACTACTATTTAATACTCAGTCTTATCTTCTATTAAGATAGATACTAATAAAGTATAATAAGTTTGCTAGAGAACCTAAGGCCGCCACAAGATATGTTCTTGCTGCCCATTTTAAAGCATCTTCTGCACCGGCGTGCTCTTCTTTAGTTACCATATTTGCGCTTTCTAACCACGCTAACGCTCGGTTACTAGCATCATATTCTACAGGTAATGTGATCATTGTGAAAGCTGTGGTCATTGCAAACAACGCAATCCCTATTAAAAAGACCGTGTTACCAAACACAGTTCCAGCAGCAGATAAAGCAAGACCTGCCATTATTACGATATTTGAAAGTTTTCCAGAAATCCCAACTACAGGTACAATTGCAGATCGCATTTTTAACCAACTATAAGCTGTAGCGTGTTGTATAGCGTGCCCTACTTCGTGAGCAGAAACCGCCGCAGCTGCAGCATTTCTTTCATTGTAAACTACCTCACTTAAGTTTACCGTTTTATTTGCTGGGTTGTAATGATCTGTTAATTGACCTTTAACAGAGAGCACCTCAACATCTGTTATGCCGTTATCTGCAAGCATTTTTTCTGCAATTTCTTTACCGCTCATTCCGTTTTGCAACGAGATTTGAGAATAATGTTTGAACTTACTTTTTAGCTTATTGCTCACAAATGAACTTACTAAAAATATAACTCCCGCTAGTATATAATATCCTATCATAATTTTGTCCGTATTAACGGATAAGTATTAATTAAACGTATTGACACTTCTTTGCTTTACAAAGCATATCAGTATTTAAAAATAAAGATAGCAAAAAGCGTGCAGTTTTCACTACACGCTTTTTCAACTTGGTTAATTTTCGATATACCGTGCTTATCCCACGATATTTACAATTTTACCAGGAACAACAATCACCTTTTTAGGTGTACGTCCATCTAAAATTTGTTGCGTTCTCTCGTGAGCCATAACGGCAGCCTCTATATCATCTTTACTTAAATCTAAAGAAAGCTCCATTGTAAACTTCATTTTTCCGTTAAAAGAAATAGGATACTCTTTACTGCTCTCTACTAAGTGACTTGCATCAAAAACTGGAAAAGGTGCTGTGGCAACACTCTCATTGTTTCCTAATTTACTCCATAATTCTTCTGCAATATGAGGAGCGTATGGTGAAATCAAAACAGCCAAAGGCTCTAGAATCTCACGTGAGTTACATTTCATTGCCGTTAACTCATTAACCGCAATCATAAATGTAGAAACAGAAGTGTTAAAACTAAAGTTTTCTATATCATCTTGTACTTTCTTAATCGTTTTATGCAATACCTTTAAAGCATCTTTACTTGCTGGTTCATCACTAACTACAAAGCTTTCTTCTGCACCAGAATGAAACAAACGCCACATCTTTTTCAAGAAAGAATGTACCCCAGAAAGTCCGGCAGTATTCCAAGGTTTTGCTTGCTCTAGTGGCCCTAAGAACATCTCGTACATACGTAAAGTATCTGCGCCATACTGCTCACAAATAGAATCTGGATTTACCACATTGTATTTAGACTTAGACATTTTTTCTACTTCGCGAGTTACTTTAAAAGTACCATCATCACAAGTAATAAATTCTGCATCTTTAAATTCTGCTCTCCAGTTTTTAAATGCTTCAATATCTAGCTCATTAGAAGTATTCACAAAAGACACATCTGTATGAATAGGCTGCGTCTTTCTACCATCAATTTTTTTAGCACAAACAAACACATTCTCACCTTCTAATCGATGCACAAATGCACTCTCACCAAGAATCATCCCTTGGTTTATTAATTTTTTAAACGGTTCTTCTACAGGCACTACACCTCTATCATATAAAAACTTCACCCAAAAACGGCTGTATAATAAGTGACCCGTTGCGTGCTCGCTCCCTCCTATATACAAATCAACATTCTCCCAGTACTTTAAAGCTTCTTCGCTTGCAATGGCATTGTCATTGTTGGCATCCATGTATCTAAACATATACCAACTACTCCCTGCCCAACCTGGCATTGTGTTTAACTCTAAAGGAAAAACAGTTTTATTATCTATTAAATCATTACTTACTACTTTATTCTTAGCGGTATCCCAAGCCCAAACATCTGCGCGACCCAATGGCGGCTCTCCTTCTTCTGTAGGTAAATACTTTTCTACTTCTGGCAAGGTGATTGGCAAATGCTTTGAGTCTATCAATTGCGGCATTCCGTCTTTATAAAATATAGGAAACGGCTCTCCCCAATAACGTTGTCTACTAAAAACAGCATCACGTAATCTAAAGTTTATCTTCCCTTCACCAGCTCCTATTTTTTCTAATGCTTCAATAGCTTTAAATGAGGCTTGCTTATATGGCAAGTCATTCAAGAAATCACTATTTGTAATCACAACATTACTCTTGTCTGCATAAGCTTCTTCAGAAATATCAACATCTTTAAAAATGTTAGGTATTTCAATATCAAAGTGCTTTGCAAAATCATAATCACGCTGATCACCACATGGCACAGCCATAACAGCTCCCGTACCATAACCGGCAAGAACATAATCACCAATCCAGATAGGAATAGGTTCTTTTGTTAAAGGATGCTCTGCATAAGCCCCTGTAAAAACACCAGAAATTGTTTTTACATCTGCCATACGCTCGCGTTCACTTCTTTTTGCCGAAGCTAAAACATAAGCATCAATAGCATCTTTTTGTTCTGCTGTAGTTATTTGAGAAACCAACTCATGCTCTGGAGCAAGAGTCATAAACGAAACTCCATAAATAGTATCTGGTCTTGTAGTAAACACAGGAATCTTAAAGTCTGCATCTTGAACATTAAAAGTAACCGTAGCACCCTTTGATCTCCCTATCCAGTTGGTTTGAGAATCTTTTAAAGGCTGCGGCCAGTCTATAGTATTTAAATCGTCAAGCAATCTTTGAGCATAGGCCGTAATACGCATACTCCATTGCTTCATTTTTTTTCGAACCACTGGGTACCCTCCTCTTTCAGAAACACCATTAACAATCTCATCGTTTGCAAGTACAGTCCCTAATTTTGGGCACCAGTTTACTTCTGTTTCGGCTAGATATGTTAATCTATACTCTGACAAAATTTCTTGTTGGCGCGTTTCAGAATAAGCATTCCACTCTTCTGCTGTAAAACACACACCATCAACCTCGCAAGAAGCATTAATACTGCAGCTACCTTCATCCTTAAAAAAATCTACAAGTGCAGATATAGGAAAAGCTTTTTCGTGTGTTTTACAATACCAGCTATCATAAAGCATCCCAAAAATCTCTTGAGTCCACTTATAATATGACGGGTCTGAAGTTCTCACCTCTCTGCTCCAATCAAAAGAGAAACCTATTTTATCAAGCTGTTCTCTATAACGTGCAATATTTTCTTTTGTAGTAGTTCTTGGGTGCTGCCCTGTTTGTATTGCGTACTGCTCTGCTGGCAAACCAAAAGAGTCGTAACCCTGAGGGTGCAACACATTAAAGCCTTGATGACGTTTGTAACGCGCATAAATATCACTTGCTATATAACCTAGCGGATGCCCTACATGCAATCCCGCACCACTTGGGTAAGGAAACATGTCCAGTACATAATACTTAGGTTTATCACTCTCATTTTTGGCGGCGAAGGTTTGGTTTTTTGCCCAGTAATCTTGCCACTTTTTTTCGATATCGTTAAAATGATATTTGCTCATTGCTTCTGAAATTTTAAGGGTGCAAAAATAGGGCTATTGGATGAAAAAATAGCCACAATCAAGAATAAACCACCTAATTAATGGCTAAAACAGGGGAGTTAATAATTTACCTGAATACAAGACCCACAGCATAGAAAGCAAAGCAGAAACATTCATTGCCCAACCAAATAGTCTCATTTGAGCAACAGTATAGGGGTTGTCTTTAAAGAACACAAAAACATCAAGTACTAACCAAGCAGAAAAAACAGCCAAAAACCCTGCTAACACATAATCTTGAAACCCTATACCTAACACTATAACTTCTATTAAAAGAAAAGCTAGCATTAATAATTTTGTGTTTTTTCTCCCTATGATAGTTGCTGTGGTTTTCTTCCCTGCTTTTTTATCTGGTTCAATATCCATAATCTCTCCTGCTATGTGGGCCTGAAAAGCAAACAATGACAGATAGACCATTGTTAACCACGGGAGCATAGGCAGTTTATTTAACAACAAACTAAACAAAGCCGTCACAACATACCCTACCTGTATTAATATCTCAAACGGCGGGCGCTCTTTTATTCTCAAAGGTTTAAAGTTGTAGATAATATTTACTGCCACCATAAAAAAGAGCACAACAAACATCTGGAAGCCAGAATAATAAATGAAATAAATTATAAAAGGGAGGTTTACTAACGTTATCCATAAAGGCACGCGCTTTAAAGTAGCTACACTTGCTTTTGCCCCAAAGAGAAAATTACCTTTTCTATCATTCATACTATCTGCAGCAACATCATTATAATCGTTGAGCCCATACACTAAATAATTAAGAGGGAAGGTTACAAAGACAAGTCCCACCCAAAAAATAGTAGACTCCCAGAAAGCCGTCTCAAAAGTAAAAGGAACAAGGTAAATCCAGATAGTAGGAAACCAGAGTCCAGGGCGTGATATTTTTAAATGTTTTAAAATCAAAGGCATATTTCAGAAATACAAATTTACCATTTTAAGCTTAGTGGAGACCACTTAACACCCTTCCAATATTCTACAAATAACAACGTTGTTAATTAAACGATGTCCACTCGTGACATCTGTTAAAAAATCTGTGTATTTTTGCGTTTTTAACGGCAGCAACCACCTATGAGCAAATCTTTTGAATCTTACCAAAAACGAAGACTTTTTACTTCTTACTTTTCTGTAGTATTAAGTATCTCACTAGTCCTGTTTTTATTGGGATTACTAGGGCTACTTGTGCTTAACAGTAAAAAAGTAGGTGATTATTTCAAAGAACAAATACCAATTGTAGTGTTTTTAAAAGACAATGCAAAAGAGGTAGAAGTGACCCAATTAAAACAAAGTCTTGCCTTAGCAGAATACACAAAAGACGCCACATACGTCACAAAAGAAGAAGCTGCAGAAGAACACAGCGATGTGATAGGCGAAGATTTTATGGAGTATCTGGGCGATAATCCTTTACAAAACAGTATTGACGTAAGAGTAATTGCAGAATATGTAACACCAGAAAAGATAGAAGAAATTGTAAGCGAGATTAAAAACAAATCTTTTGTAGATGACGTAGTTTATGACAAACCGCTTATAGAAAAACTAGACAGTAATGTGCGCAAAATAAGTTTCTGGATGCTTGTGATTGCCGGCATCTTTTTAGTGATTGCTATTTTACTCATTAACAGCTCTATTAGACTATCTGTGTACGCAAAACGTTTTACAATAAAAACCATGCAAATGGTAGGCGCCACTAAGCGTTTTATTAGAAAACCGTTTGTGTGGCGTAGTGTTAGATTAGGTTTTATTGGCGCAATAGTAGCAATGGCAGGTCTTGCGGCAGTTATCTATTATGCAGATAAGAGTTTTCCAGAATTACAGATTATTCAAGACAGGGTAATGCTAGGTGGACTATTTTTATTCATATTATTAATGGGACTTGTTATCACTTGGCTCAGTACATTTATAGCAACACAACGTTTCTTAAATTTAAGAACAGACGACTTATATTATTAGAGTTTTTACTTCTGAAATTTTAAATTCAATTGTAAAAAATCAAACAGATTAACACCTTGTTAAAGGTTTAAAGAAACCCACTTTTGTGGGCAACAAATATGGGAGAACAAAAACGAAAAGAAGATCTGCAAAAAAAGCATTTTGTGTTTCAGCGTAAAAACTATAAGTTTATGTTGATCGGCATTGCATTTATAACACTTGGCTTCATATTAATGACAGGTGGTGGTAGCGATGACCCAACTGTTTTTAACCCAGAAATCTATAGCTGGAGACGTATTCGTCTTGCACCCGCACTTATTTTAATAGGTTTTGGGATAGAAGTGTATGCTATTTTACTCAACCCAAATAAAAAGGAAGAGTAAATGGAAGCTATTGATGCAATCCTCCTTGGTATTATTCAAGGATTTACAGAGTTTTTACCCGTATCTTCAAGTGGGCATTTAGAATTAGGGAAAGCTATTCTTGGCGACAATTCTGTACCAGAAGAAAGTCTTTTATTTACAGTAATCTTACACTTTGCTACAGCTCTTAGTACTATAGTGGTTTTTAGAAAAGATATTATTGAAATTATCAAAGCAGTATTCAAGTTTGAATGGAATGAAGAAACTCAATTCATTTTTAAGATAGCCGTATCTATGTTACCAGCCGTTGTGGTTGGTCTTCTTTTTGAAGAACAATTAGAAGCTTTTTTTGGCGGAAATATCGCATTTGTTGGCGCTATGTTAATAGTAACAGCAGCCCTACTCTACTTTGCAGATAAAGCAAAGAGTACCGAAAAACCGGTTAGTTTTAAGAACGCTTTTATTATTGGTGTTTCTCAAGCGATCGCGATGCTGCCAGGAATTTCAAGAAGTGGCGCTACTATCTCTACTTCGGTTTTATTAGGGAATGACAAAAGTAAAGCGGCTCGTTTTTCATTTTTAATGGTGATCCCATTAATCTTTGGGAAAATCGCAAAAGATATTCTAAGTGGTGACATCACTACAGAATCTACAGACTTTACCATTATGGGCTTAGGCTTTGCAGCAGCTTTCGTTTGCGGGCTCATCGCCTGTACTTGGATGATTAGCCTAGTTAAGAAAAGTAAGCTTTCTTATTTTGCCATTTATTGTTTAGTGGTTGGTATAATTGCTATTGGGGTTGGGGTTTACCCTAGTCTTTAGAAAAGCCTATTGTCAGTCTGAGCGTAGTCGAAGACAATGAAACGTAGGCATATTTAAGGTCTTCAACTGCGCTCAGACTGACATTGTTATAAATATTCACTATGCTTCTAAAAAAATGTTTAGTAATGATTCTGCTTATCATTAACTTAGTTTCGTGTCACAAAGACAAGTCTAAAGATGCAATTTTAATGGCAGAGCGAGAAGCTCCTATAGGATGGAATCATTTAAGAATTTACAAGGATAGCACATTTGAATTTGAATACACAAGTTTCCCAAATAGTAAGTTTCACAAAGGAGAAATCTCAATCCTCGAAGATACACTCAATTTTTATTATATTAATTCAATTCCAGCTTTCGGCAGCAAGGCAATTATTGATGGTGACAAATTAATTTATACAGAAGGAAGCCATAATGAACATCTCGAAATATGGTTAGATAGCATTTCTAAATAATTCAATATTAAAAGATAAAATGAACAAACCCTTAACCCTAGAAGATTATCAAGCAGGCCAAGTCATTCTTATTGACAAGCCACTTAATTGGACCTCTTTTCAAGTGGTGAATAAGGTGCGCTGGTTAATCAAACAGCAGTTTAAAATCAAGAAAATTAAAGTAGGTCATGCTGGTACGCTAGACCCTCTTGCAACAGGACTACTTATTTTATGTTCAGGAAAGTTTACTAAACAAATAGAAACCTACCAAGCGCAGCATAAAGAATACACGGGTACAATCACACTAGGTGGCACAACGCCAAGTTATGATCTTGAGACCGAAATAGACAACACCTTTGATGTTTCAGAAATAAGTGAGGCGCAAATCATTGAAGCTACTAAACAATTTACTGGCGAAATAGACCAACGACCTCCTGTGTTTTCTGCCTTAAAAAAAGAGGGAAAACGCTTATATGAATACGCGAGAGCTGGCGAAGTCGTAGCAATACCTACTCGCAAAATCACAATTTCTGAATTTGAAATCACGAGTATTGATATGCCTAACGTACATTTTAGAGTTGCTTGCGGCAAAGGCACTTACATACGTTCTTTAGCTCACGATTTTGGCGAAGCACTTAATAATGGCGCTCACCTTTCTGCTTTACGCAGAACAAAAATTGGAGACTTCTCTGTTGATAACGCTATTTCTATAGAGGCCTTTGAGACGCTTATTAAAGGATAGATTATCCTAACAAACCCGCAATGTCACTTGCGATATTTTGCCCTTTATCTTTGTTATACCAGCCTTGTAGTGACTCTTTAAAGGCTGGCGTAAGACCACCGTTTGCTTCTTTAAATTCATTTACCATTGCTGTCGCAGTAGAAGGTCTAGGGCCCCAAGTTCCAGTAACAACGTCATTTTCAATCTGAATTAACTTTGGGATAGACATCCCACCATTAGTTAAAAACTGATTCATTAAATCTACATTTTCATCTCTCAAGACTATCTTTAAATCTAAGTTGTCATTTAGCTCTGCAATCTTATTAATCACAGGCAAAGCGTGCCCAGCGTCACCACACCAAGACTCTGTAAGAACCAACCACGTTGTCTTAGTTTTTGCAGCCTTTGCAACCGCTTGTACTTCTTCTGAGATTTTAACCGTTTTATCCAGTCTTCTCATACGAGCATCACCTAGTTTTGTGTAATTTACATACGCTTCACTTTGGTCAGGGCCTGTGCTAGTCTTGTTTGCTGCGTGCTCTATAGTGAGCGATCTATACGCTGTATAACTCATTGCTGTTTTTAAACTTTCTGCTATAAGTGTATTTGTGTTTATTGTTTCCATATATGTACTTTGACGAGACAATTTACAAATTCTTACTATCTTTAAAAATGATATAAGAAGTCAATATCTAAACAATCAAACTATGGAAAAATCAAGATGCGGATGGTGCGGTACAGACCCATTATATGTAGCATATCACGACACAGAATGGGGAGTACCCGTAAAAGATGACGACCTTCTTTTTGAATTTTTAATGCTCGAAACCTTTCAGGCAGGATTAAGCTGGATTACAATTTTAAAAAAGCGCGAAAACTTTAGAAAAGCATTTGACAATTTTGATTATAAAAAAATCGCTAAATATTCTGAAGAAAAACAATTAGAATTACTGCAAGATGCCGGCATCATTAGAAACAAACTTAAAGTAAAAGCTACAATTACAAACGCACAGGCTTATATGAAAATCCAAGAAGAGTTTGGGAGTTTTAACAATTACATATGGGGTTTTGTAGACGGGAAACCATTGCAAACTAGCTGTAAGACTCTAGCAGATGTTCCTGCTAATACTGCCTTAAGTGACGCCCTAAGTAAAAATCTTAAAAAAAGAGGTTTTAAGTTTGTGGGGAGCACTGTAATGTATGCACATATGCAAGCTACAGGTATGGTAAATGATCACGTGCAAAGCTGTTTTAGACACAAAGAACTAAAGTAACTATGTCTTGAAAACAAAAAAACCGCTCCTGATAGAAGCGGTTTTTTTTAATCTTATACTATCTTATTATAGCTTCAGTATCTTTTTAGTCACATTTCCGAAGTCACCACTAAAGGTCGCAAACAAGGTTCCTTGCCATTGTGCTTGCAGGTCTAAACTCAACTCTCCTTGCACATCATCAAAATCTTGCGAGAACAACTCTTGTCCTAAAATGTTTGTGATACTCACATTCATATTTGAAAACTGTGTTGTAAAATTAAACTTCACAGCGCCAGTTGTTGGGTTTGGGTATGGACCTGCAATACTAGCTTCTGCAAACACTTGGGTCGCTAACAACTCTACATTAATTCTCCAGTAACCTTCTGGCGCCACAATAGGTCTTGCTAAGGATTTACCAGAATTAGCCTCTGCCCAAATGTAATACTCTACAACACCACTAGCATCTGGCATATTTAATTCTGCCGTCCACACATCACCTCCCGCAGCATTCATTGCTACTTCTTGATAGTCTGTCTCACCCTGTTCTCTCCAATAAACTTTTGCTGCCGCAATATTAGAAATATGTTTAATTGATGCATCTATTGTCACCGTAGATGATGGCGCTGCATTTGCTATAGGTTGATGTACTATCAATAAAGGCTGAGAAACACCTATGGTATGTGTGATACAATGTATTGCTCCAGTTGCGGCAATTAAAGTTTCGTCATCATTATCTACATCTATACCCACTACATTATAGCCCGGCATTAACTCTTCATAATATGCTATTGCTGCAGCATCAACCTCTGGTCTATATGTAGGTAATAAAATTGATTTATTAATTATCAAAGAGTTACTGTACGTTCTATAATAGCCATTATTATCTGGATAGTTTCCGCCAGGACTTGGTGGCGCATCTATCCACTTCACCTTATACGGGGTACCAAAAGGTGAATTAAAATTACTTAAAACATAATCAATATTCTCTTCTATTTGTGGTCCATCTGCTACTCCTTCAGGATACTTGCTTACTAGTAAGGTTTCTTCATCTAATAGCTTCATGTGCATATCTATATGATGAATAGCATCATAAGGCAATGTCTCCATTTTTATATAGTTTGTAATCCCCATATAGTCTTCCATAATCTGGTCTATTTGAGCTTCACTTTTTGCTGAAACTCCATAAGGATTTCCTGCCTCATTTTCTTCAAGAATTAACTCTGAGGCAAAGGCATTACCTAAACCGTCAGACATATAATTACCACCTGTGTTCACAAGGTCATTTGGGCTACTGTTAGTTTCATAAAAATCTATACCCAATAAAGCTGCATGGGCTGCAGGAGCATCATCATCATTTGGTCTTGGTCTATTATAAATCCAATCTACTAGCGCACGCTCACCTACATCATCTGTATAAACAGTGTTACCCGCATAATCTCTAATCCAGATACTATCCCAGTTTCTATCTAGGTATATAATGTTTGAAGTATCAACCCCATTATTTTCTAGATAATTATTGACTCCATTTTCATTTTGAGTGATAATCACCACTGTAGCTTCTTGAACACCAACAGCCACAATTTGACGTAAAATATTTGGATAATTATTTTGCCAAGTTACTACAAGGTATTCAACCTCTTCCCACTCTGCAGCAGCTCTCACTGGCGAAGTTGGCGCAGGAGTTCTTTGTGGCTTTGTAAATTGATAATCTTTAATTAAACCTTTTTCAACTTCTGTTAAGCCTTTAGGTAAGGGTTGGTTTTGCTGCGCAAAAATGTGCTGGCTTGAAAAAATGATAGCACAAAGAAGAAAAGTTCGTAATATAAATTTCATAGAAAATATTTATTGGTTCTCAAATATACCTAAATAGTCTCTTAGTAGTAGCTTAGTATTTCTCTTAGTCTTCTAAATATGATAAAAATGTGAGTCTATTTATCTCTTCTGCACCTAAACTTTCTAGGTGTACTGTGTAAACTTGGCAATCTATGAGATGATAGTTTTCTTCTTTCAGCTTTTCTACAAGATGATAAAACCCCACTTTTGAGGCATCACTCATTAACGCAAACATACTCTCTCCACAAAAGACCTTTTTATTTTTTAAGTCTATTCCATAAAGACCGCCTACTAGTTTTTCTTCAAACCAGACTTCAACAGATATTGCATGTTCTAACTCGTGTAACTTTTTATATGCACTTAACATTTCGGTAGTGATCCAAGTACCTTCTTGTCCTTCACGTTTAACTTTTGCACATTGCATCATTACTTGCTCAAAAGCAGTATTAAAAGTGATTTTAAACTTATTAGATTTAACTGTCTTTTTTAGAGATTTAGAAACCTTAAAATTTTCTGGAAACAACACCATTCTAGGATCTGGAGTCCACCACATCACTGGCTCGTCTTGATTATACCACGGGAAAATTCCGCTATTATAAGCGAGAAGTAAACGCTCTGTAGTTAAGTCACCACCATAGGCAAGTAAACCATCAAGACTAGCGTCACGAGGATCTGGAAAAGACATAGCATTAATAAATGGAATCATTATTTTGGTTATTTAATAACGGTAGAAGTATTTGAATTGCTAAAATAAGGGTTTTGAATTTTAAAACCTGCCAGCCGTAAAGCGAGTTTCAGAAACAAAAAAACCACACATTTGCATGTGTGGTTTTAGCTTCTTGATTTTGAATTTCACCTTCTAATTAAAAAGGAAGATCATCATTATCATCTGTATTTAAGTTATCTGCTGGCTGAAACGTATCCATAGGTGGCATTGGTGGCATATCTGGCGCTCCTGCTCCTGCTTGCACACCTTCTATTCTCCATCCTTGAATTGAGTTAAAGTAACGAGTGGTATTTGTCTTAGGGTCTTCCCAAGCTCTACCTCTTAAATTGATGCTTACTTTTACTTCTTGACCTACGCCATAGTTGTTAAGTAAATCTGTTTTATCTTGTACAAACTCAACCATAATAGGCTGCGGGTATTGCTCCTGTGTTTCTACAACTAATTCTCTTTTTCTGAAACCGTTACTACCAAAAGTTTGCGTTTCTCCAATTACTTTAATTTTACCTTGTACTTCCATCTTGTTTGTGTTTCCATCATAGCGTTTGCTTAATGGCAATCTATTTAGTTATTAATTAATTTACTTTATTGTTTTAAAATCTGCCAAGCTGCCATTACGTCTCCTTGACTTAATTTTTCTTGGGCTTTCTTGTGTATTCCTTTTTCTTCGGAAACATCATCAAATGGCAATTGCTCTACATTTGCGAGCATTCCTAAATCATTACCCGTTAACACGTTGCTCTTTCTTATTGCCTCTGGTAATGCATCAACTCCTATGCCAAGAGTAGATAATGGTTTTTCAACTTCAAACATGCCTACTTTAGACCTGCTGTACCAGTTACCGCCCATTCTCGCAACGGCATCAATTTTTGCAGGGTCAATCTTTCCGTCTGCATCAAGTATTTTTTCGTCAATATGTAAATGTACAACCTCACAGATTACAAGATTTCCTGCACCACCTTCATTTCCAAGCGCTACAACTTCATTCACCTTACACTCTAACTGTACTGGCGCTTCTAATACTCTTGGCGGCGTCACTTCTAACGAAGGCGCTTCTGTAAACCCAGCTTTTACAAACTCATTAACTCCTTCTGCATATTCTGTAGATGATAAAGACATCTGCTGTACCATATCATAATTTACAATGTTGATAACAACTTCTTTTGTGGCTAAAACATTCTCTAGCGTGTGCTTTGTTGTATTATCTCTTACTCGCCTTGCTGGCGAAAATATTAAAATAGGAGGGTTTGCACTAAAAACATTAAAAAAGCTAAAAGGCGAAAGGTTTACATTACCATCGCTATCAACCGTACTTGCAAAACAAATAGGTCTTGGCGACACAGCTCCTAGCAAGTAACCATGTAATTGTGCAGTTTTTATGTCTTTTGGTGATATACTTAGCATAGCCACAAATGTAGACAAAGGTGCTGCTTTGTAAAAATTGGTTTGCACAATAATATTAACAATTTTACTTTATATTTAAACCTAGTTTGCTGTTGTCAATTATATCCTATTTCAGCAATAATAAATATTTTCTTATGCTTCAAAATTCTGCGTTTGGTAGATGGTTTTTAATCTCAGTTTCTTTAATAATTATTTCGCTTGTTTTCTGGAATTCTTATTCGTTTTATAATAGTTTAAAAGAAAATGAACGTGTTAAAATGGAAATCTGGACAGAGGCGCAAAAAGCTTATGCCACAGAAGACCTAGAAAGCACTCAGCTCAATCTAGTATTGAACATTCTTAAAATGAATACCACCACACCTATGATTGCTTACAATCACGCAGATAGCACTCATAATATAAAGAACTTAGACGAAGACATACTCAAAAATAAAAACAAAAGAGATGAACTCATAGCAGACTTCACTTCAGAAAATGAGCCCATTGTCTCAGAATTTAAAGGCAAAATATATAACACTATTTACTACGGAAATTCTCCATTAATAAATAAGCTTAAATATTATCCTTTATTGTTAATCTTGATTGTAGCACTCTTTATTCTCGCCCTCTACTTCTTTTACCGCACCTCCCGTTCTGCAGAAACCAACAGACTTTGGGCAGGTATGGCTAAAGAAACGGCCCACCAAATAGGCACACCTTTGTCTTCATTATTAGGCTGGAGCGAAATTTTACGCTCTGAAGATGTAAACCCAGAATATCTGGATGAGATGAATAAAGATATTAATAGACTTGAGATGATTGCTGACCGTTTTGGTAAAGTAGGTTCTGTGCCTGTGCTTCACAAACACGATATTGTCAAAGAAACTACTGAAGCTTATGACTATCTTAAAAACAGAACCTCTAAACTTGTTGACTTTAAAATAGAAATGCCAAATGAAAAAATACTAGTCAACCTAAACCCTCAGCTTTATAGTTGGACCATAGAAAATCTGGTTAAAAATGGCATTGACGCGATGAGAGGAAAGGGAGAAATCCAAATAAAGATGGAACACAAAGGGAACAACGTGGTCATTAAAATTACAGACGCCGGTAAAGGAATCCCTAAAAAAGATTTCAAAAACGTTTTTAGACCAGGATTTACCACAAAAAAACGTGGTTGGGGCTTAGGGCTTTCACTAGCAAAGCGTATTATAGAAGAATATCACAAAGGGCGTATTAAAGTTTGCAGCAGCGCAATTGGTGAAGGGACTACAATGGAGATTGTGATGAAGGTGGCTTAAGTAGTAGCAGTAGCAGTAGCAGTAGCAGTAGCAGTAGCAGTAGCAGTAGCAGTAGCAGTAGCTAAGCTGTCAAATCTCAGTTAAAATTAAATCAAATTTGAAAATTCTTGTCACTTTTTTACTAACCGTATGTACGATTCTTGTGACCTACAGTCAACAACTTACTAAAAGAATGACTGTCGAGTATATAACTACTTCTAAAAACATCAAAGAACCGAATACTTGTTCAATTTATGTGACTATTGATGAAAATGGAAAATTATTTAAAAATCAAGTTGAAATTTCAGCACCAATTCTCCTCAAAAACATAAAAACATTATTATCTAACTGCGAGGGGGGCAGCACAATAAAATATTTCATTGCTCATTCATCACAAAATATTCAATTTGACATCTGGCAATCTAAGACCCTTTGGGAGATAGAAAACTACTTAAATACTAAAGCTAAATTACAATTTTCCAGATCAATTGATTTGTTAACTGATGATGAATGGGATGTTATCTACAAGAAATTTTCACCTACTTTTGATATTGAAAGCTGCTGCCATCAAGAATAAAGTATTCAATTCCCCAAAGAAACTTTAAACTGCTGTGGTGTCATAAACTCTAGTTTTTTAAACTGCCTATTAAAATAGCTCACATTGTTAAAACCAGATTTATACGCTATTTCAGAAATCAACATCTTTTTATTTCGGGTCATTAACTTTTTTGCAAACTTTATTTTTTCAGAATTAATAAAATCTATGGGCGAAATACCTAAAGTATTTTTAAACTTCTTATGAAAGCTAGAGGTGCTCATATATGCTTTCTCTGCTAATTGATCTACATTAATATTTTTATCTGTTAGGTTTTCTCTTATAAACTTTACTACGTAACCTATTCTAGTATCACTAAACATCTGTAGATCGTCATTTAAAATACTATGCTTTGCTTTGGTCTGAAGCAGCCTAACAATTAATTCTTGAATCATTAAATCTAACAAGACATCTTTTGAAGCTGTATTTTTAGTAAAAGTAGTTACCAATCGTTCTATTAAATAATTAACTTCTATCTGGTTAGTAAGGTGTGAGGCTGTCCCCTCTTCTAAAGACCAAACATCCTTCTCATCTTTTAATAAAATCTGTTCATTAAACTTATAGGCAACTTCGTGTATTTTCTCTGCATCAATACCTAGCGCTAAACATTGCGTTGGGCTATCTTTTGTAGCAATAGGAAAATCTATTACCATTTCTTGATTTGCTGGCATAACAACAGATTCACCCGGAAGAAATTCAAAAGGAGACAGCTCATTTAGATGCATAATTTTTTTACCTGTAAGCATACTTGCAATAACAGGAAAATCAAACGTAAGCGAAACCTTGTCTGCAATTTTGTGGGTTTCAAATATGTTAAGCTCAGAATATGCAGCATTATAAGTAGTCCTATTTTCTACTAATGTATAGATTTTTCGAGCTGCTTTATGCCGGGATAATAAGTTACTCATACTCAATATTACAAAATTTATTATTCTTCTTTTAGGGTTTACAGATTTGTGTTATGTTTCTGCAGAATTGTTCAAATCATTGCGTGATTATCAATATATCTTTATGATAATTAAATATACAATAAAATAATCATTAAAATTTTGTCATTATGAGCACAACAGAAACAGCAACAGGTAAGAATATAGAAAAGCCAAAGTTCAAAACTCAGTACGATAATTTTATCGGCGGAAAATGGGTTGCACCTATAAGTGGAGAATATTTTGAAAGTATTTCTCCTGTAGACGGTAATACCTTCACTAAAATAGCACGTTCTAAAAAAGAAGACGTTGATCTTGCTGTAGCCGCAGCCTGGGAAGCAGCTCCACACTGGAACAACACATCTGCTACAGAAAGAAGTAATGTACTTTTAAAGATAGCAGATATCATTGAGCAAAACCTAGAAGTTTTAGCTAAAGCAGAAACTTGGGATAACGGTAAACCCTTTAGAGAAACCTTAAATGCAGATTTACCTTTGGCTGTTGATCATTTTAGATATTTTGCAGGTGTAATTAGAGGTGAAGAAGGTGGCGCTAGTGAGCTTGATGAAAACACCCTCTCCCTTAATATATGGGAACCATTAGGTGTCGTTGGACAAATTATCCCATGGAACTTCCCGCTATTAATGGCTACATGGAAATTAGCACCTGCACTTGCCGCTGGTAATTGCGTGGTATTAAAACCAGCAGAACAGACTCCAGTAGGTATTATGTTGCTTGCAGAATTGATTAAAGATGTAATCCCAGACGGTGTACTAAACATTGTAAATGGTTTTGGTATTGAAGCAGGAAAACCACTCGCATCACATCCAGATATAAATAAAATTGCCTTTACAGGAGAAACTACAACTGGGCAATTAATAATGCAATACGCTTCAAAAAACATTATTCCAGTAACACTTGAACTAGGTGGAAAATCTCCAAACATCTTCTTTAAAAGTATCATGGATGCAGATGATGACTTCTTTGATAAAGCAATTGAAGGCGCTGTTATGTTTGCCTTTAATCAAGGTGAAGTATGCACTAGCCCTTCGCGTATTTTAATTGAAGAAAGTATTTATGATGACTTTATTAAGCGTGTTATTGAAAGAACAAACGCAATCAAAATAGGACACCCATTAGACCCAGAAACAATGTTAGGCGCACAAGCATCTAATGATCAATATGAAAAAATATTGAACTACATTAAAATAGGAAAAGAAGAAGGTTGTGAAGTTTTAGCTGGTGGTGATGCCGCTTATAACGAAGGTCTTGAAGGCGGTTATTACATTCAGCCTACTATTTTAAAAGGAAACAATAAAATGAGAGTGTTTCAAGAAGAGATTTTTGGACCTGTAGTTTGTGTAACAACTTTTAAAGGTGAGGAAGAAGCAGTAGAGATTGCTAATGACACACTTTATGGCTTAGGAGCAGGTGTTTGGACAAGAGATACTCACCAAGCTTATAAAATAGCAAGAAAAGTACAAGCCGGTCGTGTTTGGGTAAACAACTATCACGCATATCCTGCACATGCACCGTTTGGAGGTTATAAAAAATCTGGTATTGGTAGAGAAAACCACAAAATGATGCTAGACCATTACAGACAAACTAAAAATATGCTTATCTCTTATGATAAGAAAAAATTAGGTTTCTTTTAATGGACAATTAGTTTAGTTAGGGTCGAAGCAATAATGCTTCGACCTTTTTTTAATCAACATAAAAAAAATGATAGATTCAAGAGTAGAAATAACAAAGAAAGCTGCAGATATAGTGGCGCTAATGACAGAAAAACATGGCGAGCTAATCTTTCATCAAAGCGGTGGCTGCTGTGATGGTTCTGCCCCTATGCTAATAACCAAAGATGACTTTTATCTAGATGACAGTGATGTATTATTAGGCAATGTAGCCGGAATCCCTTTCTACATGAACATAGACCAATATCAATATTGGAAACACACGTATCTAACTGTGGATATCGTTGAAGGAAGAGGCTCTAGTTTTTCTGTTGAAATTCCTCTAGGATTAAGATTCATAATCTTATCAAGATTATTAACAGATGAAGAAAACATCTATTTTAGAACTATAGAAAAAGAAACGCTAGGCGTAGATTAAAAAACAACCTCAACAGTCATCTCTTTGCCATCTCTCAAGAAAGTAACCACAGTAACATCACCATTGTCATAAGTAGCAAGCGCTTTCATGTAACTCATCATATCTGGAGTATCTAAGTCTCCTAACTTAATGACCGTATCCCCTTTTTGCATTCCTGCTTTTTGCGCTGGTTTTTCTTCGCTTACTCCATCAATTCGCATTCCTTCACCACTGTATAAATAGTCTGGCACAACACCTAGCGCTACTTTAAACGCAGGCACTTCTTCACTTTCGTTTTTAGTTTTACGGAAGGTTAACTTACCAGCACCATCTAGGTCATGTACTATATTCAATATATATTTAGAGATTTTATCCATCCCCTCATAGTTTAGTTTTTCTGCATCATCACCTGGTTTGTGATAGTCCTCGTGCTGCCCCGTAAAAAGGTGCAATACTGGAATATCTGCTAAGTAAAATGAAGTATGATCACTTGGCCCAACCCCGCTCTCGTGCTCACTTATATTCAAGCCTTGATCGTTATTTGCAAAAAGCACTTGCTTAAACCTAGGCGATGTACCTACCCCATAAACCGCAAGCGTATTCTCTTCATTTAAACGCCCCACCATATCCATATTGATCATATAGTTTACTTTCTTAGTATCAATAGTTGGGTTTTTCACAAAATAATTAGACCCTAAAAGCCCCATTTCCTCACCAGAAAAAGCAATAAAAAGGTAATTTGATTTTGGCATTTTTTCCGTCTTTAACGTTTTCGCGACAGCTAACATAATCGCAACACCACTCGCATTATCATCTGCCCCATTGTGTATAGAAGTCTCGTCATCTCTATATAAAGAGCCCTCACCTCCAGTACCCAAATGGTCATAATGCGCACCAATCACCACCGTTTTATCTGCGTTATTATCAATATACCCCACTACATTTGTACCTGTAACAGCACCTTCTGCAGTAAGATTTGTAAACTCAGCCTGATCGTGAGGGTTTTGGCTTTTCTTAAAAGTAAAAGCTTGGGTATAAAGCCCTTTATCCCCTTTTGGCGCTAGACCTATCTTTTTCATCCTGGACTCAATGTATGCCGCAGCTAGTAACTCGCCATCCGTTCCTGTTTGACGACCACCCATTTTATCATCTGCCAGTGTCACAACATCTTCTTGCATTGAGACTGTTTTTACTGGTTCATTTTTACAAGAAATTACAACAAGTGCAATTATTAGCATCACATATCCGCGCATATCATTATTTTTGTGCAAAATTAATCAAAATGAGAATTCTAATTGCCCTTTTATTTATTTCTGTTTTAGCTAGTTGCAAAAATGATACTTCGACTACGCTCAGTAAGCCGAGTAATAGCACTTCGGAAATATCAAACACCGAAACTAGCGCTCCTAAACAAAGAGAAGCTGTAATTGATACCGAAACAAAAGACACACTTATTTATCCAGAAGAAGGTCATTTTAAAAACATACGCCAGGTGACTTTTGGAGGTGATAATGCAGAAGCTTATTGGAGTTTTGATGATAAGCAATTAGTTTTTCAATCTAACTATAAAGAGTGGGGAGTGGAGTGTGACCAAATGTTTTTAATGAATGCTGACCAGACATTTAAAGACTCACAACCGCCTATGATCTCAACGGGTAAAGGAAGAACTACTTGTGCTTATTTCTTACCAGACAATAAACATTATGTTTACGGGAGCACACACCTTGTTGACGATAATTGCCCAGAAGTTCCACTACGTAAAAACGGAAACTATGTTTGGCCAGTCTACGATAGCTTTGACATATTTGTAGCAGATCTTGAAGGTAATATCACAGCACAATTAACAACAGAACCTGGTTATGATGCAGAAGCTACTGTATCGCCTCAAGGAGATAAAATAGTATTTACCTCTACTAGAAGTGGCGACTTAGAATTATACACAATGAATATAGATGGTAGTGGCGTAAAGCAAATCACTTACGAACTTGGTTATGACGGTGGTGCATTTTTCTCACCAGACGGAACAAAATTAATTTTCCGTTCTTCTCGCCCAAAAACTGAAGAAGAAATAAAGAAATACAAAGATTTACTTGCCGAAGGATTAGTAGAACCAGTTGACATGGAGCTCTACATTTGTGATGCAGACGGTAGTAACTTAAAGCAATTAACTAATCTAGGTAATGCAAACTGGAGTCCTTTTTTCCACCCAAGCGGAAACAAAATCTTGTTTAGCAGTAATCACGAAGCAGAACGCGGTTTCCCTTTTAACCTATACTTAATTGACCTTGACGGAAGAAATCTAGAGCGTGTTACTCACGGAGAAACTTTTGATGCTTTTCCTGTTTTCAGCAACGATGGTAAATACTTAGCATTCTCATCTAACCGTAATAACGGTGGCGGTAGAGATACTAACCTTTTTATTGCTGAGTGGCAAGATTAAATGAACTCGAAACTGAAATCGAAATTGAACAAATAACGATGTCGGGTCGAGCGCAGTCGAGACCTTTATTAATTAGACCTATTTAATAAAAAATAAAGACTGCACAACATCATTAAACTTAGCGTGAGTCTTTTTAAACAATATAAAAACCTAACGATCCCAATAATTGGGACCATGGTTTTTTACATACTATTTTCTTATTTCACAGAAAGGAGCGACTTCTTAAATCTCCTTCTCCTCTACTCTGGATTATTCTATTGTGCTTGGCGTATTATTAAAGCGTCCCAATTTAACTTTTGGGCTTTAGCAGGAATAGGTGTGTTTTTTAGAATTTTGTTCTTACCAGCTATCCCTAATTTGAGTCAAGACTTTTACAGGTTTTTATGGGATGGGCGATTGTTAATACAAGGTGTAAACCCCTATACCGTTACACCCCAGTTATTCAACACAGACCTCTCGACTGCGCTCGAGGTGACATCTGGTAAAACTGTAAATCAGGCTAGAGAATTAATAGCAGGAATGGGCGAGTTAAACGCAAGTCACTACAGCAACTATCCTCCCATTAACCAACTCTGTTTTGCTATTGCCGCACTGTTTGCAAAAAACTCTATTGTAGGTTCTGTAATTGCATTACGTATTTTAATTATAGCAGCAGACTTAGGTATTCTTTACTTCGGAAAAAGGCTCTTAGAAAAACTTAATCTTCCCGTTAAAAATATCTTCTGGTATTTTTTAAATCCTTTTATCATTATAGAATTGACCGGTAATCTTCATTTTGAAGGAGTGATGCTGTTCTTTGTAGTCTGTGCATTCTATCTTTTACATAAAGGCAAGTGGTTTTGGGCGGCAGTATTATTAGGCGTTTCGGTTTCTGTTAAGCTATTACCGCTTTTGTTTTTACCTATGTTTTTTAAATATCTACTAACAAACGACAAGGGTAAAACTTCAATATTTGGATTGCACTTCGATAAACTTAGCGTGATAAAAATGGTGCTGTTTTATGCGGTTACTTTAAGCACAATTTTAATCACCTTTGCTCCTTTTCTGTCACAAGATTTTATAACAAATTTCGCCGCAACTATTGGCTTATGGTTTCAGAATTTTGAATTTAATGCAAGTGTTTACTATGTAATTCGCTGGATTGGCTTTCAAACTGTGGGCTGGAATATTATTGGTACCGTTGGAAAAATCCTACCTTTAATTGTAATTGCCTTTATTTTGATGCTGGCATTTTTCCGTAGAAATACAACTACGCAACAATTAATTACTGCCATTTTACTAGGCGTGTCTTTTTACTTTTTGCTCTCTACAACGGTGCACCCGTGGTATGTAGCAACACCATTAATTCTATCTGTTTTTACACGATATAGATTTCCTATTGTATGGAGTTTTATGGTGATATTTAGCTATTCTGCATACAGTGCAGAAGGTTTTAGCGAGAATTTAGGCTTGGTAGCAATAGAGTACATCGTTGTAATTGTGTTTGCTTTTTCTGAAATTTTCTTCGGAAATAAGCTTCAAAAATCAAACTTCTTTTCTGTTTTTAAAGCCCCTATTTAAACATACGAGTATCAAAAGGAAAAGCAACTGCCGAAATTATTTTGATCTTTTTAAAATCTAAATGATAAGGATTAATTAATAAATTAAAATCTCCTTGTACCACAGCTGAAGGCACTTTAACCACACAGCATATTCCGTCTCTTATAAAGGCATCACCTAATTCTTGCGAAATGGAAGTAGGCGGGTTGTCATTCCATCCTTTTTTAGGTTGCTTTTTTAACTCACAAACAGCTACAGATTTAGGTATTTCTATTTCGAGCATCATATAATCTTTAGGAAGACTTGCAATAGATAAGTGTACCGCAACTTCTGCCATTGCTAGGGCTCTGCTTTCTGCGGTGTAAATCATTTCTACACCCTTAGAATTCCAGCGATTACCAAAAAGCGCTGCACCTTTACCGCTTAACGTTTTAGCATATTTTTTACGAGAAAGTCTAAATACCTTCATTATGCAAAAATACCGTGCTCAATGCGGTTAAGCTCTGCGAGCACTAACTCTTTACCGTAACTATCTTGTAACAACTCTGCAGGTTTATTATTACCGAGAGCTAAACTACTAGTGTTTAACCACTCGTGAAAACTAGCGAGATCATCAAAAACACTCACACCCATATTTGTAACCTCTGTAAGCTCTAGAATCTTCTCAGTGTGTATAGGTTTAAATAAAAAGTCTTGCTCGTTTTTATAGCGCTGCAATGTTTTTGTAGATAGATTAAGGTAGTTAGCCCAATCTTCATCACTAAAAGGCGTGATTTTTTTAATGAGAGAAAATATAGCAAAAGGCAACCCTTTACGGATGGTTTTTACAACAAGCATTTTATTTTTAAAAAACTGAGTTGATGCCACGCCGCTATCTGGAAGCTCTTGACTAATATATACACCAATTGCCTCATTAACAGTATTAAAACTGTCATCACCTTCATTATATTTTATTGCACCCATAATTATATCTTTACACAAATATAAGACTTTTGTCTTTAAAAAATAGACATTAGTCTAATTGTTTTTAATTTTACTATTTCCGAAGAAAAAAGCCTCTCCTATTATTAAATGAGGAGAGGCTTAATGATATTAAAATAGGGTATACTATTATTTATTTTTTTATTCTAATTACATCATACACATCTTTACGTCTGTCTTTAAGATTTTTTACCGCCCCAAAAGAATGTAGCTCACGAAGTAAACTTATATCTACATCTGCCACCAAAATCATCTCTGTATTTGTGGTTGCCTCTGCTTTAATCCCATTGCTAGGGAAAGCAAAATCACAAGGCGTAAACACAGCAGACTGAGCATATTGAATATCCATGTTCTCCACATTAGGCAGGTTACCTACGCTACCAGAAATAGCTACATAACATTCATTCTCAACTGCTCTAGCTTGAGAACACAAACGCACTCTAGAATATCCGTTTTGCGTATCTGTCAAGAATGGAACAAATAAAATATCCATCCCTTCATCTGCCAATAAACGAGACAACTCCGGAAACTCAGAATCATAGCAAATAAGAATTCCTATTTTACCACAATCTGTATCAAAGGTTTTTAACTCGCTACCTCTCTGCATACCCCAAACTTTAGCCTCATCTGGAGTAACGTGAATTTTTTCATAACGTTCAATACTCCCATCTCTACGACATAAATAACCTACATTATAAAGCGTGTCACCCACCAGTTCTGGCATACTACCAGAAATAATATTGATGTTATAAGAGATAGAAAACTCTGACATTCTTTTCTTAATTTCATCTGTAAATTTTGCTAACTCTCTAATTGCTTCAGACTCTTTTAAATGATTAAACTCTGCCATTAAAGGCGCATTAAAAAACTCTGGAAATACTGCAAAATCACAACGATATCCCGAAACACTGTCAATAAAATACTCTACCTGTTGCATCAACTGTTCTAGGCCATCATAAGGTCGCATTTGCCACTGTATAAGGCCAAGCCTCACAATAGTTTTTACCGTAGATGGCGACTTAGTAGGTTTACTATAGTAAATATTATCCCACTCCATTAATACCGCATAATCTGCAGAATCTGTATCGCCTATTAAATATCCTTTAATCACCCTAACAGGATGAAAATCATTAGATATTTGAAAATTAAGAACTGGGTCATTAAGTTCTTTTCTCTTTACACAATCTATATATTCTTTAGGTGTGTATTGATCTTGAACCTTATGATAATTAGGCATTCTACCACCAAAAACGATTCCCTTAAGGTTTAGGCTTTCACACAACTCTTTACGGTAATCATAAAGTCGTCTACCTAGACGCAAGCCTCTAAAGCTTGGCTTTATAAATACCTCAATTCCGTAAAGAACATCTCCTTTATTATTGTGGTTTTTAAAAGAACTCTTTGTAATAATATCTGCATAAGTGTGATCATCATCAAATTGAGAATAATCTACTACAATAGATAAAGCACAGCCAGCAATCACACCATCAATCTTTATCACCACTTGACCGTCAGGAAAAATATCAATTAATCTCTGTATCGCACTCTTAGGCCAATAAGAATTTTCCATACCAGAATAAGATGCCTCTGTAGCTTCTTTTAATTCTTGATAATCTTCAATAGTGAGATACGAAAGCTCAATATTATCTATATTCTTATGTAACATTACATATCTAATAAATAGGCGAAAATAAGTGGCGCCACGATGGTCGCATCACTCTCAATAATAAACTTAGGCGTGTTAATATCTAGTTTTCCCCAAGTGATTTTCTCATTTGGCACTGCCCCAGAATAACTACCGTAACTAGTTGTAGAGTCACTAATTTGACAGAAATAACTCCAGAAAGGCGTATCTGTACGCTCCATATCTTGATACAACATAGGCACTACACAAATAGGGAAATCTCCTGCGATACCTCCACCAATCTGGAAGAAACCAATACCATTCTCACTGTTTGCTGTGTACCAATCTGCAAGAAAAGTCATATACTCAATACCGCTTTTCATGGTTTGAGCTTTTAGTTCTCCCTTCATCACGTAGCTGGCAAAAATGTTACCCATTGTGCTATCTTCCCAACCTGGGCAAATGATAGGTAGGTTTTTTTCTGCTGCTGCATACATCCACGAATCTTTAATATCAATCTCGTAATACTGCTCAAGCACACCACTTAAAAGTAACTTGTACATATATTCATGTGGCAAATAACGTTCGCCTTTAGCCTCTGCTTCCATCCATATTTTTACAATATGTTCTTGTATTCTTCTAAAAGCTTCTTCTTCTGGAATACACGTATCTGTAACACGATTAAGGCCCTTTTCTAATAAATCCCACTCATCTTGTGGTGTTAAATCACGATAATTAGGAACTCGTTTGTAATGACTGTGTGCCACAAGATTCATAATATCTTCCTCAAGGTTTGCTCCTGTACAAGAGATAATTTGCACTTTATCTTGACGAATCATTTCGGCAAAAATCTTTCCTATTTCTGCAGTACTCATAGCACCTGCAAGAGACACTAACATTTTTGAGCCTTTATTTAACTGCTCCTCATACCCCTTTGCTGCATCAACTAGAGCTGCTGCATTAAAGTGTAAATAGTATTTTTCTATAAAATTTGAAATCGCTCCTTTATTAGTCATCTTGATTATCTTTAAATTTTGATACTTTATTTTTTTCTGAAATATTACTGTCAAATTCTTCATCTTCTTCTTGACCCGCAAACTTATAGCTCAACATTTTGTAATATAATTTTGCCGCTAAAAAGTCACTAGACTTATCTTCTTCACGTGGCATTAACTCCACAATATCAAATCCTACTACATTTTTCTCTTCAAATATTTGTTTTAAAAATGCTAGCGTTTCATACCAAAATAAACCACCCGGTTCTGGTGTTCCAGTTGATGGCATTATTGAAGGATCAAATGCATCTAGATCAAACGTGATAAAAACATTATCACCACAAGCCTCTACTACATTATCAATCCAATATTCATCATTTACCATATCATGTGCAAACCAAGTTTTCTCTTTGTCCATCACTCTTGTTTCTGTCACATCCATAGAGCGAATTCCTACTTGCAATAAATTTGTAGTTTGGCTTGCTTCATAAACAGCACAAGCGTGGTTGCAAGCAGTCCCTTCATAGTCCTTACGTAAATCTGCGTGAGCATCAATATGTAAAACTGTTAAGTCGTCAAAACACTCATTAAATGCACGAATAGTACCTATAGAAATACTGTGCTCTCCACCAAAAACCGTCACAAACTTGTTACGCAAAATCATCTCTTTTGTTTTTGCGTGTACAGCGTCTACCATTGCTTCTGGCGAACTGTTTTCTGTGATTGGGCTTAAGAGGCAGATACCTTGTTTGTAAACTTCAGTCTCTGTTTCTATATCATATAATTCCATATTCTCTGAGGCGTGTAAAAAAGCGTCTGGCCCTTTATCTGCTCCTTTCTGAAATGTGCTAGTCCCGTCATACGGTACAGGAATTAATACGATTTTTGATGTTTCAAGTGCAGCGTTCTCTTTTGGAATCCCTGCGTACGTTTTTGTGTTCATTTTTTATTTGATTGTTACTTTGTGTTTGTTGTTGTGTGTTTATTGTTTTGCTTAATCTACTCTGCTTATTATTGTGTGCTCACCCGAACACCCCTTGACTTTCCCTTAAAGGGGGAACACTCTGCTGGGCGCATCCTGTAGTTTTTACCCTACTAAGTTTACAACCTTTTTCATCTACATCTTCAAATTCGATTTCAATTTCAATATCAATTTCGATTTTTTTTTAATAGCCTAATATCCCCAGTAATTGCTCACTAGTTTGTTGCTCGCTAAATAATCTAGTTGTAATATTTCCGTCGTTATCTTTATCTATTAATATGTGTTTTGGGCTTGGAATTAAACAGTGTTGTAACCCTCCAAAACCCCCTATGCTTTCTTGGTAAGCACCCGTGTTAAAAAAACCAATGTAAAGCGGTTGTTCCTTCTTGTATTTTGGCAAATAGATCGCGTTCATGTTTTGCTCACTGTTGTAGTAATCATCACTATCACATGTTAACCCTCCAAGAAGTACACGTTCGTATGAATCATTCCATCGGTTAATTGCCAGCATAATAAAGCGTTTACTTATTGCCCACGTATCTGGTAAGGTTGTGATAAAAGAAGAGTTAATCATATTCCATTTTTCACGATCGTTCTGTTGTTTTTGATACAAGATTTCATAGATCGCTCCTCCACTTTCTCCCACTGTAAAACTTCCAAATTCTGTAAATATATTAGGCACAGGCACCTCTTCTTCTTCACAAGTAACTTTGATTTGATTGATAATTTCGTCAATCATATATTGATAATCATAATCAAAAGCTAATGAGTTCTTAATAGGAAAACCACCACCTATATTTAAACTATCTAATGATGGACAAATCTTTTTTAGCTTAGTGTATACCTTTAAACACTTAACTAGTTCGTTCCAGTAATAAGCGTTGTCACGAATACCTGTATTGATAAAAAAGTGAAGCATCTTTAACTCTACTTTATCGTTGTTTTTAATCTGGTCTTCATAAAAAGGAACTATGTTTTTATACCCTATACCTAGCCTAGAAGTATAAAACTCAAACTTAGGTTCTTCTTCACTCGCTATACGAATACCTACTTTAAAATCTCCCTTGATACCGTCTGAGAGTAAGTCTAACTCTTCATAATTATCAATAATAGGAATGCAGTTTTCTTGCCCGTTATTAATAAGACGAGTGATATTTGTAATGTACTGCTCACGTTTAAAACCGTTGCAGATCACATAAGTTTTGTTTGTTATTTTACCTTCTGCTTTTAGATTTTCTACAATGTCAATATCAAAGGCAGAAGATGTCTCTATATGAATATCGTTTTTTGTCGCTTCATGTAAAATATGTTTAAAATGAGAGCTCTTTGTACAGTAACAATAGTTATATGTGCCTTTATAATTCTGTTCTTTCATAGACTTTTCAAACCATGTTTTTGCACGCAGAATATTTTCTGAAATCTTAGGCAAATATGTAAATTTTAAAGGTGCACCATATTGTTCAACGAGTGCCATTAAATTGACATTGTGAAATTGTAACTGGTCTTCGCTAAGTGAAAACTCTTCTTGAGGAAAATCGTAAGTTTGATTGATTAAATCAATGTATTTAGTATTCATAATTATAAAATGAAACGTAGTGAAAAAAAATATTTATGAGTGTTTTGCCTCTATAGTAAAAGGACTTGAATATGTGCTGTATCTGGAGTAATAATTAAAGTCACAAAAGCATATCTATGCTAAATAATGACGCGAAAAATCATACTACAGAAATAGAAAAAAGTGTACTCAGATACGAATAGGGTTGAGCCAATAAGCAAGCCTGTGGAGCGAGCCCATAGTTTTACGCACCGGTCCTAAGACAGTGGCAAGTGCCAGTGGTGCGGCGAAAGCTAGCTTTAGAATTCGGTCACTCGCGTGGCGAGCTGTTTTTGAATATGACTTTCTAATTTTCAAAAACCCGAACATAGAAACACGGTTCAATTTGTTCAGCTATTCCGTTTTTAAATCGCGGAATTAGGTGACAAATTTATACTAAAATTTGAATTGACAAACTATTTATAAAAATATTTATGAAAAATTTAATTAGCCGTTTTGATCAATGAAGTTATGTCAATTTTCTTGACACTTTGAGCCGGTATTCCTGCAATAAGCATCCCTTGCTCTGTCATTGTTTTATTGACGACAGCGTTTGCACCAATAGCACAATTAGAGGGTATATTAATATTTCCGAAGATCTTAGCACCAGGGGCTATATAAACATTATCACCTATAATAGGTGCAGCTTCTTTACCACCAGAGGCGCCTATGTTTGTATTTGCGTGTATGCGGCAATTTTTACCAATACGGGCATTTTTATTTACTATTATGGTTCCGTAATGCACAATAGCAAGCCCAGGCCCAAACACATTTACAGGTATTGAAAACCCTAATTTAATAGCATATTTTTCAAACTGCAATCGCTTGTACTTATAGTAAAAACTATTAACACCGGTGTTGGTATAATACTCTAGATACCTAAGTTTTTTCTGAAATTTCCAGATAACGTTAGGCGCAAAATATTCTTTTAAAATAGAACGATTTTGAGCAAAAAGACCAAGTGAACGCCTATCTGCATCCAAATATTTTTTTAAGTCTTTCTTGCTCTTTATCATTAAATAGTAAAAATTCTATTATAGCATTGAGAAGAGATTTAACTCTTGTGTAGTAAGAATTTTCCACTTACCTCGTGGCAAATCTTTTTTAGTTAAATGTGCCAGTGTAACACAATCTAAATGAACAATATCATACTCAAAATGAGCAAAAATATCACGGATAACACTATTACCCATATGTTTTATTTTTAAACCTACTTCTTTTTTAGACTTACCATCTACATAGCTAATCTCTTCAATCTCGATCTTTTTACCAGCAATGGTAAAGCCTTCTCTAATTTTTTGGATATCTGCCGCCTTAAGGTTCTTATCAAGCTCTACATGAAATAAACGAGTCATTCCCTTTTTGCTCAACTTTTCTTTAAGCTTATCATCATTAGTGAACAACAACAATCCTGTTGCATTTCTACCAAGACGACCTATAGGAGTAATACGAGAATTTGATGCATTAGACACTAGATCCATCACCGTGTTTCCTTTACTCTCACTAGTTGTAGTTGCAAATCCCTTTGGCTTATTTAAAAGCACATAAGACATAGGCTCTGGGTTTATTCTACGACCATCAAAACGAACATCGTCTTCAAGTTTTACCTTGTAGCCCATCTCATTAACAATCTTTCCGTTTACCGTTACAAGCCCAGTACCAATATAAGTATCTGCCTCTCTTCTAGAGCAAATACCACTATTAGATATGTATTTATTTAAGCGTATTCCTTCTTGTTTGTTTACGTTTTTAACCACTTCTTTTTTAGGTGCCGCTTGCTTTGCTTTATTTGCAGGCGTAGCTCCTTTAGCGTTTGGTCTTTGACCACCGCTCTTTCCTACAGGTGAATTTCCTCTTGCATTACTACTACCGCGTGCGTTACCTGCTCCTCTTCCAGAAGTTTTTCCTTTTCCTCTATTATCGTTTCTACTCATCTTCGTGCCCGCATAAACGGGTTTTCTTTTAAAACACTAAAAACTAGTGCATTATTAATTTTTTGCAAAGATACTCTTTTGATTTTCGATGTACGATTATAGATGTACGATTTTTATGTTGTTTAGCTAATATTTATTTCACTTCAAAAACGTGCTATTGATTAAAGATGGCACATTAATTTTAACCTAAAATATTACTCTTCAAACCTCAACGTACTTTGTCGCTCTCTATTTACCGTTAACTTAGTCACATCTGGCCTCGAGTAATGACCTACAGGATCAAAATTTTGTCGCTCCTCATACACACGATTAAAATCTAAGGTGTGATAAATATTACCATCTGTTTTCATATCTGGCTCAATTAACCACTCTCCATCTGGCCCCGCAATACAACTACCACCATTAGCAAGAACAGTGGGCGCATTTTTTAATATTGCATCAAGATGCGGGGTATCTACAGGAAAGTCACTTTTTTGCATTAATGAACTTACAGAAAGCACATAACTCCTAGATTCTCTTGCTATAAATCGCGTAATATCTTTTGTATTATGATCGCTCCCTGGCCACACAGCAACGTGTAAGTTTTCACCTTGCCCATATAAAGCCGCACGCGGCAAAGGCATCCAGTTTTCCCAACAATTAAGGCCACCCACAGTAAACTGCTTTAAGGGATGTACACGCAAACCGTTACCATCACCAGGAGCCCAAGTTAGACGCTCATCATAAGTAGGTTGTAGTTTTCTGTGCACAGATTTTACTTCACCCTCTTGGTTAATGTAAACTAAAGAAGCATACACACTATGCCCTCCCCTATCTAGCGGTCTTTCAATAACGCCAAGATAAGTGGCTAACTTATGCTTTTTTGCCAGCTCACAAACAGTATCAAGATCTCCTTCTTCTATTGTCACAGAGTTACGCACATAATGCGCGTGCAACTCTTTTACAACCTTTTTATCCCATTCTGCACCACCTGTCAATGCTAACCAAAATGGGTAACCCGGTAATAGCCCTTCACCAAAAACAATGAGCTCTGCCTGCTCTTTTGCAGCAGCTTCCATTTGCACGTAAATTTTATCTAATGTTGCTTTTTTGTCTAGCCACACTGGAGCTATTTGAGCTAAGGCCACTTTAAGGAGATTATCTTTTTTCATAGGTTAAATTTAATATTTTCTTCGGAAACGTGACCTACATTAACAATTGTTTAATTAAAGTACCTTTACGAAAACTACAAAAAACTAAGCACCGTTTTACTGTGTGATTTTTGAATAAAGACCTAATGAAAAAACAAATTGCTATTATAGGTGGTGGTCCATCTGCGTTTTTATTGGCAGCATTTTTAGACACCAAAAAATTTGATGTTACACTCTACGAAAAGAACAAAACAGCCGGCCGTAAATTTTTAGTAGCTGGCAAAGGCGGCTTTAACCTTACGCACTCAGAATCTATTGATCAACTTATCAATAAATACACTCCTAGTGATTTTCTAGAAAAAGCTTTAACAAACTTCTCAAACACAGATTTTAGAGAATGGCTTGAAAATATAAGAATCCCTACATATATAGGCAGCAGTAAAAGAGTTTACCCAAAAGAAGGCATTAAACCGATAGAAGTTTTAAATGCGATATTAAATTATCTAAAAGCAAAAGGTATTACTATAAAATACGAACACACTTTTTCTGGTTGGGATGACACTAATAATCCTATTATTAATGATATAGCGATACAAGCAGACTTTACCGTATTTTCTCTTGGCGGTGCAAGCTGGAAAGTAACAGGCTCACAAGGAGACTGGTTAGAAACATTCAGTAAAAAAGGGGTGAAAACCAAACCTTTTAAACCTTCAAACTGTGCTTATCAAATAGATTGGGATACCAGCTTTATAAAAAACCATGAAGGAACTCCATTAAAAAACATTGCCATTACTTGTGACGGAAGCACCCAAAAAGGAGAAGCGGTAATTACTAAGTTTGGCTTAGAAGGAAACGCCATTTATGGTTTAAGCCCGCAAATAAGAGCACAACTTACCGCTGCAAAAAAAGCAACTGTGTATGTAGATTTTAAACCTACATTCACTTTTAAGGTTCTTAACTCTAAAATAAAATTATCTAAACATAAAAACACTACTCAAATCTTAAAGAAAGAAATCAAATTGAGTGCTGCCCAAATAGATTTATTGAAAACAAATCTTTCTAAAGAAGATTACCTCAACACTGCCATTCTAGCAGAAAACATCAAACAATTCCCGTTACAAATAACAAACACAGCAACCATTGATGAGGCGATCTCTACCGTAGGCGGTATTGACTTAACAGCAACTACAACAAATCTTGAACTTACTAATTTACCTAATCAATTTTGTATAGGCGAAATGTTAGACTGGGATGCTCCTACTGGAGGCTACTTATTACAGGGCTGCGTGAGCACTGGAGTTTATGTGGGCAACTATTTAAATGACAATGGGTAAATAAATCACTATAGAAAAAATAGCACAAAACTCTCTTAAGAAATATGATTTACTTACTGTGTTTTTGAGATTCTACTATCTTTACATACTCGTTCTTTTAAAGCAATTTTAAAGCGAAGGGACAACACCAAAAGAGACCTAAATGCAAGTAAATGTTTAGACATCAAGGCAAAAGCAGAACTTTAAAACACAACCTACGTATCGCTACTATCTTATCATTTGTAGCCGGGATTGTTAACGTCACTGGATTTCTGGCTTTTAAACAACTAACCACAAATGTCACTGGCCATTTTGCTTTATTTATAAATGACGTTTCTACTTTTGAGTTCTGGAAAGGAACAATTTACTTTCTTTATATACTCTCTTTTCTTTTTGGCTCATTTACGTCAAGCTTTCTAATTGAGAAATTTAAAAAGAATAAAAAACTAAATGTCTTTGTTCTACCTACTATAATTGAATGTTTAATATTTATAGTGATAGGAATTCTAAGTAATTTCATAGCATTAAAATCTCCAGATTTGATAGTCTGTTTATTACTTTTTGCAATGGGGCTTCAAAACTCTTTTGTCACTAAAATATCAAACGCTGTTGTACGCACCACACACCTTACAGGACTTTTTACAGATTTAGGCATAGATATCTCACAACTATTTTTTCCGAAGATATATTTAAACAGAGTAGCTTTAAAAGCAAACATTAAACTACGTACTTATATTATTCTTTTCTTTTTTGCAGGTGGATTAACAGGTGGTTTTTTTTACTCTAAGGTTGACTTAAAGTTAAACACACTAATTATAGCTGCTGTAATTTTATTACTAAGTTTATTTTATGATGATTTTAGATATAAGCTCATAAAAGTTAGAAGAAAATTTAGTCAAAGAAAAGACAGAATCATACGTTAAATAAGAAATAGAAATAATGAACATAAAATATATTCTTGGATCAATTATATCTATTCCATTATTGCCCATAATATATCTTCAAGGTAAAAAAATAAAAAAGAACATCCCAAAATTACCAGAAGCAGAAGGCACCCAAGGTATCTTTTCTATTAACTCTAATAAAACTTTACGCATTTTAACCATAGGAGAAAGCACGATTGCTGGTGTGGGTGTTAAAAATCATAAAGAGGGTTTTACCGGTGCATTGGCTTCAGAATTAGCAACAAAACTAAATACCAATATAGACTGGAAAGTCTATGCAAAAAGCGGTTATAACGCAAAACAAGTTGACGAAAAAATAATTAAACATATTACAGAAAGTAACATTGACCTAATTGTTATTGGTATAGGAGGTAATGATGCCTTTGAGTTAAATAGCCCCAAAAAGTGGAATAATGATGTACGAAATCTTATAAATAATTTAAGACATAAATTTAAAGAGGTTCCTATTGTGTTTGTAAACATGCCACCTATTAAAGAATTTCCAGCCTTTACTTCACTTATGAAGTTTACTATAGGAAACCTAGTTAGCTTACTTGGAGAAGAGCTAGTAAAAGTTGTAAAGGATTATAAAAATGTATTCTATTATTCAAGAGAAATTAGCTCTGCAGACTTAACAAAAAGATTAAACCTTACGGTAAAATCTTCAGATTTTTTTAGTGACGGTGTTCACCCTTCAAAAATAACATATCAAGTTTGGGCAAAAGATGTTTCAATGTTTATAAAGCAATCAAAGGAGATTACAACAGCGATACAAAGTGTAAACAAATAGCAATAACACTTACAAAAAGAAATCCCAAACCAAGCCAAATCTTATAAAACCATCACGATAAGGGTAACCCGGTGCAGCAAAGTGATCGTTTGTGGTTTTAAAGAGTGCATTTACATGCTCATATTTCACATAAATACGGGTCTGTCGTACTTTTGCATTGAAGAATAAATCTATCATTGGGAAACCTCCTATTTCTTGTTCGTCTTGAACATAAAACTCTCCCAGCACAGGGCTGTAAGCATCCATTTCATATTTAGGAAAATACTTAAAGGTAACTCCGGTTTGCAAATACAATGCCTTTTTAAACCAATGATCCTGGTAGTAAAGAGTGTTACGTGTTATAAAGCTAGGCACTTTAAATACGTCTGCACCACTAGACACGTTTTGATATAAAATAGTATTTGCTAATCTAAAATTTCTGTACTTAAATTCTTTCTCTAGTTTTACCTTGAGATAATCTACACGCTCTGCAGACTGAAAAGGAGTTGGTTGGCTTATAACTTCTGCTATTTCTTCTGTCGCTGGCTCTAATATTGTAGTGCCAAAATAAGTGTAGTTATCAATGCCAGAGTATGAAACATTCACATTTCCGAAGGTAGGAGACTCAAAACCAAAATTAAGCTCTTGCGTTTTTACATTATCAAAATTGTTTTGCCAGTTATAACTTACATAATCACTCTGGTAAAGAAGCGTATTAAAATTAGGCGCCACACTATGTATTTTTAATCCCGCAACTGCTTTTATATCTTTAAGAAAAGTAAAACTGGCCTTCCCTGTAAGATAAGCTCCATCATATGGCCCACTAATGTTTACGGCCCCTTTACCCTGTAAATCAAAACCTTTATATGTTTTTTGATAGCTTGCTCCTGCTGCTAGAATGCCTCCTTTTAGTCTATTCTCTATTCTGCCTTCATCTAGAATAAGAACAGAGTTATAGCCATAATTAAAGTTTGTATAATCTATAAATGCCCCCACTTTACCAATGAGATTGTTGTCAAAACGCGCGTACATTTTTGTGTTAAAATTTTGCAGTCGCACTAGCTCTCTTAGGCCAGAACTCTCATATGCATCTCCATAATCATCATAAGCTGTGTCTTGTTGATATCTGTATTGCTTTTCTTCATACTTAAGCTCATTACCTACAGCAAGTAGCGTGTGACTCACACTATCTTGTTGTTTAATTATGTGATATTCTTGATCTACATAATATCTTATTCCTTGTAAAAAATTCTCTGCATCATCATAGTTTACCTCTAGTCTGCCTCTATCATTAAAATTACTATCATCACTTATGTACAAAGGCAATGCATCATCTGTAATACCACCATTTTGTCTATTAAGAATATCTTGTGCTGCTAGATGTGCTCTTAAAAAATAGCGTTTGTTTTTACTAAAATAGCTAGTGGTAAATCTAAAATTACCTGTACTAGTAAGTCTATTTTGCAAATTACCTAGAGATCGAACCCCCTTGTAGGCCAGAGAAAAATTAAACTGGCGTGATGTATTTATTGCAAATAACCCATCTAGTTGTTGCCCTTGCTGGAAAGCTGTTTTAAAATAAAATTCTGTGAGCGGTGTAGGCACTTCATAATAAAGTATGTCTTCTACTTCCATATAATTGCGGTGCTGTGCTCTTGCTCCAAATAATGGCTTTAAATTAACGTCATCAAAAGATTTTGCAAGTTCATTGTATGGAGTCCCCACATTTGCAAAGGGTAACAACTCAAACGTATCTTCTCTTAAATAGTTAAACTTATATTGCTTCTCTATGGTAAGTGTGGTATCTACAAAAGAGGTATCTCTATCTGCACTAATAATCTTGTATAAGTCTATAGGTGCTTTCTTTTGTTTATTTACACCGTTTTGATAATTAGGATTATTATTTTGGTTTGTGCCTTGCTGGTTGTTATTGCCACCTATTTGCCCAAAAGAAAGTAGAGGCAAAAGTATTATTGATAAATGTAGCAAGCAGTTTTTCATAGTCTATAATAGAATAGGCAAATATAAATGTTTAGATACTATTACAGAAAGAACGATGGTTTAATAGAAATCTTATTTGTAATTTGCCTTTGTGTTACAATTAAAAATAAATAAGTCACTTATAGAATGCGGCACAGATGAAGCTGGTCGCGGTTGTTTATCAGGTCCTGTGACTGCTGCTGCAGTTATTTTACCAGATGATTTTTCGCACCCCTGGCTTACAGACTCTAAACAACTGAGTCATAAAAAAAGAATGGAATTAAAACCCATAATTGAAGCAGAAGCTATAAGTTTTGGCGTATGTCACGTGATGATGGATGAGATTGATAAAATTAACATCTTAAACGCCTCTATTCTTGGCATGCATCGCTCTATTGATCAACTCACTCCTACCCCACAATTTATAGCCATAGACGGTAACAGATTTAAACCCTATTCTAAAATACCCTACGAGTGCGTTGTTAAAGGCGACGGAAAGTTTCTGCACATTGCTGCCGCTTCTATTTTAGCAAAAACATATAGAGATATTTACATGCAAGAACTGCACGAAGAATTTCCTATGTATAACTGGCAGCAAAACAAAGGCTACCCCACAAAAGAGCATCGAGCAGCTATTAGAAAACACGGTTCAACACCTTATCACCGCAAAAGTTTTAGACTACTGCCAGAGCAACTTAAATTAAAAGTATAAGTGTTGAAAACCATCTAAAAACTTTCATATGAGAAGACCTATCTCTGCTCCTTGTTCGTTATTTTTGTAGGATGAAGAAGGTGTTTATTCTAGTATGGTTTACCATTATCACGTGTGTTTTTAGCTGCACAAACAGCAAAAACTACAAAGGCCTGCCTTATGATTACCTAGGCAATGACACTACAAACATCTTAAAAGTAACCAACCCAGAGCAACTTGCACTAGACATTAAAGCTAATGATCTTTTAAACAAAACTGGCAATCCCATTTTATCATTTATAAGTACTTCGGAAATATTAAGCAACTGGAAATCGCAACATCCATTTTACTTTAGCACAAAAGATGATGGTGAGAATACAAGCATTGTGTTTACAAAAATAAAAGATACGCTCTCTTTTAAAGCAGATTCAATACCTAAAGCTATTATTGAAAACTTCTCAATTAAAGAAAGATTGGCTCAAAAAATAGTATTAAACAAAGACTCTCTGTTTATGACAGAAAAAGATAGTGTGACTATTTTTTCTACAAGCAGGCAATCTTTGATCTCTATAGTAGAACAAAAGGAAAACCATATAGATCAAGACCTAATAAAACTACTTGAGTTTTCTAAGGACGGAGAGATTGTATCAACAGGAATAACAAGTTTATATGCTCATAACGTTTCCGAAGTAAAAAACATGAAGCGCTCTCAAGAGATGCATATTTTGCCAGACGGCATTCAAGTTTCTGGTATCATAAAAAGTAAAGACAGCAGCCTAATAGATGTATTTAAAGGTCAAACTCCTCAAGCTAGTAAAGTTGCTGCAATTGTGCCCAGTGATTTTAATACCGTAAAAGGTTTTACGTTTTCTGACGCAGGTCTTTTAATTAAATCTCTAAAAAGATATAAAAAAGACACTACAATAACCGCGGTACACCCACTGCTAGAAACAATAACAGAAATTGCAGAAGTTCATCTCTCAAAAGACCGCACACTCATAATGTCTAGTATAGATATGCCTCAATCACTAGCTTCTATTGATATAGATATTAAAGAGTTTGAAACTTTTAGAGACATTACTATTTATGAGAATAACATCTCTAGCTTATTAGTTGCATCTTTTGAGCCACTACTGTCTGGTTCAGACTATCCTTATCTTATAATGTTAGACTCTTACTTAGTTTGCACGAGTTCATTAGAGGCTGCAAAAAATAGCATCAGCACATTTCAAAACAAAAATGTGTTAGAACAAACATCTTATTTTTCTTTAATAAATACAGAGATGTTGTCTACATCTTCTTTGTATTATTTAGGGCAAGAAGAAGCAGTGTCAAAAATCACTAATGCGGTTTTAAATACAGCTATTCTAGAAAAACAAAAAAGCATATATCCGTTTGCAGCATTGCAGTATAGTTATGACAACAGTTTTGCTCATCTTAACTTTGTTACAAAAGAAGTCTCAAAAAGAAAGCAAGTTGTGGGCACAGTATCACAAAAATTCTCATTAACGACAGAACAAACTATTCTAGGCAGCCCTCAGTTTTTCACAAACCATCGTACTGGTGGTAAAGATGTGATTTTTCAAGATATCACAAATACGCTTTTTCTGTATTCTAGCGCTGGCAAAAAATTATGGAGCAAAAAAATAGACGGAGCCATCATAGGCGATATCAATGAAATAGACCTTTTACGCAATGGCAAAAAACAATTAACATTTACAACCCAAAGCACCTTTTATGTATTAGACAGAAATGGTAAAGAAGTGGCACCATTTCCTTTAGAGTTTAAAGACAAAATCACTCAACCCCTTGCTGTATTTGATTATGATAATAATAGAAAGTATCGTTTTATTATCACACAAGGTAAAAACATATTAATGTATGACGGTAAAAGCAAAAAGGTAAAAGGCTTCACATTTAAGAAAACCGAAAGCCCGCTAGTATTTGCCCCAAAACACATACGTAGTGGCAGAAAAGACTATATTATTCTTGCAGAAGAAAACGGTAAAACCACCTTCTTATCTAGAACCGGAAAAGAAAGAATTAAAGTAAAAGAGACTTTTAATTTTGGAGAAATACCTATACAAAAAGAAGGTGCAAATTTTGTGGTAATTACTGCAGACAAAAAGAAACACTTGATCACATCTTCTGGCGGGACTTCTACGCAAAACTTAAATGTTTCTGGTAGTTATTACTATAACAACCTCGGTAAAACTAGAGTTACTCTTGACGATAACCTATTGCGTATTAATGATGTACTTGTAGAACTTCCTTTTGGTATATATAGTGAACCTCAACTAATTAATCATAATAGAAACACTTATGTTGCTGTTACAGACATGCAAGAGCACAAAGTATACGTCTATGATAAGAACAGAAAACTTTTAGAGGGGTTCCCTGTTTTTGGAACCTCGGCACCTAAACTTGGCACTAATAGCACAAAGTTACTAATTGTCACTTTAGGGAGTGATAAAGATGTACTTTGTTATCAGGTTAATTAATAATTTATTTCTTAACCATTTCCGCAGAAAATAAGACGGCAAAGTGTTTAAGTAATTTTTCTTTAACCTCTTCCATATCAACCTCTTTTTTACCTAGCTCCACTTGTAAAGAAGTCACAGCTTTGCCTTTAATCCCACAAGGAATCATGTTGTCAAAATAACCCAAATCTGCATTTACATTAAGTGCAAAACCATGCATAGTCACCCATCTACTTGCACGTACGCCCATTGCACAAATTTTACGAGCAAATGGAGTACCAACATCAAGCCAAACACCAGTTTCTCCTTCACTTCGAGTTGCTTTTAAACCATACTCTGCAAGTGTAAGAATTACCATTTCTTCAAGAAATCTAAGGTATTTATGGATGTCTGTAAAAAAGTTTTCTAGATCTAATATAGGATAGCCCACAATCTGTCCTGGCCCGTGATACGTAATATCGCCACCACGATTTATTTTGTAATAAGTTGCATTTATTTCTGCCAGCCTTTCTTCTGAAATAAGCAAGTTTGAAATATCGCCGCTCTTACCTAAAGTGTACACGTGAGGATGCTCAACAAACAAAAAATGATTTTCAGTTTCTAAACCTGCATCTTCTCTCTTATTTTTAATTTTTGTATCAATAACCTCTTTAAAAATGGTTTCTTGATACTCCCAAGTTTCCTTGTAATCTTTATATCCTAAATCTTGTAACTGTACTTTCTTGTTCAAACCTTAAGCTTTTTATTTTACAAAAATACGGCAATATTTACTTTAATGAGCAGAACACTTTGATAGCTTTTTAATCTTCTAGAATAACTTCAAAATTCTCTAGTAACTTTTTGTTATCCATCAATGTTTTCCAGTCTACCTCAAAGGTAACCGTCTTACCATCTGGAGATATTTGCGCTCCATCCATAGACACAGATTTTACTTTTTTAGGAAACACGTATTCTAGAGTCATTTTACTATCTGAAAGCATATCATCAAACTCTGCCATCATCCCTTTCATCATCATATCTTCTTCTACTTCCTCTTCTACTTCACCACCCTCTTCTGCGTTCACCAACTTTTCATCTACTCTTCTAAAGATGTTATTCTCATAATAATAGCGTACTTTTTCTGTCTTTAACATATCGCCGCCAGGTCCTGCTGCAGGTGACCCAGTTGTATTGTCTTTAGCAAGATTCATCATTTCATCCATCTCATAACTCACAAACTCAATATCACTAAATGATTTAAAATCTTTACCAATATTCATTTTAAAAATATTCTTACTCTCATCCATTTGCATACGTAAAGTCATGTCTTTCATCTTCTGGAGCTGCTCTTGTTTTTCTTTTGGCAAGGTTGCAATACTATCTTTATATTTTACAAGCACATCATTAAAAACAATAACTGTGTCCATTACTTTTGATGGTTTGTCTGAGCTTGATGGCCCCATACTACCTGCAGCTTCTAGCATACTAGATAGATCAAAGCTTGTTTGATAAGTACCTCCCATATTTTCATTAAAGACAATACGCTCTTGCACATTACAACTTACAACAGCAATCACAACTACAGCAATTAACAATAACTTTTTCATGGATTTAATTTTTAGGGTTATTAAGTATAATTAAAGCAGCGATTACTCCTGGAACCCAGCCACAAAGGGTTAAAATAGTCACAATAACTATAGAGCCACACCCTTTGTCAAGGACAGCAAGTGGTGGTAAAATAATAGATAGTAACACTCTCCAAATACTCATATATAAACAAATTTACAATTAAACTACTACTATAAGTACGGTAGATAGCAAATTTGTTACAAAGGTTATTTTAAAAAAAGCATATAACCATGAACCCATAATGTTACATCTGTAACTTATTATGTTACAATAGTCACAGCTGTAAACAATTGATTTGTTTAGTATTGCGTATCTTTAGTATAACATTATACACTAACTTGTGAAAAAATTATTCTTTTACAGCTGTCTTTTATTTTCTGTTTTTAGTCTTGCACAAGAACATCATTATGTTGATACCATAACTGCACAAGATTCTATAAAAATAGCGACCTATCGTGCAAAATTATCACAGTATGTTAACCCCATTCCTGACAGTGCTTTTTTCTACGGAAATAAAATAAAAACATTAGCTACTCAATTAAACTATGGCAAAGCAATTGCAGACTCAGATTATTTCTTAGGAGCTTGTTTTAAACGTGTTCAAGAAAATGATAGCGCAATAACTAGTTTTAAAAAATCTTTAGCTCTCTCCGAAACATTAAATTATAATATAGGTATAAGTCGTGCATACAATAGCCTAGGCCGAACCTATTATTTGCTTGGTAAGATGGACAGTTCTATTATAGCTTGCAAAAAAGCCATTAGTACTATTAAAGCAGATTCTAAAACAGCTATAATGATTATTGCTGACTCTCACACAGCAGTGGCGACTGCGTACTCTAGAAAAAACGACATGAACAATGCCATAATCCATCTATTAAAAGTAGATTCTATGCATCAAAAATCTTCATTACGCCCAGATATTATTGCCGCAGCATATCAAAACCTGGGTAGTATTTATTTAGATTTAGAGGAGTACCCAACTGCAATAGAACAATTTAAAAAAGCGAATGATCAATTTGAAAAACTACCAAATGTTGTTTCTCAATTTTATAAAAACACCACAAATATTTTTTTAGGGAAAGCATATTTAAAAACTGAAAAGACCGAAAAAGCAGATAGTTTACTAACTAAGTCTTACTCATATTTTAAACAAGCAGATGATAAAAGACTAGTCGCAGAAATAGCAGGATACCTAGGGCAATTAGCGTTAAAAAAAAATGAACCGCTTAAAGCAGAAACATTTTTTATTGAAAGTTTCACTATACACAAAGATAATGACCAGCCATTAGAAGCTGCTCAAGGAGCACTCAAAATTGCTAAACTAGAATTATATAAAAACCAACCCAAAAGCGCGCTTAACTATTTAAAAGAAGCCAATTACTTAAATCTTACGGCAGACAACAGCAAACTAAAACAAGAATTATTATTCTACAAAGCTCAAGCATACAACCAACAAGGAAACTACAAAGAAGCATACAAGTATAGTAACCAAGCAAAAAAACTACAAGACTCTTTACAGAATGTACAAAGTGCAGAAAAAATAAAAGAGATTGAAAGCATTTACCAAACAGAGAGAAGAGATAAAGAGATAGCCCTACTCATAACACAAAACAACCTAGCAGAAGAACAAAAAGCAAACCAGCGCAATCTTTTTATTGCAGCAATTTCAGTTACATCTTTAGCAGCTTTATTCTTCTTTTTCCAATATAGAAATAGACAAAAGACAAACCAAAAACTTAGAGAACTAGATGCTGCAAAATCAACATTTTTTACAAATATTTCGCACGATTTTAGAACACCCCTCACCTTAATAAAAGGACCTATAGAAGATCAACTAGAAAACCCTTCATTATCTTTAATTAACCGTAAAAACTTAAACGCAGCTTTTAAAAATACAGAAAGATTAGAAAACTTGGTAAGTCAACTTATGTCTTTATCAAAACTAAACAGCAGCGCTATACCTTTACAGGTACAGCCTGTAAATATCGACGCATTTTTAAAAGTGAACACTCAAGGTTTTCAATACCAAAGCGAAGAACAAGGACTCCATTTTTCTCTAACCACAAATGTAGAAAATAACGAAATTTGGTTAGACCAAGATATTCTTGAGAAAATTTTATATAACCTATTAGGAAACGCACTAAAATACACTTCAGAAAATGGAAATATTGAAATAAATGGCTCTACTTCAAATGGGGTTTTTCAATTAAATGTTTATAATACTGCTCAGGCTATTTCAGAAAAAGAAAAAAAATTATTGTTTAAACGTTTTTATCAAGCTAACCCCTATAATCAAGGTGCAGGTATTGGTTTATCTCTTATCAAGCAACTTGTAACCCTTCATAAAGGGTCTATAACTGTAAAAAACAAAAAAGAAGGTATTGTTTTTATAGTAGAAATACCAATAAACAAAGGAGCATACAATCAAAACGAAATTTTAAATGAAAGCCTTTATTCTAATATAGAAACAAAAATAGAAGACGTAGAAGAAAACACTCCATTAATAGAAATGGCTGATGACGCTCCTGTATTACTTGTCGTTGATGATACTAAAGATATTCAAGATTACATTAAAAGTATTTTTCAAGATGAATATAAAGTGTTTACTTCTAATGACGGAGAAGAAGGTTGCAAACTAGCAAATAAACATATACCAGATATTATTATAAGTGACATAATGATGCCTGTAATGGATGGTTATGACTTAACTAAACATATTAAAGAAAACCCTATTACCTCACATATTCCTATTATTCTGCTCACTGCAAAAAATAAAGAAGTGGATCAACTAGAAGCGATGGGTATTGGAGCAGATATTTATATCACAAAACCTTTTAGCTCTAAGATATTAAAAGCCAATGTTGCAAGTCTTATTGAAAACAGAAGAAAATTACAGGAACGCTTTTCACAAGAGTTAATACTTACACCTAAGGATATAGCAGTAACAACAGCAGATGAAGAATTTTTAAGTAGACTACAAGAAATACTTGACAAATACATAACGCAAACAGATTTTACAGCTTCAAAATTTAGCGAAGTAATGCTAATGAACCGTATGCAATTACACAGAAAATTAAAGGCATTAACAGGATTGTCATCTTCAGAATTTATTAAAAACCAGAGGCTAAAAATTGCAGCCCAACTTATAAAAACCAAAGACCTCAACATCTCTGAAGTAGGCTATAGCATAGGCTTTAATGACCCTTCATATTTCGCTAAATGCTTTAAACAAGAATATGGCATTTCTCCTAAAGAGTTTGCCAAGAAACATACACAAAACCCCTTGTAAACAGCCGTAAATAAGAGGATGTTACAAGAGTACCTCAATATGTTACACACGTCATAATCAATTGGATATTACACAACTAAGTTTGTTGTATAATTTTAAAACCAAATATTATGAAAACTTTATTCTCTATTATTATTGCGCTTATTTGCACTTCAATTTTTGCACAAGATGCAATGTATGTGCACACCACAACAGCAAGTAACATTACTGGCAACTTTACAACATTAGACCACCCAGATTTAAATAATAACCCCTCTGCCTGTATCAATTATGTTCATAATTGGAATCCTGAAGGACCTACAGGTGTGTATAATGACAATCCAGATGGGTTGTGGTATAATCCCGGTAGTGAAAAATGGACCATATATAATGAAATCACAGCTAATGATATGATAGTAGGCGCAAGCTTCAATATATACATCGCAGAAGATGGCCAGTGTATTGACCATATTGCAACCGAAGCAAATATTTTTGGAAGCTCTACAGATATTGATGACGTACTTTTTAATGGCGCAAACCCAGGCCCTTATGCTTTTATGAACACATACTTTAACCCTAATCAAGTGTATAACTCAGGGAACTGGGCAACCTATTTTTATACAACAGGTGATGTGAGGAGCATATTTGAGCAAAATAATGGAGATGTACCTGTAGGTGCCGCTTTTAAAATAGCGATTCCTAGTGCAAGCACCTCTAGATTCACACACATTGCAACCGCTGCAAATACTAGCTCAAATTCTACAACAATAGACCATCCGGACCTTAATGGTAACCAAAATGCAACCTTTCTATTTATGCACTACTTTGGGGTTGAACCTGGGACTTCTGTGCAACTAGATGCTAGATTAAGTGTATGGTATGACGGAAGTAACTGGAATATTTACAGAGAAGACTTAGGTGATATGCCAGAAGGAGTTGCATTTGACATAGCGGTGGCTCCCAACGAAACACTAGGTATAGAATCAAATGAGTTAATAGATCAAACAAATATATTTCCCAATCCCGCTATAGACACAATTACTATTTCGGCACCAAACAAGCAATTAAAACGTATCACTATATACTCCATTTTAGGAACAGAAATAAGTGTTTATGATGCAAATACTTCAGGAAAAACAATAAACATATCAAGCCTACCAAGTGGCACTTATTTGGCAAAAATAGAAACCGACAGTACTACTAAGACTATGAAATTTATTAAAAGCTAAATTCAATTTTATCAACTAATACCCAAGATAATATTCAACTCCTCTGATGTCAAAAAGCCCAAAAAAATATTATGGTGATCTGCCTGTAATACCTAGCAGGCAGATTTACCTAAATATTAATCATCTAGAGAAAGGCGAGTATCTTTTAAAAATAGTAGACAAAAACAAAGTTATCAAACACATAAGATTTAAAAAATGAAATCAATTATCACCACACTCATACTAGCTTCTATTATATTTTTTTTAGGTTGTAAAGAAGAAAATAAAACAGATACAATAACTGCTTCGACAACTTCGGAAATTTTAAAAACCGAAACACCTACTAAAAAACAACCAACTAATAATGGTTTAAAACAAAACGGAGATTACACTTCATTGTTTAATAGAGCACCTAAAGATTGTAGTTTTATTACTCCCGAAAAATTAGCAACTGCTATAGATGTAAATAAGACAACAATTAAGAGCAAAAGCAATCCTTGCACCTATATTCATACTCAAGCAAATGGTCAAGAAACACGCTTTCATTTTGTCATTGAAAAATGGGGAAATCAAAAAATTAAAAAAGAAATAAAAACAGCCTTAAAAAACGCCGAAATGTTTGGCGAAGATTCCACATTAAGTCAATATAGAATTAGTGAAACAGGAGACACCTATCTATCCATGCATCAAAACAGAATGGTTCGTATATTAAATGAGACTAGCGATACAGTTATTGTCATACTATACTCCCCTACTATAGACCCTGCAGAGCCAGATATAGAAAAAAGGAAAAACCTAAAAGAAGCTGCAAGAATGCAAGCATACGCTATTGCTAATCACTTACTTAATACCAACCAGAAATAATGAAAACTAAAACTATACTAATACTAGCATGTTCGGTTTTTACAGCACTATTTTTTGGTTGTAAAGAAGAACAATTAAAACCACAGACAGTAATACAATCTTCAGAAGAAATAACAAGCCAGCATATTTCCGAAGAAAAAACAGCAATCACAACTGCCGTAACAAAAACGAAAACAGACCCAGTTAAAACCGAAGACCCAATGAATCTGTTAGACACCCAAGCAAAAATCTATACAGATATTTTTGGCAACTTAGGCGGCGTAGAAGAACTGCAAGGCATTGAAGGCTTTATGGATCTTGTCAAAAAAATGGACGCCACACCAGAAACCAAAAAGCAACTCACCGAGCAATACAAACTGTACTCTAACAGCTTAGACCCAAAGAAAAAGGAAGAACTAAAAGCAGCACTTTTAAAAGCGATGAAACAATAAAACTAAAGGTTATGAGATCAAATACATTAAAATCCATCTTATTTATAATTTTCCTATCCATTAGTTTTATAGGAAATGCACAATTAATCGACCCTTTTGGGAAAATAATAACCCACGAGATTAAACTCGAAAAACTAAAAGATGGTACTTATGCAGGTGCGGTAGAATGGACTACAGGTGGCTTAGACTCGCTGCAACGCTTTATTATTAATGGTCTTGATGTAAAAGCTCCTGTAATGGTAAGAATTATATCTAAAGCTCCAGACCATAATATTGACCTTGGCTTTTATAAATCTGGATGGGATAAGGTAGAGTCTAAAATTGCTACAGATGGAGAAAAATTTGCAGAAAAAACTTTTAGAACCATGAACACTGCAGGGCTTGGAGTTTATTCTAGGGTAGCCGGTATCCCATATATTATTTCGGTTAAAGTAGGGTTGCAGTTTCCGTCCACTCAATCTTTAATTCGTATTACAGATGATAAAGATGAGTATTCCCGACACATGAGAAAAATGGGTTTTGGCGGTCAGCTTTTTAGTGATGATGGTTCTAATAATTCTAATGTCACAAATACTAATGACAGTAATAATACCCTCACTTATATTGTTATTGGACTTTTAGTAATCATTATCCTTCTTCTTGCGATATTCTTATTGAAAAAAAAGAGTTCAAAAAACACCACGCTCCTAATAGTAATCTTTGGGCTTAGTCAATTTTGTTTGGCTCAATCTAGCCAACCCAAATTGATACCCATAGATGGTCAAGGTAACTCACCTGTTTTTTATGAATACAGTACTCAAAATGTAGGGAGCCAAAAAACAGTGCCAATAGATAAGCCGCGCGTGAGAGACACAAATGTAACTATCTCGATAGACGAGTCTGGTACTTTTGTAGAAACTCACCCAGTGCGAATAGAATCTAATCCTGGCTCCATAGAATTATCGCCAGCAGAAGCAGAAGATATAATGAGAAGAATGGGAGGTGCAGATGATGCTTTTAATAGAGATTATGGAGAAGATAGCCCAGGTGATGACACACAAGGAGATCAAAGAACATTAGACATAAGCAGAAATACTGAAGAATTAAATAGGCTTAGAAGGCAAATAGAACAACTGCAACAACAAGTAGATTTATTATCACAGGAAGATCAAGAATACGATCAAGACGATTTTGGTGCAGGTGAAATACTACTATACTGTGAAGACTTAAGAGCTTGTAGAGAGTGTATACAAGATGGGGCTCGTGCTTTTAACACACATCGCGCATATTTTGCTTTTCTTCAGAAATATTATTTAAGAAAAACTACAGAATTAAATGACTGGATAACATATGGAAACTCATTAGCGTCTATTCCTAATGCTGGTTTAGGTTGGGGACCCATATATTTAAATGTGGTGGTACCTGCAATGGAGGATTTAAAATCTGCCTACGACAAAAAATTTGATGAATACATAACATCTATGGAAAGTGATCTCGAAATGATTAGTACCTGTTACAGTAACGGTAGTGGCAGTTTTAGAAGTAGAGATGGATATGAAGCACAGGTGTTTTCAATAATTGAGGCATTAAAAGCTTCAAAAATTCATAAATAAAATAAGCGCCATGAAAAAAATATTTTTTGTTTTAGTACTCATTTTTGGCATGTATTCCTGTGTTGAAAAGCAAAAAGACAAGTCTGGACTTGATGGCAAAAACACTCAAACCAGCAATCCAGAATTTGCAGTCACAGATGATCAGGACCGTAAACTTTCTTTAAAAGACCTTATGGGAGATATGGAAGAAGAAGGTTGGGAGTTTGAAGGCGAAAACTCAAAAGAAGGCAGCAATAAAAATGCAATGGAAACCATTTTTTCAACTTCTGAAATTTTAGATATGCTGGAATCTAGCGGCGCCTCTAGAGAAGACTTAGAAAAACTAATAAACAATCCTGACAGTCTTAAAATCTTAGCTCAAAAAGTCATAGAAAACAGAAAAAATGAGCAGCAAGAAAAAAAGGAAAATGCCACAAAAGGCAAAATAACTAAGGCACAGTTAACCTCAAAAAATACACCAACAGGAGTTTCACTAGAAGAAGCCATATTAATAGTCCAAGCAGAATCTGGCCCAGAAGCAACTATGGCAAAGTTGAAGATAATAGATTCTATAGCAGGTACAAACGTTATGGAGCAAATAGACATGACAGAAGCTCGTTACATTATGGGCGATATTGAAAGAAAACATGAACAAAAAGCCAGCCCAGAAGAAGAAATAGAAATGAAGCTGCTACGCGATAAGTCTGGGCAAATGCATAGCGAAAAAGAAGCAAAAGTACTTTTGGAAGCATTAGAACAAACAGAAGAAGATATCGCTTCTGGAAAAATAAAGGTGAGCCCTAAATACGAGCGAACGATAAAACACCAAAAAGGAAAAGTCAAGATTTTTTACAATTCAATTGTAAGAAAATCAAAGGCAGCAAAAGCAAAATTTCAACAACTAAATCCAGATTTATATTTTGGAGAGCAAGTAGGCAACACCTATATAGGTATGAGTAACACTGCAGTGTATTTACCTTTAGGAAACCTCTCTTTTGCAGACCAAGTGATTTCTGCACACCACCCGCTATTATTAACTCAAGAGGTTAATAATGTGATAGGGGCACCAGATAAAGTGGAAACCTTTGATGATGTTACAGGTATTTATAGTCTAGGTCTCGGGGGAGATTTAACAGTTCGATTTACAGACAATGCATTAACTAATGTTAACGGACCCGATTTATATATTTTTGAAATTGGACAAATAGAACCTACTGATCTCGAAATCTCAAAGGATGGAAAAAACTGGATTAAAGTAGGTAAGATTGATGGTGGTGTTTCCGAAGTAGATATTGAAGCATTTGTAAAACAGGATGAATTATTTTACTACGTGCGTCTTAAAGATTTAAAACAAAAGAGCGCATTGCCAGGCGCAGATGTAGATGCCATTGCAGCCATTGGCGCTGCTATGCGCTTAAACCTAGATAGTAATGTGCTTTTTGACTCAGGTAAATCACAATTGAAACCAGCAGGCATTGAAGCTTTAAAAAAACTAGCAAATAGCATTAAAGTATTAAAGAGAGGGAGCGTTATAATTGAAGGTCACACAGATGATGTGGGTAGCGAGCAATCTAACCAAACGTTATCACTCGCTAGAGCTAAAAGTGTTTCTTCTGAATTAAAAAAACTGATTACCTCTAGTACATTTAAATGGCGAGAAAAAGGTATGGGAGAATCAAAACCATTAATCGAGAATATTTCTGAAGAAAACAGAGCGAAAAACAGAAGGGTTGAGATTTTAGTCCTACCCAATTAATAAAAAATATAAAAATCATGAAAACACTAAAAACAACACTACTCATTTTACTAATTACCGCTACTACACTAGCACAAGACTGTAGCACTTTTTATCCATTTACACCTGGAGCGGTTACTACCGTTACTTCTTACGATAAAAAAGACAAAGTGATTGGCACCCAAGAAACCACTATTAAAGAAGTAGCTACCATTGATGGTTACACTACTGCAAATGCAACCGCTATATTAAAAGATAAAAAAGGAGACACAATAACCGAAACAGATTTTAAGGTTACCTGTAAAAACGATGGCGTAGAGATAGACATTGCTTCAATAATGAGCCCAGATCTTTTTGAGCAGTTTAGAGGTATGGAGACAGATATTTCTGGCACAAATGTGATACTGCCCAACAACCTAACAGTAGGTGACAACCTCCCAGATGCAGACATGCTAATGAAAATAGACATGAGTGGTATTACCATGAACATGACCGTTACAATGACAGATAGAAAAGTAACCGCTCAAGAACAACTAACCACGCCTGCTGGTACTTTTGATTGTTATGTGATAGAATACACATCAAAAGTAAAAATGGGAATGGCAAGAACTGGTAAAGCAAAACAATGGATCGCAAAAGGCGTAGGTCTTGTAAAACAAATAGATTACAATAAAAAAGGAAAGATTACCGGCAGTAGTTTACTAACTGCATTCTCAAAATAATTTTACCTCAGCACTTTAACTAACCGTAGTACACTTAAACAAGAGCGCTACGGTTTTGTTGTTTCATAGAATATCCTCTGATTATTAAAAATGAAAAACTGTATATTCGTGTTAACAAACTTCTATAAATGAGACCGTATTTCTTTCTTTTACTATTCGTATTACCGTTTTGTAGTTATGGGCAATATCAATTTTCTGGAAAAGTAAATGAAGAACATATAGATGGCACTATTTATCTTTCTGTGGTTGATAATTACAGGAAAATTTCTGGCGTATTTCCGGAGCAAATAGTAGACAAAACTACGGCAGATGTAAATGGCGCATTTGTTTTTAATGGCGACTTACTGCCTGCAGAAAACAGAATCTATCGCATTCACATAGATGCGTGCAATGATGATGAAGCAGCAAATAATCACTTTACTGGGCATTGTCTTAATAGCCAAGAGGTTGTTTTTATAGCAAACAATACCTCAACACTAGAACTCCCTTTTAGTTTTGAAAACGAGATGTTTTGCAAAGTAGTTTCTAAAGACGAGCGTGCAAATGCCTTCTTAAAAATAGACTCTCTTAAAAATGATATGCGTTTTGCCTTTGGGACTTTTAGAAGCGAAGCAAATCGTAAATTGAACTCTCAAAAGTGGTTTACGGTGTTGCAAAATTATGGCGAAAAAATAAACGAACCACTCGCAGAACTTTACAGTTATGCTTTCTTTAGTGACCGCACCAGCAATCTTTACGGCTACTATCTAGAAGATTTAAAGAACAGTGACTACTATGATAATTTGCTCGCTAGACTTGAAGCTAAATACCCAAATGCCCCATACACCACACAATATCGCGCAGAATTACAGGCAGACAAAAACATTTTGAGCCCATCAGCAAAAGCAAGTATTCCTTGGTGGGTGTATTTTTTAGGAACTATTACGTTGCTCTCTATTATTGCAAATTTTTATTTCTTCGGAAAGGTTAAAAACGGGAAGCATATTTCAGAAAAAAAACAATCGCTCTCTGCCCAAGAACAAAAGGTGCTCGATCTTATTCTAGCAGATAAAAGCAATAAAGAGATCGCTGCCGAAATTTTTGTGAGTGTAAGCACCGTAAAAACGCATATAAATAATCTTTATAAAAAACTTGGTGTTAAAAATCGTGATGCTGTTAAGGGGCTTTATAACTAATTAGCATTAATTAAAATATGAAGTTACTATTTATTTTTATTGGACTACTCGGTTTAATACTCTTGATTTACTCAATTATAATTTTATATAAAATGAGTAGAACAAAAAAGATTGTAGAATTTCCCTTAGACTCAGAAACTAGATCATTAGAACTGAATGCAACAGGTCTTTTTTCCATTTGTATTTTAGGAGCAGGGTTTACTCATAATAGAGGAAGTTTTAGTGCCGAATTAAAGACTGAAAACGGTAGATTAATAAAATTAAATCAAGATCTCTACGGTTATCGCTTTCGACAAAAAGGAGTAATCGGTTTAGAATATTATCATTTTAAAATTAATGAGACTGGAAAACACACCCTTGTCTTTAAAAATTTGAAAGATTTATCTGCAAAAAAATCAATGCTTTATTCAAAAAGAATATTTCAAAAAGAAATAGATTCTAAGTTCCTAAAAATTATTGTGAAAGAAACTGTTACAACAACGAATAGAATGTTTTCAATAATCGGTTTAGTAGTAGGAACTAACGCTTTAGCATGGGGTATTTTGTTAGGATTGACAGATTTGTTTTCATAAGAGCACCCCACTTTAAAGCCTCTAAATACTAACATTTAAGTTATTTCCACCCAGGACTAGTCCCTTATTCAAACCCTATTTTTATTGAATTACCTTTCATAACTCAGATGTTTGTGGTGTATTAATCACAAAACTATTTAATTATGAAAACAGTACAAAACACAGTAAAAACGGCAACCCTTTTATGCCTATTCTTAGTAGCAACTTCTTTAAGCTATGGTCAGATGGCACTAGACAAATTAGATGTCAATGCTGCCATTATTACTTTTGACATGGAAACTATGGATTATGGTACCATTGCCCAAAACAGCGACGGGCTGCGCACTTTTACATTTACTAATAAAGGGAATGCTCCTTTAATTATTAGCAATGTAAAATCTAGTTGCGGTTGCACAGTGCCTAGTTTTTCTAAAACACCAATAATGGTTGGAGAAAAAGGCGAAATCACCGTAAAGTATGACACAAAACGCGTGGGTGCTTTTAGCAAAACCATCACGGTAACTTCAAACGCGACAGAGACCAGCACAAAGCTTAAAGTAAAAGGTAACGTGCTAGCCACAAAGTAATTTATGTAAGAGCAAAGCGGTTAAGAAATAAGATATTTAAGCAATCTATATTTCTTTTCCGTTTTGTTTTTTTTTATGCAAAATAACTTCAGAAATGAGCTAGTTTTCAAGTTTGAATATTTCCGAAGTAAAAATAGCGTTAGCCGTTGATACACTCCCCCACTATCATTATCTTTGCGGCTTATTTTTTAACAAACATTATGCAGTTATCTGAACTTGAAATCATTCGTAGAGAAAAACTCGAACAAATTAGAAACCTTGGAATCAACCCTTACCCAGCAGATTTATTTCCAGTAGACACTTTGACTTCTGAAATAAAACAGAACTTTGAAGAAGGTAAAAAGGTGGTGATTGCAGGACGTTTAATGCGTAAAAAGATTCAAGGGAAAGCTTCTTTTGGTGAACTTCAAGATAGTGAAGGTCGCATACAAGTATACTTTAACCGTGATGAGATTTGTGAAGGTGAAGACAAAACACTTTACAATGACGTGTTTAAAAAATTACTAGATCTTGGTGATTTTATAGGTATTGAGGGAACACTTTTTGAAACTCAAGTAGGTGAAAAGACGGTTTTAGTAAAAGATTTTAAATTATTATCTAAAGCACTACGCCCTTTACCACTGCCTAAAACAGATGCTGAAGGAAATACACACGATGAGTTTAATGACCCAGAACTACGTTACAGACAACGTTATGTAGATCTTGTGGTAAACCCAAAAGTAAAAGAGGTCTTTAAAAAACGTACCAAGCTATATAACGCGATGCGTACCTTTTTTAACGAGCGTGACTACTTTGAGGTAGAAACACCTATACTACAACCTATTGCTGGTGGTGCTGCGGCACGCCCATTTATCACACACCACAACTCGCTAGACATTCCATTATATATGAGAATTGCAAATGAGTTGTACTTAAAGCGATTAATCGTTGGTGGTTTTGATGGTGTCTATGAGTTTTCTAAAAACTTTAGAAATGAAGGGATGGATCGCACACACAACCCAGAGTTTACAGCTATGGAAATCTATGTTTCTTACAAAGATTATAACTGGATGATGGACTTCTGTGAGAAGTTATTAGAATTCTGTGCAATACAAGTAAACGGAACGTCTAAAACTACATTTGGCGAACACGAGATTGACTTTAAAGCACCGTATGCTAGAGTAACAATGGCAGATTCTATAAAGCACTTTACAGGTTTTGACATTACTGGTAAAAGTGAAGATGAGTTAAGAGCTGCAGCAAAAGACATGGGTATCGCAGTTGATGCTACAATGGGAAAAGGAAAACTGATTGATGAGATTTTTGGTGAAAAATGTGAAGGAAACTATATACAGCCTACCTTCATCACAGATTACCCAAAAGAGATGAGCCCTTTATGTAAAGAGCATAGAGACAACCCAGAATTAACAGAACGTTTTGAGCTTATGGTTTGCGGTAAAGAAATTGCAAATGCATATAGTGAATTAAACGATCCAATAGATCAACGTGAGCGTTTTGAAGCTCAATTAAAGCTTGCAGAAAAAGGAGACGATGAAGCAACTGCTTTTATTGACCATGACTTTTTACGCGCTTTAGAATACGGTATGCCACCTACAAGTGGAATGGGTATAGGGATGGACCGTTTGATAATGTATCTTACAAACAATCCTTCTATACAAGAAGTATTATTCTTCCCTCAAATGAGACCGGAGAAAAAAGCAGTTGCTTTAAATGATGAAGAAAAAGCAGTACTTGCTATCTTAAAAGCAAACTCACCTTTAGAGTTAAACGCACTTAAAGAACAGTCTGGCTTGAGCAATAAAAAGTGGGATAAAACCATCAAAGGTTTAACGAAGCACGGTGTTGCAAAAGTAGAAAAGACAGATGATGGCTTGTTTGTAAAAACAGCTTAATATAAAAAAAACGACTCCATTCCCTGTAAAGAAAAAGAGCCGTTCCAATCATCAAAATTAACACCCAGTTACAGCTGGGTGTTTTCTTTTATATGCTTTGCCACATAGTCCTTTATGGGTTCATCATCTATCATCACATTGTCTAAAACCGCTCTGTCGTCTTTTACATACACTAGCCCGTAGCAGTTATTTAAAATACTATCGCGATTTGCTTGTCTCACTAAAGTTTCTGCAGGGTAGGCTTTACTTTCTTCCATATAAAAAGTGTTAAAAGGAACACTAAAACTTATGGAGTCTTCATAATAATAGTTTGCCTCCACCTTAATATAATCTTGTTTTAAGTCAAGTTTTTCTCTGCTTGCAATAGTAGCTTTAGCAAAACCGTCTGCATCATTTTTAAGATACACGTACAAGTCATTCCCATAATCAATCATACTATCTTTTGTAAACGCCCTTTGCATTTCAAAATTAAGGTTGATGTATTTCCCTCTCAAAGGATCACTTGGGTCTATAGGCATCGTCTTAAACTTATAAGCCGTCCCATCTTTTAATACGCTCTCTTGTTCTACAATCATTTGCCCTGGGACAAACCACTGTGCGGCTACCATTATCACAAAGCCTATTATTAAATATATCTTATTCATCGTTTTTCATTTTCTGGTTAACACTAACTTCGGAAACACTCTTTCGGGAAGCCTTCTTATACATAAAATAATTTGCCCCAAAGAATCCTGCGCCTATGGCTACAAATAACAATCCTCTTAAAACAAAAGAGATATCTGTATCAAAGAATCTGCACGTAATGAGTCCTGTGATAATAAGCAAGCCATAGTTTAAAACACTAAAGAGGTTTTTACGTGCGCCCATTTCTACCGTAAATACACCAAGGGCTAGAATGAGAATATTAATAAGTACTGTAGGCACAAAACTTCCTTCTGTTTTAAAAACACATATCCCAATAAAGAGGATAAACACATATTGAAAAAGGTTGAAGGGTCTTAATCTTTTTTTAGAAAACAAAAATGCAATCACTGCTAGCGTAACAACCCCTATAACAACAGTTGTAACAGAATCATTAATGCTCAAAAATTCATTTATAAATTCGTCCCAGACAAACCTAAAACTTGTAATAAACAATGTGATTACTGTCCCTAAAGAGCCTAAAATTAAATACCCATTGGTACGCAATTTTTGATTTTCAAAAACTGGTAATTTCCCAAGATTATAAAACAAACCAAAAAGAAAAATATACGTCAAGAAAACAAAGCTATTATCCCATTGTATAAATGCGCCAAGCGAAATAAGCATACTTAACGGCAAGAACCAATTGAAAATTCCCGTGATATTATCACTTGTTCTAGATTTTAATTGCATCCAATAGTAAGGTGCCAACCACCCCAACATTAAAAGATATAAGTAGGGACTGGCATCATAAAAGTATCCTGCATTACACGCATAAATTGTAGCAAACAGTATATGTAATAATGCTGCCGCGTGAGATTTAAGTAAATAAACTAAGGGAGCCGCAAGTATAATCCAAGTAAGTAAAAATGAAGACATCTCTCCCGGAATATTATAAATCTGGCTCACTAACGCAATACTCGACCCAATGGCAAAAAACAGAAATACTGCCGCGGTTTCTTTCCAGGCATTGCTCTTCTTTTTAAATAAAGTATACGCTACTAATAACTGCCCCACTACTAATGGTGCAAATGCCCATATTGTTTTTGTTGCCCGCGAAAAATCGTCCCAGTTATGAGCGAGTATCAAGATGACTCCTAGTCCTGTGAGCAACGAACCTAACACCCCAAAAATGGCAAATAACTTATTAGGCTGTGCTACTTTCTCTCTGGCATAATACTGCCTTATATCTTGTTCAACTATAGGCGTGATCACTTTTGCAGTGACCAGCTCGTCAAGTTCTCTTTCTATTTTTGAGTTCATACACTTAAAATTTAGTTGTTGTTTTTAATTCTAGATTCAAAAACCATTCGTTGCGATGAGCTAGAAATACCTCCGTACAAAATCATCATTGCCGCATAACTACCCTCTGCATTATCAATTACTAAATCATTATTATCATTTACTGTAAGCCGTATTCGTTTTTGGTCATAACCACCTGCAATACCAGGTAGCCCTATTATTTTTAAATTTTTATTCTTGAGTTGAATATATCCTTTATTTGTCAATCTTGTTTTCAAATTCCGTTCTCTAAAAACACTGTCGTTTTTCAAATAAAGTACACGTAAAGATTTTTGTGAACGTGCTTCTAACCTAAAAGAATACTCACTCACAGTATCTAAGCCAAGAGTATCTTTCCATAATTTGCGATCTATCTCATGTAAAAAATTATAGTCGTACACATACCAATCACCAGTACTAAAACGGAAGCTGTCTTTCTTTGTATTTGCCAGATATGTGCCATTCAATTTTTTATAATTAGTCTTGTTTAAAAAAGACGGATTTTCTACACTTTTGTCATAACTCGCACAACTCGCCATCCCTATCATTACAGATAAAGAAAAGAGCAGCCTGGAAAACCAAGCCACTCTTTTTCTAACCAACCCACTACTCATTATCCTGTACTTTATCATTAAAGAACTTCACGTCTCTCGTATTTTTCTGAACCGCTACAGCAGAAAATATAGCGAGCATAAAACTTATCCCGTAAAAGCCTTTCTCGCTTAATTCTAGATCTGCATTCCATAACCCAACTACAAGTAGTAGAATAGATGCAATAGTGGTAAACCAACTTATTCCATAATAGATATCTGTCACTGGGATGCCTTCCATCTTATCACGCACACTTTTTTGTACCGAAATAACTGAGAACAACCCAAACAGTAATATGGTAAAATAATAGCCCTTCTCGTTGAGCCACATTTCTGCGTTCCAGAGACCAATACAAAAGGCGGTCATTCCCACAAAAAGTGCCGTCCATGAGGCGCCTATAAATGCTGGCGTAGGTTTACAATTAAACTTCTCAACTTTTTTAGTTGACTTCTTATTAGTGATGCTTTCTATTAAAGGAGCGTTCACTGGTTTCTTGTCATTTGAAAATGTATTTTCCATAATTTTAAATTTTGATGATTTATTATTTATGTTGGTACAAAGATGCGATGCATTAATAGCTTCAGAAATGTCAATTATTTAAACAACTTATGTTTTAATTTTACATTATTTTACATTTTAACCTATTTTTACTGAAATTAATCACAAATTTACTTACGATTAAATGAGCAGTATATCACCTATCTTACAGCAGTTTTCTGAAGAAGAACAACAAGAATTTGTACGTTACCTAAAGCAAAAGAACCGAAGAGGCGACACAAAAAATGTACAGTTATTTAAATTAATACTTGCTGGCAACACAGATAAGATAGACGAACAGCTTTATGGAAAACCAGCCAGAAATACTTACCACGCTTTACATAAAAGACTGCAAGATGCGGTAATAGACTTTGTGGCCTCTCAGAGTATTAAAGGAGAAACCTCTGAAGAGCTTGACATCTTGCGATTATTATTAGCCGCACGTATCTTCTTTGAACAGAAACATTATAAAATTGCATTAAAAACTCTCGCCAAAGCAGAACAACTAGGGTTACAATATGAGATTTATGCATTGCTCACAGAAATCTATCACACAAAGATCCAGTATGCACACTTACAGACTAACACACCATTACAAAGCATAATCACTGCAGCAGAGCAAAACTTAAAGTACTTTAATCAAGAACAACATCTTGCTATGGCATATGCCACTATTAAAGCAAGACTAGCAGACAATCCAAAGGTTTCTGCAAAACGAGTGATTATTGAAGTATTAGACACCTATTCAATATCACCAAACACGGGCTTTACTTTTAAGTCATTGTTTCAATTAATGAACGTACTAGTTACTGCAGCAGAAATGCACCGTAACTATTTTGAGATTGCAAGCTACATGAGTGAGTTGTACACGATAGTTTCAGAAAAAGCAGCACTAGCAGAAAAGCATTTATATTATCATATTTTAATCTTGCATTTAATGGCTGTGAGCTATTTCAGAAATAAAAATTTTACCGCTTCATTATCATTTACAGAAAAAATGAAGCAAGAGATGGAAAAACAAAAAGGAAAATACAAACGTCTCTTTGAAGAAAAATGGACTACTCTACAGGCGCTTAACCTCAATTATAATAATACTGCAATAGATGCAATCTCTCTACTAAGCAATAACAAACTACTATCTCTAGACGGGCAGATTACACTTATTATGTGTCACTTTCAGCAATCTCAATTTACAGAGGGTTATACCATTTTTAGAGGACTAAATCACAGTGATCAATGGTACGAGAAAAAAATGGGGTGGACTTGGGTGGTAAAAAAATCTATTATTGAGATTCTGTTACTTGTAGAACTTGACAAGCTCGAACTGGTTTGGTCACGATTAGAAAGTTTTAAAAAACGCTTTGCGCCACGACTTAAAAAAGCAGGCGAAGAAAAAGCGCTCACCTTTATTAAACTTGTTACTCTTTATTATGACAACCCTAATCAAGTAATAACATCTAAGTTTGAAGAAAAAGTTGAGTCTTCTTTTAAATGGATAGGAACAGAACGAGAAGATATTTTTGTGATGAGTTTTTACGCCTGGCTAAAAGCTAAGATGACACAACGCAATCTTTATGAGGTCACTCTAGAGCTTGTGAATAGTTGATATAAAACCCTTCAGTCAATGCATACAACTATAGTGTGCTTAGTATTCTTATATTTAAAAATATAAAAAACCGTTCAAAAAACCGTCCTTTTGGCATAGGCGGCCCGCAAACTAATGCGGTAATCTGAACGGTTTTTTTTCTAACAAACTGTCTAATCAACTAAACATATTATTAAGACGGTGTCATTCTCTTTAGTGTTTCAGAAAAAATTAATTTTCTCCAATTTTACTTAAAAAGTCTATGTCATTTTCTACTGTAAGCAACAATACACTTGTCGCTGTACAAAATACTGGGCTTGTAATACAATGGTGACCATTCCAGCTTCCATCTTCATTTTGTATTTTTAAAATGCGGCCACTCATACTATTATACCAATCTTTCCAATCATCATCCTTATTAACCACTAAAGATTCTCCAGTCTGTAAAAAACTTAAAAACTCTTCGCCACCATTATTCCCAAAACCGCTTAAAACATCATCATTCTGTGCTCTTTTCTTTGCAGAATTGTACACATTATATGAGGTTGCATATTCTGCTGCCTCTGCTTCACTCATTCCTGCTTGCTGTAAATTTGCTGCGGAAACATCTGCATTTTTAAGCTTGCCCTCTTTATTTGCTTTTGCAATATACTCTTTTGCTTTACGAGCATCTTTTGCCGTACCACGCACACTACCACTCACAGCATATAGCATTACTCCTGCGCCATCTGCCGTACTTACATTGCCTGTCTCATCATCAAAATTTCCTTTTTGATAATTTCTAGACTTTTCTATTACTTCTTCATTTACTCTCGCTCCCACGGCTTGCGCAGACTCTAATGCACTTGTTGCAAGACCGCTTTGTAAAACACCGGCCCATCCTGCATTTTTCTGCTTTCCGTTTTCATCTGTTCCTTCTTCTATTTTTGCAATACAAATATCTAGACATCTTATGACGCGCTTCTTATCTATTCCTTTCAAATTTCTGTCTAAAAGATTAGAAAATAACTGCGCCGTCATTACCGCATCAATGTTTTGACCCAACTTAGATTGTATTTGAGTGCCTCTTACATCTGTAATATATGGGCTGTCCTTGGCGCTGCCCTCTACTGTTTCTAATAAATAGTTGATGGCTCCTAATAGATTTTTAGAGTATGTACCTTTCTTTATAGTATTTCCACTTCTTAAAAGTGCCATGGCAACAGTTGCCGTCGTGGCAGGATCTGCGATAACCGCATGCGGATCCATCACGCCTTGCGCACTATGACTGCCTGCTCCATAACCACCATTTTTAGCCTGTGCATTTGATAACCAAGAAAGACCATCTCTAACTGAGAGCTGAATATTTTCATTTGTTTTAAAGACTTCAAAACCATCTGAAGACTGCTCACCCATTGTAGTCATAAAAACACAACCATCAATAGACGCAAGTGTGCGTTTTGTTTCTGAAATTTTATCACTAGAAAATAGTGAAGGAATAGTAAAACCTAAGATTAATACTGGAAGACCCAGCAGTAGCATTTTTGTTTTCATAATTTTATCTTTTATGTATTTATATCTGTAAACCTATAAAAGACAATAGGTTATTAAAACTACCGTTTAGTAAACACTACGTATCAGTGAGTAAAATATGAGATTGAATGAGGTAAAATTGTGTGTCCCAATTAATTAAGTATGCAGGTAATTTTATACATTTGGAAAAATTGGTTTTATGAAAAAGTTACATCTGTTTTTGGTATTGAGTGTAGCCACGCTGCTTTATAGCTGTGGTGGCGATGATGATTATGTAGCTACTCCAGATCCAGAAGCACCCCAAAATCTAGTTGCAACAGTTTTAAGTGAAAATTCTTTAGAACTAACATGGAACACTGCAGCAAATACTACGGGAGTATCTGGCTATAATGTATATCAAGATGATACCATACTATTTAATAATGTTGCTGGAACCTCAAAAACAGTTTTAGCACTAGAAGCAAACAGCACCTATTCTTTTTACGTTACTGCAATTGATTCTAATAGCAATGAATCTGAACCAAGCAACACTGTTACTGCAACTACAGACGAGTTACCATTAAGCTTTAAAACCAACCTGTCTGAAATGGGCATTTTTCAAGGAAGCTTTTCTAGTTTAACACCTGCAGACAATGTACAATTGTATGAAATAAACAGCACCTTATTTACAGACTACGCCTCAAAGCAACGTTTAATTAGACTCCCAGAAGGAAAGACAATGCAATATGCTGGCAGTGATTTATTACCAGATTTTCCAAACAACACATTAATCTCTAAAACTTTTTATTACAACTTAAATGATAGTGACCCTACTTTAGGGAAGAAAATAATAGAAACTCGTGTATTTTTAAAAATTAATGGAGTATGGAATTCTGGAAATTATAAATGGAACAATGAGCAAACTGAAGCAACCTATACAGAAAACTCTAGTGTAGAAAACATATCATACATAGATACTGATGGTATGACTCAAAATGTTGATTATGAAATACCGTCTAAACAAGATTGCGCTACTTGTCATAATAATGGTGGCAAAATATTCCCTATTGGCTTAAAACTAAGAAGTATGAACTTTAACCCAATGAATGAATCTATTAACCAAAATCAATTACAAGCTTTTATTGACAATGGGGTTTTAACAGGGCTTTCTAACCCAGGAGAAATAAGTGTTTTGCCAGACTGGACAGATGATGCAACTTATGATATTTTGCAAAGAGGAAGGGCATATATTGATATCAACTGCGCACATTGCCATCAACCTGGAGGAGAAGTAAGTAATTTCTCTTTAGATTTTAGATTCGAAACACCTTTTGATGATACAGGTATATATGCCAATAGAGGAGAAATTGAAGCAAGAACACAAAGCACAATACCAACGTATAGAATGCCACAAATAGGAAGAAGTATTGTTCACGACGAAGCCGTGACTATGCTATTAGAATATCTACAAGCAATAGAAGATTAGTCTTAAAATGTGATATATTAGACACTCTTGCCTAATATATTAGCTTTTTAACTTATTTTGGCTCAATAATTGAATATAGTTAAACAAAATAATTATTTTAGTACCATAAAATTAAATCAACATAGAATGAAAAAATTTTTATCAGTAGTCGCATTTGCATTTATTATAGCCTTAGGTGGACAAACAATGCAAGCACAGAGCTTATCGCAAAACGGTAATAGACCAGAAGCAGTAGCTAAAATTCAGTTAGCAGAATTAGACAAATCATTAGATTTTACTGCTGAACAAGAACGTTCACTTTTTAGAGCTTTAGTTCAAAAGGAAGTAAACTATAAAAGATACGTAAACAGTGCAGAAACATCTCCAGAAGATGCAAAAGCAAATAAAGCAAAATACGATACTGCTTTTGACCAAGCTATGCGTGAAGTACTTACGGATGGGCAATACTCTAAGTGGAAAGCAATGAAAAACTAATTAAGTTCAACAAAACTTAATTATATATAAAATTCCGCTATACTTTGAATTGAATTCAAAGTATAGCGGAATTTTTGTTGCCAAATACTACCAAGCTGCTACAATCTCACCTACGGCTGCTATTGTATTATCAATATCTTCATTGCTTAATGCATCTGAAATAAACCAAGTTTCAAAAGCACTTGGAGCTATATAAATACCGTGTTCTAATAAACCATGAAAGAATAGGTTAAACCTTTCTCCACTAGCTGCAGATGCAGATGCAAAATCTACCACTGGATCATTAGAAAAATGCACAGATATCATAGAACCTACCCTATTAATAGTGTGTGGTATATTATGCTTTATTAACGCTGCCTGCATACCTAGGTGCAAACGTTTTGTTTTTATATTTATAGAAGAAAAAATCTCTGGTTTCTCATTCAGCTCATTTAACATTGTGATACCTGCAGCCATAGCTAACGGGTTACCACTTAATGTTCCTGCTTGATACACTGGTCCAATAGGGGCTAGATAATTCATAATTTCTTCTCTTGCTGCAAATGCACCTACTGGTAGCCCTCCACCTATCACTTTTCCGAAGGTAATAATATCTGCGTTGACACCGTATAACTCTTGTGCACCACCTTTTGCAAGACGGAAACCAGTCATTACCTCATCAAAAATCAATAGAGTATTATGCTCATCACATAAAGAACGGAGTCCTTCAAGAAATCCTGAAGCCGGTGGTATACACCCCATGTTTCCTGCTACTGGCTCTATAATAATACAAGATATCTCATCTTTATTTGCTTCAAAAATGGCTTTTACTTGCTCAAGGTTATTGTAATCTGCTAGTAAAGTATCTTTTGCTGTACCTGCTGTTACTCCTGGGCTATTAGGAACACCCAGTGTAATTGCCCCACTACCAGCTTGTATTAAAAACGAATCACTATGACCGTGATAACAACCAGCAAATTTTATTATTTTTTCTCTAGAAGTATATCCTCGTGCTAATCTAACAGCACTCATACATGCCTCTGTACCACTATTTACAAAACGTATTTTATCAATATTAGGCACCATACTAACTGCTAGTTGTGCTATCTCGGTCTCTAAAACTGTAGGCGCCCCAAAAGAGGTTCCTTTTTTTGCTGTGGCAGTAATAGCATCTACTACAGGATCAAATGCGTGACCTAAAATCATAGGTCCCCAAGAGTTTATATAATCAATGAGTTTGTTTCCATCTTCATCAAATAAATAGGCTCCTTTTGCACTATTAATAAAAACTGGGTGTCCACCTACGCCTTTAAACGCTCTTACTGGTGAGTTAACTCCTCCCGGAATTACTTGTTGCGCTTCAGAAAAAAGCGCGCTACTCCTTTTATATTGCATGGTATTTATTTTATTGAGACTGCAAATATAATGTTTGCCCTATTGAAATATCATTAGAATTTAATCCATTTAAGGCGCGCAGTTCATCAACAGTTAAACGATGTTTTTTTGCTATAGAATATAAGGTGTCTCCTTTTTTTACGGTATGTGATTTAACAGCTATTTCCGAAGTTATTTTTCTAGGTTTATAACCACTATTATTACCTAAAACCTCATTATCATATCGCTCAAGATCGTATCGCTCAATAATACTTATCAATTTTGCCGGATACTTTAGGTCTGTTGCATAACCTGCTTTTCTAAGTCCTTTTGCCCAGCCCTTATAATCGTCTTTATCAAGGCTAAACAAAGATTTATAACGACTACGTTCTGATAAGAATAATGAGTGATCTCTAAAAGAGTTTTCTGGGTCATCATATTTTCTAAAACACTCTTGTGCTTCATCATCATCATGATACACACGACCTCCGGTCCAGCCTTTATGACATTTAATGCCAAAATGATTTTGAGCTTTGCGGGTTAACTCTCCTCTTCCTGCACCGCTTTCAAGAATTCCTTGTGCTAATGTGATACTTGCTGGTATTCCATAAACAGCCATTTCTTCTTTAGCAATCCCACTATATGTACCTATATAATTAGCTACAGCATCTTTATAAGGTGTGTTTGGTGTAACAGGGGTTGCAGGAGGCGTCACAACTTTTGGCACAACAACTACGGGTTGCGTTACTTTTGGTTTTTCTTTTTTTGTATCTACGACTACTCTTGGAGCTCTATCTTTTGCGACTACTTTTTTCTTAGTCTTACAAGCTCCTAAAGATAAGAGCAGCACTAATAAAAAGGTCATGTTTTTTAAACTTTTATTCATTGTATAATAGGTAAATTTTTTCTTTTTAAGGTTTGATTCATACCAGCGATACCCTGCAGTCCCCCTGTATGAATGGCTAAAATACGGCTATTTTTCTTGAAATAGCCTTTATCCATAAGGTCTACAATACCGTACATCATCTTTCCTGTATATATTGGGTCTAGTTGAACATCGTGCGTTTCTTTAAACTCATTTATAAAACGAACAAGTTGGCCATCTATTTTAGCGTATCCGCCAAAATTATAGGTATCAAGTATTTGATAATTAGCATTACTTGTATATGCATCTACTATTTCTTTCTGAAATGTTCCTTTTAAAGCAGAAAAACCTACAGCTTGTTGATGTGGCAATAAACTAGAAACGATACCAGCTAGAGTGCCACCTGTACCTACAGAGACACAGATATAATCATAATCAGTATCTTCATTATTTAATATTTCGGCACAACCTTTTACTGCTAATGCATTTGTACCTCCTTCTGGAATTAGATAAAAGTCACCGTGTTTTTCTTTCAATTGGCTTATATAAGACTCTGTTTCTTTTTGTCTATAAACTTCTCTGGTTACAAACTCAAATTCCATCCCTTGCTTCTTTGCATAGCTTAAGGTTGGGTTTTCAGAAATTTTAGATTCGAGTTCATCTCCTCTAATAACACCAATAGTTCTTAAATTATTTATTTTCCCTAAAAGAGCTACAGCGGCTATATGGTTAGAATAAGCACCACCAAAAGTCAAAATTGTTTTAGTCTTTGTCTCAACAATTTTCTGTAATTGGTATTTAAGTTTCCTGTACTTATTGCCACTAATTTCTGGAAACAAAAGGTCCTCTCTTTTTATAAAGAGATCACCTTTGTTAGATTTTGTTAGAGATTGTATAATTGATTTCATATAGTAAAAAGATACTTTTCTACTCATTATAAAAATCAATTAAAATTGACACTCCTTATAAAAAGTTGCAAATATTTTAGCAAAATTACATAAAATAAACACATAAAATAAGCCGCCAAAATCGACGAAATACACAAAACAAGGTCATATTGCGATAATTATGTTAAAATATAGTGCGTTTCAACGATTATATTTGTTTTTAATCGTGGCTTAGCCATATATTTGATTTAAACCAAACCAGATCAAATTAAATTAATCTACATGAGAATAAATACAAAGCTTTTAAAACCAAGGTATTTAGCGACTCTATTCTTCTCTATGAGTGTTGCCGTTTCTATTGCACAAGTAGGCATAAATACAACAACCCCAGATGGAGTTTTAGACTTAAACTCTGATGAAGAGAAATATAATGGTGGTGTAAATAAATACGGTCTTGTTTTACCTAGAGTAGCATTAATAAAAAATGACATTTCAAGTCCAGTTGTAGATCCAAGTACTGGCACTCCAGGTTCATTACCTATAGGCACGGTAGTATACAATACAGCAACTACAAACTACGGAAGCAATAGTGTATACCCAGGCATATATATGTGGGACGGTATTGATTGGATAAATGAATTTCCTAAAAAAGATGCCGAGATTTTTAAACAAACACCTCCTCTTACTGCTCTTAGAACAGTAACTAGTGGATCTTACCAGAACATACCTAATCTTGCAAACCGAACTTTTACACCAGAATACTCTGGCACTTATAAAGTAGAACTCAGTATGAACTGGGGTGGTGGGATCATTCAAAATTTAGGAACAGGAACAGATGTCGCAGTTCAATCTGGCATATTCAAATTTGAATTTAATAGTGACCCAGATAAACTAATCCCTATGCATACTTGGTCTGCTAGACATGGTTCTGGAACTAATTACTATGACATCTGGGAACAAACAACAATAGTTATTTACAAAGAACTCGTGGCTGGCACTAGTTACCCATTTAGTTTAAGCTTTGATCAAACTAATTCTGACGGGTTTACTAATAACGGAAATTCTGGCGATGGAATGGGCTGGTTAGGTGGTGATATACCTTGTACCGTAGAATTTGTTTACCTAGATTAATAATAAGCAGAAAAATAAAGTATGAAAAAAATTACTCTTACCCAAAGTATAAATTTACTTGTCCTCTTGTTTATTTCTAGCTTAACATTTGCACAAGTAGGTATTAACACTACAGACCCAAAAGGTGTCTTAGACATAAACAGTCCTTCTTTAGGTGTGGTTTACCCAAATGTAGCTTTACTAGCTACAGATAATCCGGCGCCAGTAGTAAACCCTCAAGGAGGCAATATCGTTGAAGGAACAGTAGTATATAACACAAACTCTACAAGCACTGGCTTGAGTACAGAAGTTTTCCCTGGTATCTATGTTTGGAATGGATCTGAATGGGTGGTACATTATAAAAAAAGACATTCAGAATTACACAACCAGACAGCTGTATTAAGATCAGAAGCTAATTATGCACTTGACTGGCAAGACGTTCCTGGACTGGGTGTGAGTGACTTAAAAACATTTACTGCAAAGTATTCTGGTCTTTATAGAATAGAAGTAAAAACTAACTTTGGAGGAGGTAAAACAGAATCGAACAGCAGTATTTTTGTAAGTCAAGCTTCTGGTGAATTTCGTTTTCTATTTGACGGCGTTGCAAATGATTTTTCTACAACAGCCTTTTCTGCATACTCAAGCTATATCAATTCGGGTACTTATTATGAGTCTATATGGAAAGAAACTTCAGAAACAAAATATGTAAAACTTATAGCTGGACAGACATACCCATTTTCATTGACGTTTGATGCTTTTGATGCTCCTGGTTTTATAGGTAATGGGTCTACATCTGGCTTCACACCACCAGCATCAATTGATTTAGTTAATGAAGACTTTGAAGGTTCATATACTGTTGTGCAAAATCACGTACCAGATGGTGGTTGTGCTACCAACGGTTGGGAAGTTTACAACACTAGTCTTCGCTGCACCGCATGTAGTGATAATGTTCTTTTAATCTATTCATTTAACAATTCGTGCACACAAGATGCAACTGCAATTATCAATTTCACTCCATCAACAACCAGTGTAGATTTAAATTTCGATTTTGGTTTTAGAGAGAGAAGCGGCAGATTAGACACATTTAGAGTGTATGTTCATAACGGAGTATCTCAAGTAGGAGCAGATTTAGTAAATATAAATAATTCTGGAAATGCCCACACAAATTCTTCTTACAGTGGATCTATCTCTGTTACCCCTGGCTTAACACATTCAATTCGTTTTGAATACTATAATGGTATAAACAAAGCTCGTTATGCTTCAATTGACAATATAGTAATAAGTGAAAATTCAGGTGTACCTGGCCCACCATCTTCAGAGGGCAGAGGCTATGTTGGAAACGACGTTGATTGCCAAATTGAGTTCACATACATAGGTGAATAACCTTAAGTAAAGTCCCCACCTAAAAACCAAAATAATGAAAAAAACATACATATATAAAATCTTATTAATTGTCATTTTCTTGACAGTATCTTTTTCTTGTTTAGCGCAAGTATCTATTAGTAACAACACACCTACTAATACTCCCGGAGGAATCTTAGACATGCAAAATAGTACTGCAGGTGTTATTTACCCAAGATTTGCGTTAACCTCAAAAATTATAGAGGCACCAGTACAAAATCCTGACGGAAGCGGAAGCCTAGTAGAAGGCACTGTAGTTTATAACACTAACACTACCACTAATGGCACAGACGATGTCTACCCAGGTATTTATGCTTGGAATGGTACTGAGTGGACCACACAATATATAAAGGAAGATTCAGAAATCTCATACCAATCTAGTTTAGGGCAAAGAGTCGTTACCAGCAACAATTATGTAGATGTTACTGGTTTAGGTGCTGGCTCTTCTTTCACCCCTAAATACACAGGAACATACAGAGTAAAGGCAAATTTTAATTTTGGGGCAGGAGAAATCACTCCAGCTTCAGGATATGCTACCTCAATGGCAACACAAGAAGGCTATTTTAGAATAACCTTAGGTTCTGACCAACGCGAAATCTATACACATGCCTACTCTGTACACAATGATGACATAGATGGAGGCACATATTTTGAGCAATTTAGACACGACACCTCTTTAATTGAATATGTAGATTTAGTTGCAGGTGTACCCTTTCCGTATCAATTTGAAATTGATGTTTTTGTTTCAGACAATTTTGTGAATGGAGGTAACTCAGGTACCGGAAGAGCCTACGTTGGTATAGGAATACCTTGCACAATAGAGTTTACCTACTTAGAAGAATAAAACCAAACCTATTAAACATACTTACTCAACCCTTTTTTTATGAAAAAAATTACTCAAAAATTAACGCTACTTGCCATTTTTACAAGTTACATTTTATTAGCTCAAACACCTTGCTCTGGTGGTATGGCTGGAGGTTTTCCTTGTGACGGAATCACATTACAAAGCCAACTAACCATTGCCCAAATGGGAGGTCAAAGTTACGGAGGCAATGATCCTGCCGAGGCAACTGACTCTTGGGGCTGGACAGACTCTTTAACTGGTAAAGAATATGCCATTGTAGGGATGAATGACCAAACAGCATTTGTAGATATAAGCAATCCAAACAATCCTGTTTACTTGGGTAAATTAGATTCTCACGACGTTGGCAGAACAAGTTGGTGGCGAGATATTAAAACCTACCAAAACTATGCTTTTATTGTTAGCGATGATAACAGAAACCATGGTATGCAGGTATTTGATTTAGAAAACTTAAGAGGTTTAACTGGTAGTCCAGTTGTAAATTTTTCTGAAGACAATCATTTAACTTGGGGTTCTGGCACAACAAAAGGTGTAGCTCATAATATTATTATTAATGAAGACACTGGTTTTGCATATATTTTAGGGTCTTCTGTAAATGCTGGTCGCCCTTTAATGGTAGATATTAGTAACCCACTCGCAAATCTATCTTATACCTCTGTTCCTTCTTCAATACCTTCTCCATCTGGTAATGTTAATATAGGGTATTGTCACGACGCTCAAGTACTTATCTATAATGGTCCAGATACAGAACACCACGGTAAAGAATTAATGATTGGTGCTTTTAGTGGTAGTCAAGACTTTGTAAGAATATTAGATGTAACAGATAAAAACAACATAATAATATTAGGTAACATAGACTACAGTAACAAATACTACACACATCAAGGATGGTTTACAGAAGATGAGCGTTTCTTTATCGTAGGAGATGAATTAGATGAAACAAATGGACCGGGTTTTAATACAAGAACATTAGTTTTTGATATGGAAGATTTAGATAACCCGTCACTGCATTATACGCATTATGGAGCTACACCTGCAATAGACCACAATGGGTATGTTAAAGGGAATAGATTTTACCTAGCTAACTATAAAGCAGGAATGAGGGTGTTTAAAGTTGACGGTTTATATGATGAAGTAAACCCTAGTATGGTAGAGGTTGAAAAATTTGACACGCATCCAAGTAGTGACAGTGCAGATTACCATGGAGCCTGGAATGTATATCCATTTTTTGAAAGCGGAAACATAATTATAAGTGATCTAGACGAAGGACTTTTTGTAGTAAAAGACCCTAATTTTGACAACACTGCTCCAAGCATCAATATACAAAACATTAATGTAACACTAGCCCACACAGGGGCTGTCACTGTAGACGCGATTGATGTAGACAATGGCTCTACAGATGATCAAGGTATTATAAAACGTCAAATAAATGATCAAAACTCATTAACATATACTTGTGATGACTTAGGAGATCATGTAGTCACATATAAAATAGAAGATGACTACGGAAATGTGAGTACTCAAGACGTAACAATTACTGTTGAAGCTCAAATTACTACCTGGAATGGAAGCTCATGGTCAGGAGTTATAACTCCAGGACCAGGTTCTCATGCTAGAATAAATGAATCTTACAGTACACAAACAAATGGTCCTATTAACAGTTGCGAATGCAGTATTAATGCAAATAAAGAATTAACGGTTGATCAAGACTCATATATTGAAATTCAAAAAAACATAACTGTAAACGGATCTTTAATTGTAGAACATACAGGTAATGTAGTGCAAACTGATGAAGATGCAGTAGTAATTAACAACGGAAGCATTGATGTAAAAATAACTACCCCAACATTAGATGCTAGAAATTTTATGATTGTAGGTAATCCTATGACAGCTCAAGACCATACAGTTTATAATAACCCTTATCAATTATTAAAGCACACTACAGAAAATTTTGACCCATACACAGGTGTTCCTGCTGTAAATGGAGTTAATTTTATTGACGATGATACAAATGACTTTACGCCTCACTCAGGTTCTTTAAACCCAGGAGAAGGTTATTTTTTAAGACCGTCATTTACAGAAGGAGGTAGTTATGATTACACTTTTAACCAAGGTACACTTAACTCTGGTGCTATCACTTATGATGCTTATTATGGTAGCTCTAAAAACGATAGCCCTAATGTTTTATCAAACCCATACGCATCTGCACTTGATGCATCTATGTTTATTGCAGAAAACCCAGCAGTGAGTGAAGTATATTTTTGGGAACACAACATTACTCCTAGCTCTAGCATTCCTGGACCCAATTCTGCTAACTTTAGTATGGAAGATGTGTCTATGTATAATGGCACAATGGGAGTTGCAGCTGCAAGTGGTGGCGACACACCTAATGGCATAATAGCAACTGGACAAGGTTTTGGTATTAAAGCAAATAATCCTGGAGGGACTATTAATTTTTCTAACGCAATGCGTCTATCATCTGGAAACACAACATTAAGAGCTCCAGATGATACAAGAGATCTTTTATGGTTGTCAATTAGCGATACAGAATATGATCTTAGCAGCACTGCGGGTATAGGCTTTTTACCAGCAGCAACAGATGATTTTGACACAGGTTATGATTCAGAGCGTTTAGGGACCATAATATCATTGTTCTCACACTTAGAAGATGGCACAGAACAATTAGGTATACAAGGATTGAACAATTTTGATATTAGCAGAGAGATTTCTTTTGGTTTTGAAAGTCTTATAGATAATATTGATCACGAATACACTATTTCTTTAGAAGATTTTGAAGGTCCACAAATAGACAATGTATATGTTTTTATACTAGATCACGCTACCGGAAAATCAACAAACCTAAGTAACAGTAAATATGTTTTTACAGAATCAAACGGTATATTCAATAACAGGTTCACTGTTTATTTTAGACAAAAGACTTTTGGGATAGACAACACACCCCTTCAAGCAATTATTTTATACCCTAATCCAGCAGATAATCAATTTACTATAGTATCACCGCACACTAAAATAATAGACTTCAACTTTTTTGACGCGCGAGGTAGAAGAGTAATAAAAATTATAGAACAGACTAACACTAGCTACACATTAGACATTGCTAAGTTAGAAACAGGTATTTATTATATAGAAGTGATAACAGAAGAAGGGACAATCACAAAAAAAATAATTAAGAATTAGCACCTTATAGATATTTAATAAATGCCCAAAAAGATCGCTTCTTTAAAAAGTCGCGGTCTTTTTCTTTTGCATACGCCTCGCGTTCAAAACTTATATTTCTATAAGCTACATGTCTATTTTTGTACTGTAGTAGTCTAACAACAAACTCTAGCACATACCATAAATAAAAAGGGAGTATTAGCATTTCTAATTGCTGCCTCAAATGAATTTTTTCGTGATTCACAAAAACACTATCCTCTTTTAGTTGCTTCTCTCTAGCAATAACAAAAGGCCAGATGGTAATACCATTAAAACCTTTTCGCACTAAAAAAGCACTCACAATAAAAATCATTTTTTCTGAAATTTTAAATAAATATAACATAATTCATTCCATTATAATTTCGGCGAAAGCTTAACACTCAATAATACCTAAGTTCTGAAATTTTAAATGTTTATTTTTGTGCTATGTTGTTTCCTAAGAAGAAAATAGAAATTGAAGAAGGTGACTTTTACCTCACCCCAGAAGGCTACAAATGCTTTACAGAGCAATTCCACTTAAAACGTGGTTATTGTTGTGAAAGCGGCTGCCGTCATTGCCCGTATGGTTACAATAAAAAGACAAACAAACAAAACTAACGCTGCGTCATTGCTTCTCTGCAGTTTTATTTTATCTGCTAAGCATTATGCATCGTAAAGAAATAATATTTATGGATTTTAAAGCAGAAATACTACAAGGCATACCAGCGCAACTTCCAGAAGTTAAGGCTTACGACAAAGACGTAAACCACGCCCCAAAACGTAAAAAAATTCTTTCTTCGGAAGAAGAAATTTTGGCTTTAAAAAATGCTTTACGTTATTTTGAACCTCAACATCACGCTACCCTCCTACCAGAGTTTAAACAAGAATTAGAAGATTACGGTCGTATTTACATGTATCGTTTTAGACCAGACTATAAAATTTATGCCCGCCCTATCTCAGAATATCCTGGAGAAAGCGAGCAAGCAAAAGCGATTATGTTAATGATTCAAAACAACTTGGATCACGCTGTCGCACAACACCCACATGAGTTAATTACTTATGGTGGTAATGGAGCCGTTTTCCAGAACTGGGCACAATATCGCTTAATAATGGCTTATTTAGGACAAATGAATAATGAGCAAACACTAGTAGTGTATTCTGGGCATCCATTAGGTTTATTTCCTTCACACAAAGATGCACCCCGCGTTGTAGTAACAAACGGGATGATGATCCCTAACTACTCTAAACCTGATGACTGGGAAAAGTTTAATGCACTTGGCGTTACACAATATGGCCAGATGACAGCTGGTAGCTATATGTACATAGGCCCACAAGGTATTGTACATGGTACAACTATCACAGTTCTTAATGGATTTAGAAAAATTAAAAAATCACCTAAAGGTGGCTTATTCGTAACCTCTGGATTAGGCGGTATGAGTGGTGCGCAACCCAAAGCAGGAAACATTGCTGGATGTGTTACAGTTTGCGGCGAAGTCAATGAAAAAGCAACGCACACAAGACATTCTCAAGGCTGGGTAGACGAGGTAATAAGCGATCTAGATCAACTGGGTAAAAGAGTAAAAGAAGCACTTGCAACAAAAGAAACAGTCTCTATCGCTTGGGATGGCAATATTGTAGATGTGTGGGAGCATTTTGACAAAGAAAACATTCATGTAGATCTTGGTAGCGATCAAACCTCGTTACACAACCCGTGGGCAGGAGGTTATTATCCTGTTGGCCTCTCTTATGAGAAGTCTGTAGCTATGATGGCAAACGACCCAGACCAATTTAAAAAAGAAGTACAACGTTCTTTAGTGAGACACGCTGCTGCCATTAACAAACATACTGAAAAAGGCACCTACTTTTTTGACTACGGAAATGCCTTTTTATTAGAAGCCTCGCGAGCGGGTGCAGATATCATGGCAGATAATGGCATAGACTTTAAATACAACTCTTACGTGCAAGACATTATGGGACCTATGTGTTTTGATTATGGTTTTGGACCTTTTAGATGGGTTTGCGCTTCGGGTAATCCAGAAGATCTTGCAAAGACAGACGCTATTGCTTGTGAAGTTTTAGAAGAGATTATGAAAAATTCTCCTGTAGAAATTCAGCAACAAATGCAAGATAATATCACGTGGATTAAAGGAGCCCAAGAAAACAAACTTGTCGTGGGTAGTCAAGCACGTATACTATATGCAGATGCAGAAGGTAGAACAAAAATAGCAAGTGCATTTAATAAGGCTATTTCCGAAGGAATAATTGACACTGTTATTCTTGGTCGCGATCATCACGATGTTTCTGGTACAGATTCTCCTTATAGAGAAACCAGCAATATTTATGACGGTAGTAGGTTTACAGCAGATATGGCAATACATAACGTAATAGGTGACAGTTTTAGAGGTGCCACTTGGGTGAGTATTCACAACGGTGGTGGCGTAGGCTGGGGCGAGGTTATTAACGGTGGTTTTGGTATGGTACTTGATGGTAGTAATGACGCACAGCGACGTCTAGAATCTATGCTTTTCTGGGATGTAAATAACGGAATCGCAAGACGCAGCTGGGCACGAAACGAAGAAGCAGTGTTTGCTATTAAAAGAGAAATGGAACGCAATCCATCTTTAAAAGTAACGCTTCCTAATTTTGTAGATGAATCATTATTTTAAAACAATACTGCTATGAAAATTTTAAAACTATTACCTGTTTTTGCTATTCTAGTATTAGCTTCTTGCTCTTCTGTGAGAGTAGCTACAGATTATGATAGAGAAGCAACTTTTACAAGCTACAGCACATATGCTTTTTTTAAACCAGGCATTGATAAAGCTAAAGTTTCTGATCTTGACAAGCGCCGTATTTTACGCGCAATAGACGCAGACTTGACCGCAAAAGGTATGTCTAAGTCTGAAACACCAGATCTTTTGGTTAGTATTTTTACTAAAGAAAACGAACGTGTAGATGTCTACAACAACAACTTTGCTTGGGGTCGTGGCGCTTGGGGCTGGGGACCAGGCTTTGGTTATGGAGGCAACTGGGGTAACAATGTCTCTACTACCACAGAAGGAAGTCTTTACATTGATTTAATTGATGCTAAAACCAAAGAACTTGTATGGCAAGGAGTAGGTAGATCTTCTTTATACACCGGTAGTAATATTGACAAAAAAGAAGAACGCATTAATTTAATAGTTTCTGAAATTTTAATGGAATACCCACCTGGGCAAGAAAAATAAAAAATACATATAGAAATTAAAAACCTCCTTTGGGAGGTTTTTTTATTGCTGCGTTTTATTTAAACATAATAAAAATATGATTATTTACTAGTAAAAGCTTGATACCAGGTACATTCTTTTAAAACGAGCTTCTCATACTCAGTATCGCCATAATCTTCCTTTAAGCTTTTAAAATAGGTATAATGCTCGCCACAAACCTCTACCCTATGCTCATAATTAGCATTCTGAAAGTACTCTGCACATCTATGTGTTTTTGCTAACATAAAAGTTGCACTTGCTTTTGTTTCTTTATTTCCGTTAGTTTCTAGTGCCTTTTTAAAGTAGACAATACTTTGATTAATAAAAGACGAATCTTGTTGATCAAACGCTGCATCTGTATCATAATTATAAGATAAGAAGGTATTGCGATCATTGTTACTTAAATATTGAAGACCGTTTACAAACCATCCCTCTTCACTTAAATTATACCAGCCGTTACCCAACATTAAATAGTAATCTGCTGCATTCACAGGATCATTAACAACCTGCCTTTCTAGCATCAAGAAGGTCTGCGCTAATTTTAATTTATTGTCATTGTAATATTCTCCCATAACGACACCCTCCTCTATTTGCTCAGGAAATAGCGTCGCATATTTATCTGCAAACCCATCTGACTGACTTTTAAAAGAAACATTAAAATACTCAGTTATTGAACCCGAAAATAATTGATGTCTTATATTTTCGCCATAAAAATCAAATGGTCTTTCTATTTTATTAAATACTTCTATTGCCTCAGACAATCTATTTTCTTGAAAATATAATGTACCCTTTAAATCATAAACAAAATCTTGAGGGCTACCCTTTAATTGTTTTAAGATTAGTTTTTCATAATCTGTTTTACTTTGAGAATCAATTAATCGCTGTAAAGGGTTTATAGCATCTTCTGCAACAAAATTATTTTTATATTGTAATTCATAAGCACTTCCTAAAGTACCAATGGCAGTGGCCCAGGTTTGATCTTTGGGATTCATATAATGACTTGACCTTCCTAATAACCCAAACACTAAGTTTTCTTTTCCATAAATAGCAGCCATTCTGTTAAAGAAAAAAGAAGATACCGCCTCTTTAGAATAAAGATCAGCATCATTTTTAAGTTTTAAAAACAAGGTGTTAATTCTAGATCGGTCTTTTGTTTTTACTTGTAATACATTAATACTAAATGCTAATTGCTTTGCCTGAACCTTCATCTCACTTTTTGCATCAATAGTCTTTAAGATTGACAATGCGTCTGTATAATTTTTATCACTTAACTGACTACTTGCTAAAATCACTTTCCAAAAATCTGTGTCTTTGTTTTTGAAATTGTTTAGTTGTCTTTTTGCTAAACCCTGTAACGCTTCAATATTTTTTATATCAGATTTTTCAAGATCATAATAGATATAACCTTCATTCAAGTCTTGAAAAACTGTGTATTGCAATTTATCTACTTGGCGTATTGCCATTACTTTAAGTAATTTACTTTGCGGGTTCAATTTTTCAAGTGATAACATTTCAGCAGCAACATTACCTCCTTGATTAAAAGCCCTTAAAAAATAGTAAGCATCAAGTTCGTTTTTATCTAGATCAAACTCTGTTGTAGTGTTTAAATTTCCGAAGCCAGAAAAGCGCAAACTAGCGGCACACTCTAGACGTCGCGAAGGCAAATTAACATACACATCAAGAAATCCTTTAGTGGCTTGTGGCATATCTTCTAAATTATATGCCGCTCCAGATTTCTGCTCTAAAGCCCTATAATACATATATGGGAAGGCAGGATCTAAGGTCACATAATTATTAAAAAAAGCAATTGAAGCTTCACTCTCTTGTAAATAATGAGCTAGACGTACCATCTGAAAACCGTATCTATTCTTTAAAAAAGGGCTATTCACTTCTCCGTAACTTTTTAATGCTTTTTCTAGCAATTGCTGCATTCTTCCTGTCTCATCATCAGTCTGCTCTCCTTGTCGCCAACCAGAACCACCACTTCTTACACTTTGAACGTATTCGCTGGCTTTTGCAAATAACATATAGCGTAAAAAACCATCTCTTTTATCTTCAGTAATAGCAGCTATAGTAACTGTGGTATCACCATCTAAAGATTGCTGATACGTCTCTAATGGTGTATTATAGATAAGCTCTTTTAATTTCTCTTCTGAAATATTAATGTCTAGAAAGCGTCTCCATTCTTTTAAATTTTCCGAAGTACTATTTAATGCATCTGTATCATAGCAATAGGTACTCAAAGGACAATGAAAAAACGGACTCATTGAAGGATCTCCCATTATAAATTGATCAACTATTGGGTAATACAACTCAACATACTCAGGAGAATAACCACAAAAATGAACAACATCTTTTGCTGCAACACTTGTTATTATAAAAAGGCAGATTGCACTAAAGAGCGTTTTTAATTTCATCTATATTGTCTGTATTTAAATCTGACGAATTGATATGATACAAAATTATATCTAATTCTTTTTTAGCAGCAGTTTCTATCATCTCAAAGAGTGCACTTAACTCTTCTATTGTCACTTTTTCTACACGTAACATATCACCTTTATAAATAAAAGTTTTATCAATATAAGTATCCACTCTTGCCACATATTTATTGCTATTAGCAACGGGGTCAAAATTAGTGGTTAATTGTTCTTCTGAGAGTGAACCTAATATACGAACAATCTCATCATCTCTATATAAAACAGCCCAACTGTAGATAGGCAAGGCTAGATTATATGACAGAGGATACTCAGATAATCTATTAATATATTGTGCAGTAGCTTTATTATTTATAATAGAATTTGTCTCATTACTATCGCCTAGATTGCCCACGTTGTATGCCATTAAAGTTACAGAATCTACAGGAGGGATTCCTGTGCGCTCCATAAATTTAACTTGGTGTAGCCTTAAGGTTGCAGAAAGTTTTGGCGGGGTGTTTTTTGTAACATCTCCCAGATCTTTAAAATATTGTTGTTCTTTTAGCTTCTCTAAAAATTCAAAATACCCCGCTTTTGTACTTAGTGTCCAGTCACAATCTATTTGCACCTCATCAAAAGAATAGCCTTCTTGAAAATGAGTGTTTTTTAATCTAGCTATTTTCCAAGCCACATTCTTAGCGAGCTCAACAATTGCGATACTGTCTGTGGTTTGTTTAAAAACATTATTTGTAATATAAACAACAGGAATAATTTTAATAGAAGAGTCCCAAGAAGGATCTTTCATTTGCAAAGTTGCAACCGGTAACACTTCTTTTTTTGTTGCATTATACACCAAATCAAAAAACCGAACATACAGTTTTTCTGTGTGGCTTGATTTTAATATATCCTTTTCGTTTTCACCTATTTTGAAGTCTGTTTTCCAATGGTAAAAATCAATCTTTTCTCTTGGAACATTTTTAGTACAAGAGCACCATAAGAAACTTGTAAGACAAAAAACTAGCAACAAATAATTTTTAAGCATATTTTTAAGGAACATAAACAGTAGCGTGCCCATTATCAACAAGCCATTGATTAAGATCTAATCCATCAATTTTAATGGTCGCTAGATATCTACCAAATTTCCCTTGCTTATCTTTATAAGTATCTATCTCTACCTCTTTATCTAATATCATTGCTCTCACAATATCTCTAACAATTAAGCCTTGCTCTCTTTCTTCTCCTCTTAATTCTGGGGTATCAATACCATAGAGTCTTAACTTCATAATCTGAAAATGAAGAAACCCTAAATCTACTTGAGCCGTAACGGTATCGCCGTCATACACAGCGATAATTTTTGCTTTATAATTGTACATGATTGAATATTTAATGGTTTAAAGTTACAAAACTTATTATCAACTACTCAAAGAGGTTACTTTTTACTTAAAACAAAAAGAAAATTATGTTAAGCAAGTAAGACACTTTTTTATCTAAACCTATTTAAAAAAACTATCTGAATTACAAGTTAATAACCGTTTAACAATCAAAGCTTTTGAAAATCAGACATTTATATAAAGGAGGGAAAAAACTACACTTCTAAAAAAATATTTTGAGTAGTTGATGCGTAGTTCAAAAATGGCACTTACAGTAAGTAATCTCTAATTTTGACTCTGTCATCAATAAGATTTAATATTTGATTTTATTATTGATGCAAAGCTCTAATGACAAACAATAATTCTTGATTACCCAATGCAGGATAAAAGGTTGAAGACTAGATATGATGCTTATTTAAAAATAACAACTAGTTATAAAAAATAGAATAGACGAAATCAAAGCTTATTATTAAACACAGTTTAACATATTTATGAAATCACAAAACACGTATGCGAAAACATTATTTTTCGCTGCAATAATTATTGGTGTCGTTTGGTTGATATTCTTAGCAGCACAGTACTATTGTTATTAAAAAAGAGCCTTTTTTTTTACAACTCAATCACCTCATCTGTTTATAAAAAATTCTGTTTACCTGCAGCAAAAACTTATTCTTAACTCTCTATCTATTTAGAAAAGAAGCACAACATTAACTCGCAGTACTTCTTTTCTTTAGTTTATATTAATAATTCAAGATCTCTTCAATCTTAGCTTTCACTTTTTCAGTTGAAGGAATCATTGTTTCTTCTAAAACAGAGTTTAATGGTATTGCAGGCATATTTTCAGAACCTATAATCATAACCGGTGCATCAAGCGACTGAAAACATTCTTCTTGTATTCTTCCTTGCAATGCTCTACTAAAGCTATTTTCGCTTGGCTCTTCAGTAACAACTAGACATTTACCACATTTATTTACAGACTTAAAAACTGTATCATAATCTAATGGATGTAATGTTCTTAAATCTACAATCTCTACACGGTCTGTAATTCCCATTTCTCTTGTGGCATTATAAGCCCAATGCACTCCCATTCCATATGTTATGATAGAAAGGGTTTCTTCATCTTCTTGAGGCCATATTTCTTGTAACACCCAAGCTTTACCAAAAGGCAACATATAATCTTCACTTGGCTCAATACTCGTAGCTCCTTTTGTGCCTTTCACTTTACTCCAGTACAAACCTTTGTGCTCAAAAATAACCACAGGATTAGGATCATAATAAGCAGCTTTCATCAGTCCTTTTAGATCGGCTCCGTTTGAAGGGTATGCTATTTTAACTCCGCGAATATTACTCACCACACTCTCCATAGATGAAGAATGATAAGGACCACCGCTTCCGTAGGCACCAATAGGCACTCTTAAAATCATAGAGACTGGCCATTTACCATTTGATAAATAACAACTCCTAGAAACCTCTGTAAATAATTGATTAAGCCCAGGCCAAATATAATCTGCAAACTGAACCTCAACAATAGGTTTCAATCCCACAGCACTCATACCAACGGTAGAACCAACAATAAATGCTTCTTGAATAGGCGTATTAAAAACACGATTGTCTCCAAACTTTTGAGCCAAAGTAGCCGCTTCTCTAAACACACCTCCTAGCCTTCCTCCTACATCTTGCCCATATAACAAACACTCAGGGTGTTTTGCCATTAACTCTTCTATAGCAAACAGCGCACAATCAACCATCACCACTTTATCACCACCCTCAGGAGCACGTACTCCCACTTCTTCCGTAACTGGAGTTGGCGCAAAATCGTGCGTAAATAAATCTTCAGGTTTAGGATCTTCTGCCTCAAGCGCGCGATCAAGACTTTTTCGAACTTCGATTTCGATTTCGGTTTCGATTTCCTTTATTTCTTCTTCGGAAATATTATAATCTGAAAGTAATTTAAGCATTTTAGGATATGGGTCTCGCGATCTAGCTTCATCTAGATCATCGCGATAAAACTCCATCCTAACACCTGAAGTATGATGATTTAATAAAGGCACTTTTGCATGAACCAAAAATGGTCTTCGCTCAGTTCTTATTTTCTCAATAACTTCATTAATCGTTTTATAACTTTCTTCAAAATCAGTTCCGTCAATAGATATTGATTCAAGACCGTGAAATCCAGCTGCATATTCTGCTGCATTCTGTGCTCTGGTTTCTGCTGCATTTGCAGAAATATCCCAACCATTATCTTGTACTAAATAAAGTATAGGAAGTTGCTTTAAAGCAGCCATCTGGAACGCTTCAGCAATCTCACCTTCTGTCACACTTGCATCACCTAAAGAACAAACAACTATAGGTTTATCTTCAAATACCTGCTTAGCAATTGCTTCGTTAATCCCTAAAGACTCTTTATATCTAAAACCTAAAGCAACTCCAGTTGCAGGGATTGCCTGCATTCCTGTTGCACTACTTTGGTGAGGTATTTTAGGTTTATCAATATCGTTTAAACTTGGGTGCGAATAGTAGGTACGTCCAGCAGAAAATGGGTCATCTTTTTTAGCTAATACTTGCAACATTAACTCATAAGGAGTCATCCCTATCGCAAGCAACATAGAGTCATCTCTGTAATACGGAAACATATAATCCTGTGGTTGCAATTGCATACCAACAGCTGTCTGTATTATCTCGTGACCACGCGAAGTTGCGTGCACATATTTTGAAACTACTTTAAAATTCTCCTCATATAACGCTGTCATTGCTTTTGCAGTGACTAGGTTTTTAAAGGCTTTTAAAACTAGGTCTTTGGATACTAATCTATTCATTTGTTGTAATATTATTCTATTGTTGGACGTTTTGAATCACGATCGCAAACTGCGTTTGCTGCACGAAACACGACTTATTAAATTTTTATCGTGGGTCGTGCAGCTTGCTTTGCCAGAGGTCGTGACTCAAAACGTTTTTTTTTTAAATTTTAAGCATCTAATGTGCTCATAAAATTAGAAATCTTACTTTGAACTGCCTGAACCTTATCTTCAAGAATTTTAAAACGTTCCTCTGAAATAAAGCCTTGCCTTAAACAAATATTTAATTGCGTCTCCCATTCAAAAGCAGAACCCAAGCTATCATCTAAATATTTTAAAAAATGCTTGTCTGTCCTTTTACTTGAACCCTCAGAAATATTTGAGGCAATAGAAACTGAACATCTATTCATTTGTGTTCTCAACCCGAACCTCTCATAGTCTGGTAAAGTCTTTGTTAAGACATAATTCTCATCAATCAAATCCATCGCTTCCGTCCAAATCCTTAACTTCTTAAAATTATGCCTTCTCATTTATTAATCGTTAATTGTCGTGTATCGTGTAGTGAGCGTCAGCGAACGGTCGTGAGTCAAAACGTCCTTTCCACATCAAAATTCTCCATATTATCTGCTATTCTCTTTAAGAAAGATCCTGCTAGATATCCATCAACAATTCTATGATCAAATGATAGCGACAAGTACATCATGCTTCTAATTTCAATAGTATCTCCTTCTGGTTTTTCAATTACCTCAGCACGTTTTTTAATAATCCCCGTTGCTAAAATTGCTGCTTCTGGCTGGTTGATTATTGGAGTACCCATCAAGCTGCCAAAAGTTCCTACATTACTAATGGTAAATGTGCTTCCTTTCATATCATCGCCTTTCAAATTTCCGGAGCGAGATTTACCAACTAGCTCATTTGTTGCAGCTGCCAAACCTTTTAAGTCTTTCTTATCTGCATTTTTTACTACAGGAACAATTAAGTTTCCTGATGGTAAAGCGGTTGCCATCCCTATATTAATATCTTCTTTTACAATAATATTTTTACCGTCTAATGACGAGTTTATCATCGGGAAATCTTTGATAGCATTTGCTACAGCTTCAATAAACAAAGGAGTAAAGGTTAGTTTTTCTCCGTGTTTTTCCTGAAATTTTAATTTATTAGCATTTCGCCAAGTCACCATATCTGTTAGGTCTGCCTCAACATATGCGGTAACGTGTGGTGAAGTGTGTTTGCTATACACCATATGGTCTGCAATCATCTCGCGCATACGATCCATTTCTACTATCTTCCCGGTTCCTTTATCAAACTTTAAGTCTGGAACTTGAAAGCCTGACGGCTCAACAACTGGTTGTGCAAACTGAAATGATCTACCTTCATTTAAATAATTAGTAACATCACTTTTACGTAATCTTCCATCTTTACCTGTTCCTGTAATGCGAGCTAACTCTTCATACGAAATATGATTTTTTCTAGCTACGGCATCTACTAAAGGAGATATAAAAAGGTTTTCATTAACCTTATAAGCTTTTGAACTGGAATTGGCTTGGGCGACTACCCCTCTCTGCCCTTTGGGCATCTCTCCCCGAGGGAGAGAATTATCATCCCTTTGTTTTTTATTTGAGCTAGTTTCAGCCTGTGACATTTTCGCGGAAGCTGTATCGCTCAACTCAAGAATTGCGATAGTATCACCCACAGGCACCACATCTTTTGAGGCTACCTTGTGTGATATCATTGTTCCTGCAGATGGAGCAGGCACTTCATTGTCCACTTTATCTGTTGCTACTTCAACTAAAATATCTCCCTCTTCAAAAGTATCGCCCTCCTGAACCAACCAATTAAGGATTGTTCCTTCTGTGATACTTTCGCCCATTTTAGGCATTCTAAATTCTGTTTTTGACATTTCGTCTTATGCTTTATTGTTCGACTTCATCTCTTGAAGCGTTTTATAAAAATCTTCTTGTTTTGGTCTATCTGCTGGAATCGCTCTAAGTGGTTCCACTTCTCTTAAACTCTCGTGACAATCTGCTGGTAATTGCTGGTACAATTTAGTTCCAGCAGTCTTCCAAGCAATCATCGCTTCTGAAACTTCTTTGATAGCTTTAGCAGGATTCCCAACTATTAACTTTCTTTTCTCAAACTTGGTTTCTGCTTTTACAAAAGCCATTGCTCCCACGATACACTCCTCACCTATTTCTGCATCATCCATAATCACACTGTTCATGCCAATGAGGCAATTACGACCTAAATTAGCTCCGTGAATTACCGCGCCGTGACCTACATGTGCTCCTTCTTTTAAAACAATACTCTTACCCGGAAACATATGTACGGTACAGTTTTCTTGCACGTTAACTCCGTCTTCAAGTATTATTTCTCCCCAATCACCACGTATTGCAGCGCCAGGACCTATGTAGCAATTCTTGCCAATAATCACGTTACCCGTGACGGCAGCTAAAGGATGTACAAAGCTAGATTCGTGTACTACTGGTATGTGACCTTTGAAGGAGTATATCATGTTAAATGTAAAATTTCAAACTAAAAAATTGAAAATGTAAAATATATCAAACTTTAAAAGTTTAGATTTTTCAGTTTTACATTTTGCTGTTTCTTATTATTTAAATCTTTTAAGTGTTTCTTTTGTAAAATCTGAAAGCACAAGTCTTCCTGAAATGACTGCTCTTTCAGCAAGTAATGTATCCCAGTTTTCAGTTCCTGACCACATTATCTTTTTCATTTCTTTCATTGCTTCAGGGTTATACGTACACAGGTTTTCTGCAAAAGCTTGTACTGCTTCGTCTAATGCTTCGGTGCTTTCGTGAACACTTGCATACAGACCTTTTTGTCTTGCCCACTCGGCATCATAAAACGTATTTGCATCAATTGCTATCTGGCTCATCCCAGTTAAGCCTAGCTTTCTTTCAACAGCTGGCCCAACAACAAAAGGTCCTATCCCAATGTTTAATTCACTTAGTTTAATGCTTGCAAATTTGCTAGCCATACAGTAATCTGTTGCACTTGCAACACCTACTCCACCACCTACAGTTTTTCCTTGTACGCGACCAATGATGAATTTAGGGCATTTTCGCATTGCGTTAATTACGTTTGCAAATCCGCTAAAGAAAACGCGTCCTGTCTCTGCATCATTAATACTTATAAGTTCTTTAAAACTTGCTCCTGCACAGAAAGTACGCTCTCCTCCACTTTTTAATATAATCACTTTTACAGCGTCATTCTCTCCTGCATCAGTAATTGTTTTTCTCAATTTTTCTAAAATATCTCCTGGCAAACTATTGTGTGCTGGGTGGAAAAATTCTATAGTTGAGATTCCATTATTTATTTCTTCTTTTACGTATGGTGCTGTCATCGTTTAGATTGTAATTACTTATTATTTTATAATTCTTTTTAAAAGAAATCTTTTATTCCTGTTAATATACTTTGTACTGCGTATGATGCTAAAATTAACCCCATCACTTTACTAATTACAGTAATCCCGTATGACCCTATTTTTTCTTGAATAGAGCTTGCTGCTAATAACATAATTGATGTTAGCACTATAACCACTAACACTAAACCTGTGGTTAATAGTTGTTGCTCTATGCTATAAACATGGTTATCGGTCAACAATACAACCGCCATTATTGCTCCCGGAGAAGCAATTGATGGTATAGCCACAGGAAATATTGTTACGTGCTTATAATCTGTAATTTTATTTTTTTCTATTTCTGGTTTTCCATCTCCAAAAATCATAGTCAATGCAAACAGAAATAAAATAACTCCTCCCGAAATTTGAAATGCATCTAATGACACCTCCATTCCCTCTAATATTAATTGACCTATTACTATAAAAAACAACAAGATTAAAAAGGCAATAAAAGAAGCTCTTATTGCAATTTTACGTTTGTGCTTTTTATCAAACTCCTTTGTTGCCTCAAGATAAACAGGCACTGAACCTATAGGGTCTATCACTGCAAAAAGGAAAAATATTGATGTTAATATTTCAGTCATTAAAATTGGTTTTATAGTACATTAAACTGCTCAAAATGATGATTTAAATGTTTTCGTTCTAATAAATAAGACTCGTATTTATTTAATTCACCAAACACTAAATTCTTTAAAACAGCATCTGGATTTTCCTTAAAAAATGCTAAATATTTAAAACGTTGTTCTAAAAATTTATCTTTTGCTGTTTGCAAATCTGCGTGAACTAAAGGTGCCAACGTATCTTTTTCTAATGTTGGAAATTTAGAATTCTGCGGAAATTTTTCAAAGTTATAAAGGCTATCATGGACAACATCCAAATACTTTTCTGGTGTTGCAATATCAAAATCTTGAATTTCTCCCGAAGCAATTTTGTAGGTGTATTCTAAATGCTCTAACATATGCTGTGGAGTCATAATTCCCCATTGTGGTTTGCTGTCTTCTGAAAGTTTATGGAGACACGACTGGATCGTTTCATTTGTCATTTCGGTAAAAACCTCTTGTTTCTTTTCTACCATTGTTAAAATGGTTGCAACACAAACTAATGGCTCTTCCTTTTCTGCACCGGCTGGTAAAATAGCGTTTGCAGCATCTACATTCGTATCAAAAACCTCAACGTACCATTTTACAATACCACTTGGATGTTCTGTACCTCTAGAATCTCTATCTACTTTTTGCTTACATGTTAAACGCACGTACAATGTATCACCATCATAAATAGGGCGTAAGAATCTAATTTCTTCTAAACCGTAATTTGCTGCAACTGGGCCCTTGTTTGGGTATACAAAAAGACCTGCTGCCATAGAAATAATAAAATATCCGTGGGCCGTTCGCTTTTCAAAAATGCTTCCGTCAAGGCTTGTTATATCGGTGTGTGCATAAAAATGATCCCACGTAATATTTCCGAAGTTTACAATATCTGTGTCTGTAATTGTACGGTTATGAGTTTTTAGTGACATCCCTGGCTCAATATCTTCCCAATGGTAAGCAAAAGGATGCTTTGGTGATTCTTTATAATCAGCTTTTGGCTGGTACATTCCAGTTACTTCTGTCAATGTGGTTGGACTTCCTTGAATGGCACAACGTTGTAAGTAATGCTTAATACCACGCATTCCACCCATTTCTTCTCCTCCACCTGCACGTCCTGGGCCACCGTGAATTAATCCTGGTAATGGACTACCATGCCCTGTACTTTGCTTTGCAGATTCTCTATTTAAGATTAATATACGTCCGTGATGACTTGCGGCATTTACGGCATATTCTGTTGCTATTTTATCATCATTGGTTACGATTGAACTCACTAAAGATCCTTTCCCCATTTTTGCTAAAGTGATCGCATCTTCTAGCGTATCATAAGGCATTAAGGTACTTACAGGTCCAAAAGCTTCGGTCACGTGGGCATTCTCATTTTTTAAAGGATTATCCTCACGCATCAATATAGGTTTCATAAAAGCACCTTTCTGTGAATCTGCGCCTATCGCTTCAAAGTCATTAAAATTTCCGTAGACCATCTCTGCAGTTTTGGCAATCTTAGCCACTTGCTCTTTTACACTATTACGTTGTGCATCATTTACTAAACTTCCCATTCGCACCTCTTTTAAACGAGGGTCACCAATGGTCACTTTATCAAGTTGTTTTATCAATGCATTTTGCACATCTCCAACCAAATTTTGAGGAACAATAATACGACGTATTGCCGTACATTTTTGACCACATTTTGTTGTCATTTCATTACGAACTTCTTTTACAAATAAGTCAAATTCGGGTGTTCCTGGCACTGCATCTTTTCCTAGAATCGCCGCATTTAAACTATCTGCTTCCATTGTAAATGGCACCGACTCTGCAGTTAATTGTGGATGGTTTTTAAGAATACGACCTATTTTAGCAGATCCCGTAAATGTTACTACATCTTGAGATTCTACCGTATCTAATATATTTTTTGCTGTTCCTGAAATAAGCTGCAAAGATCCTTCGGGTAAAATACCCGAAGCAATGATTTCTCTTACTACGGCCTCAGTCAAATATGCTGTTTGTGGCGCTGGTAATACAACTGCTGGCATTCCTGCCATCCAGTTTACGGCACATTTTTCTAACATTCCCCAAACTGGAAAATTGAACGCGTTGATATGCACTGCAACACCCTCACGAGGCACCATAATATGATGCGCCATAAAACGACCACCGCGAGATAAATCTATAGGATCTCCTTCTACGTGATATGTCTGATTAGGGAATAATTTACGTAAAGATGCATTGGCAAAAAGATTACCAAAACCCCCTTCAATATCAACCCAACTATCACGTTTTGTTGCACCTGTGCGGTAACTTATTTCATAAAAGGCTTGCTTTCTTTTTTCAAGATATAGCGCAAGGCTTTTTAGCATGTTACCACGTTGTTGAAACGTCATTTTACGAAGTGTTGCTCCTTGGTCACGACCATATTGCAAAATAGACGGAACATCTAATCCCTCTACTGTTGTACTTGTAAAATGTTCTCCAGTGATAGAATCAAAAACAGGAATTCCTTCGCCGTTTCCAGATTGCCATTGGCCTTGTACGTAATGTTGTGTTTTATTCATTATAAAGAATTATAAATTCACATTTTCAATAATAGCAGCATATCCTTGCCCTACACCTATACACATAGTAATAAGTGCATATCTTTTATTTGTTTCTTGTAATTGTAATGCCGCTGAATATGCGATTCTAGCACCTGTAACTCCTAGTGGGTGTCCTATTGCAATAGAACCTCCATTTGGGTTTATTCTTGCATCATCATCTGCTAAGCCCCATTCCCTAATACACGCTAAAGCTTGCGAAGCAAATGCCTCATTAAGCTCAATTACATCCATATCTTCCATTTTTAAACCAGCTTTTGCTAACGCTTTATTTGATGCGTTGACAGGACCGATCCCCATAATTCTTGGTTCTACTCCAACCACAGCAGAACTAACTATTCTAGCCATTGGTTTTAGATTATATTTTTTTACCGCAGCTTCGCTAGCTATAATTGTAGCTGCTGCTCCATCATTTAAACCAGAGGCATTACCAGCAGTAACACTACCACCTTCTTTTTTAAATGCTGGTCGTAATTTTGCCAATATTTCTTTTGAAGAATTCGGTTTAATAAACTCATCATCTTTAAAGATAATTGGGTCTTTTTTTCGCTGCGGAATTTCAACAGCAACAATTTCTTTTGCTAATCGACCAGACTTTTGAGCCGCGGCTGCTTTCATCTGGCTGTTATAAGCAAATGCATCTTGATCTTCTCTTGAAATATTATATTTCTCAACCAAGTTTTCTGCCGTCGTTCCCATACCATCGACACCATATAACTCTTGCATTTTTGGGTTTACAAAACGCCATCCAAATGTAGAATCGTACATTTTACTATCACCACCAAAAGCTGTTGAAGGTTTTGCCATCACGTATGGCCCACGTGTCATATTCTCAACACCACCAGCAATAAATAAGTCACCGTCTCCAGCTTTTATTGCTCTGTTAGCATGAATAATTGCAGACAAACCACTACTACATAATCTGTTTACTGTTTCGCCAGGAACCGAAAAAGGCAATCCTGCAAGAAGTAAACTCATACGAGCAACATTACGGTTATCTTCACCCGCTTGATTTGCACAACCCATAATCACATCTTCATACGCATCTAATGGAATGTTCGGGTTTTTATCAGTTACCGCTTTTATAACAAGTGCACCTAAATCATCTGTTCTCACAGCGCTAAGTGTTCCTTTATAGTTTCCTATTGGAGTTCTTACTCCGTCAATTATATATGCTTCCATTTTATGAAATTGAAATCGAAATTGAAATCGAAAACGAATGCTTCGAAAACAAATTTCTAATTATTTTTTTTTATTCTTCCCAGTCTTTATTCGTTCTATATACGACTCCTTTAAAGAGCGCTACTAACTCATCATCGCGTTTAACTTCTACGATATTAAAACCTACTTTATTCTTTTGTACATCTAATGTTGCCTCTGCGGTAATATAATCCCCTTCATTTAAAGCCTCTATATGATTGATGCTTGTTTCAATAGACACAGCATATTTTCCGTGGGTATTTGCTGTAAACCCAAAAGCAGTATCTGCAAGCGAATAACTAATACCACCGTGTGCTTTATCCATACTATTTAGCATTTCTTTACGAATGGTCATGCCTACTTTTACGTGCCCAACTTTGCATTCTAGTATTTCAATTCCTAACCAAGTTGAGTAAGCATCTTGAGCTAGCATTTTATGTGGTATTCTCTCTCCTGCAAGAGGTATTAGGGATTTGGTATTAGGCATTAGTTTTTATTTATTCTTTTAGTAATTGTACTTCTTAAAGAAGATAGCATCTTAGTAATTTCAGAAACCATTCTCCTATTTTCTTCGTCCATTTCAAAATCGATATAAGATCTTCTTCTCGATTTAGTACTACAACTTACACATTCATTTGCACTATAAATTGCGTGATTAATGTGTTTCACAAATTGCGCATCAGAACCTGGATACCCTTCAGCTATATTAAGTGCTATAGAATCTGAGGCTCTTCTAAATTGTGATGAAAGCGCATATAACTCGTAGTTTGGGTATATTTTGACTTGCTCGTTTACAACCTCTCCATAATCCATGGCCTTTTGGTAAACATTCAAATCTTCAAACTTAAAATGATAGTGACTTTTCATACTGATTTTTCTAATCCCTAATCCCTAATTCCCAAAAAACTGTTTATTTTCTTTATTCATCCTTCTTAATAAAGGAGAACAACGATATCTATCTTCGCCATATTCCTCATACAACGCGTCTAGCGCATGCACGCAATTATCAATACCTAACTCATCTGCCCAAGTCAATAATCCTTTTGGATAATTAACACCTTTAGTCATTGCATTATCAATATCTTGAGCACTAGCAACATTTAAAAACAAAGCATCTGCAGCTTCATTGATCAACATCACCACTATCCTATTCTTTATACTTTCTAATAGGTTTTGATCTTTAGATGGTTCTGGCCTAACACTTTCTTCTGAGTAATTATAAAAACCTCTTCCAGTTTTCCTACCTAAATATCCTGCTTCTGCAAAACGTTTTTGAGTAAATGCTGGCTTGTATCTTGGATCATAATAAAATGCTGTAAAAACGGTTTCGGTAACAGTATAATTCACATCGTTACCTATAAAATCCATTAACTCAAAAGGTCCCATTTTAAAACCTCCAACAGATTTCATTGCATAATCAATGGTTACAAAATCTGCTATTCCTTCTTCATAAATACGGAGTGCTTCACCATAAAATGGTCTTGCTACTCTATTCACAATAAAGCCTGGAGTATCCTTTGCTACTGCAACCACTTTTTTCCAACTCTTAATTGTTTTTTCTGAAATTTTAAGCACATCATCACTTGTCTGAATTGCTGGAATAACCTCAACAAGTTTCATCAATGGCGCAGGATTAAAAAAGTGAATTCCTACACAGCGTTCAGGTTTTTGTAATGACGATGCTATTGAAGCAATTGACAATGAAGAAGTATTTGATGCAATTATACAGGCATCAGAAACATAACTTTCTAACTCTTGAAAAACCTTTTTCTTTATGTCGAGATTCTCAACAATAGCCTCGATAGTCAAATCACTATCTGCTAACTCTTTTAAAGAATTTACATAGCTAATGTTCTCTTGAATACGTGTTTTTTCTTCGGAAGTAACACGGCCTTTTTCAACGAGTCGCGTCATTATTTTCTCTAAACTAGCTTTAGCTTTATCAAGTGCAGCTTGGTTTAAATCAAATAATTTAACTGTACAACCTGCCGTGGATGCTACTTGTGCGATCCCAGAACCCATTGTTCCTGCTCCTATTATTCCTATGTTGGTTATTTTCATTTAAATTAGGTCTATTACATCAAACCTCTCGACTGCGCTCGAGGAGACATAGTGATTTACTTCCCTTTAAATACGGGTTTTCTTTTTTCTACAAACGCGGCTACACCTTCTGCATAATCTTCTGTAGAAGCTGATTCAATTTGTAATTTACTTTCTAATTTTAATTGCTCTTCAAGATTGTTATTCATTGATTGATTAAGCAATCTTTTTGTTAAGCCCAATGCCTTTGTTGGCATATTAGCTAATGTCAATGCTTTTAAATTAACTTCTTCCATTAAAGTTTCCGAAGCAACCACACTATAAATCATACCCATCTGCTCTGCTTTTTCTGCGGAAATTTTATCCCCTAACATCATTATTGCAGATGCTTTTCCAAACCCTATTAATCGAGGTAAAAAGAATGTCCCAGCACTATCTGGCACTAAGCCAATTTTACTAAAAGCTTGTATAAAACTTGCTCTATCACTTGCAATTACTACATCACAAGCTAATGCTATATTTGCTCCAGCACCTGCTGCAACACCATTTACACCACAAATTATTGGTTTTTCAATAGCTCTGATTCTGTTAACGATAGGGTTATAATGGTCGTCAAGTATTTTTTTAAACCCTGGGTTCAAATCTGGATTTGTAATCTCACCAATATCTTGTCCCGCACAAAAAGCTTTTCCGTTTCCGGTTAAGATAATAGCTCTTACGTCATCATCTTTTTCACAAGCATCAAGTTCATCTTGAAGCAAAAAAGCCATCTCTCTATTAAAGCTATTAAAAACCTCTGGACGGTTAAGAGTTAAGGTTGCAACTCCGTTTTTTATTTCTTTCGTTATTGGTTGATTCATAGTATTATTTTAAAACTGAAAAATTCTAGGTGTAAAAACTAAGATTAATCTTTACACCTAAAATTTACATTTTTAGGTTATTATTTATTTCAAACATTTAAAGTAATCAAATGGCTCAAGGCAATCATCGCATTTAAATAATGCTTTGCAAGCGGTAGAACCAAACTGACTTACTAAATGCGTATTTGTACTTTTACATTGCGGACAGATTACTTTTTTGGCATTTCCTAAAAGCACCTCTTTGTCTGCAGATTCTGAAAGTGGTCTCGCGATACCATACTCTTCCATTTTTAATAATCCTGCTTCACTTATCCAGTCTGTACTCCACGCCGGACTTAAAATTAACTCCACCTCAACAGATTTACCTAAAGGATTAAAAGCAGCTTTTAAGTCATCACCAATCACATCCATTGCTGGGCAACCGCTATAGGTTGGGGTTAACTTCACTTTAATGACTCCATCTACCTCAATCGCCTCTCTAATAACTCCCAGGTCTAAAACCGTCAACACGGGAATTTCAGGATCACTTACTTGTTCCAGAATCGGAATTAAGTGTTGGTCGATATTTACGGTTTGAGTTAGTGCCATTACAATTTATGCAGTTTCATTTAACTTCTCGATTGCGCTCGATGAGACAAACAAAAGTTCATCAGTTTCGGTTTCACAGGATTACCATTCCATGTTAGGATAAGTACGTTGCATATATTGCAAATCACTTAATATATACCCCATATGCTCGCTGTGAATTCCTTTTTTACCACCTCTTGTAAAGTATTTACCTTCTGGAACAGTTAGATTTGCTTCTTTTAATAATTCTGAAATTTCAGCGTAATAAAGCTCCTTAAGTTTTGAAGTGTCAACACCTATACCATCAGCGATCATTGCTTTATCTGCTTCGGTTAGATCAAAAAGCTCATCTGTGTATACCCACAAATCATCAATTGCTTCTTGCATTTTAGCATTACTTTCTTCTGTACCGTCACCTAATCTTTTTACCCAGTCGCCTGAAAAACGCTTGTGGTAGCTTACTTCTTTAATTCCTTTTTTTGCAATTGCAGCGAGTGTTTCGTCTTTACTATTTAGCATTTCTGTCATAAATAATAGGTGAAACACATCAAATAAATATTGACGCCCCATGACAAAACCAAAATGATCATTTGGCTGTTCTACTAATAACACATTTTTATATTCGCGTTCTAACCTTAGAAAAGCAAGATCGTCTTCTGTCTTTCCTTCACCTTGAATTTTCGCTGCGTATTGATAGTAATTTCTTGTCTGACCAATTAAATCTAATGAAATATTGGTACCTGCTATATCTGTTTCAAGCGTTGGACCGTGGCCACACAGTTCACCTAAGCGTTGCGCTAGGATAAGACTGTTGTCTGCTATTGATATTATGTAATTGTATAGATTGTTCTGTTTCATTTAAAATAGTGATGTGTTTGTCAGAGACCTTTCGACTGCGCTCAAGGAGACAAACAATTTACATTTACATATGTTTTACCTCGTCTGGTAAATCATAGAAAGTAGGATGACGATACACCTTATCTTGTGCTGGTTCAAATAACTCGCCATTATGTTCTGGGTTGCTAGCTGTAATATTTGTGCTTTCTACGACCCAAATACTTACACCTTCACTTCTTCTTGTATATACATCACGTGCATTTTCTAAAGCCATTTCTGCATCACTTGCATGTAGACTTCCAAAATGACGGTGCTCTAATCCGTTTTTACTTCTTACGAAGATTTCCCATAAGGGCCAGTTCTTACTCATATTTTTAAAGTATTGAGATGTGAGTATTGAGTTATAAGCAGAGAATTATCTTCTCAAGACTAACAACTAAAAACTCACTACTATTTATATAGCTTCTTTTAATTTTCTTGCTTCCTTTTTGTCTGCATATGCCATTGCTGCATCACGAACCCATTCTCCATTTTCCCAGGCACTTACTCTAGCTTTCATTCTTTGCTTATTGCAAGGACCGTGGCCTTTTACAACTTGCCAGAATTCATCCCAGTTAATTTCACCAAAATCATAAACTCCCTTTTCATCGTTCCATTTTAAATCTGGATCTGGAATTGTTAAACCAAGTAGTTCTGCTTGAGGTACCGTTTGATCTATAAATTGCTGACGAAGATCATCATTAGATTTTCTTTTTAGCTTCCATTTCATAGACTGCTCCGTGTGTATACTTTCTGCATCTGTTGGCCCCAACATCATTAGACTTGGCCACCACCATCTATTTAGCGCATCTTGCGCCATGTCTTTTTGCTCTTGAGACCCATTACAGAGTTTCAACATAATTTCAAACCCTTGTCTCTGATGAAAAGACTCTTCTTTACAAACACGAACCATTGCTCTTGCATAAGGCCCAAATGATGTATTACATAGTGGTACTTGATTGATAATGGCTGCACCATCAACTAACCAACCTACTGCTCCCATATCTGCCCAAGTGACTGTTGGGTAATTGAAAATAGAAGAATATTTTGCCTTACCAGAATGTAATTGCTCATATAATTCATCACGAGAAACTCCTAAAGTCTCACATGCCGAATATAAATACAAACCGTGACCAGCTTCATCTTGAACCTTCGCTAACAATGCTGCTTTTCTTCTTAACGAAGGAGCTCTTGTTATCCAGTTTCCTTCTGGCAACATTCCTACAATTTCACTATGCGCGTGTTGCGACATCTGCCTAATATGTGTCTTACGATACTTTTCTGGCATCCAATCTTTAGGTTCAATCTTCTCATCTCGCGCTATGCGTGCCTCAAAAATTTCTTCAAGATTTTTAATTTGTTCGTTGCTCATTTTATTCTGCTTTATGCTTTTGGCCTTAAACCATAAGCTAATTAGACATCAAAATCTACTATTACTTTATCTGTGGTTGGTACTGCTTGGCAGCTCAACACTAGGTTTTGCGATACTTCTTTATCACTCAACGCATAATTTATTTTCATCTCGACAGCTCCTTCTTTCACCTCACATTTACATGTACTACAAACGCCACCTTTACAAGCAAAAGGCAAATCTGCCCCTGCACCTAAAGCGGCATCAAGAATATTATCGTATTCTTTAGTCATCACAAAAGAAAACTCTTTCCCGCCATCAACAATAGTGATTTCTGTACCCTCTACATTTTGTTGTGCTAAACGTTCTGCTCTTGCTATATCCTCTTCAGTTAATCCTGTTACAAATAACTCAAAATGCACATTCTCTTTTGGCAATCCTGCTTTCACTAAATAGTCACTAACAAAGTTTACCATTTTTTCTGGTCCGCATAAAAACACTTCGTTTGTATCAGGAATATCAATAAAAGTCTTTGTTAAAACCTCCATCTTTTCTTCATCAAAACGACCATTAAACAACTCGATATCTCTTTTCTCTTTGGTTAAGAAATAGTTGATTTCAAAACGTCCAAAATACTTATTACGCAATTGCTCTAACTCTTCTTTAAAGATAATAGATTTTGCCGTTTTATTCACATAAAAAAGCTTGCAAGTAGACTGAGGTTCAGCCGCTAAGTGCGCTTTTACCATTGATAAAACTGGTGTAATACCACTACCTGCTGCAAAGAATAAATAGTTTTTTGCTTCGGAAGGTTGACACGCTACTCCAAAATTTCCACTTGGGGCCATTACTTCTAAAGTATCACCAGCTTTTAAAGTAGTGTTTACAAAAGTTGAAAACACACCTCCTAGAATCTGCTTTACAGCAACTTTCCATTCGCCATCTGCAGGACCCGAACATAGACTATAAGAACGTCTTGTGTCTTTGCCATCAATATCAGCTTTTAGCGTTAAGTGTTGTCCTTGACGAAACTTAAATTCATTTACAATTTCCGAAGGAACATCAAACGTTATTACTGATGTATCATCCGTCTCTTTATAAATATCTTTTATTTTGAGTTTGTGAAATATAGCCACAGGTTTTTTGGTTTTAAGTAAACAAAACTAACGATTGTTAGTTAGATATGCAAATACACAAAAAAAGGCTTTAAAAGAGTAGGCTGCTTACTAGACAATTCCGTTAATTAGCACAGAAACCATATCTTTTTTAAGCACATTTACATCCATCTTACCCCTTTTTTCGTTCCAGAGATATAGGGTTCTCAGTGTTGAAAGAATTGAAAACAAAATAACCTCTGGGTGTTGGGGTTTTATTTGTTTTTCTGAAATGCCCTGTTTTATGATATTCCTAAAATTATCTTCATAATCCTCTCTCATCTTTACCACTCTTTTTAAAGAAACACCCTCAAGATGTATCCAGTCGTTATTAAGTGTAGCGATATGTTCAGAAAAATTTACGGTGATATCAATATGCACTTCAATTACTTTTTTAATTTTTTGTAATGGAGTGGACGTTTCCGAAGCAATTGAATTCATTTTTTCTGTAAACTCTTCTGCCACTTCAAGAATGAGTGTTGCTAGAATTTCTTGTTTGCCAGAAATATGGTTGTACAAACTTGCCGCTTTCATATCCATAGCTTGTGCAATGTCGCGCATTGAGACTGCATTATAGCCGCGTTCTTTAAAAAGACGGGAGGCTATGTTTATTATTTCTTGTTTGCGGGTGGAGTTCATTTAAAACGAAGATACGTTTTGAAATCGAAACTGAAATCGAAATCGAAACGGATTTTTTACTTTTCAAGGTTTGTAAAACTAAAGTTGATCTGTTTTAATTTTATTAATCTTATTAAAAGAAGCCACCATTCCTTGTATTAATGATGAGCTCAAGCCTTTGTGCTCCATCTCATTTAGGCCCTCTATTGTGCAGCCCTTTGGGGTGGTTACTCGGTCTATTTCTTCTTCTGGGTGTTTGCCGCTTTCTATTAATAAACTAGCAGCCCCTTCGCTAGTAAACATGGCTAATTGTTGTGCTTCTTTTGCGTCAAAACCTAATTGTATTGCCGCCTGTGTTGTCGCTCTAATGAGTCGCATCCAGAATGCAATACCACTAGCGCAAACTACTGTTGCCGCTTGCATTTGAGATTCTGGTATTAATAAAGAATGTCCTAAGGTGTTAAATATATCTTGCGCGATGCTCACCCTTTTTTCTGCAGAAACGTTACTACAAATACATGTCATAGATTTACCCACTGCAATGGCGGTGTTTGGCATCGCTCTAATAATGGCTTGTTTTGCACTTAATTGTTCTTCAATTTTTGCTATCGAATATCCTGTGATGGTAGATATGATAATGTGCTTATCTGTAATGTGAGGTTTAATTTCTTTTAAGACATCTTCAAAATGTGCTGGCTGAACTGCAAATATTATTATTTCAGAATGCTGCACAGCTTCTACATTATCTGTAGTAATCACTACATTTTTATCCGCCTTAAATTCTGAAATTTCAGACAAATTTCTTTTTGTGATATATAATGAGGTAGCAGTCTCGTTAAGCAACAATCCCTTTGCGATTGACTGCCCTAAGTTACCTGCTCCTATAATTGCAATTTTCATATCGATCATATTTTGCTGTCTAATTTACAACACTTCTATAAGTTTATGTTAATCACATCTATAATTACTCATTTTATTGTAAGTTTTATCAATAACTTCCTACTTTTGAAGTATGATAGAAGAGCGCATAGAAAGCAACGAGTTACTTGATAGATTGCCACCACATTTAAAGCAATACATTAAGCCACAAAATTATGAACATTACACACCCATTAACCAAGCGGTATGGCGATTTGTAATGCGTAAAAATGTAGATTATTTAAGCAAAGTAGCACACGAGAGTTATCTAGATGGATTAAAACAAACCGGTATTTCTATTGATAACATCCCGTCTATGTATGGGATGAATCGCATATTAAAGGAAATAGGCTGGGCAGCTGTTGCCGTAGATGGGTTTATACCACCTAATGCATTTATGGAGTTTCAAGCCTACAAAGTGCTTGTTATTGCGAGTGATATAAGACAGCTAGAAAATATAGAATACACGCCTGCGCCAGACATCATTCATGAAGGAGCGGGTCATGCACCTATCATTGCTAGCCCTGATTATGCAGAATATTTGAGACGTTTTGGAGAGATTGGGGCAAAAGCCATCTCTTCTGCTCATGACATGGAGATGTATGAAGCCGTTAGAGAATTATCTATTTTAAAAGAAGCTGAAGGTATTTCAGAAGAAAAAATTGAAGCTTCAGAAAAACGCGTGGAAGATTTACAAAACAAAGAGGTAATTGCTTCGGAAATATCACTGATAAGAAACCTGCACTGGTGGACTGTTGAGTATGGTATGGTAGGGACGATAGAAGACCCAAAAATTTATGGTGCCGGTTTGCTCTCTTCTATAGGTGAGAGTGAATGGTGCATGAAAGACGAAGTAAAAAAACTGCCCTACTCTATTGACGCGGCATACCAAGATTTTGATATCACTAAGCCGCAACCTCAACTATATGTAACACCAGATTTTGCTTACCTACAACAGGTACTAGAAGAGTTTGCAAACACGATGGCAGTGCGTAAAGGTGGCTGGAGAGGACTCAGTAAACTCATAGAATCTAAACAACTAGGAACCATAGAAATCTCTACAGGATTACAAGTTTCTGGTGTATTTACAAGAATGATACGCAATGAAGATAATGAAGTAGTATATTTTGAGACAGAAGGAGATACAGCGCTCGCATACCGCGAGAAAGAAGTAATTGGTCACGGTGTCTCAAGACACAAAAATGGTTTTAGAAGCCCTTTAGGAAAACTAAAAGGTATTAACCTCGCCATAGAAAATATGGGACCTCGAGATTTATCTGCTTATGATTTTTATGACGGAAAACCCATTGAGTTTGAGTTTGACAGCGGTATCAAAGTAAAAGGAATGAACGTTACCGGAATGCGTAATTTAAAAGGAGAGCTTATGCTCATCCAGTTTACAGATTGCACAGTAACCTATAAAGACGAAGTGTTATTCACGCCAGAAGATGGTGATTTTGACATGGCTGTTGGTAAAGAGATTATTTCGGCATTTGCAGGGGCGGCAGACTACTTATCGTTTGATCTTGTGGAGCACCAGCTAAGCACACTTGGTGATATTGTTGCTATTTCCGAAGAAGAAAAAACATTGAACACCCTCTACAAGAAAGTTAGATCTTATAGAGAATCCAAAGATGATAATCTAGCCGAAATTTTAGACACTTTTAAGATTGTTAAAAATGATTTTCCTAATGATTGGCTGTTACCCTTAGAGATCTATGAGCTTACAAATGCTTCAGAAATATTAGTATATTTAAAGTCTTTGCAAGTTTTAAAACCAAAAGTTTCTCACTTAATAAAAGTTGGATTAGAATTAATAGAAGACTAACACAGACCATAAAAATAGCAGTTATACAAACACAATTATGAGCCTATCAAAAAACAAGGAAAATGCTATTTCATTTTACAAAATGGCATATGAAGGGAATCCAAAAAAGGCAATTGAGTTATATGTTGGTGATACTTATATACAGCACAATCCTGATGTTGCAGACGGGCTAAATGGTTTTATAGACTATTTTGAAAGAATGCAACAAGAATACCCTAAAAAATCTATTGATTTTGTTAGAGCAATAGCAGAAGATGATTTGGTCTCATTACACACGCACCAAACTTGGCCAGATAATGATCAATATATTACAATGGACTTTTTTAGATTTGATGAGGCTGGAAAAATATGCGAACATTGGGATGCCATACAGCAGATACCTAAAGACTCTGCAAACAAGAATACTATGTATTAAATTGCTAAAGATTTATAAAGAGTAAACAAGACATTAAACCAATTCTGTAATAAATACGGAATGACATAAAAAAGATTTCCGCCTTTGCGGAAATGATTAAAAACAAATTAAATGGGACTATTTGGATTATTTGGCAATAAAGGAAAGAAGATTAAAGATTTTACTGACAGAGGCGCTATTATACTAGATGTACGCTCTAAAGCAGAATATGATGGCGGTGCTATACCTGGATCAAAGCATATACCGCTGCAACAAGTGGCAGGTAAAATTAACGAAATTAAAAAATGGAATAAGCCCGTAATAACCTGTTGTGCTAGTGGAATGCGAAGTGGTAGTGCTTCTGCAATATTAAAAAGCAATGGTGTAGAAAGTATGAATGGTGGAGGATGGGCTTCTCTTTATAAAAAACTGTAATATTTAGGCAATAAAAAATCCCTAGTAGTCTCCTCAAACTAATAGGGATATTTAAAAAAAAGATAAACTTTAGGTAACTCCTCACTGTTACTGAAAAATTTATTTGGCTATAATAGTCTCAAAGTACAAAAAAGACTGTTATTATACCACAAATATACAAGTCATTTACAATCAAAACTATACGTATAGATACGTAATTTTAAAACTACGTGTTTATACCTATTTTTAACATCGCACTATTTTTATTGGATATTATTAGCGACCTTAGTAAGCTAAACCAAATAAATTATGAGCAACCAATTACCCACAAATGGTATTACCATAGATCAAGCAAAAAAATGGACAGCAACCTGGCAAACTGAAAATCCAAAAATCTCTAAAGCTTTCTTGATTCCTACTACAGATATTATTAGTTTATTTAAAGAACTAGACATACTTGTTCCTGACTCACACGGTAACTTTATTATTAATGACAACAACAGTATTGATGTTGCTATTAGAGCATACTTAGCTATTGGCCCAAGTGAAGAAAAAGAGGAGTCTGGTCAAGACGAAGAAAAACTTGTACTTGTAGGGGCCGTAGCAGTAAATGGTGAATATCAAGATCAAGTAGAAGAAACAAAAAACAAGCTACAAGTCACACTTTCTGGTAGCGGCGCTTTTGATTTCACAAAACCATGTCCTAAATTTTGCGACCCAAAAAGCCCTTTAAATCACGGCTAAATTAAAGCAATGAAGTCGATAATGGATATAATAGGGACATGGTCTGAGATTTTTATGATCATCAATGTCATACTGTATGTATATAGCTGTATAAACCAGAAATCCTCAAAATCTGTTCAATTATTAACGTTATATACTATATCATTATTCGTGATACATTTTTTATCAGTTTATGTAAAACTGTCTGACACACCTAATAACTTATACCTATCTCATTATCATTTTGGATTTCAATTTTTATTACTGAGTTTATTTTACAGAACCTTATTTACTTCTTTGCAGAAAAAATGGGTGACCATTATAATGATCATTGTTTTTGGTACTTTGACAGTGTATTACTCTTTGAGTCCTGAAAAATATTTTGAATTCAACTTAATTGATATTTTTATTACAACCATACCATTAATCTTTTTTAGTATTACGCATTTATATAATATGCTCACCCAAAATAGAAGGTTTTTTATCTTTAACGCTGGGGTACTTATTTACCTCTCTACCGGTTCATTGATATTCTTCTTAGGGACATTTTGGAATACAGAAAAAGAATTTGTAGGTGTCAGTTCTGAAACCGCAAGAAACATTTGGAATATATACGAAGTAATTTATTTAGCATACCTCATCTTTATAACCGTAGAATGGAAAACTAGCATTAGTAAATGGAAAGTCAAGAACAAATAATCTCAATATTGGTTTACAGCATGGTATTTGTAGTTTTACTAACTACCGGGTTAATGCTGTTTTTTTTCTACTCAAGAAAAAAAATAACTGAGAAGGAGATGGAAAAAATTGAGCTAAAGTTAAAAAATCAAAGAGAGGTATTACAAGCTACAATTGCAACGCAAGAAGATGAACGCAAACGTATTGCTCAAGATATGCATGATGCTATTAGCTCAAAGTTAAACGTCATTAGCTTAACTACTAATTTACTATTAGAGAGTGATGACATATTAGATATAGACAAGCAATCTTTAGAACATATTTTAACCATAAACAATACAGTTTTAGAAAGTTCTAGAAAAATAGCACACGATTTATTGCCACCAGTATTAGAGAAATTTGGCTTAAAAGTAGCCTTAGAAGAATTGTTTGATGATTATATACAAGCATCAAAACTTCAAATTTTACATGATATTAAAACTCTTCCAGATTTATCACACATGGAAGAGTTACATATTTTTAGGATTATTCAAGAGCTTATTAACAATGCATTAAAGCACGCTCAAGCTACTCAACTAAAAATTGACTTGATAAACACCTCTAATGGTTTTGACCTATCATTTTCTGATAACGGTAAAGGTTTTGATCAAAACAAAACAGACTTAAAAGCAGGTCTAGGTTTACAAAACTTAAAAAGTAGAGCGGCTATTTTAAAATGTGATCTATTGATTCAAAGTTCAATCAACAACGGAAGTACTTTTAATTTTAAAACAAAAAACCAAGATGTCAATTAAAATAGCAATAGCAGATGACGAGCTCCTTTTTAGACAAGGTCTACGAGCTATACTAAGTAAGCAGGATGATATTGAAATTCTTTTTGGCGCCTCTGACGGGAAAGATCTAACTGAACAACTGAATACTTGTAAACAAAAGCCCGAAATTATTATTACAGACTTAAAAATGCCAGAAATGGATGGTATAGAGGCTACAAAAATTATAAGAAGTACTTTCCCAGATATAAAAGTAATAGCACTCACCAGTTACTTTACAAAGCCATTTATTGTAAACATGATAGCAATTGGTGCCGTAGCATATTTAGCAAAAAATAGCACACCGGCATTGATGGTTAAAACTATAAGAGAGGTATACGCAAAAGGCTTTTTTTATGACGAAAAAGTATTAAAGTTTATAATGGAAGGAGCCGGAAAAAGAATCTCCCCTATTAAGCCTAATAGTTTTGATGAGTCTACGCTATCTAAAAGAGAGATAGAAACACTAGAGCTTATATGCCAGCAATTTACTACCAGTGAGATTGCAGAAAAATTATTTATAAGCCCAAGAACAGTAGAGGTACATCGCAATAATTTACTGTTAAAAACAGAGGTGAAAAACGTAGCCGGTTTAGTTATTTATGCCATACAGCACAACTTGGTTACTTTTGATAAGTTTTATTAAAATTTTATATCAAAACTTTCTGCCTCATCAATAATAGTAGAATTATACTCTAAACTCCAACCCATTGAATTAGTAAGAATATAAATTTTCTGTAATTCGGAAATGAGCCGGTTTTCAGCATTCTTCTTTAAATCTGAAGCTTCTATTTTCTTTTTTAAAGAGGCTTCTACACGTTTTTTAATAATATTATAATCCTTTGCATCAAACTGATTTAAGTAATCTTGTGTGACGTCATAATACTCAATATTAGGATTTATTTTTAGTTCAGGTTCTGGGATAGAAATGATACGCACCGTTTTTGATTCTTTTAATATTTCCGAAGTTATCTTACTTAAATCATAGCTTATTGTTGCTTCTGCATTTATAACAACTAAGGCCTTTTTGTTTGAAGTAAATAAATCAAAATAAAAGTCTCTAGAATCTTCATAAGTAAAAACCTGAGCATAGCTACCCTCTGTCACGATGAGCTTTCCTACATTTTTTAATTGCTTTTCTATTAAAGCTGTATTTGCCAGTAGCTGTTCACGATCATCTTTTTGATGTTCGCAATATCTTAGTCCAAAAACTAGGACAAGGGCTATTACAATTCCGAAGAGAATTTTACGCATTTATCTTTTTTATTAAAGGTACAAAAAAAAGCCTGCACTTATAAAAAGGCAGGCTTTGGCTAACACTAATCAACCCTATAAATCATACTTTACCACAAACATCATAATTCTTGGCAACACAAAATACTGTGTTGTTGTTGTCGTGTTTATCGCATCATCAAAACTGTCATTATTTATAAAAGCAGTATCAAGCACGTTATTTGCTTGTATTTGAAATTCCCATTTGCTATCTTCTTGCTGATAAAACAAGTTAGCGTTTAAAAAAGAATACCGATTCTCTATGGTTTTACGATCATTGGTATAATCATAAAAATCCCATTCTGCATTAAATGTAAAGTCTTTTAAGAATCGTGCATCAAAGCTTGCGTAAGGACGCTGAGTGATAAAAGTTTGAGCAACACCACCATTGTCATATTCATTAATATTAAGACGGTAACCCACCTCAAGATTAGGCCAATCTCTAAAATTTGTGCCTGCACTTGCTGTATAGTTTTGTGTAAAACTCTCACTTTCTGCTATCTCTCCATTTATCTCGTTATTCGTCTTGCTTAAAGAAAGATTACCACTCGCTCTCAATTGTAATTTTTTAATTCTTTTACTGAAACGTGCATTTGCCGAGAAGGTCTCATCTGGAAAACTACTGTCTATATTAAAAGGAGAACTTACTTGATTAAATGTCAACAAATCATTAGTTGGACTTGGAACCAAAATCTCTGTTTGATTTTTAAACCCATCTACTTTTTTACTATAACTTAAAGAACCACTTATATTAGTGTAGTTGAATAAATTAAAACTAGAATATGACAATCTATAATTGTGATCTAATGAGTTTTCTAGATTCCTGTTTCCTCTAAAAAGACGATTATAGTTATTAAAAACATAGGCTTCTGCATAATCATTTACATCTGTATATTGTGCGCTAATATCATAGTTAAAACGAATGCTTTCGCTCTTTTTTAAATCGAAAATCACATTTAAATCTGGCAATACACTCACTTGATTATCGCTACTATTTAACCCTAATTGATCACTAGAAACATTATAATTATGCAATGTTGCTCCTGGCGTAAAAGTAAATTTACCAGACTTTACTTTATAATGAACCCCTAAAAACACATCGCTAAAAGTATAATTAACATCATTAATTAATGGAAAAACCTCACCATCTACCTCTAGAGATTGATTAAAATCAACACGGTTACCATCATCTAATAATTGAAAAATATTTGAATTAAAATTTTGATTGCTATACGTTGTACCTAATGTAAAGTTGATGTTGCTTGTATTATTAAGCACAAAATAATGATCTAGCTTTGCATCAACCTTATTAGTCTTTACATTCTTATCTTGATTAATACTATAACGATCTGCATCATCTATGGGTAAAATGCCGCTAAAAGGCACCAAGTCTGTCACGGCATTATAAAAAGGATCTTCATTTTGATACACGTGTTGCACTTGTCCTGCAAAAATATTCTTCTCATCTAGCGTATAGTATGCATTCACATTCTGACTAATAGCATAAGGCTTATTTTCTTTTATTTCTGAAATATCATTTGTTGTACCATCAAACTGAGATAAAACATTTGCATCTTCTTCTTGAGAACTCGCTCTAAAAAGCACATCATAATCTACTTGCAAATCTGTGCTTGGCTTATAAACCGCACTCAGTTTAAGCATTGCTAGTTTATTGCTTTGATCTGTCACACTACTTGTGTTTTCTTCTAAGCCCGTTGCTATGTATTGACGTATAGAATTATTAATAATGTTTGTAGAGTTATCTGACGCAATACCAAAACCACTTATATCTAGATTCTTGTTTACTGCATAACTAAAATTTCCTGCAAAAAACTTAGTCTCAATCTCATTAGCTCTATCATTTTGAGTCACGGCAAAGCCAAGACCGCTATCACTAATATTAAAACGAGTACCACCGCCTTGATTAAAATTTCTGAAACCTCCTGTAAAATTAAAGTAGTCTCTAAAAGTAAAAGGAACCTCTCCTATATTATTAAAATCTGTAATAAAGTTAAGACTGTACTTAGGACTGTAATAAAATAACTTGGGATGCGCTAGATACCCTGCAGTATCATCACCTACAATTCCACCTCCAGCAGAAACCTCTCCAAACCAAAAATTCTTTTTGCCTTCTTTTAATTTAATATTAATGGCGACATTGTCTTGGTCATTACCCAATCCTTTTAATTGACCTACCTCATTATAATTGCGCAATACTTCTATTTTATCTATCGCATCTGCAGGTATATTTTTTGTTGCCAACTTAGAGTCACCATCAAAAAAATCTTTTCCTTCAATCATTACTTTCTGTACCGCATTCCCTTCTACCTCAATCTCACCATCTTCATTCACTTCTACACCCGGAAGATTATTTAAAACATCACCCAGCTTACGTTCTTCACCAGTTTTAAAACTATCTGCATTATACACAATCGTGTCTCCTTTTACGGTTACTGGCATTTCATATACAATCTCAACACCATCAAGTTGAGATGCTAATGGATTAAGTATAAAATCTTGCGTAAAATCTTCTCCATCTGCTGCTATAGAAACAAGTTTTTCTTGAGTTTGATAGCCTAAAAAACTTGCTTTTAAACTGTAACTTTCTCCTTTAGGCAAATCTAGTTGATACCTACCCTCAAAGTTTGTGATAGCATAAGATTCTAAATCTCCAGTGCTGGTTTTAGTTGCAATAACATTTGCAAACTCTAAAGGTTCACCTATAGAGTCTTTAATAACGCCACGCATCTTTACACTCTGCGCAGATGAGGCAATAGAAAGTAATAGGGCACATGCCCATAATAGATTTTTCATAAGATTTTTTTGAATGATTGGATTAAAAAAAAGGACTAATTTCTACCTCGCCCACCACGGCCTCCACCGCCGCCTCTAAAGTTCTCGCGCATCTCTTCTGTCTTCTCTTTTACTATTTTATTATACTCTTCACGAGTTACTTCTTTCCCTTTAGATGGCTTTTTAATATCAATACCATCTGTTGGGTTTACTACTATTTTTGAGCATAAAATAGTCTGTCTATCTATATTTAATTCTAGAATCAAACCAGGAAGCCCACCATATTCTCCCGGTCCATTTTTTACAGGTATCTGTGGCGTAAACCAAGCCGTCACAACAACCTCTTTAGGCACTTCTATCTGGCTTAATGGGTCTGCTGCTTTTGCTTTTGCGATACTATCTTCTTTCTTCTTTTCTGCAGCGTCATCACCTCTACCGCCCCTTGGACCTCTTCTACGAGCAAAACTAAAATCTGTTTCGTCCATTTGCTTCATTGCAGTTGCTTTAATGGCAAAGTACTCCCCTATCATTTTTTGTTCTTTAGTAACTTGCCAGTCAAGGTTTGCAATAGTGTCTCTAATCAAAAACTCTTTACCAAAAAACTCACGCTCTTCTAAAAGCTCATTACTAGACACATCTTTATACTGGACGCCTGGAGTAAGACTCCCCATTATTGCCCTAAAACCACCACGACCGCCACCAGTATTACCAGCCTCTAGCTTCTCTTCTTCTTTGTAAGAAGACTCATCTCCGCTAAAAGAGAGAATAAACGTTTTTTCTAGCTCACTCTTCATACGCGCCATGATTCGTTTCTTAATTTCATCGCTCATATCTGCAGCTCCAAAACCATCCATATCAACAGTTGTCTTAGATTCATAGTAAGCTTTTCCGCTTACGTTTTGTGCTCCAAGGCTAAAACTTGCCAGCGCAATTGCAATAAATAGTAGGTTTTTCATAGAATAGGTATATAATGGTTTTAGTGTTTTACTTCGGAAATATTACAAGCGTTACATATTCCGCACACCCATTTGACGATGTTATTATTAAATAACCTCGCAAGTTTTAATTTTTTAATATTTCCGAAGTGAAAATTGCTGTAACTATAAACCTAGCCGCCTATTTGAATTGAAAAAGAATCTCCATTTTTCTTGCTCGTTCTTTGCTTAAATTGCTCCATCATCTCTGCGTCTTTTTTATCTCTTATCGCATTATACTCAGATTGAGTCACGACCTTACCTTTACTAGGCTGCTCTATTTCTATAGTTTTTTCTGGATTGATAACCACCTTTGAGCATAAAATGGTCTGTTTGCCATCTTCAATTTGTAATATTAAACCTGGTAATCCCCAAAAAGAAGAAGGGCCATGTTGTACGGGGAGATCTAATGTGTACCAAGCGGTGGTGGTTTTTGAAACGGTTTCTTTTACCATTTCTTTTTTTAAACTATCATAGGTTTGTTGATCTTCATCTCTTGTCCACGTTGCTTTAAAGCAAGTATAATTTCCTATATTTTTAATCTCTTTTACGAGTTCCCAATTTGGTTTTTCTGCCTCATCTTTTATTAAAAATGGCTTACTCATTATTTCGGTTTCGCTTATATATTTTGCTTCTTTAACGTTTCTATACAAAACGTCTGAACCTCCAGAAAATTCTATAGTAATACCACTGGATGATGGCGCAGAGGGCGTTGCCAGCTTTTCTACCTCTGTATATATAGACTCTTCTGTGTTAAAATTGAGGGTATATTCTTTTTGCATTTGTTTTTTTAACTGTGCCATAAGTGACGCTTGTAAATCTGCATTCACTTTTGTACTATCCATCTTCATATCCATTTTAGTGTCCGTCTTATAGGTGGCGACACCTTTAATTTTCTGGCTGTAAGAGAAACTTGTTATTAGCAAAAAGACAAGTGTTGTGGTAATTGTTGTTTTCATAATGGTTGGTTTAATAATAAAGACGTTTTAATTAAGAACATGTTTCAAGACACTGGTTATCAGAATATACATTAAAAAACATACCCAAGCCCAAATCTTAAAGAATTCAATTTTGTAGTTAACGGTCCTGCTTCGTTCAAGTTATAATCTAATAAAGATGTAAGCCCTATTGCGTATCTCGTTTCAAAAAACATGTTGTTTTTAAAATCATATTGCACTCCAAAATCTACAGAAAAAGATTTTTTTTTTAGAATGACATCATCTTCTTCAATAGCATCTTCACTATTTAAAACAAAATCTATTTGAGGTCCAAGACCTAGGCTCCATCTTTTATTAAACTTATACCGTAGGTGCGTTACAGACTGGATAAAATTAACTCTATAAGTGTTACTGTAAATTATTTCTGTATTTAAATAGACCCGCTTCTTTATTAATATCTCTGCAAACACACCTCCATATCCAGAAACACCACTACTACCAGCGACACCGCTAACAGGTTCTTCTATACTTGCTTTTAAATTATAATAATGCACACCGCCTTTAAGCCCAAAATATAGTGACTTATCTTCTTGAGCGTTTACTACTATTGATGACAAAAACAGTAAAACACACAGGACTCTCATATATTGAAGTATTATTATTCACTAAATATAACGGAGGAAACTCAAGGCTAGTATCGTTAAAGCATTCTATGATTTTTTGTACCTTGTCCAGGTATGATTAGGTTACTATTATTTTTACTTATTACAGCTACGACACTAGGTCAAGTATCTACATTAAAAGACTCTTACTTACTGGTTGCAGATTCTTTTATAGGTATTGATGGCTATGAGAGCACCTACACTATCACAGATAATATTGTAATAAAGTCTGGCGTAAAAGGTGATTTTCAATTTAGTGACATTCAACTAGGTAGTGTAACTTCTGTTGATATTTTAAACCCACTTAAAGTGATTGTCTATTATCATGAATTTAATACTGTAGTCTTTCTTGACAATAGATTAAGTGAGATTGAACGCATTAACTTTAACAACCTTCCAGACTTTATAAATACCGGAGCTGCTCAAAATGCAGGTAATAATAGACTCTGGCTATTAAACACAGACACACAACAAGTAGAAATTTATAACTACAGCACTAAAAAAAGAACAGAAATAAGTCAGCCTATAACAGATGAAATTATAGATGTAGCTTCAAATTTTAATTATTTCTTTATACTCACAGATCAAGAAATAAGAAAGTATAATATTTATGGCGGACTTATAAATGTCTTTAAAATTTCTGGAGGAAAAATGATGGTTCAAGAAAATGAAGATTTAGTTGTAATGACTGATAGTCAATTGCTTTTCAAATCAAAAGAAAATAGTAATTTTGCCCCCCATTCTAAACAAGAAATAGAAATAGTTAACTTGCAGCTTCGTCAAGATTTACTGTATATTTATAACGGAGAAAAAATCGCTACTATTAGCCTATACTAAACAAAGAAGTAAGTACTATGCACGTTGCCATCGCAGGAAATATTGGGTCAGGTAAAACAACCCTAACTCGATTATTAGCTAAACATTATAAATGGAAACCTCAATATGAAGATGTAGAGGACAATCCATATTTAGATGATTTTTACAACTCTATGGAGCGTTGGTCTTTTAACCTTCAAATCTATTTTTTAAATAGCCGTTTTAGACAAGTTCTTGAGATTAGAGAGAAGGGTAAAAATGTGATTCAAGATAGAACTATTTATGAAGACGCTTATATTTTTGCTCCTAACCTTCACGCGATGGGCTTAATGACTAATCGTGATTATGAAAACTACAAATCTCTTTTTGATCTTATGGAGAGTGTGACTGAAGGTCCAGACCTACTCATCTATTTACGTAGTTCTATCCCTAATCTTGTGAGCCAAATACATAAACGTGGTCGCGAGTATGAAAACAGTATTAGCATAGATTATTTAAGCCGTCTTAATGAGCGTTATGAAGCTTGGATTACAACATACAGCAAAGGAAATCTAATTATTCTAGATGTTGATGACCTAGACTTTGTAGACAACCCAGAGCATTTAGGACAGATTATCAATAAGATTGATGCTGAGATTAATGGATTGTTTTAAATAAAAACAATCCATTAATCTATTTTTTAGTTTTTGATTTACCCCAAATTCATTGGAAACCTACTTACATCTAATATTTAATTTAAGATTTTAATTATGAAAAAATTAAAACTAGTATTGGCCGTAAGCATTTCTATATTACTATTTTCCTGTAGTAATGATGATGATACACAAAACTCACCATTAATTGGCACTTGGAACTTAGAAGCTCTTGACCTAATAATTGACACAACTATCACCAGGGCAGACGGAACCGTTGGCACTATTAACACAGTTGGTGTAGGGCGAGATCTAGAATTCACTAATACTTTTACAGAAAACCCTAACGAGTTATTAAAACAAGGCGCTATTCTCATTGACCTAACAACCACAACTGATGGCTTTGAGACACATTCTACAATAGCAAGCACAGGTAACAACACGTACAATTGGCACATGAATGGTGATGACCTAGAAGTTATAGATTACAAGGACCAAGCTAATATTTATACCATTAACTCTCTAGAGCAAAACACGTTAATCTATTCAATAAACGAGACTCGTGAAACTGAAGAAAACGGACTTATTGAAATAGTAGTGATCAAAGAAACTTATCATTTTTATAGATAGCCTTATTAATCACTACGTTTCTTTTTGCAGACCATTGTTTTTGTTATTTTCGTCAACTAAATAAATAAAACAATATGAAAATTTTCAAAACACTATTTGTATGTGCCTTTTTAGTAACGCTAGTTTCATGCAGCAATGACGATGACTCATCTGACGCAGACGCATCATTAATCTCTGGATCTTGGGATATGAGCGGTCTAGATTACACAGGTAATAGCACATCTGACGCCGGAGACTCTTCATTTACAGGTGTAGGTCAAGATTTTACAGCAGTATTTACTTTTGATGAAAACCCTAATGACCTAAACATAGATGGTAGTTATGCAGTTGAGCTTACTACAATGGCGGGAGGTCAAACAGTCACTCAAATAGTAGGAAGTGAAGTAATTGGTGGGTCATTAGACATGAATAATAACACAACTTGGTCTATTAACGGTGATCAACTTACCGTAACAGACGGAGAAGAAACACAAGTACTCACTGTAACAACTTTAAATAACAACAACTTAGTTTTAAGCTATAGTGACACCGTAGAAATAAATCAAAATGGTTTTATGCAAACAAGTACGGTTTCTGTAGTGTACAGTTTTACTAGATAAAAAAAAACTTTACAAACTAAAAACCGCTTCTATTTGGAGCGGTTTTTTTTTATTTAAATTCTCATTTCAATAATGACTCATTTTATTCTATCTCATTGATAAAACCTTAACATTCTCTAAACATAAGTTGCAAGTATTTAAGCCTTATTTTGCAGTCTATAAATAACTGTAGGGCTTAGGCTAAAATATCATGACATCACTATACAATAATAAACTATACCATCGTGACCTCTCTTGGCTTCGTTTTAACCACAGAGTACTACAAGAGGCTGAAGATGAACGCAATTTACTGTATGAACGCATTAAATTTTTAGCCATTTTTTCTTCAAATCTTGATGAATTTTTTAAAGTAAGAGTAAGTGATATTAGACAAATTAAAGAGATTGAAAAACCTTTACGTAAACGTCTTATATCTAAACCCAACAAGGTTTTAAGAGAATTAAAAATACAAGTAGACAAACAACAGCAACAATTTGGAACTATTTTTTATGAAAAAATCATTCCTGAACTTAAGAAAGAGGGAATTCACCTTATTAATCACACACAGTTTACAACTACTCAAAAAATAGTTGCAAAAAACTATTTTATAGAAAGCTTAAAAGACAAGGTTTCTGTAAATCATTATTCTCAAAATGATAAAGACAGTGCTTTTGTAAAAAATGAAGCACTCTATCTTACATCATTACTAAGCGATGCTATTTTAGAAATAGTAGAAATCCCTGCTGACGAACCTCGATTTTTCATATTTCCGAAGCAAAACGGAAAGCATTACATCACTTTTATTGATGATGTTTTAAAGTATAATTTAAAGCAAACACCTAAGGGTGAGATCAATAAAACCTACCATTCTATAAAAATATCAAGAGATGCAGAACTGTATATTGAAGATGAATTTTCTGGCAATCTTAAAGACAAAATAAAAGACGCTTTACATAAAAGAGAAACTGGTCAAGCTACACGAGTATTAATAGATAGTACAATGACTAAAAATCACATAGAGCTACTAAACAAAGTACTTGATGTGACTAAAACAGATATTATAAAAGGAGGCAGCTACCATAATTTTAAAGACTTTTTTGGTTTCCCAAATCCTACAGAAACTCAACTAAGCAATGAAGAGTTAACACCTTTACCTCATCCTGTTTTGCAGAATTATGACTCTATGTTTGATGCTATTGACGCAAAAGACCAATTGATACATTACCCTTATCAATCTTTTGAGCCAGTAATACGCTTATTAGAAGAAGCAGCTACAGACGCACATGTTACAAAAATACGCATCACCATTTATAGAGCAGCTACAGAATCTCGCTTAAATGATGCAATTGCACTTGCAGCAAAAAACGGAAAAAAAGTAGTTGTCTTTATAGAAGTAAAAGCACGATTTGACGAAGCAAACAATATCAAATGGGGTAAGATTTTTGAAGAAAATGGCGCGCAAGTCATTTACAGCTACCCAGACATAAAAGTACATAGCAAAATATTAAACATCACAAGAGTAGTTAACAATGAGACTACTAGATATGCCTACATAGCAACCGGAAACTTTAATGAGAAGACCGCCTCATTATACACAGATTTTGGACTAATGACGGCAAACAGAAAAATAACCAAAGAAGTTAAGAAGATATTTCTTGTGCTTAACCGTGTGATTATTGTACCTAAAACAAAACAGTTAATTGTCTCTCCATTTACCTCAAGAACTCGTTTTACAGAGCTTGTAAATAATGAGATAGCATTTGCCGAAAAAAGAAAACCAGCAGAGATTATATTAAAAATGAATAGCTTGCAAGACAAGCAAATGATAAAACTATTATATCGCGCTAGTAAAGCAGGTGTAAAAATAAGATTACTCATTAGAGGAATGTGCTCACTTGTACCCGGTATTAAAGGACAAAGCGAAAACATCACCATCACATCTGTAATAGACCGTTTTTTAGAACACGGCCGTGTGTATATTTTTAAGGCTGGAGGTGAAGACAAAGTTTTTATTGGCTCTGCAGACTGGATGACCCGCAATTTAAGCCATCGCATAGAAGTGATCACCCCTATCTTTGATGAAGATCACAAAAAGACATTAATGGATCTTGTTCATATTCAACTTAGAGACAATGTAAAGGCGCGCATTATTGACAAAAATCAAACCAATGCATATGTTGAAAACAATGACCCAAAAGTACAATCACAATTAGCTACCTACGAGTATTTTAAATCTAAGCAATAAAACCATTTTGTCTAGCATGTATTTCTGCCTCTTTACTTGTTTTAACTAGTAAAGTGGGTGTGTTTTTATAAGTATTAAACAAACCCTTAATGCGAAGCATCTTCTTTTTATGCTTTATACTTCTTAAATAAATAGCCTCTATTCGTCTAGGGAATGTTTCTGCAATTTCTATATAAATATCTGCATCATGCTCGCTACTGTCACCTATTAATATAAAAGACATTTCTGGATACATATTTAATAGATTGATAATCTCTTTTTGTTTTTGAGGCATAGCACTACCCTCTTTTCTTCGGAAGGGGTTCGGTAAATTTCTAAGTAAAATTGGGCCTTTAGGAAAGTTATTCATTTTTAGAAAGTAGTCTAAGTAGCGATATAAATTCCAGGGGCTATGACTCACATAAAAAATTGGATTAGCTTCGTTACCAGTCACACCTCTGTGCAATTTATGGTAAAAAGCCGCAGCACCTTCTAGCGGTATTCTTTTTGCAGCCCGCTTAAAAAAAGTATTTGCCAATAGTCGCCACTTAAACAGCGAAGCAACTCCTGTATGCAAAATAGTATCATCAATGTCACTTATCACCCCAAAAGACGCATTTGTAGAAGGAATCAACATCTCACCCATAAAGCGATTCTCTTGTTGAATATGGCGACCATCAATAGCACTTTTATAAGACATCTCATAAGACAACCAACCCTCGCTATTTGTAAGGTTTTGTAGATTTTCTATTGCTTCGGAAACTTTAAAGTATCCTTTATTGTCGGTTTTTGTTTCAAGAACACGCCCATCTTTGAGGCGAATAGTAATCTCGGTATTCTTAATCTTATCTGTCTTAAAACGTTTCCAGTTATTGATTAAGAGTTTAAAAAAACCTTTTCCATCTAGATTTATGCTTTCATCTTCTATTGCTCGCCCTCTTAGATACAATTTATTGTCTCTCCCATAACTCTGGAAAGTGATAATTTGAAGAGGGTCTTTAGAAAATAGAGACATAGATCTTTTTATAGTTTTTAAAAATAACCGTATAAAATTAAAGTCCCGCTATAATTAGCAGGACTTTAAGAAATATATTTCTGAGAAGTATTACACCTTAATTCTGTTTGGTAACCTTAGCTTTTTCAAAAGCCAATAGCTGCTCTTCAACCTCAGCTTCTGTACCTTTAAAAAGTCTAGTAGCCTTAGATGTTACACCATTAATAGTAGTTTCTGTAACTACGGTTGCAGAAGATGCAATACCATCTTTATTAATATCAACACTTACAATCTTTGTTACTTCATTAGCAACTATTGTTTTGTTTCCGTCAGCATCAATCATCATCATTTCTTGACTATCTTGATTCACTCCTATTTCCGAAGCATCTGCATGACCACCTAGTATAGGCGCAATTACCAACCCAATAAGACAAGTAAGCTTAATTAGTATGTTCATAGAAGGCCCAGAAGTATCTTTAAATGGATCTCCTACTGTATCTCCAGTTACTGCCGCCTTGTGCGCATCTGACCCTTTATACGTCATCTCTCCATCAATCTCTACTCCTGCCTCAAAAGATTTTTTAGCGTTGTCCCAAGCACCACCTGCGTTGTTCTGGAAGATTGCCCATAACACACCACTTACAGTAACACCAGCCATATAACCACCTAACATTTCTGCGATGGCTAGGTTGTCCATACCAAATATCATTGGTACAAATGCAATCACTAATGGGAAACCAATAGTTAATAAACCTGGTAACATCATTTCTCTTAAAGAAGCTTCTGTTGAGATCGCCACACACTTATCATATTCTGGTTTTCCTGTTCCTTCCATAATTCCTGGAATGTCTCTAAACTGACGACGCACTTCTTGTACCATTTCCATCGCTGCTTTTCCTACCGCATTCATTGCAAGTGCAGAGAATACTACGGGTACCATACCACCTACAAATAGCATTGCCAATACTGGCGCTTTAAAGATGTTAATACCATCAATACCCGTAAACGTTACATAGGCAGCAAACAATGCTAAAGACGTTAATGCTGCAGAAGCAATTGCAAATCCTTTACCTGTTGCCGCTGTTGTGTTACCTACTGCGTCAAGAATATCTGTTCTTTCACGCACTATTGGGTCTTGTTCGCTCATTTCTGCAATACCACCCGCATTATCTGCGATAGGTCCAAAAGCATCAATAGCTAATTGCATAGCCGTTGTTGCCATCATTGCTGAGGCAGCAAGTGCTACACCATAAAATCCTGCAAATGCATAAGATGCCCAGATGGCACCAGCAAATAATAATACAGATGGGAATGTAGAAATCATACCTGTCGCAAGACCTGCTATGATGTTTGTTCCTGCACCTGTAGATGATTGTTGTACAATTTTAAGGGTAGGTTTTTTACCTAATCCCGTATAATATTCTGTTACTGCAGATATAACTGCTCCTACTACTAGTCCAACTAGGGTTGCATAAAACACACGCATAGATGAGATTTGCACTTTTCCTTCTCCGAAAAACTCCATAGTCATTGTTTCTGGTAACATCCACTTACATAAACCAAAACAAGCTAAAGCTACCATAACGATAGCTGCAATATTTCCTTTGTTTAAAGCTGCCATTACCTGAGATTCTTTAGCATCGTTACTACTAATACGCACTAACATTGTACCTATTAAAGAAATAATAATACCTACACCCGCTATTGACATTGGTAGTAAGATTGGTCCAATCCCTCCAAAGGCATCAGCAATGTTACCGCCCATATCTTTAATCACATAGTTACCTAATACCATTGCCGCAAGCACTGTTGCTACATAAGAACCAAATAAATCTGCCCCCATACCCGCTACATCACCTACATTATCACCTACATTATCTGCAATAGTTGCTGGGTTACGAGGATCATCTTCTGGGATACCTGCTTCTACCTTACCTACTAAATCTGCTCCTACATCTGCTGCCTTTGTGTAAATACCACCACCTACTCTAGCAAATAGTGCGATAGACTCTGCACCTAGAGAGAAACCAGCAAGGGTTTCAAGAACGATGGTCATATCCATAGTGTTTGTCCAAACACCACCCATAAAATAATGGAAGAAGAAAATAAAGAATGCTGTTAATCCTAAAACAGCAAGACCAGCAACACCTAGCCCCATAACAGTACCACCGCCAAAAGAGACACTTAAGGCTTTAGGCAAACTTGTACGGGCTGCTTGCGTAGTACGCACGTTTGTTTTTGTCGCTATCTTCATCCCTATGTTTCCTGCAAAGGCAGAAAAAATAGCTCCAAAAATAAAAGCTACCACAATTAACCAGTGAGTAGTTGGCACTACAAAAGAAACTATGGCAAGTAACACACTTACAATTATCACAAAAATGGTAAGTAGTTTATACTCTGCTTTTAAGAAAGCTAATGCCCCCTCATAAATGTGATCTGAAATTTCTTTCATTTTACCGTCACCGGCATCTTGCTTCATAACCCAAGATTTCTTGACAAGCATATAAACTAAACCTACTAATGCCAAGACTATTGGCACATAAATCATAAATGACTCCATATATTATTGATATTGGTTAATAATGTCGCCAAATGTATGAAAATAAGAACAAAAACAAAACCCTGTTGAAAATGCTTCAACAGGGTTATTAAATAAATGCGATATCTCTAATTAGATAGTAAAATCTCCTTTAGCTTTATGGTCGCTATTGTTATAACGATCTATACAAGATTGCCATATTTCGTATGCTTCTTTTGCATCTCCCCAACCACCTACATCTACTTTCTTCTTTTCAAGATCTTTATACACTTGAAAAAAGTGAGTAATCTCTTTTATTCTATGTGGGTTTAAGTCTGAAATATCATTACAAGAATTCCAGATAGGATCTGTAACAGGTACACATATAATTTTTTCGTCTTGTCCTTTTTCATCTGCCATATGAAAAACACCTATTGGCTTTACTTCCATTACACACATTGGGAAAGTAGGCTCTGTACCCATAACTAAAACATCTAACGGGTCACCATCAAGTGCTAAAGTTTTTGGTATAAAACCATAATCTCCTGGATACATCATTGAAGAAAACAACATACGATCAAAACGTATTTTGTGTAAATCAAAGTCATATTCATATTTGTTACGACTTCCTTTTGGAATTTCGATAAGTACATCGAAGGTTTTTTTAGCTATTGCGCTCATAAATCATCTTATTTTCGGGGTGCAAAAATACTACATTTTAACAGTTTAAATGGTATTTTAACAAAGATTAAATATTGTAACTATTTCCGAAGTAAAAAAAACATACTTAGAATGAGAAGCTAAAAGCTCCTGTTATTCCAAATTTTCGGGCATCTGGGTTTTCTACTTTATCTAGATAATTTCCGCGGAAATTAAAATCTATTCTAAAAACCTTAAATATGTTACCTACTCCTACTGAGTATTCATAATAAATATCTTCTGGTGCGCGTAATGTCTGAACACTTGGCGCATTTACATCTATACTACCTTGACTTATCTGACCGTAAACAGCTCTAAATGCTACAATCTCTCTAAGGTTTAGTTTTCTTAATGCAGGAATACGTGAAAAAATACGCCCACCAAAATTGTGTTGTAAATGCAGTGTAGCATACTCATCACTCACAAACTCATAAAAGTCTAATTGTGAGAAGGTATTATAAATAGTAAATAATGTCTGGTTACCAGGAATAGGACTTAACAACCCTAATGGTACAGGATCAAAGGTTTTACCAACCTCAATTGTTGAAAACAATCTCCCTATCCCTCCTATATTCCAAGGTTGTGTGTATAATGCCTGTAATTTATTATACTCAAAATCGCCATCCATAAAACCTTTAAAACCTCTAGAATAGCCTAAGAAAAATGTAGGAAATGCATAGTCATTAACCAATGTTTGCTCAACGCCATAGCCTGAAACTTTACGTCCTGGTGTATACTTAAAAGAAAGATTTAATTCTGGTTGCTTAATTACGTCTTGTACATCTCCATTTTCATCTAGATAATCAAGAGAAAAAGTATTTGTTGCAGACTCAAGTGTTCTGTAAGTTCCGTTTACTCTCACCTCAAAATTCTTAGAAGGCTCTAAAGACGCTCCTATAGACGTTAGATTAATACGAGTTAACTTATCATTAGCTCCTACAGAAACTAAAGAAGAGGAGGCTAGATTTCTCCCTAATACATCATTACTAACCGTTAAACTTGCCCCTGTTTGTTCTGTATCTTTTCTATTACCTGCATATAAAATAAACCTACTCGCTCTATCTAGCAACACTTTACCAGAAATCCCGTATTTAAAACGCTCGTCTTTAAAGCCGTAAGCTCCAAAAACCTCTAAACGCCAAGGATCGTTCTGTCCAAAATAAGTACGACCTCCTAAACGAAGACGTAGTCCTTCTGCTTCATTGTAGCCAAAAATAGAAAAGATAGGCCCCACATCAATATTCAATGGTTCTACAAGATAATATTGAGACACTAATGTCGCCCCCACATCATACAGCATTTTAAATTTTGGTACTGTCTTAAGCGTATCAAGCATTTGATATACCCCTTTTTCATCCTTACTTAGTTTTTCTAATCTGCGTTCTTCCCAAAAATCATCATCTCTATTATAAACCTCAAATTCATAAGGGTCTATCTGTTTCTTATAAAAAGATTTTTCTTTCGGAATATCAAACTTGTAATTATCATATAAGGTGGTTCTTTTTCCGTAAACACCTTGGGCACTTTCTTTTTTACGAAGACTAAAATCACTTAAAAAATAATCTCTAGTAATTAAGAAAATAGAATCATTTAATACATCAAACTCTTGCTCTATATACACCTCACGCACCCAGTTAAGGTTGGCACTTTTAGAAGCCTGCATATTAATTTCTTTAATAGCCCACGTAGAATCGTTTACCCAAAAATCACCTTTAAAAGTAAGTTCGTTTTTACGACGAGGATAATACACAATATTATAGCACCATTTATCTTTTCTGTAAGCACTGTCTTGTAAAACATAATTATAGACATCAACTCCAGTTTTTGATAAAGGGCTTGTAAAAGCTTTATCAAAGAATTTTAAATAGTTATCATACACATCATAGTCACTGTAAAGATCTTTTACTAGCGCTATTAATGTTTGATTATTACTAAAACCAGAGTTTTTATTTCCTTCAAGTATTTCTTTTTCTTCTTTAATTAAGTTATCTCCATACACTTTTGAAGATGCCTCATTTACAAAAATAGGCAAGTAACTATTACCCGTAATTCTAGAAGTATCTATTTGCTCAAAGATGAACTCCATCCCCTTAAAAACCTTACTCTTTATTAGCGAACTATCAATGGTATTAAGGTCAAACTCAAGTTTCTCATACTTATCATAAGTATACTGCTCAAACTTTTTCACACCATTTGCACGGCGATTTTCCCATATTTTCTTTAAAATATCTATGGCAGGATTGTTCTTCTTATCTGTTTTACCAGAATAGATTTGCACAGTCCCTAAAGAAGCCATCTCTTCTACAAGAATAATCTCAAGTTTATAGGTAGTTTTTTCTGAAATATTAATCTCTTTGGTTTCATAACCTAGAAAAGAAATAATAACGGTATCATAGTTAGACTCACTTTCTATATAAAACCTTCCCTCTTCATTAGTAATAGTACCTTCATTACTATCTTTAAAAACCACATTAGCAAAAGGCACAGAAAGCCCTGTCTCATCTAGCACTACTCCACTCACTTTGGTTTGAGAAAATGCAAGAGAGGTAACCAACAATAAAATTATAAGAAAAATATTTTTCATAAATAGTTTTTGAAACACACCAGATATAGGTCGTAACATAAGACTGCAAATTACGCTATAATTAAGAGGCTATACAACTCAAAATAAACTTTAAGTTTTCATCTAAATAAAAATGGCTCAAGTTTTAAACACTTGAGCCATTTAGTTTTATAATTATAAAATCTAACTCTTATACATTACTTTCTTAACAGCTTTTATAACATCATTACTGTTAGGTAACCATTCTGCCAATAATTCTGGAGAATATGGTGCTGGAGTATCTGCTGTGTTTATTTTTTGAACAGGGGCATCTAAGTAATCAAAAGCTTCATTCTGCACTAAATAAGTGATCTCTGTAGCTACATTACCAAAAGGCCATGCCTCTTCAAGAACTACTAATCTATTAGTTTTCTTAACAGAAGTTATAATAGCGTCACGGTCCATAGGACGCACTGTTCTAAGATCAATAATCTCGCACTCTATCCCTTCTTTAGCTAGCTCATCTGCTGCTTTATAGGCTTCTTTAATAATTTTACCAAAAGAAACAATAGTAACATCTGTACCTTGTCTTTTAATCTCTGCAACACCTAGTGGCGTTAAATACTCTCCTTCTGGCACTTCACCTTTATCACCATACATTTGTTCACTCTCCATAAATATTACTGGATCGTTATCTCTAATGGCGCTCTTTAATAATCCTTTTGCATCTGCAGGATTACTAGGCACTACTACTTTTAATCCTGGAGTGTTTGCAAACCAGTTTTCAAAAGCCTGTGAGTGTGTTGCTGCAAGTTGTCCAGCAGAAGCCGTTGGGCCTCTAAAAACGATAGGGCAATTAAACTGCCCACCACTCATTTGTCTAATCTTAGCTGCATTATTTATAATCTGATCAATACCAACCAAAGAAAAGTTGAATGTCATATATTCTACAATAGGACGATTCCCGTTCATAGCAGAACCAATAGCAATCCCAGCAAAACCAAGCTCTGCAATAGGTGTATCAATCACACGCTTTGCACCAAACTCGTCTAACATTCCTTTACTAGCTTTATAAGCTCCATTATATTCTGCAACTTCTTCACCCATTAGGTAAATCGTATCATCTTTACGCATCTCTTCGCTCATCGCTTCACAGATGGCCTCTCTAAATTGTAGTGTTTTCATAACTCAGTGTCGCAAAAAATGCGATTATTTTTAAATTAGTCTACCTTAATAGACATCAAACTAAATCTTTACTTCGGAAATATTAAAACATCACTAATAGTGACAATATTTAAATATTTCAGAATAACAAAAATAATAGTATTTTCTAATTAAGACCATTTTGTTTAGTAAAAATAGGTTCTAAGTTTATTTTCCTTCAAAAAATACTATGCACGCATAGTAAATTACACATTTATTCATTATCTTCGCATACCGTATTTTAAACTAAAAATAAGACCAGGTTTCAAACCTATACTATTTCAGAAATACGCTTAATTAAATACTTAATTTAAAGAACGATATATGAAGATATTAGTTTGTATCAGCCACGTGCCAGATACCACTTCAAAAATTAATTTTACAGATGGTGACACAAAATTTGACACTAACGGTGTTCAGTTTGTGATTAACCCAAATGATGAGTTTGGTTTAACTAGAGCTATGTGGTTTAAAGAAAAACAAGGTGCAAGTGTACACGTTGTAAATGTAGGTAGCGCAGAGACTGAACCAACTTTACGTAAAGCTTTAGCCATTGGTGCAGATGAAGCAATTAGAGTAAACACACCAGCAACAGATGGATATTCTGTAGCAAAACAACTTGCTGCTGTAGTAAAAGATGGCGGTTATGATCTTGTTATAGGTGGTCGTGAGTCTATTGATTATAACGGTGGTATGGTACCAGGAATGCTAGCACAATTACTTGATGCAAATTTTGTAAACACTTGTATTAGTCTTGAAGTAGAAGGTACAAATGCAACTGCAATAAGAGAGATTGACGGTGGTAAAGAAACTATAAAAACTAGTTTACCACTTGTAGTAGGTGGTCAAAAAGGACTTGTAGAAGAAAGCGACCTTCGCATACCTAACATGCGTGGTATTATGCAAGCTAGATCTAAGCCTCTTCATGTAAAAGAAGCTGTAGACGCAAGTGCAGAAACAACAACAGTAAGCTTTGAAAAGCCTGCTGCAAAAGGAGCCGTAAAGTTAGTAGATAATGTAGATGACCTTATCAACTTATTACACAACGAAGCTAAAGTAATATAACAACAATTAGAATTGGGCAGATAAACTCTTCTCCAGCTAGGAGAAATGATGAAGAACATGCAGCAAACCCAATAACAATTATAAAATATAAAATATGAGTGTTTTAGTATATACAGAATCAGAAGACGGAAAGTTTAAGAAAATCGCTCTAGAAGCGGTGTCTTACGCAAAAGGAATTGCAGATATGATGGGAACATCTGTAACTGCTATCTCTGTAAACGGTGGTGATGCAAGCGCATTAGCTGGATACGGCGCAGACAAAGTTCTTGAAGTTAGTAACGACAAGTTAAATAATTTTAACGCAGCTGCTTATGCAGATGCGGTTGCACAAGCTGCAAAAGCAGAAGGTGCTAAAGTAGTGGTACTTACTTCTAGTGCAGATAGCAAATTTATGGCTCCTTTAGTGGCTGTAAATCTAGAAGCAGGATATGTAGCAAACGTGACAGCATTGCCAGTGAGCGCTGCCCCATTTAAGGTTACACATACCGTTTTTACAAACAAGGCTTTTGCTACTTCGGAAATAACTACAGATGTAAAAATAATAGGACTTGGTAAAAACGCTTATGGACTAAAAGAAAACAGTGGCTCTGGAGCTGCAGAAGCTTTTTCTCCATCTTTATCTGACGCAGACTTTAAAACAGAAGTTGTATCTGTAGATAAAGCAACAGACAAAGTAACCATTGCAGACGCAGAGATTGTAGTAAGCGCTGGTCGTGGTCTTAAAGGTCCAGAAAACTGGGGAATGATAGAAGAAATGGCAGATATCTTAGGTGCAGCAACCGCTTGTTCTAAGCCTGTAAGTGATATGGGATGGAGACCACACGGTGAGCACGTAGGGCAAACTGGTAAGCCAGTAGCCTCAAACCTTTATATTGCAATTGGTATTAGTGGAGCAATACAGCATCTTGCTGGTATTAACTCTTCTAAAGTAAAAGTTGTGATTAATAACGACCCAGAAGCACCTTTCTTTAAAGCTGCAGATTACGGTATTGTAGGTGATGCATTTGAAATTGTACCACAACTAAACGAGAAATTAAAAGCTTTTAAAGCTAACAATAGCTAAAAGCATACAACTAAAGAAGTTTGCTTTGTAATTATATTTTTAACATCCTCAAAAAATATAATTGTATCAAAGCAAATTTTTCTTAATTTGTGCCTCTAACAAAAGGCTGTTTAAATAAGGAAAAAACACCTATTTAAATAGCCTTTTTTTATTTTCAGAACGCAAAACTGCCGCCTGAAACTGAAAACAGAAAACTGACCATGAGTCTTGTACGATTAAATATTAAAGGAATCTCTTACAGCCAGACGCAAAATGGTGCTTACGCACTCATCTTGAACGAAGTTACTGGAGACCGCAAACTACCCATTATCATTGGTGCTTTTGAAGCTCAATCTATAGCAATAGCTTTAGAAAAAGAGATCAAGCCCCCTCGCCCACTCACCCACGACTTATTTAAAAATTTTGCTGACAGATATGACATATTTGTAAAGCAAGTAATTATACACAAGCTTGTAGACGGTGTATTTTACTCAAGTATTATTTGTGAGCGAGAAGGCATAGAAGAGATAATTGACGCAAGAACAAGCGATGCAATTGCGCTAGCATTACGTTTTAGTGCGCCTATATTTACCTACAAAGACATCTTAGAAAGTGCCGGAGTCTATTTAAAAGCTGGAGATAAAGAAGACAACAAACCTGCTGACGAAGACAAAGAAGAAGCGCTTATAGAAGATCTTATGACTGGTGGTGACTCAGAGAGTTCTAAAACAATACTAGAAGATTTCTCTAAGTACTCAGACAAAGAATTAAATAAAATGCTAGGCAAGGCCGTAGCAGATGAAGACTACGAAAAAGCCGCGCGATTACGTGACGAATTATCCAAAAGAGAATAAAACTTAAACGAACTTTCGCCATATGCGTAATTTACTTATTTGTGTCCTTTCCATTTTTTCATTTGCCTTTGCTCAAGGGCAGTCTATAGAACGAGACTGGAACCTTGTCTCAATGACAAATGTAGCCAGTGATTCAATCTACACTATTTCCGAAGCACAAAAACTTACTATTAATAACGGTGCATTTTCTTTTTTTACAGAAGATGAACTAACTACTAAAGGAGATTATATCTATCAAGATAGTTTATTGTTATTTTTTCAGTCAAAGCCAGACAACACTATTAATAGATACAGAGTAAGTGAACTTACAGAAACAGCATTGGTTTTTACAGAAGGAGACATCAAAATGTCGTTTTCTGCTACTACGCAAGAAGGGCTTGCAACTGCTATAAATGCTGACGCCACATCAATTGAAGACAACAAGGTTATTCCTTCTCAGGGCTTTTCTTTTGACAGTTTTTGGCGAGGAGTACTAGGTATGGTAACGCTATTATTTATCGCTTTTTTGTTTAGCTCTAACAGAAAAGCTATTAATTGGCGTACCGTTGGACTAGGTCTAGCACTTCAATTAATTATCGCTATTGGTGTACTTAAGGTAGAATTTATTCAATCTATATTTGAAGCAATAGGAGGTATATTTATAAGTATTCTAGGTTTTACAAGAGCAGGAAGTAAATTTTTGTTTGAAGGCCTAGTAGTAGATATGGATACATTTGGATTCATATTTGCATTTCAGGTATTACCTACAATTATTTTCTTTTCTGCATTAACTTCTGTTTTATTCTATCTTGGTATTATACAAAAAGTTGTTCAAGCTTTTGGATGGCTATTATCAAAGGTTTTAAAAATATCTGGAGCAGAAAGTTTAAGTGTAGCCGGTAACATCTTTCTAGGTCAAACTGAAGCACCATTACTTATCAAAGCCTATCTAGAAAAGATGACTAAGAGTGAAATTCTCTTAGTTATGGTTGGTGGTATGGCCACAGTAGCCGGAGCAGTTTTAGCTGCTTACATTGGTTTTTTAGGTGGTGATGATCCTGTTTTAAGATTAGTTTTTGCAAAACATTTACTTGCAGCATCTGTTATGGCAGCACCCGGTGCTATTGTGATTTCAAAAATATTATATCCACAAACCGAAGAAATTAACACAGAAGTAGCTGTATCTACAGATAAAATAGGCTCTAACATTCTTGACGCTATTGCAAATGGTACTACAGAAGGTTTACGCCTAGCAGTAAATGTAGGCGCAATGCTACTTGTATTTGTAGCATTTATAGCAATGTTTAATGGCATACTAGGCTGGGTAGGAGAATTTACTTCTATAAATACTTGGATGGCTGCAAACACAGACTATCCTGCATTATCGCTAGAGGCTATTTTAGGGACTATCTTTGCCCCACTTATGTGGCTAATAGGGGTTGCTGAAGAAGACATGATGATGATGGGACAACTATTAGGTATTAAACTTGTTGCAAGTGAATTTGTAGGTTACATACAACTAGCAGAGTTAAAAGACACAAGTAATGCATTACATCTTAATTATGAAAAATCTATAATCATGGCAACATATATGCTTTGTGGTTTTGCAAATTTTGCATCTATAGGTATTCAAATAGGTGGTATTGGGTCTTTAGCTCCTGGACAGCGTAAAACACTTTCAAAACTTGGCTTAAAAGCCTTACTAGGTGGATCTATTGCCTCTTTAATATCTGCGGCTATTGCTGGAATGATTATAGGATAAATTATTTATCAGCTCCAAATATTTTAAATTAAAGTTGAAAGAATTCAGCATTAAAAATTTACAATAAAACCACTTGATTTAGGTTTATTAAACGAACAGTGCTATTTTTATATATTTAGCATTTCAGAAGAAAGAATATATGAAGCAATATCACGACTTATTAAATCACGTACTTAAAGAAGGCACTGTAAAATCTGACCGCACAGGTACGGGCACAAAAAGTGTGTTTGGGTACCAAATGCGTTTTGATTTAAGTGAAGGTTTCCCTATGGTTACCACAAAAAAAGTACACTTAAAATCTATAATATATGAGCTTCTTTGGTTTTTAAAAGGAGACACAAACATAGATTATCTTAAAGAAAACGGTGTACGTATCTGGAACGAATGGGCAGACGAAAACGGCGACCTTGGCCCAGTTTACGGTCATCAATGGCGCAACTGGAATAGCGAAGGCATAGACCAAATTGCAGATATCATTGAGACCCTAAAGAACAATCCAGACAGTCGCAGAATGATGGTAAGCGCCTGGAACCCGAGTGTGATGCCAGACACTAGTAAACCATTTGCAGAAAATGTTGCTAATGGAAAAGCTGCCTTACCTCCTTGTCACGCATTTTTTCAGTTTTACGTTGCTAACGGAAAGTTATCTTGCCAATTATATCAACGCAGTGCAGACATCTTTCTTGGCGTACCTTTTAACATTGCATCTTACGCATTATTTACTATGATGATGGCGCAAGTATGTGGTTATGAAGCTGGAGATTTTATTCATACATTTGGCGATGCTCATATTTACAACAATCATATGGAGCAAATAGAACTTCAATTATCAAGAGATGTACGTCCTTTACCGAAAATGACCTTAGACCCTACTGTAAAAGATATTTTTGGCTTCACTTTTGATAGTTTCACATTAACAGATTATAATCCGCATCCGCACATAAAAGGTGCTGTTGCCATTTAAACCCAATTCAATGAAAAATATATTATTCATCTTTGCACTTGTTTTATCAACCTCAGCCTTTGCCCAAGAAGAATGGGGAGATGTTAAGAATAACACTATTACATTAACAGAAATAGCCCCTGTATGGCCTGGTTGTTCTGGATCTACTGCAGCCTTAAAATCTTGTTTCAATAAAAATTTAAGTCAGCACATATCTTCTAACTTTAAGTATCCTATGGAAGAATACAAAAAGAATATACAAGGTAGAGTAGTTGTAGATTTTGTAATCAATGAAAAAGGATTACCAGAAATTAAAACTATCACTGGCGGTAACAAAGGTTTACAAGAGGAGGCTAGACGCAACATTATGTTAATCCCACAAATGAAACCAGGTATGCTAGGTGGTAAGCCAAGAGCAATAAAATATAAAGTTCCTTTCAACTTTAAGACAGGTAAATAATTTAAACATTCCTTTAAGAAATTATAAATTTCTATTAAGTATCTTTAAAGTGTCTCGACAAATAAGTTAAGACACTTTTTTTTATGACTGAAAAAGACTCACTTATTTCCTTCTTTGCAGAAACGCGATTTCATACAGAGGAGCTTTGTAAACCATTGGAGATAGAAGATTATGTGGTACAACCTATCGCAGATGTTTCGCCACCTAAATGGCACCTAGGGCATAGCACATGGTTTTTTGAAGAATTTATTCTGAAACACCACAAACCTAATTACACTCTTTTTAATGAAGATTTTGCTTTCGTTTTTAATAGCTATTACGAGACGGTAGGTAAAAGAGTAGTACGCAGCGATCGCGGAAACCTCTCACGCCCTAGCGTAGCAAAAGTCTATGAGTATAGAGCGTATGTTACAAAAGCAATGCAAGATCTTCTGTCAGATAAAATTTCCAAAGAGATTAAAACTCTAGTAGAAATAGGGATTCATCATGAAAAACAACATCAAGAGTTATTACTTACAGACATTAAATATATTTTAGGAAACAACCCTTTACTACCCGTTTATAGCGATAGTATTAAAGAACATACAACAGATAGCAGTAAAACAGAATGGATTAAAATGGAGGAAGGTATTTATGAAATAGGTCATAAAGACATCACCCAGTTTCATTATGACAACGAGCTAGGTAGGCACAAAGTGTATTTACACAATTACAGCATTGCAAGCAACCTAGTGACTAATGCAGAATACATAGATTTTATAGTTAAAAATGGGTATAAAGACCACAATTTATGGCACGCAGAGGCTTGGGATTGGGTAAATACAAACAATATTACACAACCCATGTATTGGCATAAAATAGATGGAGATTGGTACCACTATACCTTAAATGGATTACAAAAAATAGACAAAAATGCACCAGTAACACACATATCTTATTTTGAAGCATTTGCTTATGCTCAATATAAAAATTGTCGCCTTGCAACAGAGTTTGAGTGGGAAGCTGCTCAAGATAGATTTAAGTGGGGACAGCGATGGGAATGGACAGAAAGTGCATACCTGCCCTACCCAAATTACAAAAAACCACCAGGTGCCATTGGAGAATATAATGGCAAATTTATGGTGAACCAAAAAGTATTAAGAGGGGGCTCTATTGCCACTCCTTTAAATCACACGCGACACACATATCGCAATTTTTTTCAAACTAATTTACGCTGGCAATATACCGGCATAAGACTAGCAAAATAATGACTACGGAAATATTAAATAAATTAGATACAAGCTTTAAAAAAGAAGTTTACGAAGGGTTAACAAGCGATCTTAAATACCTCTCGTCAAAATACATCTATGATAAAAAAGGAGATAAGCTTTTTCAAGATATTATGGCAATGCCATCATATTATTTAACAGATTGTGAGTTTGAAATACTATCTATTCACACTGCAGAGATTGCAAAACTGTTTAACGAATCTACAAAAGGTTTTGACCTTATTGAGCTAGGCGCAGGAGATGGTAAAAAAACCAAAGTACTACTCAAGCACTTAGTAAACAACGATTACAATTTTGTTTATAAACCAATAGACATAAGCCAAAACGCTATAGACTCATTATCTGCAACTCTTGCAGATGAAATCTCTGATCTTACTGTAGATGCAGAAAAGGGAGAATATTTTGAAGTACTTGACAGACTAAAGAAGTTTGATACTAGAAAAAAAGCAATTGTAGTACTTGGCTCTAACATAGGTAATCTTTTACACCCACGTGCCATAGAGTTTTTAACCCAACTCAAAGACACAATGAAAGAAGGGGACGTTCTCTTTATGGGCTTTGATCAAAAGAAAAACCCACAAACAATACTAGAAGCATATAATGATCTAGAAGGTGTCACAGAAGCTTTTAATAAAAACTTATTACACCGCATTAATAGTGAACTAGGCGGAAACTTTAACCCAGATAATTTTAAACATTGGGAGGTATATGATCCAGAAACCGGAACTGCAAAAAGTTTTCTAGTTTCTTTAAAAGCTCAAAGTGTAAAAATTTCAGCAATAGATTTGGAAGTTAGTTTTAAACCTTGGGAAACAATACACACAGAAATATCTCAAAAATATGACGACGAGACAGTACACTGGCTCGCTAAAGAATCTGGATTAAAAATCACTACAGATTTTACAGACTCTAATGCGTATTATAAAAATTACGTTTTCACAAGATAGATTTAAAAAATTCTGATTAAATTATGTCTTCAAAAAATAGCAAATAATCTTAAAATCAATACTATGAAAGCAACCTGGAACAATCAAATCATCGCAGAAAGTGATAACACAGTTGTCATTGAAAACAATCATTATTTTCCTGCAGACAGCATAAAAAAGGAATTTTTTAAGCACAGTGAGACGCAATCTAATTGCCCCTGGAAAGGTGTTGCTTCATATTTCTCACTAGATGTTAACGGTGCCGAAAACAAAGATGCAGCATGGTTCTACCCTAAAACTTCGCACGCAGCAAAAGCAATTGAGGGTTATGTAGCATTCTGGAAAGGTGTTGAAGTTAGCGAATAATTAAAGTAACTTTAGTAAAGTACTCACCTCATCTATAGAGTTATAATAATGAAAACTCACTCTAATACCGCCGCCTCGTGGTGAGCAAACTATATTATTAGACTGTAGTTTTTCAAACAACAACTGGTCGCCAGTAAAGTTTATTATAGAAGAATGTTCTTTTCTATTTATACTCTTTTCTGGTAAAAGACCTTTTTCTACAAGGCCTTCCATAGCATATAAAGTACGTTTTTTAATAGCTTCAGAAATATTCTCGATTCCTATTTGTTCTACTTTTTTAACAGCTTGATCAAGACTACCAAAAGCTATAAAATCTTGATGCCCTGGCTCAAAATATTTGATAAATCGTGTGTCTGCGGGTTTACTATCAAAAGTATCTGCAGAGTTAAAGCCTATTGTTTTAGGGAAAATGCGTTCTTGAACACCTTCTTTCACTAACATAAAACCATTGCCAAAACCAGCACATAACCACTTATAACAGCTTGCTCCCAGTATATCTATCGCGCTATCCTTAAAACTAAATGGAGCCGTACCCATATATTGAGTGCCATCTGCTATTAAAAGAATATTAGGAAACTTTGATTTTAATTGTTTTAAAAACTCAAAGTCTATTTTGATTCCAGAAAGCCATTGTACAATGCTAAACATAAAAATATCTGGCTTGTGTTGTTCTACGGCTTGTAAAATATTATCCTCAAGATTCTCATCAATCTTTGCATAACACACGTCAAAATCTCTAGTCTCAACCGGCCATCTTAAAGAAGGATAATCTTCTTCAAGCAATAACACTTTTTGACCTCGAGACAAACCATCCATCACAATATTACAACCAAAAGAAAAATTAGGTATCAATGCTGTTTCAGAAATACTTGCATCAAATAATCTTGCTACACTAGCACGTGCATCTTCAGGTATTTGTTGACGTTTTACATAATCTACACCATTATTAAAAAAATCTTCATCAAGAGCGCGACGCCATTTTAAAAGAGACTTTGACATCAAACCAGAGCTCGCCGTATTTAAATATACTTGTTTATTAAGTGCAGGGAACTCATTTTTTAAATCTTCCATAATGTGGGCTTAATGAAGGTAAATATTAGCTATTTTTACAATAGCTAAAGATAACTAACTATGTTTTCAAAAAAGAAAAATACAGAAAAATTAGATTCAGAATCTAGAGAACAATATGAATATGCACGCAAACGCATTGCTCAAAAAAAAGGGTTGATGCGCCATTTTGTTTTTTTTCTAGCAGGTTCTATTTTATTCATTGTACTTGATGCTATTTTAAAAATGGGTCACGAGGTTTTAATGCCAGGCTGGTTTGTTTGGGCAATTATTATCTGGGCTTTCTTTTTAATCATTCACATATTTAATGTTTTTATCACTAATAAATTTATGGGTAAAGAATGGGAAGACAGACAGCTTGAAAAATTAAAAGCACAACAAGAAGTACGTGTTGCAGAGTTAAAAAAACAAGCAATGCAAGAAGTAACTGTACGTGAAAATAAAATTGCCAAAGAACAAGAGGCTTTAAAAGATATGACAAGGGATGCTGTTATTCCTATTTCCGAAGTAAAAAAAAACAACCCAAACCAACTACCAGAATAAAGATGATCACAATGATTGCCGCCGCTGGCGAGAAAAACGAGCTTGGTAAAGACAATGATCTTGTTTGGCACTTACCAGATGATTTTAAGAGATTTAAAAAACTAACTACAGGACATCCTATAATTATGGGGCGTAAAACCTATGAGTCTTTCCCAAAGCCATTGCCTAATCGTTTACACATTATTATTACTCGCAATGCAGATTATGCGCCTTCTATACCAGAAGGAAGAGAAAAAGACGTGCTTGTAGTTACTTCTATGGATGCTGCATTATTAAAAGCGATGCATGATGAACAACCCTTTATTATTGGCGGTGGTGAGATTTACAATCTTGGTATGGAAGTCGCAGATAAAATAGAGCTAACACGTGTGCATAGCAACTTTGACGCAGACACATTTTTTCCTGAAATAGACAATTCTAAATGGGATAAAATTTCAGAAATACGTCACGAAAAAGATGAGAAACACAATTTTGCCTTTACCTACGAGACTTGGGAGAGAAAATAGTGACCGTTTTTAGTGAAAAAAGTAACTAGGTCAAAATACAATACACTCTCTTTCTTCTAACATCTTTAAGTGCAACGGTCTTTCTTCTTCTATATTTATGTTTATTTTTGAAATATTAAAAATCGACATAAATGAAAGCATATATTTTTCCGGGACAAGGAGCCCAGTTTACAGGAATGGGACAAGACTTATACGAGGCATCTGCCAAGGCTAAAGACTTATTTCAAGCCGCAAATGAAACTTTAGGTTTTGACATTACAAAAGTAATGTTTGAAGGTACAGCAGATGAGCTAAAAGAAACTAAAGTAACACAACCAGCTATATTCTTGCATTCTACAATTCTTGCAGAAGTGATGGGTGATGCCTTTAAACCAGATATGGTTGCAGGTCACTCTTTAGGTGAAATCTCTGCACTAGTTGCAAACAGAACTTTAGCTTTTACAGACGGATTACAATTAGTATACAAAAGAGCGCTGGCCATGCAAAAAGCTTGCGAGGCAGCACCATCTACAATGGCTGCCGTATTAGGTCTTGAAGATAAAATTGTAGAAGATATTTGTGCAGCGCAAAGCGGTATTGTTGTCGCAGCAAACTACAACTGCCCAGGACAATTAGTAATTAGTGGTGAGATAAGCGCTGTAAATGAAGCTTGTGAGGCATTAAAAGAAGCTGGAGCAAGACGTGCATTATTATTGCCTGTAGGTGGGGCTTTTCATAGCCCAATGATGGAGCCTGCTCGCGAAGAACTTGCAGCTGCCATAGCCGCTACTACGTTTACTGCACCTGCTTGCCCTGTGTATCAAAACGTATCTACGTTTGCAGTAACTGACCCTGCAGAGATTCAGAAAAACCTGATCTCTCAATTAACTGCTCCTGTAAAATGGACGCAGAGTATGCAAAATATGATTAAAGATGGTGCTACAGAATTTATAGAAGTTGGCCCAGGAAATGTATTACAAGGTTTAATGCGCAAGATTGATAGAAGCGTTGCAACAGCAAAGGCAGGGATTGAATAATCGCAATAACAAAAATAAAAAATCCCGATGCTCTTAAGAACATCGGGATTTTTGTTTTAACTATTTTTATTAAGCGGCAATGACACAGTCTTCACAGTCTTTCATTTTACCATAATAGGTTTCTCGGTATTTATGGATTGTCTTAACCGGAATATTCAAAAAATGCCTTCGAATGTACACCACTTTTGTTGTTAAGATTCCCATTTTTTTTGAAAACCGTTTTTCATTTTTTGTTTTTCTTCTTACAGATATCAATTTCATAATAATCACTTCGTTTTTGTAATGAAATACAAAGTAACCATTTGATATACCCAATGCCAAAATATGAGCGTTAAAGCTTGGTTAAACCTCACTTTAAGACGCAACTCGTTTTAATAACTATTATTAACGCAATTATTAACATATTATAATAACAGCATATTTCCGAAGTGAGAATGCGCAAGTCTATCAACAACAAACTACCTTTGCAAAATGGAAAGCAATTTTAAAAGTCAGGCCGAAATATTAAAAAAATTAGGCATCACGAAGTTAAACCCAATGCAGGAAGAAGCGAAGTTAGCTATCATGGCTAGCAAAGAAACGATCTTGCTCTCCCCAACGGGAACAGGTAAAACCGTGGCTTTTTTACTGCCGTTACTTAACGAGCTAGACATAGCAAACGAAGAGATACAAGCCATCATCATTGTCCCGTCTAGAGAATTAGCAATACAGATTGAGCAAGTGTTACGCGAGATGGGTACTGGTTATAAAGTAAACTGTGTGTACGGAGGTCGCCCGGCTTCTAAAGACAGACTAGAACTTGTACACCGTCCAGCAGTTTTAATAGGTACGCCAGGAAGGATTGCAGATCATTTAAGGAGAGAAGAGTTCTTTACAGGCGCTATCAAGACATTAGTGCTCGATGAGTATGACAAGTCACTAGAAATAGGATTTGAAGGCGAAATGAGTGAGATTATAGAAATGCTCCCTAATGTAGAAAAGAAGATAATGACTTCGGCGACAATAGGAGTGCGCATGCCTGCATTTTTAGGTCTTGAAAACCCAATAACTATAGATTATCTTGACGGAAACGAGACACAGTTAAAGATTAAACAAGTCATCTCACCTAGCAAAGACAAGCTAGAAACTCTTGTCAAGTTAATGGCTTCTCTAGGGCATCAACACGGGATTATCTTTTGCAACTTTAAAGACACCATAAACCGCGTGAGTGATTATCTCACAGAACACAATATATCTCACGGTGCTTTTTACGGAGGACTTGAGCAAAAAGACAGAGAGCGTTCTTTAATAAAATTTAGAAACGGAACGCATAAAATATTACTCGCTACAGATCTTGCTGCACGAGGTATTGATGTACCAGAACTTGATTTTATTGTGCATTACCACCTACCTACTCGCGAAGAAGAGTTTACGCACCGTAACGGGCGTACTGCACGTATGAATAGTAACGGTACTGCATTTATTCTGAAATATGAAGGAGACAAACTCCCTCCATTTATGGATGATTATCCTATACAAAAAATACTAAATGCCCCATTACCAAAACCTTCAGCTTGGTGTACGCTATTTATTTCTGGTGGCCGAAAAGACAAAATAAGCAAAGGAGACATCGCTGGATTATTGTTTAAACAAGGTAAAATGGATCGTGACAGTGTAGGTGCTATAGAGCTAAAAGTAGATTGTGCTTTTGTAGCTGTAAAAAAAGACACTCTAGACTTTTCGCTACCATTAATTAATAATCAACGCTTGAAGAAAAAGAAGGTTAGGGTTTATGAGATATAAGTATTAAATAAGTTTTCCCATTAAGCCTTCTTCAGTTTTAACGTCTATAAACCCACTTTCCAATCCAGATTTAGGATCTAAGTTCTTGTGTTCAATAATGTCTGAGCCCAGATTAAATTCGCTTCTAATTTTATTTAGATCAAGTATTTTGTCAAAATAAATCCAATTGGACTTGTTTGCAGACCAAGCTTTACCATAAAAAGTGATTGGCACTTTATCCTTTATTAGTTTATTTGCCACTCTTTTTAACTCAGGCGAAAGGATTGAATTTACAATATTGGAGCTTTCCATCTTTATAAAAAAACTTTATTCTTCCTCGCCACTCTTAACATCCCATCGTTGCTTACGCCACTCGTTTTGATCTTCTTTTGTCAAGAAAGTCCAAGCGATAAGTCTTGAAGACTTATTACCCGTACCCATTGGGATTACTTTCATCTCAACAACTTCGTGCTTTCTTAACACCTTTTGTATCGCACGCACATTAGACTGTTTTGACACTAATGTTGTAAACCAAAAACAGTTAAGCGCATAGCGCTCACTCTCACGTATCATATTTATTATAAACGAAAGTTCGCCTCCTAGACACACTAATTCTTGATGTATACCAGAAAAATTGAGGTCTGGATTTTCTTGTTCTTCGCCTGTTAGATTTTTAATTTTACGTCGTGTTCCCGCTGCTGCATCTGCCTTACTTGCGTGAAAAGGTGGATTACAAATAGTAACATCAACAAGCTCATCTTTTGCTATCACTCCATAAAAAGCATCTTTAGAATTGGGTTGTAATTCTAATTCTACTTTATCGTGAAGTATTGGGTTTGCCTCTACATGCTTTTCTGCAATTGCTAAAGACTCTGGGTTAATATCTGACCCAATAAAATTCCAGCCATATTCTACAATCCCAATAGTTGGGTAAATACAGTTTGCTCCTACACCAATATCAAAAACTGTTATTAAATCACCTTCAGGTATTCTCCCAAAGTTTGATCCTCCTAACAAGTCTGCAATATGATGTATATAATCTGCTCTACCTGGTATAGGTGGTGTTAGATACTCATCTGGAAACTCCCATGACGTAATACCATAGTAATGATTTAATAATGCCTGATTAAGTAGTTTTACAGCCCTAGGGTTTGAAAACTCCACAGATTCATCACCGTGTTTATTAAGTTTTACATACTCTTTTAACTCTGGCGAAACCGCTATAAGCGCATCTAAATCGTAGCGTTCTCTATTCTTGTTGCGAGGGTGTAATCTTGACTTTAATTCTTTTTTGGGCATGCGTTGTTTTTAAACTTGTGACTACTATATTCCTCTTACTTTCTTCTCCCATTTCCAAGCACTTTCTAGTGCATCTTCCATAGACTTTTCTGCTTTCCAGCCTAGCTCATTGTTGGCTTTGTTAGTATCTGCATATACAGAAACTACATCTCCTGGGCGGCGATCAACTATTTTATAGTTTAGTTTTTGATCTGTTACTTTCTCAAAGGCATGAACTACTTCTAGTACGCTGCTTCCTCTTCCGGTTCCTATATTAAAAACTTCGTAATTAGATTTGTTCTTTTTATCAAGTAATCTTTCTAATGCTACCACGTGGGCGTTAGCTAAATCTACAACGTGTATATAATCACGTATACAGCTACCGTCTTCTGTGTCATAATCATCTCCAAAAACTGAAAGCTGCTCTCTAATTCCTGCTGCTGTTTGTGTAATAAATGGCACTAGGTTTTGTGGAGCACCTTTAGGCAATTCGCCTATTTCTGCAGATTTATGAGCCCCTATTGGATTAAAATAACGAAGGGCAATGCTATTTAATGTTTCAGAAACACGACATACATCTACTAATATCTCTTCTGCAATTTGTTTTGTATTTCCGTAGGGAGAAGTAGCATTTTTCACAGGTGCTGCTTCTGTTATTGGTAACGAGTCTGGCTCACCGTAAACGGTACATGATGAGCTAAAAATAAAATTAGTAATCTTATGATTTTCACATTCTTGAAGCAAGTATACAAGTGTATTTAGATTATTCTCATAATACAACAATGGGTTTTCTAAGCTCTCTCCCACTGCTTTACTAGCAGCAAAATGAATGATTCCATCAAGGTCTTTTTGCTTTTCAAAAAATGAAATCACAGCTGGCTTATCTCTTAACTCAAGCTCTTGATATTGAGGTCTGGTTCCAGAAATAGATTCTATACGATCTAAGACATCTATAGAACTGTTAGAAAGATTATCTATAACAACCACATCATAGCCGCTATTTTGCAATGCTACAACCGTATGTGACCCTATATAACCTAAGCCACCTGTTACAAGTATTTTCATAGAATTATTATTATTATTATTATTACGTTGTTGTAAATTTTATTATTCCCCTACAAACTCAAGTACTTTTCCTGTAATAAAAGCAATTTGTTCATCATCAAGTTCTGTATGCATTGGTAAAGAGATACACTCTTTAACTAGCTGATTTGTCACTGTAAAATCTGCTTCATTGTATCGCTCATCTTTATAAGCTTTTTGAGCGTGTAACGGGATTGGGTAATAGACACCACAAGGAATATCGTTTTCATTTAAAAACTTAACCAAACCATCTCTATCAGTATTTTTTACTACAAGTGTATATTGGTGAAACACGTGACAATCACAAGTATCACAGATAGAGCTTCCCGCATCACAAAAGCCTGTAGGAGTAATAATATTTTTATTACCTGCTAATGCTGCGCTATACTTGCGTGCTGCATTTCTTCTTTTAGAATTATAAGTATCAAGTAAAGGTAATTTTGCTCTCAAAACTGCAGCCTGCATACTATCTAGTCTTGAGTTTACACCCACCACATCGTGATGGTAACGCTCGTACATCCCGTGATTTACAATCCCTCTTATAGTGTGGGCAAGATCATCATCGTTTGTGAAAATGGCTCCACCATCTCCATAACATCCTAAATTTTTAGAAGGAAAAAATGAAGTTGATCCTACGTGACCTATCGCTCCGGTTTTTGTTTTTTTACCGTCTTTAGATTTATAGTCTGCGCCTATTCCCTGTGCATTGTCTTCTATAACAAATAAGTTATGTTCTTTGGCAATTTCCATAACTGCATCCATATTTGCTGCAAGTCCAAATAAGTGAACAGGAACAATGGCTTTTGTTTTTGGAGTGATTGCCTTTTTTAAGGCATCAATATCTATATTAAAATTTACAGGATCTACATCAACTAATACTGGTGTTAATTGCAATAAAGCTATCACCTCCACTGTTGCTGCAAACGTAAAATCTGCCGTGATCACTTCATCACCCGGTTTTAATCCCAGCCCCATCATTGCTATTTGCAATGCATCTGTACCATTTGCACAAGGTATAACGTGTTTTACACCTAAATATGCTTCAAGTTCTGCCTGAAAAGCGTGAACTTCTGGCCCGTTTATAAAAGCCGTAGACTCAATGACATCTAAAACTGCTGTATTTACTTGATCTTTTATTTGCTCGTACTGACCCTTAAGGTCAACCATTTGTATTTTTCTCATACTCACTTTCCATTAAGATGGACATTTTATTAATTAGTTGCTCGCGAAGTGCAACTCAAATTTTTTAACAATGTAAAAATACAAAATACTAAGACGAATGTGACTTGCTTTACAATGACTTATTAAAATCATTTACACGCTCGATACTCAAACATCAATTTTGTATTTTAGCCACTTGATTTATATTTACAACATACTTATCCATATTGCAAATTTTGGTTTGCAGATAGCCCAATTTTTTAGTCCTAAATTGCGGTTATTTGTGCAAGGAAGAAAAAAGACTTTTAGTATTACATCTGAAATTTTAACACCTCAAGATCGCACTATTTGGTTTCACTGCGCCTCTCTTGGTGAGTATGAACAAGGTGTCCCTATAATGGAAGTGCTAAAAAAGAAACACCCCAACTATAAACTAGTTGTCACTTTTTTCTCTCCCTCTGGCTTTGAAGTTAAAAAAAACAACACCCTGGCAGATGTCACCGTATATCTCCCAATGGACACTAAAAGCAATGCCAAAAAATTTATTAAAGCTATTAATCCCGTTTGTGCTTTTTTTGTAAAATATGAGGTTTGGCCTAATTATCTTTTTGAACTTGAAAAGAAAAATATCCCGGCAATATTAGTTTCTGGAGCATTTAGAAAAGAACAAGTCTATTTTAAAAGTCACGGTAGTTTAATGCGTAAAGCTTTAAAAACGTTTGATCACTTTTTTGTGCAAAACGCTGCCTCAAAATCATTACTTGCCTCTATAAATTTAAACAATGTAACTGTAAGCGGCGACACTCGTTTTGACCGTGTGAATCACCAAATAGAGATGGACAACAGTTTATCATTTATGGACACATTTAAAAAAGACAGTCTTTGCGTTGTCTGCGGAAGCACTTGGCCAGAAGATGAAGCTGTTTTACTAGACTACATAAACAGTGCACCACCTCAAGTTTCTTTTGTGATGGCACCACATAAAATAGATGATAATAAAATTGAATCATTTTTAAACAAACTTAAAAAACCAGCTGTTAGACATTCAAAAATGACAGATGCATTACTAGCCCAAGCTTCTGTTTTAATTGTAGACAATGTAGGAATGCTTACTAAGATATACAGTTATGCAGATATTGCCTATGTGGGTGGCGGTATGGGAACGGATGGTTTACATAATATTCTAGAGCCGGCAACCTTTGGCGTTCCTGTTGTGATTGGCAAAAACTACGAGAAATTTCCTGAAGCAGAAAGACTTCAGTCATTGGCAGGATTATTTTCTGTGGCTAACCCTGTCGAGTATACTTCAATAATGACAAAACTAGTGAGTGATTTAAATTTCCGAAGTAAAACGGGAATGATTTGCGGGCATTGGATTAATAGTAATACTGGAGCGACTGCTAGAATTGTGAATTATGTGGATGAAAAGGATTTGTTATGAAATCTTCAACTATAATAATTGTTCTTCTCGTAGTAGTTATTGCTTTTTGTTCTCATTATTTAAAAAATAAGAAAAGAAAAGGAGCGCTAAAAATACTGAATGACAGGAGTCCAAAAATTACTTTTGATGAGTATTTAAACTATTTTAAGAATTTAGGATATTCACCCCTGCACATCACACTTCTTTATAAAAAAATCTTGATACTTGTGGGTGAAGATCAATTCAATTTTTATCCAGAAGACAATATTGGAGAACTATACTTTTATGATGGTTTAGATGATGTAGAGATTATGGACGGCATGTGTCTAGATCTTAATCTTCCTAAGGCTAGTCAAGAAGACATAGATCACGTTCAAAAAGACAACCCATTTTTTAACGCAACCTTTGTTTTAGATTTAATTTCTTTTATTAAAGCAAAAAACACTAAACTGTCACCGCCTGATTTAAATACCTTCTAAAAGGAACCATTTCTTTATAAACTTCGATCACTTTTTCTTCAAAATCTGAAGCCATCACTTGTTCTCTTGTTATATAATGCGATACGGCAAAAGACTTTCTGCGCAATAAATCTATGTGTGGATGGGTCATCTCATAACCGCGGGGTGTTGTTTTTAATTGTGGTCCTTCTATCATATTTCCGAAGCATTTTTTAAAAGACTTTTTATTTAAAATTGCTTTAAATTCTTCTCCATTATAATCAATTGCCTCTCTAAAACTCTTTAAAATTTTTGAAGATGGATGCCAATAACCACCTCCCATAAAACAATGATTTACCCCAAACTCCATATAAAAATCACCTTGTTTTGTTACTTGATCTAATCCTGCACCAAAATGATCTTTGTAAATAGGTTTGTTAGGCTGAAACATCAAATTATTATTAATTCTATTAATCGCTTTTTTACCTGGTGTATCAAAATAATCTTTATCTATTGCAGCAACTTTAGCATTCAATTGCTCTAGCCAGTTAATAAAATCATCTCTCACTGCTTGATATTCTGCTCTATTTACATCCATCCACTCTTTAGTATTGTTTTGCTGGAGTGACTCTAAAAAAGAAAATAAATTACTGAAATTCACAGCGTTACCTTTAAATATTTATGATTTTATATAGAAAATATTATTATATCCTTATTACAAGCTAAGTTATGTAAATCATACATTTGATTGATAAGATAGATGTTCTATTTTACTAATCATTAAACAAACCATTATTATGAAAAAAATAGTTTTAGTAGCTCTAGCAGCAATAGCAATCTCTTTTACGTCTTGTAGAGACACAGAAAAAACAAAGGCAGAAACTATCATTGAGGAGGCTCAAGATAATGACGCTGAAATAGATGTAAGCGATGATGGAGACAAGATAAAAATTGAAGCTCCAAATGGTGACGAAACAAAAATAAAAATGAAAGATGACGGGGTTAAAATAAAGACAGACGAGAATAAATAAGTTGTTGTTTAAGTCATAAAAAAGGGTGGTATTACATATGTAATACCGCCCTTTTTTATGACTTCTTTTTAATTTTTTCGGGGCTATGATTAAGTGTTAAGTTTATTGATTTGCCCTTTTAACTCTTCCATAGACTGTTGTAGCTCTCTTAATAAACCACTCTCATTAGGCTCATCTATACCAAAGGTAAGTTTACTGTTTACTAACCACATTTCTTGTATATCTAAAACAGAAACATCAATAGGAATGTATTCTGGATTTAAAGAGATAAGTCTCACTTTATTAGGTGCATTGGGTACTTTCTGTAATTTTTTAACTAAAACAGAATCTTTTAGTACAACAATATAAATCTTACTATCACTAGCTTCACTCACATTAGGCACTGCCCTACCAAGCACCCACTCATTAGGTCTAATATTAGGCAACATACTATCTCCCTCTACTTGAAAACCTCTGTAGGTCGCATTTCTATATTGTGGCAATGGAATATTAAACGCTGGCAAAGTCTCATACCAATCTACATCTTGTATATTATGAGGATAACCAGCTGCTGCTTTTTGGTTTACTAAAGCAATAGTCTCGTTTTGTTCTACATCTAGTGTTATCACTTTAGGACTTACATCACCACCGTCAATATTTACAATCTTTGTATAGCTTTTACCAAAAAGCCATAATGGATTTATATCAAACTGACGTAAAAGCTCCATCACAACATGACCAGAAATTTTAGTCTTACCTCTTTCTATATCTGCAGTGGTGGCGCCTACATTTAACAATTGAGCAAAGGATTGCTGGGTCTGTTTTTGTTCTTCTCGCACCTTTTTAAAACGTCGAGCTTCTATAGATAGATTATTTTCCATAATCAAATATAAATAATTATTTGGAATATGTCCTAATTTACTTAGGAATTGTTCCTTTGAGTGGGATTTAATCCATAAATTTGTCGTTATTCCAAAATAAGGCTATGAATTTTGAAAGAATTAAAGAAAAATTAGAGATTTTAGCAGATGCTGCTAAATATGACGTGAGCTGTTCTTCTAGTGGCAGTAAACGCACTAATAAAAACAAAGGACTAGGAGACAGCAGCGGTATGGGTATTTGCCATACATACACAGAAGATGGTCGTTGTGTTTCTTTATTAAAAATTTTATTGACTAATCATTGTATTTATGATTGTGCGTATTGTGTGACAAGAAGAAGCAATGATATAAAACGAGCGGCTTTTAAAGTACAAGAAGTGGTAGATCTCACCATCAGTTTTTATAGGCGTAATTATATAGAAGGGCTTTTTTTAAGCAGCGGTATCTTTAAAAATGGAGATTACACGATGGAACGCCTTATTCAAGTTGCAAAAAAACTAAGGGAAGAAGAAAATTTTAATGGCTATATACACCTTAAATCTATTCCGGGAGCAAGTGACGAGTTAATGCGAGAAGCTGGTTTGTATGCAGATAGACTGTCTATTAATATAGAAATACCCACAGAAAAGGGACTAAAACTATTAGCCCCAGAAAAAAACAGAAAAGACTTTATACAGCCTATGCAAAAGGTGGCAAATGAGATTATCCAGTATAAAAGTGAAAAAAAACTAATTAAAAGCACGCCTATTTACGCACCCGCTGGCCAGAGCACTCAAATGATTGTGGGCGCTTCTGGTGAGACAGATGCAGAGATAATGTACACCTCGAGTTATTTCTATAAAAAGTTTAATTTAAAGCGCGTTTACTATTCTGGATATGTACCCATAAGTTATGACAACAGGCTTCCTTCTATTGGGTCTGACGTACCAATTTTAAGAGAAAATAGATTGTACCAAACAGACTGGCTACTGCGCTTTTACGGCTTTGATATTAGAGAACTACTCAATAAAGAGAATCCAAATCTAGACACAGATATTGACCCAAAATTAAGTTGGGCGTTGCGTAACTTCGGAAATTTTCCAATAGATGTTAATCGTGCAGATAAAAACATGCTTGCTAGAATTCCGGGAATTGGGCTCAAGTCTGTTTATAAAATAATTAACGCAAGAAGATTTAGAAAATTAAACTGGGAGCATCTCAAGGCAATAGGCATTTCTTTAAATAGAGCTAAGTATTTTATAGTATGTGACTCACGCACTTTTGAATCTAAAGACAGAACAGCAGCTCAAGTAAAAGGGCTAATTCTAGGAAGTATAAAAAGTAAATTTCATCATAGCTATTCTAATCAATTAAATCTTTTTGATGGGCAGCAAAAAATAATATCGTGAAAGCAACCACTTTTATTTATGATGGGACTTTTGAGGGGTTTTTAACTTCTGTTTTTGAGGTATATGAGAAGAAGGTAGTGTACCCAAAAATTATGAAGCAAGAACATTACAAAGCTTCGTTTTTTGATATTTCCGAAGTAGTTATTACAGACACCCATAAAGCAGACCGAGTATGGAAAAGGATAAATGAAATTGCATCTAGTAATGCAAAAAGAACCATATATCACGCTTTTTTAAGCGAGCAACCTACTATAGAAAATGATCTTTTATATTTATTAAAAAAATTATTCTCTACAAGTACACCTAAGTTAATTGATAAGGATTTTTCTGACCAGATAATCTTGAAGATTTCTAAGATTGTAAAAATGGTAGATCGCGAAAAACATAGGATGGATGCCTTTGTTCGCTTTAAATTAACTCTAGATAATATTTATACCGCTATTATAGAACCAGACTTTAATGTTTTACCACTTAACAGTGTGCATTTTAAGAACAGATATGCAGATCAAAAGTGGTTAATCTATGATTCTAGACGTAAGTATGGTGTTTTTTATAATTTAATCGAAATACAAACTGTTGAGATTGAATTTTTTAACAACATTGCTTTAGATAAAATAGCAAAAGAGTATCTTTGTCCTAACGAAGATGCCTTTCAGGTTCTATGGAAACAGTATTTTGATAGTACAAATATTGTTTCTAGAAAAAACCTTAAACTTCATATTAAACATGTCCCTAAAAGATATTGGAAATATTTAGTTGAAAAACGAGGGGTTTAATCCTAGTAAACTAATAACACTAACTTAAATTTTAACTTATGAAAAAAGTAATTACAACATTTGCTGTTTTAGCACTTATCGTTTCTGTTTCTTCTTGTAGAGAGACTGTAGACAAGACTCAAGACGCAATGGAGAACGCAGCAGATGCAGCAGGAGACGCAGTAGAAGGTGCAGTTGACGCAACTGGAGACGCAATGGAATCTGCAGCAGACGCAACTGGTGATGCAATGGAATCTGCAACTGATGCAGTAGAAGGTGCAGTAGATGCAACTGGAGATGCAATGGAAAATGCAGCAGACAACGTTAAGGACGGAGCTAACAAAGCAATGGACAAAGCAGGTGATGCAGTTGACAATGCAAAGGACGGAGCTAACAAAGCAATGGACAAAGCAGGTGATGCAGTTGACAACGCAGCAAACAAAGCTGGAGACGCGGTTAAAAAGACTGGCGACAAAATGAAAGATATGACAAAGCACTAATCTTTTAATATACTTACCACTTTTTAAAGTGAATAGTATACTATTAAAGCTGAACAATGATATCATTGTTCAGCTTTTTTTGCTTTATAACTTCAAGTTAAAACAGATTTTTACAACCAGTTATTTGAGATCTAGCGTTTAATTTATTTCTGCACTACGATAAACTCTGATCTTCTATTTTGCTCGTGTTCTTCATCTTGGCATTTAACACCATTGCTACAATTATTTAATAATTGTGTTTCACCATAACCATTACCTGTTACTCTTGATCTAGAAATACCTCCTGTATTAATTATATAATCTATTGTAGATGTATTTCTTCTTTGAGATAGAGAGAGATTATAAGCATCACTCCCTCTCGCATCTGTATGAGAACGTACATCAATCTTAACAGTAGGATATTTGTTCATATACTTAATTACTTTTTTAAGCTCGTAAGCGGCGTCTGTACGTATAAAACTTTTATCGTAGTCAAAATTAATGTTTTCAATGTTAAGCAACTCAGACAAGTCTTCACCAATTGAAATAGTTGGCCCTACTATTTTTTGTGCTAAATTCATATCAACATTTAAAGCTAAGTCTAATTCTGCGGTGCTTTTAAAACGTTCTTCGGCTATAGAGTACCCTTCTTTACTAGCTCTTGCTGTATACCATTTTTCACATTGTATATTTCCTAAATCAAAACCGCCATTAGTATCAGATAGTTCTTCAACTAAAATCTTATTATCAGCGTCCATTAAGATCACCTTAGCTCCTGCTAAAACGATACCCGTGTTTTTATCTTTAACTACACCAGACACTGTCTGTACGCATTCTTTGATTATTACTGGCACTTGTTTAAATCTATAAATATCATCAAACCCTTTTCCTCCTTCTCGATTTGAAGAAAAATAACCATTCTCTAAATTAGGTGCTAGGATTAAACCAAAATCATCTTTAGGTCCGTTAATAGGTTTCCCTAGATTATACACATCACTAAACTCTAATTCTTCAAGTATACTGGTTACATAAACATCTAAACCTCCTAGCCCATCTCTAGAATCAGATGAAAAGTACAACTTGTTATCAGCGCTAACAAAAGGAAATGTATCACGCCCTTCTGTATTAATTTTTTCTCCTAAATTAACAATCTCACCAAAACCATCTTCTAGTATACTAACTTTATACAAGTCACTATTACCAAAACCGCCTGGCATATCACTTGCAAAATAGAGTGTTTTCTCATCAACACTAAGTGCTGGATGAGCTACAGAGTATTGATTACTATTAAAAGGCACTTCTTTTATTTTCCATTTGTCCTTTTTGTTTTTTTCTGCACGGTAAAGTTTTAATCTGTTTGTTCCAGACTTGTCAGATTTATAATCGTTTTTAGAGTAGTTATTTCTTGTAAAATAAACCACATTTTCTAATGTACTATACACCATTGTAGACTCATGATATTCTGTGTTTATTCCACCTTTAATCTTTTGGGGTGTCACTTGATCATTTAATGTGTCTTGATTGACACTATACATATCAAGAAATGGTTGATTGTTCCAAGAATGAACCTTCTCTACCTTTTTACCGTTTGTTCTATTTGATGCAAATACTAATTCGTTATTCCAGAAGGCAGGTGCAAAATCTGATAATGCAGAATTAAAACTTACGTTGGCTATAGTATACTTGCCTGAGTTCTGTCTAATCTCTTCTCTATAATCTCTTTGATTTTTTTCACTATTCAAGTCTTCTCCACTAGCAATTTTATATTCTTTCATTATTAAATCTGCTGCATCATATTGCTCGTCACTTTTTAGAGATTGCGCATATCTGTACAAATATATAGTTGAAACCTCTGGATTAAACGTTTCATAATTATATAACTCTTTGTACCAAACAGAAGCATTTACATAATCTGCAGTAAAATAATAAGAATCACCCAATCCTTTTAAAAGATCTTCACTTCTAAAGCCTGAATCTGCTAGTTTTAAATATTCTTTTTGAGCATCAATAAAAGAATAATCAGCAAACTCTTGGTTGGCTTTGTTTTCATCTTTTTTGTTTTTTTTAGTTTGTGCAAAACTTAATGATGAAATCAATAAAAGTGGTATTATAAGACTTAAAACATTTTTCATTTGTATAAATTTTATAGTTAAAAAAAAACATAAAAAAAGGAGACTACATTGTGTCTCCTTTTTTTATGTTTTAAACAAAATTCATTATTCTACAATAATAAATTCTGAACGTCTATTAAGTTGGTGTAAACCTTCATCACACTTAACACCATCAGAACAGTGGTTTGTAAGTTGTGTTTCACCATAACCTCTACCTGTAAGTCGAGATCTAGAGATTCCCCCTCTTACAACAATATACTCTATAGTATTTGTGTTTCTTCGAGAAGAAAGATCTGCATTGTATGCGTGAGAATTTCTACTATCAGTGTGAGAACGAACGTCAATTTTAACAGTAGGATATCTCTTCATAAAAGCAATTACTTTTTGTAATTCAATTTGAGCATCAGGTCTAATAAAATCTTTATCTAAATCAAAATAGATAGGTAGTAAATCAAGAATGAAATTTAAATCATCCCCTATCTTAGGAGCATCTAAAGACTCTAACTGTAATGAAAGATCTAATTCTAGTTCTAATTCTGCAGTTGTTGTAAAGCACTTCTCATCAAAACCGTAATTAATTTTTGAACCTCTTACACAATATGCTGTACTACATTCTAATGGAAAAGAAAAAGTACCATCATCTCCAGCAATTACTTGATCTAAAACCTTATTTGAAGGATCCATAAGTAATACTTTAGCATTTGGTATTATTGCTTTAGTGTTCTTATCTATAACGACACCTGTAACCATTTGTGAACAAGAACTAATAATCTCAACTCCTTCTACTTTTTTAAATGCATAGATATCATCGTCTCCCATTCCGCCATCTCTATTAGAAGCAAAATAACCCATACCGCTAGTATCATTAACAATAAAAGTGAAATCATCTTTATTACTATTCACTGGCTTTCCTATATTAAACACTTCTCCATTTTCTGTGTTTAATTCAGTTACAAAAATATCTAAACCACCTAAACCAGGATGACCATCTGAAGCAAAGTATAATTTGTTTTCTTCACTAATAAACGGAAATGTCTCTCTAAACTCAGTATTTATTTTATCTCCTAATGATACAGGTGTACCGTAACCATCTCCATCTAATGAAACTTTATATAAATCTGACATCCCTTTTCCACCTGGCATATCACTTGCAAAATAAAGTGTTTTCTCATCTTTACTCAAAGCCGGGTGTGCTACAGAATACTCATCACTATTAAAAGGCACTTCTGTTACTTCCCACTCTCCATCTTCAGTAAATACACCACGATATAATTTTAACTTATTTGTACCATCGGCATCTTCTCTGTATTTTTTGTCAGTGTAGTTATTTCTTGTAAAATACATAGTTTGACCATTCTTTGTGAACACTGCTGTAGACTCATGAAATTTAGTGTTAATTCTAGAATTTAATTTCTTAGCACTTTCACTTCCTGCATCATCTGAAGGAATTTGATAAATATCTAAAAAAGGCTGGTCATTCCATTCGTGAATTCTCTTTGCAGTAGCCTTACCATTTAATCTGTTTGAAGCAAATACTAACCTTCCCGTATAAAATGCAGGTGCAAAATCTGACAACTTAGAGTTGAAAGAAACTGGCTTCAATTCAAACCTTCCAGATTGTGCTTCAATTTCGTTTAAATAATTACGTTCATTCACAAATAATGAAGCACGGCTATCTGCGCCGCTAGATTGATTAAACTTCTCCATTATCTTGTCTGAAGCTTTATACTGCCCACTACTTTTAAGCGACTGTGCGTATCTATACATATAATCAGGCCTAGGCGTATCTGTAAATTCATAAAGAGAACCGTACCATTTAGAAGCATTTACATAGTCTGCAGTAAAGTAATAAGAATCACCTAGACGCATTAAAAGTTCTTCAGACATAAAACCATCCTCAGCTACTTTTAAATATGCATCACGAGCATCAACATAAGCAAAATTATCAAAATCTTCATTTGCCTTGTCAAGCTTCTTTTTTTGCGCTGTACCTACAGAAAAGGTCAACATAAGACCAATTAAGCACGTTAATTTTAATATATATTTCATAATCTAAATACGTTTTAAAAAGGTTGGTTTGACTTTTAAAAGAATCTTGGTGAGATTAAACGCTCATTACGTTTGAATAATTCATAACGTAAAAAGAATTCAAAAGAACCATCATTATATTGTTGCAACTCTGTTGTTTCTCTATCATAAGCAAAACCTAACATCAATTGATCAGAAATTTGGAATCCTACCATCGCACTTAAAGCTGCACTCCACCTATAAGCTAAACCTAATGTTAGTTTTTCTTTGACTAACATATTTGCAGAAAGATCAACTTGTAATGGTGCTCCATCAACAGCTTTCACAAGACCTGCAGGCTTAAATTTTAAATCACTTCCTAACGGAAAAGTATAACCTGTCATTAAATAATAATTCACTCTTTCTTTTGCTGTAGAGCTATTTGAATTTAAAGACTCATCAAAATGTTCTGTCTCCAAAATATTTGGTGCGCTTAATCCAAGATAAAACTTATCAGTATAGTAATAAGCACCTATACCAAATTGTGGAGAAAACTTGTTATCAACATTAAATTGAGCATCAGCATCACCTGGATTAAATTCTCCAGTATTAGCTAAAGCACTATCAATATTTAATAAATGTGCTCCTGCTTTTAAACCAAGTGCAAGTTGTCCTGTTTCTGAAACATTAAATGAATAACTAAAATCACCATCAATGTAAGTTTCTTCTGATATAAAGATCTCATCTCTAGTGATATTTAATCCTAGTCCAACTCTTTCACCTACTGGTGAATGTAAAGACAAAGTACCTGTTTGCGGTGCGCCATCTAGACCTACCCATTGTGTTCTATATAGTCCCACAATACTAAGTACATCTCTTGACCCTGCATAGGCAGGATTAATACTCAATGTATTATACATATACTGAGTATACTGAGCATCTTGTTGTGCATATGACTCGTTACAGAACAGTCCTATTACAGACAGTGCCAAAAGTAAAATTGCTGTTTTTTTCATACCTCTTTGGTTTAATATACTCTCTTGCGACTATTTGCCACAAGAGAGGTTTTACTTAATTATCTTCTATTAATATATAATGGACCTGCTAATTCTTTTACTTGACCGTCATTATTAACGTAAGTAACTACATAGTAATAAGTTCCTACAGGTAGCTTGTCACCTCTAGATATTGTTACTCTTCCATCAGAAATTCCTCTAAAGAATTTCGTGTCATCTGTAGCATAACCATCAACATCATATACTTTAACACCCCAACGGTTGTAAATACGAACTGTATTGTTAGGATATTGACTAATCCCTCTTATTACAAATACATCATTTAAACCATCACCATTTGGTGTCATAATATCAAAGATCTCTAGACCATCTACTGCATCAACATCACCATTATTACATTCATTGTAATCTGGTATGCCATTTCCATTATCATCACCTAGTTCTTCACCGTTAGGTATATCATCACAATCACAGTTAGAAGCTAACCAAGCATCTGTAAATGAATCTACATCTTGACTTGTTACTTCAAAACTACAACCATCTGTTGGGTCTGTACCATCTTCTATCTCAACACCATTAGCAACACCATCACCGTCACAGTCTTCAGCTAACCATCCTTCGCTTGGATCAACAGTTTGACTTGATACATCCACATCACAAGGGTCTAATAAATCAGTTCCATCTGCAATCTCATCACCATTAGTAACACCATCACCATCACAGTCAAGCGCTAACCACTCTTCTGTAGGATCAACTGTCTGGCTAGAGACAACTAAATCGCAAGGGTCAAGTGGATCTGTTCCATCTAAAACTTCATCACCATTAGTAACACCATCACCATCACAATCAGCCATCATCCAATCACCACTTGTTGTTACTGTTTGCCCTTCTGCAATATAATCACAAGGATCTAGTGGATCTGTTCCGTCAAGAATTTCATCACCATTAACAACACCATCGCCATCACAATCTAAAGCTTCCCATACTGGAGTCTGAGGTACCGTAGCATTCTCAAGCATAAACTCACAAGGATCTATTGGACTCGTACCATCTATAACTTCATCACCATTTGTTACACCATCACCGTCACAGTCATCATCTAGCCAATCTTGACTTGGAGAAACTGTCTGACTAGTAACATCAAAATCACAAGGATCAAGAGGGTCAGTTCCGTCAGCTAATTCATCTTGATTAGTAACACCGTCACCATCACAATCTGCTGTCATCCAATCACCACT
>CANLBJ010000004.1 GCA_947488905.1 Ulvibacter algarum
GACGCTACGCCACCAACTATTACTTGCCTAAGTGATCAAACTGAAGATGCAGGTACAAACTGTATGTTTACAATACCTGATTATACAGCATTAGTAACAGCAACAGATGCTTGTGGTACGGTAACGGTAACTCAAAACCCGCCACTTGGTACAATGGTTGGACTTGGTGACACAACAGTTACACTAACTGCAAATGATGGAACATTAACTACACCGTGTGTATTCATTCTAACGGTAGAAGATAACACACCAATAGACTTAGTTTGTCCGCCTACTCAAAATGAAACGGCAGATATATCTAATATGTTTACGCTACCTGATTACTCTACATTAGCAACAGCAACAGACAACTGCGGAACACCTACGCTATCTCAATCTCCAGCAGCAGGTGCTGTGGTAGGATTAGGGACCACTGTAGTTACAATCACAGCAACTAGTGGGACAGAAACGATAACCTGTATGTTTGATGTAGTAGTCAACTCAGCTACAGCTCCAAATATTACTTGTCCAGCTGATCAAATAGAAGATGCTAGTGCTACTTGCGAATTTATAGTTCCTGATTATACGACTAGCGCAACAGTTACTAATGGTTCTGGGACAGGAACAATTACACAAATGCCTACTGCAGGTACAATTGTTAATTCGGGTATTACAACAGTAACATTAAACTTAACAGATGGTGCTTTTACAGATAGCTGTAACTTTAGCTTGACTGTTAATGACGTTACGTCACCAACTATTACTTGCCTAAGTGATCAAACAGAAACAGCAAGTGCTACTTGTGATTTTGTAATACCAGATTATGCTTCGTTAATTGTTGCAACAGACAGTTGTAGTGCTACGGTAACAGTTACTCAAGACCCTATCGCTGGATCAATTGCAGCAGTGGGAACTACGGTGATTACTATTATGGCAACAGATGGTACAAATACAGACACTTGTACATTTAACTTATTTGTAGAAGAAACAACACCACCAACGGCTGTTTGCCAAAACATCACAGTCGCTCTTGACGCGATGGGTATGGCTACAATAACCGCTGCAGATGTAGATGGAGGTAGTACAGATAACTGTGGTAGTATCACAACATCTATTGACATAGACACTTTTGACTGTAGTACAATAGGTGATAATACGGTAACACTAACAGTAACAGATACAACAGGAAACACAAGTACTTGTACCGCTACTGTAACGGTTATAGATAACACAAACCCTACAGCTGTTTGTCAAGACCTTACTATTTTCTTAGATGAAGACGGGATGGCTTCAATTACTGTAAATGATATAAACAATGGTAGTACTGATGCTTGTGGTGTTGCTGATGTAAGTATTGATATTACAGAATTTGATTGTTCTAATTTTGGTGACAACACTGTGACATTGACTGTAACAGACAACAACGGTAATACCTCTACTTGTGAAGCTACAGTAACGGTGATGCAGAATAACGTAACGCCTATTGCTATGTGTCAAAACATAACAGTAGTACTAGATGAAAACGGTATGGCATTTATTACTCCTGCAAACATTAATGCAGGATCTGAAGGAGAAGGATGTAATAATGGATTGACAATAGACATAGACACATTTACGTGTGACGACGCTGGGCTTAATCAAGTAACTCTAACTGTTACTAACGGTAACGGAGTAACTGCAAGTTGTGTAGCTACTGTAAATGTGGTAGACACACTTGCTCCTACTATTACCTGCCCAGAAGAAAATGTGATTCTTGCAGAATTAGTTCCTTTTGAGCTACCTAATTTTGTAGACAACGGTACGGTAATCGTAGAAGATAACTGTAACGCTACATTAATTATCACTCAAGATCCACCAGTAGGATCATTTGTAGAAGAAGGAGAAACAGATATTGAAATAACAATTACAGACCCTAGCGGAAACACTGACACTTGTAGTTTTACTATTTTTGTAGACCCATCACTTAATGTAGATAACAGCTCTGCATTACTTAAAACGCTAAGCCTCTACCCTAACCCGGCGAGTTCTTTTATTGTGTTAGAAAACCCTAACTACCTGGATCTTAAAAACGCTATGTTAATTGATATGTCTGGTAGAATAGTGAAGCAATTTGATCTTACGAGAACAAGCACAGAACGTATTCTAGATATTTCTGAAATAGCTAGCGCAAGCTACTTTTTAACTATTGAAGGTGTAGAAGGATCTATTAACTTTCAGATAATTAAGAGATAATAAATCTTTATTAAATTTTACAAAACCCCTTTTATAAACGTACTTATAAAAGGGGTTTTTATATGTTTTAAGTTTACTACCTTTACTACATAATAATCAAGATATGACAAAGCTATTTTTACTTTTGCTTTTTACTTTTTCATTAGCTTCTAATTGTGAAAACAAGAAGATTAAAGAATCTTCTAATCAAGACAAGACAGAAATGCCAGAAAATAAAGAACCTCATGACTCTATATTTGAGAAGTATGAAACACCTCCTATTATCCCGGCAGACAAAAAACTACCCCCTAAGAAAAACGATTCTATATAATGTTACCTTGGCATCAATACATTTTCGGGATTCTGTTTATACTTGCAGGAGCAAACCATTTTAGAACCCCTAAAATCTACGAACGGATAATACCACCCTATTTACCATCTCCAAAAATGCTAACTATTTTAAGTGGTATTGTAGAGATGATACTAGGCTTTATGCTACTTAACCCAGATACACAATCTAGTGCGGCTTGGGGTATTATAGGACTACTAGTTATCTTTATCCCTATACATATTTATATGCTTCAAAATAAAAAAGCATCTTTAAAAATGCCAATGTGGGCACTCATAATTAGATTACCGCTTCAGTTTGCACTTATGTACTGGGCCTATTTATACGTACTATAATGGATCTCTTTTCTTCGGAAATGTCACGTGAATTGCAAAGGCTGCCTTTAAAAGATGCTACTGTAACTTATACACGACATTTTTATCCTGAAGAAGAAGCACAAAAGATATATCAAACCTTACTTTCTGAGATTAAATGGCAGCAGGATGAGATTACCCTTTTTGGTAAGACACACCTTCAGCCGCGACTTACCGCACTCTATGGTGAAGATATGACTCCATATTCTTATAGTGGCATAGTGATGACGCCTAGCATATTTTCGCGTACGCTAAAAAAAATAAAAGACGATATTGAAGCCTATACTGGAGAGAAATTTAATGCAGTTTTATGCAATCTTTACCGCGATGGCAAAGACAGTAATGGATGGCATAGTGATGACGAAAAAGAGCTTGGGAAAAATCCATTTATCGCCTCAATAAGTTTTGGAGGAAAAAGAATGTTTCACTTAAAGCACAAACACGATACTACTGAAACCTTAAAACTCCCATTAGAAAATGGAAGTTTATTATGTATGGGTGCGACTACTCAAGCCTTTTACAAACATCAAGTTGCAAAAACAAAGAAACCTGTGTCACCTAGAATTAATCTTACTTTTAGAAAACTAGTTGCTCTATAAGCAATACTGATTACCCAAAAATTTCATTTAATACAGTCGCTAGTCTAATACCTCCTTTTTGCAATTGCATTTTTGCTACATCTAGATAATCATACATATAACGATACCCTAGTTTATCACCTGGTTTTGTGTTTTTATAAATGTCTTTACATAGAACGCGGCTTTCTGCTGCCCAGGTAGCGGCATCTCCTTTTTTAATCACAGCAACTTGTTCTTTAGATAATCTTTTTCTGTTAGCAGCTAGCTCTGTATAAGACATATTATAGCTTTCTAACATACTTGTATCCCACACAGAGTGAAGGTTTGTACCTTTATCAAACCATTGTACCTGCAATTTATTACCACCCTTATCTTCTGCAAGACCTACGTGAAGCGGTTGGTGTAAATCACCTATAAAATGAACTAACATTTTTAAATAAAACTCTTTATCATCTCTAGATGATTTTTCGTCTTTTATGATATCAATACATTTATTGATTGCCACAATTACATCTCCTTTTTCACTTTTAGGGTGTGTCTCATAAGTAGCATCAAATGGAAAACTTACATAATGCCAAGGAGCAAATTCTCTATACTTTTTATCACTACGTATCTCGTCACCAAAGGTAGAAACTAAAGCTAGTGATTTACCGTTTAATAACTTATCAATTGCTTTTTGAGCTTTTTTAGATAAATGAGCTTCTGCAATGGCACCAATGGTTCTATGACCATTTCTGCCCCAATCTGGTGCAGCATTTACTGTAATAGAAAAAAATAGTATAACGCAAAAAGCAAGTCTAGTGATCATAGTGAAAAATTTTATACAAATATAAGGGAGTCTTGTATGTTACTTAATATCTAAATAAACTTTATTTTAATATTACACGTTATAATTATTCTAAGCGTTATAAATTAAATAGTACCTTTATCTAAACTAGTTTTATGAGACCATTTATCTTTATTTTTTTAAGCTTCTTTTCTACTATTGCATCTGCACAAAATTATACATCACGAGACCTTAAAGTATCACCATTTATTGACGGTACGCTACTTATGCCCAGTGAGACTGTAAAACCTAAGCTAGCGATACTAATAGCAGGTAGTGGTCCTACAGATAGAAATGGTAACCAGAGAATGATGAAGAACAACTCATTAAAACTCCTTGCCGAAAGTTTAAGTAATGAAGGTATTGCCACTTTTAGATATGATAAACGTATTGTAAAGCTTATGCAAGAGCGCACTAACTTTAGCGAAAAAGATTTTAAATTTGACGACTTTATAGAAGATGCAACTGCAGTGGTTGACTTTTTTACAAAAACAGATGATTTTTCTGGAGTGTATGTCGTTGGTCATAGCCAGGGCTCTCTCGTAGGTATGGCAGCAATAAGTGCTCGTAATGATGTAGCTGGTTTTGTGTCTATCGCTGGACCAGGACAGTCTATAGATAAGGTTATTATAGACCAACTAGGCAAACAAGCACCAGGTTTGAAAGAGAATGCTATCCAAGCATTTAATGAAATAAAATTAACTGGCGAATCTAAAAACTACAGTCCGGGGTTAGCCTCTATTTTTAGGTCTGACATACAACCTTTTATTGCAAGCTGGATGCAGTATGACCCGCAAACACTTATTGCTGGCTTAGAGATTCCTGTTCTAATTATTAACGGGACCAATGATATTCAAGTAGATGTAGATGAAGCAAAAATGCTGCAGAATGCTAATAAAAATGCCCCTATGGTCTTAGTAGAAAATATGAATCATATTTTTAGAGTAATCACAGAAGTTGGTATGGATAACCAGAAATCTTATAACGAACCTAATAGACCTATTGCTCCACTATTATCATCTTCAATTTTAGGTTTTATAAAGGAAAACTAACACTATTATTTCTTCGGAAATAGTCAAATAAAAAATTGTATTTTGCAGCAAAACTTACCATTATGCAAGAGCCAATTATAGAAGCTATTAAAGACAATACCCCAATTTTTACCCAAGACACCATCGTTTTTGGGATCTTAATGGTTTCGCTAGGTCTTATATTTTACACATCTTCTAAAAAAGAAGGATTCTGGAAAGTTTTTTATAGCGTAGTCCCTGCCCTATTTATGGCATACTTAATACCAGCTATTTTTACTACCGTTGGTATTATATCACCAGAGTGGACTTCTATCAACGATGCTGGTGAGGCATCTACTGGTAGCTCTAACCTTTATTATATATCAAGTCGTTATTTATTGCCAGCAGCCCTCGTATTAATGACTTTAAGTATTGACCTAAAAGCAGTCTTTAATCTAGGTCCAAAAGCACTAATAATGTTCTTAACAGGAACCGCAGGTATTATTATAGGCGGGCCAGTAGCCGTTTTATTAATAGGCACAATCTCACCAGAAACTGTAGGTGGTGAAGGAGCAGATGCCGTATGGAAAGGACTTTCTACACTAGCAGGAAGCTGGATAGGTGGAGGCGCAAACCAAACAGCAATGCTAGAGGTTTATGGTTATAATCAAAAACTCTACGGAGGGATGGTTTTTGTAGATATAGTGATTGCAAATATCTGGATGGCTATCGTATTAATAGGGATAGGTAAATCTGCAAAAATTGACAAATGGCTAGGTGCAGACACCTCTGCAATAGAAGCACTTAAAGAAAAAGTTTCTAATTATGCATTAGCAAAAGAACGCAACCCTTCATTAACAGACTTAATGGTACTCGCTGCTATTGCTTTTGGTACGGTAGGTTTTGCTCATTTTGGTGCTGGATATATGAGTGGTTTTTTTACAGACTTTGTAAACGGTCTAGAACCTGGACTTACCCGTAATTTATTTACATTTTTAAGCTCTTCATTTTTCTGGATGATTTCTATCACAACCATCATTGGGGTGATATTATCTTATACAAAACTAAGAAGTTATGAAGGTGCCGGCGCAAGTAAATTTGGTAGTGTATTTATCTATATTCTAGTTGCCTCAATAGGTATGAAAATGGATTTAATGCTCATTTTTGATAACCTAGGTCTTATAGCAATAGGTGCTGTATGGATGACAATTCACGCAATTCTTTTAATTCTAGTGGCAAAACTTATTAAAGCACCATATTTCTTTCTTGCCGTAGGTAGTCAAGCAAATGTAGGAGGAGCAGCCTCTGCCCCTATTGTCGCATCTGCCTTTCACCCTTCATTAGCTACCGTGGGTGTATTATTAGCAGTATTTGGGTATGCAGTTGGTACTATTGGTGCCGTTGCTTGTACATTTTTAATGCAATTAGCAGCTGCGAGCTAGAATTATTATTTCTGAAATTTTCTGTTTTTAAGTTCATCTATTTTATACATCTTTGCCATCTCAAAAAATATAGATATGCGTATATATAAAATGCTTGGAAGTGCCTTACTAGTTCTTGTAATGATGGCGTCTTGTGGCCCTTCAGAAAACGAAATGACACTTACAGGAAATGTGGCAGGGTTAAAAAAAGGAACTCTTTTACTCCAGAAGATTGAAGGTGAATCTTTAGTTACTATAGACTCTGTAAAAGTGCTTGGTGATTCTCATTTTAGCTTTTCAGAAAAAATTGAAAGCCCAGAAGTGTATTATTTATACGTTCGCTTAGAGAGTGGTAAATTACTTGATACTAGACTCCCATTTTTTGCAGAAGCTGCTCCTATTAACATTGAGACTACCTTAAAGAACTTTGCTGTAGATGCTGTAATAACTGGATCTACTAACCAAGAATTACTTGATGAATACTATGCTATAACTAAACGCTATACAGATAAAAATATTGAATATATAGCAGAGGCTTTTAAGGCAGACATTAATAAAAAAGACTCCTTAAAAACCGCACTTGAAGAACAACAAATAAGAGTCTTAAAAGGAAAATATTTAGCTTCTGTAAATTATGCACTTAAACATAATGATAATGAAGTAGCACCTTATATAATGCTAAGCCAAACAGATGAGGGGAATATCAAGTATCTTGACACGGTATATAATATGCTCACAAAAAGAATTAAAGAGTCAAGCTACGGTGTAGAACTTGATGAGTATATCAAGTTAAGAAAAGGAGAAAGTAAGCAGTAGCAGTTTACTGTAAAAAAGTAAATCCTTTTCATTTCTTAAAATTTCAGAAAAAAACAATCTATCTTTTAATTCTGAAATAGAATAAACTAAAAAAGCCCTAAACAATACATGTTTAGGGCTTTTTAAATTTTATAAGAAAGGCTTATAAACTGTTGATTCTATCAATCAATTTTCTACCTCTTTCTTCAACTTCTTTGTTGATTGCTTTAAAGTGAGCTTTTTTATCCTCTACTTTTTTAGCGTTAATTTTTACCATCAACTCATCAAAGTCTGTGATAGCGCTATCAACTATAGCTTGAGAATCTTTTGTATCCTTTTCTGGATTAGTAAGTTCCCAGATGTAAACTGCTTCTATGATATCACCTATAACGTAGTTTACGTCTCTTTTTAAATTTCTAACATTTGCCATAATGGTCTTGTTTTCTTTAAATAATTATTTTGCAAAGGTACAAACTATTACGGAATGTAAACCTCGAGAATCTCAGCATTTTCTGAAGTAATTGTAACGCGTTCTATACAAGCAGGAATTAATAATGTTTCACCCTTTTTCATCTCATTTACAGAGACTTCTGTTTTTATGACAGCGTTCCCCGCTACACACATATACACTTTAAAACAATCTAGATCTGTGTAATCTAAATCTAGTTTGTCTGTACAGTTAATTTTTGATGTTTTAAAGTATGGTGATTCACAGACCAAAGTCACCCCTTCTGCATTTAACTCATATTCTAATCTTGGTTTTGCGGTATCAAACTTAATGGCAGCTACTGCATCTTCTGTGTGTAATTTGCGCATTTTGCCATCTAATCCTGGTCTATCCCAGTCATAAATTCGATATGTAACGTCTGATGTTTGTTGAATCTCAGCTAAGACTGTCCCTGCTCCTATAGCGTGAACAATACCGGGTGCGATATAAAAAGCGTCTCCTTTCTTGATAGTTTCTGTCTCTATTACATCAAGAATTTTGTTTTCTGAAATGTGCTGGACAAAAGCATCCTTATCTACCCCGTCTTTTAATCCTATCAATAATCTAGCATCCTTTTCTGCCTGCATTATATACCACATTTCTGTTTTACCAAAACTGTTGTGCTTCTCTTTTGCTATTACATCATCTGGGTGTAATTGCACAGAAAGGTCTTCTGCTGCATCTATAAATTTAAATAAAAGTGGAAATTTAGTTCCGTAATGCCTTTTTATTCTTTTTCCTAGTAATTCACTACCGTATACTTTAATCAAATCTGTAAGACTCTTACCTGTTAAGCTCCCATTGCTTACTTTTGATATATCACCTGGTACATTTGATAACTCCCAGCTTTCTCCTAATTTCCCTTCACCCATTTTACCGAAAACTGTTTTCAACTTAGCACCACCCCATATCTTTTCTTTAAGAATAGGCGTGAATGTTAATGGATAAAGAGCAGGTTTAAGCATCGTGTAAATTTTTAATAATGTCAAGAGCCTTTGTTATGTGTGGCCCAGCACTCATACCATCAAATTTAAAAACTAAGCTTCCGTTTGCGTCAAACACAAATGTTTCTCTACCAGGGAGTAAACCTAATAGTTTGCCTTGAACCTTAAAAAGAGATCTTACCTCTTTGTTTTCATCTGCCAGTAAGGTAAATGGTAGATTAAATTTATTAGAAAATTTTCTATGTGAACTCTCTGAGTCTGAACTTATACCAATCACTTTAACATCATGAATGATAAAATCTTCATAGGCATCTCTAAAACTGCAAGCCTCTGCAGTGCAACCAGGTGTAAAGTTTTTAGGGTAAAAATAAATTACACAAGGCGTTTTACCAATATCAGTTTTACTATTAAAAGTAGCTCCGTTTTGATCTGTTAATGTAAATTTAGGTAAAGTACTTCCTATTTCTATGCTCATATTATCCCGTGTATACTACAAAGTTACGTGGTGTTTCGTATAGTTTTACAGAGATTGTAAAACGATCCTCTAGCCTATTTTTAATTCTATTATATATTTCTATTGCTATATTCTCTACGGTTGGGTTTAACTTTTTAAAAGCAGGTACTTCTAGGTTTAAGTTTTTATGATCAAAAGGTGTTTCTACCTCTTGATAGATGATGTCTTTTAATATTTTTAAATCTATTAAGAAACCTGTTTCTGGATCAATGTCTCCGGTTACTCCTACTTCTAGCACATAGTTATGACCATGGTAATTAGGGTTGCTGCATTTGCCAAAAACTTGACTGTTCTTTTCATCTGACCACCCTTCTTTGTATAAACGATGTGCTGCATTAAAATGTGCTTTTCTATATACCGTTAAACTCATACTGTAAGGTGTTTATAAAATTTATCAAAGATTATTTTAAACCATTCTGTGTAAATGTCTGGATTTAATTTAATGTCACTTTTCACATCTTCTAGCGGCATCCATTTCCAGTCTGCAACTTCTTCTTTATTAACAGATGGTGAATCATTAAAATTTCCGACGAGAATATGATCTAACTCATGTTCTGTTAAGCCATTATCAAATGGAGCTTTATAAATAAACCACGTAGTCTCTTTAAGTGGTGTAGTGAATCCCATCTCTTCTTGTAAACGCCTTAGGCCTGCGTTTAAGTTAGATTCTCCATCTCGCTGGTGTGAGCAACAGGTATTTGTCCATAAGCCCGGAGAGTGGTATTTATGGAGTGCACGTTGTTGTAACATTAACTCTCCATGATCATTAAAAACGAATACAGAGAATGCACGGTGCAGTACCGCCTTTTCATGAGCTTCCATTTTAGGCATTAAACCTATTTGCTCATCGTTTTCATTTACTAGAACCACTTGCTCTTCGATCATTCGTTTTTTTGTAAAAATACAAAATAACATACTTGTCTAAAACAAAAAGAGCATCTCATAAATGAGATGCTCTGGTTGTTATAAAAATTGTTGTGCTGAAATTAGTTTCTTTCGTTAGCACTGTTGTCTATCATTCCATTATTATTTTGAATAATAAACATAGAACGTCTGTTTAACTGATGTTCTTCTTCTGTACACTCTACACCATCAGAACATTGATTAGTTAATTGATACTCACCGTACCCTTTAGCTGTCAAACGGTTTCTACTTATACCGTTTTGAATTAACCATTGTAAAGTAGATTGTGCTCTACGCTCACTTAATAGCTCATTATATCTGTTAGGTGCACGTGAATCTGTGTGAGATTCTATGTGTATTATTAATTCTGGATATTGTCTCATTGCCGCTAATATCTTAGCTAACTCAATTGCTGCGTCTGGTCTAATGAATGATTTATCAAAATCAAAATAGATAGGCTGTAAAGATAATCTACATCCTAGATCATTAGCAGGACAAGGGTCTATAGGAGTTAATTGTAATTCTAACTCTAAAACAGCACTTTCTTCTGGCATTGTTACAATCTCTTCACTAGGTGTATATCCAGTTTTTGAAGCTCTTACTGTGTATTGAGTTGAACACTCTACGTCTGGAAAAGCAAACTCAGCATTTTGATCTGAAACTGTTTCTGAAAGGCGATTGTTATTCTCATCTAAAAGTATAACAGTTGCACCAGGAATGATTGCTTTTGTATTTGCATCTACAACAACCCCAGCAAGCTCTACCTCACATTTAGTGATTTGTATTCTATAGATATCATCATTAACACTTCCTTTTTCTCCATCTCTGTTAGAAGTAAGGTACCCTAATTGCTCGTCTTCATTAATAATTAAAGCAAAGTCATCTTGATTACTATTTGCTGGTGCTCCAATATTTTCAATACCACCAACAACAGAATTTTCATCTATTGTAGTTGCATAAATATCATAACCTCCTAAACCTGCTCTACCGTCTGAAGCGAAGTAAAGATTACCTGCATTACTGATGTAAGGGAAAGATTCACGAGCTTCAGTATTAATATCGTCACCCATATTAGTTGGAGTTCCGTAAGTACCATCTTCTTCTAGATCTACATAAAAGATATCTGACATTCCATAAGTTCCAGGCATATCTGAAGAAAAATAAAGTCTTTTTTCATCTACACTCAAAGCTGGATGGGCAACAGAATATTCTTTACTGTTAAAAGGTAATTCTTCTACATTTGTCCAAACGTCACCTTCTCCTTTTGTTGCTTTGTATAATTTAAGACGAACTGTTTTGTTCTTATCTTTTCCTGCTTTTCTTTTTAAGAAATTGTTTCTAGTAAAGTAGATAGTATTACCATCTTTTGTAAATACTGCAGAAGATTCATGATATTCTGTATTAATATCTCCTTCTAACCTTCTCTTATTTGTTAAACGACCATTCTCGTCACGATCTGCAACAAATAAGTCTAGAAAAGGTTGTTCTGTCCAAGTATAGATTTTACCACCTGTTGTACCATCTGCAGAAGCAAATACTACTTTATCTGTAAGATAGTAAGCAGAACCAAAATCTGAAGTTTCAGTATTAATTGCTGTTTTTTCTAATTCATATTTTCTAGAAGAAAATGCAATATCACTTAAATAGTTTCTGGTTCCTTCAAAATTCTGTACAATTAGGTTATCACCTGTCATTGCAGAATAAGCTACCATTAACTTATCAGACTCATCATATTTATTAATACTCTTATAACTTTGAGCAGCTCTTAAATAATAAGCAGCCTTCGTTTCATCTGGAAACTTTTGTATAAGTTGCTCGTACCATTTTGCGGCGTTATCATAATCACTATTCCAATAGTAAGTATCACCAAGTTTTTGATAAATTTCTGCAGACTCGTATCCATCTTCAACTACTTTAAGGTAGATTTCGCGTGCATCAATATATGCGAGTTTATCAAACTCTTTGTCGGCTTTTTCAATTTGTCTCTCTTGTGAAAAACTAACACTTGTCATTAACAAGGCTAGCATAGAAACTAGTAAAAAATTGTGAGGGTTTTTTAGCATCATTGTATGTATTAAAAGAATCTTGGTGTAAGTACTCTTTCTGGTTTTTTAAATATATCATATCTTAACATCACTTCGTAAGATCCGTCACTATATGATTCTATATCTGTAGATTGGTAATCGTATCCAACTCCTATAAACATTCCGTCAGATACTTGGAATCCTGCCATAGCACTTAAGGCTGCACTCCATCTGTAAGCTAGACCTAAGGTTAACTTATCATTGTATAAGAAGTTTGCAGAAACATCCCATTGTAATGGTGCTCCAGTAACCGCTTTTACTAAAGTTGCTGGTTTGAATTTTAAATCTGAATTTAATCTAAATACATATCCAGCAGTTAAGAAGTAGTGAATACTTTCACTAGCAACAGAAGTAACTTGTGTATCCTCTAAACTAGACTCGTCAAAATGCTTAGTAGATAGAAAGTTAGGACTTGATAATCCAACATAATAATCATCTGAGTAATAAAATACACCAGCTCCTACTTGAGGTTGTAGTTTATTGTCAATATTGCTCTGGAATCTTGGATCATTAGGATCTGCTATCTGAAGTTTATTAAAATCAACGTCTAGTAGATCAATACCAGCTTTAATACCAAATGCTAGTCTATTAACATCACTTGTATAAATGTGATATGCATAATCTACATTTAGATTTGTTTCTACTGCAGGTCCTATAGTTTCTGAAACAACAGAAAAACCAAGTCCCATATTCTCCATAGCACCTAATGGTGTGTTTGCACTAAAAGTTCCAGTTGTAGGAGACCCGTCAAAGTTTACCCATTGCGTACGTAAAAGCATTGCAAATGTCGTTGCATCTCTAGAACCAGCATAGGCAGGATTAATAGTCTGTGGATTATACATATACTGTGTATACTGCGGATCTTGCTGAGCAACACTCTGCAAAGAGAACAGCGTACAAGTTATGAAGAGTAAGAAATATATTTTTTTCATGAGTACATATTTTAAATTAGGGAGGTATTACTACCTCCCAGTATTTTAAAAATTTTTATTATCTATTTATATATAAGTATCCTGTGAATACATCTTTTGGTTTACCTTTTGCATCATCTGGTAATTCTGGACCATTAAATTTCAAGATATAGAAGTATGTTCCCGTAGGTAACAACTCGTCACTATTAATTGTAGATCTTCCATTAGAGTATCCTTTAAATACATTTCCAAACTCATCTTCTCCATATCCATCAGCTTCAAATACTAATACTCCCCATCTATTAAAGATTTGAATATTGTTATCTGGGAATTCACTAATACCAGTTATCTGGAAATACTCATTATTACCATCTCCATCTGGTGTAATACCGTTAAAGATAGTCAATGCTCCAAGTACATCTGGAATAATTGTTACCGTTGGATCATCAGGATCACCATCACCATTGTTATCTTGGTTTGTTGGATCATTAGGATCATCAGATTCATCTTCTACTAATGTACCACTAGCAGTTTCTCCTGTTGCAATTGCTTGGTTAACTACTTCTGATGCATCAATATCATCTTGAGTTAAAGTATATGTTGCTGAGAAAGTAGTACTATCTACTTGACCTGGTTCTAATACATCAATAGGCCCTCCTACTACTACAATACCAGGTAGTGGATCATCTAAAGTAATATTATAAACAGTTACGTTACCTGTGTTTTCTACTGAAAATACATAAGTAATAGTTTCTCCTACTTGTCCTATACCGTCACCGTTCTCGTCATTATGAACACCTGTTTTCTGTAATGAAATCATTGTATCTTGACATAAGATAGTTTCTGTAGGATCGTCCTCAAAGTTACTATTATTATCAGAATCATCAGTAACGATATTCCCATTAGGCGCTTCACCAGTTACAAGTGCTTGGTTCATAACAAAACCGTTATCAACATCTTCTTGAGTGATTGTGTAAATAGCTGAGAATGTTTCTGTATCAGATTCACCTGCACCAAGAGTTATTGCTGCACCATCTACTGTTACCATAGGGTCAGTTACAATAACATTAGTTAACACTGTGTTCCCTAAGTTAGTTACAACGAAATCATATAAAATAGTCTCTCCTAAATCTGCACAACCGTTATCGTTAGTATCTACAATAGATGCTGTTTTGATTAAGGCGATTAACTCTTCATTACATAAATCTGTAATTGTTGGTCTATCATCAGTAACATTATCAAAATCTGAAATATCTGATACAACATCTAAATCTGGATCTAAACCAGTAACAGTTGCTGTGTTCTCTACAAAACCAAGATTAATATCAGCTTGATTTATAACATATACTGCAGTAAACGTTACATCATCAGTTTCACCTGGTAGTAAAGTAATAGGACCTCCCATTACATTTACAAGTGAATCATCAATATCAATGTTTGTGATTGCTTGATTACCATTATTTACAACAGTAAATGTATAAGTAATTGTCTCACCAAGGTCAGCACATCCATCACCATCTAAATCGTTAAATACACCAGTTTTGATAAGTGCAATACTAGGGTTCTGACCAATTGGTGTAACCGTAGGGTCATCTGTAGGATCAGTATTTGTTGAACCATCTCCATTAGGTGTCTCTGTATCCTCATTGTCTACTATTACATCTCCTGCTTGGTCTGTATCTGTATCTGAATCATCTGTTACAGGTGTTCCGTTTGGTGTCTCTCCAGTTGCAACTGCACTGTTCTCAACATATCCTGCATCAATATCGTCCTGAGTGATAATGTGTGTTACTTCTACAGTAACAACATCTCCAGGTGCCATAGTTGCTATTGGATTTACAAACGTAGGATCAATAACTCCATTGTCATCTGTAACTAATACATCTGATAAGGTAGTGTTTCCTGTGTTTTCAACCGTTACTAGATAAGTAATAACATCTCCTAACATTCCTGTTCCAGATATACTTACTTGACTCTTAGTCACTGTAAGTTCTCCAACTTGTCCGATATCTGTTACCGTTGGGTCATCTGTAGGATCCATGTTTGTTGAATCATCGCCATTTGGCGTCTCTACAGTTTCATTGTCATCAATTGGACTTCCATCAGTATCTGTATCTGTATCTGAATCATCTGTTACAGGTGTTCCGTCTGGTGTCTCTCCTGTTGCAACTGCTGTGTTCTCTACAAATCCTGCATCAATATCAGCTTGTGTGATAACGTGTTCTACTTCTACAGTAACAATATCTCCAGGAGCCATAGTTGCTATTGGATTTACAAACGTAGGGTCAATAACTCCATTGTCATCTGTAACTAGTACATCTGTTAATGTTGTGTTTCCTGTGTTCTCTACTGTTACTAAATAAGTAATAGTATCACCTAATGTTCCAGTTCCAGATACAATTAATTGACTCTTAGTCACTGTAAGTTCTCCTAACTGGTCAATATCAGTTACTGTTGGATCATCTGTTGGATCCATATTCGTCATCTCATCTCCATTTGGTGTCTCTACAGTTTCATTGTCATCAATTGGACTTCCATCAGTATCAGTATCTGTATCTGAATCATCTGTTACAGGTGTTCCATCAGGAGTCTCTCCTGTTGCAACTGCTGTGTTCTCTACAAATCCTGCATCAATATCAGCTTGTGTGATAACGTGTTCTACTTCTACAGTAACAATATCTCCAGGAGCCATAGTTGCTATTGGATTTACAAACGTAGGGTCAATAACTCCATTGTCATCTGTAACTAATACATCTGTTAATGTTGTGTTTCCTGTGTTCTCTACTGTTACTAAATAAGTAATAGTATCACCTAATGTTCCAGTTCCAGATACAATTAATTGACTCTTAGTCACTGTAAGTTCTCCTAACTGGTCAATATCAGTTACTGTTGGATCATCTGTTGGATCCATATTCGTCATCTCATCTCCATCTGGTGTCTCAGTTTCCTCATTATTTGGAATTGGACCTCCATCAGTATCAGTGTCTGTATCAGAATCATCTGTTACAGCTGGTCCGTCGTCTGAAGTCTCTCCAGTTGCAACTGCTGTGTTCTCAACATATCCTGCATCAATATCTTCCTGAGTAATAACGTGTGTTACAGTTACAATTTCAACATCTCCAGGAATCATAACTGCAATTGGATTTACAAACCCAGGGTCAATAATTCCATTGTCATCTGTAACTAATACATTTGTTAATGTAGTGTTTCCTGTGTTCTCTACAGTAACAAGATATGTAATCACATCATCTATAGTTCCTGTACCAGATACACTTACTTGACTCTTAGTTACTGTAAGCTCTCCTAACTGGTCAATATCAGTTACTGTTGGATCATCTGTAGGATCCATGTTTGTCGAATCATCTCCATTTGGTGTCTCTACAGTTTCATTGTCATCAACTGGACCACCATTAGTATCAGTATCAGTATCAGAATCATCTGTTACAGGTGTTCCATCAGGAGTCTCTCCTGTTGCTACTGCTGTGTTCTCTACAAATCCTGCATCAATATCAGCTTGTGTGATAACGTGTTCTACTTCTACAGTAACAATATCTCCAGGAGCCATAGTTGCTATTGGATTTACAAACGTAAGGTCAATAACTCCATTATCATCTGTAACTAGTACATCTGTTAATGTTGTGTTTCCTGTGTTCTCTACTGTTACTAAATAAGTAATAGTATCACCTAATGTTCCAGTTCCAGATACAATTAATTGACTCTTAGTCACTGTAAGTTCTCCTAACTGGTCAATATCAGTTACTGTTGGATCATCTGTAGGATCCATGTTTGTCGAATCATCTCCATTTGGTGTCTCAGTTTCCTCATTATTTGGAATTGGACCTCCATCAGTATCAGTGTCTGTATCAGAATCATCTGTTACAGGTGTTCCTTCTGGAGTCTCTCCTGTTGCAACTGCACTGTTCTCAACAAATCCTGCATCAATATCTTCCTGTGTGATAACGTGTGTTACTTCTACAGTAACAATAGCACCAGGTAACATCTCTACTATTGGATTTACAAAAGCAGCATCAATAACTCCATTGTCATCTGTAACTAATACATTTGTTAATGTAGTGTTTCCTGTGTTCTCTATAGTAACAAGATATGTAATCACATCATCTATAGTTCCTGTACCAGATACACTTACTTGACTCTTAGTTACTGTCAATTCATCTATCTGTTCAAGGTCTGTTACCGTTGGATCATCTGTAGGATTACCATTTGTAGATTCGTCTCCATTTGGTGTCTCTGTATTCTCATTATCAACAACCGGGCTACCTTCAGTATCTGTATTTGTATCTGAAATATCAGTCTCTGGTGTTCCATCAGGATTCTCTCCAGTTGCAACAGCACTATTTTCAACAAATCCAGCATCTACGTCATCTTGTGTAATAATGTGAGTTACTACTATAGTAACAATATCTCCAGGTGCCATCGTTGCGATTGGGTTAACAAACGCTGGATCAAGAATTCCATTATCATCAGTAACTTCAACATTTGTTAATGTTGTATTTCCTGTGTTTTCTACTGAAACAAGATACGTAATCACATCATCTACCATTCCTGTTCCTGATACGCTTACTTGACTCTTAGTCACTGTAAGATCACCTAATTGTCCAAGGTCTGTAACCGTTGGATCATCTGTTGGATCCATGTTTGTTGAACCATCACCATCTGGTGTCTCAGTATTCTCATTATCTACAACTGGATCACCTGCTGTATCAGTATCTGTATCTGAATCATCTGTTACAGGTGTTCCTTCTGGATTCTCTCCAGTTGCAACAGCACTGTTTTCAACAAATCCAGCATCGATATCTTCTTGAGTAATGATATGAGTTACTTCAATAGTAACAATTACTCCAGGTAGCATTTCTGCTATTGGATTTACAAATGCTGGGTCAATAACTCCATTATCATCTGTAACTTCTACATTTGTTAATGTTGTATTTCCTGTGTTTTCTACAGTAACAGTATAAGTAATAACATCATCTAACATTCCTGTTCCAGAAACACTAACTTGACTTTTAGTTACTGTCAGCTCATCTATCTTATCAATAGTAGTTACCGTTGGATCATCTGTAGGATCACTATTCATAGAACCATCCGCATCTGGTGTCTCTGTAGTTTCATTATCTAAAACTGGATTACCTTCTGTATCTGTATCTGTATCTGAATCATCTGTTACAGGTGTTCCTTCTGGATTCTCTCCAGTCGCAACTGCACTATTTTCAACAAATCCTGTATCAATATCATCTTGCGTAATAATATGTGTTACTTCTACTGTAACAACAGCTCCAGGTAACAACTCTGCTATAGGATTTACAAAAGCTGAATCTATAACCCCATTATCATCTGTAACTTCTACATTTGTTAATGTAGTATTTCCTGTATTCTCTACGGTAACAGTATAAGTAATTACATCATTTAAAGTTCCTGTCCCAGATACGCTTACTTGAGTCTTTGTTACTGTCAATTCATCAACCTGACCAATAGTAGTCACTGTAGGATCATCTGTAGGATCCATGTTTGTTGTTTCATCTCCATTTGGTGTCTCTGTAGTTTCATTATCTAAAACTGGATTACCATCTGTATCTGTATCTGTATCTGAATCGTCAGTTACAGGTGTTCCTTCTGGATTCTCTCCAGTTGCAACAGCACTGTTCTCAACAAATCCTGCATCAACGTCATCTTGTGTGATAATATGTGTTACTTCTACTGTAACAACAGCTCCAGGCTCCATCGTTGCGATTGGATTTACAAACGCTGGATCAATAACTCCATTATCATCTGTAACTTCTACATCTGTTAATGTTGTTGTCCCTGTGTTTTCAACGGTAACTGTATATGTAATAACATCATCTAAGGTACCGGTTCCAGATACACTTACTTGAGTCTTTGTTACTGTCAATTCATCTAACTGAGTTATAGGAGTTACAGTAGGATCATCTGTAGGATCCATGTTTGTTGTTTCATCTCCATTTGGTGTCTCTGTAGTTTCATTATCTAAAACTGGATTACCATCTGTATCTGTGTCTGTATCTGAATCGTCAGTTACAGGTGTTCCTTCTGGATTCTCTCCAGTTGCAACAGCACTGTTCTCAACAAATCCTGCATCAACGTCATCTTGTGTAATAATATGTGTTACTTCTACAGTAACAACAGCTCCAGGCTCCATCGTTGCGATTGGATTTACAAACGCTGGATCAATAACTCCATTATCATCTGTAACTTCTACATCTGTTAATGTTGTTGTTCCTGTATTTTCAACGGTAACTGTATATGTAATAACATCATCTAACACTCCTGTTCCAGAAACTGAAACTTGACTCTTTGTTACTGTTAACTCATCTAACTGAGTTATAGTTGTAACAGTAGGATCATCTGTAGGATCCATATTTGTTGTACCATCTCCATCTGGTGTCTCTGTAGTTTCATTATCTAAAACTGGATTACCTTCTGTATCTGTGTCTGTATCTGAATCATCAGTCACAGGTGTTCCAGCTGGATTCTCTCCAGTCGCAACTGCACTGTTCTCAACAAATCCTGCATCTACATCATCTTGTGTAATAATATGTGTTACTTCTACAGTAACAATATCTCCAGGCTCCATCGTTGCGATTGGATTTACAAACGCTGGATCAATTACTCCATTATCATCTGTAACTTCTACATCTGTTAATGTTGTTGTTCCTGTATTTTCAACGGTAACTGTATATGTAATAACATCATCTAACACTCCTGTTCCAGAAACTGAAACTTGACTCTTTGTTACTGTTAACTCATCTAACTGAGTTATAGTTGTAACAGTAGGGTCATCTGTAGGATCCATGTTTGTTGTACCATCTCCATCTGGTGTCTCTGTAGTTTCATTATCTAAAACTGGATTACCTTCTGTATCTGTGTCTGTATCTGAATCATCAGTCACAGGTGTTCCAGCTGGATTCTCTCCAGTTGCAACAGCGCTGTTCTCAACAAATCCTGCATCAACATCATCTTGTGTGATAATATGTGTTACTTCTACTGTAACGATAGCTCCAGGTAACATTTCTGCTACTGGATTTACAAAAGCTGGATCAATTACTCCATTATCATCTGTAACTTCTACATCTGTTAATGTTGTTGTTCCTGTATTTTCAACAGTAACTGTATATGTAATAACATCTCCTAAGGCTCCTGTTCCAGAAACTGAATCTTGAGATTTAGTAACTGTAAGCTCATCAACTCTTCCAAGCGGAGTTACTGTAGGGTCATCTGTAGAATTATTGTTATTTAAACCTTCTCCGTCTGGAGTCTCTACATTTTCATTGTCCAAAATCTCAACACCATCTAAATCAGTATCTGTATCAGAAATATCACTAACACCCTCAAAAGCAGTTGAACTACTTCCTACAGCAAAAGCACTATTCTCAACATAACCAGCATCAATATCTGCTTGAGTGATAGTGTGAGTAGCTTCAACAGTTACTATTTCACCAGGTGTCATATTAGCATCGTTTCTAGGAAACATAGAAGCTATTGGATTAACAAATGATGGATCTATAACAGCATTATCATCCGTAACTAATACATCTGTAAGAGTTGTATTTCCAGTATTTTCAATAGTTATTAAATACGTAATAATATCTCCTACCATACCAGATCCAGAAACACTAACTTGACTCTTAGTTACATTAACCTGATCATCAGACGTGTAAGTAAATGTCGCTGCATTACCTGCCGCATTTGTATTACCATCTATAGCAGCAATATTTGCATTAAAACCATTAAAGGCCTCTTGCTGCGAAGAATTCTGAATTACTGTAATTGGCATTTGCACAGTTGCAAACTCGTCTCCAGGAATTTCTGTGTTTTGCAGAAATGTTAAGATATTACTACCTGCATCATAAGATGGGGTAAAGTAATTCAATAACGTACCTGTAATTGCAGTAACATCCCCATCAGTAAGTTCAATATATTGAAAATTAACACTGATAGTAACATTTGGTCCTCCTAAAAAACTTGCTGGCACATTAATACCAGATGATTCTGCAAATGAAAACCCAGCCACACCTGTACCATTATTTTCAATAGTCGATAAGGGTGCAGGATTAATTGTAGCCTCTGGGAGAGACACAGATTGTGAGAAACCTGTGTACCCCGCGATGAAAAACATCGCTAAAAATGCTAACTTTTTCATATTATAAATTTTAACTTTATCCATGATAACCGTGGTTATTATTAGTTATTATTATACTCAATATAATCGAAATCATCGTTATTTGAGTTATTGATTTCTCCACCTGAGAAATATTTTATTGTTGCTTTTACAGGGAATGATCCATTTGTATTTGCTGGTGGATTATATATTGCATTAATTCCAATATTTGATGCAGTGTTTCCTAAAAATACTCCACCATTTCCTACATAAGTAAACTTATATAATGAAGGGTGTGAATCATCAAAAGTCCAATCTTGATTGCTAACTGCACTACCGTTGATTGTAGTTAATGTTCCATCATAAGTAATAACTAAATCTGAATTCTTAATTATTCTTAATTCAACTGGATCTGTACCATTAGAGAATCTGTTGTTGTATTCTGCCACAAACACTCTAAAGTCAATTACACCAGTACCACCTATTATTGTTGTATTTCCAGTAAATATAGTTGGTCCAAAGTCAGGTAAGTCACCTACAATATCAGTATCAGTAACTGGATCTGGATCCATACCTTCTGCATCAAAAACATCATCATAGGTTACTGTTACAGTGTTACCAGATTGAGTATTAAAAGTTCCGTCATCATCTGTTCCTGGTGTAGTTCCGTAAGTAGTATCTACTGTTCCTTCAAATACTCCCGTGTCAGGACCTGTTTCTGTTAATGTAATAGTTTCAGACTCTCCTGTAGAATCATTAACCACTACTACTTCAATAGTCTCTATTACTAATGGATCTTCATTTAAATCATTATCAGTAACAACGATATCAAGTACATCTCCTGGTACAGACGTATCAGTAATATCTACTGTTCCTGTTACCCCTCCTTGTACAACATCTGTATCTGTAACTGGTGCCGGATCTGATCCTTCTGCATCAAAAACATCATCATAAGTTACTGTTACAGTATCTCCAGCTTGTGTATTGAAAGTTCCGTCATCATCTGTTCCTGGTGTAGTTCCGAAAGTAGTATCTACTGTTCCTTCAAATACTCCCGTGTCAGGACCTGTTTCTGTTAATGTGATAGTTTCAGACTCTCCTGTTACATCGTTTACAACTACAACCTCAATTGTCTCTGCTACTAATGGATCTTCATTTAAATCATTATCCTCAACTACAACATCTAATGTATCTCCTGGTACTGAGAAATCTGTAATATCTACCGTTCCTGTTACTCCACCTTGTACAACATCTGTATCTGTAATTGGTGTTGGATCTGCTCCTATTTCATCAAAAACATCATCATAAGTTACTGTTACAGTATCTCCAGCTTGTGTATTGAAAGTTCCGTCATCATCAGTTCCTGGTGTAGTTCCGAAAGTAGTATCTACTGTTCCTTCAAATACGCCTGTATCAGGACCTGTTTCTGTTAATGTGATAGTTTCAGACTCTCCTGTTACATCGTTTACAACTACAACCTCAATTGTTTCTGCTACTAATGGGTCTTCATTTAGATCGTTATCTTCGACTACAACATCTAACGTATCTCCTGGTACTGAGAAATCTGTAATATCTACTGTTCCTGTTACTCCACCTTGTACAACATCTGTATCTGTAACCGGTGCTGGATCTGATCCTTCTGCATCAAAAACATCATCATATGTTACTGTAACTGTATCTCCAGCTTGTGTATTGAAAGTTCCATCGTCATCAGTTCCTGGTGTAGTTCCGTAAGTAGTATCTACTGTTCCTTCAAATACGCCTGTATCAGGACCTGTTTCTGTTAACGTGATTGTTTCAGACTCTCCTGTTACATCGTTTACAACTACAACCTCAATTGTCTCTGCTACTAATGGATCTTCATTTAAATCATTGTCTTCAACTACAACATCTAATGTATCGCCTGGGAATGAGAAATCTGTAATATCTACTGTTCCTGTTACTCCTCCTTGTACAACATCTGTATCTGTAACTGGTGCCGGATCTGATCCTTCTGCATCAAAAACATCATCATAAGTTACTGTTACTGTATCTCCTTCTTGCGTGTTGATCGTTCCGTCATCATCTGTTCCTGGTGTAGTTCCGAAAGTAGTGTCTACTGTTCCTTCAAATACGCCTGTATCAGGACCTGTTTCTGTTAACGTGATTGTTTCAGACTCTCCTGTTACATCGTTTACAACTACAACCTCAATTGTCTCTGCTACTAATGGATCTTCATTTAAATCATTATCCTCAACAACAACATCTAATGTATCTCCTGGTACTGAGAAATCTGTAATATCTACTGTTCCTGTTACTCCTCCTTGTACAACATCTGTATCTGTAACTGGTGCTGGATCTGATCCTTCTGCATCAAAAACATCATCATATGTTACTGTTACTGTATCTCCAGCTTGTGTGTTGATCGTTCCATCATCATCTGTTCCTGGTGTAGTTCCGAAAGTAGTATCTACTGTTCCTTCAAAAACTCCTGTATCAGGACCTGTTTCTGTTAACGTGATTGTTTCAGACTCTCCTGTTACATCGTTTACAACTACAACCTCAATTGTCTCTGCTACTAATGGATCTTCATTTAAATCATTATCTTCAACTACAACATCTAATGTATCTCCTGGTACTGAGAAATCTGTAATATCTACTGTTCCTGTTACCCCTCCCTGTACAACATCTGTATCTGTAACTGGTGCTGGATCTGATCCTTCTGCATCAAAAACATCATCATATGTTACTGTAACTGTATCTCCAGCTTGTGTATTAAATGTTCCATCATCATCAGTTCCTGGTGTAGTTCCGAAGGTAGTATCTACTGTTCCTTCAAATACTCCCGTGTCAGGACCTGTTTCTGTTAAAGTGATTGTTTCAGACTCTCCTGTTACATCATTTACAACTACAACCTCAATTGTCTCTGCTACTAATGGGTCTTCATTTAAATCATTGTCTTCAACAACAACATCTAATGTATCTCCTGGTACTGAGAAATCTGTAATATCTACTGTTCCTGTTACTCCTCCTTGTACAACATCTGTATCTGTAACTGGTGCTGGATCTGACCCTTCTGCATCAAAAACATCATCATAAGTTACTGTTACTGTATCTCCTTCTTGCGTGTTGATCGTTCCGTCATCATCTGTTCCTGGTGTAGTTCCGAAAGTAGTATCTACTGTTCCTTCAAAAACTCCTGTATCAGGACCTGTTTCTGTTAACGTGATTGTTTCAGACTCTCCTGTTACATCGTTTACAACTAAAACCTCAATTGTCTCTGCTACTAATGGATCTTCATTTAAATCATTATCCTCAACTACAACATCTAGTGTATCTCCTGGTACTGAGAAATCTGTAATATCTACTGTTCCTGTTACCCCTCCTTGTACAACATCTGTATCTGTAACCGGTGCTGGATCTGACCCTTCTGCATCAAAAACATCATCATAGGTTACTGTCACTGTATCTCCTTCTTGTGTATTGATCGTTCCATCATCATCTGTTCCTGGTGTAGTTCCGAAAGTAGTATCTACTGTTCCTTCAAATACGCCCGTGTCAGGACCTGTTTCTGTTAATGTGATAGTTTCAGACTCTCCTGTTACATCGTTTACAACTACAACCTCAATTGTCTCTGCTACTAATGGATCTTCATTTAAATCATTATCCTCAACAACAACATCTAACGTATCTCCTGGTACTGAGAAATCTGTAATATCTACTGTTCCTGTTACCCCTCCTTGTACAATATCTGTATCTGTAACTGGTGCTGGATCTGATCCATCTGCATCTAATTCGTCGTCATATGTTACTGTTACTGTATCTCCTTCTTGTGTATTGATCGTTCCATCATCATCTGTTCCTGGTGTAGTTCCGAAAGTAGTATCTACTGTTCCTTCAAAAACTCCTGTATCAGGACCTGTTTCTGTTAATGTGATTGTTTCAGACTCTCCTGTTACATCGTTTACAACTACAACCTCAATTGTCTCTGCTACTAATGGATCTTCATTTAAATCATTATCCTCAACAACAACATCTAATGTATCTCCTGGTACTGAGAAATCTGTAATATCTACTGTTCCTGTTACCCCTCCTAAAACCGTATCTGTATCAGTTAAAATTTCAGAAGTACCATTTTCATTCAATTCATCTTCATAAGTTACAGTAACTGTATCTCCTTCTTGCGTATTGAAAGTTCCATCATCATCAGTTCCTGGTGTAGTTCCGTAAGTAGTATCTACTGTTCCTTCAAATATTCCAGTATCAGGACCTGTCTCTGTTAATGTAATTGTTTCAGACTCTCCTGTTACATCATTTACAACTACAACCTCAATTGTCTCTGCTACTAATGGGTCTTCATTTAAATCAGGATCTTCAACAGAGACATCTAATGTGTCACCTGGAGTAGAAAATTCAGTGATTTCAACTATAGCAGGTACACTTGTCGTATAAGAAAATACTGCTGCATTCCCTTCTGCATTAGTTACACCATCAATAGAAGCAATGTTTGCGTTAAAACCATTGAAAGCTTCTTCTTGAGTTGAATTTTGAATTACAGTAAAAGGCATCGAAACTGACCCAAACCAATCACCAGGTATTATTGTTGTCTGCTGAAACGTTAAGATATTAGTAGCCGCATTATAAGAAGGTACAAAATAGTCTAATAAAGTTCCTGTAATTCCACTTATATCACCATCAGTTAATTCAACATACTGTAAATTAACACTAATTGTTACATTAGGCATACCAAAAGCAGTAGCCTGCACTGGTATTCCTGAGGATTCTGCAAATGTAAACACACCAACTCCGACCCCGTCATTTCCTACAGAGGGTAATGGTGCAGGAGTTACATTTGCCTGTGGTAAAGATACGGATTGGGAAAATCCGGAAAGTGCTGACAAGCAAATTGCTAAGGATAGTAAAACTTTCTTCATAATGTATATTTTATTTAATGGTAATGGTTATTTAATTTTAAGGTAATTAATTAGTTGTTTGTAAATTCTATGTAATCTAAATCATCATTATTATCATTATTCACTTCTCCACCTGAGAAATACTTAATTGTAACTTTTAATGGGAATGTTCCATTTGTATTACTTGGCGGATTATAAACTGCATTTATTCCGATATTAGAAGCTGTTGAAGCTTTGAATATTCCACCATTACCAACATAAGTAAATCTATGTAACGAAGGGTTAGAACCATCATACAACCAATCTGAGTTACTTACTGGAACTCCGTTTAGAGATGATAATGCAGGATCATAAGTAATAATAAAGTCATCATTCTTAATTATTCTTAGTTCAACTGGCGTAATTCCATTAGAATTTTGATCTACATACTCTGCAACAAACACTCTAAAGTCAACTGATCCAGAATCTCCAATTATCGTTGTATTTCCTGTAAAGATTGTAGGACTGAAATCTGGTATTAGCTTCTCACCTACAGTAATATATACAGTTGCTTCATCACACGCTTGTGGTGTTCCATTGTCACATACACTATATACAAAACTATCTGTTCCTATAAATTCAGGATCTGGAGTATACTCAAACGTACCATTGTCATTTAAAACTACTGTACCGTTTGTTGGTTCAACTACTGGAGTTTCATTTACAGTTTGGTCATCATCTTCTGGATCTGTATCATTATCTGAAACATTTCCTGTAATTGGCGTATCCTGTATTCCGTTATAAGCATCATCATTAGCAACTGTCTCGTTTACATTATTATCAGGATTAACAGTTATAGTTACCGTAGCAGTATCACATAAAGCTGGCGTACCGTTATCACAAATCTCATAAGTAAAAGTATCCTCACCTATAAAATCTTCATCTGGTGTATATGTTATTGTTCCATCAGGATTAATAACAACTTCTCCGTTTTCTGGGTCTGTTGCTGAACCTGGTGTTACAGTTATTGGGTCCATATCAGGATCAAAATCATTTGATAATACCACTATATCAACTGGCTCACCAGCATCTGTAGTTGATGTATCATTATTAGCTATAGGTGCCTCATTATCAGGACCACTAATAGGTAATATTTCAATCACAACATTTGCTGTATCACAAGCTTCTGGTGTTCCGTCATCACATATTGTATAAGTAAACATATCTGTTCCAACAAAATCAGTTGCTGGCTCGTATGTATAAGTTCCATTTGGATTAACTGTTACTGTACCGTTTGAAGGTTGTGTATTTGATGTCACCACTTGAGTGTTTCCTTCTGCATCTTCATCATTAATCAACACATTTCCATCAACTGCTACATTTATAAATGTATTATTAATATCATCTATTGCATCTGTAGTGTTTACAGGGTTTATTGTTAATATAACAGTTGCCTCATCACACGCTTCAGGTGTTCCATTGTCACATACACTATATACGAAACTATCTGTACCTACAAACCCAGGGTTTGGAGTATACTCAAACGTACCATCTTCATTTAAAACTACCGTACCGTTTGTAGGATCAACTACTGGAGTCTCATTTACAGTTTGATCATCACCTTCAGGATCTGTATCATTATCTGAAACATTTCCAGTGATTGGCTCATCTTGATCTCCATTGTATGCATCATCATTTGCAACAGTTTCATTTATATCATTCTCAGGATTAACTGTTACCGTTACAGTAGCAGTATCACATAAAGAAGGTGTACCATTATCACAAATCTCATAAGTAAACGTATCCTCACCTACAAATCCAGCATCTGGTGTATAAGTAATTGTTCCATTAGGATTAATAACTACAGTTCCATTCGTTGGGTCTGTTGCTGAACCTGGAGTTACTGTTACAGTATCGCCATCTGGATCAAAATCATTTGGTAATACAGAGACAACAACTGGCTCATCTACATCTGTAGTAGCAGTATCATTGTTTGCTACCGGAGGATTATTCTCAGAGTTTGAAGGAAGGTCTGAAACCTCAATCACAACATTTGCTGTATCACAAGCTTGTGGTGTTCCGTTATCACATATTGTATAAGTAAACATATCTGTTCCAACAAAATCAGTTGCTGGCTCGTATGTATAAGTTCCATTTGGATTAACTGTTACTGTACCATTTGAAGGTTGTGTATTTGATGTCACTACTTGAGTGTTCCCTTCTGCATCTTCATCATTTGTCAATACATTTCCATCAACTGCTACATTTATAAATGTATCATTAATATCATCTATTGCATCTGTAGTGTTTACAGGATTTACTGTTAATATAACAGTAGCTTCATCACACGCTTCTGGTGTTCCATCATCACATACACTATATACAAAACTATCTGTCCCTACAAATCCAGGATTTGGAGTATACTCAAACGTACCATTTTCATTTAAAACTACTGTACCGTTTGTAGGATCAACTACTGGAGTCTCATTTACAGTTTGATCATCACCTTCTGGATCTGTATCATTATCTGAAACATTTCCAGTGATTGGCTCATCTTGATCTCCATTGTATGCATCATCATTAGCAACAGTTTCATTTGTATCATTCTCAGGATTAACTGTTACTGTTACAGTAGCAGTATCACATAAAGAAGGTGTACCGTTATCACAAATCTCATAAGTAAAAGTATCCTCACCTACAAATCCAGTATCTGGTGTATAAGTAATTGTTCCATTAGGATTAATAACTACAGTTCCATTCGTTGGGTCTGTTGCTGAACCTGGTGTTACCGTTACAGTATCCCCATCAGGATCAAAATCATTTGGCAATACAGCTATAACAACTGGCTCATCTACATCTGTAGTAGCAGTATCATTATTTGCTACCGGAGGATTGTTCTCAGAGTTTGAAGGAATATCAGAAACTTCAATTACAACATTTGCTGTATCACAAGCCTGCGGTGTCCCGTCATCACATATTGTATAAGTAAACATATCTGTTCCAACAAAATCAGTTGCTGGCTCGTATGTATAAGTTCCATTTGGATTAACTGTTACTGTACCGTTAGAAGGTTGTGTATTTGATGTCACCACTTGAGTGTTCCCTTCTGCATCTTCATCATTAGTTAACACATTACCATCAACCGCTACATTTATAAATGTATCATTAATATCATCTATTGCATCTGTAGTGTTCCCTGGATTTACTGTTAATATAACAGTGGCTTCATCACACGCTTCTGGTGTTCCATCATCACATACACTATATACAAAACTATCTGTCCCTACAAAATCAGGATCTGGAGTGTAATCAAACGTTCCGTCTTCATTTAGCAATAATGTACCATTCTCAGGACCTACAACTGGTGTAGTATTTACAGTTTGATCATCACCTTCTGGATCTGTATCATTATCTAATACGTTTCCTGAAATTGGTTCATCTTGACCTCCATTATAAGCGTCATCATTTGCAACAGTTTCGTTTGTATCATTCTCAGGATTAACGGTTACTGTTACCGTAGCAGTATCACATAAAGAAGGTGTACCGTTATCACAAATCTCATAAGTAAAAGTATCCTCACCCACAAATCCAGTATCTGGTGTATAAGTAATTGTTCCATTAGGATTAACAACTAGAGTTCCATTTGTTGGGTCTGTTACTGAACCTGGTGTTACTGTTACAGTATCGCCATCTGGATCAAAATCGTTTGGTAATACAGCAATAATAACAGGCTCATCTACATCTGTAGTAGCAGTATCATTGTTTGCTACCGGAGGATTGTTCTCAGAGTTTGAAGGAATATCAGAAACTTCTATTACAACGTTTGCTGTATCACAAGCTTGCGGTGTTCCGTCATCACATATTGTATATGTAAACATATCTGTTCCAACAAAATCAGTTGCCGGTATATATGTGTAAGATCCACTTGGGTCAACAACTACACTACCATTTGATGGCTGTGTGTTAGATGTTACCATTTGAATGTTTCCTTCTGCATCTTCATCATTTGTTAATACATTTCCATCAACTTCTGCATTTACGAATGTATCATTAATATCATCTATTGCATCTGTACAGTTAATTAGTATTTCAACAGCAACATCATAAGTACATCCATTTGCATCAGTAACAACCACAGTATGTTCACCTGAAGATACATCTGCAAAAGCACCATTTGATTGAGCTGTACCACCATCTAAACTATAAGTATAAGAAGAAGTACCACCTTGAGCAGTAATTGTCACAGTACCATCAGCACCACAAACACTATCAACTTGACTATCTACTTGAGCTGTTAAAGCAGCTGTTGGTTCTAATACAATTGCGCTATCTGTTAAAGTACAACCATTTGCATCAGTAATTGTAACACTATAAGTCCCAGCTGGGATAGCACTAATATCTTCTGTTGTCGCAGCATTACTCCAAACAAATTCATATGGAGCTGTTCCTCCTGATACTGTTAAGTTTAATGAACCAGTAGATTCACCAAAACATAATACACTGTTTACAGCAATTCCTGAACTCAATGCATTAGGCTCTATAACTGTAGCAGTAGCGGTAGCAGTACATAGCGTTACAGTATCTGTAACTGTAATCGTATAAGCACCACCAGCTAATCCTGTAAGATCTTCACTAGTAGCTGCATTGCTCCAAGAGTATGTAAAGTTTCCTGACCCTCCAGTAACAGCAGCATCAACAGACCCGTCTCCATCACCATTGCAAGTAACCCCAGATGGAGTTGCTGTAACAGCTAAGTTTAAACAAGTACCTGGATTTACTGTTGTTGTTGCAGTCTCTATACATCCGTTAGCATCTGTAACAGTTACCGTATAAGTACCTTCATCTAAACCAGTAATGGTTTGTGTTGTTGCACCTCCTGGAGCCCAAGAATAAGAATATCCTGATGTTCCTCCTGAAACGTTAGCCGTAGCAGTACCATCATTTGTTGTTGGCCCGCTTTCATCTGTAGAAGAAGCACTAACATCTAATGCGCTTGAAGGTTCTGTAATAGTTACGCTTTGCTCAACAGGTAAACATTGTGTTCCATCTATAGTTACACTTACCGTATAAACTCCAGCACCTTGGCCAGAAATCGTACTTGATGTTACACCCGCGTCCGTTTGAACTGGTGTTGTGTTCCAAACAAAAGTATATAATGCTCCCGGATTTGCTACTGAAGTAGCAGTTACTGTAGAAGCACCAGTCTCATCATCTTTACACAATACATTTGTAACAGAATTAACCGCAATTACTTGATCACAAGTATTTGAACAGTCAATAACTACCGTTTGCTCCATCGTACAACCATTTGCATCAGTAACAGTTACTGTATGGTTTCCTGTTGCTAAATTTGAAGCAGTAGCTCCTGTTTGATTTGCAGCACTAGCTCCCCACTGGTAAGTATAACCTGCAGTACCACCACTTGCAGTAGCAGTCGCAGTACCATCAGCACAACCTTGCGCTGTAGTAGCGTTTGTTTTTGTAATCACAATACCTATAGCAGAAGCTGGCTCTACTATATTAATACCACTTTGAGTAAATGTACAATCATTTGCATCTGTAACCTCTACAGAATAAGAACCCGCAGGAACGTTTATCAAATCTTCTGTAGACGCACCGTTACTCCAAGAGTAAGTATATCCTGATGTTCCTCCATTTACTGTAATATTTATTGAACCTGAGTTATCACCATTACATAAAACATCAACCTTAGTGAATGTTAAATTTAATGCTGCTGTTGGCTCATCAATAATAATTGTTTCAGAAAGCTCACAATCGTTTGTATCTGTAACTGTAACAGTATAAGAACCTGCTGTCACTCCTGAAATATCTTGTGTTGTAGCTCCGTTACTCCAAGAATAAGTATATCCTGGTGTTCCACCTGATGGTGTAATGTTTATTGCCCCAGTGCTCTCACCAAAACACGTTACGTCTGTAACACTGTTAGTTAATGATAATGCTGCTGCTGGACCCCCAACAACAATTGTCTCTACTAAAGTACAATCATTTGCATCTGTAATTGTAACTGTATAAGAACCTGCAGCAACTCCAGAAAGATCCTGAGTTGAAGCTCCATTACTCCAAGAATAAGTGTAACCTGATGTTCCTCCATTAGGAGTTAAATTAATTGCTCCGGTGTTTTCACCAAAACAAGACACATCTGTTACTGTATTTGTTTGCATTAATGCAGATGCTGGACCATCTATAACTATCGTTGCAGATAAAGTACAGTCATTAGCATCTGTTATTACAACTGTATAAGAACCCGCAGCTACTCCAGAAAGATCCTGAGACGTAGCGCCATTACTCCAAGAGTATGTATAATTTGCAGTTCCGCCAACTACCGTTAAATTAATAGCTCCTGTATTTTCACCAAAGCAAGCTACATCTGTTACTACATTCGTTTGAGACAAACCAGTTGCCGGACCATTAACCGTAATAGTTTGTGTAAACTCACAATCTTTAGCATCTGTAATTACAACTGTATAATCACCAGCCGTTAATCCTGAAATATCTTGTGTAGTAGCATTGTTACTCCATAAATAAGTATATGGAGAAGTCCCTCCTGCTGGAGTTAAATTAATTGACCCTGTTGCGCTTCCGAAGCAATCTACATCTTGAACAACAGAAGTAGCAGAAACTGCAGAACTTGGCTGAGTTAAAGTATAACTTGAAGTATCCTTACAACCACCAGCATCAGTTACAGTTATACTATAGGTACCAGCAACAACATTTGTTAAATCTTGCGTAGTCGCACCATTACTCCATAAATAAGTATAAGGTAAATTACCTCCAGTTACATTTACATTAATATCACCTGTATTTTCACCAAAACAATCAATTTGAGTTAATGCTTCTAATTCGACATTTACAAAAGAAATATCAATAGACACATCACTTACACAACCAGTGTTTACATTCTTAACAGAAACATTATGTGTTCCAGAAGTTAAGTTAGAAAAAACAGTTGTATCCTGAAAAGAACCATTATCAAGTGAATACTCATATTGAGAACCTAAAGGCGAAACAACATTTATTTGAGTCGCATTAGAATTACCTGGACAGCTAATCTCTACTACAGCATCATCTGGAGTTGGGTAAAACTCAACAGTTATCGTTGCTGTATCACAAATCACCTCATTTGGAGCTGGTAAACAAACCCCATAATCAAAACTAATTACACCTACAAAACCAGGAGTAGGCACAAGCGTATAAGTACCATCTGCGTTTAAATTAAACGACTGCACTGCTCCAGCCGGAGAAGGTGCTGACTCTACACTATACACTGAAGTATCAGGAACATTGTTCTCCTCTGCTATATCACCATTAAAAATCGTGTCTTCACAACCAAATTTCTCTAAATCTTCTGCATAACGCTGTAGTATAAAGAATTTTCCATCACCGTGATCTCTTGTCGCAGCAACAAACTCAATCCTAGTAATAAGTGACCCTGTAGGAGCCACATCATTTAATTGAAAAAGAGCTATTGCAATATCTTGAGAATTATCATATTCTCTTCCAGAAGACCAATAATCTGAATTAGGTAAAGGAGGCATAAATCCTGCATTCCAAAAACCTCCACCAGCATTTCTAACAAAAGTATCTCCTAAAACCTGCTCGGCACCTCCACCTACTGGAATACCAATCATTCTTACATAGTAACAGTTGTTACCACCTCTTTCTGTAACCGCCAAAATACCACCTGCGTTAGAAGGCATTGCTGGATCATAAAATATGGTTTGTAATTGAGCATCTGTCTCTGTAACTCCATTTGTTCCGTTAGCTTCATCAAAATCACCACAAATATTTCGACCAACAGGATTAGCTTCAAAATAGTGATTTAAGTTTTTATCTTGAAAAGCAGCTAATGCACTGGTATCCCATAAATTATTATCATTAACATTTAAAGTTGCCGTAGCACTTGAACTCACAATTTGAACTCCATTTTCCCATAAATGATTTCGGCTATTCACATTTGCATTTCCACCATCTCCTAAACGAGTTAATTGATAAAAGGTAGGGACTGCAAATTTATCAAAGACTGTAGTTTCAGTCCCATCATTAATAATGATAGATCTTATTGAAGCTGGTCTATTATTTTCTGTACCATCTGTATCACCATTAAAGTTAATATCCTGTATATCATTCCACTGGAAAGACACACCTGACTGAACAGAAGGAGACTGAGATCCTATTTGAGCAAACAAAGAAGTAGTAACGCATAATAGCGCACCTAAAAGAAAACGTTTTAATACTTTAAATCTCGAAAAATCGATATTAGAGTATTTATGGGTAGAGGTATGTTTCATTCTAATAATATTTATTTTAACACTTTTTATTATCTCCGCGACACATTTATCACTCGATATGCGCAAAGATATGTAAGTAAAAATCAATAATATATCAAAGTAGTCAGGTTTTAGCTCAAAGGCAAATCAAACACGATTAAATGCATCATTCACTTAATTTAGAATATACTTTTGTAAGAATTTTTCACCTAAAACACGTCAAAACAGCTACAAAATCAATATTCTAGCAATTATAAAATGTAGGAGTTTAGACAATCAAAAATTCATTGTTTTTTAACAAATATCATACAGATACACTTAATAAAAACTCTAAACACAGTTAAACTTATGTATACTCTATAAATAACAAAAACAAGTACCACTTATGAATAGTGCAATATACGAATAAACATAGATAAAAAACATAAAAAAACGTCGAACGAAATTTATATGTAGGAAGAAATTATACATATAAAGGAATAAACCCTTTAATAGATGAAGATAATAAATTGTTAATTTGTAGGAATAATTATTTGATAATTATTCCTCTTAAATAGATTATAGACTCAGTATCTTTGTTAAATAGAATTAACACATATGCTTCAAAAAGAAATAAATAGACGTAAAACATTTGGTATAATCTCTCATCCAGATGCCGGAAAAACCACTTTAACAGAAAAACTCCTTCTTTTTGGAGGTGCAATTCAGGAGGCTGGAGCTGTAAAAAGCAATAAAATTAAAAAAGGTGCCACTAGCGATTTTATGGAAATAGAACGCCAAAGAGGTATTTCTGTAGCAACATCTGTACTTGCATTTGAATATGAAGGAACAAAAATAAATATACTAGATACCCCTGGTCACAAGGATTTTGCAGAAGATACTTTTAGAACTCTCACAGCTGTAGATAGTGTTATTGTGGTTATTGATGTTGCTAAAGGTGTTGAGATGCAGACAGAAAAACTTGTAGAAGTTTGTAGAATGAGAAACATCCCAATGATTGTTTTTGTGAATAAAATGGATCGTGAAGGTAAAGACGCTTTTGAACTTTTAGACGAAATTGAACAAAAATTAAAACTTAGAGTAACACCACTATCATTCCCTATAGGGATGGGTTATGACTTTAAAGGTATTTATAACATTTGGGAAAAGAATGTTAATCTTTTTAGTGGTGACAGTAGAAAAAACATTGAAGAAACAATTGAAATTGAAGATGTTAGCAATCCAGAGCTAGATGAACTAATAGGAGATAAAGCAGCAGAAACCTTAAGAGAAGAACTTGAACTAGTTTATGAAGTGTATCCTACTTTTAACAGAGAAGAATATCTTGACGGCTCTTTACAACCTGTGTTCTTTGGTTCTGCATTAAACAATTTTGGAGTACGTGAGTTACTTGATTGCTTTGTTAAAATAGCACCTAAACCAAGACCTAAAAATAGTAACACAAGACTTGTAAAGCCTGAAGAAAAAAACTTTTCTGGTTTTGTTTTTAAAATTCATGCTAATATGGATCCTAAACATAGAGATCGTTTAGCATTTGTAAAAATCGTTTCTGGTACTTTTGAAAGAAATAAGCCCTATTTACACGTTAGAAATGGTAAAAAACTAAAGTTTTCTAGCCCAAATGCCTTTTTTGCTGAAAAGAAACAGATTGTTGATATATCTTATCCTGGTGATATTGTAGGCCTTCACGATACAGGTAATTTTAAAATAGGCGATACACTAACCGAAGGAGAAATAATGCAATATAAGGGCATCCCTAGCTTTTCTCCTGAGCATTTTAAATACATTAATAATGCTGACCCTTTAAAAAGCAAGCAGCTTGAAAAAGGGATTGATCAACTTATGGATGAAGGAGTTGCACAATTATTTACTCTAGAATTAAACGGCAGAAAAGTAATAGGAACTGTTGGAGCACTACAATTTGAAGTAATACAATATAGACTAGAACATGAATATGGTGCTATCTGTAGGTATGAAAATTTAAATGTTCATAAAGCTTGTTGGGTACAACCTAAAGATCCAAAAAGTGATGAGTTTAAAGATTTTAAAAGAGTAAAATCTAAGTTTTTAGCAAAAGACAAAAGAGGTCAACTTGTCTTTTTTGCAGATTCTGCATTTACATTACAAATGACACAAAGTAAATATCCTAATATCACATTCCACTTTGTTAGCGAATTTGAAAAGCTCTCATAAACAGTATATTAGAGACTTTTTGTCTTCGGAAATTATCTATTAACACAAAAATCGCGTATTTGAGTCTATGTCTAATAGATTTTCAAATACGCGATTCTCAGCGATTAGGAAATAACCTGTAAAAACGAAAAGAGGTTTTTCTAATATTTGTTTTTTACAATATGCTATGCTTCACCAGTTGGGCCAAAATTTATTGGTAACGAAGGCTGCTTTTGTTCTTTAATAATTCCATTTTGTTTTTCAAACCTAGTTACATTTTCATGCAGCGCTTTTAAAAAACGTTTTGCATGTTGCGGTGTTAAAACAATTCTTGATTTAACCTTACTTTTAGGCACTCCAGGCATTATAGAGACAAAGTCTACTACAAACTCAGATTGAGAGTGGTTAATGATTGCTAGATTACTGTATATACCTTGTGCTATTTCAGCATCTAACTCAATATTTAATTGTCCTTTTTTAGGAGCTTCTTTTTGATCTGCCATTTATTAAATGTTTAATATTTTCGCGCAAGCTAAAACAGTACGCGTTAACTATTTTTAAAAATACAAAATCCCGTAACTAGTGTCACGGGATTTTGATATTATATAAGGTTAAACTTTTATTTAGTTAAAGTTCACTTCTTCTTTCTCCTTAGTCATTTCTGCTAATTCCTCTTTAGAACCTACGATAATTGTATCGTATCTTCTCATACCTGTACCGGCAGGGATTCTCTTACCTACAATAACGTTTTCTTTAAGACCTTCTAAGTTATCAACCTTACCTGCTACAGCAGCTTCGTTTAATACTTTAGTTGTCTCCTGGAACGACGCCGCTGAGATAAATGACTTAGTCTGTAGCGATGCTCTAGTAATACCTTGTAAGATAGGAGTTGCTGTTGAGTTAACGGCATCTCTTGCTTCTACTAAGGTCTTATCTGCTCTTCTTAAAATAGAATTCTCATCACGTAACTCTCTTGCAGTTAACATCTGTCCTTCTTTTAAAGTTTCAGAATCACCAGCATTCTCAACAATCTTAAGACCAAAGATCTTATCATTCTCTTCTATAAAGTCTGATTTATGAACTAATTGGTTTTCTAAGAAAGTAGTGTCACCACTGTCTACAATACGCACTTTACGCATCATTTGACGAACAACAACCTCAAAGTGCTTATCATTAATCTTCACCCCTTGTAAACGATATACTTCTTGTACTTCATTTACTAAGTACTGCTGTACTGCAGATGGTCCTTTAATTCTTAAGATATCTGCTGGAGTAATAGAACCATCAGAAAGTGGCATTCCTGCACGTACATAATCATTTTCTTGTACAAGAATTTGATTACTCAACTTCACTAGATACTTCATTACTTCTCCAAGCTTAGACTCTACGATAATCTCACGGTTACCACGTTTGATTTTTCCGAAGGAAACAACACCATCAATCTCACTTACTACAGCAGGATTAGAAGGGTTACGTGCTTCAAACAATTCTGTTACACGTGGTAAACCTCCAGTAATATCACCTGCTTTTGCAGATTTACGTGGAATCTTTACAAGAATCTTACCTATCTTAATTTTCTCACCATCTTCTACAGATATCAAGGCACCTACTGGTAGGTTATAAGAACGAATTACTTCATCCTTTTTACCCATAATCTGTAATGTAGGTATCTTTTTCTTATCTCTAGACTCTGAAATTACTTTTTCTTGGAAACCTGTCTGCTCATCTATCTCAACCTGGTACGTAATACCTTGTTCGATATTTTCGTAACGAATTTTACCTGCAAATTCAGAAATAATAACACCGTTATATGGATCCCATTGTGAAACAACATCACCAGCTTTTAGTTTATCGCCATCTTTAACAAAGATGGTAGAACCGTACTGTATGGTGTTTGTACTTAATGTAATTCCAGTTTTCTTATCTACTAATTTAACTTCTGAAGTACGAGAGATTACTATATCTATAGGGTTCCCTTCATTATCTTCTCCTTTAACAGTTTTAAGATCTTCAATCTCTGCAACCCCGTCAAATTTAACAGTTAATTTATTTTCATCAGAAATATTACTCGCAACCCCACCAACGTGGAAAGTACGAAGTGTCAACTGTGTACCAGGTTCACCAATAGATTGTGCTGCTACAACACCTACAGCTTCACCTCTCTGAACCATTTTATTGGTTGCCAAGTTTCTACCGTAACATTGTGTACAGATACCTTTTTTCGCTTCACAAGTAAGTGGAGAACGAACCTCTACTGTATCTATAGGTGATGCTTCAATAGCTGCTGCTGCTTTCTCATAGATATGCTCTCCAGAATGAACTAAAATCTCTTTAGTTAATGGATTAATCACATCATTTAATGAAGTTCTACCTACAATACGAGCTCCAAGTGTTTCTACTACTTCTTCATTTTTCTTTAATGAAGAAACTTCAATTCCTCTAAGTGTACCACAGTCTTCTTCATTAACAATTACATCTTGAGATACATCTACTAGACGTCTTGTTAAGTAACCTGCATCGGCAGTTTTTAAGGCTGTATCGGCAAGACCTTTACGGGCACCGTGAGTAGAGATAAAGTATTCAAGAATTGAAAGACCTTCCTTAAAGTTAGAAAGAATAGGGTTTTCAATAATTTCTCCTCCTCCACTGTTAGATTTTTTAGGCTTCGCCATTAATCCACGCATACCTGTAAGCTGACGAATCTGTTCTTTAGATCCACGTGCTCCAGAGTCAAGCATCATATACACAGAGTTAAATCCTTGCTGGTCTTCACGAATACGCTTCATAGACAATTCTGTCAATTCTGCATTTGTTGCTGTCCAGATATCAATAACTTGGTTATAACGTTCGTTGTTGGTAATAAGACCCATATTATAGTTTCCTACAATACCATCAACTTGCGTATTAGCATCATCAATCATTTGTTGCTTTTCTGGTGGTATAATAATATCACCAAGACTAAATGATAGTCCTCCTTCAAAGGCAAACTTATAACCTAGCGTCTTAATTGCATCTAGGAAATCTCCTGTTTCTGGTACGCTAGTTACTTCTAAAATATCTCCAATAATATCACGTAAAGACTTTTTAGTCAATACTTGATTTATGTATCCTGCTGCTTCTGGTACGTGCTCATTAAAAATTACTCTACCTAATGTAGTAGTAACAATTTGTAATTTTAACTCACCATTCTCATCAAAATCTTTTGTTCTAATTTTGATTTCTGCATTAAGATCTACCATCTTCTCGTTGTAAGCAATCATTGCTTCTTCTGCAGAGTAGAATGTTAAACCTTCACCTTTTACTTTTACATCTTCGGTAGACTTACGAAGTTTTGTCATATAGTAAAGACCCAAGACCATATCCTGAGAAGGTACTGCTACTGGCGAACCGTTAGCAGGATTCAAGATATTGTGTGATGCCAATAGTAATAATTGACATTCTAGTATTGCCTCTGGTCCTAATGGAAGGTGAACGGCCATTTGATCCCCATCAAAATCGGCGTTAAAGGCCGTACATACTAATGGGTGTAATTGGATCGCTTTTCCTTCAATTAATTTAGGCTGGAAAGCTTGTATACCTAGCCTGTGCAACGTAGGCGCACGGTTAAGCATTACAGGGTGTCCTTTTAATACATTTTCAAGAATATCCCATACAACTGGTTCTTTCTTGTCTATAATTTTCTTTGCAGATTTTACAGTCTTTACAATACCACGTTCTATCAACTTACGTATCACAAATGGCTTGTATAATTCTGCTGCCATGTCTTTAGGAATACCACACTCAAATAATCTAAGTTCTGGTCCTACAACAATTACAGAACGTGCAGAATAATCAACACGCTTACCTAGTAAGTTTTGACGAAAACGACCTTGCTTACCTTTCAATGAATCTGAAAGTGACTTTAAAGGACGGTTACTATCTGTTTTTACTGCAGAAGACTTACGTGTATTATCAAAAAGTGAATCTACAGATTCCTGTAGCATACGCTTCTCATTACGTAAAATTACTTCTGGTGCTTTTATCTCCATTAATCGCTTTAAACGATTGTTACGAATAATTACACGACGGTATAAATCATTTAAATCTGATGTTGCAAAACGACCACCATCTAGTGGTACAAGAGGACGTAATTCTGGTGGGATTACAGGTACAACCTTCATAATCATCCACTCTGGATTGTTCTCTCTATTTTTGTTTGCATCACGTAATGCTTCTACAACTTGAAGTCTCTTTAAGGCCTCAGTCTTACGTTGTTTAGAAGTTTCGTTATTTGCTTTGTGACGTAGCTCAAATGATAATGCAGTTAAGTCAATACGACCTAAAAGATCTATCAAACATTCTGCACCCATTTTTGCAATAAACTTGTTAGGATCTTCATCATCTAAATACAAGTTTTCTTGAGGAAGACTATCAAGTATTGTTAAATACTCTTCTTCTGTTAAGAAATCTAAATTTTGAACAGGTTCTCCTTCTTCATTCTTTGCGATACCTGGTTGTATTACTACATAACGCTCGTAGTAAATAATCATATCTAATTTCTTAGATGGAAGACCAAGTAAGTATCCTATTTTGTTAGGTAAACTACGGAAATACCAGATATGTGCAACTGGCACTACAAGACTAATATGTCCTACTCTATCTCTACGTACTTTCTTTTCAGTCACCTCTACACCACAACGGTCACAAACGATCCCTTTGTAGCGTATTCTTTTATATTTACCACAAGCACACTCATAATCCTTAACAGGACCAAAAATACGCTCACAGAAAAGACCGTCACGCTCTGGTTTGTGCGTACGGTAGTTTATTGTTTCTGGCTTTAAGACTTCACCTCTAGATTCTGCTAAAATAGCTTCTGGTGATGCTAATCCTATTGAAATTTTTTCAAATTTCTTTGCCGGTTGTTCATTATTATTTCTTGCCATAATGCTGTAAAATAAATTGTAATGTTGTTATAAATGAAATTTTAAACATTGCTTAAAATTTCCGAAGAAAATCAATATAGTCCCCACCGAAGCAGGGACCTAAATTTATTCTTCTAATCTAATGTCAAGTCCTAGACCTTTCAGTTCGTGCATCAATACGTTGAACGATTCTGGAAGTCCCGGTTCTGGCATCGCTTCACCTTTAACAATACTTTCGTATGTCTTAGCTCTTCCGATTACATCATCAGATTTAACAGTCAATATCTCTCTAAGAGTACTAGAAGCACCATATGCTTCAAGTGCCCATACCTCCATCTCACCAAAACGCTGACCACCAAATTGTGCTTTACCACCTAATGGTTGTTGTGTAATTAATGAGTAAGGTCCTATAGAACGTGCGTGCATTTTGTCATCAACCATATGCCCTAACTTAAGCATATAGATAATTCCTACTGTTGCAGGCTGGTCAAAACGTTGACCTGTTCCACCATCATATAAATAAGTATGTCCAAAACGTGGAATACCAGCTTCATCTGTCAACTCATTAATCTGGTCTATCGTTGCACCATCAAAAATAGGTGTCGCATACTTACGACCTAATTTTTGACCAGCCCAACCAAGTACCGTTTCATAAATCTGACCAATGTTCATACGTGATGGTACCCCTAGTGGGTTCAACACGATATCTACTGGAGTTCCATCCTCTAAGAATGGCATATCTTCATCTCTTACAATTCTAGCAACAATACCTTTGTTACCGTGACGTCCCGCCATCTTATCTCCTACTTTAAGTTTACGTTTTTTAGCAACGTAAATTTTTGCAAGTTTTAAGATTCCTGAAGGTAATTCATCCCCTACCGAAATAGTAAATTTATCACGACGAAGGTTTCCTTGTAAATCGTTTTCTTTAATCTTATAGTTGTGCATTAAATCTGCCACTAACTCATTAGTCGCATCATCTGTAGTCCAAGTACCACCTGTTAAGTGTGTATAATCGTCAACAGAGTTAAGCATCTTTAAAGTGAATTTCTTTCCTTTAGGAAAAACAACCTCACCTAAATCATTACTTACACCTTGTGCAGTTTTACCAGATACAATAACAAATAATTTTTCAATTAATGCGTCTTGTAATGCGTCAAACTTAGCATCAAATTGTGCTTCTAAGATTTCGATATCTTCTTTATCTTTAGCTCTCTTACGCTTATCTTTTACGGCACGTGCAAATAACTTTTTGTTAATTACAACACCATGTAAAGAAGGCGAAGCTTTTAAAGATGCATCTTTTACATCACCAGCTTTATCACCAAAGATTGCACGAAGTAACTTTTCTTCTGGCGTAGGATCAGATTCTCCTTTAGGAGTAATCTTACCTATTAATATATCTCCAGGTTTCACTCTTGCACCAATACGGATCATTCCGTTTTCGTCAAGATCTTTAGTTGCTTCTTCTGAAACGTTAGGGATATCATTAGTAAGCTCTTCGTTTCCTAATTTAGTATCTCTAACTTCTAGAGAATACTCGTCAATGTGAATAGAAGTAAAGATATCTTCACGTACTACTCTTTCAGAAATTACAATTGCATCCTCAAAGTTATATCCTTTCCAAGGCATAAAGGCTACTTTCATATTACGACCTAGTGCAAGCTCACCTTTTTCGGTAGCATACCCTTGACATAATACTTGTCCTTTTAATACTCTATCACCTTTGCTTACAATAGGCTTTAGGTTAATAGATGTACCCTGGTTTGTTTTTCTAAACTTAACAAGCTTGTATGTTTTCTCATCACTCTCAAAACTAACCATACGAGCTTCCTCAGTACGATCATATTTAATAGTTACTTCACGAGAATCTACATATTGTACAACTCCATCACCTTCTGCATTAATCAATACTCTAGAGTCACTAGCTACTTGTCTTTCAAGACCAGTACCTACAATAGGTGAATCTGCAATTAATAAAGGTACTGCTTGACGCATCATATTCGATCCCATCAATGCACGGTTGGCATCATCATGTTCCAAGAATGGAATTAATGAAGCAGATATAGATGATATCTGGTTAGGAGCAACATCGGCATAATTAATTGTTGATGGATCAACTACCGGGAAGTCACCTTCCATACGTGCAATTACTTTTGCAGAATCAATAGTTCCATCTTCTGTTAATGGAATGTTTGCTTGTGCAATTTTTTGACCTTCTTCTTCTTCTGCAGATAAATAGATTGGTTCATTTTTAAAATCAATCTTACCGTCTGTAACTTTTCTGTAAGGAGTTTCAATGAATCCTAAATTGTTCACTTTTGCATATACAGAAAGTGAAGATATTAGTCCAATGTTTGGTCCCTCAGGAGTTTCAATAGGGCAAAGTCTTCCGTAGTGAGTATAGTGAACATCACGTACCTCAAAACCTGCTCTTTCTCTTGATAAACCTCCAGGTCCAAGGGCAGATAAACGACGCTTGTGCGTAATTTCAGCCAATGGATTGGTTTGATCCATAAATTGCGATAATTGGTTCGTTCCGAAGAAAGAATTAATTACCGATGATAATGTCTTTGCATTAATCAAATCTATAGGAGTAAAAACCTCGTTATCACGTACATTCATACGTTCACGAATTGTTCTTGCCATACGAGCAAGACCTACACCAAACTGAGATGACAATTGCTCACCAACTGTACGTACACGACGGTTAGATAAGTGATCAATATCATCAATCTCTGCTTTAGAATTGATAAGTTCAATTAAATATTTTACAATTGTAATGATATCTTCTTTAGTCAAGACTTGCTTGTCCATTGGGATATCTAACTGTAATTTTTTGTTCATTCTGTAACGTCCTACCTCTCCTAAGTTATATCTCTGGTCAGAGAAGAATAACTTATTGATGATACCACGAGCGGTCTCCTCATCAGGCGGTTCAGCGTTACGTAATTGTCTATAAATATGCTCTACTGCTTCTTTCTCAGAGTTAGTAGGATCCTTTTGTAGTGTATTGTGGATGATCGCGTAATCTGACATGTGATTATCCTCTTTGTGTAATAAGATTGTCTTACTACCAGATTCAATAATCTCATCAATATGATCTTTTTCAAGAACAGTATCACGGTCAAGAATAATTTCGTTACGTTCAATAGAAACTACTTCACCAGTATCTTCATCAACGAAATCCTCATGCCATGTTTTTAATACACGTGCAGCAAGTTTACGACCTAAGTATTTTTTTAATCCTGTTTTAGATGCTTTAACTTCTTCGGCAAGATCAAATATCTCAAGGATATCTTTATCTCTTTCAAAACCGATAGCACGGAAAAGTGTAGTAACAGGTAATTTTTTCTTTCTATCGATATATGCGTACATAACGCTGTTAATATCAGTAGCAAATTCTATCCAAGAACCTTTAAAAGGAATTACTCTGGCAGAATATAATTTAGTTCCATTTGCGTGGAAAGATTGTCCAAAGAATACACCAGGTGAACGGTGTAACTGAGATACTACAACACGTTCTGCACCGTTGATACAGAAAGTACCAGATGGAGTCATGTAAGGTATAGTACCTAAATAAACGTCTTGTACAATTGTCTCAAAATCTTCATGTTCTGGATCTGTACAATATAATTTTAAACGGGCTTTTAAAGGCACGCTGTACGTAAGACCACGTTCTATACACTCTTGAATAGCATATCTTGGTGGATCTACGAAGTAATCTAAAAATTCTAATACAAACTGGTTGCGTGTATCTGTAATTGGGAAATTCTCTAAGAAGGTTTTGTATAATCCTTCTTGACCTCTTTCATCTGATTTTGTTTCTAACTGGAAAAAATCCTGGAAGGATTTGATCTGAATATCCAGAAAATCCGGATAATCCGGTTTGTTTTGGACAGAAGAAAAATTCAATCTTTCAGTTAACGTTGCTGACATCTATGGACGGAATTAATTAAAATAAATAGTGTGTGCGTATACAATTAAATTTGTAAACCTATATATACACAAAATGGTTTAGGTCTTTCCGAGTAAATCGGAAGACCTAAACCTTAAGGTTTGGAGTAATGTGAACTTACTTAAGTTCAACCTCTGCTCCAGCTTCTTCTAATTGAGCTTTTAAAGCTTCTGCTTCATCCTTAGAAACACCTTCCTTAATTGGAGATGGTGCATTATCAACTAAGTCTTTTGCATCTTTAAGACCAGCACCAGTTAATTCTTTAACTAGTTTTACAACTGCTAATTTAGAACCACCAGCTGCAGTAAGGATTACGTCAAATTCTGACTGCTCTTCAGCAGCTTCACCTGCACCACCACCAGCAGCAACAGCTACAGCTGCAGCAGCAGGCTCGATACCGTACTCATCTTTTAATATAGTTGCTAATTCGTTAACTTCTTTTACTGTAAGGTTAACTAATTGTTCTGCGAATTCTTTTAAGTCTGCCATTTTCTATCGTTTTAATTTAATTTGTAATATTTGTATTTAATTAGTGCTAATTTATTCAGCTCTTTCTTGAAGGGTCTTAACAAGTCCCGCAATAGTACTACCACCACTCTTAAGAGCCGAGATAACGTTTTTAGCAGGTGATTGTAATAATCCAATAATATCTCCAATAACTTCTTCTTTAGATTTGATATTAACTAGGTTCTCTAGTTGATCATCTCCAACGTATACAGCTTCTTCAATATATGCTCCTTTCAACAAAGGCTTTTCAGATTTTTTTCTGAATTCTTTAATCACTTTTGCTGGTGCATTACCAGTTTCTGAAGTCATTAATGATGTATTTCCTTTTAAAGTTTCAGGAAGTGCTCCAAATTCTTTATCTGAATTCTCCATTGCTTTTTCTAGCAATGTGTTTTTAACTACGGCTAAGTTTACTCCTGCTTTAAAACAAGCACGACGTAAGTTAGAAGTTTGTAAAGCGTTTAATCCCGAAATATCTGCTAAATAGATAATAGGACTATCGGTTAACTGCGCAGTTAAATTTTCAATTACTTTTGATTTTTCTTCTCTTGTCATAATTTCTATCTATTACTGCTCAGTAAAACGTTTTGTATCAATCTCTACACTAGGACTCATCGTACTAGACATAAAAATACTCTTGATATAAACACCCTTTGCCCCTTGAGGCTTAAGCTTTACAATTGTAGTTAATAATTCTCTCGCGTTTCCTGCAATTTTATCAGCATCAAAAGATGCTTTTCCTACTGCTGCGTGTACAATACCAGTTTTATCAACTTTAAAGTCAATTTTACCAGATTTTACATCAGAAACCGCTTTAGCGATATCCATTGTTACAGTACCTGTCTTTGGGTTAGGCATTAGTCCACGAGGTCCTAATACACGACCTAACGGTCCTAACTTACCCATAACACTAGGCATAGTCACAATAACATCAACGTCTGTCCACCCTCCTTTAATCTTGTCGAGGTATTCGTCTAATCCAACGAAATCAGCACCAGCTTCTTTAGCTTCTGCTTCTTTATCTGGAGTAACTAACGCCAGTACTTTTACGTCTTTACCCGTACCGTGTGGTAAGGTTACAACACCTCTAACCATCTGATTTGCTTTACGAGGGTCTACATTAAGACGTATCGCTAGATCTACAGAAGGATCAAAGTTAGTATTGGTGATATCTTTTATTAAAGCAGATGCTTCTGCAACCGTGTAGGTTCTAGCCTCCACTTTTGCACTTGCTTCCTTAAGCTTTTTAGTTAATCTTGCCATTTTAATAGATTCTTTTCTTGATTAAAAAGGAGCTGCTCCTTTAATTTTAACACCCATTGAACGTGCAGTACCTGCAACCATCTTCATACCTGATTCAATTGTAAATGAATTTAAATCTGGTTGTTTGTCTTCTGCAATAGCTCTTACTTGTTCCCAAGTAATTGTAGCTACTTTACGTACGTGAGGTTCTCCTGAGCCACTTTTAATTTTGGCAGCTTCTAGTATCTGCACTGCAGCTGGAGGTGTTTTAATTACAAAGTCAAAAGACTTGTCTTTAAATACCGTAATCGCAACTGGAAGTACTTTACCCTGCTTGTCTTGAGTTCTTGCATTAAATTGCTTACAAAACTCCATTATATTCACACCAGCCGCACCTAATGCAGGTCCTACTGGAGGAGATGGATTTGCAGCACCACCCTTAACTTGCAGTTTTACTACTTTATCAATTTCTTTTGCCATTTCTAAAATTTAATTTGGTTATCCGTAAGTGGAAGCCTATGAACAAACCTATTATACTGTAACAGTTAAACTTTCTCTACTTGCATGTAACTTAATTCTAATGGTGTCTTTCTTCCGAAAATCTTAACCATTACCTCAAGCTTACGCTTTTCTTCGTTGATCTTCTCAACAGTTCCGTTGAATCCATTAAAAGGACCATCAATAACTTTAATAGTCTCCCCTATTGTAAATGGAATATTAACGTTATCATCTTGTACCGCTAACTCATCAACTTTACCTAACATACGGTTTACCTCTGCTTGACGCAATGGTACCGGATCACCACCTTTAGTTTCACCTAAGAAACCTATCACTCCGTTGATTGATTTTATTATATGAGGAATCTCTCCTGCTAAACTAGCCTGTACCATAATGTAACCTGGAAAGAAAACACGTTCTTTCTGAGTTTTTTTACCATTACGTACCTGAATAACCTTTTCTGTAGGAACAAGAATTTGCTCTATATAATCAGCTAGGTTAAGACGCGTTATCTCAGATTCAAGATATTCTTTAATCTTATTCTCTTGTCCGCTTACTGAACGAACTACATACCACTTTTTTGTGCTTTTTGTTTCAGCCATCTTACTTACGACTTAATCCATTTAAAATAAGCTTCAATAGCTCCACTAAAAACAGTATCAATACCCCAAACAACTAATGCTAAAACTACAGTGAAAACCGCAACAATAACAGTTAAACGTTGAGCCTCTGCCATAGTAGGCCAAGTCACGTGATTCGTGAGCTCATTCCAAGATTCTTTTATGTAATCAACCATTTTATTTTGGTTTTTTAAACTTTATTAAAAAACTAGCAATCTAGTTTTAACTTATGCACGGGATGAGAGACTCGAACTCACGACACCTGGTTTTGGAGACCAGTGCTCTACCAACTGAGCTAATCCCGTATGAATAATATTTCCGAAGAAACATTAAAAAAGGCCAACAGTATCATAAAATACCAAGCCCGTTATAAAAGTCAAGGCGTTCCGCAAAAACGGAACACCTTTGACTATTTATCTTTTGACTAAAATTAGTCTAAAATCTCAGTAACCTGTCCTGCACCTACAGTTCTACCACCCTCACGGATTGCAAAACGTAAACCTATGCTCATCGCAATTGCAGAAATCAACTCAACGTGGATAGTTAAGTTATCTCCAGGCATAACCATCTCAACTCCATCAGGAAGTGAAATATTACCAGTTACATCAGTTGTACGCACGTAAAACTGTGGACGGTAGTTATTATGGAATGGAGTATGACGTCCACCTTCTTCTTTTTTCAATACGTAAACCTCAGCCTTAAACTTAGCGTGTGGAGTTACAGATCCTGGCTTAACAATTACCATACCTCTAGAGATCATTGACTTCTCAATACCTCTTAAAAGAATACCAGCGTTATCTCCAGCTTCACCTCTATCAAGGATTTGACGGAACATTTCAATACCAGTAATAGTAGATGTAATTTTTTCAGCACCCATACCAATGATCTCTACAGGATCTCCAGTGTTAGCGATACCAGTCTCAATACGACCAGTTGCTACTGTACCACGTCCAGTAATAGAAAATACATCTTCAATAGGCATAAGGAAAGGCTTATCAACCTCTCTCAACGGCTCTTCAATCCAAGTATCAACAGCCTCCATTAAAGAAAGAACTGTATCTACCCATTTTTGCTCACCGTTTAATGCACCAAGTGCAGAACCAGCAATTACAGGTCCATTATCTCCATCATACTCGTAGAAAGATAAAAGATCTCTTACTTCCATCTCAACTAATTCAAGTAATTCTTCATCATCAACCATATCTACCTTATTCATAAATACAACGATACGAGGAATACCAACCTGACGTCCTAAAAGGATGTGCTCACGTGTTTGTGGCATTGGTCCATCTGTTGCAGCTACAACTAAAATAGCTCCATCCATTTGCGCAGCACCAGTAACCATGTTCTTTACATAATCGGCGTGACCAGGACAGTCAACGTGTGCGTAGTGACGGTTAGCCGTCGCATACTCAACGTGTGAAGAGTTAATTGTTATACCACGTTCCTTTTCTTCTGGAGCGTTGTCAATTTGATCAAAAGCCGAAGCTTCAGAATATCCAGCATCAGCTAATACCTTAGTAATAGCAGCTGTTAATGTTGTTTTACCGTGATCTACGTGTCCAATAGTACCTACATTTAAATGTGGTTTCGAACGATCATATGTTGCCTTTGCCATTTTGTATTTATTTAACTTATTATTTATTAGTGTTCAATTGTATTTCTTACTTTAATTATCGAGCCAATGACGAGAATTGAACTCGTGACCTCTTCCTTACCAAGGAAACGCTCTACCCCTGAGCTACACCGGCAGTAAAATTGCAGGATGCATGTCTTAATTTTTACATTAAAACGCTAAACTCAAAAGAGTTACCATTACCTGCTTCTATAAAACAGGAAATCCCTCACTAAAAGTGAAGGTGAAATTAGAGCGGGAGACCAGGTTCGAACTGGCGACATTCAGCTTGGAAGGCTGACGCTCTACCAACTGAGCTACTCCCGCTTTTTAAATCTATTCTTCAATAGACTTCAATTTCATTACCTTTAAGATCTTGTCTTTCAGTGATCACCTGAAAGCGGCTGCAAATATACTAATTTTTACAACCAATTCCAAACTAAATTTTAGCTTGAATTATTTATTTTATTTTAAATAATTTATCGTCATTAATTATCTAAAACAAACACACCCTAAAGTGTGATTTGTGGGGAGAGCAGGATTCGAACCTGCGAAGACGTAGTCAGCAGATTTACAGTCTGCCCTCGTTGGCCGCTTGAGTATCTCCCCAAACTAATTGCAATCATAAAATCGCAATTAATAAAACTTCATTCTAATAAAGAACATTTTTAAAAGAGCCGATGGAGGGACTCGAACCCACGACCTGCTGATTACAAATCAGCTGCTCTAGCCAGCTGAGCTACATCGGCTTTTAAACCACTTTTATACTGAGAAACTCAGTGTAAAAACAACCGCTATTTCTAACGGATTGCAAATGTATATAACAATCTAAATTCTACAAAACTTTTTTGCGAAAATTTTTCAATAAAATGCAATAAATTTTCACTCATCTTTTTAACTCTCATTCTATGAAGCAGATACGTTTTAAAAAAAAAATGAAATATTTTTAAAGAAAAACTCATTTTAGGTTACGCGGATGTGATTTTCTATAAACTTCTTTTAAAGTTGCGATACTATTATGCGTGTATACTTGTGTAGAAGCTAAGCTTGCATGACCCAAAAGTTCTTTTACCGCATTAAGGTCTGCCCCTTCGTTTAACAAGTGTGTCGCAAAAGAATGACGTAAAATATGAGGACTCTTCTTCACTTTTTGAGAAGCTTGACTAAAATAATTAGTAATCAACCTATACACTAAGGTCTCATAAATCTTTACCCCCTTATTAGTAAGCAACAAATAATCATCATCAACAACATCAATCTCATTTCTAAAATGAACATACTCCTGCACAGAACTCAACACTGAAGACAACAAAGGTATTAGCCGTTCTTTATTACGCTTACCAAGCACCTTCACATAACCCTGACCAGCATCAATATCTTTTAACCTCAAGTTAATCAACTCTGCTCTTCGCATACCAGTACTATAAAAAAGCTCTACAATTACCTTATCACGAGCTGTTTTAAAATCTGTAGGATTAGCAAGCAGATTAATCACCTCATCTATTTCTGTTTCAGAAAAAGGTACTTGTATTTTTTTTGAAACCTTAAGAGATTTATGTTTTGCTAATGGTGTTGCCTCTATTTGTTCTGTTTTGAGCAAAAACTTATAATAGGTCTTAAGGCTTGAAATCTTTCTATTAATTGATCTATTAGAAATACCTTGCCCCACTAATGAGACAATCCAAGAACGAATCATACTATAATTAACGGCAGATGGGTCTTCTTCAGAAAAAGTAGTTTTTAAAAATTCAAAAAAAACTTTCAAATCTCTTTCATAAGCAATGATAGTATGCTTAGAGTAATTACGTTCAAGTAATAAGTAATCTATAAACGGAGTTAAAGGCATTGCTTTGAGTATCTGGTATAATTTTTAGTCTTGCCTCAAAGTTAAAGATTTAAAACCATCTTTCTAATTCTTATATTTTGCTTCTGAAAAACTAAAGATAAACAAGATGCTAATTAAATATGAAGCCTGGCACATTTCCGAAGTGCGCATAAAAAAACCGCTACTCATAAATGAATAGCGGTATATATCAAAATAGACATTCAACTTTGTGAATACTAAATTTCTTCAGCATCTCTAAGTCCCTGAATGTACTGAGCTTTTTGAATCTGCTTTCTTCTAACAACTGAAGGCTTACTAAATGCCTGTCTAGATCTTAGTTGACGCATTGTTCCTGTACGATCAAACTTACGCTTGAAACGCTTAAGCGCTCTGTCTATATTTTCTCCGTCTTTAACTGGTATAATTAACATAGTTCCATAACCTCCTCTCTATTGGACTGCAAAAATAATATTTAATTATGAATTATGTATTATGAGTTGTGATTTTTTTTCTGAAATATTATCCACTCGTAATTTGAGTTATCAAATTGATAAAACCTACTCTTTAAATAACGAAACACGATTGCTCAAATCTCTAATCAACTGGTCTTCTTCTTCAGACTCTAAGAGCACATTATAATCATCCCAAAAATCTTCATTATAAGTTCTTGGCGAAAAGATGTCTTCACTCCACTCTTTAGTCGCTAAAGCATCTGCAATTTGTTCTGGATCAAGAATAATATCTGTAAAAAGAATTTCTTGTACTGCATAATAGAACTGTTCTTCTTTTTCTTTGGCTAATTGTTCTTTTGTTTTCTGCCAAGAGTCTGAAGATCGATCACCTAGATTTAATAGTTTTGGAGATTCATAATACATATAATTAGGGTACATTTTTTCTTGATACTCCATATAGGTAATAACCAGTTTATGATTATCATAAGTACCCAAAAGACTTTTACTCCTAGCTCTTTGCTTATCTGATGCAGCTACTAGGTTATATTCTATCTTCTTAATGGCAAACGTATCCCAGTAGACATAAATCCAGCCGTTAGGCTCAAAACCCTCGTTGTAAACACGATCTGTATTTAGCCCTACAAATTCTGGTCCTTTAGATATTGCTATCTTATATATTTTACGGTCATTAATAACCTGAACGGTATCTAACTTAAATTGATGTGTAGATAGTACGTCTTTCCCAAAAAGAGCTCCCTTGTCTACTGCGTTTCTAATAAGGTTTAGCCTTCCTCTAAAAAGCAAATCTAATCCATTAGTGCGGGTGTCATTCCATCTAATCGCGTCTACTAGTGTAGCTGTACTTATAGTATCTCTAAGCAAAGCTTTAGACTTCGTATTAAAACGAGGGATGGTGTTTTTTAAATAAGAGTAATACGCAAATAAACTATCTACATCTCTTAAATCATAACTCTTACGGGTTTCATCTACATTTATCTTTAAATTCTTTTTTGCTCCTGAAGCATAACTAGAATCGTATAATGTAATTGCACTCTCAATAAGCCATTTGTACTCTTTTGTGTTTCTTTCTTTGTGACGCAAAAACCCTTTTTGAAGATAAGGCTGCTCTGGTAAATTATCTTCTAGCTTTTCTATAGCACGCATTACAATATCATTACCGGTTTTTGGCCTTGTCTCTACCACAATGAGTATCTCATCTAAACTAGCAGTATCTTCTTCTAGAGAGATATCCATACTAGGATCAAATTCACTAACCACTACCTTATAACTTTTATACCCTATAGAAGAAACAACTAATGTGTCATTAACTAACTCTTTAGGCACTCTCAAAGAAAATTTACCATCTGCATTTGTAATAGTACCCGTAGTACTACCATCAACATACACACTAGCACTCTCTATAGGCATAAAAGTCAAAAAATCTGAGACTTTACCCTTCAACTCTTCTTGCGAAAAAGCAGAAAAGGAGCACAATATAAAGAGTGCTCCTATTAATAATTTTGTATTCTTAATTATCAAATCTTTCATCATTAAATTCTGTTTATTATTAATATCCCGAATTTATAATTTTAAATTCTGAATTTATGTTGCCGGCTTGTACTCTACGCCATCAATCACCATTTTTGAGATGATCTCTTTCAGGATTTCTGAAGTACCACCACCTATAGGCCCTAGCCTACTATCTCTCAAATTACGTGCCATTGGGTATTCTTCCATATAACCGTAACCCCCTAGCAGCTGAACGCACTCATAAGCTACATCATCACTTATTTTAGTACTTAATAACTTTGACATTGTTGCTTCTTTTACAACATACTCTCCATTACCTAGTCTTTGTGCAGTAACATAGTTAAATGTTTTACACATTTCAACCTCAGAAGCTAATTGCGCTACTTTGTGACGTAATGCTTGAAATTTTGAGATAGACTTACCAAAGGCAGTTCTTTCTTTCATATAAGCAATTGTATATTCTAAAGCCCATTCACTACGTGCATGCGCATTAACCGCCATGATTAAACGCTCTAAAGCAAAGTGCTGCATGATATAAGGAAAACCTTGATCTTCTTCACCCATTAAATTACCTACAGGAATCTTAACATTATCAAATGCTATCTCACCTGTATCACTTGCTCTCCACCCTAACTTATCAAGTTTTGTAGCACTAATACCTGGCATATCTCTATCAAGTACAAAAATACTAATCCCTTTATTACCTAGTTCTGGAGACGTTTTAGCCGCAACAATTAAGTAATCACTATAAATACCGTTTGTAATAAAGGTTTTACTACCATTAATAATATAATGATCGCCATCTTTTACAGCAGTAGTACGCATCCCTCCTACATCACTACCTCCAAAAGGCTCTGTGATACAAAGACATCCTATTTTTTCTCCTGTAACACTAGGAGCTAGGTATTTTAATTTTTGCTCGTGATTTGCTTCTTTATTTAAATGTGTCATAGCAAGATACTCGTGCGCCCACATAGCAGCAGCAAAACCACCAGAATTAATACGCTGCAGCTCTTCTATAAAGATCACAGTATAAAAAATATCAAGATCCATACCGCCATAAGCCTCTGGAGTTGCTAGACCAAAATAGCCCATCTCACCAAATTTTTCCCAGATAAAACGATCTATCGTTCCTGTTTCTTCCCATTTCTCTATATGTGGTACAACCTCCTTTGTTAGGAAATCTCTAAAACTCTTTCTGAAAAATTCGTGTTCTTCTGTAAAATATAAACTCATATAATTTTGTATTCTTGATAGTTAAAAGTGATAATTTCAATTAAAAAAAAAGCTAATTTAAAGCCTTTAATCAACAGACAAATATAACTTAATTAGGTTTAACTTAGTATTAGAGATTCCGTCTATTTTAGCGAGCTCGTCTAGGCTAGAAATTCCGTCGCGCAATGTTCTGTATTCCCATATTTCTTTGGCAAGCTCAAACGATATACCTTTAATAGTAGCGATATCACTTGCAGAGGCTGTATTTATATTCATCCTCTCAATTACTTTAGGTGTTTTTACAGCAAATCTATTAAGTGTTCTTTTTATTACCGCACTATCCATACCCCAAACGCTTGCCAACTGTGCATCACTAGAAAAACCTTGTAGTGTTTTATCTCTGTATTCTACTATTCTTTCACTTATTGCAGGCCCTATTCCAGATACAATTTGCAATTGTTCTGCAGTGGCTGTGTTTAAATCTGCTTTATTAGCAAAAGTTAAAATGACCTCTTTTTTCTTCGGAAATGCGCCAGACGTGTAACTATTCTTCTTTGGGTTTGTAACCCACTCCGGAAATTTAAAGTTGCCACTAAAGGTAGCTAACAGCGAATCTGATACTCCTGTCACTCTCTTGAAATCTTTAACAGAGTTTATCCATTTATCATTTTCGCGAAAGCGTAAAAAACGATCATATTCTTCTGTGCTTAAACCTAAAGTATAAGCCTTGTATTCTGTAATAAAATTGGGATTAAAGGGATAGATTTTAGGCTTCTTCTTTTCTATAGCAACTATTCTTAAAGAATCAATCTCTGCATTAATTGCCAATACTTCTGGTGACGATATATCTAAAGAAGACGTTCTATCTGGCGTGTATATAAAATAAAAAAGTAGCAACCCAGTGATGAGTGCTACTAATAGCAAAATCCCAAAACGTTCACTTTTATTGAAAACGAATTGGGACTTCATATATTTAAATTTTTATTTTATTTATCTCCTTTAATTGCCGCCATATAACGTCTTAATTCTTCTTTCACCTTTGGCGCTAGTATTACTAGACCAATCATGTTTGGCACCATCATCGCAAATATCATTGCATCTGAGAAACCTATTACAGAACCTAAACTTGCTGCTGCTCCAATTACTACAAAGACACAGAAAATGATTTTATACGTGTATTCTGCTTTTTTAGATCTCCCAAAAAGGAAAGACCAACCTTGAAAACCATAATAAGACCAAGAGATCATACTACTAAAAGCAAACAACACTACCGCTACTGTAAGTACATAAGGGAACCAAGAGATAACTGACTCAAAGGCTCCAGATGTTAACAAGATCGCTTGCGCATCATTTAAACTTGCGTTTTCTGCTGCTACGTTTCCTGTTATAATTAAAACTAAAGCTGTCATTGTACATACTAAAACAGTATCAATAAAAGGCTCTAATAAAGCTACCATACCTTCACTTGCTGCATACTTAGTTTTTACTGCAGAGTGCGCTATTGAAGCAGAACCAATACCCGCTTCGTTTGAGAAAGCTGCTCTTCTAAATCCTTGTACCAATACACCTACTGCACCACCGGCTACTCCTAGTGGACTAAAAGCTCCATCCCATATCTGTATAAATGCGTCTCCTAGCATATCATACTTTGCAATCAATACAAATAAAGAAGCTGCCACATAAATTACAACCATAAAAGGAACAATCTTATCTGTTACTTTAGCAATTTTCTTAATACCACCTATAATAACGATACCTACAAGAACTGCCATTATGATTCCAAAAATCCAACCTCTATCGTGGAAAAAAGATTGCTCACCACCTGTAATACTTTCAACTAATTGAAATGCTTGATTTACTTGAAACATGTTTCCACCTCCAAAAGATCCACCAATTACAAAAATGGCAAAAAGTACTGCTAGTACTTTTCCAAGACCGCCCATTCCTTTTTCTTTTAATCCTTTAGTCAAGTAATACATAGGACCTCCATAAACGGTTCCATCTGCTTCTATATCTCTATATTTTACACCTAGTGTACACTCAACAAACTTAGACGCCATACCTAAAAGACCTGCTACTATCATCCAGAATGTTGCTCCAGCACCACCTATAGATACCGCAATTGCAACACCTGCAATATTACCTAGACCAACAGTTGCAGACAATGCAGCAGTTAATGCCTGAAAGTGAGTTACCTCTCCATCATGTCCTTCTACTCTTATGGTATCTGGATTATCTCCTTCTGCATCTTTATGCACATTATCAGACACTTCAATAGCATCATTACCATGACCCTCTAAGTGATCATACTTACCTCTTACAATATTTATAGAAGTAAAGAAACCTTTAAAGTTTATGAATCCAAAATATACTGTAAAATATAATGCTCCTAAAATTAGTGGAAAGAGCACCCAGAAAACTTTTATGTTATCACCAAAATCAATTTGATAAAATATAATATTTACAAACCAACCAGTAGCATTACCAAAAGCTTTGTCAATTTTTTGATCCATACCCATCTCTTGCGCTTCTTGAGCAAAAGTGAGTAATGGTGTTATTAATGCAAATAGGGAAAGAAGAAATTTCTTCATAATGAGGTTTAAATTATTTAATTAGTTGTTAAGCACAGCAAGATGCTAAAAAAAAGAGGTAATTCAAATATATTGTCGTTAAAATCTTAAGGAATTCCTAAACACCGTAAAAATTTTTTAGTTTTTCTATTTGATTAGGTCGTCCTATTAATATAAGTTTTGATCCTTTTTTTATTGATAAAGATGGCTCTGGGTTTACTATATATTCTCCTTCTGGAGATTTATAACCTATTACAGAACATCCTGTCTTATTACGCACATCAAGTTCTTGAATAGTTCTTTCTTCATTAGAAGGGCAAACTTGCTCAAAAGAAACTTGCTCTACATTAATACTATCATCATCACCAGAAATAGAGAGATTATCTAAAAACTCTATTAAATCTGGAACAACAACAAGGCTTGCCATATGATCTCCTCCTATTTTATCAGGCAATATCACGTTATCTGCTCCTGCTAGTTTCATTTTACGATAACTAGTTTCTTCTGTAGCACGGCTTATTATTTTTAAATCTGGATTTATTTGCCTTGCAGATAAAACAATAAATAAATTATCTGCATCACTAGGCAAGGCGCAAATAAGTGTACTTGCTTTTTCTATTCCCGCCTCTATTAAAACATCATCTTCATTAGCATTACCTTCTATAAAAAGTAAATCTTCTTCTGCAAAATGCTCAACTACATCGTGGTCTTTTTCTATAATCACAAATGGTTGTTTGTAATCTTTAAGCTTTTCTGCTGCTTGTTTCCCATTGCGACCATAGCCACAAACTATCACATGATTTTTCATTTTATGAATTTTTTTTAAAGCTCTCTTTTCTCTTATGTTTCCTAAGTTATTTTTACTTAACAAGTATTCTGTAATCACGGTTACCGCATAACCCACGAGCACAATACTGCTTAATATAAGTGCAGAGGTAAAAAGCTTATCTACCTCTGTCATAGGTTGCACTTCACCAAAACCTACAGTGGTCACTGTGATAACGGTCATATAAATGGCATCTATCCAGGTATACTCAGATATGAAACGGTAACCTATAACACCTGTTGCAAAAATGAGCAAAAGCATAGCCGAAGCTATTGCAAGCTTTGATCTAAATAGATTTCTCATAAATCAAAAACTGAAGTTCGTTTTGAATAAACTAAATCTTTTAATCTCAGCAAAAAGGCCAATGTAAGATACATAGCAAACCCAACCCCTACTGTAACAAATGACACATAGATAAAGAAGATACGCACGCTTTTTGCCCTCATTCCTAGCCTATCTGCAAGCCTAGAGGCCACATCAAAACCATGCCGCTCAAAAAAGTAACGCATTTTATAAACTAGTTGTAACATAATAGCAAATTACGTAAATTAATTAGTAAATATGAATTTAGAAGACTTGAAGTAAAGCATTTATTTTCCAATCAATGAATTACCTATCGCACAATGAAAACATCTTTTCTTGTCACAATATCCATTTTTAAGTTGCAGCAGCCCTTGAGAGTCTAAAGCAGAATTCGCGACCTTTTTGAGAGCATTAAATTTTTTAATAATACTATTCCCTTCTGCCGGTATAGATGATGCGAGTTCAAAAAGTGCTTCGGAAATGTCTTTGCCTTGATACTTGGCATAAGAATACTTTAAAGGGATTACTGTGTTAACAAGTAATAAATGAATGAAATCTTTGGTCAATTTTTTCTTTCTCTTGGCAGATATCACACCATAATTATAATGTGTGTCCCAATATTCTGAAGCAGAAACTTCAAAAATGGCATAATATTCTTCTAATGTTTTTGCCGAAATAACTGAAACGAAAAGCTCTTTTTGCTTTGCATATAAACCTGCTAACTGTGACAATCTAATAGTAGGAAAATTAGGCGGACGTAGCCTAAAATACTTTGGTGCTATCACAGATGTATTATCTAATTTATACTTTGCTTTTAAAAAATGATATTCCTTTTTTATTTCTGAAAAGTAAAAATCATCCATTTCAGCCTGCAAAAAACCCGCTTGGCCATATAGTAATGCTTCTAATGATTTTGTGGTTGCGGCACATTTTCGCGCTACGCTAAAATCTATAGATTGCCCTATGCTTAAAAAAGAAGCGCCATTAACTTTAAGACCAAAGTTTTTGCAGAGCAATACAAAAAGTAAGGCTTCCCAGTCATTTTTAGAATCTGAAAGCAAACTAAGCAACAGTTTATTTTTAGTCTCTACGCGTTCTATAAATAATCGCTCTATCCAGTTTGAGATTGTAAAACTATCTACGGTATCAAAACTAGGCTCGCAATTAATCCATTGTTTTTTAATACCAAAAAGTTGATGGTATGCATCTAGTGTTTGCTTCATCACACGCCCCTTTAAAACCAAGGTGGGTAATGGGTTACCGTCTTTAGTAAAGACATCTACGTCATGCTCCCAGACTACGTGCAAAACCACATTATCATAGGCAGGATCTTCTTCGTGACGGTGGGCGTACCAATCACTAGATTTAATATGAATCTCAACATTACCAGCCCAAAGCTGATCATTAACACGCACTTGACCATTAAAAAAGTCTGGCCCTGCGTTTAAATTGTGCTGTCCTACTTGCACAATAGAAAGTGACACTCCATCTGTAGTCTCTAAGCTCGAGGTATTGAACTTCAAGAATTTCCAGACGTGATGGAGAAAGTCTTCTTTCATTTACACGGTTGTTTGCACCACTTCAAAAATCTGATTCTCATCACATTTTAAAGTTTTTGATGGGTATTTTAAAAGTAAAGCATAATCGTGGGTTGCCATTAATATGGTATTGCCTTGTGCGTTTATCTCTTGTAGTACTTGCATCACCTCAACACTGGTTTGAGGGTCAAGATTTCCTGTAGGCTCATCTGCAAGTATTAATTCTGGCCTGTTGAGTAAGGCTCTTGCGATGGCGATACGTTGTTGTTCTCCACCAGAAAGTTGATAAGGGTATTTAAACGCTTTGGTTTTCATACTTACTTTATCGAGCACCTCATCAATGCGGGTAGTCATTTCTGTTTTATTTTTCCAGCCAGTTGCAGTGAGTACAAAAAGCAGGTTATCTTTTACAGTGCGATCATTTAACAATTTAAAATCTTGAAAAACAACGCCAAGTTTTCGTCTTAAAAAAGGAATATCTTTTTCTTTAAGTGATGCTAGATCAAAACCAACAATGCTTCCTTCCCCTTTTTGTAAAGGTAAATCACCGTAAAGCGTTTTCATAAAACTACTCTTCCCGCTTCCTGTTTTACCTATAAGATATACAAACTCACCTTTATCAATGCTTACCGATACATCATTAAGAATTAGGTTTTCACGCTGATAGATTTCGGCGTTAGTAAGTTTTAGTATGGAATTTGGCATTGGTTTTTATTTATAAAGTAAACAACAAAAATAAGGATTGAATATTGCCTACCCTTATTTAATCTTCTTTCTTTTCTAACAGATCTAACCTTTCTTTTAGTTGCTCTAATTGCGTTTGCTGCTCTAACGTATATAAGGTAAGCTCCTCAACTTTCTCTAATAACAAAAGGTTCATTTTTTTTAATTCTAATCCCTCTTCGCTTAATGTCGCTGCAGATGGCACTTTTGGCAAGTGATTATTTGCTTCAATGTAGATAGCAAGTTCTTCTAGTGTAGGCATTTTATAGTCTGGCGATAGTGCAGATATTCCGTCAAAATAAGTTTCAAAGACATAATCTGGCGCTACAGCTCCTTTAAGATCTACAATCACTTCTTGGGTATGTATTTTCCCTTTTACGGTTAATAGCGCATCAGGGTTATTAGTTCCTATTCCTACTTTTCCATTTCTTTCTGAAATATTCTTGAATGATTTTTGGGCGTTACAAGAAGAAAAAGTGATAGCTAGAATGAATGTAAATAGGATTGATTTCATAAAGGGCACATTTATATTTTGAAGTCTAAAGATATGCATATTTGATTAGATGTAATATAATGTGTTTTTAATATTCACTATTAACATAGTTTTAATATTTCCGAAGCAATCACTACATACTTTGTGATTTTTTTGAACGTTATCTTAAGCAACAACCTCATTAACATCTTCTATTTATAGCAAATTTCTACACTTAATAACCTGTTGACAACATACAATAGAATCCATACAGGTTACTATTGTAAACTGTATTTTTATACTAGCAAAAAAACCTATTTCATGATTAAACATTGCCTAGCAATTTTATTGCTTTTCTGTGTGTCATTCTCAACAATGGCGCAACGTACCGCAGTTTTCACAAATGACCGCGTTGATTATAACAGAGCTATAGAACTCTATAATAACAATCAGTTTTTAGCGGCTCAAAATCTTTTTTCTAAAGTAAAAAAAGAGTCTGATGACCAAACCATCCAGGGAGATGCTGCTTATTATATAGCAAGTAGCGCCGTACGCCTTAACCAGCAAGGTGCAGATCGCTTGATGGAAGATTTTGTAAACGACTACCCTACTTCTCTAAAACGCAACTCTGCTTTTCTTGATGTTGCCGGCTATTATTTTGATACTGGTAAATACTCTTATGCTCGCAAATGGTATGATAAAGTAGATGGAGATAATTTGCCACGTAGCGAACGTGAAAAATACAACTTTAACAATGGCTATGCATTTTTTCAGACCAAGCGCTATAGTGAAGCTAAAAAATATTTTAATAAAGTAAGTGACTCTAAAAAATACGGATCACAAGCTAAATACTACTTAGGTTTTATAGCCTATGAAGGTGATGATTATCAAGAAGCTAATGAGCTTTTTGAAGGTGTAGAACAATCAGAAGAAACGAATAAAGAACTATCCTATTTTAAAGCAGACATGAACTTTAAGTTAGGTAAGTTTCAAGAAGCAATAGACTTGGGTCTTGAGCAATATGATCGTTCTAGCCCTAAGGAGAAAAGTGAGCTCTCTAAAATTATAGGGGAAGGTTATTTTAACCAAGAGAAATATGCAGATGCAATCCCTTACTTAAAAGAATATAAAGGAAAAGGTGGTAAATGGACTAATACAGACTATTATCAGCTAGGCTATGCCTATTATAAACAAGGGCAATATACTAATGCAATTAGTGAATTTAATAAGATTATTGATGGCCGCAACTCTGTAGCACAAAACGCTTATTATCACTTAGCAGAATCTTATTTAAAATCTGGCCAAAAGCAGCAAGCCTTAAATGCTTTTAAGAATGCAAGTGAGATGGATTTTAGCGCAGAGATACAAGAAGATGCTTATTTAAACTATGCAAAACTGAGTTATGAAATAGGAAACAGCTACACAAGTGTTCCTGAAGTTCTAGCCGGTTTTATGGAAGCATACCCAAATAATGCAAGTAATGACAAATTAAATGATCTACTAATTGACTCTTATATTTCTTCTAAAAATTATAAAGGAGCATTAGCGTTGCTAGAAGGCAACAAATCTTTTGAGAATAAATTAGCATACCAAAAAGTGGCATTTTATAGAGGTCTAGAACTTTATAATGAAGGGGATTACAAACAATCAAAAGAATTATTAAAACTGTCTCTAAAAGAACCTCGCGAACCTTCTTTTACAGCAAGAGCTACTTACTGGGTAGCAGAAAATGATTTTGAATTAAACAACTTTGATGAATCACTTGTGGGTTATAAGCAGTTTTTACAATTGCCTTCTGCATCAAGCACTCCAGAGTATGAAACAAGTAGTTACAACTTAGCTTACAACCACTTTAAGTTAAAGCAATACGGAGAAGCTATTAGCAACTTTAAAAAATACACAACTGGTAATACAGAACCCGCAAGAGAGAAAGATGCCTACTTAAGATTAGGTGACAGTTATTTTGTAACAAGTGATTACTGGAAAGCAATGGAAAACTACAACAAAGCTGTTGAGTTAAACTCTCCAGATAAAGACTATGCAGCTTTCCAGAAAGCAATTAGTTATGGCTTTGTAGACAGAACAGACACCAAGATTACAGAGCTTAGCGCGTTTAGCACAAAATATCCTAAATCATTTTTTAGAGATGATGCACTGTATGAATTAGGAAACTCTTACGCTTCAAAAAACAAAACTAATGAAGCCATTAACACCTATGACAAGTTAATATCTACATTACCTAATAGCAGTTATGTGTCTAAGTCTTTATTAAAAAAAGCATTACTTCTAGATAATCAAGGTGATAGTAATGGAGCCTTAACTACGTTTAAAAAAGTAGCTAAAGATTTCCCGTCTACACCAGAGGCTTTGCAGGCAGTATCGTCTGCAAAAGTGATTTACATTGATGAAGGTCGTGTAGATGAATACGCAGCTTGGGTGAGCACTCTAGAATTTGTAGATATTGAAGATAGCGAACTCGACGATGCATCTTACCAAGCGGCAGAGCAACCTTACTTAGAGAATAAAACAGGACAAGCGACTACTCGTTTTAAGGCCTACCTTAGTGAGTTTCCTAATGGGCAACACGCTCTACAAGCTCATTTTTATCTAGCACAGTTACAGTTTGCAGATGACAAAAAACAAGATGCTATACCGCATTACAAATTTGTTGCAGATAAAGAACGTAGCGAGTTTACAGAACAAGCACTAGCACGTCTTTCTGAAATATTCTTGACTCAAAAAGAGTATGCAAACGCACAGACCTACCTAAAGCGTTTAGAGCTAGAGGCAGATTTTCCGCAAAACATCATTTTTGCTCAAACCAACATTATGAAAGCTAACTATGAACTTAAACAATATAACGAAGCTGTAACCTATGCAGAAAAGGTATTAAGCAATGGCAAGATTGACAATGCAATAAAAAGTGATGCACAGATTATCATTGCTCGTTCTGCCATAAAAACAAACAATGAAGCAAAAGCAAAAACGGCTTATGCAGAGGTTTCAAAAATAGCCACAGGAAAATTAGCCGCAGAAGCTTTGTTTTATGACGCCTATTTTAAGAACAAAGAATCGCAGTATGAAGTTTCAAATGTTTCTGTACAAAGACTAGCAAGCGAGTTTTCTGGCTATAAGTATTTTGGAGCAAAAGGTCTTGTGATAATGGCAAAGAACTTTTATGGTTTAAATGATGCGTATCAAGCAACTTATATTCTTGAAAGTGTAATCACAAACTTTACAGATTATCCAGATGTAGTTGAAGATGCAAAACAAGAACTTGCAATCATCAAAACAGCTGAGGCCAAGACAAATTCTTCTGTAGAAACAGACGGAAACTAAATTATATCAATCTAATAATTAAGCAACATATTCTATGTTTCAATCCATAGCAAACACTATACAATTACATCGCAAACTAGTCTTAGCATTAGCTGGGCTTGGGTGCATCACATTTTCGCCGCAGGCAATCGCACAAGAAGAAGAAGAACAAGACTTGGGCACAGAAGTAGTTAATGTAGTAAAGACATACGCACCTACCATTAGCGATGCTTTTAAAGTAAAGCAGACACCTACTTTAAATGATGATGGCGCAGCTACAAAAAGACCCGTACAATATCAAATATTTTCTGTTCCAGTTGCCTCTACATTTACACCAGCAAAAGGAAAAGCGGCAGGTGTTAAAAAATTAAAAGCACCAAAATCTTGGGACAATTATGCAACACTAGGTTTTGGTAACAACACAACACTGCTTGCAGAGTTATTTAGCAATTTTGAGATAAGCAGAACAGATAATGCTGGTGTTTATTTTAGACATAACTCATCACAAAGAGGTATAGACGGCTTGCAGACAGACAACAAATATTATGACACTAGACTCGACGGAAACTACTACAGCCGTCAACGAGATATGAGTTATGGTTTTGAGGCTGGCGTTGAGCACCAGATTTATAATTGGTATGGTTCTGCCTTAAATACAGAGCTATCTAATGATATTTTAGATTTTACAGATGATGTTGATCAAACATATTTAAGTGGTTACGTAGGCGCAAACATTGCCATAGACGACAGCTACTTTAAAAAAGCAAGCGCTACTTTTAGATACACAGGTGATTCTTTTTCTTCTTCGGAAATAAATGCTAGGATACAACCAGAATTTGAATTTCCGGTATCAGAGTTAAACTTTAAAGTGTTAGGTGACATTGACTATCTAAGTGGAAGATTTGAAGAAAACTATACGGGTAATGACGAAATTAAATACAGCTTTTTAAACGCAGGGCTTTCTCCCTCTCTAGTTTATATAGCAGATGATCTTACAGCAAACTTAGGAGTAAAAGCCTATGTCTCTCTTGACACAAATGCAAGTGAAACTAACTTTAACATCTACCCTAACGTTAATGCATCTTACAACCTTCTTGATGAACTACTAGTAGTATATGCTGGTGCAGAAGGAGGTTTAAACCAGAATACATATTATCAATTTAAAAACGATAATCCGTTTATCTCACCTACCCAACTTGTAAAACCATCAAGCAAACTTTATGAAGGTTTTGGAGGATTAAAAGGAAAACTATCTAGCGTGATTGCATATAACCTAAGAGGTTCTTATAGCAATACTAATGATCACGTATTATTTACACGCAACACATTTGACGGTAATGCATTAAACACTCAACCTTACCAACAAGCAAACTCTTTTAACGCTATATATGATGACATTAAAACCTTAAATGTATTTGCAGAACTACAAGTAGAAGTTTCAGAGAATTTTGCGATAGGTGGTCAGGTTAATTTTAACTCTTATACTTTAGAAAATCAAGCTGAAGCTTGGAATCTACCTAAAATAGACGCTACAGTATTTACTCGTTTTGATATCACAGAAAAGCTTTACGGTGGTGCCTCTGTATTTTTTGTAGGCGAACGTGAAGCACTAAATTCTTATTCTGGTATTGTTGTCACTAATGAGACAGTGACCCTTGACAGCTATCTTGATCTTAACGCAAACTTTGGGTACCGCGTTAGTGATCGCTTAAATGTTTTTGTAAAAGGTAGTAACCTTCTAGGCAAAAATTATGATAAATGGATAGATTACCCCGTACAGAGCATTCAAGTATTAGGTGGAGCAACTTATAAATTTGACTGGTAATTTATGAGATTTAGCCACATAAACAATATCACTATTATTGCGGTGATTTCTTTTATACTTGCCATTCTTGAGTATAAACTAGATCTACAAATACGTGTGCAACAGCAAGACGCTTTTAATATATTTGAGATGGTAATGGTTACTGCAGTCATCTTTACAGCTCTATGCAGTTTGTATCTTCTTGGGTTTTTAATCTATAGATTTTTTACTCGTTTAAAGAAGGTTAAAAGTTAGATAGGCATAGCTTACGCGAAAATGTTAAAGCATCTCATAATTGGGATGCTTTGTTTATTTTTGCCAAAAACTAATATTATGCGATTCCTACTACCTTTATTGTGTGTTGCAACTTTTTTTTCTTGTGCACCAGAAAAAACAGAAGCAGACTTACTCATCAAAAACGGAACTATCTACACTGTAAATACAGATTTTGAAATGGCAGATGCCGTTGCTGTTAAAGATGGAAAAATCATTGAAATAGGTAAAAAACCAGAATTAGAACTCAAATATTCATTTACAGAAGTTTATGACGCAGAAGGGCAAACCGTGCTACCAGGACTAATAGATGCACACGCACATTTGTTTAATCTTGGGATAGCTATGCAACAAGTAGACTTATCTGGGACTGTAAGTTTTGAAGACGTGATAAACAAGGTTGTGGCATTTCAGAAAGAAAAAAATGTAGAATATATACGTGGAAGAGGCTGGGATCAAAATGACTGGGAAGTAAAAGAATTTCCTAACAACACCCTATTAGACTCTCTTTTTCCTGATACGCCTGTGGCATTATCCAGAATAGATGGTCACGCAATGATTGCCAACTCAAAGGCGCTTGAACTTGCAGGGATAACCGCAGAAACAAAAGTACCCGGCGGACTCGTAATGCTTGAAGACGGAGAAGCAAAAGAACCAAAACTAACTGGATTGTTAATAGACACTCCTATGGATTTAGTATGGGCTACCTTCCCAGATGAAAGCAAAGCATTTGCTGAAAAAGCACTAAGAGACGCAGAAATAGAATGTCTAGCTCTAGGTTTAACAACTATTAATGATGCAGGACTGGACAGAAATGTGATTGAGCTCATAGATGAGATGCAGCAAGCAGACAGCTTAAAACTACGTGTATATGCTATGGTGAGTAATAGCGAAGAAAACTTAGACTACTATTTAAATAAAGGGATTATAAAAACAGACAGACTTAATGTTCGCTCTGTAAAAGTATACGCAGATGGTGCTCTAGGATCAAGAGGTGCAGCTATGAAGAGATCTTATAGTGATGAGGAGAATCATTTTGGTGCGATGATAACGCCACAAGAAGATTTAATGGCAGTAGCAAAAAAAATAGCAGCTGCAGGCTACCAGATGAACACACACGCTATAGGAGATTCTGCAAATGTTGCAGTAATTAGAGCTTACAAAGAAGCGATAGATAATAGCAAAGATATGCGCTGGAAAATAGAACATGCGCAAGTAGTAGATTTACAAGATTTTGATGCTTTTTCTAAAAACATTATTCCATCTATACAGCCTACACATGCTACCAGTGATATGTACTGGGCAGAAGAGCGTGTGGGTAGCAAACGTATAAAAGGTGCATATGCTTACAAAACACTTTTAGACAAAGCAGGGATGGTAGTTTTAGGAACAGATTTTCCTGTAGAAAAAGTAAATCCAATGCACACGTTTTATGCAGCTGTTGCTCGTAAAGATTTAAAAAACTATCCAGAAGATGGCTATAGAATGGAAGAGGCATTAACAAGAGAAGAAACCTTAAAAGGAATGACTATCTGGGCAGCTTACTCTAACTTTGAGGAAAATGAAAAAGGAAGTATAGAAAAAGGGAAGTTTGCAGATTTTACAATACTAGACCGTGACATTATGAAAGTTGATGCAGACTCTATACCAACTGCAAAAGTAATGGCTACTTATATAAATGGAGAGAAAGTGTATAGTAGAGATTAGTTATCTGTGGCATTACAATCTTAAATAAGAAAACTAACTAAAATTATAATTTTAGTTGGTTTTCTTATTTATCACACTATCCTCTTTTAGGGCAGCGGTCTGCTTATTAAATCTTACCTTAAAGCTTACCTCCTTTTGCCGCTAGATCTGCCAAGCATAAATCATCAAATACTGGTATTGTATTTTGGTTTCTGTTTTGCATTCTAGTCTCAATTGCAGACCTCGTAGAGGCGCTAGAAAAATACATTAAGCAATCTTCTATCACACAATGTTTTCCATTTTCAGCATCCTCGTGACCAGATGGGTGTATATCATCGTTAACTATATTTACTAAGCCAAAAAGATGTCCTAACTCATGCTCACAAGTAATAGTTTCTATAGCAATAAGGGCATCGTTATCACTACCACTCACAAAACTCACTAGAGTATTTTTATAGACTACAATAGATGTATTTTGATAAGCAGACCCTAAAGTAACAGACGTATCTGTATCATTTTCAGAGCTACTATTTGCAAAAAACATATACAAAGCGATATCATCATCTATTGTATATTGCGTTCTATGCTCGTCTTCAATATCTTTTATTTCATCTAGAGAAAAAGGGCTATTAGTAGGCGTTGCTATCATCTTCTCTGTAATAGTTATCCCATTTGGTTTATTAATTCTGTCTCCTAAAAATTGTTGTAGAGCCTGGATGGTTTCTGGCGTGGGTCTTGTTGTTTCTGTATAGACAATCTCTAATCTCAATTTAGAAAAATCGTTAGCAGATAAAATATCTTCTGCAGAAACACCTAAACCTCTTCTGTTTTCAACTTTAAAATCATCAATATTATCATTGTCATCTTTTTTCTTGCAAGAGACAATTGTGAGCATAGTAAAAATAAATACTGCGGAAATTTTAAGAAAATGAGTCATTGGCATCTTTTTTGTAACTTTGTAAATCTAATATTTAATATATCATAATGAAAATCAAATCTTTATTATTAACGGTATTCTCCCTGTTTTGTTTTAGCATGATGGCACAAGAATTAACCAGACAAGAAAGCATTGTAAAATACCTTACCATTAATGGAACACACGCACAATACAATAGTGCTTATGACCAAATGTTTGACGTATTAGAGCAACAATACAAGGGTGCAAATGTACCTGCAGCAGTATGGACAGAGGTTAAATCTCAAAAACCAATGGTAGTAAACCAAGTAGTAGGTATGCTAGCTTCTGCTTACCGTGAGAGCTTTAATAAAGGTGAGATTAATAACTTAATAGCCTTTTACAGTTCTGGTACAGGACAGCAAGTACTACAAGACCCTACAAAACTTACAGCAGAACAAAACCAAGAACTTGCTAATTTTCACGGGAGTATTACAGGCCAAAAAATGTTTGATGAGCGCCCTAATTTAGAAAAAAACATTGCTCAAATATCAGAATACTGGAGCCGTGACTTATATAAAAGCACTGTAGATGCATTAAGCGCTAAAGGGTATCACGCAAAATTTTAGGTTAAAATAAAATCTAGCTATTAATAAAGAGAGCGTTACTTAACTATAAGTAACGCTCTCTTTTTGTATAAATATCTATTAAAACCATTAAAATATTTTTTAGCAACAAAGTATTAATCGTAACATTGCAATTAAATAATAATTAGATATGGGTTTAGCAAAAACAGAAATGTTTACAGATCTTCAAAACGAGATATCACTTTATGCAAAAGTGTTTGGACATCCCGCAAGAGTTGCAATCTTAGAACAACTCTTTAAAATAGATGCTTGTTACTGTGGTGATCTTGTTAATGAAATAGGCCTAGCACAACCTACAATATCGCAACACTTAAAAGAATTAAAAAATTTAGGGTTGATCAAAGGTAATGTAGAAGGAACAAGTGTTTGCTATTGTATACACACAGAAAACTGGACAAAAATGAAGGCTACTATGCTTCAATTTTTAAATCAAGATCTAACTAAGACAAATGATTGCTGTTAATAAGCTTTCATATTAATTAGTAAAAAGAAAACAACAAATGCCTACAACCGCAAAAACAGTATTTCCAGAAATAGAAAAAATAATTGCAGGATTAGATCCTCAGCATATTTCAGAAGAAAGAAAAGTAATTTTACAACCACTATTAGATTTTATACAACAAAAAGCTACAGGTAAGCAACAGATAAGAATCAACTTTATTTGTACGCATAACTCAAGAAGAAGCCATTTATCACAAATATGGGCGCAAACTATGGCTAGCTACTTTAATATTAAAGATGTGTTTTGCTATTCTGCCGGAACAGAAGCTACAGCACTTTTCCCGATGGTGGCAGATACTTTATCAAAGTCTGGTTTTCAAATCAATAAAATTTCAGAAGGAGAAAACCCAGTTTACAGTATTAAATATGGAGCTAATGAACACCCAATAATTGGTTTTTCTAAAACGCTTGACACTAATTTTAATCCTACATCTAAGTTTGCTGCAATTATGACTTGTGACTCTGCAAACGAGGCTTGCCCTTTTGTACCAGGTGCAGAAAAAAGAATCCCCATTACTTTTGAAGACCCAAAAGCTTTTGACAACACACCACAACAAGCAGAAAAATACCAAGAAAGAAGTCTGCAAATAGCTACTGAATTATTTTACATATTCTCTCAAATAAACTCATAAAACATGGCATCTAAAAAATTAAGTTTCCTTGACAAAAATCTTACACTATGGATATTTATAGCAATGGCGCTAGGTGTAGGTCTTGGCTTTTTTATACCTACATTTCCAGAATTTATTAATTCTTTTAGTAGCGGATCTACAAATATCCCCATTGCAATAGGGTTAATATTGATGATGTACCCACCCTTAGCAAAAGTGAATTATGCTTTGTTGCCTAAAGTTTTTAGAAATACAAAAGTGTTGTCTATCTCTATAGTATTAAACTGGATTGTGGGCCCTGTTTTAATGTTCTTTCTTGCCATTACGTTTTTACGTGATTACCCAGAATATATGGTGGGACTTATTTTAATAGGTCTTGCACGTTGTATTGCGATGGTTCTTGTATGGAATGACCTTGCAGATGGTAGTAGCGAGTATGGTGCAGGACTGGTCGCTATAAACAGTATATTTCAAGTATTTGCATATAGTTTTTATGCTTGGCTTTTTATAACGGTGCTTCCACCCTATTTTGGTTTTGAAGGCGCTATAGTAGACATCTCTGTAGGTACCATTGCAGAAAGCGTTGCTATATACTTAGGGATCCCGTTTGTTATGGGAATTTTAAGCCGCTTGATTTTTGTTAAACTTAAAGGCGAAGAGTGGTATAAAAACACCTTTATTCCAACTATCTCTCCCTTAACATTGATCGCATTACTGTTTACGATTGTTATTATGTTCTCACTTAAAGGAGAAATGATTGTTGAAATCCCAATGGATGTGTTGATTATAGCAGTACCCTTACTTATTTATTTTGTAGTGATGTTTTTCATATCTTTTTTTGCTACCAGAGCTATGGGCGCTAGTTATGACAAAACTGCCTCTGTTGCTTTTACAGCAACAGGTAACAACTTTGAACTAGCAATCGCGGTTGCCATTGCAGTATTTGGTTTAAACTCTGGACAAGCATTTGCAGGTGTTATTGGGCCACTGGTAGAAGTGCCTGCTTTAATATTATTGGTACGTGTTTCATTTTGGCTAAAGAAGCGTTATTACTCTTAGGGCATAAGTAGCATTAATTAACGAGGATAGCTGCATATGTAACAGACCCTGCGCTTAAATTTTAGGGCTTACTACACCAACCATTTAATATAAACATTAAACATATTCTAATCTCATAACATACTTAATAATGCCTTCTTTCACATTTAATCATATAGCACTTTCAGTAAAAGATGTTAACGCATCTGTTGAGTTTTACCAAAAGGTTTTTCAGCTTAAAGAAATAAAGAATACTGCTTCTGAGTCAAAAACAAGATGGTTGTCACTTAATGAAGCAAAACAACTTCATCTTATTCCTCGTCCAGATTTTGAAATAAAAATTAATAAGGCTGTGCATTTTGCTTTAACAACATCAGATTTTGATAAATTCATAACTGATCTAAAAGAACTAAAAATTAATTACTCTGATTGGCTTGACAACCCAAACAAAGTTTACACACGACAAGATGGAATTAAACAAGTTTACTTTCAAGACCCAAATGGATACTGGATTGAAGTAAATAATGATGTTTAATAAATGAAAAATTGGGTATATAATCTATAAAACAAACCCCATTAATATTTAAATATTAATGGGGTTTGTTTTATAGATACTGTTCAAAAAAAATCTGCATTAAACAAATGCCCTAAGGCAATGTGTAATGCAGATTAATATATTCAATCTATACTATTTCCGAAGAAATACTATAGTTTATTACGCTTTCTATCATTAGCTTTTAAGAATACTTTACGGATACGTAAGAAGTTAGGTGTTACCTCAACATACTCATCTTTCTGTATAAATTCTAATGCTTCTTCTAGTGAGAACTTGATAGCAGGCACAATCTTAGCCTTGTCATCTGCTCCAGAAGAACGTACGTTAGATAGTTTTTTAGTCTTTGTGATATTTACTTCCATATCATCCTGACGTGTGTTCTCTCCAATTACTTGACCTTCGTAAATATCTTCATTAGGATTAACGAAGAAACGACCTCTATCTTGTAATTTATCAATAGAATAAGGAATTGCTGAACCATTCTCCATAGATACTAAAGATCCATTTTGACGTTCTGGAATACCACCTCTCATTGGTTGGTACTCAATAAAACGGTGTGTCATAATTGCCTCACCTGCTGTTGCAGTTAAAAGCTGATTACGTAAACCAATAATACCTCTAGATGGGATGATAAACTCACAGATCATACGATCACCTTTAGCTTCCATAGATACCATTTCTCCTTTACGGATACTTACAAAGTTTACAGCAGTACCACTTACACTTTCTGGTAAGTCAATAGTTAATTCTTCTACTGGCTCACATTTAACACCATCAATTTCTTTAATGATTACTTGTGGCTGCCCTATTTGTAATTCATACCCTTCACGACGCATTGTCTCAATTAAAACTGACAAGTGAAGAATACCACGACCGTAAACTAAAAACTTATCTGCACTCCCTGTTTCTTCAAGGCGCATCGCTAAGTTTTTCTCTAATTCTTTTTCTAGACGCTCTCTAATATGACGTGAAGTTACATACTTTCCATCTTTACCAAAGAAAGGAGAATCGTTAATTGTAAACAACATGCTCATTGTAGGCTCATCAATAGCAATAGTTTCTAATGCTTCTGGGTTTTCAAAATCTGCAACGGTATCACCAATGTCAAATCCTTCTAAACCTACTATTGCACAAATATCTCCCGCTTGTACTTCTTCTACTTTTAAACGGCCTAAACCTTCAAATGTATGTACTTCTTTAATCTTAGTTTTTACAACAGTACCATCTGCCTTCATTAGAGATACTTTCATACCTTCTCTTAAAGTACCACGAGTTAAACGACCTATAGCGATACGTCCTGTAAATGAAGAGAAATCTAAAGATGTGATTAATAACTGAGGTGTACCTTCTTCAAATTTAGGAGGAGTTACGTTCTCAAGTACCATATCTAATAATGGCTCTACATTTTCTGTTTCATTTTCCCAGTGATCACTCATCCAGTTGTTCTTTGCAGAACCGTAAACTGTAGGGAAATCTAATTGCCACTCTTCTGCACCAAGCTCAAACATTAAGTCAAACACTTTCTCGTGCACTAACTCTGGTGTACAGTTTTCTTTATCTACTTTGTTAATCACAACACAAGGCTTAAGACCTAAGTCTAATGCTTTTTGCAATACAAAACGTGTTTGTGGCATAGGCCCCTCAAAGGCATCTACTAGCAAACAAACACCATCTGCCATATTTAATACACGCTCTACCTCTCCACCAAAATCGGCGTGACCAGGCGTATCAATAATATTAATCTTAGTGTCTTTATAGACAACAGATACATTCTTAGATGTAATCGTGATTCCACGTTCACGTTCAAGATCGTTATTATCTAAGATTAAATCTCCAGTATTCTGGTTATCGCGAAATAACTGACAGTGATACATAATTTTATCAACCAGGGTAGTTTTACCGTGATCTACGTGTGCAATAATTGCAATATTTATAACTTTCATTCTCAAAGCCCGTGAAGACGGGTAACCATTTAATTAGTAGTGTTTTGCGCAGATAGAATCAAAAATAAATTTGTTTCATTCTAACAGGGCGCAAAAGTAGTGTTTTTTAATGTATTAGCTATATATTTAGGTGAGATTATTTCTCCGGAAATTTTAAGGGTTTTAGAAACATCTTTATTTTCTATTCTCAAAGACTTCACATTAGAATATTCTACCTTTGTATTCTCAAATAAATTTTATGACACTTTCACAAATACCAAACATAAAACACACCACTTCTAACAATTTCTTTTTACTTGCTGGCCCTTGTGCCATTGAAGGTGAAGATATGGCAATGCGTATTGCAGAAAAGATTGTCACAATTACAGACAAGCTAGAGATACCTTTTATATTTAAAGGAAGTTACCGTAAAGCAAATAGAAGTAGAATAGATAGCTTTACAGGTATTGGCGATGAAAAAGCATTAGAAATCTTAAAAAAAGTTTCAGAAAAATTTAATGTACCCACGGTTACAGATATTCACGAAGCTGGAGAGGCTGCTAAAGCTGCACAATATGTAGACGTTTTACAAATACCTGCCTTTTTAGTACGCCAGACTGATCTTGTGGTTGCCGCTGCAAAAACAGGAAAAGTGGTCAACTTAAAGAAGGGACAATTTATGAGCCCAGAAGCCATGCAACACGCCGTGCAAAAAGTAAAAGATGCAGGTAGTGATAAAGCTTGGATTACAGATAGAGGTACGATGTTTGGCTACCAAGATATGATTGTAGATTTTAGAGGCATCCCAACCATGAAGCAGTATGCTCCAGTTGTACTTGATGTGACACATAGTTTACAACAACCTAATCAAAGCGCAGGAGTTACTGGCGGAAGACCAGAAATGATTGCTACAATCGCAAAAGCAGGAATTGTAACTGGCGCAGACGGCCTATTTATTGAAACGCATTTTGACCCAGCTAACGCAAAAAGTGATGGTGCAAATATGCTAGACATTTCTAAATTAGAGAAGTTGTTGACAGACTTAGTTGCAATTAGAAAAGTGGTTAATTCTTTATAGTAGTGAGTAGTGAGTAGTGAAAATTCAACACTAAAAACTAATTTCTCAATGCTATTTTCAAGAGGTATACCCCTTCTTCTTTGTCTTATTTGCCTCTTCAAGACATTCTATTAAAACCTTACCATCAATATCCTCGGGTTTAAAATACCGGAGCGATTTTACAAATTTTCGTTTTTCAGAAACCAAAATATCCATGTGGATATTAAAATCTTTGCGTGCCCAGAAGCAAACGTCTACAAAACCTTTTTTAGCATTCACGTTTAAGTAACAAATAGGACAGTCTTCACTGTAAAATATAGGGAGTCGCCATTTATAAAGCATTTCACATTCTGGCAATGTTTGCTCTATGAGCACTTGCACTTCTAGTAGCATAGACCTAGAAGGTTCTTGCTGGCGTAAGATGTATTCTTCTGCTGGATTCATTTATATATAATAACAGTCACTCTGAGATTGTCGAAGGGCAAAATTAGACTAAACTTGAATGAACTTCGACAAGCTCAGTTTGATAAACTATTTAGATTTTGTGATTATAAATTTATCACTTTTTTCTAGTTTACTTCAATTAAAATATTTTACTTTGTAATTCAAAGTACTTTATTATGAGCGAACAAGATTATCTAAAAGACATTAGCGAGATTAAAAACTTGATGAATAAGTCATCTCGTTTTATCTCTCTTAGCGGTTGGGCAGGAATATTTGCTGGGGTGTATGCATTAATAGGCGCGGCCGTTGCTTATTATATTGTGATGAGTTCTGGTAGAGACTACCTTATACTTGATGGTTATGTTTTTAGGCTGATACTTTTAGACCTTGCATTGATTGCCATTTTAAGTGTGGGGACTGCCATATTTATAACTACTCGAAGAGCAAAAAGTGATGGCGTAAAATTTTGGGATGAGACTACACGTAAACTCTTAATGAGCTTTTTAGTTCCGCTAGTTACAGGAGGTATTTATATTCTGATTATTCTCAAACAACAAAAGTATGGGCAAACGGGTGCCTTAATGCTTATTTTTTATGGACTTGCACTAGTAAACGCAGCTAAACATACTTTTAGTAACATCAAGTACTTAGGTTATATTGAGATTGCACTCGGTCTCATTTGTGCCCTTTACCCAGGGTATGGCTTCTGGTTGTGGGTTGTTGGTTTTGGGGTGATGCACATTATTTATGGTGCAATGATGTTAGCTAATGAGAAAAAACAATAGGCTTGGGGATTATAGAAAACATAAATAAAGTTTTTGATCATCGCATTAGACTAGGCATCATGTCTATTTTAATGGTGAATGATGAAGCTGACTTTAACAGACTCAAAGAATTACTTGAGGTGACAGACGGAAACCTAGCAAGTCACATTAAAGCACTCGAGAAAGAAGCGTATATATTAATTGAAAAACAATTTATAGGCAAAAAACCTAACACAAGATATAGTGCAACCAAGCTAGGAAAGGCAGCATTTAAAAAACACATTAATGCACTAGAACAATTAATTATGAATAAAGGCTTGAAATAGAAAATTTTCCTTTAAAAACGAGATACGTTATAACGCGGTTATCTAAAATATAATAACGGATAATTGATGACACATATCGAATACTAGATACAAGAATAAACAGGCATAAGTAGCTGTTACATTTGTGGTATATATAAAAACCACCAGATGAAAACAGGAATAGAGAATACAGGAAATAATAAATGGATCAAGACCATAATGGTATGGCTGCCCTCTACCCTAGTCGCTATCTTCTTTATTCAAAACGGAATTGAAAAAATTTTAAAATCTACTGAGCTTGACAAAGTGGGTTTAAGTAGTACGCAGATACTAATAGTTGGAGTGATTTTATTGATCTCAACAGCCTTGTATTTAATAGACAGAACGATGATAATTGGGACCGTCATATTGATGCTTTATATGGCAGGTATTGTTATTATTCATATACAAAAAGGTAAACCCTTTATTATAGCAGGTCTTATTGTGATCACTATAGGTTATGGGGCATATATGAGAAGAATAATATCAAAAGAATAACTAAAATAAAAATGCTCATCATAACACGATGAGTAATTTTTTAAACATTTACTTTGTTTTTCAAAGTACTTTATAATATGAAAACTAAAACAGCATTCAAGATTTTCGCTTCCTTTTTTGGGATTGGCACTTTTATTTTTGTGGGGCATCTACTAGTACCAGAGACGATGATCTGGTACATTTTAGGGTTTGTTTTTATCATTATCGCTCTTATAGTTAATAGTATCGCGCTACTCTCTAACATCATAAAACTTATTAAATACGATCGTCTAGAAACCTTCTTTTCTATCTGTATTCTACTTATTAATATTCCAGTTGCGGTTATCTATTTTCATTTCCTTTTTAATTTTTAGTTATGATTTTACCATTCACACATACTCGTAAAAAATTAATCACTTGGCTGTTTCACTGGACTATGGTGCTGTATTGCACATTTAAAAAGAAAGCAGCTTGGGGAATTACCACAGCTCAATTATTAGAACTACCTACTTATACTTTAGGTCACCACTTAGGGTTACTACTTGACAAAAATGGGTTTGAGTTACTCCCTAAAGTTGAGCGCCACGATGCATATCACCTTATGACGGGTTATGGCACCACCGTAGAAGAAGAAATAGCACTGCAGTATTGTTGCTTCGGAAATGGTAAAAGAACACCTTATCTCTTAGGAGTTTTAGTACTAGGCACTATTATTCTGCCAGATCATATTTCAGAATATATAAAAGCTTTTAAACTGGGGCGGGCTGCAAATAGCTTTCACCATTTTGACTATAAACAGCTGCTTACTGTGAATTATGAACATTTCAGAAATACCATATTTACTAACAAACAATTATCATTTATCAATCAATAAAACACAAATATCATGGAAAACAAAAACGGAAAATTCTCGACGTGGCTTAAAGAGTCTATCACTGCAAGAATGCTTGTAGTAGGAATACTAATTCTAATATTACTTATACCGCTACAGTTTGTTAAAGAACTTATCTACGAGCGCGGCGCAAGGCAAACAGAAGTAATAAGAGAGATTAATGAAAAATGGGGAAATGAGGTCATCCTCTCTGGCCCTATTTTAAAAGTACCTTACAAGACTTATAAAACTACAGAGGAGTTTAATTCTGAAACTAAAAAGTATGACACGAAGACAGAAACCTTTGTCAAGACTGCCTTTATGTTTCCAGATAAGTTGAATATCACATCAGATATCAATACAAAAGAAAGCAATCGTGCCATTTACAAATCTGTTGTTTACACGGCAGACATGAAGGTTTCTGGTTTATTTCCTGCTATAGACTTATCTGCTCAAGATGTAAAACCAGAAGACATTATCTGGGAAAAAGCAACTGTTGTCATTCAAACCACAAATATTAAAGGGATAAAAAGTAGTATGGAAGTCTATCTTGACGGGACGCCTATGGCAATGAACCCAAAGTTCACTAAAGATTATTTAAACACAATACAGAGTGAAGTGATACCAGGTTTTGAAACAATGGCAAAAAAAGAAATCCCTTTTACTTTTAATGCTAAAATAAACGGTAGTGAGCGATTACAGTTTATACCTATAGGTAAAGAAACCAGAGTAGCGATGACATCAAACTGGCATTCTCCTAGTTTTAATGGCAATTATTTACCTATGGATGATGGCAAATCTATCTCTAAAGATGGCTTTACTGCACAATGGGAGGTGTTCCAGATCAACCGTCAGTTTGAGCAAGTGTTCTTTCACACATTGCCAGATTTAACCCGCTTTGCTTTTGGGGCAGATCTTATTATCCCGGTAGATGAATATCAAAAAAGTGAACGCACGGCTAAGTATGGTTTTCTGGTAATAGGTCTTACATTACTTGTTTTCTTGATGATACAAATAGGGAGCAAGATTTACATACACCCTTTTCAGTATGTGATGATAGGGCTAGCTTTAGTAATGTTTTACACCTTGTTAATCTCTATTAGCGAGCACAGTTCTTTCTTAAAAGCATACATGATTGCTGCCACTGCGGTTCTATTATTAATAACGGTGTATAGTCGCTTTGTGTTAAAAGGATGGAAATTCCCTTCACTTATTGCATTCTCACTTGCCTCATTATACGGTTTTATTTATGTAATAATACAACTAGAGAATTATGCCTTGTTAGTGGGGAGTATAGGTCTGTTTACCATTCTTGCCATTGTAATGTTTGCTTCTCGTAAAATAGATTGGGGAGGCAACAAATAGACCGTAGTGGTTGTAAGTAGCAGTTTTATGCGCTACTCTAATTAAATAACTATGTCTGGTTGAGCCTGCCTGCCTGCCGTTTTTCTCAGGTAGGCGCAGCCGAAACGCACTTAAAAACTAACAATTATCAAGTTCTCTACGCTGCTCAACCAGACTATTAAAACTTTATAACAATGAAAAAAATCACAACCATTATCACTTTAGTTATAGTTACTGAGATTGCTAATGCGGTATTCAGTATTCAAGAAAAAATACGAGGAGTAAGAAATTCACTCTTCTCTAATTGACATAAATCTATTAATAATGAAAAGAAACATCCTATTATTCATCTTGCTATTTGCAACAGAAATAGCCATCGCAAAATTCTATTTTACAGAATTTATACGTCACGTAGTGGGTGATATTTTAGTAATCCCACTACTCTACTTTCTATTGAGAATTTGCACTAAACTCTCCAAACGATACAGCATCATTTCTGTACTGTTATTTGCCTATTTTATAGAAATATTACAAGGGTTTCATATTACTGAAATATTAAATATTGAAAATCCCACATTAAGAATAATCACAGGGACCACTTTTGATTTTAGAGATATAATTGCCTATACCGTAGGCGCATTATTAATAATATTAACCGAAAAAATCTATACCTATGAAACCCATTAAAATTTATATATTTCAACATTTTGAAACTTTATTCACACTTTTATTTGCAACAGTTACCTGCATATTCTTTCTAGCCGTTCGCTTAAAATTGACTCAATCATTTTTTCTCATCTTCTTAGTTTGGAATTTATTTCTGGCCGCCATCCCTTATTTCATATCTTCTTATCTCGTGGCAAAAGAAAACGCGTCTTGGATAATAAGAAATGGCTTGCTAGTTGTCTGGTTATTATTCTTACCCAACGCGCCATATATAGTTACAGATCTAATACATGTAACGCACGCAGAAGCAAGCTACAAGTTATTTGATGCAATTATAATTAGTCTCTTTGCATTAAGCGGGTTACTATTTTATTGTATTTCACTAAATCAAATACTATCAGTTTACACTCAAAAATGTAAAAAATGGAAAATGACTTTCTTCAAGTGGGCCATCCCTTTTTTATGTGCCTTTGGTATTTATTTAGGTAGATTTTTACGTTGGAATAGTTGGGATATTTTACAAAATCCTTTTAACTTATTAGAAGATATTATCGCACCATTTATTGCACCTGTAAATCATCCTGTTGCGTGGATAACAACTCTAGGCTTTGGTTTTGGATTGTATGGTTTATTTAAAATGTTTAGAAAATTTCAGAAGGAAAACTAACGTTTAGTGTTATACCCACTTTCTATTATAATAAATTAATTAGAGATTTGTCAAGACTTTATAATTAAGCTACATTTATCTCAAAATCTTATTCAATGAAATTACACTTTAGCTTTCTACTTTTATTTATTACGCAATTAAGTTTTGCCCAAGACAGAACAATTGCAACATTTGGGGAGCCTACCATGCAAGAGAAAAACATGAAAACATTCCCTGCAGACACAACGGCAGCAGGTGTTGTTTTATTTGATCAAGGAATTTATAAAGTTGAAGAAATAAATGGACAGCTTAGGCTTGTTAAAGAGATTCACGTAAAAACTAAGGTTATAAATGCTAAAAAATTTACACAAGGTGAAGTAGAAATATCTTATTACAAAGGATCTAATAACACAGAAAAAATAAAAAACATAAAAGCACTTACACACAATGGAGGCGTAAAAAACTATGTAAAACAAGATGACATTTTTACTATAGACGATACTCCAAACTGGAAATCAAAAAGGTTCACTTTTCCAGATATAAAAGACGGGAGTATCTTAGAATATAAATATAGAGTAGAGTCACCATACTTTTTTAATCTTGGTGGATGGGCATTTCAAGGAGAACTACCTACCATTTATAGTGAGTTTTACACAGAAATACCAGGGAATTTCAAATACAACAAAGGTGTTTATGGCTATCACCCATTATCAATAAACGAATCTGCCCTTAAAAAAAAATGTCTTTATTTTAACTACACAAATCAAAGTGCAGATTGTGAAACAGGCCTATACACCATGGAGAATATTCCTGCATTTAAGGAAGAGGAATACATGCTATCAAAAAAGAACTATATCTCTAGAATAGGCTATGAACTTAAAGAGTTTTATATGTTTAATGGAGATGTAGAGCGATATACAAAATCATGGGACGATGTAGATAAAGAACTTAAAAGCGATAATGATCTAGGAAGGCAACTAGGAAGCAGAAGTTTTTTTGAAAAAAATATTCCAGTTACTATTATGACTATGCCTTTAAATAAAAATAAAGCGGTAGCCATTCATGATTTTATAAGGGATCATTACACATGGAATAACTCATATCGTTTGTATTCTGACATTGAAGTAAAAGACTCCTTTAAAAAAGAAATAGGAAATAGCAGTGAGATAAACATTGCATTAATAAACGCATTAAATGCCGGCGGTTTTAATGCTCATATGGTAATAAGCTCAACTAGGAAGAATGGAATCCCAACACCCTTATATCCCGTAATCACAGAGTTCAATTACGTCTTTGCTGCGCTTATTTTAGATAATGAAACAATATTACTTGATGCCACTAGAAAAAATGCGAAATTTGGATTACTACCTTTCGAGTTACTCAATAATCAAGGGCGCTTAATGGATTTTAACAAAGAGAGTACATGGATACCAATTAAGGCATACGATAATAACCCGCACATAGTTAGAGCTCAAATTAAAGCAAATGAAATGGGAGATTTTATTGGTCAGGCTAGAGAAAGTTTTGATGGTTATCTAGCGTATAACGAGCGATTAGATATTGAAGAAGAAACTCAAAAAGTATTTATAAAAAATAAAGAAAACACTAATCTTTTTACAGAAATTAGTGACTTCACGATTAAGAACAAGAACAAGCCTAAAGAAAAATTAGAGATGAATTATAACATTTCTCTAAGTCCAGAAAGTGTGGGTAATAAAATAATTCTCAATCCATTTTTCTTTGAGCCTACATTTGACAAAAATCCATTTAAACTAGATGTACGCAACTTTCCTGTAGATTTTGGTTTTCCCGTAAATACTACTTTTAATATCAATATAAACTTAAGCGATCAGTATTCAATACTTGACTTACCAAAAAACATTTCTGTATCGTTACCAGATCATCAAGGTAGCATAACTTTACAGAGTGTTCTAACTAACAATGTTATACAGATGAGTTATAAGTTATCATTAAACAAAACTACGTTTCAACCTGATGATTATGAAGATCTCAAAACGTTTTTCAATCTTATTATTAAAACACAATCACAAAGCACAATAGTGCTTGAAAAGATTAACTAACATAATCTAAACACAATTATCAGATAGGCATTTGATAAAACAACTTCATTTTAACAGAAGTATTTTTATTTCTGAAATTTTCTTACTTGATATTTAGGCCTACTAATTACAGTAACACTAATTAAAAATTTTGTAATTTGCATAATCAAAACTATCTAATTATGAAACCTTTACAAATTTTAGCCATATCTATTGTATGCATTTTATCAGCTTGTAGCACAGATTCAAATAATGAATCTAGCTATGATGAACCTGAAATTTTAGACCTTGTTGCTCACGTAGCAGACAGCTCTTTTGACAAAGACTATCGCGGTAAATACGTAGGTGTTTTTGGTCACTATCTTAACAGTGACTTACACGGAAAAATATATGTAAACGTAGCTATGGATTCTCGTTATGCTGCAATTATAGAACTGGTTGATAATACAACTCTGCGTTTTTCTGGAACAAGACTTTCTAGAAGCAACCCTAATGTTATTAAATATGAAGGAAGCGAAGGAAGTTTTATTATAGATTTTTCAGATTATGAAAACCCTGTAATTACAAACGTATTAATGAATGGTGAAGAAGAACCAGGGTATATTGTATTAACAAAAGCAAAAAGCGGAAAACAACCAGATGTAATGATGGGTGCTTATGAAGAGACAGGGAATACCGTTTTTAATGGTAACTGGGATCTTATTACAGATCCAGCGACAAACACACTAACACCTTTTTCTTTTCCAGCTAGTGGGTTTACTGTAACAGGAAATGCAGAAACGCAAGAGATAAATATGCTAGTGGTTAGCCACGTAGGTAGCTCTAGCCCTTTAACAATGACAGACCCTAATGATTTTGACACTAATACGGCTATTGCTTGTGCACCTGCAGGCATTACAATACCTACAACACAACCTGTATTAATTGACATTTTTATTACGGGTCCTTTTCCTTTAGGAAACGTAGGGAGAGCTATTAGTGCTGGAGGTCAAACTTCAACAATTAATGGTTCATTAGCTTCTTGGAGTTTAAATTACACACCAGAAATTTCTTTTGCTGGACAAGCTGCAACTTATTCTACTGATGCTTGCGCTACCGCGACGTCTGGTACTTGGAGTTGGAATGGGAGAACTGGAACAAACACTGTAATTGATTAACATATTAAGCAGTATACTAAAAAAGAGACCACTAATAGTGGTCTCTTTTTTAGTATACTTTAAATTGTGACTTACTATTAAAATTAACAAGAGTAACTCACATTAATTGATTTTTTAAATTATTTAATCAAGTAATATTCAATAGATATTACTCAACTATTTTCCTGACACATAATCTTCTAAATAAGAAAAACGCTCTGTTAATTTACCATCTTGCGTAGTAATACGAGCACGCTTTAAAATACCACGCTCATCACCATTAAAAAAGGCTGGGATTACGTTTTCTAAAAACATCTCTCCAAAACCTTCACTTGCATCTTTAGGTAACTCGCAAGGTAAATTATCTACCGCCATCATTGTGATTGCTCCAGGAGCATCCATTGCAACTTCGCTTTCTGTATTTGGGTCATAGCCATAAAAAGGGTCTGCGATTGTTGAAGCCTTTATGGTTGCAGCTACTGGACCATCAATATCACAAGAGATATCTGCAATTAGATTTATGCGGAAATTTTCTTTTTTTGCATCTTCTCTAGTAAATAAATAAGGTGCATTGTTACCATAAAAATGCCCCGCAATAAAAAAGTCTGTTTGTGATGCATAGGGCATAAAGTTACTTTCATACGGTATAGGGTTTTTATAAAAAGCATACTTATCTCCTACTTTACCATCTTTACGTTTTGCATACTCCATAACGTCTGCCATACAGTAAACAGGTTCTGTAAATTGTGAGGTAAGGTATAATGCGTCGCTTATTTGCTTTATTTTTAAATGATCTAAAATCTCTTTAGCTCCCATTGCAACTTTACCGGTACCGGTAAGTAATATTTTAATTGCTGGTAGTTTAATTTTATCAAGTTCTTCTTTAACAGCATCAAGATCTGGTAAATTTTCAACTTTTGGCAAATTAAAAAGTCCATCTCTAATACCTAATGCTCTAAAACCATTATAGGCACCCACTAAACCTGCATAACGACCAAAACCTATAAGACGTGCATTGCTTTGCTTAACGATAGTCTCATGGTCATACATCTCTATATTGCGCTCTAACATAGCAATAAGCAGTTTACGGTTGTAAGGCTGTTTTTTTATAGTATGCGAAAAATAAAAATATTTTTTGTTTGGTATTAATGCTTCTACCGGCACTTCTTTTACACCAAGCATTACATCTGCTTCTGTTATATCATCAAGCACTTCAAACCCTACGGCTTTATAAGCACTATCTGGAAAAACACGTATATCACTAGACTCCACAATAAAGCGAGCTTCTGGAAACTGTGCTGCAGCTTCTTTTAGTTTTTCTGGTGAGAAAACCACACGACGATCTGGCGGGTTTTTACGTTCTTTAAGTATGGCGAATGTAATAGGCATTTGGTATAGATTTTGTGTTTAATTTGTGACCCAAAGATAGTGGAATTCTATTATCTTTGCCATCCTCTTTATAACTCAAAGTTTTAAATTATGGTAAAATAGCTTAAACACTAATTACTAAAAAAGGCAATGAGCGCAGAGGCCGTGTGAGGGATAGCAGCGACATCCTTTTATACCTCTTTAGGGTATAAAAGATATAGCGAATAGCCCGACTTTTTAAACAGCAGCTTTTTTGCTGAAGTTAAAAAAGTCACACACAAAACAATTTAGTCTTGATAAGACAATCTACCAGTGTATGCTGCGTGTTGTTTCTAAAAACTAAATAACTAACAATGGGGCCGACTGGTTTTGACAGCGGGTTTTCGGGTATAGTAAGCATGTAGAGCGCTGGAAAACAGCTCTTAAATCTCATTTTTCACACTTTTTAAACGGCGAGAACAACTACGCCCTAGCTGCATAATCCGAATCATAGTAGGATTACGCCTCGGTCTACAAGGTAGACAAGCAGGAAGTCACTCGAGAGCCTTGGTTTACGGCAATCGATATAGTGACTTCGTAAAAGTAAACCTATCGAGTGTAGTGTCTAGATACGCTTGAGACATCTAATTTAGAATAAGGGACGCGTTGGTAGTTTTCGACCGGCAAATTCACGAAAATCTAAATGAAAACTAAACATGTAGAAAGCTGTGCAAGTGCACGTTTGGACGAGGGTTCGAATCCCTCCGGCTCCACAATAAAGAAAGCCACACCTTACGGTGTGGCTTTCTTTATTTATAAAATATTTATTAAATAGTCTTATTCTTTTATAACCTTAAAACTATGTTCTCCTTCTTGAGCTTTTACTTTTACTATATAAGCTCCTCTTTGCAAAGTTGATAAATTTGCTTGTAATTGATTTCCAGAATTGTTTTGTGAATATACTTCTTGACCTAAAAGGTTATATACTTTTAAACTGCTTATAGCTGTTTTATACTCTACATTAAGTATATCGCTTACTGGTGATGGGTAAACGGTAAAAGCATTTGTATCAAACTTGTCTACTCCAACAAGACCTGCTAACAATGTAAAATCTAATGCTTGACCATAACCAGGGTTGGTACCTTGACCAAATGGGTCAAATACAATCGCGCAAGGATCAATTTCTGCTGGAGAATCTGCGTCTGTATAAGTCTTAGTTATTCTTACACGCAACTCCTGTGCTTCTGCATCTACAGGTATTGTAATATCCATACTTACAGTAATACCGTCTTCTCCGGTTGAGTTGGTGATAGTACCTATTTCATAAACCTCTCCGTCATCATCTAATATTTCATTGTTGTTCCAGTCTATAAACGCTACTATATTATTGTCAAAATCACCTACAGTATTACCACCCACAGTAAGTGTATAAGTATCACCTATATTACCAAACCCAAATGAGTCTGTAGCGTCTATTAACACAGAAGAGGTATCTGTATTTGTTATACTTACTTCAGCAAAATCTACTGTTGTAATCTCTTCTACGGTAACACCTGTGTTATCAACATCACAATAAGGAGCTGGAAAAGTTTGTGCTTGCACACCTAGGCTTACTAGGGCAAGTAATAATGTAATTTTTTTCATGATTTTTATTGTTTATTTTATCACAAGATATAAATATTAGGATGAACTTACCCAATGCTTATGTAAATTTTCTAAGTATTATATCACACTTTTCTTTTCCTTCGGAAATTTTATAAAGGTTAGGATTGCTCTAATCATCTATTAAAATGTGAGAATCAACTTACATATGTTGCTTAACATACCCATTTGTACATTTCAGAAGTTAAAACAAGCTTTTCAGAAACTACTCTATCTACAAACTAGAGTTAAGTGGTTTATTTGCAGCATAATTATAAACCAATATAAATTAAACTATTATGAAAAAAACTAGACTCTTATTATCAACTTTAGCACTTGCCCTTGTAAGTACCTTTCAATCTCAGGCACAATGTGACTCTGCTAATTATCAAGCAGATGCTTGTGATGATGTGTTTGACTATGTTATTCAACCAGTAATGAATAACAAAAGTGTTTTATTATCTGGAGATGTATATTACCTTCAAGCTTCTACTGGTCACCCTTGGGGACAAACTACTAACATAGATGCAATGAATGCAGTTTTTGGTACAGGTAACTGGACACAAGACACTTTTTTAGCAGCAGATGCCGCAACATTATTCTCTGATGATACAGAATTGATTTACTTAGACGGTAGTGATAGTGGCGCTCCAGAACTAAACACATTTATTACAAACAATCAAGCTGCTATGGAGGCTTGGGTAAACGCTGGAGGATATTTATTTTTTAACTCAGCATCTCAAGGTCCAGATGTACCAGTAGGTTTTGATGATATTATATTAACTTATACACCGCAACAAGCTTCTGTTGATGCTGTTGATGCTACTCATCCAGTTTTTGTAGGGCCTCTTACTACAACTACTACTTTAACAGGTAACGATTTCTCTCATAATGTAGTTACGGGTACAGGATTAACAACAATTTTAACTGGAACTGGAAATACTGAAATTGTTCTTGCAGAAGGATTATTTGGCGAAGGATATTTATTAGTAGGTGGTATGACTACTCCAAACTTTCATAGTCCAAGTCCTGACGGTGTCAATTTTAGAACAAATCTACTTACTATGATGGCAACTTTTCCAGAAATAACTGCTTGTCACGAAGATGAAACAGTAGTTGTAACTGAAGGTGAAACGTATACATTACCAGATTATGTAGCTGATGGAGATGTGATTATAGATAATGCAACTACAACTATACAAACTCCAGCACCTGGAACATTAATAGCATCTGCAGCTGGATCTGTTACAGTTACTTTTACTGCAGAAAATGGTAGTATAGTAACAGATGAGTGTAGCTTTTTGCTAACTGTAGATGAAGTTTTAGGAGTAAACGAAACAGCAGTAAGTGCTTTCTCAATTTTCCCTAACCCAACTACATCTAGTTTTGCGATACAAGGTGACTTCTCTGTAGCTAGTGTTGAAGTATATAATTTATTAGGTCAAAAAGTAATCTCTATTTCTTCAAATAATGTAGATGTATCTAACCTAAATACAGGTATGTACTTAGTGACAGTAACAGATACAGATGGTAATAAAGCTACTAAGAGATGTATTAAAAAGTAATATTATTTTTAAGTTAAATATAGAAAACCCTCAGCACGAATGCTGAGGGTTTTTGCCTTTTATAATAAACTGTAATTTACTCTATAGCACGTTATCCATAATATCTTGTACACATTCTGGATTTAATAAAGTACTTGTGTCTCCTAAGTTGCTAGTATCTTTACTAGCTATTTTTCTTAAAATACGACGCATAATTTTACCTGATCTAGTTTTAGGTAAACCGTTTGTAAATTGAATTTTATCTAATTTAGCAATAGGCCCTATTTGTTCTGTGATAATTTGATTTATTTCTTTTCTTAAATTATCGTGATTTCTACTTTCTCCTGTTTCTTTTAAAATAACATATCCGTAGAGTGCATTTCCTTTTACGTCATGCGGGAAACCTACAATGGCGCTTTCAGATACTGCAGGGTGTTCATTAATTGCATCTTCAATAGGAGCGGTCCCTAAGTTATGGCCAGATACAATAATAACATCATCTACACGACCTGTTATTCTGTAATAACCTACTTCATCTCTTAGCGCGCCATCTCCAGTAAAGTACATATTTTCATATGCTGAGAAATAGGTGTCTTTATATCGTTGGTGATTTCCCCAAATGGTTCTAGCGATACTAGGCCAAGGAAACTTTATACACAACCTACCATCGGTTTGATTTCCTTTTATTTCTTTTCCTTTTTCATCCATCAATGCTGGCTGAATACCTATAAAAGGTAAAGTAGCATATGTTGGCTTTGTAGGGGTTGAAAAAGGAATAGGAGTAATCATAATTCCTCCTGTTTCGGTTTGCCACCAAGTATCTACAATTGGAGAATTTTTCTTTCCTATGTTGTCATCATACCAATGCCAAGCCTCTTCATTAATAGGCTCACCAACGGTCCCTAAAACTTTTAGTGATGATAAATCGTGTTTTTCTACATGTTCTACACCTTCTTTTGCTAAGGCTCTAATAGCTGTAGGAGCAGTGTAAAATTGAGTGATTTTATGCTTTTCTACAATATCCCAAAAACGCCCATAATCAGGATAACTTGGTACGCCTTCAAACATTACTGTTGTAGCTCCATTTGCTAGTGGTCCATAAACTATATAGCTATGACCAGTTATCCAACCAATATCTGCTGTACACCAATAGATATCATCTTCTTTATATTGAAAAACGTTCTTAAAAGTATAGGCACTATAAACCATATAACCTCCTGTGGTGTGCACCATACCTTTAGGAGTACCTGTAGAACCCGAAGTATATAATATAAACAATGGATCTTCAGCGTCCATAACAGTTGCTGTTAGACTTTCTGAGGCTTTATCTAGCAAAGGCTGCAACCATTGATCACGTCCCTCTTTCATGCTAATTTCAGAATTAATACGATTTACAACTAACACTGTATTTACACCACTACAATCATCTAAAGCCTCATCTACAATCCCTTTTAAATCTATTGTTTTTTTTCCTCTGTAAGACCCGTCAGATGTGATTACTAATTTACAATCACTATCATTTATTCTAGTCGCTAAAGCGGTAGAAGAAAAACCAGCAAACACCACCGAATGTATAGCCCCTATTCTAGCACAAGCTAGTAATGACACTGCTAATTCTGGGATCATAGGCAGATAGATACAGACCCTATCTCCTTTTTTAATTCCATTATCCTTGAGAACGTTTGCTAACTTATTTACCCGTTTGTATAACTCTTTATAGGTAATGTGTTGTGCTTCTTCATTTGGGTCATTAGGCTCAAATAAAATAGCTGTTTTATCTCCTCTTGTTGCTAAATGTCTATCAATACAGTTTTCTGTAATATTTAATTTAGCACCTTCAAACCATTTAATTTCTGGCTTTTTAAAATCCCAACTCAAAACATTATCCCATTTTTTTCTCCATAAAAAATGTTCTTCAGCTATTTCTTCCCAAAAAGCTTCAGGATTTCTAACAGATTTTCTATAAACTTGGTAGTATTCTTCTAAGTGTTTTATGTGATAATTACTCATTGCTTTTATTTTAATTTTTATTTATGTATCCCTATATTTTGGGCTTGATAGATAGATTTTATTTCATTTATTATAGACACATCGTCTATTGTTGATGGTATATTGTATTGTTGCTCATCAGCAATATTTCTAAGTAGTTTCCGAAGTATTTTTCCACTTCTTGTTTTTGGCAAACGCTTTACTATATGAACATCTCTAAAAGATGCTACTGCACCAATTTCACGTCTAACATCCTGTATTATTTCTTTTTGGACAGTATTAGTTTCTGAAATGTTCTCCGATTTTAAAACAATGAGTCCTAAAGGCTTTTGGCCTTTAATTTCGCAATGAACTCCAAACACAGCGCATTCAGCTACTTCTGAATGTGACGCTACAATTTCTTCCATCTCAGCAGTAGAAAGTCTGTGTCCTGCAACATTAATAATGTCATCTACACGGCCTGTAATAAACAGGTATCCATCTTCATCTTTATAACCGCCATCACCTGAAAAATAATATCCAGGAAATCTATCTAAATAACCAGATTTAAAACGCTCAGGATTTCCCCAAAGATTGCTTAGAGTTCCTGGTGGCAATGGTAGTTTTATAGCAACATAACCCTCAACGCTATCTTCAACTACTTCTCCATCTTCATTTAATATTTGAATGTCATAACCACAAACAGCAAGACTTGCTGAGCCTGGTTTTATAGGTTGTAACTCTACCCCTACCATATTAGAGATCATTGGCCAACCACTTTCGGTTTGCCACCAATGGTCAATTACAGGTATTTGCAATTGATCTTGTGTCCAGTTTAAGGTTGCAACATCACATCGCTCTCCAGCTAAAAACAAATGTTTAAAACTAGAAAGATCATATTTTTTAATAAAGCTTCCTGTGGGATCTTCTTTTTTAATTGCTCTTATAGCAGTGGGTGCGGTAAACATTGCCTTTACCTTATGCTCACTCAACACTCTCCAAAAAGTTGAAGCATCTGGAGTTTTAATTGGTTTACCTTCAAACAGGATTGTAGTATTTCTGTTTAATAATGGGCCGTATGCAATAAAACTATGACCTACAACCCAACCAACATCGCTGGCTGCCCAAAACGTTTCACCTTCATTTATGCCATAAATATATTTCATTGAAAACTTTAAAGCAGTAGCATAACCACCTGTATCTCTAACAATACCCTTAGGTGTTCCCGTCGTGCCAGATGTATAAAGAATATAAGAAGGATGTGTAGATGGTAAAGGGATAGCTTCTATTGAAGGAGAGTTTTCAACTAAGGTTGTGTAGTCAATATCATATTCCTTTTTAGGTATTTCTACATCTAGATTTCTATCATAAACAATAACCTTTTCTGGTTTGTGCTTCGCTTTTATTATAGCTTCATCTACAAAGGGTTTGTATGGGATAATACGCTCTATTTCAATTCCATTAGACGCAGTAATGATAACTTTGGGCTTGCAATCATCAATTCTAATAGCTAATTCGTGAGGAGCAAAACCTCCAAAAACCACCGAATGTATTACACCTATTCTAGCACAGGCTAACATTGCATATAATGCTTGAGGTATCATTGGCATATAGATAATCACAGTATCACCCTTATTGAGTCCTAAATTTTGCAGACCTCCTGCTAATTTTGAGACTTGATAATGAAGTTGATTAAATGTAATATGCTCTATAGTTTTGGTAACTGGAGAGTCATAAATTATAGCATTTTGATCTCCATAACCATCATTTATATGTTTATCAACACAAAGATAACTTAGGTTTAATGTACCGTTTTCAAACCATTGATTGTAGTTGTGCTTATCCTTAGACAATATGGTTGTAGGCACTTTATGCCAAGCTAAATCCTTTGCTTTTGAAAGCCAAAAACTTTCTGGATTTTCAATACTGTCTTTGTAAAAATCTGAATATTTCATTGCTTCGGGATTTTAGGATTAAATAGTCCGAACCAGTTAGGATTGAGTAGCTTAAGCTTGATAAGAGACCAAGGCATAGCCACAAGGCAAATACCAATTACAAGAGATTGTAATGCGGTAACACCTGTTTCATTTTCAAACTTTATTCTATAAAATAAAGTGAGTACAACATAGATAGTAATTATTATATCTGATGCACGCGAGTTTATCTTAAATTTCATGTCTTAAATTTTTAATTAAACATTGTTTGTTTGCACACAAAACCAATATTTAAATAGACTTATAAGACTGCTTTTAAGTCAAAAGTTCCAATATTTCTGAAACTATTTTTTTTACTGAAAAAGGCTTTATTAAATACTTATCTGCTCCAAGATTTAAACCTTTTTCTATGTCTGAAGCTTTATTTTTTGCAGTTAAGAATACTACTTTTGTAGCTTCTAAACTTTCTGTATTTCTTATTTGTTTTAATGTTTGAAATCCATCAACATTAGGCATCATAATATCTAACAGAACGATGTCTGGAATATTGTCTTTTAATATCTCTAAAGCCTCACTACCATCTCTTGCTATAAACACTTCAAAACCTTTTTTTTTAAAGGCGTATTCTAGCGACATTACTATATTTGGCTCATCATCAACTATTAAAATTTTATGCTTCATAAATCAAGATGTAATTTAGCTAATTGGTAACGTAAAAACAAATTTTGCACCTGTTTTTTTATGCCTATCTACCCAGATCTTACCTTTGTGTTTTTCTACAATTTGCTTAGTTATTGCTAGACCTAAGCCACTACCCTCTGGTTTAATAGTATTTTGATGTTGAGATTGATAAAACTTATCAAAAATATATGCTACATCTTCTTCTGGAATCCCTTTACCATTGTCTGTCACAGATAGCTCCAAAACTTTATTTCCAAGTCTATAATCAATCTCTATTATCCCAAGATTTGGTTCGCAAAACTTAATGGCGTTTGATATTAAATTCATTAAAACTTGTACTATTCTGTCCTCATCATATTCTATCTTAAACCTATGTACATTAATTACTTTTAGAGTTATCCCTTTTTTAGCTGCAATGTGCTGCGTGTTTGCAAGTGCTTTATTAATTGTTTGTTGTATATCAAGATAGTTTAAATCTAAACTAAGGCGTCCAGTTTCAAGTTTTTCAAAGTCTAAAATATTATTAATTAGTCTTCCTAATCTATCAGAGTCTTGCAAAATATTTGAAAGAAATTGCTTTTTAATATCTTTAGGCATATCATCTTCATCATCCATTAATAGCTCTGTTGCAGCCCTTATACCTGTGATAGGTGTTTTTAACTCGTGGGCAACAGTGTCTAAAAACTCGTCTTTTTGTTTGTCTTTTACTACGAGCTCTTTATTAGCATCTTTTAGTTTTGAAGATAACTGTGATAACTCATCAGATTTTTCGGTGAGTATTTTATTGCTTACAATGTTGTCTTTAGATTCTTCTAATATTCTTAAAACCTCAACAAGACTTATTTGCTCTTCTTTTACAACTTTGGCAATCAATATTTTTGCCGAAGCACTACCTATGCTCCCCGTTAATAGCTTTTCAGAAAAATTTATAAGCCTTGCATCTGCTAGTTGTGTATCTAATGGCAATTTGTATTTGGTAAAAAATAACCGCAATGCCCTGCTAGCTTTTTGCTCACCTAAAAAACGAACAAGCACACTTTTTATATCTGCAACATAAGCCTCTCCCTTCCATACAAGAGCGCTGTCTTGCAAAGCTTTAAAGTTACTACTGTCTACAAACATTTCTGCATAATTACGCTCTCTGTAGTTCCCCTTAGTTATGATTGAAAATACCAAATAACATAATAGATTAAATAATATACTCCAGAAAAATGCGTGTGCCGGCGGGCTTAAAAAATCGATACCAAAAAGCGCATGTGGTTTAAGTGCAGATATTCCATTTAAACCTAGCTCTGTAAACGTGTCTGAGCCTGTATAAGCAACCAATGTAAACGGAAGTATTAAAGTGTAAAAGGTAATGCAGAAGCCAACGATGATACCAATAATTGCTCCTTTTGAGGATCCTCGATTCCAGAAAAGACCAATAAAAAAAGAGGGAGCAAGCTGTGCTATTATTACAAAAGAAATAAGCCCTATTGAATAAAGTGACAGTTCTTTAGAAAATGAAATGTAAAAAAAATAGGCGATTATAATTATCGTGAAAATTGAAATTCGCCTTATATTCTTGATGTATTTGGCATTTCTTTCTGTTTTATTTTTTATGAATTTATCTAAAAATCCATAGGGTATAATCAAGTTGTTACTTACCATTATTGAAAGCGCTAATGTAGAAACTACAACCATTGATATCACAGCAGAAAAACCTCCTAGAAAAACCAAAGTCGCTAAAAAAGAATTGCCATTTTCTAAAGGGAGTAGTAGCGTGTAATACTCTGAGTTAACAGTATCCCCAAATGTTAGTTTTCCCGCCCAGGCAATAAAAATAACAAATACATTAAAAAGAAATAAGTAAAGTGGGAATAACCAGATTGCTTTTTTTAAGTACTTCTCTCTATTATTTTCTAATACCGAAACTTGAAATTGGCGTGGCAATAAAAAAATTGCCATAAATGATAATGAGATTAAAAATAGCCAATTAAAACCATCTTCTAAACCGCTTAAACTAGTGAGTTCTTTAAAATTATCTATTACTGAAATTTGATTGTAAATATCTGTTGTGCCATCAAATAAATAGAAGGTTATATAAACACCAATAATTAAAAAGAACACTAATTTTAATATAGACTCAAAAGCTACAGAAGCTATAATACCCGAATGTTTTTCTGAAGCATCTGCATTTTGAGTTCCAAAAAACGTTGCAAATATAGCTAGTAGTAATGCCACATAAAAAGTAGAATCATCTAGTATGTTAGTAGAAACATAGCTAGTATGATCTGCCATAATTTCAAAAGTTTCTGAGACTGCTTTTAGCTGTAATGAAATATACGGGAGTGTACCTAAAAGACAAATTACTGTTACGAGTGCGCCTAAAAATCTATTGTTTCCGTAGCGTAACGAGATGAAATCTGCAATCGATGAAATTTTATTTTGGTTAGAAATTCGTATCACTTTACGTAAAACAATAATCCACAGTGGAGCTGCTATTACTGGCCCAATATAAATGGGCAGAAAATCTATACCTGAGTTTGCTGCAATACCCACACTACCATAATAAGTCCAGGCAGAACAGTAAACAGCAAGTGATAATGTGTAAACGTAAGGGTTATTTACCCATTTGCTTTTCTTTCTTTTTTCTGCAAGAAAAGCAACATAAAACAACATTGCCAAGTAGGCAACAATGATAACTATGAGAGCATAATTATTCATAATGACGATTTAATACTATTGCAGAGATAATAATAGAAAGCAACCAAATAGAAAATAAAGAAAAGTAAAATGTTGGGATGCCAAATACCGCACCTTCAAAATTAAAAATCAAAACAAAGGGGATATTAAAAGCTATAAAAAGTGCAACAGAAAGGACGATAAGTTTTTGTTCGTGGCGTTTTTTCATTGATGTTCTCTGTTTAATAATTTAATACCTATTATTATAAACCATCACTATCTGCGTGAGGGATTGAAGTGGAAATCCCGCATCCGCATTTTTCTTGCGGAGTGGAATTGAAACATAAAGCCCGACCCTTGTGGTCACGCCCTAATACTAACTTCGGAAATTTTAATGGTTTATCAACGGTGCTTTTATATGTTATAAAGTTAAATAATTTAAATTAAGAAAATCAGCACTACAAAAATGTAATGCTGATTTTCAACTAAAACTTACTTAACCAAATAGAATAAATAATAATTATTAATGATCTGAAGCTTCTCCTGCTCCTGAAGGGATTCTAATATTCTCAACAATTTCTTGAACATTTTCTGGCGGTGCAGGTGTCATTCTTGAAATCACGACAGAGAATATAAAGTTTACAAACATTGCAACAGTACCAAACCCTTCTGGAGAAATACCAAACCACCAGCTAGATTTAAGGCCAGCAACGGCTTCTTTACCACCATCAAAAATCCCGAATTTGAATTTCAACATATAGAATACCATTAATGACAACCCTATTATCATACCTGCAATTGCTCCTTCTTTATTCATTCTTTTATCAAATATCCCTAAAACAATGGCCGGAAAAAAGGAGGCGGCTGCGAGACCAAATGCTAGTGCAACCACGGCGGCGACAAAGCCTGGCGGATTAATACCAAAGTAACCTGCAATTACAACTGCTACTGCAGCAGCAAGACGTGCAGCGATTAGTTCGCCTTTTTCACTAATTTTTGGCATCAATATTTTCTTGAATAAATCATGAGAGATTGATGATGCAATCACTAATAATAATCCTGCTGCAGTTGATAGTGCTGCGGCTAGACCACCAGCTCCTACAAGTGCAATAACCCAGTTAGGTAATTTTGCAATTTCTGGGTTTGCTAGTACCATTATATCACGGTCTATAGTAAGTTCGTTTTTGTCTGAATCTGCTACATATTGAACAACCCCATCACCGTTTTTGTCTTCAAAACCTAATAATCCTGTTTTCTCCCAGTTTGCAAACCATTCTGGTAAATCTGCATAATTTTCGTTACTTACAGTTTCTATTAAATTTACTCTTGCAAATACTGCTACTGCAGGAATAGTTGTGTACATTATTGCAATAAATAATAAAGCCCAACCTGCAGATTTACGTGCATCTTTTACTTTTGGCACTGTAAAAAAGCGAACAATAACGTGAGGCAATCCTGCCGTACCTGCCATTAATGCAAGTGTTATAGCAAATACATCTATCATAGATTTGCTTCCTGTTGTATATTCACTAAAACCTAGTTCTGCGTGTAGACCATCTAATTTGTCTAATAAATAGGCTCCATCTGCTCCTGCTTGACCTAAGCCTATTTGAGGAATTGGGTTTCCTGTCATCTCTATAGAAATGAAAATTGCTGGAACCATAAATGCAAAAATCAAAACACAGTATTGTGCTACTTGAGTGTAGGTAATACCTTTCATCCCACCTAATACTGCATAGAATAAAACTATTGCCATACCTATGTAAACACCTGTGTCAATCTCTACTTCTAAGTAACGAGAAAAAACAATACCAACACCTCTCATTTGACCTGCTACATAGGTAAATGAAACTATTAATGCAGCAATTACTGCAACAATACGCGCTACGTTTGAGTAATATCTGTCTCCAATAAAATCTGGTACTGTAAATTTTCCAAATTTTCTTAAATAGGGTGCGAGTAATAATGCTAATAATACATATCCTCCTGTCCATCCCATTAAATAAACGGAGCCGTCATACCCACCAAAGGATACTATACCGGCGAGCGATATAAATGATGCTGCAGACATCCAGTCTGCGGCTGTAGCCATACCATTAACGATAGGGTGAACACCACCACCAGCTACATAAAATTCTTTTGATGACCCTGCTCTAGCCCATATTGCAATACCTATGTAAAGTGCAAATGTGATACCTACAAGTATCCAGGTCCAAGTTAAAATTCCCATAATATATGTGTGTTTTTTATAGTTAGTTTATTCGTCAAGTCCGTATTTTTTATCCAGTTTATTCATCAAACGTATGTAGACAAATATGAGGATTACAAATACATAAATTGACCCTTGTTGAGCAAACCAGAACCCTAGTTTGAACCCTCCCAATTTAATTTCGTTTAATTGATCTACTAATAAGATTCCAAACCCGAAGGAGACTAAAAACCAAATAAATAGTAATATGGCTAAGTACCTTAAGTTTTCTTTCCAGTACGCGGTTGCGTTTTCTTGTTTTTTAGACATAGTTATAGTTTTTATAGATAAATCATAGCTTGAAGTGTAATGACGTTTGAGTCTATTTCACCAAAATTTTGATTTTTATATTCTAAGGTTAATTTTGAATTGTGACCACTCATAAAAGCATTAACTCCTACGCCAAGAGTGTTTCTGTTATCACTAACAGCATCATAACTATTAGCGCCATAACTTAGATATGGTTGGTATCGTGTTTTAGCTACATCTCCTTTAAAAACATAACCTACGTGACCGTACACCATACTTCCGGTTCCGTAAGCGCTAAAAAGGTAATCTTTACCATAATCACTAGATTGAAAAACAGCATATGCGGTAATTGCACTACCGTTATCACTTAATGGCGCATCATAAAATGCATCTACTGCAAAAATAGAAACGTCATCACCTTGAAGATCTGGAGCTATTTCTGTACCTGTATCTATTACAGCTCCTTTAGGATGTAAAAAGAAACCTGCTCCAACATTAAAGACTTTTTTTCCGCCTAGATATGTACCTACTTTGTATGGTAGGAAATTAGATTCTTGATCAAAAAAGTGATAATCAAAATAACCGGCATATGTTTTTCCTGCATCTTTACCGCCTAATGTAGCTCTACCATTATACACAGCTCCTCCACCAGCAATTGCTGTACGGCCATCTAATGATGATGTAGATGCATCATTAATTGCTACTCTATATTGTAGTTTTTCAAATTGCCCTTTTGCAAACACACCCAGATGGCGTGCAAACTGGTCTGACAACCCTATTGTAGCCCAAGATTGGCGGTTATTATCTAAGGTCATCATATTTAAAGTACTCTGGTTATTTAACCTAGAAATACCGTTAAAGTAATGCAACCCTCCTCCTACTGTATGGTTAGCACCTACAGAATATTGTGCCCAAACATCATGAAAAAATAGTTGAGAACCATCTCCTTTTCCTGTAGGGCTTAATGTAGAACTAGTAAGACTATTAAGTCCAAAATGTGTTAGGATTAAAAAGTTCTTGTTTATTTGAGCGAACATTAATACACGTGCTCGCCTTAAATTGAAGCCTAGTTGGCTATTTTCATTTCCGTTGCTATCTAAGCTTTCGTCTAAATTATAATTAGCTTGAACTTGCGCCCAAGAAATTACACGGAGATATTTAGAACCGTCTTCGTTGAATTTCATTTTTAGTCCTCCAGTGTAATCTGGAGACCCTTGCGCAGTTGCAAATTGAAACGACGCAAGGAAAAAAACTAATAGAATAAGAGCTTGTTTTCTCATTGAATTTCTAGTTTAGTGGTTAGTAATTGGTTTTGTGTGCACCGCTAAACTCTATAAAACAATGAGTTAATGAAAACTTAATATACTTTTTTGGTAATTAGTATAGTTAATATTTGAAACGCTCCCATTTTATAAGCATAAACTTATCTCCTAATTCTGTTACAATAACTCCCGCTCCTCTTATATTTTCTGAATTGCTAAAGTATTCTCCAAGTTCTATTGCATTTAATATTTTATACGTGGGATGGTAATTAGAATTATAAGGTCGTTTTATATTATATTTTTTTACCCAATTCATGATGCTCACATGAGAAATACCAAGAATACGTTCAATCTCACGGTAGGTAAGGCCTTCTAGATAAAGCTGAAGTGATTTATTAACGTAATAGTCATCAATTTTTTTTCCTATCTTATTGACAGAGAAGAAGTAATTGCACGCTTTACATTTATAGCGTTGTCTATTATTTACAACTCCGCTTTTTATTTTTTTATCAGATCCACAGTTTGGGCAGGCTTCAATTTTCATATATACTAAATTAGCATAAATATATCAATTTAGCAATAAAAGTTTTCTGAAGGCATTCTTTATTAATTTATGTAGTCTTTTAGAGCATAATTTTAAAAACAGATAACAGAATGGTTATAGTTTTAAAAGTTCACTTTATGATAAACATCATTTTTTTTGTGTCATATGACTCTTATTTTCGTTGTATAAAATTTCAGAAACATGAAAAAAATACTTCTCCCTACAGACTTTTCTGCAAGCTCTAACAATGCAATAGATTATGCGATGCATTTTTTTAAGAATTGGAAATGTGAATTTTACATTTTAAATGTCCAGAAAATTTCTGAATATGTAAGTGACGACCTTGCTTCTGGTGCTAAATCTGATAGTGTTTATGACAGTATTGCGTTTGATAATAAAAAGGCAATTAATGACCTAGTTATCAAATTAAAAGAGGAACACGCTAATGAGAATTATGATTTTAACGGTTTATATGACTTTGACAATTTTGTATCTGCTGTTAATGAAGCGGTTTCTTTTCATTCTATAGATCTAATAGTCATGGGTAGTAATGGCGCTACGGGAGCTAAGGAAACTCTTTTTGGTAGTAATACGCTAAAGGTTATTAGAAACTCAGAATGTCCTACGCTAACCATACCAGAACATTTTAAGTTTAAGAATATTAAGAGTGTATTATTTTCTACTCAAAATTGTGAAGATTTTTCACAATCTGGGATCAAGGTTTTTACTAAAATTCTAGATATGCATCAACCAGTGCTTAATGTTTTAGACATTGATGAAAATGCACATGATATGTCTATTAAAGAAGATAATCAATGTCTAAAGGAGCTATTTGTTGATTATGAGTATACGTATTACAGCCTAAATACAATACCTGGTTTAATTGCTGTAAATACCGCTACACAGCTTTTAAAAGTAGATTTACACGCTGTGTTTATAAAGAAAGAAACGTTCTTAGATCGTTTGCTCTTAGGCTCAGACACTTCAAAGTTGGTTTATAGAACTTTAATTCCATTACTGTTTTTACACAGATAATTTACCCCCAAACTCTAAAGTATATTTATAGTTTAACACAAATAATAACGAGCTTTTATTAATTATGAAAGCTCGTTATGTGCGTGAATACCTTTTTGCCAATCGTTTAAATTGTTAAAAGTAGCTGCAGCAATGTTCTGTAGCGCCTCATTAGTTGCAAATGCTTGATGAGGTGTTAGTAATACCAATGGATGCTTTAATAAGCTATCTAACAATTGATCTTCTGGTTTATCTTTAGACTTATCATAAAAAAATATTCCATTTTCATTCTCATAGACATCTGTTGCGTACCCGCTAATTTTAGCACTGTCTAGTGCATTTAAAATTGCTTTAGTGTCAACTACGGCTCCTCTGGCTACATTAACTATAACTGGTTTCTGTTTCATTTTTTCTAGATAATGGGTATCAAAAAAATGATGTGTTTTTGTGGTAAGCGGCAAACAAGTAAAGATTACCTGTGCTTCATTTGCTATAGCATCTTTAGAAACATACTCAACATTATAAAAATTAATGAGTCTTTTATCACTGCTTATATCATTTGCAATAATTTTACAATTAAAACCGTGGAGTATTTTAACTAACACACTACCTATTTTACCGGTTCCTAATACGCCTACTGTTTTATTATTTAAATCAAACCCAACCAAACTATCTAGCAAAAAATTATATGTTCTTGTTTGCTGTTGTGCAAGGGGTATCTTTCTATTTAAAGCTAACAATAAAGCTATAGCATGTTCTGCAATAGCGTTAGGTGAATAATCTGGAGTATTTGCTACTCGTATACCAAGTTTATTGGCTGTCTTTACATTTATATTATCATGACCTGCAGACCTAAGAGTGATGTACTTTACCCCAAAAGTTTTAAGTTTTTCTAAAACAATAGAGGTCGCTTTATCTGCAGAAAAAATTGAAACTGCATCTTGATTAATTGCTAACAAAGCCGTGTTAGACGTGAGTCTTTCTGGTGTGAAGGTTAATTCATGTTTCCCTTCGTTTGTTTTTTTTAGCAATTCAATCTCAAAGGGTTTTGCGCTATATATAAGTACTTTCATTATTCGAGTAGTAAAAAGTTATTCTCTTTGAGCGTTGTAAATAGTGTCTTTATGTAAGCGTTTATGTTTTTATTAAATTTAACAGCATCTATTAGCTCAATATTTCCACGCCATATAAGTTCGCGCTCTTTACCGGGACAAATACAAAATAGAGATGTCTCTGTAGTATAAACTTGATAGCGTTCTTCTTGTTCTTTTAAATATTCATGTTGATGCTTGTAGTAGTAGTCTTCAAAAGTTTGATTTTGATTTGAGAGATTTTGATATGCATTTACTAGCGTCACCTTACTCTCTTTACCAGTGATTTTTGCAAGTAATATAGCATCAAAACCAGATTCTAATAATTTATCTTCAATGGTGTTTAATTGTTCAATGGACTGCTCATTATCTGAAAAAGAAGTTTCAAAAAAATCTATACTCTTCACAGCAAGCACCTCATTTTTTTCTAATGAGGAGACCATCTTAGTCTCAAAAGCTCTTCTTAGTTCTTTATTTGCTGAAATACCAACAACCAAAACTTTATTAGCTTGAAAAAAATCATTGTCAGGACTCTTATATTGCTGAGTAACTTTTGTGCTACTGCAACCTATAATCAATGAAGTAATGATTAATAGAGTCAATAAAAGTGTTGTTTTTTTCATAGTTGTATATTTTAAAAAACTAGATAGTCTTTAAGTTATAGTATTTTTTTTTGCTTACTTTTTTTCATAATTTCTGCAAGCATTTTAAAAATATGGCTTTTGGTCTTTTTAATATCTGCGTGAAAATCCATCTCTTCTATAACTAAAGAGTAATGCTCATTTTTAAACAGCCGCAACTCCTCTTCATCATTGCCACTATCAATTAACTTATCTAAATTACTATTATGATTATTAAATTTTTCTGTTAAAATCGATAACCTTTTAGAATGCTCTGTAAGCTCTTTTATAATAGCATTAGTCTCTAATGAGTTTTTTTTGTAGAAAAACTCTATAGTGTGATCGCTCACTAGGTTTTCTAAAAAACGAAGTTCATCTTTTAAAAAATCAAGATCTAAAATAGAAGTAGTGATATCTTTATGAAGACCAGCAGTGTCTTGCCATTCTATAAATTTAAAATGAGTTTTTGAAGCCATAACAAGTAGAATTTAAGGGAAGATTGTGATCTTCTGTGACTAATAATATTATTATCATTATTTAAAAAAGATTAGCCCTATTTTTTAAAGTAGAACTTATCGTTTATACTATAAATATAACGCACTCCATTAATTTTATAAATGATATTTATCAGCTTTTTAAAAAGCTTTATCAGTCGTTATAAAAACAATAAATAATTTTAAATAACAACTCTTAAAGATCCATCTATCAAGCCTTTTTTTTTCTAGGTATTGCTACTTAGATTATTAAAGATTTATCTCAATTATTTGGTTTAGTTTAGAAATAACAACATCCCATTTATATGTATCCTTAAGTTTTACTCTTAAAGTATTTAAGGCATTAGCCTCGCCGTGAATTAAATATGTGCTTTGAGGTGTGTTTTTAATTTCACTAAGCCAACTAACTATACCTTCTTGATCTGCGTGTGCAGATAAACTATCTATATGCTCCACCGTTGCTTTTACGGGATAGTATTTGCCAAAAAACTTGAGTTCATGAGCACCTTCTAAAAGTTGGCGACCTCTAGTACCTTCTGCTTGGTAGCCAACAATTAAAACTGTTGTAGACTTCTCATCAATTAATTGTTTTAAATACGTAAGTACTCTACCACCAGTAATCATACCGCTACCAGCAATAACAATTTTAGGTCTTGGATCATCAATTGTTTCCCAAGTTTCTTTGTATGAAGTGATTATATTCATACGGTTTTTCATATTGTTAAATTCTGTTGGAGCAATTTTATGCCATGAAGCAAAACGCTCAAAAACATTTAGAACGTTATTACCCATTGGACTATCAATAAAAATTGGAATATTCGGGATTTTGCCCTCGTCATATAATTTCCATAATAAAAACATCAATGTTTGCAAACGCTCAACAGCAAAAGAAGGTATGATTAAAGCACCTCTATTATGTACTGTTTTATTAATGACTTCAATTAGTTTTTTTGAAACTTCCTCTTTTGGATGTAGCTTATTTCCGTAGGTACTTTCTACAAACAAATAATCTGCTTTTTGAGGTTTGCTAGGCGGAAATAATAAAACATCTTCTTCTCTCCCTATATCTCCAGAAAATACAAACATTTTTCCTGAAATATTAAGCTCAATAAAAGTAGCTCCTAAAATATGCCCATTATAATTAAAGCGATATTTTATGTCTTCTGAAATGTTATACCATTGATCTTTTTGTGAGGCTTCAAATTTTTTAATGGTTTGCTCAGCATCTTTTAATGTATAAAAAGGTAACGCGGGGTGATGTTTTGTGAAGTTTTCTTTATTTGCTCTTTCTGCATCTTCTTCATTTATTTTTGCACTGTCTAACAATATTATTTTTGCAATTTCTAGGGTTGGTGGTGTTCCTATAATTTTACCGTTATAACCCTGTTTAACTAACCTTGGCAAATAACCTGTATGGTCTAAATGCGCGTGAGTTAATAAAACAATATCAATTGTAGAAACATCAAAATTAAAATCCTTCCAGTTTAATTCTCTTAATTCTTTTAAACCTTGAAACATACCGCAGTCAATTAATATATTTTTTTGAGGTGTTTCAAGTAAAAACTTAGAGCCAGTCACTGTTTGTGAAGCTCCTAAAAAATGGATTTTAATTTTGCTCATTTCAGTTTGTATTAGAAAGCATAGAAACTTCGGTTAGTATTTTTGTTTTACGTTTTTCAGAAATCCCCAAATGATCTAAATAAAAGTTATCATCAACTAATTGTCTGCACAGCACTACTTTTCTACTTAGCAAAAATTGTTTTTCGCGTTTTGTTAATAAAGTTGAAACTGTAATGGGATAGAGACCTAATCTATCTATACGCTCTTTAAGGCCGTTCTCTTTTGGGTAATCCCAACTTAACAAATAAAGACCAACGCATTTTGCGTAAGTAATCGCATCACTAGTAAAACGTGTATTAGTAACTACCCAACCTTCATTAGGGCATAAAGGCGTGTTATTGTATTGTGCTATGATATCCTTATAACGAGAGTTTATATATAGCGGGACTTTAATATTACAGGTGCTTGTTTTTTCGCTATGAAACTTACATTCTGCTATAATGTGCTGTTTGTGTTTTATAGCAATTACATCTACCTCATGATTTACACATTTACCTTGCAAAATTTTACCCACCTCTACCTTGTAACCAGAATATTCCATTAATGCCCCAATAAAATTCTCAAAAGGAAAACCTGTTGGACCTAATTCATAAATAGCTCTTTTTAGTTTGTATTTAGAAGCAAAAATAGGTTGGCTTTTTTTTAATAATGCAAACGCTCTATTGTATATTTCTTTTGTAGATATACCTTGGTATAACTCATCTCTAACTATATTAATAATATTATCTACTACAAGCTTATCTGCGCCACTTTTAAATAGACTGTTGCGGAGTTTAGCTAGTGAAAAATCTGCTTTCTCTCCAGATGATTTAATAACTTGAAAAGCTTCTTTTTTCATTATTAACGTTAAAGATTATTATAGGTTTTGCAAACTAAGCCAAGCATAGCTATGACATTAATCAGTCTATCTTTGGTAAAATAAGAAAAGGTAAGTTTACATATCTAGCAATATTTTTTACTGTTGCTTCTCTAAATAATCTTACTATAGCATTATGTTTATAGAATATCATTGACACCATATCAATATCTTCATTGCCTAAATAATTGCTTATTGCATCAAAGTTTTCTCTCTCATCTAATAAGAAAGTGTTTTCAGGTTTTTCAGACTTTAACAAGTCAAATAATTGATTAAAATTAGCCAGTTGCTCTTCACTCATATCTACATTTTCGTTAACGTGAACTACTTTTATAGTAGAGTTGTTTAAAGATGAGATAGCGACTAGAGGCGCTAGTTCTTCTTTGTTATAAGACCTTTTATATCCAGTTGCAAAGGCAATTTTATTAATGGGTTTAAAATCTAGATCTTCTGGGATTATTAATAATGGAGTCTTTTTAATTTTCTGAATCATTGACAGTGTATTACTACCCATTAGTATATTACTTGCCCCAGTACTACCCTTACTCCCCATAACCACATAGTGTGCTTTTTCTTTTTCAATTAATTTATTAATTGCTCTAGAGAGTGTTAAAGAAGTTGCTATCGCTTGATAGCTATGATTATCATTAGCGGTATCTAACCTAATCTCGTGTATTATTTCTTCACATCTAGTTTCGGTAGTGTTATAAAGTTCTGTAACAACTGCCTCTGTTTTTTCTATATCTATTCTACTAGTAAGGCTAGAAACTTGACTTTCAAAAGAGTGAATGATAATGAAATTGCACTTTTCAGCAGCAAATATTTGTGTTGCAAAATAAAAGGCACTGTAAGCGTTTCTTGAAAAATCTGTAGGTATTATAATTGTTTTCATTGCTATTATATTAGTTGTGTTGTTTTTCTACCGAAGGGATCACTAAAAACGGAACGTTAGTGTGATATATTAATTGATTTATGACAGGCTTGAAAAGCAGATTTTCAAAAAAATTATGTTTGTTATGAATCATCACAACAAAATTTATCTTCTTTTTAACCTGAAATTTTTCTACAGCGTCTACTATATCTGTATCATCTGTTAGTTCAAATAGATGGGTGTTGTCAATAAAAAATGCATCTAAAAAACCTTGCGCTTCTTTTTGCTCACTAGTTAAAGGAGTACCATAATAAGCATTTAAAATATGTAAGTTAGAACTGTGATAGTCGCACAATTCACGAAGCATTTTTAAATATTGATTTTTACTGTCAAATTTATAATCTGTGGCAAAAAGTATTTCTTTTAATGGCTCATATTTAAAACCTGAAGGCACTGCTAGTAAAGGACATTTTAGTTTTTTAATAGCATACATTGTATTTGTACCTATAAAAATTTCTTTAGCACCAGTAGCGCCTTGAGTACCCATTATTACATAATCAATATCGTGTTTTTCAACAATATATGACATTTCAGAAACCAACATATTTAATGACACAATTGTTGTAAAACTATGATTGTCATTTTTAAACTCTTTTTTAATACGGTTTTCTAAAGCCTCTATACGCTCTTCTGCTTTTTTATGCACTACATCTTGCATGATTAATGCTGAGTAGCTGTCTACCATACTGCCTGCACTTACCACAGGCACAGAATAAGCGTGCACGAGAAAAAACTCGCAAGTAGTATCTTTTAATAAATGCATTGCATAATCAATGGCATTATTTGAACTCTCTGAAAAATCTGTAGGTAATAAAATACGTTTCATAATATATGATTTGGTTATCGCTGTATACTTTGCATTACTAAAAAAGGAATTTTTATATCAATCCCTATTTTTTCTATAGTAGAATGATATAAGACATTTTCTAGATAAGAATGTCTATGGTTTACCATCACAAGCATATCATATTTCTTATCATTTAATTCTTTGTTGATACCTTGAGCTAGGTCCTTTTCTTTAATTTGTAAATAAGCCTTTTTATTATCTCTAAAACAATGGTCTAAAAACAAGCGGTTATCTTCTTGTCTATGTGAGTATTTTTTAAATTCTGAAATAAAAAGCATTTGAATATTTGACACAAATGATTTTGCCATCGTGCTTAATAAATTTAATTCTCTACGTTTAAACGGGATCAAATAATCTGTAGGGAATAATATATTTTCTGGAGGAAAACCGTGATAACCTATTGGTATTGCTAATACCGGGCATTGTACATATTTAATTACCTGTAAGGTTTGACTACCAAAAGTGATCTCTTTATTTTGAGTTTTACCCTTGGTACCCATTACTACAATATCTATATTATCTCTTTCTACAATATCATTAGTCTCATCAACAAGACTCCCAAAACGGGCTTCAAAATTATAAGTGTGTTTTGGGTTTGCCGTTTTTTTAATCATTACAACAACTTCTTTTTGAAGCTGTGCTTCTACACTATTGCGATACTTATCTTTAAACACTTCAAAAAACTCGCGGTCCATCTCCATGGTATTATTATAAACCTCATCTGCAAAAGCATGCATGACAATAAACTCACAAGTATCATATTTAAATAACTCTAGAGCATACTCAATGGCGTTCATTGAAGTTTCTGAAAAATCTGTTGGTATTAATATTTTTCTCATAATGTAGTGTTTAACAATCTCAAAGTTAGAGCTAAACAATACGTTATAAAATGACATTTATCACTCTTTAGCCTTAACATGGAGGCTTAAAAAACTATTCGTGAAGTATTAAAAAAGGAATATTAATATGATAGCTAATTTTTTCAACTTGAGGTTTGAAGAGTATACGTTGATAAAAATTTAAATTTTTAGCAACCATAGCTATAAAATCTACTTTTAGACTTGTAACAAATGACTGTATGGCATGTTCTAAATTTTGATCTTCAGTTTCGTGAAAACTATTAGAGGTATGCAACATATGCTTTAAAAGCTTTTTATTACTATTCTGAAAGCTGTTTAATGATTTTGCTGACTGTTTAGCATATAAAACTCTAACAGTAGAATTGTGTTCCTCTGCAACTGATATTAAGGTTTCTATTACTTTGCTATTGTACGTTAAATTAAAGTCTGTAGGAAAACCAATGTTCAATGGTATTTTAAACGAGGCTTCTTCTGGAATGACAAGTATAGGTGTTCTAACTCGAGTGATCACAGAACCCGTTTTACTGCCTATGGTCATCTCTTTTAAACCAGAAGCACCTTTTGTTCCCATTACCACAAAAGATATAGCGTGCTCTTTAATATAAAACCTAATGCCCTCTATAAAAGTAGTTTTTAATATAGCACTATTAAAATGATGCTTAGCGTTAGGACAACATTTTTGAACCCTGTTTACCCACTCAGTCATCTGAGATTTTAAATCATCAGAGATTTCTTTTTTAGCAGAAATACCAAAACTATGAAGATTTGCATCTGCGTTAATTTGCATAGTGATATCAACATGCAAAAAATGAAATGACACCTCTTGATTTTCAAAAAATCTCAATGCATAGCTCGTGGCATTCCAGGCATTATCAGAAAAATCTGTAGGTATTAAAATATGCTGCATGATACTGTTTATTAAAACAAATGTATCAATGTAAAAAAGAGTGTGATATGATAAAAATCAGTTTCCTAATTATTCTACTTCTTCAAGCGCTTGCAGTTTTAAAATTTTAATATTTCTACCTTCAATTTCAATAAAGCCTTTCTTTTTAAATTCTGACAATGTTCTAATCAAACTTTCTGTTGCTATACCTGCAACACTGGCTAGATCATTACGCGAAATCTTAATAGCTTCGTTAGGATTTTTATTAAGTATGCGTGTAAATTGAAGAATAGTCTGTGCTGTTTTTTTTCTAACAGAGCTATAGGCCATTTGTAAAAGTTGATGTTTTGCTTCTGAAATATCTTTAGATAAAATATTCATCAACTCTATTGAGATATTTTTGTTTTTGCTTAAAATCTCTACTAAATTTTCTTTAGAAACGCTAGCTACTTTTACATCATCTACAGCTGTAGTTGTCTCTTGATAAGGAAAATTTTCTGCAAATGATGTGAAGCCTAAAAAATCATCTGCTTTATGTAGTGCAGTAATTAATTCTTTACCGCTCTCTTCCATTTTATGGCTTTTAACAATACCATTTAATATTAAATATATGTTTCTTGAAAAAGCACCTTCTTTATAAATCACCTCTCCTTTTTTAAACTCTTTAATTTGTCCAGTATCGTCAAAAAGGTTTTTTAATTCGTTTAGGTTTCTTATGTCATCTTCTTCTGGAGTAGCACTAGACTTAGCAGTTACCATATTTGCTATAATTTCGGCTTTAGCTAGCCTACTTTCTACAGCGCTTATTAACTCTTCTTCTTCAAAAGGTTTTGTAAGGTAGTCATCTGCACCTTGGTCCATCCCTTTTCTAATTTCTTTATGTTCTGTTTTAGCAGAAAGAAAAATAAAGGGTATTTGTGACGTAGTTGGGTCTGTTGAGATGGCTTTTAAAACCCCATACCCATCAACTTCTGGCATCATAATATCACAAACAATGATATTTGGCAGTATTTTTTTAGCCATTTCGATCCCTATTTTCCCGTTTGGAGCTGTATGCACAGTGTAGTTTGAGAGCTCTAAAAGTTCTGCTGTATTTTCACGTAGGGCAGTATCATCTTCAATAAGTAAAATAGTGTTCATAATATCTGTTGTTAGTTAGTGATGGGTAATGTTATTGTAAATATACTCCCTTGATCTTGCACACTACTAAATATAATGCTGCCACCAAGGTTTTCTAAATGCGTTTTTACAATATTAAGACCAATACCTGTACCTTGATTTAAAAGGGCATTTTCGGCTCTAAAATATCTATTAAATATATGTTTTTGTTCTTCTTCAGGAATACCTATTCCTTCATCTCTTACAGCAATAATTAACAAATCATCTTTTTCTGTAGCCGAAATATGAATGGTTGACATTTCAGAAGAATATTTAATAGCGTTATTAATCAAATTTGTTAAAATAAGATCAAGGATTTTCTCGTCAAAATCTATAAATATGGCATCTATATTTTCTGGATACACAATATTTTGACCTTCTTTTAATAACATATTAGCATCATAAATAACCTCATTGATAACTTTACTTAAAGGGAAGTTTGTGTAGTTGTACTTAACTTTTCCGCTTTCTAAACGTTCTATAGATAAAAAATCGTTTATAATATTATTTAGGTATTTTACTTTTGCTTGTATGGTTTTTAAATGCTTCTCACGTTTTTCTTGCTGGTCTTCTCTAGGGTATTTCCCTGCTAATGTTGCAGAAGTTAAAATACCACTCAAGGGTGTTTTAAACTCATGAGATACTAAAGATAAAAATTTAGTTTTTAATTCTCCTAGCTCTTTTTCTTTTACTAATGCCTCTTCAAGTTGGCTTGTTCTTTTTGCAACTGTTTGCTCTAGTTTTTGAGTGTAGGCCTCTTGTTCTGTGATATCTAGTATTATAGCTACTAATGTTTCGTGATCACCTGTAGAGCTTTTTTGTAAATGAACCTCTACAGGATATGTAGTACCATCTTTACGTTGATGCGTTGTATTAAATTTTAATTTATCTTTTTTACCTTCAAGAATAGGGTTTATTTCTTTTAGAAAACCTTCTTTATCTAAGTGTGGTTTAATATCTACAGGCGTCATTTTTCTTAACTCAGAAATGTCATAGCCTATATTTTTTAAAGCTCCTTTATTAACATCTATAAAAAGCATCGTGTTCACATCAAAAATATAAATCTCATTGAGCGACTCGTTAAAAATATTAGCCCAGTGTTTTAACTCTTGCTCTGCTTTTTTTCTAACCGTAATATCTATAACTAATGCCATCACATAGTTATTATCATAAACAGAAAAAGGGTTTAAACCAGCTTCAACAGGAAATTGAGAACCATCTTTTCTCGCACCATATAATTCTTGATTATGGCCCATTTGTCTCTTGTGACTTTTATCCATAAAACCACTTACGTGTTTGTGGTGATTATGATGGTATTTTTTAGGGATTAACACATCTAAATGTTGCCCCAAAAGCTCATCTTCGTCATAACCAAAAAGAGAGTTGGCAGCGGCATTAGTACCTACTATAATTTGCGACTTATTTACAATGACAATCCCTTCAGAAACAGCTTCTGACAGAATTTTAAAGATGTTACTTCCCTTCTTAAACACTTCCATCTAGTAAAAATACCATTTTAAATTTCTTATCCCTGACAAATATCATAGTATGATGCGTTTTTCAAGCTTATTTTTACTCGTAGTAAAGAGTCATTTTATAAATTATAAAGCACTTTTTAAAAACAATTAATTTATTACATATGAAATATCTAAGTATCACATTTTTACTATTAGTTTTTATATCGTGTAAGAACGAAAAAAAAGAAATTCAAACTGTTGTAGATAAAGGTCTTGAGATTGCAACACCAGAAACGTTTGAAGAAACTCTGCCTTTTGATACTATATATTCTATTAGCGAAGCAGAGCTTAATAAAACCAAACAGGTGGTTATTAAAAGACAAACACTTTTAGACAAAAAAGATGATAAACTAGAATTAAAAGAGCTTATCACTCAAAAGACATTTAAAAAAGATGAAGACTTATATTTAATAGATTATAAATACCCACATTTAAACGAGAATCTTAAAGAGTCTTATCATAACTTTAATGAATACCTTGAAGATACATACATGAATATTGCAGGTGTAGAAGCAAGTATTCTTGAAGATAAAGAAATGATATGTGATACTCTTAGCATAAACCGTTTTAGAGAGCAAAGATTAGTAGATTATAAAATGTATAATTTAAACGAAACGCTAATAAGTGTATTATTTTATAAAGAGAACTACTACTCAGGAACACTTCATCCTTCTTATAGTTTTGACTGTCTTAATTTTGATTTACAACGTTCTGTCTTTATGGGGTATGAAGACTTCTTTAATGAAGGGAGCGAACAAGAAATGACTACAATTTTAAATGAGGTCATTTCAGAAAAAAGAGATTTAAATGATATCTATTTTGACTGTTGGGAAATATCTAATGATGACTTTTTTGAATACAAAGACAATTTTGTAGTAGATGACTATAAAGTAGAATATTACTTTGATGATTGTGTAATTTGCCCATCATATACTGGTACTTTTTCTGTAGTAATACCGTTAGAAAGGTTGTTACCAGTGCTTAAAAAGTATGAACTTAACCCATTAATTTTATAACAGATGAAAAATAGTTTTAAAAATATTATTAATTCTGAAACGCCAGTACTCATTGACTTTTTTGCAGATTGGTGTGGACCTTGTAAAGCATTAGCACCTATATTAAAACAAGTAAAAGAAGAGTTAGGTGATCAAGTAAAAATAATAAAAATTGATGTTGACAAAAACCAGCCTCTAGCAGCGCAATACCAAGTACGCGGAGTACCTACAATGCTATTATTTAAAAATGGAAATAAAGTATGGCAGCAATCTGGAGTGCTACAAAAAGATGAAATAGTACGCATCATTAAATCTAAATAAAGTGACCAATCTTCACACATATATAGAGCATACGCTTTTAAAGCCAACGGCAACTGTAAAAGATATTATAGAGCTTTGTGATGAAGCTAAAAAATATGATTTTCACGGTGTTTGTGTTAATAGTAGCTATGTACATCTAGCCGCAAATGAACTAAAAAATCATCCTTCAAAAGTCATTGCTACCATTGGTTTCCCACTAGGAGCATCTTCTACAAAAGCAAAAGTTACAGAAGCTAAGAAAGCCGTTAAAGATGGAGCAGATGAAATTGATATGGTGATTAATTTGGGCTTTTTTAAATCACAGAACACAAAATATGTAAGCAATGAGATAAGGGCTGTAAAAAAAGCAATAGACCGTCGTCAATTAAAAGTTATCATAGAAACGTGTTACCTTAATGAGGCAGAAATAATAATGGCTTGCGAAATGGTACGTCTTGCGGGAGCAGATTTTGTAAAAACCTCAACAGGTTTTGGAGATAAAGGTGCCCAATTAAAAGATGTAGAATTAATGCGTAAAAAAGTAGATGGTAAAATAGGCATCAAAGCCTCTGGCGGTATTAAAACAGCAAACCAAGCCATTGCTTTTATTATAGCAGGAGCAACAAGAATAGGAACCTCTAATGGGGTAACTATTGTTTATGACCCAAAAAATCACGAAGAATGAGCACACATATTGAAGCCAAAAAAGGCGAAATAGCAGAAAACGTTTTATTACCAGGAGACCCTATGCGCGCTAAGTGGATTGCAGAGAACTTTCTAGAAAACGCTAAACTATACAATGATGTTAGAGGTATGCTAGGCTACACAGGCACTTATAAAGGCACTCCAGTTTCTGTGCAAGGCACAGGTATGGGAATCCCCTCTGCGCTTATTTATTGTCATGAGCTAATAACTAATTATGGCGTTAAAAACCTCATTAGAGTAGGTAGTGCAGGTTCTTACCATAAAGATGTAAAACTGCGAGATGTTGTTATAGCAATGTCTGCCTCTACAACTTCTGGTATTAATAATTCGCGTTTTATAAATGCAGATTATTCACCCACAGCAAATTTTAATTTGTTTATGAAAGCCGCAACATACGCTAAAGACAACAACATTTCTATTAAAGCCGGTAATGTGCTATCTAGTGATGAGTTTTATGAAGACAACACTAACGCCTATAAATTATGGGCAGAATATGGAGTGTTATGTGTTGAGATGGAAGCAGCGGGTTTATATACCATAGCAGCAAAACATAATGTAAATGCTCTAGCTATTTTAACAATTTCAGACTCATTAGTTACTAAAGAAGCAACCTCTGCAGAGGATAGAGAAACAAGTTTTTCTACAATGATAGACATTGCTTTAAACACATTAATAGATTAAGAGTTAATTTTAATTTCAGGTATTCTTATAACTTCTACCGTTGTTGAAGCTAACTCTACAAGCCCATCTGTTTTATTTATTTTATCATGTATCGCATTATGCAAAAGACTTTTTATCATTCTTCTTTTCTTATAATCTACAATGTATCTCAAATTAAATTTAACCCAATTGTCTGTAAGAGTTATTGCTAGTGTAGGATCAACTACTGCATCTTCAATATAAAATTTATTTACAATTTCTCCCCATTTTTCTTTTGAAGCTGCGGTGTATTCACTTAATATTTCAGAAGCTACAGAGATCATTATTTGTTTTGTTATTTCTAGATCAGACTTATAGCGTATCATTATATCAAGCTCGTCCCAGATAAACGGAAAGTCTTTTGAGTAATTATATACAGGGCCTTTAAAGACAAAAGCATTGCTCAACTTTACAATGCGGCCACTATAATTATCACTTGTAACCCATTGTCCTATCTCCATCATTGTTGTGTAAATACTATCAATATCAATGACATCTCCTTTAATACCGTTAATTTCTATACGGTCTCCAGGAGCATAAACTCTCACTAAAAAAATATAAATAGACCCAGCAAGACTTAAAAAAAGCTCTTGGAGCGTGATAGCTATTCCTGCAGAAAATAAACCCAAAGCTAAGGTAAAATCTTTAATGCTTCCTGTAAAATAAGAGATGGTTAAAATGATGATAAATAAATAGCCAAAAATCTCTACTGCCTTTTGTGCCTTGTAGCGAGATGTGGCAACGGGTAATCTCTTTTTTAAAAAACTACGTAAAAATTGAATCACCAAAATAATAAATGCTAACCACACTAAATATTTAATAATACTTGTTGCAGTAGGGTGTTCACTAAACCAGTTTGAGATATATTTTAAAGATTCCATATTAAAAAGCTTGCTTCGTTTTAAGGTTTAAAAAAGGTGCGATTAATAAAACATAAATAACTTGCATTTATAAAGCTAAAATAGTTGCTGTTATACTTTGTATTTATGACAATTATCATAACAATTACACACATTTATAACGCTTAGCAAGTTGATAAATAAACACTTATTTATTTTCTTCTGAAATTTTAAGACTTTAAACAATAGGGCTTTCATTTTATGATATTGGTCATTCTATAACTTATTAAATAATCTCACTTTTGAATAAAATTATAAGAATGGAAAAGTTTTTTTTAGGTCTTCTTCTAATTAGTATTTCGGTTTCCTGCAAAAAGGAGACTAATACAATAATGCCTACTGTTGATAAAATTAGCCAGTCTGTTTACGTTTCAGTTACGGTACAACCAGATAGTTTATATGAAGTTTTTGCGAGTGTAAATGGTATTTTAGATAGTAATTTAATTTCTGAAGGAGAAGAGGTTAAAAAAGGGGATCCTTTATTTCAAATTATTAATAGCAATACTAAACTCACCACAGAAAACGCAAAACTCGCCTACAATCTTGCTCAAAAAAATTACAGTGGTAGCACGGCCTTATTAGTATCAATAGAAGACGAAATAAAAGCTGCAAAACTTAATTTATACAATGACAGTATTAATTATTTTAGACAGAAAAACTTATGGGAGCAACAGATAGGCTCTAAAGCACAATTTGATGCTAAAGAGTTAGCATTTAACTTAAGCCGTAATAATGTTGCTAGCATAAAAACAAGATACAACCGTACAAAAACCGAATTACAAACACAGCTTAATCAAGCTTCAAATACGTATAAAAACTCGGTAATAACTACAGAAGATTACACTGTTTGTAGTAAGATGAATGGTAAGGTATATGCACTCTATAAAAACCCAGGCGAAATTGTAAACACACAACAACCCTTAGGAATCATAGGCAGTAAGGATAATTTCTTGTTAGAATTATTAGTAGATGAAGTAGATATTGTAACTATCTCAAAACAACAAAAAGTAGTAGTTGCTTTAGATGCTTATCCAGATCAAATATTTTTGGCTCATATCATAAAAATTTACCCAAATAAAGATGAACGTAACCAAACGTTTAAAGTTGAAGCCACCTTTGACGATGCTCCTAAAAAATTATACCCAGGGCTTTCTGGCGAAGCAAATATCATTATAGCAGTAAAAGATGATGCATTAATAATACCGCGTGAATACCTTATTAATAATGAAAGCGTAAAAACAGAATCTGGTTTAATAACAGTAACTACAGGATTATCAACAGATGATAAAATTGAAATTCTCTCAGGTATCACAAGCGAAACAAAACTTTTAAAACCTGATGCAGAATGAATAGCGCATTACTTTTAGGAATTGCAAAAAAGCATTTGATGACTAAGGTCAAGCAAACGCTTATAGCAGCGTTAGGAGTAACATTTGGTATTGGGTCTTATATAACTTTAGTTAGTTTTATGACTGGTCTAAATGAAATGTTAGACAATTTAATATTAAACCAAACCCCTCATATTCATATCTATAATGAAATAGAGCCTTCTAAAAAACAACCTATTGCCAGTTATTCAGATTTTGAAGCTGCATTAAATGTTGTTCACTCTGTAAAGCCAAAATTTAGTCAAACAAAAATACACAATGCATTACCTTTATTAGAAAAATTAAACGAAGACAAAAGGGTAAGAGGCGCATTGCCTCAATTAAATACACAGCTTTTTTACATTTCTGGACCCATAGAATTAAGTGGTAATTTAAAGGGTATAGATATTATGAATGAAGTGTCCCTTTTTAATTTTGGTGACTACATTATTGGCGGTAGTGCTAAAGATTTAGAAAACAATAGTTCCGGAATTTTTCTAGGCTCAGGAGTCGCAGAAAAAATGTCTTTAAAAATAGGAGACCGTGTACAAGTAAGTACAGTTAAAGGCGGTATTTTCCCTCTAAAAGTGGTGGGTATCTACCAGAGCGGAGTTGCAGATCTTGATGATATACAGAGCTATGCAAATATTACTACGGTACAACGTATACTAGGAGTGCCTAACAACTACATTACAGACATTAATGTAAAACTACATAACATTGAAGAAGCTCCTGGTATGGCAAAATCTGTTGCTTCTCAAAACAAATTAAAAGCTGTAGATATTGCCACTGCAAATGCACAGTTTGAAACAGGTACTGCTATTAGAAACTTAATTACATACGCGGTATCTGTTACATTATTAATTGTTGCAGGATTTGGGATTTACAATATATTGAATATGCTTATTTATGAAAAAATGAATGACATTGCAATTTTAAAAGCCACAGGTTTTTCAGGAAAAGATGTTCAATTTATTTTTTTAAGTCAAGCTATGATAATAGGTATTGCTGGAGGGCTTTTAGGGTTATTAATAGGGTTTTTACTCTCTACTATTATTGATGGAATTCCTTTTGAGACTGATGCTTTGCCTACCATAACAACATACCCTGTTCATTTTGATATTTGGTATTATATCATTGGTTTTTCATTTGCATTAGTGTCTACATTTTTTGCAGGATACCTTCCGTCATTAAAAGCAAGAAAAATAGATCCTGTAGAGATAATTAGAGGTCAATAAATACAAAATGGTTTTACAAGCAAATAACATAAATAAGCATTTTAGAAAACCTGTAGATTTTCACGTTTTAAAAGATATTAATCTATCTATTAATAATGGCGAATTTGTCTCTATAATGGGGAAATCTGGCTGCGGAAAATCAACTCTGTTATATATTCTCTCTACAATGGATACAGATTATGAAGGAGAGCTTATGATTCAAGGCGAGAAAATTTCAGGAAGAACAAGAGATGAGCTATCTTATATAAGAAACAAACATATAGGTTTTGTATTCCAGTTTCATTACTTACTATCAGAATTTACTGTGTTAGAAAATGTAATGCTTCCCGCAAAAAAATTAGGCGAAAAGTCTCTAAAAGAGATAGAAGCAGATGCCATGGAAAAACTTCGTATTTTAGATATTGAGAGCATCGCTCACAATAAAGCCTCTAGAATATCTGGAGGCCAAAAACAGCGAGTAGCTATTGCGAGAGCTTTAATAAATAATCCTGCTATTATTATGGGCGATGAACCTACAGGAAATTTAGATAGTCATAATGCGCAAAACGTTTTTTCTATTTTTAAAAAGCTAAGTGTAGAACAAGGATTATCTCTCTTAATTGTAACTCATGATTTAGATTTCGCAAAAAAAACAGATCGTATTATAGAAATGCTAGACGGTCGTATCATTAGTTAAAATAATCTAAATAATACAATAGTAATATACTATTACTTAGTTGTATTTACAGAACAACTAGCACCACTCCCCTTTTTAACTCCTAGCTTCATTAGTATAGTCTCTAATAAACACCATTTTGTGAAGGCAGACTGGATTAAATTAACGCCTATAAATACTGTAAACCACATCCAGTTAGGGCTCACATAAACACTTAAGACAACGCTTAATAATACCATCACTCCTACTATTACTCTAAAATATGTATTCAACATAACCTTCTTTTTTAAATTTTTATTTAATATTCTTCTTCTCAATCATATAGTAAACTAATGGCACTACTAATAATGTTAGTACAGTAGACACAATAGTCCCTCCCATTAATGAGATCGCTAATCCTTGAAAAATAGGATCAAACAATATTACAAATGCTCCAATCACTACCGTACCCGCAGTTAATAAAATAGGCGTAGTTCTTACCGCTCCCGCCTCAATGGCAGCTTGTTTTAATGGTATTCCTTCTGCGACTCTTAAGTTGATAAAGTCAATTAGTAACACAGAATTTCGCACCATTATTCCCGCTAGAGCAATCATCCCAATAAAAGAAGTGGCCGTAAAAAAGGCTCCCATAATCCAGTGCCCTATAATGATACCAATTAATGACAATGGTATGGCAACCATCATAACAATAGGTGCTTTAAAATTCTGGAACCAACCCACAATTAATATGTAGATTAATATAATTGCTCCTAAAAACGCAATCCCTAAATCTCTAAAAACCTCTAAGGTAATTTGCCATTCTCCATCCCATTTTACCGTGTAGTCATCTTCATAATCTGGTTGCCCTAGGTACATCTCATTAATCTTATAACCTGCTGGCAATGGTATTTCTTTTAGTTTTTCTTCCATACCCAGAATAGCGTATGCAGGACTTTCTAGTTTTCCTGCCATATCTGCCATGACATACACTACGCGCTTTTGGTTTTTTCTATATATGCTCTTTGCACTTGTCGTTTCTGAAATAGTCACCAAGTCTGCGATAGGAATCATATTTCCTTGTGTAGATTTTACTTTAAGCTGTGAAATATCTGAAATAGTAGACTTTTCTTTTTCATCTAAAGCTAAAACAAGTCCTATCTGGTTAGAAGCATCTTCATTATACATGTTTGTCAAAGGTCTATTAGACAATGCCATATTCATGGTGTAAGCTATCTGCTGCGGCGCAACGCCATATAACATTGCCTTCTCTTTGTTGATGTCAAATTGATATTCTGTTTGATCATCTTCTACCATCCAGTCTATATCAACTACATCATCTGTATTTTTAAGTATAGTCTGTATACTGTTTGCAATTTTTATTTGCTCTTTATAATCTGGACCATACACCTCAGCAACTATAGTAGAAAGCACTGGAGGTCCTGGCGGCACTTCTACCAGTTTTACATTTGCACCATACTTAGCAGCAATTTTCTGAATCTCTGGTCGCATTAATTTTGCGATACCATGACTCTGTATAGAACGTTCTCCTTTATCTATTAAGTTTACTTGTATATCTGCCATATTACTACCACCACGAAGATCATAATGACGTACCAGACCGTTAAAAGTTATAGGAGCAGAAGTACCTATGTAATTTTGATAATTAACCACCTCTGGTCTAGTAGACAAGTATTGAGCAATCTCTTGAGTTACAACAGCAGTTCGCTCTAGTGTTGTACCCTCTGGCATATCTATTACCACCTGAAATTCATTTTTATTATCAAATGGAAGCATTTTTACAACCACAGAGTTTGTAAAAAACAACACCATTGTACCTAGTAGCACAAAAAAAGTACCTCCTAAAAACAACCATCTTTTTGCTTTGCTCTCCATTAATGGGCGTTCAAACTTGTTGTAAACACGATAAATCAATGTTTCTTCTAAAGGCTTCTCTACTTTGACAGCCTTCCCTTTTTTCTCTTTTTCTCTTAAAAATATATACCCTAGATAAGGTGTAATTGTCAATGCTACAAACAGTGATAAAATCATTGCAATAGAAGCCCCTATTGGCATTGGCGCCATATAAGGCCCCATTAAACCTGAAACAAATGCCATAGGTAACACAGATGCAATCACAGTAAATGTGGCTAGTATCGTTGGGTTACCTACTTCATTAATCGCATATAAAGCCGCATCTTTAAACGGCAAGCGTTTCATCTTAAAATGCCGGTGCATATTCTCGGCTATAATAATAGAGTCATCAACCACAATACCCGTCACAAATACTAAAGCAAATAGCGTAATACGGTTAAGCGTATAATCCATCATATAATAACTTAACAAGGTAAGTGCAAACGTAATAGGCACAGATAGAAAAACTACCAGACCGCCACGCCAGCCCATAGCTAGCATTACAACAAGCGTTACCGCAAAGATAGACCCTATTAAATGCCATAAAAGCTCAGACACCTTATGTGAAGCCGTCTCACCATAATTACGAGTTATCTCTACATTAACATCATCAGGTATTAATGTTTTACGCAAATGCTCCACTTTTGCAATAATCACTTCTGCAATTTTCATCGCATCTGCACCCTTTCTTTTTGCTACGGAAATAGTCACCGCAGGATACTCAGACTTAAAAGTGGAAGCTTTGTCACTGCCTTTACCAAAACCTAAACTCACATAATTTTGTGGTATTTCTGGCCCGTCAATAATTGTCGCAACTTGTTTTAAATAGATAGGCTGGTTTTGTTGTACACCCACCACCAAGTTTTCTACATCTGTAGCAGAAGTCAAAAACGTACCTGTATTTACTAGAAACTCGGTATCATTTTTATCAAAGCTTCCAGCACTTAACTGCGTGTTGTTTGCTTTGATCATTTCAGAAACTGATAAAAAGTCTAAGCCGCTTGACGCTAGCTTGTCTTTGTCTAAAACAACTCTTAATTGACGGTCACGCCCTCCTATTTTATGCGTGATAGCAACGTCATTTACTTTTTTTATTTCGGCCTCTAGCTCTTGCGCCATTTGGCTTAACTGGTAATCATCATAATTCTCACTCCACAACGTAACCCCTAACATAGGAACATCATCTATCGCACGTGTTTTTACTAACGGAAACGTCACACCCTCGGGCATTTGGTCCATATGTTTATTAATCTCGTTATATAATTTAACAAACGAGCGCTCAATATCTTCGCCCACATAAAACTGAACGATGACCATCCCTTGCTCTTTCATAGATGTAGAATACACATATTCTACCCCTTTAATGTTTGAAATTAATTGCTCTAAAGGTTTTATAACTCTAGACTCCACCTCTGTTGGGCTTGCTCCAGGGTAGCCTATAAATATATCTGCCATAGGCACATCTATTTGCGGCTCCTCTTCACGAGGTATTAAAAACGAACTATACACCCCAACAACCATAAACACAATCATTAACAAGACTGTTAACTTAGATTGCATAAAGACTTTGGCAATTTTTCCTGCGATTCCTTCTTTCATTATTTATATTTTTTAGCTCCATTTAAGGAGATACTCTTTTTACTTTTATGGGCGTTGTAACAGGCTAGTTGTCACACTCTTTTTAACTGCTGCAACTTACTATTGCAAGCTAAGAACTACTACTGGATACTAATTTTTGCGCCATTGTACAGTTTCCCTTCCGCAGAAAGAATATAGGCCTCATCTGCGTTTAAACCAGATAATACCTCCACTTGATCACCAAAACTTCTACCCAATCGTAACCAGCGTAATAATGCTGTATTGCTCTCGCTTACAGTATATACTCCAGATAATTGACCCTTAGTTATTATTGCCGCTGTTGGTATTAAAACCAAATTTGTTTTAGATTGTTTCTCTACCGGAAATTGAACCGTTGTAAACATGCCAGAAAGTATAGAAGCTTCTGTCTTATCTAATGCAATTTTCACTAAATACTGACCGCCAGTGTTTTTTGCAGAAGTACTTACTTCTATTACTTTTCCTGTTAGTGTTTTGTTTAATGACTTTACAACTACGTGAACCTCAGTATTCTTTTTAATTTGAGATATTTCAGTTTCTGGAACCATTGCCAATACTTCAAAATTTCCTGGAGTTTCTATAGAAATAAGCGGTTGACCTGGGTTTGCCATATCGCCAGTCTCTATATTTTTACTGGTTACTACACCACTAAAAGGGGCAGTTATGTTACTATAGGCAAACTGTGCGTTAATCTCATTTTTCATCTGCTTTGCTCCTTCTAATCGTGCTTTAGCCATATTAAAATTTGCAGTCATATCATCTACTTCTTTTTGAGAAGCACTATTTGCTGCAAATAGATTTTTAAAACGAGTATAATCTTTTTCTGCATTAGTTACTGCAGCTGTAGCCTCTGTAATACTTGCGTTTACTTGTGCACGTTTTGCTTGTAAGTCTGAGTTGTTAATAGAAACTAGTAGCTGTCCTTTGCGTACTTTATCACCTACAGAAACATGTACTTTATTTACAAAGCCCATCATTCTTGTGCTTAAATCTGCACTATTTGCTGCTTGTATTTTTCCGCTTACGCTTAAAAAAGGACTGTTACCATTTACAGCTATCTCGTTTACTTTTACAGCAATTGCTGGTGTATTATCAACCACTACTTTTTTGTCTTCACTGCCGCAGCTTGCCATGAGTAATGAGATAGTGAGGGTAATTAATATGTAGGTATATTTTTTCATTATATAATTTGTTATAAGTTAGGTCTCGACTGCGCTCGACCAGACAAAGTTCTGTCCCCTCGAGCGCAGTCGAGAGATTATTTTTTAGTTAGAAATTGCAAATAAGCTTGTGCGTAATTGTACTCAAAAATGGTTTGGTAATATTCTAATTGTTTTTGAGCGTATTGCGTTTCGGCCATTAGTAAATCTGTTGTTTTTTCTAGTCCTTCTTTAAATCTGTTTCCTCTTATTCTTAAAGATTCTTCAGATTGCTCTAGTGCTAGTTTATTTAAATTCAATTTATTTTCTGCATCTAAAAGGGCTCTTTTAGCTTGGTTTAGTTCTAGATTACTTTTAGATACATACTGCTCATATTCTAATTGTGATTTCTGGAACTCAGCTTGACTTTTTTGGACTTTTCCGAAGCGCTTAGATCCCTGAAATAAATCCCATTTTAATTGTGCCCCCAGCAAATACCCGCTAGCACTACCTTGAAAAATCTGGTCGTCATACAACTCATAACTACCAAAAGCGTTAAGGCTTGGGTAAAAAGCCATCTTGTCTGCTTTATTCATATCTCTATAAGCATTAGTGGCTAATTGCATTGCTTTAATGTCTGCTCTATTTTCTGAAATCTCGTTATTTGTCGCTATAACCAATGTTTGCTTTTCTAATACATCACTTGGTTTATAAACTACATAGGCATCATCATTCATTAAAAAAGACAAGTAATCTGATGCATTTTGCACATTACTTTTTGCGGTTTGCAATTGGTTTTGAACTTCTGTTACACGTACACTTGCATTGAGAATATCTGTTTTTTGTAGATAGCCTTGCTCAAAACTATTGTCTGTAAGTTGTTTATTTGCCTGTGACGTTTGGAGTGCTTTTTCTAAGACATCAACACCTTTATAAGCCAACTGCAATTGCATATAGGCTTTCTCAACTTCTAGTGTTAAATAATCTCCCGTACGAGTTTGTTTTAATGACATTGCCTCCATCTTAGACTTTGCAGCTTTGCGTTGATAAACGCCGTCAAGATTTACAAGCGGTTGTTGTATTTCAAACTTTGTAGCAAAATTTTGAATGTGAGATGGATCATTTAATAACGAGGGATTAAAATCATTTTGAGTCAATATTTCTTGATTCAATTTTGACCCAAACGCCATTAAGGGATTTGTAGTGGTTATACCTGTGTGGCTTGCCGTAATGTTAGGCAAAAAGATTGCATTTGTTTGTTTATAATCTGCTCTGGCCACCATAAATTCTTGTTCAGAAATTTTAAGGCTTGTATTTTCTTGCGACACCTTAGTTATTACTTCAGATTTTGTAATAGGCACCACCTCTTGCGCTTGGCTAACAAGGCTTATTAATAAAAAAGCAAGGATTGATATATACGTTTTTTTCATTAAACTAATATTTTGATACTGTAAAAATACCTCTTAATATAATAGCGTTTGGTAACAATAGTTACCAAGTAAAAAAGGCATCTATAATTGCTTATAGACACCTTTTAACTACTAACCAAAACTGATTACCACATCAATTTTCTTTTAAATGTTTTTACTATTGTTTATACGTTTTATGACATTGCACACAGTAATTAATGGTACTTGACAATGCGGCTAATGACTTGTCTTTATCTCCTTGTTTAATAATTTCGCTCATTAGATCAGCGCTTTTATGAAATTCTAGTCCAAGAGTTTCAAAACCTTTATCCCCAAAAGAGGCACACATTAATCGCATCTCTGTTGTAGAGCCTAATTTTGAATATGCTGTTTGAGAAGCCTCATCATATTTATCTTCAGAAATTAACAGTAAAATTTCTTGAACTGCTTCTAAGTGACTTCTCATATTAGATAGCTGATGGTTTTTCTGCATAGGGTTTAAGTCTAGAGAAATACGACCATCATCAATAACCATAGACGGTTTTATAACTGGCAATACAGTTTTTACCTCATCTTTTTGTGGCTTATTGTCGCAAGCCGTTAGAGACAAAAAAGAGACTACTATTATAATAAGATTAAAAAGTTTCATTTTGTATTATATAAATATTGTAAGATTAATTGTTTGTCCTCGTTCCGCCATGACCTCCTGCTACTACCACCATTATTTTTATACTTAAATAAATGAATTTAAAAAACTGAATGACTGGATTCATCATTTTAAATCTTTGATATTTTGATATTCTTTGTGTCATTGTACTATTTTTAAAATTTCAGACTTATTACTTACTGTTACTAGATACTATTTTTATTCAGGTATTAACCACCAGAATGGGCGCATCTTTGCTTTATAGATAAAGGCATAATGCAATGCTAATTTTAGCCAGTGACCTGCTAAGCCTATTTCGCCAAAGGTCTTACCTAATTGTCTCCCTTGGGTTTTTGGATATTTTTCATAATCTGGCACTATAGGATAGGTTGTAATACTTACGCCGCTACCTTGGGTCATTCCATAACCGGCAGATGCGATACAGGCTGCACCCATATTACCAAGACTACCTTTGTGGTCTAATGACTCTTTGCCATTTTTAATAGAATCTATAATATTATCTGCTACTAACTTTGCAGTAATACCAGAAGGCATTCCTGTTCTTGGAGGAGCAGGTGATATGTCTGTACCGTTTTTGCTTTTTCTTGGTTTTGAGATAGCATGCGGTGGTGCAAATGCAATACCTGGAGCAAATATGTTTTTATAACTAGGGTTTTGATAAGTTTCTGGCCAGTCTTTTACAGACCACTCTTCATAAGGCTTAGCAGTATAATCTGCATCTACAATCATGAAACCTTTAAATAGCTTCTCAGTAATATCATTTTGGTTTTTATCAAAAGCTTTAAAGCCATGCCCAGAAAAAGCAGGGATTAGCATTGCAAAATCATACGTTTCGGTTTTATATTCTCCCTCAAGATTTTCATAATGAGCAATACCATCTTCAATTTTATTCACTCCGGCACCAAGCACCCACTTGATATCTCTGTCTTCAAAGATCATCTCAATCATTTCGTGAGATTTCATGGTCATACCACCATAGCTTAATAGCATACCGTCCATCCCAAAATCTCCTAATTTAAATTCATTAGAGATCCAAGTAACTTCTGCCATATCACGCACATTATGCTTACGCAATTCTTGTTCTACATTTAATATGTACTCAAAAGCTGCACCTTGACAGGTAGATTTTGCGTGACCTGTACCAATTAAAATTTTAGCTTTTTTGCCTTGCTTCATTTCGTGAATTAGGCTTTTTAAGCCATCCCAAGCGTGATCTGCGTGTGTGTATGTACAGACAGAATAAGTTTTATTTTCTCCAGGAATTAACCCTTCGGTTGCTTCAAAATTAAGTTTTGGTCCAGTTGCGTTTATTAAATAATCATAGGTTACTTTTTCTTGCTTCCCTTTATTATCACCTACAACGTATTCAGACAAAATATAAGGCTTAGTTTCTGTTTTATCTCCTTCTGGAAAAAAAGAAATCGCTTTTGCTTGTTTAAAATCTATGCCTTTCTTTTTATATAAAGGCGCTAATGGGAATAGTATTTTTTCAGATTTCATTCTACCAATACCTACCCATATATTAGAAGGTATCCACTGGTAATTACTGTTAGGTGACACTACTACAACTTTATGCTCTTTTGGTAATTTTCTACGTAAATGTGCTGCTGCGACATGTCCAGAAATACCTGCTCCTAGAATAACTATTTTAGCCATTATTATAATTTTTTATAAAGGTAAAAAGCTAGCTAGTAGCTAACTGTAACCTAAGTTACATAATGGCAATTTAATCTTGAATAGTAATTTTTGAAGTCATTATAACCTTAGAATTTATTGAGTTTGAAATTAAACATGCTTTTTCAGATTTTTCTAATATACGTTCTGTACGCTCAATTTTTGAGGCATCTGTAATAACAACTTCTGGAAACAATAACACTTCACTAATTACAAATCTGCCATCAACTTTTTGTAATATACCTTTAGACTCACATTTAAAAGACACATAATCTAATTTTGAATATTCTGCAATAGCTAAAAAAGTTGTCATTAAACAACTACTTACGGCTGCTGTAAATAAATGCTCTGGCGACCAAATATTTGGCATCCCTCCAGGAAACTCTGGCGGAGTTGCTACCTCTAAGCAATTGCTTTGATTGGTTTCTTTATTTTCTAATTCTGGAGAACACATAATCCCTTTTCTATCTTGTGTCCAGCTTACGTTAACATTATAACTATGTTGTTCCATTTTGTCAAATTATTTGTTAAATACTAAAAGTAGTTTTAATCTATTTTAAGGAAAATGATTATTATCAGTTTAACCACTATAATAAGCAGAGTAACAATATAAGAATGCTATTTTATTACTGAAATAGTATTTTATAAAATAACATTGGTCACATATTTTATAAAAACATCTAATTAATTTTACTAAAAATTTAAAAACTTACACATGAGAGACAACTCAAACACCACTCTGTATATAGTAGCCGGCATTATTGTACTTCACTTTGTCGTGGGATTTGCATATTTAGTATACAAAATGACTAAGAAAAAGGATGAATAGTCTCTAAGTTAAAGCTTAAAATATTGAAGGATTACTTCGGAAATATTAATTACCTTTCTATTTGTTCATTTTTGTTTTTATAGTCTTAAAAGCTATAATACCTATGATACCACCAAGAAGTGACACCAATATATTTACTGTAAATAATGTCCAATTTACAGTTCCAGTTTGCATTATTGACAAGGGATCAAAGCCCAATCTCCCTAAACTTTTTATAAAAAAGATACTCCCAAAAACTCCCGAAATTGTATTTCCTATAATACCAAAAGTGTATTTTTTATAAACAAAACCAAGCAGGTTTGCTCCAATTATTCCCGCAAGAATACTTAATAATGAGATTAACGTTTCAGTCATAATAACATAAATGTTTTAATGTCCATAATCCATTTTATCTACCTTACCAGCCATTAATCTTTTTTGAATTATCATATAAATAATAATAAGAATAATACCAATAACACCCCAATACATTGCTACAGACAGACCATATTCTGATGCGGCAGTATTATAAATGGTTAAAGAAGGATTCGTATCATTTACAGATGGTAAAATCACCGGAAACATTGATGCAAGTGAAGATGTGATCCCTCCCAAAATTAGCATAGTTGATAACGCAAAGGCGTGTACATCTTTCTTAATTTTTTTAATAAAAAACAACCCAATTAATCCCGTTAGATAAATAACAGGAAACACCATTAAAAAAGGTTTATCTATAAAATTATTTAAAGAATTAGGATTCACTATTTGCCACACAACTAAAGAAAAAACAGTAAGCGCGGTAAGGACTATATTCAATTTAAAAATGACTCCTTTTAGTTTTTTGTTGATGGAAGAATTGGTTTTTAAAATAACCCAGTTTGCACCATGAATGGCAAGTGTTACCACAGCGATAAAACCAATTATTAATGTAAACCAATCAATCACACCAGGATGATCACTTAAGGGACTAAAACTGCTATCCCATAACGGTAAGAAAAAGTAGTGCGGTTCTTGGGTAGAAACACCCGTATCTACAATACCTAAATTTACACCTCTAACAATGTTACCCAGCGCTATACCAAAGAAAAGTGCTAGCAAAAGACTAGAGACCCCAAAAGATTTATCCCAAATATCCTTCCACATTTGATAATTAAATTGCCCTCTAAATTCTAAGCCTATAGCCCTAAAAATAATAAGCCACAATACAATAATTAAAGGTAAATAAAAACCACTAAACACAGAGGCATAAAAAGTAGGAAACGCCATAAAAAGCATACCACCGGCAGCTACAAGCCACACCTCATTTGAATCCCAAAACAAGCCGGCAGATTTTGCAATGACTTCTTTGTCCTTTTCTTTTTTTGCATAAAAAAGGTGTATGATTCCTGTACCAAAGTCATAGCCATCTAAAACGAAAAACATAGCTAAAACAACACCTATAATAATATACCAAACTATTTCCATGATTTAATGTTTTTGAGGTGTAGGACCTTGATGAATTGTTTTACCCACTAAGACTAAAAACAATAATCCTAATAGCATATATAAAGCGACAAAGCCAAGTAAAGTAAATAATGTATTTCCAGATGAAACTGTGGGAGAAACACCCTCACTAGTTTTTAATAAACCATACACTAAATATGGCTGTCTCCCTAATTCTGCAGTGTACCATCCTGTGAGGTTTGCTATGTATGGGAAGGGAACCAAGAACATAATAAACCAAAGTAAAGGTTTCATTTTATGTAAATTTTTACGCCATAAAAAGAACAATGCAAGTGCCATAACACCAATAAAAACAGTCCCTAAACCTACCATTATATGATAAGAATAATAGAGTGCAGGAATGTTGTCTGGTAATTCTTCTTCTTTAAACTGATCCATCCCTGGAACTTGTTTATCCCATTCTTGATAGGTTAAAAAACTTAGTATGTTGGGAACTGCAATTTTATTATCTAGTTTTTTATCTACCATGTTAGGTTGCCCTATAAGTACAATTTCTGCACCAGCCTCTTCTGTTTCAAAAATACCCTCCATTGCAGCAAAGGCAGCTGGCTGGTGTTTTGCCACATTTTTAGCATTCCAATCTCCCGTAGGGAAAGCAACTAAAACACTAGATATTAACCCAAAAATAACACCTGTCTTTAAAAACAATCTCCCATATTCGGTTTGCTTATTTCTCAATACATAAAAGGCACCTATACTGGCTACCACAAAAGAAGAAGTAACCACAGAAGCCATCTGATTATGTAAAAAAGCTGGTAGTAACCAAGGGTTTGTAAATAGCTCTGAAAAGTTTGCTAAAACATAGGTTCCGTTTTCTAAAATCTCGTGGCCCACAGGATGCTGCATCCAAGCGTTGGTAGCTAATATAAACCAACCACTTGCCCAAGAGCCTAGAAATACTAAAAACCCAGTTAAAAAGTGAAGCTTCTGCCCCATTAATTTTTCACCAAAAATAAAGAGCGCTAAAAAGGAAGATTCTAAAAAGAAGGAGAACATCCCTTCCATGGCGAGGGTCTGCCCTATTATTCCTCCGGTTAGTTCTGAGAATTTTGCCCAGTTGGTACCAAATTGAAACTCCATAGGAATTCCTGTTACTACTCCCATAGTAAAGTTGATAGCAAATATTTTCATTAAGAACTTTGCCGCATTGTTATACTTCTCAATGTTACTTCTTAAATACCGCCATTTATAATAGACAACCAACAAAGAGAGGCCCATAGTTAACTGCGGAAATATATAATGAAATGTGATAGTAAATGCAAATTGCAGTCTATCATAAAAGAGCATGTCTTCCATACTAAATAACTTTTTATTTTTATAAAATAATACTGCAAAGGTAATAGATGAATCTTTGACAGCTATGTAACATGAGTTGCATTAGCTACTATTTTTATAATATAAATTATATGTGTTGGTTTTAAAATATAACAAACACCAATAAATTTATCAAAAGGTGACATTTGTTACCTTTTAGGTAAAAAAAGCAGCTTAATTTTGTGGTGTGAAATTAATAATCACTACCATATTATCTCTATTATTATTAAGCAATAGCCTTAAATCTACTTTTGTGTATAGTTGGTATTTTTTAGATTTAAATAGTTTTGTTGAGCAACTGTGTGAAAATAAAGACAAACCAGAACTTGAATGTAATGGTACTTGCTATTTAAGTAAAATGAATGCAGAAACTACCACAGAAGAAGGTACCCCTACGCCTGCTTTAGAATGGGAGCAGCTTGTTTTTTATATACCAGCTATTTCAGAAGAAAAACTACTCGAGATTACGATTAATAACACGCTTTGTTATTGGCGTGAATCACATTATAAACCAAAATCTTTTATTTCTATTTTTCATCCGCCACGGTATTCTTAATTCTTTTTTAAGAAGAACTTCGTGGGCTGCTGTTTATGTACGCCCTCCACATTTGTATATAATTATATTTGAATATTAGATTATGAAAATTAAACATCTAGTGCTTCTAAGCACGCTTATACCTATGTCTCTTTTTGCACAGGAGATTCCAAAAACTAAGCAAGACACAACTGCAAGAAAGGCAGTTCAATTAAACACCGTAATTATAACTGGCCATGGTAAAACAGACCCAGTACTTACCACTGTAAAAACAGAACTGACTAAAAAAGTAGTACAACCAAAAAACGTTGCCGATTTATTTAGCGACTTTAATGGATTCTCTTTAATAAAGAGAGGTAACTACGCAATAGACCCTTCTTTTAGAGCGTCACAATACGAACAATTAAATATTCAGTTTGATGGCGGCACAAAAGCAATGCACGCTTGTCCTAACCGTATGGACCCAATTACTACTCACGTGGTACCTGAAGATATAGAACGTATTGAGGTTATTAAAGGTCCTTATACTGTTAGATATGGAGCCACTTTTGGCGGAATTATAAACCTAGTTACTCAAAAGCCACAACAATTAGACGAAGGTTTTCACGGAACAGTGAGTAGTGGTTATGAAACTAACGGAAACTCCCTTGTGAGTTCGCTTAAACTTCACCAAATAACTGAAAAATATGATATCACAGCAAATGCTGGGTATCGTGATTTTGGAAATTATAAAGATGGTGATGGGACAGAAATCCCTTCAGCTTTTAGAAGTTTAGATTATGGGTTGCGCTTAGGGTATAATATTACCGATAACCAAAGAGTACAGGCACACTGGCGTCAATCATTTGGTCGTGATGTTTTACACGCAGGATTACCTATGGATACTGACGAGGACAATAGTTCTATTTTATCTTTAGATTATAAACTAACAAATTTAAGTGGTTTAATTAGTGAGGTAAATGCAAAAGCATATTACTCCTTTGTAGATCATATTATGTCTAACACTAGAAGACCTTCAGCGATGACAACAGATGCTTTGTCAAGTATTGACGCTTCTACAACAGGTGGTAAGATTGAATTAAAAATGAATCCTACAGAAAAGTGGGTTTTATACGGTGGCCTAGATGCTATACTTATTGCTAGAGATGGAGGCAGAACAAGATCTGTAAAAACAAATATGATGGGAGAGGTATTACCAGAACCACTTGTGTTTCAAGATAAAATTTGGCAAGATTCTTTTGTAAATGATTTTGGACTATTTGCTGAAAACAAATATGCTCTAAATGATAAAACAATGCTAACAGCGGGTATTCGTTATGACTTAGTTGTTTCTGACATTCAAGACCCAGAAGCAGATTTTCAAGAATTGTATGCTAATCTTGACCAGCGTGAAGAACATAATATTTCGGCTACAGTATCAATGAAACATAGAATTTCAGAAAATAAAACTATTGAGTTTGCGTATGGTCGCGGTGTACGTTCTGCAAATATGATAGAACGTTATATTAACCATTTTTCTGTAGGGCAAGATCCTTATGAATATGTAGGGAATCCATTTTTAGACGCAGAAGTTAATAACCAATTTGAGATAGGCTTTAAAGGTTTTAAACGTTTTGACAGTACTATTAACGCTTTGCACTATAGTGTTTCTAGTTATTATTCTATTTATGAAAACTATATAGTTGCTGTGATAGACCCAACTTTAGACAGAAAATTTATGCCTAATGCTACACCGCAAGAGGTGAAAAGATTTATCAATATTGATAAGGCATACAAAACAGGTTTTGAAGCAGAAGCAAGTATAGATTTTGCTTCTTATTTTAATTTTAATACCGCCTTATCTTATGTGTATGCTAAAAATACTGATCTAGATGAGTCATTACCTTTAACTCCTCCATTGGTTACTCGTTTAGGATTAGGGTTTGAAAAGCAAATATACTGGGCATCTTTAGACTATACCATCACCTCTAAGCAAGACAATATCGCGCTAAGTTTTGGAGAGCAGGAAACTGCAGGTTATGAAACTTTAGATCTAAGATTAGGTGCTAAACCTTTTAAGGATTTAAGTATTGGTTTTGCCGTTTTAAATCTATTTGATGAAACATATAATAATCATTTAAATTTCTCTTTTAAGAATCAAGCAGATTTTGAAAGTGTTGCAATAAATGATCCCGGAAGAAATTTTTCATTATTTGTGCAGTATGGATTTTAATTAAAAAACAAACCCCCTTTTGAAAATATCAAAAGGGGGTTTTTCAATAAACTTAATTTAAATACCTCAACTATTTAGTTTTGATAAGCAGAAAGCATCCATACTAACTTCTCTTGTTGCGTTATATAATCGCTCATTAATGAGGCTGTCCCCTCATCATTTGCATCTCCAGCAATGGCTAAAATTGCTCTTTCTTTTGTTAATAATATAGTTAATGCTTTTAGTACACTTGCAATAGCCTCTTCGCCATCTGTAACGTTTTCTTCTGCTTTAATATCACTCACCTCTAAATATTTAGAAAATGTGTGAACCGGTATTACACTTAGCGTAAGCACACGCTCTGCAATTTCATCTACTTTTATAAGTGCGTCATTGTAAAGCTCTTCAAATTTAACGTGTAATTCAAAGAATTTTCTTCCTTTAATATTCCAGTGAAATCCTCTAAGGTTCATATAGAACATTTGATAGTTAGAAAGTAAATCGTTCAATTCTTTTGCGGTAGTTTGAGATGCGTTTACATCTAAACCAATATTATTTACGTTTGCCATAATAGTTTTATTTAAATTTATTAATGTCTTCGCTTAAATCAAATACAGTTGTATTTTTTAAAATATTTTCTAGTATACTACTTCCTGCAGCACTTCTATAACCACCAGCACAATGAACAACTATAGGCTTGTTTGTAGGTATACTGCTTGCATTTTCTCTTAACTCGTTTAAAGGGTAGGATTTTGCACTGTCAAAAAAGCGCTCTTCATTAACCTCACTAGTGTTTCTTATATCTATGATAGTATAGTTTTCTAGGTTTTCTTTAAAATCTACCAAGTCTAGCTTTTCTGTCTTCACAAGATTTTCTTCTGAAATAGTAATCACTTGAGTTAATTGCTTTTCATAGCCAATTTTTGCAACTCTATTTAAAATATAATCTTTCTGATCTTCTAAAGCTACGACTAGCGTAAAAGGTTCTTTAGGTTGCACAATAGCTCCTAGCCAAGTTTCAAATTTTTCAGTTTCTGAAACACCCATAATATTAATACTTCCTGGCAGATGTCCCTTTTTAAAATCTGCTTCATCACGTATGTCTACAATTAAACCAGTTGCTGTTTCACCTTTTTTAAATGGGACGCTACTTATTGCAACCTTTAAAGTTTCGGCTCCAGCCTTATTAGTATCTACATCAAAACCAAAATAAGAAGGTATAAATGGCTGCCCATCTAATATCGTATTCATAAAGGCTTCTTTAGTTTGTTTTTTAAATGCCCAATTTCCTAGTCGTTCATTACCAAGCGTGCTACTGTTTGCTTCACTTAAATTTTTACCACATAGCGAGCCTGCACCGTGAGCAGGATATACAATAGCATTGTCTGGTAAGTGATTAAATTTTGTGGTGATAGATTGATACATCATCTCTGCAAGCTCTTCACGTTTGGCTTTCATATTACCCACGTTCTCACGCAAATCTGGACGACCTACATCACCTATAAATAATGTATCTCCAGTAAATAATGCCGTTTCATCTCCGCTAGTAGCTTCTATGGTAATACTATCTGGCGAGTGTCCTGGCGTGTTTATAGCTTTTAGTGTACTATCACCTATTTTAATCGAGTCACCATCATCAAAAGAATTATGAGGATAATCTGCCCCTAACTTAACGCTATTATATATGGTAGCACCTGTTTCTTTATGTATTTGCAAATGAGAGCTCACAAAATCTGCGTGAGGGTGCGTTTCAATCACTGCTACTATTTTAGCATTGTTCTTTTTTGCAAAATCATAATACGCTTTAGGGTCACGTTCTGGATCAATTACTGCCATCTCGCCATTACTAACAATAGCATACGAGTAATGTGCTAGGGGCTTATATTCAAATTGTTTGATGTTCATGATTACAATATTTAAATTAAAAAAAGGCTTTAGTAAATATACCAAAGCCTTTGGTATTCATTAGATATCTTTTTTAGCAAGATACCAAGTTACTTTTTCTACAGTATCATCTGCAAGGCGCTCATTTAAAGCGTCTAATGTTTTTGGCGGAGGGCAAATCGCTTTATCACCTCTTTTCCAATCTAGTGGCATAGCTACTTTATATTTATCAGAAGTTTGGAGCGCGTCTAATGCTCTTAATATTTCATCCATATTTCTACCTACATTAAGTGGGTAATACATCACTAAACGTATTTTTTTAGATGGATCTATAAAGAAAACGGCTCTTACCGCAGCAGTTTCACTCTCGTTAGGTTGCAGCATACCGTAAAGTTTAGATACTTTCATATCTATGTCTGCTATTATTGGAAAATCAAAGTAGACACCTGTATTTTCTCTTACATTTTGTACCCACCCTAAGTGTGCGTGAATACTGTCTATACTTAAACCTAAAAGCTCTGTATTTAATGCATCAAACTCTGGTTTTCTAATGGCAAACCCACTCATTTCTGTAGTACACACTGGTGTAAAATCTGCTGGGTGAGAGAACATCACAATCCATTTGTCTTTTGCAAAATCAGACATTTTAATATTCCCTTTTGTTGTAACTGCTTCAAAATCTGGTGCTGTGTCGCCTATTCTTGGCATTGGCATAACCTGTTCTAGTAATAAATTTTCTTTATCCATAATAGTGATTATTTATCGTTATAAATTATAGTATAAAGATACGCTATGCATAAAGCACCCTAAGTAACTTAGGTTACACAATCACGTATTAATTAAAAGTTCTATTATTTTTTTCTGAAATATCAACAAATTAATATATGATCTATCTTAAAAAAGCTTTGGAAAAAACCTGCCTGTTTTTTTCATATACGTCTTGTAAGAATTGAATGTTAAGAGTAACATCTTTTCTTCATATTTAGACTTAAAATAAAAAAGCACGAATAAGGCTAAGAAAATAAGCAATTTAAAAACAGACTCTTGATATATAGCATAACCAAGTGACATCATTAATATTGCAGTATAAATAGGGTGACGGGCAATAGAAAAAGCGCCTGTACTTAATAGAGTACTATTTGCCACAGGAGTAGGAAAAGGAGATAGTTTTGTATTTATTTGAAGCAAAGCAACAATGCCTAATAATACACCTAAAACTACTAAGAAAATCCCACTATATTGTAGCCAAAGAGGTAACGCTATTATAAAAAACTTTATAGGCAATGCATAAATAACAAATAGTAGTATTTGTATACTTACAAATATATAATCAAGTCTTTTGGGTCTATTAATATTCATTTTACTTTTTGTGAATTTAATTTTAACGAGCTTTCAATAAAATATAATATATTTAAAAACTATATGGAATTATCTAATGATGTTGTATTGCGCCCTAGGTTTTCGCTTGAATTCTTAGATGCTCCAGAAAAACTACTTGAAGCTTTTGAGAAAGAAGGCGAGCTCTCTAATGACTTTATTATAAATAGAAGCGATGATCACGTTTTTATAACATTTCCGAAGGCAAAACAGCATTTCTGGTCACCTCAACTCCATCTTGAAATTTATAAAATAGAAGACCAACCTACGGTTTTAAAAGGTCTTTACGGCCCTAGCCCCACTGTGTGGACACTGTTTATGTTTTTACACTTTGTGGTAGGTACTCTTTTTATTGGGGCAAGTATCTGGGTTTATGTCAATATTACTCTAGGTGAGCCTTTTATATTTCCGGTAGTGGGGTTAATTGCTTTATTTATTTTATGGTTTGCCCTATATTTTGGGGGTAGAATAGGAAAACAAACGGGTAAAAAAGAAATGCTATTGTTGCAAAGTTTTCTCTACACAACATTAAATAAAGGTCACAGCGAGTTGCTGTAACCTTTTATTTAAATACTTAAATTTTATTTAATCCATCACAAACTTAAGCCCGGCAGTGATAATACTCGAACTAAAATTAGTGTCTCTATCGTACTGATAAAATTTAAGATCTATACTTTTTAATCCCAATTTCCAGATGTGCGCTTTAGCAAAAATATCTGTGTATGAAACACCTATACCAAATTGATTTGCAACATATTCTGAAAGATCATAATCTGAGGTGTAAAACTCATCTGTAGATAAAGCACCTTCATAGGGTCTAAAATAATCTGCAGCCGTTTGGTTATAAAATCTATAAGACGGATATACTGTAAATTTATCTGCAATTTTTATAGGCACTTCAATACTTGCAGTGTGAGAGTTGATTCCCCAGTCATCAAAATAATAACGATAAAATGTTCTTACGGTAAACATTTCATTAAGGTACCAGTTTAAACGACCACCAACAGCCACTTTAAATCTTGAGTCTGGTAATTGCTCAATTGCATCTGCCAGATGAAAATTATCAATAAAAGAATCTGCCACATCTCCAAAATACACACGTTGAAAAGGTGTAGATAATAAACCTTGTTGTTGCACAAAATCTAATGCTAAAGAACCTTGTACGTTTTTATGTAGTATTTGCGAAAAGCCAAAACCTAATGAATAGGAATTACGCCCTTCATCTGCAAATTCGGTAAAGCGAGGTGCATAGTTGGTATTTCCTGTTATTGTATTTCGCGTAAATAGACTATTATTTAAGCCATTACCACCTTCTGCAAAAGGTCTTAATTCTGTTGGGTAAATAGCGCTCCAACTATCTATAAAGACATTACCATTAACGCTTACTTCTGTATTTTTTTCATTGAAGAGTTTGGTATAACTACCACCCACGCCAAAAGAAGCATAATCATACTCTGAAGATACAGAGACTTTTGCAGACCAAATGTCATTTCGATCATCCGAACTATGGCTATAGACTCCAGCAAGACTTTTCCAACTGTCACCACTTGAGGCTCCAGAAGATGCTTGAAAAGGATCTGCAATATCAGTATCAAAAGGATCTACATTGCTCGATGACGCAGAAGTATAGGCTGATACTCCAGCATCTATAGTTAATACATCATCATCGTTTAACGGTATAGAAACTACTATTGTACCTGTAGCATCTGTTAGTTCTTCTGTACCTAAACCACCACTCACAGCAGCATTATCACCGTCTTGTGAATAGTAACTAGTCAAGAAATCTACCTCTGTAGTTTCAAGAACTCGTTTTTTATAGACCTGAGTGGAGTCTTGTGATGATTGTGCATTCACTTTTGCAAAAGCAAATACGCATAAAATTAGAATTAATTTTTTCAATTGGTTTTATTTTAAATTATTAGATTTCGCTATGTACCAGCTTACTTTTAGGTTTTGATTTTATGAGCGCTTTGTTTCATAAAATAGCCTCCGTTAGTTACAGCCGCAACCGCCTCCTGTTTTACCTCCATTTGCTCCAACTGCTGCTTCGCGATACGAGTGAGCTGTAGCTACATTACGGTCACATTTCTTCTCAGATAACACCATGTCTGGGTCATTGATATTAACCTTTTCATATTCCTTTACCACTACGCAACTCGTAAAAAGTGTTGCAATCATTGCGGCACAAATAAACTTTTTAATCATAATTTATCTATTTCTATATTATTAGATTTTTTAATATTTCCTTTATCATCAATGATGATGCATTCTATTTTTGGTAATTGATTTATTCTATCTAATCCTGCTTCTTTACCCATCACAAATACAGATGTTGCCAGCGCATCTGCTAGTTCTGCTTTGGGTGCAAAAACAGTTACACTTATAATTCCGCTAGACGGATATCCTGTTCTTGGATCTATAATATGTGAGTAGCGTTTGCCTTTAAAATTGACAAACTTTTCATAATTACCAGATGTTACCACCGCACCATTTGTAATGGGTAGCAGCGCAAAGACTTTGTCTTTATTCATTGGGTTTGTGATTGCCACTTTCCACTCACTCCCATCAGGTTGCTTGCCCCACGTATTCATATCGCCAGACGCATTAATAATCCCTGAAGGCACTCCTTTTGCTATTAATAAATCTTTAGCCTTGTCTGCCGCATAGCCTTTACCAATACCTCCAAAACCAATTTTCATTCCTTCTAATTTCAGAAAAACAGTCGTGTTTATTTTATCAAGTACTATATTTTGAAAACCTACTTTAGACACAGATGCTGTAATTTCTGCTTCGGAAGGCATTGCCGTCATACTGCCATCAAATTTCCAAATCCTATCCATTGAAGCATAACTAATATCAAAGGCCCCATCTGTTAATCTAGAAATACCAATAGCTCTTTCTATCAATTGAAATAATTCTTGATCAACTTTTACAGGCTTGATACCGGCATTTCTATTAATTTCTGAAGTTTGAGAATTTGCATCCCAAGAGGACATCAATTTTTCAATTCTGGATATTTCAGCAACTGCCGTATCTATATCTTTATTACCAGAAATAGAATCGTTTGCCACAACTGTGATATCAAAGCGACTACCCATAAGTTTTAAAGTACGCTTATAAGGTTTTTGTGCTATGCACGCTACAGATAATAACAGAAATGCAAGTATTGCAATGGGGTGTCTCATTTTACTTAATAAATTCATTTAGCTCTTTTATATAATTATCTGGTGTTGTCTTTTTGTAGCTATTCTCCCCAAGTACTTTGCCTTGTGAATCTAGCATTACCACAAATGGAAAGTAACCCTGCTTATTGTATTTTTCTGCGAGCATAGCATTTGCTTTAGTCTGTTCTTCTGGCAAAGCATTACGCTTCTTTCTAGGAAAATCTGCCTGTAATAGTATGTAATTTTCTGCAGCATACTTTTTAAAGGTTTCTGTACTCCATATTTCTCTATCTAGTTTTATGCAAGGCGCACACCAGTCTGAACCTTGAAAAACTAAAATTATAGGTTTGTTTTCTTTAGTCGCAATCTCTTTTGCCTTGGTAAAATCTGTTTGCCAATCTTGAGCAGCAACTGTGTTTACCATTGCTACCATTAGCACAAGGGCTATTATTAATTTTTTCATACTTTATTTTTTTATTTTTCTATTACTCTATTAACTAAATTTACTCACCCAATAAATTAAACGCTCCTTTGGTTAAAAATTGCGTGCTATTTGTTAGATTTCCATTGTTTTCAACTACCGTAAAACCATCATAATTTTCTTGCACCACAACTTCTTGTTCATTAAAGAAATAGGTTTCACCCTCTTTTCTATCTAGAACCAATACATAAAACACACCATCAACTTCAATAATAGCTTCGCTGGGCAGTGCTTTTTGTATAGAAGAGTCTGTGATAATACTAGCATCTACAAACATCCCTGCCAAGAAATTTGCTTCCTCTTCATTCTCTATATGCCCGTGAACTTGGATGGTTCTATTAGCCTGAATAGAAGTACCAACTAGATGTACCTCAGCTTTATAAAATTCTGAAGAAGACTCAGGAATCTTAAAATCTATTTGTTGGCCTTTTTTTATCTTCATTATATCTTTTTCAAAAACAGAAAGTTCTAAATGGATATGCTCTGTATCAATAATTTCTAATATTTCTGTAGCAGGCGAAACGTAACTCCCTTTTGTGATGTTCATTTTTGTAATACTCCCAGATATAGGGGCATAAATAGGTACAATAGAAACAATAGTCCCTGCACGAACTTTTGACGGCGAAATATTGAGCATACGTAACTGCTTGTCTAAACCGCTATGTTTTGCCATTGCTGTTTTATATTCACTCTCTGCTCTTAGATAGCTTTTTTGAGAGGTAATATTTTCTGCTTTCATAGTGACCTGTCTTTCATATTCAGATTTAAGGTAGACTAGCTGCTCATTTACCTCCATATACTCTTGCTGTAGCTTCACAAAATCTGGGTTTTCTAGGGTGACCAGTACTTGCCCTTTGCGCACCACATTACCTACTAATAAAGGTGTTGTTTTAATATACCCTCCCATGGTTGCATTTACAACCGCTCTATTTTCTGGTGGTACATCTATCATTCCGTTTACCGTGACAATAGTTGGAAATGGTTTTTCTTCTAACTTCCCTAAGGTCATTTTTGATTGCTCAAATTGTGCCTGGCTCACTCTAATAGTGTTATCCATTTCCTCAGTATTCTTATCTTCAAGTGAGTCAGATTGTAATGTTTTATCGCCACAACTGTAAAGGGCAATAAAAAGACTAAGCGCCACTATTTTATATAAATTACGTTTCATTACGTTTATTTTTAAAGGGTTAAATAATTAATGGCAATACTCGTTTTATTGTATTCCTGGAGTTTTTCTAGATATCCTAGTTTAATATCATACACACTCTCTAGACTCTGTATGTACTGATAAAAATCTATCTCGCCGTTTCTAAAACTACCATCGGCTGTTTTTAAAATTTCTTGAGAAAGAAGTTTGCCTTCATTTTCATAATAGTCTAATGCTTCTTGAAGTTGTACCAGCGAAATTTTTAACGCATTTAATTTAGCGTTAAGCTGAACTTCATATTCGCTAGCGTTTGCCACTGCAATATCTTCGGAAATTTTAGCAGCTTTGATTTTTGCAGAATTTCCGCCGAAAAGCAACGGGATTTTTAAGCCTATTTGGTAGCCGTATAAATTTCCTTTCAATTCTGAATTTGACCCTTGAAAATAATTAAGGCTTATATCTGGCAATAACTGCTGCTTTTCAAAGCGACGTTCTGCTTCTTGTAATGCAATGCTGCTTTGGTAAAAATCAATTTCTGGACTGTCCCCTATTTCCAAGGTAGTCATCTTTACTTTAAGCTCAGTTGTTTTAGCCACGCTAATCTCTTCTTCAGATTGTATCACTTTCATCAAATTTCCGAAGAAAACCTTGACCTCTTTTTGCGCTTGTGTGTAAGAAAGATTTATTTGCTTTTGCTTACTTGCTGCCGTGATTTTTTCTAGATAATTAGTTTCGCCAAGCTCAAATCTCCTGGCAGCTATTTTAGAAAAACTTGTGTATAAACTGTCTAATTCTTTATAAGTAACTTCTTTCTCTCTAGCTATCTGATAGTCATAATATGCTGTGGTGACTTTTCGCTCTATTCCTTTTTTCTGAATTTCAAAAGCCTTTGTCGCAACATTTAGATTTGCTTGATTGCGTCTCTTTTCAGAATAATAAACCGTTGGAAATCTAAAATTTTGCTGGATCCCAAATACCTTCAATGGCTCATTATTAACTGCTAGATTATTCTCATCAAATTGATAATACATTTCTGTTTTGTCAAAACTAAAGGCGCTATTTATCAAAGCATCAGATTTTGTGACCTCCAGACTACTCGCCTGTAACCCCATATTATTCTCTATTGCCAGCGGTATTAATTCTTGCAAAGACAATGGTTCTTGTTGGGCTTGCACATTTACAGTAAATAATAGTGTTATGATACTTAAACCAGTAATACCAGTTTTAGAAATCTGTTTCTTTTTCTTGTTAGGTTTATTTAAATAAGCAAATAAAACAGGTAAAACAACTAGCGTTAATAAGGTGGCGGTAATTAATCCACCTATCACAACGGTAGCCAGTGGTCGTTGAACCTCTGCCCCAGCATTAGTAGAAATTGCCATAGGTAAAAATCCTAAAGCCGCCGCAGATGCCGTTAATAAAACCGCCCGCAATCTGTCTTTTGTGCCTTGTTTTATTAATGCGTTAATATCATCATAGCCTTCTTTTTGCAGTTCTTTAAAATGCTCAATAAGCACAATCCCGTTTAAGACTGCAATACCAAACAAGGCAATAAAACCAACACCTGCAGAGATACTAAAAGGTAAATCTCGCAGCCACAATAAGAATACACCACCCACAGCAGCAAGCGGTATAGCAGAGTAAATCATCAATGCTTCTTTAACAGAATTAAAGGCAAAATATAAAAGGATAAAAATCAAAACTAAAGCGACCGGCACAGCGATCATTAATCGTGATTTTGCGCTTTGCAAATTTTCAAATTGGCCGCCATACGTAATAGCATATCCCACGGGCAACTTCACATTGTCATTAATCAATTTTTGCACATCATCTACTACAGATTGCAAATCGCGATTACGTACATTAACTCCTACTACAATTCTACGTTTAGTATCATCACGAGATATTTTTGCGGCGCCTTTTTTATAACTAATATTGGCTAATTCACTCAACGGAATTTTTCCGCCAGCTGGTAAATCTATGTAAAGATTTTGAAGGTTATCAATATCTTGCCGTTTGTCTTTATCAAGCCGTACCACTAAGTCAAAACGTTTTTCACCTTCAAAAACGCTACCAGCAGCTTTCCCTGCAAAACCCATTGCAATCATATCATTTAGGTCTTGAATATTGAGACCGTAACGTGCAATTTTAGTGCGATTGTATTGTACGCTCATTTCTGGTAATCCCGCAATTTTTTCTACGGAAATATCTGCTGCTCCAGCGACGTCTTTAATTAAATCACCTATTTCACTTCCTTTTTTAGCGAGAATATCAAGGTCGTCACCAAATATTTTAATCGCAATATCTGCGCGAACTCCTGTTATCAATTCATTAAAACGCATCTCTATGGGTTGTGTAAATTCTACTTCCATTCCTGGAATTACGGCTAAAGCTTCTTTAAATTTATCTGCTAATTCATCTTTTGAAAATGCAGAAGTCCACTCTTTTTTAGGGTTTAACACGATAATAACGTCACTTTCTTCCATAGACATAGGGTCTGTGGGCACCTCTGCGGCACCTATTCTTGTGACTACTTGCTTTACTTCTGGAAATTCTTTGAGGAGTATTTTTTCAATTTCGGTAGTAATTTTTACCGTGTTGCTTAAAGAGGTTCCTGTTTTTAAAACAGGTTGGATCACAAAATCGCCTTCATCAAGTGTGGGTACAAACTCACCCCCCATTGTGCTATATAAGTAGACAGAAGTAAGAAGCAATACACTCGCAATTGTTAATACCAATTTTTTGCTTCGCAATGCCCAATCGATAACTGGCTCATACCTGTTGTTTATCCATTTCATTAAACGCACAGAAATATTTTTATCTGTGGCATTAGATGGTTTTAAAAATATGGAAGCAACAACGGGAACATATGTAAAACAAAGAATCATTGCTCCTATAAGCGCAAAACTAAAGGTCAAAGCCATTGGCTTAAACATCTTTCCTTCAACCCCACTCAATGATAAAATAGGAATAAATACAATAAGAATAATCAATTGTCCAAAGATGGCAGAATTCATCATTTTTGATGCACCAGACATAGTGATGGTATCTTTTAATTGTTGTTGTTCTTTTTTAGGGAGTAAGTTAATTTCGGCCTTCTTTTGAGTTATTTTAAAGGCAATAAACTCGACAATAATAACAGCACCGTCGATGATTATCCCAAAGTCTATAGCGCCCAAACTCATTAAATTTGCGTCTACACCAAAAATGTACATTAGCGACAATGCAAATAATAAAGTAAGTGGTATTACAGATGCCACCACTAACCCAGAACGGAAATTACCTAACAGTAAAACCACCACAAAAATAACGATGAGACAACCTAAAATAAGGTTTTCACTTACGGTAAATGTAGTTTTTGCAATAAGATCACTTCTATCTAGAAAAGCATTAATATAAACTCCTTCTGGTAAAGATTTAGAAATTTCTGCAACTCGTACTTTTACAGCATCAATCACTTTTTTTGAATTGGCATCTTTAAGCATCATTACTTGCCCAAGTACTTTCTCTCCCTCTCCATTTCCTGTGATAGCTCCAAAACGTGTAGCATTTCCGAAGCCAACCGTTGCTACATCTTTTATATAGATTGGGATCCCATTCTCGTTTTTTACAACGATGTTTTTAATATCGTCAAGTGAAGTGATCAACCCTTCGCCTCTTATAAAAAACGCTTGATTAACCTTCTCTATATAACCACCACCAGAAACGCTGTTGTTTTTTTCTAGTGCTGTAAAAATATCTCCTGCAACAATATTCATTGCATTTAACTTCTCTGTATTTATGGCTACCTCATACTGCTTTAAAAAACCACCCCAAGTGTTAATTTCAACCACCCCAGGAATTCCAGAAAGTTGGCGTTTAACTACCCAATCTTGAATGGTTCTTAAATCTTCTGCATTGTACTGGTCTTTAAATGCTGGCTCAACATCGAGAATATATTGGTAGATTTCGCCAAGCCCTGTGGTAATTGGACCCATCTCTGGAGCACCGAAACCTTCGGGTATTTTCTCTGAAGCAGATTTGATTTTCTCGGCAATGAGTTGTCTGGGTAAATAGGTACCCATATCATCTTCAAAGACAATAGTCACTACAGATAAGCCAAATTTTGATACTGAGCGAATCTCAATAACACCGGGCAAGTTTGCCATCTCCAGCTCTACTGGATAGGTGATAAATTGCTCCATATCTTGTGTAGAAAGATTGGTCGAAGTAGTGATAACCTGTACCTGATTGTTAGTAACATCTGGCACTGCACCAATGGGGATTTGGGATAAGGAATATAACCCAAAACCTATAATAAAGGCTGTAAATAAAAGAACAATAAACTTGTTCTTTATACTAAAATTGATAATATGTGATAGCATCTTTTCATAGAATAATCAAGGTGAATAGCACAATATCACTAAAGTGAAATAATGCTAAAAAAAAAGTGAATCTGATTATTTACGAATGCCGTGGCGGCTGGAAAAGACCTTCTAAATCCTGAGAAGAAGAAGGGGCCATATAATAAAAACTATGCTTTTTAAACTCAGCAAACTCAGGAGTTCTGAGTGTAAGCTTTTGAGCATTTAATATAAAATCTGCAACCACAGTAAGATGTGATTGGTGCTGAAAAGGCAATTGCTCGTGCTCTTCTTTTTCGTCTTGGTGATCTTTATCATGGTCTGCTTTGAGCTCACCATAGTGCTTAGAAATAAACACAAAAACATTGTCTCCATATTGCTCACTGTGAAACTGTGCGTGCTCAATAAAATCATCTATTTGCACCATATCATCAATATGTACTCCAAAACTTTGGAGCAAGATTATAAATGATAACGATATGGAAAATAGAAGTTTCAAGTATTTAAAGGTAAACGTTTTATAGTAATAAATTTATTGAACCAAGAGATATTAAGTTATTTTCTAGAACAAGTATTTATGCCTATCAATGTGTATAATGGACAAAAGCTAATAAAACTTGTAAGCACAAAAATAGCCGAAAGCGCTAACAGCACATAGCCTAAAACACCACTAATTATACCTTGCCAAAACAAAACAATTACTACAATTGCAATAAAAATTCTAATCACGCGGTCTACACCGCCCATATTTTTTTTCATAATAATATTTTTAATTATTAAAATTACTTGACCAATAAAAATTTGCAATCTGTTACAGGGTATACACCGTGGTCAATATCTTTAGGTAAGGTAATAATATCACCTTTTACTACAACCGTTTCTTTATCACCTATAGTAACTTTTGCACTACCCTCTAGCATTATTAACGGAGCATCCATTGGGGCACTATGTGGTTGTAAATCTTGCCCTTTTTTTAAGGCAAATACAATCATTTTATAATGACTGTCAAACACCACTTTGTTGACCATTTTATCACCATATTCTACCTGTGCAGCAAGATTATTATCACCTATTTTTTCTAAGGTGTTTTGATTATTACAACTTACTAAAATTGAACCAAGAATAAGTAATGCTATAAAGTGTTTCATAAAAATGGAGTCTTATTAATTAATTGAATTATCATCAAATGTTATTGCCCAGATACCACGCACTTGGTTAACATCATATTCTAAAGCTTTATCTTCAGGATATAAATTTTTAATTGTGCTTAACACTAATGGGTCTATTTGTGATTTAGAGTTTCCGTGGCATTGCAGGCACATGGTGTTTGTAGTTATAGGATAATAAAAGTTTATCATACCGTTAGTATGCTCCACAACTGGGTTTACTTCTTTACCAGCAGCTATGGTTGTTTTAAAATCTTGAATGTATTTATTTTCTTTTGCGTTAGCTTGATTTTCAGGATTTCTTGGTTGGTCTGAAACACGCTTTATTTTTGCATTTTGTGCCGTCGCCATACTATCTGTAATAGGATAAGCTTGTTTATTACAAAAAGTAACTGCCTCAAGTGTTCCCTTACTTTGAATGGTACCCATTAGGTTTTTACCCAACTCCTTTTTTGTGCTTAGGGCATATTTCATACCTATTTCTGACGGTGTGAGCGTTTCCGAAGCATTTAAAGACGCACTACTTTTGCCGTCATTGCGATACTTCATTTTACCTTTACTCTCTTCTTCTAGGTGGTCCTTAAACCAAGTAGGCTCTTCTATTTTGTATTCATAAATGTAACTTGCTATTTTTTTAATTTCAGCTTCTTCAAAAGATTGATAAGGCATTAAACCAAAATTAAAAACAGCACCATTCATTTTAGATTTTGCCTTGGTAGGTTTTTCTACAAAATTCCAGATAGCATTTACAAACTCTTCTTTTGTTGTATTCTCATCAAGGTAATGAGACTTTACTGCAACCATAGGCGGCGCTATCCTTCCTGTTCTTTTTGAGCTAGGACTATGACAAAGATTACATTTTTGCTCCATAAGCTTCTTCCCTTCTATCGCAGCAACTGTAGGCTGCAAAGTTTGAGCTTCTGTGTATTCTTTTTGCTTCTTATTATTACAGCTTGCAAATGAAGCTACTAATAAACATAAGAAGGTAATCTCTAGGAACCTAGACTTCATAACGTGTTATTTATAATATTTTCTAATATTTCGTTTTACATACATAAAACGAATTAAACCTATAAAGAAAAGAGTGGGACCAATTAATAAAAGTACATAACCTACCCATTCAATTTCTTGCAGCATTTTTAATTTTATGATGGCTGCCCCAGAACTTAAAAACACAATAGCAGATCTAAAATAAGCTAAAAATGTGCGCTCATTTGCAAGTCTTGTTCTTTCTATTGCCAGCTTATCTGTTAATTTGAGTTCCATATTCTTTTATTAAGTGAGTTTACCTGTGGCACAACTTACAAAAGATTTAGCTTTTGAGGTAATAGAATTTGCATCTTCAATAGATGGATACCCTAAATTTTTCAATTTTTCTTTTACAGCTATCGCATCTAGCTCATCTGCATAACTAAAAGAGACTTTACTCTCCTCTACTTCTACATTAATATCTGTAATGCCTTTTAAGCCTTTTATCTTGTTAGTAATTGTATTTGCACAACCACCGCACTTTAAATTTTGTACTATTATTGAAGTTTTCATATACTTATTTGTTTTTAATAAGGCCAGCCTAAGAAGCCTCCTTTTAGATCATAAATTTTAGTGAATCCCATTTTGTCTAGCAATGTCGCGGCTTTATTACTACGGGCGCCAGAACGACAATAAAGATAAACTGGCTTTTCTTTATCCAGCTTTTCCATTTTACTTCGGAAATTTTCTTTTTGAAAAAAATCTATATTTAACGCATTATCTAATGCTCCTTGACTAAACTCTGCAGCAGTGCGAACATCTACTAGTTGCACATCATTATTTACTACTTGAGTTTTATAATCAGTTGCATTTAAAACTTTAATACTATCTGCCTGCTGTGCTTTTACACCAAAAAGAGAACTTAAAAATGTCATAATAATTAAAATAAATTTCATAAAACGTTATTTAACATTGTAAAGTTAAAAAATGGAAAGCCCATTCTTTGTAACCATTGTTACGTTACTAGATTAAAAAACCAATATTTTTTAATCATTCTATTTTACCTATAAACTCAGTCTATATAAAACTCGAAAATAGGTGTAAATATCTTTTAACAAAGTGACTTTTATCAGTTTTCAACTATAGCGTTTATACGAGCTTTGCATTCAAAATAAAGCTTAAAGATGTCAGATAATTTAATTACCAAGTATAACATACCAGGGCCCAGATATACTAGTTACCCTACCGTCCCATTCTGGAAAGACGATACTTTTTCTACAAAGGCTTGGCAAGAATCTGTTATCAACACCTATGAGTCTGGCAAAGAAAATAGCACAATAAGTCTTTATATTCACCTTCCCTTTTGCGAACAACTATGTACCTTTTGTGGTTGTAATAAAAGAATCACAAAAAATCATACCGTAGAGACTCCTTATCTAGAGACCGTTTTAAAAGAATGGACCTTATATACAGATTTACTCAAAAAACGCCCCATAATACGTGAGCTACACTTAGGTGGAGGGACACCCACTTTTTTCTCTCCAGAAAATCTCGCTGCTCTTATAAATGGTATTTTTAAACTAGCCACAAAAGCAGACAAGGCTTCTATAAGTTTTGAAGGTCACCCTAATAACACATCATTTGAGCATTTAAAAGTTTTAAAAGACCTAGGCTTTAATAGAGTAAGTTATGGAGTGCAAGATTATAATGAGACGGTACAAAAAGCTATTAATAGAATACAACCGTTTGAAAATGTAAAACGTGTTACTGAGCAAGCTAGAGATTTAGGCTACAACTCTGTGGGTCACGATATTATTTTTGGGCTCCCTTTTCAAACCAAGGAGCACATAATTAACACAATAGAAAAAACAAAAGAATTAAAACCTGACCGTATTGCTTTTTACAGTTATGCACATGTGCCTTGGATAAAAGGAAACGGACAACGTGGTTATAAAGATACAGACTTACCTAGCCCAGATGATAAACGTGAAATGTATGAGATAGGCAAAGAAGCTTTACAAAAAGCTGGTTATATAGAAATAGGCATGGATCATTTTGCACTAAGCACAGACAGTCTTTATAAATCAATGAAAGACAACACCATGCACCGCAATTTTATGGGATATTCAGATTTAAAAACTGAAATCATGATAGGATTGGGAGTCTCTTCTATTAGCGATAGCTGGTTTGGGTTTGCTCAAAATGAGAAAAAAGTAGAAGACTATCAAGAGCGTATTAATAATAATGAGCTTGCCGTTTATAGAGGGCATATATTAAACAAAGAAGATTTAGTTATTAGAAAACACATACTTAATTTAATGTGCACATTACAAACTTCTTGGACTGAAAATGAGACCTACTTTAAAGAGATGCCAGAGGTCTTAGCGCAGTTAAAAGAAATGGAAGCAGACCAGCTTATTAAAATAGAAAAAGACACGCTCACTATTCTAGAAAAAGGACGTCCCTTTGTGAGAAATGTATGTATGGCTTTTGATCTACATTTACAAAGAGCAAAACCAGAAACACAATTATTTTCCATGACTATTTAAGTTTTAAGTTAAGAAAATCACACCTCATTTATTAAAGCAGCAAATTAATTCTCTTATATTTAGGACTGAAATTTTAAGAAAATGAACTATTCGCAAACATTTGATTTATTAGGCAATGTTGATATTTATGTCATAGACCAAATTTTAAAAAACAGATATACAACAGGTGACTCTATACTAGATGCTGGTTGTGGTAGTGGGCGAAATTTAAAGTGGTTTTACCAAGATGATTATGTAATTGCAGGTATTGACACTAACATAGAGCGTCTTACATATGCAAAAGAAAACTACCCAAAATTTGCAGCAAGCTTTATAGAAGGCACTATTGATGCATTACCCTACAGTGATCATAATTTTGACCATATACTGTGTTGTGCTGTTTTGCATTTTGCAAAATCTGAAGCACATTTAAAAAAAATGTTTTCAGAATTATATCGTGTACTTAAACCTAATGGCACTCTTTTAATAAGAGCAGCATCAAACATTGGTCTAGATGGTAAAAGCCCTTATGTGCAAGATAGTTTTACAAAAGAGACAGGAGCTATTTATCTTACCCGTAAAATGATTACAGAACTAATAGAAAACCATCAAGTAACACTCATTGAACCTATAAAAACTACAAATGTTCAAGATATACGTGCTATGACAACTTTAGTATTTCAGAAACAATAAAACATAAAAAAAGCGGCAATTTCTTACCGCTGTGCACTTCTTTGCTTTGATTAAACTAAAGTTGATGGACACACATATGCTGTAGTCTCAAGACCTGTAGCTTTAATTGCTGTCAAGCCTCCTTCTATATTAATAATGTTGTGAATACCACGAGACTTTAAAATAGAAGCAGCAATCATGCTTCTATACCCTCCTGCACAATGCAAGTAAATAGTTTCGTCTTTAATAAAATCTTTTAACTGATTATTTAAATTTGATAAGGGCGCTAGATTTGCGTTTACTAGATGCTCTGCTTCAAACTCACTTGTTTTGCGCACGTCAAACACGGAGATGTTATGATCATTATTCTCTTTTATTTGCTTAAACTCTTTTGCAGTTATAGAGGTAACGGTATCATATTGTTTAATCGCTTTTTTCCAAGCTTCAAAACCACCTTTTAAATACCCAATGGTATTATCAAACCCAACTCTAGATAGGCGTGTAATAGTTTCTGTTATTCTGTTTTGATCTGCAATTAATAAAATAGGTTGTTTAACATCTTTTATTAAATCTCCCACCCAAGGAGCAAAACTACCATCAATACCTATAAAAATAGATCCAGGAATATGGCCTTTAGCAAAATCTTGTTCAAACCTCACATCTAGCATTACAGCGCCTGTTTCATTTGCTACTGCCTCAAAATCTGCTGGAGATAGTGCGTTATCGCCCTGAGCAATCACTTCTTGTATATCTTTATACCCTTCCTTATTCATCTTCACATTCATAGGAAAGTAAGCTGGTGGTGGCAATAAACCATCTGTGACTTCTTTTATAAAATCATCTTTAGTCATATCTGCCCGTAAGGCATAGTTTACTTGCTTTTGGTGCCCTAACGTATCAACCGTTTGCTTCATCATATTTTTACCACAAGCAGAACCAGCACCGTGAGCAGGATAAACAATTACATCATCTGCTAAGGGCATAATCTTAGTTCGTAAACTTTCAAATAAAATACCAGCTAACTCTTCTTTAGTCATATCTGCAGCTTTTTGTGCAAGATCTGGGCGACCTACATCGCCTAAAAATAAAGTATCACCAGTAAACAAAGCATAATCGTTTAAGTCCTTGTCTTTTAAGAGAAAGGTCGTACTCTCCATAGTATGTCCTGGGGTATGTAACACAACAAAAGTTAACTGACCTAGTTTAAATTCTTGACCATCTATAGCTGTAATTGCATTAAAAGAAGGTTTTGCGCTAGGACCATAAACAATAGGCGCCCCTGTTTTTTCTGAAAGCGTAAGGTGACCAGAAACGAAGTCTGCATGAAAGTGTGTTTCAAAAATGTATTTAATTTTTGCATCATCTGCCGCTGCTCTATCTAAGTATGGTGTTACTTCACGCAGAGGGTCTATAATTGCTACTTCTCCATCACTCTCTATGTAATAAGCCCCTTGAGCAAGACACCCCGTATATATCTGTTCTATTTTCATTATTGTAGTTTTATAGATTAACCTTTATACTTTTTAAAAATTCATGCCTAGATATTAATTGATTTGACATTTTTTAGATCATTAGCATTTCAGTAGTACAAAATTATATTCTATAGATCTTAATTTTGGTAACTAGGGTTACATAGCTAGCTCTTTATAAATAATATATACTCCCATCACCAACACAAACCAGCCAAACACTTTTTTGAGTTTTTTACCATCAATAAATTTATTGAGCCACATGCCTATAAAGATTCCTAAAATTGAGATTGCTGTAAAGGACAATAAAAATTTCCAATCAATATCTAGGTTTTGAACATCTCCTAAAAAACCTATTAATGATTTGATTGCAATAATAAACAGTGAAGTTGCTACCGCTTTTTTCATAGGTAATTTTGCTAATAAAACCAATGCAGGTATTATTAAAAAGCCACCTCCAGCCCCCACAATACCAGTTATAACCCCCACTACTACGCCTTCAATAATGATAAGTGGGTAATTGTATGTTACTATAGTATTCTCATCTGTTTCTTTACGCTTACTCCAGATCATAGAGATAGAGGCTAGCAACATAATGATAGCAAAGAAGAGCATTATTGCTAAGTTTTTAGTGACCATAAAATCACCAACATAAAAGAGTTCTTCTGGTATGGCAGGAATTAAATAGGCTCTAGTAAGATAAACAGCAATAAATGCGGGAATAGCAAAAATGATAGCTGTCTTAAAGTCTACCATTCCTTTCATTATATTTTTTATTGCTCCTACCAGCGATGTGGCACCTACAACAAATAATGAATAAGCGGTTGCTAATACTGGGTTAAGTGTTAGCGCATATACTAATATAGGTACGGTAAGAATAGAACCACCTCCACCTATGAGGCCCAAAACAAGACCTATAAGCAAAGCCCCTACATACCCTAAAACCTCTATAAGTACCATATTACTATCTATTTATAGACAAATATATAGGGCTCAAGTTTTAATTATTGTAACAGATGTTACAGAATTTCAATAAAGCTGCGGTGTAGTTTTATTTTATTCTTGTTTTCCATCTTTTTTAAAAGTCTAGATATAACTACTCGGCTTGTGTGCAGATCTGCCGCAATATCTTTGTGTGTGGTGTAAATATGTTTGCTATTTAATATTTTAATCTTGTCGTTTAGATAATTTTCTAATCGCTCATCCATGTTATTAAAAGCAATATTATCCATACTCTCTAAGAGCTCCATCATACGTGTGTGATAACTAGAAAAAACAAAGTTTCGCCAAGTTTTATATTTGCTCGACCATTCTTCCATTTTACCTATAGGAATCATCAATAACTTAGAGTTGGTTTCTGAAACGGCATGGATTTCACTCTTAGTGTCACCTAGACAGCAGGTCATTGTCATAGCACAGGTATCACCTCTCTCTAGATGATATAATAATAACTCATTACCATCTGCATCTGGTCTCAATATTTTAATACTACCAGAAAGCAATAACGGCATAGACTTAATATACTGCCCAGGCCTCATTAAATCTTGACCTTCTGGCACATCTATTAAAGTTGCTACTTGATTAATCTCTTCAAGTAGAGCAAGCTCAAATTGTGCTCCATAATACTTTTTAAGTTCTTGAATCATTACTAACCTTTTTTGCTATTTCTTTATTGTATTTAAAAAACATGTGTGCCCATATAGCTTTTGACACTGCACCTATATATGGCATGGTGATTAATAAGGCTAAAATAATGGTTAACATAATCCCTCCTGGCCCAAAATCATAACCAAAAATTATTGTTAATGCATATGCTGCAACAGCAACTGCTATACCCACTCCATAAGAGACATACATTGCTCCTGTATAAAATGCTGGCTCCATAGAGTACTTTAAGTGACACTTAGGGCATGACTCCTTTACCTTATTAGCATTAGAGAGTTTATATGGGTTTGCTTCAAGAAACTTACCTTGGCGGCATTGTGGGCACTTTAAGAATAAAATACTGTATAAAATTGGTCTTTTCAAAATACTATAAATTTTAAACAAATTTAATCAAATTGTCAATCACTATGTGCAACTGTTGTTACATAAATATAGAATAATTTAAACCTATTTATAACGTTTATAGCGTGCTATTTCTTAATAATGTGTAAGATTAGATTTGCTAAAAAATAACCCATCACGGTTATATTTTATTATTTAATTTAAATGATAGTATTTTTTTATCATTACATTTATATTTGCGTTTAGCTTAAGGCAATATATCTCACCGTAAATAATATCTTATTATGAAACCAAAAAACTCTAAAGAAAGAAGAAATAGTTTTTTTAAATTTTTATTACTGTTTGTAGTAACAGTAGGTTTTATTATTGTGACAATATTTTTTACATTTCAGATTCCTAAAAAAGAAAATAGTTTACTAAAAGAAGAGATTCTTTCTGTAAATAAAGAGCGTACTTTTCAAGAAGGTTTTCAATTAGAAATGTCACGTGTAAAGCATATGATTGACACGCTAGATACACCAGGTTTAAATTTACCTTTTCAAAATGCTCAAATAAGTGAAAAGCTAGTAGACTTACAAGAGTTGATCCCTATTAAAGATACTGACGTAAATTATGAATTATACAAAGGTATGGTAGATGCTCTCGCAGATTTACAAAAATCTGAAATGAAACTAAAAGGCCTGGCAGATGCAGAAAATAAAATTGAAGATTACAAAACAGCATTAGATAAATGTATTAAAGATTATGAAGAGGTGAAACGTGATCTTGATAATGCTAGAAGAAGAGCAAACTAAGTACTAAGCATTTACAACATTATATCAAGTTTACTTTAAGTGTAGTCTGCAATACAGCTTTTATACATTGCCCTTAATTTTACACATTAGTTATAGGCACTTATAGATGCTTCAATACATAATTACTTCGGAAATTTTCTCCCCTTAAAATTTTGTGCTTTTTAAAACAAGTGGCAATTAATTTTCACTTTGATTAAAAGTTTCTTCCTGTATAAATTTTGAAAGATGGCCTGCACCATCTTTAAATAGCAATTGCATTATCTTGAGTACTTAAAGTTATTACTACTTTTATTTGACGCTATCATATTTCCGAAGGGAAATAGACGAGTTACCATCCACCTATTTTTTTACGCTCTGCTTGTTGTTCTGGTGTTGACTCTGGAGTTGGAATATCACTTTGAAACAAAGGTTTTGGAAAACTTGCGGCTTTACGGCGTTCAAAATCATCATCACGATATTCATCAAAAGCTGTCCCTGGTGGTAAAGGGCGGTTTTTATCCATATACCAAACCATAAAACTCCAATATTCACGCTCTGATGACGTCTGCAGTAACCAATATCCGTTTAACATAGATCCTTGCACACGATTTTCTATGCTTAGTTTTGAACCTATTGATGGGCCTCGTGAAGAATAACTAATTAATACTTTTACTTTATTAAAGTCTAAAGATATTGGCTCCTTCTTGAAAAAAAATTGAGGATAGCTTAACTTACAATTTTCTCTATCCATTATTACATATTTTCTACCTGTTATTAAGTATACAAGCAAATGGAATAAGGCTAGCAAAAAGAAAGGAATAGATACTAAATAGTCTTCCAATGGAGGTTTATCTGTAAATATTAATGACATTATTAATAGCATAACTACACTACCTAAACCAAAGAAAACACCATAAGTTTCTATCGCAGAAATAGCTTGTGTATCATCTATTTGAATGAATCTTTCATTTGCTTCATTTATACCATTTTTATTTTTTTTCACTAAATCTTCTTTTTCGATTTTCCATACAGAAGGATCTGTAGATATAATAAAAGATTCAAAAGTTTTTTTCCAATTGCTGCGTGCCATATATTATTAATAGAGTGTAGAGTGTGACAAATAACGCTTTAAATACTATTTTTAAAAGTAAACAAATAAACTACCACCCTCCTATTTTAAGACGCTCTGCTTGTTGTACTTCTGTCGCTTCTGGTGTTTCAAACTCACTTTCAAACAAAGGTTTTGGGAAGCCTGCTTCTTTGCGGCGGTCATAATCCTGTTGACGACAAGAATTAAAACCTTCACCAGGAGGTAATGGTCGGTTTTTATCCATGTACCAAAGAAAGAATGATAAATCTTCATAACAACTATACCCTAATGTGCATAAAAACAAAGAATACGTTTTATCGGGTCTAACTATTTGCAGTAAAAAAGCACCCCCACCTTGACGGCTAGGAGATGACATTGAGAATAACATCTCTTTAATAGGCATTGTAATATTTTTATGCCACATAAAGCCTGGAAAGGTTACTCTACCATCTTCTCGATTAAAGATGCATTCTTTTTTAGGCATTGTGAAATAATAGATAAGAAAAAACAAAAAACCTAGAAAAAGAAACCCTATTGCGAGAAAATCAAATAGCGTATTTACTTCACTTGAAGATATAGAAATTATCAAAAAACCTAAAAACAATATAAGAAAAGTACCCCCCAGCCATAATGGAGCAATATTAGACACAACAGGATAAGTTATAAATACATCATTTACAAATGCAAAATCATCCTCATTGCCAACTTGAAGTTTTTTTAGAATATATTTATTATGCGTAATTCGCATTTGTAACATCCTGCTAAAACCACCCTTTTTAGTTTTTTTATCCCCGTGTTTGTAGTGGGTATGGGTTATTTCTCGTTTAAAATTTTTCACCGTATATCTTCATTTATAAAAAAAGAGAGTTAAAATCTCTGCTAAACTAAATCTACTTTCTACCTTTATAAAAATAGAAAGCCAAAGCTGCAATACCAAAGACAACTGCTGCAGCATAAAAGATGATACCCGCTTCTCCATTTCTTGCATCAAATCTTTCTTTTCCTTGCCAAATAGATAATGACATCAGGACTAATGCGATACCTATTAAGTACCATTTTGTTATTTTTTTTTGTGTTTTTTCGTTCATGAAATCAGGGCACTTTCAATTTTATTTTATTGATACAACAGATACTTCATATTCAATATTTAATGGTGGTTGGTAGCCTTTCCCTTGTTTATTAGTTCTCATATACACAATATTTCCATCTTTAAATTCATATCGATGCCAAGCATTACAAGAATTTTCTTTTAATGGCTTATCACTATATTTAAAAGAAACCCAATCTGAATGTCTAATACTGTCAAACAATACTGAGTTTTCTTCTGTTTTAAATGACGGACACATATAATCTTCGTCTTTCCAGTATTGATCTCTTTCTAGTTGTTGTTCTGGAGTTGCTTCTGGAGTAGGTAACGCACTTCTGTATAATGGCTTTAAAAATCCTTCTAATTTACGTCGCTCAAAGTCTTTATTGCGATATGCATTAAATACATCTCCTGGTGGCAAAGGCCTATTTTTATCCATATACCAAACCATAAAGGACCAAAAATGAACATTTAACATAGAGAAAGAATAAGAAGTTAGCTTATTTGGATGTTTTAATTTTAATGCCGGAATACCATATCTACCAACACTACCTATAAATATTGCGGCATGTGTGAATTTTGTGACAACAGGTTTAAAAAAAAGGAAATTAGGATAACTCATTAAACCATTTTCTCTATCTAATATAAATAATTTCTTGTTTTTTTTTAGATAAATATAAATTATTTGAAAAAATCCAACCAAGATAGGTATTGAATAAAAGAAAAGACTGTTTCCCTTAATATTTAAGACAATAATTAAAAAAAAACCAATTAAAATTAAACCGATACCTATACGTAAAAAGCCCTTAAAATCTATATCACTATATATAAATATAGTGTCATCAATTTTTTTATATTTTTTAATTTCTTTATTATATATATATTTTAATTTCTTTGATTTTGTTGTGTCTATATTAAAATCTAAATTTTCTGGTTTTTTAATTATTTGAAAATCTAAAAATTTTCGTTTACTACCCCTTAAATTCAGAGGTTTTTTATTGTTAAGATTACTTATCATTATTTTGATAATATATTTTTTAATGTATCAATTTTAACTGGTGCTTGAAAATCTGAATCTAAAATAGGCTTTAGCTGAGCTTTAAAATTATCTGACATATATTACATTAGCTTTGCCAGGTAACAATTGGTTTAAAGGTTTAATAGCTACGTTACTTTTTATAAATTATATACTTGTACTTCCTACCTACTCTATTCGTTTTTTCGGTGCGTGAATGATGTAGATTTACTTATGCTTTTAATTGCTTTTATCCATTTTTAAAGAAACAATACTTAACTATTTATTTGAACAATAACATTACAATAATATAAATAGGTAATCTACCAGCCAGCTATTTTTTTACGCTCTATTTGTTGTCTTTCTGTGGCTTCTGAGGTTTCGATATCACTTTCAAACAAAGGCTTGGGAAATCCCGCAGCCTTGCGGCGTTCAAAATCTTCATCACGATATTCATCAAAGGCAGTACCTGGTGGTAATGGGCGGTTTTTATCCATGTACCAAACATAGAATGACCAATCTTGTTGTGCCGTGCTAGGATAAAATCCTCCTCTGGAAATATACGCATTGTGTCGTTTTACTATATTTGATGAATAATCTCTATAAAACCAGAGTTTTTGACCCGAATATGTTGTTACAGAACCACCAATAGCGTGAATAGATGCTCGCAAATGGGTAAAAGGAATTTTTAAATAATCTTCATCGCCTATCTTAGGCAAAGTAATTAAGGTGTTAAGTCTATCCAAATTCATGTAGCAAGAATCCGGAGCAACATTATATTTTCTCCAGTAATTGTACGTGATTTTAAAAAAAAAAGAGCTGGTATAAACATAAGCAAATAACTTCCTAAAGATAATAAACCGCCTTCTTCTATTGTAAATATTATTGGACCTAATACACCAAAAAATACTGCCACACCTCCGTATATAAATATATCCATTTTATGTCCAGCTTTATTACTTGGAACAGACTCTTTGATTGCTTTCTCATTAAACACCTTATAATACCCTTTATGTTTGTTAAGAAAATCTTTATCCTTAGCTACAGGTGATTCAAAAATCACATGCGGTAGGCGTTTAAAATTTTTAAATACTTTTGAATTATCATAGTTTTTATCAATCGCTACTTCCATTCTTTTCTGTTTAAAAGGTTTTGTTTGGTATCTACAAACACGCGTTCATTTAATTCTACTCGTGCCACATCTATAATCGCAGAACCTGGCGCTTTTGTAAAGCGTGACTAATTGTTTTCCTATTTCAAATTACCATAGAGCATGTACTTTAACCGAAGGGTTTTAAAATAGGTTGGTCGAATAAATAAATCTACCTAATCAATTATTGTTATTGTCACAAATGTTGGAACAGTACTATCTATAACTTTATATCTCTGAGACATTGTTTAAAGATAATAATTTGCATTGCAAATGCTAAAGAAAATTAGACACACTTCACAGAAGTGCGCCAGAGTTACGGATATGTCGTGCTAGGGGTTAAGCATGGGGCATACGTGTGGGCTTCCAATAGTTGCTGCTGGTCCTGACATATATTTTTTTTTATGATTTATAAATACTAATTTTCTTAACTGGAGACGTTTCTTTGGGGTTAAAATCGCCCCGTATTTGTAAATGCCCACCACCAGAATAATTGAAAATGGGGTTGCTATCAAATTCTATTACCGTTTTTTGAGAATCACATTCTTCAATATTTAAATTAAATGACCTATGAATACTAAAATCATCAAATTCATAGGTGGAGTTTTCTATAAATTTTCCAAAGTTCATTTCTTTAGTTAATGGGACTCCATTTACTAAGACAATGTTTATGTTTGGTTTAATATCATCAAAGCCTTCATATATATATATATATATATTTACGCCATCAATCTCGGAAGACTCTTTCTTTTTTAAAACTTGCAAACCAATTTTATGCCAAGCATAAGCATATCCGTAATTACTATTATGTTTGCTGCCCAGAATAGCTTCAACTTCGTCCAAAGTATTTCCTAGAAAAAATGATTTACCGTTGTAAACCACTTCACAGTCGTTAATTTCTAAACGATGTTCCTGTTTATTAAACTTTTCAATTAAAGCAGAGACTTCGGGAGTATTTTTGGCTTTAGACGCCCTATTTTGTTGGCTTTTCATATTGCAACTAGTTATTAAAAATAGTATAATGAGTGTTTTTAGTATATTTTTCATTCTTTATAAAGTTGTTAAATTAGTTTTAGTGAATTTGTAAATTCTAATAAGTTTACATTTACTGCTTAAGCAAATGCTTTAGTTAATTTTTACTAATCCTCCCGTTACTTCTGCCAAGGTACTACCGGCTACTTTGGTCTTTGCACCACTTAATTCTGCAGAGACTTGACCACTTATTAATGTATTGGCACCACTTAAAGTGGCATCACTTGTTGCTTCAACTGCTATGGCACCGCTACTAGTTAAACTAGCATCGCCTGTGGCTTGGATATCAATAGTCCCTTTTGCCTGTAAAGCAGTATCACCTTCTGCGGCAATTTCAATATCTGCATTTGCTTTAATAGTAATATTCTGGGTCGTTTACTTCCTCCTTTTTAATACGCAGTAAAACATCTCTATCCACACAATGTGGTAAATAACCCCCAAGTTTACATATCTTTTTTTTGTTTTTGTCATCTTAAATTACCAACCACCAACCAACTTACGCTCCTTATGCTGCGCTGGTGTCCTCTCTGGTGTGTAAAAACTACTTGGGTATAATGGCTTGGGAAATCCCGCAGCCTTGCGGCGTTTAAAATCACTATCACGATATTCATCAAAAGCTGTCCCTGGTGGTAATGGGCGGTTTTTATCCATGTACCAAAGAAAGAATGATAAATCTTCATAACAACTATTCCCTAATGTGCATAAATAAAAAGAATACGTTTTATCTGGTCTAACTATTTGCAATAAAAAAGCACCCCCACCTTGACGGCTAGGAGATGACATTGAGAATAACATCTCTTTAATAGGCATTGTAATATTTTTATGCCACATAAAGCCTGGAAATGTTACTATACCATCTTCTTGATTAAAGATGCACTCTTTTTTAGGCATTGTGAAATAATAGATAAGAAAAAACAAAAAACCTAGAAAAAGAAACCCTATTGCGAGAAAATCAAATAGCGTATTTACTTCACTTGAAGATATAGAAATTATCAAAAAACCTAAAAACAATATAAGAAAAGTACCCCCCAGCCATAATGGAGCAATATTAGACACAACAGGATAAGTTAGAAATACATCATTTGCGAACACAAAATCATCCTCATTGCCAACTTGATGTTTTTTTATAATATATTTATTATGCGTAATTCGCATTTGTAACATCCTGTTAAAACCACCCTTTTTAGATTTTTTATCACCGTGTTTGTAGTGGGTATGGGTTATTTCTCGTTTAAAATTTTTCACCGCATATCTTCATTTATAAAAAAAGAGAGTTAATATCTCTACTCAACTAAATCTATATTCACAAATACCTAGAGAGCCTTCCTAAACTCTTTATCATCTAAAGATATGTGCAAATCATTATAACAATGAATATCTATCTTTTATTTTTCTTAAAATAGAAAGCTAAAGCAGCGATACCAAATGCAACTGCTGCCAATGCCATTAAAGCACCTGAATCTGGATCTCGCATGCTAAATCTTTCATTGGCTTGCCAAATACATACACACATAATGGTTAATGCACTAATAATTTTAATCCACTTTACAATTTTATCCTCCATGATCTAATTAAATTTAAAACAAGCTTATTATTTTATTGGTTTTCGAGTTGTGTAATATATTTTATTGTTTTTCCATCCACTTTAATAAATTCTTCTTTCCAAAATTTTTCGCGCTCTATTTGTTGCTCAGGCGTAGCCTCTGGAGTTGGAACATTACTTACATACAAAGGAGGAGGAAAGCCTTCTGTCTTTCTACGTTTAAAATCTTCTTCTCTATAAGCGTCAAAGGCAGTACCTGGTGGTAAAGGACGGTTTTTATCCATATACCAGGTAAAAAAAGACATGTCTTGATAACACTCAGATGCACCTGCATTAAACATAGAAAAAGTAAAATTATTAGGTCGTATGGCCTCTAGTTTAAAAGCGCCTATAGCATTATCACCACCTGTACTGTAACAAAAAATAATATCTTTAAATCGCATTGTAATATTGGGTTGCCATAATGCTCCTTCCATGGTTACTAAACCATCCCTACGATTTAAAATTTTTTCTTTTTTTGGTTTTGTAAAAAAATATATTATTGAAAAAATTAAAGTAACACAACTGATTGAAAAAAAAATGATTGGCATCAGTGTCCACTTCTCCTCTGTAGGCATTAAAAAAATAATAATCATAGCTAATGACACTCCTCCCAATATTAAAGGTAGTGCATTTGACACATCTGGTTTCGTAATAAAATATTGTGAAACAAAATTGATAACTCCTCCTTTTTTTATCTCCTCTTCAGAAAAGGAATATGGCGCTTCAAAAATTACTTTATCTACTTTATGATAATATTTTTTTAGCCCAACTTCTGCTTTACCGTAATCTTCATGAGTTATTTGTCTTGTAAAATCTTTTACCATGTGTCTTCATTCTTTAAATGAGATAATGTCCCCGCTTTAAAATCTAAAGTGCGCACTTGAAAACTCCCCATAGACCCCTCTTTAAAGATAGATATCAAAGTACCTAGCCAACGCTCCTCATTATCAATTGGATACGGAAAATAATTACAGCCATTTTCATTTATTTTTAGGCGAGTTAAAAACAATATTTTTGACCTTCTATTACTACGCCTTCTATCCGTTTCACTTACATTAAATGAAACCTCTATAGCATCATGTAATTCAGGGTCTTGGATTACGTTTACACAATAATTATTAGGTTTTTCAATAGGCTCTTTAACACCACTAATACCATTAGGTAAAAAATATATTTTAGTTTTTACTTGATCTTTATTATTGAAAAATTTATAATATGTGAAATTTGCGACTACTTTATCTGCATTATATTCGTAAGTTGAAATACCAGATTTTTGATGTGTATATTTTTTTTCTGAATCGTATGTTTCTACTTTTAGAGTCATACGTGTACACACAACTAAGTCTAAAAACAAGGCTGTAGCCGCAAGCGGGTCCATATAATAAGCAGCGTTTTCCTCATCATGATCAACTAATAATGATCTATCTTTATAGAGTCTACGATTATAATCCATGGGACTTTCATTGGCAGCTATCAAAAACCCTTTTGTTTTTAAATCGCTTAACAAATAAAATTTAAAGAAGGTTTGCAACCTTTTATCACTAAAAATTTGCGACAAGACTAAAAAGCCTAAGCCAACTAGAGCGGCTATCCAGCCTACTGGACCTAGAAGACCAAGTGAAGTACCTATTGTTGCTATACTAGCTGCAACTGCACCTGAAGCAGCTGTAGCCGCCACCGTTATTGACACTCCTGCAGTTACAGTGAATGCTACACCAGCACCTACTAATGCCCAAGCAGAATCTGGATCGCGTTTATTAAAAGCATCTGAGGCATCCCAAAAACATATACCAGCAGAAAATACAGCACCAACAACACCAATTACTTTAGATGAAACACTAAATAAATCAGTAACAGTTTTTAGCCTATACTTTTGAACTGATTCTATTAAGGTCATAGATGCTTCAGTTATTTTAAAAGTAGCTTCCATTACCTGAAATTTAGATTTCCACTTGTCTTCTTTAATTGCTGTAGCCACAGCATTATTAAAATTAATTAATTCTAATGCTGCAAAAAAACCTGTAAAGCCACGACTATTTACAAACTTAGATAATTTTGGACTTTTTGGTAATTCTGTTTCTGTAACCGTAGTAACTTCTTTTTGTCCTTTAACACCAATCTCTAGTACGTGATTTCCCCACTCAGATCTCACTAATTTTGCATCAGATTGTAGCAATCTTTTTAATTTTTCATTGGCACTTAAACTTTTACTTTTTGGATTTAATGGATGTCTTTTATTATTTAAAGAAAAATATTCATCTTGATTTTTTACTATGTCCAACTCTACCGCTGTTGCTCCATCAATTTTAGGAACAATATCACCATCACGCATTTCCCAGAGGGGCGCACTTTTATAAGTAGCATTTTTATTAAGCCAAGAAAGAATAAATTGTTGTCTGGCTTTAACTTCAATTATTTTTGTTACAGTACCTTTTACAATATGGGTTTGTCCAGCATGATATTCAAGTTTTTTACCAAAGACACCAAACAAACTTGATCCTGTATCAAAAGATTTATCTATAACTTTAGGAATATTAAGACCTACAGATAATAGAGCAAAAAATGGGTCTACACCTTCGAAGCCTTCGGCGTCTGTTTTAATTTCTCCTTTTTTAAACTCATCCAAATTATCATCATCAATAATTTCATAGGCCCATTTAGTCCATTTATCTGGTCCAACAGGATGATGCCTTTTTAGTATTAAAGTTTTTTCAAATATGATAGGGTTTACAATCAGGTTACCTAATAATTCTAGACCATACTCTCTTCCCTTTAATAAATTGCTAGGATTATTTTTTAAATAATCATCTAAATACCCCTTGTCTTTTAGATAATCACTGGAAAGAATTAAACCTAAGTCGTCACGAAAAGATAAGGCTATTTCACGAGCAATTTCTCGCTTTTTCACACCTAAAATACCCGTTATCTTTCCATGACTCACTCCATTACCTAAGCCAAAGGTTTGATAATTAGGCTCTTGCCAAGTAAAATCATGAGTATATGAAACAGGTTTATAACCATCTGGGCCATAGGATGACAATCTTTTTGTTACCATGTGATCATCCTCAGGATGAACACCTCCAATATCATATCCTTCTTCTCCACCATCATAATCTCTTGATGTTTCGTTGCTGTTGTATACAAAGTGATATGTTGTAAGAGCTAAGGAGAACATAGCCTGATATTCTGGCTTAGGAGCAGGAGAATCAAAAATTCCTTTAATTAGCCTGTCGTAATGATATTTTTGACTTTCCCCGGTGTGTATTGCCTCTATTAAAGCTTTATATGATAATACTTTATCTGAAACAACATTATTTACATCGTGAGCTAGACCAAAGGGATCATTAAGCGTAACAAACATATCTTCAAAAAATTCATTTTCCCCTTCATCATCTTGATTTTTTTCATCAACAAGAATTTTATCTAGTGTTTTTTTTAGAGCAAATGCTCTGGGGTGATCTTCAGGGAATACGGTTTTTACATCTTTAAAAGATACTGCATTTTTATGTTTATCTTCCTCTCCTTTTTTAATACCGCTACAATCTACGAGTTGCATACGTTTTTTGCGTTTTTCAGCATCGGTATTTATTTCATAATGGTATGAAATGCTCCATTGAACTGGAGAATAGGCAACCCTAATTTTTTTTCCTGGAGCTATTGTTTTAAAATCTCTTTTATCTCCATCGGGTTTTCTATCGTCTATATATTCACCATTATTATCTTTATTATATTGCCAACGTATATGTTGAAATTGGCCTTCCTCATCTATCTGAAGTTCATGATGATCATCTGGATCATCTTCATTTATTAAATAAATATATCCCAGATTAAGCGCAGTACGAGCTAAATAAAAATTCTCTAAACTAGGAAGGCCTTTAAGAGCTATTATTTGTACTGATTTTAATGTAGTTACTTTTTCAGAAGTATTAGTAGTGTTTTCTTTAACTTTAAGAAGCTCTGCCTTTTCTTCTTCTAATAATACTGCATTTTGCTTTATAGATTCATCCTTGTATTCCGGTCCATAAACATTTTCTTCATTATCAAGTTTTCTTTGAAACAATCCATATCTGAAAAAATAAAGCCTAACATCAGACGTAGTTGCGTCTAACTCTGCTTCTTCTTCTGTTTCTTCTCCATTATATTCAGCTTTCACAAGATATTTAGCAAGCTTATTATTAAAAACAGTTTCTTGGTTTTTCTCTAAAGTTTCGTTAGCCATTTTGTGATTTTTAATTTTCAGTAGTATTTCCTTCATTAGGTTCCTCTACCTCCCAAGTTACTTCCACCTCTTTATCTAATACAGTTCCTGTAAGAGTAATTACATCTTCTTTATTAACAACAGACTCTCCACTATCATTAATAGTTTCTATTGGTTTTCTAATATTAAAAGAAACACTCTCTCCATCCGCTATATTTTGTACAGACGCTTTTATAATTACTTGTTTTAATACTCTAGACTCTCTAATAATTGTATCTTCCTTCATCCAACGGATATTATATACTCTTGGCACTCCTTCTGTACTCTCTGCTACTTCTTTTAACTGGTCTTGTAACGCTTGTGCTTCTGCCAAAGAGTTTCCAGTTACAGATGCCAACACCCTATCTTTTAGTGTGATTTTTGGGAATGGAATTTTATTTACAGCCATTATAGCAGTAGGCGTAGCATTACTAGTACCAATAATTACAGTAGGTTCTCCAATGGTTACGACGCCCCCATGAGCAGTTTTTGATCCTAAAGTTGTTGCAGGTTTACCACCAATTAACACGGTTGAAACACCTTCAACTATTACATCTGGTGGTCCCGTACAAGTACATTGGTCACCCATTACAGACGCTGGTTTCCCGCCAATCAAAACAGTTGGCTCTCCGGGTCCTATAATTGGCCCCCCTACATGTGGAGTACTCCCACTAGTCATAGGGCATGTATGCATATGAGATATAGTTGCTGCTGGTCCTGGCATAATTATTTTAATTTATTTTAACAATTCCTCCTGAAACTTCTGTCATTCCACTACCGGTAATTTTCGTTTGCATACCATTTAATTCAGCAGATGTCTGTCCTTCAATAATCACGCTTTGCCCCTTTACCTCTGCACTGCTTGTTGCTTCAATATTTACATTAGCTCTACTACTAATAGTTGTATCACCGTCTGCTTGTAACACAGTATCACCCCTAGAAAGTATTGATGTATCACCCTCAGAGGCAGAAATAATATCGCCTTGTGCTTGCAGTTCTATATTCTCTTCGGCAATCATTTTTATGTTTTTTGCCGTGAACTCGATGGTCTCTGTAGCCGTAATAAATAAAGATTTTGCCTGAGTATCAAATGTGATAATACTACCTTCATTATCGTAGATATTTATTTTCTCTTCGCCTTCTTTATCATTAAGCTCTATGGTATGCCCACTTCTGGTGCGTATGGTCTTAACATCATTAGCATCGCTCTGAAACTCTTCTGCTTTACCACTACCGTTGTATAAACTTCCCATTATATAGGGTTGCTCTGCGTTACCGCCTTCAAAACCTACTAAGACTTCTTCTGAGATTTCTGGTATAAAATGAAACCCTTTGTCTGCACCTGCATGTGGTGTGATTATACGTATCCAAGGAGTCATATCGCCTAATGGTTTTTGCCAAGAAAATTGTACTCTCACTCTACCTAAACCATCTGGATCTGCGTTTTCTACAACAACTGCTGTTTGACTTTCGCTACGCGGAAATGCTTGTATATTGGTATTTGGGTAAGCATCAAATGCTGCGGTAACTGCTTCAAATCTGTTTTGATAGTGACCGTTTTCTTGATTGGTATGTGTCACATTTGTAACACGGTAAGTAGCGCCCTCTATAGAAACTATACTACCTAGTTTTACACCTGGATTGTCGCTTACTCCATTTAATTTTACTTGCTGTATTTCTATAGCTTTTTTCTGAACCTCAATATTGGTATCTAAACGTTGTTTAGCAGTGGGATCATTATACCCATTATGCCATACATTAGTTTCTTTACTGAAAATTGCATTTGCTTTTTCTGAAACAAACCCACTGTAACCATTAGCTCCTGAAGACACTTCTTTTGCATCTTTTTCATGAACTTCGTTTAGCAAATAATCATTTGAGTAGAATTTATAATTATGAGATTGTGGCATTAGGCTCAGGTTATATTCTTTTAAATCAAACCCGTATGTAAGGACTAACTCTTCTGTATCTGGTGTTCCAAAAACAAGTTGAGATCCGTTATAATAAAACCATTCTCCATATTGTGCGGCTAGTCTGCTTGCGTAGTCATAAGCACTCTCATTATTTTGAACTGAGTAATATAATGTTGCATCATTTGCTGGCTGTATTAACAACTCTAGCTTAGATGCATCATAATCTCTAAATGTGGCATCTAAAATCTCTGATATTGCAACTTCACTAAACGAAGCGTAATGAGGACCATCATCTGCTATAAATGTAGGACTTTGAGCTTTTATAACAACACTATCACCGTCTGAGGCTTCGTGCCCTTTAATACTTTTAATTTGAGTAACAATACCCTTAAAGCTAAGTGGTTGATAGTTTTCTACATCCATATGAGATGAAATTTCTACCGTTATTACCTCTCCTAAAAAGTTTTTACTTGATTCTCCTAGCTCTTGTGTTAAGTCTTCAAGCACATCCATACGACAGACAATCTCAAGTAAATGATGTGCATCTATCTGTTGCTGGAGCATTATTCTTTTAAAAGCTGTTATTTCTGTTCCAGCTATAAAAATGCTTGTATTGCTTTGTAATGCCATATCGTTATTATTTATTGGTCTGTTGCGATAAACATCCCATTTTTATATTTTAATTTTAAGATTTTTCCTGTAGAACGCATAAAACCCGAAGGTTCATTGATATCTCCATCCACATAGCTTTCTTCTAATTCGTAATAAGAAATCTCTTTATTTATTTTATTATATTCTGGTATCAAGTTGTCGCGACCTCTTGCTATTTCATAAAAAAAACGATCACTCCCATTAAAACACCCTAAACAATCTTGTAATTTTCCATTAACATAAGTTAATAGTCTAAATACATAAAACTCTCTACCGCCTCCATAAGAACCGTATCCTTTTAGCAAATAACTGTAATCATCAACTTTATATATTTTATAATGTAATATCTCTGTTATTGATATTCTATGTCCAGTTTCATCTTTTAAAGATAAAAAATCTACAGTAATTTTACCATCATCTTTATATTGATATATGGAGTTATATTGCTTTCTTGATCCCACATTAAGTTCATCCCAAGAAAATGTTTTTAACTTATCATCCTTAGAGGTTCTAATCTGAATGTATTTGCCTAGAGAATCATAGCTTACACTATTATACTGTTTGTCATTCAATACAGATTTTAATGTCTTAGTAAACCTATTTAAAATTGAATCTCTTGCTTCATTTAATGAACTGCCATAATCATATATATTCTCGCGATACTTTTTATAGATTGATGTTAGAGTACTATCTACTTCATTGAAAATTAATGATTTTTGGGAATATATATTTGGCATAGACCCAAAAAAGCAAACAATGCATAATAGACAAATATGCTTTTTCATCTTACACAATAATTTAATAACTGAATACAATACCAAGTGGCTGCAGTTAAAAAATAACCCATACTATCTGTTCTTTTATTTTCAGTAAAAAAACGCGTTTGACAACAGCTCTTTTGTTTAGAAACACCTAACCGTTTTACAGTGATCATTATCCTTTTTAATTATCAATTAATTGGATAATAAATGTAGTTTAAATAAACCACATCATCTTCTGTGGTTATATTAAATTATTGTTCTTTTTTTGAACTAAACACACAAAGTACCATATGTAGTAATTTGGTATACTTTAGTGTAAAAAGATTTTAATTAATAGCATTACTACTTAAAACTCAAGAGCTACAGTATTCAAATTTAAACTATGCCTTATCAGGCCAATTATTTGTATAGACGGTATCTTTAATGATTAGTTCTTTTGCTGAAATAATAAAGCGTGTAGTTAACGGCTTATCACTTACTGCATCAAAATCTTCTCTATAGTTTAAACAAAATGCATCTTTAAATTTTAGCGTTTTTAAACTCGACATGTTATCTCTTTTATAAAAAGTGATCTCACCATCTTTTGTCATATCTGGAGATATCATCCATTCTAGAAAATCTGTCTTATTTGTAGACTCTACAATAAGTTGTATTTGCCCTCCTATAGGCTTTTGTGATGGTCTACCTGTTCTATCTGCACCTTGATCAAAAGAAAAAGAACATTGCAAGACATTAAGTGAATCATCGTCTATTATAATTTTTGATAAAAACGACATAATGGTATGTATTTAGAGTTGGTTTAAAAAAAATAAAGGAAGTGTTGAGAACACTTCCTTTATAACAATTTTAATAAAATATATGTAATTTAAGCATTACATTATACCCAGTCGTTAATGTGCTCTCCATTACCAATACTAATACCTTTTGCAGATATTACGAAAGCTTCAGCCATTGGGTTTTTACCAGTACTGTCAAAGTTTTCGTTGTACTTTACCATGTATCCTTCTTGGAATTTTAATTCTTTTGAAGTTGCATCTGTATCTCTTTTTAAGAATACAATAGAACCATCTCTACGCTCAAAATTATTGAACATCCAGTCTGATAAGCTAGTATCTGCTGTAGATTCTACTGTTAATTTAATCTTACCTCCTCTTGTAATAGAAGAAGGTCTTCCTGTTGCATCTGTTTCTTGGTGTAGCTCGTACGCGCAGTTTAATACGTTGTACTCTCTTCCACCTACTTTAAGTTTTGCTTTAAAAGCCATAATAATAAAATTTAATAATTAATAAAAAGGTATATATGTATATAAAAATATTTATGATATAAATTTAAAGGTTTTATTTAAACTACCTAAAAAATTTCGCAAAAATTAGACGAAATAATTATTTTATTAGTTGAAACACATCACAATAGCTATTTTATGAGTTTAAACTTAATATTTCAGAAGTGAAAAATCTATACTTAATCTTAAACATTAAAAAAGCAACCGGGAGAAAAAAATGAACCATTATTAATGACATTAAAGGCATTAAAGAATCGAAGTTTTATCGTCATATGTTTTAGTCTTTTCTTTACTTTTGAGCTTATAAAATTTTACGGGCAATCAATTTGAAAATTCAAATTGATTTAGTAAATTAAGCCTCCTTAATTCTAGAGCTAGAAATATAGTTATTTAAAAAGCATATTATGGATAAGAAAAAACAGCTTACTAAGCACTTAGATAAAAATATACTTCGCTTTTTTATCGTACTCTTTTTACTATCAACACCTGTTTTTGCATATAGATATATGAAAAACAAAACCTGTAAAGAAGTCGTTTTTACAACAGATGCTGATTCTTATCGTCAAGATGAACTTATTAAGTTTATGGACAATACTGACCAAGCAGAAAGCTGGCAATGGGATTTTGGCGACAGTACAGAAGTAGCTACTATAAAAAACCCTCTACACGTTTATAAAGCTCCCGGAGAATATAATGTAAGTTTAATGGTGAATGGTTTTTGCCAACTAACAAGAGTTGTTAATATTGATGAAAAATTAATTATTAGAGACCCTAGTAAAATCCCTGTATTTAATATTCCTGAAACTATTACTGTAGGAGAATCACTTGTTATTAAAGATTTAACACCAAATGCTACCGTATGGGAATGGAGATTTGGCGAAACATCTAGCGTTAATTCTAAAAAGAGAACAGCTGAATATACTTATGAAACACCTGGACTTAAGACTATCTCTCTAATAGTTAATCATGATGAAATGCATATTAATGAAAAACAAATTACCGTTTTACCTAAAGTAGAGATCAATGATGATCTTAATCAAATAAGAGGAACAGGAAGAAGACTTGGGGATGGGCTACCTTTAAGACCACCTTCCCATACAATTAGGACTGACAACCCACCTGCTACAACCACAACTGAAACTGTTGAGGAAGCACCACCAAAAATAGCTCCAAACATTAGTAATTCAAATTTCAAGAACAAACTAATGTTAGTCGCTAAAAACCAAATAGGCGCAGGTGCTTTTATTGATTATTTTTGCGGAAATCTAAACACTAATATTATTGTAAATAATAAAGAAATTTCATTTTTAGTGTTCTGTGAAAAAATCAAGAATAAAAACCTAAAAATTAGAGACTTAGAAATTCACAATGACCCAAATACTAACTGTATAACTACTGTCACTATCAAGCATAGAATGATTATTTTTTAAAACACATTTATGAATTCAGAAGAGAACAATTATCTAAGAGTAAACTGGGTTGATGGCATGAAAATCAATAAAAGTCATTTTATTGCTTCTGACAATGCTTTGTTATCTGAAATAACTAAGGCAAACCAAAAGAAAGTAAACCCCATAAATTTTGGCTTATCACCTCAATATGGAAGTGCGAGCAGTAGTGCTATTGACGTATCAATATCTATTGACGGTCAAGATAGCGTACAGGTAATATTAAGAAAATGTGTAGGGACAACAATGGGCGGACACATTATTGATATTACTTCTGAGACTGTTGCTCTATTAGAACAATCTGGCTTTATACTGCAACACCAATATACTATTAATGAAAATGAGCATGAATGGTACATTGTTTTAACGGTTAACCCATTTAATTCTGTACCTACAGGTAATGCAGATGCAGAAGAAGTACCACCTAGGCATCCTTTTACCCTACCAGAATATAAACTAGATGTAATACCTAAGACAGAAACCAATAATTATGAATTGGGGCTGAATCATATTACAATAGGGAAAATTGTTCTCATAGACGATACACCTACACTAGATGAAAACTTTATCCCTCCTTGTAGCTCCATACAAAGTCATCCAGATTTACGTTTTTCTTATTCTGAGTTAGGTGCGTTTTTAAATCATATGGAAAAATATTCCATGAATATTATTCAGAAAATACACCAAAAAAAACAAACTAATGAACTAGCACACATGGTGCTTGAGATATCTCAAAATACACTCCATTACTTAAATGGTATTATCCCAGAATTTAGACTTGTTGATAAGTATGAGCCACCTATAGTAATGATTACTAAAATGGTGAATCTTGCGAGATGCATAAAAAGTAGTTTAGATGTCTTTGTGGGTACTGGTAAAGAAGAACTATTAAACTACTTAACAGACTGGTGTGATTTAAACCAAGGAGCTTTTGAGAATGTCCTTATTAGAATTATAGATTTAGATTATGTACATACAGATATTAACGCATCTCTAAACAATGTCTCAAACTTCACTAAACTAATGCTGTCGCTATTTAAGAAACTAAATGAGCTTGACTATATAGGTAAAAAATCTGACTCTAACATCTTTGTAAAAGAAGAGGCAGTTGAAACAGTCAACGTTAAAGGTCGTAGAAGCTTTTTATTAGACTAGAACTACTTAAATATAAAACAAGATAACTTTATAAAGAGTATTAATCAATTGCTTTAAACAAGCTTATATTGAGAGTAAACACAAAAAAAGAAGGTTCTTAAGAACCTTCTTTTTTTTTAATTATCATCGTCCACTCTATGACAAATAACAATATGATTTTCTTTTAAATCATTACCCTCAACAGTTTTGAGGAAATTAATATGTTTAAGTGTACTCCACCAATGCGGCTTGTAATGAAACACCCATCCCAGTGGATGATCACCCTTTTTATTTAAAAACTCAATCTTGCTTTCTGGATGCCTTTCATTATAATCATTTAGAAAGAAATAAAATAATTTCCCAAATTCCATTCCCATAGGAGCTTTTACACGAAAGTTAGTAATATCATCTGTGTCTCGATTCTTTTTAAACTCGAAACTTATTACTAAAGGGTTTTCTAATTCTACGCTTGTTGGATCTTTAATATTCTCTCTTAAAGGGTACATCCATTTTTTATAAACAGGTACAGGTATTAAAAAAGCAAACTCATATAACTTATAGAAAAGAAAAGGAACAAGAAATGCAAATGCTGCACTTAAATAGATAAACTTAAATGATTCTTTAAAATAAGAAACTACATTAAAAAACGCAATTAAACCGATACAAACAATCGCTATTGTAAACAAAAACTCTTTAAAAAACTCTGATCTTTCCTCTTGAAAATCCTCAAAAAAAGTACGTAGTACATATACGTGAACACCTCCTAATATTAAAAATAAGAACTGTACACCTATAAAACTATTAAAAGGTGAATCATTAAAAACCTTACTAGAACTTAAAAGCCCAACTAAGGCAAAAGTAACTAGAATTAATAAAGCGTATAAAATAGCTTTCTTCTTATTTTTAGTAAAAAGCTTGCGTAGCTTACCAAACAGGATCATTATCAATGAACCTATAAAGAAGAAAATGATACTTACCTTAAAGGCATCTCCCTGTATTAAACTTTGTACTGAACCCATTATTCGTATTATTTTTTTACACTACTGTTGAAACACCTAGTATTGATTCTTCATTTTCATCCAACGAAAATCCATTTTTTGAATTTGCTATTATTTTTGTAAAAACATCTATATCAACAGGCATAAAATATTCATAAAACATATTTACAAATTTTAAAACTCCATCTTTTTTAAGATAAGACTCTACCTCACTATTATCTATTGGCCCAATAATAGCTTCTACAGTTAATGTAAACACCTCAGGTTCTAAAGAAGGTAGCACCATATCAATGCCTAGCATATTATTATCTTCATCTAGGTTCTCTACTATATCTGCACTTAATTTCTTCTTAAAAGAAACTTCAACACCTAGAATCTCTTGTAAGCATAATCTAGTTAACTCTAGGTCTCCCGCTATTTTAAATGCAAAAGGTAATAATTTTACTAGTTTTAAAAGATACTCTTTAGGTATTTCTACATCAATATTCCAGAAGTCAATTAAGAAATCATCTTTTAAAGTGTAAAAATGAGATAAAAGATCTCTTTCATTCTTCTCAATTTGTAATCGTTGATTAAAAAACTCATTTTCTAAAGGGCTAAACAATAGCCTCGCTTGTTTCTCTTCTTCTTTATATTTTGCTCTTTGTGCTACAAAAGACTGACCTTTTGACGGTCTTCCATGAAAAAAACCTTCTGGAAGGCTATCATATAAACCATTTCTAGATAGGTTAAAGATATGAAAATCTTTTTCTTCATTTTGCTTAACATCAATAATATCCCTTTTATAGGACCTCGTAAAAGAACTATCATTTTTAATTAAATAATCATAGCTTTCATTTCTATTCTCTTCAATCTCAGCAATAATCACTTCTGCTCTAAGATTATCAAAGACCGAAGTTAATTCTTTTAGTAAATTATCACTATCAATGCTATTCAAAATAGAGAAATATTTTTATTAATTACTCTTTCTTCTTCCGCCACTTACAAATCTTTTAAACCAATAAGGATCTGTAATATCACTGATTTTTACACCGTTTTTACCAGTATTACGCTTAGAACCAGTAGAATGAACAAATTTATTATTATGAAGATAAACGCCTACGTGAGAAATCTTTTCTTCTCCATTCTCGTCGGTTTTGTAAAAATATAGCAAATCGCCTTCCGCAAGTGAATCAATTAATGTAAACGGATATTGATTTAATGAACTATACTGGGTTTCTGCAGTTCTTTCAATGTAAATATCAAAACCTTTAAGTAACAATAATTGAGAAAAAGCAGAGCAATCAATACCATTTTTTGTAGAACCACCGTACAAATAGGGAGTACCCATCCATTTATCAATTTCATTATACAAATCTTTATTACTCACTTTATCTAAAGGAACACCTAAAATCTTTGAATATTTAATTTGTGCATCTGAATAAAACTCATCACCATTATCCTCATCTACCCCTACTCTAGAGACAGCAGGAACAGAAGTTGGCAATGACACGGGAGCAGGCTCATCAACAACAACACGATCATATGCCACATCTACAGAGTTTTTCCTTTTTAATCTTTTTGTTTGTTTAGCGAGCTCCTTTTCTTTTTCCTTACTAGCCTTTTTAGCCTCTTTTAAGATTTTTTTTTCTTCTTTATCTAAGGTGATTTTTTCCTTTTTTCTTCTAAGGGCCTCTTCTCTGGTTAATTCCATCTCCACATAGTCAATAACTATTCTAACGTCCGGCTCAGATTTAATTAAAAAATATGTGTTTTCAAACCCTTCCTTAACGACACTCACTGTAAAATCTCCCACAGGCAATGGAGCATCAAACTTAAAAGCTCCACTTTGATCAGTTTTAGCTGCCAAGACAGTGCCTTCTATTGTAACCAAAGCGCCAGGTATTGCGTCTCCACTTTTTTCTTCCCTAATCTCGCTTTCAAAATCTAAGTTTTGGGCCCACCCAAGTGAAGTAAAAAACAGTAGCATTAATAGAAATGATGTAGGTAGTATTTTCATATTGTTTGTTGCGTATTTTTTGAACATATATTTGTAGTAAAAATAATTTTTTTTTTTCAAAGAACCTTATTTCAAGATTGAAATTTAGATTCAATTAGACCAAAAGCAAAAATCGACCCTAAAGTGATTTTAAGATCATAAAATTATCTGTACATTTGATTTTATAGACTCTCTGTATGGCAAATGATTTTTTTACGCTACCCTTCAACTCAAAAAAAATTATCTCCAACGTTGCCCACGACAAGTGCGACTTGAGGCACTCTATTGCGCATCACATTCATCTAATAACAACTTCTTATTTTGGAGAATGTACATTTGACGATTCTTTTGGATGCTCGATCTGGGATATAGATTTTGACAATTTGTCAAGTACTAATAAAATGAAATCAATAATTGTAGAATCTCTAATTAATTCTTTAAAAAGGCATGAAAAAAGATTACACAAACTAGACATTGGCGCCATCATTAAACAAGAAGAAATTTCGGTCTTAAAAGGTTCTAATGTTGTAAAAAAGAAAGTAACTATTTCTATAAAAGGAAAAATAAAAAAAACTAATGAAAATTTTCATTACACAGAGTACTTTTATATTGGACCGCTCTCTTTCTAAAATCATTTAATATAAATGTCACAAAACGAAAACAGCAAAAAGCAGGTAAGAAACAGAATGCTAAAAAAGGCAGCTCAGTTGTGGGGTATTCCTGCAAGTGAAATAGACGTTTCTTTTGACCCTATCGTTTCTATCTTAATTACGGCTTGCGCAGCAGAAATAGAAAAAATATCTGCAGAAGTTAATGATTCTCAAACAAGAATTACTGAGAAAATCATTCAACTAATGACCCCAGAAACTATTTTTGGCTCAAGACCAGCTCACGCAATATTGTTTACAAAACCCTTAGATAGTGACGTAACAGTTAAGCCTGATTACCTATTTACTCATAAGAAAAAAACTACCTATAAAAATACGAGTCAAAACTTTAAAAACATTTATTTCTCTCCTATTCAGGACTTTAAATTAATAAATGCCAATATAGAATATATAGCCACAGGAAAATCGATATATCAAAATGACAGTTTTAAAGAAACTGTTTCAATATTTGACGGTAAAACACCTTTACCTCTTTCTACAATGTATTTAGGGATTACTTCAGAAGAAAAAAATATTTCTTACAAAAACGTTTCATTCTTTTTTGAATCTAAAAACATAGAAAACAGAAAATTGTTTTATCACCATTTAAAAAATGCAGAATGGTTTATTGGAGATGAAAAAATTAATGTAACTGATGGTTTTTTTAATACTGAAGAAAGCAATTCTTTAAAACTTGATACGATATTTAACAATACAACCAGTAAAACACAAAACGTTGCAGAACAGGTTAGAAACAACTATGTTAAACACTATGCTACACTAAAAGAAGATATAAACCTCAACAGTTCTTTTGATGAGCTAGACACAATTATTAAAGAAAATAAAGTAAATATTGAAGATAACACGCAGTGGATTAAAATTGTGTTCCCGCGTGTAGTTGACAACTCTGTATTAAAAAACATACATTGTTCTTTAAACTCATTCCCTGTGGTAAACAGAGAGTTAAAAAGTTTTACCTATCAACTTAAAGAGTTTATCAACATAGTGCCTATTATTAGTGATAGTTTGTTTTTAGACATTAAAGAAATAGCTAATACAGACGGTAAGATATATAAGCTGCAAAGCAAGAATAATGATAGTGAAGAAAAAGGCGTTTTTAATATAAGAACAGACAATGTAGGAAAATTAGACCATCGTAAGGCAGGGGAGTATATAAAACACCTCATAGAGCTTTTAAAAGACGAGAGCGCCGCATTTACTTATTTTAATAACGATCTACTTCATAAAAATTTAAATCAATTAAATCAATTAATTGCATTATTAGAAAATAAAGTATCTGAGATATCTATGAAGGTAGTAGATTCTAATTTCATAAATATTAAACCTTTTAAAAAGAGAGAAAACTTATTAATTGATTATTGGACTACAGAAGGTAAGGAAGCTAATAACATCAAGCTTGGAACCCCACTCAAAGTCTATAATGGAATTGGTATAAAACAAAAAAGCAGCGTTCTGTTAACGAGTAGTTTTGGAGGGAAAGATGACCTTTCTATGAGCGAAAGACTAAACACTTATAGAAGATCACTTTTATCTAGAGATCGTATTGTCTCAAAACAAGACATTAAAGCATTATGTCTAGAAGTTTATGGAGATAAAATTAAAAATGTAACTATTAAAAAAGGGTACATGAAAGACATCTCATTAAACAAAGGTCTTGTACATTGTATTTCAATAAACATAGTAGCTAATACAGATACAAACACAGAAGAATATGAATGGGAGTCTTTAAAAAACAACCTACTTCTATATCTTGACAAACATTCTGTAAGTATTTTCCCTTATGACGTAAAGGTAACAGACTCTTAGAGCATATAATAACACTCACTAAAAAGCAGTAATTCTGAAATTATAACACAAGACTAATTTCAGCTTTTATAAAACTTAACGAGCCACAAAGCTCAAACTAGCAAACATTAATAAAAACAAAAAGAGGTAGCGATTAATCGCTACCTCTTTTTTTTATGAAAATAGAAATATTATTTCTTTTCTTGCTCATACTCAGCATCCCAAGCTGTACCATCATCACCTTTTTGCCCGTCCATCTTAATTAAGAAATTTTTGGCTGGAAAATAAGGTTTCATATGCACATCAAGATAAACTCTATCTTTCTGGTTAGGATCTTGCTCAAATCTTTTAATAGAAAAATCTTCTATTAACTTATCTGGACCAGTAATGTTATCAAGAAATTTTACAATTTGCCCCATTAACTCTTTACGAGTTTTAGCATTAAAATTCTCAAAAGCTCTACGGTTTAAGAAGTCCATCATCACTTTTGTAACATAGTCAAAAACACGTACTACAGAATACGTTTGTAATCCAAGATTATCTCCATTAAACAAGGTCTTTGCAGAAAAAGCCATTACTTTACCATACTCGTTTACCATAGGTACTAAACCTAGTTTTTCAAGTTGAGATATTTCACTTTTCTTTAAATCAAAACGAACTCCATCAATCTCATTAATACCACCGTGTTTTTTACCAGCAGTAACTTGAGACATAAGTGTATTATAAATTTTACCTGCTAAAGCTCCAGACGGAGGTACAAATAAATCATCTTGCTCACCTACCTCATCGTGCTTACCTCTACCTACTAGCCAGTTACAAGACATTATAACGTTAGAGCGGTACTTTTCGCCACCAGTAAGATTTGCAGCCTCAAACATCTCCATAACATCATCTGGCTCATCTAAGTGCTCAAAATCTGTAACTAGCATCACTTTATTTTCATAAGCAATTTTAGCCCACTTCTCTACTACTTTATTAGAACCTAAATAACCAGGAATTACAAGAAGACCATAGTTATCACGTAAATCTAATCTATCATAACTTGCGTTAAGCTCTTCAGCTACTGCATCAATAAAACGAGTGTTGTCAAGATCTTTTAATTGATCTAGCTCAGCGTTTACAATAGATACGTTTTTTAACTTGTTTGACTCTGTATTTTTATAAAAAAGAGCTACAGATCTATAAGATTTTTCTAAGTCTCTAGTGGCATCAATTGCTGCTCCTAGATTCTTTTTTAGTGACTTATTAGCATCTTGTGATTTTTTCTCAGAATCTTCAACTATTTCAGAAATAGAATCAGACTTTGACAATGCATCAAGCCAGATCTCTAATGTTTTCTTTAAGGTTGTTCTACCTTCTTTTTTTGAATTTTCTGTTAAGAATATTTTTTTTCTAGCCTTACGCTCAGGGTTCATGTTTTGAACACCCTCTACGCAAGCTTCAAGTAAATCAAAACCTCCGTATTTTGCAAGCTTTTCGTTATTCTCTTGTAAATGTTGTGCAGGATTTTCAACTGGAGAAAATTGCTGCGACTTTTTTGCTTCTGCCATAATTATTTCTCTGCTTCTATTTCAGTTATTAATGCTCTAAAAGACTCTAACAAAGCCTGTTTAGCATCTGGATCTGCAAGTGCAGTTTTTAATATTTTATTAGTTTTTAATTGCTTGATAATCTTAATGTACTGATCTTTTTCAGTATTAAGATTCATAAGAAATTCACTCTGTCTAGTAATACCCGTAGCACCAAAATCGCCAAGGTTTTTAAACGATAACGTTTCTTTGCTCCCTACACCATCATTATTTTCAAAATCTACCTCAACCTGTGGATTGTAATGCTCAAAAACATCATCAATAGTTGTAAGACCACCTACTACCACTGGCTTAACTGGTTGATCATTTGTCAATTTCTCTACTAATAGAGTTCTGTTTTGTGGAATTTCTTGCAAAGCTTCATTTGCGTCACTTTGAACTTCGGTTCCACCTAGCCCATATGTATTATCCATAGTTTAAAAGTATTTTCGGTAATTGTTAATGATAAATATAATTTAATTTTTTGTTTTTAAAGACGAAATTTAAAATTTCCAGTCTAAATCACCCTTTTTGTCTACGTTTAGCATAATCACATCTCCCTTTTTCACCTTACCTGTAATTATCATTCTAGAAAGTGGTGACCTAAGTTCATTACGAATCACTCCTCTTAATGGTCTTGCGCCATACTTAGGTGTAAATCCTTTCATTGCTAATATATCAATTGCTTCTTCGGAAATGTTAAGGGTAATATCCTGTTTGCTTAAAGATTTTAACAAGTCTTTTAATTGAATTTTAAAGATTTTTGAAACATTTTCTTTAGTGATTGGTGCAAAAGGAATGATCTCTGTTAAACGACCTAAAAATTCTGGTCTAAAGTGGTTGCCCATCATTTCTAATAAATCACTAGACTTCGGGATAATCCCATTTCCGAAGGAAGAAACAATATGATCACTACCTATGTTTGATGTAAATAATATCACGGCATTAGAAAAATCTCCTTCTTTACCAAGTCTGTCATGCAATTTACCTTCATCTAATATCTGCAGAAAAATATCAAAAACTGACGGGTGTGCTTTCTCAATCTCATCAAAGAGAACAATAGAATAAGGTTTTTGTCTAATTTTATTTACCAAAAGACCTCCCTCTTCATACCCCACATATCCTGGAGGTGCTCCGTATAATAACGCTGCAGAATGCTCTTCTTTAAACTCAGACATATCAAATCTTATGATTGAACTCTCTGTCTGAAATAAAAACTCTGCCAGTGCTTTTGCCAATTCTGTTTTACCTGTACCCGTAGGTCCAGAAAAGAAAAATGACCCCGTAGGCAAACCTGCTTTACTAAGCCCTGCTCTAGACTCTAAAATTGCTTCTGTAATAACTTTTACAGCGTGATCCTGCCCTATTACCCTTTTTTGAAGCTGTGCTTCCATGGTTAATAATCGCTCTTTCTCATCTGCTTGCAAACTACCCACAGGGATACCTGTCTTATTTGATATAGTAGATGCTATGTCACTCTTTAAAATACTTTTCTTCTCACGACTAGCGATCTTACTTAGTGATTTTAATATTTTTTCTAAAAGGGTAAAACCTTTTTTAGGTGTTTTTATATTCTGAAATATCAAAGTATCTGGCAACTCGTCAAATAGAAGATAACTTAATCTATCTTTCATTTGTAAGTATAGCCAAGACTGCTCTGAGAGCACCTCTTCTTTTGATGCTTTGCTAGCTTTTAATTGCTCTAACTGTTCACTTAAAAGACTTATTTCTGCTTGTGAGGTCTGCAACATAAATTTTGTTGAAGACATTGCTCTATCTATAAGATCTACAGCAGCATCTGGCAAACTACGCTCTTTATTGTATCGTTTTGCTAATTTTATAGACTCATCAATTGACTCTTTTTTAATCTCTAGATCGTGATGCTCTGTGTAATATGATATGGTATTTAATATCATTCTAGAAGCTTCCTCTTCACTAGGCTCTTCTAGTCTGACTATCTCAAACTGTCTAGATAAACCTTGATCAGACTCTATATGTTTTCTATAAGAATCATTAGTAGAGGTACCTATAATAGTTAAATCTCCTTTTATGAGTTCTGCTTTTAAAATATTAGCCAACCCTTGATTACCAGAATCTTTATCTGTTAGATTATTAATCTCGTCAATTAATAAGATAGGCTTCTCATATTCTTTTGCAGCTTCTATCACCTTTTTTAATCTATCTTCTATTTCGCCTTTATAGCCAGCACCAGAAACAAGATTAATAAAGTCTAGGTCAAAAATTTGTGCATTTTTAATGTTATCTGGCACAGAGTCACTTAATGTAGCGTATGTGAAACCGTTTAATAATACCGTTTTCCCTACACCGGGGTCACCTATTATCAATACATTAGGTTTTGATTTTCTACCTAATATTTCAGCAACCATTTTTAACTCTGAATGTCTACCGTATATTTTTTCAAGTTCTCCAGAAGTTGCTAGTGCAGTTTTATTTGTACAATAAGAATCTAAGATAGTCACATCTAATGGCTTATTATTAGAGCCAGCACTAGATTTTAAACCTGTTTTCTTATTAGAAGAGCTACTTTTTACAGCTATATTACTTATTAATTCTCCTGGTGTAATAGGCAATGTTTTTAATTGCTCATAGGTAAAACCTACACCTGGAGTGCATAATGCTATTAAAACACAATGTTCATCTATAAAGTCTGCTCCTATTTTAATTTTTACAGATTCTGCTTCATAAAAAACAGCCTCAATACTCTTATCGCCAGATATAGTTTCTGAAATTTTAGTTGATTTTGGAAACCCCTCTAATCGAACCTCTGCCCACTCTTCTACATAATAAGCATCTTGACCAATCTTCTCAAGATATTTAAGCATCCCTACATCTTTATGAAGCAAAGCTTTTAATAAGTGCGCAGAAGAGTATTCTTGGTTTTGATACTCTTTAGCAATTGCTTGCGAAATGTGAATTGCATTTTTTAATTTTTCTGAAATAGGTTGATCTGTCATTTAATAAAACAGTTGAGAGGTTAATTTGCTAAATATTATAAACCTTAAATTTAATGCTAATTTATATATAATTGAATTTTTGAAGCGAAAAAAACATTACCCCATTTTACTATATAAACGTGAAGTATATTAAAATTCCTTGATGTTTTTTTGAGACATTAAACACTCATTCGATTTTCTGAAGCTAGTTACTATGATTATTACAGACTAAATTCTAACTAATAGTAATCTATTTAATTGCCAATAAGCGTTTGTAGCTCAAGCAATATGACACGTATTAATAAATTAATTTAAATCACTAAAAACTAATTATACAAAAAGTAATCTGAAGTAAATAGATAAAGACGCTCTCCTATAAAAGCGAGAAGTATTAAAAAAAACATTAAAAGAAAACGCTGCGTGTTAAAGGCAAAAGTTCTTAACTCATTACGTTTCTTGTTAAGTATAAAGTTTACTAAAAAAAACATTACCATAGATATAATAACACCGATAGAACCAGCAATATATATGTAATACTCTTGATACCAATGATACCCAAACTTTGAAAAATAAACAAAAACATACCTGCCAAAATAATTAATTAAGATAATAAGCAAAGTCCAGATTAATATTTTTAGGTATTTATTCATTTTACTAAAATTTAATTTTAAAGTGAATTCTTGTTCTTTTTACGAGCTAGAATCATATATCTATTTTTTACCCGAAGAAAAACAATCTGTCAGTGCTTTTTTAACGTTGTGACTATCATCATCAAATAAATCTGAATGGCTAAGCCCGTGAGATGTCATTGCTAAATAAGGAATACTCCCCGGCTTCACAATCATTGACGGATCTTCAATATCACAAGTAGCTACTAAATCTTCATTATAATTATTTATTAACCCATGATATACTGTCAAATTTCTTCTAGCCTCTTTTAATTGAGCATCTAGAGTTCCTGTCGCGATCCATTCTATATTGTCAATTATATCTACAATAGATAATAAATCGTCTGGGTTAACAAATTGACTTATCATTCTCATAAGAATTTCTTTTAAAGAATTCTCATCATCTCTAATAACAGCATTCTCAATACCTGTTGCAAAATTCTCAAAACTAGACTTCTTATCTCTTGTATCATATGGATCAAGATCTGTTATATTAAAGTCTTCAATTGTAAACTTACCATCTACTTGCTCTTTAGGAGACCAAGAGGTATCATCTATTTTAAGTATAAGACCCGTTTCTTCTTCGGTAAAAATACTATCTAATAAACCTAATAAATAGCTATCGCTCTCATTAGTTGTAATGTCAAGAATCCTATTAATTATTCTCATTAGTGGTATTAACTCAAAATCTTCAAGAAACTCAGATCTTCCATAACCACCTGTTCTATCTTGTTGATTAGCAAGAAAGCGATTTTTTCTTATACCTATGAGGTTTAGTAAATCATTTAGTATAGATAAAAACTCCTTCTTTTCTGCAGAAACATTGTTTCTATTGCCAATAAAAGCAACATTACAAACAACAACTGTCATAATTTTTTCTGCTTCAGCTAACAAGTCATGAGTTGTTGACCATATTGCAGGTCCTTCTGTATGGTTATTTATAACTATGTCTTTTAAGTGGGTATAGACATCAAAATCAATTTCTTTAAGATTCTTAAGTGCATCATCTAGATCTTTTTTATCGTAAAAATTCTCAATTAAGTACTCTAGATTTTTCAATGTGAAATCTGCTACAAATCTTTGTGTTATATCATACTCATTGTACACATTGATTATTTTACAATCTTTATGTAATCTTTGATGATTGAGCTGATGCTGTTCTTTAAAAAATGGAGTAGAAAGGTATGTGATACTCTTTATTGACCAAGATTTAGGAAAGTCTTCATTATCTGCTATCAACTCTGTAAATTGATTAATAACATTACCACCGTGAGAGTGACCTATTAAATGAAAGTGAATTTCCCTCTTTTTCCAATTAGCGTACACTCTTAGTAATAAATCTAGTATTCTAGCTGCACCCTCATTTCTATCTTTTGTATTATTATCACCAGACCAGCTATAAAATTCGCTTTCTATATGCAAGTCATTATACGCATCCTTTAAAGCCTTTACACCTTCTAGAAAGTTCTCAGTACCTTTCCAATAATTTGCATTTGCTTCGTGTTTTAAACCTTTTGTATTTATTGGATCTTGAGTACCCGCAACAAATTCAATGATATCTGTAGGTAGCTTTATTTTAGCATTTACAGTCTTTGTAGTACCATCATCAAAACGTAATCTAAACTTATTTCCCATTGATTCTATTTTATGATGATTGTATTACAACTTCAAGCTCAATTTGCTCTAAATCACTATTAATAACGTAATCTTTTAACTTGTCGTCCTCTAGAATATTTCCTTGATATAAAAAGTCGTGAGATTTATCTTCTAGAAAGATGGTTACCTTATCGTTTATTCTGTTTTTTGTTTCAATATTTAAGACAAGCTTGTCTCCCACTGCATATTCTTCTACTTCATTTCCCTCAATATCTGTCAAGAAGTATTTAACTAATTCTTTCTCATCATTATTTAAGGTTGTGGCTTCTGCCCCTTCTCCTGGCATTGTTGTTCTCCAGTAAGAAGAATACTCTGCTACAGAATTAGAATCTTTTAAGCCTGCACTTGATATTCTTAATGTTTCGGCTAAAGGCTCATTACCAGTAGATGAAAAATTATTTTCCCAATTAAGAAGATTACAATCTATAAACTTAACAACGCGTGTTTTACCACCTAATATCACAGGATAAATATGCAACTCAAGCTGTTTTATCTCATTTAATGAGAGCGCCCAATCTGCGAGATTTAAATCTTTTCTGGTTTCTATGGTAAGATTTAGCCCTAAAAAAATTGGCTTTTGAGTAGGTCTACCCACACTATCTGCTCCTTGGTTAAACCCAAAAGAGAAACTGAGAACGTTTACCTCCAGCTCGTCAATTAATAATCTAGCTTTTACACTCATAATCTTTTTGTTCTTAACGTTAGATAACGCTATACATTAATCTAAAAAGTAAAAACAATAGCGCCTTTTAATTAAAACATTAAAAGGCTCATTGCTAATCACTAGTAAAAATACAAAAATTATAGAGCAACCAAAAACGAATAAACACGCTATATATTTACGTTATTTGAAAGTAAGTATACTAAGCAAAACAGGTGCATTCTAACATTAAATACTTTTATTTAATGTTACACGGGTGAATAACACTCCATTAGCAACTGCAGTTAATTTACCTGCAAATACAACTTCTGCCTCTATTTCAACAAATTGTATTGTTAATTCACCTACCAACAGAGTCTTACCTATAGTTTTATCTATTATTTCTAAACCTTAGAGTTGTTTAAGAGCTTTATTTTTTTGAGATACCTATCACATTCGGAATTTTCCAAAAACGATTATTGCCATCATTTAGGTTAAAACCAGTTTCGTAACTCCCCATTTTTAGAGCCTTCACGCCCTGATAATTTAAATAAAAAGATGCCTCTGGTCCTCCTTCTAAATACATAATATTATAAATATCAAGAGATGCATTTAAAAGAATTTCTATAAAATCGTGAACCGAATATGGAGAACGAGAGAAAATAAACAAGGCATTGCCCTCTTTATCTTTACCCATTACCACCATACTCCACTTCTTGTTTTGTTGGCTCCATTTGTTTTTTTGGTTACAATCTACCATACGTATAGATTGCGTAAAGGAGTGGTATTTATCTTTTAAGGTATTCCAATCCTGACACTGGCGGTCAATTATCTGAAATTCTGGAACACTCTCATCTTTTCTATTAAAAGCCGTGATGGTATTATCACTGTTTAATGAACCATTGTTAGTTAGGTCATAATCTTTCATGTAACCTACATTTGTGACAAAGTCCCCACGATACATACCCGCATTAATTACAGCTATTTGATCTTTTTGAATGGCCCAATCCTCGGCTGTCTTTATTTCTTCTCCTTTTTCTTTTGCACTGAAAAGGTTAAAGTCATATACTGATGGGTCTATTTTTAGAATGGTAATTTTACTGTCTCCTATGATAGACTTTTGGGGAGACAAGTATTCAGTTAGATGGAGGCCTTCATTTACCTTTTGCCATTTTATTTCTGTTGAAGAGCTTTGGGCTGAGATGCTGTATGCGGAATTTACAATAAGTAGAATGGCAAGTATTTTTCTCATAAAAAGTGTTATTAAATCAAAGTGAGAACCATAAAACGTATTGATAAGCTATTTTATTTTCAGCTTGTAATGATAAAATAATGAGTCTGATTTTTTTTCTACCATCGGCCTAATAGTATCGAAAGAACTTCTATTCTCTAGTTCTATATCATATAAATAGTCTTGGGGAGTATATCTCCTGCTGATAGGTATAATAATTTCTTTAGTTTTAGGCAAGTACTCATAAAAAACATCCCTGAGCATTTTATCATCAGATTTTAAGACGTAATATTTTAAGATTTTATTTTTTTTTACAAATAACAAATGAAGCTCAGTTTCCACACTTAAGTTCCCAGCAAAACCTATAATTAGGTATATATTTTTTTTGATTTTTTTGATTCTATGAACTACTAAATTACCACTTAATAAACCATAACCTTCATCATCTTTAATTTTAATAAAAGGGTCGAGGTAGGAAAACTTAAATTTATGTTTTTTGTTTTTTAGAATTAAACTATCTACACCTTCATCAAAGGAAATAAACTTTTCAGCAGAAACTTTACCATCTTTTGATTTCACAACGTAACTCTTTTGAGCATTTATCGAAAAATTAATTGCGAGAAAAATGATGACTGATATTGTAGTTTTTAAATGCATATAGATTCGATTTAATCTGCACATTGCAAGAAGAGAGTATCAAAAGTGTTAAAAGATTCATTTATAAAAATAAACTTTATAATACTTACTATAATCTTTATTAGTATTATATTGAGTAAAGAGTGAAGTGTTTAAATGATTTTGTAACTTTTCCAAATCTTCATCTCCTTCTTTAATATTTCCCCCAGCTGTAAATCTAGCATTAAAAACACTATCTGAACTTAAATCTAATCTTACTGTTTCATATGTTGCTTTAGCAAGTGCTTGACCAAAATACTTTGAAAAATCTGTTTCTCTTCCGTTAGCGCTACCTATTTAAGGCTTAGAACCTAGTTTAGTCTTTACCTCAACAAACAAGATCTCTGCTTTTTATCGATGCGCTTTATCATTAGCAACAATTTTTAGTTTCCCTGCAAATTTGCCGTCTGCTTCCACCTCAATGAATTGGTCTGTTCCAAATTCTTTAATACAAGTTACATTTAAATCGTTTGACAATTCCGTTTTACCTAAAGCTTTATGTGATATTTCTGTTTTGTCAAGGCTTAAAAATTTTGTATCATATATGTATTCAATTCTTTTAGCTTCAGCACCCTCTACCTCTAATTTAAGAGTCAATTAATGATAATATAATTTTAATTATTCGCGCATGATTTTAGATTGCCATTTTTTTTTTAAAAAACTTTTTGATTAGTAAGATCATAATCCATTATATTTTCGGTTCTTTTCGAAGAAAAAATTAAGTGCATTTTAAAATTTGTAAAAAAAAGGAATTTCCAAAAGTTCATATTGTCAGCTTAATAATAAAAAACTAATTTATACACAAACAGTATATTATTTTTTTAAACTGATAGTAAAATACTTTTCTAAGTCTAATTCATTAGAGAATCCTCCTAAAAAAAAAGAACATACTTCGTCTGAAGTAGGTTTTATGTACTGAATAGATTTTTTATTTTTTAATAATACCTCAATAGTATCATCTTGAATAAAATTTTCATTTTTTGGAATGACTATTCTATTTTTAAATTTTAAAATTGACAAGCCATTAAGTAATTTTCTTGCAGACTCTACCTTCACTATCTTTATTAATTTTCCTGTATTTTTATTAATAATAATTGCATAAAGCGAAGTACCAAAACTACTTGGAAGCTTAGCTGAAACTATTATTTTATTCTTATCAAAATAGTTGATAGCTGTAGCAAAAGGACATATTCCTAAATTTTCAAATTTATCTACATTTTTATTAAAGAAAGGCATAATCAACTCTTCATTTATGATTAGTTTTTTGCTCTTTATTCTCACTACTAAGCTATCTACAGTATCAAATTTATCTACATAGTTTTGCACTGAAACTATTGAATCTTTACTAAAAACAGTGTAAAATTTATTTTGGGAATATCCTGATATCACAAATAAAAACAGGAAAATAATTATTGAGAAACCTTTCATAATTAGTTATTAAAATATTTACCTAATAAAATATATCTCCAAGCTACAAACCTATGAAATGCTTTGTGCTTTATAAATTTTATATCAGGATTCTTACTATATTCTCCAATCAAAAAGACCTTTTCTTCATATCCGTAAAAATCCGTTAAAGACTCATATGGTGTTTGAATTTTGTGATAGCCATAGAACATTTTTTGATTAGTATTTAATTCGCCCCATCCTGAAGCATTCGCATCATCAATTGCTAACTTATATGCCTTTGCATAAACTGCAGTAGCACCCTTTACTCCATTTTCTAAATCTTTAAACCAAACTGGATATACATCCATTGGACCTCCAGCTTCATTTCTAACCATTGGCTTTCCGCTAACCCTAACTAAAGCATAGTTTGCCCCAGAAGGGAAAGGTGTTGGTGGAGTTCTACTATCCCCTATATTTTTCAATTGTGACCCTCCTGAGGTGAAAGAGCTATCTAGGTAACCTTCACTCTTCAAATCTGCAACTTCTTTCTCAAAAAAGTCTAAACCATATGTTTGAAATGAAATCACTGGTTCGTCTAGATTATTTTTATGCCAGATTTTATAATCGCTCAACATTCCTTCACCACAAGCATACACATATAATTTTGAGGCAGAAATTTTGTGTTTTGCACCTGCATCATTAAAGGCTTTAATAACTCGTTTTCTATTAACTTCTCCACCAAATTCTCCGCGTAATGCCCAATGAAATAAGTATGTAAAATAAACGCTGTCAAAATAACTATCAATTTGTTTTGAATTTGAAAAAACAAGCTCCTCAGAGTCATTTTCAAACCAATTTTGATATGAATCAACATCTTCTAAATTACCACTAGTATACCCTATTTTACTCCCATCAGATTGCTTTACTAACAGATACCCCTTAGCTTTATCAATCTTAAATATATCTGGTTTCCCAAATCCAATAGGTTTTAATTGGTCTTCAACTTCTGGAGGTAGATTTTCTTCAATATAAGATTCTTCACCCTTAATTTTAAGATTAAAAAAATAAGTTACCGGCACCTCTTTATCCATCCATAATGGACTAATATAAAAAGGTTCAAAAACAACATTGTCTCCATTTACTGTTGCAGCTAGAGTTAATGGTTGTCTTTCATCTTCTTCTAATGTAACTGTACTGCCATCATCATTCTTTGCTATGATTTCTAACTCAAGTTCTTTACCATCTAAACCTAATAAATCAATACTCAACTTGACCTCCTCTCCATAAAAAGCAGTTTTAGTAAGCCCATCTTCTTGTTTTAATTCAGTATCAAGTGAGTCTAGCCATTTTATAGAAGATATCTCAACTACATCAAAAGAAGTAGTAGCTAAAACCTCACCATTATCTTTTAATTCTAATTTGTTACCCATATTATTAATTTTCTTCTACAACCTCGAGTTCTATTCTTTCTTTATTGCTAGTGATTTCAAATTCTAATGTATCATTTTGCAACCTTACACCTTCATACATAAAGTCTCTAGTTTTATCAGTTAGATCTATTGTTAAAGTATCTCCTATTCTATTTTTAGTTTCAATTTCAACATAAATAGTCTCTCCTATTTTGTAATTAGTAATTCTTTCTCCATTTTCATTTGAAGTAAAAAAATCAATTACTTCTGGAGTCATATCCTCTTCCTCTTCTAAAACTGTCTCCTCAACATCACTATCTGGCATCGTAGTTCTCCAATAAGCAGAATACTCTGCAGCAGAATTAGAGTCTTTTAAGCCTGCACTTGATATTCTTAATGTTTCGGCTAAAGGCTCATTGCCCGTAGATGAAAAATTATTCTCCCAATTAAGTAAATGGCAATCAATAAAATTAATTTTACGAGTTTTACCTCCTAAAATCACAGGATAAATATGCAATTCAAGCTGTTTTATATCATTTGATGCGATAGCCCAATCTGCAAGATTTAAATCTTTTCTGGTTTCTATGGTAAGATTTAAACCCCAAAAAATTGGTTTTTGATTAGGTCTACCCACACTATCTGATCCTTGATCAAACCCAAAAGAGAAATTGAGGACATTTACCTCTAGCTCATCAATTAATAATCTAGCTTTTACACTCATGTTTTTTTTTTGTTCTTAATGTTAGATAACACTATACATTTATCTAAAAGAAAAAACAATAGCGTCTTTTAATTCAAATATCAAAAGGTCTATTGCTTATCACTAGTAAAAATACAAAAAATACAGAGCTACCAAAAGTTATAAATACTTTAAAACTTGTTAATTTCAAATAGCTATATTGACTATAATTAGTACTCAAAACTTCACTAAATATTCAAAATATATCATTCTGTTTAATTTTATGATAATTTTATTAAACAAAAATGAGTTCTAACGAGTTGAAAAACCTATTTTTGAAAAAATATTAAGATAAGTTAAAGTGGTAAAAACAGAGTTTAGCATAAAAGATTTAGAAAATCTAAGCGGTGTAAAGGCACACACTATAAGAATTTGGGAAAAAAGATATAATCTTTTAACCCCAGAAAGAACTGACACTAATATTAGAATATATAACCTTGACAACTTAAAAAAATTACTTAGTGTTACTCAGCTTTATAACGGAGGTCATAAAATCTCAAAAATAGCATCGTTAAGTGATATTGAGATTAATAAGCTCTCAAAAAATAGTGACATTGACACAAAAGACGCTTTTTATATTAACGAGTTTAAAACAGCAATGTTTAGCTTTGACTATAAACTTTTTGATAAAACGTTTAATGAAATGGAACAAGGTTATTCATTTTATCAATCATTTGTAAAAATAATAATCCCTTTACTAGTAGAAATAGGCTATTTATGGCAGATAGGCACTATAGACCCTGTTCACGAACGATACATATCTGAATTAATACGTCAAAAAATCACGATTCATAACGATAAAGCTTTGGCTAATTTTAAAGAAAAAAGCGATAAAATAATTGCTCTTTACTTGCCTTTTAACGAGATTCACGATCTAGGATTACTCTTTGCACAATATATTGCTATCAATGCAGGCGTAAGAACTTTATACTTAGGCAGCAACATCCCTTTAGAAAGTTTAACACACGTCACTAAACACCACGACAATATCATATTTATGACTTACCTAACCACAGAACCTACTGTTGTTGATGAGTACTTAGTTAATTTTAATAAAAAAGTATGTGCAACAAAGAGCTATGACTTATGGTGTTTAGGATCAAAGGCAAAAGAGATTAATCAAGCAACAGTAACTAACAATATTAAAGTTTATACAGATATAGAAACTTTTAAAGCTCAAATCAACTCATTAACACATGTCTAAAAAAATACTAATAATAGGCGCTGGTTTTTCTTCACTAGCAGCTGCTGCATACTTAGCAAAAGCAGGTAACCAAGTTGTTATATATGAAAAAAATGATACCGTAGGTGGTAGAGCTAGACAGCTACAACGCGATGGCTTTTCTTTTGACATTGGTCCTACTTGGTACTGGATGCCAGATGTTTTTGAACGGTTTTTTAATGATTTTAATAAAAAACCATCAGATTATTATGAGCTTATAAAATTGAGCCCTGCGTATTCTGTTTACTTCGGAAATAACGATTACATCACAATTGAGGATACACTAGAAAAAATTTGCGCCGCTTTTGAAAAAGAAGAACAAGGTAGCTCTATCAAACTCAAAAAATTTATCGCACAAGCACAAGACAACTATAACATTGCTATCAAAGATTTAGTTTACAGACCTGGAGTTTCACCTCTAGAGTTGGTAACTCCAGCTACAGCAAAAAAAATTGGACAATTTTTTAGTACCATAAGTAAAGATGTTAGAAAATCTTTTAAAAATCCTAGACTAGTTTCTATTCTAGAATTCCCTGTATTATTTTTGGGTGCAAAGCCTTCAGACACGCCTTCTTTTTATAGTTTCATGAACTATGCGGATTTTGGTTTAGGAACCTTTCATCCTAAAGATGGTATGTATACAGTGATAGAAGGTATGAAACACCTAGCTATTGAACTTGGCGTAACAATTAACACATCCCAGGATATTTCAGAAATAATTACTGAAAATAATACCGCAACTGGAATTGTTGCAAACGGTAATAAAATTGATGGAGACATTATTTTAAGTGGTGCAGATTATCACCATACAGAAACCCTTTTACCTAAAAAACTAAGACAATATTCAGAAAAATACTGGGAGTCAAAAACTTTTGCTCCATCTTCACTCCTATTTTATGTAGGTTTTGACAAAAAAATAGAAAACGTAGAGCATCACACATTATTTTTTGATGTTGATTTTGCAGCACACGCAAAAGAGATATATGACAACCCACAATGGCCTAAAGACCCATTGTTTTATGCTAGTTTCCCTTCAAAAACAGATAGTATTGCAGCACCAGAAGGTAAAGAGGCAGGAATTTTCTTGATACCATTAGCTCCAGGCTTAGAAGACACTAAAGAACTAAGAGAAAAATATTTTGAAATGATAATGAATCGTTTTGAAAAATTAACAAACCAAGAAGTGAAAAATAGCGTTATATTTAAAGAGTCTTTTTGTGTTAATGATTTTGTAGAAGCCTATAACTCTTATAAAGGAAATGCTTACGGTCTCGCAAACACGTTATTACAAACTGCATTTTTAAGACCTAAATTAAAAAGTAAAAAAGTGAATAATTTATTTTTCACGGGACAATTAACTGTACCAGGACCTGGAGTTCCCCCATCATTAATATCTGGGAAACTTGTTGCTGGACTAATAGAAAAAACAGCAAATTGAAAGCACTATTTGACAACGTATCAGAAATTTGCAGCAAAAATGTGACGAATGCTTACAGCACTTCATTCTCATTAGCTACAAAAATGCTTGCGCCTTCTATAAGACAGGATATTTATAATATTTATGGTTTTGTAAGATTTGCAGACGAGATTGTAGACACTTTTCATGACTACGATAAAGCAACGCTGTTTGCTAACTTTGACCGTGATATGGATGATGCCTTAAAGCAAAAAATAAGTCTCAATCCTATACTTAATTCTTTTCAGCATACAGTAAACAAATATAACATAGACCGCGCTCTTATAGACTCGTTTATGGATAGTATGCGACAAGACCTCACAAAAAGTGATTACTTGACCGAAACAGAATACAAGCAATATATTTATGGATCTGCAGATGTTGTGGGCTTAATGTGTCTTAAAGTATTTGTAAAAGGTGATCTTAAAAAATTTGAGCAATTAAAAGAATCTGCAATGTCTTTGGGATCTGCTTTTCAGAAAGTAAATTTTTTAAGAGATTTGAAAGATGATTTTGAAGGGCTAAGTCGCACGTATTTCCCTAACACAAATCTTAATGCTCTTGATGAAGCATCAAAAAACGCAATTATCAAGGACATTGAAGAAGACTTTGCAAAAGGGTATCAAGGGATTTTAATGTTACCCTCAGATGCTAAATTTGGTGTTTTTATGGCCTACAGATATTATAATAAGTTGCTTAAAAAGCTACAAAAAACACCAGCAATAGAAATTAAAAACACACGTATTAGAGTTCCTAATTATGAAAAATTTGGCCTCCTAACACGTAGTTATGTTAAGTATCAATTAAAACTAGTAAAATAAACCATGGATATCTTTCTCTGGATTCTTATCTTTTTAATCACGTTTAGTATTATGGAATTTATGGCGTGGTTCACCCATAAATATGTGATGCACGGTTTTTTGTGGAAACTACATGAAGACCACCATCATAAAAAACACAATAGCTGGTGGGAGCGTAATGACTTCTTCTTTATATTTTATGCAGCAGTAAGCATTGGGTGTTTTATATCTTGGGACTCTTATGGTGTTTGGGCTGGTTTACCCATTGGCCTTGGTATTTTTGCCTATGGCGTTGCATATTTCTTTGTTCACGATATCTTTATACACCAGCGTTTTAAACTATTTAGAAATGCCAACAACTGGTATGCAAAAGGGATAAGACGTGCGCATAAAATGCATCACAAACATTTAGGAAAAGGAGATGGAGAATGTTTTGGGATGTTAGTCCCTCCTTTAAAATACTTTAAAAAATAAATAATGAAATACTTATACCTCTATCTAAATATAGGGTCTTTTATTATTCCGTTTCTTTTTAGTTTTCACCCTAAACTTCAGTTTTATAAAAAATGGAAATACTTGTTTCCTGCTATAGGTATTATGATGGCATTTTATATTTCTTGGGACATCATTTTTACAAATGCAGGTTTCTGGGGTTTTAACGACACTTATATTTCTGGCTACAAGTTATTAAACCTACCCATAGAAGAGTGGTTATTTTTTATCTGTATTCCTTACGCTTGTTTATTCACCCTTCACTCGCTGTCTTATTTATTACCTAAAATGGTCTTTAATAAACAGAACACCTCTATCATTCATGCGACTCTCGTTACCACTATGATTATTTGTTTATGGTTTTATTTTGACAGGTGGTATACGCTCATCAATTTTACTTACACCATAATTTTACTAGGCTTAGTTTACAATAAAATGCCAAAAAAGTTAGGGCAGTTTTTACCTACATTCTTAATCATTTTACTTCCTTTTTTATTGATAAACGGTGTGCTCACAGGGTCATTTATAGAGAACCAAGTGGTGTGGTATGATAATACAGAAAACATGGGTATACGCATATTTACCATTCCTGTAGAGGATGCTATGTATGCGCTAGGGATGTTGCTTACGGTATATGTACTTATGGAGTTTTTTGAAGCACGAAATTTAAAATCAAATAAAATTTCCGAAGTTAAAAATTAACTAGTTTGCAACTTCACTAATAAATTTTATACGATATAACCTAAGCTCTTCTGTATCATAATCACCGTCAAACTCTTCCATGGCAGACTCAATATCATCTTGTTCTGCCTCTAAGAAATACTCATGAATCTCTTCTTGTTGATCTTCATCAAGTAAATCATCTACCCAGTAACTAATATTAAGCTTAGTACCGCTATAAACAATAGCTTCCATTTCTTTAATAAGGCCTGGCATCTCAAGTCCTTTTGAGCTTGCAATGTCTGTTAATGGTAGCTTTCTATCTACATTCTGGATAATGTATAACTTATTAGCACTATTACTTCCAGTAGATTTTACTACAAAGTCATCTGGACGCTCTATCTCATTATCTTCAACATATCTAGCAATAAGAGCAACAAATGTTTTACCATACTTTCTGGCTTTTCCTTCTCCTACTCCATGGACATTTGCCATCTCTTCTAGCGTGATAGGATATTTTAAAGCCATATCATCTAATGATGGATCTTGAAATATAACAAATGGTGGCAGATTCATTTTATCTGCTACTTTTTTACGCTCTGCTTTTAATAACTTAAATAACTTCTCATCTGCAACAGCACCTCCTTTTTGGTTTACAACAATAGAGTCATCATTTGCTTCTTTAAAAGAGTGATCTTCTGTCATTAAAAATGACACTGGATTTGCAAGAAATTCGCGACCTCTTTTAGTGACCTTAACGACACCGTAACTTTCAATATCTTTCTTTAAATACCCGGCAACTAGCAATTGGCGCAATAAAGCTAACCAATGCACATCTTCTTTATTAGAACCAATCCCAAAAAATTCTTGTTGGTCTGTTCTATGCGATTTGATCATCGCGTTAGATTTTCCTGTGATTACATTAACCACTTCTTTAGACTTATACTGCTCGTTTGTTTTTGAGATAACAGAGATAATCTTAACTGCATCTTCTTTGGCTTCATGTTGTTTTTTAGGATGTCGCATGTTATCATCCATCTGCCCACCATCACCAGTATCTGTGTCAAAATCTTCACCAAAATAATGTAAAATAAACTTTCTTCGAGACATTGACGTTTCAGCAAAAGCGACCATTTCTTGTAATAAAGCATGACCTATTTCTTGTTCTGCCACAGGTTTACCGCTCATAAACTTCTCAAGCTTCTCAATATCTTTATAAGAGTAATAAGCTAAACAAATCCCTTCTCCACCATCTCTTCCTGCTCTTCCTGTTTCTTGATAATAACTCTCTATACTCTTAGGCATATCATTATGTATCACAAAGCGCACATCTGGTTTGTCAATACCCATCCCAAATGCAATAGTTGCAACCACTACGTCACACTCTTCCATTAAAAACATGTCTTGATGACGCACACGAGTTTTTGCGTCTAAACCTGCGTGATATGGTACTGCATTAATACCATTAACTTGCAATATTTGTGCGAGCTCTTCTACACGTTTACGGCTCAAGCAATAAATAATACCACTCTTACCTTCGTGTTGCTTTACAAAACGTGTAATATCACTATCTACATTCTTAGTTTTAGGGCGTACTTCATAATACAAGTTAGGCCTATTAAAAGAAGCTTTAAATGTATTTGCAGTAGTCATCCCTAAGTTTTTAAGGATGTCTTCTTGCACTTTTTCTGTTGCTGTAGCTGTAAGACCTATTATAGGTATGTTATCACCAATACGCTCAATAATACTTTTTAGATTTCTGTACTCTGGCCTAAAGTCATGACCCCACTCACTTATACAGTGAGCTTCATCAATCGCTAAAAAAGATATGGTTTGATTTTGTAAAAAATCTACATATTCATCTTTTGTCAAAGACTCTGGAGCAACATACAAGAGTTTTGTAATACCGTTTTCAATATCACTTTTTACTTGTTTAATTTCGGTTTTATTCAGGGATGAGTTAAGTACATGTGCTATACCATCATCTGAAGAGATAGAGCGTAATACATCTACTTGGTTTTTCATTAAAGCAATAAGAGGAGATACTACAATAGCAGTTCCTTCATTCATAAGTGCCGGCAACTGGTAGCAGAGTGATTTTCCTCCACCAGTTGGCATAATTACAAATGTATTCTCTTTATTAAGAATACTTTGTATCACCACTTCTTGTAATCCTTTGAATTTTGTAAATCCAAAATATTGCTTTAAAGCTGCGTATAAATCAACTTTGGTCACGTGTTAGGTTTTGTTTTATATGGATAATACCTTTAATTGGTCAAACTGTTGTATGAACCTAGCAACAATCGTAATTTTGTAAACACGAGATTGCTTTAAAAATATTAATATTTAGGTCTAATTATATAATTACTAAATATACTAAAATAATAAATTATAGCAAGCCAATAAACCCTTAGAGTTGTGAACGATTTTAAATCTATTATAAAAAACGCAAAACAAACCATACTTGCAGAGGCTCAAGCCATTGAGAATCTAGCAACGTTAGTGGACGATTCTTTTGCACAAGCAGTCATAGCCGTACTCCAATCATCTGGTCGTGTTATCGTAACAGGAATAGGCAAAAGCGCGAATATTGCAACAAAAATTGTTGCCACTTTAAACAGCACTGGAACGCCTGCAATTTTTATGCACGCAGCAGATGCTATTCACGGAGACCTAGGTACAATTCAAGAAGATGACACTGTGATTTGTATCTCAAAAAGTGGAAATACACCAGAAATAAAAGTACTTGTTCCATTAATTAAGGCAAGAAAAAACAAAATAATCGCAATTACATCAAACAAAGATTCATTTTTAGGCGAGCAAGCAGACTATATTTTAAACGCTTATGTAGAGAAAGAAGCCTGTCCTAATAATCTTGCTCCTACTACAAGCACCACTGCTCAACTAGTAATGGGAGATGCACTGGCAGTATGCTTATTAGAACTAAGAGGTTTTACAAGTAAAGATTTTGCAAAATACCACCCAGGTGGCTCATTAGGAAAACAATTGTACCTTAGAGTTAGCGACTTAACAAGCGCAAACGCTTTGCCACAAGTAGCTCCAGAAACTCCAATGAAAGAAGTCATTGTAGAGATTTCTAAAAGTATGCTTGGTGTAACAGCAGTCATTGACGATGCAAAAATAGTAGGTATTATTACAGATGGAGATTTAAGGCGTATGCTCACTAAAGTTGATAGTATGGCAGGATTAACTGCAAAAGATATTATGTCTGTAAACCCTAAACTTATTGATAATGATGCAATGGCAGTAGAAGCTAGCGCTATGATGGAGACTTATGGCATCACACAAATATTAGCACATAGCAATGGTGTATATAAAGGAGTGGTACACATTCACAATCTTACTAAAGAAGGAATCTTATAGTCTTTATGAAAACACAACCGCAAATAGAAGCGCCAGAAAAAGAAATGTCTTTTCTAGATCATCTAGAAGAATTAAGATGGCATTTAATAAGATCTACAATCGCCGTAGTAATTATTGGCATCGCAGCTTTTATAGCAAAAGGATTCATTTTTGATGGCATACTTTTGTGGCCCAAAAGTGCAAGTTTCCCTACATACCAGTTTCTTTGCAATGCAGCAAGACTTATAGGCTTAGAGAGTTTCTGTTTTACAGAGATGCCATTTGCTATTCAGAGTAGGACCATGGCGGGACAGTTTTCTGCCCATATCTGGACCTCAATTACAGCAGGTATCATCGTAGCATTCCCTTATATTATCTATGAGTTTTACAAATTTGTGAGCCCGGGACTTCACGAGAACGAACGTAGAAGCAGTAAAGGATTTATCTTTGCAGCCTCTTTATTATTTTTCTCTGGAGTACTCTTTGGTTATTTTATAGTAACTCCATTATCCATAAACTTTTTAGGAACGTACCAAGTAAGTGAAACAGTACTTAATGAGTTTGACCTTGACAGCTATATAGGACTAGTAAGAGCCTCTGTACTCGCTTGTGGTATTGTTTTTGAACTACCTATTATCATTTACTTTTTGACTAAAATAGGATTAGTAACTCCAGAAATACTTCGGAAATATCGAAAATTTGCACTTGTGCTTGTTTTGATACTTTCTGCAGTAATCACACCACCAGATATTGCTAGTCAAGTAATTGTGGCAGTACCAGTCCTTATATTATATGAAGTAAGTATTTTTATTAGTAGAGGCGTAATACGCAGACAAGAAAAAGCAGCTAAACAAACCGCTTAATTAAACCTAAATGAATCAAGTAGAAGAATTTAACGCATACCGTTCTAAAATGAACGCGCGTATATTAGAAGACAATAACAAGATTGTAAAACGTATTTTTAATCTTGACACAAATGCATTTACAGACGGCGCATTGCCTAAAAAAACAAAAGAACTTTTAGGTCTAGGAAACTCATTAGTACTCCGTTGTGATGACTGCGTGAAGTATCACCTAGAAGCCTGCAGCGAACTCAACGTAAGCACAGATGAACTAGTAGAAGCAATGAGCGTTTCCCTACTAGTAGGTGGTACTATTATGATCCCACACCTTCGTAGAGCCTATGAATACTGGGATGCTTTACAAGAGCTAAAAAAGTAATTTTCACTTCGGAAATTTTAATAGTATTTTTAACGTTATAGGTAAAAGCAACTCTTATGAAACTTAAAGCAGAAAATTTAATGAAATCCTACAAAGGCCGAAAGGTTGTTAAAGGGATTACTGTAGAAGTAAATCAAGGAGAAATTGTAGGACTACTAGGACCTAATGGTGCTGGTAAAACAACATCGTTTTATATGATTGTTGGTCTAATTAAACCTAACGGCGGTACCATACATCTTGACGGTACAGAAATTACAAAATACCCAATGTACAAACGTGCACAAAACGGTATTGGGTATCTAGCTCAAGAAGCATCTGTATTTAGAAAACTAAGCGTTGAAGACAACATCTTAAGTGTATTACAGATGACAAAACTCTCTAAAAAAGAGCAAAAAGCTAAAATGGAATCGCTTATAGAGGAGTTTGGTTTAGGTCACATACGTAAAAACCGAGGGGATCTTTTAAGTGGTGGAGAACGAAGACGTACAGAGATTGCAAGAGCCTTAGCCACAGACCCTAATTTCATACTACTTGATGAACCTTTTGCAGGTGTAGATCCAGTTGCCGTAGAAGACATACAGCGCATCATTGCAAAGCTTAAAAACAAAAACATAGGTATTCTTATTACAGATCACAACGTACAAGAAACACTAGCCATCACAGACAGAACTTATTTAATGTTCGAAGGCAGCATTTTAAAGCACGGAATACCTGAAGAACTCGCTGCAGATGAGATGGTACGTAAAGTATATCTAGGTCAAAACTTTGAGTTGAGAAAAACCAAGCTTGATTTTAATGCTTAGTAAGTAATTTTTGACATACAATTGTCATGCTGAGCCTGTCGAAGCACAACGACAGCGCAAAACTTAACACAGTAACTATTTGCCCTTCGACAAGCTCAGGGTGACAATTAGAATATCACAACATCGGCTTTACTGCCACTGAATACTAATTTGTTCCCCACACCTCAACATACTTACCAGCCACAATAACGTGGTCGTGAATCTCAGCCACAAACTTTGCAGCCCGCTCCCCTATTTCTGTAATCAAATTAGGGTTATCAATTAAGTTGCTCAGCTCATTAACCAGATAATCAACATCTGGTAACGCATTAATAGCAACTGGTGCTTTAAGATTATAATATGTTGAAAACTCAGCTTCTGCACCCGTAAAAACCACCTTCCCTTTTGCCATTGCTTCTAGTGCATTATAACCTTGATCATAAGCTAAAACCTGATCTAAAAGAATGTGTGCTTTGTTATATCGCTGTATGTATTCTGCGTAAGGTAAATTCTCAACAATGTCAATTTTCACTTTGTCACCATATTTCTTTTTAATTATAGAAAGAGCTTCTTCAAAAAACTGGATTCCTTTTGTGTGATAGTTACTTCTATTGATACCCATAAATATGGTGATGGGCTCAGATACATTTATTTTGGGCAATGTTAATTTAGATAGATTTACTGGATTAGGCATTAAGCCCACATATTTAGGGTGGCCCAATAAAGGCAAATGATAATCCATATCTGAGGCAATCACTCCAGAAACACGTTCATAAATAAAATCATGTAACGCCTTAAAAGGTGGAGTTATATATTTTTTCATGTGAGCATATTTCTCCTTTGCAAAAGAACCATCTTTATATCCAGAAAATATAGAATACGGATGCGCATCACTCATCGCGTGAGAAACACTTATATAATCTGTACCACAACTGAGCAGAAAAAGCTTCTTATTATGTTCACTTAAAAAAGAAATAATCGCTTTCTCATCTTGAGGCTGTATCACAAAAGGGCTTTCATTAATCAATTGCACCACATCAAACCCCTTAAGTTGTTCGCTGTGTTTAAAAAATTGATTCTTGATATTTCGGGAAGTAATATCTACGCCAAATAGTTTATAAATACCTACTTTAAACTTAGCGGTTATGCCGCTGTCATATTTTCGCGCAAGCAAAATATCACTAGGGTATTTTTTAAAAAAATCGCCTGTAGAAATGAGTAAAACTTCATGACCAAGCACCTGTAATCCTTCTTTTAAAGAATTATGCAATCTACTGTACTCACCTACTAAAAGTATTCTCATATCTTTGCGACTCAATAACGCTGCCGTTGCCCAAATATAGCCATATAAAAGTTTGCATTGTAACGATCTCCCTCGCAAAAGGCGGAGCAGAACGCTCTACGGCTATCTTGTCACAAATGTTAGCAGCACAAGGCTTTGACGTTCATCTAGTAACGCTCACAAATGCAATAGATTATCCTTTTGCAGGTAAACTTTTTAATCTGGGCGAGTTTAAAGACGCACAAAATAATGCACTAAGCAGATTCAAGCGTTTTGCAGTACTTCGGAAATATCTAAAGCGTGAAAAATTTGACCTCATCATTGACAATCGCACAAGACAATCTGGATTAAAAGAACTGTATTATCTTAATTACATCTACCGTAAGCAGCGTGTTGTATATGTGGTACGTAGTTTTAATCTAGATCAATATTTCCCAAAACAGAAAGCAGCTTCTAGATTAATGGTTAAACGCGCTGTAAAAATTGTAGGAGTAGCAAAAGCGGTTTCAGAAACTGTAAATACAAGATTCAATACAAACAAGGCAACCACCATTTACAACCCAACACCCATTTTTAAAACTTCAAATACCCCTTCCCCATTTAAGGAGAAGTATATTATATTTTTAGGACGCTTGGTTGAAAACGTAAAGAACTTTACACTTTTATTAGAAGGCTACAAAAACTCTAATATTTCAGCAGCAAAAGTGCACCTCAAAATAATGGGCGAAGGTGAAGACAAAGCTTTTATTCTAAATAAAATTAAACAGCTTGGGCTTGAAGAGACCGTTGCCATTTTACCTTTTACAGCAGATATACAACCTTATGTTGCCAATGCAGAATTCTTAACACTGACAAGTCATTATGAAGGTTTCCCAAGAGTACTCATTGAAGCTTTATCACAACAGACGCCTGTAGTTTCTGTAGATTGTAAAAGCGGTCCAAACGAAATTGTTATACAAGGTGAAAACGGGATTCTTGTTCCTAATTATGATGCAAAAGCTTTAGGAGATGCCTTTGCAAAAATGATAAATGAACCAGAATTTTTATTACATTGTAAATCAAATGCACTATCAAGCATAGCGCATTTAAAAACCGAACAGATTGCGCCACAGTGGTCACAACTCATACTAGATGCCATTAAACATTAACGACATACAACTCACAGAAATACGTAAAATAAGCGATGGCGATGGCCGTGGTAATCTTTCTGTTATAGAAAAAGACGTATTACCATACGAGATAAAACGTGTGTATTATTTATATGATGTACCTAGTGACGGTACTCGTGGAGGTCATGCACACAAAGAGCTACAGCAGTTTTTAATAGCATTAAGCGGTAGTTTTGATGTAGTACTTGATGATGGAGAAATAAGAAGAACTATTACACTTAATAGACCTAATAAAGGCTTGTTAATCCCTTGCGGAATGTGGCGTGAGTTAGAAAATTTTTCTGCGGGTGCGGTATGTTTATCTTTAGTGAGTGCAGAGTATGATGAAGAAGACTATATACGTGATTATAAAGATTTTAAATTATCTAAAGACGCTTAACCTTAAACCTAGTTGTTTTAAACTCTGCTTAGTCTTAAGTAAAAGTTGCAGTGTTCCTTTATTTTGCTGAAGTAAAAACCGTTGTTTTCTGTTTAGATTTTTAAGATCTATTGCATTATAAAATCTTTTAAAACTAATTTTGTCCCCTTCTATTTTAGCTAGCATACAAAGAGAAAATCTATTAAGATCCAAAAATCTCTTTAGTTCTAAATTCTCTTTTTCCTCATCTACATAGCCCTCAAAACTAGGCTTATCCCTAACACTTTTACTAGTTTTAAACAAGCTTTCAATTGCCATATTATTATACGTAACTAACTCTTCATTTAAGAATACTATTGGATAGTTTAAGCCAACTCTAACATAAAGATCTGTGTCTTGCCCACTTTTAATCGAAGGATTATAATAGCCGATGACATCAAATGAATTTTTTCTAATAACAGTGCTAGAACTATGTAAAATAGACTCTAACATACTCGCTCTAAAATAATTAAACACCTTGATTTCACCCTTATTTAGTGAAATAGTATAATCCCTGCTTCTGTAACTATCGTTTTCATACACCTTAAGTGCAGTAGCAAAAATAGACTCTTCAGGATACAGATTAATTAATTCACTTTGCCTTGCCAAATAATCTACATCCCACAAATCATCTGCATCAAGTAGCGCAACAAATTCTCCTTTTGCCTTTTCTATAACATAATTACGCCCAGCAGCAGCTCCTTTGTTTTCTTCGGAAAAGTAACTGATTCTTGAATCTGTAAATTTTAATATTTCTGCTTCGCTATTATCTGTGGAGCCGTCATTGAGAATAACAATTTCAAAATCTTGAAAGGTTTGACCTAACACACTTTGCAAAGTAGCAGTAATATATTTTTCTTTATTAAAGACAGATATGACAACAGAGAACTTAGGCATTTTCTTGTCTTTTTAGGTTGATGTAATGTTGCAATCTATATAAATCAAAATACAATAGCGTAGGTTTTTGACTTAGTAAATTTGCTTTCATCCCTGCTTTGCGTCTTGTTAAATATGCGAACAAAGGTTTAATTAAAAACAATATTTTAAGCTTTACATAAACAGATTGCAGCTTTGTAAAATCTGTATCTAAAAGATCTTCTTTTTCTAAAGCTATAATTGATGCCACTCCTTCAATAGATTTTTCAAGAAATTGTGCTGAAGTCTCTAAACCTAAATGCTGCACAGGATTGTCTATTTGCAACACAGAGGCCTTCTCGTTTTTTAAATTTTGAGACAGTAGTAAATCGTCTCCGTAAAAGTTTTCCAACTTCGCATTTATTTTAAGAAACAAGGCTTTGGTTATTCTAAAATTACCTGCGGTAATAATGTAGTTTCTTTTAGATCGCTGTACTGCGGTTTGCTGCTCTTTGTTGCTTCCGTAGATATAACGAAGTTGTTGGTTTGCATTTGCTTGCACCCCATTATAGGTGATGCCCCCACAAATTACCTGTGTCTTTAAGTTCTCTAAATATTTTTTAATAAAATCTGATTCAAAAGGCAATACATCTGCATCAAGAAAAAGTAGATTTTCATAATTGGCTTCTTTTGCCAGTAGCTGGCGAGTGGCACTTCTGCCCAAGTTTTCGGGATTAACGTGATAGACAACATTAGCCATATCTTCAATCTCTAAATTTTCCGAAGTAAAATGAATTGAGGCATCTTCACGTACTACTATTTCAAAAGCAATTGATAATCCCGTTGCTTCTGCGTGCAACACACGCACCAGCTGCCTAATATCATAATTGTATGTAGGAATCAGGATTGAAATCACGACTTAAAATAATATTATTGAATATAAGGTTTTGCCTTAGTTTGTGCGCCTACACTAATCTTTCTTACTTTATAAGGGCGTTGTCTTTGTGTCTCATAATAGGTACGCATTTGTAAATCTATGATAATACCAACCGTAAAAAGCTGGACACCCATCAGTACAAATAAGACCCCTAAAATAAGAAGTGGACGCCCCCAAATATCGTGACCTTGTAGTTTTTCTATTAATAAATAGATGTTAATAACACCTCCTAAACCAAATAAAAACAAACCGATATTTCCGAAGAGATACAGTGGTTTTTGTAAGTAATTGCGTTGAAAAAGGATCAATAAAATATCATTAATAACCTTGATCGTTCTACCTAGTCCGTATTTAGAAACTCCAAATTTTCTTGGGTGATGTTTTACCGGCACTTCTTGTATTCTGGCGCCATTTAAAAAGGCAAGCAATGCTATAAAACGGTGCATCTCGCCGTAAAGATTTAATTCTTTTGCAGTCTCTTTAGTAAAGACTTTTAAAGCACAACCTTGATCTTTAATATTAAGTTTAGTGGTTTTTCTAATGATGAAGTTGGCAATTTTAGAAGGAATCTTCTTTACAAAGCTGTCCTTTCTTTTTGCTCTAATACCGGTTACTAAATCTAGTTCTTCATCAATAGACTTTTGCAACATCATAGGGATGTCTGTGGGGTCATTTTGCATATCACCATCCATAGTGATAATAAACTCACCCGAGGCATAGTCAATACCAGCGGCTAGTGCGAGACTCTGCCCGTAATTTCTTTTCAACTCAATAAGATGCACATTTTTATTATCCATCTTTTTGACGGCTAGCACGGTAGCATCTGTTGAGAAATCGTCAATGTAAATAATCTCAAACGTGTACTCTTTTAGGGCGCTCTCTATTTGCCCTGTTAATAAGGCAACGTTTTCTTCCTCGTTGTACACGGGAATAATTATCGATAGTAATGTATTCTTAAGGTCTGTCAATGGGTGTTATTTAAAATCTTTTTATGATGTCACACTGAGCGCAGTCAAAGTGCATTAAATGACTAATATAAAATGGTCTTCGACAACTACGTTGGGTATTCTCAAATTTGCTAGTCGCAATTTTTCTAATAATGCTCAGACTGACAGAGTGCCAAATCTACAAAAAATAAGAACGAATAATTAAGTTTATTAATCCAACTATAAAAATCAGTCACGCTGCTTATAAATTCTGAAATATTCATGCGTTGATACCAACTCCCAATTATCCCTCACATAAAGAGTAAGCAGTGACTCTTCTTCATAATTATTTACCGAAGTTTCAAAGTCATTCTCTAATAAAACCGTCACATTATTATCTTCAAGCTTAGCTATATATTCGTCAAATCTATCTGCAATATGATGATTAAACACCCAGTCAATCCCTATTGGGTTTACCGTTTCTGTTAGATAATGTGCTAGCGTAACAGATGGTAAAACCGTATAATTAGTTTGTTGTTGCGATAGCGTTTTTAGCTCAGCATATTTATCAAAGGTTGCTTTGTCACTTTTAATAGTGGCTAGTTGCGGGTAGACTTCTCCCATATCATAGGTGAGTTCTTTTCTATCACTATCCATATAAATGTTTTGATAGCCTATATAAAACGTAACCACATAAAGTGCTATCACCGCAAAACCTGTTGATTTTCTAAAAGGCACCGAACTTGTTGAAAACACAAATGTGAAAATCGCAAATACGATGGGTGTAGATACATCTATAGGCGTATTAAAACCATTGCTTATAGAAGCGCACCAGCCTAAACTTAATAATAAAAGTAAAAACCAATACCCTTTATTTTGCCTTGTACTCCAGACAGAAAAGAGTACAGAAAACACAAATAAGGTTTGTATTATAGATTGCTTTACGGTGTGAAAAGGATCTTCATTTACAAAAAGATATATTAAAATTCCAGCAATGACTAGTTGTACAAAAATATAAACCAAATTTTGAGGCACTAACTTTTTAAGCAACCATACTATAATGATCATTACAGCAACAATCAAAAAATTAGTTTTCAATCCCATATAATAGGTATGAAACCCTGTACGCCAAAAACTGCTACCAGAGGTAAAACTAAACATCTGCTCAAAGAATAACTCTAAGGCATCATTAGCATATAAAACACCTAAAAAAGAAGCCGCGAAGAATAATCCAAACCCTATAAACCAAGCCGTTGTTTTAAACTGTTTCGTCAATAATAAATAGAGAGTAATAAACACCGGAAAAAAGTAGAAAGACTGCTTACACAAAACCCCTAGTGAAACGAAGAAAGCTGCTAGTAATAGCTTCCACCATGTTTTTTTATCCTGAAATAAGAAGTAAATACCAATAGCACTAAAAAAGACACCATCTATAGTGTTCCAGGGCATTGGCGGATAATTATGTATTGAGATTAAAGCCCCAACAATGGCAATAAAATAGACAATATCACGGCGCTTAATAGAAAACACTTTACAAGCTAAATGCGATAAAATTAGCGAATAACTAAAGACCTGCACATAATAGAACATCCGGTTAAACAGGTAAGCAAACTCTTCAGAAATATATAAAGGCAAGGAATGAAAATAGGGCGACATAGGTGGTTTTATGTACACAAAATCACGATATGGAAAAACCCCGTGGTACATACTCCACGAGATACTAAACACCGTACCGTTATCTCCATCCTCAAGACCATACGGGCCATACATTAAAATATAAAAAAGCACTAATGCATAAAATACATATGTGAAAGGATTTTTGTAAATTGAAACAGTTTGCACGCGGTCTTTAAATTTTAGGCTAAGATAAATATTTGAGCGGCTTGAAGGCAAAACTTAGTTCTATTACTTCTGAAAGTTTAAAAAAATGAAAAAATCACTTCCTATTTTACTGCTGTTATTTCTTATAAGTTTCTCCGGGATAGCTCAAGAAGAATACTGGTTTTACGTGCGTGCAAAAGATTCTACTTTTACCCCTCAGTTTACAGCCACAGCAAATGGTTTTGAATATCAAGGCCCAGAAGAGTCATTAAAACAAACCCTTAGAAACCATAAAGTCAAGACCTTTAAAAAAACCCAGAAGCACGCAAAGCCAAATTATTTAAAGAGCACCTTTTTTGTGATTGCAGATTCTCCAGGCTTTCTAGAAGACTTATTAAAAAACAATCGCAAGATTTTTGAATCTGGTGAGATGATTCCTCCTTCAGAAATGAAAATCTATGAGCCCAATGATTATGGGCTAACAAGTACTATAGGCTCAAACATAGGTTTACAGTTTAACATGGATTATTATGACGTGATGGAAGTACCCAAAGCTTGGTACCTCACCACAGGACAACGTGACGTAATTATCGGTATTAGCGATGGTGCCTTAGATTCATTAGGTAATGACTTTAAACATAAGGCTACCGTAATAAGAAAATCACATCTAGCTCAAGGTCACGGGTATAGCATCTCTGCAAACGCAGCAGCGCAAGGCGACAATGGCTACGGTATACCTGGAGTCTGTTATGACTGTAGTATTTTCGGTACTACATATGGTGATTTTAAAAATTTTGCGCAGCTTAAAGAGTTAGCAGATAAAGATGTAACGGTCATAAATTGCAGTTGGGTAGGTAGTGAAACAGAGACAGGACAAGCTGCCATTAATGAAGTTTTTAATAAAGGGACACTTATAGTGGCTGGAGCCGGTAATCGCGGTTGGGATGAATATCCAGGAACCAAAAAATATTATCCTGCATCTTATGATAATGTGATTTCGGTGAGCTCTGTACAACACAGATATGAAGATGTTTTTGACAACTTTGGGTACGAAAAAAGAAATGGCATCCCCTATTTTGCAGAAATTAGAGGGTATCTAGGCCGTACAGGTGGCTTTGTGGGTAAAGACATAAAAAATGCTCCAGTTATTTACCCAGTAAGTACTGCCACATTAAATGAAGATGTAGATATTTTAGCGCCCACTGTTGGTTTATTTAGATACTCGCAGTTTGTCTTAAAAGGAACAGAAATGGGTAGCGAATTTTCTACCACTAGTGGGGCAACCGCATTGGTTTCTGGCACTATTGGCTTAATGTATTCCCTTTATCCTTGTTTACCTAAAGAGCAAGTAGACGGTATAATAAAACTAACTGCAACTAACATTGACCACATTGCAGCAAACAAACCTTACGCCGGCAATTATGGTGCAGGGATGCTCAACACCGGTAAAGCTGTAAACTTAGTGCACGATCTTTTTTCTGAAACGTCAACGGCATTAATAAGCGATCAAGATATGAGCAGATGGCACTTCCCACTTACCGCATTGTCAGAAAAAGTAGTGATAGAAAACCAAACCTTTAGGGATGCTGCGCGATTAGATTTAAAGGCAAAAAACCAAATAGTATTAAAACCAGGAACTTCACTAAAACCTAACAGAGAAGGAAGTATCGTTTTAAGAATTGACCCCAATCTTGAAAAAGAATGTGAATTGAGGCTTAGAGAAAATAGAACTGTAAACAATTAAAAAGATGAAAAAAAATAATAACAATACTATCAATCTCATTATTTGCATTTTTAGGGAGTTGCAATACAGATGACACTAGCGAGCCTAGCTCTATAGAAATAAGAAATTATAAGCTTAATTTCCCTACAACTTTTACCCTAGAAGAAATTCAAGGCATAGACTCTTATGTTGGCTACATTAAAGGATCTGGTATAACCCTAACTTTTGACTATGGATGGTATACAATTGCATATACTGGCTTATCACCAGAAGAATATCTAGTTACAGAAGATGAAATACAAGGTCATTATAGGCAAATAGTGAAACCCGTAAACTCTGAAAATAATTATACCAATCTCCATATCTATAAAATAAGTGATACCATTAATAATGAAGGAGGTTACAACTCGCTTAGTGTATATACAAACAACTTAAACTCTAGTCAACAACAGATGATTGTTGAGGTCTTCAATACTATAGAAATCATTGAGTAAATAAAAAACGACACTCTGTAAAAACAAAGTGTCGTTCATAATCTATATTCTATTCTCCATATTCTAAAGAAAACCGTCTAAAGTCAAAAGACTAAGGTTTACTCAATATATCCCATCTTTTTCATCCACTCGTCATTGTACATTTTACCTACATAACGGGATCCGTGATCGTGAAAAAGCACCACTATCACATCATCTTCATTAAAATGCTCTTTTAATTGGTGTATTCCTTTCATGGCTGCTCCAGCAGAGTTCCCTAAAAAGAAACCTTCTGCTTTTGCTAGTTTTTGAGTCCAGACTGCTGCGTCTTTATCTGTCACTTTAGTGAACCCATCAATGATGTCAAAGTCTACATTTTTAGGTAAAATATCTTCTCCAATACCTTCTGTAACGTATGAGTAAATCTCATCTTCATCAAAAATTCCTGTCTCGTGGTATTTTTTAAATACGCTTCCGTAAGTATCTATTCCCCAAATTTTAATATCTGGATTTTGTTCTTTTAAATATTTACCCACGCCGCTAATAGTACCACCTGTGCCTACTCCTGCAACAAAGTGTGTTACTTTACCTTCGGTTTGTTTCCATATTTCTGGACCCGTACTTTGGTAATGCGCTTTTGCATTACTCGGGTTGTCATATTGATTTACATACCAAGCGTTTGGTGTTTCTTTAGCCAATCTTGCCGAAGTTGAATAATAAGAACGAGGATCATCTGGCGCCACATCTGTTGGGCAAACCACTACTTCGCTACCTACGGCACGTAAAATATCTACTTTCTCTTTACTCTGTTTATCGCTTATCACGCAAACCATTTTATAGCCTTTAACGATGGCTGCAAGCGCAAGTCCCATTCCTGTATTACCACTAGTCCCTTCTATGATGGTACCGCCCGGTTTTAACCTTCCGTCTGCCTCAGCATCTTCTATCATCATTAGCGCCATACGGTCTTTTGTAGAGTTTCCTGGATTAAATGTCTCGTATTTTGCGAGCAACAATCCTGGAATTTCTTCGGCTAGTTTGTTCACTTTTACCATAGGAGTATTCCCAATAGTACCTAATATATTTTCTGCGTAGTCCATAGTCGTTCTTTAATATTTCAGCAATTATAGCTGCGGAAATTTTAACGGTGCAAAGGTAGTTATATGATGAGGGAGTTACAAGCTAAGGTTTTCTTAAAAATTAAGAAGAAAGATGAAAGACCGTCCCGAAGCTTCGGGACTGAAAGAAGAAAGATTTTAAAATTAAATATTTTTGATTAAAAACTTTATAGTGAAAAGCATAAAACAACAAACTAAAAAATAACAGATGATGAAGTAAGTTCACATCTATTTAAGTAGAGTGTCCCCGTTTAAAGGTAAGTCAATACAATGTATACACGATGTTCAACATTTACAACAATCTAATCAAACCGAATTGCCTTAACTGGGCTAATTTTCGAAATAATATAAGTAGGTATCAAAAGCATTAGGGCACAAAGAACAAAGGTACCAACATTAAGTAATATCACATAACTCGCATCAAGGTAGATAGGTGCTTCGGTAACATAATAGGTTTCTTGCGGGAGCTTGATCACTTTAAAATACTTCTGTATTAGAAGCAGTCCCAAACCGATAACATTTCCCCAGAAAAGACCTACGCCTATAAGGTACATTGCATTGTAGATAAATATTTTACGAACGCTCCAGTCATCACTTCCCATTGCTTTAAGAATACCTATCATTTGGGTGCGCTCTAGAATGAGCACGAGCAAAGCAGTAATCATATTGATACCAGCCACTAGAATCATAATCCCAATAATAAGATAGGTGTTAAAATCAAAAAGGTCTGTCCACTCAAAAATGGAGGCAAATTTATCTCTAATTGATAAGGTGTCTAATGTACTTGGCGTTTCGTCATAAATAAGATTATTAACGCGTGTGATGTCTTTAAAATCTTCTACAAAGACCTCAAAATTGCCTATTTGATCACTATCCCACTTATTAATACGTTGTATTTGTTTGATATCTGCAAGGGCAAATTGTTCATCAAATTGCTGAAAACCGCTATTATATAAGCCTACAATTGTAAAACCTATGGGTCTTGACTTAGAGGCATCTTGATCATTTAGAAAATAAGTAGGCATCTTGTCTCCTACTGCAAGATGAAGACGAGTTGCTAAATAGCTACTTAATAAAACTTCATCATTTATAGATCCAGTAAAATCTGGCAAACGCCCCTCTACAAGATATTCTTGAAAATACTGCCAGTTATAGTCTGCTCCTACCCCTTTAACAACAACACCTTCAAAATCTGTTGCGGTACGTATAACGCCACCTTTTGAGGCTGTTGCTTGAATATGTGCAATGCCATCTATAGTTTTAAAAGTTGGATAAAAATCTTGATGTATAGATATAGGAATCTGAGACTCACCAGAAAAGTTAGTATCCTGATTAGAAATAATAATATCGCCGTTAAATGCCGAAATTTTTTCTTGAATCTTACGTTGTAGTCCTAGACTAGTAGCAATAGAGACTAGCATCATAATAATACCAAGAGCAATTGCAGTAATTGCTATTTTAATTATTGGTGCCGAAATACTACTTTTATAATCTTTTGCAGCAATAATGCGGCGGGCGATAAAAAATTCAAAATTCACGAAACGATGGGGTTTACTTTTTTCAAAAATATAGTAATTATAACGATTTTTAGCGCCTTTTCTTGTGGAAACGCAGGGCAAAAATTAGACACAGGAAAGGTAAAGCAGCTTGAAAGCACTGATTTAATAACAGAAACTTCACAGGTTATAGATACCACAAAGCGTTTTGGGCGTGTAATTGAAGGTAAAAGCACAACCCACATTTATACAGGCGCTAACCAATGGCAAAAATATATGCCCTTATTAAAAGGAAAAAAAGTTGGGATTGTAGCAAATCAAACATCTGTAGTAAATGACACCCTTGAATACCCCGATGAGATACGTGTGGTAGATTTTCATTTAGTTGACTTTATTGTTGAATTAGAGATTAATGTATCAAAAGTTTTCGCCCCAGAACACGGCTTTAGAGGAAAAGCAGATGCTGGCGAGGTCGTAAAAGATGGAGTTGACACTAAAACAGGTTTACCTATTATCTCTTTATACGGCAAAAACAAAAAGCCGTCTGCAGAAATGTTAGCAGATATTGATGTAATGGTATTTGATATTCAAGATGTGGGAGCCCGTTTTTACACCTATATCTCGACGTTACATTATGTGATGGAAGCCTGCGCAGAGCAAGGCATCCCAGTGATCGTACTTGACAGGCCCAATCCAAATGGGCATTATATTGATGGTCCTATTTTAGAAATGGAACACACTAGCTTTGTAGGGATGCACCCTGTGCCTGTAGTACACGGTATGACCATTGGTGAGTATGCACAAATGGTAAACGGACAAGGATGGCTAGCAAACAAAATTAAATGTGACCTCACCGTAATCCCAATGCAAAACTACACGCACAATACGCCTTATAGTTTACCTATAAAACCATCGCCTAATTTACCAAACGATGTTGCCATCAACCTCTACCCTAGTCTTTGCTTTTTTGAAGGAACCATAGTAAGTGCAGGACGTGGTACAGAAAATCAGTTCCAGGTTTTTGGAGCGCCTAGTTTAGAAAAAGAATATTTCCCTTACACATTTACACCTCAAGCAAATGAAGGTGCTAAATACCCAAAGTTTAAGGGCGTTGAATGTAATGGCTTAGACCTTACCCAAGAGCCAAGAAGAAATAAAATAAACTTAGAATGGCTCATAGAAGCCTATGTGTCTAACGGTAGAAAAAAGGAATTTTTCAATAACTTTTTCACCAAACTCGCGGGTACAGAAAAACTGCAATGGCAAATTGAGAATCGCTATACTTATTTTGAGATCAGAAAAGAATGGATTAGACCTTTAGCTGAGTATGATAGAATGAGGCAGGAGTATTTGATTTATGAGTAGAAACCCTCACCGAACTTTTCTGCTTCCGCGAAGGGCGGAATTCAAAAGTGCGACTCTCCCAGAGGGAGAGTATTTAGAGTAATCTATTAAAATTTTGAGTCAGAGTTTAAATCAAAGTGCTAAAAACTCTCCCAAAGGGAGAGTCGAAACGTCAAAGGCGATAGCCGAGTGAGGTTTCGGTGAGGGTTTTTAAATATCCCACCTATTATGCTTCCCGCCTTTCTCTGCAAACTTCACTTTCATTGCCTCTACAATATTAAATGCAGCAGGACAGATTTCTACATTTTTCATGGTTAGTGGTGCTATTTTCTGAAAACGCTTACGGTTAGTGTGTGGGTATTCTGCGCAAGCCTTAGGGCGTACATCATAAATACTACAGCTATTATCATCTGCTAAAAAAGTACAAGGCGCACTTTTTAATACAAACCAGTCATCTTCATCCATCTCTAAATACGTGTCTGTAAATTTCTGAACAGGCATTCTAAAATGCTTAGCAATACGATCAATATCTTTATTAGTAAATATAGGACTTGACGTTTTACAACAATTAGCACACTCCATACAGTCTGTCTTCCTAAACTCTTTATCGTGCAATTCTTGCATACCTACATCAAAATTCTTAGGCGGTTTTTTGTTAACACGCTTAAAGAATTTTAAGGTCTCTTTTTTTACTTCTTCTGCCTTTTCAGGAAGATTTTTAATGATATTGTCCATTTTACTCATAGTGCAAAGGTAGCCAAGTTAAATGTGTAATCGGTAAATGTGAAACGAGGATTTGGTTTAAAGGTAAAACACAGACACTTCATTTTTTAAAGTTCGAGTTCTATTAGGGGCAACCTATTCAACAAAAAACCATCTTCTACATATAATTTCAGTTAAGTTCAGTTTCGATTTCGACTTCATTTTCGATTTCGGTGTCGGTTTTAATTAGTAGTTTTACCTTTTATAACCATCCAATATAAATCACTTGAGTACACCCACAAAAAAGACTTCTAACTACACTGCAAGACGCTATACAAAGGCAGATGCTGCGCTATGGAACGATTTTGTGCGCACAGCAAAGAACGCTACGTTTTTGTTTGATCGTGATTTTATGGATTATCACAGTGATCGCTTTACAGATTTTTCTGTGTTGATTTTTAAAGATGATACTCTGTACGCCGTGCTACCCGCAAATGTGAAGGAAGGCAAACTGATATCACACCAAGGACTCACTTACGGGAGTTTTGTGTTACAAGACAGCGCCAAGTTGTTATACGCCCTAGAAGCCTTTAAAGAAATGCTTCGTTTTCTTGCTTCGGAAATGATAATAATATTGGAAATTAGGGTAATCCCTACGTTTTACAATGTGATGCCATCAGACGAGCTAGCCTACTTTTTATTTAAAGCCAATGCTACTTTATTAAAGCGGGATGTATTAATGGTGATAGATAATGATCATAAATTAAAATTTCAGAAAAACCGAAGAGAAGGCATTAATAAAGCCATCCGTAACGGACTGAAAATAAAAATAGAAGATACTTTTGATGATTTCTGGAACGATGTTTTGATTCCTAATCTCAAAAACAAACACGGTATTGCTCCTGTACATTCTCTTGAAGAAATTAAATTATTGGCAGCACGTTTTCCTGCAAATATCAAGCAAGTAAACGTGTATAAAGATGATAAAGTGGTGGCTGGGACGACGGTTTTTTTAACAGAAACGACCATACACCCGCAATACGTTTCTGGCAATGCAGATAAAAATAGCTACGGAAGTCTTGACCTTGCCTATGATTTTATTATCAATCATTTTAAGAAAGACAAAAGGTATTTTGATTTTAATATCTCTTCAGAAGAAAACGGAAAAGTACTTAATAGCGGACTCATTTTCTGGAAAGAAAGCTGCGGTGCTCGTACATTTACAGCAGACACTTATGAAATACATACAGCAAACTATAAACAAATAGACATCACGGTTAAATGATTCCATTTTTAGATCTACATAAAATAAATGCTCGTTTTGAGGGGGAGTTTAAAAACAGCTTTAAAGATTTTCTAGATAGCGGTTATTACATACTTGGCAATCAAGTGACGCGTTTTGAAAGTTTATTTTCAGACTATTGTGGTACTAAACATTGTGTAGGTGTTGCAAACGGCCTTGATGCTTTACGCCTTATTCTTGAGGGGTATAAGCACCTCGGAAATATGAAAACGGGAGATGAAGTGATTGTAGCATCAAACACATTTATTGCAACGATAATTGCTATCAAGCAAGCAGGCTTAACTCCTATTCTTGCAGAGGCAGATGCAGAAACGTTTAATTTTGATGTAGACAAACTACCCACTTATATTACTAAAAAAACCAAAGCCATTATGCCTGTTCATTTATATGGACAGATTGCAAATATGGATACTATACAAGCGTTAGCAGGCCTTCACGATTTACTGGTAATTGAAGATGCAGCACAAGCGCACGGTGCAGAATATCTAAACAAGAAAAAAGCAGGAAACTTAGGCGATGCAGCAGGATTTAGTTTTTATCCTTCAAAAAACTTAGGAGCTTTAGGTGATGGTGGTGCAGTAACTACTAATAATGATGCGCTGGCAAAGGCCATTAAAATGTTCCGGAATTACGGGACGTCTACTAAATATGTGAATGAAGTTTTAGGACTCAATTCTAGATTAGACGAAATACAAGCTGCCTTTTTATCAATAAAACTAACAAGTCTCGATGCAGACAATTCAAGAAGGCAAAAAATTGCACTACGTTATATTGCAGAAATTACAAACCCAAAAATCACAATGCCAAAATACAAAGGAACACCAGACCACGTGTTTCATTTGTTTGTAGTTCAAGTAGACGATAGGGCTTCTTTTATTGCGCATTTAACAGAAAATAAAGTAGGACATTTAATTCACTATCCTATTGCACCTCATCAACAAAAAGCACTGCCTGAGTTAAAAGATTTAAGTTTCCCTGTAGCAGAAGATTTACACAATCACGTAGTGAGTATCCCAATGAGTCCTGTAATGACAGAAGATCAAGTGAGTGAAATAATCGCCGTAATAAACCGCTACTAATTGAAGATACCAGATTTTTTAAAAACAAATTTATTGCTGAAAATAACTTCGGTGAACGCTCCTATTATTATAATTAGGCAAGTGCTCTCCTTATTTATTAGAAGGATTGTTGCAGAAAATTTTGGCGAAGTAGGGATAGATATTATTGGGCAGTTGCGTAGCATTCAGCAAGGAGTATTATCATTAACATCATTTGGTTTCTTTAACGGGATGGTAAAATATGTGGCAGAATATAAAGAAGATCAAGACAAATTAAATGGACTTTTCTCTACAGCATTTGTTTTCTGGAGCATAAGTTCGCTCGTTATAGGAATCCTACTTGCCGTCTTCTCTTCACCCTTAAGTCAATACTTTTTTGAATCTACAGAATACGCAAGTGTACTAGTCGTTACTGGTATTGTTGCACCTGCCATAGGATTACAGCGTATTTATAATGGCGTGGTAAACGGCCTCACAGAGTACAAACGTTTTGCAAAAGTAGACTTAAGTAGTTATCTTATTTCTGCAGCAATGATGCTCTATTTTGCTTGGAACAATGAGTTTACCTATGCCTTGTATTCTATCGTGATTACACCTGCAATACAGTTAGGGATATTAGTGTATGTCTTTTTTAAAACCTTTAAAAACTATATTGACTACAAACAGATTTCTTTTAAGATTCCCTTCGGAAACGTGCTATTAGCATTCACTCTAATCTCTTTCTTTTCTACAGTAGTTTTAAGTTTTGTGGAAGTAGAAATTAGAAATATGGTGCGTACTAACATCTCTCAAGTAGATTCTGGTTTATGGTCAGGTATGCTTGATTTGTCTAAAAACTATATGGCTTTCTCTTCACTGCTCTTTACTATGTATGTGATCCCTAAGTTTGCGACTATTAAAACACGCCCTAAATTCTTTAAAGAAGTAAAGCATATATACCTATCACTACTCCCTATTTTTGGAGTGGGAATGATTGTGATTTACTTTTTACGTCATTTTATAATAGACCTCATCTTCCCTGGTTTTGATGAGATGGCACCTTTATTTAAATGGCAATTAATGGGGGACTTTATTCGTCTTGCAGCGAGTATTCTTGCTTATCAATTTTTAGCAAAGAAGATGGTGCGTAACTTCATTTTCTCTGAAGTAATCTCTACTGGATTATTCTTTGGGCTTTCTTATTATTTAGTCCCTATATATGGTGTAGAAGGTGTTGTGATGGCACACTTTTTTAGGTATTTGGTTTATTTACCGTTGGTGGTGTTTTTAGTGTGGAGGAATTTTAGGAAGAAGCCTGAGGTGATTGAATAACATCTGTGTGTTTGTTGCACTTAGACTGCGCTCAGTGTGACATTGAGCTATAATTTTGACCAAATCACTACTGTCAGTCTGAGCGCAGTCGAAGACCAATGAAACTAGCTGTTTTAAAGGCTTTCACTCAACTCTTTTTTTGACAAGTAGTAATTATTAAAACATAATCCGTTTGTTGCACTTCGACTGCGCTCAGTGTGACATTGGTCTTGGATTACTTATCTTTAGTAAATGTCTAATCAATATTTTGTTTACATCCTTCTTTGTTCAGACAAATCCTATTACACGGGTATTACAAATAATCTAGGGAATCGTTTTGAACAACATCAGGTAGGGACAAAAAGAGAATCTTATACTTATTCACGAAGACCTGTTGTATTAGTTTTTCATCAAGAATTTAATGATGTACTTCAAGCCATTTATTTTGAGAAGAAAATTAAAGGATGGTCTCGGGCTAAAAAGCAAGCTTTAATAAATGGTGAATGGGATATGTTACAGTTACTTTCTGAGTGTAGAAATGCTACGCATTATAAGTACAACCCAAATAAGCTAGACAATTTTTATTAAAACACAGATATCAATCTGAGTTCCTATTCTACTCAGTGTGATATTGGGCTAACATTTTAACAAATTAACTACTGTCAGTCTGAGCGCAGTCGAAGACCAATGAAACTAGCTATTTTAAAAGCTTTCACTCAACTCTTTTTTTGATAAGTAGTGATTACTTAAAACATAATCCGTTTGTTGCACTTCGACTGCGCTCAGTGTGACATTGGGCTAGAAATTTTTAACTACTCCTTCCAGAAAACAGACATCAAAATATAAAGTAGAATAATTAACGGTATTGCTAAAAAGTGTAATAGAAACAATCCTACTATTGCGATTATTAAAAACACGTAACGAATAGCATTGCCTTTAAAACCCCATGTTTTAAACTTTAATCCAAAGAGTGGGATTTCTGCATTTAATAAAATACTACTCAAAATAGTAAGCCCTATTAAAACCCATTTATTTAAGATAACATCAACCACTAGATCTGAGTGTTGAAATGCTAGTATAAGCGGCAAGCTTAATATCAACAAAGTATTTGCAGGCGTTGGGAGACCTATAAAACTTGTAGTTTGTCTTGTGTCTACATTAAACTTTGCCAGCCTGTAAGCAGACGCAACGACTATTAGTAATCCTATAAAAGGCAAGAATTGTGTAAAACCTTCGTTCCAGTTATTGTCTGAGAAGATTTCTGTTATGTTTAAGTAATCTCCAGTGATTGCTTGACTAAGTAGTTGCACCATCACAAACCCTGGCACTACACCACTGGTAACCATATCTGCTAATGAGTCTAACTCTAACCCTACTTTGCTTGAAGCATTTAATAATCTTGCGGCTAGCCCATCAAAGAAATCAAAAAATATACCTAAAAACGCAAAAAACGAAGCTGTTATTAAATCTCCAGATAATGCAAACATTACGGCAACACAGCCACATAGTAGATTTAAGGAGGTAATTATATTTGGTATTTGTTTAATCATGGTTGGTGTTTTTTCTAACTGTTTTCAATCTTTAAAATTTCCGAAGTAATTATTAAAAGACTAGAAAAACTGCTTGTTTTGTAAAAATAGCAAAGTATTTTCGTCTAAGATAGTATTAGTACAATATGTGAATAAAAATATAGTTTAGTAATGAACAAGTCAATTCTATAAAATATTGAGATATTTGTCCAAAAATAGCGGGTTGAAACAACTTATACTTCTTTTTCTTATTGCAGGATTTACAATGCAAGCACAAACGGTACGTAAGTATTCTAATGAATTTTTAAACATTGGGGTAGATGCACGTGCGTTTGGTATGTCTAATGCAATGACAGCAAACACCGGAGATGTGAATTCTGGATATTGGAATCCTGCGGGATTAACCAAACTAGAGGACAAACAGCTCTCTTTAATGCATGCTTCTTACTTTGCTAATATTGCAAATTATGACTACGCAGCATTTGCTATGCCTTTAGATAAAGAAAGTGCCGTGGCTTTTTCATTAATAAGATTTGGGGTAGATGATATTTTAAACACTACGCAGCTTATTGATGACCAAGGACAAATTAACTATGACCGTATTAGTCTTTTTTCTACAGCAGACTATGCTGGTACTTTTAGTTATGCTAGACGATTGCCTTTAGATGGTTTTAGTTTTGGAGTAAATGCTAAAGTGGTTCGTCGTATTATTGGAGATTTTGCTAACTCTTGGGGTTTTGGTCTTGATGCTGGCTTGCAGTTTGAGAGTAACAACAACTGGCAGTTTGGGTTAATGGCGAGAGATATTACAACAACTTTTAATGCTTGGTCTATAGATGAAGATAAGTTTGCTGACATACAAGGTGCAGTAGCAGGTCAAAATCAAGAATTACCAGAAACTACAGAGATCACCATCCCAAAATTACAACTAGGAGCTGCTAAAAAATTTACATACGATCACGATTTTACATTATTAACTGAGGTTGATTTTAATTTTAGATTTGCAGAAACTAATGATATCATAAGCTCATCTAGCGTAAGTATGACACCTTCTCTAGGTCTTGAGTTTGGGTATATAGAAATGATTTATGTACGTACTGGCTTCGGAAATGTGCAAAATACTGTAAAACTAGATGGCTCAGAATCTACAAGTCTACAACCTAATCTTGGGGTGGGTTTTAAATATAAAGGGATTGCAGTAGATTATGCCTTGACTGATATTGGTGATTCTAGCGCGACGCTTTATTCTAATGTTTTTTCTGTGACGTTAGATTGGGATATTTTTAGATAGCATTAGGTAAAATCAAATAATATGTGCCTATTACTTTGGAGGTATTAAGAAAAGAAAGCCGTTTTTCGATTTCATTTTCATTTTCGATTTCATTGGCTACCTTTACATTTATAAAACCAATTTTAATTTGCGCACCTTTCTATATTCATTTCTATTACTACTTTGTGTTATAACGGCACAAGGACAATCGTATCCTTTTTCTGAAGCAACAAAAGTTAGTATTCTCACAATGGGCCCTGGCTCAGACTTAGCAGAAAAATTTGGTCACAGTGCCTTTAGAATTAATGATCCTTCAAACGGGATAGATGTGATTTATAATTATGGAGTTTATGATTATGAGGCACCTAATTTCATCCTTAATTTTGCAAAAGGAAAACTACTGTACATGCTTGACACAGGAAGCTACAAAGCATATGAAAACTATTACGGGAGGCAAGGTAGATGGATGAAAGAGCAAGTTCTCAATCTAAATAAAGAAGAAATTCTAGCAGTAGCGAGCTATTTACAGAACAATGCTACACCAGAAAACCGCAGCTATTTATACGATTTCTTTTATGACAATTGTGCGACCAAAATGAGAGATGTACTAGAAATCTCATTAGGTGACAACCTTACTGTTGCAGAAGAATACACTCCAGAATTATACACTTTTAGACAATTAATACAACAGCGATTAAATGCAAACTCTTGGGGAAGCTTAGGTATAGATGTTGCCCTTGGTAGTGTTATTGACAGAACGGCGACACCAACTCAGCATCAATTTTTGCCAGACTATGTCTATGAAGCTACAAAAGTTGCAACCATTAAACGTAACGGTAAAGAAGAACCCTTGTTACTCAAGGAGAATGTTCTGCTTACAAATAAAGAAAAGAAAAGCGGTCTAAGTTTTTTACTGAGTCCTTTTGTTGTTTTTGGAGTTATTGGACTACTCATACTTTATAGAACTTATAAAGACAGTAAAACAAAAACGAGAAGTAGATATTTAGATTTTGTATTGCTACTCATTACGGGAGTTGCAGGCGTGTTATTGTTTTTATTATGGACGGCTACAGACCATACTGCTACAGCTAATAATTATAATATGTTATGGGCTTTGCCACTTAATCTCTTTATGGCATTTGTTTTAGTAAAAAAATCACCACCTAGTTGGGCAGCACGTTATATATTCTTTTTAATAGTGCTTTTAACCTTAATGTGTATGCACTGGATTACTGGGGTACAAGTTTTTGCACCAGCGCTAATACCACTTCTTATAGCACTTATGGTGCGTTATGTTTATGTTTTAAGATTTCTGAAATAAGAAATTGTCCTAATAGTGCTTTTAAAACTTACTGTCCGCGAAAAAAGATAATCGTGCTCAGTGTCTTCACTATAATACTAATATCAAGAAAAAGACTTCTATGCTTAATATAGTATAAGTCAAACTGAAGTTTCTCTAAGGCATCTGCATCTGTAGAACCGTAATCTGCATTAACCTGTGCCCATCCAGTTACACCTGGCTTAACAAGGTGTCTTACCTCATAAAAAGGAATCTTTTCAGACAGTTCTTTGACAAATACTGGACGCTCTGGTCGAGGACCAATAATACTCATATCTCCTTTAATCACATTTAAAAATTGAGGGATTTCGTCTATCCGGGTATTACGTAAAAAACGACCAAATATGGTTACTCTCACGTCCCCTTTTTGTGCAAATTGAGCTCCAGCTTTCTCCGCATCTACAATCATACTCCTCAATTTATAAATCTTGAAAGTTTGACCATTTTTACCTACTCGTTCTTGTGTGTAAAACAATGGGCCATTGTTACCTAAAAGATTACCAATAAAAATAAATGGTATTAATAACAAGCCAAATAACAAGCCAAAAACAGATAATATTAAATCTAAAGCCCTGTGAAAAAACAAATAAAGCTTGTTTTGATTATTTCTACTAAACGGAAAAAACTTATAAAAATCTTGATCTATTTGTTGAACAGGTACACGCTTATTTATATCCTCATAAACCTGTGTGTATTCTCGTATAGGCACACCAGATTCTAGCATATTCATTAACTGGTTGTATAAAGGCAGTGTTATACCCTCGTAAGCAGGTGCTGCAACCACAACTTCAGAGATAGCGTGTTCTTCTACTAACTCAAGTAGTTTGCTATTTTTAAACTCTAATAAAGAAACTCGATGCCTCCCTACATAGTTATTCTCACCAGACTTTACATAACCCACCACTTTATAGTTAGGGTCTGAAGCCTCTAAAGACTCTATAATTCCATTAATCTCTGGGCCATCTGCTATTAACAACACTCGTTTATTAAAACGCGCAGCAGACACAAATGTGACATAAATATACCGCCATAGTATAAGTGATAGATTAATAGAGATATAAAAATAAACAATCTGCAATCTATTTTCTGGCAGTACAGGTGTAAAGAAAGGAGTCAATAAATAAAACAGTACAGTGACAGAAGTGGTTAGTATGATGTTCTGTATGGTCACCTCAAACTTACCTGCTTTCTGTAGGTTATATAGTTCAAATATAGTCGCAAAAATAGTAAGATAAAGCCCTAAAACTATAGACCAAACCCAGTGTTCTGCTTTGATTTTAAAATAATCAAAGTTAAATACTTGACTCACAAAATAGAGCATAGCAAGTACTACAGCGATGTCAATTAATCGAAGTAAAACTTTCCTTTCAGAAATATCAAAGTGTATGCTTTTTTTGCTGGTGAGCATTGAGGATGGGTTGGTCTCGGGTAAATGTAGGTGATTTAGCTTTAAAAATCCAACACTTTTTGCCAAGAGTCTTTTATAATTGCCCAGTTGTAAGATTCGCCTTTCAAACGAGCAGCTTTAGACATAGCTTCGGAAATATAATGGTCATTGCTAATTTTTTCTATTGCTTGAACCATAGCTTCTACATCATCTGGCTTAACTAATATACCATCTACATTATTTGTAATTAAAAATGGAAGTCCGCCAACGTTTGTAGATACTACTGGAAAACCTAAAGCCATTGCCTCGATAACACTAACCGGAAGGTTATCAAAATTTGTGGTGTTAATAAAAACATCAAAATCAGAAGATTGCTTAATCCATTCTTTTTTAGTGAGTAGCCCAGTAAAGGTTACTGGCAATGCTTTATCTATTGCCATTTTTTTAGATACTACTAAGCTTCCATCTTTATCTGGCCCAACCATGGTTAAAGAAGCGTCTAGCCCTTTAGATAGTAATTTTTCTAAAACATTAAGCGCCATTAGTGGATTGTATATTTCAGAAAACGAACGCACCCATAACAGTTTAGGTTCTATAAGTGTTCGTTGCTTGAAGGGATATAACTCAAGTTCAATAGCATTAGGTATGTATTTAATATTATTAAACCCTTTAAGTTCAAAAGCTTCTTTTAAGTAATGAGAAGGCGAGATATTTAATTGAGCACCTCCAAAATACTTAGCACTTTTTAATGGACTTCGCTCAAGACGTTGCGGCAAATTTCCGCCGTGAAGAATAGGAAAATAAGGTATGTTATACTTGCGGCATAGTTTGCCAATTAGGATTGCGTAATAAAAATTTTTAGTACTATAAGTGTCAATTAACACTGCGTCAATATCTTTATAAACCCTTGCAAATGTTGTAACCATATCAAGCAAGCGATGTGCCTTATTCTTTTTATCTGAGGCCGTCACTACGCGATAGCCTTCTGCTATCAACTGCTCAGAAAGCGTATCAATAACAGTAGCCGTGCCTCCTTTATTAGCGAGCTTATTCCCTATGTATAAGAGTGTTTTCTTCTTTTTTTTCATTAGAGATTGATAAAACCGAGAGCCCATAAATAAACGCTGGAGCAGCAATACGCATAGAACTGTGATTAATTGTTAAAAACCAGAAAGCTAAAAACGAGAATAAATATAAATTACTCCGATCTCGTAGTCTAAAAATAACGGGAGTTAAAAGTAGAATAATTAATGCGATTACCCCTAGTATTCCATGTTCTGAGAGCATTCTACTTATCTCATTGTGCGTAGCCGAAACTATACCAAGCTTCTCTGCATGAACCTCTTTAGACCTCCCAACACCTATGCCAACAAAGGGGCTTTTTTTAAATGCGTCTAACTCGCCTTGTATTAGTTGTGCTCTACCTGTGCTCACATCTGCCTTTTCTCTTCCGGCGGCATCTTGATTTGCATAACGCTTATCTATTAAACCAGAGGTGAATACAGAGGTAATTAGCCAAGTAAATATACAGACCCCTGCAACAATTGCCACTTTAGAGAATACTTTTACTCGCTCTTTATTAGTAACATTTCTTGCATAAATAAAAAGAAAAATAACCGCACAAATCAGTGCTACAAGCACACCTCCTCTACTAAAAGTTACAAATGCTCTATAGCCCAATAAGCCTATTAACCCGAGATCAATTAATTGAATTAATTTATTTTTAAATATAAACAAACGAGCAAATAGAAAGAACATACCTAGTCCTAAAACCGTGGCAACCTGATTAGGGCCAAACCCTCCAGAAGCCTCAAAATTAGATTGTGTACCCGTAATTACATCTCTAATATCTGGTGTATAAAAGTACAGATACACTGTCATTGCTACTATAGGATACAAGCAAGCGTTTAAGATGTGATTAAAGTTTTCTGCTGTTATTTTTCTATCATAACAATATAATGCACTTACTCCTAGGCAGACAGGCCCGCTCAAATTAAAAGTAACTGTACTTAAAAAAGTAGTATCGTAATTGATTAAAACAGCTGTAACAAGAACAGCGGGCATTAATAAACAAATGAATAAAACGTAAGGCCATGATTTTATATTAAACCCACGGTAAAACATTCCTAACAGTAAAAATCCAATAACAGCAAACTTAGCAAACTCATAAGAAAACCCAACCCCACCGGTCATTCTTGAGAACACCTCAAAACCTATCACATAGGCTGCGGCCTGTAAAACTTCGTGATTTTTATTTTTATTTTTTATTATTAGAATCACAAAATAAGCTAGGATACCTAAAAAAATAAACTTTACAGAACCTCTAAATAAATATGCATAAAAACCCATCACTCCGTGTAGAGCAATGAAAAATAGATATGATTTGTTCTTTAAAAAATTGATAATTATAGTTCTTTATATAAATTAATAAACGAAGGTATCACAGCATCTAAACTATAGTGTTTAATAATATGCTGTTTGTATTTGAAGGCGTCATCATTGCGTTTTCTTTCATCACTAAGATATGTTCTTAAGTAATCAATATATGATTCTAACTCTCCTAAGCTTGATACACCGCCAAAAGTACTTATTACTTCTTTACAAAAACCTACATCTGTTGTGATAGGTACTAAACCCGCTGCACCATATTCTAACAGAACCATAGGAAGTCCCTCATAAGATGAAGAAAGCACACCTATTTTTGAAGAAAGCAATTCATTTTTCACATCTGTATTACCTCCTAAAAAATAGATTTTATCTTGTAATTCATTTTGCTCTATAAATGTAACTAGTTCATTAAAATAAGAGTCATTAAAAATCTTACCTACTAAAACTAGTTTCCATAAAGGGAACTCTGGTGAGAGAATAGCAAAAGCCTTCAATAAAAAAATATGGTTTTTAGGTTCTTTTAGGTTTGCAAGACAAATAATTCGATCGGTTCTTTTCTCTTGACTATTGAACAACGAAATATCTACAAAATTTGAAACATAATTAACTTTATTGCATTTTAAATTTTGTTCACTCCAGGCCTTAAGCTCAGTAGTCACGGTTATAATTTGATCAAAGTAACCAGAACAAAACCTAAGTATTTTATTATTCTTATTACTCTCCCTTACTCTACTACCATAATGTTCATGCCATACAAGTTTTATTGTAGGTAGTATTATTTTTAACTGTGTTGCAATAAAAAATGAAGTTCCATGAGCATGAACGTGAGTGATTTTATTACTTATACAAAATAGCCTAAGTCGCTTAATCGCCTGAAAATCAATTTTCTTTTTTCTCTTTAAAAACAAATAATTAACGGTTTCTAATAATTCATTTTTTAAAGATCCTTCTTCCCTAGTGACACAAATATAAGAACCATCTATTTTAGTTTGTAAAGCATTTGCTAAACTCACCGCCATACGCTCTGCACCGCCAGGATGTAAACTATCTATAAGTTGGAGTACTCTCATTATAGCAATTTAGTTATTTCTGTATCAAAACTATCTAAAGTATAGTTTCTAGACCATTGCATTGCAGCTTCACTTTTAGCTAGTAATAATTGTGCAGCACCAAGACTCTTTACAATGTTTGTTTTGTCTTCTTCTAGATTTAACGACAACAAAACACCTCTTGAGCCGTAATCAAGCATCCAAGGCACACAAGAAACCTTAGTGCTTACAGGTATCACTCCCCAAAACATCGCCTCTGCGAGTACCTTAGGCCACCCCTCAGAATTAGAAGCTAAAACAAGAAAATGAGCTTCTTTATAAGCTTTTTTGATTTCTGTAGATGGTTGATTTCCTTTAAAACTAACAACTTGTTTTAAATCATGGTTGTCAACATATGCTGTTAACTCTTGTCTTAAAACTCCATCACCGTATATATCTAGACTTGCAGGCACCCCATTTTTAATTAGTTTTTCTACTAATTGAATTGTGTACAAAGGTCTTTTTCCTTCTACTAAACTGCCTACAAATAAAAAATTATACGGTGCAGAAAAAGACTTTGATTGTAATACACTTTTCTCTTTATCCCAATAAGACGCCGTAAAAAAAGGTTTGATATTTTTAGATTGATCAGCCCATTCTCCATAGACTAATACCTGCATATTTTTAGTCAAAAAAGTATTACTTAATATCCATTTTTGCATTTTGTAACTTAAAGGTTGCGATGCCTTTGGGTCCCAATTACCTGCATACTTAGCGGTTTTCTTTTTCTTCGGAAATACTATTTGCATTATACATCCCACCAAACCTATAGTACCCGGACATCTTAAATGAATATGATCTGCTTTACGCATTTCTTTAAAAAGAATCCAAAAAATTAATGGCAAACGTAACAATGATTTTAACGCATAGCTAAAATTGATAAAAGCAATTTGTGGTATTTTTTTAATGTGAACTTTTTTATCATACGCCAAATCAATTTTTGAAATAGACCGCAATTCAGTTGGAGCTACAATAGACACCTCATCTACATTTGCATTCCATAAATTCATTTCACGAACATAAGGCGCATAAGAATACACTTGGTCATTTGCCAAGATATGCGTTGCGTGTGTGACGATTAAAAATTTCACTTAACTTTTGGTGTATTTAAAAGTAAAGAAAACCACCCTACTGTTCTACCTAAAGCTTCTGTAAAAGCTTCTTTTCTTTGACTTGTTGTAAAAACATTAATCCACCTTATTTTTAGTAGCAGTATTGTGATAGCATTCCACTTTAACCTAGCTTTTAATGAAGGGTGAGGATACTTAACTCGCCAAACATACCAACCATTACGCACCACCATTTTACCATAAGTATATTTATTAGGGCGACCCGCAGCATCGTGATGATGCTCTAGTTGTGCGGCTGTATTAACATAAAGATCACCTATATTAGATAATCGCAATGTAAAATCTGCATCTTCATATAAACCGTAGCCTACAAAGTATTCTGAAAATTTGTGGCTATCAAGCACCTCTTTTCTATAAGAAGCAACACCGCCCATAAATTGATCTGCAGGATAAATTTTACCAGATGGTGGTAAAAATGAGACACTACGCCCGTGTGAAAATTCTGGTAAATGTGCCGGCGGAACATCTGAATCTAAACCTAGCTTTTTGCGAAGCACAAAACGAGAACCGTCAGAGCGTACCCAACCATCATAAGTAAACTGATTTACTGCTACATTCTCATTTTCTTTTAAAGGCCTCCAAGCTACCTCATTTGTAATAAAACCACCTACACCTAATGCGTTTGGGTATACTTTATAAGTCGCGATTAATTCTTTAAAATAGTTTGAAAAAACAACCGTGTCGTCATCTAAAAAGCAAACGATTTCTATTTCTGTTCCTACTCTATCTATACCAAAATTTCTTTGTTTAGTAAGCCCTCTTTCTTCTTCAGGAACTTTAAAATATTGAAGATTATCATATTTATTTTCTTGAAGTATCTCTCGAGTTGCATCATCTGTAGAGCCATCAATTATTAATATTTCCGAAGGTATTAATACACCTTTAAATATGGAATCTAGCAATATCACCAATGGCTTGGGACGCATGTATGTACAAATAATAAGCGAAGTTTTATTATCCATGACGCTGTGCTAATTTTTGTGCCCATACTAAACTTGTTTTCCAAGATTTATTCATTTGACCAAAGTAAGTGAATGGGTTCTTCATTTTAAATAAACCATAATTTTTTACAAAGAGTAAAAACTTATAACTATTAAGTTGAGTAGCGCTTAGATGCTTAAGTTTATAAAGCATTACCGTTGGAGAAGGCTTAGGATAATTTTTTTCTTCACTCCATTCATAATTAACCTTTTGTCTAAAACCACCTATAGGCGCTTTTAAATGTAATAATTGAATACTTGGTGCGTATAAAACATCAGCACCTTGGTTGCGCAATTGCATTCCAAAGTCTCCATCTTCACCATAACCAAACTCAAACCCCATATTAAATCTCAGATTTTTAATTTTTTCTGATCGTACTAAACTTGTGTTTGAACCAAAGCCAGACCATTGTATTATCCGGCCTATTTTTTCTCTCTCTCCTTTTTGCAAGCAACTAAGGGTTACTGCTGAAAAATTATTTGAATTTGCTATCATTACTGCGTTTTCAAGTGAATTTTCTGGAATTCTAATATCATCATCTGCAAAAAACACCCAATCACTAGTTACTTGCTCTAGCGCAATGTTTCGGGCATTACAGGCTCCAGTTTGGTGTATAAAAGTATGCTTGATCTCAAATGGCCACTTTTCATCATAAATATAATTTAATTGAGTTACAGATTCTGGCGCTGCATTTTGCTCTACAATAATAATATTTTTAGGTACTAAGTATTGATTTTTGAGATCTATCAATACATTATATAAATAGTCACTTCTACCCATTGTTGGTATCAAAACATCAATCGTTTCTTTACTTTTATTTTGGGCTAACTCTTCTAATAAGGGCTTAAAAATTACAGTATCCTTTTTCTTAAAAAAAGCCAAAAAAGCGTAATGAAAAGTAAATCGTTTTTCAAAAATTAATTGTTGAAAAGCAAGCAAAAATAACCATCGTTTCTTGTAATTGCCCTTTATAAAATCAAAAAACTGTTTTATAGTTAAGCTATTTGTTGACGTACTTAACGTTTCTGAAGTAATTAATAATGCCGGATTTGAGTAGCATAACAAACCTTGAGGCATTGCCTGTTTTGCAATAGAATTAAGATAATAATCAAAAGGCGTATTTCTACTTATTGTGCTTTTAATTGAATTAAATATAAAACTCATTGCACAACCCACAGTTGCACTCATTAACCAAGTAGCGTATTTGACCTCCTTATTTACATTGATAAATAAGGTTTCTTCTACATACCCTATATCATTTGGCATATAATTATCACCAGGATTAAATGATTGTAATGTGTTTTTAAAATTTTTATTATTTCTGAAATAATCTAGATTTAAAAAATCGCGATATTCCTTTGCTACCCATACTAATAATGTGTCTGGATACTCTTTTGCTAGTTTTATAATAGACGCCGTAAGATGAAGCCCTTTGTCTCCCGACACAGAAACAGAATTATTTTCTATCTGGACTACTCGATCTTTATGATGGGTTATAATTATCATTTGTTAGCGCTGTCAATTATTTTTTGATAATAATCTGTAGCACTTTTTGCGACTAGATTTCGGTCATATTTTTTTTCTGCGGTTAGTCTTGCTGCTCTACCAAAGGCTATTGCTTTTTCAGTATCTAATAATAGCTGGACTACTCTGTTTGCAAACTTAGAATGGTCTGTAGGGTGAACCAAAAAACCATTCTCTTCATCATCTATCATTTCTTTTGCCCACCCCACACTAGATGCTACTATCGCTTTCTTTAACGCCATAGCTTCTATCCAAGAAACGGGTAATGCTTCTGCAAAAGTAGGAAACACACAAACTGTAGCTTTTTCTATTTGAGCTCTCATATCTTGGTAGGCAACTTTACCTAAATAACTAACCTGTTTTATGGCTTCTTCTGTAAATAACGGTTGCATTAATGCCCAACTAGAAGAATTACCTGTTTTTAAATCACCACTATCTGCACCTATTAAAATCAATTTTGCATTTGGAATCAATTTTACAATTCTATTGAAAATCTCAGGTAACTCTAGCATTCCTTTTTTACGAATCAAGGTACCAAAATAGAGTATGGTATTTCCTTCTACATTTTTATCACTAGGACTAAAAGCCTCTAAATCTAAACCATTAGGTATTACAGTAATTTCTCTATCTAAATCAAATAGTCTATTACTCATCTCTCCAGTAAAAGCACTTACAGAGATGATACCATTTGCCTTTTTAAAAGCTTGTTGCTCGTGATACTTATTACGCTTTTTTACAGGTCTATTATCAAGACCGCAAAAATAGGTGTCACTGCCGTGTAGCCTTAATACAATGGGGCATTTAGTTTTTAAACGTGATGTAAACCCTGTCCAGTCTGGCGCTTCTAAGATAGAAAAAGTTCCTCCCGCGTATAATTTATTGATGAGCTTTGATACTTTTTTTTGGGTCAAGTATAAGGACAGTCCTTTTACTTTTACATTTTTTATAACGTAAAAAGTGATACCTTCTTCTTTAAAAACAGTGTCTTCTTGTTGGCCATAAATAAACACGCTTACAGTATGCCCTAAACTTATAAGCCCCTGTGTAAGATGAACTAAACTAGAGCCTATACCTCCAGCCGGCCCAAAGTTGGGATGCGGATATTCTGGGGTTAGGAAGGCTATTTTCATATTATTTATTGAATCAAATTAAAATGATCATTCACCATATGCGAAATCGTAAATTTATTCTCGATCTGTATTCTTGTATTCATTGTGATACCCTGAGTACCTTCAAACAACCTTTCTAAAATTCTTTTTAGTGCTACGATATCTTTTGCTGCAAAAATATAACCATTTTCACCTCCCGTTACTGCCTCTTCATTACCACCTACAGGGGTTGTAATTACAGGTACATTTGCAGCTAGACTCTCTAAAATAGAAAGACTAAAACACTCCATATATGTAGGCTGTATCATATAGTCATAAGCAGCATAGGTGGTATGCAACGTTGGGCTATTTCCCATAAAATGAAACACATTGTCTAAACCATTTTCTGTGACCATTTTTTGTAAAACCTCTTTATACGGTCCATCTCCATAAATATCAATTGTTAAATCTCTTACTATTTCTGTAGAGAGTAGGCTAACAGCGGTTATCAAATCTTGAATACCTTTTGATGCTCTTAAGTGTGATGCTACTAAAAATCTAGGTTTTGTAGTTCTCCTTTCATTTTGGGTTACTATATGATCTATAATAACACCATTATAAATAGTATCGCATTTATGTTTAATATGTCGCCCAAAATCTTTTTGCATCTCAAACACCGTATAATGAGACACACCAATAAAAACATCAATAAATTTACTGTACAAATGCCCTTTTAGTTTTTTCATCACCCTTTTTATTCTTGGATAACCACCTAAGGGCCTAGGGTTATGGTCTACTGCAATTATTTTAGCTTTAGTTTTAATCTTTGCTTCTTGAAAAAATGGAGTACATAATTCTAAAAAATGCGTGATTACAGCATCATATTTAGGCCTATTATCTTTAAAATATGTTAGAAAAGTTTGCTCAACAGAAGCAATGTTATCATCAGCTATAATATTTAAATTCACATATTCTTCATGATTAGATTCATTAGGGAAAAACCAATCAATAGTCACCCCTTCTTCATTGCATTTTTCTTGTAATGCCCAAAAGAAATGATCCATCCCTCCTATACGTTCTGGTAAGAGTTTATAATCGCAGAGTATGGCTATTTTGTTAATCACTAAATTTCTTTTAATGCTTTTATTATACGTTCACTAGTGCCTTTTAGAGGTTTACCTATTTGTAATTTAAGTAACTCTTTTTGCTCTTGTAATCTTGCTTGTGGGTTTTCTAGGCTAAAATTTATTTCCTTTATTAATGATGCCTCATCCCTAGGAATAGTGACAGCTCCACTTGCAACAACACGCTCATAATGCCCATATCTTAAATATTTACCATCATTATATAAGCCATTTGTTTCGGTACCAAAAACAGGATTCACAACTGGTTTATCAAAAAGCATAAAATCTAGCCCCATTGTAGAACACATATTCACATTAAGATCACAATACATTAAAAGTGAACGCATTATTTTTAGATCTTCTTTTTCTGGCACTCGTTGTGACCAGGGCTCAGGATGATTTTCTCTTGTTAGTGTCCATTGTGGGAAATTCCATATTATGTTAGGATATGTTTCTTTAATTTCTTTAAATCGAGAACCATCTTCTGCTGGACTTGTTCGTACTATAAAATTTACAGGACCTATTTTTCCTTGAGCAATTGCATTTGCAATGACAGAGACATATAAGTCATCATTTTTACTTGTAGATATATCACCACAACTGTAACAAACTGTTTTTAAATTTGTATCAATATTAAAACGAGATCCAAAGGCTTCTTTTGTAGAACCATAAACGTCCATAATATAAGGTTCAAACTGAGGTGTACCTACCACAGAGACTTGAGTGTTTTTTGTTTCAGGATAAAAATAATGCAATTCTTCTTTCATTAAATCGCTCCAAACCACATAAGAGTCAAAAGGCGCTGCCATTCTTCCTTTAGAAGGCAAGTTATCCCAACTAAATATAAAAGAACACGTTTTTATACCTAACTTTTTTGCCATAGCATCTAATGGTGCTAAATATGGAGGGCGTTGATGGGTAAAAAACAATACATCTGGTTTTGTTTCATTTAATATTTTATAATAATCTTTGGAAACTGGATTTTTTGAAAAGCTTTTTTCTTGTTTATTATAATAGCGGTGAATATCTTTTTCAGAACTAAATATCCTTGTCCATAAAAAAGCAAAACGGGTTAACCAAGATCTTTTACTATAAGTGGTAGCCCTGTTCTTTTCTAAATTCATTGCAATACCAAAAAACTGCTTTTTATGCTTTTGCATATGCGCAACTTCTTTTAGTTTTCTGTAAAACCAAGTTTTTTTACTCTCGTTAAAAACAGGTAATTCTACAACTTTACAAGTATCTGAAATATAGTCGGAAAATATTTCTCGTGGTAAACCAGAGTATATGATAACTTCTTTAAATTCTGAATTTGCACTGTTACAGAAATCACTTAACACAAAGTTACGATAGCCCACACCATCCACAATAACTAGTCCTAGTTTTTTCACTACCATCTTTCTATCAATTTATTAATCACAAAATCTTCTGTAGCTTGCATAGAATCCAATGTAGCACCAGCTATATGAGGTGTAATGATTACATTGCTATTATTTTTAGCATAATTTAATAACTTACTTTTTTCTCGTTTTTCTTTGATTAATTCTTGATCTAAAACATCTACCGCTACTCCAGCTATATGGCCTTCTTTTAAGTGTCTCACTAAAGCCGTTTCATCTATAAGCTCACCCCTAGATGTATTTACAATGAAACTTCCTTTTCTTAATTTAGATAACATTTCAGCATTAATTAATTGTGCTGTTTGTTTTTCTAAAGGTATATGTATTGTTAAAACATTTATATGACTTAAAAAGTCATATAAATTTATAGCATTACCCGGCTGCTCATTTAAACTCTTATCAATATCATAAAACATATAATCCATACCAAAGGCATTAGCATATTTAGCTATTTGATGCCCTACTCTTCCAAGACCTAAAATCCCTAATTTTAACGAACTCAGATTGCGACCAATAAAATAATCACGATTCCATTTATCTTCCATTACGTGATTATGCGCCTGTGGTATGTTTCGTATTAGTGATAATAACAAACCCCATGTATGCTCAGCTGTAGAAGGAATACTTCTCAAAAAATCGGTTTCGCCTTTCAAAGAAATAATTTCGATTTTTTTCAATCTAGCAGCTTCAACATCTATATGGTTTAAACCTGTTGTAGGTGTGATTATGAATCTAAGATTTTTTACAGATTTTAAAAACTGCAAGTCTATAGTATGTGCCAACCTTAAAATTAAAACGGTCGCTTCTTCACAAACTGACATTAATTCGTCGCGAGAAAATGGCCCTAAAACAACGGTTCCCATTTCTTGTAATTTTTTTAGTCCAAAAGGTGAAAATCTATCTGGTTCAGCGATTACTATTTTTGCTGTTCTTTCTTCCATATAGGCATTAAGTGTTTTAAAGTAATAACATCTTGTTGTGTATCTATATTTGCCGCCCATTTTTCTTCCATTACATAAGCAGATTTTTTAGTGGGCATTAATGTGCTTTCTTTTTTTAATATTTCGGTCTTGACTAAATATATACAACCATTCCGTATATAACGCATGGGTAGATCTTGTCGTCTAGTGGTTTCTAATTCTGGATGTAAGGCTTCCATACTTTGATTATTTAAAGTATACATTCGTGCAGGGTGATGATCACCCACTGGTATCACACTAATAACTCCATCGCTATAACTGCTCTCTAACAATTGAATACTAGCGTCTATATCACTTGCAGAACGTAAAGGTGCGGTAGGTTGTAACAGCATAACTGCATCAAAAAACTCTGCTTTAGCTTCAAAATAGGCCAATACAGAAAGTACGGTGTCTATTACATTTGAAGTGTCTGACGCCAATTGAGCATTTCGAGAGAGAACCTGAGCTCCTGCTATTTCTGAAATCTTTTGAATTTCCGAATCATCTGTACTCACCACAAATTTTGTAATTAACTTACTTGATATTGCACTCTCTATTGAGTACTGAATAAGTGGTTTCCCATCAATAATAAGACGGTTTTTACCCGGCACCCCTTTACTGCCACCTCGCGCTGGTATTAGACCTAAAACTCGCATTAATAAGTGATTGTTTTATGAAAACGCAACTCAATGGCTGCTAATATGTCTGCAATTTTTTTACCACTTTCACCATTTCCGTAAATAGTTTCTTGTTGGTTTTGTGGTGTCTTTAACTGTGAATTGATTGCTTTTTTAATTGCTTCTTCTGTATACATTACATCTAGCACATTACTACCGCGTAAACGTCTATTTTGGCGTGTACCTATATTAACTACTGGCACTCCTAGATAAGAACACTCTCTAATCCCCACACTACTATTACCTATTAAGCAACTACTATTTTTAAGCAATTTTAAAAAATCTAAAGGCTCCATATTCTTAAAAAAATGGATATGCTCAAGATCGTGATGTTCACGATAAGAACGAATCCCGCTAGAGGTACCATCTGCTCCTGCATCAACATTAGGCCAAAACCAAAATGTAGGAATCTTAAGTTCATCAATGACTCGTAAGGTTTTTAAGACATCTTGTTTTGCAGAGGTATACTCTGTAGTTACCGGGTGTTGCATTACCACTAGATAGCCTTCCTTATAATCAAACTGCTTACCTACTCCTCCATATTTTTTAAAAGGATCAAAATCTAGAGCTGAGTTTTTAGCTATATCTGCTGCAAGATCAATAGATGGGCAGCCTGTATTATAAACATAATTAGGGTCCTCTCCCATCTTAATCACACGTTCTTTTGCATCTTCGCTAGTTACAAAATGAATGTCTGCTAGTTTTGTGTTTGCATGTCTTACTTTCTCGTCAATATTACCCGTTACTTCTCCACCTTGCAAATGGATAAGCGGAATATTTTGATATGCTGCTGCGATAGACGTAGCGATGGTCTCAAACCTATCTGCAATAGTTAATACTGCATCTGGCTGTAAGTTATAAAACACATTTGCAAGCTCCATAACGCCTAGCCCTGTCGTTTTTGCCATTGCAGTTTTGTTCTCTCCTTCAAGTACCATGAACACTTTTTCGTCTATGGTAAAGCCATCTCTCTCTATAAAATCTACGGCATTCCCGTAACGATCTAATAAAGCAGAACCAGCAACTACTAGTTGAAGTTCTAAATCTGGATGATTTTTAATGGCTTGTAATGCTGTCTTTACTCGACTATAAGAAGGTCGAGCGGTAATTACTGCACATATTTTTCTCTTGTCGCTCATTTATTGAAGTACATCTTGAGTTAAGAAATCCCATTTTGAGAGTTCTTTAGTTAGTTCTTTCCCTACTACTTTTTGAAATTGAGAAGCATCAATCCCATATCCTTTTGGTTTTTTTGCTTCTAGATCATCAAAGGTAATTATGTGCCCCAAAGGTAGGTTTTTATTGACTGCCAGAGATTTTTCAAATATATTTTTAAGATCAGTAAAGGCAGAATTATCGTTTTTATCAATAGCATAATCAAGTGATTCTGCAATTGCTCTAATAGCTTTTACCATAGCGGGAATCTCAGCAATCGCGATAGACGATTTTGCATCTGGTCCAAAATCTTCCCGACTAAAAACTGCGTGAAACTCTATTATCTCCGCGCCAAGTGCTGTGGCCGCAATACAAGTGCCCGGATCTGCAGAGTGATCTGAAAACCCTATGGGTACCGGATAGCGATCTTTCATTTCTTCCAGCACATTTAAGCCATATTGCTCTGGTAGTGTAGGATATGAAGTAGTGCATTGTAGAATAGAAAAATTTGCTTTTTTATCATAAAGAAAACGTACTGTTTTATCTAGTTCTGCAAAGCTGCTCATCCCACTAGAAATGATTAATGGTTTACCTGTTTGCACAATTTTATTGAGCATCAAAAAATTAGTAACCTCTCCAGAACCTACTTTATATCTTTTTACTCCTATTTTTTCAAGTAAATCTACCGCGGCATTGCTAAAAGGAGAAGACATAAACTCTAGTCCATTGTTTTCACATCTTGTCTTAATTTGTTTCCACTCATCTTGGGTAAACTCCATACGTTTCCAGTAATCAAAACGGGTGGCGTCATCACTAAACTTTACTCTAAAAGGTTCGTGAATACTACTTTCTGCTTCTGCAATATGGGTCTGAAATTTAATGGCATCAATACCAGTATTTGCTAAGGCATCTATATATGCAAGTGCATTATCAAAACTCCCATTATGGGCTTGGGCTATTTCTGCTATAATAAAAGGGTTGTTCAAGGAGGTAGGTTTTATATGCAATTTACCAATTTTTCTGCCAATCAACATCTTCTTTTACCACCTTTGAAGGGTTACCTGCAATTACAGTTCTTTCTGTTAAAAAACTAGTAGAAACAACACTACCTAAGCCTATAAGGTTTGAGATTGCAATTTTTACTCCCGGGGCAATGAGTACTCCAGAGCCAATACAAACATGGTCACCTATTGTAACTGACAGATCTTTACCTGTTTTAGTATGTAATGAGCCGTGTGTCCATATCTGGCTACTTTTACCTGCCAACCAAGTATTGTTACCAAAAGTCACATCTGCACTGAGATCAATAAAATGGTCATTAATCACCCTTGAACCTTTCCCCATAATAAATGATGTTGTTCCCGTTATTCTATTTCTCTCTAAAATACTACTACCCTCGCCTATGTGTAATTCATTACAGGATATAACATTTCTCGCTAAAATTGTTACTTGATTACCTATAACAACCTTCTTTGCTTTTAGAATAGACCTTTTAATCACTACTCCAGTCCCTATATTATAGCCAAGTACTTTTCTGTATAAAAAAATACGCAGTGAATTAATAGGTATAAGTGAAATAAACTTTAGAATCAAAATTATTGCTTTTATTAAAACCCTGGGTTTTTAGTATTGTTAAATACATCAATTGTTGTTTGAGAGACTGGTTTGCGGTACTTAACTATAGCTGGTATTTTAGTGATAAGCGACCCCAAAGCTCTAAAATAACTCACAAAATAATTACCATCCATAAGTGCATATTTTTTAAAATTGTGAAATAATAATTTTAATAATTTAACAAACGGTCGTTTGTAATAGATACAATAAAAAAGAGCTCCGTTTCGTAATTGCTTTCTAAATCTAAAATAATTACGCCCCATCTTTTTTCTTGCGTTTATATCTACACGATGGTGAACCGCAATCTCATTTGTATATTTAATACTATATCCAGCCTCCATAATCTCTAGAGACAAACACATTTCTTCTCCATAGATATCCATCCATACTGGAAACCCATTTGTCTTTTGATATACATCTTTACGTACCGCAAAACCACAACCTATAAACTCATTAGTTTTGTATGAATTAGGAGTTTCATTTAATATTTCATTTTCTTCTTCTTCGGAAACATGAACTTTTTTTACTTCTTTAAAAGACAACAAACCTATGCTATCATTGCTAAAAAGTCTTTCTACTCGTTCAATAAAATCATTGTGTAGCGGATGAGCATCATCGTCTAAACCAATAAAAAAATTACCAGACGCATATTTATAAAGTGCGTTTCTCGCTCCAGAAGCACCAATACTTTTAGTAACTGAATGCCATTGTATAGATGGATACAACTCAATTAAAGTAAAAGATTGATCTGTACAGCCGTCTAAAAAAATTAAAAACTCATCTTTTGTAAGATCAATTAACGAGAGTACAATCTCAATTGTTTTTTTTAATTCTTCGCACCTATTTTTGGTAACTATTACTATGGATGCACGCTTACTCACTGGTAATGATTTTTGATATTTGGTTATTAAAATGTGCTGGAGAGATATAGGCTAACAAATCTGGTCTATCTAGAAAAAGACTTTTATCAGTCTTCCAAGCAGCATATAAATTTTTAAGTATTTCTGAAATACCAACAACATCATCAGCTGCGCAAGAATAAGAATACTCTTCACCTAGCAAACGTCTTGTTTCACTATTTTTAGGACCTAAATGTACTATTGGTTTATTCCCTGCTATATAATGTGGAAATTTACCTGGTAAAAAAGGACTAACATCGGATATTGCTTCTAGAATTAGTAGTGCTGTTACATTTTTTTGCAACACCTCTACTTCTGCAAAATTAACGTAACCATCACTTTTATAAACTTGTGGTATTTGACGACAAAGTTCAGTTAGTTTAGGTTCGTGCGCATTTGAGTTGCCAATTAACAGTAACTGAGTATGGATCGCTGCCCCTTCAGTATTTTCCAAAAACTTTTTAAATCCTTCTAATAACGCAAATGGTTTACGGTGATCCAACAAAGAACCTGCATGCATAATACTGAACTTATCTTTGTCTAAATAACTAGGCACACTTTTAGAAACGACAACAGCACTTATATTTTGATGTGGCAAAACCACTCCTGTCTTTAAAAAATTAGGGAAATATTGTCCCATCCACTCTTGTAATCGTAAACTAGGGAAGCCTGAAAATTGTGCTTTTTCTGACACTTCTCTAAAGAAAGCCTCTTTTTGAGTATGACCAGATTCTGTCCAATTATAAGGTGGTGGATAACAATGAAAAGGATAAGGGTCGTGCACATAAGCTAACCACTTGCTGTGCAATCTAGGTATTTGTAGTAAAGCTGCGTGGGTTCTAAAACTTGCGGCTTTGCTTAATGTAATGATGAGATCAAAATTATGAGGTTGCTTTTTAATAACTCGAGCCATACTTTTTGCATCGTTCTTAAACGTGAACGAAAAACCAAATTTATGCTCTAATTGTCTCGATATGTTTTTACCCGTTACTCTCTGAAAAACACGCTGAAACCTACTTAACCAGTAATTGTAATCTGTCTTACACTCTGTCACTAATGTTGTTTTTGCACCTTGAACAGCAACTTCTTTGTGTGAATAATGTAACACCTCAACTAAAAAACCGCCTTTAATTAAAGACTGAATAAAGCCCATATTTGCCTTACCTGCACTACTAGAGTCCACGTCAATTGTTTCGGCAAGTACGAGTATTTTTTTTGTCACGGTTATTTTATTACTTCTGAAATGTGAGCTACTATTTGTTTTGCTGCTGTACCATCACCATAAGGGTTTTTCATAGTCTTAAAGCGGTCTAATTGCTTTAATATTTCCGAAGTCTTTGTGACAATTGTTGTGGTGTCTGTACCCACTAAAAAAGAAACTCCTGCATCTACTCCCTCTTGACGCTCTGTGGTGTCACGGGTTACCAGCACGGGCACATTAAGGGTTGGGGCTTCTTCTTGAATGCCACCAGAGTCTGAGATGATTAATGAAGCTCTACTCATTAACCACACAAAAGATGGGTATTCTTGAGGTGTAATTAAGTTTATGTTAGAAACATCGCCTAACATTTTATAAACGACCTCTTGCACATTGGGGTTTAGATGCACAGGATAAATTAACTGTACATTAGGCTCTTTTGCTATGGTTAATAATGCTTTGCAAAAGTTTTTAAATCCTTCCCCAAAACTCTCGCGACGATGACCCGTAATTAATATAAGACGCTTGTTTGTATCTACTAATTTTTTTAAGCGATCTATATTTTCATTTTGATAAGTATGAGATACTTTGGCAACAGCAAAGTTGAGCGCATCTGTTACCGTATTACCGGTTACAATCACTGATTTTTCTGGCACTCCTTCTTTTATCAAATTGTTTTTTGATGCTTGGGTAGGGGCAAAATGATAATCTGCTATGCGGCCAGTGAGTTGCCTATTAAGTTCTTCTGGAAAAGGGGATTGTTTGTTATAGGTACGTAATCCTGCTTCTACATGACCCACTTTGCATCCTTTATGAAATGCTGCAATAGCTGTCATAGTAGAGGTAGTTGTATCGCCATGAACTAAAACCAAATCAAACTTTTCTTTTTCTAAAACACCATTCACACCTTTTAAGATACGGGCACTCAACTCATTTAAACCCTGATTAGGTTTCATTAAATCTAGATCATAATCTGGTGTGAGCTCAAAAAAATCGAGCACTTGATCTAGCATCTCTCGATGTTGACCTGTAACACATAATTTATAAGGCATTCCTTTATTTGTCAATTCATGGCAAATAGGTGCCATTTTTATAGCTTCTGGACGGGTACCAAAACAGATTAGTATGTTCAAAAGGATAGGTTGATTAAGCGTTCTTTTTGCTCCTCAAATATATCTTAATTAAAGGACTTAAGGTACATAAAGCAGTAGCTTTTAATTTTTGAAAGCCTGTAACACTAGATTGCCTATTTATGTGCCTTAGCACAGAATAATCATTGAGCTGCACCGCCTGCCAGGCAAAGAATTTCTGAAACTTACCTGTAAACAATTGCTTCTCATTTAAATTTGTAATTATTAGCTTAGACGCAGCTATTTTAGAGTCAACTCGCTTACTATCACCTTGATAAAACTCGCCAGTATTTGATGCAGGATGTTTTCTATTAAAATATGTCACTGCATTTATTATTACTCCTTTGCTATTTTCACTAAGTATTTTTGAGTAACATTCCCACTCTTCTGCATATTGCAACGTTTCTATAAAGCGTACTTCATTAAAACACTCTGATTTCCATAAAACAGTACAAGAAGCAAAACCCACAGTACTTGTCACTACTTGATAAAGGATTGCATCTGTAGTTTTTGTTGCTTTTACCATTGGCAAATCACTCTTTACACTTACCTCATCGACATTTTTAAATGACTGTTTTTGGTAATGACAGAAAGAAAGAGATGTGTTACCAGCAAGTTCGTTATAAGCTATCTGTAAACAATCTTGATGCACTAGATCATCATCATCAAAAAAGATAAAATAATCCCCTTTTGCTAAATCTATCCCACAATTGCGGCATCCGGGCAATCCCTTATTGTAGTCATCTGTTCTTCTCTGAAATGTAAATCGTATGTCTTCTAAACATGGAGCTATTACTTCGGCCGTATTATCGGTACCGCCGTCATCAATAATGATGCATTCAAAATCTTTAAAAGACTGATTTTGAATACTCATTAACATTTCAGCAATAAAATGGGCCCTGTTATAGGTTGCCATTATTATAGAAATTTGTGGTGATGCCATTTTAATTAAGTAGTTGTTTAATTAAACGAAGAGGCCTCAATAAACTATTGCCTAATTTATAATCTAATTTTCCTCTTACTTTTTGTATTTCAGCATCAGAAGCCTCTTGCTTTGACAAGAAAAAGTCTAAAAGTTCTTTAAAATTATCTTTGTATACATCTGAATGTTTTAAAAAGATATGTTTATATAATTCTGTTTTATTATTATTAGCTCGAGTTGTTGTAGAATTACCTCTTCGCCTATAATTGAATAGTACTTGATCAATAACTATTGCCTTTCCATTATTCTTCAGTAATCTTATATAAAACTCCCAATCTTCCCAACCCTTTCGCATTGTTTCATCATAACCACCACTACTAAGCCAGTCTGCTTTTCTGAACATTGATGACCCCATTGCTCCATTAGAAAACATAAAGTGGTTAATATCGCCACCGTTAGGTTTATAGATTTTAAACCTACCGTCATCATATAACAGATTAGAATAACAGGTAACTATTTTTACTTCGGTAATACCAGTAATTGACTTTACAACTTTCTCAGCAAAAGAAGGCTCAAAATAATCATCACTGTCTAGCGTAACAATAAACTCACCATTTGCAGCTTCAATCCCTCTGTTTCTTGCCGCACTTTGTCCTTGATTTTCTTGAGTAATTAAATGTGTGATTGAAGGCTTTAATGATTGAAGTACCTTTTTAGTCTTTAAGTTACTCCCATCATCAATTACAATTACCTCTATATTTTTATAGGTTTGACCCAAAGCAGATGCTACAGATTGCTCAATATATTGTGCATCGTTGTAACAAGGGATAATAAAGGAAATTAAAGGTTCAATTAATGTCATATAAAATATAGCAATATCGATAATAAAATTATCTAGGCGTAGTAAAATTAATTATCGCTTTTGTATGTTTACAAAGTACCTAATTCTAAAGTTAGATTTCAATAAAATTACAGTTATTTATAATAGTAGAAAAGAAGTACTTTGTAACAATCATCAAATAATAATTTGTATCATATTGAACTCAACAATAGCATATCTTATTCTTGCCCATAAAGCTCCTGCTCAATTAAGAAACCTCATAAAAACTCTTAACACTAAAGATGTTTATTTTTTTATTCACATTGATAAAAAACAGAATCTAGATTTGTATAAAAAAACAGTATCTCATCTAACTAATGTAATATTTTTATCTGACAACAAACGTCATGAAGGTACTTGGGGAGGTACAGGTATAGTAAAAGCAACTATAGATCTGATTAAAACGGCAAAAACTCTTGCTAATTTTGAGCGCTACATACTTTTAAGCGGTCAAGATTTCCCATTACAGTCTAATGAGGCCATACAAGAATATTTTAATGTAAATAAAGAAAAGGATTTTATAGATATTGAACCATTAAACAGTAACAATAATAAAAATAAATATCAAAATAGGATCCTAAAATATAGGTTTGAAATATCTACAAATAGAAATGATTATGTATTAATAGCCCCTATTTGGAAAAAAATGTTTTACAGCAAAGAAAGCTTTATAAACGTATATACGCTTTTAAAAAAAAGGAAGATATTTAAGTTAATGAATATACTTATTAACCGAAATAACAATTTGGATATCACTTTCTTTTGTGGATCTCAATGGTGGGCTTTAAAAGATAGTACTATATGTAAAATTCTTAATTACTTAGAACTTCATCCTGAATACATTAAATTTCATCAAAATACACTTTTACTTGATGAAATATTCTTTCAAACAATAATCAAAAACATCGATGTTGCTGAAGAAAGAATCAATAGCTCGCTTACATATGTTAATTGGTCGCGCAAAAACGTATCGCTACCCGTTCTATTTAAGTCATCTGATTATGAAGAACTAAGTGAAGCATCAAAAACACATCTATTCGCTAGAAAATTTGATGAAGAAATTGATTCAAATATTTTCGAAGTAGTTGCAGATAACTTACTTAAATAAAGCCTTTATCCTTGGCAATATTTAATAAAAACTCGCCCTTTCTAAATTTTGAAGCTGTAATTAAAGACAACTTGTAAAACTGCTGACGCATAACTCCAAATTGCTTCTTCACAATTATCAACACATGATTGCAATAATCACTTTGCTGCTTGTTCTTAGCTAGGTAAAAAGACAGATTCATTAAATTTCTTACCATTTCAATTCTCAAATCTTTATCTACTTTGGTTGAAATATCCTCGTAGTTAATGTAATGCGCCTCTACTAATTTTTTATTGTAGGTGTTTTGATCAATAATCATTTCATCCTGGATAGTCCCTTCGTGCAAACGCCTTTTCGTTAACACACTATCTATAAAAAATGTATTTGTTGTTATTAATAACATTTTACAGAAATAATTGAAATCTTGCCAAAAACGAAGCTGTTCGTTATAAGCTATTTGTTTAGCAATATCTCTAGTCAACATGACATCATAGGTGTACCAATGAATCCTTCTCTTGATAAAATTATCTATGGAAACATTATCTTCTTGAATATTATAAACATAAGGCTCTAAGTCACCATTAGCATTAAAGTTTTGTGTTTTGGCAATCACAAAATCTTTTTTATGCTTCAGTATTGCTTCCACCTTAACAGTAATATGATCTTCTGTCATTAAATCATCACTATCAAACCATATTATATATTTTCCATTACTTTTCTCAAATCCAAAATTTCTTGCGGCATTACCACCATTTTGACGCTCTTGAGGTCGCTTATGAAAGGTAAATCTTGAGTCTTTGTTAATATATTCTTCTACAACCATACTAGTACTATCTGTACTACCATCATCTACTATAACACACTCCCAATTTGAGTAAGTTTGCTCGATTATAGAATCTAGAGTTTCACCTATAAGATGAGCACGATTGTACGTGGGTATTACTATGGATATTAATGGATTACTCAAAAGCTATCATTTAACAATTGATTATTAAATAAAATTATTATTTATTTTATTAAAAAGTTGAAGCCAAGCTTTATTTGTATACGCCGGCGATAAAAATTCTGTTATAGCATTTTTATTGACAAGGTTTTTATTTTTTATCTTAATTAAATGATCAATATTAAACTTTAAAGCTGATGCTAAATAATCAAAACTTTCGATTTTTTTAAATTTAACGCCATTTCTACGCAGTATATCATAAGGCAACCAAGCTCCAGCAATTACAGTATTGCCCGAGTAAAGAACTTCTGTCATAGCACCACTTAAAGCATCAGTTTCGGGCATTTGAATTAATATGTCTGTACCAACTCTCAAAGTAGCAATTTTTTCAGGGCCAAAATAATCTAAAATCATTTTAATTTCAATAGATTTATTTTGCGCAATAAATGCTTTTAATTCCTCTAAATATACACTAGAACAACCATAACTAAGATGTAATAAGAAAACACATTTATTAGTTGTTTCTAAAGGCATTTGAAGAATTTCGTTCAAGATTTTTAAATGATTATTTTCCTTAAAGCCATTATGCCCAATGGCTACCAAAAATCTATTAACATCAATATTATACTCCTGTTTTAAACGTAAGGTTAAATTACTATTATCCCTAACCAGGTCAATATTAGCATAAATATCTTCACTAATGGTAAACCGCAAAATTTCAGTCTTAGATTTAAGAGCTCTGCCATATTTGCAATAAAGCATTTCTGCCATTTCTGGAGTTTGTATTGTTAAAACATTTGCTTTTTTAAATGCTGTATTTAAGTAATAAACATTTCTCACCCCAGTAATACGCATAAGGTCTGAGCCCCAGAAACTACAAATAATCTTAGCATCTTTTGGTAAAAAGTTGATTAACAATAAATTTTCTGGAGTGCAAAAATGAAAATGATATACATCATGCCCCAAGGGTATCAATTCATTTTTCACCATGTATGCTGTTTTGGCATATTTTATTAAGATAGCTTTCAACGCTTTAAATCTTAGGCCTTGACTTAATTCGAAAAAAATTATTTTCCAAAAAAATGTCGTAACTAATAAGCTAAGAGCTTCTTTTTTCCATTTCCAATTTGAAACTTTTGAAGCAGAAAACTGGTGGTATTTCGTATAGGGCAGGTTACTTTTTTTTATTTCACTTTTAGATAATTCACGATAATTATTTATAGAAAACTCAAATTTTCCTGTCTCTTTAATCAACCCTCCATAAAGTTGATTTAAAAAATTAGATTGACCAATTCCTAAAATTAATATTTTCGTTTTATCTGGCATCTACAAAAATTTACCTGGAAGAATAGCCGAGTTTCCTGGACGATTTAATTTCCCAGTGTTCCAAATATCTCCTTCCAGTATATTTATTAAAGCAGCATTGTCAATGACATCTATAAAATTTTCCTCTCTCGTATCTTTTTCAGAAATTAATATCCTGATACCATATACTGCTGATCGCAAATAAATATTTGGTATTATCAATTCGAAAAAATCTTTATTTTCGAGATTCTCAAAAGTATACCCCATTTCATCGTTGATGTATGATAGTCCGAAATTTGCCTCATTATCTACAAAATTTATAGCAACAAATAGTTTTGCAAAATCAACATCTAGATTCTTCTTAATATAAACTCTAATTTTCAAAAACTCTCCAGAAATAACATCAGATATTTCTACTTCGTTAGAATTAAAAAAAAGTACCTTATTGACAGTCAATTTTTGATTTCCTACTCTATCAGTTCTTTCAGAAACATTTATTTTATTGAGTGTGTTTTGTTGAGATAAGTAATATTCTACAGCATCATTTTGAGTACCAATATATTTTACATACCCATTTTCTAAAACAATCCCTCTCGTACACAAACTCTTTACACTAGCCATATTATGGCTTACAAAAATAACAGTCCTACCCTCACCACTACTAATATCTTGCATTTTACCAATAGCCTTCTTCTGAAACTCTGCATCTCCTACCGCAAGTACCTCATCTACAATCAAAATATCTGGCTCTAAATGCGCTGCCACGGCAAAAGCAAGCCTTACCGTCATTCCGCTACTATATCTTTTTGTAGGCGTATCAATATACATCTGGCAGCCAGAAAACTCAATAATCTCATCAATCTTTGAGGCAATTTCAGATTTGGTCATCCCTAGAATAGCACCATTTAGATAGATGTTTTCACGACCTGTCAATTCTGGATGGAAGCCTGTACCTACTTCTAGTAATGATGCGATACGTCCCTTTGTTTTTATCTCGCCAGTAGTAGGGCTTGTCACCCTAGAGAGTATTTTTAGCAATGTTGATTTACCTGCACCATTTTTACCAATAATACCTAGCACTTCGCCTTTTGCTACCTCAAAGTTAATATCTTTTAATGCCCAAGCATAAGCTCCCGTTGCTGCTTTAGAGCGATCATTAACAGCTCCTATTTTTAAATACGGATCTTCCTTACCGCGTATACGGTGCCAAAAACGATTAAAATCATGAGACAACGAACCTGTACCTACAGTACCTAGACGGTATTGCTTGCTAATGTTTTCTACTTTTAAGATTACATTTTTCATTATACCGTATCAATAAAGTTTTTCTCGGTTCTATTAAAAACTATGAGACCTAATAAAAATAAAATAACGCTTAGCACCACTGTATACCCAAACCCAAACCAAGTAAACGTACCAGTATCTAATAACATAAACCGGAATCCTTCAATTATTTGTGTCATTGGGTTTAGCTCTACAAGATCTGCAACCCAACTAGGAAACTTTTTTCGTGCTTCGCTAACAGGATATGGCACTGCAGAAACATACATTAATAAACTTGTAGCAAAGCCTACTAACACCTTTAAATCTCTGTATTTAGTAGTAGCAGAAGATATAATCATACCAAGACCTAAGCCCATTAACGCCATAACTATAATGTATACTGGAAACAATAACGTGTACGCATTGAGTGAGAAATTAAAACCCTTAAAAAAGGAATAATAAAACACAAAAACAATAAATATAAATAACTGAATACCAAACTTTAACAGGTTTGAAATTGTAACAGATAATGGCATAATTACTCTGGGGAAATAAACTTTCCCGAAGATACCTGCATTCTGTCTAAAGGTATTAGAGGTACCTGATAAACAGGCTGTAAAATAATTCCAGGCAGTTATTCCTGCTAGATTGAATAAGAATGGTGGTGTTGCACCTGTACTTATATTACCCATGTTATTAAATACAAGCGTAAAAACTACAGATGTAAAAAGCGGCTGTATTAAATACCACAAAGGTCCAAGAATTGTCTGCTTGTAAACCGTAACAATATCTCGTTTAACAAAAAGAAACAGTAAATCACGATAGCGCCAGATTTCCTTAAAATTAAGGTTTATCAAACTACGTTTTGCAGATATGGTATAAAGCCACTGCTCTTCTTTCATATGCTGTATTACTATTTAAAATAAATGAAACAAAAAACTTCTATGTTTGTAAACTAAATAAATATCAACTTATAATATTTCCGAAGTTATTACAAGCACAATCCTTAGTAGTTTACTTCACAAAATAATCCCAAGTAACCTTTAAACCTTGTGCTACAGAAAACTTAGGATCGTATCCCATTAACTTTTTTGCCTTACTAATATCTGCCAGTGAGTCTTTTACATCACCCTGTCTGTCTGGACCATAAATAGCGGTCACATTTTTACCACTCACATCTTTAAGGTCTTGCCATAAAGTGTTTAAAGAAATACGATCGCCATAGGCAATATTAAATACCTGGTTAGCGGCTTCTTTAGGCGCAAACATTCCTCTTATGTTTGCTTGTACTGCATTCTCAACATAAGTAAAGTCGCGAGTTTGTTCTCCATCACCATTAATAGTAGGTGCTGCTTCGTCTTTTAAAGATTGCATAAATAAGGGGATCACTGCTGCATAAGCACCATTTGGGCTTTGCTTAGGACCAAAAACATTAAAGTATCTAAACCCTATAGTTTCTATACCGTACGTTTTAGCAAAAACGTCAGCATAAATTTCATTAACTAACTTTGTTACCGCATATGGCGAGATAGGTTTCCCTATGTTATCTTCTACTTTTGGCAATACTTTACTATCACCGTAAGTAGAACTTGAAGCTGCATATACTAAACGCTTTACACTGTCGCTTTCTTTTTGAGCAACAAGCATATTTAAAAACCCTCCTACATTTACATCATTACTAAGTATAGGGTTTTTAATAGAACGCGGTACAGAGCCTAAGGCTGCTTGATGACTTACATAATCAATACCATCCATTGCTTTTTTACAAGTAGCTAGATCACGAATATCCCCTTCAAGAAACTCGAAAGATGGGTTTGACTCAAACTCTTCAATATTATAATAATACCCGTTTGATAAATCATCGAGAACTCTTACTTTTTTTGCACCATATTTTAATAAATAGTTTACTATGTTACTGCCTATAAAGCCAGCTCCACCAGTAACTAAAAAAGAATATTGTGAAAGGTCTGCAGTGTGGTATGGAGTATTAAACATTATAAAGTTCCGTCTGTTTTATTTGTTGGAAAAAATGATTTTACATCAAACACTACAGCAGGATTGCTTGTGTGCTTGTCTAAATCAAAATTCTTAAATTTATCATGTGACACTGTTAAAACAACTGCATCATAATTTGTTTTTAATGAAGCTTCATCACAAAGGTCAATATCAAACTCGTGTTTTACTTCTGCTGCATTTGCCCAAGGATCATACACATCTATATTAAGATTGTATTTCTTAAACTCATCATACACATCAATCACTTTACTATTACGTATATCTGGGCAGTTTTCTTTAAAGGTTACCCCTAGTAAAAGCACATTACTGTTCTTTACTTTAGCATCTTTCTGGATCATTAACTTAATGGTTTCTTGAGCTACATAAGCACCCATACCATCATTCATTCTACGACCCGCAAGAATAATCTCTGGGTTATAACCTTCTTCCATCGCTTTTTGCGCCAAGTAATAAGGGTCAACACCTATGCAGTGCCCACCTACTAATCCTGGTGTAAATTTGATGAAATTCCATTTTGTAGCTGCCGCATCAAGTACATCATTTGTATTGATATCTAGCAATCTAAAAATCTTTGAAAGCTCATTAACAAAAGCGATGTTGATATCACGTTGTGAGTTTTCTATCACCTTTGCAGCCTCTGCCACTTTAATAGATGGTGCTAGGTGTGTTCCTGCAGTAATTATAGATGCATATAAATCATCTACGTATTTTGCTGCTTCTGGCGTAGAACCAGAAGTTACTTTTAAAATTTTAGTTACAGTATGCTCTTTATCACCCGGATTTATACGCTCTGGTGAATAACCTGCATAAAAATCACTATTAAAGGTAAGCCCAGAAACTTTTTCTAGGATAGGTACACATACATCTTCTGTTACTCCAGGATATACTGTAGACTCATAAATCACCACATCATCCTTCTTTAATAACCCACCTATAGTTTCGCTCGCTTTTTCTAACGGGATAAGTACTGGTTGGTTATATTTATTTGTTGGCGTAGGCACTGTCACTATATATACCGTAGCATCTTTCATTGCGCTAGGATCATCAGTAATAAGCATCCCTCTATCTTCGGAAACGTGAAGAACTGAAGTAAGTTCTGCATCAGAAACTTCTAGCGTAAAATCCTTGCCGTTATTTAATTCAGTTATTCGCTTCTTATTGATATCAAAGCCAATTACTTTGTACTTTTTTGCAAAGGCAACTGCTAGTGGCAGCCCTACATATCCTAAACCTATTATTGCTATTGTTGGGTTTTTCTTCATAGTTATTATCACAAAAGTGAGTATTTATTCTTCGCTAACACGAAGATGTATTATTAATTATAAAATCTAAAATTCATTAATAGCGAAATAAAATGTATACCTCAAAGCGCTAAACCAAATCACATTTCCGAAGCAACAAAACTGCTATTGCATTCATTTTTAAGCTGCAAAGCTACTATTTTTAACGCCTCGAGCATAAGAATAGCATCCTTTATTTCCTTGTAAATTTTTGTTTTAGTCGCTGAAAGAACGTTTTTTCATCTTCATTCTCGTGATATCCGTTCCCGTAAACTCCATAACCGTAGCCATAACCGTAGCCATAACCATAGCCATATGTTCCTTTTACATCATAATAGTTTAAGACAAAACTTACATTGTCAATTTCGCCCATTTTATATTTTTGGTTAATCACACTTAGCATTCCTTTCTTAGTATAATTTTGGCGCACCATATAAATAGTTGCATCTGCAAAACGTGCAAGTTCTAGAGCATCTGAAACTAAACCAAGTGGCGGTGAGTCTAAAATTATATAATCATACTTCTCCTTAAGTTTATCTATAAAAGCTTCCATAGTTTCTCCCATCAATAACTCTGAAGGGTTAGGTGGTATAGGTCCAGATGTAATTACGTCTAATGATGGAATCTCTGTAGCTTGTGTTACCTCTTCTAGCGTTGCATCATTAATTAAATAATTGACAACGCCCTTACTATTATGAATAGCAAAATCTCCAAAAATCTTAGGTTTTCTAAGGTCTAATCCTACTAGAACTGTTTTCTTTTCACTCAATGCAAATACAGAAGCTATGTTAATAGAGGTAAAAGTTTTACCCTCACCACTCACAGATGAAGTTAATAAAACTGTCTTTGCGCCTGTAAGCCCTTGCTTTTTATACATAAACTGCAAGCTAGAACGTATAGCTCTAAAAGATTCTGAAATAGCAGACTTAGGCCTTCTTAACACCTCTAGACCATTATCTAAATTACTTTTACCTATTACTCCTAAAATAGGGATTCTAGATTGTCTCTCAATGTCTTTAATACTTGCTATTTTATTGTCAAAAAACGCAAGTATTAACACAAATACAAAGGGTATTAAAAATCCAAAAAAGAGCGCTAACATATAATTTAGCTTGGTATCTGGTCCTATTTTTCCTCCTCCTGTATCTTTTGCTGGATCAATTACCAAAACATCACTTACGTTTGCTGCTTTTACTAATTTTGCTTCGCTCTGCTTTGCTAAAAAAATGTTGTATGTTTCTTCATTAAGATTGTAACGTCGTTCTATTTTTAATAAATTCTGTTGCTCTTTTGGCAGCTTTTTAATAACAGAATTATACTTATTTAAATCGCGCTTAATCTCTTTTAATTCAGAGTTGATAAGACTTTTTGACGAAATTATATTTTCTAAAAGCACTTGTTTTACAGCATTAATCTGTCTATCAATGTCTGCAAATATTGGAGCACTTTCTTTAAAGGTGTAAGCTAATTTTTGACGCTCCTCTGCAAGAGCTACTATTCTACCTACTCCAGAGACAATACTCTCTTCGTCTATACCTGCTACAGATGGTGCGGGTACCTCACTATAATTATTTCTTGATTGAAGATATCTTTCTAGAACTTCAAAGTAGCTTAGTTTTCTATCTATGTTTGATTTTTTTATCTCGAGCTCAGATAATTTTGCATTTGTATCTACACCTTCTGTTTCTAAATCAAATATGGCATTCTTATTTTTATAAGAATTTAATTCAATCTCTACATCTTTTAAATTTGCTGCTTGAATATTAAGACTACTATCAATGAATTTAATAGTCTTTGTTGCAAAAAGATTTTTTCTTTCTAGCACATTATCACTAAGCACCTGTACAGAAGAATTAAGATAAGCTACCAATTTCTTTTTATTGGTACCATTCATATTTAACAACAAAACAGAAGAGCCTTGAGAATCTGGTCTTACGTTTATACCTAAATAACCTCTAACTGCGTTGTCAAATTCTGTTAGCGACACATAATAAGGAACACCAACTTTTATAGTCTCTTTAGGAACTCCATAAACAACACCATTTATAAATGGTAAATCTATTTTTTCTCCTATTTTATACTCCTTTTTAAAATTCTTATTGGGCCCTGGAGCATAGGTAATTTCTTTTGAGCTATAGTTTTGTAGTTTCACATTTCCGCCAGAAAAAGGAGCTTCAATTGTAAAAGTCTCGTTATTTAAGAATGTTATAGTGAATTGTTTATTGACAATTTGAGGAGTGTCTTTAGTGGCTTCAAAAACAAAACCTGTTTTACCAAAGGCGTCTTCTCGCTGGTACTCTCCATCTAAACTATAGTTAATATAAAACTGTAAACGCTCAACCACAAGTTCATTATGAGATCTTGATTTTAAAGTAATTATTGCTGTGTTAACTTTATCTGTGGTTCCTCCCCAATTAAAAGTTAAACTCGTGTTAGCTGTAAAAAATGGATTTTGATCATCTTTTATAGAGATCATATTACCCATAGTGTAAACAGGTAACTTACGTACATTTATATAATGAGCAATCGCAAATGCAATAGCAAGCGCAACTAAAAACAATGGCCAAAAACGAAGCAGCTTAAATAGGAAAGCTTTTACATCAAAAACGGCATTGGCATCTTTTAAATCAAACTGTTCTCTCATCATTAGCGTGTTACAAGTAAAATGGTAGTTAACAAAACTGTAAACACAGAGATGATGGTAGTAAATGATTGTAGCCCGGTTGTACCAGACCCAATAGATTTTTGAGGTAAAGGATTTATTAAAATAAGGTCATTGGGTTGCACATAATAATACGGTGAGTTCATCGCATCTATTGTGGTTAAATCTATGTGATGTACTTTTTGACCTAAAGGGTATTGTCTAATAATCACGACATCTGTTCTATCTCCAGTAACAGTGATATCGCCACTATTTGCAATCGCCTCCATAATGGTAAGCTGATTTCTAAGTATGATATTTGAACCTGGACTATTTATCTCTCCATTAATAGTATACCTAATTCCGGCAAGTTTTACCGTTACAAATAAACCCGAGGTGTCATTTAAATAATCTCTCAAAAGAGCTTCTTCTAGTTTTATACGCACTTCTTCTACCGTGAGGCCTATTACTTTAAGGTCACCAAGTGTCGGTATTCTAATATTTCCGTGGATATCAACTGTAAAACCATCGTTGTAGAGTTTTTCTTCTCCTGTTGCACTCAATACCCCATCACTTACTGGATTAAAAATACCCACTTTATCTTGATCTGTAGCCTTGATACGAATACTAATTAAATCATGTGTTTGTAAACGATACTCTTCGTTTACTTTACGCACAGGTATTAAACTATCTGTAGCAACACCTTCCTTTTCTTGAAGATAGGTAAGTTGTTTTGTAGAAATGCAAGAAGTGGCGCTAACCATTAGTATTAGCACAATGACTAGGGATAAGAATCTCATAGACTGCTTTGGGGGGTTGTTATTCACAAATATAAGCGATGCCTACTAATAATAAAATAAAAAGTACTCACAAGTGAGTAAAATCAACGAATTTTGCAAAAAACAATAACTGTGAATTTTTTATCTGTAGAAAATATAGCCAAATCATATGGCGAACGTATCCTTTTTAAAGGCATCTCTTTTGGCATTAACGAGGGACAAAAAATAGGTTTTGTTGCAAAAAACGGAACCGGAAAAACCTCGTTACTAAACATCCTTTCTGGTGCAGACTCTCCAGACGAAGGCAATGTTGTTTATAGAAAAAACCTGAAGGTTGCGTTTTTATCTCAAGAGCCTAACCTCAATCCAGAATTAACAATAGAGCAAACCGTATTAGATGCAGACAACCCAATTCTGGGAGTAATTGCTCGTTACGAAAAAGCTATTCTTAACCCTGATGATGCAGAAGCATACCAAGCAGCTTTTGACGCAATGGATGCAAACAACGCATGGGATTTTGAAACTAAATACAAGCAAATACTTTCTAAACTAAAACTAGATGATCTTTCTCAAAAGATCTCAAATTTAAGTGGTGGTCAGAAAAAAAGAATCGCTTTAGCAAATGCATTGTTAACAAAACCAGATTTACTGGTAATGGATGAGCCTACTAACCACCTTGACCTTGAAATGATAGAATGGCTAGAAGATTTGTTTGCAAAAGAGAACTTTACTTTATTTATGGTTACTCACGACCGTTACTTTTTAGAACGCGTTTGTAATGAGATTGTAGAACTTGATGAAGGTCAACTATATAGCTACAAAGGGAATTACAGCTACTATCTAGAAAAAAGAGAGTCTAGAATTGAAGCAGAAACCACAGAAACTGGAAAAGCAAAACAACTTTATAAAAAAGAATTAGACTGGATGCGTCGCCAGCCTAAGGCAAGAACCACTAAAAGCAAGTCACGTATTGACGACTTTAGCGACATAAAAGCGCGCGCACACAAAAGACGTAACGATAACACAATAGAACTAGAGCTCAATATGGAGCGCCTTGGAACAAAAGTCGTAGAGCTACATAAAATTTCAAAATCATTTGACGACAAAGAACTCTTTACTCAATTTGAATACAACTTCATTAAAGGAGAACGTGTAGGGATCATTGGTAAAAATGGAACTGGAAAATCTACTTTTCTAAACATAATGACCGGTAAATTAGCCCCAGACTCAGGTAAAGTAGTAATTGGCGACACCGTAAAATTTGGATACTACACACAAAAAGGTATTGACATAAAGCAAGGTCAAAAAGTAATTGACGTGGTCAAAGAGTTTGGAGATTACATTCCTCTTAAAAAAGGAAGAATGATCTCTGCTAGCCAGTTGCTAGAACGTTTTATGTTTGAAGGAAAAAAGCAATATGACTTTGTAGACAAACTTAGTGGTGGAGAACGAAAAAGACTTTACTTATGTACTGTTTTAATTCAGAATCCTAATTTCTTAATTCTTGATGAACCTACTAATGACCTTGACATTGTAACCCTTAATGTACTAGAAAGTTTCTTACTAGACTTTCCAGGCTGTCTAATTGTTGTCTCTCACGACCGTTATTTTATGGATAAGATTGTAGACCACTTATTTGTATTTAAAGGTAAAGGTGAGATTCAAGATTTTCCGGGTAACTATAGCGACTATCGTATCTATGAAGATAGTCAACCTACTGTAAAAGCAATAGCAGCAACACCTACTGAAAGTAAACAAAACTGGAAGAATCAAGATGAAAAAGCTAAATTATCTTACAACGACCAGAAAGAATACAACCGTATAGAAAAAGAAATCCCTAAACTAGAACGAGAACGAGAAGCTCTACAAGCTAAATTTGCTACAGAAAACTGGGATGGTGATGAGATTAACAAACAATCTATCAAACTTCAAGAAATAATAGATAAGCTAGAAGAAAAAGAAATGCGCTGGTTTGAGCTTTCTGAGATGATAGGAGATTAAATATATATATATTTTTACTTCGGAAATATTAAAAACCGAATATTTCCGGAGTGAAAATATCACCTACCCCATTACTGCTAATTAAGGTACAAATAACAAGTAGTTCACTTTTACAATTCTCCACAAAACAAGTCTACCCCATCTTCTAACGCTTAGACCCACATAAGTTTTGTTTCTTACTATTCTAAACAGTATTGACACTATCACATTCTCAAATTTCCGTATCTTTAAAGACATAAAACACTTTTCATGTCTTTAAAAAAAATTGCAGTATTCCCAGGTTCCTTTGACCCAATCACATTAGGCCACGTAGACATCATTAAGAGAGCAATCCCTCTCTTTGACTCTATCATTGTAGCAATAGGAACAAACGCAGCTAAAAAGTATATGTGGACCTTAGAAGAACGCAAGGAGAAGCTTGAAAAAGCTTTTAGCGACTACCCAAACGTATCTGTTGCAGACTATGACGGGCTCACTGCAGCATTCTGCAAAGAACACAAAGCTCAATTTATATTAAGAGGTCTTCGCAACGCCACAGACTTTACGTATGAACAAACTATTGCTCAGGCTAACCAAAAAGTTAATGGAGTTGATAGTGTGTTCTTAATATGCAGTCCAGAGTTCTCTTACATATCTTCTTCTATAGTAAGAGACATTGCTCGTAATAACGGAGACATCTCTTTGTTAATTCCATAATCTAAAATAAAAAATAAGCACAAAAAAACTCCTTCAGTTTCCTGAAGGAGTTTTTAAATTGTAATGTAAAACAGATTATAGAGCTGCTACGTGCTTAGCCATATTCGATTTTAAGTTAGAAGCTTTATTCGAATGAATAATGTTCTTCTTAGCTAATTTATCGATTGAACCATAAACAGTATTAAGCATTTTTTCTGCTTCTTTCTTGTCTGTAAGCTCTTGGAAACGCTTCATTACATTACGAGCAGTTTTATGCTGGTAACGATTACGAAGTCTTTTAGTTTCGCTATTTCTAATTCTCTTTAATGCTGACTTGTGATTTGCCATTCTATATTTTGTTTTACTTTTGTAGTCCGTAGGGGAATCGAACCCCTGTTACATGGATGAAAACCATGCGTCCTAACCCCTAGACGAACGGACCATATTTCATTTGCGGTTGCAAAGATAGAACTTATCTTGGATGGTGCAAACACAAATGAACATTTTTTTTATTTTTTTTTAATATGCCTTCGCAAAAAGAACACGTCTTGCACTTGGTTTACCAGTAACCATGCACACTCCCGACGCATTATCATCATCTAAAGGAATACATCTAATTGTTGCTTTTGTTTCTTTTTTAATTTGTTCTTCTGTTTCTTCTGTCCCATCCCAATGAGCAGAAAAGAACCCTCCTTTTTCTTCTAAGAGCTTTTTAAACTCGTCATAACTCTCAACCTCAGTAGTATGCGTCGCTCTGTGGTCAATTGCCTTTGCAAAAAGGTTATTTTGTATCTCATCCATAAGATTTACAATTCTATCAATAATTACATCTTTAGACATAACCTCTTTAGTTAAAGTATCTCTTCTTGCCACCTCAAAAGTTCCATTTTCAAGATCTTTAGGCCCTATAGCGACCCTTACTGGTACTCCTTTTAATTCGTATTCATTAAATTTCCATCCTGGCTTATGAGTATCTCTATTGTCAAACTTCACACTAACGCCTTTAGAACGCAGCTGCTTCATTAACTCATTTGCTGCTTCACTAACGGCATCAAACTGCTCATCGTTTCTATAAATAGGCACAATAACAACTTGATGTGGCGCTAATTTAGGAGGCAACACCAATCCTTTATCATCACTATGAGTCATCACTAGAGCACCCATTAAACGCGTAGACACACCCCAAGAGGTTGCCCACACATACTCTTGTTTCCCTTCTTTTGTAGCAAATTTCACATCAAAAGCTTTCGCAAAATTCTGACCTAAAAAGTGAGAAGTACCCGCCTGTAGTGCTTTTCCATCTTGCATTAATGCTTCTATAGTATACGTATCTTCTGCTCCAGCAAAACGCTCGCTATCAGTTTTTACACCTTTCACTACTGGCATTGCCATAAAATTTTCAGCAAAAGTCGCATATACATCTTGCATTTTTGTCGCCTCTTCAACCGCTTCACTTTTAGTTGCGTGCGCTGTATGCCCTTCTTGCCATAAAAACTCAGCTGTTCTTAAAAACAAGCGTGTACGCATTTCCCAACGCACTACATTAGCCCATTGATTTATAAGTAAAGGTAAATCTCTGTAAGATTGAATCCAACCTTTATACGTTTTCCAAATAATAGCTTCAGACGTTGGTCTTACCACTAATTCTTCTTCTAATTTTGCTTCAGGGTCAACGCGTAATTTACCTGGTTTATCAGGATCATTTTGTAAACGATAATGAGTTACAACTGCGCATTCTTTAGCAAAACCTTCTGCATTTTTTTCTTCAGCTTCAAATAAACTTTTAGGAACAAAAAGCGGAAAATACGCATTTTCATGTCCAGTTTCTTTAAACATCCTATCTAGTTCTGCTTGCATTTTTTCCCAAATCGCATAACCGTATGGCTTAATAACCATACATCCCCTAACTGCAGAATTCTCAGCTAAATCTGCCTTGATAACCAGTTCGTTATACCATTTTGAATAGTCTTCTTCTCTTGTCGTTAAATTCTTAGCCATAGTACTTGTTTTGGCACAAATATTGCAATTATGTTAAATATCTGTAGTTCTCGGCAAAACTACTTATTTTTATACTGCCGAACAATTAAAAACACAAAGTTATGAAACCAGTTTACTCCCACTTAAAGCCGAAACTACAAGGTCTAGCAGCAACATTAACTGTCTTACTTCTAGCCTCTTGCGGAACATACAACAATACTACTCAAATGGAAGACGGCATCTATAGTAGTGAATCTTCTATAGAAACGCCTACAGAAGTTGAAGAAGCTGTTTCAGAAAACAAAAACAATTATTACCAGCAATACTTTAAAACAAAAGTTCAAAATCTAGAAGAACTTCCAGAAGAAAATGTTGTTTTTACAGATATAGATGCATACTCAACGTATGAAACTATGGATGAAGAAGGATATATACTTGAACAAGATTATGATGAACGTTATGGTGCTTGGGGAGAGAACGAAACAGATGTAACTATTAATGTTTACAACAACGGTTGGGGTAATTATAATTATTGGAATTATGGTTACTATAATTATTGGGGTTATAACAATTATTATTTCAGACCAGGTTGGGCAACTGTAGGATTTGGCTGGGGAGGCTGGGGTTCTTGGTACGGAGGCTATGGTGGTTATTATGGCTACAATCCTTATTGGGGATACGGTGGTGGTTACTACGGAAATCCTTACTGCTACAACAATCCTTATAATAATGGAAGGTATTACGGTAACTCATATGCTTATCAAGGTAGAAGATCTGTTGATAGAGGAAGATCTAACTATGATTACTCTACAAGAAGAAGCTCTTATGATCGTAATTCTTTAACAGGCAGAAGAGACAATAACGTTGCAAGAAGAACTAGCAACAGCAGGAACAGCACTTATTCGCGTAATAGTTCTACTAGACCTACCACAACTAGACCTAGCAATTCTAGAACGAGACCAACTACAACAAGACCAAGCAACTCTAGAACGAGACCGAGTACTACAAGGCCGAGCACTACTAGAACAAGACCTAGCAGCACTAGAACTAATCCTTCTAGCTCAAGACCAAAAACACAAACATCTAGACCCTCTAGCAACTCTGGAAGTAAGGCCAGAAGCAGCTCCTCTTCTTCAAGATCAAGCGGATCTACAAGATCTGGATCAAGTAGTTCATCATCTAGACGTGGTGGAAAATAAAATTAAGCACAAATAATTATGAAAAAGAATATTTTATTACTCACGGCCTTAATGGCTGTAGGGATATCTTTTGCCCAAAATCTCCAAGATGTAGTTAGATCTAGCTCAGATGAACCTATTGGTACTGCAAGATATTTAGCTATGAGCGGTGCGTTCACAGCACTCGGAGGAGACCTCACATCTATTGGGATCAACCCAGCTAGTAGTGCAGTTTTTTTATCAAGTAGCGGAACAATTACCTTAGGGGTATTAGACAATGTAAACAATAGCAACTACGGAAATAGTCAAGCTCGGGGTATTGACACTGATATTGCACTAAATCAAGCTGGTGGGGTTTTTGTATTTAACCAACCTAATGAAAATTCTAAATGGAAGAAATTTACGTTAGGCTTAAACTACGACAACACCAACAACTATGATAGCTATATAGTTGGAAAAGGTACTAGTAATACATCCATATCTAATTTTTTCTTAAACGAAGCACAAGGAATCCCATTAGAATTACTACAGCTACAAGATGGTGAGACCATAGCAAGCTTATATTCATTTTTAGGTGAAACAGAAGGTGTATCTGCACAAAACGCTCTTTTAGGCTATCAAGGTTTTTTAATAAATGCAGCAGAAGAGACACCAGAAAACTCAGTGTACACAAACGCCGTTAATGGATCTAGCTTTGATCAAGAATACGCTAAAGAGACAGCAGGTTATAGTGGTAAATACACCTTAAATGTTGGTGCTCAATATACAGACAACTTATACTTCGGTGTTAACTTAAACACGCACACCTTAGAGTATAGAGAACGAAAAACATTTTTAGAAAATAACAATACTCCTAATTCAAACACAGCCTTTGTATTGTTTGAAGAAGAGTTAATATCATTAGGTAGCGGATTCTCTGCACAAGTAGGAGCTATTGCAAAAATAAAAAACAACATAAGAGTTGGCTTAAGCTACGAAACACCTACTTGGTATGAAATATCTGAAGAAACCACACAATTTCTGCGCACTGCATCTGGCAATTCAGAAAGAGATATTCGCTTAGACCCCAGAGTCATAAACGTATTTCAAACACATAAATTAAAAACTCCAGGAAAACTTCAACTTGGCGCAGCATATATATTTGGTAAAAAAGGACTTATTAGTTTAGATTATTCTGTAAAAGATTATTCAAATAATACTTTAAGAATATCAAATAATAAAACTGCCTTCCAATCACTTAATTCTGAAATATCAAATGAATTAACAACTGCTTCTTCTATAAAAATAGGTGGAGAATACAGGCACAAAAAGATGAGCTTTAGAGCAGGCGCTAGACTAGAAGAAAGTCCTTATAAAGACAAAGACACACTAGACGATCTTAATGGCTATTCTTTAGGTTTTGGTTATAATTTCGGGAATTACACATTTGACTTAGGGTATTCATTTGCAGAACAATCAGGGTCACAAACTATTTACAATGGCTTATCAAACGGCTTTAATACTGAAAGCAAGCAGAATAACTTTATACTATCTGTAGGCTTCAATTTATAAGACAAGCCTTATTCTTAGGCAAAAAAAACGCCATACATTTCATTTTTAATGAAATGTATGGCGTTTTTGTATAACTTAAATTTAGTTTTTTTATCGCTTTAAAGTAAAGTGACTTCTAAATTCTTTTCTCACATCGTCTTCAGTATATTCTATCAAGAACCAGTAATCACTAGACGGCAACGGATTGCCATTATAAGTACCATCCCATCCATTACTTAATGGGCTTAGTTGTTTTAATAATTTACCGTATCTGTCAAAGATATAAATATTAGCGGTAGGGTCAAAACTCTCAATAGATTCTATCTTCCAAGTATCATTGTAGTTATCATTGTTTGGCGTAAAGAAACGATCGTAGTCTATCACACCAAACTTAAAGGTTACTTCTCCACAACCATTAACATCTCTTATCGTAAACATACGAGAACCTGCTTCTACGTCTGTAAAGATATTACTTTCTTGGAAAGGTCCTTCATCCATACTGTACTCGTAAGTTCCTATTCCTTCTGTAAGTATCTCAACGGTGTTACTACCTGAGAAAGCTCCGTCTACAAGTCTTGCACTATAGTTAATAGGTGGTGCAGACAATGTAACTGTTGTCATTGCTGTCGCACTACATCCTGTTGCTATCTCTGTTGCTGTAATCTCGTAAACACCTCCTGCTACTGCAGTAACCGTATTTCCTATCTCTCCTTCTAATACAGCTCCATCTAGGGTCCACTCAAACACAAATAAATCTTCATCTAAGTCTATTCCAAAAGTAGGTGGACTTTCTTCTCCTGTGTCTTCGTCAATTGGGTTTCCATTCTCATCTACACATAGTCTAAATGTTTCTGGTAAATC
>CANLBJ010000005.1 GCA_947488905.1 Ulvibacter algarum
ACAATAGGAACGCTAATGGTTGCCATGTCCATTTCTGCTGGGATCGTTACCGTTAGGGATGCAGGTTCTGTATAATCTTCTATTTCTTCTGCTGTTTCGTCATCAATAGTAAATGTTACTGAGATATCTTCGTCACTTGGTGTAGTGATGCTTACAGTGAAGTTAGCGATAGCACCTATAGCTTCTGTTACAGTTATGTCTTCGATGCTTACTTCTGGGGCAGTTTCATCATCATTGATTGTTCCAGTTGCTTGGTTGTCAGTTATCGTTACTGGTGTTGCACTAGAAACTCTAGATGCTTCTGTGATATTTACTTTAAACGTTTCTGTAGATTCACTAATGTCATCATTTACAATAGGAACGCTAATGGTTGCCATGTCCATTTCTGCTGGGATCGTTACCGTTAGGGATGCAGGTTCTGTATAATCGGACGTTTCCATAGCTGATATATCATCAATAGTAAATGTTACTGAGATATCTTCGTCACTTGGTGTAGTGATGTTTACAGTGAAGTTAGCGATAGCACCTACAGCTTCTGTTACAGTTATGTCTTCGATGCTTACTGCTGGGGCAGCATCGTCATCATTGATTGTTCCAGTTGCTTGGTTGTCAGTTATCGTTACTGGTGTTGCACTAGAAACTTTAGATGCTTCTGTGATATTTACTTTAAACGTTTCTGTAGATTCACTAATGTCATTATTTGCAATAGGAACGCTAATGGTTGCCATCGTCATCCCTTCAGGAATCGTTACCGTTAGGGATGCAGGTTCTGTGTAATCTTCTATTTCTTCTGCTGTTTCGTCATCAATAGTAAATGTTACTGAGATATCTTCGTCACTTGGTGTAGTGATGTTTACTGTGAAATTAGCGATAGCACCTACAGCTTCTGTTACAGTTATGTCTTCGATACTTACTGTTGGGGCAGCATCGTCATCATTGATTGTTCCAGTTGCTTGGTTGTCAGTTATCGTTACTGGTGTTGCACTAGAAACTTTAGATGCTTCTGTGATATTTACTTTAAACGTTTCTGTAGATTCATTAATGTCATTATTTACAATAGGAACGCTAATGGTTGCCATCGTCATCCCTTCAGGAATCGTTTCCGTTAGGGATGCAGGTTCTGTGTAATCTTCTATTTCTTCTGCTGTTTCGTCATCAATAGTAAATGTTACTGAGATATCTTCGTCACTTGGTGTAGTGATGTTTACTGTGAAATTAGCGATAGCACCTACAGCTTCTGTTACAGTTATGTCTTCGATACTTACTGTTGTGTTATCATTATCAGTAATCTCACCTTCACCTTCTTCGCCATCTATAGTTATTGTGTAAACTTCTTCATTTTCGTCTATCATATCGGGAATAGACTGCACACTTACTGTAAATTCTGACACACCTGCAGGAACAGTAATCATCATTGTTGTTTCATTATAGGTCACGTTATCACTAAACGTAGGTGGTAAAACATAATCATCTGTGCCATCTGTACCACCTGTTACGTTATCCGTTATGCTAAAGGTGTACATCTCATCAATCGTACTCTCAAAATCTAATGTTACTATGTGCGTTAAAATGTTTCCTTCTTCTAGAGAGTTGTTTGTAATGTCAATCACCACAGGAGCTGGGACAGATGTAATAGCCACATCATTACCATCACCGCCTAGATAACTTATTTTAAAATATTGCCCATCTAAAACGATGATTTCTCCTTCTGGAAGTCCGTCAAAAGTATCAATAATAGGATCGATGCCATCATTGTCTATTATTGTGAAAAAAGCACCTGTAGCAATACTGGCAAGATTAGTAGGGATTAGATTTAAAGTCGCGTCTGTTACAATTGTTTCTCCAGATACAGCTATTTGGTCATATGTTACACCAGGTGTATTTGTGTTTGTTAAATTAAGAGATAGAGTAGTGTTAGTTGTAAATCGTGTATTTGAATTTATAGGGAATAGACCGAGATTGTTTTCTAAAAATCCTGGTTTTACTTCTCCTTGAATTCTGACTTCTTGCGTAGTTGTAATTAAATGAGAAAGAGGAACACCATTAGGTGTTACAGTCGCACCTATCCCTGCTTCCAGCGTCATTGGTCCACCAGAGTTAATTAATGCATTAGCACTTGAAAAAAGAACACCTTCGCTTAAGCTGTTACTACCTGAACCAACTACTATAATATCGCCTGATCCACTAGCAGTAGAGATAGTAGAACCTATAGAAATACCAGTATTTGAATCACTAGGATTTAAAAGTGCAGTACCTCTAAGCACAATTATTCCATTAATAGCACTTATACTGCTACCTATAGAGTTAATTCTTACTCCAGTATTTCCAACTGTGCCACCACCACCAATACCTGTCATCTCAATATTACCATTTGTAAAAGCACTAATGTCTGCTGAGGAGTGAAGATAAACACCTATGTTTGAGGTTCCTTGATTACCAATATTAGCTTCTCCTAAAATTATGATATCTGCACCATTTGAAGTTATTAAAGTACCATTGTCTGAAATATCAACTCCCATACTTTCTTCAGAACCTAAACCACCATTACCCGTAATTTGAATATTACCTATCTCACTAGTTTTAACTAGAGCTTGATTTCTTATAGCAACACCACTATTATCATTTGCAGTTCCATCTCCTCCTGTTCCAGTAATACTTAATATTCCGTCACCGCTTCTAACTTCGGCATTATCAACTAATATTCCATAATTAGATTGGCTACCATTACCGCCAGTGCCTATTAAAGTAACCGCACCTTCAGTAGAATCTTCAATTATAGTTCCATCTTCAATTGCTATTCCGTGATTTTCGCTACCACTACCAGCGCCTTGTCCTGTTAAGGTTAATTGACCACCTTTAGTAATAATACGAGCTCCGTTTCCAGTAAATATTCCTACGTTGGAGTCAGTTCCGCCACCGCCTTCACCTTCAACATAAATAGATCCAGATCCAGATGATAATAATCTTCCGGTATCTATGTAAACGCCATAATTTTCAATTCCTGTTGTTGTTTGAGCATCAGATAAACCAGTGATACTAATGTCTCCATTATTACTGCTTATTTTTGACTCTGACACCACACTAACACTATTATTGTTGTCAGCTCCAATGCCACGTTTACCTGTTATAGAAACATTACCAGTTTCAAGAGCATCTATTTGACTATCGGATATTATTACTCCGTCACTTGAGGTCGTAAAAAGAGGATTTGCGGTACCGTTTATATTAATGTTCCCAGTCCCTGTTGTTGTTATTGCTGCCTCTTCTATTCTAATTCCTGCATTAGTTATTGTAGCGTTTAGAGCGTTTGGGTTAGCTGTTAAATTGATGTCTCCGTGATCTGTTAAGAGTGTGCTGCCAGAGGCTATTTCAATACTATGGCTAGCCGAAAATGTTATGCTTCCAGTATCACTTGTCATTAATTCTGCGCTAGCCCATATAGTAGCGGTAACTATATCATAGTTGCCAGAACCTATATTAATATCAGAATTAAATATAATGTCAGAGTTTTCGTGCTCACTGTAAATAGAAAGATCTGCATCAAAATCTGGGTCTAATGTTTCTACAGTTATTATGTCACTCTCATCACCTCCTTCAATGTATAGTGATTCGGTAGGGTTAGGGAAGGTGGTGTCTTCAAAAGTATTAGAGTTTGATACAAGTATTGAGGTGTTTTGAATTATACCATTTTCTAAAGTCACAATATGTGATGCTCCTACGGGTAGAAAAAAATCTGTATTTACAGAGTTTGCTCCAGTTAAAGGCTCCAGTCCAGTAAAAGAAATCTTTGTGCCGTCAAGAAATACAGTACCATTGTGACCATCTACGCCAGGTAGGGTGTGTCTAATAGTTTGATTAGTAACACTACCGTTTAAAGTTAATAAGTCTCCATCTGTTGTACGTTGCCCTTCTCCGTTAAAAGTAATAGGGAAAGGGATCTTTGATGTACCAAAGTTGATGTCTAACTTATCATCACCATCACCTCCATTTATGGTTAAACTTCTTGTAGTACTAGCCTTTTGTCTAGTTACCTCTGCTTTGTTAAGGGTGATTATCAACGTATTATTGTCAATTTCTATTTCAAAAAGATCGTCTTGATTAGTCCCTTTAGTTACTAGCTTTGAAGATTGGCTAAAAGATACAGATGAGATTAAAGTAAATATAAAAAGAAGGGTAATTTTTTTCATAGACAAATTGCAAAGATTTGAGACTATGCAATTTAATACAATATTTCCTTTTAGAGTTTTATGTAGCTCAAAATTGAATATCCATTAACGTTAAATTCGATTAAAGCCTTATAAATGAGTTTAAAAATAGTTGAATATTTTCGCTATTCATCTAGAATTTAAGCATAAAAAAACGTCTACTAAATAAATAGTAAACGCCTTTTTATGATATAAAATTCTGAATATTATTTTCTGAACCTTACTTTATCATTTCATAACTACGTTTTATAAACGCTGTCATATCTTCTCCTTTTAAGAGTCCTTTACTCAACTTAGCAAGATCTAAGGCTTGCGTAACCAAGCGTTCTTTTTTCTTAGCTGTTTTAGTGTTTAATATTTCAGAAACCAACTCGTTATTTGTGTTTACAATAAGATTGTACATTTCTGGAAAACCTCCCATACCAAACATACCGCCACCGCCAGATTGTTGCATCTCTTTCATACGACGCATAAATTCTGGTTCTGTGATTGTAAATGGATTAGAGTTACTATCCATAGCTTCTAGCTGTACTGTAAACTTATCTGCAGGTATAGTCTCTGTTAAGAATGTTTTTAATGTTTCTTTCTCCTCGTCACTTAACTTAGAGATAGTCTCTTCATCTTTTTTGATAAGGTTGTCTATGTGATCTCCATCTACACGTGCAAAACTTATTTTCTCTTTGCTCGTTTCCATTTTCTGGATAAGGTGAGAGATGATAGGAGAGTCTAATAATAAAACTTCATAACCCTTGTCTTTTGCAGACTGAATATAACTGTGTTGCTCATCTTTATTACTAGCATAAAGCAATACTAATTTATCATCTTTATCTGTTTGAGAAGCTTTTAGGTTTTCTTGTAACTCTGCAAATGTGTAATATTTACCATCTACAGTAGGGTACAACATAAAGTCTTGTGCTTTGTCAAAGAATTTATCTTCGGTAAGCATTCCGTACTCAATAACGATTTTTATGTCGTTCCATTTTGCTTCAAAATCTTCACGGTTCTCGTTAAAAAGACTCTTTAGTTTATCACCTACTTTACGGGTGATGTAACTAGAGATTTTCTTAACAGCACCATCTGCCTGTAAGTAACTACGTGATACATTTAACGGAATGTCTGGTGAGTCAATAACACCACGAAGCATTTGTAAAAATTCTGGTACAATACCTTCTACATTATCAGTTACAAAAACTTGATTTTGGTATAATTGAATTTTATCCTTCTGTATCTGCATATCTCCACTCATCTTAGGGAAATATAAAATACCCGTAAGATTAAATGGATAATCAACGTTTAAGTGAATGTTAAAAAGTGGCTCTTCAAACTGTGAAGGATATAATTCTCTATAAAAAGTAGAGTAATCTTCATCCTTTAATTCTGTAGGAGTTTTTGTCCAAGCCGGGTTTGGGTTGTTGATGATGTTATCTACTTCTTGAGTAGGAGCAGCATCTTCTTCTTTAGCATCTTCTGGCTTAGGTAAAGTTTCTGTCTTCATCCCAAATTTAATAGGGATAGGCATAAACTTATTGTACTTTGTTAATAGACCAGAGATCTTACTTTTTTCTAAAAAGTCTTTTTCATCGTCAGAAATATGAAGAACTATTTCTGTTCCTCTTTCTGTTCTATCAGACTCTTCTAGCGTATAATTAGGTGAGCCATCACAAGACCAGTGTGCACCTGGCTCATCTTTAAAAGACTTTGTAAAAATCTCTACCTTTTCTGCTACCATAAAGGCAGAGTAAAAACCAAGACCAAAATGCCCAATAATACCAGCATCTTCTCCTTTTGTGTCTTTGTATTTTTCAATAAACTCTTCTGCTCCAGAAAAAGCAATCTGGTTGATGTATTTATCAACCTCTTCTAGCGTCATCCCAATACCTTGATCAATAATATGAAGTGTTTTTGCCTCTTTATTAATCTTAACTTCTATTTTAGGGTTTCCGTAGTCAACCTTTGCTTCACCTATGTTTGTAAGGTGCTTAAGTTTTAAAGTCGCGTCTGTGGCGTTACTTACAAGCTCACGCAAAAATATCTCGTGGTCGCTGTATAAAAATTTCTTGATAAGCGGAAAAATATTCTCTACCGCTACATTAATTGTTCCTGTGCTCATATTTTATGCCCGCAAAAACGGGTAATTTATTAAGTTAAACTTTAATTTCTTGTTTCTGAAATATTCAAAAGCAGTACCATTATTACTTTTATGACATGATGTCATTAAATTATAAAGATGTAAATATTGTATTTTATTACTTCTGAAATTTTAATATTTGATAAATCGTTATTTATTGATACGCTATTTTGTTAATTAATTAAATACTAGTCTTGATTTTTGCTTTTGAATATTTGAAAATATTATCTTGCATACTTATATTTTAAACTAATAGTATGTATACCTCAAAAATTATTGGCCTCGGAAAGTATGTGCCAGAAAATATTGTAACAAACGATGATCTAGCAAAATTAATGGATACCAATGATGCTTGGATACAAGAGCGAACAGGAATTCAAGAAAGAAGACATATTAAAAAAGGAGACGGTAACTCTACTTCTATAATGGGGGTGAAGGCGTCTACTATTGCACTTGAGCGTGCAGGTTTAAAACCAGATGATATAGATATGATTGTCTTTGCAACCTTAAGTCCAGATATGTATTTTCCTGGAGGAGGTGTTGAGGTGCAGCATTTAATGGGGATGAGAACGGTGCCAGCACTAGATGTGCGTAACCAGTGTAGTGGTTTTGTGTATGCAGTATCTGTAGCAGACCAGTTCATTAAAACCGGTATGTATAAAAACATACTTGTAATAGGAGCAGAGAATCATAGTGGTGGTCTTGATCTTACTACACGTAGTAGAAGCGTTTCGGTAATTTTTGGTGATGGAGCGGGTGCGGCAGTTTTAACTAGAAGTGAAGATAAAACGGGTATCCTTTCTACACATTTACATAGTGAAGGGGAGCATAAAGATCAATTAGCATTACAAGGACCAAGCACACAATATTGGGTACCAGAGATTATAGCAGATAATCCACAAGAGAACATTCCGTATTATCCAACTATGAACGGGCAGTTTGTTTTTAAACACGCCATCACACGTTTTGCCGAAGTAATCAATGAAGGGCTAGAGGCAAATGGACTTGATGTTTCAGAAATAAACATGTTAATACCGCATCAAGCAAATTTGAGAATTTCTCAAATGATACAGCGCAAGTTTAAATTAAACGATAATCAGGTTTATAATAATATACAACGCTACGGTAATACCACGGCAGCATCTATCCCGATAGCTTTGACTGAAGCTTGGGAAGAAGGAAAAATTAAAGATGGTGACCTTGTTATACTTGCGGCCTTTGGTAGTGGGTTTACTTGGGGTAGTGTGATTATTAGGTGGTAATAGGGTCGAAACCGAAAACGAAATCGAAAAATGAAATTAATTTGGGGTTTTGTTTAAAAAATTTAATAAAATGCATAGCATTAAATTTTTTAAACTTTCTGTTTCTTCTTAAAATTAGATGGTAACCACTGTCTTTATTAAAAATCAAAAGCCTTTTAGTTTTAAACTAAAAGGCTTTTTTACTTACCACTTTTAATAATTATATAAAGGCTAATTCAAATAATCAATATGCTGTAGCAATTTTTTATAAAGACATCTGAAAATGTTTGAGTGTTTCATATTTCAGAAATAAAATTTTTTAAAAACAAACCCGAAGCCTAGAACTTCGGGTTTGGTACTTTACTGCTATTATTAACACTAACCATCAACGTAAAATTTTTCACAGTAAAATAAGAAACGTTTCTATAGTATAGACGGAGCATTCTTTTAATTGTTACAGCACAAATACTAAAAATTAGTTAAAGCTTTATTTCTGCAAAAACAAACTACTAGTTTTGTGTGAAAGACAAAACGTATGAAAAAGAAAACATTAGTAATAGGGGCAAGTTTAAAAACAGATAGATACTCAAATATTGCTATCAATAGATTGAGAAGCTATGACCATCCAGTAGTGGCAATTGGCCTTAGAGTAGGAGAGGTTGCAGGTGTTGCTATTTCTGTAGAGAAAGAAGACTTTAAAGATATTGATACAGTGACATTGTATTTAAACCCGTCAAGACAAGAAGAGTACTATGTGTACATTATTTCTTTAAAACCGAAACGTGTGATCTTTAATCCAGGTACAGAAAACCCAGATTTTTATAAACTTTTAAATGAAAATAATATAGAATCTGAGGTTGCGTGTACTTTAGTCCTTTTGGGTACGAATCAATACTAAACCTAAGTAGGTGAGTAGCCCATTAAGAATTAAGATAAAGAAGCCAAACTCAAAACCAAACCAACTACTTGCAAAATAACTAATAGCAAAACCTAAAAACGGAGATGCAATGGCTACAACGGGTACAAGTGCGTCTTTTACTTTCCATTTTGAGAATAGACCAAAGGCATACAGACCTAAAAGTGGCCCATAGGTATAACCTGCAAAAGTGAATAGTTTTGTAATTACAGAGGCATCACCTATTACGTAATTAAAAAATACAATAACGAGAATAAGTAAAAGTGACATTGCTATGTGTACTTTTTTTCTCGTTTTTATTTGTCCTGCTTCGTCTTGTTTTTTCTCAATGTCAAGTATGTCTATACTAAACGAAGTGGTTAAAGAGGTTAATGCACTGTCTGCACTACTGTAGGCAGCTGCAATAAGACCTAGTAAAAAGAAAATAGCTAGCCCTATTCCCATTCCAGAATCTACTGCGATAGTTGAGAATAGTTTATCCTTTGTTGCGTCGATTCCAAATTTGTCAGCGTAAATAGTAAGCAATAAACCAAGGGTAAGAAAAACAAAATTAACAACGGTAAGTACTAGTGTAAACCAGAATACATTTTTTTGAGCATCTTTTAAGTTGCGACAAGTAAGGTTTTTTTGCATCATATCTTGATCAAGACCTGTCATTACAATTGCTATGAATATTCCGCTAAAAAACTGTTTGTAAAAATAGTTACCACTTTTATAATCGTCAAAGAAGAAAATTTGAGATAAGTCGCTAGATGCAACTGTGTCCCATAATCCACTCATATTAGATATTTCTAGACCGTCTGCCACATAATAAATACCTGCTCCTAGGGCGATAAGCATAAATAATGTTTGCAAAGTGTCTGTCCATACTATTGTTTTAATTCCACTCTTATAAGTATAAAGCCATATTAATAGAATGGTTACCGTTACGGTTACCCAAAAAGGAACTCCTTGTTGTCCAAAAAAAGGCAATCTATCAAACACTAAGTCTTGTAGCACTATGGCAACTAGATACAGTCTAAAACTAGCACCTACTATTCTTGATAATAAGAAAAAGGAAGCCCCCGTTTTATAAGAAGCATTACCAAATCTACTTTCTAGATAAGTGTAAATAGAGGTGAGGTTTAGCTTATAATATAAAGGGAGTAGCACAAGGCTGATAACAGCATACCCTATAGTGTACCCTAATACTACCTGAAAATACCCAAAGCTATTAGTTTCTACAGCACCTGGTACAGATATAAATGTAACACCACTTAATGAGGCGCCTATCATCCCAAAGGCAACTAAATACCAAGGTGATTTTTTGCCTGCCTTAAAAAAGTCTGCGTTACTGCCACCTTTATTGGTTAAATAAGAGATGATAAGTAGTAACCCAAAATATGATGCAATTAAAAGTAAAATGTGAAATGGCTGCATAATCTCCTTTTTTTCTAATGTATACTGTTAATAGTGCAAAGATGGATAACCTAACTCACTTTTTTCTATATTTTTGAAAGCTTTTTATAACAAACCATACTAAAACTTAAAAATAATAATTTATGAGAATACTCTTATCACTTTTTGTCATCGCATTGACAACAACTACAGCAATCTCTCAAGAATATCTACAAATGATTGAGTCAGAGAACTACACGGTTCAAGAAATAATAGATAGTGCAGAAAATTATTTTTCAAATAAAGAAAAAGGTAAGGGTTCCGGTTATAAGCAGTTTAAAAGGTGGGAGTACAACGCTTTACGTTTAGTAAAAGACGATGGGTATCTTAGAACAATAGATGAAACTCAAGCAGAGTTTGAGAGACAGGAAGCGTATTTAAATGAGACAGCGAGTAATAGAGCGGTGTTAAATGATAATTGGCAAGAATTAGGGCCAACATCTATAAACCCTCATACATCTTGGAGCCCAGGATTAGGTCGTATTACAGCTATTTCAATAGATGAAAGTGATAGTAATCATATTATAGTTGGAGCAGAAACTGGAGGTGTTTGGAAAACTATTGATGGAGGTCAAAACTGGGCTCCCTTGTCAGATTACTTTAATAATCTATATGTGTACTCTGTAGCAATAGATCCTTTAAATGCTGATGTTTATTATTTTGGTTCAACTGGAGGAAGATTGTATAAATCTGAAGATGCAGGAGCTACTTGGCAATTGCACGCAACTATAGATAACTCTACAATTAATAAAATATTAATACATCCTACAGACACATCAATTATGTATGCTTCTTTATCAAGTAGAGGGGTTTATAAATCTAGTAATACAGGTGTAGATTGGGCAGAAGTAGGTAGTAATATCACAGCACATGATGTAGAGTTTAAAGCGGGTGATCCTTCTGTGGTTTATATTTCTGGTGAGAAAGTAGCAGTGTCTACAGATAATGGAGTAACTTTTAATGATGTAGCAGGATTTAGTAACGGGCCTAAAATGATTGCTGTTACACTTGACAATCCAGATGTTGTTTATGTGGCCGAGGCGGCGAGTGGGCGTTTTGGGGCATTGTATAAATCTATAGATGCAGGTGTAACTTTTACAGTAGTAGCAGATAACTCTATCAATTATTTTGGTCTAAATCTAGACGGACTAGATAACTTTGGTCAAGCACCTAGAGATATGGATATTGCTGTGAGTCCGGTTGATGAGAATGAGGTGCACTTAGCAGGTATAAATACTTGGATGTCATTAGATGGTGGGCAAACTTTTAATACTACAGCAAACTGGTTGATAGACAACTCTGCCTCAGAAAACATAGGGTATTGCCACGCAGATATAGATATCTTATTATTTAAAGACACTACATTGTATGTAGGGTCTGATGGTGGTTTCTTTAAAGCAGAAGATACCCAGAATATTACCTCAAGCTATTACACAGATCTTTCTACTGGTATAGGGGTAAAACAATTTTATAAAATAGGTGTTGCACAAGGCGAAGAGGTTAAAATCTCTGGAGGTGCTCAGGATAATGGTACTTCTGTTTATAGAGAAGACACAGAGTGGAGAAACTGGCTTGGTGCAGATGGAATGGAAACATTTTTTAGAGCGGGTAATTCTAATCACGTATTTGGTACTACACAAAATGGTGGCTTATTTAGATCTTTATCTGGAGGAGACTCTGTGACTGGATTACAAGGGCCTGGTCCAGGTCAGGGTAATTGGGTGACACCATTTGAGACAGACTCTAACGGGGTTATTTACGTTGGTTATAATCAGGTTTTTAAATCTACTAATTTTGGTAATATTTGGCAGCCAGTGTCTCAAGCTTTTGGGTTTAACCTTGATAATCTTAAAATCGCTCCTAGCAATCCAAATGTAATGTATGCTTCTCGAGCAAACGCACTATACAGAACAACAGATGGTGGCGCTACAAACTGGACTATTGTGCCAGCTGCAGGTGGTTCTATTACAAGTATTGCAATTCATCCAGCAGATCATAATAAGATAGCTGTAACTAGAAGTTCTACAAATAATGTATATGTCTCTTTAGATGGAGGAGATACTTGGGAGAATTACAAGAAAAATTTACCAAGTTTTAGTGCGCTATGCATAATTTGGGACCACAACGGTCGTGATGGCTTGTATTTAGGTATGGATTATGGGGTTTACTATATTGATAACGACCTAGAAGATTGGGTTCCTTATAGCACAAACTTACCTAATGTAATTGTAAACGAATTAGACATTAACAATGCAAACCGTATGCTATACGCGGGTACTTATGGTAGAGGACTTTGGTTTTCTCCATTGTTTGACTCTACGTTAAATACAACTGCTTTTACTTCGGAAACGTTACAGTTATACCCTAACCCGGCTACAAATGAAGTAACGCTTAAGTTGCCGTTGGCAGCAAATGTTGATATTAGAATCTTCAACGTTCAGGGCTCATTGCTTTCTTTTGATAAAAATGTGCAGATAGACGGGAGTCATACATTAGATATTTCTAATTTAAATACAGGTGTTTATTTTATGAGAATTGCCTCAGATGCTGGGACAATTACAAAAAAGTTTATCAAAGAATAAGTATAAAATATTTTTTGCAAGAATGCTTCAGAAAGTTAATTTCTGAAGCATTTTTTTTATCTTGCGCCTAATGGATTTCTCTTCAAAACTATTAGAAAATGCGGTTAATGAAATGTCACAATTGCCAGGCATAGGTAAGCGTACCGCATTAAGACTAGTGCTGCATCTTTTAAAGCAGCCTAAAAGTCAAGCTCTCGCTCTTTCAGAAAGTATTAAAGAGTTACGTGAAGATATTATCTTCTGTACAAACTGTCATAATATTTCTGATGTTGCCTTATGTGAAATTTGTGCAAACCCAAATAGAACAAAAAGTCTAGTGTGTGTGGTAGAGGATATTCGTGATGTGATGGCTATAGAAAATACTAGTCAATATCGTGGTCAATATCATGTGCTTGGTGGTAAAATATCACCTATGGATGGTATAGGACCAAGCGAGTTGACTATAGATAGTTTAATTAAGAAAGTTAGTGAAGGAGAAATAGAAGAGCTTATTTTTGCTTTAAGTTCTACTTTAGAGGGAGATACCACTAATTTTTATATTTTTAAACAATTAGAAAAGTACTCAATTACAATTACAACAATTGCAAGAGGGATCTCTGTGGGTGACGAGTTAGAATATGCAGATGAGGTTACCCTAGGAAGAAGTATATTGCATAGAATTCCTTTTGAGTCTTCATTAAAAAATTAATAACCGCTTGAGACTAACTGTTGTCATACTTAATTATAATGTGCGCTATTTTTTAGAGCAATGCATTTTGAGTGTAGAGCGATCATTAAAAAATTTAAACGCAGAGATTATTGTAGTCGATAACAACTCGCCAGATGACAGTTGTGATATGATGAGTGATCTTTTTCCTCATATTAAACTTATTGCAAATAAAAAGAATGTAGGTTTTGCAACAGCAAATAATCAAGCAGTTGCTGTAGCAAAAGGAGAATATGTTTGCATATTAAATCCAGATACAGCTGTAACAGAAGACTGTTTTGAAAAAGTATTAAAGTATGCAGAGACGAGACCTAAAATGGGGGCACTAGGCACTCATCTCATGGACGGTACTGGTTGCTACTTGCCAGAGAGTAAACGAAATCTTCCTACACCCTATGTTGCTTTAAAAAAGATGTTAGGGAGGGGTTTTTCTAAGAACGGGTATTATGCAGGTCATATTTCAGAAAGAGGACAGGGGGAAGTAGCGATACTAGTAGGCGCATTTATGCTTCTCAAGCGCTCAATATATAAAGAAGTAGGTGGCTTTGATGAAGATTACTTTATGTACGGAGAAGATATTGATTTTTCTTACAGAATAGAAAAGGCTGGTTATAAAAATTGCTACCTTGGGAGTACTACTACATTGCACTACAAAGGAGAAAGCACTGTGCGTGATAATACATATCTCAAAAGATTTTATGGCGCGATGCATATTTTTTATGAAAAGCAATTGTCACTTTCTTTTTGGCAAAGAGGCCTAGTGAAAGTTGGAGTTTTTGGAGCTAAAGTTTTACATTCTTTAAAGGGTAAGTCTCTAATTGCTAATAATAATATTGAGAAAGCCATTGTGTTTACAAATGACTTTGCGTTGTTAAAACAACTTTCTAGTGTTTATGGTGACGGTCTTTCGTCTTCTGCTATTGCTGTACTAGAAGATACTATTGTTCATAATACAGAAATCATCTTTGATGCAGACTATATTTCTTATGGACGTATATTTATGTTTATGCAACAAATGAGCAATAAGGGTAATAGATTTAAAATTAAGCCTCCTGGCTGTAATTTTTTATTAGGCAGTGATCAAAGTGATGATAAAGGGAGTGTTGTTAAATTTTAGATAATACAATCTATTAACCTATTTATTTTAACTAATTTTGCACTTTAAAATTATAAAACCACCTTATTACAGCTATGGCAAGATTTGAATTAAAACTACCTAAGATGGGCGAGAGCGTTGCAGAGGCAACAGTAACCAATTGGCTTAAGAGCGTTGGCGATACCATTGAAGCAGATGAGGCAGTCCTTGAGATCGCAACAGATAAGGTAGATAGTGAAGTGCCTAGTGAAGTAGATGGGGTTCTTGTAGAGATTTTTTACAATACAGATGACGTTGTTCAAGTAGGAGAAATACTTGCTATTATTGAAACAGATGGAGAGGCAAGCACACCAACTGCTCCTGCAGCTACAACAAATGAAGCAACACCAGCACCAAAAACAGTTGCGGCTGTTGAGAATACTGTTAATGTAGCAAAAGAAACGACGCAAGTAACTATTACAAATTCTGGTGATCGTTTTTATTCACCACTAGTTAAAAATATGGCTGCTGCAGAGGGGATTTCTCAAGCACAGTTAGATAACATTGCAGGTTCTGGAAAAGATGGTCGTGTTACAAAAAATGATATGTTAGCCTTTATTGAAAACGGTGGAGCTCAAGCGGCACAAGCTGCTCCAGTAAAAGCAGAGGCTGCAAAAACAGCTGCTCCTGCGGCAAAAGCGCCAGCAGCAAAAGCACCAGTTTCTGTTAATGGAGGTGATGAGGTAATAGAAATGACCCGTATGGGTAAACTAATAGCGCACCACATGGTGGCGAGTGTACAAACAAGTGCGCACGTACAATCATTTATAGAAGCAGATGTTACTAACATCTGGAACTGGCGTAAAAAAGTAAAAGACGGTTTTGCAAAACGCGAAGGTGAAAACTTAACGTTCACTCCTATATTTATGGAGGCTGTTGCAAAAGCATTAAAAGACTTCCCTATGATGAATATCGCCGTAGATGGTGATACAATTATCAAAAGAAAAAATATTAACCTAGGTATGGCTGCTGCTTTACCAGATGGTAACTTAATTGTTCCTGTGATTAAAAACGCAGATCAATTAAATCTAGTAGGTATGAGTAAGGCTGTAAATGGTCTTGCAAATAGTGCTCGTACTGGTCAACTTAAACCAGATGACATTCAAGGCGGAACTTATACTGTAACAAATGTAGGTACTTTTGGTAGTATAATGGGAACTCCTATTATTAACCAACCACAAGTGGGTATTTTAGCATTAGGCGCTATACGTAAAGTGCCAGCGGTAATAGAAACACCAGACGGAGATTTTATAGGTATTCGTTACAAAATGTTCTTATCACACAGTTATGACCATAGAGTTGTAAATGGTGCTTTAGGAGGACAGTTTGTTAAAGCGGTGTCAGATTATCTTGAAGGTTGGGATGTAAATCGTGAGATTTAATACTTTTTAATTAATAACAAAAGCGGCTATTCTAATTTAGAATAGCCGCTTTTGTTATTAATGAGTTGTAATTATGGGTTTACTTTTTTAATGTGCTGATAATATCGTCCAGTTGGTTCCACCCAAAAAGTAATTCATTTTTATTCCATATTACTGGTAGTCTCATGGCTTGTAGTTTTGGGTATTTCTTTGCTATAAAGGCAGTAAACTGCTTGTACAATTCTGGGTCTTTAGAGATGTCAAATACTTGATGTTCTATTTTGTTAACGTCTAGCTCAGTGTGAAGTAGTTGACACTTTTCGCACTCGGGGTCTGTAAATAGAACCACTCTGTTAGATATCTGTTTTTCAATATCTATTGTTTTTTTTTCATTAGTTATATTTAAGCTGTAATCTTCATCATTTACCACTAGCGTGTAATCGTAACTAGATGTGACATTTGCAAGTTCAATGAGTGTCATCAAGGCTTTGCTTTCTCCTGGATTAATAAATTGAATAGTAGGTCTGTCTGCACTGCGTCTATAGCCCTCACTGCGTACCATAAAAAATACATTAAGGGTGTCTTGAGTGACATTCTCTGCCATAAATACAAGTCGCTTACCTTGTTTTTTTTCTGAAATAACAATACGGGAATCTTGTGCTTTTGCAGTAATGCCTATGGCAATTAATAATAATGTGAGTAAAAATTTTGTCTTCATAGAATTTCAAAAATAGTAATTGTTACCTTTACTGCATAAACTATACCAATGCAATTAAAATTAAGTAAACCTATTTGTTTTTTTGATCTTGAAACAACAGGAATTAATATCGCCAAAGATAGAATAGTAGAAATAGCAATACTCAAAGTTTTCCCTAACGGAAATAAAGAAAGTTTTGTTTGGAAGGTAAACCCGACAATTCCTATTCCAGCTGTGACGAGTGCTATTCACGGTATCACAGATGATATGGTGGCAAATGAACCTACCTTTAAAGAGTTAGCGCCAAAGATTTTTGCACTAATAAAAGATAGTGATCTTGGGGGTTATAATTCTAATAGATTTGATATCCCTTTATTAGCAGAAGAGTTGTTAAGAGCAGATATTGATTACGATCTTAAAAAAGCAGCTTCAGTAGATGTGCAGACCATTTTTCATAAAAAGGAAAAACGAACACTAGAAGCAGCGTTAATGTTTTACTGTAATGAAGAGTTGACTAATGCGCACAGCGCGGCAGCAGATACAGATGCGACTTATGAGGTTTTAAAAGCACAACTAGATAGGTATGATGATCTAGAGAATGATATCACATCATTAGCGGCATTTAGTACTCATAACAAGTTTGCAGATTTTGCAGGTTATATTGGCTTTAATAAGAAAGGAGAAGAGATTTTTGCATTCGGAAAACATAAAGGAGCATTGGTTCTTGATGTTTTAGATAAAGAGCCGGGCTATTTTGGTTGGTTGCTTAATGCAGATTTTCCCTTGTATACAAAGAAGGTTTTGACTAGAATAAAATTAAGTAGATTAAATAATAAGCTTTAATATTTCCGAAGTACTACAAGAAAAAGGCCCAGGAATAATAATTAAACAAACAGAAAAGGAGTAAATAGGGCATACCGTTTTCTGTTATCTCAATATTATACACAAATGAAAATTATTTGCATAGGTAGAAATTATACAGACCATATAGCAGAGTTATCAAGTGAGCGTCCAGAAAATCCTGTGGTTTTTATGAAACCAGATTCTGCCATACTATTAAAGAAGCATCCGTTTATTATACCAGATTTCTCAGAAGATGTTCACCACGAGGTTGAGGTTATTGTGAGGATTAATAAACTAGGTAAGCATATAGATAGAAAATTTGCTCATAAATATTATGATGAGATTGGTCTTGGTATAGATTTTACGGCTAGAGATTTACAGCAAAAATTAAAAGAGAAGGGTTTGCCTTGGGAAAAAGCAAAGTCTTTTGACGGTGCTGCTGTGATAGGAGAGTTTTTGCCTAAAAGCGATTTTAATGATTTAAGTGATATTAATTTTAGACTTGAAAACAACGGAGAGGTGGTCCAAAAGGCAAATACTTCATTAATGTTGTGGGATATTGATGCTTTAATCGAATATATTTCAAAATATTTTACTTTAAAGATAGGAGATATTATATTTACGGGCACACCTAGTGGTGTTGCTCGAGTACAAACAGAAGATGTGCTTACTGGTTTTATAGAGGATAAACAATTGTTCTCTGTAAAAGTCAAATAACAAACAAAATATAAAAACAATGGATAAGCATTATTCTTTAGATAGCTTAAAAGAGATAGCTGGTGGTGATGAGGATTTTATGGCTATTGTGGCTCAGACTTTTTTAGAAGAGATACCGCCAGACTTAGAGGCTTTGACCTCTGCAATTGTAGATGATAATAAAGAGTTGGCATACCAGTTTGCTCACAAAATGAAACCAAATATAGAGATGTTTGGTATTAGTGTCTTAAAAGACATCACAACTATAGAGACATGGACAAAGGGTAGTAAGAACAATGGTGTGGTAGCAGAAAATATAGAAACAATTAATAGCGTGTTAAAAGCTGTTTTTACTGAGTTAAAATCAGATTTTTCTTAAATTATCATGCTCGCAGAGATTATTACAATAGGAGATGAGATATTAATAGGGCAGATAGTTGATACAAACTCTGCTTTTATTGCTACAGAACTTAATAAAGTAGGTGTAAAGGTTTTTCAGATTACTTCTATACAAGATGAAGAGACCCATATTTTAAAAGCACTTGCAGATGCAAATGAGCGAGTAGACTTAGTTTTACTTACGGGAGGTTTGGGGCCTACTAAAGATGATATCACAAAAGAGATGTTTCTTAAGTATTTTGATGATACCCTTGTTGAGAACCCAGCCGTTTTAGCTCATATAAAGAGCTTGTTTCACACGCATTTAAAGCGAGATCCCCTACCTGCAAACTTGACCCAGGCTATGGTGCCAAGTAAAGCAACGCTCTTAGAAAACATACACGGCACAGCTCCAGGTATGTGGATGGAAAAAAATAAAACAGTATTTGTTTCTATGCCAGGAGTGCCCTTTGAGATGAAGGCGCTTATGGCAAATGAGGTTTTACCACGTGTCTTAAAAAAATTTAAACGACCACATATATATCATAAAACATTGCTCACTTATGGGCAAGGCGAAAGCGAGATACAAGAACGTATTACAGCTTGGGAAGATGCATTACCAGTTCAAATAAAGCTGGCTTATTTGCCTTCTTTTGGTAGTGTGCGCTTAAGGTTGTCATCAACTGGCGCGAGTAAAAGTGAAGTAGAAGAAGGTGTAGATAAACAAATGCTTTCTCTTTCTGAAATATTACAAGACATTGCCATAGGTTATGAAGATGAAACAAGTCTTATAGGTCGTATTGCAGAAAAACTCACTTCTAGTAAACAAACTTTAAGTGTGGTAGAGAGTTGTACAGGAGGATCAATAGCACAAGCAATAACAGAAATAGGGGGTTCTTCTTCTTATTTTAAAGGAGGATTAATACCCTATAGTACAGTTCTTAAAACTGAAATATTAAACGTAGAAGCAGCTTTAATTGCAAAACATACAGTAGTTAGTGTTGAAGTTGCAGCTGCTATGGCAGAAAATAGCAGAAAACTTTTTAAATCTGATTATGCTTTAGCAACAACAGGAGTTGCTGGTCCTACTAAAGGTGATACTGATAAAGATGTGGGTACAGTTTGTATTGCTGTTGCTGGACCTGAGGGTGTTACGTCTATAGAGTATAATTTAGGAGATCACAGAGAACGGGTGATTGTGAAGGCTAAAAATAAGGCTTTAGAGATGCTATTAAAAGAATTGTCAAAAAACTAGAATTCTTTTGTTGTGCAAACCAATAATATTACTTAAATTTGCAGCCTCTTTAAAAATAACTAAATAATTTACAGAAATGTCTAGAGTTTGTGAGCTTACTGGAAAGAAGGCAATGGTTGGAAACAACGTGTCTCATGCGATGAACAAAACGAAACGCAAGTTTAATGTAAACTTGATGAAAAAACGTTTTTACATTCCTGAAGAGGATAAGTGGATTACACTTAAGGTATCTACTTCAGCATTAAAAAATATTAACAAAAAAGGTATTTCTGCAGTAATTAAGGAAGCTCGTGCAAACGGGATTCTTAATAAATAACTGTAACACCATTAATAGAATAGCAAGATGGCTAGAAAAGGAAACAGAGTACAAGTAATTTTAGAATGTACTGAGCACAAAGAATCAGGACAAGCTGGAACATCTCGTTACATCACGACAAAAAACAAGAAGAATTCGCCAGATAGAATGGAGTTAAAGAAATTTAACCCAATCTTGAAGAAAATGACGGTTCACAAAGAAATTAAGTAATTATTTTCGTCTTTTGACGGAAGAAAAACAAGAGTTATGGCAAAGAAATCGGTAGCATCTTTACAAACAGGATCTAAACGTCTTACAAAAGCGATAAAAATGGTGAAGTCTCCTAAAACTGGAGCTTACGTTTTTACAGAATCAATTATGTCTCCAGACGAAGTAAGTGACTGGATGAGCAAAAAATAATTGTTCTTTTTATAATATTAGTTAAGCCACTCTTCAAAGAAGAGTGGCTTTTCGTATTTTTGCGTATTGCGAGTAAACTCGTGATCAACTAACAAACAGACAATGAGTTTTTTTAAAAAAATATTTAACAAAGAAAAAAAGGAAACACTTGATAAGGGTTTAGAGAAAACTAAATCTTCCTTTTTTGATAAGCTCAACAAGGCTGTGGCCGGAAAGAGTAAAGTAGACGATGATGTTCTAGATAACCTAGAAGAAGTTTTAGTGTCAAGTGATGTAGGTGTCACAACCACTCTTAAGATTATTGACCGTATTGAAGCTAGAGTCGCACAAGATAAATATGTAGGTACTAGTGAGCTTAATGCTATACTAAGAGAAGAAATTGCCGGTTTGCTAAGTGAGATAGACAGCGGTAATGAAAGTCAATTTACAATCCCTAAACACGAAACAGGACCGCATGTAATTATGGTGGTTGGTGTAAACGGTGTTGGTAAGACAACAACTATAGGTAAATTAGCACACCAATTTTCTAAAGCAGGACATAAAGTAGTTCTTGGGGCTGCAGATACTTTTAGAGCAGCAGCTATAGATCAATTACAAGTGTGGGCAGATAGAACTGGAGTCCCTATTGTAAAACAAGAAATGGGTAGTGATCCTGCTAGTGTTGCTTTTGATACACTAGAAAGTGGTGTAAACCAAAATGCAGATGTTATTATCATTGATACAGCAGGAAGATTGCACAACAAAATTAACTTAATGAACGAGCTTACTAAGGTAAAGCGAGTTATGCAAAAGGTAATACCAGATGCTCCTCATGACGTGCTTCTAGTACTAGATGGTTCTACTGGGCAAAATGCCTTTGAGCAGGCAAAACAATTTACTGCTGCAACAGAAGTTACTTCGCTAGCAGTTACAAAACTAGATGGTACTGCAAAAGGTGGTGTTGTAATAGGTATTAGTGATCAGTTTCAGATTCCTGTAAAATATATAGGAGTAGGTGAGGGGATAGAAGATTTACAAGTATTCAATAAATTTGAATTTGTAGATTCGTTTTTTAAATAATCTATTATAGATGTTTAAGCTCTCTATCTGGTGGAAAGATGCGATAGTTAAGCTTTGTTTATTGTATTGTGTTTTTCAAATATTAATACAGTTAATACAAATAATACAAACGTTTTATAATTTAAGTAATCCACTTATACCAGAACAGTTAGCTTATTATGCAAGCTTCTCAAATATGCTTTTAGTGCCGTTTTGGCTTTTAGGAGCATATTTGTTTTTTTCATACTTAAAGAAACAGTCATTTTTAGCAGATAAATTTTGGGTCATCCCTGTATCTCTTCTCTTATTATTAATTGGTAATTCAGTAATAATGTTTTTAGCTTTTCGGTTTAATCCATTTTCTTAATAAAGCGTTACATACTAGATATTTCAGTATCTTTGCACCCGCTTAAGCAATATTAAATAGTACATATAAAATCGTACATCGTACATCCACAAAATGCGCACAAAAACACTCAAGAAAAATAAAATTAATGTAGTCACTTTAGGTTGTTCTAAGAACGTCTATGATAGTGAGGTATTAATGGGGCAATTAAAAGCCAATAATAAAGAAGTAGTACACGAAGAAGAAGGTAATGTTGTCGTGATAAATACTTGTGGTTTTATTGCAAATGCAAAAGAAGAGAGTGTAAACACAATCTTAGAGTTTGTACAGAAAAAACAAGACGGAATTGTAGACAAAGTATTTGTTACGGGTTGTCTTTCTGAAAGATATAAGCCAGACCTACAAAAAGAAATACCAGATGTTGATCAATATTTTGGTACTACAGAGTTACCAGGTTTATTAAAAGCATTAGGTGCAGATTATAAGCACGAATTAATAGGGGAGCGTTTAACTACAACTCCTAAAAACTATGCATATTTAAAAATTGCAGAAGGTTGTGATAGACCTTGTTCATTCTGTGCTATTCCTATCATGAGAGGAAAACACAGATCTACTCCTATAGAGAATCTTGTTATTGAAGCTGAGAAGTTAGCTGCAAAAGGTGTTAAAGAATTAATACTTATCGCACAAGATTTAACGTACTACGGTCTAGATATATACAAAAAAAGAAACCTTGCTGAGTTACTCGAGAACCTAGTTAAGGTTGAAGGTATTGAATGGATTAGATTACACTATGCTTTTCCTACAGGTTTCCCTATGGATGTATTAACGTTAATGCACAATGAACCAAAGATTTGTAATTATATTGATATTCCATTACAGCATATTGCAGATCCTATTTTAAAGTCAATGCGTCGTGGTACTACAAAAGCAAAAACCACAAAGTTATTACAAGACTTTAGGGCAGCTGTGCCAGATATGGCAATTAGAACTACGTTAATTGTAGGGTATCCTGGAGAAACTCAAGAAGATTATGAAACACTAAGAGAGTGGGTTCGTGAGATGCGTTTTGAGCGTTTAGGTTGTTTTACGTATTCTCATGAAGAAAACACACACGCTTACAATCTTGAAGATGATGTGCCAGAAGATGTGAAAATGGAGCGTGCTAATGAGATTATGGAAATCCAATCTCAAATCTCTTGGGAACTTAATCAGCAAAAAATAGGCAATGAGTACAGAGTGCTTATTGATCGTAAAGAAGGAGCTTATTATGTAGGTCGTACAGAGTTTGACAGTCCAGATGTAGATAATGAAGTTTTAATTAATGCAGAAGAGGGATATCTAAGAACAGGAGAATTTTTTAATGTAAAAATTACCGCAGCAGAAGATTTTGACCTGTATGCAGAGGTAGCAAAATAGAGAGCATATTATAAGCTAGAATTATAATTACAGTATAAAAGTGCCCAAATTTACATTTGATAAATTTGGGCATTTTTCATTTTCTTTTTTTCTTTTTTGGCTTTGGTACGGTACCTATCCAGTCGCTTCCTATTTTAACAAGCTCTGCAACAGTGCGTGCGTCTTCTTCAAAGGTGTCGCTATCTTCGGGGAGTAAGATCCATTTTTTTGTGGGTACTCTTGTTAAAAATCTTTGGTTTATTAACTTCGGAAATAGGAACTCGTGAAACTCAGGCGGAGTAGAAACCCAAATGCCTTTATCATCAGGAAACTTATCGTTTGTGCAAGTAGCGCAGATAATTTTATCACCTAAATAATAAGAAGTCGTCCCAAAAAAAGCTTTCTTCACTAAAGGTAAAGGGTATAAAAAGTCTAAAAAGAATTCAAAATCTCTCATCTTATAAAGATAGCATTTTTGTACTTTTAAAATTCAAATTTGTTTAAATGAGAATCTTACTTTGTATCTTAATACTTACCGTTTTATCGTGTAAAAATAAAACAGAAGGCCTTTCCAGTCAGGAAGTTACTGCAGGTTTAGAATTGGTTAAAACTATTAAAAACCCTTCTGAACAGAATAGCCAAACACCTAATCTTTTTTCAAACAAGAACGGTTTATGGATGTCTTGGCTCTCTACAAAAGATAGCACAGATTTTTTAAAATTTGCACATTTCAGAAATGAAAAATGGAACACGACAACTACAGTTGCAAGCGGTAATGATTGGTTTGTAAACTGGGCAGATTTTCCTGCAATTGCTGTTAATGATAAAAGTGTGCTCACAAATTTGCTCCACAAATCTGATTCTGGCGCATATACATATGATATAAAACTCAACTTAAAACAAACACTAACACAACCTTCTAAGCCAGAAAATAGTATTTGGCACCGTGATTTATTATTGCACGATGACGGTACTAAAAGCGAACACGGTTTTGTATCGCTACAACCTTATGGACAAAAATCTTTTTATGCCGTTTGGTTAGACGGGCGTAATACTGGCGGGAGTATGGATCACGATACTCATTCTAATATGGATGGCGCGATGACATTAAGAGGTGCAGTGATTTCTGAAAATGGCTTAATTAGCCAAGAAGAAGAAATTGATAATAGAGTCTGCGATTGCTGCCAGACAGATCTTGCAGTGACAAAAGATAAACAAATTATAGTTGCATACAGAGATAGAAGTGAAGATGAAGTTAGAGATATAAAAATTAAAAAATGGAATGAAATTACTGGTTGGTCACAACCTTTAACAGTAGGTAATGACAACTGGAAAATAGCAGGATGCCCGGTAAATGGGCCAGCATTGGCTTCTTTTAATAATGAGTATGCCGTTGCGTGGTACACAGAAGCAAAAGGTGAAGCTAAAGTTCAGTTAGCCTTTGGGAGTTTAAAAGAAGATGTACTAGATATCCCAATTAAAATTAACAGCAACCCCACAATAGGTCGCATAGATTTAAAAATGATTTCTACTACAGAAGCAATAGTAAGTTGGGTAGAAAATGTTGGTGATGACACTTTGATCCAGTTGTTAAAAGTAGATAAAAATGGTGCTAAAGGCGAGGTAATCACTGTGTCAAAAACAAATACGGCAAGAGCAAGTGGGTTTCCAAGAATGGCCGTGCTAGATGGCACTATATTCTTAGCGTATACCATTGCAGAAAAGGGCTTGCCTTCAAGGATAGAAACAAAAACTATTACCGTAGATTTACTATAAACTCTTTTAAAATAACAGCTTGAAAAAACAACTATTAATCATAGGTCACACCTTACCAGAACCTTCAACAACAGCTGCAGGTTCTCGTATGATGCAGTTAATACAATTGTTTATAGGGCAAGATTACAATATCACTTTTGGCAGTTCGGCCAGTGTGTCAGAGAAGAGTGCAGATTTAAGTGTACTTGGTATTAATGTGGAAATATTACAACTTAACGATCCCTCTTTTGATGCTTTTATAGCGAAGCTTCAACCAGAGATCGTTCTCTTTGATCGCTTTATTACAGAAGAGCAATTTGGGTGGCGTGTAGCAGAACAATGCCCTAATGCATTACGTATTCTTGATACAGAAGATCTTCATTTTTTAAGAAAAGCCAGAGAAGAAGCTTTTAAAAAAGACGGGAATTTAGATAATGTGAATCTCTACTCAGACACCGCAAAAAGAGAACTCGCCAGCATTTTAAGAAGTGATTTAAGTCTTATTATTTCTGAAATAGAAATGGAATTACTAATTGACACCTTTAAAATTTCAGAAGGAATACTGCATTACGTACCTTTTCTACCTAAAGAACAATTAGAAATGACTAGCGCATTTCCGAAGCATGAAGAACGACACGATTTTATTGCGATAGGTAACTTGTATCACGCGCCAAATGTGGATAGCGTAAAATGGTTGCATAAAGAGATTTGGCCAGCTATACGAAAGCAATTACCTACAGCTATTTTACACGTGTACGGAGCTTATGCACCACAGCAAATCACAGAATTACATAATGCCAAAACTGGGTTTTTAATTAAAGGATGGGCGCCATCTATAAAAGAGGCAATGAGTACTGCGAGAGTTTGCTTAGCGCCATTGCGTTATGGAGCGGGTTTAAAAGGGAAATTACTAGATGCTATGTATTATGGCACTCCGGCAGTCACGACACCCATAGGCGCTGAAGGAATGTACGGCAAAAATAAAGATGCCGGTGGAGTAGAAGAGACTGTCGCAAAATTTGCTTACTGCGCAGTAAGCTTATATTTACAAAAAGATAAGTGGTTAGCTTCTGAGCAAGATGGCTTTGCTATTTTAAAAGAGCGATTTGATACTAAGGTACACTCTCAAAAGCTACTAGATAAAGTGGGGCTTATTAAACAAGATATTATTGCACACCGCCAGCAGCATTTTGTGGGCCAGATACTGCAACAGCAAGCAATGCAGGCTACAAAGTTTATGAGCAAGTGGATTGAGGCAAAAAATAGGTAGTTTACTTTGAGATATACTTTAGAGTAAGGACAAGCGTAGCTGTAAGAATTACTGTAGGATGTTTATTAATTATATACGCAGGTTACCTACAGTATTTTTAATTTCCGTACGATTGCTCATAAAATGTCAAATATTCAGTATCAGCAATTCCTTTAATTTTTTTGAATAATGAAAGTCGATCGTCAGTAGAGTATTGTTTTTCAGAAATCCAACCATCAAGTCCGTATTCAAATATTAGAAGAATAATGTTTATAAATTCGTTGATGTCTTTGGCGAGTTTGAAATGCACTTGACTAATTTCAGAGTCATACATTATTATTTCATTCGTTTTTTTATCAAGTCCGATATAAAATGGGTCGCTGATTGCAAAAAAAATAAAATCAGAATTTTCATCTAATTGTCCAAGAAAATCGAAACCAATAGTTCGCCCTTTTAAATCGTAATTATTATGTAAATCGAATAAAAAATCTCCAGTCAGATTAAAGTCAGTTTTTTTAGAATCAGGAATTAAAATTTCATTCAGATATTCCTGTTCTACTGAGAGATTATGATTTCCGACAAGTCGTTTTATTCTATCTACAAATTCAGTTGCAGTTGCGTTTTTCATATTGTAGGTAACAACGTTTATGTATAAGAATAGTTGCGGGTTTGTATGCGAGGATTTACCGAAGGAAAATTAGACGTAACAAAAGCGCACTAACCTTAGATTAAGCAACTAATTTAGCATTATTTTTATACATTGTTGTGTGCAGTTTTCTAATTTGCATTCCAATTATACACTCGTATATTTTCTAATGTTTTTTTTCTTTTTAAAATCAAATTAATGTCATTTGTCCATTGGTAGCCAGTTCTGTCACTATGGTACAATAAGGTTTTTCCTTTCGTAATATTATTTATTTCGGTTGTTAAGTCAGTCAACGCATCATTAATATCCTCTTCTTCATAACAAGATATATGAGTATGAATGTCAGTTTTTCCGCTTGGGTCTTCCAATCCTATTGTGATTTCAGAATTATACGTAGCAATCCAAATAGAAAATTCGTTTGTCGGATTTCTTAAGTCACAATCAAAAGATTTATCGTCTTTGTAATTTATAGTTTTGGTAAATTCCGGGAATTTCTCAACCAAAAATGATTTAATTAATTCAGAAAAACGTTCTTGATTCATCTTTTTTGGGTTTGCTTGGTAATTGCACACAACGTTTACGCAACTAAGAATAGTTGCGGGTTTACGTGCGAGGATTTTCCGCAGGAAAATCAGATGTAGTAAACTTGCGACGACCTTTGGTTAAGCCCAAAATTGAGCGATTATTTTTATACATTGTTGTAGGGCGTTTTTTTTTAGGTTATTTCAGTTCTTTTCGGGATTTGTTCTAATTCCAATATTCTTTTTGGGATAAGTTCAGATTGCGAAATATCAATTACTTCTTCATTTCGTCCATTCGCTTTCCATTTTGTTTTTGCTAAAACTTTAAAGACTCTATCATTCCGATTTCTTTCATATGGAAGAGTGTTTTTAAAATCAGTCCAGAATGTAATTTCAAGTTTGTCCAATTTAGTCAAGTCACATTTATGATTCTTGAAATGTTCAGGCAACCAATCCAAATAATCGTCCAATAATTGTCGACTTTCCATAGATTCAGCATCAATCGGTTTAATGGATTCATTTATAAAGTCAAAAGTCGCCTTACTTTCAAGTCCGACATTATGTAATTCAATCAGTACATTCAGAGCAAGCCGACCACTTTTCATATAGTCAATACTAATGAAGGAATGGGTGAAATTGTGAATTGCCGATTTGTAATTTTTGTACTTCATTGTCTTTTTTCAAATGCCCTACGTGTTTGTATAAGATTAGTTACGTGTTTTAAGCACTAAATTTAGCAAATAAATCACAGATAGAAAGTCCGCTAGGACTTTCGTAAGTAAGCTGTAATTAGTAATTAATTTTATACGGTGTTGGGCACAGTAATTATATTTCATCGCACTCAATTTCTTTTGTGGAAATAAAGAGTTTGTCGAATTCATCATAGTGTCTCCAACCATCAAAACGCTTTATATATTTATTTGCTGAATTCCACCATCCGAAAGTCATAATATCTACTTGTGCATATTCTTTCCAATTTTCAGAGTCTCTCTTCGTTCTGTATTTTTTCCAAACTTTATCGGGACAACAATTAATTTTTGCTTTTCGAGAAGTTAGTTTTTCCCAAGTGTTTAATAATTCTGTGTCAGAACCTTGTAAGGCATTACAATACTCATCAATTAGAGAATCAGATTCCCAAAACTCATTCAAGATTCCGAAATCTTTTGTTATATAAGCCTTGTATGCAATTTTACTGAATTTGTATTCTTGTTCTAACTGATTAATTATGCTATCTCTGAATTTATTCCAATTTCCATTTTTTGGTAAGTTCAGATTTTTGACTGTCTTTAATTTTGTCAAATATTCATTTGTTAAACTATCCTGGTTTAATCTATTAATGTCACTTGGTTTATGAACTGAAGGTGTTTTTGTAATTCTATAATTATTAAAATAAGTAATTTTAAAACAATTTTCAATTTCAGATTTATTGTATTTATCGTTATCAAATAAACTCAAATAAGTACAGGTTTCATCGTACCATTCAAATTTTTGATTTTGTGAAACCAAAGTTTGAAAAATTCCTAAAAATAATATTAAAGTAAAGTGTTTCATCTTATTGTGCCCAACGGTCTCGTATAACCGTCAGTTACGGGATTAAAGTTAATAATTTTCGGTTAAGCACTGACGTTAGCAATTCCGAGTGGATTCGGACGTAGTCGAATCCGCCGTAATTGCGGTTATACATTGTTGGCATAAGTTTTTTTAGAACCAGTTGTCATATTCAATATCAAATCTACCGTCAAGAACTTCTACTATTTCATCAGTTTCGGGATTTATACAACTAAAATAAAACACACCAGAAATTATTTGGTTTTCTTCATCAACTAAATTAAAAGTTATTTCTCCATTATAATTTTCTGTTGTGATGTGATTGAAAGAGTTATAATAATAAATGTTTGGATTATCTGGATCTTGAGTATTAGTTGAAAAACTATATTCTGCTGAAATATTACCATTATTTTTTAGAGTTATTGGATAAGTTTCTCCAGTCATTATTGGTTCGTTCGATGCAGGCAATTCTATTCTAATGCTTTTGTTTGTTAAAGAATTATAGGCGCTAATAGCAAGATGATATCCTGGTTCTAATCCATAATATTCGTATTCATAATAACGGTATTGTGCTCTTAATACGGTTGTATAACCTGCACTAAATCCACCATTGTTTCTAGGCAAAAAAGTTTCCCCGTCAATTTTACATCCAAAAGTATTTTTTCCTTCTGAAGTTATGGCAGGCAGAGAACTTCCCGTTCCATCGTCATCATTTGAACACGAATAAAGACTTAAAATCATAAAAAATATTAATAGTTTTCTCATTTTTTTTAAATTTATGCCAACTCGTTATATAATGACATTTGTCATGGTTATCCCGTAAAATAATCAGGATAACAGCATAAAGCCATCATTGTTATCCCGTAAAGCTACTATAAATTATAAGCATAATTTACACGTAATGGATTAGGCAAAAGCTACCTTTTTAGAATAGCTTTTGCCTCAAGCCAATTATAAAGTAAACCTATTGTTATTCACAAAGAATAAAGAGTTTACAAATAGCAATTTCCCGTTTTGCCAGAAAGATCTAAACATCACATCATCTACAAAATAGATCACGCTACCGCTACCCATTCTAGCTTCGCCAAAAGTCATACTGTTTGTAAGACCTGTTTTTGCGTCATCTCCAGAAAATCCAGAAACAGTTTCTGGCGCTCCATTAATATAACCTACGTTATATCCGTTTTCTAAAAACTGATAAGACGTACCGCCTTGTTTTAAGCTGTAATACGTATCGCCATACCCAAATGCCATAGGGTGAGAAGGGTCTAGCGTAGTTTTATAAATACTACCCGTAATAAGGTTTTTTACATTGTTTGCCTCTCTTTGGTCATACGGTGTTAAGTTGCCTTTGGCTTCGTCTTTTTTATCGTCGTCTTTTTTGGCTTCATTGTTTTTAAGATCAAAGCCATCTTTGCCAGCAAATGTTCTTACTGCGCCTGCCATTGCGATTATTTTACCACCGCTGCGTACCCAGTCTTTAATACCATCCATTGTTTTATCATTAAGCTGTCTGCCATACCAACCGCTTGGTAAAACTAGAATGTCAAAGTTTTTAAGCATTGCAGGATTAAAACTACCCGTGTCAATATTAGTCACAGGGTATTTTAAGTCTTGCTCAAAGAAATGCCATAAAGAACCAAAACTTAAAGAAGAGACACCATCACCACGAAGCATTGCAATACGTTGTTTGTTAATTAATTTTACATCTGGAGAACCAAAGTCTGTGTTAGTGTCTCCAAAACTTGTAGTAGATGCGTGCAGTTTACGCTCATGTTTGTTAGCTAGTTTTGTTACCGTAGCAGCAAAGTCTTCATTAGTTTTATTATCACTCTTTGTGATAACAAGTGTTCCTTTTGCAAAATCTTTACCGTTAAATCTTAAGTCTTTTTCTGAGAAACGTACTTTAATGTCATGCTGTAATAAGTCTGCTAAAAAGCTAGCATCGCTCATAGAGTTCCAGTGTACTAAATATCCTGCAGCTCCAGAAAATACTTGGTTTACTTCTTTTACATAAGGGTTGTTACTAGAAGCAGCAACCACAGATGTACTTGCAATAGCATCTAAGCCATAAGCGTGTGGCAAACTCCAGGCAGTAATATCATAAGTAAGCGGATTGCTAAGTTTTGCGTCTGGCTCAAAAAGAGCTTTCACCATTTTTCCTTTAGGTTGCGTAGCATCTACTACTAGCGCTCCTTTTGAGTCCATAGATCCATTTTTATTTTCACTATAGTTAAAGCCACTCACATTTCCGCCCTTAGAAAAACCGTATGTAATCTCGTGCTTGTCTAGTAAATTAGTAAGTGCTTTTATTTTATCTGGATTCCCGTTAAGCACGTAACTCTTGTATTTAATACCGCTGTTATTAAAGAATTTTTTAAACTCTGTGTTCAGCTTTGCAGCATTTTTGCTTCCCATCTCTACCGTAGAAAGCCCTGTAGTAGTATGGTGCGCTGCTCTATCTTTTAAGGTAAGTACAAAACCTTCATCTGTATTTATACCTAAACCTGCGCGACCGTGTCCTGCCTGCTCATAAGTCATACCTATAGATCCCATAAAAGTAGGGTAGGTGTCACCGTAGCTTGGGTATAATAAATCAAAACGTTCTCTTGTAAAAAATAACCAACCTTCTTGGTCAAAATATTTTGCGTGATTTTTACCAATTTGCGTCTGGAAGTCACGCTGAAAATCTGTGATTATTTCGTGAAAAGGTTCTGCTGCAGGAGCAAAATAATAAGGTTCGTTTATACCTTGCTCGTGAAAATCTACATGAATATGTGGCATCCACTGGTTATATATTTTTAATCGCTGCTGGCTTTCTACTTGTGTAGCCCAAGCCCAATCTCTGTTTAGATCAAACAGGTAGTGGTTAGGTCTTCCTCCAGGCCAAGGCTCATCGTGTTCTGTTGCTGTTTGTAAAACATCATAAGGTGTAGACTTTACTTGGTTGTACCAGTTTGTGTAGCGATCGCGACCATCTGGGTTTACGCAAGGATCTATAATTACCACCGTATTTTTTAACCAAGCTTGTTTTTTTGTGATTAGCTCATAGACCGTAGACATTGCAGACTCAGAGCTTGATGCCTCATTACCGTGCACGTTATAACTTAACCAGACTATAGCAATATCTGGGTTTGCGCTACCAGATGCTAAACCAGCATTAATTAAGTTGTTTTTTCTAATAGTCTCAATGTTTGCTAAGTTTTCTGGTGTAGACACAATAGCATAAGTAAGTGGCCTGCGCTCATTAGTTTTACCATACACATCATAAGTGACCATGTTGCTGTTTTCTGCTACATGCTCAAAATAGTTAACCACATCTGCGTGACGTGTAAATTGATCACCTATTTCATAGCCTAAAAAGGCTTTTGGTGTTTGTAATTGGGCGGTCGCCGAAATGCTAAGCACCGAGATAAAGAGAATAAAAATGTTTTTCATGCTGTTGGTTTTTTAGTTGGTTAAAGATAGCCGAAAACCATTTGTCTTTTGAAAAGACATTTCTTAAATTTCTGTTAACAGAAAGCTACTCTAAATAAGCAGGAAGATCTTCTAGAAAAATATAACGCTCATTGTCAAAATCCATACGACAATAATAATGTGATAGCCCATTTGTAACCATAAGGTTAGAGGCATTAAGTACAAAGTTATACCTAGCAATCTGGTCAAAGGTATCTTGAGCGATAACAATCTTAGGGGCTTTACATTCTACAATAAGATGAATAGTGCCATCGCTATTAAAGACCACAATGTCATAGCGCTTAGTTGTTTTGTTTAGTTTAATCTGCTTCTCAACATTAATTAAAGAGAGGGGGTAGTTTTTTTCTGAAATAAGAAAATGCACCACATGTTGCCGTACCCATTCTTCTGGAGTGAGAACAATAAATTTTTTCCTGACCACGTCAAAAATCATCGGTTTGTTTTCGTTACTTTTGAAACGAAACTCGTATGTAGGAAAGTGAAGTTTTTGCATTACCGTAAAGATATTGTTTCTTGTAATACTAGATTTTAAATTTTAGCTAAAGGTTGCAGATTATTAATATTTCTGAAGTAATCATTAAGTTAAATGTTAAGAGTTAATAGGAAATTGTTATTTCTTTAGATGCCTTGTCATGCAGAGCCTGTCTAAGCACAACAAATTAGCAAATCTAAAATCGTAAACCTAAAATCAAAATGCCATTAGATAAAGTAAAGTCTATTATCACAGATATAAAGAACAAAAACTTTAAACCCATTTATTTTTTAATGGGTGAAGAGCCGTATTATATAGATGCTATTTCAGATTATATATCAAATAATGTGCTGACAGAAGAGGAGAGAGGTTTTAACCAGATTGTTTTATACGGTCGCGATGTCACGATAGATGATGTGGTGAGTAACGCAAAACGTTACCCAATGATGGCAGAGAAGCAGGTGATTATTGTGAGAGAAGCACAAGATCTATCTAGAACTATAGAGAATCTAGTGAGCTATGCAGAAAACCCACAGCCGTCTACAGTGCTAGTAATGTGCTATAAATATAAGAAGCTAGATGCTCGTAAAAAGTTAAGTAAGACTATAAAAAAAACAGGAGAGCTTTTTGAAAGTAAAAAACTGTATGATAATCAAGTTCCTAACTGGATTACAAGAGTGCTGCAAGGTAAAGGGCACACCATTACGCCTAAGGCTGCACAAATGCTTGTCGAGTTTTTAGGGAATGATCTAGGTAAAGTAAATAACGAGTTAGAAAAATTGCTTGTCATTGTAAAACCTGGTGAGCAGATTACACCCCATATTATAGAACGAAATATAGGGATAAGTAAAGACTTTAATAATTTTGAGTTGCAGAATGCGCTTGGGGCAAAAGATTTTAAAAAAGCCTATCGTATAATTACTTATTTTTCGCAAAACCCAAAGGATCACCCTATAGTATTAACGGTCTCTTTGCTGTATAGTTTTTATTCAAAATTATTAAAATACCATTCACTCACTAATAAAGCAGAAGCAGCAAAAGTACTAGGTGTAAATCCTTATTTTTTAAAAGACTACCAGCAAGCAGCTGGTAATTACCCAATGAAAAAAGTGAGCGCAATCATTTCTGTAATAAGAGATGTAGATCTAAAAAGTAAAGGTGTAGGTGCTGCAGGTATGTCGCAAGGAGATTTGTTGAAGGAGTTGCTGGTTGGGATTTTTGAATAATTAAAATACGTGTAACTACAAAAAAGAACAGACTTACAATACTATAATCCCTATGTTTAAAAATCGATTCGTGTTATTTGTTTTAGTCTGTATTTTAAATACAGTAGCCATTCAAGCCCAAGACGCTAGCTACCAAGAAAAAATAATCACAAGTATATTTTCTGAAACAGAAATCACCAAAAGTTATTTTTACGTATCGTTATGGGGACCACGTTATAGACAAGCATATGCAACACCTATAAGTGCAAATGTGGTTAACCTCAATACTTATAAAGGAGGTTTAAAAATAGTGAAGCAACTAGGTGGTAAAAATTCTAGGACTTTGCTTTTAGAAGACCTTAATGGAGTTCTATATACACTACGCGCCTTGCACAAAAGCCCCACGGCATACATAGATAACAAAACCTTAAAGCAAGAGTATGCAGATGGCAAACTTGATGAGACCTACACAGAGGGTTTTATAGATGATATGGGCACAGGTGCGCATCCTTACATCTCGCTTGTGGTGGGTTCGCTGGCTCAAGACTTAGCAATAACACATACATATCCTTCTTTAATTTACGTACCTCGCGATGGTGGTTTTGGGGAGTTTTCTAATGATTTTGGCGATGCCCTTTATTATGTAGAACAACAAATACCTTCTGAAATTTTAAAAAATCAATCGCTCTCAGTTAAAGACACTATACTTAATACGTCACAAGTTTTAAATAAGTTAAGAGAAGATTCGTCAAATAAAATTGATGAAACCGCATATATAAGAGCCCGTATATTTGATATGCTTATAGGCGACTGGAACAGAACACCTACACAGTGGGATTGGTTAACTCATTCTAAAAACGAAGAAACTATTTATACACCTATTGCAAAAAATAGCGATCAAGCATTTACTAAAATGGGTGATGGCCCTTTAATGAGATTGACTACTTATTTTTCTAAAAACCGAAGACATTTAGAAAATTATGATGGCGAATTAACAAACCCAAAATGGCTCAATAAAAGTGCCTATGCTTTAGATAAGACCTTGATTGCAAATCTAGATGCTGCCTTCTGGGATACAGAAACAAAAAAAATAGTAGCATCGTTAACAGACGCTGTGATTGATAAGGCATTTTTGAGAGTGCCTCAAGAACTAGAAGCAAGAATTTCTGAAGATATTATTACACAATTAAAACAAAGACGTGATAGGCTGCCAGAGATTGTATCTACATATGTTAAGCAGCTTAGTAAACTCATAATAATAAAAGGGACAGATAATGATGATCACTTTACCATAGAGAGAATGCAAGATGGTAGCAGTATAATCACTGGCAAACAAAAAGATAAAGAAGGCGCTGCTTTTTATAAACAGACTATTAATAAAGAACGTACAAATCAAATATGGTTATACGGTCTAGAAGGGGATGATATGTTTGAGGTTATGGGTACTACAGACAAGCAAGTTTCGCTATCTATTTTTGGTGGTGATAACACAGACACTTACTCTGTTAATAATAAGAAGAATGTACATTTATATGATTTTCCTTCTCAAGACGCAACGGTTACACCTAGTGATCTAAAAGTTAAAATGATAGACGAGCCAGCAGCAGGTCTTTATGATTATAAGCATACAAAACGTTTTTCAAATAAAGCAAGACCCTTATTAGGCATAAACGTTGATGACGGTTTGCAAATAGGGCTAGAGAACACTTTTACAGATTACGGTTTTAAACACACCCCATTTTCTACACAACATACATTAAGCGCTTCGTTTTATTTTGCAACTACTGGTTTTGACTTGCAGTATAAAGGAGATTGGATACACGCCATAGATAAATTTGACTTAGGTTTAGACCTACAACTTACAAGCCCTAATTATACGCTCAACTTTTTTGGCTTCGGAAATGAGACTGTCAATCTTAATGATCAAGATCCAGATAATTTTAGGCTAAATTATAATAGAGTGCGTATTCAGAAATTTAAAGCAGCGCCATCTGTTTCTTATCGCGATCTTAAAGGGTATTCTTTAAAAGCAACAGTAGCTTATTCTTCAATAGCTATAGAGAAAACCGAAAATAGATTTATTGAAGGGTTTTATAACAGTATAAATAGCGAGTCAGAAAATAATTTTGCAGAGATAGCAGCCACAGCTCATTATAGTGATGAGGTTTTAGATATTATTCCATTTCTAGATGTAGACGCTACATTAATAGTAGGGAACACCTTTAATATTACACAAAGCAGTAATGTGGTTTACGCAAACCCAAAACTAAACTTAGGTCTTCCTTTTGATAGTTTAGAACGGTTTAAACTAACAAGTAATCTGGCGTCTTATTTTAATTTTAATAATAATATTGAGTTTTATCAAGGTGCAAGCTTAGGCGCAGCTTCTGGACTACGTGGATACAGAAATCAGCGTTTTACAGGAGTAAATTCTTTTGTGCAGAGTAGTGATTTTAGAGTAAAATTAAACAGATTGCAAACTAAATTGATCCCTTTAGATATAGGTGTATATGGCGGTTTTGATTATGGTAGAGTTTGGGTCAATGATGATGTGTCAAAAGACTGGAAAACATCTGTAGGAGGTGGTGTGTTCTTTGATACCTCTGGCTTACTAGTAGGTAATATTTCTGCATTCTCTAGTGAAGAAGGGTTACGCGTTGCAGTGCGATTAGGTGTTGGGTTTTAGATTTAAATCGAAATCGAAAAATGAAATCTACTATTGTAAGTTTTGAAGATTTCTGAAGAAAAACATCTAAAACAGAAATGTGCTACCACACTTAGATTTTATTTACAAATATTCAATCGCAATAAATTTTCCGAAGCAAATAAAAAAGGTGCCTAGAATTACTTCTAAGCACCTTTTTAAAATATTTTGCTACTATTTAGTATCCTCCGCCTGCACCCATAAGGTATGCAACAACTTGAAAAACGATACCTACACCTACACCTATTAAAGCTGCGTAACAAGCCGTTTGAGCAGATTTTGGTTCATCTTTTTTCTTCATAAAATAGATGATACCACCTGCTAGAGGGATACAAAAAGATAAGATTTTTAATCCTATCCCTAATTCATCCTTATTTTCGTTTGGATTTAAGTTTTCTGACATAATTATATAGTTAATTGATTAGTATTAAAATTTGTTTAGCGATAAAAATACCGATATGCGATACCAATGACATTGTGGCTACACCAGATATAAGTCCAGTAATAAACCTTCTAGAATTTGTGCTCTCTATATTAAAGTAAGCTTGTATTCCTCCATCAATATATGTGGGCAAAATTAATAAAATGGTCCATAAGAATGGAATTCTAATAATTCCAAAAACAAACAAAGGTAAAGCTAGATACCCAAGATTTATTCCTGTACAACGGGCGCACATAAAAAACTGTTTGCCTTTCCAGAAGAAAGAACGCTCTGGTAATTGATGGCAAAAAGCAAAATGCAATTTGTTTTTACTTACCTCAACTTCCTCTTTCTTGCACATTATTTGATGTCATTTTAATTAATTTGCCTAGGCAATATAATATTTTTTATAAAACGTAATTAGCTTTTGCCTAATTACTTATTATCTTTTACTCACACTATATTTACCTGCTCCCATTAAACCAATAGCTATATAGCCTGTTAAATATAGAAGCGCCATCTCCTTTTTTGCTAAGGGATCTGCACCGTGAATCATAAATGCTGCAACTGCCATTGTGATAATTGCGGGTATTGCTGTAAGTCTTACTTTATAACCAACAATAATAAGTAGAGGAGAGATTACTTCACCTATAATCACAAGTATAGATGTTAATAAAGCACCAACACCAAGTGGGTCACCCACAACTTCAAGGTTGCCATTAAAAACTTCGAGCATTTTTGGAATCCCGTGCGTAAGCATTAGACCTCCAAAACCTAAACGCATAATTAATGCTCCTATTGAAAAACTTCCAGATGTTGTCATGTTTGTTTTGTGTTTAAAAATTTAAAAGTAGATAAAAAAACAATAAATGACAGCGGCTTAATATAGATTTTACTTTTTAGAAACATTGTATGCTTTTGTAGTACTATATCTCAATATATAATCACGGTTTCTTAAAGTTGAGATAAAACTATGGTAATGACTTCTCTTTAGTTTTGAGCAAGCAAATAATAAACTAAAAAAACTATGAAAAAAATTACATTACTAGTATCTGTATTAATGTCGATGACTGCAATTGGTCAAGTCATAACAGTTGCAGAAACAAGCTTTGAAGAAGCAACAACCTCAGATAGTAATTACACAGATTTAGGTGATGCAACACTAGCACACGCTTTAATAACTAATGTAGATGAACCAGACGTTAACTTTATAGCTACAGGAGCAGAGATAGGTTTTCTATCTAACTATGTACCTTATGATTCTCCTGGTTCTGGTTTAACAGATGGAGATTTTGTGGGTGTCACTACCTTTGATGGTATTGTTGGTGCTTATACAGATGGTGTGCAAGGGTTTTCATTTTCAGATACAGATGGCACCATGATTACTACTTTTGATGTAGTAGATTTTGCAGGTTATACTAACGCGACAGTGTCTATAGATTACTTTATTAACGCAACAGGATATGAAGGAGACGGAACTTTAAACGAGAGTGGGAGTGATCTTTTTCGCATTTACCTATTAGACATAACTAATAACACAGAAATAGATATTCTCAATACAGTAGGTTCAGATATTAACGACCTAAGTATTGAGGGAGCTTGGTTAACAGGAACGGCTTCTATTCCAGATGGAGCACAAGTGCAACTAGTAGTTGAGGCTCGTGTAAACTCTGGCTCAGAAACAATGGTAATAGACAATGTAGTTTTTACAGCAGAAGAAACTGTAGCAGTACTACCGCAACTAATAATTTCTGAAATATTCTCTGGGCAATCTGGTGATGATTTAACAGCAGATTGGTTCGAGATTGAAAACACAGGAGCAACGCCTTATGATCAATCTGTTGACGGTGATTTATATTATGATGATGAAAGTGCAGATGAAACAACAGCAGATATCATTACTGGTGTTTCACAAATTTTGCCAGGTCAAACTGCAATTGTATTAATAACATCAGATATAGCAGATGTAGATGCTTTTACAGCTGTTTGGGGTTCTGTTATTGATTTATCAGGAGTAGCGATAGGGATGTCAGATGGAGCAGGATTAGGTGCTGGCGGTGATGCCGTAAATATATGGCTAGGAGACCCAACAGCATCAACACCATTAGCAACAGGAGCTTATCCAGATACAGACGCAAATGACGGTCAGTCATATGATGTTACATTAAATGCTTTTAGTGTAGAAGCAAATGCAAATGGAGCTGTGACTACTAATGCTTTTGGTGGTGATGGTTCTGTACCAAACATAGGTTCGCCGGGTAATGGCTTGCCTATAAATACTATTGAGATTCAATTTGATGGGGCTTTTACGTCTGTATCAGAAGACGGTTTATCTGTTGAGATAACTTTATTAATTTCTGATGCTCCCTTAACAAACACCACTGTAGAGGTCCTACTTATGGACGGAGGTACTGGTGCTGCAAATAGTGACTTTACGTATACTGCTACGCCAACAGTAATGTTTCCGGCAGGAAGTGATTCTCCTCAAACTTTAGTGATACCTATTTTAGATAATAATGAAGATGGAAGTGATGTATTCTTTGTATTAGGATTAGGTAATGTTTCTAATGGTGAGACAGGAATTCAAGATACTTACGTTGTTTATATTTTAGATGATGATACAGTTGTACCAGCAGAAGATACTACACAGTTAAACGCGTCTTATTTGCCTAGCTACCTTGTGTCTGATGGTGGTACTGCAGAGATTTCTGCTTTTGATCCATTAACAGAGACATTATTTGTTGTAAACGATACAGCTATTGAAGTTTTAGATTTTTCAGACCCTACAAATATTGTAAATATTGCAACTGCAGATATTACAGGCGTAGGAGCTTCTGCTCAAAGTGTAGCCGTAAGTAATGGTATTCTAGCAATTGCAATCGCAAACTTTGATGAGACACAACCTGGTTTTGTTGCCTTTAGTGATACAGCTGGTAATGAAGAGCCAGTAATTGTACAAGTAGGTGCATTGCCAGATATGTTAACTTTTACACCAGACGGTACTAAACTATTAGTAGCAAATGAGGGGCAGCCTAATAATGATTACTCAATAGATCCAGAAGGAACGGTTTCTATAATAGATGTAACAGGAGGATTGTTAAGTATAACGCAAGATGACGTTACTAATGTAAACTTCAATGCTTATGACGGTATGGAAGCACAATTAAATGCAGATGGAATAAGAGTGTATGGCCCTAATGCAACAGCTTCGCAAGATTTTGAACCAGAGTATATTGCAGTCTCTGCTAATGGAGAAAAAGCTTATGTGGTTTTACAAGAAAACAATGCATATGCAATTATTGATATCGCTACAGCAACGGTTACAGATGTTATCTCTTTTGGATTAAAAGACCATAGTTTGCCAGAGAACTCTCTAGACACTAGTGATGAGTCAGATTTTGTATTTAACGCTTCTTGGCCTATAAAAGGAATGTATATGCCAGATGCTATTACACTTTATTCAGTTGCAGGAGTAGATTACATAGTGACTGCAAATGAAGGGGATGCAAGAGAGTATGATGCATTTGAAGAAGAGGCTAAAATTGATGACGATACATACGTTTTAGATCCTACTGTTTTTAGTGATATTAATGTTTTAGAGTTTGCAACTAATATTGGCGAGATAGCAGTTTCATCTGCATCTGGAGATTTAGACAACGATGGTGACTTTGATGAAATTCACGTTTTTGGAGGTAGATCATTCAGTATTTTTGAAGCAACAACAGGAGTTTTAGTATATGACAGTGCAAACGACTTTGAAGTAATCACAGCAGCAGACCCTGTGTATGGTGCTATATTTAATGCTAGTAATAGCAATAACAATCTTAAAAACAGGAGTGATAATAAAGGCCCAGAGCCAGAAGGTGTTATTGTTCAACAAATAGATGGTCAACAATATGCTTTTATTTTATTAGAGCGTGTAGGAGGTGTAATGATTTATAATGTTACAGATCCTGCTGCACCAGTATTTTTACAATACTTAAATAACAGAAATACAGAAGAAGGTGGTGATGAATCTGGAGATTTAGGACCAGAAGGGATTCTTTATATTTCGCCAGAAGATAACAGTTTAAGTAAAGGCTTAATTGTAATATCAAATGAGGTAAGCGCAACATTAAGTGTTATTGAGTTAAATGCAGATGTACTTGGGCTTGATGAGGTATATACAACACCTTCTGTTTTTACAATGCACCCTAACCCAGCTTCAAATACAGTGTATTTCAGTAAGCAGGGTAGCTATACTATTTATGATACAACAGGAAGAGTTATCTTAAGTACTCCAGAAGTAGCAAGTATAGATGTAAGTACATTAAAAACGGGTACTTATATTGTGACCAATGCAGATGGAAACAATCAAAAATTAATAATCAAGTAAGTTTAATTATTATTAGCCTAAAAGACCGTTGCCCTAATTGTGGCAGCGGTTTTTTTATTTCTGTATTTTTGCAATAAGATATTTCTATATATGCAAAAAGTAAAAGCTTGGATTTCTGCGGCACGTTTACGCACATTACCACTTTCAATTTCAGGTATTATTGTGGGCGCTGCCCTAGGTTTTGATGCTTCTTGTCTAGATATAGGATCTTCCTTAAGTCTCGAGTCTGCTATGTGCACTGGAGCGTTTTATCAATCTCCATTATTTTGGCTGGCAATACTTGTAACTATTGGTTTTCAAGTGCTTTCTAATTTTGCTAATGATTATGGCGATGGTATAAAAGGAACAGATGCAAATAGAGAAGGAGAAAAACGTATGGTTGCTTCTGGGTTAATCACACCTAAGCAAATGAAATTAGGGATGATTATAACTAGTGTACTTACTATGTTTATAGCAAGTCTACTTATTTTTGGAGCTTTTGGTAACGAGCATTTTATACTCGCCTTTATATTTTTTAATCTTGCCATAGCAGCTATCATTGCGGCTGTAAAATATACAGTAGGTGATAACGCCTATGGTTATTCTGGTTTTGGAGATATATTTGTCTATTTGTTTTTTGGACTTTTAAGCGTTTTAGGTAGTTACTTTTTATTTGCAAAAACCTTAAGTTGGGATATGCTCCTGCCAGCCACAGCAGTAGGCTTGTTTAGTGTAGCGGTTCTTAATCTTAACAACATGCGTGATATTTATAATGACGCAAAAGTTAGTAAAAACACACTTGTTGTAAAGCTAGGTAGCACAAAAGCAAAACAATATCATTATTTTCTGCTCATCGCAGGAATGCTGTCTGCATTAGCTTACACCATACTTAACTATCACTCGGTATTACAATTTTTATATATAATTGCATTTATCCCTTTCTTGATCAATTGCATAACAGTTTATAAAAACAAAGAGCCAAGATTACTAGACTCACAATTAAAGGTGATAGCTTTAAGTACTTTTGCCTTTTCGGTTTTATTTGCTTTTTTTAATTAAAATTTAATAACAATGAAAATCACATTTTACGGTCAGAATACCCTAGCGATTTCAATAGGAGAAACTAACATCATCGTTGATCCTTTTATTACAGGTAACGAGTTAGCAAAAGACAAAGTAGATATAATGACTTTAAAGGCAGATTATATTTTGCTTACACATGCACATCAAGATCATATACTAGATGCAGAGGCGATTGCAAAAAATACAAATGCTGTAATTGTAAGCAATTATGAGATTGCCATGCATTATCAAGCAAAAGGTATTGAGGTGCACCCTATGAACCACGGTGGTAACTGGGATTTTGACTTCGGAAATGTGAAATATGTAAACGCAATCCATTCAAGTTCATTCCCTGACGGAAGTTACGGAGGGCAACCTGGTGGTTTTGTGATAGAAGGCGAACATAAAAACATTTACATAGCAGGTGATACTGCGCTAACAATGGATATGAAATTAATCCCGTTACGCACCAAGCTAGATCTTGCAATACTACCTATAGGTGATAACTTTACTATGGGTATAGATGACGCTATTACAGCTAGTGATTTTGTTGAGTGTGACAAAGTACTGGGTGTTCATTATGATACCTTTGGCTATATAGAGATTGATCATAAAGTAGCAAAACAAAAGTTTTTTGATGCAGATAAAGATTTAATGCTGCTTGACATAGGTGAATCTATTGAGCTTTAATTATCTTTTAAAAATTATTTTATAATAGTACTTATAATGCAACCAACCACACCACAAATTTTAGTCTTAAAACAAAGTAACTCTGGGTTTAAGAATACTCTTTCTTTACTCATATTCTGTGTTTTATCTACAGTGTTTTCATACCAAACTATAGCACAGCAAAGAACAAAACCTACAGATAGTAGTAGTGTGTGGACTACGGTAAAATATGACGCTAATGCTTCTTACAGGAGTATGAAGCATGCCGTAACAAACCCAATACGCTGGAAAGGAAAAGACTTTGCAAAATTTGGCGGACTCATAGCAGGTACCGCTCTTGTATCTCTTTCAGATAACCCTACCAGCGATTTTTTTAGACAACAACAAAATACACACCCTAAGATTTTAGATGATTATGGTTTTTACTACGCTAAGCCCGTTAATTTTTTAATAGCAAGTGCAAGTATTTATGGGGTGGGATTAATCACAAAAAATGAAAAAATTAGAAAAACTGGTGTGTTAATTATCTCATCATCTGTAGTAGCAGGTTATTCGCAAATTCTTGCACGTACCGCAGTGGGTAGAGCAAGGCCTAAATCTGGTTTTGGTAAGTATGCATTTGAACCTTTTGCGGGTACTCAAGAATATTTTTCATTCCCATCTGGGCACACAGTGCTTGCTGTAACTATGGCGCACTCTATTGCAAAACAGTTTGATAATGTCTGGGTAAAATCTGGAATTTATGCACTTGCCACTTTACCGCCTTTATCAAGATTAATTAATGGAGAGCATTGGTTAAGTGATGTCGCTTTTGGGGCAGCATATGGTATTATTGTAGTAGACTGTATGGACAGGTTTTTGTTTAATACAGATACTTACGATTATAAAAAGAAAGACAAAAAAATTACTTGGAACTTCACTTTTGGTGCAGACCAGATAGGAGTTGTAGGTACTTTTTAAGACTTTTGTTTGGCTCTAGCCTCTTAAGGTAAATGGCTTACTGTTTTGATACATTACGATATCAGATTAAGCGCAGTCGAAATCCTTTTTATTGCTGAAATTTTATAGTAAAAGTGTTTTAATAAACAACAAAAATAAAAACTATCAAAGCAACCTTTAAAAAACACGTCCTTCACTTTAAGCGCCCCAGTGGTACTTCTAGAGGTGTCTTAAAAACTAAAGACGCTTACTTTATTATTCTTGAAGAAAACAAAAAAACAGCATACGGAGAGTGTGGCTTACTACGCGGTCTAAGTATAGATGATCGCCCAGATTATGAAGAGAAATTGCAATGGGTTTGTGATAATATATCTTTAGGCAAAGAGGCACTTTATTCTCAACTTATGGAGTTTCCGTCCATACAAATAGGAGTAGAGATGGCATTTATGTCTTTACAAGCTCAAGACCCTTTTCAGCTATTTGACACTCCTTTTACAAATGGAAAAGCAGTAATCCCTATCAATGGGTTAATCTGGATGGGAGATCAAGCCTTCATGAAGCAGCAAATAAAAGATAAGTTAGCAGCTGGATTTTCTTGTATTAAAATGAAAATAGGCGCCATAGATTTTACTTCAGAAATAGCCTTGCTTAAGAAGATTAGGCAAGAATTTAATAGTGATGAAATAGAACTACGGGTAGATGCTAACGGGGCTTTTTTGCCGGAAGGTGCACTAGAAAAATTAAAACAATTAGCAGCCTTAGATATTCACTCTATAGAGCAGCCCATCAAGCAAGGGCAATTGCAAGATATGGCAGTATTGTGTGATCAAACACCTTTGCCCATCGCCCTAGACGAAGAGTTGATTGGAGTTTTTACTTCCGAAGAAAAAAGTAGGTTACTAGACACAGTTAAGCCACAATACATTATCTTAAAACCTAGTTTTATAGGAGGTTTTAAAGGCACAGATGAGTGGATAGCCTTGGCAGAAAAAAGAAATATAGGTTGGTGGGTAACCTCTGCCTTAGAGAGTAATATAGGTCTCAATGCGATTGCACAGTATACGTCTGCAAAAAAGAGTATATTGCCACAAGGATTAGGTACGGGAAGCTTATATATTAATAACATACCGTCACCACTTGTAGTTGATCAAGGCGCAATATCATATGATACAGCGCAACCTTGGCAACTAGATATTTTAAAACATTAAAAAATTTTATATTATGTATATAGCTCAAGCTTATAAGTATTTACACGACTGGTGGCGATACTTTGTGGTAGGATTGTTAATTGTTTTTGTTGCTACTCAAGTAGGGTCTATACCATTGTTAGTCGCATTAATGGCTAAAATTATGAGTGAAGGCGGTGACATGTCTGTGCTTTCAGATACTAATGTGATGATGAACACGCTAGAGTCTAATTTTACATTTTTCTTGTTACTCTTGAGTTTTGCTGTAGGATTAGGAGCATTATATTTAACTGTAAAATACCTACACAAACAACCGTGGCTTACATTAACAACAAGTAGAAAAAAAACAGATTGGGGTCGTGTATGGTTTGGTTTTGGGCTTATAGCTGCAATCACAATAATCACAACGCTAATAGATTATAATTCATCTCCAGAAAACTATGTGTTACAGTTTGATCTTGTACCGTTTATAATTCTGGCAGTGATAGGGATTGTGATGGTGCCTTTACAGACTTCTTTTGAAGAATACCTTTTTAGAGGTTACTGGATGCAAGGCCTTGGTGTTCTTGCTGGTAATAGATGGGTGCCTTTGATGGTTACATCTTTACTTTTTGGTCTTATGCACATTGCAAACCCAGAGGTAGAAAAGATAGGATACATCATATTAGTGTATTATATAGGTACCGGTTTCTTTTTAGGTATTATTACTTTAATGGATGAAGGCTTAGAGCTTGCTTTAGGTTTTCACGCAGGTAACAATCTTATAGGTGCCTTACTAGTTACTGCAGACTGGACAGTATTCCAGACAAATTCTATTTTTAAAGATATTGCAGAGCCTACAGTGGGTTTTATGGCTATAGTACCAGTATTTGTTTTTTACCCAATCTTAATTTTTATAATGGCTAAAAGATATAAGTGGACAAACTGGGGTGAGAAACTCTTTGGTAAAGTGCATAAACCATTACCAGAAATTGAAGAAACTGAAAATAACTTATTGGTATAAATGATAGAAAATCTCCTCCACCCATCGTTTACATTTAACGGCTTAAAGTATTCTGAAATAGAACTTATAGCGTTTGCAGAAAAATTGCAAAAGGCTGGAGATGATTTTGAAAAACAAATAGGAAAATTTATTAGTGCTTGGCTTAGTGATACCACTACTGTAAAGGTAAAGACTTCTGGTTCTACTGGAACTCCAAAAAAAATTACACTCCAAAAAAGCCAAATGATTGCCAGCGCACGCGCAACAGGTTCTTATTTTGAACTGGGTGAGAAAACATCTGCACTTTTGTGTTTGCCAGCAAATTTTATTGCTGGAAAAATGATGCTTGTACGCGCCATGACACTAGGCTGGGATTTACATGTGGTAGCTCCAGAAAGAGATGCACTTACACAGTATGATAATACTTATGATTTTGCTGCAATGGTGCCATATCAAGTATTTCATACTCTAGATGCCATTCATAAAATTAAAAAATTAATTATTGGAGGAGGAGCAGTCTCTACAGATTTAAGAGCTCGTCTACAAAAAGTCCCTACAGCCGTTTATGAAACGTATGGGATGACAGAGACCATCACACATATTGCTGTAAAACGTATTAATGGCCCTTTAGCTTCAACTAACTTTACTGCTTTGCCAAATGTTACTTTTGAGCAAGATCAACGAGACTGCCTTGTAATAAAAGCACTTAATATTTCAGAAGTGCCTGTTATAACTAATGATATTGTAGCACTTGCTTCTCCTACTCAGTTTAACTGGTTAGGACGTTATGATAATGTGATTAATAGTGGTGGGTATAAGTTGTATCCAGAAAAAATTGAAACCAAACTATCTACAATGATAGACAGGCCTTTTGTTATTATTAGCGAGGATGATGAAGAACTAGGGCAGAGGGCTGTACTTGTTTTTGAAGCGCCAAATGCAAACGAACTCCCTAATTATTCTGATGCATTTACTGTTTTAGATCCCTACGAGCGACCTAAAAAAGTATACACCTTATCTAAGTTTCCGTATACAGAGACGGGCAAAATTAAACGTGCAGATGTAAAAATCATCTTAAAGTCTCGAGTATAATAAATCATCTATTACATGCTTTAAAGTGCTAGCATTAATTTTTGTAAATTAATGGTCTAAATTTTCAATGCTATGAAAACTACAATACTCTCAATATTTACCCTACTAGTCTCGGTCACTTGTTTAAGTCAAGATTGGGTAGAGCTGTCAAACTCTCCACAAGGTAATAGCCGTTTTGATGACATTTTCTTTTTTAATGAAAACCTAGGTTGGGCGGCAGATGGAGGTGGTAGTACGGTTTATAAAACTACAGATGGCGGTATTACTTGGGATGAGCAATTCTCTGCAAATGTATACATGCGTAACATCGAATTTTTAAATGAAGACGTTGGCTTTCTAGGGACACTTAATAGCGAGTTTTACAAAACCACAGATGGAGGTCAAAACTGGAACTTGATGACTTTGAGCCCCAATCCAGAAGCTATATGTGGTATAGAAACCGTGGGTGATAATACAGTGTTTGCTGTGGGAGCTTACTTTAGTCCTGCCCATTTGTACAAATCTATAGATGGCGGTAATACATTTACATACACAGATATGTCTGCCTATGCAGATGGATTAGTTGAGGTATTATTTATGGATGAAAATCACGGGTTTGTTGCAGGAAGAGGGTATGATGGTGGAGTTATTTTAGAAACCTTTGATGGTGGCGATACTTGGACAGAGATATTTACAACAGGTGTAGTGGGAGAGTATGTTTGGAAACTTCAATTGCGTGATCAAATAAAAATATTTGGCTCTGTAGATTCTCCTAGTCAAGGTAAGCTTGTAAAGTCTTTTGATGGAGGTGCTACATGGGATATTAAAAATTTTCCTGATCCTGCAGTACAGGCAGTTGGCTTTATATCTGATACACGTGGTTGGATGGGAGGCCATAACTCTGGTTTTTATGAGACAAATAACGGTGGTGACACTTGGGTAGATATTAATCTAGGTGCATCTCTTAACAGGTTTGTATTTTTAAGTGACAACCTAGCCTATGCTTGTGGTAGCCGTATTTATAAGTTTGAGATGGAGTTAGGGGTAAACGATTTTTCTGTGACACCTAAGGCAGGTGATCTAAAAGTGACCATCGCGCCATTACCGGTTAGAGATCGTTTAAATGTACAAATTGAGTTTGTACATGATGACAACCTACTTTTAGAGTTATATGATATACAAGGAAAATTTATCAAGAGATTAACTCGTGATAATATTCCTAATGCCCAGACTAAGGAGTATAGTTTTGATTTCCCGTATGCGGCAGGTAGTTATCTTTTAGACATTCATACCAATTATGGTAGACGACAAAAAATGCTCATTAAAGAGTAGTTTATTTTTACTTCGGAAATGTACTAGTAAAAGACATTAGCTAATATTCTCTGCAATACGTTGCAATAAAAACGTTTCGCGCTCTATAGACATTCCTTTTTTCTCGCTTGTGGCGATGGTTTTTTGGTTGTGCTTTATGGCTTCGTGAATATCAATCCACATGGCTTTCATTCCATTTTTTATTTCGTGAGATTCTAAACTTGACTTACCTAATACCTTGTCAACAGAGCACGTGTAGCAATAAGAAATCATATGCTGTATGTCATAATCTGGCTTATGCCAAGGTCTATACTCTTCATAAATACCAAAGGGTTTTATATCTCTAATAGTTGTAGCGCCAGTTTCTTCTGTAAGCTCTCGCATCATCCCAACTACTTTATCTTCATCTAGATCTAAGCCGCCGCCTGGAAGACTATAATCTTCATAACGTTCTGTATACATTAGTAAAATACGTGTGCCTTGAGTTGCGATGCTTCTAGTAGCTAGTCTTGTAAAAACAGTTTGGTCTTCAAGTGTTTTTACATCTGGATGGTAATGGGTTTTTATTACTTGCATTTAGTGAAGCTTCTTTTTTTGTAAAGATAGAACAACAAGAACAGTAATTATATATGTTGGTTTATAGATAGCGGTAATTTCTATTAGTGAAGTCATAAACAAATAAATTGCCATAGAAGAAATGAGATTTCTTCTATGGCAATTTTAATTTTAAAACACTTGTAGTATAAGTGGCAATACTATTTTGTGCTAGCTTTTATAGGGCAACCAATTGCCTTTGTGAAATTAGGAGTAATTTCTGTCCCGTTCTCAAGAGATTGAATAGCGTTCTCTACATATTTAACTTTTACAGATTCTGCAGATTTTGCGTTGTCATCAATGGTACCAATGTATTTTACAGTAAGTTGTTTGTCTAGTAAAAACACGTGTGGTGTTCTTAAAGCTCCAAACTGAGGGTATACTTTCTGCCCTTCATCTACAAGGTATGGAAAAGTAAAACCTTTTTCTTTTGCTCTTTTTTGCATAGCAGCATAACCTTCGCTCTCGTTTTCTGGGCTGTTAGGGTTTATTGCTATTACAGGATACCCTTTAGGTGCATATTCATTATTCAATGCGATTAACCTGTCTTCATACATTTTTGCAAATGGACATTCATTGCAGGTAAACGTAACTATATATCCTTTTGCATTATCAAAACTCTCTAACGAAATCATTTTTCCATCCACATTTTTAAGAGAAAAGTCTGCAGCTATATCGCCTATTTTATATCCTTTCATTTCTCCCTGCGTTTCAGATTGCTCTGGGTTGTGTTTTCCTCCTGGTTTACCATTAGGCGGTCCTTTTCTGTCTTCTTTTTTATTTTTAGCGTGACCATCACTTGTTTGTGCAGTAGTGTTTTGACTAAAGAAGAGTATGCTTAAAGACATACAGATTAAGGCAGATTTAAAGATTTTGTTTCTCATAATTATTGTTTTTTATTTTTGTGTTATGGTATTGTTTATTGTCTGTTCTACATCTTTTAAGTTCTCAAAACTTCTCTCGTGATAAGAACGATTGTTGTTATTAAAAATGATTGTGAATGGAATGGAGCCTGACCATTTTGGGTACACTTTGTCAATCCAGCTATTTGAGTCTGGGGCATCTAGCAAGACAACTTTAGATGTAATGTTTTTCCGTTTTAAAAAAGGGATCAATTTACTGTCAATGTCTTCTGTAAAATCAAGACTTACTAGAAGCAATTCTACATTAGGATTATTCTTTGCGTATGCTTGTAAGTAGGGGAGTTCTTTTACGCAAGGCGCACACCACATTGCCCAAAAATTGACAATATGTATTTTATCACTTTTTGTATATAATAGTGGTTCAAGTTCATTAAAGTTTAAAACTTTAATGTTCTCAACAGTGTTTTTTGATAATTCTCGTTTTGATGGCACGGTAGTATTTTGAACTTGAGCCGTCAATGAAGAGGTCAAAAAAAACATACAAGAGAACATCACTAATAAATTATTCATACTCATCTTTATAGATACCAGTATATGTGTAGGTATAAGATCTTAGACGATAAAATGATTTAATTTATTCGCTGTGGTTTATAAATTTTACAAAAAAGAACCCCCATAATTGTCTTTAAATTGAGCAATTATGAGGGTTGTAATATTTCAGAAGCAATAAGAAATGCAACAAAAATGATAGAATGATTTTATTATTCTTGAACTTCTGTATAGCCTGGTAAACCGTGTAGGCATTTAATAATTTGATTATCTCCTGGTGCTCCTGCGTGGTAGTGATATCCTCTAATCTCATCAGTATGACCTCCGCACTCGTCTAAGTCTTCGGGTTCTTTACCGTCTTTGTCTTTTAGAGCAAAAATTCCAAAACCATCAATAGCATATCCTAATATTGGTGAGTGAATATCTTTTTGAGCTACTTCTTTAGTAGATCCAGTAACGGCGTGATAATGGTAGCCTCCGTGCGGATTAACGTGACCACCGTGATCGTCTAATGGAGCTATGGTGTGCGCTGCTAATATTGCCTCTGTTGGTGCTGGAGGGTCAAATTTTACTCCATTAAAAGCCATACCAAGACCGCCTCTACCTAGATTTTGCGGAGTACTTAAGTATTTTGGGGTTACGGGTATTATAAAAGTAGTTACTTGATCTTTAAAATATTCTGGTAAGCATTGAACACAATAGTTGTTATATTCTTCTTCTACATCTGGCTTTGCAGCGGCTATACAGCCTTCTTCTGTGTCTGTGTATCTAACGGTTCCGTCATCTCTATACACCTTCCATTTGTCATCACTATAAAACTCGTTTAGATTAGCAATAAAATGTCCAGAGACATCATATACTTTTCCGTCTTTAAACCAGATACCTGCTTTATCCATTCCGTCTTCTATATGGGTAGGGCACCAAGGGCCCATTTGATGTTCGGTTGCTTGAGAGTGCGTTTTAATAACATAACAAAGGGTTTCTATACCAGATAAGCTAACCGTCTCTTGGGTGATTTCTCCTATGATATTATCTTTTACAAGATAAGCTGTGTTTACCGGAACAGTCTTAACACTAGTGTCTATAAGGTCTTCGCTTATTTTGCTTTCTTGTTGTTCTTTTCTTGGTGGTTTAGGTGCTTTTTCTAATTCATCTACAGTAATAAACCCATCTTGATTAGTATCAATGCTAGAATATCCATCTACTAATGGACCTTTTACCTCGGCTTTAGATAGTTTTCCGTCATTATTAGCATCCATTTCTTTAATTAATTGCGAAATAGAAGGGCCTTGATCTTGAATGTTTTCTTGTTTTTTTGTTTGTTTAGAGTTACAAGAAATAAAAATAGATAGTAAACATAATAGAGAGATGCTTTTCATATTAATTGAATTAAAGATTACTATTAGAAGATGTTATTTTAACAAGCTTTTTTCTAACTAACTGTAATTAATGTCTATTATAAATATAACTTAATTAATAAACAAAAATTAAAGTACGATGATGTATTTTTTTATTCTTTGTGTCCCAGCAAGTCATCAATTATATTTGCGGTTACAGAATGATAATTAGGTCGTGCCGTTTTATAAATAGCTGCGGCTTCATCAAGACGATCTGCTTTTTTAAATGCGGTAAAAAGTGTAGTCACATGCCAACGTCTCCCTACGGTGTTTAAGAATTCTGAAATTTTAGCATCTACATTATTACCGTGATAGTTGTGTAAAATAGACTGCTCAAACCATACTAATATAAGAGTTAGTGGCATCTGTAAAATTAAAAGTATCGTCCAGTTTTTAGTTACGGAAGCATCAATCGCATTTGTGTCCATAAAAGATTGCGAAAACTTTTCTGCATTTGAGAAAGCATCAGATGTAATAATTGAAGCGTTGGCAGGAACTCCAGGCTCGTAAATCCACTCCTCTGTATTGAAAGTGATATTGTTCTTATCTAATAAATGGGTATTGAGATACGAGATAAAATCTTCAATATTTGTAGTTGAAAAAGCGATTGAAGAAACATATCCTCAATCGCCTATTTTAAATCTAATATATTAAAACCTTATTTGTTTAACCAAGCCTTCCTCACTTCCTTTTGCTCTTTTGCAGCATTCTTATCTTCAATTATAGAAACACTTTTACCATAAGCTTTGGTTAATTTTGTTTTAATCATTACAGGCTTGCCATTGCGTTCAAGTTCTACAGAGATTTCTTGTCCTTCTTTCCATCCATACATGCCGCCAATAACTTGCTGGGCATTTCCTATGTTTAATTCAGTCTCATTAACTTTCTTAAGTATATCACCAGCTTGCAAGCCTTGTGCTTTCCAAAATGAATTATTCAGTGCCATAGTAGTGAAAAACATAACGTCTTTTTCTTGGTCTGCGTCAAAGATTATGTTCTGTCCTCCAGCAAAAATGTAGTTAGTAGGAGTTTCTGATTCGGTCATAGTTAAACCAACCATTGCAAAATATTTATTATAATCAATTGGTACTTCTCCTTCTACATGTGTCTTTAAAAAACCCGCAACACTTGGGTATGTCATTGCTGCGATTTGTTCAATTAAATTATCATCTATAAATGGTTTGTTTTTTCCATATTTAGCAGATAATTCTTTCATTAATGATAACATGCTCCTATTGCCATCACTTTCTTTACGCATTAAAATATCCATGCACATACCTATTAATGCTCCTTTTAAATAGACATTATAATATTGTGATGAATACGGTTCTTCTAATACATTCTCACTCATCTTAGTGAAACTCAGCGAATCATTTAAGTTTTTAGAGTTGTTAATTTTTGACATTATGGTACTGTAAAAGGTCTTATTATCCATTAGCCCTTCATAAACCTGAAAGTGTTGCGCAAAATACTCAGTTACACCCTCATACATCCATAGGTGCTTTGAAAATGTTGGCTTATTATAATCAAAATAATGAACATCTTCTGAATGCACCGATAAGGGAGTAACAATATGAAAAAATTCATGTGCAACAACATCTATTAATGATTCTGCCAATTCCTCTTCAGATGAAGACTCTGGTAATACAACTACTGTTGACGTATGGTGTTCTAATGCGCCCATCCCTTTTGGAGAAGTTTCAGTTTCCTCAGATAAATATAAATAGATATCGTATCGATTTGTACTGTTTACACTTCCCAAATATTTCTTTTGAGCTTGCATCATTTTATACACCGTTTCTTTTTGGCTTGCAGCTGTATGTACTCTATTAGGAGAATATACACTTAATACAATCTTAATATCCCCAACCATAAATTCTTCAATATCTAATTTCCCATACATCATTGGGTTATCTGTAATATCAAAATAACGTGGCGCAAAGTAACTGTCCGTAAAATATTTGCCATCTGCACTAGACTTTGTTCCTTTGTTCGCTAAAGATGAGGTTCTCACAAAAGTTGATGGAGCGGTAACATCTAAAGCATATTGGTTATTTTTTAAAGAATCAAAATAGCCTATAAACCCATGGAGATTTAACACAAAGTTATCTGTTTCTATATTTGTGCCCGAAGGAGATACTGGGTGTCCTCCACCAATTCCTCCATTGGTTTCAATATCGAATGTATCGTTGACGTAATACATTAATTTGTCTAATTTCGAAGCATTCTCAATGGACCAAGTATTCTCATCTAATTTGGTTACAGATAATTCATTTCCTTCATAATCAAGGGCTTTGAAATCATCAATATATTTACCAAAATCACTAATGGAGTAGGTTCCTTGTACCACTCTTGGCAATCTATACGTTGCCGTTTCTGTAGTAAAACGACCTGGATTAATAGTTACAGGCACTTTATCATTTACTACTGCTGTTAGGTCCAATGTTGTTTCAATAGGATTGTTAACAGCTAAATCATCTTCTCTTGGTTTTGCAGATCCACAGCTAATTAAAATTGCGCTTAAGCCAAATATGGCTATATAGTTTTTCATATTTAAGGTTGTTTAGTTTCTTAAATAGACGCTACTTTTTTTAAAATGGTTGCCTGAGACGTTTTTTTTTATTGTTAGCCAGCGTGTTTAGTCACTAAAATCAGCAAGTAAAAACCGAATCTAAAATCAAAGTAGATTTTTGCAAATAGGGAAGGACCAAACAATAGATTAAACACAGTGGTGTACTTTCATTACTCCTTATAATCCAAAAGCACATCAATAGTATTAGCCGTTACAGAATGATAATTAGGTCGTGCTGTTTTATAAATAGCTGCGGCTTCATCAAGACGATCTGCTTTTTTAAATGCGGTAAATAATGTGGTAACATACCAACGTCTCCCAACCGTATTTAAGAATTCTGAAATTTTATGATCTACATTATTACCGTGATAGTTGTTTAAAATAGACTGCTCAAACCAAACCATACTAATATAAGAGTTAGTAGATCCAGTAAAATTAAAGGTGTCGTCTAGTTTTTGTAATTGAGCTACTGTAATGTCTTCGGAAATGTTACGGATAAAATGAACCCACTGCAATGTTGTCCAATCTGTAGTTACTGACGCATCAATATTATTGGTTTTCATAAAAGTGTCCAAAACCCCCTCTGCATTAGAAAAAGCATCAGACTTTATAATTGCTGCATTCTCTGGAACACCTGGCTCATAAATCCACTCTTTTGTGTTAAATGAGATATTGTTGTTCTCAAGCAAATTTGTGTTGAGATAAATGATAAAATCTTCTGTGTTTGTTGTAGAAAAGGCATTTTTCTTAAAATAGGATTTTAAAAAGGCGTCCATCTTCTCACGGCCTACTTTTTCTTCTAGCGTTCTTAAAAACAAATAACCTTTATCATACGCAATACTGTTCATCCCATCATCTGGGTTTCTGCCTTTTAAATCTAGTTTTAATTTGGTGTCATTAGGGCTGTCGCTTAAGGCTTCTAATTCTTCTTCAAGATCTTGACGACCTATAAGCGCAAGCATGTTTGCACGCTCTTTACCATAAAGGGCTTCCATAATTCTCATTTCAAAATAAACGGTAAAACCTTCATTGAGCCAGAAGTCGTTCCAGGTAGCGTTAGTGACTAAATTACCTGACCAAGAATGTGCTAACTCGTGTGCTACAAGAGACGTTAAACTTTTATCGCCTGCAATTACTGTAGGTGTTGCAAAAGTCAGTCTTGGGTTTTCCATACCACCAAAAGGAAAACTAGGTGGTAATACAATTACATCAAATTGTTCCCAATCATAATCACCATATAAATTCTCTGCGGCAAGTACCATTTTTTCCATATCTGAAAATTCTGTGTGTACTTTTTCTATCATTGACTTTTCTGCATAGACACCTGTTCTATTGCTGATGGCTTTATATTCAATATCACCTATGGCTAGTGCGATGAGGTAAGCGGGGATAGGTTGTACCATTTTAAAGTGGTAGACGCCATCTTTGGTTTTTACTTTTGGGTTCTCTGCACTCATCACCGCCATTAGGTTTGAAGGTACTTTTACCGTAGCATCATAGGTAATACGTATTTGCGGACTGTCTTGAATAGGGATCCATGTACGTGTTAAAATCGCCTGCCCTTGTGTAAACAAAAAAGGATTTGTTTTATCTGCCGTTTGCTGGGCGTTTAACCATTGTAATGCTTCGGTTTTTGAAGTTGTCTCATAAGTGATGGCAATCTTTTTTGTGCTCTCTTTTATGGCGATAGTTAACGGTTGCCCTAGAGATTTATCCATATCACCTAAAGAGAATGTTGTTTTTTCTCCATCTGCTGTAGCTTCTTTAATAGTTAAGAATTTTGAATCCAAGATGATTTCCGAAGCACCATTATTAATAATGTCATAGGTAGCCGTCCCGCTTATTATTTGTGTCTCAAAGTTGACATCTATATTTAAATCTAGATGTGTAATAACAGCATCATTGGGCTGCGCGTAAGAATGTGACTCTTCTGTGTATGTTTTTGCGATTTCTTTATCTTTAGGTTGCTCGCAGTTTGTGAAGATTGCTAGGCAGCTTATGGCTAAAATTAGTGCGTTTTTCATTGAGTGTGTTTAGGGGTGCTAAAGTAATGAAAAAGGGGCTAGGGTAGAAGACAATGTTTTGCTATCGCAAAATCTGGCAGACCTTACGACGAAACGTACGTTTCTGTATTGCCTAGATAATTAGAAAAATTACAATAAAAAAACTCAAAGAATCACAAATGTGAATCTCTGAGCCTAGGATAATAATGTCTCAAAATTAATGAAGAAAAGAGTTGTTTTTTACCTCAGTTCTTTGTTGTAAGTAGTTTTTATTCAGATTCTTTTTTATAAATCAAAACGTAATCTTTTTCATATTCAATTTTCATTATTGTTTCTGTTAAAGAAATTATTTTATCGGTTGAAGAATCAAGATAATTTCCTTTTTCATCTTCTTTCCATTTTTTACCCATAGCTTTTTGTGCTATAGCAATAAATTTTGCTTGTTCAGAATTTTTAGGAATAACCATTTCAAATTTAATTTCGTCTTCTGTTAACATTTCCCAATTTCCGTAATCTGTATTTTCTTTCGTAAATTTTTTCTCGTAAGTACCATCTTTATTAATAATAATATTTGGCCCACTTGCAACAATTTTCATTTCTTTTCCATTTGGGTATTTACGAATAATGTGTTCAATTGGTTTATTTTCTTTGTCGGTAGATTTTATATAATTCCATTTCCCAATTATTAATTGATTAAAAGCTCTGTTTTTTAATTTTTCAGAAAAATCCTTTTCGTGAATTAATTCTCCTTTTTCATTCCACCAAAACCATTTTCCAATATTTATCTCGCTTAATAATTTTCCTTCTGATTCTTTTTGTCCATTATTAAAGTACCAAGTCCATTTACCATTTGAACTCCCGTTTTTATAATTCCCTCTCTTTTTTAATTTTCCATTTTCATACCACCAAGTAAATATTCCTTCTTCTTTATTGTCTTTGTATTTTCCTTCTCTAAGTTTATTTCCATTAGAAAACCAAGCTATCCAATTACCATTTTTTTTCCCTTTAACCATTTTTCCGGAAACTTCAATTTTTCCGTTAAGAAACCATTTTTTCATCACACCGTTTAATTCTCCATCAATGAACTCTGTATATGTTTCTTTTTTGTTCTCAGAATAGAATGTATAAGATTCTCCCGTAAAAGGAATTTCTTCTCCTATTTTATAATAAGTGCCATTACGATTTTCTAGTTCAATCTTTTTAATTTGTGATTGAACCGTTAATGTTATAAAAACTAAAATAACGTTTATCAATATTTTCTTCATTCTCTATCGTTCTGGTAAATTACTTACAACGGTTACGTATAAGAATAGTGCGGTTTTGTGTGCGAGGATTTTCCGCAGGAAAATCAGAAGTAACAAAAAAGCACTAGACTTTGATTAAGCACTAATCTACGCATTATTTTTATGCGATGTTACCCAACGTTTTTATTTTTCAGTTTCAAATTCCCAATCCATATTTAAAAACTCATAAATAAGTCTCGAAGAATATTCAAAAGAGGTTTTACTCTCAACTTTGGTTCCTTTTTTGATTGATTTCCCATAACTATTAATCAACTTTTCGTTTATGGAATTCCGCTGTTTTAAAGTCAATTCAGAATACTGTACATCTTTCTTATTATTCGGTTTGTCTTTGACTAAAGTTGCAACTATTCCTAAAGAAATTTCTCTGAAAAATCCAGAAGCAAACTTATTTTCCATAATTAGGGATTCAGATTTTTTCTTTAATTCCGTTTTTGTATATTTTGAATTAGTTACAAAATTCAGATAACCATAATTCATTTTAACCAAATCAGTAATTAGGCTTCTTAAATCGGTTGTAACTTCTTGAATATTTTTATTTTCACTTTTTGAGTGTTTTAATAATTTATTCATTGAAAACATAACTAATTCATTGTTATATTCTGTAATTGCTTTTTTTAATACTTCAGAATCAGTGTTGTTTTCAAGAGTTGAACGAAATTCAGTTGTTGCAGTATTCAATTTTTCATAAACATCTAAACAGTCACTAACAAAATCAAATTGGTCATTTGCTAAAGTTGTATTCCCAATCAATAATCCGATTATCAATATTATGTAATTTATTCTCATTTTTTTGTTTTCGTAATGTTGGGTAACATGAGTATAATAACATATTGCATTTGTAATTATTTGTAAATGCTTGTTATTATTTGTTGTCGTTTATAAAACTAGACATTAATATTTTAAAACTCATATAATAAAGTCTTTAATAAGTAGTGTTATATACAGATGTAATACTGGTGTGCTACTGTAGCTCGATCTTGATACTCAGAAGTATTTTTAATGGGGCGACTATTTCCGTAGTAATCTAAAATTAAAAATCTTCAAACCAACAGAAAATAACCGTTGATTTGAAGATAGTATGGGTTTTGTGATTAACCTAAAATTGCTTTTGCATTTTTTAAATTATCCCATAAATGGTGTTGACCAAAATACATTTTAGGAGGCTCTATTGATGAGTCTACTAATTTGTTAATGGCTAATATAGCCCCACGAACGCTATACTCAGTCGTGAAAACGATCCCATCTGGTATTTCAACAAATTGACCTAATAGCGCAAAATTTTGCGATCCTTTAGGCACAACAGGAGGTCTGTCACCTTCTGTTCTGGGTAGAAACTGAGAGATTCCGTAAGGTAATCTACAAGGCACACAGTAAGATGTTTCAAGAAGTTCTGTTTTTTCATCTTCGTCTAGATCTCCCCATAAATGTCCTAAAAGCTCTTCTAAAATTTCTTTTCCAGTACAGTCATACATTGGTTTTTTTACAAATTTACCAAGATTATCTTCACCTAATCCAGAAACCCAAATGACACAAGTATCTGCAGCTTGACCAGGGAAAAATGGTTGACGATAGGTGTGTACGTGCATTATCCAAGGTGATTGTGTTAAAGGTAAGGGGCTTTGTCTTCCCATTTGTCGCTCAACTAACCATTGAAATTTTCTTTCAAAAAGGTTTCCTCTAAAAGTTACTGTAAAGTGCATCATTCTAGAAAGTGAAACGTCACGTAAATAGCGGTCTGGTCTACCTAGATCTGCTTGTTTTGAGACAATGTTTTGCCATAACTCATAAGCTTCTCCTGGTTTTTCTACTGGTGTTGTAGATACAGGCTCATCATGAGAACCATAAGAGTGATTTGAAACTATTGAACCTATTGTTAAGAACGCTTTGTCTTGTGGTCTAACCTCTATTGAGTCCAGTATCTTGCCTTCTGCATTTTTTAAATGTAAGCGTTCTACCCATCGTTTATCATCACTTTCATTAAAGTCTACATCTGTAATACAAGTATTATAATGTATTTGAACTCCTTTTTTTGTTATGAGTTTAATAGCAGGAAGGATGAACGAGTGGTAATTTGTGTAACGTGTACGCTCTAAAGAGGTCATTTTCTCCATATCAGACATACGGTGGTAGAATAGTTTCATGTAACGCTTCATCTCTACCGCAGAGTGCCATGGCTGAAAAGCAAAAAGAGCACGCCACATGTACCAGTAATTACTCTTGAAAAAACCTTCACTAAAATAATCTGTGATTTTGGCATCTGCTGGTATCTTAGATTCTGGTATTTCTATTAGTCGAGCCATTTCTAGGGCTTCAGTAGTGCCTAATCCAAGGTCGTGTCCTGTGTCTTTCTCACCATTTGCGTGTAATAGTCTAACCACGGTATCTATATTACATTCTTCGCGGTTAAGCTCAAAATCATCTAAGCAAGTACCAAGTTCGTCATAAGGAATCAATGACCAAAACTCTTTTGTGCAGCAATATACTTTATCTTCATACATACGACTACCTCGCATTATGTAGACCGGTTTGCCGTCAATCATTTTAAAAGACGCATCCATTGAACCACCTACTAAATCTGTTTCAGAATTTTTTTCGAAAATGTGAATGTTTTTTGGGTTGAAGCCTGCTTTCTGCACTAAGTAAACAGCCGCAGATAGAGAGCCTAAACCTAATCCGTTTAAATAAATTTTTGAATTATCCATGGTTTAAAATTTTGTTATTAAATGATTTAATATTTAGTTGAAGTATAAACTTCTATTGTTACACTATTAATCTTGTAAGAACAAACCGAACGTTAGGGGAATTCGTGGGGTTTTACGATCAAAACAGAACCAAGCAACTACTTAGGTGCCTTGTTGTGTTTACGTACTTTATTTAAGCCATTAATAACTAGCTTAAATAAGAGTCCAGTATCAATAAAGTTTTTTTGTTTAATAAATGTAGCCACATATTAAGCTCACCAATCTTTTAAGGTCTGCATTAGAAGCGAGAGATTGAATAATTGATAATTGGCTTTTAAATCATTTGATTTAAGAGCTAATATGTTGACCATTAAAAAGTCAAATATCTTTATCTGTAAACAAAATTAGTTTTAGTTTAAGAGATAAAGAATGACTTTAATCAGTTTTGTATGAATGGTGTTTGAAAGATTTTCAGAATTAATTAAATGTGCTAAATTTCAAACTTGTTGCACAACATTTAAAATAAGAAATGTAGAGTATTTGATATTGTTTTATTAGTTTATGCTTCAACTTTAAAGCTAAACTTGTTTTGCATTATGTAACTAAATAAAACAGTTATGATAATTGTCAAAAGCCGAGAAGGTGTTGGATAAAAAAGGAATACATCGACAAGTAATTTCATTGAAAGGTAACTAATCAACAATGCTATTATTCCAACAGTTAAATATCTTAAAAACTGCGTTTTCATTGATAATTTTGATTCAGGAAATACTATAAATCTGTTTAATAAGAATCCAATAAAAAAAGTTATTGGAAATACTAAAAATAAAGAAGCAATGTGTGGACTCAAAATGAGAATAAATAAATCTAAATTTTCTTTATTGAAAATGAAATGAAAACAGATAAAATATAAAGTAGTGTCTAAAACTAAATTACTTCCTCCACAAACTGCATATCTATATGTTTTGAGAGGAATTATTTTTTTGAAAATGAAATAGCCAGAATCTATTATTTTAAGGAGCTTTTTTTTCATAATACACACAACGGTTTTGTGTATGATTAGTGGCGTGTTTAAGCACCTAATTTAGCAAATAAAAACCGAATAGAAAATCCGCGAGGATTTTCGTAAGTAGGCGGGAACTAGCCATTAATTATACACGTTGTTGTGGTGTCGTACTTTTTGCACTTTCCAATATTATTTTCCTAAAATCAGTTCCTAAATTGTCCAAAAGTCCAGAATAGTGGCAGTAATAGATAGTTCCACTTTTATCCTCTTCTTTTACAGTAATTACTCCATCATCAAATTCCGCCAAATGGTAGTAATTTCCATCGTCAAGTCCAGTTGAATATATTTCAGATACTCCAAGTATTCTAAAATCTGCAAAATCAATTCCTTCTGATTTTTCAATTATTTTCAGATATTCAACAGGTAGTTTTGAGTCAATGTTTTTCGTATAATTTCCCAAGAATTGATTTCCAATCGGTTTAAAAACTTGATTTATAGATTGAATAGTATTTAATTCTCCAAGTAAACCGTCAAATTTTGAAATCGATTTAATTTTCTCTTTTTTGAAAGCAGTTTGAGCAAAACTATTTGGGTCATTATTTATTTTTTTACTTGTAACATTAATTGTTGTTTCTTTCATAATCGACTTTGGATTTGGTCTTATTTTCCAACCCCAAATTCGTCCGTCATAATTGTCAAATTCAATGTGATATTTCTCGCCATTTACTTTAAATCTAATTGTTGCAAGTTTACTTTCATCTTTTCTGTTATATTTCAAGTTGTTGGAAATTGGATTTTCATTATTTCCATAAAGTTCCATTGACATACTTTTTTCCCAATATTGTCTCCATTTTCTTTTTGGTTCAAAATATCCGATTTGAGTTTTTAACTTTGTTTGAATTTCGGAATCAAACATTTCGTAAAGTTCAGAAAGTAGAGTTTTTTCTAAAAGGCTAAATCCTTTTTTGTTGAATTTAGGTCGTCTTTTATTTATAGAAATTAAAGCAAATAAAACTATAATTCCGATAATGATTCCTAATATTATTAAAATGCTCTTCATTCAGTTTTCGTATGCACCACAACATGAGTATAATAACATGTCGCATTTGTAATTATTTGTAAATGCTTGTTATTATTTGTTGTCATTTATAAAATTAGACATTAATATTTTAATACCATCGTTGTAACCTTTTTCTTCCCATTTTCTATTAATAGAAACATAGATAATTATATAGAGGCTGTACGTTTTATCTTCGGAAAAAAGATTTGATTTTTAATAGTAATTGTTTTTTGGTTAATTTAGGCATCATTTAAAAAATGAGCTCCTAAACATATAAAACAAGAAGGAAGGTTATGTAAAAAGAGGCAGTATTTTATATTAAATTTTAAGCCCTTTTAATTATGTTTTATTTTAAAAATTTGTGTCTTTGAAGAATATTATGAATCAATCAAAATTACTACAAGCGATAAACAAACAGAAGCAGGAGATTAAAGTTTCTGTTGCACTAAAACAGGAGTCTCAGCGGTTTACAATTTTACTTTTTAATGCCTTGTTTGATCAAGGTACAGAAGCAGAAAAGGCACTCGTAGAGCTTGAAGATCTATTTCTGAAAATAAGAAATTTAGCCTGTCCAGACATTGTAGGTAGACCTTGTAAAACTTGGGAAGACTTTACTCACAGCATCCCAGATTTGTTTTGTAGTTTAAAAAAAGATGCAACAGCGATCTTTAACAATGATCCTGCGGCAAAATCTATAGAAGAGGTATATTTAGCATATCCTGGGTTTTTTGCCATTTCTATTTACAGAATGGCAAGAGAGTTTTTTAAATTAGGATTACCACTTATACCAAGACTAATGACAGAATATGCACACCAGCTTACAGGTATTGATATTCATCCAGGTGCGCAGATAGGTAATTCTTTTTTTATTGATCACGGCACAGGTATTGTCATTGGCGAAACCACAGAAATACACGATAATGTTAAGATTTATCAAGGTGTAACCCTAGGAGCACTTAAGGTTAAAAAGCATCTTAAAAATAGTAAAAGACATCCTACCATTGAAAAAAATGTTGTTATTTATGCTAATGCTTCTATACTAGGCGGGGAGACCGTTATTGGAGAAAATAGTATGGTAGGTGGTAACACTTGGTTAACGGCGTCTATCCCCAAAAACTCTAGAGTTTTGCATACTCCAGAATTACAAATTATTACAAAATCATATAAAAAGAATGAATAATACATTAATTGATCAAATAGGAAACACTCCGCTTGTAAAGTCTATGGTATTAAATACAAACCCTAATGTGACTTTGTATTTTAAACTTGAAGGCAACAATCCAGGAGGGAGTGTAAAAGATAGGGCTGCATACAATATGATTAAAAATGCGCTCGATAATGGGAGTATAGATCAAACATCAAAACTTATAGAAGCCACTAGCGGTAATACGGGTATTGCCTTAGCTATGATTGCTGGTATTTTTAAACTTGATATAGAGTTAGTAATGCCAGCTACGGCTACTATAGAGCGTGTTCAAACAATGAAAGCTTATGGGGCTAAAGTTACTTTACACCCTGACGGCATAGAAGGAGCTCGTGATTATGCCATTGCAAAAGTTGAAAATGAAGGGTATTATACCTTTAATCAATTTGCTAATGAAGACAACTGGAAAGCGCACTACAAAACCACAGGACCTGAAATATGGAGAGATACTAATGGTGAGGTTACACACTTTGTTTCTTCTATGGGGACTACAGGTACCATTATGGGTACTTCTAGTTTTTTAAAAGAACAGAATGAGGCTATACAGATAGTGGGTGTTCAGCCTACAGATGGTGCTAGTATACCCGGAATACGCAAATGGCCAAAAGAATATTTACCTAAAATTTTTAATGCTAATAAAGTAGATAGAACAATAGAGGTGAGCCGTGAAGAAGCTATCTCAATGACTAGAAGATTAGCAAAAGAAGAAGGGATTCTTGCTGGTATGAGTAGTGGAGGTGCTACCACAGCTGCATTAAAACTAGCAAGTGAATTAAAAAGTGGCGTTATTGTGAGTATTATTTGTGACCGTGGTGATCGCTATTTATCATCTGGACTTTTTGAGTAAGGTAAAAAACTAGCCCTTATTGTAGCCGTAAATAGTTGATCAAATTATGTTTTACTATTTTAATATCTAGCGACTTTCCAAATATGTACAACCCTTAGTGTTAGCAACAACTTGCGTTATTTTTTATATACATTGTTGTAAGTAATTTAAACAAACTGTGATAATACGAAAAGAAATAAAGGATGATAATGAACTCTATTTATATTTCAATGGGAAATTGATTTATAAAAGATGGTTGAATCTTGGCTATTCCAAAGTATTTGACAGATTCGCTTATGGAAAAGATACTTTTATCAGCATAACTGAAGACGAAAATGGAAAAGTTAGGCGTCAAAGAAAAATATTTATAAACGGAGAGTTTTGTGATTCTAAACAAGATTTTTGGAATAAATATGTCGCGGAAATCGATTATGAATCGGGAAAACATTTCGGAAAGAATCTTGACGCTTTTAATGATGCTATAACAGCCGAAGGACCAGGTTTTCCAGGAGATTGCATTATAGAAATAATCGGAACTGAAAAACTAGAAAAAATATTCGGTAAAGATGATTTTTATTTTATTATTGATTTATTGAGAAAAGCTGAATTTGTTGATTTGATAGTGGAAAAATCAGAGGTATGAAATACAAAAATATTCCTTCAGCGATTCACAATTTTGGACATAGTTTTTTAAGCTATGAAAATTATGTTGATTCTGATTTCGTAATTGATGAATTGAATAAAATAAGTGGAAAGAATTATGACATAAAAATTGATTGGAAAACTAAAGAATTCCAACCAAAGACAATGATTTCTGACCGAATTACTAAATCAATTGGCTATTGGTATAATAACATAAATGAGTATTTCAAATCACAAAACGTTGAATTTAATTCTCTAAAATCATTTGAACTAATTTGGGATAATGGAAAAAGACCAAAAGTTATTGCGACTGACGATAGAGGGAAATTTTACGAAAAGGAAATAACAAATACATTATAAACTGAATAAAAAATTACTTACAACAAAGTATAAAATTAATGGCTGGTTCTAGCCTACTTGGAAAATTCCTGAGAAATTTTCCACTGGCAAGTATTTGTTTACTAAATTAGTTACTTAAACACGCCACTAATCTTATACGTGAACGTTGGCATTAGTATTTTATTTCAGCAGACTTTCAATTTCATTATCGAATCTTAAATCCCACATTTCTTTTGGTGATTTCCCGTGATTATTTTTAGTTTCAATATCAGCATATTTTTCTAATAGCTTTTTAACTATTGAAAAATCCTCTCTTGCATTCATAATCGCAGTCCAAATCGGTGGATTTCCGTGAAAATCTCTAACATTCGGATTTGCACCTTTATTTAGCAAAATTTCAACAATTCCGATTTCATTATTTTGAGAAGCGAAATGTAATGCAGAAAATCCATTTTTGTCTTGAAAATCAATATCAGCTCCTTTTTCAATGAGGTGGTTTAAAATAACTTCATTTCCTTTTGAAGAAGCTAATATTAAAAAAGTCCTTTTATAAGCATCATAACAATTAATTCCGTGTGATTTCGTCAGCATATTAATTCCGTCGATATCATTTTTTTCTACATAACTATCTATAAATTCAAGCTCTGATTCTACTTTTAAAAGTCTTCCTGCTCTTGCCATTTAGTTTCAGTTTTCATATTAATGCCAACGGAATTGTATAAGAATAGTAGGGTTGAAAATAGACGGTTACTATTCGGTTAAACACAAGCCGAATTTTTAAATTTTTCTGGCAATAAGTCGAATTTGTAAAAATTCGGCGGTCTCCCAAATATACCCGAACTTTTAATTATGCACAAACTCCCGCATTGCTTATATGCGTTGTTATCTACCGTATTTTTCAGATAAATAGGGTTTTAAATTCTCAGTAAAAATCTCCAATGAAGCTATATAATCAAAATCATTTCTTTCATTCCATTCAGAATCAAATTGTTCAGCGATATCAAATAATTCAGTATTTATCTTTCTAAGCCTTTTCAAATATCTTTCTTTTCTAATTGAATTAGATTGGATAAAATCATTTTTGAGAGCAAAAAACTTACCTAAAAACTCTTCCATTCCGCAAGACTTCAACAGTTTTATTTTCGGAAATATTCTTAATCTTAGGCTTTCAATAAATGAGAAATTTTCTGTATTTGAAACAAAATCTACATCATTGAATCCCATCGAATCAAAATATGGAAACATTTTTTTATGACTATGAAAGTTAAATACATTGTATATCATACTCCTAAATATAAAGTGTTTGAATATCAAATGGTTTGAAGTATAATCTGATAATTCATTAAAGTTAGTCATTCCGAGTTGATCAAGTTTAATGTGAAGTAGTTCGTGTGTAAAAGATGCATAATTAATTTCCAAATTATCACAAACTATTTTTGCTTTTTTACCCTTAATCTCTACTAGCCAAGAAAACTCCGTCGGATCGTGAAATAATTCAATATCGTATTCAGAATATAATTCTTCCCACAAAGATTTATTTTGGTAATTAATATAATCTTCAATTTTATGGGTGAGATTCTCCATATGGTAGGTAACGGTTTGTATAAAGTTAGTAATTGGTTATGCAGCGACTGATTTTCCGTTAGGAAAATCCGTTGCTAAATAGACAATTACCATCTAGCACATACACAAAAGTAAATTATTAATTTTATACTGTGTTAGCTACAGTTGAAATTGTTCAGTTATATTCGAAAATTAGCTGATTAACCAATAATTTCAAAGTAGTTGAGCAAACTAGAGACCAAAGCTAATATTAACGCAGCTCTAAAAATCCACTGACCAATTTTATGTTCATAAAAACAGTAATGAACAAAATTCTTCCATCTATCAAAAAGTTTCATCATCAGAAGCTACAGTTTTTTCATCAAGTTTATTTCGGCTGATATTCCTTCTACTTTTAACGCCTTACCTGTGACAGTTGTGAAAATCAATGTTGTCAATTCAGGTTTGGATTGGTTGTAATCTGTCGGACCTTCCATAATCGAATCACCAGTGTAAGAATAACCAAAAAGGTCAGGAGTGTTTGAGTCTTCATCCAAATGTTCTTTTGGATAATCTTCATTATGATCTTTAGTCCATATGTTTTTTACACCCTTAACTAAAATACAGAGCCATTCAGGGTTTTTTAGATTGACGTAGCTTTCATTTCGTCGGTAAAAAATCAGTTTTAAATTTTGATCAATTCTTTCAGATTTAGACCAAACATATTCATTATGTAAATCAATATTTAGACCGTCGTATAACAGCTCAGTAAAGCTTGGTTGAATATTGAAGTTCAGAGTGGTCATAAATTGTAGCTAACGGTCTAGTATAAGAATAGTTGCGGGTTTGCGTGCGAGGATTTTCCGAAGGAAAATCAGACGTTACAAACACGCAACGACCTTTGTTTTAGCACTAAACCGCAATTATTTTTATACGGTGTTAGCCACTGTGTTTTTTATTCAGTTGTAAATTCTTTTATGTGTTCACGAATATATTTGATTCGTAAATCACTAACATTTTCTATGTTTCCTAATTCGTAAAATTCATCATCAAGTTTATTCAAAGGATTGTCTTTATAAGATTCACTAAAACTTTCCATTGTTCCGTCATCAAATTCAGCGAGTCGTTCTTTATTTTCGGCATATATTTTATTCGCACGAGAAGTCAATTCCGCATATTTTTCCGCTCCAATTGTTTTAAATCCGATTTCAGCCATTTTTGCATATTGTCCACTCGAATTAAAATAGAACTGATTAAATCCGCCATTATTTACTTCTCCTTCTATTATCCAAGTCGACCAAAACCCTTGTTGGCCATTAGTCAGTTTTTGGATATTCGTAAGTTCATTTTCGTAATCGTCTCCAATTATTTCGTAAATATTATCGAAAACAGATTGTTCAAGTTCATCATCAGAAATGGAATCCAATATATCTTTGGTTAGAACTTTATAGATTTTTCTATTTTTCCAATCATCTACAGAGTTCAATACTTTTTCTATTTCAAGGTCAACTTCAGATTTCTCTTTTTCTTTTTTACAGCCGAAAAAACTTAATATGGAAGATAGAATCATTATCGTTATTATCTTTTTGTTCATTGGATGGTTACATTGTGGCTAACTTGGGTATATCAACATGTTACAATTGTAATTATTTGTAAACGCTTGTTGTTGCTTGTTGTCGTTTTATAAAAATAGTGTTTATACTTTTAATACCTATAACATAAGTTATTAAAGTGTGGTGTGTTATGAAACTTTAATACTGGTGCGTTACTGTAGCCCTTACAGGATAATCAGTAGTATCTTTAATGGCTCTAATGTTTCCGTGGAAATCTTCAAAAGTTTTTCTGTCAATACCTGTACAAATACCATAAGAGTAATGATAGTCTAATACTTCTTGATCAAAAGCAGAATATTTTTTTGAGCGCTCATTTACTTTTGTCTTTCTGCAATTACGTAAATAGTCGCTACACGGTACTTTTCTTATTTTATCAAAGTAGCCCAGCGATTGAAAAAAGTTAATTTTTAGATGTGTAATTTGTTCTTCAGGATTAGTAACGTACTTATTATTTAATTTGAGATACGCCTTATTTAAAGTACTGCCATCCCAGTAAATCCAGAATGATGCGCCTTTGGTTTTTAATTTAGGTTCATAGCTTTCGCTAGTAGGATCATTTTCAAAATAAACAATGTAATTAGATTCTTCAAGTTTACGAACCCGCTTTATAGTTAAAGAATCTAAATGACTTGAAATAGAATCTGCAAAACGCAATAACTTTTTTTCAATCTTTTTTGGTACACTTTCATCAAAATACATATGTATGGGTTCTCTCCATAATCTAGTATTTGTGCGAGATGTTGTATTCTCGTGCTTTTTGTAGCTAAAAACAATGTCTTGATATTTTTCTAAAAATACAGTGTCCTTTTCTACATAGGGCATTTTTACCAAATAGGGTTCTTTCTTTTGGGCAATACTATACATAGAGACCAAAAGAAAGAAAAATAATAAAAACCGTTTACAGTCTATCATACCTGTAAAACACCCATATTAAAAGGCTTCTCAATAGGAGCGTGGTTAGCGGCTTCAATACCAAGGCTAATCCATGTGCGTGTGTCAAGAGGGTCTATAACACCATCTGTCCAGATTCTAGAAGCAGCATAATATGGTGAGATTTGCTCGTCATATCTTGCTTTTATTTTATCATAAAGGGCTTTTTCGTCAGCCTCAGAGAGTTCTTTACCTTGTTTTTTTAGAGAAGCAGTCTCTATTTGTAGCAATACTTTTGCAGCACTGTTACCGCTCATTACAGCAAGCTCTGCACTAGGCCAAGCAGCAATTAGTGTTGGGTCATAAGCTTTACCGCACATCGCATAGTTTCCTGCACCATAGCTATTACCTATAATGATAGTAAACTTAGGTACCACACTGTTACTCACAGCATTTACCATTTTTGCACCATCTTTAATAATACCGCCGTGCTCACTTTTACTACCTACCATAAAACCGGTTACATCTTGTAAAAAGACAAGCGGTATTTTTTTCTGGTTACAGTTGGCAATAAATCGAGTGGCTTTATCTGCGCTATCGCTGTAAATCACACCACCAAACTGCATCTCACTAGGTTGTGTTTTTGCTTTGGTTGTCTTTACTAGTTTACGCTGGTTTGCAACAATACCAACAGCCCAACCGTCTATGCGTGCATACCCTGTAAGTATCGTTTGCCCGTAGCCTTTTTTGTATTCTTCAAAATCACTATCATCTACTAGCCTTGTTATAATCTCACGCATATCATATTGCTCTGCACGAGATTTTGGGAGAATACCATAGATATCTTTAGGGTCATCTTTAGGCTTTGCAGCTTTAATTCTATTATAACCTGCCTTATCAAAATCGCCTATTTTTGACACGATATTTTTTATGGTGTCTAGCGCGTCTTTATCATCTTTAGATTTATAATCTGTCACGCCACTCACTTCGCACTGCACCGTTGCACCACCTAGAGCCTCATTATCAATACTCTCACCTATGGCTGCTTTTACAAGGTAGCTTCCGGCAAGAAAGATAGATCCCGTTTTGTCTACAATTAACGCCTCATCACTCATAATAGGAAGGTAAGCACCACCAGCAACACAAGATCCCATAATGGCAGAAATCTGTGTAATGCCCATACTGCTCATTACGGCGTTGTTTCTAAAAATGCGGCCAAAGTGTTCTTTATCTGGAAAAATCTCATCTTGCATAGGCAGATAAACACCTGCGCTATCTACAAGATAAATAATAGGTAATTTGTTTTCTATAGAGATTTCTTGCGCACGCAAGTTTTTCTTACCAGTTATCGGGAACCAAGCTCCCGCTTTTACAGTAGCATCATTAGCAACCACAATTACTTGTTTGCCTTTAACGTAGCCTATTTTTACAACCACGCCACCACTAGGGCAACCACCGTGCTCTGCATACATGCCTTCGCCGGCAAAAGCGCCTATTTCTATAGACTTTTTTTTGTCATCGAGTAAATAATCAATGCGCTCACGAGCTGTCATTTTACCCTTGGCATGATGTTTATCAATTCTTTTTTGACCACCACCTAGTTTTACTTTGGCAAAGCGTTGTTTTAAATCTGAAGCTAGTAATTTATTATGATCTTCGTTTTTGTTGAAGTTGATGTCCATTGTTCTATTGCGTTTGTGGTAAAAATACAAAATGAACAGGTTTCGGGTTTGTAAAATTTCAGAAATTATATCAAGTTTTTAAAGTTTCCGAAGCAAGTAGCTGCCTTAAATTATTAAGATAAGGACGTCAAATTTTTATGAAATGTGCCTGCAAATGCCGATATTTGCCGTTCTGTTTTAGAGAAAGCATTAAATTAAAAATTAAATATGAATAAAAATACAGTACTTGCTTGGGCAACCTTTATCATGATAATTATGGGCTTGGTTCTTATAGGACTAGGTGTTTATAGATATGCAGACGTAGCAGGATGGGGTTTTGCAACCGTTGGTATAGGCTTTTTTGCAATCGCATGGGTGTTTAATGCTCTGAAAGGGCGAGTATAAACCCAGGCAACGGGTGGTGTAAATGAGATATAAAAATCTAATTTATGCCGTAATAAAATAAAATTTAAAGGTAGAGTGTAAGCCTTGGCATTTTTTTGGGCCCTTTCACAAAACTTAAAAGACGGGTATATATTTGTACTTCGGAAATATTAAGATATCACTAATTACTATTAAAAAACGAAAATGGCAGACGATAAAAAAGTAATCTTTAGTATGTCTGGATTGACAAAGTCATTTCAGAACGCACAAACACCAGTTTTAAAAAATATCTATTTAAGTTTCTTTTACGGAGCAAAAATAGGAATCTTAGGTCTTAACGGTAGTGGTAAATCTACCTTGCTTAAAATTATAGCAGGCGTTGACAAAAACTATCAAGGTGATGTAGTATTTGCGCCAGGATATTCTGTAGGATACCTAGAGCAAGAGCCACAATTAGATCCAGAAAAAACAGTATTAGAGGTTGTAAAAGAGGGTGCTGCAGAGACAGTTGCTATTCTTGATGAATACAACAAGATTAATGATGCTTTTGGCCTAGAAGAGAATTATAGCGATCCTGATAAAATGGATAAGCTTATGGCACGTCAGGCAGATTTACAGGATCAAATAGATGCTTCAAATGCTTGGGAGTTAGAGACCAGATTAGAGATTGCTATGGATGCTTTACGTACTCCAGATGGTGATAAACTAATTGGGCCATTATCTGGTGGTGAAAAAAGAAGAGTTGCTTTATGTAGACTTTTATTACAAGAACCAGATGTTTTATTATTAGATGAGCCTACTAACCACCTTGATGCAGAAAGTGTACACTGGTTAGAACATCACTTAGCACAATATAAAGGAACCGTAATCGCAGTAACTCACGATAGATATTTCTTAGATAACGTTGCAGGATGGATTCTAGAACTTGATAGAGGTCAAGGTATCCCGTGGAAAGGGAACTACAGCTCTTGGTTAGACCAGAAGTCTAAGCGTATGGCTCAAGAAAGCAAAACAGCGTCTAAGCGCCAAAAAACATTAGAGCGTGAGCTAGAATGGGTACAGCAAGGTGCAAAAGGAAGACAGACGAAGCAAAAAGCACGTCTTAAGAACTACGATAAATTAATGAGTCAAGATTCTAAACAACTTGACGAAAAGTTAGAAATATACATCCCTAATGGTCCTAGACTTGGTACCAATGTAATTGAGGCTAATGGTGTTTCTAAGGCGTATGATGATAAATTATTATATGAAGATTTAAACTTTAGTTTACCACAAGCTGGTATTGTAGGTGTTATTGGACCTAACGGTGCTGGTAAAACCACAATCTTTAGAATGATAATGGGTGAAGAGACACCAGATAAAGGAAGCTTTACAACAGGAGAGACAGCAAAAATTGCTTATGTAGATCAAGCACATTCTAATATTGACCCAGAAAAAACAATCTGGCAAAACTTTAGTGATGGTCAAGATTTAGTGATGATGGGTGGTAAAGAAGTAAATTCTAGAGCTTATCTAAGTAGATTTAATTTTAGTGGTAGTGAGCAAAATAAAAAAGTAGCTACGTTATCTGGTGGTGAGCGTAACCGTTTGCACCTAGCAATGACCTTAAAAGAGGAAGGAAACGTATTACTATTAGATGAGCCTACCAATGATCTTGATGTAAATACATTAAGAGCATTAGAAGAAGGATTAGAAAACTTTGCAGGTTGTGCCGTAGTGATTAGTCACGACCGTTGGTTCTTAGATAGAATTTGTACACACATATTAGCTTTTGAAGGCGATAGTCAAGTCTATTTCTTTGAAGGAGGCTTTAGTGAATATGAAGAAAACAAGAAGAAACGATTAGGTGGAGATTTAATGCCTAAGCGTATCAAGTATAAAAAGTTAGTGAGATAATTTTTATTATTAAACGACACATAAAAAAAAGACCATTCGCGAGAATGGTCTTTTTTTTGTTTCTATTAAATATGGTTAATGAAAGGTTCTGTTATTACTCAGCATACCAATCTAACTGAATTACTTCTACATCAGGATTACCTGCGTTTACTAATGTTTTAAATTTAGAAATATCACTTAGTCCATCTGTTCCTCTATAGTGATAAGGGTATACTTTTTTTGGTGCAAATTCTATAACAGCATCTGCGGCGCTGTCTACTGTCATTGTGTAAGGAAGGTTCATGCATACAAATGCTACATCAATATTTTTTAAAGCTCTCATTTCTGGAATGTCTTCTGTGTCGCCAGAGATGTAAAGGCGTTTGCCTTTGTGCTCAATGACATAGCCATTACCTCTCCCTTTTGTATGAAATTTTAAAGCTTCTTCTCTTAAGTTGTACATTGGGATTGCAGTAATAGAAAATCCATCAATAGATTTTGATACTATCGTTTTGCCGTTTTCAATTATAGAACTCTGGTTTTTTAAATTTTCAGGGATATTTATTGCCACTGCAGCAGGAGTAAGGATGCCCGTCTCATCTGTAGTGATAGCTGCCACAGTTTCCATATTCATGTGGTCACCATGAATGTCTGTAATTAAAATTAAATTAGGTTTTGGCATGTCTTTAAATGCTTCTGCGCCGCCTATAGGGTCAACATAAATGACATTTCCGTCCCACTCAAGAATCATAGTGGCGTGAGAGATTGGGTTAATTTTTAGGTTTGCAATACCAGCATCATTTTCTGTAGTTGGCATTTCAATATTTTCTGCCGTGATGTCTTTTGCTTCTGTTTTTTCTGTGTTGTCTTTACAGCTTATTATGGTTGCTGCTATAAAGCAAAAGGTGATTATCTTTTTCATTATGTTTATTTGTGTTTGTTAGGTTCTAGATATAAAAACATAAAATTACAGATTATACATTAAGGATTCTTTAAAGAAAACTTAAAGTTTAAATATATACTACTAAGCTTCATTTGTTATAAAGCACTATAAATCATCTTAATATTACTCCTCTTGTAGGGATTGTCTTCTGGGATTGGGACTTCAACAAAACCAACTTTTCGATAAATGTAAATCGCGTTTTCTAATAAGGTGTTTGAGTATAGATACAACTCTTTAAAGGTATTGTCTCTTGCAAACTGTAGACAATGAGCCATTAATTTTTGTCCTATTTTTTTACCACGTTGTGATGGGAGTACGGCCATTTTTGTGAGTTCAAAAATACCTTCGCCTCTTTTTAATAAAGCGACGGTACCAAGTACGGTGTCGTTTTCAATCATAAAAAATATATGACCGCCTTTAAAAATAATATACTCTTCAGGTTTGCTTAAAACTTCACGATCATATGGCTCTACATAAAAATGAGTCTCAAGCCACTCTATATTTAAGTCATAAAATGCTTGTGAATAGGTAGCATGAAATGGGGCGATTTTCATATTTTAAAATTTCAGAAATTAATTTTTTTATTGCTAGACAGATAATGGTGCTATTTGTTTTTTAACATATTTAAAAAATCATTGCGGCGGTTTCTAGAAACAGGAATGTGCTTTTTTTGAATGAGTACATACCCTTCATTAAGATAGCGTTCTATGTAGTTTAAATTTATTAAATGAGATTTATGCACTAAATAAAAATCGTGTTTGTCAAACATTTTAGAAAAATGACCTATACTATTTGAGCTCAATAAAGGTTTACGCTCATTAATATGAATTCTGGTATAACCATCTGTGCCTTCGCAATGAACAATCTCACTTATTGCTATAAATTCTAATCCTTCTTGAGTAGGGATAATCACTTTTTTATCCTGAAATTTTTTAACGCTTAAGTTTTCTATGAGTAGTTTGTTTTTTGCTAATGCAGATTTTTCTAAAACATTTTCGGTGGCCTTTGCTACGGTTTTTACAAGCTCATCATTGTCAATTGGTTTTACAAGATAGCCTATAGCACAATGTTCTATTGCTTGTATTGCATAATTATCAAAAGCTGTGGCAAAAATGATTTCAAAATCTGGATTTTCTATTTGATCTAAAACATCAAAGCCACTCATTTCTGGCATAGCGATATCAAGAAATATTAATTGAGGTTTTAATGATTTAATTAATTTGATTGCTTCTGTAGGGCTTTGAGACTCTGCTATTATCTGAATATTAGGGCAATGTTTTTTTATTTTATTTTTAAGTGTCCCTAATGCTTTAGGTTCATCGTCTATTAATATTGCAGTGATCATAAGTGGATATTGAAGGTTATATAAATGTAGTCATAATACAGTAATATCCCATAGTCAATCATATTTCTCCTCAAAAATAAAATGTGAACTACGGGATTTATTACTGCTATAAATAGTTATTGAAGACTAATTTCAGAATTAATTATTTTTACTACGGAAACGTTATCTTCTATTTTATTAGTTACTAAATGCACATAGGTCAAAGCAGTTGTCTGCGTCAAAGGTTTCTACATCACCTTGCGCATATTTTTCAAAGAAAGATGTGTCATCATCATTATCAATTAATATATCTGTAAACACATTTGACGTTGGGTCTGTAAAATCTTCTTGAATGTTACCGCTGTAACTAATTCCTTCTATACCATAAATACGTCTTCCTGCTCCTAATACCCCTGAACCTAGATAATTACCAGAAGCCCAAAAGATATCATCACAACCTGCGTTTAAATTGTCTTCTTGTTCTCTGTAAGCAAAATCTACTCCTCCAGCAGAATTTTCTCCAGTAAAACCACCTACTTCATATTCTAGGTTAAAACTCCAAGTGGTCCCAGATCTAGAATAACTCATCACCTTTGCTTGATGTGGATTGCCACGCTCTGCAATTAACATTTGATTACCGTCACTGCTAAAAGATATGTCTGTAATTTTAAATTGATTACCAGGAATATTTGATACTTCTAAAACAGCTGGTGTGTTATCAAAAGAACCATTCACTAAAGTGGTTGAGTAAATGCTACGCTCTGTAGGTGTTATACGAGGAAAATAAACTTTTACATTAGATCCTTCATAATTAACACCAACACCCCATACCTGTTCTGCTTGTGAAACAATGGTTCCTGCTCCAGAGGTGTCTGCACTCCAAGGGTCATAAGATTCTACCTCTGTACCTGCTGCGGTATTTAATCCTGTTATTCTTGAGATAAAGCCATTTTCTAGATGTGTTGCAAAAATCTGGTCATTCACTTTATCATAAGCAATATTCCCAATGTCATTTCCTGGATCACCTCCTGCAGTAAAAGTAATAAATGGTACTGCTACAAAACCTGGGGCTACACACCTGTAAATTTGTGATTGCTGCCCGCTATTAGATGCAATACCCATATTATCATACGCATATACATCACTAGAGGCTAGGTATACATTTTCATCTCCATCAATTGCAATACCAAAGACTTGACCTATCTCTGATGACTTCCAGTTTGCGGGTCTTTGTTTTACAACTTGTGTTGTAGAGGTTGTAGTGGCCCAATCATCACCTAAGGGTGCTTGAGAGTTAAATCTTGTATCATTAATAGCTCCTACCCAAGCAGTACCGTTTTCTACTGCTTGATATGCGGTAGTAACTGTAAATCCTGCCATTGCTTTATTTTCTGGATAGGGTATACAAGCGACGGTCTCTTCACTGGTTTCATAACTACAAGCCATATCATCTTCTGAGCATGATTGTAATGTGAGTGCTAAGGCTAAAAGACCAAATGCAATTTTATGCATATTGCTATATTTTATATTTTTCATAATTGTAAGTATTAATTCGATGCTTAAATAAGCACCTTTCAAGTACAGTTCTTGAGCTTAAAAATCTTGTTTATTGATGACTAAAGTCCTGAAAATGAAAGATGCTTCTGGCTAATTTATTTTTATTGACAGATAACTTTCATTTCTGTTCTTCTGTTAATTTGATGTTGAGCTTCTGAGCATGACTGGTTGTCTGCACAGGCATTTAATAGCCTTGTTTCTCCATAACCCACACCGCTAATTCTGCTTCTAGGTACTCCTTGTGACACCACATAATCTACTGCTGCGCTTGCTCTGTTTTGAGATAAAGTCTGGTTATAACTATCACTACCTCTTGAGTCTGTATGCGATGATACCTCAATGTTAATACCTGGGTTGTCTTTCATAAACTGAGCAAGCCTATTTAATTCTGGCTTAGCGTCTGGTCTAATAAAATATTTGTCAAGATCGTAGAGTATGTTTTGTAGTGTAATTGCTTTACCACAGTCTGCTTCTTCAAGACATATTTCTAGCTTTACAAACAACGTTTGATCTCTATCATAGTTAGAAGGGTTTACAGAAACTGTTTGAGAAAAATAGTTGTTCTTAATACCTCTTAAAGTATACGTGCCACTTTCAGAGAGATGAAGTATGTATTTTCCTTCACTATCTGTCATTGTGTTTTTCTCTTGTGCAACGACGGTGTTTTTTAATATAACATTTACACCAGGCAGTCCAGTAGCAGTATTACACACAACTGCGTTACCTTGAATAATGAAGTTTCTATCTCCATAAATAATTTCCTTTTGTAGTGTTTCATCTTTAATAAACTGCCCTTTGTTTGTAGATGTTTTTTCTAAGGCTACATCGTATAATAATCCTTCAATTACATAATTGTCTGGAGTAATATCATCAAAAACCACTACACCAAATGCATTAGTAACTCCTGTTTGAATCACTGCTCCACTTAAATCTTTTACTGCTACGGCTGTGTCTGCTAATAACTGGCCAGTAAATTTATCTTTTGCCGTTACAGCAAGTGCATACGTATCACAGATAGTACAACAAGTATTAGTGTGTTTGCTTTTTAGTTTTATGGTAAGACCTGCAAAAACACCTACAGAAGAAATATCGTGTTCACAAGCTTCAACTCTTGTGTTCTGTATGTCTCTAACTATGCTCCCTTGAGTATCTTCATCAAAAGTTCTATAACTAGCAGAGACTCCGGTTTCTAAACTTTCGGCTACATTAAAATGACGCATATAATACCCACCTATGTGGGCTCCAAAATTTTCACTAAAAAAATAAGTAATTCTTAACTGTGCTTTTGCTGTAAATACGCTAGACGCGTCATACCCTGCATGAAAGTTAAGCACGTCATTAAGTACTGTGTTTTCTCTTAGTTCTGTTCTGCCTCCTTTAATAGAAGCAAACCCTGCACGAGTGTTTAATTCTGCGTGAAAATCACCAAAAAGACTTATGTACTTAAAGTCTGGTCCTATACCGTAAAACAATCTAGTGATGCCGTCTTCAGACAGTGACAGATCAGTTAATGCACTGCCAGAAACTCCGTCAAAAAGATTGTCTGTGGGATATATGTTTTCTGGACTGTTTTTTATGTAATCTATATCTAGACCTAGGCCAAACCAAGAAAAATAGTAATCTGCAGATACCCCTGCCATAAGCCCACTATTGTAACCAATAAACGGAGTGCCGTTGTTATAAGTAGGAAAATCAAGACCTACTCTTGGGCTTAATTGAAAATAGTTATGATCTGGATGCGTAGATTGTGCCATCATCAATGTACCGCAACATAAGAGGCACAATAGAATAAAGTTTTTAAGTGTTTTCATTGTAATAAGATTTAAATATTATACCACAAAGATTGGGTATGTATTTCTCTTAAAAAATGAAGAATCTAATAGCAGTGGTTTTCAATCCACGAACGGTAATTATGATTATAAATACTGTAAGTAACTCAAGTGTTACTTGGTTTTAAGTGTTTGTTTTATGGGGTTTTAGGTGTAGTTTTACTTCGGAAATATTAAAGAAAGAGGTAGCGTTATTTAATTAAAATCTTCGGTGAGTTCTTCAAATTTTAACTGAACTTTTGTGCCCGTTTTATTAGACATATCACTTAGGTCAATCATTGAAAAAGAAATGTCCCAGAGCTTTGTTTGATTAAGGAGGTCTATACGTTCTTTAAGAACTTGAGAAGAGTGTGTGTTAACCATATTCTTAAAACGCTCTTTTAATTTCTGTGCTGCTTTAAAGCCTATACCATCATCTTCAATAATTACAGAATAAGCTGTTTCATTAATATAATTGAAAGAAATATTTAAGTTACCCGGTTCTTTTTTATGAAACAACCCATGGTTAACGGCGTTCTCTACAAGAGGTTGTAACAGCATAGAAGGGATGCGTATCTCTTCTTCATCAATTTTTGGATTTATAAAAATTTGATATTCAAACTTGTCTTCAAATCTTAATTTCTCTATTTCAAGATAGTTTTGTAAAAGGTTTTCTTCTTCAGAAATACTAACATATTGACGCCTTGAAAAGTCAAAGAACAAGCGTATAAGTTTAGAAAATTTTACCAAGTACTTCTCTGTAGTTTCTACTTCGTTTTGCTGTACATAATATAAAATTGCGTTGAGAGAGTTATGCACAAAATGAGGGTTCATTTGGCTTCTTAAAGCGTGTAACTCTGTATCGTGAATACGTTTTTGGTAGTCTAGTTCTGCGCGAAGTTTTTCTGTGATGATTTTATTTTTTTTGGTAATAAAAGTTGAAAACAAGATCACAAAAGCAACCACGACAAAAACACCAGATAGTGCTAAAAGTGATAGGATAATATTTATTTCTTCAATGGACATAAAAAAGCTTTTGCGAAACATCCATAAAGAGTGACATTAAGAACGGTAATTACTAATTGAAAAGGTATGCGGTTAGGGCTATAGTTATTTTGTACAAATAGTAATGGAATAAAACCGATATAAAAAATTAATAGACCACTAGAGATCCAAAAGGGTTGCGATTTTGAGAAATTAATTATTTCATTTAAACGCAATAACTGTGTTAGGTACATAAAAGAAAATATGATCACGCACATACTCCCAAAATAAGTACTTATGTCTAAAAAAGTATATCTAAAATCTTCAAAATACATGCTAATAGGGACTAGCACAATAAAAATACTACTAAGTATAAGAACTACTTTTTTCTGTTTCAGTATTTTATAATACCAGTAAAAATAAAAAATAAAACTAAAAACAATAAATGGGTTGTAAAGGATATTGTTATTAATACCGGCGTAAAGCCTTAGTATATTAGCAATAATTTCTACAGAAGCTACAACAACCATTAAATGCAAAAAATACTTTTGGTTCGTATTTTTGTTTTCATTCCATTTATAAATAGCAGCAGCAAGGGCTGTCCCTTGCGCTGCATATAAAATTATTTTTAAAAATAGAATCATAATTTTGTTTTTATGGTCTTCCTCCTCCGTTGCCAGTTAAACCATTTGGGTCTTCGTTGTTACCACCATCACCCATATTATAATAAGATGTGCCTGGCAATGTTTTATAAAGATCAAGATCTGTAAGGTCTGGCGTGTCTGGATTGTTAGAGTCACCTATAGGTGCTACGGTTTCAAAAAACACAGTTCTTTTTGGTATTCCGTCTTCTGTTTTTCTGGCAAAATGAACCCTTAATCCTAGGTCTTCATAGCCTTGTTCTTTACCAAGCTCAGACATCTTATGAAGATACTTTTGCATATCTTCTAAGTTAAATGTGATATCTGTATTATCACCCTTTATTGCACCATTGTCCATTTCAAGAAATAGCCCTTTCATATTTACGGCATCTTCAAGAGATATTATTTTTTCTGGCTCACCAGTAGGGCAGTTGTTACAAGAAGTGAGAAGTAGAGCAACAGTAATTAAGGCTAACGCATGTTTAATTGAAAATTTCATTGGAGTTAATTTTAAAGATTAGATAATATAAATTTAGCCTTTTTTAGCCAACTTGTTCAATATTAACTACAATAAGAGATTATATAAAAGGTAAATGAGTGAATGGTAGTTTTGAATCAATAAACGGTTCTTTTGAGTAGGCAATCTAAATGTTACTATCTCAAAATATCACTCACTAGATAAGAAATCACTTTTCCCACTTGATTAGGGAATAACTCAAAGACAGGAGCTCCTTCACAAATATGAACATAACAACAGTTTTTTTGCTTACTGAAATGTTTATTAAATGAACGCGCATCTGCTACCGTAAAACCTACAGGATTCATTGCGCTGCTTCCCATATTTGCAATGGCATCAAGGTCTATCTCTACTCCAAAATTACTATCACAAATAAAATTGTCAGCCTCAATAGTGGCTTGCATAATACTTGATCCTCGAGTGAGCATCATATGCTCAAACCAAGCAATTTTAATGTTTTCATCAGTTTTTATTCGGTCTATTATTTCTTGAGAAGTATAGTTTCTGTGTAACCCAAAAATGTAATATTTGTCTAGATAGCTACCTTTTTTTGCATAACTAAAGCCATTGCCACTGTGTCTGTGCTCAAGTGGTCTAAAGTCGCTGTGGGCGTCAAAATTAATGACGTTAATGGGTTTTTTAAAAGCTTCACTTGCCCCTTTAATATTTCCGAAGGCGTTATTATGCCCACCACCAATAATAATAGGAATCTTGCCAGAACTAATAATATGTGTAACTACAGTAGCTACTTTGGTGTCTATGCGTTCTACTAGTTTGCCCAGCTCTGCATAGTATTCTTTCTTGGCGCTAAATAATTGTGCAGCTTCTTCCATCTCAAGGCGGCAATCAATGACTCCAAGAATAAGGCAGTTGTTTAGGTTGCTTTTTGCGGTAGATTGAATGTTGCAAAAACTATTTAAAAAAGCATTCCAGGCATTAGCAGTTCCTTCGCGGCCGTGATTTGCTCTTACTCCTATGTCTTCTGGGATTCCAATAATTACATAGGTAGGAGTTGTGTTTTTTAATTCGGTTTTTGGAGCGATTACAGGTAATACCTCTCCTGCTTTTACTTCTCCGCTACGAGTGTTGGTGTGGCTTAATAGCGCCTCTCTTGTATATGTGATTAAGTGATTCATTAAATTGCTTTTCCTTTAATAATCACGTTTTCTATGCAGTTACTCCCAAAAGCGTATGGCAAGAAACCATAACTAGGTATAGGTTTTGTAATGATGAGGTTTGCTGTCTTTCCTTTAGTGATCGAACCGTGAGTATCGCTCAGTCCCATAGCATAAGCGCCGTTTATTGTAGCAGCGTTAATAGCTTCTTCTGGGGTTAATCTCATTTTAATACAAGCAGTTGCCACTACAAAATTCATATTTCCGCTAGGGGTGGAGCCAGGGTTGTAATCTGTAGCGAGTGCTAACGGAAGCCCGGCATCAATTAATTCGCGTCCCGGTGTATATGGTATGCTTAAAAAATAAGAGCAAGAAGGTAATGCCACGGGCATCGTGTCGCTTCCTTTTAAAGCTTCTATATCTGTTTTTGTTAATACCTCAAGATGATCTACGCTTAATGCATTGTGTTTAACCCCAGCAGCAATACCGCCAATGGCGTTAAATTGATTGACGTGTATCTTAGGGATAAGGCCGTGTTTTTTACCAGCTTTCATTAATCGCACTGTATCAGCTACCGTAAAATAACCATCTTCACAAAAGATATCTACGTAGTCTGCTAGTTTTGCTTCGGAAATTTTCTGGAGCATCTCACCACAGACTAAATCCATATAACCTTCTTTATTATCTTTAAATTCTGTAGGTACAGCGTGCGCTCCTAAAAAGGTAGTTTTTACCGCAACAGGATAATTAGCAGCGAGTTTTTTTGCTACGCGTAGCATTTTCATTTCTGCCTCTGTAGTAAGGCCATATCCACTTTTAATTTCTATGGCTCCAGTACCTAAGCACATTACTTCTTCAAGTCTTTTTGCAGACTGGTGGTACAATGCTTCTTCTGTAGTAGCTTGTAGTTTTTTAGCGCTATTAACTATGCCGCCACCTTTTTCTGCAATCTCTTGATAGCTTAGGCCGTTAATTCTGTCTACAAACTCTTGCTCTCTATTACCAGCATATACAATATGAGTATGGCTATCACACCAAGCAGGGAGTACCATTTTGCCTTTACAGTCTATAGTCTTAAATCCTTCAATGGTGGGGATGTTATCCATAGAACCGTAATTTTTTATTTTGCCGTCTTGTACAAGTAGCCAAGCGTTTTTAAGCGTAGGCAGTGTCGCCATATCCTTACCTGCAACCTTGGCTGGCGCATTTTCTCTTACTTGCAGTAATTCTTTTATATTAAGTAATAGTAACTTCATAACGTAAAGATATAAAAAATGTGGTGGTGAATAAATGTCTAAATAGTATCTTTATAGAACAAAATTTTAGCAGATGAAAACCAGTAAATTAGGTATAAATACAGTGTGCGCACATGTAGGCGAAGTAGAAGATACACAGTACAAAAGTGCTATCTCTCCACTCTTTATGGCAACGTCTTATTCTTATGATGGGATGGACGCAAAAAGATATCCTCGTTGTTTTAACTCGCCTAATCAAGAAGCTTTAGCAAAAAAAGTGGCAGCACTTGAGCATTGTGAAGCGGCATTGATTTTTGGGAGTGGTATGGCGGCAATTAGCCATGCGTTGTTGGGATTAGTGCAAAAAGGAGATCACATTGTTTTTCCTGAAACTATGTATGGAGGTGCCTATAATTTTGTGGTAAAAGAGTTTCCTAAGTACGGAATTGAATTTAGTTTTGCCAAGGGTTTTTCTGAGGCACATTTCAGTAATGAAATAAAAGCAAATACAAAACTTATTTATCTAGAGACGCCTAGCAATCCTTTGATGAAGATTACAGACCTTGAGATGGTGGCTATGCTTGCAAAAAAGCATAATTGCATCACGATGATTGATAATACCTTTGCAACGCCAATTAATCAAAACCCAGCAGACTTTGGGATGGATATTATCATGCATAGCGCAACAAAATATATGGGCGGGCATAGTGATATAAGTGCAGGAACAATTTCTGGTTCTAAAGAGTACATTGATAAAATATTAAGTACATCTGTAAACCTTGGAGGTCATTTAAGCGATTATACGGTGTGGTTATTAGAGCGAAGCATGAAGACACTGGCTTTACGTGTAAAAAGACAAAGCAAAACAGCAAAGAAAATTGCACGGTGGTTGGAGCAACACGACCAAGTAGATAAAGTATATTACCCAGGCTTAAAATCGCATCCAGATTATGCCATCGCAAAAAAACAAATGCGAGCCTATGGAGGGATGTTGTCTTTTGAGCTTAAAGAAGGTTTAGATTCTATTGCATTTATGCGCGCACTTCACTTAATAAAGTACTCGATGAGTCTAGCAGGAGTAGAATCAACTATTTTATCTCCTTCAGAAACTTCACATTTTTTGTTAACTCCAGAAGAACGTGAAAAGCAAGGCATAAAAGATGGACTATTAAGATTCTCAATAGGAATAGAGGAGAAGAAAGATTTAATTGCAGATCTAGAACAGGCGTTCTCAACTTTAAAATAATAATAACAATCTAAAAGATACCCGCCTTCGCGGGCATAAAAATATGAAACTAGATATACTAGCCATAGGAGCTCACCCGGACGATGTAGAGATGAGCTGCGGCGGAACACTCGCAAAAGAAATTGCCAATGGTAAGAAAGTAGGGATACTAGACTTAACGCGCGGCGAACTTGGCACCAGAGGTTCTGCAGAAATAAGAGATGAAGAAGCTAAAAATGCTGCAGAAATACTTGGAGTACACATGCGTCAAAACCTTGCCTTTGCAGATGGCTTTTTTGTGAATAATGCTGCCTCTCAATTAGAGATCATAAAAGTGATACGTAAATATCGCCCAGAGATAGTGTTGTGTAATGCCGTTGATGATCGCCATATAGATCACCCAAAAGGAAGTAAGCTTGCCAGCGACGCTTGTTTTTTAAGCGGACTTCGCAGGATAGAAACGATACACGAGGGCAATCATCAACACGAGTGGCGTCCTAAATTAGTCTACCATTACATACAATGGAAAGACAGCGAGCCAGACGTAGTCGTTGATGTTACAGGCTTTATGGACACGAAGATGAAATCTATCTATGCCTATAAAAGTCAGTTTTTTGATCCAGACAGTAAAGAGCCATTAACGCTTATCTCATCAAAAAATGCTACAGATAGTATGGAATACAGAAATAGAAACCTAGGAAGGTTAATAGGAACAGAAGCTGCAGAAGGCTATACAGTAGAGCGTTACCCCGCTGTAGATTCTATTTTTGATTTAAAGTAAAATTTTTTTAAAAATTGTATTGTTCAGATACTGCAATTGTTTTATATTTGCAGCCGCTTAGGTTTTTAAATGCATAAGCAAAATTGCTAACTCTGTAAAAAGAGCGCTACATGGTGGTTGTAGCTCAGCTGGTTAGAGCGCTGGTTTGTGGTACCAGAGGTCGCCGGTTCGAAACCGGTCTTCCACCCATTAAAGAGTCTTCAAGAAATTGGAGACTCTTTTTTATTATATAAAGTTTTTAAAATATTATACCTGGAGAGAAGTTTATACTAAGCGTAGACAAAGTGAAACCGGTCTTCCTCCCATAATTAAGTCTTCCTTAAAGGGAAGACTTTTTTGTTTTATGATGTTTACTCTTTTAGCAAGGCATTATCTTTGAGTATCTTTAAACATTAGATGAAAACCCCTTTAATGAAATACTTATTTCTATTTCTTTTTACCGCAATAGGTTATGCACAGCAAACAGATGTGGTTGATTTTTTAAACATTAGATGTGTGGTAGTTCCAGATGCAGAATCAAAATCTGTAAAAGGGTTTTACAGCATTGACTTTAAAATTTTAAAAGCAACAGATTCTGTTTACTTAGACGGGATTAATATTCAAATTTCTAAGGTTGAAGATCAACCTAGTTATAAAATAGAAGCAACTGCAGATAAAATCTGGATTACTAATCAAAAAGGCTTTGAGGTTGGTCTAGAATATACAGCGGTGTTTGAGTATGAAGCAACTCCTAAAAAGGCACTATACTTCACTGAAGACCAAATCTGGACGCAAGGGCAGGGTAAAAACACATCACACTGGCTACCTAGTATTGATGACATGAATGATAAGATAGAGTTTGACTTATCATATGCTGCGCCTCTGGGACAGACAATTATTGCAAATGGTAAAGTGATAGACAAGCACCTTCCTGCAGACCATGAAGTATCTTCATTTGATATGCAAAAACCAATGTCAAGCTATTTAGTTGCTTTTGTGATGGGAGAATTTGACAAGAAAGAATTAAAATCTACTGGCGGCATCCCAATAGAATTATATTACAGACCTAACGATTCTGCAAAAGCAGAACCCACCTATCGTTACACAAAAGATATTTTTGACTTTCTTGAGGCCAAAATTGGCGTGCCATATCCTTGGCAAAATTATAAGCAGGTTCCTGTGCGTGATTTCTTATATGCCGGGATGGAGAACACAGGGTGTACTATCTTTTCTGAAGCTTTTTTAGTAGATGAGGTTGCTTTTAATGACAAGAATTACGTGAATGTAAATGCACACGAGCTCGCCCATCAATGGTTTGGAAATCTCGTGACAGAGACAGAAGGAATCCACCACTGGCTGCACGAAGGTTTTGCTACTTATTATGCGCTACAAGCAGAGCGAGCTATTTTTGGTGAAGATTATTATTACTGGAAGATGTATCAATCTGCAGAAAAACTGATGGACATAAGTAACCAGGGCAAAGGGCAATCGATGCTTAATCCTAAGGCGTCATCACTTACCTTTTATGAGAAAGGTGCTTGGGCATTACACATTTTAAATGAGACCATAGGAGACGAGGCCTTTGATACTGCTATTAAAAACTATCTCACTAAGCACTCCTTCGGAAATGTGACCACTGCAGATTTTGTGAATGAAATTAAAAGAGCCTCTACTATTGATATCTCTAGTTGGGAAAAAGATTGGTTACAGCAGACGGCTTTTCAATCTAATGCTGTGTATGTGTCTATGCTAAAATCTCCATTTATCACAGAGTTGTTTGATATTATGAAATTGCGAGAAATGCCTATTTCAGAAAAGAAAAATATACTCAATCGCGTGCTTACTTTCCCTAATGATTTTTTAGGTCAAGAAGCTATATTACAACTTCAATATGAACCTTGGGATGAGGTAGAGATGCTTTACAAAAAAGGAATGTTGAGTAATAATCTTTATGTACGGCAAGCCATAGCGCAGCAAATGGATAAAATTCCAGATTCATTTAAGGCAGATTATGAGTCATTGTTAGACGATGATAGTTACATGACAAAAGAGGCTGCATTAATGCATCTGGTTGCTAATTTCCCTTCGGAAACGTCAAAGTATCTTGATAAAATTAATAAAAGTGAAGGATTTCAAGATAAGAATATAAGACAGCAATTTTTAGCATATTCTTTAGCAACCAGAAATTATGGGACTGCAAATAAAGAATTGTTAGTACAAGAGCTTAGTGATTATACTTCTAATAAATATAGTTTTGAAATTAGAGAAATCGCCTTTGGTTATATTAATCAATTAGCTTTGTGGGATGCTCAAACGGCGCATCATTTAGTGAACGCTTGTACGCATCACTTTTGGCGTTTTAGAAACGGAGCTCGCGAGCTTCTAGATGCACAAATGAATGATTCTTCCTTTCGTAAAATAATTAATAGTGTTTATTCTACAATGTCACAAAGTGAAAAAGAATATTTAGTTAGAATTGGTTTTAATATTTCAGAAGCAAAAAAATGAGAGCATTAGTTATATCTGGTGGTGGAAGTAAAGGTGCATTTGCCGGTGGTGTTGCACAGTACTTGATGGAAGATTTAGGGTATGAATATGATCTATTTGTAGGGACATCTACGGGTAGTTTATTAATATCTCACCTTGCACTTGATAAAATAGATAAAATCAAAAATATTTTTACATCTGTAAAGCAGAAAAGTATTTTTAGTAGCGTACCGTTTAAAGTTGTTAAAACAAAATATGGCAATAAAGAGATAAAAATTGACCACTGGACGGTGGGTAGAAATCTGTTAAAAGGCAAGAAGACCTTTGGCGAGAGTTTTAACCTCAGAAAATTAATAAAAAACACGCTAACAAAAGAAGAGTTTGCAGAAATACAAAAAAGCCACAAAGAAGTTGTAGTAACGGTATCTAATCTTACTTTAAATCAAGTAGAGTATAAGTCTATTAATGATTTTGATTATGAAAATTTTATAGATTGGGTTTGGATTTCTTGCAACTATATCCCTTTTATGAGTCTTGTGGTTAAGAATGGTTGTGAGTATGCAGATGGTGGTTTTGGGAGTATGGTGCCAATAGAAGAGGCTATAAATAGGGGAGCAACAACGGTAGATGTTGTGGTTTTAGAAACAGATGTTACTCATTATAACAGTCTACCATCTACAAATGTGTTTTCGCTTTTAACATCGCTACATGGGTTTATGTTTGATAGGGTAGAAAAGCAGAATATACGCATTGGAAAAATGGTGGCGAGCAATAAAAATGTGATTATCAATTTGTATTATACACCTACGGTTCTCACCACAAACTCATTAGTTTTTGATAAAAAAATGATGACTACTTGGTGGCAAACAGGTATTAACTATGCAAAACAAAAAAATATTGATCTCAATGAGATAAAAGCAGAAGAGTCTTAAAACAACTCAGCAATCTCTTTTTTAATGTAAAGTAATGCTTTTTGAGAGTGTGTAGTTTCTCCCATAAAATGATTTAATAAAGTCTCGCGTAACTTGTCTGCAGTATCTACTTTCTCGTTCATTGCTGCGTGACGTATTGCTTGTATAATAGCATTTTTAGTGGTTTTAACTACGCTCCAAGACTCTGCAGATAGATACACTTGCTGGGTTAAATTATGCTCATACTCTTGCTCAATACTTGCTATGAGTTGATTTTCGTAAATAGTTAGATCACTAGAGATAGGCTTGCTACGTATTAAAAGGCTATTTGGGTCTATGCGTTCTAATAGTAAAATTATACGTTCGTAGGCTTGCAAGCGTAAAGGTAATATTGTGCCTTGTGCGTCTTTATGTATCAAAAACCTACGGCGGCCATCTTCATTTGCTGTGTGTGCTTTAAAAAAATAATAAGCAACCATACCTACAATTATAGCAGATAATAAAGAAGCAAAATAAGGTATATAGGTTTCCATGTAAGTTGTTTAAATAGGATAACAAATTTAGGGCTCTTTTTATTGTTTGGCAACCCCTTTTAGACTTTTGAGCGATAAGAAAAACGCCTAGAAAATAGGCTATAAAGTAGATATGCTACAACTACTATCTAGACATTAATCATCAGTCAGTCTATCTTTTACATATTCAATCTCTGTCTTACCGTGGGCGGTTGGTTTTCCATTTTCGCCAAGACTAACCATTATAATTGAATCTATCGTAATAATTACTTCGCGGGTCATTTTATTGCGTACTTCGCAGGCGAGTGTTAAAGAGCTGTTTCCAAATTTTATAGGTTCTATTCCTATCTCGATAATGTCTCCTTTTTTTGCAGAGCTCCTAAAGTTGATTTCACTCATATACTTTGTTACCGTACGCTGGTTTTCAAGTTGTATAATGGCATACAGGGCAGCTTCTTCATCAATCCATTCTAATAAGCGTCCTCCAAACAGAGTGCCATTAGGGTTTAGATCTTCTGGTTTTATCCATTTACGTGTGTGAAAATTCATAAGCTGTGTTTTTAGTTTTGGTTCTTATTCTATTTTTCTAATCCTAATTCTTTTCTCTTTGCTTCATCTTCTACTCCTTTCTGACTCCAGTAAGGCTCGTTCAAGCTTTTTTTCAATCGTGCTTCTGTTACTAAGCCATCACCATTATCTTCTGTCCATGATAATATTCTGTATGGAAATTCTTTTTCTACATCAATAGAAATTGCTCTATCATAATTTAAGTATTCAACACTATATTTTACAGTGCTGTCTAATACTGTTTTATTAATTGTAGCCTTAGCAACAGTAAGCTCTTTATGAGCAAAACGGCTATAAATTGTAGAGAAGATTAAATCTATATCTCCTACAGGTAGTTGTCCCTCGTTTAAGCGAATACGCGTCATTAATTCTTCTTCTAGCAATGCTGTAGAAATATCTTTTTCTGTGTCTCCATCAGACTCAAAGTAAGAGAATTGTTTAAAACGGTAATGGTCCTCTTTAAGATTGAGCTGTGTAAAAGTATGACCGCACCATTCTTGCATACTCATTGTCAACTTTAATGTATTTGGGTGGTTGTTATAGTCAACAGGGGTAAAGGTAGAACTCACGATAGAGTAGTCGTAAATACCGGTATTGAATTTTCTAATATTGTTCAATTTCATAACCGTTACATTATCATCTCCAGCAGCATTAGGGTTATCTAGTTTTACTTGCTTGCTAAGTGAAAAAGGTTCTGTAACAAACACTAATACCACTTCACCTTCACGCATTTCTCCATAACGCGATTGTTTTAATGAATAGCTGTTAAGCTCCGCTTTTCCTGAATACCAATAATCATTAAAATCTTTTGATTGCGTTACTGCAGCTTTCTTCTCTTTAGTTGGAGTTGTTTGGGCTTTTGCAGAACGCTGATCTGATTGACAAGACAGCAAAGAAAAAACGCCTAGAATGAAAAATACTTTTAAAAATTGTTTCATAATTTATCAATTAACAACATCTCTGTTATGTGTTACTATTAAGACGAAATAGAGATACAAAGCTAACGATATTTGTGCTTCTTTATTCATCTTGAAGTATTTGGTGTTCGTTACAATCTATTCTTAAATCGGGCTTTTTCAACTCTTTTTTCATTAAATTACAATAGTGACTGTTGCCGTCTTTTTTGTAATTAAAACAAGTTAAACACATACGTTGAGTAGCTATGACGTCTTTTTGATTTAATTGATAAATAAGTTGTATTAATTGCTCTAAAAAAACACCCTTCTCTATTTCAGAAAAAGCGTCAATAGATTCATTTAAAACAGAAGTAAAGCCACTGGTTTTTGCTGCAATTTCTTTTCCTTGTTTCGTTAATTGAACCGTAAAACTTCTTGAGTCTTTTGGGTCTATCTTTTTAACGAGTAATTCTTTTTTCAGTAATACTTTAATAGAATCGCTTACGGTGGCTTTGGTTAAGTCAAACTCTTTAGCTAAAAAACTAACTTTTAAAGCTTCCTTTTTATGGGTGCCACAAAAGAGTAATAACTGAATTTGAATAGGGCTTATTTTATAAAGCTTACTTTCTTTCCAAAGCAAAACTCTAAAGGCTTTTGAGATTCTTTCAAGCCCATTTATTATTTTTAGATTAACCCTATCAGTCTCCATATTACTCTGTTGCTGTTGGTTCTTTTGCTTCTTCAGCCTCTATCACTTTATTTTTTACAGCTCTAAAAGCGATATCTTTTGCTTCTGCGTAAGAAATAGAATAACTGCGTGTTACATATCTAAACTCTTCAGGAAATTGCATTAATAATGCATCATAATAGGTGTCCAGTTCTTTGTTATTGGGAGCCTCAAATTTTAATTTTAATTGAAAGCGTCTTAATAAAGCTGTATCAATAATGTTAGAGTGATTTGTCGCTGCAATTAATAAAGTGTCTGATGGTAATTGATCAATAAGTTGAATAACGGTGTTTACTAATCGTTTCATCTCACCAGAATCCTTATCATCAAAATCACGCAATTTCCCAATGTAGTCAAACTCATCTAAAAAAAGAACCGCGTTTTCTCGAGAGGCTTTTTTAAAAACTTCGGAAATATTCTTGGCAGTTTCACCTAGGCGAGATGACACAATACCCCCTAAGTTTAGGGTAAATATTTTTTTGTCTAATTTTTGAGCAATTGCTTTAGCGGTAGTTGTTTTTCCGCAGCCTGTATGTCCATATAGCAGTAATTTATTATCTACAGGTAAATTGTATTCGTTTAAGATGTTAACGTGCTTAAACTCTTTAAGAAGTTGATTTAGTGTGTTTTTATTGGTTTCACTTAAATGAATATCATTTAATTTAATAGTTGTTTCATTTCTAGAATTTAAAACGAGATCGTATGTGGCCATTGATGTTTTTCTTTTTAAAATACAGTTTAGTAATGCTAATTAAATTTGCTTGGCAGTGTCTTTTAAAATGTAAATCCAAGCTTTTTTTCCAGATTGAAATGTTTCTAAAACCCTTTTATAATCTGAAACCTCATAGCTATCTGTTTGAATAAGTTCTTGTTCTGTAATTTCAAAAATCACACCTTCAATACAGTCTTCTTTATCTTTAGAGGGAATGGCAATGGGATGATATTCTTGTTGGCTTTTTGCTAGCACATCTTTATCAGTAATTTTAAGCTGCTCTAGTTTGTAGCTTTCTAGTACATCTTTAAAGCCAACTAATTTTCTTCCGTATGTTTTTATTTGAACATTTTCTAATTGAAGTGTTCCGTAAGAAAATAGATGGTGAATTTCATTTTTCATAGTTTGACAATTTTCTATTTCAATACTGTGCCATTGAGAATGCAAATATAATTAGTAGTCCTAACTAAGTAAAATTTTTAAGAAATTTTTAGCTGAAATATTAATTGTTTGCTATCATTAATTCAGGAGGAAAGAAGAGAGATTTTGTGCTATTTTTTTATCGAGTACGATTCTTAATCAAGTATTCTTCGTTCAAATTTTATTTTCCGAACGCCGTGATCTGTGTCCCATTGTTTGACTTCTTTAAAACCAAACTTCTTGTACAATGCAGTAGCGGGGCCATTTTCTAATCCCGTTTCTACAACAAAGAGTTTTGAGTCAAATGTTTTAAAAACAAATTCCATTAATTTTCTTGCAATGCCTTGTCTAAAAAAATCTGGAGATACCACTAAGCTATTAATGTGGGTAAAGTCATTGTTGTGATTAATCTCAATAACACCGGCAAGTTCTTTGTCTTTTATAAATCCAAAAAAAGCAGTCTCACTGGCTACATAATTTTCAAGAGGTCTTTTTAGGGGAGGGAAGTCTGTAGCATTTAATAATTTTGCCTCTATCTTATAAGATGCTTGAAAAACGGAGCGTATTTTTTTAGCTACTTCTACGTCATTGTTTTGGAGTCTTTCAATCATGTTTTAGATACTTTTATTTGTACTGAGTTCAGTTATTTTTTTGGCTCCATTTGTTTTCGTAAAAACTTTACCCAAAAATTCCAGTTAGTAGATTTTTGTTCCGTAGAAAAATTATTTTCAAGCTTATCAAGCCCGTCTTCAAGTAAAGCATTGTGTAAAGAACGCACTGCAAAAAGCCAATTGTAGGTTCCTTTGCCCGTTGTATTCATATCTATTGTATGCTTTATTTCTGTAGTATGTGTGTCCAGTTCTGTTATCTCAAATTTATGGATACCATTAAACCCTTCTGGTTTTGAAAATCTAAATTGAATTATTTCATCGGGGTTATATTTCTCTACAGAATACCTTATTGGGCCGTGACCTCCTTTTGCACCAACTTTAATCCCGTCTTTAAACTTCATCTCAAGCCATTTCTCTTTTGGCCATATTTTATCGTTCTCGGTAGCAAGCGTTTTTAGTACCGCTGTTACTTTCTCTTTAGGTTGTTTAATAATTCGTTTATGAATGTTTAAGACTTTCAATGGGTTGTTGTTTTAGTGTAGTTGTTCTTCAAATAGTATTTCTTTATCGCTATTTATAATAGGTTGAAACCAGTTATAATAATTAAATACATTTTTTCTAATGGTATACATCAAATATATACCTAAGACTAGAATAAGGCTGTATGTTAACGCAAAGAGTATAATGAGATTGTTGTCGGGTTCATACTGGATGATGGAACTTAATTCACGAAGTGAGTTAATAATAGTGAAGCCAAACCAAACAATTCCCGGTAGAAAAAACCGACCATCAAAATTCCAAATATTGATGGTGATATAAATTGAAATAACCAAAGAGAAAAAGAATGCCAAATCAAAATTTGCAATTAAATCTAATACTCCAATTAGTTCTAATAGTATAAAAAAGCCCCAAATAATTGAAAGCACTAGATGCGTTTTCTTGAAGGTGAGCTTTAATTCTTTTGATGGTCTTGATGCTAAAATTTTACGTAATGATTCATCATTAATTTCGCCTTTGTACTCATTATATACAACAGATTTTGAAGCTCCTTGATTAAGTTTCTTGGTTACTTCAGTTTTTATTTCTTTTTCTGTCATAAGTTTTAATGCTTTATAAACCAGTGTGTCCATTTTGAGATATTCTAAAATAGTCTTAGTGATCGTTCATTATTATTTAAGACTTTGTAATTTTTGATATATCAATGTTATACTGACTAAGCACCATTTCAATTTTTATTTTTTCAGCTCTCAGTTTTTTTGATTCCCTTAAATATCTGCTCAGTGGCCAGAAACCTATTGAGAAGACAATGGCTCCAACGGAGTAAACTAAGAATGAGTGGTTGATATCTATAAACCAATTCATATAGCCATACTCCATTTCAAGAGTACTCTCTATTAATGAAATGCCTCCAAGCATTATAGCTAAACCAATTGTAGCAAAAACAATAAACTCTATATAAACGGCTATTTTTCTTTTCTTTAAATTTTTAATTTGACTTAATAAGTCTGGTGCATATTCTTTAAAAGATTCATCAAATTTAATATTGGGACAAGTAACCTTAAAATCAGGTTTCTTATCAGTCAAGCCACAAGTCAATCCATTTTTCAAACTCCTTTTAGGATATTCACATAAGTCACAATGTTTGGCTTGAATCATTTTTTTTAAAGACTAATAGTTTTTCAGAAAATTGAATTTGTAGGTATTGCTGTTGGGTTTTATTTATTTTAAACGGTAGTTGTAAATAGTTATTTCTTTATTCTCTTCAATTCAATAAGTCTGTTTTTAAACATTTCAAATATGATTTCTGGATTCCATTTATCATCTTCTGTTTTTCCGTGTCCAAGTGACATATATGTAATTATTTCTCCCTTATTTGCATAGAATTCACAATTCCACGCCATTTGAGTGAAATGGTTCTTTGGCATATAGTTTTCCGTTTCTTTTGCATAAATTAAATCTCCATTTTTTTCGAAATAGATTTCTTGATAGTAAGTATCTCCTTTGTGCGATTCAATCGTTATAATTCGGTTGTCATTCTTTAAATTACAAATATTCCAAAATTCAATTTTTCCATTAAAGTCAGTTACAGAATCAATTCCTGTGTTGCATTTCAACACATTTTCATCAAAACCTGCATTGATTTCAGCTCTTGTTTTTTCTTCCTTATCACGCTGATTTTGAGCGTTACAACTCAAAATCCCGAATGTCATTATTAAAATCAAAAGGGCTTTTATCATAATTGTTTACAACGTTTAATATATGGCAAGTTGGGCAGAAAATAAGCGATTACTTTCAGTTTAGCCACAAGCCAAATCTTTTGTATTTTGTTTTAATTTTTCTCTTTTAATACCAAATCAAAAGATTTGGCGACATTGCAAATAGACAATAACTTTTCGATTAAACACTAATCGCCCAATTTGCTATATATAGTGTTGTGAGCTGGCATTTTCACACAGTTTATATTTTTCTTGCGCTTCATTTGAGAATAGAATTGTTAGATGGTCAGCCCAATAATAATTGTCAGATTCATCTTCTTTTATCTCAAGAGTGGCAATCCAAATTTTATTTTTATCGAAAGATAATTCCCAAGTTTGTGGTAATTTGGTAATGGCCTTTTCAGATTTAACTACTCGGTCATTTTTATATTCGGTTGTAATTCCTTCGCTAATATCCCATAAAATTCCGATTCCAGATATTTTTTCTCCAATCAGTTTTTTCCAATTTTCACTTTCCGAAACATTTAAAATTTTAAATCCTTCTTTTTCTTTTTCTTTTTCTAATTTGTCAATAATGGTAAATCCTACACCATAACTATAGAATTCGCTGTCCCACATTATTTGAATTAGTTTTCCGTTTTCCAATCGGAATATCACATTCATATCGACTGAGTGAATATCAGTTGAGAATTCCCAAAATTCAGAATCATCAGTTTCCCAATTAACTTCCTCATAATAAACTTCACAAACCTTTTGTCCGATTAGCTCACTTTTTATTCTATCGTAATATTTACTTTCTTTTTCGGTCATTCTGTGCTGGCTCACAACGTTGTTGTATATGGTTTCTTGCGTGGTTTAAGCAACTAATTTAGTAAATAATTACCGACAAAGAAAGTCCGCGAGGACTTTCGCAAGTAGGCAGGAAGCCAGCAATAAATTATATACGGTGTTGCCAGTAGTTTTTATTTTTTATTAGGTTCCGTTTTTCCGAATTTTATAGATTCCGTTTTTATAAATTCAGAAAATTTAATGTCATTATTCAGTTTATATTTTATTTCTTTTTCTAATTCAGGTATTTTGATATTCACAGAATCGATTTCACGAAATGAGTTACGCATTTCCGCATAAATTTGTGGTAAAACAAACATTTTCTCATAGTCATTTCCGACTTCTGCATTAAATTCCGTTATAGTTTTGGGATTCACACTATACCAATAATTTATTCCATAAGATATAGGTTTTTCATCTTTGGTTAGAATTTGAACATTTCGTTTGATATTCATCTGTTCAATCGGATAAATATTCGGAAAAATTTCGTTTGGAATATTATGTTTTCCAGAGTTCAATACGACTGTCTCTTTTAAAAACGAATCATAATAAATTCCAATTTCTGTTGACTTGATAAAAATCTCTTTTTTCAATTCAGGTTTACACGCAAAAATTAACCCAATTAAGAGTATCAATAAAATCGGAAATGTTGTTTTTTTATTCATCTGCTCAAATTACTGGCAACGGTTTTGTATAAAAATAGTTGCGTTTTTGCGAGCGAGGATTTTCCGCAGGAAAATCAGAAGTAGCAAAAGTGCAACGACTTTTAAAATTAGTTCTAATCTAGCAATTTTTTTTATGCGTTGTTAGGTGTAGTTTTTTTTAATTCAATGGAATTCCGAATTCTTTCTTTGAATTCTTTTCCAAAAACTTAGGTAACTCTTTATGTTTTCTTTCAAAGAAGAGTTTGAGTCCTTTTTCAATTGATTCTTTACTAAATCCTTCTCTAAAACTTTCTTCCCATTCTCCATTCACTTTGTACGAGTGATAGATTACATAGACAACTTCATTATTTTCTGGATAAGACATAATTCCAAAATCATAGTCATTTAAATTGTCCTTAATTCCGATTGTTGGGTTTGATTTGGCTTCTGGATTATTGAATTTGCTTGTTTGTTCTTTCCAAGGAAAACTTCGGAATTCCGATATTATATTCTTTAAATCTGTTTCCCCTTTATCTTCTGTTTGGTCGTTTTCTGAATCGTAATATTGAAAATTATAAGTAAACTTATCAACTTGTTTCGTTCCACAACTAAACAGGAAAAATCCGATTATAAATGACGTGAAAATTATTTTCTTCATATGAGTTTTTAAATTACACCTAACTCGTTATATAACAACTTTTGTTGTCGATATACCGGAGATTTATCAGGTTATCTTATAAGTTTTATTGTCGTTATCCCGTAAAGTTAATTGAAAGATTCTTTCTAAAACTTCAAAACCTCACCCCATTTTAAAAGATAAATGGTTGCTACGGTAAACGCTCCGCTAAAAAATAAAGCGCCCTGCCAGTAAAATGTTCTTGTAGTCCATTGTTTCCATGCTTTACTGCCGTATTCTTTTTTGCCATAAGCTCGAGTGAGCTTCCAGTAAAGAAATGTTATTGCTGTAAAAAGGCCTAAAGCGAGTAGTAGTATCTCTATTTTTCCCATTTGCTTATTTTTTTTGGTTACCCTATAAAGATAACCAAAAAAATAAACCTAGATCTCATCATCTGCTTTTCCTTGCTGCCCCATCATCATTAAATAAGCCTTTAAAAACTCATCAATATAGCCATCAAGTATAGCATCTGGATTTGTGCTTTCGTGACCGTTACGCACGTCTTTAACAAGCTTATAAGGTTGCAACACGTAGTTACGTATTTGAGAACCCCATTCTATCGCCATTTTATTACCTTCTATTTCTGCACGTTGCGCTTGTTGTTTGCGTAGCTCTATCTCGTAGAGTTGTGACTTAAGCATTTGCATTGCTTTCTGTCGGTTTTCTAGTTGAGATCGCGTCTCGCTATTATGTATCACAATTCCAGAAGGTTTGTGTGTTAAGATAGCTTTAGTCTCTACCTTGTTTACATTTTGACCACCAGCACCACCACTACGTGCAAAATCCCAGCCTATATCTGCGGGGTTTATGTCAATCTCAATCGTATCATCTGCTAGTGGGTACACATACACACTAGCAAAACTAGTATGGCGCTTTGCGTTACTGTCAAAAGGAGAGATGCGCACCAAGCGATGCACTCCGTTTTCTCCTTTAAGCCACCCAAAGCCATACTCACCATCAATCTCTAATGTTACGGTTTTAATACCTGCTACATCACCAGCCTGATAATTAAGTTCTTTAACTTTATAGCCATTACGCTCTGCCCACATTAAGTACATACGCATTAGCATATTTGCCCAGTCGCAACTTTCTGTACCACCGGCGCCGGCAGTAATCTGTAAAACGGCACTCATTGCGTCGCCCTCTGCGCTTAGCATATTTCTAAACTCAAGAGCTTCTATTGCGTCTGCAGCTTTTGTAAAACGGTCTTCTACATTTTCTGCAGGAGCTTCACCTTCTTTAAAAAACTCGTAGATTACCTCTGCGTCTTCATAAAGTGTGGTAGCTTCTTCATAATCTGTCACCCATTTTTTCTTGCTACGAAGCACCTTCATAAAAGCCTCGGCTTCTTGTGAGTTGTTCCAGAAGTTAGGGTCAAAAGTTTTTTCTTCGTCGTTACGTATTTCTATTTCTTTGTTCTCAATGTCAAAGATATTGCCTTAACGCGTCCAGGCGGGAGCGAAGGTCTTGGAGTTGGTCGTTAGTGATCATAAATTCCTGCGTAGGCAGGAATCCCTGCCTAAATATTTAAGTGTTCTTACATCACAAAAGAATAACCCTTGTGATTTTTTAATTCGTAGTTCAAAAGTACATTCATTTGTGTAAAATGGAGCATCAATAAGAGCGTTTTTTAAAATAAGCTAATATTAAAAGTCAAGCACATTTCCGTAGTAAATAGCATAACACATTATAAATAAAGTAACCTGTCATTTTTAACTTGATTAGGGATCGTAGTCACCCCAGCCCAGTTTTAATGTTACATTTTTTAATTAGCTTTATAAAATCTAATTTATCACCTGATTATGAAACATTATATTCCGTTTATACTTCTATTTATTTTCTTCGGAAACGTCAAAACAACAGCACAAGAATCTAAAGTTGAAACTAAGTTAGAGGCCTTCACCGGTTTCTTTAACTTTGAGTACGACACCACAAAAGGGGAGATATATCTAGAGGTACCCGCCGCAAAACTAGAAGAAGAGTTTTTATACGTCCACTCATTGCGTACAGGATTAGGGAGCAATGATATAGGTTTAGACAGAGGGCAAATAGGGGATCAAGCAGTGGTGAAATTTATTAAAAGCGGAAACAAATTATTGTTACTACAGCCCAATCTAAAATTTAGAGCAGAAACAGATAACGTACAAGAACGCAAATCAATAACAGAAGCCTTTGCACGTTCGGTGCTTTTTGGTTTTGAGATTAAAGAAACCAAAGGCAATACTTATATAATAGATTTTACGCCTTTTTTAATGGAAGATGCGCACGGCGTGGCACTATCTTTAAAACGCAAAAAAGAAGGAACGTATAAATATGATAAAACAAGAAGTGCTTTGTGGATGGAGCGCACCAAGTCGTTCCCGCAAAACACAGAGTTTGAATCGCTGCTCACTTTTAAGGGGGAGCCTACGGGCAGAAATATAAAAAGTGTGGCGCCAGATGCTTCGAGTATTTCTGTGATACAGCATATAAGTTTTGTGCAATTGCCAGATGATGCCTACGAGCCAAGACCCTTTGATCCTCGCAGTGGTAGTTTTAGTATTGATTATTTAGATTACAGTACGCCTATCTGGGAGCCTATTAAAAAACGATTTATCACCAGGCATCGTTTGGAGAAGAAAGATCCAAACGCGACTATTTCTGAGGCAAAAGAACCTATTATTTATTATCTAGATCCCGGCACACCAGAACCTGTGCGCTCTGCATTATTAGACGGTGCCCGCTGGTGGAATGAGGCTTATGAGGCTATTGGGTACAAAGATGCTTTTCAAGTAAAAATGCTGCCTGAAAACGCAGACCCTATGGATGTACGTTATAATGTAATACAGTGGGTACACCGCAGCACACGAGGCTGGAGTTATGGCGGCAGTGTGATAGATCCTCGCACGGGCGAGATTATTAAAGGGCACGTGAGTTTGGGGAGTTTAAGAATACGTCAAGACTTTATGATTGCACAGGCGATGCTAGACAAGCCTTTTGAAAAAAGCGATGACAATTATAAGCCTATGCTTGATATGGCTTTGGCACGCATTAGACAATTAGCAGCACACGAGGTAGGGCACACGATAGGTTTTGCGCATAACTTTGCGGCAAGTGCAAATGGCTATGCTAGTGTGATGGATTATCCGCATCCGCAATTAAATGAGCGTAACGGCAAGATAAGTGTTGCAAATGCCTATGACACAGGGATAGGGGAGTGGGATAAAGTAACGGTAGCATATTCATACGGAAATGTGCCAGCGTCAACCACAGAGAAAGCTTATTTAAATACCGTCTTACAAGAAGCGCAGAAAAAAGGGCTTCGTTATATTTCTGATCCAGATGCAAGACCGCAAGGTGGTGCACACGCCACGGCTCATTTATGGGATGTAGGAGAAAATGCAGCAACTCAATTAGCAATGGCACTAGAGATGCGACAAATTGCAATGCACAACTTTTCTGTAGATAACATACGCACGGGCGAGTCTTATTCTACACTAGAAGATGTTTTTGTGCCACTGTATTTTTATCATCGTTTTCAAACCGAAGCGGCCGTGAAGCTAGTAGGAGGGATGGACTATAATTATGCAGTAAAAGGCGATGGGCAACTTATCACTAAAAATCTAGATAAGAAAGAACAGCAACAAGCATTAGATGCACTGTTACAAACATTGTTACCAGAAAATCTAGCGGTGCCAGAAGATTTGTTTGCGTTATTTCCGCCACGAGCTTATGGATATTACCGCAGTAGAGAATCTTTTAAAAGTGATATGGGCGTAGCTTTTGATGCTATTGGGGCAGCCGCAACAGCTAGTGAGATGACCTTAAGTTTGCTTTTTAACCCACAGCGTGCAAATAGGTTGGTGCAACAAAAGGCAATGAGTAAAAATGCACTAAGCCTAGAGGATATAATGAAGCAAATAATGGACGCTTCTTTTAAAAATTTGAAAGGTTCATCCTACGAAAAAGAAATTTTAAACTCAATACAGTTTTTATATCTTGAGCAGCTTATGCAGTTGGCCGTGAGTGATCAAAGTATCCCTCAAGTAAAGGCAATTGCATTAGAAGGAATAAGAAAAATCTCGATAAAAATTAGTGATAAGAGCACTCCATTTGAAGTGTTTTTGCTTTCGGAAATAAAAAGATTTGATCGAGCACCAGAAAAATTTAAAAAACTAACAATACCTAAAATTCCTGATGGAAGCCCAATAGGATCATTTCAGTGCGGTTTATAAAAGCTGATTTTGATTTTATAATATTTCAGAAGAAAAAAAAGACTTAAATGAAAAAAATAGTACTATTCTTAATGCTTTTATATGTGAGTAGCGGTTTTGCACAGCACGATGTGTCTATCATAGATGAAGGGACTGCAAGTTTTATTAGTAAGTTAGAAACAAGAGGCATATCATCTTACTTTACAGCAGATCGCTACTGTGACCCATCTTTAAAAAATGGTGATGAGCCAGAACAGACTTGCACGGATAATAAGAGGTATATAGCCCGTTATTTTTTTTGGGAAGAACAAGGCAAAACAATGATTAAGCAATTAGATAATTGTGGTTTTTATGCAACAATAGCGTTGCAGGATAATACTTTGTCAAAGTTTTATAGGGCAAATAGAGGTGATATGAAGACTAATAAAGTTGAGCCTTATATTAGGGACTATAAAGGTAAAGAGCGAATTTTGAGATTGTATAAAGGAAATTGCTATCGTTATTTTATGCTAAAAGGTAGCGACGGTGCCTTTATTAGAAAGTACAATACATTTGATCTAACTACTAATACAAGAAAAAGTAATCTTAATTTTGAGGTTAATAATAAGCTTGCTATTGTAGCTTTAGATAAAATGATAGACCAAGCTATTGTTAGAATGGAATCTAATTTTTATTGGAAAAGGATGTAATATTACATCTATTTGTTAAAACCTTATTTGCCTTTACTTTTAGTGTAGAGGCTTTTTTATTAATTTATGAATATTAAGTATGAATGTGATTGATTTGCGAAGTGATACTGTTACAAAGCCTACAAAAGGGATGATGGATGCAATAATAAATGCAGAAGTTGGGGATGATGTTTATCAAGAAGATCCTTCTGTAAATGCATTAGAACAATATATGGCAGACTTTTTTGGGATGGAAGCGGCCTTGTTTTTTCCTACTGGGACTATGGCAAACCAAGCGGCTATAAAATTACACACCCAACCCGGAGAACAGTTAATATGTGATAAGTGGGCACACGTGTATAATTATGAAGGAGGTGGAGCTTCTTTTAATAGTGGTGTGTCTTGTAAGCTTATAGATGGCAGTAGGGGGATGATTACCGCTGCTCAAGTTGAGGCAAATATTAATCCGCCAGATTTTTACCATAGTCCTTTAACAACATTGGTATGTTTAGAAAACACTACAAATAAAGGAGGGGGGGCATGTTATGATTTTGCTGAAATATTAAAGATTAGAGAAGTGTGTGATAGACATCAATTAGGTTTACATCTAGATGGTGCTAGATTAATGAATGCTATTGTTGCCAACAATGAAAGCCCTAAAGATTACGGGAAAGTTTTTGATACGATCTCTGTATGTCTTAGTAAAGGTTTAGGTACCCCTATGGGGACAGTGTTGTTAGGGAAGAAAAGTCTTATGAAAAATGCTTTAAGAGTACGTAAAGTCTTAGGGGGCGGTATGCGTCAAGTAGGCTTTATGGCTGCCGCTGGCTTGTATGCAATGCAAAATCAAGTGACACGTTTGTCTGAAGATCACAATAGAGCGATGGATCTTGCTCGGTTATTACAGGGGTTAGAGTATGTTAAGTTTGTAGAGCCTACAGAAACTAATATTGTTATCTTTTACTTGATAGATAGTATTTCAGAAACACAATTTATGGACACACTTGAACAAAAAGGTGTAAAAATTAGTGATATGGGACAGGGTAAGCTTAGGATAGTGACACATCATGATTATACAAGTGAAATGCACGATGCATTTATTAAAGTTTTAAAGGCATATTCTTAGGTTGTACGGTAAAAACAAAAATCTAGATTATTTTTAAGGATCAGTCGTCGGTAAAACATCGCTACTTATCGATTTCCATACCGTTTATGCAAAATTACCTAGCAGCATAGGTATCACAGACAGGAAATTACCTATCTTTGCCGCACTTATTAACTCTATTAAATATATTCTAACATGAAAAAAATTATTTTACTAGGTTTTGCATTAATGATCGGTTCAGTATCATTTGCACAAGATCTACCAACAAATCCAGAAGCAGGTAAATGTTACGTGCGTTGTGTAACACCAGATGTATGGGTAAACCAAGACGTAACTATCCAAGTTACACCTGCATACAAAAAATTAAGAGTAGTACCAGCAACTTATACTACAGAAACAATTACTGTAGATTCTAAGTCTGCTGCACAAACTTTAGAAGTTGTGCCTGCATCTTACACTACAGAAGAATTTTCTATTGTAACTAAAGAAGCTTCTCGTCGTTTAATCTCTGTTCCTTCTGAGAGCAGTTCTGAAACAGTAACTGTTACTGTAGAAGACCCTAGCTATTCTTTACGTGTAGTTCCTGCTGTTTATGACACGCAAGAATTTACAGTAGTAGTTCAGCCAGCTTACCAGAGAGTAGAAGTTGTTCCTGCAGTATACGAAACTCGTAATGTAGAGATCGTTGTTAAAGAACCATCACAAAGACTAGAAGTAATTCCAGCTGAGTGGGGAACTGAAACTTTAACTTACAAGAAAAGAGAATTTGGTAACTCTATTAGTATAGTACCAGCTTCTTTTGGTTCTGATTTTCAGACTATCGAAGTAAAGCCAGCTACTGCACGTTGGGAAATGAGTGATACACCTACATTAGACTGTGAGTCTTCTGACCCTAACGACTGTCGTTACTGGTGTTACAAAGGAGTACCTGCTGAGTTTACTACAGTTTCTGTACAAACTTTATCTAACGATGCTTCTTTTGTAAGAACTCCTGATTGTGATCCAAATAATAATGGTGGTGAAGCTTGTGGTATGGATACTTATACTAAAACAGTATTAGTTAAGCCAGCATCTACTCGTACTATTGATATTCCTGGTGAAACTAGAAATGTTAAAACTACAGTAATGTCTACACCTCCTACAACTAGAGTTGTTGAGATTCCTGCTGTAACTAAGACTATGACTAAAAGAGTAATGGTAACACCTCCAACTACAGAGCGTATTGACATTCCTTCTAGAACTGCAACTGTAAAGAAAACTATCTTTACTAATGAAACAACTAGAATTGAAGAAATTCCTTCACAATCTAAGACTTTCACTAAAACTGTAATGTCTACACCTCCTACAACAAGAGCGGTTGCTATTGATGGACAGTCTAGAACACTTAAAGTTACTAAACTTGCTAGCGATGCTAGAGTTGAAGAGGAAACAGTTCCTGCAACTACAAGAACAGTATCTAAAGAAGTATTACAATCTAAAGGTGGTCTTACTACTTGGAAAGAAGTTGATTGTGTTGCATTAGAATACCAAGCACTTCCTATCAACTGGAATACTGGTTCTTCTACTTTAACAGGTGAAGCTAAGAGTCTTATTGATTCTAGATTATTACCATTATTAGCTCAAAACCCAGGTGTGAAGTTAGAGATTGCTTCTCATACAGATTCTAGAGGTGGAAGTACTTCTAACCAGGATCTTTCTGAAAGAAGAGCTCAGTCTGTTGCTAGATACTTAGAGTCTAAAGGAATCAACAGTAGCTTATTAGTTGCTAACGGTTTTGGAGAAAACAGATTAACAAACAGATGTAAAGATGGTGTTTCTTGTACTGAAAGAGAACACGCTGCAAACCGTAGAACTCAGTTTAGATTGATCAACAACTAAACATTGTTTTACTTACATATTATAAGAAAGACCTCAGAAATGAGGTCTTTTTTTTGTTTGTAACATATACTAAACGATGCTAATTTTGAGTTAATAATAAAGTCATATTTGACTTTTTGCATTTTTTTTTACATCTTTGGCACAGATTATGCAACCCCCTCATAAACTAGAACACTATGAAACCTACATTAGCATTAGTATTTTTCTTAATTACAAGTATTGGAATTGCGCAAAATTTCTCATTAGATGATGCGCTTGAAGAAGACACAACAGATGTTGCAATAGCTCAAACCGCTCATGTCACTAATGATTGGATGACTAATCTTGAAGATGCAAAAGCAAAAGCAAGGAGCGAAAGAAAACCAATACTTTTATATTTTACAGGTAGTGATTGGTGTACACCTTGTGTAGCGCTTAAGAAAGACTTTTTTGAAACAGAAGAGTTTGCAAAATATCAAGATGAGTATGTAATGGTATATATTGATCGTCCAAGAAGAACAGATATCATTACACCAGAACAAATGGAGTATAATAAAAAAGTAATAGCAAAGTATAAGACAAAGTCATTTCCGAGAATGATGATACTAGACAGTTCGGGCCGTAAAAAGGATGAGCTTACAGGATATAGTTCTTTTAATAGTTATAAAGACACTAGTTATCATTTCAATATGATAAAAAAATATGCTTCAATATAATAGCAAAAAAAAATCCCGATGAAATTCATCGGGATTTTTTTTACATAATATTTTTTTATTATTTAAACATATCCATACCTGGTATGTTAGGCATGCCGTCTTTAGCAACTGCACCTATCTCTGCATCATTAACATCAGATGCTTTTTTGATAGCTTTATTAAGAGTTAAGATAAGATAATCTTCTAATTGCTCTTTATCTTCAAGTAGACTATCGTCAATCTTAAATTCTTTTATTTCTCTATTTGCTGTAATAGTTACTTTTAATAGTCCGTCACTGCTTTGTTCATTTATTAATACGCCATTGAGACGTTGTTTTGTGGCTTCTACTTTTGCTTGGGTTTCTTTAAGTTTTCCCATCATTCCCATTAGGTCTCCTAACATCTTTTTTTAACTTTATAGTTCAATGCAAATTTAGTACTTTGCAAGACTAATTTTAAACTTTTTTTCAATGAAAAATAGCGTCTTATTTCTACTAGTTTTGGTAAGTTTTCTTTCGTGTGATAAAAAGCAATCTTCAAAAAAACATATGGATATTAAAGCTCCTTCTGCAGATAAAATTGCAAAGACTATGGAAATTCACGGTGACGTGAGAGTTGATAATTATTACTGGCTTAATGATAAAGAAAATGCGGAGGTGATAGATTATCTTGAACGTGAGAATGATTATTACAGCAAGATGACTGCTCACACAGATGGTTTTAAAAAAGAACTATTTGAAGAGATTAAAGGAAGAATTAAAGAAGATGATGCTTCTGTGCCTTATAAGTATAATGGGTATTATTATATCACTCGTTTTGAAAAAGGGAAAGATTACCCTATTCATACGCGCAAGAAGGGATCAATGGATGCTGAAGAGGAGATCATGTTTGATGTTAACGAAATGGCAAAAGATCACGCTTATTATGCCTTAGGAGGTATAAATGTGAGTCCTGATAACAAGCTTGTTGCTTTTGGTGTTGACACCGTAAGTCGTCGTAAATACACGATACATATTAAGAATCTTGAAACGGGAAAAATTTCAGAAGAAAATATACCGGTAACTACAGGAGGATCTACTTGGGCAAATGACAATAAGACTTTGTATTATACTAAAAAAGATGAGCAGACACTACGTTCTAATCAGATTTTTAAGCACGTATTAGGCACTTCTTTAAATAATGATAAGCTGATATTTACAGAAGAAGACGAAACATTTAATACCTACGTCTATAAGACAAAATCTAAAAAATACATTGTAATAGGGAGTAGTAGTACATTAACTTCTGAATATCAAATTTTAAATGCAGACAAGCCAGAGGGTGATTTTAAAATGTTTCAGAAACGTGAAAGAGGTTTAGAATATAATTTTTCGCACTACCAAGATCAGTTTTATTTGGTTACAAATATGGATGGAGCTACTAATTTTAAATTAATGAAAACTTCTGAAAACAAAACTGGAAAAGAAAACTGGGAAGAAGTTATACCACACAGAGAGGATGTTTTGCTAGAAGATATTGATATTTTTAAAGATTATCTTGTAGTAAGCGAACGTAAAAACGGTCTTAATGAATTAAGAATTATTAAATGGGAAGATAACAGCGAGTATTTTTTACCTTTTGATAATGAGACTTACACAGCTTACACCTCTACCAATCTTGACTTTGATACTACTGTTTTAAGGTATGGTTATAATTCAATGACAACACCATCTTCTGTTATTGATTTTGATATGAGTACTAAAGAAAAGACCGTTGTTAAAGAAACAGAGGTTTTAGGGGGTAAATTTGATAAAGACAACTATGAGTCAAAACGAATTTGGGCAACTGCAGCAGACGGTACTCAAATTCCTATTTCTATAGTTTATAAAAAAGGAATTAAACTAAATGGCAAGAATCCTTTTTTAATGTATGCTTATGGTTCTTATGGATCTACTATAGACCCTTATTTTTCTTATGCTAGACTTTCATTATTAGATAGAGGTTTTGTTTTTGGTATTGCACACGTAAGAGGTGGAGAATATTTAGGGCGGAAATGGTATGAAGATGGTAAATTGTTAAAGAAAAAGAACACTTTTACAGATTTTATAGATGCTTCAAAATATGTTATTGACCAAAAGTATACATCTGCAGAACATTTATATGCTTCTGGGGGTTCTGCTGGTGGTTTGTTAATGGGAGCGATAGTAAATATGTCTCCAGAGATTTATAATGGAGTGATAGCCTCTGTGCCTTTTGTAGATGTTATGACAACTATGCTAGATGATACCATTCCTTTAACAACGGGTGAGTATGATGAATGGGGAAATCCTAACGAAAAAGAATCTTATGATTATATGAGATCTTACTCTCCTTATGATAACGTTACAAAAACTAATTACCCGAATATGTTAGTTACTACAGGTTTGCACGACTCACAAGTTCAATACTTTGAGCCTGCAAAATGGGTAGCAAAACTAAGGGAATATAAGACAGATAATAATCAGTTATTGTTTCATATTAATATGGATGCGGGCCACGGTGGTGCATCTGGAAGATTTGAGGCTTTAAAAGAAGTGGCAGTAGATTATGCCTTCTTGCTTGACTTGGAGGGGATTACTAAATAGTCAAAGTTTTTTTGTAAATTTGCACCTTATTTCAAAGGCATAAAATTTCCGAAGAAATACAGAAAACATCTTGAATGAAAGAAACTAAAAAAGTTTATAAAAACGTTCTAGAATTAATAGGTAATACACCATTAATTGAACTTAATAACATAACAGAGGGAATGAAAGGTTCTTACTTTGCAAAAGTAGAAGCTTTTAACCCAGGTCACTCCGCTAAAGATAGGATTGCATTACATATTTTAGAAAACGCAGAAGCAAAAGGTATTATTAAGCCTGGCGACACAATTGTAGAAACTACTTCTGGTAATACAGGGTTTAGTATTGCAATGGTGAGCGCTCTTAAAGGTTATAAATGTATACTTGCTGTGAGTTCTAAATCTTCTAAAGATAAGATAGACATGCTTAAGACAATGGGTGCAGAAGTACACGTTTGTCCTGCTCATGTTGCTGCAGATGATCCTCGTTCTTATTATGAGGTAGCAAAGCGTATACATCTTGAAACGCCTGGTTCTGTTTATATCAATCAGTATTTTAATGAGCTTAATATAGAGGCACATTACGCATCTACTGGTCCAGAAATATGGGAGCAGACTAATGGTGAGATCACACATCTTGTGGCTTGTAGTGGTACTGGAGGTACTATTTCTGGGACGGCACGTTTCTTAAAAGAAAAGAATCCAGGTATTCAGATTTTAGGTATAGATGCTTACGGTTCTGTACTTCAGAAATTTCATGAAACTGGAGAATTAGATAAGAATGAAATTTATCCTTACCGTATTGAAGGTTTAGGTAAAAACTTAATCCCTTCTGCTACAGATTTTAGCCAAATTGATTCCTTTACAAAAGTAACTGATGGCGAAAGCGCATTAACAGCAAGAGAAATAGCTAGAAAAGAAGGTTTGTTTGTTGGGTATACAAGTGGTGCAGCGATGCAGGGTGTAAAACAATTAAACGAAGAGGGTGTCTTTGACGCTAACAGTAAAGTAGTTATTATTTTTCCAGATCACGGATCACGTTATATGAGTAAAATCTATGATGATGAGTGGATGAAACTTAATGGTTTTCTTGATGAAGCAGTACAAGAAACTAAAGCCGTGCAATACATAAAATAAGTATTCAACATATAGTATTTTAAAGCCTGATTGTTTTAATCAGGCTTTTTTTGTTTGATGCAATTAGATTCAGTTTATTAATAGCGATAATTATTACTTAAAAACGGTTCATAACTCGTTACTAATTGTCTACTAGAATTATATGGTAGTCATTATTAATTTAAGTAAATTTGCCGCCTCATAGCAAAATTTATTTTAATGAAAGATTTATTCGATAAAATATATAAGGATAAAGGTCCACTAGGGAAATGGGCAGAACATGCAGAAGGATATTTTGTATTTCCAAAATTAGAAGGACCTATTAGCAATAGAATGCGCTTTAAGGGTAAAGAAGTAATCACTTGGAGTGTAAATGACTACCTAGGGCTTGCTAATCATCCAGAAGTGCGTAAAGTAGATGCAGAAGCAGGAGCAGAGTACGGATCAGCATACCCAATGGGAGCTCGTATGATGAGTGGTCACACAGACTTGCACGAGCAGTTACAAACAGAGCTTGCAGAGTTTGTAAATAAAGAAGCAGCTTACTTATTAAACTTTGGGTACCAAGGAATGGTTTCTACCATTGACGCCTTAGTGTCTAAAGATGATGTGATTGTTTATGATGTAGATGCGCACGCTTGTATTATAGATGGTGTTCGTTTACATATGGGACAGCGTTTTACGTATAAGCACAACGATATGGAAAGTATCGAAAAAAACTTGGTGCGTGCTACAAAAATGGCTGAGAAAACTGGCGGAGGAATTCTTTTGATTTCTGAAGGAGTTTTTGGAATGCGCGGAGAGCAAGGAAGATTAAAAGAGATCGTTGCTTTAAAGAAAAAATATAACTTTAGACTGTTTGTAGATGATGCACACGGTTTTGGTACTCTTGGTAAAACAGGTGCTGGAGCAGGTGAGGAGCAAGGCGTACAAGATGATATAGATGTGTATTTTGCAACTTTTGCAAAGTCTATGGCTTCTACAGGTGCTTTTATTGCAGCAGATAATGAGATTATCCAATTCTTAAAATATAATTTGCGTTCGCAAATGTTTGCAAAGTCGTTACAAATGCAACTTGTAAAAGGAGCTTTAAAACGTCTTGATATGTTACGTACTATGCCAGAGCTTAAAGAAAAGCTATGGGAAAACGTAAACGCATTACAAGGAGGTTTAAGAGAGCGTGGGTTTGATATAGGTACTACACAAAGTTGTGTAACACCAGTATATCTTAAAGGTAGTATACCAGAAGCTATGGCATTGGTAAAAGACTTAAGAGAGAATCACGGTGTGTTTTGTTCAATTGTAGTATATCCAGTAATCCCAAAGGGATTAATATTATTACGCTTGATACCTACAACATCACACACAATGACAGATATTAATGAAACACTAGATGCATTCTCTGCAATTAGAGAACGTTTAGAAAATGGAACTTACAAAAGAATGTCTGCTGCTATTAGTGCGCAGATGGGTGAGTAATTTTGTTTAACATATATTAAAAAAAGCCATCCGCTGCAGCGGATGGCTTTTTTTTTAATTAATTTTCAAACTCAGAAGTAACAAAAAAGTAACTGAATTTATTTAAGCACTAATTTAGTATTATTTTTATACATTGTTACAAACAGTTTTTTTAAAACATTTTGTATTCGTATCTAAATATTTCTTTGATTCCGTTAGTTTCTTTTTCGATTGTTTCTATTCTGTTTTGTTTATTGTAAAAGTATCTATATTCAGATTTCAAATCTCTTTTTAAATTTTCTTTAATAACTTTTATTAGTTGTCCTTTTGAATTGTAATTACTAATTTCAAGTCGATACAATTTGTTGTCATTATCAAATAATTCCATTTTAACTAAATTCTCATTTTTGTCAAAACTGTCAACTCTAAAAATACTTTCATTTTCGTCACGATAATGATTCAGTTTGTTTTCAGTTGGGAATTCTTGCTCGTCTAAATGTCTTTTCTCGCTGAGCTTTGTTCCGTTATCATCATATTGAATTTTGGTAACATACTTTTTATTATCAAGATATTCATAGCGATATTGAACGTACAAGCGATTGTTTTGAAACCTTGTTTCGAGAAGATATTTCATATCATTGTCGTGCGTATAAATATTCTTTAGAATTAGATTTCCAACTTCATCGTATTCAGAGTAAATTCTGATATTTTCGGGTTTAATAATTCCTGATTTTCTAAAAAGTAAACTGTCTTTTAGTTTATACATAACTCTAAATCCATCCTCGAATTTATAGTAATATCCATACCTAAATGATTCATCTGAATTAAAATACTTTGTCTCAATTTCACGATTTTGGTTATCATATTTTCGCAATGATTTTCTAACAGAATTATTCTCCATTCCGATTTCACAAACAGGATTTCCATTTCGGTCAAATTCGATTGACGATGAAAGTAACGTATCTCTTAAGAATGTTATTTTTTTAATTTTATGTTCTTTTATGAATTCAGCAGTCGATTTTCCTAAATCAAGTTTATTGAAAAGTCGTTCAGGTTCGTGTTGAATTTTAGATTGTCCGAAAGCAATCTGGGAAGCAAAAATTATTAATATTAGAATTCTGTTCATTGGTTTTGGGTCAAATTACTTGTAACGTTTATGTGTAAGGAACGTTACAAACACGCAACGACCTTTGATTAAGCACTAAGCCGCAATTATTTTTATACTGTGTTAGCACACGTTTTTATTTCATAATCTTGTTAAATCTTTGGTTCAGACCGTCGATAAATTTATGCGTTTTTTTGTCAAATCCATTGATTTTCCCTAAACTATCTCGTTCAAAGTGAAACCATAATTCTGCATCTGTGTCAAAAAAAATATCTTTTTCATAAGCGTAAATTGGAATTGGTTCACGAACAATGTTTCTGCGTACAGTTTGAAATTTCAAGGTGTCATTTTCAATTATGATGTTATTCCAAAACACTTTGCTTTTCTCAAATAGATAATTTCCTAAATACTCTTTCTTCTCATTGGAAGTAATGTCTTTAGGTTTTAAAAACTTATTTCGTTGAACTCTTCGCTCTTTTAAATTATACTTATCGCCATTCTTTAGAACGTAGAATTTGTCTTTTCCAGTTTCGAGCGTGTCAATTTCATTGAAATAAGGCGACCAAAATGTTTGGTCATAAATTGCTACATATTTATCTCCTATAACCTCAAATTCGTTTCCTTGGACTATAATTGCCGTATGTTCGTCAACGCCAATACCTAATAATTCTGGTCTAATTTTTAACAACTCAAACATATCATATTGTCTATTCCGATAAAGATGATGTTGGTCAAAAACAGTATTTGAAACAAATCCAAACCCAACATCGGGATTTCCAATAATTTTATAGTTGCCATTTAAATCTCTTCCTCCTCTTGCTAAATAAGAACCTTGAATTGATGCTCCTGCTGAAGTTCCTCCGATTATGCCATTACGATTTAAAAGATTAATTAACTCTTTATGCGTTTTGGTATTTGAATAAGCATCAGATGTTCTCCATTGTTTACCTCCTGTCAACCAAACTGCGGTTGCAGTTTTTAAAGGTTTGATAAATTCATCACTATTAGCAATTAAAGTATCTCTCGTGTGAATGAATTTTATATCATTGAATCCAATAGATTTAAAATGTCTTTCTAAAATTTTAAATTCAGGGTCGTAGTTGATTGAATTTTCATCAAAAGCGGTAGGAATAACAACAAGTTTGGCTGATTTACCGCCTGCCAAGTCAAAAAACACTTTCCACATTTCATCTGTCATTCCATCATTTTTTCCGCCACCACCAATTAATAATGCCCCGTTTGTTGGTCCAATAGATTGACTTTTATTTTCGTTCGATTTATTTATCGTTTCTTGGCAAGAAAACATTAAAATTAGAAGAGAAAATATTAATGTAATTTTTAGAAGATTTAATTTCAATTTACTGATTTTCATATAATGTAGAATGTTTTTTTTTAATGTGTGCTAACGTTCTTGTATATGAGTAGTGCGGGCGAGAATAGCGAAAGCTATTCGGTTAAGCACGAGCTGATTTTTACAAATTTCGATTATTATTTTTTTTTTGCAATAAGTCGAATTTGTAAAAATCTAGCGGTCTCCCAAATATACCCGAACTTTTAATTAAGCACAAACTCCCGTGTTGCTTATAATATTTTGTTGCCCACAGTTTACGTCGGTATTACTAATCAAATTCCCATCTTCCGTCAATTAATCTATAAACAAAAGGGGTGGTGATCAAACAGCCCCCAAATCCAAAATCCAGTATTGCAATTTTATAGTCTTTATCGAAAATTGGTTTTGACATAAAAAATAAATCAGGATATTTTTCATAAAAATCATCACGGGCCTTTTCAGTAGTTCCGTATCTACGTATCGGGTAAAATTCTTTTCGTGATACAATGTTTAAGCCGTCACGCAATAATTTTTCGTCAATTAATAATTCTTGTTTAATGCCAATCAAATTCTCGTATTCCTTTTCATTCTTTAGTTTGAATTTTTCGAAAATAAATTGTTTAAATTCTTTTTCGCTCAAAAATTCTTGTGCATCAAATGTATCTCCTTTTTTTGGTGGTTCCACAATATTTTGGCAATATGAAGAACTTGAATTTTCGTCAGTTATATCGTTCAATAATTTTGCAGTATGTTCAGAGTATAGTTCTGATGTAGTTTTTACTTGGTTTTTATCATCATCGCATCCACTAATAAATATTAGTCCAAATAAAACAAATAGTATTTTAATAACGTTTTTCATAAATTGTGGGCGACGGTTACGTATAAGAATAGTGCGTTTTTGTGTGCGAGAATTTTCCGCAGGAAAATCAGACGTAGTAAACACGCAATGACCTTTGATTAAGCACTAAGCCGCAATTATTTTTATACTGTGTTAGCAATAGTTATTTTTTCCGCTTTTTATATCGTTTCAATTTTTTCAAACGCTTGGATTCGAGTTCAGTAATTAATTCCGAACCAATACAAATATCGGTTGTTAAATATGGTTTAACTTTAGTTTTTTTGTCGAAATAAGGATTGTTATCAGTTGTGTATGCATAAATCAAATACGATTCATTTTCTAAATAATATCCACCGCAATCCCCTTCATCTCCAGATGTTGTAATTCGAATCGTTTTGGTTTGCATCGTACCTTTAAAAACTTCCGTTATTTCAAATTCGAAATCATAAAGTGAGTATTCAAAATTATAAACCGTTCCATCTTTTTTCGGATGTGTTTCAATAAAATCATTCTTGGTAACTTTTGCTACTTTCCCAATAAATGCAGTCTCTGATTGCTTTAGAGCTTTTCTGACACTCACTTCATAACAACTACAAGCAAACGAAACAGAAGTTACGAGTGAAAGTAAAATTGCTAAGTGTAAGTTTTTTTTCATAATTATTGCTAACGTTAGTATAACGAAACTAAGTAAAATAATTCAAATAAAACCCCTAGAAATAAGGAGTCTTAAAAATCTTCATTGCTTTTATCTATAACTCAATATGGGGTGCGTTATCAAAACATTTATAGATTTTAAAAGATTGTTAATAATTAATAACACGTATTAATACAAAAACAAAAAAACCAACCAAAAGGCTGGGGTTTAAATTTGTAATATTTCCGAAGTAAAAAAAAGCGCCCTCCTAAAAAGAAAGACGCTTTAATAAATTATGTTTGTGTAATGTACTTAAAGATACTTCTTAAAAGTACTACGCTCTTTATGCTGTACAGGCTTATAATCTTTCCATAATAGTTGTACTGCCGTATTTTCTATAAGCTCTGGGTTTGTCTCTACTTTGTCTATTCCTTTAGAGTTAAAGAGATATTGCATTTCTTCAAAAATAATGGCCGTAACCCCTTTACCTTGATATTCAGGGTCTATACCTATTAGGTAAAATGCAGCCTTGTCATTTTTGCGTTGTGCTTGCCATAAATGGTACCACCCAAAAGGAAATAAGCTACCATTTGCTTTCTTTAATGCTTTGCTAAAAGAAGGCATCACAATAGAAAAAGCGACCAACTCATCATTTTTGTCTTTGATACAAGTGATGTAATCTGGCTGTATAAAGTTAAAATACTTCTCTTTATAATAATCTATTTGATACTGCTGTATAGGTACAAAAGTTTGTAGTGAGTTGTATGTTTTGTTTAAAAGCTCAAACATTTTATCTACATAAGGTATGATCTCCTTTTTGTTTTTAAACTCAATAACAGATAGCCCATAACGTTGCTTTACAAGTCCAGAAAACTTTGCTACTTTTTCTTTAATAGAAGGAGGTATGCTTAAGCTAAACTCAACCCAAGTGGCTTGTTTTTCAAAACCTAGTTTCTCAAAGTGCTGCGCGTAATATGGGTGATGGTACCAAGTTATCATGGTATTCATCTTATCAAAACCATCTGTAAGTATTCCGGCTTTTTCCATATTACCAAAACCTACAGGGCCTTCTATATACTCAAGACCAAGTTCTGCACCTTTCTCATAGGCTTTTGCAAGTAAGGCTTGTGTTACATCTAGATCATCAATCATGTCTAACCACCCAAAACGTACTTTCTTCTTCCCCGTTTCTCTTATCTCTACGTGGTTAATAATAATAGCAATCCTGCCCACAATTTTACCATCGCGATAAGCAAGGTAATATTCGGCATCTGCGTTCTTAAAAACAGGATTCTTATCCTTATCAAGTGTCTCTATCTCATCATTGATAAGTGGTGGCACCCAGTAAGGTGATTTTTTATAAAGCGTAAACGGAAACTTTACAAACTTCTTTATATCCTGTTGGCTGGTAATTTTTTTAACTTCAATCATACACTTATAGAAACTTATAGTTTATCACCATCTTCACCATCATCTCCAGATGGATCCATACTATCTTTACGTTTCTTCTTCTTAGCTTTTTTAGCGTCCTTGTTTTTATTTTTCTTGTCTTTTTTAGCCTTTCGAGCATCTTTTCCTTTTTCTTCAATATACTCATCGTCTTCGTGACGGTCTATTCTATAACTTACACCTATTCTACCATAAGTACGGTTAGGGGTGTCTTTAAAGTTTAATAATACAGAGCCATCTACTTGAAAATCTGGCGTAATTAGCACGGCAGCACCACCTCTAAAAAGTTGGTCTGCATACGTGTCACCTTTAAAGCCTTCGTTTTCTACAAAGATAGAAAACCAGTTTGTAGGTGTGTGTGTAAGTGTCACAACATACCCAAACTGCTTAGAGTCTGCAGTAAATCTATTTGCATAAATATTTGTAACAAAAACAAAACCGCCTATAAAATTATTTTGCGTAGCAAGCACAACCTTAGGGCTTAGTCCTATTGTTTCTTCACTATTTAAAGTGCTATTTACAAATTTCCCTTCTGGGTCTTCTATAAAATCTACGTTTAAACCTGCATATAGAGATACTGCCGGTATTAAATCTGACCATTGAGTTCTATTATTTGCTTTCCAGCTAGTAAGACTAGGACCTTTAAGATCTTTTTTTAAGTATGGGTCGTATAATAAATATTTTACACCTACTGTATTACTTCTGAAATTTGAAAAACTTGTCTCATTGTTATTGCGAGTGTCTACTATGTTATTGCGTTGAAAACTACCCATTATACTAACCTCTAAAGCTTCTTTCCAGACTCCATAACGTACAGAATAGTCAATATTTAAAGCGTCAGTTTCTGTAAAAAGTAAATCGTGATCTTCTTTACCTAGGTTAAGGCCTGCCTCAAACTGTAGTACTTTTGTACCTACAGAAAAAGCCCCTTGTGAGCTACCTGGTCTATTAGAGTTAAGTTCTTCTGTGTATTGTGCAAAAACGGAAACTGAGGTTCCTAAAATGAGAAATAAGCTAAGTAAAAAGCGTGAATGCATAGATTTAGTCAATTTATTCAAAGATATACGTTTTATCATTTATTTAATAGTGAGTTTTGTTCTTTTTTGCCCATCAATCTGTAAATTTGAATTTCAGAAAAAATAACTATGGAATTCCTTAAAACGGTTTTAATTATTCTTTTGGTATACTTTGCATTAAAGTTCCTCATTAAGTTGGCGTGGCCTTACATTGTAAATTATATGACTAAAAAAGCAGGCGAGAAGCTTGCAAAATCTTTTGGTCAAAATCCTTTTGAGAATATGCAAAATCAAAAAGCAGCACAAAAAAAAGAAGGCGAAGTTACAATAGAACGCCCAGCAGCAACCGCTAGAAAATCTAATAATAATGTAGGTGAGTATGTAGATTTTGAAGAAGTAAAAGATTAAAAGCAGTAGATACTCGTTATAACTAAAAAGATTTCAAGGCAGCTACCTCGCCTATTTTTATTATTTTTCGGCTTCTTAAAAACCACCTCTTTGTATGGCTTCAAAACTGAAAAAGTTTATTCCACATCTTGTTGTTCTTGTCCTTTTTGTGATAGCATCATTGGCTTATTTTAGCCCTGTTTTGCATAATAAAGTGATTTTCCAAAGTGATATTGCTCAATATCAAGGGATGGCAAAACAGCTAAAAGATTACAGAGCAGATGGCGATGAGATTTACTGGACAGATGCCGCTTTTGGTGGGATGCCCACGTATCAACTAGGAGCAAAGTACCCTCATAATTATATTAAAAAACTAGACTTAGCATTACGATTTCTGCCCAGACCGGCAGATTATCTTTTTCTATATTTTATAGGGATTTACATCTTGTTTTTAGTTCTTAAAGTAGATTACAAGCTTGCTTTTATAGGAGCATTAGCCTTTGGGTTTTCTACCTACCTTATCATTATACTTGGCGTAGGTCACAACGCAAAAGCACATGCCATTGCCTATATGCCACTAGTGTTAAGTGGTATTATGCTCACCTTTAGAGGTAAATACATTTGGGGTTTCTTGTTAACGACCATTGCTATGGCGCTAGAGTTAGTGACTAATCACTTTCAGATGACGTATTATTTAGGGCTTTTAGTTCTATGCATTGGTATAGCTTATTTAATAGATGCTTACAGAAAAAATATGTTGCCTCATTTTGGGAAGGCAGTGGGAGTAATGCTAGTCGCAGTTATACTGGCAATAGGTTTAAATGCTACTAATATTCTAGCCACAAAAGAGTATGCAGACACATCTACTCGTGGTAAAACAGAACTAACCATAAACGCAAACGGAACCAAAAAAGAAATTAAAGAGGGCTTAGATTACGACTACATCACAGAATATAGCTACGGAAAACTAGAAAGCTTAAACTTATTTATCCCTCGTTTTATGGGTGGAGGTTCTGGAGATCCTTTGCCAGAAGAGTCTGCAACAGTAGATGCTTTATTAAGAACAGGAAAAACGCAAGAAGAGTTAGTTACTATTTTACAGCAAGTACCTGTATATTGGGGAGATCAGCGTATAGTCGCGGCGCCTGCTTACATAGGTGCGGTAGTTATATTTCTAGCCGTTCTTGCATTATTTTTAGTGCGTGGTCGCCTTAAATGGTGGGTAGTTTCTGCCTTCTTTTTAACCCTACTTTTATCTTGGGGTCGTAACTTCTCTTTTTTAACCGAATTTTTTATTGAGTATGTACCGTATTACAATAAGTTTAGGGCGGTTTCTTCTATTCAAGTAATTATAGAGTTAGTGATGCCTATTCTTGCCATAGTTGGTTTACATCAATTGCTCAATGACTTTGTAAAGCCAGAAGCAAAAAAGAAAGCTTTGTACTATTCTGCTGGTATTGTGGGAGGATTGACGGTTGTTTTTATACTATTTAAAAACACATTGTTTGGTTTTGAAAGCCCAATAGATGGAGATCTTGCTGCTTATTATAAATTGCCATTTACGTTTGTAGATGCAATGCGAGAAGACAGAGCAGCCATCTTTACAGCAGATGCTTTACGTACCTTGTTGTTTGTAGTCTTAGCAGCAACGGCACTATACTTTTATCTTAAAAATAAAATTAAAGAAATGCCACTTATCGCAATTCTAGCTATATTAATTGTAGTAGATCTAGTAGGCGTTGACAGAAGATATGTAAACAATGATGATTTTGTAAAAGCACGTATTATGGAGCAACCATTTCAGCAAAATGGTGCTAATTTACAGATAGCAAAAGACGATGGCTATTACCGTGTTATAGATGCTACTGTAGATCCTTTTAATAGTGGTGCAGCTAGTTATTATCACAATGCACTAGGTGGTTATCACGCTGCAAAACCTGGCAGAATGCAAGATTTAAATGAGTTTTACATAAGTCAAGGGGACATAGGTGTTCTTAATATGATGAATGTAAAATACATTATCACTCAAAATAATAATCAAGGTCCAGTTGCCCAGCGCAACCCCTATGCAAACGGTCCGGCTTGGTTAGTAGAGAATGTAATGTTTGCAGAAAATGCAGATCAAGAAATTTTATTATTAGATAGTTTAGACACAAAACGAACAGCTATTATACATAAAGATTTTAAAGCTCAAATACCAACGGCAGCAATTGTTAGAGACTCTACAGCAATGATAGAGATGACAGCGCATAAGCCAGAGCATATTGTATATGAAACGAGTTCAAAATCTGCACAGTTAGCTTTGTTTTCTGAGGTGTATTATCCAGCAGGCTGGAACGCTTATATTGATGGAGCACCTGTAGATTACTTTAGAGCAAATTATGTGTTGCGCGCTATGTCTATACCTGCAGGAAATCATAAAGTAGAATTTAAGTTTGAGCCTTCTGTTATCCAGACGGGTAGTACAATAAGTCTAATAAGTTCTATTATAGTATTACTCTTATTAGCAAGTGGTTTGTATTTTACTGTTAAGAAAACCAAGCACATTTCAGAATGAAAAAAGTACTGGTCATAACGTATTATTGGCCACCAGCCGGAGGACCTGGCGTACAACGATGGTTAAAGTTTGTAAAGTATTTTCCAGAAAATGGTATTGAGCCTTTTGTTTATATTCCTGAGAACCCTCATTATCCTTTAGTAGACGCAAGTTTTACTTCAGAAATACCCAAGGAAGCCACCATTATCAAACGTCCTATTAGGGAGCCTTACGGGTTGGCAAAATTGTTTTCTAAAAAGGACACACAAAAAATGAGTAGTGGGATTATTACTCCTAAAAATCCTTCATTGCTTTCTAAATTAATGCTCTATGTGCGAGGTAATTTTTTTATTCCAGATGCTAGAGTAGGGTGGGTAAAGCCTTCGGTTTCTTACCTTTCAAAATATCTTATTGAGCATAATATAGACACGGTGGTCACTACCGGGCCACCACATAGTTTGCACCTTATTGGGATGCAACTTAAAGAAAAATTAGATATCAAGTGGGTAGCAGATTTTAGAGATCCTTGGACAACGATACATTATCACAAGTCTTTAAGATTAACAAAAGCTTCGGCAAAGAAGCACAAAGATCTGGAGCGTTCTGTTCTAACTTCTGCAGATCAAATTACGGTTACGAGCCCCACAACTAAAAAGGAGTTTGAGGCGATAACCTCAAAACCTATTGCCGTTATCACAAATGGTTTTGAAGAACAATCATTTAAAGAAGTAAAGTTAGACTCAAAGTTTTCTATTGCACACATAGGTTCATTATTAACAGAACGTAACCCAATAGTTTTATGGGAGGTCTTAAAAGAACTCAAAGAAGAAAACAGTGCGTTTAAAAATGATCTTTCTTTAGTTTTTGCGGGTGTAGTAAGTGATGAAGTCTTTACAAGCTTGAATGACCATGGTTTGCAAGATCAACTAGACGTTAAAGGATATGTATCACACGATGAGGCATTATTATTACAACGCAGCTCTCAGCTTTTACTATTGTTAGAGATGGATAGGCCAGAGACTAAAGCTATTATACCAGGTAAGTTGTTTGAGTATCTTCAATCTAAACGCCCTATTATCGCCATTGGCCCAGAGGGGAGTGATATAGAAGGTATTTTAGCAAGCACAAAAAGTGGCGATTTTTTTACACCACAGCATAAAATACAATTGAAAGGGTATATCTTAGATTGTTATGAGTATTACTTAAATGAGCAACTGCATACTGTTGGGGCATCAATAGCACATTTCAGCAGGAAAAATCTAACAGAAAAAATGGCATCGCTTCTACAATCGCTATAAACGAGAAATCCCCGCTTGGCAAATGCCTTACGGGAATTTCTAACTAACCAACCAAAACTTATTGTTATCCTCTGCTTCTTGAAGAAGTAGATCTTGAGCTTCTACTAGGAGCACTTGTTTTTGTGCGTGATCCTGAGCTTCTCGTTACTGTTTTTCTTGTACTTGAAGGTCTTGAGACACTTTTTGTACTTTTTCTATTACTAGATGTTTTTGCTACTGTTCTATTTGTTCTAGAAGTACTAGCCTTTGCGGTACGTTGTGCAGGCCTACTTTTTACAGCTGGACGACTAGCTACTGCTGGTCTGCTCTTTACTGTAGTACGCGTTTTTGACGTCACGCTAGGTCTACTAGTTGTAGAAGGTCTTGTTCTACTATTACTGCTTATTACATCACGCTTGTTACTTGTAGGTCTGCTAGTTGTAGCAGGTCGAGTACTTGTAGTTGCTTTTCTATTTGTGTTGCTCGCTACTCTTCTGTTAGCTGTAGCTGCGTTATCTCTTCTATAGTTGTTACCTACTGCTGTATTTGTTCTACGAGGGTTGTAATCTCTATTTACAGTTGCACGACCATCTCTACTATGTATTCTGCTTCCAGGTCTGTAAAAGTCTCTTCTTCCGTTATGGTAAGCAACTCTATTTCTATTGCTGTAATAGTTTGTGTGATGGTAATAGCTATATCTAATAGGAGTATAATATCTTCTATAAGGATAGTCATACACTACACAACTGTTAAACAGTGGGAAAGAGTAATACGCGTGCCAAGGTCTGTATACATAATAAGGGTTAAAGGCATTTATAAAACCTGTGTGGTGTGAGTAATAACCGTAGTTGTTATAGTGTACATAAAGTCCACCTACATTTACAATACGCTTATTGTTGTATCTTATATCTACTTCACCAGCTTGTGTGATTCTACCGTACTCATCATAATAAACCGGCACATCTTCTACTTGAATAATAGCACCATAATCATCATACTGTACATATGCTTCATAATCTTGTCCTCCATTAAAAGAAGCAGTAACGTTAGGTGAGCTTATTGTTACGTTTACATTAGAACCTTGATTAGAACCTATGTAAACAAAATCAAACTGTCCGTCAGGGAAGATTGAAAATTCTACACCACCTTCAGTAAAGATGAAGCTTTTTCCGTATCCTCTAATTGCATCGTCTTCTACGGTTGATGCTGCCGTCGCTGTTAGTCCTATTAATAGGAAACTAAACAAAAGTGCTGTTACTTTTTTCATAATATTGGGTTTTAAATGGTATAAACTTTTTTTAAGAAGTTAAATACGATTAGTATAATACAAGGAGCGTGCCAAAAACATAAATAGCCCTTTTTACTGGGGTTTTGAGGTGTTTTGTGTGTTTGCTTCAGAAATGTGATTGGGTGGAAGATGGGTTGTAGATTTAAAAATATCTAAAATGTGAGATGTAAAACTCAAAATGTAAAATGTAAAAGTTAATGGTAGGTTGAGAAATCTTAAGAGCAGAAATTAATTAAACCTGAAACTTTAAATCTGGAATTTGAAAACCCCAAATCTTTAGTCTTATCTCTTTAGCTAGGCAATCTTGTTTATGTTCACAAACTAACTGAAAAAGAAAAATCTGCCGTGTTCAAATTGAACAACAGCAGATTTTTAAAAACCAACCAAAAACTTATTTACTTTTTCTCTTTCTATCGTGTTGACGTTCTAGATCATTCCATTCATTATCATTTTTATCTCTACGACCGTCATTATATGAATACCAATCATCGTGCCATTGATTTCTGTTTTCACGATTAATAAACCCATGAGTGTCTTTAATTTTACCACGACGGTTATACGTAATGTCCATATTACCAGCTCTCACCATTAGGCCTTTACGGTATCTTAATGGCACTTTACCTATTTGTATCACCTTACCATTGCGCTGGTATATAATTTGAGAACCGCCTATTGAGATAATAGTACCACGGCGATCTCTTGCTATTTTAGCACGACGCCCTTGGTTATATACAACTTGTGAGCCTCTTCTATTGTTATTATAGTACACTTGTTGTTGCCCTCCGCGACGGTAGCCATTTTGTGATGAGTGCAAGAACTTAAAACTAAAAGAGCCGTCTGTACTTACCGCATATAGCACACCATTTTCAACAAATGTTATTTCTTGAGCATTGGTATAGCGATTTGTGTTACCCGGATTAATTGTTACATTTTCCGTATTGGTATTTGTTTCTGCCTGCGTAGTGATCCCTACAAGGAATACTGCTACTAGTAAAAATACTTTTTTCATAATATGTAATTTTGGGTTATATCTCATTAAAAGCGATGAGATGTACGCTATGTGGTTAGTATAAACCAATGAGCGTGCCAAAAAGTTAAAGTCCTGAAAATGTGTATTTTAATTTAGTCTTTTTGTAATCTGTGTATCTGAATAGAATAATTTACAACTTCTCCCTTAAATACTGCGCAGTAAAAGATTTCTTGTTTTTAGCTACTTCTTCTGGAGTTCCAGAAGCTATTAGTTGACCACCTCTAATTCCGCCTTCAAGACCTAAGTCTATAATATAGTCTGCACACTTAATTAAATCTAAGTTGTGCTCTACTACTATTAAGGTGTGTCCTTTTTCTAATAATGCATAAAAAGAAGCAAGTAGTTTCTGGATGTCATGAAAGTGTAATCCCGTTGTTGGCTCATCAAATATAAAGAGCGTTTTATCTGGCGAGTCTCCTTTTACTAAAAAACTAGCAAGTTTAATACGCTGTGCTTCACCACCAGATAGGGTAGAGGAGCTTTGCCCTAATTGTACGTAACCTAAACCAACGTCTTTTAAAGGTTTCAGTTTTTTAGTTATTTTTTTCTCTTCGTGCTTCTCAAAAAAGGCAACGGCATCTTCTACGGTCATTGTAAGAATGTCGTCAATGTTTTTATCGTGGAAGGTTACCTCTAGTACTTCTTTCTTAAATCGTTTTCCGTTACAAGTCTCGCAGAGTAACTGTACGTCTGCCATAAACTGCATCTCTATCGTTACTTCACCTTCTCCTTTACACGTCTCGCAACGACCTCCGTCTACGTTAAAAGAAAAGTGCTTCGCTTTATAGTTTCTAATAGTAGATACTTTCTGCTTTGCAAATAAGTTTCTTATATCATCGTATGCTTTAATATACGTAACAGGATTAGAACGAGACGATCTTCCTATGGGGTTTTGGTCAATAAACTCAACCGTTTTAATGGTTTTATAATTTCCGGAGAGACCTGAAAATTGTCCTGGTTTTTCACCATAACCGCTAATCTCACGTTGAATAGCTGGGTATAGTATTTTTTTTACTAATGTACTCTTACCGCTTCCAGAAACTCCCGTTACCGCAGTAAATGATCCCACAGGAAATTGTACATCTATATTTTTAAGATTATTCTGTCTTGCGCCTTTTACTTCAATGAAGCTCTTGGTTTTTCGGCGTTTTTTAGGGACTTCTATTTTTAGTTTGCCGTTAAGGTATTTTGCAGTGAGAGATTCGCTTTTTAATATTTCAGAAAAAGTACCCGTCGCTACTACTTCACCACCATAGGTTCCTGCCTCTGGACCAATGTCAATAATGTCATCTGCAGCTTTCATTATGTCCTCATCATGCTCAACAACAATCACGGTGTTACCTAAATCGCGTAAAGATTTGAGTACTTCAATTAATCGCTCTGTGTCTTTGGGGTGCAAGCCTATACTAGGTTCGTCAAGAATATACATAGAACCTACAAGGCTAGAACCTAAACTTGTAGCAAGATTAATACGTTGCGATTCTCCACCCGAGAGCGTGTTAGATTTTCTGTTTAATGTAAGATAACTAAGCCCAACATTCATTAAAAAACCTAGCCTATTATTAATCTCTAATAATAATCTTTTTGCAATCTGTGTGTCGTATTTGTCGAGTTTCAGTTTTTTGAAAAAAGCAGCTACTTCATCTATAGGTAACTCCACTAGATCTTGAATGGCAACGCCACCCACCTTTACAAATTCTGCTTCTGGCCTTAGTCTTCTCCCGTTACAAGTGTTACAGCGAGTCTTACCGCGGTAACGAGACAACATTACTCTGTTTTGTATTTTATAACTTTTAGATTCTAAAAAACTAAAAAAGGTATTTAGTCCGTCAAAATCTTTGTTCCCATCCCATACTAATTTTTGTTGCGCTGCAGTCAATTCAAACCAAGGTTTGTGAATAGGAAAGTCTACTTTATAAGCGTTGTTTACCAGCTGGTCACGATACCAACTCATACTCTCACCACGCCATGGGAAAATTGCGTTGTCATAAACGCTTAAAGCCGTGTTAGGGATAACTAGTTCTTCATCAATACCAATAACGTCACCATAACCTTCGCAGGTAGGGCAAGCCCCAAAAGGGTTGTTAAAACTAAATAAGTGCACGTTAGGCTCTACAAAGCTCATACCATCAAGTTCAAACCTATTGTTGAATTCTTTCGTATTTCCGGAGTTAAGATTCTCTAGATATAACGTTCCTTTACCTTCGTAAAAAGCAATTTGAGTAGCGTCTGCTAGTCTATTATAAAAATCTTCATCGTGCTTCATTACCACACGATCTACAACAAGATCAATAGCATTAGAAATATTCTTGCCTTTAAGCTCGTCAATTCTTGTGACAGCTCCTTCTACCTTCACACGAGCATACCCTTGTTGTGCTAAAGCTTGTAATTTATTCTCCATAGTTCTGCCTTCTTCAAGGTGAATAGGAGCGAGGAGGAGTAGTTTTTCTCCTTCTTTTAAGGTTTTTATATGTTTAATGACATCTGTAACCGTGTCTTTTTTAACTTCTTGACCAGAAATTGGCGAAATGGTTTTACCAATACGTGTGTACAATAATTTTAAGTAATCGTAAATCTCAGTGGTTGTCCCTACGGTAGAGCGCGGGTTTGTAGAGTTTACTTTTTGCTCTATGGCTATAGCGGGAGCAATCCCTTTTATGCTATCTACTTTTGGTTTATTTAACCTGCCCAAAAACTGTCGTGCATAAGAAGAAAGACTTTCTACATAACGGCGTTGTCCCTCTGCATATAGGGTGTCAAAGGCAAGGCTAGATTTTCCACTACCCGAAAGGCCAGTGATTACAACTAGTTTATTACGCGGTATTGTAACATCAATGTTTTTAAGGTTATGCAATTTTGCACCCTTAATAATGATGTTTTTTTTAGTGTCTTCTTTCTTTGATGCCAATAGAATTACTTTGTTTTTATAGAGTTTTTGCAAAGATACTATTTAGTAGTGGGAGGTCACACTTGAGAGTTGTCAATAATTTTTTTTGAGGAAAGTTTAACATTTTTTTGCGTATGTGAGATTAAAGTTATTATATTTACGACCAAGTAATCACATACATAAAACAGAGGCCTATAGCATAACAATACTTTAAACACATTTTAAAAAGAACGACTAAGCAACCAAAGCATGAAGTTGTTTCACCTTTTAAAAATAAGTACGTTATGAATAAAACCCCTAACTCCGATGCGCTTTTAGTGAGTGCATATATGAATGGCGATGAATCTGCACTAGGAGAACTAGTTACACGTCACAAACAGAGAATCTACAGTTTTATATACTCTAAAGTGTATAACCGCGATGTCGCAGAAGATGTTTTTCAGGATACATTTATTAAAGTAATTAGAACCCTCAAACGAGGTAAGTATAATGAAGAGGGTAAATTTTTACCTTGGGTAATGCGTATTGCACATAATCTGGTGATAGATCATTTCAGAAAAAACAATCGTATGCCTAAATTTGAGAACAATGATGATTTTAATATCTTCTCTGTATTGCACGATGGTTCATTAAATGTAGAAAACAGAATGATTAAATCTCAAGTAGAGAATGATGTTAAAAACTTGATTCACGAGTTGCCAGATGACCAGAAAGAAGTGCTTGTAATGCGTATTTATAAGGATATGAGTTTTAAGGAGATAAGTGAGCAAACTGGTGTGAGTATTAATACTGCATTAGGGAGAATGAGATATGCATTAATCAACTTAAGAAAGGTGATTGATAAACATAATATTGTTTTAACAAACTAATACAATATTTCATTTTATGTTGCGTTATGTCTAGGTATTAACCTTTTAACAAATGCAGTATGCCAAAAATGTACTCTCAATCACGACCAGACCACGTGAGTAAAGACAGGGTCCCAAAGAATGAAACAATAAATTTTATTCTTAATTATAGTAAGGCTTTAAGTGTTATAAGTTATAAAAATGTGAAGTTTGAAGCACTTCTCAACTAAATTTTGTTTAAAAACCTGAAACGTAAGTTTCAGGTTTTTTTATGTCTTGGCCAAAAACTTCTTTAGGCTGTGCTTTAAATAATATGGACGTTACCGTTAGTTAAATACTCCTCGTTTTGTAGATTGCTTATTCTACGGTTTGAGTCTGTATATTTTACTTACTACTTCCTCTTCTTTTTGTAATACTCTTCAAGTACTGTTTTTCTACCAATAGTCTTTGTAATAATATCTTTTTCTAAATCCCAACCTCTGGCAGGAGAGTATTGACGACCATACCAGATAATTTGTAGATGAAGGTCATTCCAGGTGTGTTCTGGAAATAGTCTTTTTGCGTCTTTTTCTGTTTGTACCACATTTTTACCATTTGTAAGACCCCAACGATACATTAAGCGATGTATGTGAGTGTCTACCGGAAAAGCAGGAATTCCAAATGCTTGAGAGATAACAACACTCGCCGTTTTATGACCTACAGCAGGAAATTTTTCTAATTCTTCTAGACTTTCTGGTACAATACCATTGTGATTGTCAATGAGCATATGTGAGAGTCCATGAATCCCTTTTGCTTTCATAGGCGATAGTCCTACAGGTTTTATGATTTCACGTATTTCATCTACGGTGAGTTTAATCATATCATATGGGTTGTCTGCGACCTCAAATAATAAAGGCGTTATTTTGTTTACACGCACATCTGTACTTTGTGCAGACATTAATACAGCAATGAGTAGAGTATAAGGGTCTTTGTGGTCTAATGGAATAGGAATTTGAGGATATAGTTCTTTTAACTTAGTAATAACAAAATCTACCTTCTCTTGCTTAGTCATTATCTGTATTTTTGAAGAACAAAGATAATAGGAATAGAAATAATAATAGCGGTTTTCGCTTTCGCGGAAATATCAAAAATATATTTAATATGGACACACTAAAAGCAGGGGATAAAGTCCCAAATTTTACAGTAAACGATCAAGACGGAAATAGTATTTCTTTAAGCGATTATGCAGGAAAGAAACTTGTTGTTTTTTTCTACCCTAAAGCGAGTACGCCAGGTTGCACAGCAGAAGCTTGTGATCTTAGGGATCATTATAAAGAATTGCAAGATGCAGGTTATTCTTTATTAGGTGTAAGTGCAGATAGCCAAAAACGCCAGAAAAATTTTAAGGAAAAATATGAATTCCCTTTTCCTTTATTAGCAGATGAAGACAAAGAGGTAATTAACGCTTTTGGGGTTTGGGGTGAGAAGAAATTTATGGGTAAGATATATGATGGTATTCACCGTATGACTTTTATAGTAGATGAAAAAGGAGTTGTAGAACGTGTTATTGATAAAGTAAAAACAAAAATCCACGCAAGTCAAATATTAGAATAGTATATACTTGTTCAATTATAATATTTAAAACCAGTAATTTTTACAAAAATTGCTGGTTTTTTGTTGTTAAACTATATTGTTTCTGAAATGTTCTTTGATCAACATTGTCTCCCTTTATTGTCAAATGTATAATGAAAAGCTAATTGATAAAACTCTTTTTTACTTTATAAAGGATGATTTAACAGTGTGCAATATATTCTTAAAACACAGTACTATTCTATTAATGTAAATAGGTGCTATTTTCTTATTATAGCGCTATAAAAAAGGAGTGAAAAATATTTTTCATCCTTGTTTAAGTAGTTTTGGTGTCCCATGAAGCCTATAAACCTCGATTAAAAGTAAAGAATAATATCCTTTTGTCCTTAGATCTAGACATGTTGTCGAATACTCCTTGAGCTAGCATTATTTTCTGCTTTCAGGTTCTATCTTTGCACAGGCTCAAGATATAAAGGCACGCTTTTTGGTTATTTAATAACAGCTTGAAAAGTTAAAATTTACACCTTTTTTTAAGAGCTTTAATTTAATAAAACATACACAATGAAAAATATCTACTCTTTATTCCTATTTGCAGCAGTAGGATTAACCTCACTTAATAGTAGCGCACAATCAGTTGCAATCCCAGAAGTAAAATTATCTGCAAGTCCTCTTGGAACTGTTGAAAATAATGGTTCTGCAATTGCAAGTTTTAACTTTGTAGAATCTTCTGGAGTTAATGTACTTAGTTCTAGAAATAATGTTTCTAATGTTAAGATAGCAGTAAACCTAGAATATCTTGAGTTAACTAATGATGATATATCTCAAGTAACAGGTAGCTTAATGGATTACTTTACAGTATCATATAATAGTGAAATTGATGTTCTTAAATTTGAACAAATTAATGAGATTCCTGGTGACTGGTTTGGAGAAGTTTCTTTTCCTGTAACAGTTACTAAAAATTCTACAAAAGAAGAATCTTTAAATGGTGTCTATGCAAATATTTACTCAATGAACAGTAAAGTTAACGCTCTTGGAAATGCATCTGTATTCACAAATACTGAAAAATCTGTATTAGAAGTTGTTGATAGTGAGATCTTAGATTTACCATTTGAAGTTTTACCTAACCCTACTAATGGTCCTTTAACAATCTTCTTAGAGAATAACAATGATGCTAAAGTAGCAATTTATGATCTACTAGGTAAAGAGATTTTTACTAAAGAATATACAGGAATGGATACGATAGATTTAAATATTGATCACCTTGCATCTGCAGTATACGTATTGAAAGTTACTTCAAACGGATCTACTAAAAACGTACAGATCATTAGAGAGTAAATCTCATATAGTCTAAAAGACTATTGTCAAACTAATAAAAAAGACCAAGTAAAAATGTTTATCATTTTTTACTTGGTCTTTTTAGTTTAAAATAATCTCGCTTTGCTATTACTAAATTTGTTATTAATCTAAGCGGTACTTAATACACTCAATGTTCTGCTTTCTCTTTTTAAGTCTATTGATAACTAGGTTTTTTGCACTGCTTAACTCCTTTATATATAACCTACCTTATTAGAGATGCATTACAAAAAACACAAACTCTATATTACTACTATTAAACGGTCTAGTTATCTCTTTAAATATTAAATGGCACATATAGTTACTAAAGCGAAGAGTTACCGCATTCTGTTTTAAAGAATAAAGTAGTGCTCAGATATAAAAGATACTGTTTATGGAGTACCTTGATTATTCAACTACCATAATTTGCATATCAAATTTTAAGTCTAACTCTTTAGCAAAAGAAGATGATCTAGTAGGAGGTGCAACTGGCCCGGGCATTATGTTGTTAAGGGCAGCAGCTAATAATGGTTCTTCCATGTTTCCTAACTGTCCTAGATTTGTAAAATCTACGTCTTGCTCAATATCTGGAGTTAAACCATCTACATAGTCTGTGTTTCCTAACGCATTTGCAGTTTTAAAAATAAGCGGTAACATAGCATACGTATGCCCAGGATTTGCCTCGCTACGGCTAAAGTCTGGAGAGGGTGCATCATACAGTATGGTTGAAGCTTGAAATTTTCCGGTGGTATTTGTACCTACTTGAACTACATTTATATAAGGTGCTAAGCCGTTTATTACAAGCTCACTTGCAGAAGCTGTGGCTGTAGAAGTCAATATGTGTACTCTAGTTAAGTTTAAACTATTAAGCGAGTTCCCATTGCGGGTTTCATTTGTAAAAAGACCATTACTAGCATAATCATCTTGTCTATCAATATTCCATTCTTCTGTGTAAAAAATATTACCTGTAAACTGTCCTGTAATCATACCAGATAAATCTGTGGCAGAACGAACAGAACCACCACCATTATAACGCAAGTCTAACACTAGCTCTGTTACTCCTTCAGCTTTAAGTTGTCCAAAAGCTGCATTAAGATCTTCGTCAAAACTAGCTGTAAAAGCATTGTACATGATATACCCTACTTTAGTTCCACCTAGATCTATCGTTTTTGTGAGGTAAATAGGGTTTTCTGTGTATTGTTCTTTTATTAGTGAAGCCGTCTCTCCGGTTGCTGTTACGTTAGTGCCATCATAAGTAGCAAGACCTATTGTATAGTTATCTTGTGCTAATAAATTACTATAGTTATCTTCAGTAATCTGTGTACCATCAATGGTGTTGAAATAAATACCTCTCTCTAAGCCAGCTGCTTCTGCGCTTGTATTAGGTAAAACTAAACGCACATACCCAAAAACATTACCACTTAAATCTGGATATCTCACTAAGCCATATTCCATTCCGTTATTTAATGTGATACCACTTAGTGCATTTTCAAGCGATAAATAATTTGAAAAAAGTCTACTAAAGCGATCTTGGTCAGACTTAAGAAAGTCAAAGATGTTTTCTGGAGAATCAAAATTTTTGATAAATAGATTTTTAGCATCTGTAGACGCAAAAGCATCATTAGCTAGTTCTGGTGTGTCTGCTTTATAGAGATAAAAAAAGTTGAGACCTCTATAGATAAAATCGTTAATATCTTCTGTAGACGCTATTTGTTCATTATCATCAAGATCTTCAAAACAAGATGTAGTTGTAAGTAAAAGTAGTAGGATAGGGATTAAGAAGTATTTTTTCATTGTATAAAATATCTTTATAGTATAATGCTTTAAATGCAGTATTATTGCGATAACCTCTATAGCTATGCAGGTTTAAAGATAAGTATAGCCTGTTTAATATTTCAGAAAATAATAATAAAATGAGGTTTTTTAAATATTTCTGAAATTTTAAAGTAACAAAATATAGAGTGACTCGTCATCTTAATAACACAGCCAATAATCCTGTTTTGTATTCGGGCGGATGTGACACTAACCAAAACCACTGCAATGGCAGATTTAATAATGAACCAAAAAGAGTTTTTACATACGGTACTCCCTTTTAAGGACAGATTATACCGCATCGCAAAGCGTCTTTTAGTCTCTGCAGATGAAGCCGAAGACGCAGTACAAGAAGTTTTTTTAAAACTATGGCGGGGAAAACAAAATATTAAAAAGTATAGAAGCCCCGAAGCCTTTGCCATCACAATGACAAAAAACTATTGTCTAGATAGACTAAAATCTAAACAGGCAGGAAATATGAAAATTGTGCATACTAATTATAAAACTTCAGAAAATCTGGAGAAAAAAATTGAGGCAAATGATGGAGTGGCACTTGTTTTTAAAATAATGGAAAACTTGCCAGAACAGCAAAGAATGATACTTCAGCTAAGAGACGTAGAAGAATTTGAATTTGCCGAAATAGCAAAAATGCTCGATAGTAATGAGACTGCAATAAGAGTAGGATTATCTAGAGCGAGAAAAACAGTAAGAGAACAATTAATAAAAAAGCATAATTATGGAATCTGTTAATATTACTCAATTACTAGAGTCATATTTTGAAGGCGAAACAACGTTAGCCCAAGAGAAAGAATTGCGAGCATACTTTGCAAGTGACACTATAGCTTCAGAGCACGAGTGTTATATTCCTTTATTTAAAGGAGTGCAAGTAGCAAAAGAAGAAACGATGGTTAAGTCTATCACTTTTCCGAAGCAAGAAAATAAAACTAGTAGTCGCTGGTGGCTAGGTATTGCTGCCTCTGCGGTGATTGTACTAGCGGTATCAAGTTATGTTTATAATGACACAAATGCATTAACTCAAGAAGAGCAAGAAGCTGTGATGGCCTTTAATCAAAGCAAAGAGGCATTGTTATTGTTATCTAAGAGTTTAAACAAAGGGGCAGAAGAGTTGGACTACCTTAATGAGTTTACAAACACAACTAATAAATATTTTAAATAAACAATTACAAAAACTATAAATATGAAAAAGATAGCAATTTTAATAGCACTATTTATCGCGCCATTAGCGATTAATGCACAAAACTTCTGGTCGTCATTTGAGAATGATGATGATGTGTCTTCTGTGGTCATTACAAAAAAGATGTTCAAACTTCTTTCTAGAATAGACTTAGATACTGATGATCAAGAAGTAAATGACTTTATGGATCTAGTAGAGAATCTAGATAATATCAAGATTTTTACTACAGATAAAACAAATATTGCTTCAAAAATGAGCAGTTCTGTAACTAGCTATATTGGTGGAGATAAAGGGCTTTCTGAGCTTATGAGAGTTAAAGATGATGGTAACAACATTAAGTTTTATTCTCGTGAAGGAAAAAGTGAAAACTATGTAAGCGAACTTTTAATGTTCTTAGAAGGAACCGACAATGGTAAAAACCAAACAGTTGTAATGAGTATTACTGGTAATATTGATTTGAGACAAATATCAAAGTTGACTAAGAATCTTGATATACCTGGTAGTGATGCGATTAAGCAACTAGAAAAAAAGAATAAATAATGGTAACAATAGTAAAATATATCTCAGCAATGCTTCTAGGAAGTTTATTGTTAGTGAGTTGCAATAGCAATCCATCTCTGCAAGAGTATCTTGTAGATAAACAAGAAGATGATGCTTTTGTAAAAGTAGATCTTGCTACAAGTCTTTTGTATGCAGAAGAAGACAAACTTACTGTAGCCCAGAAAGATGTCTTAAAGACTGTAAAAAAGATAAATGTAGTAGCATATCCATTAAAAGGTGATGATGCAGAATTTACCTTAGAACGTAAAAAGTTACAGGAGATTTTAAGTCAAGAGAAATATCAGACTCTAACAGAAATGAAACACAAAGGGTGGAGCTTGTCTGTAAAATATATGGGTGAAGATGATGCCATAGATGAAATGATTGTTTTTGGTAGTGATAAAGAAAAGGGTTTTGCGGTTTTTAGACTTATAGGTGAAAACATGAAACCTGAAGATATGATTCGTATGCTTGAGACTATGGATAAAGACAATGTAAATTTATCTGCACTAAAAGGTTTAGAAGGATTGTTTTAAACAATAGAATTTTTATAAAGTAAAAGCCTCATTTTCTTAATTGAAAATGAGGCTTTTACTTTATAAAAGGACCAAGGTTGGTGTTTTGTAATCTCTGTACTGATCTTAGCGGTTGTTTTTATTGTCTTTATCGAAAACACACTGGTTTAAAGAGTTTTGTAGATTGTATAATCTTTTAAGGGGCCTTTTTTAATTATATTTATCGACATTTTAGTTGATAAGTGTATGCCTATTTTTCCTTAATCTTTTGAGTTTAACATAGATGGGAAAAAGAGGTGTCAATATTAGACCAATTAGTTTTACTAATTGGTCTTTTCTTATTTTAAAAATAGATAATAGTTTTTTTACAATGTCTTTATTTTAATTAATCACTTCTGCTTTAATATATACATTTTGCATAGGCCATTCTCCTTCATCTGCATCTAGATTAGCTATTTTTTCTACTACTTGCATACCTTCAGTTACTTTACCAAAAACAGTATAACTCCCGTCAAGGTGTCTTTTAGAAACTGGTTTTCCTAAAAAGATAAAAAACTCATATGGATGCGATTTTTTATCTGGATTTTCTCTGTATTCTTTTGCTCCAGATATAGAGCCATACACATGTTTATGTTTTATCTCTGCGGGTAGTAGATAATCATCACCTAGTTCAAAACGTTTTTGATTAGTTGCAGGTAGATCGCTATTCCCTGCTTGAATTATAAACTTAGGTACTACTCTATGAAAAAAAGTTTCATTAAAATAATCGTGTTTTACTAAGTATATGAAGTTTGCTCTATGAAGTGGGGTATCGTTAAACAACTCAATATTAATCTCGCCTAATCTTGTTGTGATTTTAACTTTTGTCTCAGTATTGGCATTTCCGTAATCTGTTAAAAAAGAAATCACATTATCATTTGTGATTTTAATGATATCTGGTTTTTTTTCAATTTCAATTTCTGTTTGAGTGATACTTGCATCTATCTCTTTTGTAGGAATATCTGTAGAAACTTGCTCAGACTTTTTAGTATCTTCACAAGATAATAGAATAGCAAAGTAGCAGGTTAAGTATAACAATTTACGCATAGATGGAGTTTACAGATTTTTTAAATAAAGCTTTAAAAGTAACAAAAATGGAACTTCCGGGAGAGGAGTTTCACTTAAAAATGGCGCCTATTGAGCGATTAATTGAGTTAAAAAAGATTGCTAGAGATAAGAATACGGCAAAGAGAGCAGCTGTGTTGTCTCTTTTTTATCCTTCGGAAAAAGGCCAAACAAACCTTATTTTAATTTTAAGAAAGACTTATAAAGGAGTGCACTCTAACCAAGTAGGTTTTCCTGGCGGTAAATATGAAGATGGTGATGAGAACTATAAAAACACTGCCCTGAGAGAAACAGAAGAAGAAGTGGGTGTGCCAAGAGATACAGTCACTATTTTAAAAGAACTTACAGAAATTTATATACCGCCAAGCAACTTTTTTGTGCAGCCTTTTTTTGGGGTTACTAAAACCACACCAACGTTTATAGCTCAAGAAGAAGAGGTGGAGGCGCTTATAGAGGTAGACTTAGATCATTTTATGGATGATAGTATCATTATTACTAAAACACTCACTACATCTTACGCTAATGATCTAGATGTGCCAGCATACTTAATTAACAATCATGTAGTTTGGGGAGCTACTGCTATGATGCTGAGTGAAGTACGTGAAATGCTTAAACAGCTACTCTAAAAGTCTAATTTATGTATATTTGTCGTTACGCTATTAAATTTTAAAAGCGAACACAAATTTCAATCTATGGGGCTTTTTAAAAAAAATCCATTTGGACATATTCTATTTTTAAAACTTTGGTTAATTCGTATTCTTGGGGCCTTATCTCATAGACGTTTTAAAGGTTTTAATAAACTAGAAATAGAAGGAAGCGAAATCTTACGTAATCTTCCAGATACAAATGTTCTATTTGTTTCTAATCATCAAACTTATTTTGCAGATGTTGTATCTATGTTTCACGTTTTTAACGCGAGTTTAAGCGGTAGAGAAGATAGTATAAAAAATATAGGGTATCTCTGGAGACCAAAATTGAATCTTTATTTTGTAGCTGCAAAAGAGACTATGCAATCAGGATTACTACCTAAAATTTTAGCCTATGCTGGTTCTGTAAGTATAGAGCGTACTTGGCGTGCTAAAGGTGAAGAGATAAATAGACAAGTTAAAATGAGTGATATTAGTAGTATTACTACAGCACTTAATGATGGCTGGGTTATAACTTTTCCGCAGGGAACCACAAAACCTTGGAAACCTATAAGAAAAGGGACTGCACATATTATAAAGAAAAATAAACCAGTTGTTGTACCTATTGTTATTGACGGTTTTAGGCGCTCTTTTGATAAAAAAGGGCTGCGTATTAAAAAGCGTGGTATTCTCCAGTCTTTTGAAATTAAACAACCTCTTGATATAGATTATGAAAACGAATCTATTGATAGTATTGTAGAAAAAATAGAATACGCAATAGAGCAACATCCATCTTTTTTAAAGGTGATACCTAAAAGCGAAATTGAGAAAGAAGAGGCTCTTAATAAAGATCGTGAGTGGAGTTACTAAAGCTGTCTTTAGGCAATAAGCTTTAAGCTGTATGATAATGTAATATGCATATAGTTTAGATCGTCAACTTAAAATTTAATTTTCATTACAAACTACAAACTACAAACTACAAACTACAATTTCTACATTTCCATTTTTTGTAGCTCCTTATAATTCCTTTTAAGGCGTTTAAGTAAAAAACCATACACTAGAAAGTAAAAGAGTAAGACTAATGCAAGCATAATTGCACCACCTATTATATTTAATAATAAAAACTTTTCTAAAAACAGTTCTGGTGGTATAGCATCATATTGATGTGTGTTATGTTTTACAGCAGCAGCTAGTGCATCTCCATTAACATAGTAAAATATGTTTACTCCTATCATTAGCAATATGGTTGTACCTATATTGTAAATAACAAAGTACTTAACAGTTTGCCTAGTTTTAAGTATGTTATTCATTAACGTACCTACAGAGTCTGTAGTTTGTATCTTTTTATGATTTTTCCAGAATAGAAAAATAAAGAAAGCAAAAACACAATAATGGATAATATTAATGACTAAAAATATAGTATCTAAGCCCATTTCTGTCACAAAATCTTGTGTAGAGTCTGGTACTAAAAATGATAAGGTAGCCCAAAATAAAAGTTCTCCAATGCTTATGTAGAAGATCCATTTTACAATAGAACTCGATTTTTTTAACAACATTTTATAAATGTCATTGAATGTCAATTTAGGAAATTTTTGCTCCTGTGATTGCCACTTTGATTTTAATAATTCTAATTCATCCATACGGTTACGGATTTAATACTTTACGTAGTTTACCTTTTATTCGGTTCATCTTTACTCTTGAGTTTACCTCACTAATTCCTAATGTTTCCGAAATCTCTTTATAGTTCTTATCCTCTAAATAGAGGAACACCAGTGCCTTATCAATGTCATTTAAATCTTTAACAGCGGCATACATTAATTTTAATTGTTCTTCTATTGTATCGTCATAATCCTCAGAAGATATTTTAAAACTAACTCCTTCAAAATCTTGCGTTTGTACTCGTCTCTTTGACTTTCTGTACAATGTGATCGCAGTATTAAGCGCAACTCTATACATCCATGTGCTAAACTTACTGTCTCCTCTAAATTTAGGGTAGGCACGCCATAGCTGTATGGTGATCTCTTGAAACAGATCATTATGAGCATCCCTATCATTAGTATACAGCCTACAAATTTTGTGGACTATATTTTGGTTAGACTCAAGCTCTGTAACAAATTTATGTTCGAGTTCTTTGTTCAATGGTTTTTTTTGCTGGTTATCGTATAAGTAGGCATAAGTTCAATAAAGTTACAAGGGTATTCATAAATTATTTAAAAACTTTTATTTCTATCATTTGTTAGTTCTTATCACTTACTATTTTTTAGAAAAACCTTTAAGTCATTAATATTTCAGAATTTAATATAACATTGATTATATAATAGGAGTAGCCCCTTGATTTTCACTTCGGAAATGTTAATAATATGTTAAATTGCTACTTTGTAATGCATAGTACTGTAACAAAAAGAGCTTTCAGTCTTCTATTAAGTATAACCACAAAAACAAAACTATTATGAGAACTTTAAATACAGATCAATTAACAGAAAGAATTGCAACTTCAAAAAGCTTTGCTTGGAATGCTAAGAGAAGATTTAGATAATTAATATTCCCTAAGTTGTAATAACCACATTCATCAATCAAAAAACATTCATTATGAGAACATTAGACAGCAATCAATTAACAGCAAGAGTTGCAACAACAGCAGCACAGGTTTGGAATACAAAGAGAAGATTTAGATAATTAATATTTCCGAAGTTGTAATAACCACATTCATCAATCAAAAAAAACAATCATTATGAGAACATTAGACAGCAATCAACTAACAGCAAGAGTATCAACAACAGTTTCACAAGTTTGGAACTCAAAAAGAAGATTTAGATAATTAAAATCTCTACCGTATTCATCAATCAATTAAACCAATCACCATGAAAAAGAATGCAAACATAAGAATAAGAAAGTGGATAGGAGCAAAGTCATCTCAAGCTACCCTAAGTACTATAGAGCATAAGTTAAAAAAAATGCACCCGTCGTGTACCGTTTGTAAATTTGCGATGTAAAGAAAATTTGCAATGTAAAAGTCAAATTTTGTAATAACAGAATTCGGCTTTTGTTTTTTAGGTATCTTTGGCGACTAAATCTATCTTATGAAAAATCTATTTTTACTTTTTGTACTAGCAACAGCAGTTCTATCTTGCAAAAACGAAACTACAAAAACAGATGTTGTTCCAGAAAAGACTGGTGTGACTATGCAAGATTTATCTTGGGTGATAGGAGATTGGACAAACATAAACACACAAACGCAATCTTATGAGCACTGGGAGAAAGCTGCAGATGGTAGTTTTGTGGGTGAGAGTATGACTATGAGACAAACAGATACTGTTTTTGCAGAGCGTATGAAAATGTATGTAGAGAATGATGCCATACAATTATACATTGAGACAGTAGGGGATAACCCAAATCCAGTAGTTTTTACGTTAAGGCAAGATGCTGAGCATCCTTTTACTTTTGAGAACCCAAGAAATGAGTTTCCTTCACAAATAGTTTATACTAATCCAGAGGCAAATACTATACATGCGTGGGTTGCAGGTTTTATTGATGAGGTTCCGCAAAAAACAGATTTCTATTTTAAGAGAGCAGAATAATTACCTATTCTCAGGTAGCACATTTCTATTTTTATTTAATTTTTTCTGAAATGCCACTGGGTCAATCGGTTTATACACGATGACGTTTGAGGCTGGGTTTTGCAGTAATTCTTCTTTAGGTCTTATGGGTCTTGGCAAAAAGTTGCCGCCACAATTGGGGCAGACATTGCTCAGTACATTTTCTACACAGTCACTACAAAAAGTGCATTCATAACTACAAATCATTGCCTCAATAGATGTTGGCAAAAGGGCTTTATTGCAATTTTCGCAAGTAGGTCTCAGTTCTAGCATGTAAATGTTTTTGTGGTGTTTTAAAGTATTGTTTTTTAAACAGTTACTAATGTTTTAATGAGTAAGTGTAACAATAACAGTAGTTACTTGTCTGTTACATATAACAATCAATCATCAATCAAAAAAATCAATCATGAAATTAACCACTTCACTAGTACTCCTGTTTTCCATTTGTCTTCAATTTACGACAAATGCACAAGAAAAAAAATCACTTAATATAACGCGCACAGATAATGCACCTAAAATAGATGGTGTACTAGATGATGCTGTATGGCAGAGCGCAGAAGAGGCTGTGTCTTTTACAGAGTTTAGGCCAGACTTGGGCGAACTAGAGACAGAAGCAAATAAAACAATAGTAAAAATGACTTATGACGATACGGCGTTATATGTATCGGCCTTTTTAAAAGATGACCCAAGCTTAATTATGAAGCAGCTTGCTTCTCGTGATAATTTTGGGAATGCAGACTTTTTTGGGTTTGTTGTTAACCCTAACAATGATGGTCAAAACGATACAGAGTTTTTTGTATTTGCTTCTGGTACACAAGCAGATGCTATTGCAAATTTATCTGTTGGTGAAGACTTTAGCTGGAATGCTGTATGGGATAGTGCCGTAAAAATTAACGAAGATGGATGGAGTCTAGAAATGAAAATACCTTACAGATGTTTACGTTTTGATACTACTAATATAGAAGATTGGGGTATCCAGTTTCATAGAAGGTTTAAAAGAGATGAATCACAATATGCTTGGAACCCCATAAACCCTAATCAAGGAAACATAGCGCAATACCATGGTAACTTAAGTGGTATCACTAATCTTAAGCCACCTGTAAGATTAGCTTTTTATCCATTTGTCTCTGCTGTAAGTAATAGTTTTGATGGTGATAATGAAACCAACTTTAATGCTGGGATGGATTTGAAATACGGGATAACAGAAAACTTTACACTAGACGCTACTTTAATTCCAGATTTTAGTCAAGCAGGTTTTGATGATGTTTCTATAAACCTAGGTCCTTTTGAGCAAACTTTTTCTGAACAACGTCAGTTTTTTACAGAAGGTGTAGATCTTTTTAGTAAAGCAAATTTATTCTTTTCTCGTAGAGTAGGAGGTAGACCTAGAGTGGATCCTGTTATTTCAGAAAATGAAGAAATAACAGATTACCCAGACAAAACCAAGGTTTTAAATGCCATTAAAATTTCTGGAAGAACTAAAGATGGGCTTGGTTTAGGTGTTTTTAATTCTTTTACAGAACAAACAAGTGCGACCATAAAAGATATTCTAGACGGCACTGTAAGAGAAGAAGTGGTATCGCCTTTTACTAATTATAACATTCTGGTAGCAGACCAGCAGTTTAATGGTAACTCTTCTGTAGGTATTATTAATACTAATACACTGCGAGAAGGTAGTTTTAGAGATGCAAATGTGACGGCCTTAACGGCAAACATTAATAATAAACGTAATACTTATAATGTAAGAGGAGAACTAAAGTCTAGTACACTATTTGAAGAAGATGGCAATACTACTGGGTTTAGTTCATTTTTCTTAATACAAAAGACACATGGTAAATTAAGGTATAGTTTTGATCATAGTTTTGCAGATAAGAAATATGACATTAATGACCTTGGGTTAATATTTATAAATAATTATAACAACTTTGGTGTAGATGCTGGTTATCGCATTTTAGAACCTACAGAGCGATGGAATAATTATTATATAAATACCTATGTTAATTACACACGGTTAGCAAACCCAAGTACATTTACTGGTTTTGGTTTAGGCGGAAATTTTAATGGAACCACAAAGAAGTTAAACAATATGGGGTTCAATCTTAATTTACAGCCAGGAGATCAACACGATTATTTTGAACCCAGACGTGCAGGTAGTTTTTTTACTACAAAGAATGGTGTTAATACAAATGGTTGGTATAATACAAATGATAATAAAATGATTGCTTTAAGTGCAAACGTAGGAGCAGAGACCTATCTTGATAAAGATAGAGATTATGCAAATTACTGGTTTGGGTTTGGTCCTAGGGTGCGAGTGTCAGATAAATTTGTATTGTCTTATTATTTTGATAGAGAGTATTATACAGGAGATAGAGGTTATGTAAGTCAAACTGATGATTTTGTTATTTTTGGAGACAGACAGCGCATAGAAAATGAACATTCTTTTAACGCTAACTATAATTTTAACCCAAACAATACATTAGCATTAACAGTGCGTAACTATTGGGCAACAGTAGATTATGATAGAGAATTTTTTATTCTTCAAGAAGACGGTAGTACAGAAAAGACAGGTTTTGACACAGAAGATTTAGAGTATAACCCAGACATTAATTTTAATACTTGGAATCTTGATTTAAGTTATTCTTGGCAGTTTGCACCCGGTAGTTTTTTAACAGCATTATATCGCAATGGCTTAGCTAGTAGAGATCAAGCAGCACAAGATTCTTACTTTAAAAGTGTAGGTAATCTATTTGATCAACCTATAAATCATGTGCTATCTATTAAGCTACAATATTTCTTAGATTATAACCAGATACCAGCTTTATTAAAAGGAAAGAAGGTTAGATAGGTTTGTTATCAATTTCAAGCTCTAGGCAATACAATTTAGTTAGTTAAACTAAGTTGTATTGCTTTTTCTATAGCAGGATCTTGATTTTTTTCTAGCCCTTTTTGTATCAGTTGCAAAAACTGTTGTTTGTCTCTTGGATAGTTCATTTCAATATCTGGAGCTATGCCTACTCCTTCATAGTTTTTTCCATCCATATCAAGGTAAACTTCATTAGAAAGACCAAATTCCCATCCATTAGGTAATGTTTTATCTAGTACATCAGAGAATACACCTTCTGTATTAGAACCTATTCTTGTTACTTGAGGAAAAGACAATGAGCTTAAGGTCATAATTTCTGTGGCACTAGCAGACTCACCACTAGTTAATAAAAATACAGGCTTTTTATAGTTGTTTATAATAGCTGGTTGGGAGACATAATTTGTGGGAGTAAACCCATCTTCTAGTCTTCCTTTTTTACTAAAAACAATTCTTTCTTGTCCGTTAATTCTTTTAAGTACATTCATTCCAACCTCGTCTTTACCACCGCCATTAAAACGAACATCAATAATTATAGCATTTGTATTTGCAAATAAGGCCATAACTTTATCTAATTCACGATTAATACCTTTCACTTCTAAAGGTGTGTCGTCTTCATCTTCAGGTAATAAATTAAAATACTCATCAAAATACTCTTTTAATGGAAGCGTATCGCTAAGACCTACATCTACATAGCCCATCATTAAATTCATCTGCATATAGCCTACATTATCCTTTAAAATACCATAATATAATAAACCACTTGTGTTTTTTTGGGCATTGGGTAAGTAAGTGTCTATAACTGTTTTTGCAATATCAAAATTATTAAGCTTTTCTTGTGGAGTCTTGGTGTCACTTTTTTCTGAAATATTCTCACTCACACCTTTGCTAGTTGCAAAAGCCATTGCTTCTTTTTCTACATCATCTGGAGCACTAATACTTATGTGTCCATCATCAAAAGACTCTAGCATTTCATTAACAATAAAAAATAATTGTGCAGGAGTGGTTTTTGCATTTACTCTAGGTCTATAATCCTTATACATTTTATCTGGATCTATACCCCTTAGCTCAAAATAAGCGTAATGCTTTTTAAAGGTATCCCATAAAACTTCAAAATTATGTTCAGGGTCATTTACTTTAGCTTGGGCACTTTTATAGGCATTGGTCCCTTTTTTGCAAATATCTGGAGCATCATTAATTCTTTTAAATTGATAAAGATTTATACCTTGTTCTAGGTGTAACGTATCATTTTTTAAATAAATATTCTTGCTAAAATCTTCAATTTCACCTGATAATAAAGGAATACAAGAAAACCTAGTTAAGTCTGCAAGAATAAATGCTCCATTCTCAATCTTTAGTAATCTTCCATAGCCAACAGATTCATAAGTACCAGAAAACTCAGAGACATTGGTAGATTTCTGTATACCACAATTAATAGTAATGAGGGCGATAGCAATAGAAGTCGCAATAGATAATTGTTTTACTAATTTCATAATAGAATAATTTCGTTCTATAAATATAGACGAAGAAATTAGTAAAATGGTTGCCTACAAGAATAATAAATAACTAGATTTATTATACCTCACTATCTAGCATACTTGTTACCACGTGGTAACGAGGGTCATCAATAGCATCTTGAATAATACTTCCAAATTCTGGATTCCATTTGATAAGCATTTCTTTACAATCTGGACTAAGATGCGTAAGTGTCACCTTTTTACCTTGATCCATATACTTATTAGTTATGTTTCTTAAGGCTTCTACACCAGAATGATCACTCACCTTAGATTCAATAAAATCTATTTCTATTTTATCTGGATCTGTAGCGATATCAAACTTGCTATTAAAAGCCGTTGTAGAACCAAAAAATAAGGGTCCCCAAATAGCATATACTTTGGTTCCATCTTCCTTAATACTTTTACGAGCTCTAATACGTGTAGCGCTATTCCAGGCAAATACTAGTGCACTAATAATCACACCTGCAATTACAGCAATAGCAAGATCTTTCCATACCGTAATAAATGAAACGGCAATTAAAACTAAGGCATCACTCAAAGGAATTTTATTAAGTATTCTAAAACTACTCCAAGCAAAAGTCCCAATTACAACCATAAACATTACCCCTACAAGTGCAGCAATAGGAATTTGCTCAATTAAAGGTGCAGCAAATAGAATAAAGCATAACAATGCGATAGCGGCTGTTGCTCCAGATAGACGTCCACGACCTCCAGAGTTAATGTTAATTATAGATTGTCCAATCATTGCGCAACCTCCCATTCCTCCAAAAAGACCATTAAGCATATTTGCTCCACCTTGCGCGATACACTCGCGATTACCACTACCACGAGTCTCTGTCATCTCATCAATAAGATTTAACGTCATTAAACTCTCTATAAGCCCAATAGCAGCTAGTATACCTGCAAATGGTAATATAGTAGACCAGAAGTGTCCTTTAATAGTGTAAAACAGTGTAAATATTTGATCTTGAAAAGTAGGAAGTCCTCCTTGTAAACCAGATCCACCTCCATCTTGTATAAAAGACCCTACGGTAGACACGTCAACTTTACCAAAAATAACTATAGCAGCTACCACAACAATAGCGGCAAGTGCAGCTGGTATTTTTTTAGTTAGTTTAGGTAGACCGTACATGATTGCCATAGTAAGTGCTACTAATCCCATCATTTTCCAGAAATCTACACTACTAAAAAAGGCATTAAACCAAGCTCCTGTATTTTCTGTAAACGAGATACCTTCTGTTGCTAATTCTGGAAATAAGCCAAGTTGTGATCTAAAAATCACAATAGCAAGACCATTTACAAACCCCATCATAACAGGGTGTGGTATTAAACGTACAAATTTTCCTAGACGAAAAACTCCTGCGAGAATCTGTATAACACCTACTAATAATAGCGTGATAAAGAGCCACTGCAAGCCTAAACTTTCTACAGGGATGTCAAGAGTCAAGCCTACTTCATTTCCTTTTTTCACTAAAGAAACCATTACCACAGCCATTGCTCCGGTAGCTCCACTAATCATACCTGGACGTCCTCCAAAAAGTGCTGTGATTATTCCCATCATAAAAGCTCCATATAAACCAACTAAGGGGTCTATACCGGCCACAAACGCAAATGCAACAGCTTCTGGTACAAGGGCTAGCGCAACGGTTAATCCAGATAGGATGTCGTTTTTAGGGTTTTGAGTAAAATTTTTAATTGTCTTTTGTAGTAACATGGGTCTGTTTTAAGAAGCCGCAAAGATACTGTTTTACATTACTTTACATAATAGCAAAAAGGATATTTTTATGAGACAAATATGTAGGATTATTAAAAGGCAAAGACTAAATTTGATGCGTAGTTATATGACTACTGCCCCAAGGTGAAACATAAAGTAAATTCTTCTAACCAAGAATCCCTAAAAAGAAACATTTTGAAAAAAACAGGAAGGTCGTTCTGAGAAGAACGACCTTTTTTATTTTTACTTCGGAAATATGCTAGATTTAATTAGTACAGTTATTTAGGAACACTATAAAATAACTTCTTTTCGTTTTGGTCTATTAATTCAAATTTTGAAAGATCTAATCCTTCTAGATGTTTAACATCTCTTTTTTTGACGATAAAGCAAAATGGCCAGAAGGCATCTTCTTTCTTTTTTAGTTCTTCAAGCGATATATCTTGTACCACTCCATTAGAGTAGAACTGGCTTGAATAACTCTTATTTCCGTAGTGATAAAACTCATCAATTTTAATTTGCTCTGGATGATTCTCAATAAAATACTTGTCAGAGTTTGCGTACTGCTCTACAGCATTTGTAGCAACTGCGCCCACTAAAAACAAAACACAGACTCCAACTAGACTTAAACTAGCTATTACTAAACTCTTTTTAATTTTTATAGTAGGCCACCAGTGTACAATCAATAATGCCACAGGTACCATTACAGGCATTGTATAAGTGTGTATTAAACTTGAAGATACTGTAAAGAATAATGGTGTCCATAGTAGCCACAGGAGTAAAAATAGAACCCATTCATCTTTAATGATAGTAAGTCTTGTTTTAAAAATTTTGTAAAATATAACCTCAATCCAGGGCAGGGCAAATAGTAATAAAAACACCCAAATAATACCAAGTGGCTGTGTTTTAGGAAAACCATATTTATCACCTTTCCAACTAGAATCTGTAAAACGTAACCAATGTTCTCCTACTAAAAAATAATCTATAAAGCCAGGAGTTGTTTGTTCTGCTAAGTAATACCAAGGTACTGCAACAGCAGCGGTGACAAGTATCCCTAATAGCCAAGGTAATTTTGTAAATACTGTTTTGTACTTCTTTTTAATTACCATCCATAAGAATATAGGAGGTCCACATAATATTATTACAATGGGTCCTTTTGCTAAAAGACCTAAACCTATCCCCACAAAAAAGAGGTATCCCCATAATTTTTTGCCATTATGAGTGGCTTCCCAAAAAGATAAAAATGTTAGTGTTACCGCAAGTGTGAGTGCTGTATCTGTAGATACAACTCCTGCGTGTAAAAATAGTTCTGGGGTTAATAATAAAATGAGACCTGGTAAATAAAAAGGAAGATTTGCTCGTTTGGCATATTTTCCAACTAACAAAACCATACCTGCAACAAGTAATAAATACGGAAATCTCACTGCAAATTCATTTACCCCAAAAATAGACATGCTTCCTGCAGAAAGCCAAGTAGATAATGGTGGTTTTGCCCAAAAGGGTACGCCATAATCTATTTGAGGTGTAATCCAGTTACCGGTTTCGGCCATTAGTCTTGCAATCTCAGCATACCTAGCTTCTGTCTTATCCATAAGAGGTACAACCGCATTAAAAATGCCGCGTACAACAAGTAGAATTACTACTGAAATTTTATAGAATTGAGGATTGTTTAAAAAATTAGATTTTGATTGATCCATTTATTTATAACGTTTACTTATGGTATATAAATCTTGCCACATTTTAAAAAAGTATAACATACTTACTCGCGAGTCGTCTACATCTACCCAAGATTTTAGTGGGATTTCTCTACAAACTGTTTTCATAGCTTTATGAGAATACATTTTTATCAAACGATGAAAAAGCTCGACATCAAACAACCATTTTGAGATAAATTTTTCTTTAAATAATTCTTGAGCTATGCTAACAGAAAAAGCTTTACAACCACATTGACTATCATATATACTAATGTCTAGTTGACTAGAAATCATGGTAGCTATAACACGACCTATCAAGAAGCGATATTTTTTACGGTCTATGTGATTATCTATTTTTAATATACGAGAACCAAAAGCACAAATCACGTCGTCTTTTATGTTTTCTGAAATTGTAACATATTCTTCTAGGCTAGAAGATAAGTCTGCATCGAGATAGCCTATAGTTTTAAAATCTTTAAAATTTCCGAAGCAAAAAATAATAGCTTCTCTCACGGCTTGCGCTTTACCGCTGTTTTTCTCTAGGTTGTAAATAAATACTTGATCTGGATGTGCTTGCTGTAATTTTTTTAAAACAGACATCGTATCATCTGTAGAACCATCGTTAGAAAACACAATCTGTGAGTCGTTGTTTTGCGCAAGAAAAGTGCGGTATGATTCTAACGGAAGTCTTGTAGCTTCGTTATAACAAGGAATGACGATGATGTTTTTTAAGTGCACTTGTTTATATTATTATATATAATTTAATAAATACAAAGTACTTAAAATTATTAATGACTACAGAAGATTATGCACGTAATTTGTTCAATAGGCTCATATAATTTTAAACACAGCGGTTACCAGGTTTATTATAACATTGAAACCTTATTTATTAAAAATTAAGATAAGTGCAGAGTAAGTAATTGTGTGGTGCAGTTAGAAACCAAACTGCTATAAATAACAAGCGACTCCCTATGAAAGGAGCCGCTCTAACCAAATAAATTAATCATTATAAATAACAACTAATTGCTGTAATTGCTTTTTTGTAAAAGCATATGTCTTTATAGTAATACTATGATGCAAAGATACTAGTATATATAGGTCTTGTAGTCCTAACAAAACGTTAATCTGTGTTTTTTGTCGAAAACAGAAGTATGGCTTATTTGAAATTGGACTTAAAAAAAGAGCGATTAATTAAAATCGCTCTTCAATACTACTATATAATTTGTTTAATTACTCGTCATCACTTGTCTCAATGGCTAATACAGTTTTGTTTATAAAAGTTCTTGGAGTTTTAAATCTTGTGTTTTCATTATCAACTTTAAAAACACGAGTCTCTGCTATAGCGTTTGTGATAATGATTTCATTTTCTGCAACCACTAATTTTTTTAGGTTTTTAGATTCTGTAAGACCGTAAGGCAATGTACCTGTAATACTATTGTCAAATATATTAAATGTCTCAAGATTGTTTAATGATCCTAAAGAGGCAGGTATTGTTCCAGATAATGAATTACTACTTAGGTGTAATTCTTCAAGATTTTTTAGATTACCAAGATCTGCAGGGATTGTTCCTGTTATTTGATTACTGTTTATTGCTAAGCTCTTTAGGCTTTTTAAGTTTCCTAATGAAGAAGGTAATGAACCATCAATTTGATTAAAAGATAATTCTAAATTTTCTAAATGTACTAGAGAAGAGATAGATGCAGGTAATTCACCTTTAAGGTTGTTAAACATTAAATTAATTGCAATCACCTTATCATCACTAATTGTAACACCGTGCCAATCTTTAACAGGAGTATTTACATCCCAGTTAGTGTTCCAGTTTATTCCATCTGTAGAAGCATATAAATCTAATAAAGCTGCTTTTTCATTTTTGCTTACTTGAGCAAAAGAGAAAGATGTGATAAGTATTAAGGCTAGTAGAGTAGTGTATTTCTTCATAATTAATAAGTTTATTCTTACTTTATGATGCAAATTAACACCTTATTTAGGTGTTTTGCAAATTTAATCGATGAAATACACGGTAAAATGCATTTTTAATCCGATAAACTGTTTATGTAATTCTTGTTAACCTCGTGAACCCCTTTAAATACAATAGATTCAAGTTTTTCTCCAAATAAGTTAGTGCCTTTTAATTGTTCTTCGGTTTTTCTAGCCTCTGTGATATAAGGATCTTTATCACCATATAAGTAAGTAACTTGAGTGTTTTTATCCATATAATCAAAATCAACTTTTTTAAGTTCTACAGGTATCCCACCACTATGCAGAACTAAATGGTAGCACTGTATTTTACGAGATGCTACCCATCTTGTAGCTATAGATACACCTTGAGAATACCCTAAAATTATTAGTTTTTTTGGGGTTGTTGTTACTTCTTTATTAAAAACAGCATCTATGTAATTAAGTACATTTATGGTTTCTGTTTCTGTATCAACTTTAGTCAACCAAGAGGCACCTACGTGTTTAAAATTTGTTCCTTGATAATATTTAGAGGGTGCTTGTGGGCATATTACAAAATTAGATGCCGGTAGCTCAGAGAAATAGCGTAAAAAGTACTTGCTTAAGTATCCTAATCCGTGAAAAACAAGCCAAACCGTTTCAGTATTTTCGGTTAATTCTCCTTGAGTGTGATAGCTGTTAATTGTTGAATAAGATATGTTCTTTTTATGGGTCATTGTTGTGCTTATTTGTATTTTTGTAAAGGTATTAATTTGAAGGTCACCGTATGGAACAATCTAAAGAAGCACTTTTAAAAGCGTGTAACGCAATGTGTAAAAACACACTGATGGAAACGCTAGCGATAGAGTTTGTTGACATTACAGAAAATACAGTGACTGCAAAAATGCCTGTTACACCTCGTGTTCATCAACCAGATGGCGTTTTACATGGCGGTGCATCTGTAGCCTTAGCAGAGAGTGTAGGTAGTGCTGCCTCTTTTATTTTTTTAAAAGAAGAAAATATACAAGTTAGAGGTATAGAGATTGCAGCAAACCATGTTAAGAGTATAAAAGAAGGCTTTGTGTATGCAACCGCTACCATATTACATAAAGGACGAACCACACAACTTTGGCATATCCCCGTTACAAATGAGAATAATGAATTAATCTCACTTGTAAAGCTAACAACTATTTGTTTACGTAAATAACTTTATAAGAAGGATATCAACCATATATGAATTACAATAAATTGATTATTAAAGCAAAAGAATGGTTTAATAACGAGAAACCATTTGTGCTTTTTTCATTTCCAGATAGCAAAGAGATATTTGCTTATTTTCAGAATACATCAGACACATTTACCACTGCCACCTATGAAGATCAAGGTTTTGTGATGGCACCTTTTGATTATAAAAAAACGGCACTATTAATTCCAGAAGCACATTCAGATTTTTATAGCGCCATGATAACAGATGTGACTGATCACCCTGATGAAGAAGTCGTTATCCCAGAAGAAAACCAAGGAAAAAACACTCATCTAGACATTGTTGGTAAGGCAATAAAAGAAATAGAATTGGGTAAGTTAAAAAAGGTAGTTCTCTCAAGGAGCAAAAAAGTGGCGCTTAGTTTATTTGATTTACAGACTTTAGCAGATCAATTATTTACAAAAAACTACAATGGTTTTAAATACCTATGGTATCATCCAGAAACAGCATTGTGGTGTGGGACCACTCCAGAGACTCTTGTTCATTTAAAAGAATCTACTTTTAAAACTATATCATTAGCTGGGACAAAAAAGGTTGAAGAAATTAAAACTTCTTTTTGGTCACCAAAAGAAATAGAAGAACAAGCAATTGTAACTAGTTCTATTTTTGATTCACTACAAAACATTACTCCGGTTCTAAGAATATCAAAGCCTTATACTTATAACGCGGGTACGTTAGTTCACTTAAAAACAGATATTACAGGTGTTGTAAAAAAGAGATTTTCTAAAGTAGATAAATTTGTAAATGCGTTACACCCTACACCAGCAGTATGCGGTAGTCCCTTTAAGCTAGCCAAAGAGTTTATACAAAACTTTGAAAACTATAATAGAGAGTTTTACTCTGGCTTTTTAGGTCAAATTAATTGTCCTGAATGTGGTACAAACTTGTTTGTAAACTTGAGGTCTATGAAAATAGAGAATGCAACTGCTACTATATTTGTAGGTGGTGGTATTGTAGACAAGTCTAACCCATTAAAAGAATGGCAAGAAACTCAAAATAAATTACAGACCATGCTTAAGGTAGTTGCACCTATGCTTTAAAATGTGATTGCTTAAACGTATTTTTGCATTCATGCATTTTTCTTCAAAAATACTATCTCAAACTATCACGCAACTATGTCTTGCAAAAGAGATTACAAATATTGTAATCTCACCAGGATCACGTAATGCCCCCTTAACTATAAGCTTTACAGAAGACAATAGGTTTACTAATTATAGTATAATAGATGAGCGTTGTGCGGCATTCTTTGCATTAGGTATGGCACAACAAACGGGAAAACCTGTAGCGCTAGTTTGTACATCTGGCTCGGCTTTACTCAATTATTATCCTGCCATCGCAGAAGCTTTTTACAGTGATATTCCTCTTGTCGTTCTAAGTGCAGATAGACCAGAACAACTACAAGAAATAGGAGATGGGCAGACCATTAACCAGCAAAACGTATATGCAAATCATATACTCTATAGCGCAAATTGTATAGAAGGAGCAGAGCAGCAGCAACACAATGAGACAGAGATTAACATAGCGCTCAATACAGCGATTGAGCTTTCTGGCCCAGTACATATTAACCTTCCTTTTTCTGAACCCCTCTATGATCTTGTAGATGATTTACAAGTAAGACCGCAACACGTGCCGGCAAGAAGAACAACAGGAGTGAGTGGTACAATTACTCCTGAAATTTTAAAACTAAAGGAGCTTTGGGCTACCTCAAAAAAAACACTTATTCTAGTTGGCGTGCATAAACCTAATATGATTTCTTCGGAAATAATAGACAGGTTAGCGCAACTAGACAATGTGGTTATAATGACCGAAACCACATCTAATATTTATCACCCAAATGCTATAAATGCAATAGATCAACTTATTGCACCTTTTTCTGAAGAAGACTTTAAAGCCCTACAGCCAGATTTGCTTATCACGCTAGGCGGTATGGTGGTGAGTAAAAAAATAAAAGGCTTTTTACGCACCCACCAGCCAACAGAACATTATCATATAAACCCTAAAAAAGCGTATGATACTTATTTTTCTTTAACAGGTCATATTAAAACAAATGCTCAGTATGTTTTTGAGCAATTGCTGCAAGTAGATGTGTCTGTTACTTCAGTTTATAAAAAAACCATTCTAGCAATTAAAGCTATTAGAGATGAAAAACACATTCCTTATCTAGCAGACACTCCGTATTCAGATTTTAAAGTATACGAGCAGATTTTTAATTATTTGCCTAAAAACTACCTGTTACAATTAAGTAATAGTACAGCGATACGGTATGCACAATTATTTAAACTGGATAGTAGTATAGATGTTTTCTGTAATAGGGGTACAAGTGGTATAGATGGTAGTACAAGTACAGCAATAGGTGCTGCTGTACAATCAAATAAGCCGGTACTGTTTATTACTGGAGATCTTAGTTTCTTTTATGACAGCAATGCCTTATGGAACAATTACATTCCTAAAAACTTTAAAATCATTATCGTTAATAATAGCGGTGGTGGTATTTTTAGGATTTTACCTAAGGCAAAGACCATGACTCATTTTGAGCCCTTTTTTGAAACACGCCATCAATTAACGAGCGAGCATCTAGCCAAGCAGTATAATTGCAACTACACCAAGGCAACAGACTTAAATAGTCTGCAACAGAAATTGCATGAATTTTTTAATATTTCCGAAGCAGAAAAACCTAGTATACTTGAAGTATTTACGCCACCAGAAATAAATGATCAAGTGCTTCTTGATTATTTTAAAACGCTACAATAGAGCGTGTATAAATTGTACCTTTGCACCATATTATTAAGTTATGATTAAAATAGGAGAATACAACACGTTAACCATTTTGCGTGATACAGAGCCAGGTTTATTCTTGGGTGATGAAGAAGAAAATGTAGTGTTATTACCACACAGATATAAGCCAGCAACATTTGAGATAGGTGATGAGCTAACCGTTTTTGTTTATTTAGATTATGAGGAGCGCCCAGTTGCTACAAACTTGACGCCTTATGTTCATTTAAATGATTTTGGATACTTGCATTGTAGTGATGTAAATGAGTTTGGTGCCTTTATGGACTGGGGATTGCAAAAGCAGTTGTTTGTGCCGTTTAAAGAGCAGGCGCGTGCTATGAAGGTAGGTAACTGGTACATTGTCTATTTATATATGGATGAGCAAACTAATCGTTTAGTAGGTTCAAGTAAGACAAACAAACATTTAAATAATGATGATGTAACCTTAGAGAAATATGAAGAGGTGTCATTGCTAGTTACTCATATTACTGAGCTTGGTGCAAATGTGATTATAGAAGGAAAATACAGTGGTCTTATTCACAATGATGATATTTTTGAAGATATACGTACAGGAGATCGTATTAAAGGATATGTAAAAAAAGTACGCGAGGATAAAAAGGTAGATGTAGTATTACAAGCGCCGGGTTATAGAAGTATAGAACCTAATGCAAACTTTATACTAGATGAGCTTAAAGCTGCAGGAGGATTTTTACCACTTCACGATAAAAGCGACCCAGACACGATTAAAAACGAAATGGGAATGAGTAAGAAAAGCTTTAAAAGAGCAATAGGTACTTTATACCGAGAGAAACAAATTGTGATTAAACCAGACGGTATTGCCGTTATTGGTGATGAATAAAAAATAAGTTATGGTCTATATATATGAGACCAAAAAAAGGTGCAAAACTTAGATTGGGATAATCTTTGTTTTTGCACCTTTTTGTTTTTATTGAATATGTCTATAATAGATATTTATTATTCTGTTTTATAAACTAAGATTTTTTACTTGTCTTTTTTCTATTTCAGCAATCAAAACATTGACAAGCAATAATAGCGTCCCCACTACTACAGATACATCTGCCATATTAAAAATGCCAGTATGAAGACTGCCTATTTCTACATACATAAAATCTGTTACAGAGTTGTATAGAATTCGGTCATAAATATTACCTATACCACCACCTATTACAAATGAAAATGCGATTATATTTAATCTAGACATTTTCTTTTCTTTAATGATATAAACAAATAGCAATAGAAGCACTAATAGCGGTATACCCTGCAAGAAAACAACTTTTAATTGTGGGCTTAAATTTTCACCCAGACTTAATGCAGCACCTGTGTTTTCTACTTTTGTGAGTATAAAATTGTCGTCTATGACGTTGATAATTTCGTTAGTTTCTATTTCGTTTCTCGCTTTGTCTTTCGTGATTTGATCACAACTTATGTTGCTACAAATTATGATAAGAGAGAATAGTATTTTGATGAGTTTGTTCATTTTAATGCTAGTATTTAATTAACTATATCTGCGTTTTTTTTATTTAATAACCTTCTTTTTAGAGTATTTCCAAGCACCAAATGCTAATATAACATAGAGGAGTATTATCACTAACATTTGTTCCCATTTTGTAGTAAACTCATAGTATAAGATAAGTATCCCTCCAATACTTAAACCAATAATAGATATTAATGTAAGAAGTTTTGAAGAGTTAGTTTTGTCTCTTATTTTATAGTTTGCGACAGCCATTAATAGAGAGACAAGTAAAAAGGTAATACTACCAAATTCAAGTATAAGTTCAAGTCCGCCAATTAAAATTAAAAGACTTGCCATTACGGCCATTCCTATAATTGCATTTTGTGGACTATTATTTTTTCTAACGGACAACCACTTTGGAAAATAACCATCTGTTGCAATAACAGACATCTGTCTTGATGAGCCAAATACAGTACCGCTTATAGCACTACTAGTTGCTAATATTGCGCCAAGGATTACAAGGTTGGTTCCTAAACTACCAAGAACATTTCCGGCTCCTGCTGCTAATGCGTATTCCTTATTTTTAATTATTTCTTCTGTGGGTATCGCAAATAAGGCTCCCATTGAGATTACTACGTAAATTAATATAGCCAATGTGATTGCGCTATAAATTGCTCTCGGAATATTTTTTTCTGGATTTGTCATTTCATTTACTGCGTTTATAACCAGTTGAAAACCTTCATAAGATACAAAGGTTAGAGAAGCTACAATTAAGATAGAAAAAACACTTGAATTTTCTAAATCTAAAGCCATATTCTCAATAAAAGAACCGAAGTCTGAGGTTCCGTGGTTCATTAAGACAATTGAAATAATAGTTAAAACAATAAGCTTCGTGTAAACCATTAAATCTTCTAATTTCCCCATTCCATTAACACTCCAAATATTTATCAAAGTGAAAACTCCAATAATACCTATTGCTATACTTTTTCTAATCCAAACATTATCTGCAAAATCAGTACTACTAATGGCATAGGATGAAAATGTATAGGCATATAATGCTAAGGTGCTTATGTAGCCAAAAATGATAAACCAGCCTATCGCAGAGGCTGAGAAATTTGAGTTTGGGTAGGTTCTTTTAAAGAATGAATAAGTTGCTCCTTCGTCTTTGTAGTAAACTCCTAATTTTACATAAGAGTATGCTGCTAAAGAGGCTATGAGACCACCAATTATTATTGCAATAGGTGTTAAGTTTCCAATTAATGAAACAGAAATGCCTAAAACAGTAAAAATCCCACCACCAACCATTCCGCCTAGTGCAATCGCAATTAATTCTGCTAAGCCTAGGTTCTTATTTCTCTTTCTATGTTGTGTCATTTTTTTAAATTGAGCTTAATATTATTGTGTAAGATTAGTTACGTATTTTAAACATTAAAGTTAGTGAATAAATCACAGAAAAACTCTGTTAAGAGTTTGATAAGTAGTAAAGAACCCAGCCAGTTTCTTTATTTATTTAAGAGGTGAAAAGTTGAGGTTAAATACTAGATTATGTAGTGATTAACTCGAAAACATTAAGGTGGGTTTAACCTAAAATTATAATTTCTACTTGCAAGAACTTTACAAATCTGAATTAAAAACTAATAATTTTATTTTTATAATTATCTAGTGCTACTGGTAGCAAATCATTATGTGGCGCAGTGAAGTAATTGGCTATAACCCTGATATATCTTAAATACAGTAGGCTATCATCACAAAAGGTTTTTTTATTTCTTAATGTTACTACATATAATTTAATCAAAAAACCCCAACCAAAAGGCCGGGGTTCAATATTTAAAATTTCTGAAGTTAATCTAAGCTTTAGCAGAAGCACTAGCTGGACAACTAAACAGTTGTTTATCTTTTATTATTTCTGCAACACCATCTGGGAGCATTTTTTCCCATCCGTCTGTACCAGCTTCAATTTTTTGTAATACTTCTCTAGAAAAAATATCCATTACCTCTGGGTTAAAATTTTCTATGTCTAAAACCTTACCGTTGTATTTAAAGAACTTGTAAAGCTCTTTCATACGTGGGTGTACTTTTAGGTTTTCGCTGGTAGTATATTCATTAGTCTCTGGGTTATGCATAGGGTAGAGGTAAACTTTAAGATCTTTAAAGAATAGTTTACCAAAAGCTTCTAGAATACCACCACTTAAATGACGGTAATATTTCTCGTCAAAAATATCTACAAGGTTATTTACGCCCATTGCCAAGCCAAGACGCATCTTAGTATAGCGAGAGAAGTACTCAACAAGTTTATAATATTCTTGAAAATTTGAGATCATCACTGTGTGCCCTAAAGAACAAAGCAATCTAGCTCTATCCATAAAGTCTTCTTCATCAATTTCACCTTCTGCTCTTAAGTTAGAGAGTGTGATTTCAAAAATGGTTTCTGTACGGTCCTCTTCAACTTTATTTTGTTTGAGAAACATCTCTAAAGACTTCTCATACATATCTATGTTCACCTTTGTCACTGGACGGAAACTACCGCGAAGTGCTAGGATGTTTTTCTTGTAAAGTATACGTGCTGGCAAAATATTGTTACCATCTGGGCCAAACATCACTGCATCTGTCATTCCGTTTTTAATAAGCTGTAAACTCATTAAACGATTATCAACATCTTTAAATTTAGGACCAGAGAAGTTAATAGTATCTATCTCAATCTTGTCTTTATCAATGTGGTCGTATAAATAACGCAGTAATTTTTTAGGTGTGTCATATTTATAATATGCACCATAAATTAAATTAACTCCAAGAATACCTAGTGTGTGTTGTTGTAATAAAGCTTCTGTCTCGTGAAAACGTAAGTGTAAAATTATCTCACTGTACTCTTCTTCTGCATCTGTCTGGTAGCGTATACCTACCCAGCCGTGACCTTTATATTTTTTAGCAAAATCTATTGTTGCAACTGTATTTGCATATGCAAAATACATTTTGTTAGGATGCTTCTCACGTAGAATACGCTCTTCAAGAAGCTCCATCTCGTGATTAAGCATCTTTTTTAAACGCGCTTCTGTTACATAACGACCATCTTCCTCAACACCATAAATGGCATCACTAAAGTCTTTGTCATATGCAGAAATGGTTTTTGCAATTGTCCCAGAAGCACCACCGGCTCTAAAAAAGTTACGTACCGTTTCTTGTCCTGCACCAATCTCGGCAAAAGTACCGTATATGTTTTCGTTTAGGTTAATGCGCAACGCCTTGTCCTTAACGGTTGGGATGCTTTCAAAATCTTTATCTCCTTTTATAAAATCTGGCATAGCTTATTATTAGGTACTCTGTATATAACAAAGGTACTAAATACCATACCTAATCAAAAAAAATACTGTTATTTTTGTAGTAATGAAATCAGCTATTTCTATAACATTTTTGGGCACCGGAACTTCGCAGGGTATTCCTGTAATAGGTAGCGATCATCCCGTGTGTTTAAGTGAGAACCCAAAAGATAAAAGACTTCGTGTTTCTGTGCTATTACAGTGGGAAGATTTTAATTATGTGATAGACTGTGGGCCAGACTTTAGAATGCAAATGCTTAACAATAATGTCAAGCAACTTGATGCTATTCTCCTCACACATGACCATAGTGATCACACAGCAGGGCTAGATGATATTCGTCCATTTTGTTTTAGACAAGGTGGCGATGTTACTTTTTATGCAGAGCAAAACGTTTTTGATGCACTCTATAAACGCTTTGAATATATATTTACCACAGAAAATAAATACCCTGGCGCACCAACTATTAAAGAAGAACAGATTGTTGATTTGGCTCCTTTTAAAATTGGAGGTAAAAATGTGATTCCTATAAGGGCAATGCATAATACACTGCCTGTACTAGGTTTTAGAATAGATGGGTTTACTTATTTAACAGATGTAAAAACTATTAGCGTTTCAGAAATTGAAAAGATCAAAGGCACAGAGGTTTTAGTAGTAAATGCATTACGTGAAGCTGCTCATCCTTCACATCTTACACTTAGTGAAGCCTTAGATTTAATAGAAAAAGTAAAGCCTAAAAAGGCTTATCTAACACACATAAGTCATTTATTAGGTTTTCACGATGAGGTGGAAGCAAGATTACCAGAAAATGTACACTTGGCCTTTGATGGCTTAAAACTTAAAGTATAAATTTAATATTATCATTTCTTCGGAAATGCCATAAACTATGAGAAAGAGCTTATTTATGTACCTGTTTTTCTTTGCATTGCTGTTTATTATTTTTCAGTATATGAATGAGAAAACCATATTTGAATCACAAGAAAAATCTATAAATGGGTTGTCTAAAAGATTAGATAAAGCCAAAGATTCTATTGGTGTTCTCAATAAAGAACTTTCAGAAAGTAATTATTTCTCATTGTTAGGTAACGATAACGCAATGTATTATTTAGAAAAGTACGACCTAAATGCTGCAGATGTAAAACAACAAATCACAGATTTAATCTATGATAAAAACGGGCTAGAAGGTGGTAACCCTCTTGTAGAGTTTAAAGGTGATCGTGGTCCCATGCGCATCAATAAAATTAAGTTTTTAAATCACCGCTGGATTCAAGCAGATTTTTCTGACGGCCAGCGCTGGGGCGAAGTCATCATCGAGTACTTCTTTGATAAGAATAATAAGCTAGATATTTATCCAGTGAAGACGGTTTTATATCCACTTTAGTTTTTAGTAGTGAGTCTTGAGTTTTTAGTATTGAGTAGTTCAATTTTCTCAAAACTAAAAACTCAAGACTAATTACTTCTTAAGAAGCCACTCCTTCATTTCATAAAAATTTTGTGGTGCCACGCCGTGCCCAATAGGAAACTCAGAATAAGCACAGTCAATGCCTAGATTTGCTAAAAAAGGTTTTGTTTTACGTGCCCACTCTACAGGTAATACCTGATCAACGCTCCCGTGAGAAGAGTATACATTTAAATTTGTAAAGTCATTTTTCTCGTAGCCATCTTTAAGAAGTTCTATGTTTATGTAACCACTAAGACCTACAATATTCTTTACTTTTTCTGGATAAGATAACCCTACTGCAAAGCTTAAAATAGTCCCTTGGCTAAAGCCTATTAAGGTAATGTTACTAGCATCTGCTTTATAGTTTTCAACTACTTCATCAATACATTTAGCAATTAAATCTCTCGCTACAAGTGCTTGGGGGATATCACTCATTTTACCATCTGTATTGTCCCAATAGATATTATACCAAGCGTTACCAGAAGGTTGCATTGCGATTGGTGCTTTTAGTGAGATAATGTGATAATGATCTGGCAACTCTGGTGCAAAAGAAAAAAGATCGTCTTCATTACTGCCATACCCGTGAATTAATATAATTGCAGGATTACAACCTACGTCTTGAGTGGGTGCTTTATAGTTGTGTTCTAGTGAAAGTTGTTGTTTCATTTTTTTGGGAATATGGGAAATAGAATATGAAATTTTGAGATTTAAACCTTCTGAGGTATTAATCTAAAAAAGTAAACCATTTATTAAACCATTCTGTAAGATATGGTAGATTAGGTTTTTCGTTTTTTATCGCTCTATAGAGCGAGTAAATAAGTAGCACAATTGCGGTCCAGAAAAAGAGTTCGCCTAGTATCAAGTTAATGTATGCGATAAATACTTTTGCGCTTATCCAAAAGAGTGTTATCCCAAACATATTTTTAATGTGAGCTGTAGCAAAAGGATGTTTCTCGTTACTATTCATAGACATTGCGATAAGCAAACCTACAAACGTTATATAGCAAATAATCGCTTTGTTTTTTCCGGGAGGAGCTATTTGAGACATACTAGTTAAGTTTCAGTTTATTTTTATTTATTATACCATACACTTTGCCTTTCATTTGTTGACAAACTAGGGCAGAGCTAGTAGAGGTAGAGAGTATTGCGTCACTCTCAAAAAGCCACTCAGGGCTTGGGTTAAAAAGGGTGAGTGGTAATTTTGCTCCTTCTTTAATTTGTCCAGATTCAAGACCAAATCGTTCTCTTAAACCAGTAAGTGCTGTAATTACTTCGGAAATATCCAAGACATTACCTAAAGCTCCAAAACAACTTTCTAGTCCAATAGAGCCATATTGTGCGTGGTCAAATTCTATTTTCTTAAACTCAATATCTATAGGAGCGTGGTCGCTAGTCACTGCGTCTATGGTGCCATCTTGTACTCCTTTGATAAGTGCTTTTATATCTAGCTTCTCTCTAAGTGGTGGCATTACTTTATAGCGAGTGTCAAAACTAGATAATACATCATCTGTGAGTATTAAGTTGTGTGCTGCTATGCTACAGGTTACATCTAGTCCTTTTTTCTTTGCTTCTTTAATAAGTTGCACAGATTTTTTGGTAGAAATGGTTGGTATGTGTAATTTCCCGCCTGTATATTCTAGTAAGTATAAATCTCTTGTTATTTGTAATTCTTCTGCTAGAGTTGGGATTCCTTTTAATCCTAATTGAGTGCTATTTACACCCTCATTGACCATCCCTTTGTGAGCTATTGCCATGTCCATTGGGAATGATTGTATAAGACCGCCAAAATTCTGGCAGTATTGTAATGCAATTTTTAAAAGGTTGGCATTTTTTATTGGTTGCTTGTAATCATAAAAGCTAACTGCTCCTTCTTGTTGCATATCAAACAACTCTGCTAGATGCTCGCCATCTGCGCTTTGTGTCATTGCGCCTACTGGTAAAACATTTACAGTATGGTTTGCTGCTTTACTTTTTAAGAACTGTACCGCACCTTTAGTATCTGTAACTGGATTTGTGTTTGGGTTGATGCAGATATCTGTAAAACCAGATGCTGCGGCTACGTTAAGACCGTTTTCAAATGTCTCTCTTTCTTCATAACCAGGCTCTCCAAAACTCACACTGCTGTCCATCCATCCAAGCGATACGTGCAGGTTATCTTTTTCTACCACCCTTACTTTGTCTGTAGCCTCTATTTTTGAAGCGATTTGTACAATTGTACCTTTATCAATAAGCAGGTCACGTTTCTGTAAATGTAACGCGCCTTTTGGGTCAACGATAGTGGCAGATTTTAGTAAAATTTTCATAGCTATGTCGTTTGTTATTGATTTTGTATTGTATCCTGTTTCTTATATAGATTTGGCGGTACAGAAATATTTACAGCAAAATCTCCATTTTTATCATAATAACGATATTCCATAGTAATATCATTATCGCGGTACATTTTTAAATCTGGATTAGTTTTAATGTTTTCAATAATACCAGGCTTCATATATTTATAAACAGAATCTGGATACACTTCAGATTTTTCTATATTAAGAAGTGTATAATGATATGTGAAATTTGAATTGCTTTTTGTAGAAGCACTATCAAGTCTTGAAAATTTATCTACCTGAACAGGTAGTTTTTTATTCAATTCTATGGCAGCTTTTTCCATTTCATCCTGAAAGTCATTTTTTGAAAACTCCTGGATTCCATAATAAGCAACTGCAAAAAGTATTATTCCTACTACAATACTTATTAATTTAACGTTCTTTTTTGATGATTCTTTATTCATTGTCAGTTTTATGTTTTGATTCTACTTTAAATTAAAAGATCACGCTTTTATAATTACAGCACACCCTTTGGCTCAAAAATGGTTGCAGATTTTAGAAAAATTTTCATAGCAGAGGTGTTTGTTGTGTTTCTAGTCTACTTCTTATAAAACCGCAACACCAGCATCTCAGCTAATAAAAACAAGAATGCCCCAATAGCAAACCATTTCCAAAATTCATTAATGGTGTTGTCTTTTACGATGTTTTCAAAAAGGGCTGTGATGCTGTCGTGTGCGTCAACACCTTCCCATTCTTCTAAAGATGCGTATTGTAAAATACTTTCATCTCGCGTGTAATTAAAACTTACGTTTTCTATAAAATCTGTGTCATTCATCACAGCATATGTGCTAGCAATGTTTGGTGTCTCTTCAGTAGATATTGTTACTTTATTTGAGTTTGCTATTTGTAACGGTATAAAACTAGATACACTGTCTTTAAGAGTGATAATCTGATCTTGTTGTAATTTAATTGGGATTGCAAAGGTGTTAGGTTTTCCTACGGTGTAATATAACTTTGGCAGCGGTAAACTCTGTAAAGACATATTATATAAGGTAGGGACAATTAACGGCGAGCTTTTAAAGTTTGATATTTCCGAAGCAAAAGCGGCGGTACTTAAAAAATGATTTCCCTTTTGTACAATAAAAGGTTTGCCATCTTCAAAAGACAGTGCTGTAGCATGTACGCCTGCAAGTGGGTAAAACGAGTTGACTTTTGGGTATTGAAAATTAACCACTCGTTTCTCAAATACATCACGATACAATGGGTGATCAAAAGCAATATTTGTTATCTGTTTTTCTGCGGAAATTTTCTCTCCAAAAGTACCTAGCTTTAAACTATTAAGTAAGCTATTGTACTCTGAAATTACTGCATTAGCAGATGGAATAATAAAAACACTCCCACCGTTTTCTGAAAAAGCGCGCAAGGCTGCCGTTAATGGTGCGGGGATATTATCAAGTTCGTTTAGGATGATAAAATTCTGATTTGGGATTGCGTTATAATCTAGGTTTTTATGTGATTGTGGTGTAAACTTAAATTCTTCGCTATTAAAAATACGTGAGCTAAAAGTGCCATCACCTTGATTAATGGCAAGAACATTTACCTTATTTGCCGCATTGATACTAAAGTATAAGGTGTTATCATATTTAATATCTGGATCATTAATAATAATGCGACCGTCAATAGCTTCATCTTTATTAATCTCAAAAGTGGTAGTAACGGTTGCGCTCTCAGAAAAATCTGCTGTGGTTTTTGCTACGAGTACTTTTTTGTTAAAGAGTGATACGGGTATTGCTTCATTGCTGCCTTGTGCCGTCAATCTTGCTTCTAGCGTTAATTTTGAGGCATCTTTATTTTTTATAAAGACAGTGTCAATGGCTATGTTAAGTTTTCTTTCTGGAGAGAGGCTTACCGCGCTTACTTTTATGTTTTCATTAATGGGAGGAAAGCCTTCTTTTAGTTGAAAATCTGAGACATAAATTAATCGTTTTTCTGCACCTGAATTTTTAGAGAAGAGTTGCTCAGCTTTTAATAATACTTGCTTAGGTGTTAATTGTTTTGACGCAAATTGAGTCTGTAATATTTCGGCCTTAAAAGCTTTTTTAGAAACACCTCTGTGTACTTTGTCATTAGTAAACCAATTCACTTTTTCTGTGCTAGGGAGCTCATAAAGGTCTTGCATAGCGCGTTGCAATAACGGGCCGTCTGTGCCTTTAGCTTCCATACTAAAAGAGTTGTCAAGATATATAACGGTTTCTTTGTTTGTGTTAAGTGCTGTTTTTGATGCTGAAAAAGGTTGCGCAAATGCGATTACAAGACAAGCGATAGCTGCCATACGTAAAAATAGGGTGAGCCATTTTTTAAGCTGCGAACTTTTACGGGTTTGTATGTTTACTTTTTTAAGAAAGGCAACATTGGTAAACGCAGTTTTCTGAAATTTTCTTAATTGAAAAAGATGGATAAATATAGGAATGAGCAGAAGTAGAAGCGCGTAAAGTAATTCTGGGTTTTTAAACTGCATGCTCGTTTTTAAAATATATAGCAAATATAGAAAAATGAAGGTAATCTTATTTGTTTTTTAAGGGCTACTTTTTTAAGGGACTGTTTGAGTCACTACTAAGGCTTTGGCGATGTATTAGCTACGACTTTTATTTTTTTTCTTATATTGTTATATAGTTTTTAGTAGACGTTCTTCAGTCTAAACGTGCTTTTTTAAAACTACTTAAGTATCGTAAAACTAAAGGTTGCCCCTTCTCCAGGTTTAGAGTCTACTTTAATGGTCCCGCCAAGTTTTGTGATTAAAGACTTCACCGTGGCTAAGCCTATTCCGGTTCCTTTTTTACCAAATTTATCTGAGTTGTCACCTTTTTGAAAAAGCTCAAACATTAATTCTTGTTTGTCTTTATCTATTCCTACTCCATTATCTTTTACTTCAAAACGGTAAAAAACGTCATCGTCAGAAAAGTGAATAGAGACTAATGGTTTTTTATGGTCGTTGTATTTTAAAGAGTTGCCAACAAGATTCATTAATACCTGAAATATTGCAGCACGATTTGCGTGGAGAATAATATCTTTTTTTGGATATTCAAACTCTGAGTGATCTACAAATAGTATTTCATCTAGATCTTCTAGTAATTCTTTTAAATTGAAATCCTGTTTATTTTTTGACGCAAGCTCATCGCTCTTATAATAAATAAGCATTCCATCTATGTATTCTTTGAGAGTGTATGAAGACTCTTCTATATAATCTACATACTCTACAGCTGTTTTGTCTAAATCTTTTATATATTCTTCTTTGAGTAACCTAGCAAGTGATGTGATGTTTGCTAGAGGAGATTTTAGATCGTGACTTACTAAACCTGCAAAATTTTTGAGTTGGATATTTCTTTCTAAAAGTTCTTCTTCTATTTCTTTAAGCTCTATGTTTTTTTTATGTAACTCAAATAATTTTACTACTTGCTTAGATAAGTTAACGAGTGTTGTTTTCTGCCAATCTTTAAGTTTACGAGGCTTTGTGTCAAATACACATAGTGTTCCTAGTTTAAAGCCATCAGAGTTTATAAGTGGTGCTCCAGCATAAAAGATAGAGTTAGCTTGTGCTATAAGTGGGTTGTTTTTAAACTTTGGGTCTAAACGTGCGTCTTCTACTATAAATAAGTCTTCTTCTTGATTAATAGCATGCCCGCAAAAAGAGATATCTCTAGGTGATTCTTGAACCTCTATACCGTGATGAGATTTTAAATAGTTTCGGTCTGTGTCTAAAAGAGTGATAAGTGAAATAGGGACCTCACATATTTCTGCAACAAGAGAGGTTATATTATCATAATCAGATTCTGGAATCGTATCTAATAATTTATAACTTTTAACTGCTGCTAAGCGTTCTTTTTCGTTTTCCGGTTTTATGGGCACTAACATAGTTAATTGTTGGGGTTAATGATATTAAAAAAAAATCATTATTGTAATGATACAAAGTAACCATTTTTTTTTGAACTTAATAAATGAGGTGAAATTTATTTTATCTTGAAAAGAACTAGAAACGTGCGTTTTATCGTTATATTTGGCACTTAATCAAATAAATTTAGTTATGAAAAACATTAAAACCCTTTTGTTGGTTTCATGTATCGCTACACTATTACTAAGTTGTGAAACAGAAAAAGTAGAACAACAAAATACAACGGCAGACTTGTCTATGCAGATAGGTCTAACTGCAAAAAAGCAAAATCCTCATAAAACATTAGATAATTCTTTAAAAGGTATTTATCACGGTGTAGTTGCACATCAATCTACTCAGTCTAGAGGTAAAATTTGGATCAACCTTGGGAATAATACGAAGTACGATGCTGTTATGGAGATGGTAGATGGCGAAAAGTTGTCTTTTAAAGCCAGCGCGACACTTAATAATGGAATACCTACTTATACTTTTAATGGAGCTGCTGGAAGATTTGATGTTATAATGAATGATTTAAATAGTCCAGAAGTAACTAATGTAACTCTTAATGATGAGTCTTATTTTGCATATGTAATTAAGAGCACTAGTGCAAATAGAGCTACTAGCTATACAGGTACATTTAATGAAACAGGAAATGCTGCTTTTTCAGGTACTTGGAACATTCTATCTAATGGAATTTATGGTCCTAATAACTATAATGGTACACAGATAACAGATGTGATGATCACATTTGGTAATTCCATGGTTGTTGATTCTGTTATGGAGGCAATGCCTTTTCAGTGCTTTGGAGTACAAGCGTGGATTCCAATAGTAGATTACGCTAATATTGCAGGTGAAGGTATCTTAGCTTTTGGGCAAGAGAGTAATTTAAATGGTGATGTAGATTGGGATTTAGGTTATACAGACGGTGCTTTGTATGGTATACCTGCCTATACTAATGGCTCGTTTCCTACTTTGAATGCTTCTTCTGCAAAAAGTGGTTTTGGTTGTCCTATATCTTCTAGTGGTACTTTTTCTTGGACGTCAGCAGCAAATGCTACTGTTCGTAATGGGGAGATTTATATAGATGTTGCGCCTTAAAGATTACTGCGGAAATCACTAAATAAAAATAAAAAAAGCTACTTAAAAAGGAGTCACTTTTATGATCTATTGTCCAAGTATAAGCTTATTAGTTTGAAACTCTGAGAATAAGGTGTATTCTTGCACTTAATTAAAACAAAAACCAAATACTTATGAAATTACAAAACCTATTTTTAAGTGCAACCTGTGCACTATTTCTTTTAACAGGGTGTGAACAAGATACTGTAGAGACGGTAGATGCATCTACAGATATAACCGCTCAACTTAATTTAACCGCTAAGCAACAAGCCCCTCAGGCTATTTTTGACATCTCAAAAAAAGGAGTTTATCACGGTGTAGTAGCGCATCAATCTACTCAATCAAGAGGTAAAGTTTGGATCAACCTTGGGAATAATTCGAAATACGATGCTGTTATGGAGATGGTAGGTGGTGAGAAGTTGTCTTTTAAAGCCAGCTCGACACTTAATAATGGAATACCTACTTATACTTTTAATGGGGTTGCTGGAAGATTTGATGTTATAATGAATGATTTAAATAGTCCAGAAGTAACTAATGTAACTCTTAATAATGAATCTTATTTTGCATATGTAATTAAGAGCACTAGTGCAAATAGAGCAACTAGCTATACAGGTACATTTAATGAAACAGGTAATATGGCATTTTCTGGTACTTGGAACATTTTGTCTAATGGCGTTTTTGGACCTAATGGTAATAATGGTACTGCAGTATCAGATGTTATGGTGACTTTTGGTAATACAATGTTTGTTGATTCTAATATGGAGACTGGTTTTTTTCCTTGCTTTGGTCAATCAAATTGGGTTCCGATAGTAGATGCGTTTAATTATGCGGGTGATGGTGTTTTGGCTTTTGGGCAGCAAAGTTCTTTAAATGGTATAGCAAACTGGGGTTTAGGATATAGTGATGATGGTTTTAATGGTTTCCCTTCTTATTTGCAAGTACAACAAATACCAATTCCAACATTAAAATCTTCTTCTAGAATGGGAGGGTGTTCAACAGTTTCTAATGGTGAATTTACTTGGACTTCAGCTGCAAATGCTACTGTTCGTAACGGAGAGATTTATATAGATGTCGCGCCTTAAAGATTGCTGCAGAAATAACTAAATGAAGATAAAAAGAAGCGACTCAAAACGAGTCGCTTTTTTTTATTTAAATCACAGTCCAAACACTTTGATAATCAAAAGAAAAGAATTATTTTTGCAGTCCTTTTGCGATAAATCAAGAAAAAAGGAGTTAACTATATCAAAATCAAACCCTTCTGTGGGATCGTCGTGTAATTTCTTGTAACAGCACAGAATACAAATCTGGCATATTTTCGCGTAAGCAAAAAAAAACCAGAAGCAAATAACAAATGGCTGACAAAGCAAACAAAGAAGTAGCACAAGAGGCTGCAGAAGCAAATGTAGAAGCGGTAACTGAAGAAGTTGCAGCAAAAGCAGAAGCTCCAAAAAGAGAACTTTCTTTAAAAGAAAGCGATCCAGACAAGTTTTTAGCAGACTTTAACTGGCACAACTACGAGGAAGGTATTGACCCAATCGATGATGGTAAGCTAGATGAGTTTGAACAATTAGTTAAGGACAACTTTGTAGATACTATTGATAATGAAGTAGTAGAAGGTGAAGTAGTATTCTTATCTGACCGTGATGCAATTATTGACATCAACGCGAAGAGTGAAGGAGTTATTTCTCTTAACGAATTTCGTTACAACCCAGACCTTAAGGTTGGGGATAAAGTAGAAGTTTTAATTGATGTACGTGAAGACGCTACTGGTCAATTAATCTTATCTCACCGTAAGGCGAGAACAATTATGGCTTGGGACCGTGTTAATAAAGCACACGACGAGGCAACTATCGTTAACGGTTTTGTTAAGTGCAGAACTAAAGGTGGTATGATTGTAGACGTATTTGGTATCGAAGCATTCTTACCAGGTTCACAGATAGATGTGAAGCCTATTAGAGACTACGATGTTTATGTAGGGAAAACAATGGAATTCAAGGTTGTGAAAATTAACCACGAGTTTAAAAACGTTGTTGTATCGCATAAAGCACTTATTGAGGCTGATATCGAAGAACAGAAAAAAGAAATCATTGGTCAATTAGAAAAAGGACAAGTATTAGAAGGTGTTGTAAAAAACATTACTTCTTATGGTGTCTTTGTAGATCTTGGTGGAGTAGATGGATTAGTACACATTACAGACCTTTCTTGGTCTCGTATTAACCACCCTAACGAGATTGTAGAATTAGACCAGAAATTAAACGTTGTAATCCTTGACTTTGATGAGGATAAAACACGTATCCAACTTGGTCTTAAGCAATTAAGCGCGCACCCTTGGGAAGCACTTGGTGATGAGCTTAAGATAGGTGATAAAGTAGAAGGTAAAGTAGTTGTAATCGCAGATTACGGTGCATTTATTGAAGTAACTGAAGGTGTTGAAGGATTAATCCACGTTAGCGAAATGTCTTGGTCTACTCATTTACGTAGTGCACAAGATTTTGTAAAAGTTGGTGATATTGTAAATGCACAAATCTTAACGCTAGACAGAGAAGAGCGTAAGATGAGTCTTGGTATTAAGCAATTAACTCCAGACCCATGGACAGATATTACTACTAAATACCCTGTAGGTTCACTACATAAAGGTATTGTACGTAACTTCACAAACTTTGGTGTATTTGTAGAACTAGAAGAAGGAATTGATGGATTAATTTACATCTCTGACTTATCTTGGACTAAGAAAATCAAGCACCCAAGTGAGTTTACTAACGTAGGTGATACTCTTGAGGTTAAAGTTCTTGAACTTGATGTTGATGGACGTAAGTTAAGTTTAGGTCACAAACAAACTGAGGAGAACCCTTGGGATAAGTATGAGGCTGAATTTGCAGTAGGAACTAAGCATACAGCATCTATTGATGAGGTTGTAGACAAAGGAGCTGTAATTAACTTTAACGAAGACATCTCTGCATTTGTACCTAAGCGTCACCTTGAGAAAGAAGACGGAACAGATGTACAAAAAGGAGAAGAAGCTGAATTTGTGATTATTGAGTTCAACAAAGAATTCAAGAAAGTAGTAGCATCTCATATGTCTATACATAAAGAAGAAGAAGCGAAGATTGTAAAGCAAGCGGCTGTAAAAGCTAAGCAGCAAGCAGATGAGTCTAAACCTACATTAGGTGATGCAAACTCTGCACTTCAAGCGCTTAAAGACAAAATGGACGGGAAATAATATTTTCTGAAATTTTAATACTAAAAAGCCTTTCATTTATTTGAGAGGCTTTTTTTTATGAAAAATAGTGTAAATTTGAATCCTGAATATAACTTCAGAACTTCTATGAGCCAAAAAGTGTTACTCAACGCAACCGAGGTGCAAATTGCACTTCATAGACTGGCTTGTCAATTAATTGAAAATCACGATACATTTAATAATACAGTACTCGTAGGTATACAGCCACGAGGTGTTTTTCTTGCCGAAAGATTAAAAACCTTGCTACAGCAGGAATACAAAATTAAAAATATCCAGCTTGGGTATCTAGATATTACTTTTTACCGTGATGATTTTAGACGTAGTGACAAACCACTAGAGGCAAACAAAACAAAACTCAACTTTGTTGTTGAAGATAAAAAGGTAGTCTTTATAGATGATGTTTTATACACAGGACGAAGTATAAGAAGCGCGCTTACAGCTATTCAAGATTTTGGGAGACCTTTAGAGGTTGAATTACTAACTTTAATAGATAGACGCTTTAGTAGACATTTGCCTATACAACCAGATTACAGGGGGAGACAAGTAGATGCCATAGGTGATGAGAAAGTAAAAGTATGCTGGGAAGAGAATGATGGAGAAGATGCAGTTTACTTAGTAGGAAGCTAGAAATGTTTTAAATTATAGAAGGCATAAAGCTTAAAGCTTTTTAAAAAATAAAGATGGAATTAAGTACAGACCATTTATTAGGAATAAAATATATCACAGAAGCTGATATCCAACTCATTTTTGAGACGGCAGATCATTTTAAAGAAGTGATTAATAGGCCTATTAAAAAAGTGCCCTCACTAAGAGACATTACTATTGCTAACCTGTTTTTTGAAAATAGTACAAGAACCAGACTCTCTTTTGAGCTTGCCGAAAAAAGACTCTCTGCAGATGTAATAAATTTCTCAGCAGCTTCTTCTTCAGTAAAAAAAGGAGAGACGCTTATAGACACAGTAAATAACATCTTATCTATGAAGGTAGATATGGTTGTAATGCGCCACCCTAATCCTGGGGCAGGCGTTTTCTTGTCTAAACACGTAGATGCAAAAATTATAAATGCTGGTGATGGAGCGCACGAGCATCCTACACAGGCACTATTAGACGCGTACTCTATTAGAGAGCGACTAGGTGATGTAGCTGGTAAAAAAGTGGTGATAGTTGGTGATATTTTACACTCTAGAGTCGCGCTCAGTAATATTTTTGCACTTAAAAAATTAGGTGCAGAAGTAAAAGTTTGTGGTCCTAAAACATTAATGCCCAAACATATTGAGTCACTTGGTGTTGTGTATGAGCCGTCATTGATAAAAGCACTTAACTGGTGTGATGTAGCAAATATGCTACGTGTGCAAAATGAAAGAATGGATATAAGTTATTTTCCATCTACTAGAGAATACACACAGCAATATGGAGTGAATAAAAAGATATTAAGTTCACTAGATAAAGAAATAGTATTAATGCATCCTGGCCCTATTAATAGAGGGGTAGAGATAACAAGCGACGTAGCAGATAGTAAGCAAGCAATCATACTTGACCAAGTGCAGAATGGTGTAGCTGTACGTATGGCGGTTATCTATTTACTTGCCTCAAAGATTAAACGTGGCAAAGACGTGCAATAATAAGTAAGATTATGAAGATTGAAAATAAAGACAATTATGTCATCTTAGCAGATGAGTACAATGATATTAATGATTTTGTATCATTTTTAGAGTATCAAATTCCTACAAAATTTAAAGGGCAAAATGTAGTGTTAAATCTTCTTGATTATAATGCACTCACATTAGAGCAACTTGTGATGTTTATGAAAGTAAACACAAAACATCGTGCCACTAAGCATTCATTTGTGATAGTGACTAACACTGTTAATCCAGATGAGATACCAGTAGAGTTAGTTGTGGTACCTACAATACAAGAAGGAGAAGATGTTATTGCGATGGAAGAGATTGAAAGAGATTTAGGTTTTTAGCTTCTATTCAATTTTATTCCCTTTTGAAAAATTAAATAATATAACTCAGTTACCTATAATTGTTGTTTTTGATTCAAGAAAAGCTAAATTATGAGCAACTAATTTCTCTCTACTAATTACTATCTACTAAATAAAATGAAACTCACCATCCTAGGCTGTCACTCTGCTACTCCCAGATGGGATGCCCACCCTACATCTCAAATTCTAGAGGTGAAAGGACATTTGTTTCTTATAGATTGTGGCGAAGGGACACAGGTGCAATTGCGTCGTTATAAAATTAAGTTTGCTAGAATAAAACACATCTTTATTTCTCACTTACACGGCGATCACTTTTTTGGGTTAGTTGGATTGGTTTCTACTTTTAGATTATTAGGTAGAGAAGCAGATTTACATATTTATGGTCCTAAAGGGATCAAAGAAGCAATTACACTACAATTAAAATTAGGTAAATCTTGGACCAACTACGGTCTTTATTTTCATGAATTAGATAGCGATGAATCTCAGGTAATCTTTGAAGACGACTCAGTCATTGTAAAAACAATACCTCTTGAGCACAGAGTTTACACTAACGGTTTTTTAATTTCCGAAAAAATAACAGAACGCCCTCTAGATATAAATGCTTGTAGACATCATAAGATAGATAAAAGCTATTTCAATAAAATAAAACAAGGAGGTGATATTAAGGCTGACGATGGTACGATCATAAAAAATGAGGCGCTCACGTTAGATCCAGCAAGGCCAAAATCTTATGCCTTTTGTAGTGATACCGTATACCATCCTGCAGTTGTGCCTATAATTAATGGTGCGACAATGTTATATCATGAGGCAACTTTTCTAGAGTCACATAAAGATTTAGCCATTAAGACCAAGCATAGTACAGCAAAAGAAGCAGCTACCATTGCAAGAGATGCCAATGTGGGAGGACTCATTGTGGGACATTACTCTGGCAGATATGGTGATCACGAGCTTTTTAAAACAGAGGCTCAAGGAATTTTTGAAAACGTAATTATAGGTAAAGACGGCTTAGAAGTTTCTTTTTAAGGCGTAAATAGAGATGATAACTAAGTGTGCTTCGGAAATTTTAAAACAGCGATTAAATTGCTTTTTTTTATGAAGCAAACATAGCTATATCTTAAAATTTCTTTTTTAATCTTCTAATTAAAAATTTACCTAAATTTAATTTACTCTTCTCTGTGATATGGGGCTTTCTTTGTAACTTTACAAGAGACAATATATTAACCCTATTCTACAAATACAATCAAGGATGGTAAAAGACCTGCACGCATACCGTAAATCATACGACAAAGGAGAGCTCAAAGATGATCTAGTTTCTGACAATCCATTTAAACAATTTGGGCAATGGTTTTCTGTTGCAGATGATAGTGAGTTAGTAGATGAACCAAACGCAATGACGTTAAGTACTGTAAACGCCAGTGGTATGCCTAATGCTAGAATAGTCCTTTTAAAAGAGTATAGTGAGAAAGGCTTTGTGTTTTATACTAATTACGGAAGTGATAAAGGACAAGCTATTGCTGTAAATAATCAAGTGTGTATTTCCTTTTTTTGGATTGGCCTAGAACGTCAAGTAGTCATTAATGGTAATGCCGTTAAAGTTTCTGAAGAAACATCTAAAGCTTATTTTGCCTCACGGCCTCGTGCAAGCCAGTTAGGGGCGCTAGTAAGCAATCAAAGTGAAACAATAGAATCTCGAGCAAAACTAGAAGAAAAGTTAGCGGCACTTGAAAAGCAATATGAAGGTAAAGATATTCCTAAACCAAAACATTGGGGCGGCTATTTAATAGAACCAAAAACATTTGAGTTTTGGCAAGGCAGACAAAGTAGATTACACGACAGAATTGAGTATACTCTAAATAACAACTCTTGGGTAAAAACAAGATTACAACCCTAACCAGGTAAATTAACAATTAAAATTTCAGAAAATATGAAGACTCTTTACATGTGCCGTCACGCAAAATCATCATGGAAATATGATGTCACTGACCATCGTAGACCTTTAAAAAGTAGAGGTAAAAAAGATGGTAAATTAATTTCTAATCATGTAGCGACTTCTTTACCCGCGCCAAAAATTATTATTACTAGTGAAGCTGTTAGGGCTTATACAACTGCTGAGTATTTTAAAGAAGCGTGGAATATTTCTGAAGAAAATTTTATAAAGAATAATGATTTATATGATTTTAGTGGTCAGCAAGTAATGAGGGTTATTAAATCACTAGATAACAGTAATGACTGTGTGATGATTGTAGGTCATAATCACGCATTTACATCTGTAGCAAACATGTTAGGTAGTGAGTATATGGATAATGTACCTACTTGCGGTTTTGTAGCTATTGAGTTTGATGTAGATTCTTGGAAAGATATAACAGGTGGTAAAACAGTGCAGCGTGTTTTTCCGAAAGATTTAAAATAATTGAAAAAATTAATGGCGGCTAAAAAAGTAGAAATAACAACAGAGAATGTGTACACAAATAGAGAGTTAAGCTGGCTACAGTTTAATGCTCGTGTATTACAAGAGGCAGAAGATAAAACAACACCACTTATAGAGCGGTTACGTTTTTTAGGTATTTTTTCTAATAATCTTGACGAGTTTTTTAAAGTGCGTTATGCAACCATAAAACGTATTGCAGAGGCGGGTAAAGGTGGTCGTAGTTATTTGGGCGGCTATAGTGCAAAAGAGCTTTTAGGTAAAATTACAGAAACGGTAATTGAACAACAAAAGACAAGTTTAAGAATTCTTAGTTCCATAAAAACCGAATTACAAAAACAGAATATTTTTATCATTAATGAGAAGGAGGTAACCAAGTCTCAAGGTACTTTTATTACAGAGTATTTTATGAATAAAGTAAGCCCAGCATTAATGACCATAATGATTGGTGAGCTTGAAAAGTTTCCATCTTTAAAAGATAGTGCAGCTTACTTGGCTATTAAAATGGTGATGTCTAATGATGATGACACTTTTGAGGCTAAAAATAATTATGCACTTATAGAAATTCCGCGTTCTATAGATCGATTTGTAGTATTGCCTAATGATGGTGATAAACAGTATATCATTATTCTTGATGACTTAATACGCTATAGTTTACATAACATATTTAATATTTTTAAATATGACAAGATTACTGCACACATGATTAAGATCACTCGTGATGCAGAGCTTGATATTGATAGTGATTTAAGTAGGAGTTTTATAGATAAAATATCTAAAAGTGTAAAAAACAGAAGCGCAGGTGATCCGGTTCGTTTTGTATATGATAAGAGTATTGATAAAGAGACTTTAGATTACCTAATGGAAAAAATGGGGGTAGATAATACAGATAGTATTATACCTGGAGGGCGTTATCATAATCGTCGTGATTATATGAAGTTTCCTAGCCTAGGACGTCCAGACTTGCAATATGAAAAAATAGTGCCTTTACCTATAAAAGGACTTAATTTACAAAGTAGTCTTTTTGCTGCAATAGCAGAAAAAGATTTTTTAATGTATGCTCCCTATCAAACCTATTCTTACGTTGTAAAATTATTACGTGAGGCCGCATTAGATCCTAATGTGCGTACAATAAAAATAACCATTTATCGTCTTGCTGAAATATCACACATTGCAAGTTCGCTAATAAATGCAGCAAAAAATGGCAAAGAAGTTACTGTGCAAATAGAACTCCAAGCTCGTTTTGACGAAGCAGCAAACATTCGCTATGCAGAGCAAATGCAAAGTGAGGGGGTGAAGCTCATCTTTGGAGTTTCTGGGCTTAAAGTGCACTGTAAAGCTTGTGTAATAGAGCGACTAGATGCTACCGGAAAATTAATGCGTTTTGCATTTATTAGTACTGGTAACTTTAATGAATCTACTGCAAAGCTTTATACAGATTACACATTGTTTACAGCAAATCAAAAAATATGTAAAGAGATTAATCGTGTGTTTGATTTCTTTGAGGTAAACTATAAAATTAAAAAGTACAGTCATTTAATAGTATCGCCACATTACACTCGAGAAGCCATTTATCAATTGATAGATGACGAGATAATGAATAACATAAATGGTCTTAGAAGCGGTATTAAACTAAAACTTAATAGTCTATCAGATCTTAAAATGATTGACAAGCTTTATGCTGCAAGTAGGGCAGGAGTAAAAGTGAAACTTATAGTGAGGGGTATTTGTTGTTTAATTCCAGGAGTAAAAGGAATGAGCGAGAATATTGAAGTCATCAGTATTGTAGATAAATTTTTAGAACACCCACGTTTATTTATATTTGAGAATAAAGGAGATCAAAAGATTTATATTTCTTCGGCAGATTTTATGGGTAGAAATCTAGATAGTAGAGTAGAAATATCCTGCCCTATTTATGATGATGAGATTAAGAAAGAAGTAATTGATACTTTTGATATTTCTTGGAGTGATAATGTAAAGGCACGTATTATTTCGGCAAAAAGAAATAACGCTTACAGAATAAATGACAATGAGAAAGTAAGATCTCAGTTTAGATTATATGAATATTATAAAGAAAAATTAAACGCATAGTTTGTTAAAAATAGAAAAATACGCAGCAATAGATATTGGCTCTAACGCCATCAGGCTTTTAATCGCAACAGTGATTGAAAAAGATGGGTTTATGCCTCAATTTAAAAAAACATCACTTGTAAGGTTGCCTATTAGGTTAGGAGCAGATGTTTTTCTAGAAGGTAAAATAAGTTCTGCAAATATTGAGAGAATGAAAGATGCCATGACGGCTTTTTCTCTTGTGATGAAATCTCATAATGTGGTAAGTGCCAGGGCTTGTGCTACCTCTGCTATGAGAGAAGCAAAAAATGGCAAAGAAGTCGCGCAATACTTATTAAAAACAACAGGTATTGATGTTCAGATTATTGACGGTAATGATGAGGCTACCATTATTGCATCTACAGATTTACAGTATTTAATTTCAGAAAACAGAACTTTTTTATATGTAGATGTGGGTGGTGGTAGTACAGAGTTTACTGTTTTTTCTAATGGTAAAAGCATAATATCAAAGTCATTCCAGTTAGGTACGGTAAGGATCATAAATGATATGATAAGAGATACTATCTGGGATGAAGTAAAAGAGTGGATTGTATCAAACACTAAAGAATATTCTAAGATAGATGTAATAGGTAGCGGCGGAAATATTAACTCGATATACCGCTTTAGTGAAAAGAAAGTAGGAAAACCATTAAGTTACTTTTACGTAGCAAATTTTTATGACAAAATAAGAGATTATACCTATCACGAGCGCATCTTTGAGTTAAAAATGAACCCAGATCGTGCAGATGTTATTGTGCCGGCAACTAGAATTTATCTTTCAGCAATGAAATGGTCTAAAGCAAAAAACATCTATGTCCCAAAAATAGGTCTAGCAGATGGTATCGTTAAGAGCCTTTATAATGAACGTAAAGCAAAAGAAATAGAAGGAGAAAAATAAGGTTAAATTTTTTTAAACTCCATAGCAAGTAAAGTCATTTCTTTGGTAACTTGATTCATGCCTATTAAGCCACCAGACATACCAGAAGTAGCACGCACTATTCTAAGTTCTTGAGTATCATCATCTATGTCGTTTATAATGACGTGAAATTTAAAGTATTTAACAAAAGCTCCTAATAAAATACGAGTTACACGATTACCACTTTCATAAGTGCTATTTCCGTTTGTGTTTTTTATCTTTTTATAATTTCTATTCAGTAATATTTCTTCAACTTTTTTATATAAATCTTGTTTAGATATAGTTTTAAAGCTAAATGAAATCATATCCTTAGAACTACCTAGATCTTTAGAGAAGTGTGTCATAAATAGTGTTTTAAAATATCTTATAGTATTAAGCACTTAATGATTAGATCAAACAGTAGTTTTACCTTCCTCTTTTAGCTTACGTCTCATTTGTTTGATAGTAAGTGTGCTACCATCGTGACTCCATCCTGGAGGTCCAAAAACATACATGAATTTCTCTCTCCAGTTTTTTGTCTTTTTAGTGTCATTCCAGATGTCTTGATACTCGTGGGTTAAGATGGTCCAGATATTATAAGAGTTAGGTGGTTTTGATACACCATACTCTATATCAATATCTTCATCAAGTTCTTTCCACGTTCCAAAAACTTTGTCAAAAATGTTTAAAAACCCACCGTGATTCTTATCCATATATTCAAAATTTCTTGCGTGATGCACTTGGTGCATGGTATGGGTGTTAAATATTTTGTCAATGATGCCCAATTTAGGAATGTATACAGAGTGCAATTGAAACTGCCACAAAGCTTCAATACCTAGACATACAACTAGCATCTCTGGCGGAAAACCAATCATGCAAATCCACATATAGAAAAAAGGCTTGTATAAGATGGTAAACCAACCGTTTCTAACAGCAGTCCCAAGATTAAAATTATCTGAAGAATGATGCACTATGTGTGCCGCCCAGAAGAATCTTACCATGTGGTTTTGTCTATGAAACCAGTAATAACTAAAATCATCTAACAATTGGCATATAATCCATACGTACCACGCATAGCCAAAAGATTCCCATCCCATAATATTGGTGCGTACTCCATTTACTTCTGGGTTAAAAACCTCATAAACAAAGTTGAAGATTACAATAGCAGAAATTGTCTTTAATAAAGGTGCTAAAATCGCAGATCCGACACCAAATGTGAGACTTGATCGTAAATCTTTCCACTTATAAAGATCTTTGTGGTCGTGTGTTTTGCTGTAGGTAAGTTCGAGTAAAATGAGCCCTAAAAAACAAGGTACTCCATAAACTAGTGGGTTAGTAAAATCCAAATGTACAATTTTAAATAAATACAGTATAATTACTGTATTAGGTCAAGAATGCAAGATAAAGAATAAGGTGAGTTATTTTACTACGAGCTCAAGGTTAAAATTGAAAAAGCTATATATTATATATAAAAGATTAATATAATTTACCCGTGTATAGTCTCAGATTTACTTAAGTCTTTCATTACCTCTGCTTCATAATCTAGTAATTCTTGCCATTTTTGATCTACTTCTTTACGGTCACCATATTGTCGTGCAAAGCCAAGAAACATAGTGTAGTGGTTAGCTTCGCTAACCATTAACTTGCGGTAAAACTCTGCAAGATCTTTATCTTCTAGTTCTTCACTCAATAATCTAAAACGTTCACAACTTCTTGCCTCAATTAAAGCGGCATATAATAGTCTATGCACAAGTTGGTTAGTTCTACTTCCTCCTTTAGGGAAAAATTTTAAAATGGCTAAAACGTATTCATCTTTACGATCTCTTCCCATAACCCAACCATTGGCAATGATTCTATCATGAACCATTTTAAAATGGCTTATTTCTTCTTTTACTAGTGCCACCATCTCTTGCACTAGGTCTGTATATTCTGGAAAAGAGACAATGAGTGATATTGCTGTAGAAGTTGCCTTTTGCTCACAATACGCATGGTCAGTTAAAATGTCTTCAACATTTTTCTCAACAATATTTACCCATCTTGGGTCTGTAGGGAGTTTTAGGCCTAGCATTTTAATTTCTTCTGCCATGATATTATTTTTTTATAAGTCTAGATCAAAGGTTTGCCTTAGTTTGTCTAATGAAGGATTCTTTTCATTTAGTTTTTCAAATTTTTCTCTTGTAGAATAGGCGTATTTTTTTGCGACTACTTCATTTACTTCAATAGAAAGATCAATGTTATAGTTGTTAAGCTTTTTCTTAATAAAACCAAGCAAATCTCCCTGCTCTCGCTCTACTTCGAGCTTAATTGTATTATTTGGGAAAATAAGATGAATTAGTTCTCCCTCAATACGAGGTTCTCCCATTGATAAATGAGAAAAGAGTATGTGTTTACCGGCTTTTTGCACAAGAGTGGTATATTCTTTCCAGGCAGCAATAAGTGTTTCTTCTTTAAAAGGGTCTGTAGGTAAATTTTGCGAGTCTGGTTCTTGAGCCTTCAGCTCTTGCTGCATTTTTTGTTTTAATTGAATACTTTTTAATGACAGCCCAGAAACCTTTCGTTCTGGTCTTTTTACATCAATAGGCATTCTTGTATTTGCCGTCTTAGGTGTGTCTGAAATAAGAGTACCAGTATTTGCTTGTTCTACATTAGTAGCTAATGGTTCCGTTTTTAAAATTTCAGAAGCAGGCTCAGTAACTCTTGTTGTGGTTTCTGAAATGTGCTGCTTTGAGACTTCTACTTCTGTCTCATTTGATTTTGTAGTATTGGTTACAGGGATATTTGCATCTAGTCGCTCTACTGACGAAACCATTTTTGTTTTAAAATAGGAGGGAGGTAATACAAAACGCCTTTTAGAACCTAGTTGGCTACTAGACTTTTTTTTTCCTCTGTAGCAGTTATTGATGCTAATTGCATAAGACAAAGCTCTACTAATAATCTTTGGTTACGACTTGTTCTGTATTTAAGATCACAATCATTTGCAATTGCAATACCTTCTATTAAGAAAGATTTATCTGCTTTTTGCGATTGCTCAAAGTACATTTTTTTAACTTGCTCACCTACTTCTAGAAGCGCGATGGTCTCTTGGTTTTGGCAAACTAAAAGGTCTCTAAAATGAGATGCGAGTCCCATACAAAAATGATGGCCGTCAAATCCTTTAGATAAAATGTCATTATAAGCTACTAAGACTTGTGGTATGTTATTAGTCAGTAATAATTCTGTAATCTTAAAATAGTAAGTGTAATCTAGTACATTAAGATTTTGAGTAACTGCTTCTCTTGTTAGGTTTTTCCCGCTAAAACTTACTACACGATCAAAAATAGAGAGCGCATCACGTAAAGCGCCATCTGCTTTTTGCGCTATAATATGTAAAGCGTCATCTTCTGCTTCTACATTTTCTGCTTTTGCAACTTCTTTAAGGTGTCCTTTAATATCTTGAACCGTTATCCTTCTAAAGTCAAAAATTTGACATCTAGATAGAATGGTAGGAATAATTTTGTGTTTTTCTGTAGTGGCAAGTATAAATATAGCGTGCTTAGGTGGCTCTTCTAGTGTCTTTAAAAATGCATTAAAGGCAGCAGAAGATAGCATATGTACCTCATCAATTATATATACTTTATACTTTCCGGTTTGTGGTGGTATGCGTACTTGGTCTGTCAAGTTACGTATATCGTCTACAGAGTTATTAGAGGCAGCATCTAGTTCAAAAACATTAAAAGCAAAGTCTTCATCTGCTTGTTCTGTACCGTCACTATTAATTTTTTTTGCAAGAATACGTGCACAACTTGTTTTACCCACACCTCTTGGGCCTGTAAAAAGTAAAGCTTGTGCTAGGTGGTTATTATCTATTGCATTCTCTAGAGTGCTTGTAATAGCCTGTTGCCCCACCACTTGTTTAAAAGTAGTAGGTCTGTATTTACGTGCCGAAACAATAAATGGTTCCATAGATAACAAAGATAACGATGTGCTGCAAGTAATAGAAAAATAGAACCATCATTTTTATCCTTTTTATTAACATTAAATTACCTTTGCCTAGCAGACCGCCTTATCGCCGTCCGTCTTAGGCGGAAGGAGGAAAGTCCGAGCACCATAGGGAAGCATAACGGCTAACGGCCGTCATCTTGATTTTAATCTGGATAGGACCAGTGCAACAGAAAGAATGTACAGGTAATGCTGTAGTGAAACCAGGTAAACTCTATGCGGTGAAATGTCACGTAAACTAGCGCCCCGTTTATTCGGGTAAGGGTTCCCACTCAATGCTAGAGGGTAGGCAGATGGAGCAATCGAGTAATTGATTGCCTAGATAAATGATAAGGATCCGCCTTGGCGGTTACAGAACTCGGCTTATAGGTCTGCTTTTTTTTCTTTTAATAAATTTTTCACAAACCCTTCACATTCTTCCATAGTGTAGAACGGTAAGAAAGGGATGTCAAAAAAACCTTTTTGAAAAATTGCTTTTCTATAGTTTGTTTTGTCGTAACATAAAATAGCTACCCCTTTTAGATTTTTGTTTTCAGATATTTTGTAGAAATTTGAAACATCAACATGATAATTGTTTTTTCTATTAGAAATGTATGCAAACGGTTTGTCTTTAAACTCTTTTGCAAACAATGTTTTTATCTGAATATATTTATCAAAATCAATAAAAACATCTTCTTTAACTACGCCAATAGCATAGTTTTCATAGAAAAGATAGTCAATAAAATCAAGGGATATTTTTCTTGGTACGTTATTCATAATAATCTTAAAACACTTTAAGTGTTAGTCTACTCTCGGAAAAAAACTAAACACAGAACCTCCATATCTTCTTGATTCTTCAAAATGAGGTACTGTAGATAAGTCTGTGTGCTTTGTATGTTCAATGATTAGTATACCTTCTTCTTCAAGTAGGTTATTTTCAAAAACTTTTGCTACAATATTACTTAATTGTTCTAGCTCAAAATTATATGGTGGGTCTGCAAAGATTAATGAAAAAGCTTCTCTAGTACTGTTTAGGTATTTAAAAACATCAGCTTTAATTGCTGTAATAGGAAATTCTAATTCTTCAGATGTTTCAGAAATAAACTTTACACAACCGTAGTGGCCGTCTACTGCTGTCACTTTTTCTGCACCTCTTGAGGCACACTCATATGCAATGTTTCCTGTACCGCTAAAGAGGTCTAGAACAGAAGATTCATGCATATCAACTCTGTGATGTAATATATTGAAAAGGCCTTCTTTTGCAAAATCTGTTGTAGGTCTTACAGGCAAATTGCGCGGTGCAGTGAGTCTTCTTCCTTTATTGGTACCAGATATTATTCGCATAGGGTTATAGATTAGAAAGTACTAGTTGTGTTGGGTGATGGACTTCATTAGTAGTCATTACGTTAAAATTTCCGTCAAGGATGATAATGTTTTTAATATATTTTTCTGAAATACTAAACAGATCACTTTCTTTAAATTGATAACCTATAACGTTAATGGTTGCGTTTTCTGGTTTAATTTTCAATTGCTCAAAAGTGAATAGAATATAGTATAAAAAATCTTCGTTTGTCTTAAATGAATAAGAGTTACAAAGTTGAAGGGTTTGATCTTTATAAATAATTAAGTCAAATTGCCCGTCTCTTACATTTACTAAAATTGTTTCTTCGTTTTTTGAAAGAAAAAGAGCAGCACTGCTAGCGAGTAATTTTGATATGTGGTGATAGTAGCTAAAACTACCTACAGCATCAAAAAAGTAATTGTTTATATTGATGAAAGGAACATAAACAACAACAACATCAAGCGAGTCAATGGTATCGTGTGCAATAAAATCTGTAGCTAATATTTTTGAGTTGAACTTTAAATAATCGCTACTTCTTTTTGGGTCAAAAAGCGACTGAGGTACTAGTGTGTATAATGAAGATGCATAATGTATCTCTACCTCATCTTGTGTGTTAAGTTCAATCTGGTTTGCCTCTAATGATTCTTGAAGTAATAAAAGTATTTCTTCTGGTGTACCATTTTGGGCTATTTTTTCTTGCTTAAAAACAGCGGTATTTGTACCGTTAAGTGATAAAAAAGAAAGTCCATTCAATGAGAATTGAACGGACAGTTTCTTTGTACTATGTGTACTATTATTATTGCTTGTCTTTTGCAGTGTCATATAATTTTGGCCAGTTTCCACTAGTGTTTACATCTGTCATAGAACCTACTCTCACTTCTGGTCCTTTAATACCTTCTACAGAGATAACTTGTAGTTCTTGTGCAAGTAAATCTTTTTTACCTAAATCTTCTAGTAAATCTTTCTTAGATACTTTTGCTTCAAACACAGCATACATAGTTCCGTTTTTCTCAACGTGACCAGCTTTCATCTCTATTTTCTTGTCAATACCTTCAATTGGGATATTCATCATAGTCTTATTACGACCATCTTTAAAAAGAGAATCTTTTACAGATTCAAATCTTAATGTGTCAATAATAGAAGCTTCAACATAATAACCTCCTGTTTTTGCATCAAGACCATACGCTCTGTTTTTCTTTTCATCTGCATAAGAAGTATCTCTTCTTGCTGTAATTGCATACTTAGCTGTGTCAAGAAAACGGTTTAAGCTGTCGTAAGTGCCTGCAAAATCACCTGTAATTTCTTGATGAGCAAGTTGAGCTGCTCTAATATCTTTTAAGTTATTAATAACCTTTTGGTAGCGTGCTACTTTAGTATTATTAAATTCTTCTGGTTCGCTAATTGAAGTCCATAGTTGGAATCCTAAAAATGCGATAAGTGCCCAAAGTACAATCTGAATAACAATTTTCATTCGTGAATAGTTTTATTTTTTGTGTTTTATTACGTCTATCGCAAATCTACAATTTTTTTTTGTTCGTAAAAGGTTTAGCCCAAAAAAACATGGCTATCTTTATCGCTTCTATTTATACCCTATGAATGATAGCTCTTTTTACAGCTTATTAAAATCAGATTTCCCTCACAAGACGACTCTTAAACAGGATATTGCGCTTCAGTTAATGGCAAAATTTGCTATCAATGAAGATAAAAAGGCGCTTTTTTTATTAAAAGGGTATGCAGGTACTGGTAAAACTACCCTAATAGGAACCTTAGTAAAAAATCTTTGGCAAGCAAAATTATCTCCTGTACTTATGGCACCCACAGGTAGAGCAGCAAAAGTAATCTCAAACTATTCACAGAAAGAAGCTTTTACTATTCACCGTAAAATTTACCAACCTAAATCTAAAAGTGGAGGAGGAGTGACGTTTACGCTGCAGAAAAATAAACACCGAAATACTATATTCATTGTAGATGAAGCATCTATGATTCCAGATGTGAATCAAGACGGAAAAATGTTTGATAGTGGCTCATTACTAGATGATTTAATACAATTTGTTTACGGTGGTCATAACTGCAAACTACTCTTAATAGGTGATACAGCACAGTTACCACCTATTAAACTTGATGTAAGCCCAGCACTAGAACCACAAACCTTAGAAGTAAGATATCAACTTAATGTGCAAGAAGTAGAGCTAGATGAAGTTTTGCGTCAAAAATCTGATAGTGGGATATTATTTAATGCTACAGAAATTAGACAATGTTTAGAAGATGGCATTTATGAACGCTTTAAGTTTGATATTTCTCAATCTACAGATGTAATGAGACCAGTTGATGGTATGGAGGTTATGGATGCTATTAGTGATGCTTATAATGAAAATAGTGATGAAGATGCTGTTTTTATAGTAAGAAGTAACAAACGTGCAAATCTGTATAATCAGAATATTAGAACTAGGGTGTTGTACCAAGAGCAAGAGCTTGCGGCTGGAGATCGTTTAATGGTAGTAAAAAATAATTATTTCTGGGTTTCTAGCGAAAGCGAAGCAGGCTTTATCGCAAATGGAGATATTATTGAAGTTTTAGAGATATTTAGATTTGTAGATTTATATGGTTTTCGTTTTGCAGAAGTAAAAGTGCAAATGTCAGATTACCCTAGAATGAAAGCCTTTGAAACCGTTTTGCTACTAGATACCATAACTGCAGAAACACCTTCACTATCTTACGATGACTCTAATAAACTTTACCAAGAGGTAGCAAAGGATTATGCAGACGAAAAATCTAAATATAAAAAGTTTCAAGCCATTAAGAAGAACCGCTATTTTAATGGACTACAAGTAAAATTTTCTTATGCCATAACTTGCCATAAATCACAAGGTGGACAATGGAACACTGTTTTTGTAGAACAACCTTACTTGCCTAACGGAATGGATAAAGATTATTTAAGATGGTTATATACAGCGGTAACAAGAGCCAAGGATAAATTATATCTAATTGGTTTTAAGGATGATTTTTTTGTAAATTAGACACTTATGGAAACAATACAAATTATAGCGGGAGTATGCTTAGGTGTTGGTCTTGCTGCCGCAGTTGGCTTTAGGGTATTCTTACCTTTATTATTTTTAAGCCTTGCGGGTTATTATGAGGTAATACCGCTTTCAGAAAATTGGGAGTGGGTAGGGAGTCTCACAGCTATTATTGTGCTTGGCATTGCCACGGTTATTGAGATTGCTGGGTATTATATACCTTGGGTTGATAATGCGCTAGACACTATTGCAGTACCATTAGCTACCATTGCAGGTACACTTGCGGTTGCTGCAACTGTTGGTGATTTAGACCCAGTTATCACCTGGGCATTGGCTATTATTGCTGGTGGCGGTACTGCTGCAGCAATTTCTGGTACAAGCTCTGCAGTGCGTTTAACATCTACAGCAACTACGGGTGGTATTGCAAATCCTGTGGTGTCTACCGTAGAGACGGCTACAGCTTCTGTATTCTCTATCTTGGCTATTTTTGTCCCTATTTTAGCAGGTGTACTTGTGCTAATGCTTTTTTTCTTTGTAATTCGTTATTACAGAAAGAGACGAAAAAGGGTGGCAATAGAATAATTCCTTTTATTTTTGCAGCTATAAATCCTCAATCATTAATATTTCAGAAATGAAAATAATTGCTATGATCCCTGCTCGTTATGAAGCTTCCCGTTTTCCGGCGAAGTTGATGCAGCCTTTGGGAGACAAAACAGTAATTTTAACCACCTATGAGGCAACACTTGCAACAGGTCTTTTTAGTGAAGTATATGTAGTGACAGATAGCGAGTTGATTGCTGCCGAAATTACAAACAACGGTGGTAATGCTATTATGAGTAAGACGCCACACGAGTGTGGTAGTGACCGTATAGCAGAGGCTGTGGCAAATGTGGAGTGCGATATTATACTCAATGTGCAAGGTGATGAACCTTTTACAAATAGAAAAAGTCTTGAAAATTTACTCGCAGTTTTTAATGGGGAAGATGCTTCAAAAATAGACTTGGCATCTATAAGAACACCTATTTCTGAAGCAGCAGATATCAATAATCCTAACTGTGTAAAAGTGGTTACGGGCGAAGACGGTTTTGCAAAATATTTTTCTAGATCACCTATTCCATTTAATAGAGCAGAAGATACAAGCGTAGCTTATTATAAGCATGTAGGTATTTATGCATTTAGAAAACAAGCCATCTTAGATTTTTCAAAATTAGATATGTCACCTCTAGAATCTGCAGAAAAAATAGAATGTTTACGTTTTTTAGAAAATGGACGGCAAATAAAAATGGTGATTTCTACAGAGACCACTTTTGGTATTGATACACCACAAGATTTAATAAAAGCAAACGAATACCTGAAAAATAAAAACAGTTAATGGGTTTTACAAAATTTTTATATTCAACAATTTTTGGATGGAAGATAGAAGGCGATTTTGATCGTACTATTAAAAAATCTGTATTAATTTGTGCACCTCACACTAGTTATTTTGACTTTATAGTCTCTGTTTTAGCGAGACGTATTTTAAAAGTTGAAATCAATTTTGTGGGTAAAAAAGAACTGTTTGTTTGGCCTATAGGATGGTATTTTAGATGGATGGGTGGTGCTCCTTTAAATAGAGGAAAGTCTGAAAATAAAGTAGAAGCCATTGCTAGTGTGATTAAATCTCACAAAGAATTTAGGCTAGCTTTAGCGCCAGAAGGTACAAGGAGAAAGGTAGAAAGTTGGAAGTCTGGTTATTATTATATAGCCCTTGCTGCTGGTGTGCCTATTATTAATGTAGGTTTTGACTACCCTACAAAAACACTACACATAGGAGAAGCTTTTTACCCTACTGGTGATATTAAAGTAGATGAACCTAAGCTTAAAGAATTTTATAAAGGTATGGTAGGTAAAATCCCTGAGTGGACATAGATTTTAAAGACATAAAAAAAGGCTGCTTAATTAAATGAGCAGCCTTTTTTTTAATCAATATTTTCTGAAATATTAATCGTCAGAACTTTCTTCCATTGTATGATATACGTTTTGCACGTCATCATCTTCTTCTAGTTTTTCTAAAAGTTTTTCAACATCTTCTGCTTCTTCTTTTGTGATTTTTTTAGTCACTTGAGGTATACGTTCAAAACCTGAAGATAAGATTTCAATATTATTTTCTTCTAGGTATGCTTGTATAGAACCAAAGCTTTCAAAAGGAGCATAAATCATGATACCGGCTTTTTCAGACTCTTCTTCTTTCTCTTCGTCTCTGTCTTCAAAGATTTCTTCTACACCGTGATCTATTAACTCTAGTTCAAGTTCTTCAAGATCAATACCTTCTGCTTTTATTCTAAAGTTACAGGTATGATCAAACATAAATACAACAGAACCAGAAGTACCTAAACTCCCATCTGTTTTGTTAAAATAAGATCGCACATTTGCAACTGTTCTTGTATTGTTATCTGTAGCAGTCTCAATTAATACAGCAATACCGTGTTGTGCATAGCCTTCAAATAAAACCTCTTTATAATCACCTAGACTTTTATCACTTGCTTTTTTAATGGCACGCTCTACATTGTCTTTAGGCATATTTACAGACTTTGCATTCTGTATTACGGCACGTAGCCTCGAGTTAGAATCTGGATCAGGCCCTCCTTCTTTAACTGCCATCACTATATCTTTACCTATACGCGTAAAGGCTTTAGACATTGCTGACCATCGTTTCATTTTCCTTGCTTTCCTGAATTCAAAAGCTCTTCCCATAATTTTGTGTTTTAAGCCGAAATACTCCAGCTCCTATTATTGTTATGCCAAATATAATATTACTCTACAATAGTGCAAAGAATTAGTGTTTATTGTTTTGATTTATCATTGGCTATCTTGAAATGTAATTACCTATGTCAGTCTAAGCTTGTCGAAGACCAATCACGAGGCACCTCGACAGGCTCAGTGTGACAACATTTCGTGATTTTTATTGAGACTCAGTAAATTAATTTATCCTATCAACTCATCAATAATCCCAGCCATCTCAAAATCTTTTTCTGTCACACCATCTGCATCATGTGTGCTAAGAAAAATCTCAAGCTTGTCATAAACATTAGTCCACTCTGGATGATGGTTAAGACGTTCTGCCTCAAAGGCAATGCGTGTCATAGAGGTAAAGGCTTCTTTAAAATTTTCAAATTCAAAAGAGGCATGTAAAGCTCCATCAATATATTCCCAGCCTTCCATTTTTGCAAGGCGATTGTTTATTTGTTCTTCTGTAAGTTTCATAATTACTTCCTGCTTTAAGCTAATTAATAAATGTATTTATCTTTCTTCTTCAATGAGTGAAGCGAATGGTCTTTTCTTTTTTGTTCTGTTTACAACTTAAGCGTAAAAATCTCTTCATTAAGTGTACAGTCTTCAATCACTTCTTGTACGGTAATTCTATAATTTTTTGGCAGTCTATTTTCTTTTGGTAAAATGGCTTGATAGCTATCTTCGTTTGTGGTAAATACTTGTTTGAAAACAGGAAATTTTCCGTGTGCTTTTTCACAAATCTCTCTAAAAAGATCTTCGTGATGTGTGACGTCTTCACTAGCAAGATTATAAATACCAGTTTTAGCTTTGTTTATTAAGTAGTGTACTTGTTGCGCAATTTTATTTGCGGTAGTTACGCTAATTATTCTGTTAGGGTACACTTCAAAAATGGCTTGACTTTTTATGGCTTCTTTTAAATGAATGATCTCTGGCGCATAAGGCCCTAAGATCATAGGTAGCCTTAATATTGCCACTTGATTAGGGATGGTTTTTAAAAATAACTTCTCTTCGGAAATTTTAAACTTTCCGAAGTCAGAATCTGCTGCTTGCAAATCGTTCTCATAAGAAGGAAACTCAAATTTTGCATCAAATACTTTTGACGAAGACAAATATAATAATCTACTTTCTGGGTTTGAAGCAACATAAAAAGCAATCGCTTCATGTGCTTGGTACTGGCTATCAAAATCGCCTTCTAAACAGGAAATAATAACAGAGGGGTTTACCATCGTTAAAATTTCAGAAGTACTTGTTTTTTTGATATCTAATTGAAAAAATGCCTCGTTATCTGCTAGCTCAGCGTCGTCGTCTTTATAAGTGCCATAGGTGTCCATAAACTGGCAAAGCTCGTGATATATCACATTGCCTATAAAAGTAGTGGCACCTAGAATTAGAACGGTAGGTTTTATTTGCTGCATAGATAGATACCTAAAATATTGACGAATTAGTCTCTGTTGTAAATCTTTCTAATGCTTGCATTCCGTAATAAGAATTTCCTTTTTCATTTAGTGCAGGGGACCATGTTGTGATCACAAACTCGTTAGGGAGTAGCGCCACAATACCACCACCTACGCCACTTTTGCCAGGTAAGCCTACCTCAAATGCAAACTCGCCAGCTTCATCATAAAAGCCACAAGTGAGCATAATAGCGTTAATACGCTTTGCTTGTTTTGGTTTTATTTGGGTGTTGTTTTGCATACACTTACCGTGATTTGCAAAAGCAAAAAAGGCGTTTGAAAGTTGCTTGCAGTTCATTGCTATGGAGCACTGATGAAAATAAAAATCAAGTACTTCTTCTACAGGGTTTGCAAGATTATCAAAAGATTTTAAAAGGTTTGCAATCGCATAATTTTTAAAACCGGTCGCTTTTTCTGAAGCAGCAACGTCATAATCAAAATCTATAGTCTGGTCATTAGCAAGATCTCTCACAAATTGTAAAAAGTCTTCTTTTGGGTTTTTTAGAGTACTCACTAAGCAATCTGCCACGACAATGGCGCCAGAGTTGATAAGCGGGTTTCTGGGTATTCCTTTTTCTCTTTCTAATAAAGAAAGATGATTAAAAGGGTTTCCAGAAGGCTCCACGTCTACACGCTCCCAGAGTTTGTTTCCTTGACTCCCAAAAGCCATTGCCAGTGAGAACACCTTAGAAACACTCTGTATAGAAAACTTGATATCTGCATCTCCAACTTCAAAATTATCACCGTGTATATTATTTAAATAAATACCAAACTGATCCTTATCTACTTTTGCCAACTCTGGGATGTAGCTCGCCACTTCGCCAGTGTTTTTTAAAGCAGAGACTTCTTTGTGAATGTCTTTAAGGATTTGTTTGTAGTTCATTTACTTCTTCTTATAAAAAGGCAATTTAACCACCGTAGCAGGTATTGCTTTTTTACGTATTTGAATATGAATCTTTGACCCTACATCTTTAAAAACAACGGGTACATAACCCATACCTATTCCTGTTCCCATAGATGGTGACATGGTACCACTGGTTACGTTTCCTATTTTGTTACCGTTACCGTCTACGATGTCGTAGCCTTGGCGTGGGATACCACGTTCGTCAAGCTCAAAGGCAACTAGTGTTTTTTCTACACCGTGCTTTTTTTGTTTCTTAAGGTTTTCGCTATTTACAAACTCTTTTGTAAATTTTGTAATCCAGCCTAAGCCTGCTTCTAGTGGCGAAGTAGTGTCGTCTATATCATTTCCGTAGAGACAATACCCCATTTCTAAACGTAGCGTATCACGAGCCGCAAGACCAATAGGTTTGATGCCAAAATCTGCGCCAGCTTCAAATACCTTTTCCCATACTTGAGCAACCTCATCGTTTTTACAGTAGATTTCAAAACCACCACTACCAGTATACCCTGTTGCGCTAATAATTACGTTTTCAATACCAGCAAAATCACTCACTTTAAAAGTGTAAAATTTGATAGCAGACAAGTCTTCGCTTGTTAATGACTGCATAGCCTCAATCGCCTTTGGGCCTTGTATAGCAAGTAAAGAGTAGCCTTCACTTAAATCACGTAATTCTGCGCCTACGTGGTTGTGTTTGTTAATATGATTCCAGTCTTTTTCTATATTAGACGCGTTTACTACAAGCAAGTATTTTTCTGCTTCTAGGCGGTAAATAATAAGGTCATCTACAACACCGCCGTCCTCGTTTGGTAAACAAGAATACTGTGCTTGACCGTCTACTAGTTTTGATGCATCATTAGTAGTTACGTGCTGTATTAATGCAAGTGCATTAGGCCCAGTTACTAAAAACTCACCCATATGCGAAACATCAAAAACACCCACATCGTTGCGTACTGTCTCGTGTTCTGCATTAACGCCCTCATAAGAAACAGGCATATTATAGCCCGCAAAAGGGACCATTTTTGCGCCAAGCGCTTCGTGAATTTTAGAGAGTGCAGTATCTTTCATAGTATTAATTTAATGTTGATTATCGGTTTTTAGCTTACGCGAAAACGTGCCAGACGTAACACATAAGCTTCTATGACAAAGGTACAGCGAAGGAGGTAACTCGTCCAAATTTTGTGAGGGATTGTTTTTGGGGTAAACAGAAGAAAAAGAAAAACCTTTTACTTTGCTCACTAAGAGAAGAAAGAGGTTAATAATAAATCATAAGGCTACTCTGAATTATAATTTCATTATTAATTAGTAGTAAGATTAAAAAATGGATTGTTATTTTTATAAAGTAAAACAAGCTTATATTATATGTCAAGCCCTCTAGAAAACTACAACGCCTTAATCTTAACCAACCCAGCAATAGAACGCAAGGGTAAAACTACACCGTACACTTCTGTAAACGGGCATATGTTTTCATTTCTTTCTAAAGAAGGTGAGATGGGTTTGCGCCTTTCTGGAGAAGATAGAGAGATGTTTATTACTGTATATAATAGTGCATTAATGGAACAACACGGCCGCGTGATGAAAGAGTATGTTAAGATTCCAGATACACTGTTAGAAAACACAGATGAGCTTTCTGTTTATTTAGAAAAAAGCCTTGGTTACGTTTCTTCACTAAAGCCTAAACCTTCTAAGAAAAAGAAATAGCGATACCTTTTATCAATTGCCTCAAATATGCCTAATCTTCAACAATAATTTCAGTATTTTTGAGCAACAATTTATACTATACAATGAAGATATTTTCTAAAGAACAACTACTCGAAGCAGATAAATTAACAGCGCAGAAACAAGAAGTTTCATTTAATGAATTAATGGAGCGCTCCGGAACACAGATTTTTAACTGGTTTCACCAGCGTTTACAGGGAGCTCCTGTTCCTGTTCATGTATTTTGCGGTATAGGAAATAATGGTGGTTCTGGATTAGTAGTGGCAAGACTTCTAATAGAGAATGGTTATAATGTAAAGGCATACATTGTTAACTACAGTGATAAGCGTTCTAAAGATTTTTTAGTTAATTATGACCGTATTAAAAATGTAACAAAAGACTGGCCGCTATTAATGACCTGCGAGGAAGATTTTCCTGCTATGACAGAAAATGATATTGTGATAGATGCTATGTTTGGTACAGGTATTAACCGTAAGCCAGAAGGTTGGGTTAAGAAGCTTATACAGTATATTAATGCACAGCCATGTTTTAAACTCGCCATAGATGTACCAAGTGGGATGTTTGTAGATGCGCCTACAGAAGATCTTGATGCAGTGATTAAAGCAAACCATACACTTGCTTTTCAATCTCCAAAACTGGCTTTCTTTCTGCCTTCTACGGGTAACTTTACTGGGTATTATGATGTGTTAGATCTAGGCATTGATAAAGAGTTTTTAGCGACAAATCAAGGTGTAGCTTCAATTATAGCAAAACCAAATGCACAACGTATGTACAGGCAAAGAGATAAGTTTTCTCATAAAGGAACTTTTGGTCATACTCTAATTGTTGCAGGTTCTTATGGGTCTATGGGCGCTGCCATTTTAAGTGCAAAAGGCGCTTTTAGAATAGGCGCAGGAAAAGTAACGGCTTTTGTGCCAGAGTGCGGGTATGCTATTATGCAGACAGCTGTGCCTGAAGCCATGGTGCTTACTAATGACAATGATGATTTAATTACAGATGTCAAATATGATTTTGAGCCAACAGCAATTGCTGTAGGTATGGGGATAGGTACAGAAGAAGCGACGGTAAAAGCACTTTCTGATTTGTTTAAAAAGGCGAAGACACCAATGGTGATTGACGCAGATGCGATTAATTGTATTTCAGAAAATAAAGAGTTACTTAAAGATATTCCAGAAAATTCTGTGTTTACTCCACATAACGGCGAGCTTGAAAGACTTGTTGGTAAATGGAAAAACGATTATGATAAAATAGAACGTGTAAAAAAGTTCTCTAAAAAACAGAAGGCAATTGTAGTGATTAAAGGAGCAAATACAATCACGGTATTAGAAGATCATTTATATATAAATACATCTGGTAATCCAGGTATGGCAACTGCAGGAAGTGGAGATGTTTTAAGTGGTGCTATTATTGGTTTATTATCTCAAGGGTATGATCCTTTAACGGCAGCTATTTTTGGTGTGTATTTACATGGTAGTGCAGGAAATATTGTTTCGCACGCGTTAAGTTATGAGGGTACTATGGCTGGAGATATAGCAGGCGCACTAGGCGAAGCTTTTATTGAGTTGTTTAGAAAAGAAGAACAGGCTCCTGAAGTGGCTAAATAATTAACATTTGTAATTATATGTTTGCTTTTAATAGGTAGTTTTCTGCGGTTTAACAAATAGTTGGTTTTTGTGAGATAAATAAGATAACAAATTTATATGATTCTTTATTTTTGAATAAAACAAAGATAAATGTCGCTTAAAATTTTTTTAAATATAGTTGCAATACTGAGCACATTTATAGTTCATTCTCAAGTAGGGATTGGTACTACAGATCCAGATGATTCTGCTATGCTAGATGTTACGTCTACTACATCTGGTGTTTTATTACCTAGATTAACTACAGTGCAGCGTGATGCAATTGCTAACCCTGCAACTGGACTTTTAATTTTTAATACAAATACAAATTCTTATCAGTATAATTTTGGTGCTCCTGCAGTACCTAATTGGCGTTCTTTTGAAACAGAAGCATACCAAGCTGGTTCTCTTGTAACAGGTGCAAATAGTCCTACTGGATGGAGTTATTATAATGTTACTTTTGCAACAGCTTTTACAGCGACCCCAACAGTAATTATATCTTTTAGAGAAGGTACTGGTACTAATAACTCAGGTTCTAGTTCTATCACTCAATTTAAGGTGGCAAATACATCTACAACTGGATTTACTATAGGGATTTATGATACAGCAGCTACTGGAGACATTAGTGTTGATTGGATTGCCAGCCCTAAAACACAATAGCTAATACTAGTTTTTAAATTTTAACAAAGCTGTATATTTAGAGTAGCAAAGTGCTATCAATATCACCAAGTGATTTTTTATGAAAACCTTTTTAATCTTTTTATCGACACTTTTTTATACTGTTATTTTATCTGCACAGGTGGGAATAGGGGAGGTTTCGCCAGATGCTTCTTCGGCTATTGAGGTTAATTCTGTTTCTTCTGGAGTTCTTTTTCCTAGAATGACTACTATGTTACGCGATGCTATTTCTAACCCTGCAAAAAGTCTTCTTATTTATAATACAGATAGTAATGAGTTTCAATATAATATAGGAACATCATTAGCTCCAGTTTGGGTGTTGATTGATAGTAAAAAACATCAATCTGGCACTTATAGTATAGGCGCTACTTCTACAGGGTGGAATTATTATAACGTCACATTTGTAACAGAATTTGCTTCTACTCCAGCTATTTGTATTTCATATAGAGAAGGGACGGGGGTTGATGAAACTGCTAGTCATACTGCTGCTCATTTAAAAGTAGCAAATGCAACACCATCTGGTTTTACTATAGGTATACGCGATTCTTCTACTTCTAATGATGTTTTTATAGACTGGAAGGCAGTACTTAAAACTCAATAATTAATAATCAATCCTGACTCTAATAAAAAAAGTCGGCTAGATTTAATATCTAGCCGACTTTTCAATTTTTAATATTTCCGAAGTTATAATAACCCGTCTAGTGCTACTCTTATTTTATCACTACTTGGTCTAGGTGCATTTGCATCTACGATTTTTCCTTCTTTATCAATTAATATAAAACGTGGAATTCCATTAACTCTATAGTCACGTACAAATTGTGATTGCCACCCTTTTGGTGCATGAATTTGCATACCGCCTAGGTTCATGTCTGTAATCATTGCTTTCCAGTTTGCTTTTGCTTTATCCCAAGAATTACCGTGTGATCTGTCATCATCAATAGACATGCTTACAAAGGCGATGTTCTTATCTGCATAGTCGTGTTCTAATTCTTTTAAGCTAGGAATCTCTGCTTTACAAGGAGCACACCATGTTGCCCAGATGTCAATATATACATTCTTTCCTTTTAAGTCTGAAAGTGAAGTAGTACCACCTTTAAAGTTTTCGTAATTGTCAAAAGAAGGAGATTCTTTACCTAGCGGTAAGACTTTTTTTAATGCAATCATCTCTCCATAATACCCTTTCATAGATTTCATCATCCCGTCAAGAGACTCTTTGTTCATTCTAGTGAGCATTGTGTCAATGTCTTTTTTGCTATCTATAAATGCTAGTGCTTCGCTCTTAATTTCTGCTACCTTAGCATCAAGACCGGCATCATCTAAATCTCCAAAATCTTCATTACCAAAAAGTTTTTCCTCAAAAATTGCTTTTTCTGCCAGAAAATTACTGTTTTCAGAGCCTAAACCTGAATATTTAATAGACTCATCAAATTGTTCTGTATCTATGGCCATGTCTATTTCATATCCATTTCTTAAAAAGATAGGGGTATTCTCATTAGAATCATCAAAATAGTAAATACCTGGTTCTACTTTTAATGTGTCACTAAATGTACCATCTGCATTAACAGGGATAGCTTTTCTAAAACCACGTTTTGCGATAAGAATAGTGTCAGATTTATTATTAGTTATCTTCCCAGAGAAAGTAACATAATCGTTCATTTTTTTATCTTCTGTACACGATACAATAGCAATAGCGCTAAGAAGAACAAGTAATTTTTTCATGGTATTAAATTTTAATTGTAATGCAAAGTTAAAAGGAAAGAAGTCATGACAATAATTTTAGGAAAACCTTAACTAGAATCGTATTTTTACAGAATAGACACCATACTTTTATGAGAGAGACCCATTACATTAGCACAGAACTTTTAGACTTATCATTATTAAAAGATATTATTGAAAACAATAAATCTCTTGACTTATCTGAAGAGGCGGTTGCAAAAATAAATAAGGCACATACTTATTTGCAAAATAAAATTAAAGAAAGTGACACCCCTATTTATGGTATAAATACTGGGTTTGGTTCTTTATGTGATGTTGAGATTTCTTCAGAAAATTTATCACAACTTCAAGAAAACTTGGTGATGTCTCACGCCTGCGGAACAGGGGAGAAGGTACCTAAAAATATTGTTAAGTTAATGTTGTTGCTTAAAATTCAATCTTTAAGTTACGGGCATAGTGGTGTGCAATTAGTTACGGTGCAACGATTGGTAGATTTTTACAATAATGATGTTTTACCGGTAATTTATAATCAAGGAAGCCTTGGTGCATCTGGAGATTTAGCGCCATTGGCACATTTAGCTTTGCCCCTCATTGGTATGGGTGAAGTGTATGAAGGCGATGCCATTGTTGCTTCGGAAATAGTCTTGAAAAAACACAACTGGCAACCTATTACTTTAAAGGCAAAAGAAGGACTTGCTTTATTAAATGGCACACAGTTTATGAGTGCCTATGGTGTGCATTGTCTTTTAAAAAGTTATAAGCTTTCTTATATGGCAGACGTTATAGGGGCACTTTCTGTAGATGCTTTTGATTGTAATATGAGCCCGTTTAATGCTTTAGTACATTTAGTAAGACCGCATAGAGGGCAAGTAAAAACAGCAGAGAATATCAACGAAATTTTAGCAGATAGCGAGATTGGTGCTTCTGTAAATAAGAAAGTACAAGATCCTTATTCATTTAGATGTATTCCTCAAGTACATGGAGCCTCAAAAGACACACTTCATTTTGTACATAAAACAGTAAAGACTGAAATTAATAGTGTCACAGATAACCCAAATATTTTTGTTGGAGAAGACAAGATTATTTCTGGCGGAAATTTTCACGGCCAACCACTTGCACTAGCCTTTGATTATTTAGGTATAGCAATGGCAGAATTAGGGAATATTTCAGAAAGAAGAACCTACCAGTTAGTTTCTGGTTTAAGAGATTTGCCTGCATTTTTAGTTAAAAATCCAGGTTTAAATAGCGGATTTATGATCCCGCAATATACTGCGGCAAGTATTGTGAGCCAGAACAAGCAGCTTTGCTCACCAGCTTCTGTAGATTCTATTGTATCATCTAACGGTCAAGAAGACCACGTGAGTATGGGGGCTAATGGCGCTACTAAGCTATTGAGAATTGTAGATAATATAGAAACGATTCTTGCGATAGAATTGATGAATGCATCACAAGCAATAGAGTTTAGAAGACCACAAAAAACATCACCATTGTTAGAGTCTCTTTTAGAATCTTACAGAGAGACAGTTCCTTTTGTAGAGGAAGATAGATTGCTAGCAAATGATATTCATGCTTCGGTAGCGTTTTTACAGAGTTTTGCGGTAGACGCAGATTTATTGTTTTAAAATTATGAAGAGTATATTACTTCTATTTATTGTTTTCTTCAGTACTTTTTTAAGTGCTCAAGAATACACACCAATGCTTGCCGAAACAAATGAGTGGCATTTTACTACTTGTTTTCAAGGTGATTGTGGCGAAGATGTTTATTACACAGATGGAGAGATGGTGGTGGAAGGTAATGTGTATAAAATATTAGACGGCTATCATTATATATCCCGAGAGTTTTTGTTAAGAGAAGAGGTAGTAGATAAACAAGTTTATCTAGCGACCATAATTGGCGGTGTGTTTAGAGAAAATTTGCTTTATGATTTTTCTTTAGAAATAGGTGATGAGTTTGAAATGATTAACCCCATTTCGCCTTTTCCAGAAGATGGGGGTATGTTTACATTAGAGGATATTCAAATGTTAGAACTTGTTGATGGTAATTTATACAAACACTTTTATTTCTCTCCATCTGCAGGAAATACTATAAGTACTTGGGATGCTGTTTGGGTAGAAGGTGTTGGTTCTTTGTCATTGCCTAATGCGCCAGGAGGAAATCCTTCTATTGATAGTGCTGGTCAGGTTAGTTGCGCTTTTAGAAATGGAACAGTTTTTTATTCAGATTTTGACATAGTTGATGATTGTGTTCCGTCTATTCTTGCTCTTGATGAGGTGATTGCTAATAATAGATTGATAATAGTTACTGGTCAAGAAAAATTAACAATAAAGAGTGATCAGCAAATAAAGAAGTATCAATTATTTGACTCACAGGGTAAGGAAGTTTTATATAAAGTTGTAGATAGACTATTTGAGGTAAGTTTTGATACCGCTCATTTAAATCAAGATGTATATTTTTTAAGAATAAAAGGCGAAGATTTTTTAAAAATGGAAAAAGTAATTATTAATTAGATTCACTCAAAACTTCTTCTACCCAAGAAACTGCCTTTTCAATTGAGGTAAATATTCTAAAAGGTATTTCTGTAAAATTTCCTTCAAATTTAGCATTTGCTATTGCTAATTCACTGTTAGATACAATTGCATATCCCATTATGTATTTTGAGGTGACAGAATATATATTAGGGTCTACAGAGTAAGAGTTTACTCTATTTGAGATATAGAAAAAAGAATTGTCGTTAAAATGATTATATGCCAAATCATTGAGGATTCTACTATTTTTTATAGTGATAACCTCTCCTGTGTTGATTGTTGTTATCATATAGTTTTTAAAAAAACTAACTGTGCAGAAAGGCAAGGTAATCGTCTTAGGCATAATTATTAATTTGGTTATTTTTTGAAAAAAAACAACCACTCAAAATTTCTTCTAAGTGGTTGACTTCTCTTAAGATCATTTAAGAATCTTCAGTTTTCTTTTTACCTTTTTTTATTTTTATGGTAAGTTCTTCTGTTTTATCATCAAGATCCATTGTGATTGTGTCACCTTCCTCTAGGTTAGAGTTGATAATCTCTTCTGCGAGACTGTCTTCTATATACTTCTGGATGGCACGCTTTAAAGGTCTTGCTCCGTATTCTTTGTCAAACCCTTTGTCTGCGATATAATCTTTTGCTTTTTCTGTAAGTTTAAGTGTGTAGCCTAAGTCGCTTATACGAACTAATAATTGGTCTAGCTCAATATCTATAATTTTATGAATGTCTTCACGCTCTAATGCATTAAACACTACTACATCGTCTACACGATTTAAAAATTCTGGTGCAAAGGCTTTCTTTAAGGCTTGCTCTATAACAGATTTTGCATTAGAATCTGCTTGGCTCAACTTTGCAGAAGTTCCAAAACCAACTCCTTGTCCAAAATCTTTCAACTTACGAGCTCCAATGTTTGAGGTCATAATTATGATTGTATTTCTAAAATCAATTTTGCGCCCTAAACTATCTGTAATATGCCCATCATCTAATACCTGTAACAAGATATTAAACACATCTGGATGCGCTTTTTCTATCTCATCAAGTAAAATTACAGCATAAGGCTTACGTCTCACTTTTTCTGTTAATTGCCCACCTTCTTCATAACCTACATATCCTGGAGGTGCACCTACAAGTCTAGATATAGAAAACTTCTCCATATACTCACTCATATCAATACGAATAAGAGCTGTGTCACTATCAAATAATTGCTTAGCTAATACCTTTGCAAGTTGAGTTTTACCAACTCCTGTTTGCCCTAAAAAGATAAATGACCCAATAGGTTTATTAGGATCTTTAAGTCCAGCTCTGTTACGTTGTATCGCTTTGGTTACTTTAGCAACAGCCTCATCTTGGCCAATTACCTTGCCTTTAATAAGATCTGGTAATTGAGATAATTTATTGCTTTCAGTTTGTGCAATTCTATTAACAGGAATTCCAGTCATCATAGAGACTACTTCTGCTACTTCTTCTTCATCAACAACTTCACGGTGAAGTTTAGATTCTTCTTCCCATCTTTCTTGTTCTATAGAAAGTTCTTTTTCAAGATTTTTCTCGTCATCACGAAGCTTTGCAGCCTCTTCATATTTCTGCTTTTTAACTACAGCGTTCTTGCGTTCGCGTACAGACTCTAGGTCAGTTTCTAGCTTTAATATTTTTTCAGGCACATTAATGTTTGTGATATGTACTCTTGAGCCCGCTTCGTCTAAAGCATCAATCGCTTTATCCGGTAAAAAACGCTCTGTCATATAACGGTTAGTTAACTTCACACAGGCTTCTAGCGCTGCGTCAGTATACGTTACGTTGTGGTGTGACTCGTATTTATCTTTAATATTATTTAATATTTCAATAGTCTCATCTACTGTAGTAGGTTCTACTATTACTTTCTGAAATCTTCTTTCTAGAGCACCGTCCTTTTCAATGTACTGTCGGTATTCGTCAAGTGTAGTTGCTCCTACACATTGAATTTCTCCTCTAGCCAAAGCAGGTTTAAACATATTTGAAGCATCAAGAGAACCAGTTGCCCCTCCTGCACCTACAATAGTGTGAATTTCATCTATAAAGAGAATAATATCATCATTCTTTTCAAGCTCGTTCATAACAGCTTTCATACGCTCTTCAAACTGTCCACGGTATTTTGTACCTGCAACTATACTGGCAAGATCTAGCGTAACCACTCTTTTGTCAAATAAAATTCTAGAAACTTTACGTTGCACTATGCGTAGTGCAAGCCCTTCTGCTATTGCAGATTTACCAACTCCAGGTTCACCAATAAGTAAAGGATTGTTTTTCTTTCTTCTACTTAATACTTGAGATACCCTTTGTATTTCTTTTTCACGACCTACAACCGGATCTAATTTTCCTTCTGCCGCCATAGCGGTTAAGTCTCTTCCGAAGTTATCTAAAACAGGAGTCTTAGATTTTTTACTTCCTTTTTGATTACCGGTATTTCCGCTTAATATGTTTTCGTTCTCATTATCTTGAGCGCCACTATTTTCATCTTCATTCGGAAATGATTCTGAAGTAGGGCTATCTATGTAGTCTTCGTCGTTTGCCATCATTAATTTAAATTGATCCTTCACTCCGTCATAATCTACTTTCATTTTGTTAAGTAGTTTTGTAGTAGGATCGTTTTCGTTTCTTAGTATACAAAGCAATAAATGAGCTGTGTTTATAGAAGTACTCTGAAAAAGTTTTGCTTCCAGAAAAGTAGTTTTTAAAGCACGCTCTGCTTGTCTAGTTAAGTGTAAGTTTTTTTTGTCATTTGCCGCTACTCCTGGAGTAGGGTTTGCAGGACTGAGGATTTCTACCTTTCGGCGTAAATGGCTCAAGTCTATATCTAATGCATTTAAAATAGAGACAGCCTTGCCGTCTCCATCACGCAATAATCCTAGCATTAAGTGTTCAGTGCCAATAAAATCGTGGCCTAAACGTAATGCTTCTTCTTTGCTGTATGCGATTACATCTTTTACTCTTGGGGAAAAATTATCATCCATAGCTGTTGTGTTCCTTTCGTCTAAAAATAGTAAATATTATCCTGTATAGACAATAATTGTGCCTCCTTATGAAGCTAGGAAGTAAAATGACAAAAAAAAGAACGATATAAAAAGTTTAGAGCTGCATAGTTATTAACCAAAATAGGGGTGTTTTTTGTTAATAAAAACGTTGAAATCTGCCCTTCAAATACTCTCGTATGCCCTCAAATTACTGTATATTGCTTCTCTGTTATAATAACTATAAAATTAAAGAAAATTAGAATATGGCTGACGGCGAAAAATTGATTTCGATTAACATTGAAGATGAAATGAAGTCTGCATACATTGATTACTCAATGTCTGTAATTGTGTCACGTGCGCTACCAGATGTGCGCGATGGAATGAAACCCGTTCATAGACGTGTTTTGTTTGGGATGTACGAACTCGGAATTAGAGCAACAGGTGCCCATAAAAAATCTGCAAGAATAGTTGGAGAAGTACTAGGTAAGTATCACCCACACGGTGATACCTCTGTATATGATGCGATGGTGCGTATGGCTCAAGAGTGGAGTTTACGTTATATGTTAGTAGATGGTCAAGGTAACTTTGGTTCTATTGACGGTGATAGCCCAGCGGCAATGAGATATACAGAAGCTAGAATGCAGCGTATTTCAGAAGACATGCTGGCAGATATTGATAAAGAAACTGTAGATCACCAATTAAACTTTGATGATACGTTAATGGAGCCTAAAGTGTTACCTACACGTATACCGGGTCTTTTAATTAATGGTGCCTCTGGTATTGCTGTAGGTATGGCGACAAATATGCCACCTCACAACTTAACTGAAGTTGTTGATGGGACGCTTGCTTACATTGATGATAATGATATTACTATAGATGGTTTGATGGAGTTCATCAAGGCACCAGATTTTCCTACGGGAGGAACAATCTATGGATATGATGGTGTAAAAGACGCTTTTCATACAGGACGTGGTCGTGTAGTGATGAGAGCAAAAGCAAGTTTTGAAGAGGTTCAAGGACGCGAGTGTATCATTGTTACTGAAATACCATATCAAGTCAATAAGGCTGATATGATTAAAAAAACGGCAGATCTTGTTAATGAGAAAAAAATTGAGGGAATCTCAAACATCCGTGACGAATCTGATAGAAACGGTATGCGTATCGTTTATATCTTAAAGCGTGATGCAATTCCTAACATTGTATTAAATACTTTATATAAATATACGGCACTACAATCTAGTTTTAGTGTGAATAATATTGCCTTAGTAAAAGGGCGTCCACAAATGTTGAATCTTAAAGAATTGATTCATTATTTTGTAGAGCACCGTCACGAGGTAGTGGTAAGAAGAACAGAATATTTACTTCGTAAAGCTAACGAGCGTGCTCATATCTTAGAAGGATTAATTATTGCATCAGATAATATTGATGAGGTAATTAGATTAATTCGTGCCTCAGCAAATGCAGATGAAGCAAGAGCTTCTTTAATTGAAGCATTTAAACTTTCAGAAATACAAGCAAAAGCGATTGTAGAAATGCGTCTACGTCAATTAACTGGACTAGAGCAAGACAAGCTGCGCACAGAGTATGAAGAATTAATGAAGACCATCGCAGGTTATGAAGCAATCTTAGCTAGTAAAGAGATGCGAATGGATATTATTAAAGAAGAGCTTTTAGAGGTACAAAGAAAGTATGGTGATGACCGTCGTTCTGTAATTGAGTATGCAGGTGGTGATGTAAGTATTACAGATCTTATACCAGATGAGCAAGTTGTTTTGACTATATCTCATGCAGGTTATATTAAGAGAACATCACTTACAGAATATAAGACTCAAAATAGAGGAGGAGTAGGGCAAAAAGCATCTGCTACTCGTAATGAAGATTTCTTAGAGCATTTATTTGTTGGTACCAACCACCAGTATATGTTATTTTTCACACAAAAAGGAAAATGTTTCTGGATGCGTGTGTTTGAAATCCCTGAAGGAAGTAAAACATCTAAAGGACGTGCTATACAAAACCTAATAAACATTGAGCCAGATGACAAAGTGATGGCGTTTATATGTACTAAAGATCTTAAAGATGAAGAGTATGTAAACAGTCGTTATGTAATTATGGCTACTAAGAAGGGGCAGGTTAAAAAAACTCCTTTAGAGCAATACTCTCGCCCTAGAACAAATGGTATTAATGCAATTACTATTAAAGATGGTGATGAGCTATTAGAAGCAAAATTAACTAGAGGCGATAGCCAGGTGATGATTGCAGTGAAGAGTGGTAAAGCTATTCGTTTTGAAGAAAGCAAAACAAGACCAATGGGTCGTAATGCATCTGGAGTAAGAGGTATTAGATTAGCTGATGATAATGATGAGGTGGTAGGAATGATAGCTATTAACGATCAAGAATCTGAAATTTTGGTAGTTTCAGAAAAAGGATACGGTAAGCGTTCTAGTATTGAAGATTATAGAATCACTAATCGTGGTGGTAAAGGTGTAAAAACAATAAACGTTACAGAAAAAACAGGACAGCTTGTTACCATTAAAAATGTTATTGATAGTGATGATTTAATGATTATCAATAAATCTGGTATCGCAATTAGAATGGATGTATCTAGCTTACGAGTAATGGGTCGTGCAACTCAAGGGGTACGATTAATTAAAGTAAGAGAAGGTGATTCTATTGCAGCGGTAGCAAAAGTAATGAAAGATGAAAACGAAGTTGAAGATTTAGATTCTGAGGCAGTTGAGATAGAAGGTGTTGAAGGTAATGGCACAGCTCTTGATACTAACGAAGAAGAATAAACGATTTTTTAAATTATAAATAAACTTAACAAATGAAAAAAGTTATAATAGCAGCAGGATTATTAATGGTTACTGCTGTGTCTTTTGGTCAAAAAAAGGAGATTAAAAAGGCTGAGAAGGCACTTAAGTCAGCAGATTATGCAGAGGTGATGACACAATTAAATGCAGCTGAGGCATTAATCTCTGGTGCAGATAGCGGGCAAAAAGCTTCGTTCTATACTATAAAAGGTATAGCCTTGGCAAAAACTGCTAAAGGTGATTTTAATAAAGTTAAATTAGCGACAGATGCTTTTAAAAAGGCAATGGCGGCAGATAGTAAAATGTCTCCTATGCTTACAGAGGGTATATCTGAATTAAAATCGAGTATTGTTAACGAAGCAATAGCAGATCAAAGTGCTAGCCGTTTTAAGCAAGCATCAGAAAAGTTGTTTGCAAGTTATGAGTTAAGCAAAACAGATACGTTGTATTTGTATGTTGCGGCAACTAATGCTCAAAATGCAAAGGAGTATGAAACAGCTCTTAGTCACTATCAAACTCTAATAGACTTAGGTTATGATGGTAGCGAGCAAAGTTTTGTGGCTACAGATAAAGCAACTGGAGAGTTAAAAACATTCTCTAATAAAAATGAGAGAGATCTTATGGTTAAAGCTGGACAGTATGTTAAGCCAGAAACTAAAAAAGAAGCTTCTAAAAAAGGAGATGTTTATAAGAATATAGCCTCAGTGTATATTGCAATGGATAAAACTGAAGAGGCAAAAAGTTTTCTTGCTAAAGCAATTGCAGAAAACCCTGATGATGTCAACATATTAATCGCAAAGGCTAACTTAGCTGCTAAATTAGAAAATTATGCAGAATTTAATAGTTTAATGGAAAGAGTAGTAGCGACTGATCCAGAGAATCCTGAACTTTATTTTAATCTTGGTGTTGGGGCAACTCAAATAGGAGAGCTTGACAAAGCATACTCTTATTATACTAAAGCGATTGAATTAAAGCCAGATTACAGAGATGCTTTAATGAATTATGCTATTGTAAAATTAGGGCAAGAGAAAGTAATCGTAGATGAGATGAATTCTCTTGGTACCTCAAAGGCAGACAATGCAAAGTATGATGTTTTGAAAGAGAAGCGTACAAAATTATATGAAGAAGTTGTACCTTATCTAGAAAGAGCAATCGCTGTAGAAACTGAAGTAGATAATACTAATTTAATGAAACAGTTAATGTCTCTTTATAGCCAGTTAGGTGAAGATGCAAAATACAAAGCATTAAAAGCAAAGGTGGAAGGAATGTAATCATTTACTCCATAGTATAAAAAAAGCCTCAACATTAATGTTGAGGCTTTTTTTATACTATGGTTTTTTTTAGATTATTAATTAAATAATACGCTTAATGACGCGCAGTTTGTGGCTGTGTTTCCCCAATTCATAATTAAAGATACCTGTGTGGTCTAATCTATCTATGCGCACTTTTCCGTGAGCGTGAATAATATAGTGATCCTCCATAATAATACCTACATGAACAATGTTTCCTTCTGCGTTATCAAAAAAGGCAAGATCTCCAGGTTCACTTTCTTCTATAAAACTTAACGGTTCACCCAAGGTAGCTTGCTGGCTTGCATCTCTTAAAATAGAGTACCCGTTTAGCTTATAAACCATTTGAGTAAAACCACTGCAATCAATGCCAAAAGGGGTTTTACCACCCCATAGATAAGGGGCGTTAAGGTAAAGTAAAGCTGTTTTTACAAGCTCACTCTTCTCATTTTTTGACTGCTGAAATTTTCCTTCAAAAAGATGATGCAATAACTTTGAAGAATTAATGGTGCTTCCTAAACAAATAGAGAGCAATTGTTCATTCTCGATAGAAACAAAATCTACAAGGTCTGATGAAAGTTGAGGTATGTCATTTTGTAATGAGGTATAATCTTCTTCAGAAATTTCTAAAAGTTGTTTATTGTCAACCCACCCCTCATACTTATCAAACGCTAAACGAATTTTACTCCATTTTTTGCGCTGTTCAAGTATTTTAAAGGATTCGCCATAGAGTACCTGCGATACCATCTCGCTGGTATCTGCTGGTTCTAAGCGAAGTGGTACAATACCAAGATTACATACACCGTAGTTCATTAGAAGGGCTAAAGATTAAGCTAGTTCAATAACCATTGCAGAAGCACCACCACCACCATTACAGATAGCTGCAGCTCCTAGTTTACCACCATTTTGTTTAAGTACGTTTATTAAAGTGATCATAATACGAACACCGCTACACCCTAGTGGGTGACCTAATGATACTGCACCACCGTTAACATTAACCGTTGCAGGGTCAAGGTTTAGTAATTTCATATTTGCTAACCCAACGATAGCAAAAGCCTCGTTAAGTTCAAAATAATCTACATCACTTTGAGAAACACCAGCTTTAGCTAAAGCCTTAGGTAATGCTTTGCTTGGCGCTGTAGTAAACCATTCTGGTTCGTGAGCAGCATCTGCATAACCTCTAATTGTAGCTAATGGAGTTAAATTTAATTCTTTAGCTTTTTCTTCGCTCATTAATACCATTGCACCTGCACCATCATTAATAGTAGATGCATTTGCAGCAGTTACAGTTCCGTCTTTAGAAAAAGCAGCGCGAAGCGCTGGTATTTTTTCTAGCTTCACATTTTTAAACTCTTCATCTTCAGAAACCATTAAAGCATCGCCACGTCTTTGTGGTACTGCTACAGGAACAACTTCATCATTAAATTTTCCAGCTTCCCAAGCTTTTGCAGATCGTGTGTAAGATTCAATAGCAAATGCATCTTGATCTTCTCTGCTAAAATCATATTTTGTAGCACATGCATCTGCACATACTCCCATAGCATTATTATCATAAGCGTCTACAAGACCATCGCGTTGCATACCATCAATCATTGTAGCTGGACCAAATTTTTGTCCGTTGCGTAAATGCATATAGTGAGGTATCATACTCATGTTTTCCATACCACCAGCAACAATAATGTCTGCATCGCCAAGTGCGATACTTTGTGCCGCTTGCATAACTGTTTTCATACCAGAAGCACAAACCTTGTTAATAGTAGTACAAGGAACCGTGTTTGGTATCCCAGCACCAATAGCCGCTTGACGTGCAGGAGCTTGCCCTACACCTGCTTGTACAACATTACCCATCAATACTTCTTGAACTAATGAAGGGTCTAGGTTTATTTTGTCTAAAGCACCTTTGATTGCTATACTTCCTAATTGAGTAGCAGGTACGGTAGATAGACTTCCCATAAAACTTCCTATAGGTGTTCTTGCTGCTGAAACGATAACGACTTTTTTACTCATAATGTGATATAATGTTTTTATATTCTATATTAATGAAGTGGTAAAATACCCTTCTTTAAAGCGATAGCAAATTTACATATTTAATCTTATTATTTCAATCAATAAAGCCCCGACTTTGGGATTAATGCAGTCTAAATATTACCTTTACCTTTAATGCTAATATAAAAATCAAATAACACCCCATTAAATATTTATATTTGGTATGAGCAATCGCTTATGAAAAAAATATTTTCTTTTTTAACAGAACATCAATCACTCATTTACAAGATCTTTCTTTTTGTAATGTCTACTGTATTAATTATTTATTTGCTACCTAAAGGGGGGCAGTTTAAATATGACATTCAAAAAGGGAAGCCTTGGCAATATGAAAACTTATACGCTCCATTTAGTTTTACTATTAAAAAGGATAAGGCGACTTTAGATAAAGAAGAAACTTCTATTAGAGAAACCTCTATTCCATATTTTGATGTTGATAAAAGTGTTGTTGCTGATAGTAAACAGGATTTTACAGTGCTGCTAGATCAAATATATAATGACACACTCTTTAAAGTCTCTAAAGTAGAAACAGTAAGAATAGCAGATCGCATTTTTAATGATATTTACAAAATTGGTGTCATTGAAAAGATCTATAATTATAAACCAGATCGTCTCATTTATATAAAAAATGATCGAGAATTTGCAGAAGCAACCTACAATCAACTTTTTAACATTCTAGAAATTTCTAAAAAAGTAAAAGCAGAAGTTTCAAATGATGTTTATAAAGATATAGGGCCTTTGTTGTCTAAGTTGATGGCGCGTTCTGTGAAGGGAAATATCGTGCTAGACACAAAGTTGACAGAGGAGACTGTTGCTTCGGAAATAGCAAATATAAACCCCAATCGTGGTGTTATTGAAAAGGGCGCAAGAATTGTCGCAAAAGGCGAAGTAGTAGAAGGAGAAAAATTTCAAATACTTAATTCGCTTAAAGATGAGTATCAATCTCAAATCTGGAATCAATCTAATTATTATTGGTTGCTTATAGGGTATTCATTACTTGTATCACTAGTTTTTTTAATGCTTATCTTATTTCTTAGAAAATACAGACCTGAAATTTTTGTAAATAACACCAAAGTAACTTTCATATTTTTTAACGTAGTTCTTATGGTTTTGCTTACCACAATTGTGGTAAAAGAGATAGGAGCGGCTTATGTTTATGTTGTGCCGTTATGTATTTTGCCATTAATACTTAAGGCTTTTTTTGATCCAAGACTGGGCTTATTTGTACACGTGTTAACTATTTTGCTTTTAGGTTTTGTTGTTCCTAATAGCTTTGAGTTTATGTTCTTGCAAATAATAGCAGGTATAGTAACAATACTTACTGTTTCAGAATTATATAGAAGAGCAAATCTTTTTATATCTGTAGGGCAAATTACGCTGGTATATATTATTGGCTATTTTGCATTTTTTATAATTCAAGAAGGGAATATTGAAGGGATGGAGTGGACCACATTTGGATATTTCATTCTCTGCGGATTAGCTACTTTATTTGCACACCCATTAATCTATTTTTATGAAAAGATTTTCGGTTTAGTTTCAGACGTATCATTGTTAGAACTTAGTGATACTAATAGCAAATTACTCAAAGAATTAGCAAATAAAGCACCCGGCACGTTTCATCATTCATTAAATGTAGCAAACCTTGCAGAGGCAGCAGCAAATGAAATAGGAGCAAACGCAATGCTAATTAGGGTAGGTGCATTATATCACGATATTGGTAAAATGTCTAACCCAACACTATTTACAGAAAATCAAGTGAATTCTGTTAATACACTAAATGAGATTGAGCCTAAAGAGAGTGCCGCTATTATTATAGATCACGTTATTAATGGTATTGAGATAGCGCGTAAATATAAACTACCAGATCGTGTTATAGATTTTATAAGAACACACCACGGGACAAGCCTTGTGTATTATTTTTATAAAAAAGAATTAGAGCTCAATGGAGAGGTAAACGAAATAGATTTTAGATATCCAGGACCTACACCATTTAGCAAAGAAACAGCCATATTAATGATGGCAGATAGCGTAGAGGCGGCTAGTAAAAGTTTAAAAGAACCAACTTCCAGTAAAATTGATGCATTTGTAGAAAAAATTATAGATGCACAACTCTCGCAAGGGCAGTTTTTAAATGCTAATATTACCCTCAAAGAAATTCAATTAATCAAGAAAGTTCTTAAAAAGAAGCTAAATAATATATATCATTTGAGAGTAGAGTATCCTGAGTAATAGTCTGTTAAAATTTATTATTAAAAAAGATGATTTTTTGTTTGTTATTATCGAAACATAATTACTACATTTGCAGCCGCAAATTATTGTAATCAATGATAGTTTGTAAGTTCTTTAAAATTAGGAGAGGTGCCAGAGTGGTAATGGAGCAGATTGCTAATCTGTCGACGGGTAACTGTCGCCAGGGTTCGAGTCCCTGTCTCTCCGCAAGTAATAAGTAAGTAAATTAGAAAATTTACGGGGTGTAGCGTAGCCCGGTTATCGCGCCACGTTTGGGACGTGGAGGCCGCAGGTTCGAATCCTGCCACCCCGACTATTTTTTCTAATTGCTTAATGGTATTTCAAGTACGCCTTGAGATAATAATCCATTCGGGGTGTAGCGTAGCCCGGTTATCGCGCCACGTTTGGGACGTGGAGGCCGCAGGTTCGAATCCTGCCACCCCGACT
>CANLBJ010000006.1 GCA_947488905.1 Ulvibacter algarum
AGTAGTTCAAAGAATTGAAGCCCTCCTATATAACATCCTGTTTCTAGGTTTGTGATTCCTGTATAGATATAAAATGGCGTCCCCTCGATAATTGTTGCAGGGTAAGCATTTGCAGGTATTATTGGGTTTATCATAGCCGCTGCATCTGCATCTGTTAGATAATACGTTACCTCAAAAAGTGCTGGATCTTGATCTGGACCTAATGCTTCTTCTGCAATTAAAGTAAGATCAAACTCTGCTATACCGTCACTTGGTATTTCACAAATAACAAGACTTGTTAATACAGCGGTATCATCTGGTAGTGGGTTTACTATTAACTCAACCTCTACTATCTCAAAACAAGCACTTAACGTAGCATTATTTGTTACTAAGATAAATACAGATGCTGGATTAGTAGGATTAGGATACATTGTTGGATCTGCAATCCCGTTCACCATGTTTAAAGCATCATCATATGTCTCATAATACTGAACATCCCAAGGAGCTCCATCTGTAATCAAATCGTCTAATTCTGTTAGATCAAAAACCTCTTCTTCGTCTCCAGGCATATCATCATCACACAACTCAAGCGTAAGACCTGTTACAGGGTCTGGATTAGGCTCTACTCTTAATTCTAAAATTGTAAAGTCTACACAACCTGTGTTAGAATCTATAACCCTCACATAAACGTTTTGAGGATTAATAGCTACACCAGCATCATCAACATTCATATGCTCATTTGCAGGAGATATTGCATTTGTATTTGCTTGTGCATCTGCATCTGTCAAGAAATACTGAACACTTAAACCAGCAACAGCGCCAGTAATCTCATCATTCTTTAATGTCAAGTCGAAAGTAAAAATACCATCATTATCTTGCCCTAAATCATCACAAACTGTAAAAGGTGTTGGGTCAAAAATTGTTGGCCCATCTAATACTTCTAATTCAAAAGAACCAATCACTCTACAACCATTGTCAGCATCATTATTCACAAGGCTATACCATATTGTTTGAGGATTTGAAGTATTCTCATACATTGTAGGATTAGCAATTATTGGCGTTCCTGCCTCTGCACTTGCCATATCTAAGTGGTATGTTAAAGTAAAGTCATCTGTATCTTGATCTCCATAGATAAACTCATTTTGTTGTGTCAAATCAAATATCGCTGTAACCGCCATATCTTCACCACAAACAATTAAAGGCTCTAACGTTAATGGCACTACTGGACTATCTATTACAATAAGATCTAATGGTACAATTGCAAAACATTGTGTTGCAGTAGCATACTCTACACGAGCATATACCGTCTGCATATTCTGTATCAAGTTTTCATAAGGTACGTCTGTAATAGGGAAGATTGCATTTTCTGCATCTAAGAAAGTCTCATAATACGTTACAAGAACGTTAGGTTCTCCTCCTATTATTTCAGCATCTTTATCACTTAATGTAAAAAGACCAAAGCCATCATTGTTATCATCACAAACTACTAATGGTGTAGGTGTAACTGGCGAAGGTGCATTCTCAACTCTAATCTCTAAAGTTAAAGTCTCTTCTTTACATCCTGTTGTTAAATCTTCTGCAACAATAAATATGTCTTGAGGATTTCCTAATACATTCTCATAAGCAGTAGGGTCTGCTATAGCAGTATCACTATCTAAATCTGCTTGAGAAGCATAAAAAGTAATAAGAATATTGTTATCTCCTCCTGTAATTTGAGCAATTGCCTGTGTTAAATCAAACTCCTCAATACCATCTGGCGGAGTGCTTGTCTCACACAAAATAAGTGGATCTGGTGATGTTAAAACTGGCATCAAATTAACTTGTAACTCTACCGTAGTTTGACTTGAACATCCATTTACAGTATCTGTAACAACTATATAGATAATTTGAGGATTACCTAAAGATGGTTGATTAGGGTAGTTTGTAATATTTACAATTTCATTTGTCTCTGAATCTGCGTTAGCTTGTGTCTCATAGTAATTTACTACATAAGGACCTCCCGTTAAGCCATCTAAAAGATCACTTTGAATTGAAAATAAATCAAATATCTCAATACCGTCACCGTCATCATCACAAAGCATTAAGGGCTCAGGTTGACTAATAACTGGTCTATCACCTACAATTAACTCAAGCTCTACAGTATCATAACAACCTGTAGCAGCATCAGAAATTCTTGCAAAAACGATTTGATTAAAAGGCACAATATTTAAATAAGGTACGTCTAATATTTCGTTTACATCATTGTTTGCATCTGCTTGAGTCTCATAATAAGATACGCTTAAGTTTCCTGAAGGATCTCCACATCTTACTTGATCATCTCTTTCTGTAAGTATAAACTCTCCTATACCATCATTATCTGTATCACAATATACTAATGGTTCTGGCTCACAAATAGTTGGTAATGGCACTAAAATAAGTTCCATACTTTCTATTCCGTAGCAACCTGTTACATCATTTTCTATTCTCACCCAAACAGTCTCGCCACCCATACTCTCATAAGGAATAGCCAATGGATTAGTAGCATTTTCTGCATCCATCATATTTCCGTAGTAAGTAATGCTAAGTCCTATTGCTCCGTTTGCTATCTGATCATTTGCTTCATTTAAATCAAAATCTTCTATACCGTCACTTAAGAAATCACACTGCTCAAAAGGCAATGGCACATCATATTGAGGCACTAAACCTATCACAAGTAAGAACGAACCTATGGTTTGACATCCAAGATTATTCTCTACTACAACATACACTTGATTACTACCACTTGTATAAGCATCTGGATTAGGTATTGGGTTAATACCCGCTTCTGCATCTGCAAGGGTATCATAATAGGTAGAAGTCACATCTACTAGTCCATTTTCAATCTCATCATCTTTTGATGTTAAGTCAAATGTTTCAACAAAATTCTCATCATTATCACACAAGAAATAATCTGGAATTGGATCTAAAATTTCTGGAGCCTCATCTACTTGAACATCTAGTGTTACTATATTATGACAATCAGGATTGTTCACATTTTGCACACGTACAAATAATGTTTGAAAACCAGGCATTGAATTTTGGTAAGCAGTTGCAGGATTAATAGGCGCCGTGTTCATTTGCGCATTCACTAATGTCTCAAAATAGACAACCTCTGCATCTGGATTACCACCTGTAATTGCAGCATCTTGCGTTGTTAAATCAAAAATCGCTAAGCCATCGTTTGGAGCTTCATCACATAAAGCATAAGGCATTGTAAGTTGTGTTGCTGGTGGTGCTTGAAAAATACCAAGGTTAAAACTATTCACCAAGAAACAAACTCCTATGTTTTGAGTAGTATTCTCTACACGTACAAATACTTGCTGCCCAGGAGCAGGTGCATTATAAGGTACTGGTAAAGGATTCATATCTGCATTTGCATCTGCTGCATTTGCGTGATATGTTACATTATAATTTGCAGGATCTTGCCCAGCTAAAATCTCTGTATCTTTTTGCTGCGGAATATTAACCAACGTAAATCCATCTGCATCATCGTCACACAATAACAAGTCTGTTATTGGGTTTAAAACGGCAATTGGTAAAAATTGAATTTCAAATGAGTTTGTATCATAACACATACCAGATGCATCTTCTATACGAACAAAGATAATTTGTGATTCTCCCACAATAGGATATGCTCCCGGAGTCGCAATCATAGGTGTACCCGCGTCTGCATCTGCTTGTGAGTTGTGATAGGTAATATTAAAATCTGCTGCTACTTGAGCTAACAACACATCATCATCATTTTGTGTTAAGTTAAAAACACCTGCAGCACCACCATTATCACATATTAAGATATCTTGTGGCTCATTTGCTGTAGGAGTAGGTAAAACCTCAATACAAACCTCTTGTCTGTGCTCACACCCAAAATCGTCTGTCACAAGGTACGTGTAACAGTGAGTACCTACTGTAGTAGGTGTTACAGAAGCATTATTACCTCCTACTGGAGTTAATGCTGGATCTGCTTCCCAACCTTCACTAACAATTACAGGCTCAAATTGTGCATCTGCAGGAACGATTGCTGGGTCAAAATTAATAAACCAAGAGAAAATATAACCGTTGTCACTACCTAAATAATCTGTAATTCTTAAACACCAATCTCCATTTAATGGAGCTCCTATTAAACCAGCAAAAGATTCTTCTGGAGCATAAGACCCAGCTGGCAAAGTAGTTACCGCCCCAGATGCAACAACCATTGTCTGCACTCCTGAAGCATCAAAACAATAATCAAAACCAGTACCTGGATTTAAGTCTGCATCATTATCAATAGGTATACCTAAAAAGGTACCACCACCTCCATTATTACTTTTTAACTCCACTTCTGTACCATCTGGAGCTATGATTACAATATCAAGATCTCCTAAAAATGAGTGCTCCATATTCATACATATCTCTAAAATATCACTGATGTTTTCTACAACATCATTAGCCCCAAAACAATCTACAGTAATACAAGTCTCATAACTCTCATTTGCATTACTATCTGGCAAGAAAGTAATTTCAGCAACTGGTATTGTACAATTCACCTCAAAAGGAACTGGCTCTGCTACTCCTGTTAAAATAACAGAATCTCCTAGACAAATAGTATCCATCGCAGCTTCTGTACCCGTAAAATCTGGCACAGTACCTACTTGAATAACTACACCTATATCATTTGTGCTCTCACACCCAAAAACATCTGTAACAACAAGATCTGCCTCATAATAACCACCTGTAGCAAAGGGCTTCATGACTGTCTGGCCCACCATAGAGGTACCGTCATCAAAAAACCACTCATAGGTTGCACCTACATCACCGCCTGGATTAGAGAAAGTACCCGTACCATTAAATGTAATAGGTTCTCCTGGGCAGGCTTTAATTAAATTTTCTACAGGATCTACTGGAGGGTCAGAGTCTACAAACACCGCGTTAACAGATTGACAAGGAGGTGAACAACTAATATCTGCTTCCCATCCTGCCATACTTAATTGTGGACTAGAAACAAAATTAAAGGTTAAACAACCTCCACCAATAGTTAGATCTCCAAGAATATTTCCTGGGCTATTAGTCCCTGAAAACGGTGAACCTGGTATCTCATTTACGGCTAGATTATCATCACCATAAAAAATTCTAATGTAATCTACATTTACTTGGGTTTCAAAAGAAGTAAAATTTACTCGAGCTACTTCTCCAGGTGTATCTGGACAAATAGTAAAAAGTAAATTTTGATTATTGTTGTAAAGTCCAGCAGCACCTCCAGTATCCACAAAGGTACCTGTACAAGTGTTAACTGTCACGTTGTTTTGAATAGGCACTTCTTGTGCAAAACTTACTAAGGGTAGTAAGAACAATATATATAAAAGCTTTTTCATATCTGGTTTTTTTTATCTATTGGGGACTAGATTGTGGTAATATAATCATCACAGTATTTGTACCATCAAGCACAAATACTTGAACCGCTCTGTTGTGATACTCAAAATAATACTTAAGTGGGTTAAAAGTGCTTATATCAAACACTTCATCTCGCTCTAAAGACTCATTATATACATTAAACAAAGGGACAGAAGATAAACTTGGGTACCCTTTGGCTGCAATATCTGCAGGAGAGTAAGTGTCAAAATGTATTCTGTTTTCATACATTTTTTTCAACTCTTTAAAATGAAAGGTCTCAGGAGAATAGTACGTAGCACCTTCGCCTGTAAAGACTTCATTAAAATGTTGATCAAATTTTTCTGTGGGTGGTTGTTGCGATTGAGCATATACCATCGGGAATAGCAGCAATAGAAATATTGCCGTAGTAATTATATTTTTCATAGCATTGAAAATTTAATTTGAGGGGGAAATTAAGAAAATTTTATGATATATCAGGGCATTTCAGTAATAAAAAATGTACCCGCGTTCTCCAAAAACGTTGAGCCGATTGACTATCTTTGCTTTTCGCATTTTTAAACCGAAAAATGACGCAATGAATTTAGACAAAAAAACACAAGACATAGAAGACTTAGGAGACGCACATATTGCAACCTCTGGAGACACTCCCCTACGCAATGACGCCTTTGAACTCAGTGATGTAGAAAAAATTAACCGCATTAAAAAAGATGTACACAGCATTATGCAAACACTAGGTCTTGACCTTACAGACGATAGTCTTAAGGGCACTCCTAATAGAGTTGCAAAAATGTTTGTGCAAGAAATTTTTGGCGGTCTTCACCCAGACAGAAAACCAAAAGCTTCTACTTTTGAGAACAAATACAAGTACAATGAGATGCTTGTAGAGAAAAACATCACGTTATACTCTACCTGCGAGCACCATTTACTACCTATAGTAGGTAAAGCTCACATTGCATATATCTCTAAAGGTACCGTAGTAGGACTCTCAAAAATGAATCGTATTGTAGATTATTATGCAAAGCGACCACAAGTACAAGAGCGCCTCACTATGCAGGTAGTTAAAGAACTACAGCAAGTTTTAGGCACAGAAGATGTAGCCTGTGTGATAGATGCAAAACACCTTTGCGTAAACTCTAGAGGAATAAGAGACATAGACAGCAGCACTGTAACAAGTGAGTATGGCGGTGCCTTTAAAGACCCAGAAGTAAGACGCGAGTTTTTAGACTACATAAAACTAGAAACAGATTATAGAGTCTAATCTTCCTTATTATACATTAATTATCATCTTATTCTCTTCGGAAATTTTTAATTGGTTGATAATTAGCAAGCAAAAAAATATAACTTCAGAAATAGCATATCAATTTTTAATTGGCGCCTATTTCCGAAGAAAAACAAGACACAGACAGTCAATACAGCAATACTGACTACTAATTTTGATTACCTAACAAGATGGCACTATATAAAGAACAACAAGTACAGATTTATAACTCGCTCACAAAGGCGAAAGAAGTTTTTACACCTATTAATGAAGGTGCCGTTGGGCTTTATGTTTGCGGTCCTACCGTTTACAGCAACGTTCATTTAGGTAACGCACGTACTTTTTTATCTTTCGATTTAGTTTTTAGGTATTTTAAGCATTTAGATTATAAGGTACGCTATGTACGTAATATTACAGATGCAGGTCACCTTGAGAATGACGGTGAGTCTGGTGATGACCCTATTGCAAAAAAAGCAAGATTAGAAAACATAGAACCTATGGAGGTGGTGCAAAAATACACCATAGACTTTCATGAGACTATGGCAAAATTTAATGGTCTCCCTCCTAGTATTGAGCCTACTGCTACTGGTCACATTATTGAGCAGATTGAGATTGTTCAAGAAATAATCAAAAAAGGATACGGTTACGAAAAAAATGGCTCTGTCTATTTTGACGTGACTAAATTTAATGAAGATCACGACTACGGTAAATTAAGTGGTAGAAATCTAGAAGATATGATTTCTAACTCTCGCGAGCTTGCTGGGCAGTCAGAAAAGAAAAACCCACAAGATTTTGCCCTCTGGAAAAAAGCAGAACCAAGACACATTATGCGTTGGCCTTCTCCTTGGAGCGATGGTTTTCCGGGATGGCATTTAGAGTGTACAGCAATGAGCACTAAATATTTAGGAAATAAATTTGACATTCACGGTGGTGGTATGGATTTAAAATTTCCGCATCATGAATGTGAGATTGCGCAGGCTGAGGCTTGCAATAATGAGTCTCCCGTAAATGTATGGATGCACGCAAATATGCTGACACTTAACGGTAAAAAGATGTCAAAATCTACCGGAAATAACATTTTGCCTAGCGAGTTAATTAGCGGAGACAATGACATATTAAGCAAAGCTTTTCCTGCAACGGTGGCTAAGTTTTTTATGTTTCAGGCACATTACAGAAGTATTTTAGATTTTAGCAATGTAGCACTAGAGGCTGCAGAAAAAGGCTTTAACAAGCTAATGGAGAGCTACCGCAATATTGACGACCTTCCTGTTAGCGAACTAACAAGTATGGATATTAGCGCCTGGAAACAGACGTGCTATGATGCCATGAATGATGACTTTAATAGTCCTATTTTAATCGCACACCTTTTTGAAGCTACCAAGTTTATCAACGGTGTTAAAGACGGTAATGAAAAACTAAGCGAAGCAGACAAAGCGACGTTAAAAGAAACCATGCACGCCTTTATATTTGACGTGATGGGTCTAGAAGATGTTGCTATGGTAGCAAGCGGAGATAGCGGCAAACTTGAAGGAGCAGTAAATCTTCTTATTCAATTAAGAAACGAGGCACGTGCAAATAAAGATTGGGCAAAGAGTGATGAGATTCGTGATCAGTTAGCTGAATTTGGTATCCAGCTAAAAGACGGTAAAGAAGGAACCACTTACTCAATTTAATAAAAAAGATAAATTGAAGCTTTTAAAAAAAATACTTATTGCTCCATTTATCTTTTTAATTAGGGTGTATCAATATGCACTATCACCATTAATACCACCATCATGTCGCTATACTCCCACTTGCTCGCACTACACCGTAGAAGCTTTGCAAACTCACGGGCTTATAAGAGGCAGCTGGTTAAGTATTAAAAGAATTGCAAGCTGCAACCCCTGGGGAGGCAATGGCTATGACCCAGTGCCACCTAAGAAAAAAGAAAGTGAGTCGTGAGTCGTGAGTCGTGAGTCGTGAGTCGTGAGTCGTGAGTCGTGAGTCGTGAGTCGTGAGTCGTGAGTCGTGTGTCGTGAGTCGAAATTTAATAATTCAATTTTTTTTACAACATTATTAGACAGCTTATTTTTAAAAAAACATTTTTTTCGACTTCAAGTTCGATTTCGATTTCGAATTCATAAGCCGTATCTTTAAACCTTAAACAACATTAAGCATATGTATTTTACAAGTTTTATCTGGGACCCAAGTAAAGGGATTGACTTAGGTTTTTTTATGATTCGTTTTTACAGCCTCATGTTTGTGGTTGCTTTTGTTTTAGGATGGTTTATCACAAAAAAAATCTATAACAGAGAAGGGCTTTCTCAAGAAAAACTAGACAGCCTTTTTATCTATATGGTTCTTGCTATTTTAATAGGAGCCAGAATGGGTCACGTTATTTTTTACCAACCAGAACTTATCTCTCAAGATTTTTTATCTGTGTTCTTACCTTTTAGCTTTGTGCCAGAAATTGAATACACAGGTTTTCAAGGACTCGCAAGTCATGGTGCAGCAATAGGTGTTATTATCGCTATGTTCATCTACAGTAAAAAAGTATTAAAAATGCCGGTTTTATGGATTCTTGACCGCGTAGTTATTGCCGTGGCATCTGGAGCTATTTTTGTAAGAATAGGTAATTTTATTAATTCTGAAATAATAGGAAAAGCTACCGGCACTGATTTTGGGGTAGTGTTTGCACAGCTTGGAGAAGACTTTGCTAGACACCCAGCACAATTATATGAATCTGCAGGTTACGTTTTTGTATTTTTAATCTTATGGTACATCTACTGGAAAACAAACAAGCGCGAGTATTTAGGATTTCTATTTGGATCTTTTTTAATTCTACTTTGGGTAGTTCGTTTCTTTGTAGAATTTGTAAAAGAAGCACAAGTAGATGATCGCGCAGACTGGTTATTAAACACAGGACAATGGCTTAGTATTCCTTTTATTCTATTTGGTATTTACATGGTGATTGCTTCTTCAAAAAAGAAGTACACTACCCCAGAACAAGCCTAATTTTCTATTGTATTCTTGAAACTTACGAGTTATTAAAATGAAAAAAATATTTTTATTCTTATTATCGGTTTCTATGGTTATTAACTTGACATCTTGTCAAGAGAAAACAAAAACAAGCAAAGTACTCACTCAAGAAATCACTTTTAAGAAGGAAGGACGACTTAACGTATTTAAAAAAGACACAGACTCACTTGTTAGCGCTTTTAACATAGAAATAGCAGAAGGTGAATATGAGACTCAAACAGGTTTAATGTACCGTAAAAGTCTACCTCAAGACGCAGGTATGCTATTTATATTTGACAACTCGCAGCTTCGTGCTTTTTATATGAAAAACACTGAGATCCCATTAGACATCATCTATATCAATGAAGATAAAATCATTGAAAAAATCTACACAATGGCAACGCCTTTTGACGCGACCTCTCTCCCATCTAATGTACCTATCAAATATGTACTTGAGTTAAACGGAGCTGTTAGTTCTAGTCTAGGTGTTCTTGCTGGGGATCGTGTTGATTGGAGTATTGAGTAGTTAGCATTCGCTGTTTTCTAGGACAGAATAAAAAATGACAAAAGCTGAATTTCTTTTACTTCTTAAAGGCTCAAGCTTGATAGCTATAAAATTTGCCGAACGGTATGTTAAGAATAAGTTGACAACCAACTTCAAGTATAATGTCATTCTTAACGCTTCGCAAGATGACACGGAGCTCTCTCAATTTGAGACTTATCTGGAAGACAACGGAATTATAATACTTGACTTGAAAGACCGGGAAGTTGCAGACTTACTTTGTCGAAATAACAAAGTGCCGGTTTGGATTGATATCAACGTCCTTAAATCAAGCAAGAAAACTACAACCTTTAATCTTTTATGCTCTGGACGCTACTCTGATAAGGTGGATGAGTATTATTACAACAAACAAGGTTCTGGTCCTTTTGGAATAAAGAGCCCTAAGCTTCCTATTCATTATAAAGAAGGCAATAAGTTTAAACTTTGACAACACCTTTAACTTGAGAATTCACAAAAAGTAGGAATCGAAAATTAGAGCACAAGTATCAAGTCACTAACATTTCCGAAGCAAGCATAAAAAAAGCCTTTCAAGTTTACACTTGAAAGGCTTTTGTAATTTTAAAGAGAAGTGATTAAGCTTCTAGAACTTCTTCTTCCTCTTTTTTGTTGCTTAAGTCAATACCTTTTTTCTTAACACTATCAAACATCACTGGTGTTGCAATGAAAAGTGAAGAGTATGTACCTACAAGAACACCTATAATTAAGGCAAAAATTAATCCTTTAATAGATTCTGCTCCAAATAAGAAGATAGAAAGTAATACGATTAATGTAGTTAAAGAAGTATTTAACGTACGGCTTAATGTACTGTTTAATGCTTCGTTAATTACTCTGCTTAAAGCCCATTCTGGGTGCTCATTAAAGTATTCTCTAATTCTATCAAACACAACCACGGTATCATTTAATGAATAACCAATTACCGTCAAGATTGCCGCAATAAATGATTGATCAATCTCCATATTAAATGGCATAAAGTTATAAGTAAGAGAGAAGACACCTAACACGATTAACACATCATGAAATACTGCCGTAACTGCACCTAAACTAAATTGCCATCTTCTAAAACGGATAAGGATATACAAGAACACTACTAATAATGACCCTAAAATAGCCCATACAGAAGAACTCTTAATATCATCTGCAATAGTTGGACTCACTTTATAAGACTCCATTCTACCAGCTACCTTTGTAGCATCATCACTTGTAAAGGCTTCAAAAGACATACCAGATGGCAAGTAAGGCATAAGCCCTTTATGCAACATAGTCTCTATCTCTTTATCAACTGCTACACCTGTTTCATTTACCTTATACTTAGTTGTAATCTTTAATTGATTATCACCACCATATGTTTTTGCCTCTGCACTTCCGTAAACAGCAACAAGGCTCTCTTCTACTTTATTTGCATCTACATCTTGATCAAAACGCACCGTGTATGTTCTACCACCTACAAAATCTACACCTTGGTTAAGACCGTTTGTGAATAAAGAACCTATACTTACTAGAATTAACACACCAGAAATGATGTAAGCCATTTTACGTTTTCCTAAGAAATCTACATTCACATTTCTTAAGAAGTTTTTAGTAAGACTTGTAGAGAAGGTTAATGGCTTTCCGTTTTTAGTATAACTATCTACAAATAATCTAGTAATAAAGATTGCAGTAAATAATGAAGTTAGAATACCTATTAATAAAGTAGTTGCAAAACCTTTAATTGGTCCTGTTCCAAATACTAATAAGATAAGACCTGTAAGTCCCGTAGTAATGTTTGCATCTAGAATAGAAGAAAGTGCATTACTAAATCCATCTTTAATAGCATCTTTTTGAGATTTCCCTTTGTACAACTCTTCCCTGATCCTCTCAAAGATAAGTACGTTTGCATCTACAGACATACCAATAGTTAATACAATACCTGCAATACCAGGAAGCGTTAATACAGCTCCTAATCCTGCAAGAATACCAAAGATAAACAAGATGTTTACTACAAGTGCAACATCTGCAAAAGCTCCAGCTTTACCATAATATAAAATCATCCAAAGCAATACAAACACTAATGCGATACCAAAAGATATCATACCACTGTTTACTGCTTCTTTACCTAATGTAGGTCCTACAACCTCTCCTTGAATAATCTCTGCAGAAGCAGGAAGTTTACCAGCACGTAATACGTTTGCTAAATCTTGCGCTTCTAGTATAGAAAAGTTACCAGTAATAGAACTACTACCTCCTGGTATACCACCTGGACTAGTTACACCCGGTGCACTGTACACTACATCATCAAGAACAATAGCAATCTGGCTTTGGTTTAAGTTAGCTTGGTTTGTCATTTCTTGCCAAACTTTAGCTCCTTTACCATTCATTTGCATAGACACTGCTACTTCTCCAGTAGAACCGTAAGACTGCTGTGCATCTACAATAACATCACCAGAAAGTGGTGGCGTGTTAGACTTATTACCTTTAAGTGCGTATAAGTTAACAACTTCTAAATCTTCTTCTTCTCCATCAGCATTTGTTACCGCAAGTGTTGTTGGTTGTTCCCATACAAACTTTGCATAACGCATATCACCTTTAAGTAATGCCTTAGCTTGTGGCATATTAAGGTAATCCATAACTTCTTTTGCATCTTTAGCAAAGAAAGTAGCTAGAATAGGACTTCCAGTAACTCCTGGACGTACCATCTTAGATGTAATAGGGAATTCAATAGAAGCATCAACTTCTTCTTCAGTAACTTCTTCTCCACCTAATAAATCATCAAGATCATCTCCACCTTCTTGTGCAGCATCTTCTACTTGTTCCTTAACCTCTTCTACTACTTTTGCAACAGGATTCTTTGCTTTATTAAGCGCTACAACTTTATCTTGTGCTTGTAAAATATAACCTGCTATATCTTCACTTCTGTAAACATCCCAGAATTCTAATTGTGCCGTTTGAGTCACTAATTCTGTTACACGCTGTACATCTTTAGCTCCAGGTAATTCTACTAAAATACGAGCAGATTCTCCTAAACGCTGAATGTTAGGTTGTGTTACCCCAAACTTGTCAATACGCTTACGTAATACCTCAAAAGCAGAAGCGATAGACTCATCTATCTTACGAGCAATCACAACTTTTACCTCATCATTAGATTGATTAAGAGTAATATCATCTTCTAAGTTCTTGTTAAAGAAAATATCTGGAGAAGCTAATTCATTCTCTCCGTCAAGTGCATCAAACGCTCTAAAGAAAGACTCTAAATATGTTTCTTGTGCATCTTTCTGTAACTCATCTGCATTTTTTAACGCTAGGTTAAATGCAGGATCTTTTGAGTCATTTGCAAGACCTTGTAAAATATCTTTTACAGATACTTGAAGTATCACGTTAATACCACCCTTAAGGTCAAGCCCCTTGTTAAGCTCTTTCTCTTTAGCTGTATCATAATCAATACCCATAAAGATTGGCTCTTTACCTATAGAGTCTAGATACCTAAGCTCTGCCACGTCTCTCTCATCTGGAGATGTAGCTGGATATTTAGCGTCAGCATATGCTTTCGCTTCAGTTTCTGTACTTGTCGCGAAGTATGTAAATGATAATTGGTATAAACTTACCAAACCAAATAATACCGCAAAAAGCGTAATTAGTCCTTTGTTTTGCATTTTAAATGTGTTTTATAGTCAAATTTTTGATCGGGCGAAGATACCTCTATACCCGTAATCTGACAATTATTTATGTGTGAAATTGGCTTATGAGATAACATAAACCAAGAAGAACAGTATCTTATAATAGTAACCGTTCTTTTTACTACGGAAATATCCCGAAATTAAACCACAGGACCAGCTCGAGTCTCTGGCAATAAATATGAAGTGATAGTATCTACAACTGCTTGCTCACTGTAAATAAGCTCTGAAAGCTCAGCTAATTTTATTTCTTTTTTTATACTATTTGATAATGAAGTAAAGAAAAACTCTGGAGGATAAAAGCGATGGCTTTTAGATTCTATTTCAAGAAAGTGACCTTTTAGTCCGTTGTTAACACTAGCATCTCCCGCTCCTATTTCAGAAACTGTAAATTGATACGCATCTGTTGTGTCTTGAAAAGGGAAATCTGAATTATTATTATTTGTATTTTTAAACAAGCCCACTTGCTGTCTCGCAAAGATCTCTTGCACAAATAAAACATCAATATCACTGTAGTACGAGATTCTTAAAGCCCCATTTTCTCCTTCTAGAATTTTCACATCTTCAATACCCAATTTTAACAATTGCTCTTTTACTTGAACAATTGCAGCATTTGATTCTTGACTAGAAGTTTCTTGAGAAAACTGAACTACAATTTCTTGATTGGGCACAGAAGATGGCACAAACCCTATTCCCACTACCGCGAGAAGGATTGCAAAAACTGCTATGTACCCCTTTTTTAACATTGCGCCAAATATAATTAAAACAGTTGAGTTTTACTCTTTAATCTCCTCGAAAGAAAGGAGTTCCATTTTTGGCAAGTAGCCTAAATTTAAAGCAGTTGAAATTCTTTGCGCTTCTTCTACGGTAAAGTCTCCAGATATTTGAGATCTACCACCAGATATAGCAGAAGTTACCCCAGGAGCAGAATACACTAGACCATCTAAGACTATAGCAATCTGAAATCTATTTTCGTTAGCCCTTCGTGTAAGTGACTCCCATTTCTTAGCACCAGGTTCAGACATCTCAATACTTATAGATGGACTTCCTAATACATCATAATCTTGAGTTGATTTCACTACAAAATCACCAGCCATGGTTGGTCCTCCATTACTATTCGTTTTTAATAAGTACAAAGCATGCACACCCTCTTTATCAAGTATTCCCCATTTCAATTTTAATAGACGAGCTGGGGTATCGCTTGCCTTTAATAAAGGAAAACTCTTTAAAAAAGTCATTACCTCTAACGTATCTTGTGAAGTCGCATACCCTATTATAGGTGAACCAGTATACGCAACAGGTTTAATTTTATCTAAAGCCTTTGGATACTCAACATTCTCTGTTAAAAAATGATCTGTTATTTCTTGAGACACCCAATCTGTTGACTCGGTTTCATAAAACTCAAGTTTTGTACTTAATAAAAAGTTCTTTTCTAACTCTTTTAAATCTCCCTTTGTCTCTAAAGCTATTGTAATTTCTTCATTACTTTTTTGAGACACTTTTGCTATCACGCCAAACTTTTTCATTCTTTGATCAAGTGCCGTAATTGCTTCATTCATTTCTGAAGGATTCTGCACCCGTATTTCGGCAATGACTTTTTTATTATTTTGGCAAGCCACTAAAGCAAAAAACGTCACAACTAAAAAACTATATATAAGTATACGATTCATTTAATTCTATTTAGATTTATTTTCAAAAATAGGGTATTTATTAAGTCCTTCATATTTCCGAAGCATGAAAAAACCCCCTAAACTCTAAAGTTTAAGGGGTTAAATAAATTAAGTTCGAGAATCTTACAATTCTAACAATCCGTTAGTTGCTTTAACACCTTCTGCAGAAGCCTGCATATGTGCTTTCTCTGCATCAGAAAGTTTGATATCTACAATGCTTTCAATACCGTTACGTCCTAATACAACCGGCACACCTATACAAAGGTCGTTCAAGCCGTACTCACCTTCTAATAAGGTAGAACAAGGGAATATTTTTTTCTGGTCACAAGCTATTGCTTGTACTAATCCAGACACTGCAGCACCTGGTGCATACCAAGCAGAAGTACCTAATAAACCAGTTAGAGTTGCTCCACCTACTTTAGTGGCTTGCAACACTTCTTCTAATCTTTCTTCAGAAATAAATTCTGAAACTGGCACACTGTTTCTAGTCGCAAGACGTGTTAAAGGTACCATACCTTTATCACTGTGACCACCAATTACCATACCGTCAACATCACTAATAGGCGCACCTAAAGCTTCTGCTAATCTGTACTTGAAACGTGCACTATCTAGCGCTCCACCCATACCAATAATACGGTTTTTAGGAAGACCTGTAGTTTTATGCACTAAATATGTCATTGTATCCATTGGGTTACTAACCACAATGATAATTGTATTAGGAGAGTGCTCAATTAAACTTGCAGATACACTTTTTACAATACCAGCATTGATACCTATTAACTCTTCACGAGTCATACCTGGTTTTCTTGGAATTCCACTTGTAATCACACAAATATCACTATTTGCAGTTTTACTATAATCTCCAGTTACACCAGTGATTTTAGTATCAAAACCATTTAATGACGCTGTTTGCATCAAGTCCATTGCCTTACCTTCTGCAAAACCTTCCTTGATATCCACTAAAACTACTTCGCTCGCAAAATTTTTGATTGCGATATATTCAGCACAACTTGCACCTACTGCTCCTGCTCCTACTACTGTTACTTTCATATTATTTCTCGCTAAGGCGAGATACTTTTTATTCTATAATGCGCTTTATTCACACACCTAGAGGGTTAAACTTTTGATTATTTCTGAAATTTTAAAATGACAGAACGATACTGTAAAAATACTAATAATTCGTATTATTTTGCACCTCAAAATTATTAATGTTTTCTAAAATTTTAATGAAATTACCTCACGCTCACGGCAATACCTGCAGTTAGAGTATTATACTCTTGTAGCGTATAATCTGCAAAGATTTTAAACACAGAAAGATTGACACGCATACCTAATGTTCCTCTCACTCCACCCGTATCTGCTTTTATATCTAATGGATCTATAAGTGATTCTGTGACAGTGCCTATAGGAGTACCATCTTCGTTTTCTAAATCATAAGACAATGCATATTCCCCCAATAATTTAATTGATGAGTTTCCAGAATTATATCCTGCCGAAGCATAAAAATTAACAATCTTTAAATCTACCCCAGCAATAGCCTGCGCGGTCCAAGTGTTTAATTTAAATTCTGCGACACCATTTGTAACAGTTACATTACTATTATTTGCATCATTGAGCAATTCATATTCTGCAGTTGTGGTTGTAAAAGCTCCTAAAACACTTATACTAAAAGGGCTTTCTTCCATTAATGGAAAGTATTGTGACATATCGTGTTGCAATCCTAGTCCAAATAATGATGCCGCTACACGATCATCATAATCAAGATTAGGCACTAATCGCAATTTTATATCTGTTTTTGAAGGTAATCCAAACCCAACTTGTATGGTAGGTGAAGGCACTCCACTTGCTGGCAAATCTTCTGCTACTCCTCCTGGCATCTCAAAACTTGCCACTTTAAATGTACCATCACCTACTGGTACTCGTACATCTATTATATTACTATTACCATCTTGCCCTAAGACCGTAGGTAGCAACGTTGTATTTTGTGAAGCAGTAGACAAAAAAGTATAGTCTGATGGGTTAAATAAAAAAGTCTGATCTTTATCTGGCACTAATGCAGCATTACCAGCAATAGTAATGTCAAACCCAAATTTCTTATGCGTCTTTGCGCTCGTAATCCACCCTCCATTTACACTATAAGTAAGCCCTTTTAATGCTGGCTGTATATATTGATTAATAAGCTGGTTTGCATCTCCTGAGGCCAATAAAATACTTTCTAAATCTTGTGCATTCACATTAAAGAAGCTTAAAAATGCCCCTGCTACTAGTATTTTTTTCATCGTGATTGGTTTAATTAAAGTTATAAATGTAAAGAATATTTAAGAACCGCTCGTAAACAGTAGTAAAAACACCCAATAACGGGTATAAAAAAAGCCGCTTTAAACTGAATCATCTTCAGTTTAAAGCGGCTTAAATTATTTAGTACGCTATTAAATTATGCGTCAATATTAGCATATACTGCGTTCTTCTCAATAAACTCACGTCTAGGCGGTACTTCGTCACCCATTAACATAGAGAATATTCTATCTGCTTCTGTACCATTATCTATAGCTACTTGGCGCAATGTTCTAAAATCAGGATTCATTGTAGTATCCCACAATTGAGTTGCATTCATCTCTCCAAGACCCTTGTAACGCTGTATAGATGCACTACCACCAAACTTCTCATTTAAAGCATCACGGTCTTTATCATTCCAAGCATATTCTTTCTTTGCTCCTTTTTTAACTAAATACAAAGGTGGTGTTGCGATATACACATAACCACCTTCTACTAGTTCTTTCATGTATCTAAAGAAGAAAGTTAATATTAAGGTAGAAATGTGACTACCATCAACATCGGCATCACACATAATCACTACTTTATGATATCTTAATTTTTCTAAGTTTAAGGCTTTACTATCTTCTTCTGTACCTATGGTTACACCAAGGGCAGTATAGATATTACGTATCTCTTCGTTTTCAAAAACCTTGTGCTGCATCGCTTTTTCAACATTCAAAATCTTACCACGTAATGGTAAAATGGCTTGAAAATTACGATCACGACCTTGCTTAGCCGTACCACCCGCCGAGTCTCCCTCTACAAGAAATACTTCGCATTTTTCTGGATCTTGCTCAGAACAATCTGACAGTTTTCCTGGCAAACCCCCACCGCTCATTACGGTTTTACGCTGCACCATCTCACGTGCTTTACGAGCGGCGTGTCTCGCTGTTGCTGCAAGGATTACTTTTTGAACTATCGTCTTAGCATCATTAGGATTTTCTTCTAGATAATTTTCCAGCATTTCAGAAACCGCTTGGCTTACTGCGCTTGTTACTTCTCTGTTTCCTAATTTTGTTTTTGTTTGACCTTCAAATTGTGGCTCTTGTACTTTAACAGAAATAATCGCCGTTAACCCTTCTCTAAAATCATCTCCAGAGATATCAAACTTTAATTTATCTAACAACCCAGAAGCATCTGCGTACTTCTTTAAAGTATGTGTCAATCCACGACGGAAACCACTTAAATGCGTCCCTCCTTCGTGTGTATTAATATTATTTACATAAGAGTGTAGGTTTTCACTATAAGATGTGTTGTACACCATAGCAACCTCTACAGGGATATCATTCTTCTCACCTTCCATAGAGATCACGTCTGCGATTAGCATTTCGCGATTTCCGTCTAGAAATTTGATAAATTCTTTTAATCCCTCTGTACTATGAAAAGTCTCTCCTTTATTCTCTCCATCCTCTTCTTGCTCACGCTTGTCCTCTAAGGTAATTGTAATCCCCTTATTCAAGTAAGCAAGCTCTCTTAATCTACTTGCTAGCGTATCATAATTATACTCTAGTGTTTGTTTAAAAATCTGTCCATCTGGAGTAAAAGTAACTTCGGTACCACGATACTCTGTTGCACCTATCTGCTTTACTGGGTACATTGATTTACCACGCTCATATTCCTGCTCATAGATATTTCCATTTCTGAAAACAGTAGCTTTTAAATGTGAAGAAAGAGCATTTACACAACTTACCCCAACACCGTGAAGACCACCAGAAACTTTATAACTGTCTTTATCAAATTTACCACCGGCACCAATCTTGGTCATTACTACCTGAAGTGCAGAAACCCCTTCTTTTTTATGAATATCTACCGGGATACCACGACCATTATCTCTAACTGTAACACTATTATCTTCATTGATCCATACATTTACAGTATCACAATGACCTGCAAGCGCCTCATCAATAGAGTTATCAATAACTTCATAAACTAAGTGGTGTAATCCACGAACCCCTACATCTCCAATATACATGGAAGGACGCATACGCACGTGTTCCATTCCTTCTAATGCCTGGATTTGATCTGCTCCGTAATTTCCTTTATTATTTTCTTCGCTCATATTTATTGCCCGTGAAGACGGGTAACTTTATATTCAACCAGTAAAAGACTGGCCTACAGTATTAATCGTTTAAAAAATCACTTCGGAAATAATAAAAACTCACTAGTATTTAATGTAAATAAACAGTAGTAAATCCATCTTATTTCTGAACTAAACAAATATAACCAAAACCATCATTAAATATGGAGGTTTGACGCTTTATGAGCCTTAAGTTATTAACAATAAATTGTGAAAAACAAGTAGTTTTCTTCTATATATTTGAAACGAACCATTTTTACTGAAAGTTTTTATCACTCTTACAGACCAATGGAACTCAATTAATCATTAATTTTAACAATAACCCACATGAAAAAATCAATTTTTAGCGTATTAGTACTTGCTATCATCACTCTTGTTTCTACAAACGCAACTGCTCAAGAATTTCGCGATCTTGACAAAAGCCCAATGGACCAAGCAGCTTTCCCTACTAGCTACAAAGAAGCTAATAAACTAGTAAAAGTAACCTACAGCAGACCTCAATTAAAAGAACGCCCAGTAACTAAACTTGCTCCTAATGGAGAAGTATGGCGCACAGGAGCAAATGAAGCTGCAGAAATCACTTTCTACCAAGACATGGTATTAGGAGGTGACACTAAAGTAGAAAAAGGAACATACACGCTATATACAATCCCAGGAGAGAAGAGCTGGACCATAATCATTAACAAAGACTTGAATGTTTGGGGATCTTACTCTTACAACCAAGAGATGGATGTTGCTAGAACTAAATCTGACGTAATGCTTGTAAAAGAACCTATTGAAGCTTTTTCAATTGCTTTTGAAGAAGACGGATCTAACATTGCTATGTATATGGGGTGGGGTAACGTAGTTACAAAAACAACCATGACAGCTGCTAAATAGTAGATGCGATAAGAAAACAAGAAGTAATTCTTTATAAAAATTCCACTTTTTTGCTGAATGTTATTTCAGTTTAAAAGTGGAATTTTTTTATTAAGGTATATTTAGATATTTATGAGTCTGTAATGAAACAACCCATTTAGGATTTTGCATTACATAGTCTACAATCTCAGGAACCATCTTATCACTTTTACTCCATTCTGGTTGCAAAAACAATTTACAGTCACCATTTACTTTTGCAGCTTGCTCTTCTGCAAAACGAAAATCGTCTTTATTATATATAATCACCTTTAACTCGTTTGCTGCATCATAAACCTCCTTAGTAGGTAATTTCATTTTTTTAGGAGAAAGACAAACCCAGTCCCAAACACCACTTAACTTGTAAGCTCCTGAAGTTTCTATATGTGTATTTAAACCTTTAGATTTCAACAATTCTGTAAGAGGATTCATATCCCACATAAGAGGCTCACCACCAGTAATTACAATTGTTTTTGAATACTTAGCAGCATTTTCTGCAATAATCTCTATAGCTGTTGGCGGATGAATATCTGGATTCCAGCTCTCTTTTACATCACACCAGTGACACCCAACATCACAACCACCTACTCTAATAAAATAAGCCGCTGTTCCCTTATAGTAACCTTCACCTTGTATGGTGTAAAACTCTTCCATTAACGGAAGAACCACACCTTTATCTACTTGCTCTTTTAACTCCTTTTGCATAGGCTACAAAGATAACATGTTTGAAACCCTCACCAAACTTTATCTACGCTTCAAAATCCTAAAAATTCCTTATTTTTACACTTATGAATTCCTTTTACATATACTTAACAATCGTTGGTGTCTTACTTATTGTTTTTCTTATGAATATGAAGAAAAATAAATCTGTAAAAAGAGACCGAAAAAGCCGCAATTTTAAGCAAGCTTATTACACAAAAAAGAAAGAAGAAGAACAAATGAAAAAGTAATAAGTGATGAGGCTAAAATTACTCCACATATTAATGTGTAGTCAAAAACACACTCATTACCATACTACTATTCTCTGCTCAAAAAGCTCACCCCACTTTATAAACGCACATTAAACAACTTATGAAAGTTTACACTAAAACAGTGCTTCGATACAATTTTATTCCTTTGGTCATAAAATCACTCAGCAACCTAAATAGTTAAGCAATCAAAAAAAAATAGATTATGAAAGTTTACACTAAAACAGGAGACAAGGGTACCACAGCATTATTTGGCGGAACCCGAGTACCTAAGCACCATATAAGAATAGAAAGCTACGGAACTGTAGATGAATTAAACTCTTTTGTAGGGCTTTTAAGGGATCAAGATATAGACCCTCGTAGTAAAGAAATACTGGTTCACGTGCAAAACAAACTTTTTACTGTTGGTGCAATTTTAGCTACGCCACCAGAAAAAGAAATAATGAAGAATGGAAAGGAACGCCTTAATATTTCGAAAATTAGCGAAGAAGAGATTGAGTTGCTAGAGAAAGAAATGGATGTGATGAATGAAAGCCTCCCTCCTATGACACACTTTGTGTTACCAGGTGGTCACCCTACAGTGTCACATTGTCACGTGGCGAGAACGGTTTGCCGTCGCGCAGAACGCCTAGCTACTCATCTTCACGAACTTGAGCCTACAGATGAGCGCGTTATTAAATATCTAAATAGATTATCTGACTACCTATTTGTATTGGCACGGAAGTTGTCCTTAGACTTGCAAGCTGACGAGGTTAAATGGATTCCGGAGAAGTTTTAAAAATTAATATTTCCGAAGTAATTCATTAATTTTCAAACACTTACAAATGTTCTTATAAATATTTCAGAAATAATTGCCAAATTACTTGGCTTGTTCAGCTAAAAAATTATTTTTGCAGAAAATTAAAACACAGCATTTTATGTACTGGACATTAGAATTAGCATCTTATTTAAGTGATGCGCCGTGGCCGGCAACAAAAGACGAATTAATTGATTATGCGATTAGAACTGGAGCTCCTCTTGAGGTTGTAGAAAATCTACAAGCCATTGAAGACGAAGGTGATTCTTACGACTCGATTGAAGAAATCTGGCCTGACTACCCCACAGATGAAGACTATTTGTGGAATGAAGATGAATATTAAAACTAAAAGGTTTTTTTAAAATCTTTAAATTAAATAAAAGAGATATTAGTTAACATCTCAAAGTATTAAAAAAAGTCTCTGTAATTCAGGGACTTTTTTAGCTTAAAAACTATCTTTGAAAACCTTTAAAAAAAACAAGGTTATATATTATTAACACAATGAGTAGCAAATCAACATATACATTGGTTTTCCTTTTGAGCTTCATGGCAACCATGGAGACTCAAAGCTATGCATTACCCCCTGCCCCTAGTGCTTTTGACTACCTTAAAGTACAAGTTGATCAAAAAAACGAAGAGACTAAAAAGACCCCTCAATCTTTAAAAGATTGTATTGTCAATAAAGTATATGCACAAGCTGCATTACTAAAGTCTCAAATAGTATTTCTTACAAAAAGACAGTACCAAAATAATTTAATTGCCCTAGGCTATGACTTAAATAGCACGGGTACATCAAAAAACACTATTACAATAGCTCACTTAAAAGCGGGTTATATTTTTTTTAGTGGTGATTCTTCTTCTTTAAAACGTACTTAAGTACTTATTGCAAGCTACACTGTAACAATAGAAAAACAGATTGCAATGCAACAAAAAAGCGCATATTTAAACATAATATAGCGTGACACTCAAAACTTAATATAATAAATAGTGCTCTTTTCAATTTTAGCGCACTTTAAAAAAGAATATATAAATGGCATTTTTTGATAAAATTTTAAAAGTATTTGTTGGAGATAAATCCAAGCAAGATATAAGCGCTATACAACCTTATGTAGACAAAGTAAAGGGATTTGACCAGGCTATGAGTCAATTATCTTTAGACGAGCTAAGAGCCAAGTCAGATTATTTCAGAAATAAAATAAAAGAAGACCAATCTTCTCTTCAATCTAAAATTGACTCATTAAGGGTTGACGCTGAAAAAGAAGAAGATATTGACAAAAAAGAAGACATCTACAATGAGATAGATGCCGTTAAAAAAGAAATGTATGAAGTAGAGAAAGCTACTTTAGACAACATTCTGCCAGAGGCTTTTGCTGTAATGAAAGAAACAGCGCGCCGTTTTACAGAAAACAAAACACTTACAGTTACTGCTTCTGCTTACGATCGTGAGCTAAGTGGCGAGAAAGCATACATCACACTAGATGGAGATAAAGCTATCTATAGTAATACGTGGGATGCCGCTGGTAAAGAGATTACTTGGGACATGATACACTATGACGTACAGCTTGTAGGTGGTGTAGCATTACACCAAGGTAAAGTAGCAGAGATGCATACGGGAGAGGGTAAAACACTTGTTGCAACCCTACCTGTTTATCTTAACGCACTTGCCGGCCACGGTGTTCACTTAGTAACCGTAAATGATTACCTAGCAAAACGTGATAGCGCATGGATGGCTCCTATCTTTCAGTTTCACGGGATGAGTATTGATTGTATAGATTATCACAAACCTAATAGTGATGCGCGTCGTAAGGCTTATAACGCTGATATTACATATGGTACTAATAACGAGTTTGGTTTTGATTACCTACGTGATAACATGGCACACGCTACTGGAGATCTAGTACAACGCCCACATCATTATGCAATTGTAGATGAGGTTGATAGTGTATTAATTGATGATGCAAGAACTCCACTTATTATCTCTGGACAAGTATCTGATGGTGATCGTCACGAGTTTAATGAGTTAAAGCCAAAAATACAAAGCATTGTAGATGTACAGCGTAAATATCTTACGGGTGTATTAAGTGACGCTAAAAAACTTATTAAAGAGGGAGACACTAAAGAGGGTGGTTTTCAATTATTAAGAGTTTACAGAGGTTTACCTAAAAATAAAGCGCTTATTAAATTTCTTTCTGAAGAAGGTGTTCGCCAGATTTTACAAAAAACGGAGAACACATATATGGCAGACAACAATCGTGAGATGCCTAAGATTGACGCAGAACTTTACTTTGTTATCGAAGAGAAAAACAACCAGATTGAGCTTACAGACAAAGGGGTAGATTTTATCTCTGGAGCAGACAATCCAGACTTCTTTGTGATGCCAGAAATAGGAATGGAAATTTCTAAAATTGAAAAGAAAGGTCTTGAAAAAGAAGATGAAGCAAGAGAAAAAGAAGAATTATTTCGTGACTACGGGATAAAAAGTGAGCGTATTCACGCACTTAACCAATTGCTAAAAGCTTATACTTTATTTGAAAAAGACACGCAGTATGTGGTGATGGACAATAAGGTAATGATTGTTGATGAGCAAACGGGACGTATTATGGATGGTCGTCGTTATAGCGATGGTCTTCACCAAGCGATTGAAGCTAAAGAGAGCGTAAAAATTGAAGCGCTTACTCAAACATACGCGACTGTTACATTACAAAACTATTTTAGAATGTACAAAAAGCTGTCTGGTATGACTGGTACAGCCGTAACAGAAGCAGGTGAACTTTGGGAAATCTACGAACTTGATGTTGTTGAAATTCCAACAAACAGACCAATTGCTCGAGACGATAGAGAAGATAAAATTTATAAGACTAAACGCGAAAAATACAATGCAGTTATTGATGAGGTAACAGAGCTATCAAAACAAGGAAGACCCGTACTAATTGGTACAACTTCTGTTGAGATTTCTGAACTACTAAGTCGTATGTTAAGTATTCGCGGGATTAAGCATAACACGCTTAATGCAAAAATGCATAAAAAAGAAGCAGATATTGTTGCCGAAGCTGGTGATGCAGGTGTTGTTACTATTGCAACAAACATGGCCGGTCGTGGTACAGATATTAAATTAAGCGATGCTGTTAAAGCCGCTGGTGGTCTTGCCATAGTAGGTACAGAGCGTCACGACTCTAGACGTGTAGATAGACAGTTAAGAGGTCGTTCTGGTCGTCAAGGAGATCCAGGAAGCTCGCAATTTTATGTGTCTCTAGAAGACAACCTAATGCGTCTTTTTGGTAGTGAGCGTATCGCTAAGATGATGGATAAAATGGGATTAAAAGAAGGTGAAGTAATTCAACATTCTATGATCTCTAAGTCTATAGAGCGTGCACAGAAAAAAGTAGAAGAGAATAACTTTGGGGTTCGTAAGCGTCTTCTAGAATATGATGATGTAATGAACGCACAGCGTGAAGTTGTTTACAAGCGTCGTTACAATGCTCTTTTTGGTGAGCGTTTGAGAGTAGATATCGCAAACATGGTTTATGATACTGCGGAAATAATAACAGAATCAAATAAAGGTGCTCAAGATTACAAAAACTTTGAATTTGAATTAATTAGATATTTCTCAACGAGCTCTCCTGTAACAGAAGCAGAGTTTGAAAAGTTATCAAACCAAGACATTACTGGTAAAGTTTATAAAGCAGCCTTTGCTCATTATAGAGAGAAGATGGAGCGTAATGCAGAGATGGCATTCCCTGTAATCAAGAATGTATATGAGACCCAAGCAGACAAGTACAAGCGTATTTTAGTACCATTTACAGATGGTGTAAAAACACTAAACGTTGCTACAGATCTTGAAAAAGCTTACGAAACACAAGGAAAGCAATTAATCACAGATTTTGAAAAGAATATCACACTTGCGATTATTGATGACTCTTGGAAAACACACCTTCGTAAGATGGATGAGTTAAAGCAGTCTGTACAACTTGCCGTTCACGAACAGAAAGATCCTTTATTGATCTACAAGTTTGAAGCTTTTGAATTATTTAAAAAGATGATCGAAAAAGTAAATAAGGAAGTATTATCATTCTTATTTAAAGGTGAGCTACCTAAAGAGAATCAACAACAAATACAAGAGGCTCGTGAGGAAAGACGCGAACAAACACAAGAGCAGAAAGAAGAAATTCAAAATCTTGATGAACGCGCTACACAATCTAGAGCAGCAGGACAGACACAACCTCAACGTGCACAAGTAACAGAAACTATCACGCGCGAGATGCCTAAAATAGGGCGCAATGACAAAGTTACTATCAAGCATGTAATGAGTGGTGAAACAAAAGACGTGAAGTATAAGCAAGCCATTCCTTTAATTACAAAAGGAGAATGGGTACTTACTGAGTAGTATTTCATAGTGTTTAAAGATTGATAAATCCCGAAGTCTCAAAAAGGCTTCGGGATTTATAGTTATATTACCGTATAATTAAATCTCGATGAAGCAATTTCTTTTATTTTTACTAATCTCCAGTAATTTATTTGCACAAGACGCAAACACAGATCAAGAAATAACATCTCTAAGAGATGCCTTAGAAAACTCTGTTGGTGGTGATAGATTAGAACAACTAAAAAAGCTTACAAAACTTACAGAAGCCTCCACTATATACGACCATGACAGTATTGCTCGTGAAACAATAAATTATGCCACCTCAATAGATTCTATGAGGTTTGCTACAGAGCAAATACAAGGTCTTATTAATTATAAAAATAATATTGCAGGAACACCAGAAGAGGGCATAGAAGTTTTTAAAGAGTTTATACCTCTAACAAAGGGATATGATAATAAAAAATGGCTAGCCAAAGTTTATCTTGAGCTTGCAGATAGTTATTACTTTTCTGGAAAAAGAGACTCTTCATTTATTTATTATGATAAATCATTAGAATACTCTGCAATAGCAAAGGATGATTTTGTACAAGGTCTTGCAAAATTATATGTAGGAGGAGCCTATGGTCAAAGAGGTGATTTTTCTAAGGGCTCTAAAAGCTTACAAGAGGCTTCTAGAATTTTCATTAAGTTAAAAGACACCTCAAATTTAATAAGTGCAAAAAACTCATTAGCCATACTATACAGTCAAAATGGTTTTTTTGAAGAAGCAGCTAAGGAAAGAAATGAAGGAATGTTGTTGTCTGAAAAAATTAAAAACTACGGTAAACTTGCATCTTTCTCATATAACATAGCAATAGATAATAAAAAACAAGGCCTAGAAAAAAAGCGCATTAAACACCTAAAAGACGCACTTACCTATTCTAAAAAATCTGAGTTTGAAACTTTTTACAAAATACCTTTTACTTCTGCACTAGCTATAGCTTACAGTGAAAACGATAGTATACTAAAAGCTGAAGAGGTATTAAAACAACTAGAAATTGACCCCAATAATACTAGCGACCGAAACAGGATTTATTATGTAGATGCAATAAAAGAAATTGCAAAAGCTAAAGGCAACTTAAAAGACGCGCTCTCCTTCGGAAAAGAATCTTTACAAATAAACACAGATAGAAAATCATATGAAGGGATACAGTATGGCTCCTATTTTTTAAGTGAAGTTTACGAAGCTCTCGGAAATAACAATGAAGCTTTGCGGCATTACAAAACGTATACAAAAATAAAAGATTCAATTACAGGAGTCCAAAAAACAAGATCACTTGCTTATTATCAAACGTTATATGAAACTGAAAAAAGAGACAATACCATTAACGCGCAAAGAACAAACCTAACACTTCTTGAGCAAAAAAATAAGACCAGAAATCAATTGTTTTTATTTGCAGGCACTCTAATAGCACTGGGTATTTTTGTGTTTATTTTATATAAAAATTATAGGCAAAAATTACAGAGACGTCTTGCTGTAGAACAATTACGCACTAAAATCTCAGCAGATTTACACGATGATGTGGGCTCGCTACTCACAGGACTCTCAATGCAAACAGAACTTTTAGCAAGACAGGTGCCACAAGAACTAAGATTTAAACTAGAACGAGTAAGTAAAGTGAGTAAAGATGCTATGCTAAAAATGCGTGATGCCGTTTGGGCAATGGATGCTCGCAAAGATAATTGGCAAAGTCTTAAAGATAGAATGAACGAGTTTGCTTCTGAAACGTTACCTCTTAAAGATATAAGCTACACAATAGATGTTGATAATATTGAACTTTCAAAATCAATGCAAGGTGCAGTGAGACAAAACCTATATCTTATCTTTAAGGAAGCTATTGCTAACGTTTTAAAACACTCTAATGCAAGCAAAGTAACGATCACATTAAAAAGAAACAAAAGCAACTATAGCCTGTATATTTCGGACAATGGTAAGACCAATCAAAATCTTTCTAAAGCAGGGCAAGGGTTGACTAATATGACATTAAGAGCAACCCAACTTCTAGGCAATTTACAGTACAAAAATGATGACGGTTTTCACATTATAGTAAACGTACCCTCTGCTTAATACGTTTTTATAAATATGTTTCACAGCCCTAGAGCCACATCTTTATGTGGTGGTTATATTAATAATACCTATGTATTTTTACTTTAAGTTTAATTGACAATAAATTAAGGCAGCACTTACATTATCTATTGAGGAATAACGATAGTGAAAAGGAGGCCAAAACAAATGAAAAGTAAACATTACTAATTTCGTTCTAACCAAATAATTTTTCGTTTACTTAAATTAAAAGCCCTTGTACTTTAAAAAGCTGCAAGGGCTTTTCAATTTTTAGTACCTTTAAAAATAGATTTAACTTATGGAAAAAATACATCTCGCCATTATAGAAGACGACGTTCTTATAAGAGAATCTTTAGAGAGTTATCTAGGAGAAAACAAATCTATTGAAATAACTTTTATAGCTATAAGCGTAGAAGATTTTCTTGAATCAATAGAAGCTGCTAGAGAGGTTAAAATTGATGTTTTATTATTAGACATTGGCTTACCTGGCATGTCTGGTCTAGAAGGCATACGTTATATTAAGGAGAAAATTCCAGAGTCAAATATTATAATGTTAACTACATATGAGGAAGATGACAAAATTTTTCAGGCGTTATGCGCTGGTGCTGTTTCCTATATCACAAAAAGAACTTCACTAACCAAAATTGAAGAGGCTGTCGTTACTATTTTTAGAGGCGGTTCTTATATGTCTCCATCTATTGCTAGAAAAGTAGTTAATTACTTTAAACCTAAACAAACATCAGAAGAGAGTCAACTCACTTTAAGACAACAACAGATTGTACAAGGTGTTGTAGATGGTTTAAGTTATAAAATGATTGCAGCAAAGCTGCTCATCTCAATAGACACAGTAAGAGATCATATAAAAAAAATATACCGTATTCTTAATATTCATAGTAAAGCAGAACTTATTAAAAAAACTATGAATGACAATTTATGATTGCACTTTAAAAAAAGCTAATTTAAAAATCAAAGTATATAAAGCAAGTAGCACCTCTATAAGTGGCAGAACAACCGTCACGATTAAAACTATCTATTAAAAAATAAAAGAAAGAAGTATCTACACAAATACTATATCACATTAATCTCTAAAGGAGAATTTATTATAACAGAGTAGCACTTCTGAAATAGTAAAAATTTATTAATCCCTAAGTCGCATTGAGACTTAGGATTTTTTTTGTTTTAAAATTTCCGAAGTGAGAAGAAAAAAGTGATTTTAAACTTTTATGATTTTATTTATACAAAGCAAATAGGTAAGTACTCTTGGGTTTTAGTATTTTTGACCATATACAATGTAATAGCAAGATGGGAAAATTAAGACGTATTAGGCATTTTAAGATAGAACTCAAGTGGGCAATTATATATACCATAATGTTTCTTGTATGGACACTCCTTGAAAAAACATTGGGTTGGCACGAAGGTGACATTGCAAATAAACAATGGCTTACATTATTCTTTATTCCTTTTGCCATCGCGATGTATTGGCTTGCAATGAAAGAAACCCGCAGGAGAGTTTACAAAAGAGTAATAACATGGAGACAATGTTTTATGTCTGGCGTATTAATGGCCATTTTTGTAGCATTACTCTCTCCTATTGCTGTATATATTATCCAGAACTTTATCACTCCAGAAAACTTTGAGACGGTTGCAAACCATTCTGTGACTAACAATTTATTAAAAATTGAACAAGCAAATAATTTATTAAATATTGATAATTATAGATGGCAAACCGCTATTGGCGCTTTTGTTATAGGTGTTATCACTTCATTTATTAGCGCTTCTATATTAAAAACTGTAAACGGAGCAACTACCTCAGCAGATTCTTAATCTTTTTCTTTAAAACATAAAAAAGGGTGCGTCTTTTTAAAGACGCACCCTTTTTTATTAATGGTTAAAAGTTTAATTATTGTAATACTAGATTACTATATGCTGCACTTATTAAAATCTCGCGCTCTGTATCTCTAGATTTGTGATAACCATCTACAAGCACTCTATCATATTGCTTTTTCTGGCTTAGCTCTATATTTTTATTATATCTTAATGAAGATCTTTTTCCGTTAAAAGAAACTGTAAACGAAGAGTCTGGGATTACAATACCCGTATTTGTATTATCTAACTGAAGATCAATTTTCTTAAAATTATCACTTACCTTATCAATGCGTAGTGAGCCAAATGCAGAAGATATTCTAGCGCTTGTGTCTATAGTACCTATAATAACACCACTAGAGTTTGACGTTAAATTAATCTCACCTACCGTATTTAAAGTAACACGATCTACAAACTTTACATACAGCTTTCCGTTTTTCCAATCGTTAATAACAACTGGGGCATAAGCGGCACTAATATTAGTTTCTTCTCCATCAATACTCTCTGCTAAAAAAGGTGCATAGTTAAGTATCGCTTTAACATTACTTGCGCTTGCCATTCTTATCTCACCGTGACGTACATTAATTTCTGTCGCAGTCTTTTTAGGCATTCTAATAATTAATGTTTTTTTACCTACTGGTCGTTTTTTCATGGTTCCGCTAGAAGAGCCTTCAATAATATACGTTTTATTACCGTTTGCATCTGTAACTACTTTTTGCGTGTAGTTCATCCCATTATTCTTAAACTGTTCTTCCATCTTCTTCATGGTGCCTTCCATCTGGCTTTCCATAGCAGCCATTCTATCTTTACTTGTAACCCCTTCTTTTTCTTCACCTAACATCTTTTTCTCAAAAGAAGCCATATACTCTTTTGGGTTTTTCTGAAATGCCTCATAATCAAAATCCATCCCACTCATTTGAGACAGCATCCCGTCTGTCATTCCTGGTGCAGAAAACATAGAAGATTGACTCGCAAAAAAGTCTGACATAAATGGATCTGTAAAAGAAACATCACTCATCATGGGATTGTTACCAAAAGGGCTTAAAGGTCTGTTTAAAGAAGTAACCACCACTTCTCCTTCAGTGTCTTCAATTTTAAAATCCCAAGCATCAAAAAGCTCTTGCTTCTCTTCTGCCGTTAAGTTATCACCCTCTATGAGTGCTTCTATCTCAATTTTATTTTTATCCCAACTCTCAAAAATTATTTGAGTATAAGCGGTATTTAATTTTACTATTTTATCTGAAGTAGCCTTAAAGCTCTCCACATATTTTTTCTGTCCAAACACAGAAACTGAAACTAACAATACGGCTAAGACCGTAAGGCTATGCTTGTATTGAATTAAATTGTTCATTATTTTGATTTTTTAGTTCTTTTAATTTTTCTTTAAGCTTGAACAGCAATTCTAACCTAAATTTTAAATTATCTATTTGTGCAGTCAATGTAGCTTCTGTAGGACCTACTTCTGCCATCTCTGCACTCAATTGCTTATATGCATTATCAAGATCGCCTAGACGCTGCATATAACCATCTACTAGTTCTTGATTCTCTTCAGAAAACTCAAGAGAGGCTAATTGCATATTAATATTGGTCTTGTAAAAATTCTCTATTTGTTTTAACTCTGGTGAGATATCTGCCATAGTAACCTGACTATCAAGACCCACCTGCTCATCAACACTTACTACTTCTACTCCTTCTATTGAAGATGTATCTATAGCGTTCCAACCAAAAAAGCCTAAACCAATTATAAGTACAGCAGCTACTGCCCATTGTACCCAAGGGGTTTTTGCTTCTTTTACTTCTCCCCCAAACTCCTTTGCGAGTTTAGCAGCAAAACGGTCTTCGTGACCTGCAGGTAATCGCGCTTCTTCTTCTCGCGCATTCTTCATCATTTTTCTAAGATCCTGTTTCATATCGCAAATGTTTAAGTGTTTCTTTAAGCTGAATACGGCCACGATGTAAAATGGTGCGTGATGTATTCTCGCTCATATTCATTATTTCTCCTATTTCTTGATGGTCGTACCCTTCTAGCAAATACATCTGTATCACTATTCGGTATTTTTCTGGCAAAGCAGCAATCGCATTTTTAACCTCATCGATGGTACTTGAGTCTGCGATATCCCAATCATTTTCTTCATCTGCTATGTACCCTACTTCTTCATTAAGTTGGCTCATTTGCATTTTTTGTGCCTTTATAGCATCTAGACAGGTGTTAATCACAATACGCTTTAACCATGCCCCAAATGTTACCTCCCCACTAAATTGATGTATTTTTTTAAATGCCTTAATAAACCCTTCTTGCATGGCGTCTTCTGCCGCAGCAGTATTTTTTAAATACCTACTGGCTATAATAAACATCCCTTTGCTATACTGCTTATAAAGCTGCATTTGAGCGCGCTGGCTGTTATTTTTACACTGTTCTACAAGTAACTGTTCAGACAATTGTTAGATGGTTTTGATTGCTGTTCGGGTAAAGGACGAGAAGATTATTGCTCCGTTTCATAACAATGTTTAATTAATTAATATTTCAGCAAGGATAAAGATAACCCTCTTTATAGCTTACGCGAAAATAGTAAAGACGTTACAAATGGTGCTATATAAAGACAAGCTACTCACAATAAGTGATGCTTACTATTCATAAAAAAGTCTACTAATCTAAAAACAAGAGTGGGATTGTAAATAATCCATTATTTAAAATATGTAAACTAATTGATAACACGATACCAGATTTTAATCTAGCATAGCTAAAAACTAACCCTGCTAAAAAGTGTGGCAACATTAATAATGGCAGATATAATAATGTAGCAATACTCATCTCATAATTGAGAATATGAGGCGTTGAAAAAGATACAAGTAAAAAATAAAAAACAAAAAGTCTGTTGTTTTCCCAAAAACTAGCCAATCTCTCAAGTAGCTGTTGTTTTAATATTACTGTAAGTATTATTGCTATAAAAGCAATGATTATAAGGGTATAAGACCAATGTAACTGAAATATTAATTTTGATATTATATAAGTAAACCCACAAATCATTACAATAAAATTAAACTTTGTAAATCTAAGACCAAGTCTAAAAGTGAGTTCTTCTATGATGGGTGTTATAAAAGCAAGAATTAAAAACTGATAAATACCTGAGAGTGTATCTACTTCAAAATCTTTAGAGACAACAGGAAAGTTATTTAGATCTATTGTTTTAATTAAAAAAGTTGATGTAAAGTATATTATTTTAAAAAGTATAAGCATCAGAAAAAGCCGATATAAAAACTTGACCGATTGCCTAAGAGTTCTCTCTTCTTCTAAAACAAATCCCGATTTAATTAAAACCCAAAGGTTATTTAGTATACTCAAATTAAAGAAATTACTAAAACTCTTAATAACTATAAACTTTCAATCATTAATGATTAATAGTCTATCAGCGAGTTTTTAAAGTTGTTATCATGTAAAAGTAATTTTTTTAATACAGTATCTTAATAATTTACTGATCAAAAAAAAACTCAAACCTTTCAGTTTGAGCTTTTTTAAATTTGCTATTTTACTTATTACTCATCTAACAAAAGGTTTAGCGTCACCTTAATATTATCACGTGTTGCCTTAGAAAAAGGGCAAATCTCATGTGCACTGTTTACTAATTTTTCTCCTGTCTCAACATCTACTCCAGGAATAAAGCAATCTAATGTTGCTTCTAGCAAGAAGCCACCTTTATTACTCTCACAAAAACCAATAGTCGCAGACACACTTATTTTATCATCAGCAATATCCATTTTCTTTCCTTTTGCAATTGCTTGTATAGCACCACCAAAACATGCTGCGTATGCTGCACCAAATAATTGTTCTGGATTTGTACCATCGCCTCCATCACCGCCCATTTCTTTAGGCACAGAAAGGTTCATATCAATTGGCCCATTATCTGACGCTACTTTTCCTGCTCTTCCTCCTACTGCTGTAGTAGTTGCTTCATATATTGTTTTCATTATCTAACTGTTTTAAATTATTTAAGCGAGGACAATATACTATTACCTCTTATTTAAAGAAAGTATAGATTCATAAAATTGTCATAAATTCGTAGTATGGGAATTATGGGTACAAACAAATCTGCATTAAACGAACAAGACGGTATAGAACAGCCAGACTCTTTTAACAATACTGCTGCCCAAAAGTTAATGCAGAATAGAAAAAAGAAGCAAGAAGTTGCGCAGCTTTTTACTGGCATTAAGGCAGGAGATAAAACTGCGCTAAGCAGAAGTATCACTCTTATAGAAAGTACCGCTTCTCATCATCAAGCACTAGCAAAAGAGTTGATTGCATTGTGTCTACCACTCGCAAATAAATCTCAACGCATAGGCATCACAGGTGTACCAGGAGTAGGAAAAAGTACTTTTATTGAGTCTTTTGGTAAACTACTTACCTCAAAAAACCACAAAGTAGCCGTACTTGCCGTAGACCCAAGTAGTACATTAAGCAAAGGGAGTATTCTAGGAGACAAAACAAGAATGGAAGAACTCGTTAAAGACGAGAACGCTTTTATAAGACCATCTGCCAGTGGTGATTCTCTAGGTGGTGTGGCGCGTAAAACTCGTGAGACCATTATACTTTGCGAAGCGGCAGGTTTTGACACTATTATAATAGAAACTGTAGGTGTAGGACAAAGTGAAACCACCGTTCACTCTATGACAGATTTCTTTTTATTACTGAAACTTGCTGGAGCCGGAGACGAGCTTCAAGGTATTAAACGTGGTATTATTGAGATGGCAGATACCATCGTAATTAATAAAGCCGATGGCGAAAATGTGAAAGCGGCAAAACTTGCCAAAGTAGAATTTAACAGAGCCCTACACCTCTACCCGCCTAAAGAAAGCAATTGGACGCCAAAAACAGTTACCTGCAGCGCACTCAATAATGAAGGAATTGAAAAAGTGTATGAAATTATTACAGACTACATATATCAAACAAAAGCTTCACAGTACTTTAATCATAAACGCACAGCGCAAAACAAGTTCTGGTTATTACAAACTATAGAGAGCCAATTAAAATCTGACTTTTATGCAAATCCTTTGATTAAAAAGGAATTGAAAATACAGCTAGCGTTAATTGATGAGAATAAGACAACTCCTTTTGAGGCTGCGGAGGTTTTGATGAAAATTAAGGGTTATTCATAGAAAAAAGCAAATCCACCACCATCATCATATCCATTAGGATAGTATTGTATCGGATAATCATCCTTATCATACACCCAATATGAAGAATTTTCTTCTTGCGAAATTTCCACTCGATTATTTGTATCAATCCAACTTTTTAAGGTAATTCCAATAACAAAATCACTGTATAAAAAGGCATTATATACTGGCTCAAAAAGCTCTATATCATGAGGGTTTTTAAAATTATCATAATGGAATTCCCTATTCAAAGAATTATCTGAGCTTACAATCGCAGTTAAATTTCCATCTTCATACATATAGTTATAACTAATATCATTTGTCATAACATATTCTACCCGACCTTGATTATCAAACTCAACCTCCCTTATAAGGTTTCCTTCATCATCGTATATATTAAATCCATCATTTAGATATTCTACGGTATTAATTTTATCAACCTGTTCACAATAGTCATAATCTGTATATACAGAGGTTACAGTTGCTATTCTATCCTCATCATCATACGTAAACGTATTAGTATACAAACAAAAATAACCCCCGTCATCAAATGCTCTAATCAAATCCACCCTTCCTGAATCATCATACTCAACAACACGAGTAAAGACGGCGTCAAATGTACCATCATAATAACGGTGTGGTTTACCATTAGGATAATATTGAAGAGATACAGGTACTTGATTATAATATTCTGCACCTAAAAAAAGTTTATCCTCTTCTAGATAATCTATAATATTAACCGTTAGTTCAAGAATATTAAAATCATCACCTCTATTTGCGCTAAATTTTGCTGTTAAGAATTCTCTTGATTCAAAATTAAACAAATGCGCTTTCATAACCGTAATTGAACCCAAATCATCTATTTGAAATGCTCCAGTATCACTTTCATTTACTAGTACATATACAACTTCACCTTCACCAGCTGGCGCTTCTACTGTAGCTAAAAATGTATCTCTTACGGGAATTTCTTCAATCTCGATAGTTAATTGAATTATATTAGAAGCTTCTTCTTCCACGTCTTCCTCCTCCTGTTCTTCTTGTTCCATTTCAATATTATCTGCATCATCGTTTGAAGCACAAGACAGCATGACAACACTAGAAAAAACGATAAGAAAATATTTTAAATGCTTCATTTGTATAAGTTTAAATTGCTGCGTACATTCATTTGAAAATGAAAGATACAGAAAAACCTACTTCCTCCTTATCATATAAGAATTAAAACCTCTAGCAACCATCTCTTGTTGTTGCCAGAAGATTACTGGTACTGCAATACTAACGGTACCAATAGCGCCAACAAAAACCCAAAGGATAACTGTGATTACTAACCCGAGACCTATTGCTATTAACAACATTGTATTACTCACTTTTGCGCGTACTTTGTTTACGTGTTTCTTTATAAAATTACCGCAGTTTTGACAGTTTAAAGTAATCTCATCGCCCATTTCCATCTGTAGTTCTGGACGGGTTTTAGCCTTAGATTGTACCTTAATATCTTTTTTACAAGAAGAACAATTTGTGACTAATTCCATATTTTGGGTATAAGTTGTTTAGTAAATCTACTTGACAAAGCTCTCTTTATACCAAGCTACTTGTGCCTCTAAGCCTTCTTTTAAGGAAGTCTGTGGGTTATAATTAAGTATGCGTCTCGCTTTATCAATATTAGCTTTAGTACGCGATTGATCTCCCGCTCTAACAGGACGGTTCTCTATTTGTACAGGTACATCAAGTATTTCTTCAATAGTATCAATACCTGTTTGCGTACTATTTTCTTCTTCTGTGCCAAGATTAAATACCTCACCATTACAAGCTTCTTGATAGTCAAGAACAGACACAATACCATCTATAATATCTTGTACATATGTAAAACTTCTTAAATGTTTTTCACTGCCCTTAAAAAGTGGGAAAGGCTTTTTATTTAAGACACTACCTATTAACAAAGTATATAACTTATCTGGGCGCTCTCTAGGACCATACACAGAATACAAGCGCAGTGAGGTTGCTTTCAATAAACCACGACGACTGTAAGCTAAGACTAATTGCTCTGCCGCTTGTTTTGTAACCCCGTACCAAGATGCAGGCAATGGAGCCTCATCTTCTGTTAGTGTTGCCTCTAGGCCGTAGATAGAAGAGGTGGCTATATTTATAAAGTAAGGCTTAGAGTCTAGTGTTTCTATAACATCTAGCATTCTTTGAGTTGCTAATACATTATTACTGAAATATTCTTCAAAAGTAGAGTTTGCAGATATTCCTGGTTGGGCTGCAAAATGAAAAATAGCATCAATATCTTCAGAAATAATTTTGCCTAAATCATCTGTTCTTAGGTCTGTGCGATGGATAGCAATATTTTGTTTGCTTAAAATTTCGGCATTAAGCTCCTTTAAGTTTACATCATAATAAGAAGAAAAGTTATCTAAGCCAACTACCTCATGACCTAATAAAAGAAGACGCTCACACATGTGAGAACCAATAAACCCAGCAGCACCAGTAACAAGAATTTTCAAAAGCAAAGTGATTTAATAAGATTACAAAGACACCTTTTTTTTAGGTTCTTTAAATGAAATACAAAAGTCGTTAAAAAAAGGATATTTTTGCATTCATGGCAGCAGTTTTGTACCAATTTACGATTATCGTTCCTGTTTATAATGAGCAGGATAACCTCGCTCGTGTGGAGCAAGAGCTATTGTCTTACCTAAATGTGGCGAGCAAAAAAACGGCTGTGCTCTTTGTTAATGACGGCTCTAAAGATGATAGTCAAGCAATGATCGAAGCTATTTGCTCAAGAAATACGGCTTTTTCCTACATATCTTTTAAAGAAAACAGAGGCTTAAGCACTGCCATTAAAGCTGGTTTTGATACCATAAACACAGAGTTAGTAGGCTACATAGATAGTGATTTACAAACAACACCTGCAGATTTTAATATCTTATTAGAAAAAATAGGTGAGTATGACTTAGTAACTGGAGTTAGAAATAATAGACAAGATAATTTTATTAAAAACATTTCATCTAAAATTGCTAACGGCATACGTCGTGCTTTTACAAATGACGGTATGGACGATTCTGGTTGCCCTCTAAAAGTTATAAAAACAGAGTACGCAAAAAAAATACCAATGTTTAAAGGGCTTCATAGATTTTTGCCGGCGATGATTCTATTACAAAACGGAAAGATCACACAAATACCTATTCAACATTTTCCGCGTGTGGCAGGTAAAGCAAAATATGGGGTTTGGAATAGATTATTTGGCCCTCTCGCAGATTGTTTTGCATATTTGTGGATGAAAAAGAAATATATGAACTATGATGTGGCAAAAAGAGGATGATAGAAGCCTTTAGCTATATTACTATTATTGGATTTATAGGACAAGGGTTATTTTTTAGCCGCTTTTTGTTTCAGTTAATTCTTTCAGAAAAAAGCAAAAAAATAGTAACGCCTTCCATTTTCTGGAAACTGAGCTTACTTGCTTCCATCATTTTCTTTATTTATGGATATTTAAGAGAAGATTTTGCCATTATGCTTGGGCAATGTTTTACCTATTTTATTTATATACGTAATTTACAACTGCAAGGAGAATGGAAAAAACTACCTTCCATTTTTCAAATCCTACTTTTTGTATTTCCTATAAGTATAGGAACTTACGCTCTAATTAATGGGATGGATTTTGATGTTTTTTTTAACAACCAAAATATCCCAAAATGGCTATTAACATTAGGTATTGTAGCTCAATTAGTTTTTATTTTTAGGTTTGTTTATCAATGGATCTCATCTGAAAAACACAAAAAATCTCACTTGCCGCTTGGGTTTTGGGTGATTAGCTTAATGGGTTCTTCTTTAATCTTAACCTACTCTATTTTTAGAGAAGACCTTGTACTGTTCTTAGCACATTCTATAGGGATGCTAGTCTATGCGAGAAACATTTTTTTATGGAAAAAAGAGCAAAAAAATGAAGCCTGAGACCAAACATATCTTGTGGCTCATTACAGCTTGTGTTGCCATCTTTTTTGTACATCTAGACGCGTTGCCCATAAACATTATGGAAGCTCGCAATTTTATTACTGCAAGAGAAATGTTACTAGATGACAACTGGATTTTAACCACAATTAACGGTGAAGCTAGGTATCAAAAACCTCCACTTCCTACATGGCTCACGGCTATATCTGCTAGCATTTTTAGTATAAAATCTCTGTATGCTTTACGCTTGCCAGCGGTGTTAATGGCAATATTTGGTGTTTGTTTCTTTTATCGTTTAGTGCGCTTAGTAACAAACAAAAATGAGCTTTCTTTTATTAGTTCATTAGTACTCATCACATCATTTTATTTCACATTTGCAGGCCGTAATGGACAGTGGGACATCTTTACCTATGGGTTTATGATTGCCGCTATATATTATCTATTTCAGTTTTTTAAAACTTCAGAAAAATTAGTTCGCAACGCTTTATTGACTGCCCTTTTTATTGGACTTTCGTTTATGAGCAAAGGTCCTGTTTCTCTGTATACTCTTCTATTGCCATTTATAATTTCATACGGTATTGTTTTTGGCTTTAAAGCATATAATAAAAAATGGGGGCTAACGGCACTAATAGTTGTCATTGCGCTATTAATATCTGGTTGGTGGTATGCCTACACATATATTTATGACGTAGCAAACTCATCTGTAATCTTAGAGAAAGAAACCACAAACTGGAGCAACTATAATGTTAAACCATTTTACTATTACTGGGACTTTTTTATTCAAACGGGAGTATGGATTCTGCCAGCACTTGTGAGTTTATTATACCCTTATTTAAAAGATAGAGTGGCGCATAAAAAAGGATACCAACTTAGTTTATTATGGACTCTTACCGCAGTTGTTTTACTATCTATAATACCAGAGAAGAAGCACAGATACTTATTACCGGTTATCATACCATTTGCATTAAACATAGGGTTTTACATAGAATATCTCTTTAGGCATTTTTCTGAAATGCGACGCATTAAAGAAACTAGCCCTGTCTATTTACAATTTGGTGCTATCTCTATTGTTGGCCTTTTAACGCCATTTGCGGCAGGCTATTATTTTTGGGATCAAATAGGCAATCTTTGGCCTTGGTTTCTATTATTATCCCTCTCTGTATTTATAGGAGGATGTTATATCCTGTATCATTTAATATATAGAAACATTAAAACCGTTTTTTATACAAGCATCTTTTTTATTGCTGCGGTTATGGTATTTGGGCTGCCTTTAATAAGCCTTTTAAATACTAACAGCGCTCATAAAGAGATGTACACATTAGCAAGCTGGGAGCAAGAGAACAACATCAAGGTATATGAATACTCAATACCAACACCAGAGTTTTTATGGCAATATGGTGATAAGATGGAAAGGATAAATGGCAATGACACTAAAGGTTTACTTAATAATACAAATACTATAGGTATTCTGGTTCACGAAAAAGCCCTCCCAAAATTTAAAGAAGAGTTCCAGCTATTTGAACTAAAAGTGGTAGATGAGTTTGATCTAAACCCGGTTTCAAAAGAAAAGAGGAAACATAATTTTAGACTACATCGTTACTTGTATCTCGTTAAGAAGAAGTAACCCACTTTGCTTTTACACGCAATACAAGTTTATAAAAACCCCATCCTATAAAGCTACCTATTATCATTCCGGTAATGACATCTAGCGGATAGTGAACCCCTAAATAAATACGACTGTAGCCTATAAGTACTGCCCAAGCCAACAAAAAAAATGGCAGATAATAATATTTAGATTTTAATAATAAGCCAACAAAAACAGCTGTCGCCATACTACTAGCTGCGTGCGCAGAAAAATAACCATAACGACCGCAGCGTTTAGCTACATATCGAATAAGGCTATCAAGTTCTTCTACTTGGCAAGGTCTAGGTCGCTTAAAGCCGTGCTTAAAAAGATTACCTAATTGATCTGTACAAGTGATCATTAAAGCAATTGCGACTAAAATAATCGCAGTTGTCTTTAAACCAAACTGCCTATAAATTAAAACAAGCAGCAATATGTACAAAGGGATAGACGACCATTTTTCTGTCACAAAGAGCCAGAAACCGTCCCATGACGTAGCACCTAATCTGTTTAAGAATAGGAATAACTCTGTGTCATATTTAAGCAGCTCTTCTAACACTTATTGTTCTTCGTAGCGTTCTATTTCTCTATCGTAAAAAGCAGTTGCTTCTTTAATAAAGTTTTCTGTTTCTGTTTCTAGTTGCTTCTGGTCGTGCTCATCAAACTCTTCTAACCACTCTACCTCATCATCTTCTAGATTAATGATAAAACGCGGAAACTCTGTATGAATTATAAAGATGGCAGTAGGATAATCACTATTATCGCCTAACAAGTATTTTGGAAATTGCATATTCTTAACTCTATTTTAATTTTATAATATTTCTGTAGAAATCACCTTTAAACTAAAGGTTTACAAACAGAAATTAGTTTTGTTGTAATGACTGGTTATCGTTCTTCAATTTTTTTGAAAGATAATTAAATCTCATAAATAGTAAAACTCCTGAAACCGTTAAGCCCGCTAGAAGTCCTATCCAGATCCCCTTACTACCATAATCTGTATATAAACCTAGGTAATAAGAAATAGGAAAACCTACCATCCAGTAAGCTACAAAGGTTATTACGGTTGGTATCATTACATCTTGCATACCTCGCAAAGCACCTAATGCCACCACCTGTATAGTATCTGATATTTGAAACACAGCTGCAATTAACAATAACGTAGCGGCAATACTAGCTACTTCTGTGTTATCTGCTAACTCTGCAATGTTTTCATAATCTAAATAAATTTTAGGCAACGCCTGGTGAAACACAATGAAAAACAGAGCAAATACAATTGCCATAATAGTAGACAATAAAAAGATAGAAAAGGCTATTCTTCTTAAATCATCAAAACGTTGCAAACCTTTTTGATTTCCTACTCGTATCATAGCCACCACACTAAAGCCCATTGCTACCATAAAAGTCATTGATGACATATTTAAGGCAATCTGGTTTGCCGCTTGTGGGTTTTTACCTAATATCCCTGAAAGCCATATAGCTGCGGTAAAAATAGCTACTTCAAAAAACATTTGCATTGCAGATGGCACCCCTAATTTTAAGACCTTTAACAACATCTTTTTTGATAGCTGAAACAGTTTAATACCTACTACAAAAAGATGTGCCTTGTTGTTTTTATATAATAAATACCAAAGAAACAAGACCATTATTACTCTAGAAGCAAGCGTTCCTATTGCAGCACCTACAATACCTAATTCTGGTGCGCTAAACTTCCCAAAAATAAACATATAGTTAAGCAATACATTTACAAGGTTTGCCACAATGGTAGCATACATAGGATATCGTGTGAGTGATAACCCATCACTAAATTGCTTAAAAGCTTGAAAAACTATAAGCGGAAACAAAGACACCGCAACAAGATTAAGATACGGCATTGCGAGCGCAACCACTTCTGCTGGCTGTCCCATATGATACATAATTGGTTTTGCTAAAAAGATAACAGCAACTAAAAATGCGCCCAAAACAGTACACAAAAACAAACCATGCTTAAATGATGATTTTCCTTGATCAAAATTATCTTCTGCATCTGCCTCTGCAACAAGTGGCGTGATAGCTGTAGAAAAGCCAATACCTAATGACATAGCTATAAACATAAAACTATTACCCAAAGACACTGCAGCTAACTCTGCTGTACCTATTTGACCCACCATTATATTATCTACAAGAGCTACAACAGTATGACCTAGCATCCCTAGTATTACTGGGACTGCAAGCTTAAAATTATATTTAAATTCGCGAGTATATTGTGAAAGTGACAATCTGGTTATTTTTTAGGCAAAAGTAGTCAACCTTGTCTGTAATTTTATTAAAATGTATATTTATCTTATATTAAAAAAGAAGCACTATTTTAGGAAGACATGACAAACATAAACCAATAGCAAATCTATAATAATCGTGAATAATGCAGTAAGCGAAGCGAACGGTCGTGACTCAAACCGTCTCTTGAAATATTTAACCTAGTTTTCAAAATTCTACCCAAACTCAATTAACAAGATATGCAATATAAAGCCGAAACCGTAGATGAATATATAAACCAACTCCCAGAGGAACGACAAGTTGTTTTAAAAAAACTACGGAAATTAGCTGGCGAAAAACTACCCTCTGGTTTTCAAGAAGCCTTAAATTACGGAATGCCTGGATGGGTGGTACCGCACACAACTTATCCTGACGGTTATCATTGTGACCCAAAATTACCTTTACCTTTTTTAAGTATTGCTTCTCAAAAAAACTTTGTTGCGGTATATCATATGGGTATTTATAGTGACCCAGCATTGTTAGAATGGTTTACAACTGAATACCCAAAACACGTAAAAACAAAACTTGATATGGGTAAAAGTTGCATTCGGTTTAAGAAAATGGAAACGATACCTTATGACTTGTTAGGTGAGCTCTTTTCTAGAATGACAGTGCAAGACTGGGTTACCAAATATGAAAACACATTTAAAAAATAGTGACCTATCCCCTATCGCATTTTATAAACTTGCCTGAGCTACATTTACCTTCGGAAATATTAAATCTTGAACCTTTTAGGCTTTCTCAAGTTACTATGGTTAATGATCTCTTGGTTGAAACACCAAATATCATTATTGGTAAACAAGGAGAATTCCTTTTTTCTGAAACTATAAAGGCGGCTTTAGACTACACCATACTTGCTCAAAATATTCAGATTAATCACAAGAAAATTACTGTTGGTGAGCTAGACTACCTTATTAAAGATAACACCACAAACAAAACCATTCATACAGAACTTGCTTGCAAATTTTACCTGTTAAAAGAAGATCAGCACCAGCAACTAGAAGGACAATGGATAGGCCCTAATCTTAAAGATACCTTACTCGACAAAGTCACTAAGTTTAATGAACACCAGTTTCCTTTAATTAACCATGTGGCAACAAAAGAGATACTGTCAAGCCTTAATATTTCCGAAGCAATAGAACAACAATACTGCATAAAAGCAAAACTATTTGTACCTGAAAACCTAGTATTAAATTTGCCAGAGTATTATAAAAACTGTGTGGTTGGTGTCTGGAAAAAGGTTAAAAATCTCAAACTAAAAGACAAGGCCACTTATGCCATCCCAACTAAAAGAGAATGGCTATTACCCGTTGACAATGTTGAGAATTGGTTTTCTAGTGATGACATTTCAGCAATGATAAATGAACAAATCTCGCATAAAAAATCGCCATTAATCTATGAGAAAAATGGCGATAGTATTACTTCTTTCTTTGTTGTGTGGTGGTAAAGCACCTTTAAAACTATAATTTTGATAGCTTAATAAAATCTTAATTGATAAATTTTTAAGAATTTTTAAATATCCTTTTGTTAGTTTGGTGTTATACTAATCAATACTATTATAAACTATGAGCCTTTTAACAATTATTCTCAACTTATTTATTCCGCCACTTTCGGTTTTCTTAAAACACGGTTTAGGTGGCAAGTTTTTAATTAACCTTATTCTAACCTTAATTTTTTGGCTGCCGGGGGTGATACACGCCTTTATGGTTACAGATTAAAAAAAAAGCTCTAAAACTTTTAAAAGTTTTGGAGCTTTTTTTTTAATCAAATATTTTATTAATTTTTTATAGTTGTCATTTCGGTTTTTGTACCGTGAGTATCCATTAAATACACAAGACTTGCCATTGCAGCACCACCTAGTTCTAGTTCTCGTTTATTAACGGCATCAAATGTATCACTAGCTGCGTGATGATGGTCAAAATAACGTTGAGAATCTGGGCGCAATCCTGCGAGTACCATCCCTTCTTCTTTAAGCGGACCAATATCTGCGCCGCTGCCTCCTTTTTCAAAATAATGAATTAAGTATGGCTTAAATAATGGTTTCCAGCTTTCTACTTGTGCGAAGTTAGCATCGTCAAGGTCAAACGAGAACCCACGCGGCGTAAAACCTCCTGCATCACTCTCTAGCGCAAAGACATGTTTTTCGTTTTTTAATCTTGCTTCTTCTGCATATTTCTTTCCACCTCTTAGACCGTTCTCTTCATTCATAAAAAGAACTACGCGTATACTGTGTTTAGGCTTATATCCTATTTGTTTAAAAAGACGTAACACCTCCATAGATTGTACTACTCCCGCGCCATCATCGTGTGATCCATCTCCTAAATCCCAAGAATCTAAATGTCCGCCTACAACCATATAACGATTAGGGTATTGCGTTCCTGTGATCTCGCCCACCACATTATGGCTTAAAACATCATCATAGGTTTTACAGTTTTGTTTAAAATAAAAATATAGTGACGGTAATATTTTCAAAGCACTACTTAAGTAGTCTGCGCCGTTTGTACTTATAGCACACGCTGGTATGCGTTGGTCTACAGGTGTATCACCGTAGCTCATTGATCCTGTGTGCGGAAAATCGTCTGAACGAAGATTCATAGAGCGAACTACTACTGCTACCGCACCATACTTTGCTGCTTCCATAGCACCTGCATAGCGCTGGTCTACACAACCACCGTAAGCTGCAAATGTGTTTACAAGATCTGCTTGCATAGGGCGATTATAGAATACAATCTTGCCTTCTATTTTTTCGCGCCCCAAAGTAGCAAGTTCCTCTAGACTAGTCACTTCTATTAATTGTGCTTTAATACCCAGTTTTGGTGTAGGCACAGAACCACCCAAAGCACAAATATCTGTAGTAGAAGTTTGCCCCGGACCTGTCTCTATGTAGGCATATTCTTTTTGGCCTCGCGTCCATTTTGGGACCAATACAGGTTGTAACCAAACTTTATCTAAGCCTAAGACTTCAAGTTCTTCTTTAGTGTATTTAACGGCCTTTTCTGCATTATAAGATCCAGAAAGCCTTCCTCCTATTTCATTAGACAGATGGTCTAGCCAGTCATAACTTTTACCATCAAGTAATGCGGTGTTATAAATAGACTTTATAAGGGTAGAATCTTTTTTAAAACTTGTTTGTGCTTGCAGTATGCTTACCGCAAAAACAAGCGTGAGGGTGATTATCGTTCTTTTCATCTATAAAAAATATTATTAAAGTAGCGAATTAAATGCCCCTACTATTTCTCTTTAATAAGACGACATTTTGTTAGCAACGTCTCATACCCGAAAAATACAAAACTTAGTGTCGATGTGCTAGAGTGGGGATTGTTTTATTACTTCGGAAATATTATGTTTTTTTTTAATGTAGAAAACTGTTTATAAATTTATGATTTACATATGGTTATATAGCCCGCTTCTATCATTTTGATTTCTTTATATCTTTTAGATCAAATTAGTGATTACATCTATTCTAGTTCAAAAACAGTAGATCTTTGTGTATTTTTCTTGTATATATCCTTAGGAGTAATCTCTCTGTTTATAGTTGAACGATAGTTTTCACTATTTGGGTTTAGCATATAATCAAGTTGATAGGCTATCATTTTTTCAAAAGGAATAAGAAAGGACTTTGTTTCGCAATGTTCTAAACCGCCTTCCTTAAGTAAATTTATCACCGTGTAGACTGACTCAATAGTACTAAGACATAGAGATTCTGGTTGCTGTTTGATAATAAACTTTGATTCTATTTTATTATCAAAACTGACTCTATTTAGTTTTTGCAAGTTTTCACTTAATTTAAGCATCTTACGAGCGCAAGGCCATGTGCCATCTAGAATGAATATATTAGGATTATTACCCATAAAAGAACTTACTTCTGAACTTTTACTAGTTGACAAGTTGAAACTATCTTTTCCTGGATACAGCAAGAAAGAACTACAATTTTCTTTAGCCAGTATTTCATTTACACGACTATTATTGGTAAAATCTACACCAACTATAATTTCAGAGTTTTCAAGTTGAAGCTTAGTCATATGACCTGTTCCGTTTTTTTGTTTTCTATACTCCTTGGGGTGCATCAAAATAATAAAACGAGTCTTAGTCTTTAAAGGGCTAATGAGTTTACAAATACAAGTGCTTGATGGCCTCATGCATTTGTAACATTTAATTCTTGGATTTTTTATTTCGATTTGCAAGTTGAATGTTTTTCTATTTGGATTATGGTCTTATATAACAATGGTTATAAGATTAACACCTTTGGTTAAGTATAAAATAGAGTGATTATCGTACTACTTTCCTAATTCGCCTTTATTTACAAGATACTGTGATTTTTGGAGCACCAAATCCCGGTTCAAAAGGATTATCTCAATCAACCTTTCTTGTTTGATATTTGTATCACTTAATTTCAGTTCTATTATCCCTCTTGATTTTGTTCCTAAAATAACGCTCTTAAAATCTGACCCTCCTCTCGCAGGAAGAGTCAATTTAACGATAATCAATATTTCATTCCAGAAATATCTTTTGTTTCGAAAAATAAATCCTTTTTCGTCTGTTTTAAATTCGACTTTATTAAAGTTGATATAAATATAAATAAGGAGGGCTATAAATAACAAAGGAATTAAATAGAAGCTAACAATAGCTATATTTCCTAAGGTATTATTTGCAATTTCTTCTCTACTTGAAAAATATTGCCAAATAAAAAGCACAGGTAATAGCAAACAAATTAAATAGGGAACATCAAGATTTTTTCTAATTTTGATGTTATGGGTTTCTCTTAAGTCTTTAAAGTCTACCTTTTCTATAATATCAATTAACTCAAATGCTTTATCGTTATTTAAATATTGATCATAATCCTGCTCTATTTCAAACCTTTTTGAGTCCTTTAGACTATTATGTTTATCAAAATCTAGGCTGAAAAACTCGCAATCTTTTTTAAAATCTGCAAACTCATTAGTAAGACCACATAAAACCTTACTACGCCAGTCTATCTTGCGGTGTTGACACACCATACAGTATGATAATTGATAGGCTCTTAAGTCTTCCATTTTTTTTAAACAAACACTATATCAGTCTGTTACTCCCCCTCTAACCTAGCGATATACTCATCAATGCGAGCCTTATGCTTATCGTCTAATTCTGGTTCTTTAATGTCTTTATATTGCTGTAGTTCTTGCAACATAATACTAGCTACTATAAGTCTCGCCGTAGGTTTATCATCGCTTGGTATTATGTACCAAGGTGCGTGTGGCTTTGAGGTTCTGTTTAATACGTCTTCATAACAGCTCATATAATCGCTCCATAAATCGCGCTCATCTAGATCTCCTGCAGAGAATTTCCAGTTTTTACTAGGTTTGCGCAAGCGTCTTAATTGTCTGTTTTTTTGTTCGTCTTTAGAGAGACTTAAAAAGAACTTAAAGATAATAGTACCGTTATCTGCTAAGGTTTTCTCAAAGTTATTTATTTGATCAAAACGTTTATCCCAGAACGACTCATTAACATCGCTCACAGATGTCACGTCTGGAAGATTTTCGCCCAAAATATATTCAGGATGTACTCTTGTCACAAGAACATTCTCATAATGGGTTCTATTAAAAACACCAAACTTACCTCTTGCTGGTAACGCAATATAGTGACGCCACAAGAAGTCATGTTTTTTCTCTAGGTCTGTTGGCACTTTAAAACTATGTACAACCACACCACGAGCATTAAAATCTTTAAAAACTTCGCGAATCATACTGTCTTTACCTGCCGCATCCATACCTTGTAAACAAACTAGCACCGCATATTTACCGTGTGCGTAAAGTGTATCTTGCAACTCACCTAGACGCCTGCGAGTGGCTTCTAGCTCATCTTCTATCGCTTTTTCTTCTGCATTAAAATCTACATATGTTGTTGCATCTTTTATAGAGATGGGCTTTGTTACTTTATAATCTGAAATATCAATAGATTTCATAATGCTTCGGAAAATTTAATGGTTTAATATTTGTTTCATTTTAATAATAGCTAAGATACGTATGTTCTAGCAAATGTGAAATGCTTAAAATTTCGGAATAAAAAAAGCTCCAGAAAACATCTGAAGCTTTAATGAAACTTAACGTATTTTTACTTTGTTGCAAATAGTTTTACATCTGCCTCACTTACTTCGTTACCGCCTAAAATAATAAGACGTTCTACCACATTACGTAACTCTCTAATGTTACCCGTCCAGTCATACTCTTGTAATAACTTAACCGCTTTTTCTGTGAAGTTTTTCTTTCCATTACCGTGCTCTTCTGCAATACTACTGCTAAAGTGGGCTATTAATAATGGTATATCTTCTCTGCGATCATTAAGCGCTGGCACTTTTATAAGTATCACGGCAAGACGATGATATAAATCTTCTCTAAAGTTGCCTTCTGCGATTTCCTTTTTTAAATCTTTATTTGTGGCTGCCACAATACGCACATCTACTTTGATGTCCTTGTCACTACCTACTCTTTGCACTTTATTTTCTTGTAATGCACGCAAAACTTTTGCTTGTGCAGAAAGGCTCATATCTCCTATTTCGTCTAGAAAAATAGTACCTCCATTAGCAGCTTCAAACTTACCTGCTCTGTCTTTATTTGCAGATGTAAAGGCTCCTTTTACGTGTCCAAAAAGTTCGCTTTCTATTAACTCGCTAGGGATCGCCGCACAATTTACCTCTATCATAGGACCTTTAGAGCGGTCACTTTTTTGATGAATCCAGTGAGCTACAAGTTCTTTTCCTGTTCCGTTAGGGCCTGTAATAAAAACTCTCGCCTCTGTTTGAGCCACCTTCTCAATCATATCTTTAATTTGATTGATCTCTGGTGAGTTTCCTATCATTTCATACTTTTTGCCTACCTTTTTCTTTAAACGGGTATTCTCCACTACCAGATCATTTCTGTCTAAAGCAATGCGCACTGTATTTAAAAGCCTATTAAGATCTGGTGGTTTTGAGATATAATCAAACGCACCTAAACGCATTGTATTAACAGCTGTATCTAGATCACCGTGACCAGAAATCATTACCATTGGTATTTCTGGTTTTATTTTTTTTACTGCCTCAAGCACCTCTACACCATCCATTTTTGGCATTTTAATATCACAAAGAACGAGGTCAAAATCCTCCTTTTTTATGAGTTCAATACCAGCAAGACCATCTTCTGCCTCAAAGACTTCGTATGTTTTATTTTCTTCAGATAAAATTTTTGTAAGCACCCTTCTAATAGCGGCTTCGTCTTCTATGATAAGTATTTTTGGCATTGTTATATTTTAAATTTTATACCTGTTCTGGCATAAATATTATTTGTGTCATTTATGGTGTAAATATCGTCTGCATTTTCATCTCTAATACGGATATCATTGATAATTGTCCAACCTCCATATACATAAAATAAGATATGATCTGTAAGACAATACTCATACCCTAACCCAGATAGAGCAGTTGTCATAGAAATATTCTCCCCCATAGCTGTACCGCCTTGCTGGTTGGGTATGGCTACATCTCCTTGAATATTTGCATAAAAACCGTCTAATGTCGCAAAAGCGTTTACAGCATGTGTTTTATTAAAACGGTACTTGATATTAGATTTTGGAACCCCAATAGCAAAAGACCACTTAGGTGCAAACTCTCTGTAATAATTTATTATAGGCAGAGGGTAAGGTCTTCCTGCAGTTGTGCTATAAGATAGACCAAATATTAAACGCCAAGGTTTTGTACTTGGGTTTACTTCATCGTTTTTTGTTTTATCTTTAATTAAGAAAGCTGAACCTTCAAGTATAAAATCTTCGCTTTCTAGTTTTTGCGAAAAATTTGAAGCTGCAATTAAACCACCTTGAAAAGCGTAACGCCAATCATTTTTCATCTTATTTGTATACCCTAGACTTAACGTGACAGATTGATAACGCTCAAGGTTTAAGTCTGAAAATGGAATTTCGTCTCCCAGTTTTAGGTTTACATTTCGATATCCTATACCAGGAACTAGATACCCGTGTTCACTTGTCTTAAAAGGAACATTAATAAATGTGCGAACTCTTCTAAAAGAATTATCAGATTTCCCCTGTGGGAAGTAAGTAAATTCTAAACGGGCTAAATCTGTTACTTGAGATTGTGCAGCAGATGCGCACAATAAAATAACAAAAACCAATAAAAATTTATATTTCATAAAGTGTTTTAGATGAAGTATTAATCTAACGCTAAATTATCTGAATCTGTATTATTTTTAGTTACACTTGTGTTAAATAAATGCACATCTCTCTGCGGGAAAGGGATTGTGACATTATTCTCTCTAAATAGTTTATCAATTTTAAAACGTATAGCACTTTTAATTTTTGGATCTGTAAAACTATCATTTAAGAAAAATAACACAGAAAAATCAAGGCTAGAATCTCCAAAGTTTTGAAAAAGCACAAAAGGTTTTGGGCTTTTAAGAACACCAGGTTGACTCTCTACACTTTGTAAAAGCAATTTTTCTACTAGAGCAGTATCACTACCATATGCCACACCAACACTCACAAACTCACGAGTGGTTCTCCTGTTTTGAGTATAGTTATAGATTACTTCTGAAATAAACTTATGATTAGGAATGATTATTATTTTATCATCCCTTGTGATCGCTCTTGTAGTTCTTAATTTAATTTCTATAACACGCCCTACTTTACCATCAGTTTCAATAATATCACCCACAAGCAAAGATTTATCTACAATGATAAAAATACCGCCTATAACATCTTGAAACAGCTCTTGCAAGGCAAGACCAAGACCTATAAACAATGCAGCAGATGCAGCAAGAACAGGTGTCATGTTTATCCCTACAAAACTAAGTGTTGCAAATATAACTACGATGTAAGTTATATATTTAATAAACTTAAAAACACTTACAAACTTAAGTTTGTCTGTCTCATCCATATTACGGGTAAACAAACGTCTTACCCATTTTAAGAGAAAACTCGCAAAGAAGAAAGCAAATAAAATAATTAACAGCAACCCAATAGTAAGTCGCACCTCATTCTCTCCTTCACCAAAAGTCCAACCTAAATCTAGGAAACTTTTAATTACAGACCAAATATCTTCTGTAACTACTTCTTCTATTTTATCTACAACTTTATCTTGCACTTATATTAATATTTTAACCATTTAAGCAACTCTTTATAACTCGCTTTTTTGCCATACATTAAAATACCAACACGGTAAATTTTTGCTGCAAACCAAACTGTGCCTATAAAAGTAGCAAATAAAATGACTACAGATAGTACTTGCTGCCAAATAGGTACTCCAAAAGGTATTCTCATTAACATAACAACCGGTGAGGTAAAAGGAATAAAAGAAAAAACCTGAGCAACTGTACCATGAGGATTATCCATCACCGTAAAAATACCAACATACACCGCTAGCATAAGTGGTAATAATATAGGTAACATAAATTGTTGTGTATCTGTCTCACTATCTACTGCTGCGCCTATAGCTGCATATAGTGATGCGTACAATAAATATCCTCCTATAAAAAACAGTAAAAACATTATCACAAGATTCATAAGCGGTAAGTTATTTGCTTCCATCATAAACTGGGCAACACCATTTTCAATACCACCTTCACCTGCAGCTTGCATTAATGCCTGCTGTTGGGGTGTTTGCATTTCATTTGCATCTATCCCAAAAATTAAAGGCACTACAGTCATTAAGACCCCCATTAGTATAGTCCACATTAAAAACTGTGTAACCCCGGCTAGTGATGTTCCTATAATTTTACCTAATAATAATTTTATTGGTTTTACAGATGATATAATTACCTCGATAATCCTACTGGTTTTTTCTTCGATTACACTTCGCATTATCATATTTCCGTAGATAATAATGAACATAAATAGTAGGTAACCTGCTAAGCCACCAAAAGCTAATTTCATAATAGAACCAAGCTCTGATGTCTCTTGCCCTTTATATGTTTCTTGATGTGCTTTTACTCGCACACGCATATCTTGTATGCTAGCCGCATCTATGCCTGCATTTTTTAGCACTAAGATATTAACTTCCTTCTCTATAACGTCTTCTACATTATTCATCACAGATAGTGATGGTGAATCTTCAGAATAAAACGTCACTTGCTCTGCGAGTTCACTTAAGTTGTTAACTTTTGGGATATATAATAACCCGTAAAGTTCTTGCTCCTCAGATTGTGTTTTTGCAATCTCTAAAGTTTGATTAGTAAGATAAGTATAAGTGGTATTTTCTGTATTCTCAAACTGATCACTAAAATACCCACTCTCATCAAGAATGGCAATTTCTTTTGAAGTACTGTTATTAATAGAAGCGAGGTATGCCACTAATGAAAATACCCCAACCATAATAACCGGCGTTAAAAACGTCATTATTATAAATGACTTGTTTTTCACTTTTGTTAAATACTCTCTCTTTATTATTAATTTAAGATGATTCATAATACTGTGAGGGTTAGTTGTTCTTATTTACCGTTTCTATAAAAATATCGTTTACTGTAGGGATCACCTCATTAAAATGTGTGACTTGCCCTAATGATGCTAAATACTGTAGCAACTCATTAGATGATGCGTTTGGCGCTATCTGAATGCGATACTTAAGATCATCATTTATACTCTTAAAAGTTGCTGGCGTTAAAGAGAATTTGTCTTTTAACAAACCAGTTGCTTCCTGTGCGTTTGCAGCTATAAGACCCACATCATAGGTATTGTTCTGGTAAGCACGTTTAATGTCTATTAATTTACCGTCAAGAATTTTTTTAGATCTATTGATAAGTGCAATATGATCACACATTTCTTCTACAGACTCCATACGGTGTGTAGAAAAAATAATGGTTGCTCCATCATCTCTTAGTTTTAAGATTTCATCTTTAATAAGATTTGCATTAATAGGATCAAAACCACTAAAAGGTTCATCAAAAATAAGCAGTTTAGGGTCGTGCATAACTGTAACCACAAACTGTATTTTTTGTGCCATACCCTTAGAGAGCTCTTGTATTTTTTTATTCCACCAGTCTCCTATATCTAAACGGTCAAACCAATATTTTAATTTTGCTTTAGCTTCTGATTTTGACAATCCTTTTAATTGTGCTAAATAAAGTGCTTGCTCCCCTACTTTCATAGATTTATATAAACCTCTTTCTTCTGGTAAATAACCTATATTTTGTATATGATTAGGCTGTAAAGGTTCTCCATCAAGAAATACTTTACCTTGATCTGGCATGGTAATCTGGTTAACAATCCTGATAAGAGTTGTTTTACCAGCACCATTAGGGCCTAATAGACCAAAGACACTCCCTTTAGGGACTTCAATGCTTACATCATCTAAGGCTTGAAATTCGCCAAAATTTTTAGAAATATTTTGAGCTACTAAAAGTTTATCCATTGTTTAGTTCTGTTAGTTAATAGTATTGATAAAGTTGGTGACTTTATAATTTCTGAAACATTAGTAGCATTAAAGCTTTATCTGTTACATTAAAATCACCTCAAAGATATTCTATATAAACGCAAAACCCACCTTAAAATAAATTTTAAGGTGGGAAAAAAATTGCTATGAAAAAGAAAAATTATCATCTAGCATTAAATACTAAACGATAGTCAAATATAACAAAATATTTTAAACTTAACGTTTTTTTAAGAAAACATGTCTTTTACTTTTTCAAAAAACGATTTATCTTCTCTTTCTGGCTTAGGCTGAAAATGTTCATCCTCGCTCATTTTTTCAAAAAATTCTTTTTGCTCTTTAGTTAAAGTTCTTGGTGTCCATACATTAACATGAACCAGAAGATCTCCTGTTCCATACCCGTTAATACTTGGTATCCCTTTACTTCTAAGTCGTAAAATTTTACCACTCTGCACTCCCGGATCTACCTTGATACGTACTTTACCAGTCACAGTATCTATTTCTTTAGAACTCCCTAGCGCTGCATCACTATAACTTACATATAAATCATAATGTAAATTATCACCTTCTCTAGACAAGCTTTCATGTGGCAACTCTTCTATAGCTACTAATAGATCTCCAGCTATACCGTTACCGGGCGCATCATTACCTTTACCAGTTACTTTAAGTTGCATACCATCAACAACACCTGCTGGTATTTTTATAGAAACAGTCTCTTCTGTAGAGATCATTCCGTTTGCATCTGCATTTGCCGGTTTCTTGTCTATCATTTGACCAGAACCACCACAAGTACTACAAGGTGCAGAAGTTTGCATTCTACCTAAAATAGTATTCTGGATTCTAGTAACCTGCCCAGCACCGTTACAAGTAGTACACGTATTATATGTAGTACCAGATGCTACTTTTTTGCGCTTTACTTTAATTTTCTTTTCTACACCATTAGCAATTTCTTCTAGTGTAAGCTTAAGTCGTACTCTTAGATTGCTTCCTTTAACAGTGCGACGGCCTCCGCCACCACCAAAGCCTCCAAAGCCACCTCCGCCACCACCAAAGATGTCGCCAAACTGACTAAATATGTCATCCATGTTCATACCGCCACGGCCACCACCAAAGCCTCCGCCACCACCACCTTCAAAGGCTTGGTGACCATACTGGTCGTAACGTGCTTTCTTATTAGGATCACTTAAAATCTCATATGCTTCTGCTGCTTTTTTAAACTTTTCTTCTGCAGATGAATCTCCAGGGTTTTTATCTGGGTGATGTTCAATCGCTTTTTTTCTATAAGCTTTTTTAATCTCTGCGGCAGTTGCTCCTTTAGAAATACCTAATATGTCGTAAAAATCTTCTTTCATTTGTGTTTTTTAGATTGAAATCTTAAGACCTCATTAAGACTGTCCTATAACTACTTTTGGGTAACGGATAATCTTATCTCCTAATTTATATCCTTTCTCTATGACATCTATGATTTTCCCTTTCATATCATCACTAGGTGCTGGTATTTGTGTAATTGCTTCGTGTAAATCTGCATCAAAAACATCACCTGCCTTCACTTCAGTTTGCTCAAGACCTTTTTGCTTTACAGCTTCGCTTAACTTATTGCTTATAAGCTGCATACCCTGTACATGAACATCATCACTCTCGTCACTAAAGTCTTTTAAGGCACGGTCAAAATCATCTAATACTGGTAAAATAGAAACCATTACATCTTGACCTGCTGTCTTATAAAGTTCTATGCGCTCCTTCATAGTGCGCTTTTTATAATTTTCAAACTCAGCAAAAAGTCTCAAATAGCGATCTTTTTCACCTTGCAGTTTTCCTTCAAGAACCTCTATTGGGTCTCTTTCTTCTATTTCTTGTTCTTCATTTTCTGAAGAAGCTTCGTTGTTTGTTGTTTCCGAAGTTACCTCTGGGTTGTTCTTCATTGTCTCGTCTACAACCTCGTCTTTTAAATCTTTATTACTCATAGTAAAATGTGTGTCAAATATTTTTGTTGGGGATTGCAAAAGTACTGCCAATTGTAAAATATTTGCCAAAATGTCACCTAGTAATTTTTTATTAAAGTTTTATGATAAAATAGACCTCTGCAGATGTATTTTTGCAACTTAACCTTAAACACATAACCATGAATAGTTTTATTAAAACAAGTGCTTTAGCATTATTATTAATTGCAGGAGTAAGTTCTTGTAAAGAAAAAAAAGAAGCTGAAGGAGAAAAAGAAGTAGTTGAAGCAGCAGCAACTGCAGCAACTTATAAAGTAGACACTGCAAAATCTACAATAAACTGGACTGGTAAAAAACCAACCGGAACGCATATGGGAACAATCTCATTGTCTGAAGGTTTTGTTTCTGTAACAGATAAAACTGTACAAGCAGGAACATTTGTAATAGATATGAAATCTATTACAGCTACAGATGTTGAAGGAGATATGAAAGCTAACCTAGAAGCACACTTAAAAGGTACTGTTGAAGGTAAAGAAGGAGACTTTTTTAACGTAAACAAATACCCTAATGGAGCATTTAGCATTACAAAAGTAGCTGATGAAAATGGAAAAACAATGGTAAGTGGTAATCTTACTTTACTTGAGAAAACAAATAATGTAACTTTTCCTGCAACGGTTTCTTTTTCTGGAAACATGATGACATTGAAAAGTGACTCATTTATGATTGACCGCACACAATGGGGTATCAATTATGGTTCTAAAAGTATTTTTGACAACTTAGGAGATAAGTTTGTGAATGATGAGATTGAACTTACTGTAATGTTGCAAGCAGCAATGTAAGTTTAGAAAAATTATTTAAAAAAGGACAACTAGTTTAGTTGTCCTTTTTTTTTGATATTAACTCATCTAGAGCACTATCTATATTTGCGTGTTTAAAAATAAAATTTGTTTGTTGCAATTTTGCAGGACTCACTAGTTGGCCATCTAAAACCAAAGTTGACATCTCACCCAGGGTCAACTTTAAAGCAAAACTTGGAACATTTGGCATCCATATATTTTTATGATAACGGGAAGCTATCTTTTTTGTGAGTGTTTTATTTTTGACAGGTGTAGGCGCGACGGCATTATACACACCCTCAAGACCATTAACAAGTATATATTTATACACCCCTACAATGTCTACAAGATGAATCCAAGATAAATATTGTTTACCAGAACCAAGTGCAGCACCTACACCCATTGTTACAGGTTTTTCTATTTTAGGATAAGCACCTTCTTCATTATCAAGCACAACCCCAGTTCTAACTTTTGCGACATCAATACCAAGCTTATTAAACTTATCTGCTGCTGCCTCCCATACAGTTACCACTTTACCTAAAAAGTCATCTGCCACTTCTGTAGATTCTTCTGTATACAATTTTGTTTGAGATGGAGGGTAAATACTAATCCCGCTTGCAGATATAAAATGAGAAACTTTATGATCTATTTTTTCTAAAGCATCATATATAACTTGCGCAGTGTTAATCCTGCTATCTAATATTTCTTTTTTATAACTTGAGGTCCACCTTTTTGCAACGGTAGCGCCAGCGAGATGCACTATACTGGTTACATCTTTGAAAGCGTTGTTATCTACTTCATTTTTTGAGGGATTCCATAAAAAACCTTTATAGTTTTTTTCGTTTACAATTGCACTCTCTCTTGTAGTGAGATAATGAACTTTTAGTCCTTTAGAGATGCAAACTTTTGAGAGCTCCTTACCTATAAGACCAGTTGCTCCGGTTATTAAAACAGTCATTTTCTTTTTTTTATTAAGGTAGTAAAGTCAATTGAACAAAGCACATTTTTAACGGAAGTTTAGCAATTTTACAAGCTATTTAAGCCTAAATACAATTTAGATATTCTACTAAAAAAAACTCTCAAAGAAGAAGAAAATCTTCATTGAGAGTTTTATGTTTAGCATATAATAATAATAATAGTGGTGAGCACATAAAAATTGAGACTTGCTCAATCATTATTTTGTAGCTCTCAACATTTCTCGTTTTGCAGGTGGCCCAGGTAAACGTTCTACCTTAAAACCGCAACTCTCCATGGCACGACGCGCACTTCCTTTTGCTGCGTAGGTAACTAGAACACCTCCTTTTTTTAATGCTGCATACATTATTTTAAAAATAGGCTCTTCCCACAATTCTGGTTGCACTCTAGACCCAAATGCATCATAATAAATCACATTATAAGTATCTACATCTGTAATATCTGCAAAAAGCTGTTTTCTTTTTTCTAACTCAAATGTACTAGAAATCTCTGCTGGGGTTTCCCAAGGAGTCTCATGCATTTTTAAAAAAGGAAGGTTAGATGTCTCTAACATTTCAGCATAATTTACACTCTTTATCTCTAATGCAGAGAGTGGATACGCTTCTACTCCTGTATAATGCATAGAAACCTGCCTTTTATTTGACTCTAGTAAAGTTAAAAAAGCATTAAGACCAGTACCAAAACCTATTTCTAAGATTGACACTGGTGTAACAGATGGGTTTGTTTCTATAAAATGAACTAACCCCGTTTGTATATAAACGTGAACTGCCTCATTAATAGCACCGTGTTTTGAGTGGTACTGTTCGTCCCACTCTGTAAGCTGTATACTAGACGAACCGTCACCGGTTGTTATTATTTTTCTCTCCAAAGGACTATTCTCTATGAAGTAGCACCCCGTTAGACACTACAGATAGTGTACGTTTTGCTTCAGTGATAGCCATTACTTCTTCTTTAGATAAACCCTCATCTTCTGCATAATGACGTTGTTCATCTACACTCATCTCTTCTACAAAAGCAAGACCTTCTACTACTACCTCATCACCTTCAATGTCTTTAGGCATAAAAAAACCGTAGTCTTTAAACTTTACCATTGCTTCATCTTCTCCCATATCTAGGCGCATCCAGCATCCTTTACTTGCGCAAACTGCTTTTACATCGGTAGTAAATTTTACAGGTATTGTGTCGCCTGGCGTTAAACTTGCAAATTTACTAATCATCTCATCTTTTGACATCGCCTTAGCGTCTGTGATCTTATCTCCAAAAGATTCATAATTGATTGCAACCTCTTTAGCCTCTTCTGTATCTGCTTCTTTATTTGTAGAATTATTACAAGAAAAAGTAAGAGTAGCAAGCGCTATTAATAGAAAAAATTGTTTCATTTTATTGTTTTTTATTATTTAACATATCGACCTAAAATATAACACAAATTTATTAAAATAAGTCGTTTTATGAGGCTGAAAAAATGACTATTTTTGCAAAATAAAATAAAAGCCAAATGACAACACAAGAAAACTCAAACGTTATAGTTAACCAAGCTGAAAAATCTCGCCTTAATGAGGTAGATTTTGACAACTTAACTTTCGGAAATATTTTTTCTGATCACATGTTTGAGTGTGATTACAAGGACGGTAAGTGGCAAACCCCTACAATAAAGCCTTACGGCCCTTTATTAATATCTCCAGGTGCTAAAGTTTTCCATTATGGGCAAGCTGTTTTTGAAGGTATGAAAGCCTTTAAGGATGAAGCGGGAGATGTTTTTCTTTTTAGACCAGAAAAAAACTTTGAGCGTATTAATAAATCGTCAAAACGTATGGCGATTCCTGAGTTTCCTAAAAATTTCTTTTTTGAAGGTTTAAACACATTATTAGACCTTGATAAAGAATGGGTACGCCCAGGTGCAGACAGCTCTTTATACATAAGGCCATTTGTTATTGCAACACAAGTAGGTGTTTCTGCTTCTCCTGCAAATGAGTACAAATTCATGATATTAATGTCACCTGTACAGGCTTATTACAATAAAGATGTTAAAGTGATTATCGCTCAAGAATATAGCCGTTCTGCTGACGGTGGTGTTGGTGCAGCAAAAGCTGCTGGTAATTATGGGGCACAATTTTACCCAACTAACTTAGCTAAAGAAAAAGGGTACGATCAAGTGATATGGACAGACTCTAACGAGCATAAATATCTTGAAGAAGCTGGTACAATGAATGTATTTTTTAGGATTAACGATACTTTAATAACGGCTCCTACTAGTGACCGTATTTTAGATGGTGTTACTCGTGACAGTGTACTAGCAATAGCAAAAAGAGATGGTATTAAAACAGACGTTAAAAAACTTACTGTTGATGAACTCTTAGCAGCATATAAAGATGGTTCTTTAAAAGAAATTTTTGGTAGTGGTACAGCAGCAGTTATAAGCCCAGTATGTAGTTTTAGCTATAATGATATAGATTATGACTTAGTAAAACCAGAAGACTCATACTTTACTAGATTTAAAAAAGAACTTAAAGACATACAGTACAATCGTGCAGAAGACACTTTTGGATGGAGAGTAAAAATATAGTATTAATAATACTATACATTTAAAAAATCCCGATAACAATCTATGTTATCGGGATTTTTAAGTTTTAGAGATACAGTCTATTTATTTTTCTAGAATCTCCTTTATATTGGGTTGAAAATAATTAGGCCCTTTTAACACCTTACCATCTTCTCTGTAAATAGGTTTTCCATCTGCCCCAAGCTTACTCATATTACTGCGCTGTATCTCATTAAACACCTCTTCAATCTTGTGTTGCATACCGTGTTCTATAATAGTACCGCATAAAATATAAAGCATATCACCTAAGGCATCTGCTACCTCTACTAGATCATTATTGCCTGCAGCTTCTAGATATTCTTCATTTTCTTCACGCATTAACTCGTGGCGAAGTTTGTTCTTTTTGTCTCCTAAATCTGCTATAGGAGCATCATTTATTCCTAAACCAAAAGCGGTGTGAAAAGCGTGCACTGCGGCTATTTTATTTTTCATATTTCGGCTCCGCTCAATAAGCGGGTAGTTTTAAATTAATAATAGGTAAGTTTTAGCTTTCGCGAAAATAGTAAAGAGTTGATATTTCAGCAATAAAATAAACACTAGTGAAGGCACCTCGTTTTTCTATTGTATTTTTGCACTCGTAAAACTACATAAATATGTTTAGTACTGGGCAAATCCTATTTTCTATTTTTTTTGTAATTGTATTTGTGATTATCATTATCATAAGCTATAGAAAAGATTTAAAACTGCATAATAAACACTACAAGCGTAGTTATCTTGTACTTATTGGTTTTCTTTTTTTTGTAGGATGTCTTGTAGCTATCAAGTATGCTTTAAAACAGTAACCTCTTCTTTTACAATACAATAATATTTCTTTTTTTACAAGAGGCTTAGTTTCTATAAAGTTTATAGTTTAGTACTATCTAACCAGATAAAACTTCACTTAGCTTGACCGAGCTCACTTTTACTCTCTCACCCCTTTTTGCGGGTTTTCTTTGGTGCTAGACATTTTAAAATATACCCTATACTGGGTATGTTAATTATATACCTATTACTAGATATTTGAATATAAAATAACAAACACAACCCATAACCAACTATCATGGCTCACGAAAACCTAAGATTTAATCTAATACTCAGAAACGGAAATACCCCAACCTCAAACTCGCAAAGCAGTTACAACCCCATTTATACAGATCAATATTATGGTACACACTTTGGCCTTTTTGCAGATTTTAAACCAAAAGACACAAATGAAGTATATAATAAAGAGTTTGAAGTAGGTAAAATAGCAATGAAACTTCAAAATTATTCTGGCGCTGTTACACTAGGTATTTCTTCTATTATAAGTCTAGAAATTAAAGATGCAGAAGAAGAGTTTATTGTTAAAGACTTCTCTACAGGAAGGTTAATAGAATTATCTGTTTGCCTACAAGCACTTAATAATAGTTTTGAGAAAAGCGTTGATCTAGCCCAAGAACAAAAATCATTTACTTTTAAAGAAGGGGATATTCTCAATGTAAAGGTGTTTATCAAACCCATAGATAGTGAGCTATCAGGTATTGACGATGAAAATAGAAACACCAACTCACTATTTGTTGACGAAAATTATATGATTAGAGATGGTGAAGAAATAAATGTACTTGATAAAAATGACCTAAGGGATGCCATAAAAACAATGGAATCAACTGGTTTTAGTATTATACCAAAAGACACCTCTTCTTTCACTTCAGAAAAAATAGACTCTATTAATAGACTTAAAGATATCTTAGAAATATTAGGAGGTGCTGACAGAAGGTGTAAATTAAGAAATTCTGATATTTATATTCTTTAATGAAATTGCGGCTATTATATTATTTTCTTTTATTTTCTTCTATAGGGCTTGCGCAAAACTCTATAGAAGAACTAAGAAAATACAATCTTGATAAAGTTTTACCAGAGCAAACTCAAGACTCTTCTCAAGCATTAAAAAATATAGAATGGCAGGTTAATTTTCTTCAGAATTTTGATATCTCACACCGTGATTTCAATAAAATACTCTCCTATAAAAAAACAAACAAAAGAGGTATTGATGATTTTTATTTTGACATCAACCTTGGTGACTATTATTTTTATAAATATCAAGATAAAAATCTAGAAGCTATTGACCACTATAAGAAAGCACTAGCTTTTGCAGAAGAAAAAGAAGATGTAATCCTACAATGTGAAGCATTAAAAAAGATTTTAAAATTTCATAGACTCAAATATCTATATGACAACTACTCTTATTTGACTTATTTAAAACAGTATAAAAAAATTGCTTATGATGATTTTGAACTAGCAAATTATCATTATTTTAATTTAATTTTAAATTTTAAAAACTACTATTTAGATAAATGGGATTCGTTTTCTGAAGCCTTTTTAATTAATTACTTTAAAAATAACAATCCATCTTTTTTAAAAGGAAATGTTTACTCTGTTTTTGCTAGTTATGCAGAAGAAAAAGAAAACTTAGAGTTAGCCTCTTTCTACGCTGACAAGGCTGAAGAAGCTTACGTAGCAATACCATATAACTACAAAAACTCTAGGCTCAATAATTTATATAGTTATAAATCACGTTTATCACTCTTAAAAAAGGAGTATCAAACCGCTCGATTTTACATTGATAAATCTGTAGAGAAAAACTATTCTAGCTTAGACTACATAATAGCTTCTAGAGCCTTTTATCAAAATTCGGTTTTAGACTCTCTAGAAGGTGATTTTTTTAAAGCTTATGAGAATGCCAAGAAATACAGACTTGCTATTGATGAGTTAGACAAAATGAGATACATTGAGTCTTTTAATGAACTAGAAGCAAAATATGATCTATCTCAAAAAGAGAAAGACATACTTATAGAACAACAAAAAAAAGATCGTAACAGAAATATCGCAATAGCACTTGGTGGCATTTTATTATTAGGTTCTATCATCTTTTTCTTATTTCAGAAAAACACTAAACGCAAACAACGTATCACAGAACAAGAGCGTGAGATAGAAATTCAAAAAATAGAAAAAGCATTAAAAGAACAAGAACTAAATACCATTGATGCTATGCTAGAAGGGCAAGAAAAAGAACGCCAAAAACTAGCAGAAGATCTTCACGACTCTGTAGGAGCAACTCTTGCGGCGGCTAAGTTACAGTTTAGTCACTTATCACAACATCGTGATAAAGCAAATGAAATGGACGAGCTTTTCTCTAAAACAGAATCATTGCTTGATGATGCCTACACAGAGGTTAGAGCTATGGCACACCTTAAAAATAGTGGTGTTATTGCAAAAAATGGTTTATTACCAGCTTTAGACAAGTTAGCCAAAAATGCTTCTGTAAAAGGTGGATTACAGGTTTCTATTGAAAATTTTGGGTTAGAACAACGACTAGATAACACTCAAGAAATTACCATTTTTAGAATTGTACAAGAACTTATTACTAATATTATAAAACACGCAGAAGCGACAGAGGCCAGTGTTTCATTAACTCCTTTTGAAAATGAATTAAGTATTATTATTGAAGACAACGGTAAAGGCTTTGATCCTAGAACAGCAATTAAAAAAGGAGGTATGGGACTAGTTAATATTGAAAGAAGAGTAGAACATATAGAAGGCTCTATGGATGTTGACAGCACTCCAGGTAAAGGCACAACTATTTTAATAGACATTCCATTATGATAACAATAGCAATAGCAGAAGACCATCAATCACTTATAGACGGGATACAATTACTGCTGAAATATGAAGAAGATATAGAGGTGGTAGGAGTTGCTAATGACGGCGAAAAACTATTAGAGATTGTAGACCTAAAAAAACCTAAAGTGGTACTTATGGATATTAAGATGCCAAAAATAGATGGTATTGTTGCTACAAGATTATTAAAAAAAGCTAATCCAGAAATTAAGGTAATTGCCTTTAGCATGTTTGACCAAGAAGATGCCGTGGCGCAAATGCTAGATGCAGGAGCCTCTGGCTATCTTTTAAAAAACTCTCCTTTAGAAGAAGTACTTAGTGCTATTAGAACCGTAGTCAATGGCGAGACTTTTTTTGACAGAAATATAGACCCTTCATTTTTAGAACCTGACAGCAATACCACATTATCAAAAAATTTACTCTCTAAAAGCGAAACCAACATACTAAAACTAATTGGCGAAGGAAAATCTAGTAGTGAGATTGGAGCTATACGTTTTACATCTGTTAGCACAGTAGAAAAACACCGTAAAAACATGATACGTAAGTTAGGACTTAAAGGTAAAGGTGAGCTCCTTAGATATGCACTTGAAAAAAAATATGATTTTTAAAGGGACACTCTTTAAGTCAAATTCTAGTTTAGATTATTAATTAGTCTCCCACTACAAGCCTATGTAGATGGGAGATTTTCTTTTAATATACCCGCTATGGGGTATTTTAACCTTTTAAAAAGCTGTCTACTTTTACCACTTAACTATTAAACCAACCAAATATGAAATCTTTAAGCAAAGTATTTACTTTTCTCTTTATCTGCATTTTTGCATTTACCTCTTGTGATCAAGAAGACGACACAACAGAAGAGGAAGAAATAGAAGTAAATGAAACTTCAATAATCCCAAGTTCTAGTTTTGGCAGACCTAATGTTGTACTAGGTTGTGTAGAAATATATAGCAGAATCACTACTATAGAGGTATGGGATCATGGTCAAATAGATGGTGATATTGTATCAATCATTGCTAATGGAGATACCATAATTAATGAGAGAACGCTAGACGGACCAGGCAACCCCATTACTGTAGATTATGATTTTGGGTATAACGGTTTTAATTACATCACCTTATTTGCACATAACCTAGGTGATTTACCTCCCAATACATGTACCATTGCTATAAATGGCGTAGAATTTATTCTTGAAGCAAACCTAGAAGCTAACGGTAGTGTTAATGTGGTAGTAGAAGGATATGGTGTTGACTGTAATGATGCCAATAATTCTGGCGGAAATAACGGCGGTAATGGTAATGGTGGCGGAAGCGATACTGGTAACGCAATCTTTTGGATCAATGCAGACTACAATTGCGGTCCAGTTACCGTTAATCTTAGTGGTAATGGCACAGGGAGTATCACCTCTTATTTTAACAGCTCTCCTAGTTGTGGTACTAGCGGTGCAGCAAATTTTTCAAATTTAGATCCAGGAACCTATAGCTATACAGCTTCATGCTCAGACACTACATGGAACGGAACCATAAATATATCTGCAGACAACTGTACTTCACAACTGTTATTACCAAGTAATAACGGCGGCGGTGGCGGTGGTGACACAACTGGAGATGTAAAATTCTGGACAGATCACGATTTTGGTTGTGGTCCTATTAGCGTAAATGTTAATGGAGTTGGCTCTAGTAACATCTCAGGGTACTTTGGCTCTGCACCAGATTGTGAAACAACCTCTGCTGGTGGTAACTTTAATAATCTTCAGCCAGGCAGTTATAGTTTTTCTGCTTCTTGTACAGATTACACCTGGAATGGTAATTTTACAATAACCAGTAATAGTTGTTTAAAATTTCAGCTAAACTAAGGCTTAAAATAATTCATTAAAAAAGGGGAACAATGATATCATTGTTCCCCTTTACTTTTATTTTTAACTTTAATTAGACTACCTAAAGCCAGAATTTAAGAACATTCTAGTCTAGTAATAATTTATTTTAAGTTACCATACTTCTTAGCGTAATCTAACATTTGAGCCTCAAAACTTTCTGGTTGCTCAATTGTGAACCCTGTAATATTTCCGTCGTTATCTGTAGCAGGAACAATCACTGGATTTACAAAACCACTGTAAGGAGGAGATTTAAACTGGCTGTTTCTATCTAACACCTCTTTGTGTAATTTCTGGTCTACTTTTACACCGTAATTTTCAACAAGATTCATCCCTGCTTCATAATCTCCTTCAGATGTAATACGTTGTGTTTCTCTTAAAAGTTCTCCAAAAATAGTACGTAACTTTTTGTAATCTTTAATATCATAATACGTCTTACCGTCACGAGTTACTTTTTCTATAACTCCTTCTTTTAAACCACGCTCATAAGACCAAGCACTCACCCACTGACGGTTTACCATATGTGCCTCTTCTACATCATCACCTAATTCAAGACGAACTAATTGACTTATCATCCCGTTACGAATATAGCCATCATAAGCAGCTTTCCCTGTTTTTTCCCAGTCTTGAACAAGACCTAATTCTTGTAGCTTAGGGTCCATTAAATAGTAAAGACCAAATAAATCTGCACGACCTTCTTCTATAGTAGATTTGTAACGCTTTAAAGTTTCTTTTGGCGTCCCTACTCCTTCATTTATCTGTCCACTTGCGTGACCTACCACTTCGTGAAGTGCTGTATGTAACTTATCTGCTAGACCACCAAATTCTTTTTCTAAAGCTATCTCTTCTTCATCGTGCGCAAACTCAGCAAGACGACCACTACCACCTGCATTAGCATAAGCACCTATTATGTTTCCTAAAGACACAGACTTACTACCGTGTGTTTGTCTAATCCAGTTGTTGTTAGGTAAATTAACACCTATTGGCGTACTAGGAGATGCATCTCCAGCTTCACCAGCTACAATTACCGTCTTATAACTAACTCCTTTTACTTCTTTCTTTTTATGCTCTGGCATTAATGGAGAATTGTCTTCAAACCATTGTACATCTTTACTCAATGCTGCCATTTTTTTAGACATATCAAAATCCTTGATCTGCACAACAGTCTCATAAGAACCTTTATAACCTTTTGGGTCATTATATACTTCTATAAAACCATTAATCCAGTCAATATTTCCTTCTGTGCTAGTTGCCCAAGCAATACAGTAATCATCCCAAGTATCTAAGCTACCTGTTTTATAATACTCAATTAAAAGACCAATTGCTTCTCCTTGCTTTTGGTTTTCTGCAACACCTTGAGCCTTTTCAAGCCAACCAATAATCTTGTCTATAGCTGATCCATAAAGACCACCACTTTTATAAACTTGCTCAACTAGCTTTCCGTTTTCCTTAACTAGTTTTGTATTTAAACCTAACTCAATAGGCTCTTTTGGGTCTACCTTCATAGCACCATAAAACTTCTCTACATCTGCTGTAGTAACATCTGGGCCATAAAAGTTAATCGCACTCTCTTTAACGATGTCTACACCTTTACTTAAGTTTACTTTTTTAGCATCTGCATTATTAAACATTACGTCAATTGCCTCTGCACTTAAAGATGTACCTGTTTCTTTTAACAATGTATTAAAATAATCTTTGCTAAAAGCAGGTTTCATTTTAGCATTACTATAATGATGGTGTATACCGTTTGCAAACCAAACTCTCTTTAAGTAAGTCTCAAAATTACTCCAGTCATCACCACTCTTATCTCCTTTATATGTAGTGTACACATTTTCTAATGCATGACGAATATCTAGATTATGACGGTAATTTTGTGCCCACATAATATCACGACCTTCTAGCCCTGCCTGAGTTAAATAGTACACTAGTTTTTGCTCTTTTAAAGTAAGATCCTCAAAACCAGGAATCTGGTATCTAAGAACTTTAATATCTGCAAACTCACCTACTTGATAGTTAAAATCACCATCTGTCATTGCCACTGGCTCATCTACAGTTGTATCTTTTTTCATTTCCTCATCACAAGAAGTGAAAAGAAAACCTGTTAACGCCATTGCCGCAAAAAATTTGTATTTCATGATTGTTGTTATTTTAGTTTCAAACAAATGTACAAAATAAGTCGCTCTAATATTTATAAAGACCTACATCAACGCACTGTTTTAATTACTTCGGAAATATTAATAGATTGACCCATAGGCACAACAATTGATAAATATGTATCTTTATAGCATCAATACAATCCTCAAAAAAATGAAATTATTAAAATATCTTTTCTTTCTTATTCTCATTGTAGTAATAGGAGGTGCCATTTACTTTGGTACCCAAGACGGAACCTACGATGTAGCAGAGTCTAAAGTAATTGACGCGCCAGCTTCATTGGTTTTTAATAATGTAAATGATTTTAAAAACTGGCAATCTTGGGGCCCTTGGATGGACATAGACCCCGAAATGAAAATTACCTATGCAGAAAAAACCACTGGTGAAGGAGGATCTTATTCTTGGACAAGCGACAACATAGAAGTAGGCAATGGAAGTATGACTAGCTTAAAAGTAATACCAAATAAAGAAATAGAACAAACCATCACTTTTAATACCCCAATAGGAGATTCTAACAGTAATGTTACTTGGAGTTTTGAGCCTACAGATAATCCTGCACAAACTAAAGTAACGTGGGGTATGAAAGGAGAACAATCATTATTAGAAAAAGTATTTATGGCTTTTTCTGATGAAGATATGGAGAGTAGTATAAAAGTAATGTTTCAAGAAGGTTTAGAAAATCTTGATGGTGTTGTTAAAAAAGAAATGCAAGAATATGTAATAAGTGAAGGCTCTGTTTCTCAATACGGAGGTGGCTTTTATATGTATAACACAACTGCCGCAAAGATGGAAGAGGTAGGTTTAAAAATGGGCCCGTTAATGGGGCAAGTAATGGGCTTTATGAATACGCAAAATATAAAACAAGCCGGTTCTCCTTTTACTATCTACAATCAAATAAACCCAGCACAAAACAGTGTTATCTTTTCTGCAGCAATCCCAGTAAAAGAAAAAATAAACACTCCAGAAGGCAGCCCTGTTCTTAATGGATATATGGAACCTGTTACTGCAGTAAAAATCACATTAAAAGGTGATTATAAAAACTTACAAGAAACCTACTCTAAAGGACGTAAATATTTACAACAAAATGGATATACACCTCATCCTACCGCAACAATGTTTGAAGTTTACACTACAGACCCAGGCATGGTCCCTAACCCTGCAGAGTGGATTACCGAAGTATATTTACCAATTGTTAACCCCGTTGCTCCATCTGTAGATTAAATGAAAGCAGTACTTCTTGTTTTTTTAGGTGGAGGTTTAGGCAGCGCAGCGCGTTATCTAGTATCACGTACATTAAACAGTGCGCCTCCTGGTTTTCCTTATGGTACCTTTGTTGTTAACATTATAGGGAGCCTTATTATTGGGGTTATTCTTGGGTTTGCCCTCAAACACCACTCACCATCTAGTAATACTGCATTATTTATAGCGACAGGACTTTGTGGTGGTTTTACCACGTTTTCTGCTTTTGCTTATGAGAATGTGATGTTTTTAAAATCTGGAGATTATCAAACTTTTATGCTTTACGCATTTGGCAGTGTAATTTTGGGGCTTGCTGCTGTTTTTGCCGGCATCTGGATGACAAAATTTTTTTAGTGTTTCTTAAACTCTTTTACACCAGCCTCTATTCTTACTCCTAAGTCATTTTCTTTTGGCGGAATAGGACACGAGTAGTTATGATTATAAGCGCAATAAGGATTATAAGCTTTATTAAAATCAAGAACAATAATATCTCCCTCTGGTATATAGGCATCTAAAAACTTACCGCCACCATAACTACCATCTCCACTGGTCCAGTCTGTGTATGGTAAAAACAGATAATCTTTTAATTTTGGATCATCATAAGGCGTTGTGTTTTTATACAGATTAAGCATTAGTGCTACTCCGTCAATACTAAAATGTGCCTCACCATATTTTACATATTCTGGTTTTCTTTCAGTTGTAGTTGGCATTAAAAAAGGTTTTTCATCTGGAGTTCTCACAAACGTAGCCTCTACTCTGTACTTTAAATCTATAGGATAAAAATCTAAGGATTTAAATTTTCTCAAATCTTTTTTAGTTAAAATGGTCGTTTCTTTATTGGCAAACTTTTCATTTTCTTCTGCACGGTAATCAACAATCTCTTGTGTCAATTCTGCTGGAGTTTGAGCAAAAAGAACATTTCCGAAGCATAAAAAAAACAGTAAAGCAAATCTCATAATATCTTATTTTAGCGAAAGATACTTTATTCATATTTCAGAAAAAAACAGAAAAGGAACGTTAAACAAAAATTAATAAGTAAGTTTGAACCTATAAATCAGCAACTTGAACAAAACAATCACATATTCTAGATATACCACTTGGGTGCAGACACTGTGCAACGAGGAGTTTTTAGTTTTGTGATATACATATAAGATATTTCAATTATAAAGCGTCCCGTTTCTAAACGGGACGCTTTATTTTTACACCCTAACCAATGAAAAAATTATTAAGCACATATACAGACAACTTTAAAGGGTTGTCAAAAGAAATCTGGCTGCTCTCTTTAGTGACTTTTATAAATAGGGCTGGCGCTATGGTATTACCATTTTTATCCCTCTATTTTGTAAATGATCAGTGTTATTCCCTACCTCAAGTTGGGATTATTATGACATTTTATGGGCTAGGTTCTTTTTTAGGAACGATGGCAGGTGGACGATTAACAGACCTTATAGGTTTTTATAAAGTGATTGTAGCGAGCTTGTTTTTTGGCGGTGTAGGTTTTGTGTTATTTCAATTTATAGATGGATTTTATGCAACCTGCATTGGGATGTTCTTCCTTATTTTTATTGCAGACTCGTACCGTCCAGCTGTTTTTGTTGCTATAGATGTTTACAGTAAACCAGAAAACAAGACAAGGAGTATGGCGCTTTTAAGACTTGCCATAAATCTTGGGTTCTCAATAGGACCGTTAATTGGTGGTATTATAATCGCACGTATTAATTATGCTTCATTATTCTGGGTAGATGGCTTAACATGTATTATTGCTGCCATTGCATTATTTGTATTATTAAAGCCAAAAGCAGTCGCTAAAGAAGAAACAAAAACACCTGTAGTTATTGAAGGGGTTTCACCATACAGAAACCCTCATTATATGCTGCTATTTGTTATTATGGTTTTAAGTAGTATCACATTTGTACAATATTTTAGTGTGATGCCATTATACTGGGAGGCAGATTATTTATTGACAGAAGATAACATAGGATGGCTCATGTTTATTAACGGCGCCATCATTGTTGTTTTTGAAATGCCACTAGTCTCTTGGTTAGAAAAGATTAATATTTCTAAAACAATGGCTGTTTTTTGGGGTGGTGTTTTTCTAGGAGTTAGCTTTCTAGTTGTAAACTTAACCACAGGAATATGGATACTTGTAGTGGGTATGATACTTATGACTATTGGTGAGATGATTGCATCGCCTTTTGCTAGCACCTTAGCTTTACAAATGTCACCTAAAGGTAGAAAAGGTAGTTACATGGCATTATTCTCAATGAGTTTTTCTATCTCTCACATGGTAGGTCATAATGGCGGGATGAATCTTGCAAACACCTTTGGCTACGACATCACTTGGTACATTATGTTTGCTTTTATGATCCTCGTTTCTGCTTTAACTTTATGGTTGTATTATGTACTAAAAAAATCACCTAAATTTGACACTTATTAATTTAACTATGAAATACATTACACTACTAATAGCAAGTTTCTTTTTTATTGCCTGCGGCGAAAATGCACCAGACTCGACACATAGTCATGAGAAAGAAACAATAGTTAAAACGTTTCCAAAACTAGATAGCACACGTTATAATGTAGGCTTTCTAATTATGGATGGTGTCTTTAATACAGAATTAACTGCGCCTTTTGATATCTATCAGCATACTATTTTTAGAGATAGTATAAAAGCAATGAATGTTTTTACGGTGGCTAATACTGACTACCCAATAACCACTTTTGAAGGTATGCGAATCTTGCCAGACTACAACTATATGACAGATAATGTACCAACAATTGATATTCTAGTAGTACCAAGTGCGGAGCACCACCTAGACACAGACCTTGAAGACACAGCGATGTTAAACTTTGTGAAAAAAGTAGATAAAGAAGCGCTTTTTATCACCTCACACTGTGACGGTGCATTTGTATTAGCAAAAGCAGGCCTGTTAGATGGTAAAGTCTCTACAACCTTCCCTAGTGATATTGATGCAATGCGAGATATGTTTCCAGCTTTAGACGTTAGAAAAAATGCTCTTTTTGTTCACGATGGCAAATACATTACCTCTGCCGGAGGGGCTAAAAGTTTTGAGGCTGCGCTATATTTAACAGAGCATTTATATGGTAAAAAAGTAGCACAATCTCTAGCAGGCGGCCTTGTTATTGATTGGAATCTTGAAGAAGTTCCACATTTAATTATAGATTAAAAACGCTAATTACTTTAATGGCTTAATACTATTGTTTGCAACCACATGCGATAATACTATTTGAGTTTTAGTCTCCCCATAAATAATAAGCTGATCTATAAAAGCCTCAAGATGCCTTTGATTTTTTAAAATCACCTCCATCACAATGTTTTCATTACCTGTAATCCTGTAACAGTTTAAAACCTCATCATAGGTGTTTACCTTATCAAGAAAGGGCTTTAATTTTCCCATAAAAGCTCTAACAGTAATTATTGCTTTAAGTTGATAATTGGCAACATATGGTGACACAACTGTGTGATATCCTCTTATTAAACCAGCATCTTCCATTTTTTTAATTCGTTCAGAAACTGCAGGGGAGCTTATCCCTACGGTCCTCCCTATCTCTGCATTAGACATTCTTGCATTGTCTTGCAAAAGACCTAAAATCTTCCAGTTTAGGCTATCTATGTTTATTTTAACGTCAATCATAAAATTTCATTATTATTTAAAGCAAATATACCCATTTACCTTAAATACTAAATACGTTTATGCAGCCTACTTAGTAAATTTGAGATGCTATTGAATTTGAGAACAACCCATGAAACCTACAAGATCACATCATTTTCCTTCATCACCTATTTATAATAAGGCGATGGAAATTCTTACATTGTCAAGAAACATATCTACGTACTTGGTAGATGACTTTGTTTCTTGCACAAAAAACAACCATGAGCATCCCGGAATTTATTTTTCTGGAGATATAATACAACAATCTAACTCTCTGGCACCAGAAATTTTAAAGGCAGAAAGCCATCCATTTCAAGAAGATAGAATGAAGCATCTTGCTTCGCTAGAAAGACTGACTATGTCTTTAACTAAAAACTGTGATCGTCTAGAAAATTTTCCTTCTAACGGAAAAGACTTTTTACCAATTCTTAGAAAAGAATTAAAAAAATTTAGAAAACTACAGCGTAACTGGATGATGACATTATAATAATAACCAACCATAAATGTAAAAACCCCAAATATATTATTTGGGGTTTTTTTATTGCTTTAACTTAAGTCGAGATAAGCGATTCAAACATTTGATTAATCTTTCGTTTCATTAATATTTCAGAAAAGAAAAGATCCCGACATACAAATTTTTGCCTGCCCTTAGCGGAGCCGAAGGGTTTACATATTTCTTCTGTACTGGCCTCCTACTTCAAATAACTTAGCTGTAATCTGACCTAAAGAGCAAACCTTTGTAGCCTCCATTAATTGCTCAAACATATTCTCATTGTTAATTGCAGCAGTTTGCACCTTTTTAATACTCTCTTGCGCCTTATCACCAAAAGCTTTATGAAGATTATTAAGTGTTTTAATTTGAAATTGTTTCTCTTCTTCTGTTGCTCGTATTACCTCTGCTGGTTGTACAGTAGGTGACCCCTTACTACTTAAAAAAGTATTCACTCCAATAATAGGAAACTCTCCAGTATGCTTCAATGTCTCATAATAAAGACTCTCTTCTTGAATCATACTTCTTTGGTACATTGTTTCCATCGCACCAAGTACTCCACCCCTCTCTGTGATTCTGTCAAATTCTAACAATACTGCTTCTTCCACAAGATCTGTTAACTCTTCAATAATAAATGAACCTTGTATTGGGTTTTCGTTTTTAGCTAATCCCAGCTCTTTATTAATAATTAATTGGATCGCCATTGCACGACGTACGCTTTCTTCTGTAGGTGTTGTAATAGCCTCATCATACGCATTTGTGTGTAACGAGTTACAGTTATCATTAATTGCATACAAAGCTTGTAGCGTGGTGCGTATGTCATTAAAATCAATCTCTTGAGCATGCAAAGATCTTCCAGAAGTCTGGATGTGATACTTTAACATTTGTGCTCTAGAGTTGGCGTTGTATTTATTTTTCATCGCCTTAGCCCATATTTTACGAGCAACACGACCTATCACAGAATATTCTGGATCAATACCATTACTAAAGAAGAATGATAAATTAGGGCCAAATTTATTAATATCCATTCCGCGGCTTAAGTAATACTCAACATAAGTAAAACCGTTAGAAAGCGTAAATGCTAACTGTGTTATTGGGTTAGCCCCAGCCTCTGCAATGTGGTATCCACTAATAGAAACCGAGTAGAAATTACGTACTTGGTTTTCAATAAAATATTGCTGTACATCACCCATAAGGCGAAGCGCAAATTCCGTAGAAAAAATACACGTATTTTGAGCTTGATCTTCTTTTAAGATATCTGCTTGCACCGTACCACGTACTTGCATCATGGTGTCTGCTTTAATCTTAAAGTACACATCTGCCGGTAATACTAGATCTCCGGTTACTCCCAGAAGCATTAATCCTAGACCGTTATTCCCTTCTGGCAATTCACCATTATAAGTAGGTCTATCAACGCCGCGCTCTGCATAAATCTCCTTAATTCGAGCTTCAATTTCGTTTTCTATTTGGTTTTCCTTGATATACTTTTCACAATTTTGATCAATGGCAGCATTCATAAAGAAACCTAACAACATAGGTGCTGGTCCATTTATAGTCATAGACACAGAAGTCATTGGGTGGCTTAAATCAAAACCACTGTATAATTTTTTAGCATCATCAAGACAGCAAATAGAAACCCCAGCATTACCTATTTTTCCGTAGATGTCTGGTCTTAGATGTGGATCATTTCCGTAGAGCGTTACACTATCAAAAGCAGTTGATAAACGTTTAGCAGGTAATCCCATACTCACATAGTGAAAACGTCTATTTGTACGTTCTGGTCCACCTTCTCCTGCAAACATTCTTGTAGGATCTTCTCCCGTTCTTTTAAAAGGATACAATCCAGATGTGTATGGATATTCTCCTGGCACATTCTCCTGTAATGTCCATCTTAAAATATCTCCCCAAGCCTGGTATTTAGGCAAAGCAACTTTAGGTATCTGTGTATGTGATAAACTCTCTGTATGTGTATCAATATTAATCTCCTTGTCACGTACTTTAAAAGTGTACACAGGATTTTTATATTTATTTACTTTCTCATCCCATCCGGTAATTACCTCCCAGTTATATGGATCGAGATTTAGTTTTACGCGATCAAACTCTGCATTAAGTAATTTAATTAACTCTTTATTTTCTTCTGAAACATTAAAGGCATCACTATTAAGTCCTGCTTTATCAAGTTCTGGCAATGTTCCTGTTACAGATTCTATTGTTTTAAAAATTCCATAAAGCTTTTGAGCAACCTCAGCTTGTTCGCTAGCGGTTTTATCATAAGCTCTGTTCGTTTCAGAAATCTCAGAAAGATATCTTGTTCTTGCAGGTGGGATAACGAAAATCTTTTCGCTCATCTCATCTGTAATCTCAAAGGTAGATTTTAAATCTGTTTCTGTTTTCTCTTCAAGCTCAGCCATAATAGCACTATAAAGCTTGTTCATACCTGGATCATTAAACTGCGAAGCAATTGTGCCGTAAACAGGTAAGTCATCTTGGTGCGTATCCCATAACTGGTGGTTACGCATATATTGTTTTTTAACATCACGTAGTGCATCTAGTGAACCACGCTTATCAAACTTGTTTATTGCTACTAGATCTGCAAAATCAAGCATATCTATTTTTTCTAGCTGTGTTGCAGCACCAAATTCTGGCGTCATTACATATAAAGACACATCACTGTGTTCTAAAATCTCTGTATCACTTTGCCCTATTCCTGAAGTTTCTAGAATAATCAAGTCATATTCTGCCGCTTTTATAACCTCTATTGCTTGCGCTACATATTTTGATAAAGCAAGATTAGATTGTCTTGTTGCAAGACTACGCATATATACTCTTGGTGAGTTAATAGCGTTCATTCTAATTCTATCACCTAATAAGGCTCCACCTGTTTTACGTTTAGATGGATCTACAGAAATAAGCCCAATTGTTTTTTCTGGGAAGTCAATTAAAAAACGTCTCACTAATTCATCAACTAAAGATGATTTACCAGAACCACCGGTTCCTGTAATACCAAGAACTGGAGTTTTTAATGTTTCGTTCTTTTTTGCAATGGTCTTTAATGTTTCCGAAGCGATATCAGGAAAATTTTCTGCTGCAGAAATAATACGAGCAATAGCACCTGGCTTTTTACTGGCTAATTCTTTAAACTCTCCATTAAGTGCATCGCCTATAGGGTAGTCTGATGTTTTAACAAGATCATTGATCATACCTTGTAGTCCCATCGCTCTACCATCATCTGGAGAATAAATGCGGGTAATCCCATAGTCCATTAACTCTTTTATTTCTTCTGGCAGAATTACACCACCACCACCACCAAAAATCTTGATGTGTTCTGCTCCTTTCTCCTTGAGCAAGTCATACATATATTTAAAGTACTCATTATGACCCCCTTGATAAGAAGTCATTGCTATCGCATTTGCATCTTCTTGTATTGCAGTATTTACTACCTCTTCTACACTACGGTCATGACCTAAGTGAATTACCTCTACACCTGTAGACTGAATAATACGGCGCATAATATTTATAGCCGCATCATGCCCGTCAAAGAGTGAGGCTGCTGTTACTATTCTAACTTTATTTGTGGGTATGTATGGAGTTGCTTGTTGCATTTTTTTACTTAATTTTAGTGATGCAAATTTAAGTAAATTAGGAGTGATATCAACATTTAATAGTCTCTTCCTTAAAATACTAAAGTTTTAATAAAAGCATTTTAACTTTTAGTTATATTTTGTATATTGCTCAAATATTAAACTTAATTTATAAAAAACACTATTATGAAAAAAATTTACTTATTAGCAGCTACTGCTTTATTTGCTTTATCTGCAAACGCACAATTTACAGAAGGATTTGAGTCTTATGATGACGGACCAATCTTTACTGACCTTTGGACTACTTGGTCTGGTTCTGATACAGGTACTGAAAACATGTTAGTATCTGACGAAAAAGCATTTGAAGGAGCACAATCTGGACTTGTTGCTGGTGGTGGAGCTCAAGATGCTGTATTAGACTTTCCTGGTGCTGCTTTAACATCTGGAGTGTATTCATTACAAATGAAATTGTCTATCGCTTCTGGAAAAACTGGATACCTTAACTTACAAGGTAACGTTGATCCTAATGCAAATGCAGTTCAAGAATTTTTATCAAACAACGTTAACTTTACTGCTGGTAGTATGACTATCAACCCAGGTACAGACTTAGCTGTTCTTGTTGATGGATCTAGCGCAGTATCTTACACAGAAAACATCTGGTTTGATGTTCTTTTTGTAGTAGACCTTGATGCTGCAACATACGAAGTAAGAGTTGATGGTGTTTCTGCTGGAGTTTTACCTGCAGGTGCAACTAACTATGGTGGTGTAGATTTTTTCTCTTCTGTAGCTGACACTAACGAAATGTATGTTGATAATGTAGTTTTCGCTTTAGGTGAACTAGGAGCAGATGATTTTTCTGCAGATGTATTTACAGTATACCCTAACCCAGTTGTAAACACTTTAAACATTCGTTCTGCTGCATCTGTTGATAACGTAACTATCTACGATGTATTAGGAAAGCAAGTATTATCTGTTAACCCAGATGCTATCTCTCCTTCTGTAGACATGAGTAACTTATCTTCTGGAGCTTACTTAGTAAACGTTACTATTGGTAACGCATCTAAGACTATCAAAGTTCTTAAGTAATAGTTTATTCTATTAAAATATTAAAAGGTCTTCCTAATAGGAAGGCCTTTTTTTTATCTTTGCAATTCAATAAAACTCATATTATGAAAAATATAATTCTTACCATTTGCTGCTTTTCTTTATTCTCTTGCGCAGAACTACAACAAGTTGTTAACTCTCTACCTACAGACACCGTAGGTCTTGATCAAGCAACTATAGGAAACGGTCTTAGACAAGCACTTGATGAAGGTATTGATAAACAAGTAACAAAGCTTACACAGAAAGATGGTTTTTATAAAAACCAACTAGTTAAAATTTTACTACCAGAAGAACTACAAAAAGTAGACAAATCACTAAGAAGCATTGGACTAGGAAAACTTGCAGACCAAGGCATAATGGCACTTAACAGAGCAGCAGAAGATGCCGTAAAAGGATCTACTCCTATTTTTGTAAATGCAGTAAAAGAAATGTCTTTTAACGATGCAAAAACAATCCTTTTAGGCTCAGATAACGCCGCTACTAGCTACCTAGAGACAAAAACAAATACTGCGCTTTACAACCAGTTTAACCCTGTAATAAAAAACTCATTTTCAAAGGTAGGTGCAGATCAAATATGGTCTAACATCATAACTAAATATAATGCAATCCCGTTAACTAATAACGTAAACCCAGACTTAACAGACTACGTTACACAACAAGCATTAAAAGGAGTATACACAATGATAAGTGTTGAAGAAAAACAAATAAGAACTAAAGTTTCTTCTAGAAGCACAGACCTACTTAAGAAAGTCTTTGCGCTACAGGATTAATTTATGAAGGCATTAACAAGTATTAACGGAGCGTTAATATTAAAAAAATAACGTTCTACTTACTTTTGCTGATATAATTAATGACAATGAGATTTTCTTTTAAAAAACCCTGTAAAGTAGAAGCCCTTAAAAAGCAATATGCAGAGCTCATGAGAAAATCTTACAAAAAAGCTTTAACAGATAAGGCTCAAAGCGATAAGGTTAAAGAAAAAGCAGAAGAGATATTTTATAAAATAATAGAACTACAAGGTTCTTAAGATAAACTAAGAGTCTCAAAATAATTAAATGCTTTTAATAGCCTAGAGCCATACCAGCTAAAATATTCTCCATCTACTAAATGCACTTGTTTTTCAAGTGCATTTTTTAATTCTAAGACATCTTGATTTTTAAATGGATAAGGCTCACTACTCAATAAAATTAAATCTGCTTGCTTTAAATCATTAAGTGTAATTTCTGGATACCTACCCTGTTTATGTTCTAGAATGTTTATTAAGCCATTAAGCTTAAGCAGGTAATCAATAAAAGTATCTTTACCAACACCCATATAAGGCGTTTTCCAAATAAGATAAGCTACTTTTTTTTTGGCTAAATTTTGAGAGCTTAACTTATTTTCAAATTCGTTCTGCGCTTTTTTTATAGCCTTCACAAGATGCTTCGCTTTGTCTTTTACATTTAAAAGCTCTCCTAACAAAATTATCATTTCATTATTACCAGCAACATCTTTTATATCACTCACCCATACTGGCGCTATCTGCTCACAAGCACTAACAATATCTTTTGTGTTCTCTTCTTTATTACAGATTATTAGATCTGGCTTTAATGCAGCAATTTTATCAATATGAATTGTTTTTGTGCCACCCACTACAGTTTTTGATGCTCTCAAACCTGAAGGATGAACGCAGAATTTTGTGACACCAACCAAGCTATCAACTAAACCTAAATCTACCAGCAGCTCCGTTTGAGATGGCACTAGTGATATAACACGCTTTGGTGTTTCAGAAAAAGTTAATGTTCTATGTAATTGATCCTTAACGATCATTGAGAATGATCTCCATTTGCTGTTGCAAGTCGCCTGCAGCAGTTGCAGCGGCCAGAGCAAAATCTGTATCTTGAGAGGCGTAAATAATACCACGCGAAGAGTTAACCAATAGGCCAATATTATCTGACATCCCGTATTTACAAACATCTTGCAAATTACCCCCTTGCGCTCCAACTCCTGGCACTAACAAAAAACTTGTAGGAACAATTTTTCTAATCTCCTTAAAAAACTCAGCTTTTGTAGCTCCAACAACATACATTAAATTCTCGCTATTAACCCATTGTTTTGAAGTCTCAAGAACCGTTTTGTAAATCTCTTTTCCTTCGGAAATTTTAACCTGAAAATCAAAAGCCCCTTTATTTGAAGTTAAAGCTAAAAGTATAGTGTGTTTATTTTTAAATGCCAAAAAAGGCTCGATAGAATCTTTACCCATATAAGGCGCAACGGTAACAGAATCAAAAGCTAAATCTTCAAAGAAAGCTTTTGCATACATGGTAGAGGTATTACCTATATCACCACGCTTGGCATCTGCTATCGTAAAAACTTCTGGATAGCTAGTGTTTAGATAGTTAATTGTTTTTTCTAATGACTGCCACCCTTTAATACCGTAAGCCTCATAGAAAGCAGTATTAGGCTTGTAAGCCACCGCTAAATGATGCGTTGCATCTATAATTGCTTTATTAAATGCAAAAATAGGATCATCCTCTTTTAATAAATGCTTAGGCACTTTATTTAAATCAACATCTAGCCCAATGCATAAAAAAGATTTCTTTTTTTCTATTTGTGCAATTAATTCTTTTGTTGTCATAAGAGTAATTTCCGAAGCAAAATGTAGCCTCTATAAATTAAAATGCGTCACCAGATTCTTTAAGTCTTTCTGTATTATCAACTAACTGAAGTTCGTCAATAATTTTCTGAATATCACCATCAATAATATTACTTAGATCATATAAAGTTAGATTAATACGGTGATCTGTAACTCTACCTTGTGAGTAGTTATAGGTTCTAATCTTAGCACTTCTATCTCCACTTGTCACTTGAGAACCACGTTTTAAAGCATCTTCAGCTTGCTTTTTTGCCAACTCTAAATCATACAACCTAGATCTTAATACCTTAAAAGCCTTTTCTTTATTCTTATGCTGCGATTTTTGATCTTGGCATTGAGCAACTAGACCTGTTGGCGTGTGTGTTAACCTTACAGCAGAGTATGTTGTATTTACAGATTGCCCACCTGGACCAGAAGAACAGAAAAAATCAATACGTACATCTTTCATTTCTATCTGAACATCAAACTCTTCAGCCTCAGGAAAAACCATAACAGTTGCTGCACTAGTATGAACACGACCTTGTGTTTCTGTTTGTGGTACACGCTGTACACGGTGCACTCCTGCTTCAAATTTTAATGTTCCGTAGACATCATCTCCTTCTACTTCCATCTGGATAGCTTTATAACCACCACTAGTTCCTTCACTAAAATCTACAACGCTAGTTTTCCAACCTTTGCTCTCACAATATTTTGTGTACATACGGTGTAAATCTCCCGCAAAAATACTTGCTTCATCACCACCAGTACCCGCTTTAATTTCCATCACTGCATTTTTTGCATCTTCTGGATCTTTAGGGATAAGCATCACTTTTATTTCATCTTCTAAAACTACAATTTTAGATTTGGCTTCATCCATTTGCATTTTTGCCATCTCTACCATATCTGCATCACTACCATCTGCTAGTAGCTCTTCTGCCTCTTCTATACGCTCTGTAGCTGTAAGATAAGCTTCACGTTTTTTCATTAACGCACTCAAATCCTTATACTCTTTAGTAAGAGATATATATTGTTTTTGGTCACTTATAATATCTGGCTGAATGATTAAATCACTCACCTCATCAAATCTGTTTTTTACTATCTGGAGTTTTTCTAACATACCTTAATTTACGTTTGAAATCAATTTCAATACAGCTTCAAATTTACAATAAATTAAGGAAGAGGTCAATGTGAGAACATCTATATTTCACTAAAAAAATAAATGTTAGATGAAGTAAAGAGTAGTTTATGACAAAAAATCTTTTTCTTTTTTGAAAACTTCTTGATACGAAAAGGAAAATAATAGCATATAAGCTATTAAAAGTAAGAAACGCCCAAAGTATTGCCCAGATTCTGAATCTATTAATTTATAATAGCCAGCACCTCTAAAGGTCTCAGAGAATACTAATACCATAATAAATAATACAAAAAATATGGATGACAAAGACTTAACATTATAATTATAAAGTAAAGCCAAAACAGAAACGGTAAAAGAACCTGAAATACTTATACAAATAGCAACTAATAAAGAACTAGAAGAATGCATCTCAAACAGCATCTCCATAAGATAATATAGCAGCCATATATTTGCTAATATACCCACAATAAGAGCGACTAAAAATGTGCGATTAATTGATTTAAAATCAATTTTACGATACAAAAAAACAATTAAGAAAGTAAATGAAACAAAATTGATTAACATACAAAAAATCCCAATAGCAAAGGTCTCAAAGAAGATTGACGCTAAACTTGAGAATGCATAGAAAAGCATATGCCAATAAATCAATTTATCAAGCTTCTTGCCATAAAGGTAATATGAAGCTCCTAAAAACAATAAGCTAACTAGAACTCTCAGTGATCTGAAAATAAAAAAATTTTCATTTGGGTCTTGAAAAAAACTCAAACCCATAATAATTACAGGAAGAACAAATAATAAAACATAGAATATGGTCGCCTTAGGATGTCTATCTGATGTTCTTTTTTTATACATATTTTAAATAAACGCCTAAAAATATGTGTGCCCTAAAAATTATAAATACACTATTGACAAATAGACTTTAAAATGCAATTTAAGAAATTTCCTACAAATATTGGAAATCCCCATAGCTAGAATTGATCGTGAGCTTCTTTTTTTCTGAAGCTTCTACTCTACCAACTATTTTTGCAGGTACTCCAAAAGATTCTGAAATAGCTATAACATCTTGAGCAATTGCTTCTGGAAGATAGATTTCCATTCTATGACCCATATTAAAAACTTGATACATCTCTTTCCAGTCTGTACCACTTTCTTCTTGTATCAACCTAAATAGAGGTGGTAAATCAAAAAGATTATCTTTAATTATATGCAAGTTATCTATAAAGTGAAGTATTTTAGTTTGTGCACCTCCACTACAATGTACCATTCCGTGAATATCCTTATTTGTATATTTATTTAATATAGCTTTAATTATTGGCGCATATGTTCTTGTAGGTGATAATACTAACTTACCAGCATCTAAAGGAGACCCCTCTACAGGATCTGTCAAATTCATAGAACCAGAGTAAACTAAATCTTCTGGCACTGCGTGATCAAAACTTTCTGGATATTTTGTTGCTAGAACATTTCCGAAGACATCATGACGCGCACTAGTTAAACCATTGCTCCCCATACCACCGTTATATTCTTTCTCGTAATTTGCTTGGCCAGAAGAGGCTAAACCTACAATAACGTCACCAGGTTTAATATTACCGTTATCTATCACATCACTCCTTTTCATGCGAGCGGTAACTGTACTATCTACTATTATAGTACGCACTAAATCTCCTACATCTGCAGTCTCACCACCTGTTGAGTGAATCTTGACACCATAACTGGACAAATCTGCTAGAATTTCTTCTGTACCATTAATTATAGCAGACAAAACCTCGCCTGTAATTAAGTTTTTATTTCTTCCTATGGTAGATGATAATGTAATGTTATCTACTGCACCTACGCATAAAAGATCATCAACATTCATTATTAATGCATCTTGTGCTATGCCTTTCCATACAGAAATATCTCCAGTTTCTTTCCAGTACATATAAGCTAGGGATGACTTAGTACCTGCTCCATCAGCGTGCATTATAAGACAATAGTCTTCATCACCTGTTAAATAATCTGGTACAATTTTGCAAAATGCCTTAGGGAAAAGCCCTTTATCAACATTTTTAATGGCATTATGCACATCTTCTTTTCCTGCGGAAACTCCTCGTTGTGCGTATCTTTTTGAAACTTCTTGGCTCATAACATTGGTAAATTGGACACAAAAATACAAATAAAAAAAGCCCACTTAAGTGGACTTTTCAATTATAATTTAAAACCTTTTAATTTTCCCAGTCTGGAAAAAAACCAGGTTCAAACAATTGCTTATCTATTTCATTTTGACCAATAGGTGTGTAAAATACAGATGGAATCGCGTTTATATTATTATATACTCTTGTAAAAATAACTGCTCCTTCACTAGGCGAAAATTGGCAATGGTAGTCATTTTGCCCTACTAAAACGTCTGTTTGCACCATCTCTGTTGTATTTAGAGGTATATCATGAATAAACATACGTGAGTTAAAAATTCTATAAATAGGGTTTTCTGCCTCATCAATATCCCTAGAATAAAGCACTCTTTCACCATCAGCAGAGATGTCTATACTTAATGCTGCTCCTGGTACGTTTTCTAGAATCACATGCTCTTCCATTTCTGTTTCTAAATTATAAGTATAGATTTTCACCTCATAACCCTCAAAATTGTTAGTTTTAAGTAAAATTACATCTTCATCAAACTGCGCAATTTTAACTTCGGAAATCAAAGAACCATCTGGAGTTGTATAAATTGGCGGCCCACTACCACTACCATCAACATTAATTTTATATAATTTATCAAAACTAGGATAATAAAGAGCACCTCCATCTTGTGCCCAACTAAACTCTAACTCTTCTGCTCTAAACCCTCCTACAGGTATTGTGTTTGTAACTTGTTGCTTATTTGTACCATCTAGATTCATAGTAAACAAATGAGTGTTTCCACCTACGTTTCTTAAATAAGCTAGTTTATTTACAGTCACATTTTTTTTAGGCTTATAACTATTGTCATTAGAGTCTGTTAACTGTAATATATTAAGATTTATCTCTGGAGAGCCACTTACATCTTCATTTCCTGAATAAATAATGTTATTTCCGTTTTCAATTTTTGTGAAAAAGAACGGATTATCTGGTTGTGTTAATGTAGTAAACTCACTAATAGAAGAAGTAACAGGATCATTCTCTTGATCATCTGCAGTCATTTCCCAAAAGTAGTTTGTTGCAAGCATTAAATCTGACACTACAAGAGTGGTGTCTTGTACAATAATAAATTCTTGAATTTCTTGTGTAAGACCGTTTCTAAGTTGCAATTTATAGGTGATTAGGTCATCTTCCGCATCTTCAGAATTCCAACTAAATTCTACTTGCAATCCTACATTTTGCGCTCCATCCTCTGGAAAGAGCAACTCTGGAACCGTTGGCGCAGAATTATCACCATTATTTTTATTTAGAAGAACAATAATCTCAGAAATTGAATTTTCTGTAACTAATGCTGGCTCAAACCCTGTAGTATAATCATCTAATTCTGCTTGTACAGAATAGTCATCAACTGGAATTTGAGATAGCGTAAATCTACCATCCTCTCCTGTAGTTGCCGTTGTAGTTGTTGGGTTTGTTTTTACCACAACACCACTTAAGATCTCATTTGTCTCTCTATCTCTAACCACCCCAGTTATTGACCCTTTTAACTCTGGATCTATCGTATCTTCTGAGCAACCTAGCGTTATAAGAAGTAAAAAAACTAAAGAATATTTTAATGTTTTCATCATAATGTAATTCATTTATCCAAAAATTATTTTGTTTCTAGCGGTTCTTCTATTGCTTTCTTTTTCTTGAACTTTAAATTAAAGTTATAGTTTAACCCTACACCGAAGCCATAGTAAAAGTCATCTCGCTTACCTTGCTCAAGCCTATCAACAGAATCACTAAAAACTATATTTTGTTCAGTAAAAAAATTGAGATCAAATCTTGAGTTTACGCTATATCTCATACCTATACCCGCTTGCATTTTAAAGAATGTTTTTCCGTATTCTGGAATTGGAAAGTAATCATCAACTTCTCTAATAAGTCCTCCTCCAGCAAAAATGTATGGTGAAAAATCATCTCTAGGAAGTAATTCTACTTGAGCATTCAGGTCTAAGTCTCCAAAACTTTTTGAAAACTGTTTGCCGTTATTTAATTTAATAAAGCCAAAGGAAGCTGAGAGGCTTAAATATTTATTTACACGCTGTTTTAACTGAAATCTAGTTAAGTAACCTAATTTTTTTGTTGAGTAATCCCCATCAATTAATGCTGCCCCACCGGTTACACCAAGTGATGTTTTATATTTTCTATCAACCATAACTCTATCATACAGCTCCATGGATTGAGTTTCATTTTTCTCTTCTATATATTCAGAAACTAATTTATCATCTAGCGCAACACCTTCTTTAGTGCCCCAAAACTTATCTTTAATACCTTCTAAAATCAAATCGTGTACTGCTTTTTCAATAGCATCTTTAACTGCTATTTGACCTGGCTCATTTTGTGTAATTCCAGTTTCTGCTTCTAATAAACGTTGAAATTTCACAAACCTAAAAAAACTTGCGTCAATAGCTTGAGAAAGAATAGTTTTTGAAACATATACTGTTTTAAGAATCCTTCCATTACTAGTAGACACCGCTCTAAGATAAATAGTTATTCTATCTTGACGGTACTGTGTAGATCCACCTATACCAAAATATCTCGCACCTACACCCCCCGTTATAATATTAGTGTCGTAAGACACAATACCCCCTTCTAGTATAAGACCTGCATAAAGCAATGGAGGTAAAGGCGGCTCGTTTGGGTTTAAATTTTTTATATATTCTTTTTTAGTATTTCTAATTATATTTCTTTCTGTTGAAAGGTTATTTAAGTTTTCTCGTTCTATAGGAATAAACCACCCAGAATCTTCTAAAGCATTTATCAATATCGTAGTTCCACCTTGAGTAACAGCAGTACTAAAAGTACTCCCGTTTTCTACAGGTTTATACTGTCCAGTTTGATCACTAAAGTTATAAACAGCAATCTCCACAGGAGCTGCTGCTTCAGGAAGATCTAATAATTTTTTTGTACTCCTAGAATATTCACCAACTCTTGCTGGTGTTCTCTCTAATGGTTGATTAAAAAAAGCTGCGCAAGAACTAAGTGCAAGCGTGCTAAAAGCAAGAAGGAATTTTAAATATTTAAGCATAAGTTATTTGGTTGGTGATATAAGATTTTTTATTTGTAAAGATTATCCACCTGAAGGTATGACTATTTGAGTCTGTTCTCCATTAGATGTATCAAAAATATTTATTACCAAACCTTCATTAGATTCAAAAACCTCTACAGCAAGATCACCAACTGTAAATGAACCTGGTTCAGTAAGGTCACCTAGTGAACCTAATTGTTGTTGAAGAAGTGTACGAGATATTTGTCCCAAAAGTTGATTTCTTAAACTCTCGCCAAATTGATCTAATTCTGACTCTTCTTCTCCTTGATTTCTTGGCGCTAAAATGCTGTTCTGTGCATTTGCAGAACTTAACAACCAATTGTAATTAAAAGTATCACCGCCAAAAGCAGGGTTTATAGGTTTATAAGAGAATTGCTGAGAGTAACAACAACCTGTGATAAACATCATTATAATAATTAAAAAGGGTGTAGATTTTTTTATCATAATTAATATTGCGTTAATTGTTTATCTTGTTTTTGTAGAATTCTTAATTGTGCGATTGTTCTTTCAAAAGCTGTTTTTGCCATTTGTTCTAAAAATTGTTTTCTTGGCTGAGAAAAAAATTGCCAGACTAACTGGTTATCCACTAAAACCTCAATTTTTGTTGTTCTTCCTCTTGCAAATGATTCTGTAACTAATATATCATATGGTGTATTTACTCCTAGATTATAATACTTAGAATAAAACAGGCGATAGAAATCTAACCCTGGCTTACTTATTGTTTTTTTTAATACAAACCCTTTTTTAATGTATCCATCTTGCGCTGGGGCTTGATCATTTGTTACGGCTTCAATTTTTTTTTTGTCAGTATCAATTTCTGTTTTACCTCCCTCTGCTAATTCTATTCTGGCCTGACCTATAGGTTTATCATCTTTGTCGTAAATTAATAATGCAAGGATAATTTTTCCGGTATCGTTATAATTTATAGTTACCGATGATAACACCTGTTTTTCATTTGCTTTAAGAAAAAATCTATTTCCCTGACTTGATTTTGAAGTGTTTTTATTTTCATCTTCTCTAAAGACCATAAACTCATAACGTAAGTTATAATCTGAGGGTGTTAGGTTTTCTGAAATAGCATTAAATGTATAAAACTCACTATTTTTATCAACTCTAATAGTGGCTTTAACTTCTTTATTGTAAAATTGGGCATTCACGTTATTTGCTAGAAAAAACGTAATTGCTAAAAAAAGTATTTTTTTGTATTTTATATGTTTAGTAATATTCATATAAATATGACTAATTAAAACTTCTAACGATTATTGTAGGCGCTCCTTGTGTAAATTTAATTGACCTAGTTAAAGAGTTAACTCCCTCACGCTCAAAAACCTTATAATCTCCATCTTGAACTAATTGCAGAGAAACATCTTCTTGCGGATCATTGACATAATCAACTATAGTATTAAAATTACCATTTTGAACTAAATCTGTATATACAGAGTTTACATTATAATCTAAATCTACTTGATTAAAATTACCATTTTGAAGAACGTTAATTTCGCTAGTTGCTGTAGCAGTTGCAACAGAGACTTGATTTAAAGACCCTATTTGTTTCAAAAAAACCGAATTTCCTTGAATAGCACTATTACGTGTATTTACCTGATTGTTTAAACCAATAAATGAGAATGCATTTGTAGCACTCTCTATCTCTTGAGTTTCTTGACCCGTATTATCTTCTTCATTATAGGTTTGACCTAACGAGACCTGAATACTGAAAAACAAAACAACCACTTGAAATAGAATAGCTCTATTTGTAATATTATTATTTAACATAACGACTGTTTTAAATATTAATAAAAAAAGAAAAACAAAGGCACATTACTGCACCTTTGTTCATTCTTAGTGCTTAAAATTAATTTTACATATCACACAATGCTGGAACATTGATAGCAGGAATTGCAAGATCTTGCATAGAAGGCAATGCATTTGGAGCCATCTCCGCAGGAATTGCACAATCAACAGTTTCTAACAAATCTCCACCAGGACCAACTTGTAATACTTGCATTACGTTACTATTACCAGCTTGAGATGCAATAAAACTCTGTCCTCCTCTTTGAGCTGCAAGAATAGTGTTACCTACACCATCTTGACCAATCTCCATAAAGTTAGCTCCTTCCCATTGCTTAGTAATTAAGTCATTACCCCTACCTGCCTGTACAGCAAGTGCGCTATCATCACCATCTTGAATCATCCAAGCATCGTGAGAATTACCAACTTGAATTAAACCAGCAACGTTATTATCTCCAGATTGTACTTGTAATGCTGAATTGTTGTCATCAAAAGTACCAGGATCTGTAAAGTAGTTTTGAAGTACAGAAGCCGTGTTATTATCTCCAGTTTGAATTTGCTTAGTATATCCTGCAAATACTCCACCGTATGCTTGAGATGCATATTGCATAGACTCTACTCTGTTTCCAGAACCATCTTGAGATTGGAAAGCAACATTATCATCAGTACCATCTGAAGCAAGAGTCCCACCACCAGCATTAATAGGCTGTATAGCATTAACAGCTGGAATAATTCCAGTTATAGATACTGCCCCAGTCACCTGACCTTGGTTTACTAACGCTTGGTTAGCAGCACTACCTGCTACACCATTAACTTGTTGTTGGTTTACATAGTTACCATTACCATTTTGAATAACATTACCTACGTTAGCTCCAACACCAGATTGAACCACATCAGACATGTTAAAATCTCCTAATTGGTTCACTGTTGCGTCATTGTTTCTATTAGATTGGTTAACAAATGACTTGTTACTTACTCCATTTTGATCTACGTCTGCAAAGTTGTTTGCAACCGTTGCAGCAGAACCTCCTGATTGTTGAACATCAGAATAGTTAGAAGCACCGTCTTGTAAAACATCTGCATCAGAACCACTTCCTGTTTGTGCTACGTAAGACATTTGAGAGTCTCCGTTTTGCTCAACTCTTGCGTTGTGACCAGTAGAACCATTAGGTCCTGCATTTTGGTTAGTTAACGCTTGGTGATTAGAACCATCTTGTAAAGTTAATGCTTCATTGTCATCATAAGTTTGTTGGATCCAAGCAGAGTTATTAGTACCGTTTGATTGCTCAATACCAGCATAATTATCTTCTGCGTTATCACCCGTACCTTGACGAATGTACCCAATACTCTGACTTACTGTAGCGTTTTGTACCATCGCAGCGTCATTACGATCTCCTTCTTGACGTATAAAAGTCTCATTCTCTGTTCCATCTTGTCTTACATCTGCTCTATTTGCCTCACCACTTAAAGCTTGATTACCATTTACATCACCACTTTGGCGTACATATATAAGGTTACCTAAACCTACTCCTCCTCCAGATTGGTCTATGTAAACAGAAGATGCAGTACCTTCTTGTCTAACAAGCTGATAGTTTTCTGTACCTGATTGATTGTTTTCAACTGCGTTTGATAACGGATCTGCAGACAGATTAGTTGCTGATTGTACTGTAGGTGCAGCTGGATCTGTGCTACTTTGAGCAAAAGCAAATGAACCTACCATCAATGCCATTGCGCTTAAAATTACTTTTTTCATAATGTTAAAATTTATAATGATTAAAATATTTGGTTAAAATATATGTATATAGACTTGCAAGTAAATATCTTCTTATGTGTCTGTCTTAAATTTTCAATCTAAAACATAACAGGTTTGTGCATATGCACATTTAAATTTTGAGGAGGGTAAAACACAATTTGAGGAAAAATATTATGTGCTTTATATGTACTGTAAATATCTTAAATAAGGTTAGTCCCACAAAATAAGACAACATTTTCAGCTTAAAAGACAGCTAAAACTTGAAAGAAAAATCCTACTTTATTGATTTTAGAGACGCTATATTGAATAAAAAGACGATTAAAAGGCTAATTTTATTCAAATGTTAAAATTTTGTTAACCTTTTAACGAAATGTTAAGTTTTCGATATAGCGTCTATTTTATCGTTCAAATAAACACCTAAAATTATCAACACCATATTGTTAAAACAAAAAATGCGTTCTAAAACTAGTTCAGAACGCATTTTCAACAAAATTATAAGAAAAACTATCTCGTAAAAAGTAGCTCTCTGTACTTAGTTAATGGCCAGATCTCATCATCAACTAAAAGTTCTAATTTATCACAATGATATCTAATATCATCAAAGAATGGTTTTACTTTATCGCAATATTCAAAGGCACGTTTTTCTGCATCGTCTATTTTGTTAGCCTTCTTACGAGCATCAATCATAGCAGTAGTATCTTTATTGATACTTTCTATATGACCGCTAATAGCTTCAATTAATCTCATTTGCTCTCCAGCTAACTTCTTAAAGTCTTTTCCGTAGATATCTTTAAGACCTTGAACATTTTCAATTAAAATATTCTGGTAACGTATTGATGTTGGTATTACGTGATTTCTTGCGATATCTCCTAACACACGCCCTTCTATCTGAATATGCATTGCATACTCTTCAACTTCTATCTCGTGACGTGCCTCAATCTCTACCTTACTCATGATACCAAGATCTTCATAAAGCTTGATAGTCTTTTTAGACACTTGCTCCTTTAAAGCACTAGGCGTTGTCTTATTATTACTAAGACCACGTTTCTTTGCTTCTTTCTCCCAAGCTTCACCATAACCATCACCCTCAAAACGAATACGCTTACTATCTTTAATATATTCTCTTAACACATTAAAGATCGCATCATCCTTCTTCATTTTCTTGTCCTTGATCAAAGCATCAACTTGTGCCTTAAACTCAATTAACTGTTTTGCAACAATGGCATTTAATACCGTCATTGGTTTTGCACAGTTTGCAGTAGAACCTACCGCTCTAAACTCAAACTTGTTACCAGTAAAGGCAAAAGGTGAAGTTCTATTTCTATCTGTGTTATCTAATAAGATTTCAGGAATCTTACCTACCACGTTTAATTTTAAGTCTGTTTTATCTTCTGGAGATAATTTACCATTCTTCACTTTTTCAAGTGCGTCTAGAACATTTGTTAATTGACTACCTATAAATACAGAGATAATTGCCGGTGGTGCTTCATTAGCACCTAGACGGTGATCATTACTTGCCCCTGCAATAGCAGCTCTTAATAACTCTTCATGCTCATTAACTGCTTTTATTGTATTAATAAAGAAAGTTAAAAACTGAAGGTTCTTCATTGGAGTACTACCTGGGCTCAATAAGTTAATCCCAGTGTTAGTAGCTAATGACCAGTTATTATGTTTACCACTACCGTTTACTCCTGCAAATGGCTTCTCGTGAAATAATACCTTAAAATTATGACGGTCTGCCACCTTACTCATCACATCCATTAATAATGAGTTGTGATCTACTGCAAGATTTGTTTCTTCAAAAATAGGCGCTAACTCAAACTGGTTAGGTGCTACTTCATTATGTCTTGTTTTTACTGGAATACCCAATAGCATACATTCTGTTTCTAGGTCACGCATGTAATCTAGAGCACGTTTTGGTATAGAACCAAAATAATGATCATCTAATTGTTGTCCCTTTGCAGAAGCATGTCCTAATAAGGTACGACCTGTTAGATTAATATCTGGACGAGATTTTGCTAAAGCTTTATCAATCAAGAAATATTCTTGTTCCCATCCTAGTGTTGGGTTAATCTTAGTTACATTTTTATCAAAATACTTAGCAACATCTACTGCCGCTTTATCTATAACTTGTAATGCTCTTAATAAAGGTGTCTTATTATCAAGTGCCTCACCTGTGTAGGCTACAAAAACAGTAGGAATACATAATGTAGTACCATATATAAATGCTGGAGATGTAGGATCCCAAGCAGTATATCCACGAGCTTCAAATGTGTTTCTAATCCCTCCGTTAGGAAAACTAGATGCATCTGGCTCTTGTTGTACTAATTGTCCACCACCAAATTTCTCAATAGCCCCATCTTCTGTAGTTTCAAAAAAGGCATCGTGCTTCTCTGCAGTTGTACCCGTTAATGGCTGAAACCAGTGTGTGTAATGAGTTGCCCCTTTTGCTATTGCCCATTCTTTCATACCTGTAGAGATATGATCTGCAATATTACGGTCTATTTTACTACCGTTTTCTACTGCATCTTGAACACTCTTAAAAGAGTCTTTTGTTAAATATTGACGCATTGCTGCATCATTAAAAACATTCTGACCAAAAATCGCAGAGCGCCTTACTGGTTCTTGAACATCAATTACTGGACGATTAAATGTTTCTTTAATGGCATGAAATCTTAATGTGGACATTATAATGTGCTTTTTAAGTGAATGATTTATTTCTGAAATATTCAGAAATTATTAAAAATAAAGCGCAAAAGTAATAAATTTACCCATACACCCCCTCATTTTTATCATTAAGTTATCATTAAGACACAAATGAAAGACTCAGACCCCCTCATTTTTAATTTTTCTTTGGAAATTTTAACAACTTAAAAAAACCTATTTCTTAATCACAAATTGCAATAACTTGATTAAACCTATTATGGCAAAATGAACCGTTATAAATAAGGCACTATAAAACAACACAACAAGGGAAGCCCCTCCTTTAAAATTTATTGGATCTAAAAACAAGTATGCTACAAAAGAGAAATATAAGACAAACATCACAGCGTTCCACTTAACAAAAGACTTCTTCTTTGAGAAGATGAATCCATAAATTAAATACAAAACCATAACTAAGTAGGCTACATATACAAGGATGAACTCACTATTAGTAGGCAACATAGCTTTAAAATAGAGGTTTCAAATTTTTAAAATTTCCGAAGAAAAAATACTACTCCTTAATATAATAGACTTAATTAATAAAAGCCATACTTATAAAGGCACAATATGCCACTAAGATTATAAAACCTTTTACACGGCCTATCTCAAAACGTTTACCTATAAAAGCCATAGGTATTAAAACTGCAGCAAAACCTATCATCCACCAGATATCGTTACTTAGAATCTCTGTACTATTAACTTTAATAGGTTGTATTAAGGCAGTAACTCCCAGAACAGAAGCAATGTTAAAAATATTAGACCCTATTAAGTTTCCTAAAGATAATGCTTTCTCTTTTTTTAATGCCGCAATAACAGAGGCTGCTAATTCTGGCACACTTGTACCCACTGCAATCATTGTCACTGCAATAACTCGCTCACTCACACCTAACTTGACAGCTAACTCTACTGCTCCATCTACTAACATAGTACTACCAAAATATAGTGCAGCGGCACCTATAAGTAACCAAATTCCTATTTTAAAATTTGATACCACCGCTAAAGAATCATCAACCTCATCAGATACTTCTTCTGTTTTTGAACTCTTACGAGCTCTTTTTATTAATAAGAATAGATAGACAACAAGTATCAGCAATAAGCCTGCACCTTCTATTTGTGAGATTTCATTACCACTTGATAATATAAAGTAAAGTAGAATAGACAAAATCATCATCATAGGCCAGTTAAACTTATAGAAGTCTTTGTCTATTGTTAAAGGCGCTATTATTGCCGTTACTCCTAGAACTAAACCAATATTAGCAATATTTGAGCCTATCACATTACCGAGAGAGATATCACTAAAACCTTCCATTGCTGCTTGAACACTAACCAAAAGCTCTGGTGCAGAGGTTGCAAAAGAGACCACGGTAAGGCCTATAATCATCTTAGAAAGTTTTAGCTTAAAAGATAGGCCAATAGCAGCGCGAACTAAAAACTCACCCCCCACTACTAGTAGTACTAAACCTGCAATAATAAAAACGATGCTCATATATAAAACTTGTACTCACTAAGTGAGAATTAGGTTGCGAAGATAATTAAATCAACACAAAAATAATTATGCCAAAACACAATAAACAACTAAAGATACAGTTATGTAACTGAAAAATTAGTTGTATAACTGATTTTTTAGTTATACGTTTGTGAAAGAGAAATTAAATAATCAAAATAGATGCATTACCATCTACTAGATAAAAATAAAAGCTATCCCTCTGCACGGGAAATAAATATGGAAAAGCTAACAAATAAAGAAGAAGAAATAATGCAAGTGCTCTGGCAACTAGAAAAGGCATTTGTAAAAGAGATTGTGGCAGCCTTGCCAGAGACATCACACTATAATACAATTTCTACAATAGTTCGCGGCTTAGAAGAAAAAGGGTTTGTGAGTTATAATGCCTTTGGTAAAACACACCAGTACTACCCTGCCGTATCTAAAGAAGACTATGCAAACAAATACCTTAACCTTGCTTCTCAACGCTTTTTTAATAATAGTTATAAAAGCATGGTTTCCTTTTTTGCAAAAGAAGAGAAAATTAGTGCAGACGAGTTACGAGAAATTTTAGCAATCATTGAAAAAAAATAGAACTATGGAATTCTTAAACTACTTTATAAAGTCTGCCGGCATACTCACATTGTTCTATGTAGTGTATATACTCGTTTTACGTAAGGACACTTATTTTTCTGCCAAGCGCTTTTATTTATTAACTGGTGTAATTGCTGCATTAACACTCCCCTTAATAACTTTTACTACTATTACTCTTATAGAAAGAGCTCCATTAACTCAAACAACAAATATCGCTCAGTTTATAACATCAGCCACCAGCAGTAGTCTTCCAGTAGCCGAAGCAGAACCTTTCAACTGGGTTTTATTATTAATGTCTATATATATACTAGGAGCTTGCGTATTTTTATTTAGGTTCTTTTTGCAATTATTTTCTCTTGTACGTTTATTAAAAAGCCACGATTATAAACGAGTAGGGCCATATAAGTTTATTGAGAGTGATAGAGAAATAGCTCCTTTTTCATTTTTTAATTATATAGTGTTTAATCCTAACACTCATAGCCCAGAAGAGCTAAAGATGATTTTACAACACGAGAAGATTCATGCATCACAATGGCATAGTATTGATCTATTATTTGCAAATCTTATGCGTGCTTTTCAATGGATTAACCCATTTTCTTGGTTGTATAAAATAAGCCTTGAAGCCAACTTAGAGTTTTTAGCAGATACACAGACCGTAGAAAAAATAGAAAATAAAATTCAATATCAATTAACGCTGGTCAAGGCTTCATCTTCCTTACCGGTACCAGCACTCACTAATAATTTTTATCAATCATTCATCAAAAAACGAATCATTATGTTAAACAAAACAAGTTCAAACAAGTACAACCAGTTAAAGTTAATTGCAGTATTACCTGCATTAGCTCTATTTCTATGGAGCTTTAATACCGTAGAAGTTATAAAGTATAAAGAGGCTGATACCCCTATTTCAAATAATAGCAAAACTGTTAACGCGATTCTAATTTCAGAAGAAAAAAATACGATTACAGATGATGCGGTTATGACTTCTGCAAATCACAATAAAAACGCTAACGCTATAAGTGTTGTAAATACTGCAGGTCAAATATCAAGTCAAAATAGAAAATCTGCGAGTGTAACTAATCAAGCAACTCGCATAAACATAAATAATTTCAGGTATGTAATCACGAGCAATACCACAGATGCTAAACTAGAAACGATAAAACAAGAGCTTAAACAAGAGCATCAAACAGATTTTAATTATACCACAAAACGAAATGCACAAGGTGAAATAACTGGCATCCAAATAGGGTATACAGATAATAAAAACAATAACGGAAACTACAATATAAGTAGCGACAACCCTATTGCTAGCTTCTTCTTTTATCAAGAAAATGGCACTACTGGCTTCGGAAATATTAGAGACAAAGACTCTTTAAGAAGCAAAGAGAGAGCGCTGTCTCAATCAAGAAAAAATCTAGCCCATAATCGTAGAGAGCTAATAGAGTCTAAAACTGAAATGCGTCAAGAAATGATGAAAAAAAAGCGCGAAATAATGGAAGAAAAACAAGTGCAAGAAAACGCTACTAGATATCACTTTAACACAAACGGAAGAAATGTTCACATAGACACAACAGATGACTTTTTTAAAGGCAGTGAACCACTTATCATTGTAGATGGCAAAGTATATTCTGGAGATTTAAAAGCTATATCACCCAATGAGATAGCGACCATAAATGTTTTAAAAGACAGAAAAGCAGCGCTTAAATATGGTGTTAAGAATAATAATGGAGTTGTAGAAATAATATTAAAGAATGATGGAAACGAGACAGAAGGCTGGGCAAAATCTGTTGTTTATGACTTTACCAACGGGAATGACATGAACACAGAAAACATCTATATTACTAAAAACACTACAGATGCTGACCTTGAGAATATTAAAAAAGAAATGAACCAAGAAGGGAAAGACTTTAATTACAAGCGAGTAAAAAGAAATTCTCAAGGAGAGATCACCAATATCAAGATTACATTAAATGATAACAAAGGTAATAAGCAATCTATATCTAAACAGTCTAATAACAGTAATGCGATAGAAGAAATTCTAATTGAGTACTAATAGCTTATTAAATTATAAAAAAAAGTCCTGATGAGAATCAGGACTTTTTTTGGTTATTTTTGTAATATGAAAAAGCAACTATTTATAGCTTTAGCAAAATTTAACAAAGCAGTTTTGCCAAGTCTCACAAAAAAGAAAGTAGACCTTGCAAAAGCGTCAAAGTTTGAGATGGCCTTATTTGGTTATAAACTGTGGGTGACTAAAAATGCGCTAGGTTAGTAACTAATTAAAGAGGCTGTATCGTACTTACTTATCTTGTCTGCACCTCTTAAAAATTCAATTTCCATTAAAAAGTTACATTGTACAATAATACCACCTGCTCTCTCTACTAAGTTACAGGCAGCTCTTGCCGTACCTCCAGTTGCAAGCACATCATCGTGAATCAAGACACGATCTCCTTTTTTTATAGCATCTTCATGCATCTCTAAGACATCCATACCATACTCTAAAGAATAAGGTTCTTTGTAGGTGTCAAAAGGTAATTTTCCTGGCTTTCTTAATGGTACAAAACCTGCATTTAACTCTTGAGCAATCATCATCCCAAAGAAAAAACCTCGAGATTCAATACCTATTACCTTGTCTATTTTTTCATCATTAACTAGTGACACAAGTTGTGTAAGACACTCACGAGTGGCTTCTGCGTTTAACAATAAAGGAGTTATATCCTTAAAAACCACTCCTGGTTTAGGAAAATCTGCAATGTCTCTTATGTATTCTGAAATATCTATCATTTTAAAAATAAGGCATAAAAAAGCACCTATCTTATAAAGATAGATGATAAAACTGTAGTGTTCAAATTATTAGTCGTTAAACATTCTAGCCAAAAGACCGAATACAAGACAAACAACTGCACTTCCTAAAACTAATGTTCCTACTCCCATAAAGCGAAGATAGAAAATTTGGAATAAAAATTTCAATTATAGTATAAATAAGAAATGAAGAACTTGATGAGATAATAAAGTAACAAAGCTTAAAAACTAGATTCTTAGTTTGTCATCTTCTCATTTATGAATGCAAAGCAATCAGTGGAGTGTTCTCTAAAGGCCCTAAATTTGTAATGTAAGAATGAACTAAACCCCACTTTCTCCAAATATCTGGTTGCGGGTCTACAATACAAATAATACTTTCTTGACTCGTTTCTGCAAATTGTTTTAAATCCTTCTTATTAATTAAAAAATCTAAATTCACTCTTATACCAGACAATTTTTCGATCTCAAAAATCACTTCTCTTTGATGAAGTTTTTGCACATCACTCATTTCTAATTCTGAAGTTAGAGAGACTAACTTTACATTCCCCTTTGCTGCTTTAACTAGAGGGTACCATTTATTGATTTCGGTAAGAGACAACTCCTTATTAAAATGAGAAACTAAAATAAAATTAGGTCGTTTTGTTATATCTATTTTTTCTGGCACCACCATCACTGGACATGTCCTTATTTGATCTATAATTATTTTTGTGTTTTTACTATAACTACAATTTGGGTCTTTTGCATTATTCTTCTTCCCATCTATAATAACAAGATCAATACTTAGTTTTTCTATAGATATCTGAATGTTCTCAACGAGATTACCATATTCTGACACAGCATGAAAAAAATGCTTTTTTACAGTATTATTTAAAGTATACTTTTTAATCACTACACCTAAATTCTTATAAGACTCCTGTTTGGGATGGTCATAATCAGACTCACTAAAACTTAAAAAATCTATTGAGTTTAAACCCTGAAGTTCATAGCTATACGTGTTCAATAAATAAAAATTGCATTCTTCAATTTTAAAAAAACTAATAGCATAATCAATTGCTTTATAGCAAGATTCTGTAAAATCTATAGGTAAAAGTACATTTTTCATAATCTTGTTTTTATAAAGGGTTATTAGACAGTAATCGACTGTATATAGACTTTTTTAAAAAGATAAACTCTCTTGTTATTTGAGAGAATTTATCCCTTCTTTTTTCATGTTCTCTTGCGCGCTCTAAGTCATAATCTCGCTTACCATATTCTAATTCCTTTTTTAATTCCTGCTCATACTGGCAGAGAGCTCCCATTGTCAATGTGTTTTTTCTTCTAAAACCTAGAATAGTAAGCGCTATTTCATTGCTTTTTATTAATTGAGGTTCTAACAATTTTAGATACTCTAACTCATCATTAATAGCCTCAATACTCCCTATCCATTGTGATAATTCTATTAAGTCTTTTTTTAAACATACTATTCTCTGAAAATCTGTTTTATTCATCGACATATATCTACCTCTCTGTTAACTGTCATAAATTTCACACTATTCTATAAAAGAGATTGTCCCTTGCACTTTACTAAAAAAGGAATCTTTTAATTTTCTATATTTATCTAAATGATACAAATAGCTGCGTCTATAACTTTCATGCTCACTAATAAATGCCATATCACATTGTGTGTCATCGCACTCTTTTATATTATCTCTAGAGTTCATATATTTTCTGAGAGCCACTAACAAAACCTCATTCTCTGTATCTTTCTTATTAAACTGATTTAAAGTTTGATTATCATTTAATGTAGTGCTCAAATCTTTCTTACATAAACCAATAATATTATTCAGTTCTTTTTTAATATAAACTAAATGATTAATCCAATTATCAAGCTCAATTGTGTTTATCTTATGCATTACATCTACATCATTATCGTGATCATAAATAGCTGTACTCATCGTTTTGTTTTTTAATTAAATTACTTCACCATCTCTAGATTGTGCTCATTTTTATCTTGAGTTACTTTCTCTATTTTTAATAGGTTTTTTCCTGAAGGAAAATCCCACTCTACCGTATCTTCTTGCGCATACCCAAAAAGTGCTGCGCCCATAATAGTAAGAATAGATATCTTGTTTGCTTTTACATCTTTTAATGCTGGCGAAACAATTTGAAACTCTCTCTTCCACCCACTAACAGAAGAGATTAGAACCCTACTATTAAATCTCACTACATCTTCTGGCATATCTTCTTCATCTACTATTATTGCAGTCTTAAGCTCTTCATTTAACCTTTTAAATGACTTCTGTATTTCAAAATCTGCAGCATACCCAGAGATGTTGAGTATGCGTTTTAAAAACACATACTCTTTCTTTTCTATAATTACACTCCCGTACTTCATACCTCATTATTTAATTTTTATTCTGCTTAATATTAAGGGAAAATTCCTCTTTGAATGTAGGCCTTTTCTATTCTCTTAATAGCAATACAATAAGCCGCTGTTCTAAAATCCATCGCCTCACTTTCAGAATACTCATACACCTTATCAAAAGAATCTTTCATCTTTTTATCTAGTTTAGCAATCACATCTTCTAATTGCCACAACTCACCATTTCTGTTTTGCAACCACTCAAAATAACTAGCCACTACACCACCAGAATTACATAAAATATCTGGTATAATTGTAACCCCTTTTTCTAGTAATATTTTTTCTCCTTCTACATTTGTAGGTCCATTAGCTCCTTCTGCAATTAATGTTGCCTTAATATCACCAGCATTCTCTTTTGTTATCTGGTTACCTAATGCCGCCGGAATACATATATCACATGTAGTACTATAAAAATTCTCTTTTTGTAACGATTTAGCTTCAGGAAAATCTACGATACTTCCGTTATTTGCTTTGCTGTAATTAAATAGATCTTCTACTGTAATCCCCTTTTGGTTTTCTATGCTACCAAAAGCATCTTGCACTGCTACTAATTTTGCTCCTTCTTCTTCAAGAAAATGTGCCGCCCAATAGCCTACATTCCCAAAACCTTGCACAATAAACTTCTTGCCTTTTAGCTTTTCATTTTTACGTTGTGCCCAGTATTTAATATTCAAATACACCCCATATCCTGTAGCTCTATCACGACCTTCAAGCCCTCCAGAACCTTCAGGTTTTCCAGTTACCACGTGCTGGTTTGCAGTACGCTCTGCTGGTGGTCGAGTACTCATATAAGTATCTGCAATCCACGCCATAGTCTGGCTACTAGTATTTACATCTGGAGCAGGAATATCATGTTCTGGCCCTATATTATCTGCTAGCGCAAAAGTGAATCTACGTGTAATACGTTCTAGCTCACCTTGAGAATATTTTGAAGGATCTAACTTAATACCACCTTTACCACCGCCGTAAGGCAAACCTGCTAAAGACGTTTTCCAAGTCATCCACATAGCCAAGGCTCTTGCCGCATCTATATCTACTGTAGGGTGGTAACGAAGCCCACCTTTATATGGTCCTAATGCATTATTATGTTGAACGCGATATCCTGTAAATATCTCAACATCTCCATTATCCATTTTTACTGGAAAATTGACAATAATCTCATTATTAGTTATCGCGAGTATTTTACGAATATTAGGATGCAATCCCACTTGGTCTGCCGCGCTATTAAACTGCTCTAGCACATTATCCATCATTCCTCTCACAGGTGCTTTTTTTGTTTTTTTATCTTTTACTGCTGTCATTGTTGCCATAATACATCTATTACCAAAGTTTGTTTTTTATTATTTAAAGAGTCTATTTGTTATACTTCTCTCTTGGTATTTTTGCTTAATATAAGCGCTTCTAGCTTTTTCGCTTTTAGACTTTTTATTACTTAATGCTGTAAAAACTGTGTTTAAATTCATAGTATAAAAATTTAAAAATGTTATTTTGTTATAATTACTCCCGTTTTTACTTCGGAAATTTTAAAGATGAGCTTATTACTTTATAGCAATTAAGCTTCCATCATTTCTAGTTGTTTTTCTTTTCTTTTTACCTTTCTCAGAGGTTTTGTAGGTTTAATATCTTTTTTACTTTTAGGAGCTTCATTATAATCACTACACGATATCACACTACGCTGATTATGAGTCAACACACAAGCATCACTATAGATACACGAGAGACATAAATTGATAGAATTTGTTTGCATAATAAATTGTTATTAATTGTACATACCAAAATGCAATGTGTGTACCAATACAAATAACAGTAAGCCAAAAAACCCAAAAGCAAACCACAAACACCCTAAGACTAAGAGACTAGAGGTGTATTAAATTTGTTTTAAGAAAAAATGGAGTGATTCAAAATATTCCTGCTGGGGTAAAATGCACCAGACAAAGTGGTAGAATATTAAAATTTCCGAAGAGATAGTCGCGATTAAAACTGTCATTATATCAACCAGAATAAGTAGTAATATACTAAGAGTGTAGAAAATTAAAATGGAGTAACTGCTTATTAAAACACAGCAAGTTTAGCAAGGTTATTTAAAGACTAACAAGGTATCTGTAGAAACTTTTTAAATTAGTCTTCTAACTTTAATCTAATGGTTTTTCTATCAATCCCTAAAATCTCTGCTGCCTTTGTTTTATTATTATTTGTAGCATTAAGCACTTTCTGTATATAGCGTTTTTCCATCACTTTAAGCGACACTAAGGCGTCTTCAGGAAAATCTATAGTGTGCTTAAGGCTGTCTGGAAGGTGTTCTATTTCTATAACCTTATCACACATTATCACGGCGCGCTGCACTACGTTTTCTAACTCTCTAATGTTACCAGGCCAGTCATACCGCTGCAGTACTAAAAGAGCCTCTGGACTCATACGCACAAAACGATCTTTGTATTCTATACCGTATTTAAACAAAAACTTTTCTGTCAATAAAGGGATATCATCTTTACGCTCTCTTAAAGGTGCGACATCAATCTCTACAACGGTTAATCTGTAAAAAAGATCTTCTCTAAAAGTTTCTTTTTTAATCATCTCTTTAAGATCACTATTTGTAGCAGCAATAATGCGAACATCTATTTTAGTGGCTTTTTGAGCTCCTACTTTTACTACCTCTTTTTCTTGCAATACTCGCAATAACCTAGACTGTACCGCTGTAGATGCGTTGCCTATTTCGTCAAGAAAAATAGTACCACCATTTGCTGCCTGAAAAAAACCATCACGGTCTTTTTCTGCTCCTGTAAAAGCACCCTTTGTGTACCCAAACAACTCAGACTCTAATAGGTTTTCTGGAATACCACCACAGTTAACTGCTATAAACGGGGCTCTAGAAAACTTACCTTGATAGTGTATAGCTCGAGCGACTAACTCTTTACCAGTACCGCTTTCCCCTTTTATAAAAATAGTAGCCTTATTATTTTTTACACGTTCAATTATCTGTATAACTCTTCTTATTTTTTCTGAGTTTCCTATTATTTCGCCATAAGGTTTTTCTTTTTCTTCTGAAATTTCAATAACATCACCATCATTAATCACTGAAGATAATAATGAAGTATTTATTGCTTCTCTTAATTCGTCTTTTGTAAATGGCTTTGTTAAATAATCTACTACTCCAGACTTTATTGCTGTGAGAGAATCCTGTACTGATGGGTATCCTGTAACTACCAGCTTAGGTAGTTGTGGGTAATGCTCAGACACAAACTTTATGAGTTCAAACCCATCTATTTCTGGCATTTTTAAATCTGTGATAAGCAAATCTATTTTTGTATCACGCAAAATTTGAACTGCTTCTTTTACAGAAACAGCCTTATAAGTATGATAGCTCCATGACTTTAAATGACGCTGCAATAATTCTAGAATATTAAGATCATCATCTACGATAAGTATATTTTCTTTCTGTAATTGCATATTTAAGTTTTAGGGAGTTTAACAATAAAGGTAGCACCTTTCTTTTCATTATTAGTTGCCGTAATAGTACCGCCATGGCTTGCTACAATACCATGAACCACACTTAATCCTAAACCAGAGCCATCTCCTGTAGGCTTTGTAGTAAAAAATGGTTGGAAAATCTTTTCTTGGGCTTCTGCACTTAATCCAGATCCCTCATCACTTATAGTTAAAATAACGTGCTTTTTTGTCTGTGTAGCTTCTATACTAACAAGCCCGTTTTTAGGTGAAAAATAAATAGCATTGATTATCAAATTAAATATAATTTGAGTGAGTTGTATCGTGTCTGCTTTTAAAAAAAGCTCATCATCTTCAATACTCACCACATATTTTACTTCTGCCTTTTTAAAAGAAGCATCTAGTAGCGTCATTGCACTTTTTATACTAGGTACAATGTTTACTTTTTTAAATTCATTTGGCATTTCGCAAGCAAAGAACATCAGTTTTTTAACTACCTCTCTTGAAAAAATAGCATTCTTTATTATTTTATCAAGGTCTTGCGAGGCTGCTTTATTCTCTTTTAAATCATCCTGCAACAACTCTGCAAAACCTAAAATGTTTGCTAAAGGTGTGTTTAGTTCATGTGCAATCCCTGCCGTGATCTCTCCAAGAATCCCCAAGCGATCTGCACGCTCCATCTGTCTTTTTAACGAGGTTTCATTTTTCTGAATTTCAATGCGTTCAAGAAGACTTCCTAGCTTTACTGCAACGCTATCTAATAATGGTTTCTCTTCAATTAAAAAATCTAGACTAACATCATTTAAAGACACTTTAATGTTTCCGGCAGTTTTATTAAAAACTAAAATTTCAGAAGTAATAAAGCTATTACTGTTAATGGTGCCTGTTTTAAATTTTTCTTGAGGAGTAACAATAGAAACTTGTGTGCTTTCTGGATATTGAAAGCCTCTTTTTAAACTTGAGCCAATAGCGTGAAGCGTACCATGTATTTCTTCTGAGTCTGCGTTAACTATAATTGAAGAAATCTCATAGAGGCAAGTAAGCTCTTTAACACGCTCTTTTAAGTCTCGTTGTGTTGTGTCCATCATATTATTGAGCATTAACGGTAATTAAATTTCAAGTAAATTTAATTTTTGTTTGTGCTAATTTGATAACAACAAAGATAAATCATTGTTAAATTTTAATATTAGGAGTGTAAACCTCTATTTTTTCTGAAATTTTAGCAAGTTGTAGAATTAAGATAATACAAAAAATAATGCTTAAATTAAATAGACAAGATATTACAAATCAATACATTCTTATAATTAAATTTGCATCGCACATTAGCTAGATAAATACTCTTATTTTTGTCTGGTTAAAATAAATTAAACTATGAAAGTTCGCGAGTTTTTTATTCTTATTTCTGTTCTTGTAACGCTTAGCACTGTAGCTATTTCCTTTTTCTGGCAGCCTATTCTTTGGTTGTTTATACTAGTAGCTCCGTTAATATTAATGGGAATTTTTGATGTCTTCCAAAAATCTCATACTATACGCCGAAATTTTCCAGTAATTGGTCGTTTTAGATACGTATTAGAATCTATTCGTCCAGAGATTATGCAATATTTTGTAGAGACAGATACAGAGGGGCGACCTATAAACAGAATTTTAAGATCTTTAGTTTACAGAAGAGCAAAGGGAGAAAATGACACAGAACCCTTTGGTACACAATTAAACTTGTACCATTCTGGATACGAGTGGTTAGAGCATTCTATGTATGCTAAGCACAATCCTAAAGATATCGGAAAATTTCCGAGGTTATTAATAGGAGGTAAAGATTGTAAACAACCTTATTCTTCGAGCTTGCTTAATATCTCTGCAATGAGTTTTGGTTCTTTAAGTACAAATGCAGTAATGGCATTAAATAAAGGAGCAAAGATGGGTGGCTTTGCTCACAATACAGGTGAAGGAGGTATAAGTAGTTATCACTTAGAGCACGGAGGTGATCTTATATGGCAAGTAGGTACTGGTTATTTTGGGTGTAGAAAAGAAGACGGGACATTTAACCCAGAAACTTTTAAAACTAACGCCTTGAGACCAGAGGTAAAAATGATTGAAATCAAATTATCTCAAGGAGCAAAACCAGGACACGGAGGGATACTACCAGCGGTAAAAAACACAGAAGAGATTGCAAAAATAAGACACGTAAAACCTGGGGTTGCTGTACACTCACCACCATCTCACTCTGCATTTTCTGACCCTATGGAGTTTATGCAATTTATTAAGCAACTTAGAGAATTATCTGGCGGAAAACCTATTGGTTTTAAACTTTGCCTAGGTCGTAAGCAAGAATTTATGGATTTCTGTGAAGCGATGATTGCTACAGGTATTACTCCAGACTTTATTACCGTAGATGGTGGTGAAGGAGGAACAGGTGCAGCACCTGTTGAGTTTTCAAACTCTATGGGAATGCCATTGCGTGAAGGTTTAGTTTTTGTACATGATACCCTTGTAGGCTATGGTTTGCGTAAAGAAATGAAAGTTATTGTAGCAGGTAAAATAATCACTGGTTTTCACGTAGCAAGAGCAATTGCATTAGGAGCAGATGGCTGTAACAGTGCAAGAGCAATGATGCTCTCTATAGGTTGTATACAAGCTTTACAGTGTAATAATAACACCTGCCCAGTAGGGGTTGCAACACAAAACAAATCTTTAGTTAAAGGTCTAGTTGTAGAAGACAAAGCACCTCGTGCAGAGCGTTACCATAACGCTACAATACAGAGTTTTCTTGAGCTTATTGCTGCAGCAGGTTTAAATGGTCCAGAAGAATTATCTAGAAACCACATTAGTAAACGTGTGGGTAGTTTTGATATTAAAACCTATGATGAGATTTACCCTTACCTAGAAGAAAATAGTCTTCTTAATGAAAATACAATACCACAAGAGTATAAAAAATTCTTTCAGTTAACTAGAATGATGAAATAATTAAATCATTGCTATAATAGTTTTATATCTTATCTAAGACGGCAACCATAATTTTAATAAAACCTTCATAATAAAACTATTATGAAGGTTTTCTGATTTCAGACTATGCCTAAATGATATTTTTATGAGATAATTTAGTCTTAAAAAGAACACCTAAACAAGCATTTAGTCTTAAATTGCAACTCTAAAAATAAACCGATGATTTCAAAAAAATTACTCTTTCTTATTTCTCTATTTACTTTTGGTAGTATGTTAGCGCAAAATGCTAACGGACCATCAAGCGTAGTTACAGGAACGTATCTTGGTGAAACAATACCATTGCGTAGTGCACCTATTCACAATCCAGATATCTCTGGAATTAACGAACTAACTATTGTACCTAATGACTATGAAGGTAGTCACGATAATTTACTACAAGGAAAATCTTCAATTAATCAAGATATTCAAAGAGTTGCTGGTTCATTATTAACTGTTGGTATTGATCAAAATTTTGATGGTGCTAACTCAAATGAATCTGGCGCTGTACCACCAGATCCTACTGGAGCTGTTGGTCCTAATCATTATGTACACTCTGTAAACTCTATTGTTAAGGTTTTTGACAAGGAAGGTAACCTACTAGCAGGACCTACAACGTTAGGTACTTTTTTAGGAAACGGAACAAACTCTGGAGACCCTATTGTTATGTATGATCAACTAGCAGACAGATGGTTTGTTAGTCAGTTTGGTACAGCAGAAAACTCACTTGTTCTTGGAGTATCTACAACAAATGACCCTACAGGTACTTATAATGTATACGAATATGTTTTTGGTGCATTCCCTGACTACCCTCACTACAGTGTATGGCCTGACGGTTATTATTTAAGTGTAAATGAAGGTGGTGGTGGTGCTAACAATAACCGCTCTGTTTATGTAATGGACAGAGAAGCTATGTTAGCTGGAGATGTTGCCCCTCAAATGGCAGGTTTTCAATTACCAAACTTATTCTCAAACCCAACAACAATTTTTAATTCTGGACCTGCTCACCTTACAGGACTGCAGTTTCCAGAAGAAACTCCTGGATTTATCTCTTATTTACAAGACGATTCTTGGAATGGTGCAATCACACAAGATCACTTAAAAGTTTGGGAGATTGATTTAGATTGGGAAAACATGGGCAACTCAACAATCTCTGACCCTCAAGAAATTCCTCTTGATGATTTTGATTCTATTTTTGCTGCTTTTGGTGTTGGTGAAATTAACCAACCTGGTACAAATCAAGAACTAGCAGCACAAGGTGGTATTATCTCTTATGCTTCTAACTACCGTAGTTTCCCTAACCACAACTCTTGGTTAATCACCTTTAACATTGATATTGACGGTAACGACACTTCTGGTATTAGATGGATAGAATTAAGAAATACTGCTGCAGATAGCGAATGGACGTTATACCAAGAAGGAACTTATGCTCCTGCAGATGGTAATAGTAGATTTATGAGTAGTGGGGCTATTGATGCAAGAGGTAACATAGCTATCGCTTATAGTGTAGCTGGCGCAAGTACTCCTGTAGAATTAAGATATACAGGTCGTTATGAAGATGATACACTAGGTGAATTAACCCTAGCCGAAACAACTATTGTTGATGGTGGTGGTGTTCAAAATTTCACATACAGATATGGAGATTATGCGCATATGACAATGGACCCAGATGATTTAACATTCTGGTTTACTTCACAATATTTTCAATCTACAAACACTTGGACTTCAAGAATTACATCTTTTAGACTAGCAGATGAGTTTAATGTAGACTTAGGTGTTGTAGGTATCAATACACCAAACAATGGACTTCTAACTGCTACTGAAGTTGTTGAAGTTTCTATTAGAAACTATGGTCTTGATGCACAATCTAACATTCCTGTAGATTTATATGTTGACAACACACTAGTTGCTAGTGAAACATTTGCTGGAACAATTGCACCAGGAACAACAAGTACTTACACTTTTACTCAGACAGTAGACCTATCTACTCAACTACAAACTTATTTGTTACGTGCAGAAACTACTATGATTACAGATGAATTTCTTGATAACAATGATTTTGAAAAAGAAGTAACTCATACACTTGCAAATGACGTAGGTGTTGTAGCTATCACTGCTCCAGATGACGTTACACCTGTTGGTCCTCAAACAGTATCTATAGTTGTAGAGAATTTTGGAGGAAATGACCAAACAGGAATTGAAGTTCAATATACTGTAAACGGTGGTGCTGCTGTTGTAGAACAGATGACAGGAGTAACAATAGGCACAGATGAGCAAGCTACTTTTGACTTTGCAACTCTAGCTAACTTAGACCCTGCCGGAGAATTTACAATCGTTGCTAAAACTAATCTAGCTACAGATGAAGACACTACAAATGACGCAATAACAAAGGTTGTTCAAGGTTCTTTTTGTATACCAACAGCAACAGGCGGTGGTACTGGATCTGGATGTAACCTAGACGGTATTAAGTGGTTTGTATTAAATACAATAAATGTAGATGATGGTGCTGATGGTTGTAACACAGAACCTGCAGATGGGCCTAACGGTTATGCAGATAGAACATATTTATCTACAACACTTAGTAATCAAGAAGGTGATAACGTGTATAACTTAAGAGCTAGAACTAACTGGGCAGACGGTGTAGGTGTAGAAGTATTATCTGCTTGGGTAGATTTTAATGACAACCTAATTTTTGAACCTTCAGAACAAATTATCGCTGGTGAGGCTTTTGAAGTTGTTGGATCACTTGACAACTTTGAGTTTATTGTACCAGTAGGAAGCGCAATAGGAGCTCACGTTTTAAGAGTTAAAGCTATGGATGGATCTGCTGCAGGTGATATTAATGACCCTTGTTCTGACTATGATTTTGGAGAAACTCAAGATTATACTGTTGTAATTGATGACACATTAGGAGCAGAAGTAAACCAAATACCTGGTTCAGATTTAGTAGTAAAATCTCTTGACAATAAAAACTTTGATATTACTTTAACTTCGGAAATAGACAGCAACGTTTATGTAGCAGTCTTTAGCCCATTAGGACAACAGTTAAAGTACAAGAAAGTAAAAAGAGAAGGAAACACCTTTAAACTATCTCTAAACATGGAAGCAGTTTCTGCTGGTGTTTATTTTGTAAAGCTTATTGCTGTAGATCAAAACACTGCTGTAACCACTAAGATTTTAGTAAAATAAACAAACACTGTTTATAACATAAAAAGGGAGATGATTTTTAAATCATCTCCCTTTTTTATTTTGTGATATAACAAAGCCTCTTTAAACTCTAAGCAATTAAATAAGATTTGATATTCTTATAGCAGAAAGAACAGCACCTTCCATATAGCCTCCATATTCTATAGCGGTTTCTGTACCTGATAAGAATAATTTATCATTCATATAGCTTTGCTGCAATGCTGGGTGACCATTGTTTTGATGTGGTCTTTGCGCAATTTGATCTCCACCCACTACAAACTCATCGCTCCATATTTTATCAAAATAACTAGTAGGTTTTTTAGCCTCTTCTCCTAGAAGTTCAACTAATTGTTTTAACACAAATTGTTTTCTTTCTTCTTGAGAGTAAGAAGCTGCGCCACCATTTAAAAACCCTGTAAACCCAAATTTATTTTCTTCATAATTTGTGTGATCGTGCATTTCTGTAATGATATTAGAGTGGCTAAACAACATACCAGAATACCCCTTTTTTCTCCAAAAAGGTGCTTCATACTCTAACACAAACTTAATTGAACCAGACATCCAGGTATGTACACTTGGTAAAAGCTGAGATACCACAGCTGGCAGTTGAGGAGAGAGCTGAATTTTTGAGCCCACAAGTTCTGGCGGCAAGCAAATAACAACTATATCTGCATAGCGCTTTTCTCCATTAGAGGTCTCAACCAACAACTTATTATCAACCTCTTTAACAGCTGTCACTTTTGTATTAAAGCTAATGTTTTCTGGCTTTAACTTATTTACTAAAGTGTCAATAAGATTCTGAGTTCCTCCTTTTAATCTATAAGAGGGCTTTTCAGATTCTGGAACAAAAAACTGCTGTGGTGGCTCAGAAGATTTGGTTTGAAACAAGGAGATCCCTTTTGAGTATTGCGGGTATTTTTGCAAATCTAATTCATCTATCAAAGAAATTAAATTTTCGTGCATTTCAGAAAACCATGTAGCACCAAGCTCTAGTGGTGTTTCTTGTTTTCCTTTTACGGTTTGTATACGCCCACCTAATCTTGATGAAGCTTCTATCACTTTTGCTTCTTTACCCTTTTTTGACAATAAATAAGCTAAAGTTAAACCACTCAAGCCTCCACCAACAATAATAATTTGTTCTTTCATTTAAAGCTTTATTAGCAAAATTAGTGACGCAAAGCTAAGGTAGTACTATAAAAGAACGATCTATGATAAATTCATATTTCCGAAGTGAAAAACCTCATCATGGCGATGACAAAAAATGTAGAAAACTTAGCGTATTCTCTTACCATTTGTCACAAAAGATATGCCTTGTTGCCCGTAGGTACTTATCATCACTGCCTCAAAGATAGGATCGCTTGAGTTCTTTTTTACTTTCCAGTCAAACAAGAAATTTGCACCAGAACCGCCTTCTTTATCTATACCATCTATCACAATCTGAACCGTCTCCATAGGGTTTATAAAAATTGTTTTGTCAAAATAGGTACGTATAGGCTCGCCGTGTGTGTTATAATATATTGCCTTGTCTATATAAATGCGTTCTTTTAAGTTGGGGTTGTGAAGACTAACAGTTGCGGTAAGATCTGTCTGGTCATTTTCGTTACGCATGTATACCTGTGAGTATATAGAAAGAAATGTACTCCCTGTTTCTAATGAGTCTTTTATGGGTGTAGTTACTGCTCTTTTATCCCAATTAATAGGATTTGTAGAACTTAATTCGCGAGGTGGATCACAAGACACAACAACAATCAATAATAGAAAAAGTGAGATAACGTATTTCATAATTAAGTCTATTTAATATTTAAGGTAAACGAGAGCTTGCCAAAAACCAAATTTATCAATTATAATTTACTTTATCTCACTTTATACTAGTTGAGTATCATATTTATGATTACTCTAACAGTTATGCTTTTGCAAAAGAATAGTCTGAGATTCTTACTGTTAACACAGGAAGCTTAGAGTGATTTACAATGTCTTCTCCTAGGCTACCTGTAAAGAAATGAGACAACCCTCTACGACCATGTGTAGGTATTGCTATCATATCTGCATTTACTTTTTCTGCATAATTAAAGATCCCTTGCTCTACACTATAATCTGCATAAATAACGACATCTTCTGGTATAAGGTCAAACTCTGTAAGATGCACTACAAAGTCAAGTATGCGTTGGTCTATTTGTTTTGTGCTCTTATAATGTTCTCCTGGTTGGTTTATATAAACTAGCTTAACCTCTAAATCTAGTGAATTGAAAAACGTCATTGCCTTTTTAAAAGAAGCCAAACTTTCTGTTTTAAAATCACAAGCAAAAACAGCTTTTTTCACAGAAAAAGAGCCATCACCTTTAATAACAAGTACTGGTATTTTTGAGCTACGCACCACTTTTTCTGTATTAGAGCCCACAAAAAGCTCTTGTAAACCACTACTACCGTGAGACCCCATAACTATTAAGTCTGCTTTGTAGTCGTGAGCAACATCTTCTATCTCATTAAAATTTTTATAATTCTTTACAGTGGTATGTACCGTTAACCCCTCTAAATAATCTACATCTAAAAATTCTGCAAATCTTTTTTGAGTTAGTTTAATATAAAAAACACCCTCCATAGTGTCTCCTTCAGAATTTAAGTTTGCCTCATGCATCCCCATCATATGCACAGCAACAAGCTCTGCATCTTGTTCTCTCGCTATTTTTGCTGCTACTTTAAATGCGTTTTCTGAATGTTTAGAAAAATCTACTGGTACAATTATGGTTTTCATATCTTCTTTTTTTAACTAGGTTATACCACAAAAATAAGAGCAACCAAACTATAAAAATATGACTAAAATCAGCTTAATAAAAAATGACTGCTTTAATTAATTGATTGAAGCTTTGCTATAAATGCAGAAAGAGATTAGCAATTTTAAGCCCAGGAAGATGGTTAATAATAGTAGCTGTTTTTTAACTTCGGAAATACAAACAAACAAATTACTTCAACTAATAGACATTATACTCAAGGCTTAAAAGCTTAATAGAATAAGAGGTCTATTCATATTTCAGAAATAAAAATTAGAATATGTTTTTGATATTACACCCTTTAAATTATAAATCACTAAGTGGTTAAAAAGTTCTTTTTCATCAAACGTTTCAAATAAATTATTCTCTTTAAACACAAGATTGTCTATTCTGAAAAAATAAATTTTTACTAGCAATTCTACATTGACATCTTGTTTAATACTCCCCTCTTTTTGCGCTTTTTTAAGTAATGTAGTAACGGTAGAAATTGCAAGCTCATCAATAAAAGCATCAAACAAATCACTTGCTTTTGGGTAGTACTTTTTTAATCCAAAAAGAAAAGAGGGCTTAAAGTATCTTAAATACTCAAACCCTCTTTTGTAGATTAAAAGAACACTCAAAATGGGATCTGTATCATTATTGATAATGATCTCATTTATCTCTGTTATGTATTCGTTTAACAAACTTTCAAGACTCGCTGTAACTAAATCTTCTTTGTTTTTAAAAAACGTATAAATAGTCTTTTTTGAAATCCCTAAAGAGCTTGCTAATTCATCTAAAGTCACATGCTTGCTACCATATTTAGTAAACTTAGTGATAGAATATTTAAGCAATTGTGCTCTTGTAATCATTCCTTTTTTATTTTATCTCCATCCACCACCTAGGGCTTCGTATAAATCTACAATAGAGACTAACTGTTGCAACTTACTATCTATAATATTAAGCTCTGCACTTAAAGCACTCTGTCTCGCAGTTAATAAATCTAAGTAGTTAGCATAACCACTTTTTAGTAACTCTTCTGAGTTTGCCTCTGCTGTACGTAAGGCTTCTACTTCGCTTTTTCTGAATTCATATTTCTTAGCTTCAGACTCATATGTAAACAAGGCGTTTGACACCTCATTACCCGCAACTAACAATGTCTTTTTAAACTGAAGTAAAGATTGTTCTTGTTGTGCAATTGCAACTTCTCGTTGAGTTTTTAGACTTCTTTGATTTAAAAGTGGCTGTGTTAAACCTCCTATTATGGTAGCAAATAATGAGTTTGCGTTTAACAACTTATCTAGCTCTAAACTTTGAAACCCTCCAGATGCAGTTAACTTTAATGAAGGATAAAAATTACTTCTAGCCACATTAGTAAGCTCAAAAGACTGGATTAAGTTATACTCTGCAGCCATTACATCTGGTCTGTTGCTTAATAAAGTTGCTGGTACTCCTAGTTTTAATTCTTGTTCAAATTGTTGAACGTCTAAACTACTTCTTTCAAAATGCTGCCCAGATTTACCCAATAGAATACTTAACATATTCTCGGTTTTAAAAATAGCCGTTTCAATATCTACCTGTAAAGCTTTTGCACTATTGTATTGCGCGATGTTCTGGTCTACGGCAACTTGTGTTACCTGCCCAGCATCTTTTAATGCTTTAATAGTCTCTACACTGCTCTCTCTAGTTGCAATGGTTTGCTTTGTCACTTCTAGTTGTGCGTCAAGAGCTAATAGGTTGTAATACGTGTTTGTAATACTAGAAACCAACTGTGTTTTTACAGCTTGATGCCCTGCTACACTTTGCAAATAACCCGCTTGTGTTGCTCTTTTATTACTACGTATTTTACCCCAGATATCTGCTTCCCAAGAAAGGTTTGCAGTAACATCAAATTGATCTGTTGATCTGTCTGATAAAAATGCCCCAAACTGACTATTCTTTGACAACTCTTGGTGTGTTACGTTTGCACCAATATCTAATGATGGTAAATAACCTGCTTTCCCTTGTTTTGCATACGCTTCTGCAGCTACCATTTGCTGTATTGCGATACGAACATCCATATTATTTTGCAGACCTTCTTCAATATACTGTTGAAGGTATTGATCTGTAAATAACGTTTTCCAAGACACCTCTGCTATAGAGATACTATCTGTAGGTAGGTTATCTGTTCTATAAAGCGCTTCTGTTTCTACAAGTTCTGGTCTCGCATAATCTTTTGCCACAAAACAACTTTGCAATGTAACAGCAACCACCAATAACAGGACTGCTTTACTCAAGTTTCTACGTTTTAAAATTGATTTCATTATTATTGTTTTTCAATAGTTTGTACTGCTGGTTTACTAGAAACTTTTTCTTGTAACCACTGAAATAATATAAATAAGATAGGAATCACAAACACACCCAGAATAGTCCCTATAAGCATTCCTCCTACGGCACCTGTACCTATAGAGTTGTTACCCTCAGACCCTACTCCTTTTGCTAACACTAATGGCATTAATCCTAAAATAAAGGCAAATGACGTCATTAATATAGGACGTAAACGTGATTTTGCTCCGTGTATAGCTGCATCTACAATACTCTCACCATTCTTTCGTCTCTGGAGGGCAAACTCCACAATTAAGATGGCGTTTTTAGCGAGCAGTCCAATAAGCATTATTAAGGCAATCTGGAAATAAATGTTATTTTCCAAGCCAAAAAACTTAGTACTTATATAGGCTCCAAATACCCCAAACGGAAGTGATAATACAACTGCAAATGGCAATAAATAACTCTCATATTGGGCGCTTAATAAAAAGTAAACAAACAGAATACTTAGTCCAAAAATGAAGATAGTTTGATTACCCGCACTTACTTCTTCTCGAGTTAAACCAGAATAAGCTACTGTATAATTACTAGGCAGTTTTGCTGCTTCTTCTTCAATAACTCTAATGGCATCACCCGTACTGTAACCGTCATTTGTAGCACCTGTTATAGTTGTAGAGTTAAACAAGTTAAAACGTGTTACAGACTGTGGTCCATATACTCTTTCTAACTTTACAAACTGCGTGATAGGAGTCATCTCACCAGAATCTGTTCTAACATACATACTATTTAAAGAATTAACATCTGCTCTATCATCTGGTAAAGACTGAATGTACACTCTAAACTGTTTTCCAAATTTTGAAAAATCTGATGCATACACACCACCTATATACCCTTGCAATGTTGAGAAAATACTATTAATAGGTACTCCCTTTTCTTTTGCTAAAGGCACATTGATATCCATTTCATATTGAGGGTAGTTTGTATTAAAAGAAGATTGCGCATACTTAACTTCTGGATGACTCATTAAAGCCATTGAAAAATCTTTATTTGCTTTATCTAAGTCTGTAAACTCACCACCAAACTTGTCTAATAAATTTACTTCAAAACCTGAAGAGTTACCAAAACCTCTAATACTAGGAGGTGAAAAGAAAATAATGGTCGCTTCGGGCATAGTAGAAACTACACCAAATAACTTACCGGTAATAGCCTGAACAGACAATGAAGGATCTTCACGATCACCCCAGTCTGCAAGTTTTATTATTCCGAAGCCATAATTACTACCCGCTCCACTTATTAAACTTCTACCTTTAATAAAGTTTACAGCAACGATACCGTCAATACCTGTGATTTTATCATACAAATCTCTAGACACAGCATCTGTTCTATCTAAAGAAGCACCTGCAGGCAGCTCTATGTTTGCAAAAATAATCCCTCTATCTTCATTTGGCACAAACCCTGTAGGTGTTGTGTTAGACGCCCAGAAAATACCCACAACCGCTAATACTAAAAGTAAAACAGACACCCATTTTCTTTTGTATAAAAACTCAAGTGATTTACCATAACGCTCTATTGTTGCATTAAAACCACGGTTAAAAAGTTTGTAAAAACGTTTTAAAGGGCTTTTACCTTTAAGCTCCTCATCCTCTTTGTGTGGCTTTAATAATAAAGCACATAAGGCAGGACTCAATGTTAATGCGTTTACTGCGGAAATAAGAATGGCGATAATTAATGTGACACCAAATTGCTCATAAAAGACACCTGTGGGTCCAGAAATAAAAGTAACCGGAATAAATACCGCTGCCATTACCAAAGTAATAGATATAATCGCTCCAGATATTTCGTTCATCGCTGTTAGCGTGGCATTTTTTGGGTCTTTTTCTCCCTCATCCAGTTTAGCGTGAACGGCCTCTACCACTACAATGGCATCATCTACCACAATACCTATGGCGAGTACTAACGCAAATAGCGTTAAGAGGTTTATAGAATACCCAAAAACATTCAAGAAAAAGAAGGTCCCTATAATTGATACCGGAACCGCAATTGCCGGAATAAGTGTAGATCTAAAATCTTGTAAGAATAGAAACACCACTAAAAACACCAATACAAAAGCCTCTAATAAAGTACTTATTACTTTTTCTATAGAAGCATTTAAAAACAAACTAGTGTCATAAGGCACAAAAACATCTAAGCCTTCTGGCAGGTCTTTTTTAACCGTCTCTAAGGTTGCTTTAATGTTTTCAATAATTTCTTGCGCATTAGAACCTTTGGTCTGGAAAATACCCATAAACACGGCTGGATTACCTTTACTCATTGCATTTGACGCATAAGATTGCGCATCTAACTCTATAGTTGCCACATCATTTAAACGAAGAAACTCCCCATTTCCTAATGCTTTAATCACAATATCTGCATACTGCTTTTCTTCTTTAAAACGACCGCTGTATGTTAATGTATAAGAGAAAGACTCTCCGCTATTTTGACCTAAAGATCCCGCCGCAGCTTCTAAGTTTTGCTCTTGTAATGCAGCAGTAATATCTGATGGTATTAAACCATAGGCTGCTAGTTTTTCTGGCTTTAACCATACACGCATTGCATAATCTTGCTGCGAGAATACACTAACGTCCCCAACACCACTAATACGTTGCATAGCAGGAATCACATTAATTTTTAAGTAATTCTGTATAAATGTAGCGTCATAATCATCGCTCTCAGAATACATAGAAATAAACATCAAAGCACTCGTCTCTTGTTTTTGTGTAGTCACACCTGTTTGTAGCACCTCTTGAGGTAATAAAGAATTTGCTCTAGACACACGGTTTTGAACATTAACGGCTGCAATATCTGCATCCATTTCTTGATCAAAATAAACAGTGATTTCTGCCGTACCTGTATTTGAGGCAGTAGAAGTAATGTATGTCATACCTTCTACCCCATTAATTTGTTCTTCTATAGGAACAATAACACTCTCTAATACAGTTTCTGCATTGGCTCCTGGATAGGATGCAGTCACTTTAATGGTAGGCGGTGCAATATCTGGGTATTCTTCTATTGGTAAGCCAGTTATACTTATTACACCAAGTATAACTATGATAATAGAGATTACTGTCGAAAGAACAGGTCTTTCAATAAATGTTTTTAACATGGAATATTTTTTTTCTGGTGATTAGTTTTTAAATAATACCGCTATTGGTTTTATAGCATCATCAAAAGAAGTTTTTTGAGGTGTGATTGCCATACCGTTTCTTAATTTTCCGGCACCAGAGACAACTATGGTATCTGTCTCATCTACACCAGATTCTATAACATATAAATTATCTACTGTTGCTTTTACTTTTACAATAGAGGTAGACACTTTATTATCTTCACCTAATTTATACAACATGATATTTCCTTGTTGTTCAAAAGTAGATTCTTGAGGTATTACAATTGCGTTTTCATACACGGTAGGAATTTGTATTTTCCCACTATTACCATTGGTTAATAACTGATTAGGATTATTAAAAACAGCTCTTAAACTAACAGTACCTGTATTTTGGTTAATTTGCCCAGTACTAGTTTGTATTTTTCCTTTTTCAGAATAAATACTACCATTTGCTAATACTAAGTTTATCTCAGAATAATTAGCTAACTTTTCTTGTAAGTTCTTGCCTTCTGCATTTTGTAAAAAGTCTAAATATTGAGACTCATTTAAACTAAAGAAAGCATATACTTTACTAATATCACTCACCGTAGTTAATGGACTAGGGTCAGCTGGACTTATCAATGAACCTTCTCTAAATTTAATAGCACCTACATAACCATCTACTGGACTCTTAATAGTTGCATACCCTATATTTGCAGATACACTACTATAATTAGCTTGAGCTTGTGCTAAGTTTGCCTTTGCTGTTTCTAATTGAACTGGGCTTATTATATTTTTTGCTACAAGTGGCTTTAATTTATCAACCTCTACTTGTGCCACATTAACACTAGCTTTTGCAGCTCCTGCATCTTGACTTAAAGATTGTGTTTCTAATTTAAATAACACTTGTCCTTTGCGTACCTTCTGTCCCTCATCAACATATACCTTTTGTATATACCCAGACACTTTAGCTCTTACTTCACTGTTTACAATACCTTCTAGATTTGTTGGGTATTCTTTAAAACCTGTTACTGTTTTTGGTTGTAATTGAACTACAGGAAAAGGTGCTGGCGGCGCTTGCTGCGCTGCTGGTGCGCTACCTTGTTCATTGCCACAACTTACTAAGGCAAAAAATAGGCCTAGGGCAAATAACGTATATAATTTATTTAGTCTCATTTTTTAGTTTTTATTTAAAGGTCAAATTTATTGTCTGTTATTTTTTTTCTTAACTCATTTATAGAGGCGGATGCCGCATCTATAAATTTTATGTAATCATCGTGAAAGTTTAAATCAAACTTTTCTTCTTCGTTTTCAATTTTATCATTGTTTTGAACTAATTTATAATCTTTAATTTCTAAATGAATCTCACGCTCTTGTCGCCAATGGGTAATCATATTATCAATATGCTGAACCACCATATCTTTATTAATTATAAAGTATTTTTTACGATCTCCTGTTTTTGTGAAATAGACTATTTTATTTAAGTCTTGTAAGTGATTAAGGTGTGTAGAGATTGTACTTTTGCTTGCACAAAGCACTGTAACCATATCTTCAAAAGTGGCACCTTTTTTACCTGTAAGTATTACATAGGATAAAATTCTTGCTGCAACAGGTGCCAACTGTTCTCTGTTTTCTAAATGAACCCCTAGCTTTTCTACTAAGTCCATTTTTTCTTTACAAACACTCTCTTTCATTTCTATTTTTTTTATTTGTTACTGGCAATGAAGTACAGTAATATTCTCTGCAAATTTACAGTAGGTTCGGAACAAACCGAACTACACGAAGTTAATCTATTGTTAAAAAATTTAGACTCAATATTTGACAGCTGTTTATAGTATACTACATTATTAATTCAACTTGAATTACTGCGGGTTTTCAATTTTACTTCAATCTATCTTAACTTTATAAATCATATTCCTAAACTTCATTTAGATATCTTGTTAAATAGTCAAAAATGTATATATTTGGTAAACCAAATTGGTTAACCAATTATAGTTGCAGAATAAATTTTCTTTCAATCCTGCTTGACTACTATAAAAACGATACAATATGACTTTAAAACCCTTACTACTAGTACTACTCGTTAGTATTTCTACATTATTTTCTTGTGACACAAAACAAGAGAATAACATATCTGCAACAGACATCACAGAATTAAACGCAGCTATTTCAGAAGCAAAACCTGGCGATGTTATTGTTTTAAAAAACGGTATTTATAAAGATGTTGAGATAAAATTTATTGGTGAAGGAACAGAAAAAAAGCCAATAACATTAAAAGCAGAAACTGCCGGTGAGGTTTTTATTGAGGGTGTTTCTAATCTTGCCTTGAGTGGTAACTATCTTAAAGTAGATGGATTGTTTTTTAGAAATGGACATGCCCCAACAGAAAATGTAATCGCTTTTAGAACTAGTGAGAGTGAAGTTGCAAACCACAGTAGCGTATCTAATTGTGTGATTTTAGATTTTAATAATCTAGAACGTGATCAAGATAATTTGTGGGTACAATTTTACGGAAAACACAATACACTTGACCACTGTTATATAGCAGGAAAAACAAATGGAGGACCTACAGTTAGAGTAGATTTAAAAGGAAACCAAAGTATTAATAATTATCATCAAATAACAAACAACCACTTTGGGCCAAGACCCAGAAAAGGTGGTGCTCGTGGAGAAACCATACAACTAGGAAGCAGTTTTACCTCAATGTCACCAAGCTATACAACCATTGCAAACAACTTGTTTGAAGAGTGTAACGGTGAAGTAGAAATCATCTCAAGTAAGACTAATTTTAATCTTATTAAAAATAATGTTTTTTATAAGAGTGAAGGCTCTGTAGTTACCCGCCACGGTAACTATGTTACTGTAGATGGAAACTATTTTATAGGTGATGGTGTGAATGATCAATATGGCGGAATTAGAATAATTAACACAGGTCACTGGGTTATTAATAACCTTTTTTATAAAATTAAAGGAAAGAATTTTAGAAGCCCGATTGCAATTATGAATGGTATTCCAAAATCGCCATTAAACAGATACAATCAAGTTACAGATGTCGTGGTTGCGTATAATACTTTTGTAGATTCAGATTCGCCTTGGCAGTTTGGGGTAGGCACAAATATTGCACAAGCGGCTGTTTTACCTAAGTCAGAAATTAGATCTGCAAGGCCACTTAGAACAGAGGTTGTTAATAATGTCATCTACAATACTAAAGGAGATGCAAACCCAATTGTCGAGCACGATAAAGCAGATGGAGTTACTTTTAAAAGCAACATCATTTATAATAACGGGGTTGCAATTGCAAATGATCACGGCCTAATCTCTAAGGAGTTAAGCTTAACAGATATTGGTACAGACCTTTCTGTTCCTACCACAGGTTTTGATGATATTGAAGTCTATAAAGGTTTTGATTTTGAGACTATCACTAATGATCTCTTCGGAAATACTAGAGACGAGTCTAATAAGATAGGTGCCATTGTAAATGCAGGAAATGTAAATCTAGACCTTCTAGACAAATCTAAATATGGAGCAAATTGGTTTTCTAACGAAGTTATAGACAATGAGCCAAAAACACATACGGTAAATAATACCGAAGAGTTAATCGCTAAAGTTAATGCAGCAGAAAATGGTGACATCATTAATTTAAATGACGGTACTTATCAGGTTTCAAAATCTATAGTGATCAATAAAACAATTACAATTACATCTAAAGGAAAAGCAGAAATTTTATATAATGGAGCTGCAAACACACCTGCAATTGAGTTACACCCTTACGGAAAATTAACACTACAAAACATAAAACTAAAAGGTACAGATACACAATTTGCCTTTGCGAGCTTAAAAGAAAACATGTTTAATCATTTTGGGCTAGATGTTATAGATGCAGAAATAAGCAACTTTAATTATGCCTTAAAAGTCTACAAACAATCTTATTCTGAGGAGATCACTTTTAAAAATACAGCAATCACAGATTGCGAGAACGGAATTGAATTATCTGAAGAAACTAATGATAGAGGTGACTATAACACAGAGTACTTAACTATTGACAACTGTAAATTTACTAACGTAAAACAAAATGTGATTGACTATTACAGAGGTGGTTATGATGAGTCTACTATAGGTGGTAATCTTTTAGTTTCTAACTCAACTTTTACTAACTGCGGAAGTAAAGAGAAAAACAAGACCTTGTTAAACCATAGAGGTATTGTAAATGTAAATATTACAAAAAGCACCTTTAATAACAATAAGGTTGAGTTTGTATCTACTTTGTGGGGAGCAAAAAACAATGTAGCATCAGACAATCAAATTTCAAACTCTGGAAAAATTGCAACAGAAGAAAATTTGAAATTAAAGTTGATGTACTAATCAGTCTCAGCACAAAACAAACTATCCAAATAAATAAGATTTCAAATGAAAAAAATAGCAATAACACTAATAGCCGTATTAGCACTTGTAGCCTGCAAAAATAAAACGGAGAACATTTCTGAAGAAAAAACAATAACAGAAACAAATGTAAAAACACCAAGCGATGTTATTCCATTTATGGGCGAGTGGAAAATATTATTAGGTGACGGTACTCATAACGACAACCTAGTTGGCTACGCTAAGGATGACTTTTTTTATGTTGAGAGTGAAAATCAAACAGACTGGGTAGTTTACAAAACACCAAACTCTGGTATAACTTCTAAAAATTCTGGAAATACAAGAACAGAAATGGGCCAGAAAAAACACTGGAAACCTACGGAAGGTGGTAAATTAACAGGTACATTAAAAGTACAACACGTTTCTACTTCTGGTGATGCTAGAGTAGCTGCTTCTTACTCTGTTGTGGTTGGTCAAATACACGGTACAGAAGGACATGAAAACGAACCTTTAAAAATCTACTATAAAAAATTTCCTGGGCACGCTAAAGGCTCAGTTTTCTGGAATTATGAGATTAATACTGCTGGTGATGACAATTCTGGCAGATGGGATTTCTCTACCGCGGTATGGGGTCACGATTTTTCTGTTATTGGCTCAAGCCCTACTACTTACCCTCAAGAACCTGAAAACGGTATCGCTTTAGGTGAAGAATTTAGTTATGAAGTAAATGTGTATAAAGGAATGATGTACCTCACCTTTAAAAGCGAAGGTCACGAAACAAAAACATTTGCAAAAAATTTACTTAAATCAGATTTTAACAAAGAACTACCTCAACAAATAAAAACATTATTTGTGCCTATAGGTAGAGATGGCTTAGAGCGCGAAAACGCATATGCTGGAGAATTACAAAACTTTAAACAAGGCGCATACAATCAAACTAATGGTAAAGACCCAAAAACAAATATGGTTTGGAGTACAGGGGCTGAGACCTATGAGGGTGATATTGCAAAACAATATGCAAATGGATGTTATGCAGAAGTTTGGTTTAAAGAAGGAACTCTAGGAGCAGGAACAGCACCAAGTAAAGAGTAAGTATTTCATCATGACAAACAATATCATATTTATAATGGGTGTTTCTGGCTGCGGAAAAAGCACCATCGGGAAGTTACTCGCTCAAGAATTAAATATTCCTTTTTTTGATGGTGATGATTATCATCCTGAAAGTAATATTAAAAAAATGTCTAATGGTCAGGCCTTAAACGATACAGATAGACAAGGGTGGTTAAAAACCTTAAATGATTTAGCCAAAAAACAATTAATAAAAAGTGGTTGCGTAATTGCCTGCTCTAGTTTAAAACAAAAATATCGTGACACTTTGAGTAACGATATTAATAACCAAACTAGATGGTTATATCTAGCAGGATCTGAAGAGCAAATTTTTAATAGATTGCAAAAAAGATCAAATCACTTTATGCCTGCAAAGCTACTGCAATCACAATTTGACACGCTAGAAGAACCAAAAAATGCGATACAAATTGATATTAAATTATCTCCAAAAGATATTATTAAAAATATAAAAAGCGAATTAATGACTACGTCAGATTTTGGATTATTTGGGCTGGGTGTAATGGGAAAAAGCCTTTGCAGAAACTTAGCTAATAACGGCTTTAAAATCTCAATGTTTAATAGGCATGTAGATGGTATAGAAGAAAATGTTGCTAAAGATTTTAAGGCACAATATACAGCATTAAACGATGCCCAAGCCTTTGATGACATTTCTAGTTTTGTAAACTCTTTACAACAACCCAGAAAGATCATGTTGATGGTAAATGCAGGAAAAACAATAGACTATGTAATTGAAGACCTACTCCCTTATTTATCTAAAAACGACATATTAATTGATGGTGGTAACTCTAACTATTTAAAAACCAAAGAGCGTGGTGATTATCTAAAAAATAAAGGGATTCATTTTATTGGCACAGGAGTTTCTGGCGGAGAAGAAGGCGCACTTAAAGGGCCTTCTATTATGCCAAGTGGAGATAAAGTCGCTTATAAAGAAGTAGCTCCATTTTTAGAAAAAATAGCTGCCAAAGACAAAAACAATTTACCGTGCTGTACCTATGTGGGGCCAGAAGGTAGTGGCCAATTTATAAAAATGGTACACAACGGCGTAGAGTATGTAGAGATGCAATTGCTCGCTGAGGTTTCTACAATTTTAGAACAATCTGGTAAAAACCTTGATGAAGTAGCTAATACTTTAGAGTCTTGGAAAGAAACTACCAATAGTTATTTATTAGAAATCACGATTGACATTCTTCGGAAAAAAGAAGGGGATGATTATTTAGTAAATAAAATACTAGACAAGGCTGGCAATAAAGGGACGGGAAACTGGACAACAATAGCCTCTGCAGAATTAGGTGTACCAAGTACACTTATTGCCTCTGCCCTATTTGCTCGTTATACCTCTTTTAATAAAGAAGAACGTGTTTCAAATAATGAAAATTTCAGAAATACTAATAACACAACAAGTGATATTGTAATTGATGATGTTCGTGACGCTTATCAATTTGCTAGAATTATAAACCACTACCAAGGTTTTAAACTAATAAATGAAGCTTCAACATCTTTTAAATGGGATTTAAACTTGAGCGAAATTGCTAGAATATGGACCAACGGTTGCATTATTAGATCTACTTTAATGGAAGATCTAGTAAACGTTTTTAAAGAGACGTCAAACTTACTTACTAGCTCAAAATTTATCGCATTACTCAATCAATATAAGCCATCTGTAAAAAAGGTGGTTGCGCAATGTGTGCTTAATGATATTACTGCTCCTTGTTTAGGAGAATCTATTCAATTTTTTAACGGAATTACCACTGCAAATTCTTCGGCAAATATGATACAAGCGCAACGTGATTATTTTGGGGCGCATACGTATAAAAGAATAGATGATGATGACGTAAAAAGTCACCACACAAACTGGAAATAAAAACCAACCAACACAAAAAAATATATGGAAGCAGCTACACCAAAAAAATCATTCTTAAAAAAAATATTAGCCGTCATCTTAGGTTTTGGCCCTGGTATTTTTGCTATTGGTTATACTATAGGTACAGGTAGTGTTACCTCTATGATTGTTGCTGGGAGTAAGTTTAACATGCAATTATTATGGGTGCTATTATTAAGTTGTGTTTTCTCTGGAGTGTTAATGTTTGCTTACGGTAATTATGCTTTATTAACAGGCGAAACAGCCCTATTTGGTTTTAAAAAACACTTAAAGTACGGGAAGGCATTAGCGATATTAGTTATCATAGGGATCACCTTTGGACAATGGAATTCACTAATGGGAATTTTAGGTATTTCATCAAATATTATTTATGAAATACTAGCAATTAATTTTGATGGATTAAGCGCTTATAAATATGAGACCGTCCTGGCAATTGCAGTTGCAATAATCATTACTTTTTATTTATTAATGCTGGTAGGTAAGTACACATTTTTTGAAAAGATACTCGTCATTTTTGTATCTCTAATGGGGTTCTCTTTTATCCTCTCTTTATGTTTTGTGCAACCATTATCTATAGATGTTGTTAAAGGACTAATACCATCTATACCAGATGTTCCTGGTGGTAAAATGTTAGTTGCTGCGTTTGTAGGTACTACTATGGCTTCTGCTACCTTTTTATCACGACCGTTATTTGTAAAAGGAAAAGGATGGACTATCAAAAACTTAAACCAACAAAAACGAGATTCTATCACAGCAGCAATCTTAATTTTTGTTATTAGTGGTGTTATTATGGCTGTAGCAGCTGGTGCTTTGTATTACCAAGGTAAAGAAGTTACACAGGTGCTAGATATGGCAAACACACTGGAGCCAGTTGCTGGTAAATGGGCAGTAACAATTTTCTTTTTTGGAGCATTAAGCGCAGGTTTATCATCTATTTTTCCTTGTCTATTAATAGCACCATTATTGGTGGCAGATTATCAATCTGGAGAGTTAGACACTAGTTCTCGTCAGTTTAGAATTATCACTGGTATTGCTTGTTTAGTAGCTTTAATAGGCCCTGCTTTTGGCGCAAATCCTGTTGAGGTTCAAATACTATCACAAGTATTTAATGTGTTTATCCTACCAGTTGTGGTACTCGGTATAATATTAATGTTACACAGTAAAAAAGTAATGAAAGATTATAAAACTAGCTTAGGTGTGTATATAGGTTTGTACGCCGCACTATTCTTTTCTTTAGTAATCTCATACAACGGTATAATTGCACTTACAGAATATTTTTAAAAAAAATAGCCATATAAATTAAATAACATTTCAGAAACTAAAAACCAATACTATGAATACAACCAACATCAAAACCGTAGCTTCTACCCTATTTTTTGGAGCATTACTTACACTCACTAGCTGTAATGATGCCGTTAAAAAAACTGATGCTGCAACAACTAGTGAAAAAGAGATAGCAAAAACCGTTTATGCAAATGACGTAATTCCGTTTTTTGACCAATGGAAATTAATTTTAGGTGATGGCTCTAATGCAGGAATTGTAAATGATTTTGAAAACAAAGATTATTTCTACACCACTAATGATGGTACTAGTGACTGGGTAGTCTTTAAATCGCCAAATGGCGGCGACACTCACGGTACATCAAACAATACCAGAACAGAGTTAGCGCAAACAAAAAAATGGTATCCTAAAACAGCTAATGATAAGCTAACAGCTACTCTAAAAGTTATGAATGTTTCTGCTACGGGAGATAATCGTGTTGCTGCTTCTCACTCTGTTGTTGTAGGTCAAATACATAGTGCAGACAAACATGAAAATGAACCTTTAAAAATTTTTTACAAGAAATACCCAGGACATACTAAAGGCTCTGTTTTTTGGCATTATGAGATCAACACAAAAGGTGATGACAACTCTGGAAGATGGGATTACTCTCACGCCGTTTGGGGTGATGACTTTTCTGTTGTTGGTACAGATGAAAATACTCCTCCGGCAGAACCTGCAGATGGTATTGATTTAGGTGAAGAGTTTAGTTATGAGATTGTTGTAAAAGACGGGATTATGAACTTAAAGTTTACTAGCAAAGGTCATGAAACTAAAACCTTTACAAAAAACTTAATCAAATCTGAGTACACTACAAAAGCAGATATCCCTGCACAAACTCAAAAGTTGTTTGTTCCTATAGGTCAAGATGGCGTAGAACGTGAAAACGCTTATGCAGGTGAAGGTTGTTTCTTTAAGCTTGGTTGCTATAACCAAACTAACGGAAAATCTCCAGAGGTAAACAAAAACTGGTGTTCTGGTGCAGAGACACACGATGGTGATATTAAAAAACAATATGCAGATGGTAACTATGCAGAGGTATGGTTTAAAACTGGAAGTATATCTGTAAGTGACGCTGCAGTATCTAATGAAGGCTATTTCAGTAAAAACGATTAATTAAAAAAATTAAACAAGACCATGACAAACTATAAAAAATTAGCTGGCAAAAATGTTTTAATTACCGCTGGTGCGCAAGGAATTGGTGAGTCAATCACTAGACATTTTATAGACAGCGGTGCTAATGTAGCTGTGCATTATTTTTCTAGTGCAGACACGGCTAATCAATTAGTTAAATACGCACAAAGTAAAAATGTAAAAGCCATTGCTATTAGCGGTGACTTGACAAAAGAAGAAGATGCAAACACAATGGTAGCAAAAACCGTTGAAGCTTTGGGTAGCTTAGATATACTAATTAATAATGCAGGCTCACTCGTTGCACGTAAAATGCTAAACGAGATGGAAACAGAATTCTGGCATAAAGTAATGGATATCAACCTCACATCTATGATGTTTGTGACGAGAGCCGCAGCTCCTTATTTAGCAAAAAATGAGAACAGCAGCATTGTTAATCTAGCATCACTTGCAGGACGTAAAGGAGGTCACCCAGGATCTTTAGTTTACTCAACGAGCAAAGGAGCCATATTAACATTTACCCGCGCGCTCTCTACAGAACTTGGATCACAAGGGACTAGAGTAAACGCCGTCTCTCCAGGACTCATTCTTGGGACATCTTTTCACAACACACATACTACAAAAGAATCTGCTGCGGCAACAACAGCCGGTATACCTATACAGAGAGCAGGTAATGCAGCAGATGTAGCACGTGCTGTCTTATATCTAGCATCAGAATATGATGGTTTTATTACTGGCGCTACGCTAGATATTAATGGTGGTGTTTATAATATGTAATTAACAATAAAAAGGTATATTGACTAAGTAGCTTGACAAATAAAGTAACTATATAAATTCTTGGTTAGTAATTTAATATGTGTATATTTGGTTTACCAATCTGGTAAACCAATTTACATTTCTTAGATGAAAACAGTAAACAAGTATAAAATTCAAGCACTAACAGCTTTAATTCTTTTAATATTTATTTCCTGCGCAGAAGATAAAGTATCTTCCTCAACACTTTCTTCTGCTTCGGAAATAGCAAACAACCAACATCCCTCTTTAATTTTAACTAAAGCCGGCGTTCAAGAAATACGTGCCAACTTAGGCAGTATTCCAATTTTTGATGAAACACTAGCAAATGTAAAAGCAGAAATTGATGCCGAGATTGAATTAGGTATTGAGGTACCTATCCCGAAAGATTATTCTGGTGGGTATACACATACTAGACATAAAAAAAATTGGTTTGCACTACAAAAAGCAGGTGTTCTTTATCAAATTCTTGATGATGAAAAATATGCCCTATATATCAAGGACATGCTATTTCAGTATGAAAAAATATATAAAACTTTACCCGCACACCCTAAAACAAGATCTTACGCAAGAGGAAAATTATTCTGGCAATGTTTAAATGACTCAAACTGGTTGGTATATGTTAGCCAAGCTTATGATTGTATCTATAATTATTTATCTGCAGAAGAGCGTGAGCAATTAGAAACTAATTTATTTAGACCTTTTGCAGATTATATTTCTGTAGAAAACCCTCAATTTTACAATCGTGTACACAACCATAGTACTTGGGGTAATGCCGCAGTAGGTATGATTGGGCTTGTAATGAATGATACTGTTTTAATTGACAGAGCGCTTTATGGGATTAAAGGTTTAAATCAAGACAAAACAGCAAAAGATGATGATGGTGGTTTTATTAATAAAGACGGTAAAGCCGGTTTTCTAGCAAATATAGAAGAGCCTTTCTCACCAGACGGTTATTATAACGAAGGTCCTTATTATCAGCGATACGCTATGTATCCCTTTTTAATTTTTGCCGAAGGACTAAACAACGTTAAACCAGAATATAAAATATTTGACTATAAAGACGGAGTATTATTAAAATCTATTAACGCTCTTTTAAACTTATCTGATGCAGATGGTGATTTTTTTCCGCTTAACGATGGTCAAAAAGGTATGTCTTATTACACCTCTGCCCTAGTTACTGCCGTAGACATATCTTATAAATATGGAGACCAAGACCCTGGATTATTAAGCATTGCAAAAGAACAAAACAGTGTATTATTAGACGATTCTGGTCTAGCTGTCTCACTTGGTATTAAAAATAACGAAGCAAAACCTTTTAATAAAAAATCTATTAATCTTTCTGACGGTCCAGACGGTACAGAGGGTGGTGTTGGTATATTAAGAAATGAAGGTATAGAGCTTGTATTTAAATATGCGTCACAAGGTTCTAGCCACGGTCATTATGATAAGCTATCTTATTCATTATATGAAAAAGGTGATGAAGTATTGCAAGATTATGGATTGTCTCGTTTTGTAAATATTGAACAAAAAGGTGGCGGTAATTACTTAAAAGAGAATAAAACTTGGGCAAAGCAAACCATTGCCCACAACACATTAACAATTAACGAGACTTCTCATTTTAATGCAGAATATGAAATAGGGAGTAAACACCACTCTGTATTACATTATTTTTCTTCGGAAAATGAAAGCGTGCAAGTTGTGAGTGCAAAAGAAGATAATGCATATCAAGAAACAGAAATGCTACGCACCATGGCTCTCATTAAAGATGAAGATTTTGAAAAGCCTTATCTTTTAGATATTATGAAAGTTACTGCCAACAAAGAAAACAAATATGACTTTCCATATTATTATTTTGGCCAAGTACTTAGTACAAACTTTGAGTATCAAACTGCAAATACCTTGAAACAATTAGGTGCTAAAAATGGGTATCAACATTTATTTTTAGAAGGTAGCGGTAAAGCCGCAAATGAGAACAGTAAATTCTCTTGGTTAAACAACCGTCAGTTTTACACATTAACTTCTGTAACTAATAAAAATGACGAATTACTGTTTACAAGACTGGGAGCAAATGATCCAGATTTTAATTTGCGACGTGATCCTGGGTTTATGTTAAGAAGAAAAAACACAAAAAATACACTTTTTGTTTCTACAGTTGAAGCACACGGTAGCTATAGCCCTGTTACAGAATCTGCGGTTAACTCTAACAGTAACATTACACAAGTAAAAGTTGTTCTTGATACTAAAGACTACACGGCAATTGCAATAACAACTGTAGCAGGAAACACAAAACTATTTATAACATCAAACACAGATGCTTCAAAAGAAGCAATTCACTCTTTAAAAATTAATAATAATGAGTACCAATGGACTGGTCCTTATTATTTTAAACAAATAAAAACGAATAAATTATAGATTATGAAAAGATTAAGCGAAAAATACATCATTACAAAAGATATGCAATGGGAAGAACTTGGAGGTGGAGTTTCAAGAAAATTTTTAGGGTATGATAATCAAATAATGATGGTTCAAGTAAAGTTTGAAAAAGGTGCACTAGGATCTCCACATCAGCATTTTCATACCCAAGCAACTTATTGTGTGTCTGGAAAATTTGAATTTGAAATAGATGGCGTAAAACAAATCGTTGAAGCAGGAGACGGAGTATATATTGAGCCAAATTTACTTCACAGTGCAGTTTGCTTAGAGGAAGGAATGTTAATTGACACCTTTAGTCCTGTAAGAGAAGATTTCTTAAGTGGTGGTGAAGTTTCTTATTTTGGTAATAAATAGTTGTAAAAATTACACAATTCGTAATTTTTTGCGAATTAAATTGAAATTAAGTGTGATAATATTTTTTTGTTAAATAAAACTTAATATATTTGGTTTACCAATTTGGTCAACCACTTTGGTAAACCAAAAAATACACCTTATTAAATTGAGATTAAAACTTCAAATAAATAGTGCATTTTTAATGAAATTAATATTTCAGCAACAAATTAACTAATCATTAAAACCTAAAAACTAGATTATGAATTTAAAATCGAAGCTAACTTTATTAATGATGCTATTTAGTAGTATTATTATGGTTGCGCAAGACAGTTATCCACTTACTGGTACTGTAGTATCTGCGAGCGACCAATTTGGAATACCCGGTGCAAATGTCATTATTAAAGGAACCTCTAAAGGTGCATCTACTGATTTTGACGGAAACTTCACACTTAATGTATCGAGTGGAGATGTAGTAGAATTTTCTTATTTAGGATATGTAACTCAATCTGTTACTATCACTAATCAAAAAACTATTAGTATCGCTCTTGCTGAAGATGCAAACACTTTAAATGAAGTAGTTGTAATAGGTTATGGTAAGCAAAAAAAGAGTCACGTAACTGGATCTATTGCCAGAGTAGGTGGTGAAGATGTTGCTGCAATTCAAACTGCTCGTGTTGATGAAGCCTTGGCTGGTAAGTTAGCAGGTGTATTAATTCAAAATCAAGATGGATCACCAGGTGCAGATTCTAAAATTCAAATTAGAGCTGCTTCATCTGTTAACGGAAACTCAAGTCCGTTAATTGTTGTTGATGGGTATCCTATTTCTGGAAGCTTAGCAACAGTTAACCCTAATGACATAGATAGTCTAGAGGTATTAAAAGATGCTGCTTCTGCTGCAATTTATGGTTCTAGAGGAGCAAATGGTGTTATCTTAGTTACTACTAAAAAAGGTAAAGAAGGAAAGCCAAGTTTTAGCTATAACAATTACACAAGTATCTCTGGTACTTATAAAAGAGATAATATAAAGATGACAGCTGGAGAATGGGCTGACACTTTAGAATCTGGTATAGCAGATGGAACTTATGATGTTTCTGAATTAGACCCTGCTTTTGTAAACTACAAGATTGACGCATACAGAAACGCACCAGACGTTTTAGCTGTTGAAGACTGGCTTTATGGAAGTGGATACACTACTAGTCACGATTTTAGCTATAGTGGTGGTTCTGAAAGCTCAAGATTTTTTGCTTCTGTAGGATACCTAAATACTGATGGTGTAGTAAGAACTGAGGCATATGAAAGACTTAATGCTCGTTTAAACATTGACACTCAACTAGGAGATAAGATTGAAGCAGGATTAAGTTTTAATGGATTTGCTTCAGACAGAGATATCTCAGGATATGATCAAAGAGATTTATTAAGAGCATATGACATTAGCCCTATTTATCATACAGCAGAATCTATTGCATTTGTACAAGATTTAGACCAGCAAGCACAAGGCTTAGGTCTTGATCCTTTTGATGATGGATACAGAGGTGGTGATGCACCTTTTAACAACAGTATTTATACTTTACAACCAGGTGACACAGCTCAAGACTGGCATTATGGTAGAAGTGGAAACGGTATAGGTGGATCTGGAGATGCAGGACCAGCAACAAAGCTTGACAATACAGATAGATATCAAAAAACATTTTTCGCAAACATTTCTACTTATTTACAATACAATATTACTGAAGGTTTAAATGTAAAAGCTGTCTTAGGTACAGACTTAAAAGACACACAAGACTATTTTTATAAAGGACTTGAAACTGACTCTAGAGCACGTACAAACCAGACAAACTTAGATCAAACTGATTTAAAGCAAGGTTCTGTTTTAAGTGAAACTACATTAAATTATAACACAGAAATAGGAAAGCACGAAATAGGTGCAGTAGCAGGTTTAGAATTTCAAAACATCTTTTATAAGGGTACAAGATTAGATGGTACAAATGTTCCTTTTAGTTCTATTATCAACTACAACTTATTACAACCAGCAGATGTTGTAACAACAGAGAGAGATGAAAAAGTATCAAGACGTAGTGTTTTTGGTAGAGTTAATTATGCATTTGACGATCGTTACTTAGTATCTGCTTCTGTAAGAAGAGATGGTGATTCACGTTTTGGTTCAAACAATAGATTTAACACATTTACAGCCCTTTCTTTAGGATGGAATGTACATAACGAATCTTTTTACAACTTAGAGTTCTTAAGTTTATTAAAGCCAAGATTTAGTACTGGTTCTTTAGGAACTACATCAGATTTAGGTTCTTATAGCTCATTAAGCCTTTTAAACCCACAACCTACAGCTTATGGAACTGGTTTCTTAATTCCTGATGATGTAGCAAACTCTAACTTAACTTGGCAAACTAATACTGAAACAAATTTTGGTGTTGATCTAGGATTTTTAAATAATAGATTTAGAGTAGGTATGGATTACTATACTTCTGACATTGAAGATATCTTAATTAACTTTAGTACTTCTGAAGTTTTTGGAACCACTTCAATAAGACGTAATGCAGGTGATGTAAGAAGCTCAGGTTTTGAAGCTGAATTAACAGCAGGTATAGTACGTAGTGATAACTTTAGATGGGATCTTGGTGCTAACTTCTCTACTGTAAAAACAGAAATTACAGATCTTGACGGACTTGACCAATTACCAGACGCGATTTACGGTCAAAGTGGTAGAGGACCAGTTTTTAGAAATTATGTAGGTGGTGAAATAGGTGAAATGTGGGGATTAGAAACTGATGGACAAGTTGAGTCTAGCTTTATTGAAGACCCAACAAGAGCTATTGGCATTAACAGTTCTGAATATTATGTTGTTGACCAAAATGGTGATGGTGTAATTGATAGAACAAAAACAGTTGAAGAAGGTGGAGATTTAGTTAAAATAGGACAAAGTACTCCAGACTTTTACTACGGAATAAATAGTAACTTTAGCTATAAAGCTTTTGATCTATCTTTCCAACTTCAAGGAGCTCAAGGAGGAGATGTTTTTAACATTGACCCTATCTACTATAACTCAGAATTTGGTGGAAGATTAAGAGATAGTTTTGACGTAGAAGGTGACGGTATTGCTGATCATAACGATAAGTTTTACACGCAGTCAAGAAATCAACTTGATGCACAAGTTCAAGATGCCTCATACTTAGCAATAAGAAACCTAACTATAGGATATACTATTGATCCAGAATGGATAACTAAAATGGGAATAAACTCTGCAAGAATTTATGCAGCATCTTCTAATCTCTTATACATATTCGGAGACGATTATACTTCTTATAACCCAGAAGGTGTAGAAACAACAAACTCAGGTTATGCTGGACCTACTACTTATGGAGTTCAAGTAGGAGCAAGTCCTATTGTGAGAAGCTTTACGTTTGGTGTAAATGTTAATTTTTAATAGACAAAAAAAATGAAAAAAGTATATACATTATTTATTGGAACATTGCTAGTAGCAATGTCAAGTTGTAGCGATCTAGACGAGGTGCCACCAAACATTGCTAGTTCAGATTCATTAACAGATTTTACTGGAGTTTTAAATGCAGCATACTACTATCAAGTAGGTACTGCAACACCAATGGCGGTGATGGGCGATTTTAGAGCAGATAACGGAGTTATGGACGAAGAACCATATCCAGAATTTGACAGATTTACACCTAATTTAACGGTAATGGAAGATCAATTTTTTGGTCCTTTCTACACTGCATCATACAGATCTATATTAAGTGCTAATAACGTAATAATAAATTCTGACGATGCTACACTTGTTGCAGAAGCTAAATTTATTAGAGGATTAGCTTATTTTAAAATGGTGCAAGTTTTTGGAGATGTGACGGTTATTTTAACAACACCAGATATCAATGACATACCTACATTTGATTTAACTAGACAATCTGCTTCTTCAGTTTATTCTGATGTTATTATACCAGACTTACAAGATGCAATTGCAGGATTAGACAACTCTGGAGTATCTTCTAGAAGAGCATCTAGAATTGCAGCTCAAGGATTATTAGGTAAAGTGTACATGCACATGGGTAATTTTTCTAGTGCAGAACCTCTTCTTGCAGATGCCATTAACGCAGCTGCTGGTGCAGGAGTTACTTTAGAAGAAAACTATGTTGATATTTTTGGCGGAGAAAATGAAGCAAACTCAGAAACAATATTTGCAGCTAGAAAATCTAGCTCTGTAGTAGATGAGTATGGTTTTTCTGAATTTTGGGAATGGTATGGTGGTCTTGAGACAAAGGCGCTAGAACCATTAGACACTGACTTAATAGCAGCATTTGATGCTAGTCCTGGAGATTTGAGAAGTGCAGTAAATATTGATGCTACACTATTAAACTCTCCTAAATACTCTCAATCTGGTGGTCCAGATCACGATTGGATAGAGATGAGATTAGCAGACCTTATTCTTTTACATGCAGAAGCAATGAACGAGAACAATGCACCATTAGCAGATGTACTTGACCTTTTAGATCCTATTAGAACAAGAGCAGCAGTTCCTGTTCTTGACGAGGCGACTCTCAACACACAAGCTTTAGTTAGACAAGCAATTGCAGATGAAAGAAGATTAGAGTTAGCATTTGAAGGTCACAGATGGTTTGACCTAGTTAGAACAGGAACTGTAGACTCAGAAATGGGAGAATCAGTAAACCCTAACTATTATGTTTTTCCAGTACCAATTTCTGAAGTACTTGCTAGTGATGGTGTGATTACTCAAAATGCTGGGTACTAATAATATTCATTAATAAAAAATAGCTAAAAAAGACTAATGAATTGACAAATGTTTGATTAGCCTTAAATTTTGTTACAAATTTTACTGGCCAAATATGGCCAGTAAAATTTATTTTTTAAATAACACTTATATAACACAACAAGTTGCGCTAGTTTACTTAAGTTTAAATAGTTTTGTCTGGTAAACCAATTTTAGAAATATGAAAGGAGAAATTCTTACTAAAAATGAAAAGCACTCAATTCAGAAACAAGTAATTGTTGAGATTAGAGATCTAATCAATAGCAAAAACTTAGAGCCTGGAGACAAACTCCCGTCTGAAAGAATGTTATCTGAAAAGTTTAATGTTTCGAGAGGAACTATTAGAGAGGCGATTCAAAAACTAGAATTATATGGGTTACTAAAATCTATCCCACAAAGCGGGACTTTTATTGCAAACATTGGCGTGATTGCAATGAATGGAATGATTGATGACATTTTAAGACTTGAAGAACCAGATTTTAAAACACTTGTTGAAACTAGAATACTTTTAGAATTAAAAACATCAAGATTAGCTGCAAAGCGAAGAACTGAAGAAGATCTTGTTGTATTAAAAAAAGCACTTGATGCTTACGAAGAAAAAGTTTTAAACGGAGAAGACGCAGTTCAAGAAGACCTATTATTTCATTTAGCAATTGCAAAGGTATGTGGAAACGCCACCATGAATACTTTTATGCTAATTATAACTCCTGAAATAATAACAAATTTTGGGAAATATCATATTTGTGATGCTACCCAAGCATTTATTGGCATTGAAGAACATAGACTTATCTATGAAGCAATTAAGGAACAAAATCCTCAATTAGCAAAAAAACGAATGAAACAGCATTTTAAAGAATTATATAAATATTGTTACAACGTAGAAATATAAAATAGTGTTTTCAGGTTTTTGAATAATTTTAGTTTAAAAACAAGCTCAAAATAAATTAATAAAACATCTTAATCAAGCTACCAACATAGCTTGACATAACAATTATATGCCGTATCTTAAAACTAGGGCAAATAATTTAACCAAAAAAAAGAATGAAATTAAAAGGACTTAGATGGTGGATTATTACTTTAATCTTCATCGCCACAGTAATTAACTATATAGACAGAACAGCTTTCGCTTTACTATGGCCAAAAATGGGTAAAGACCTAGGAATGGACGAATCTGATTATGCCCTTATGCTTAACATTTTTATGGTGACTTATGCTGCCAGTAAATTCTTATCAGGGAGGTTGTATGATCAAATAGGCGCCAGATTAGGCTTTGTAGTATCTATCGTAGTATGGTCTGCAGCTGCAGCTTTTCACGCTGTAGCAAGAGGAGTAGTTACATTATCCCTTTTTCGTGGTTTACTTGGTCTTGGTGAAGCTGGATTATGGCCTGGAGCTGTAAAGAGTAATGGAGAATGGTTTCCCGTTAAACAAAGAGCATTAGCACAAGGTATCTTTAATGCAGGTGCTTCTATCGGAAATGTTATAGCTCCTGTTATTATTGTCTTTTTATATGCACAATTTGGATGGAAGTCAACTTATATTATTTTAGGTGCATTAGGTTTACTTTGGATTATACCTTGGTTATTGATTAATAAATCAAAACCAGAATCGCATCCTTGGATTACAGATAAAGAAAGAGACTTATTAATTAATGACAGAATAAAAAACAACAATATAGTAGTTGAAGGTGCTAAAAGTCTTAGTGTTGGTAAAGTATTAAGTTTTAAGCAATCTTGGGGAGTATTATTATGTAGGTTTTTTATAGAACCTATTTGGTGGTTTTTCGCAGGTTGGATGCCTATTTACTTACATAACAAATTTGACATGAGTATTGAAGAAATAGGAAATACAATGTGGATTTCTTATTTAATGGCTGCTGCTGGTGGTATATTAGGGGGATTCTTTACTGAAGCTGTAATTAAGCGAACTTCTGTAGATACTGGTAGAAAAGCGAGTATCATAATAGGTAGTTTATTAATAATCTTTGGCTTTGTTTCAATTATCCTTTTTGTTGATGACACTAACTATATGACATTTATCTATTTAGCTGGAATCGCACTATTCGGATTTCAATTTGCTATAGGAAATATTCAAACATTATCGAGTGACTTATTTAGAGGTCCATCTGTAGGAACTCTAGCTGGATTAGCTGGAACTATTGCAGCTTTATCACCTATTATAATGAACTGGTTTATAGGAAGAATAACATCTGGCGGTTCTTATACCCCAGCATTTATAGCCATAACGGTGTCTGTAATACTAGCTGTATTATCCATTCTCTTTTTAATAAGAAAGGTGAAGCTAGTTGTTAATACAGATGATAAAAATTAAAAGAAAAATAATAATTAATAAAAATTAGATTATGAGTAAAGGGAAAGTAGCAGTAGTAACTGGAGCAACCGGTGGTATTGGTTTTGAAGTAGCAAAAAGATTAGGTAAAGATGGCTATACAGTTATCCTTAACGGTATTGACGATGCAGCTGGTGCAGAGAGATTAAAAGAATTAACAGCAGATGGTATTACTGCAGAATATTATGGTTTTGACGTTACAGATGAAAATGCTGTAGCTGCTAACATAAAAAAAATAGGTGAAAAATATGGTAAAATTGACACACTAGTTAACAATGCTGGTGGTCTTGGTGGTAGATCTAGATTTGAAGAGATGACTACAGAATTTTACAGGAAAGTAATGGCTTTAAACTTAGACTCAGTATTTTTTGCGTCTAGAGCGGCAATTCCTTTTCTTAAAGATGGAGAACACCCTTCAATTATAAACTACACTTCTAACGCAGCATGGAATGCTGGAGGACCAGGTGCAGGTATTTACGGAACTTCTAAAGCAGGAGTACACGCGATTACTAGAGCATTAGCAAAAGATCTTGCAGAATACGGTATTAGAGTAAATGCAGTATCTCCAGGAACAATTGATACTCCTTTTCACGCGCAGATTAAATCTACAAAACCAGAAGTTTTTGCTTCTTGGGCAAACAACATTATGCTTGGTAGATTAGGTCAACCAGAAGATGTTGCAGGAGTTGTGTCATTTTTAGCAAGTAAAGATGCGTCATTTATTACTGCCGAAACTATCCAAATAGGTGGTGGTCAAGCACTAGGTATTTAATAAAAATTATTAAATAAGCTTCACGATATACTATTTCGGTTAAATGAAATAATGTCGTGAAGCTATTTTAGGTTTAAAAAAAAATAAGTTTAGCTATAAAATTTAAAGAATGAGTAAAGTTGTAACTTTTGGAGAAATTATGTTAAGGCTCTCTACAGAGCGCCACTTACGTTTTTCTCAAGCAAAAAAGTTTGCTGCAACCTATGGTGGTGGAGAATTTAACGTGGCAGTATCTCTAGCAAATTATGGCGTCCCTGTCGAGTTTGTTACTAGATTACCTGAAAACGAAATTGGAGCCTGCGCATTAAAAGAGATGCGTAAATTTAATGTCGTATCTAAAAATGTAGTTTATGGTGGTGACAGATTAGGTCTGTATTATCTTGAGACTGGTGCAGGAACTCGCGGTAGTAATGTGGTCTATGACAGAGCAAATAGCTCTATGGCAACTATAAAAAAAGGAACTATTGACTGGGAATCTGTATTAAAAGATGTGACTTGGTTTCACTGGAGCGGTATCACTCCGGCAATATCACAATCTGCAGCAGAAGAATGTTTAGAAGCATTAAAAGTAGCTCATAAACTTGGCGTTACTATTTCTTCAGATTTAAATTACAGGTCAAAATTGTGGCAATACGGTAAAGAACCTTGCGAAGTAATGCCCGAACTTTTAAAGTACAGTAATATCGTTTTAGGAGATATTGACACTGCACTATTTATGCTAGGCAAAGACAAGGTAAACCCTAATTATCAAAACGAAACATCTTTACCTGTTTTATACGATCAAATATTTGATATGTGCCCTAACCTGCATACTGTTGCGACAACCTTACGGTATTCTGTAAGCGCATCTCATCAAAGAATAGGTGGTATATTATATGATGGTAAATCTGTATTTAATGCAGATATAAAAGAAGTTACTCCTGTAGTAGACAGAGTAGGAAGTGGAGATGCATTTATGGGTGGTTTAATCTACGGGCTGTTAAACGATAGTCACAATAAACAAAGAGCATTAAACATTGCTGTTGCTGCTTGTTGTTTAAAACACACCATCTCTGGAGATTATAATTTGATTACCCTTGACGAAATAGAAAAACTTTTAAGCGGTAACGCAACTGGTAAAGTATCAAGATAAATAAGAAATAAAAATAATGGCTCAATATTCAAGAATAGAAGTAGCACAAACTATGGGAGAAACCGGCTTAGTGCCGTTATTTTTTCACCCAGATATAGAAATAGCAAAAAAAGTATTAAAAGCATGTTATGACGGTGGAGCCCGTCTAATGGAGTTTACAAGCAGAGGAGATTTTGCTTTTGAGGTCTATAACGGCTTACAAAAATATGCAATCGCAGAACTGCCAGGAATGATTTTAGGTGTTGGTTCTGTTACAGATGCAGCCGCTGCATCATTATATATGCAATTAGGAGCAAACTTTATTGTAACTCCTGTTTTAAGAGAAGACATAGCAGTAGTTTGTAATCGCAGAAAAGTACTGTGGTCGCCAGGCTGTGGTTCTTTAACTGAAATAGCAAAGGCTGAAGAATTAGGCTGCGAAATTGTAAAATTATTCCCTGGTGGAATTTTAGGTCCTGATTTTGTAAAAGCAATAAAAGGTCCTTGTCAATGGACAAGTATTATGCCTACAGGTGGCGTTTCTCCTACAAAAGAAAGTTTATCTAGCTGGTTTAACGCAGGAGTAACTTGTGTAGGTATGGGATCAAAATTGATGGTTAAAGATGCGCAAGGCAATTATGATTATAAAGGAATAACACAACTAACTAAATCTTCATTAGAGATCATTTCAGAATTAAAAAAATGAGCCCAAACCACACATCTATTAACCTAAAAGAACTCTCTTATTTAACCGGATTTTCTGTTTCTACAGTATCTAAGGCGTTAAATGACAAGTTGGATATTAGCGTAAAAACAAAAAGGTTGATTGCAGATGTAGCCGCAAAGCACAATTATGTACCTAATAGTTTTGCGGTAGGCTTAAGAAATAAAAAGAGTAATACGGTTGCTATAATTTTACCGCAAATAAATACAGATTTTTATAGCAACTTATTATTCAATTTTCAGAAAATAGCGGCAGAGCAAGAATATCGCATAGTTGTTTTTCAATCTTTTGAAACTGAAGAAAAAGAAACCGAATACCTAAAAAGTATTTGTGATGGCAGTATAGATGGTGCTATTGTTTTTACAAACACAGAAAATAATTTATATTCTAATAGTTATTCTATTCCTGTCACTACTGTATTGATAAACGATCTCAAAACGCAATCAAAAACAAAGGATTACTATTCTCAAACTTTTGAAAGTCTATTAGACAAAATAGGCTAATTTTGCAGCTAATACTTAGCTTAAAATCATGTCTTACTTCTTTGCCTTTACTGCAGTTATAAACTAGCCACTATGTCTCAAAAATCTATTATCTACATGATAATTAGTGCTTTGGCATTTACATTTTTAAATGTTTTTGTAAAGCTTCTAGACCGGTTTGACGTACCCCAAATTATTTTTTTTAGATCATTTGGGTCTTTAATTTTTACAAGTGCATTTTTAATTAGACAAAAGATATCTCCATTAGGTAATAAGAGAACGTTATTAGTACTAAGAGCCGTTGCGGGGTTACTTTCTATGGGCTTGTTTTTTGCAGCTTTAAAATACCTTCAAATGGGGTCTGCAGTCTCTTTACGCTATATCTCTCCCATATTTGCAATGCTATTTGCACTCATATTTTTAAAAGAAAAGGTAAAGCGTATTCAATGGGTTTTTATTTTAATAGCCTTCTCTGGGGTTTTACTAATGAAGGGATTCAATGATTCTATGAGTACTATTGGACTATTATTAATTTTAGGATCTGCTTTATTAAGTGGTCTTGTTTTTATTTTAATAAGAAAAATAGGAGACAGCGATCACCCTGTGGTAGTGGTGCATTATTTTATGCTAATTGCAGCAATTGTGAGTGGTATCTTTTCTATTACATACTGGAAATCTCCTATTGGTATAGAATGGTTATTTTTAATATGTCTGGGTTTATTTGGGTATTTAGGACAATTGTATATGACAAAAGCGTTTCAATCTGGGCAAATGAACCTTATAGCTCCACTAAAATATCTAGAAGTTATCTTTACAATGGCGTTAGGTCTCATTTGGTTAAATGAAAAATATTCATTGTGGAGTTTAATAGGTATTTTATTAGTGCTCTTAGGTCTCACATTAAACACATTGACAAAAAAAGCACCTAACTCATAAGCGTTAGCATCTTCCCTCCTATTGTTGATAGTATAATTTGTTTTTAGGCAATCAAACTTTTTTATTAAGACTAATTCTCTTGTTCCATTTTACAACCTCATACCAAATGACAGATAGTAATCCCATTATTCCACTTATTAGTATTAATGAAATATCTAATATTTCGAATTGAAAAAACTGGTTTACGGGTTTAACAAACAGAAGCAAAAATGCAATTGCTACTGTGATACTCGTTACTAAAACAATCAATTTATTTTTATACTTGATAGTTGTAAAAACCGAATATACAAAAGAGCGATTTACAAATGTTAAAAATATATTTGCTGAAATAAGCGTTGTAAAAACCATCGTTCTAGTAATAGCTTCATTATAACCTTGCATTACTGCATATTGATATACAAGCATAACTCCTAGGGTAATCATCAAACCTTGCAACACACTAGTTATTAACTCTTTTTTATTAAAAAAAGCTTCTGTAAATGGTCTTGGCTTTTGTTGCATTGTATTTTTTTCAAGAGGTTCATTTTCATAAACAATAGAACAGGTTGGCCCCATTATTAATTCTAATAGTATAATATGAACCGGAGATAATATATTAGGAAAAACCCAACCTAATACTAAAGGAATAAAGACCGTAAGTATAATAGGTATGTGAATAGAAATAATATATTGAATCGCTTTTTTAAGATTACTGTATATTTTTCTTCCCATTGCTACAGCAGCTACCATTTTTGATAAATCATCATCCACTAATATTAATGAAGCTGTGTTTTTTGCTATTTCTGTCCCCTTTTTACCCATTGCTACTCCTATGTGTGCAGACTTTAATGCTGGGCCATCATTAACACCGTCACCTACCATGGCTACTATCTCATTGTTTGCTTTTAAGGCATTTACTATTTTTAGCTTGGCATCAGGAAACATTCTTGTAAAAACTTGAGTTTTAGAAACTACTTTTGATAATTCTAAGGCAGATAGCTTCATCAAATCTTCTCCAGACATACTATGCTCATAGCCTATAAAACCTATTTGCTTAGCAATAGCTCTAGTTGTTTCTGCATTATCGCCAGTAATAATTTTTACAGTTATCCCAGCGCTATCAAAATCTTCTAGTACAGATTGAATATTTTGTTTTGGCGGGTCATAAAAAGCAACTAAACCCTTAAAATCAAATTTAAACTCTTGTTGTTTTATAGGATAATCATCTCCTTCAAAATTAGTTTGAGCTACACCAAGTAACCTATACCCGTCTTTAGATAAATTTGAAATTACTTTTTTAATCTCTTCCACTTCTGCAGCGCTAAGCTTTGACACCTTTAATAAGGCTTCTGGAGCACCCTTTGCAGCAATTATTCTAGTTCCGTTTTTGTTTTGAAAAACATGTGTCATCATAGGAGGCTTTCCGTCTAATGGATATTCATGAACTATTTTAAATACTGGTCTTCTGTCTTCTAAAAACTGGCTTTCATAACTTTGATGAAGCGCTATTTCCATAGGATCAAAGGGAATAGGCTCACTTGCCCACATGGCAATTTCAACTAACTCTTTATCATTATCATTAAATGCCTCGGTGGTTGAGATCGTTTTTTTGTTAGCAAAGCTATACAGCTTTGCTAGTGTCATTTTATTTTCGGTGATTGTACCTGTTTTATCAATACAAATAATGGTTGCACTCCCCAAAGTTTCAACCGTTTTCATTTGTTTCACTACTACACCCATTTTCATTAATCGCCAGGCTCCCATTGCCATAAAAGTGGTAAATGCCACTGGTATCTCTTCTGGCAGAATACTCATTGCTAGCGTTAATGCTTTAATGAGACTATCTAAAATGTTATAAGATTTAAAAAAGTTTATTGCCCATACTAGAATAAAAACAACAACTCCACCAATAACCATTTTCTTTACAAAATTGTTTATCTGTACCTCTAAGGGTGTTTTTTCTTCTAGTACATCTTCAAGGCTCTTTCCTATTTTTCCTAGTTTGGTATCAACTCCAATATTAGTAACGGTTGCTATTGCTAGACCGCTTGCTATCATGGTACCCATATAAATATGTTGATCTGTTGTTTGATTTTTATAAACCGAGTAAGACTCGCCTGTTAATATTGATTCATTTACAGAAAAATCATTAGAATGAATAATAACACCATCTGCAGGTATTGTGACCCCTTCTTCTACCATTATACTATCTCCAATTACAATTTCGGTAGTTTTTATCTCAATAAGTTCTCCTTCTCTAATTACCTTACAATTAGGTCTTGTATAAACTTTCAGCTTTTCTAAGGCATCTCTACTTCTAGAATCTTGGTATAATGAGATAGCAGAAACCAAAACAATAGCTAGTGCTAAAAAAATACCATCATCAATGTTTCCTGTAATAAAATATATGGTTGATGTAACAAGCAACAGTATTACCATTGGTTCTTTTACAAGGCTTTTTAAAGCAAATAAAAGTCCACTTTCCTTTTTAAAATTTAGAACATTCTCACCGTGCTTTTCTCTAGCCTTTATAACTTCTTGATTAGAGAGCCCTTCTATAATTTTGTTTTCTATAATCATCTAAGCTATTTATTTACAAATCAAACACATAAAAATGTCTGGTTTTATTTATCTTATTAAAATACATCTCAAAAATACAGTGTGTTTTTTGACCGTAAGGTGATTTAAATCAATTTTAGTTAATTTATTATTCTGAAATTTGCAGCATCGGTTATCAGCTAATTATTTTAAAAACAGATTATGATTTGGAGCTTACTACTTATTAATTTTTTGACCCTAATGGGAAATACACCTAACGTTTCAGAAAAAAATATTTACTTTGATATTGTCCACAAAAACAATATTGTGGGTAGCTTAAAAGCTTCTAAAACTAAAACAGATGCAATAACTACTTATAAAAGTGCGACAAATATTGAAACTCGAATTATTAAAGAATTTAGTGTTCATTACAACTACAATGTAGCATTTGAAAACGCTTTTTTAACAGATGCAGAAGTACATATTACTGTAAATAAAAAGCCTCACGCAGAGACTATAACCAGATGGAAAGACACGTATTACCAGGTTATTAAAGACGAAAAAGACGAAACCAGCATTAATAAATCTATAAATTATGCTACGGTACAATTGTATTTTGAAGAACCCAAAAATATTACCACTTGCTTTTCTGAGCAAGATGCTAGTTTTAACACAATTATGGCAATGGGAAATCACACTTATAAAAAAATAAACTCAAAAGGAAATGAAAACTTATACTATTATAAAAATGGAAATTTAATAAAGGCAACTATAGATGGAGGAATAATAAAGTTTGATATCATTAGAAAAAACAACCACTAATAAATGACCCTAGCGCTTATTTTATATTTTATTGTAGCCTTTGTTATTATGGGCAAGCTACTGCTTTATGGAATAAGACCTACTAAAACACTGGCTTGGTTATTAGTAATATTTACCGTGCCAGTGGGCGGTATGCTCTTCTACTTTATACTGGGCCGCAACCGTAGAAAAAACAAATTTTACACTTTAAAAAACACAAAAGAAGTAGTTGACTATTACACTAAAGTTGAAACCTACTACAATGCACTTGATAATGAGAAAGAAAGTGATTTTCCTAAAACTATTAAAGATCATGTTAAGCTAGCAAAACTTATTACAAAAGGATCTAAGTTTTTGCCCACTAAAGGTAATGAGTTAATACCTTTAAAAAATGGTGACCAAACATTTGACGCCATCTTTAAAGCTTTAGAAAATGCTGAACATTTTATTCATATTCAATATTATATTTTTGAAGAAGGTTTTTTAGCAGAAAGGTTCAAAACATTATTAATTGATAAAGCTAAAAAAGGCGTTGAAGTTCGTTTTTTATATGATGCATTAGGAAGCAGAACTTTAAGCAATAAATATATAAACAGCTTAAAAAAAGAAGGCATTCAAGCATATAGCTTTTTACCTATGCGTCTAGGCAGATTACTGTCATCTATTAATTATAGAAACCATAGAAAAATAATAATAATTGATGGTAAAGTAGGGTTTACAGGCGGTATTAATGTTTCTGACAAGTATATAAAAGGAGATCCTGTATTAGGTAAATGGTATGATATGCATTTACAGTTAAAAGGAAGCATAGTTAATAGCTTACAGGCTGTATTTACAATGGACTGGACCTTTGCGAGCGGGTCTGATAATTTATTAAACCCTAAATATATTTTAAAACATAGTACCCCAGGAAAAACTATTGCCCAAATTGTGGCAAGTGGTCCAGATTCAGATTTTTCTTCTATACAACAACTTTATTTTTCAATAATAAATAATGCAGAAAAACATGTCTATATCACAAATCCATATATTATTCCTGGCGAAGCAATACTTGAGGCACTACAAGTAGCGGCAATGAGTGGTATAGATATTAGAATACTACTATCTAAAAACTCAGACAGTTTTTTAGTTAAATGGAATGTGCGTTCTCACTTTGAAGCATTACTAGAAGCTGGCGTTAAAATTTATCTGTTTCCAGATGGCTTTTTACATAGTAAAGTTATAATTGCAGATGACGAGTTAACCTCAATAGGCACAGCAAACTTAGACATAAGAAGCTTTGAACAAAACTATGAGGTTAACGCTTTAATATATGATAAAGACATTAGCACCAATCTTAAAATTGATTTTTTAAAGGAGTGTGATAAAAGCATTATATTAGACTACAATGAGTATGTTAAACGATCAAAAGTAGACCGAATGAAAGAAGGTATCGCTAAAGTTTTTAGCCCAATTTTATAATAGATATTTATCGTTTATGGTTCATAACTAACTATCTTTAAATCATAAAAAACAAAACATGAACTTAGGCTTAGTACTATCTGGAGGAGGCGCAAGAGGAGCTGCGCATATTGGCGCAATAAAAGCTTTAGAAGAATTTGGCATAAAACCAACACATGTTTCTGGCACAAGTGCAGGAGCTATTGTTGGCTCATTATATGCAGCAGGGATAGGTTGGGCCGAAATATTAAATTTTTTTAAAACTATATCTATTTTTCAAACCACTAGATATGCCCGTAACAAACCTGGATTTATTAATTCTGAAAAATTCTACGATGATCTTAAAAAATACCTCCCCGAAGACAACTTTAATGTTTTAAAAAAAGAGCTGTTTGTTACAGCAGCTAATGTTATTGATGGCACGTCAAAAACCTTTAGTAAAGGTCAACTTATAAAACCTATTATTGCCTCTGCTTCTTTCCCAGGTGTTTTTACGCCCACAGAAATTAACGGTAAGTTTTATATAGACGGCGGAACTTTAAACAATTTTCCTGTAGAGCCTTTAATAGAACCCTGTGATAAAATAATTGGGATCTACGTAAACCCTCTTAAAAAGATTACCATAAAAGATTTAAAATACTCAATAGCAGTAGTAGAAAGAGCCTATAAAATTAAAGTTGCAGCAGAGTCAATGTTAAAATTTCCAGATTGTGATGTGATAATTTATCCCGAAGAGCTATTAAGTTTTGGGACTTTTGACATGAAAAATGTAGATGCAATTTTTAACATAGGATATGAAAGCACAAAAAAAATACTTGAAGAAAAAAGAGATCTATTTCAAATATTATAGAAAAATAAATACGTGACTAATTAATTATTAAACTGACCTATGTCATTTTATTATAACAGTATTGTTGTGACCTTTACTCATACTAATAAATAATTTTTAATATTATGAATGCTAACATCACGTCTTACCAGAAAAAAAAAGAGTTCCGTCTATTTGTAACCAACACTTATACAGACTTAGTTAAGTACAAAAAAGAAGGTAACAAAACACACTTCAATAAATTAGTATTAAAAATTTCAGAAGATTTAAAAGACTATATAAATAGGCAATTTAATTCGGCAATAAAAAAGGGGCATTTTCCAAAAAACAAATACAAAGCAGATGATATTATTGACCAGCTTTTTATTGAAATATATGACAACCTAGATGAAGTTAAACACCAAAACGATTTTTACGTTTGGCTTTTAAAAAAGACAAACGAATTATTAGATGATGTTTTTGTAGATGAAGAATTTGATGAACTTTTCTTAAATAATATAGACGATTATACCAGACCAGAATGGGACGAGCTTCAAGAAAAATATAGTACAGATGGTGGTGGAGACTTATTAATGATAGAAGAACTTGATGACATGTCTTACAATCACAATGACTACACGCTAAACCACGTTTTTATTGAGAATAAGGAACAAGCCTTAGTTGAAAAAATAGACAAAGATTTAAATGAAAGTGATTTACAAAAACACATAGGGATGGTATTGCACAACTTACCTACTAAAATGCGAAATGTATTTGAACTCTTTACTAAAGATCATCTAACACTAGAAGAAATTGCTCAAGTAAGAAACTATACAATAGAGGAAACAAAAGCATTATTAAAAGGAGCAAAAAAAGCTTTACAAGTAAGTTTATTAAATAGATATTCTAAAGAATAAATAAAATAGAAATTTTAAAAAAATCCTGCTCAAAATTAATTTTGAGCAGGATTTTTTAGTGCTAATTATTTGATGCCTTTGCAAATCTTTAAAATAAGAGGTTTAGGTAGCAATTAATATATAAAAGAACCCAACTAGTATAACACTCCCAAAAGCGAGCCCTATAAGCTTACCAGTAACTCTTGAGCCTTTAAAAAAACTTATACCAAGCTTCACAAACATATTACTTATTGTTGCAGCAATAATCACTGAAGATGCTAGCGCTAATTTATCTCCTTCTAGAGAAAATTTTGCCATACTTATTGTTATAGCGTCTGTATCTGCTAACCCAGCAATTAAAGCAGAATAATACAAGCCACTTTCTCCAAAATACGCATTGCTATAAAAAACTGCAAAGAGAATTACTACATAAACCACCCCAAACTTTATGGCATTTAAAACATTTAATGGGTTGCCTAATTTTATATTAGTATCTGGCTTAGGGTCATCTTTACGCATTAACAATAAAGTAGCGACAACGCATATTACTGTTAATATACCAAACGGAATTGCCAAGTAATTTATAATCGCATTATTAAATAGATATGCTAATAGTGCTAGTCTAGGAAACATAATTGCCGAAGCAACAATAATCCCAGCACTATATTTTTTAGAAAGTTCTGGAGACTCTTTACTTCTTGAAGCATAATTCCAGGCAACCGCTGTACTTGATATAAGACCACCAAGTATAGCTGTTAAAATAATACCTCTTTTTGAACCTATAAACTTGACTAAAAAATAGCCTATAAAATTTAAGAAAGAAACAATAACAATAATAGTCCCTATCTCAAATGGGTTTAATAAACCCTCTGGACCATATTGTTTATTTGGTAAAAAAGGGAGTATTAATAATGCTATTATTGAAAATTTAATAAATGCAAAAAGCTCTTCAGAAGTAATGTTACTTATTACAGATCTAAATCTTGTTTTAAGTGACAGTAACGTAACTATAATGACAGCAGTAGCTACAGCATCTCTATAGAACTCAGCAGAAACCATACTACCTAAAACAAAGGTTGCTATTAATGCAAAATTAGTAGTCAACCCTTGTTTGTATTCTTCTTGTTTTTGAGAAAAGTTTATTAGTGCCAAAAACAAAATAAAAGCTCCCAAGCCCACAATTAACAACCAAGGGGTATATAGCTGCGTTAAACTAGCGATAGTAAAACCTAAAATAGCGACAATAGGAAATGTTCTAATTCCGGCGATGCCTTTTTCTTCTTTAAGTTTATCGTACTCTCGCTCTAGACCTAATATGAGCCCTATACCTAAACTAATGAGTACTCCCAAAATATAAGAGCCCACTAGTTCATTTATTTCTTGATGTAATTGCATTTTATATTACATATACTTCTCTAGAAACCTAAAAAACTCTTTTTTAAGTTCAGAATATATATGACGTTGAGTTTCTATTTTATTTCTAAACGCTACATGTTCTTTTGTTAAATGAACATCAAGTGCATCTGTATTAGTTTTGCTTTGTCCCGCTATACGCGTTTCGTGCTTTTCTATTGTTTCTTGCAAATCTTCAATAACATTACCGTGAAGTATAAATTCATTTTGATAATGTTCTAGTTGAGCAAGCACATCTTTATCAGTCCAACGAGTTACAAGTTCATTTAGTTTTTTATTAAAAAAGCCTAACTCTTGTTTCCAAAATGCAAGTTCACCATTCCATTGTTGGTGTTCAAAATGCATACTACTGTTTTCTAAAACCTCATTTTTCATATAATTTAATTTTAAGTTAATCTTTCTATTGTATAACAAAGGTTATCCTTAATCCATTAAATTAAAATGACTTAAATCAGTTTTTCTGAAATTTTACAAGCTATTAATAGGCCTTAATTTTTTTGCGACGTATAGAGTCTTTCTGATGTGGTGTCCAATTATAATTAGACTCATAAATTCCTTTTGTTTCCCAATCACCGTACATTGGATTAGGTAATACAATAAATTTTTTACCAAATTCTGCCTTTAATTGCATTGCTGCACTATTTCTTTCTTGAGTAGATTGGTTTTCAAATACGGTTGAAAAATCTGATAAATTATCACCTAATAACAATTCTATTTTATGCGTTTTAGAAACCTCATCTCTTCTTGGTTCTTTACCGCTTGTAGTACTTTTTAATAAAACGTGCTCATCGTTTACATTTGGAAAACCTAGCGATTTTAAATTTTCCATGGTTTCTTTTTGTAGTTGAACATTTCGGTTTGAAACATAAAATATTGCTACCTCTTTACTTGCTGCATATTTAAAAAACTCTAGCGCTCCCGGCACTGCTTTTGCACTTTTTTTTGATACCCACGCTGCCCACGTGGCAGGTGTGTATTCTTCATTTACAATTACTAGATGGCCGCTGTAAGGGCTATTATCCATAACGGTCTCATCAATATCTGTTACAATTGCAATAGGCTTATCTGTTTTATTTTTAGCAGCTAGAATATCGTCTAATTGCAACCTGGCTAAATAAAAAGCTTGGTATGATAAAGCACGATATTCTGCAGATTGTTGTTGCCATAGTAATGCCTGTATGGCGTGCTCACGTACAGGCACATTATATTGCTGTAGTTCTGTTTTTACAGTTTCGTTTTGAAGGTCTTGCGTTTTACAACCTAAAAATAAGATACTTGTAAAAAGAGATATAAGAAGGTAATTTTTCATTAGTATTTCAGAAATAAATAATTGATAATTTTTAATCTTTTAAGGCTGTTAGTTTACAAGCGTATAAGCCTGCTTTGCAATCTCTAACTCTTCATTTGTAGGAATAACAAGTATGCTCACTTTTGCGTTTAGTGTGTTTAACAATTGTAAACCCTTTACTTTTTGCTCGTTTTTTTCTTGGTCTAAAGAAATACCAAAATAATCTAAATCACTACAAACTAATTTTCTAATCAAACTAGAGTTCTCCCCTATTCCGGCTGTAAAAACGATGGCATCTAAGCCATTCATAACAGCTACATAAGCGCCTATGTATTTTCTAATTCTATAGGCATTCATCTCTAAGGCGAGTAGGCAATTGCGATTACCATTTTGTGCTTCTCGTTCTATATCACGTAAATCACTGTAACCAGTAAGGCCAAGCATTCCGCTTTCTTTTGTGAGTAGGTTTTTCACCTCATCTAGGCTATAGTCTAATTTTTCTACTAAATAAGAGATAATAGAATGATCTATATCTCCACTTCTAGTACCCATAATAAGGCCGTTTGCTGGTGCAAAACCAAGACTATGGTCTATACTTTTACCATCTAATATGGCTGTCATACTACAGCCATTACCTAAATGGATAGTTATTATTTTAGACTTTTCTAGTCCTAAAAATTTATTGGCTTGCTCAGAAACATATTTATGGCTTGTACCGTGAAAGCCGTATAATTGAATATTATGATCTTCATAAAAGCTATTAGGTATAGCATATCTTTTAGCTTTTTCTGGAATTGTTTGATGAAAAGCGGTATCAAAAACGGCTACTTGCTTTGCGTTAGGAAAAAGTTGTTCTGCTACAATAATCCCTTGTAAGTTATTTGGGTTGTGCAAAGGTGCCAGTGCATCATATTCTTTAATTTTATTTTTTACACTTAGAGTAACCTCTGTAGTATCTGAAAATAAATTACCTCCATGAACTACTCTATGCCCAACAACCTTAATATCTTCTGTGTTATTAACAACTCCTTTTTCTGAATCTAATAATAAGGCTACAATCTTTTTTAAACCTTCTTTATGTGTGTAAATTTCTCCTATTTCTTCTAAATCTAACGTGTCTGTTTTATATTTTAAAACGGCATTTTTATGGCCTATACGCTCCACAATACCACTACAAATCAATTTTTCTGAGGGTACTTCTATTAATTGAAATTTTATAGAAGAACTCCCAGAGTTAATCACTAATATGTTCATACTTTTTGTTTGGTTTAAATTCCTTGTGCTTGGATTGCGGTAACTATTACGGTATTAAAAATATCATCTACCGTACAGCCTCTACTTAAATCATTTACTGGCTTATTTAAACCTTGAATTATAGGTCCAATAGCAAGTGCTTTGGTTTCCCTTTGTACTGCTTTATAAGTATTATTACCCGTATTTAAATCTGGAAAAATAAACACATTTGCTTGTCCAGCAACTTCAGAGTTAGGCATTTTAGTTTTACCCACACTCATATCTACTGCGGCATCATATTGAATAGGCCCCTCTACTTTTAAATCTGGTCTTCGCTCTTTTACAATAGCGGTTGCTTTTCTAACACGCTCTACATCTTCTCCTGTTCCAGATGTACCAGATGAGTATGACAACATTGCTATTTTAGGCTCTATACCAAAAGATAGCGTTGTTGCTGCAGATGAAATAGCAATTTCTGCTAACTGCTCTGCGGTTGGGTTAGGGTTAATAGCACAGTCACCATACACAGATACTCTGTCTTCTAAACACATAAAAAAGATAGATGATACTAATGAGGTTTCTGGTTTTGTTTTAATAAACTGTAATGCTGGGCGTATGGTATGTTGGGTAGTATGTATTGCTCCAGAAACCATCCCGTCAGCTTTTCCTTTATACACCATCATGGTCCCAAAATAAGAAACGTCTTCCATTAAATCTTTTGCCATGGCTAGATTTACATTTTTATGCTTTCTAAGCTCGTATAATGTTTCTGCAAAATCCTCAAAATAGTCAGAATCAATTGGGTTAATGACAGTCACTTTGCTTAAGTCTAAACCAAGATCGAGAAACGTTATTTTGTCTTCAATTTGTTTTTTATCTCCTAACAATGTAATCTCAACAACATCTAGATCTACTAGTTGTTTTGTAGCTCTTAACACGCGCTCATCAATCCCTTCTGGCAATACAATGTGCTTTTTGTTTAAAGTAGCCGTTTTTAATAAGTTATACTGAAACATTCTAGGCGTGATACCATTGGTCTCAAAAGTGATCAATCGCTCTACGAGTGCTTCTGCTTTTACATGCTTTTCAAAATCTTTAATTAGGGTGACAATTTTCTGAGTATTCTCAGCATAAATTTGAGACTTGATCCCTCCTATTCTATTGGCTACAGAAAATGTTCCTCCTTGTACAGATATAATTGGAACCACATCTGAGAGCCCTTCAATAAGTTTAATAATAGACTCTTCTGGCACTAAACCACCCGTTAAAACAATTCCAGAAACGGAAGGGTAATTTGCAGATATATTAGCCTGTAAGGCTCCTAGAATAATGTCTGCCCTATCTCCAGGTGTGATCACTAATCCGTTTTCTTTTAAGTGGGTAAGATAATTGCGCAGTTGCATAGCACCCACACTAAAATAACCTGCTTGATTATTAATATGAGATTCACCAAAAAGTATCTTTGCATCTAGCGTTTCTACAATCTCTTTAACAGAAGCATTTGCAAGAATAGGGTTTAATGGTATAGCATTGATTATTACCTCTGGAGGTAGATTTTTTTCTAATTGCTTTACTATTTCAGCTTGATTTTCTAACTGTACTTTATTTGCAATTATTGATAAAACCTCAACGCCTTTATCTCTAAAAGAGTCATACGCCATTTGCATACTTCCTACCAGCTCGCGCATTGTTTTACCTATACCAGATGATAATATGATAGCAGGAACCCCTAGATTTTTAGCAATAAGAATATTGATATCAAATTCTATAATAGATCCTTCCCCAATAAAGCTTGTTCCTTCAATTAAGACAAAATCAAAACGCTCTTCAATGGCTTTATACTTCTCTATTATTTTACTAATAATTAAATCATCTTGATTCTTATTTTTTAATTGTATGACTTCACTTCTAGTAAAGGCATAAGCGTCTTTAAAGTTTAAGTTTAATTTAAAATAAGTGTTTACAGTGTTAAAGTGATTGTCTATCTCACCTTCTTTAAATTCATCAATAATGGGTCTAAAGTATCCTACTTTTGCAGCCTTACCTAGCAGTAGTTGCATAAGGCCAAGCGAGATTATTGATTTTCCACTATTGGGTTCTATTGTAGTAATATATACCGCCTTGTTAGTTGGTTTATTGGTCATATGTAATAACTATATTTTTATAATGTCTGTTGGGGTTTCTACAAGAATTGTCACATCTCCTCTTAAAGCAATAGGCTGCTTCATTATTTCTGGATTGTGCTGTATCATTTTAATCCAATCGTCTGTAGAAAAATTATGTGACTCAAACTTAGAGGTATATGATGGGTGCTCTTGGTTTACTAAGTCTGCAACTTCAATATGAAGTTTTTCTGCAAGCTCAGCTAATTGAGTTCCTGTTAATTTAGTCTTTAAAATATCTATTTCTAAAATAGGCAATCCCTCTGCTTTTGCATACGCTAATGTTTTTTTTGCCCTATCAGATTTAGAACTATAAAACAGGGTTATTTGTCTATTTGATGTTGCTATATCACTCATAACTAAAGTAGTTTTTTATGTGTTTCTATATGATGCTTTAAAAGCTCTTTTAAACTTTCTAGATACTCCTGCATTACCACTTTATCCATGTGTGGATGTTTACTTACAGGTAGTGTCATTGGGTTTTCATCTAAATCTCTATACAACTCAGGATAATTGGTCTCTATTTCTGTCGTTAGCTGACTAATCTCTTGTAATATTTTTTGTAGATTTTTCATAGTATTCAGGCTTTATAAATTTAAAACAACGCTTCAATAACAACACTTATAAGTGGTCTTTGCATCTATTTTTAAAGTTACTCATAATATCGCATTTTAACTGTAAAAGTAGACAAGAGATTTTCTATAAGAAATGATATTAATCATTTTACAAACCCCATATGGCATCTAATTTTATATCAAAATTTAAACGCCTCTTTTTAAATAAAATTATGAAATATCATACAGCCACCACACAAACCAAATTAAACAAACGCTATGCGTAGCTACTCCCTTTTTACTATTGTATTACTTTGCTTGGCCATTTTAATAGTAGATATTATTGCTTTTTACTGGCTACAATCTATTACTAGTCTAATCGCGTCTAGCTCTTTAGTCACGGCAATACACATTGCTTTTTGGGTATTTACCGTCGGACTTATTTGTGCCATACTCACCTTAAAAATTAGGTTAGACTATGTAAACCCTCTAAGCAAACAAAGATGGATTTCTTCTCTTTATGGGATTACGGTATCTTCTTTTATACCTAAGCTTATCTTTAGCAGTATCATATCAATTTTATATGTTACTAACTATGCGTTTTCAGAAAAGGCATCATTAATTATAATACCTCTTATTGGTTTATTTTCTGGAATACTCCCTTTTTCTATTATTGCTTACGGTGTCTTTAAAACCGCTTATAAATTTAAAGTACAGCACGTTAACTTAAAGCTTGACACGCTCCCCAAGGCATTTAACAATTTTAAAATCGTTCAAATTTCAGATATACATATAGGTAGTTTTAATTATCGATATAAGATTCTAGAGAAGGCCATCACAACTATTAATAATCTAGAACCAGACCTCATTGTTTTTACTGGAGATCTTGTAAATAATTATGCTTGGGAGTTAGAAGGTTGGGACACCGTTTTTAATAAACTAAAAGCAAAAACAGGCAAATATGCCATTTTAGGCAATCATGATTATGGCGATTATAGTGATTGGGATACCAAAGAAGAAAAACAACAAAATGCCCAATCCATAAAAACATTCTTAAAAAACACTGGGTTTCATTTATTACTTAATGACGCCCAGATTATTAGTAAAAGTTTTGATCATCTAGCCATTATTGGTGTAGAAAACTGGGGTCTGCCTCCATTTAAACAATATGGAGATTTAGATAAAGCTTTACAAAATGTAACAAACATTCCTTTTAAGATATTACTCTCTCATGACCCTGCTCACTGGAGCGAAGAAGTTTGTACTAAAACTAACATTGCCTTAACGCTATCTGGACACACGCACGGTATGCAGCTAGGTATAAAAATAGGAAAGAAAAAGTGGAGCCCTATCCAGTATCAACTAGAACATTGGGCTGGTTTGTATAATGAACAAAAACAATACCTCTATGTTAACAGAGGCCTGGGATGGCTTGGTTTTCCTGGCAGAATAGGGATGAGACCAGAAATAACTTGTATTAAACTACATAAAGAATAAAGAAGCTTTTTTTTATACAACTTTATAATAAGCACAAAAAAACATCCCAAAAACAAATTGTTTTTGGGATGTTGATGTATTTAATTTTATTATTCTTTTTATCTATTAAAAAGTCTTTGCAACCAGTTTCTTTTTGCAACATCTTCACTATAACCGTAGCCGTAGCCATAGTTATAACCATACTTAGAGCGTTTGCTATCGCCTACTTGGTTTACCACAAAAGCCATATTTTTTAGCTTCTTGTTTTTGGCTAAATTCTCTGCGTGTTCCATTAAGTTCTTTTCTGTATAATTTGCTCTTGTTACATATACGGTAGCATCTGCAAATTTAGAAATAAGTAACGTGTCTGTCACAGAGATGGTAGGTGCCGTATCTACAATAATATAATCATAGTGTGATTTTGCTTCTTCTAGCAATGCCTCAAAACGACCATTAGTTAATAGCTGTGTTGGGTTAGGCGGTATCACTCCAGATATTAGCGTATCGTGGTTAGGGTGCTCTGCAAAGCCTTTTATTAAAGCATCTTTCCAGTGATAGTCTGTGTCATATAAATAGTTAGACAAACCAGGATTGTCTTTATCTATATTTAAGTAGATATGCAATTGTGGGTTTCTTAAATCTGCACCTATAAGCAGTACTCGCTTGTTTAAACTTGTTAATGCTAGTGACAGGTTTAAACTTATAAAAGTTTTACCCTCCCCTTTTATCGTTGATGTAGAATAAATAATGCTTCCTTGTCCGTTTACTTGAGGGGGTAATATAAAGTTTGTGTTTGAACTTAATATTCTAAAAGATTCTGCAAGCACAGAACGGTCATTAGGGTTGCTAAACACAGTGTTCACCCCTTTTTTTATAGTTGGTATCTCGCCTATTACAGGGTTGCTTGCCACCAGCTTCTCTATATCTTCTTTACCGTGTATTTTAGTGTCTAGTAAAAACGAAACATACAAAATAGCAAAAGGTAAAAACAGCCCTAAAAACAAGGCTCCTAAATACACAATCTTAGTTTTTGGTGATACAGGCACAGCACCAGAAAGGGCATACTCTACTACTTTTACAGATGGCTCTGTTACCGCTAGACTTATAGAGGCTTCTTCTCTTTTTTGTAGCAATAATAAAAACAGACTTTCTTTAATATTTTGCTGTCTGTTTATGGCACGTAATAGCTTTTCTTTTTGAGGCAAGTTATAAACCTCAGATTTAAACTTTCTGTCTCTTGTAGAAAATGAACGCTGCGAAAGCTCTAGTTGCGCTTTATAATTTTTTAAAGAGGTAGTAATGTTTGAGCGTAGATCTGCTAGCTGCATTAATATCTGGCGCACTACAGGATTATTAACCCCACCACTACTTATCAACTTTTCGTTATCAAGTATGGCGCGGTTATAATTATCTACTAAGCTATTTAATGCTGCACTCTCTAAACCAAAATTAGCCGGCAATAGTTTACTCTTAGAGTTAGGGTCATTTATGGCTTCTTCTAGTAGTTTTGATAAAGCCAGTTGGTTTTCTATTCTAAACAACTCTTCATCTGCTCGCGATGTGTTTTCTAAGCTTAACTGCGTGTCTGCCTCTATATAAACAAGTTTGTTTTGTTGCTTAAAGTCTTTTTTATTAGACTCTATAGAGTCTAACTCTTCAGACAAGAAAAGAAAACGCTCGTCTATAAATGCGAGCGTGCGCTTAGATATTAATTGACGGTCTTCTATACCATCTTCATTAAAGGTTTTAATAATAAGATTGAGTATTTTTTCTGATCTAGAAACGCTCTCGCCTTTTATATCTAGTTGTAAAATATCACTCTTTTTACCTACCGCACTTACATTTAATGACTCCTTTAATTGTAGTACCGCTTTATTTTTTGGCGCTATATGCACATCAAACTCTTTGCCTACACTTGCTGCTAGCTGCGCTTCGTTTTCTATTTTTATATTAAACGGTAACGTATTTGTTTTTGTGTCTGTGCTATGCCCTTTAAAAACCTGAGTGGTTTCTGTCTCATACTCATAGATTTCAAAAGCAGTGGGAGTTACGGTAATCTTATAATGTAACCCATCAGAGAGTGGGTCTATTTCTTTTACCTTCTCATAAGTAAACGGCAAATGATCTATTAGTGACGTCTGGATATTTCCGAGGCTATAAAAAACGTGGTTTAATTGTAACTCTTGTACCACTTTTTCTAAAATCCTGTAAGAACTAAGAATCTCTATTTCGTTTTCTAGATTTACGTTAGAGTTGCTAAAAAGCAAATCTTCCATAGGGAGGTTTAAACCTTTGCCCTCATCTAGTATTTTTATCTTAGCAGAGGTCTCATAGATCTTTGGGGTGTACCGCAAGTATAAAAAACTCGCCAGTACAAAAAGCAACATACTAAGCAAAAACCAAGGCCAGTACCTAAGGTAATCTTTTAATGCTTGTTTAATGTCTAAGGTCTCTTCTTCCTCTACGTCTATATATGCTAGTTGGTGTTCTTTCATGTGGGAATAATTAAAATAATAGTGCCTACTGTGGGTGTTATCTAGTTAATAAAATAACCACACTTAGCGCTAGAGATGCAATAGTTAACATAGTACCTGTGTCTAGAATACCAGAGCCTTTTATAACACGGTCATTAGGGTTTACTATAATAACATCATTAGGTTTTATTAGATAATATGGGCTTTCTAACCAGTCTGACTTTGTTAAATCAAAATGGGTTACGGTTCTTTTTGCGTCTATTTCTCTAATTAACACCACGTCTTTACGCGCTGCGTTAATAGTTAAATCTCCGGCAAGACCAAAAGCCTGTAACAGGTTTATATTGTTTTCTGTAAAGCTATAGGTACCTGGCGTTTTTACCTCGCCCAGTATAGTCACCTTGGCATTTAAAAGCCTAATATTTACGCTTGGGTTTACTAGATGATCGCCAGTTTCTAGCAGGTCTTTTATGTGAGCCTCTAGCTGGCTTATTGTTTTATTTGCTACAGAGATCTCACCTAATAACGGAAAAGAAATAGTCTGCCCTACAGAAACCAAATACCCTTCTAGCTGCATTAACTCTAGCGTGTTTGCTTGTATAGTTGCAGGCGTTATTTTATTATACGGTATTGCCGTCTCTGGCACGAGCGCGCCTACCGTTATTTTTAATATATCATTAGGCTGTAGTGTAGGGTTTATATAACTAACCTCGGTATCACTGTAAGCATTGATATCTTGCATGTAAAGCACTTCTTTTTTAGACTTACAAGATTGCAAAACAACGAGCACTAAAAGCCCTAAAAATTTAAGTTTCATAAAGTAAAATTAAGATTACAAATATACTTTGATTTAAGCCCAAAGTAAAGGCTTTTTATAATGAGTAAGTGATTATTAACCTGCAAGCAATAGCTCTTTTTTTTTGCTTCGGAAATTTTAAAAACATTAAAAATTACACGTCACAAGACAAGCTGTTATTAACTTACCCTTCTTGCTTTTGCAGTGCTCTTTTTGCTGCTATCTTTTTACGTAAGCTATTAAATATGAGCAAGAACAAAGCAAAACAAAGCAATAACATACCTAGTAAAACAAAGCTATTAAACATAGAGGCTAGCCACACAAAAAGTATCACCATCACATAGTTTATAAACCCTAATAACATACTGGCATTAAAGTGTGACATACCGCTGTCTATTAAAATATGATGTGTGTGATTTCTGTCTGGAAAAAAAGGACTTTTACCATTTAATAATCGCACGCCTATAACCCGTAGCATATCAAATAAAGGGATGCATAAGATAGCAGCAATAACCAGCAAACTATTTTCAGACTTAAAACTAAAGGCTTTATAACTTGTTACATCTAGTGCTATAAATTTTATGCTTAAAAAAGCAATACAAAAACCTATAAGCAAAGAGCCCGTATCACCCATAAACACTTTTTTCTTTCTAGAAAAATTATAGACCAGATACGCTAACAACATACCTATAAAACTCAAGCATATTAAAAAATAGAAATAGAGCCCTAGATTAAAAAACATTAACCCAAATACACTAAAAATAATCCCGGCTATTGTAGCCGCGAGACCGTCTATACCATCTATTAAATTATAAGCATTAATAATACCTAGAGATAGTAGTACACTCCCTATATAAGATACTGCCAAGGGTATTTCATAAATACCCAAAAACCCGTTCAGGTTAGTAATCTCCATCGCACTATTAAAAAACAAAAACATAGTAGCTAAGGCTTCTAGTATTAATTTTGCGCGGGGCGATGATACCACAAGATCATCTTTTGCACCCACCATAAATATAAGCGTACTACTCGCTATAAGGTTAAGCCCTATGTGCTCTGTGTCAAAATACTGTATAAAAAACATCGCCATAATAAGCGTGATAAAAAATGAAACTCCCGCCATGGTAGGCGTAGCATCACTATGTGAGCTGCGGTTGTCTGGCGTGTCATTTAACTTTCTTGTGACCATCACCCAACTTATTTTTGGGATAATGTAATACACAAGCAAAAACGAATTAACAAGTGATAGCACACTCATTAACTCTAGGTTAGATAGCAATTGTTGTATTTGTATCATAGCATATCGTTTTGTTTGTAAAAAAACTTTAAGATACTTTAGCCTTTACTAAAGCCCATAAAAAGGAAGGGGTAGAAACAAAATTTCGTCTCCATAAACGTTTGGGTTCTCTTACTAATCTTGGCAACCACTCTAGACCTATTTTTATCCAGAACGGGCTAGAGCGTTTTACGGTACCTGCATAAAAATCAAACACAGCACCTATAGAGGTAATCACCGTAGCATCTATCTGTTCTTTATTAGTGTACACCCATTTTTCTTGCTTGGGCGCTGTCATCCCTACAAATAAAAAATCTGGCTTAAATACAGAGACCGCCGCTAGCATCGCACGCGTATCTTCTTTAGTAAATGTGGGCTTGTATGGGGGCGAATAAGACCCTACTGTGATACCAGGAAACTCTTTTTGTATTCTTGCTTCTATGAGTTGTAAGGTGGCGGTAGATGCGCCTAGATAAAAAACACGTTGCTTATGCTTGTTTGCTTGCGTTAATAAATACTGATGGATATCTGCGCCCGCAATTTTATCTATTTTTTTACCTGTGAGCACCTTTGTTGCTAGCACAATACCAGAACCGTCTGGCAATAAAACATCGCCCGCTAATAAGGCTGCTTTAAAAACAGCATCTTCTTTAGTCACGCAATAAGAGTGCGGATTTATTGTATTAATAACACACTTTTCATCTAGCTTAATAGATGAAAGCGGCGCATTAAAAACTTGATGCTTTACCAGTTGTTTTAAATCCATAATGTCAAAGTAACTTTTTACTATTTAATTTTTTACTGCTTTTAAATAGCCTTGTAATAACAATTTATAATAAGATGCAGCACTATACTTTTGCTGTACTCTATTAAACCCTTCTATTCCCATTTTTTCTATTAATGCCGTGTTTTCCCATACGTCATTAATAGTTTTTGCAAGTGCTATAGAATTTCCAGACTCAAAAAGCAAACCTGTAACTCCTTCTTCTACAACCTCAGGATAACCTGCCATCTTGGGTGCTATAATGGGTAACTTATACGCCATTGCTTCTGGAAAAACCATTGGGAAACCCTCATAACAAATACTAGAATGCACATATAATCTTGCCTTTTTATAAAAACTAGATAAAGCAGCTGCGTCTAGCATGCCTTCTAAAATCACATTTTCTGGAATCTCTAAAGTTTCTATATATCCTTCACGTGCTGTACCTGCAAGACAAAACCTAATGTGTGGCAATTGTCTAGCGGCATCTAATAATAGTGGGATTCCTTTTTCTGGACTTAACCTTCCTGCAAAGGCAACATATTTTCTTTCTGAAATATTAAAAGCAGTATCCGCTAGTTCTTTACTATAAAAATTAGGCAACACCTCACATTTTTCTGCGGCAAAACCATTAGCCACTAGTTTATTTTTCTGAAACGCTGTAAGACATAAAAAGGTAGTCACGTTTTCTGTATAATAGTTTTTAGTTCTTGCCCAAAAGTTACGCAAAGCATACCCTGTGCTTTTAAAAAGAGAACCCTCACAATTATTAGTAATACAACTCAGCTCTTTTGAAGGACCTGTACATTTTTCGCAAATTTCTCCTTTGTTAAAAAACAAACCGTTAGGGCATAATAACCTATAATTATGTACCGTCATCACAATAGGAAAGCCCATCTTTTTTATCACTGGCAATATCGCTGGCGATATTAAAGGATATAAATTATGTATGTGCACCACATCTGGTTGCTCTTTAGATAAAAGTGCTTTTATTTCTTTTATAGATTTTGGGTTGTTAAAAGCAGAAAAAAATGCCTTCATTTTTGCATTAGGCATCGTCTCTAACTCTTCACTACTTCTATAATAGGTAATAACCTCATGACCGTTAGACCTCAACAGTTTTATATGAGCTTCTACAACGGCCTCTTCGCCACTAAACTTGCCGTATTTGTTATGAATGAGAAGTATTTTCACTTATCTAATTCTGTAATTAACAAGTTAACTTTACTTGTGAATGTAAATGGCATTTTACTATCTTTCATACTGACAATATCACCTTTAACTAAACGTACTTTTTCTAATTCATCAATTAAACAACTTAACAAATCTGCTTCGTTGTATGGATCAAAAACATTACCGTTATGTTTATTAATTAGTGAAGACGCACCTGCAAGTTTAGAACAAAAAACAGTACATCCAGATAAAAGTGCTTCATTTACAACTGCACCAAAAGGCTCATAAGTGCTTGGTAGCACAAAGACATTTGCAACATTATACCAAGCATATAAATCTAAGCCTTCTTTTCTACCTGTAAATATTACATTATTACTGATATTTAATTTAGCTGTCAATATTTTCAAATCATTTTTTAGATCACCGCCTCCGACTAGAACTAATTTAGTATCATCATTTTTTAATTGAGAAAAAACATTTAATAGGAATGAAAGATTTTTAACATCAACCAACCTGCCTACAAAAAGTATTACTTTTTTATTAGTCAAATTGTATTCATTTCTAAGTGCATTAGAAATATTTAAACTCAGTTCTAGTTCTGTTCTAAAACATACTTCTGAATGAATAACTGGAAGTAATAAAAGGTTTGGCTTTTTTGAAACGTTTTTTTCAAACCAATCACACACCTCAACACTTGGCAGAATAACTCCATCAATCTTTTTAGACAATGAATTTCTAAAGAATTTTCTAAGTCCTTTTCTTTGTATTGAATTTTCTATACTATCATCACTCATAGTATAAATATCGACACTGCTATTAAGAATTAATCTATAGAATAATGCTAAAAAAGTAAGAAGACCATACTCTGAACAAAGTATAACATCTGGCTTCTCTCTTTTGATAACACCTAAAGCACCAAATCTAATAGAGCGACCTAAAATTTCAAAACCATTATTTAAATAATTAATATTAAATAAACATTTAGCTTTTAACACATTTTGATCAAATTTTTGATCTGAAACATTATACAGGTTGAAATAGAATGAAGTATTGAAAGCCGTTGATAATTCATTAAAAAAGTCAACTCTGTAAGGAGCAAGTGCAGGATGGAAAACAAGTAATTTTTTTTTCATCATTTATATGTAACTTCTATGTGACATCAAGCTTTGTAAACAACTGACAATCTGAGCTTTTACCGTTGCCTTTCCCATTTAATATTTTCCTTTATTGTTTTTGCAGGCGTACCTCCATAAATTGAATTAGCAACATTAAAACTACCTGTAACAACAGCTCCAGTTGCTATAATAGAATTATCTGCAATTTTACTACCTTTTAAAATGGTTACACCATATCCAATCCAAACATGATTGCCTATTATTACTTGAATAGCGTTATTAATTCTTTCATCAGTCTTGATATCATAAATAGGATGACTATCTCCATTTCTTATCTGTATGTTTGAAGAGAACATACAATCTTCACCAACTCTAATAGACTCTCCCTCAGTAGCAGCCAAATGAGCACCTTCAATTGTTGTTTGGCCTCCTATTGTAATTATACCCGAATCATCTTCAATCCAAAATGCCGTATTAATCATACTGCAATGTTTCCCAATTATTATTTTACAATTGTCACCCTTAATATATAAAAGACAATTATTTAGTTTACATTCCGGATGTATTTTAATGATATTGTTATAACCTGATACTTTGAATTTAGTGTTTTTAAGAAATACACCTTTTGTTATAATTTTATTAGTGCTAGAAAAATTAAATACAATATTTAAAAAAAATAGATTATGCAAGACAGCAATAATAATTAGAAAATTCGGATTGTTTTTTAAAAATAATATGATTTTACTTTTCATTAAGCTTGTTTGTAAATAGGTTTAAAAGAAAAAGGTTACTATGATTTCAAGTAAATCACTAATAATGATTCATAAGGTCAAACCTATTAAAAATTAGATTTTTTTTATTTTAATCTAGCCCATAATACAGGAAACAACGTTTTTAGCCATAACATTACAAATGCATAAGGCAAGGTTATTGGAAAGTGTTTTTTTACATAAAACAAGTATTCTTTATAAGCAAGACCTGTAGGGCTTTTTAAATACTCAATGCGTTTTTTTAAATTTAAATTATTTTTCCAATTATTACCATGATCATCTTTACAATAACCACCTATTTCCGGTGTTAACAATACAGGGAAACCAGCTTTATTTGCTCGTAAAGCATAATCATAATCAGCAATACCATGAGTATACTTGTCTGATAGCACACCTATTTTTTTTACGACATTTGCATCAACCCAAAGTATATTCGCATTAGCTGTGTCAATTTTCTGTGGTTCTTTACCTGGTAATATACTTTTAGTTTTAATTCTCAAACCCCTTTTTTTAATAACATTCCCACCATAAGTAATTTCATTATTCATTTTATCTATAGTCGCAGCTGAGTATACCCCAGAAAGCCCAAATTTCCTTATAGCAAACTCATTGGTATTTTTAAACAACTCAATAAAGTTAGGTTTTAAAACAACATCATCATTTAATAAAATAAAAGCATCGTACTGCTTCGTATCTATTGCAGTATTCCAAGCTAGACGCATACCGCCTGCCCAAAATAAATTACCGTTACCTTTTATTATGCTTACATTTTGAAAAGCTGCTGCTACTTCTTTAGAAGTACCATCTGTAGAACCATCATCCACTAGATAAACATCAAAATAAAAGCTTAAAGGTAATTGCGCATTATATAAGCTCTGTAGGCACTTCAATGTTTGCTTTTTTCGGTTGTGACACGTAAGCAATACTGCGATTGTATTTTTCATAAATAAAAATAAAAGGTAGACTTAAAAAGAGTGGGTAATTAAATAATTGCTCGCCCTGCAATAAGGCCAGTATGGCAATTAAAAATAACCATGGATGATTAGTGTTATACTTTATAATAAAGAATGAATAAAATAGTAAACTTAAAACTCCCATAGAAGCTAAAAAATTACTAAAACCATTACCATGACCAAGTGTTTCATCTTGTAACCAAGGATGGTCTTCATAACGGGTGCTAGCATGCATACCATTACCAAACAATGGATTTTTCTCAATATAATGCCAATCAAACATTAATGACCCAAACCTAGTATTTGAGAATTCACCGTCTAATGTTTGAGAAGTTTCAAATTGTCCAGACACTTTCTCTTGTAAAAATTCTAAATTTTGAAATAAAGTATATGAGCCAACAATTGTCAATATAACTATAGGTATAGTTATCAATTTATATTTTGATGAAAATTCATTATATAAAGTTGTTATAATAATAAAAAACAACACAAAATAACCTGTTGTGCTTAGGGTTGTAATTAATGCAATTAAGACTATTAAAACTTTAAATTTATGTAGTTTTAATAATTTTCTAAGATTACCTAAGTAGAAAAGAAACGCCAAATTTATATAGCAAGCAAAAGCGCCAGGCTCCCAAAACATACCAGAGTTGCGCAGTCCATCTCCATTTTGGGTAAATACAATTATACTTTTTAAATTAGTTGTTTCAAGCAATAAATTAGGTATATCAAAACCTAAATAATTATATATAAAACCTATTATACTAATAAAGCATATGTAATAAATAATTTTAAAATAGACTATCTTAAAATTCTTTGCTACATATCTTATGACAATATAACCAAATACTATTTTTAACAAAAACCCAATCACCCCTGGATATGAAACAAAACCAAGTAATAATTTTTGTGAGAAAAAAACAAGTGTGTAGAAAATTAAAAAAAGATATAAATATCTTGATTTCCTACTATTAAAATAAGAATAATGATAAACAGCAAATAAAATAACAAAACCAGAAAAAACATACTGAGTATTTTCAGTGCCAAAACTAAAAAATGGATTACCACTTAATGCTAACAATAAAAGCAGATAAAAATAATCTGTTACTACTTTAAGTTTTTTAAGCTTAATATTCATTATTTAAATAATCTGGATATTTGTTGCATTTATTATTTGTTTTAAATCTTCACTTTATAAGTTTTGTTTATTGTCGTTATATAATCACAGCATATTGATTTCACATTAATATAGTAAAAAGCATATACCTAATAATCTAACCAATTATTTGCTTATAAGTTTTAAGTAAATTTTCAACAATTACTTCACGGTTATGTCGTTTTTCGGCAATCAATTTTGATTGTTGCCCTGTATTCTTAACAAGAGTATCACTATCATTTAACAGACGTAAATAATGTACAATTTCAAAGACACCATTTGAAGGTACTAAAAAACCTGTTTTATTATGTTCAATTAAAGTTGAAACTCCCCCAACGTTGCAAGCAATTACAGGTAATCCTAACATTTGTGCCTCACATATTGCGTTAGAACTATTGTCAATATAAGATGGATGTACAAAAACATCTGCACTTTTTAAAAATATGAATAACTCCTCTGGTTTCATAATCCCCTTGCATACAATATCAACTTCCTTATGTTTTATTCTTTCTATTTTCTCAAAATGCTTAAACAGAATACTACTTTCTTGTATACCTACAATGTTCCATTCAAACTCAAAATCTACTAATTCTTTAAGCAATTTAGCTGTCTTAAGTATTAGATCTATGCCTTTATATACAGTAGGCGACAAGGTTGAGACAATTATAAACTTGTTATTCTTTTTAAATGGTAGGCTCTCATTATCATAAAACAAAGGGCGTAAAATCTCGTCTATGTGATAATATTGAACATCTTTATTATACAATTTAACAACCATCTTATCCCAATGTGTTCTTCCCATCATATACTTAGCGTTCATCAAAACTTTTCTTTCTCTTAAAGCTTGATTATAAAACCTCTTGTAATCAAAAGCAGGACTATTACCTTTTATAGTTTTGAAAAAATAATCGATGTTTAAATGAAAACTAAATGTTGAATATTTAACAGGAAAATAAGTATTTAAACAAGGGTTTATTAGTCCTTGAATATGATAAACGACGGGTATATTTGTAAAATTCTGGACTTGTGAAAAAACACCTTCTGTTCCAAAAACCTGAATGATATCAGGTTGGAAATCGGTAATTACATCTTCAATATCCTTTCTAACATTCCTCTTTTCAATTTTTCCAATCCAATTATATATTAATTTTTTAAAAGGATTTTTTTTTGGTTTCAATAGTATCGGATAGTAAGTACTATTATTTTTGATTTTTTTATCAGAATCCTTATCGTGTAAGAAACTCACTCCTAACTCTATTCCCTGCCTCTCTCTTATTAGTAATTCCAATGACTCTATCCAACCACAACCATGATAATGATTATTTCCTTGTTCGTAAAGAGATGGTGTACCTGTAAACCAAAGAACTCTCATCTTATTAATTTTTAAATATTTCTTGCCATTTCTTACCTATATTCTCTAAACTAAAACGGTTACAATCTTCTACCGCATTTATAGCCATCATATCTCTAACATCTTTTTTTTGTATCAATTCTAGTAGTATTTCTTCAAACTTATGCTGTTTAAAAGGTTCAATTAATCGACCATTTACTTTATCTTCAATAATATCTGATGCAGATGCAAAACTATTGTAAATAATAGGTATACATCCAAAAGTCATAGCCTCTGCAATCACTAAAGGAAACCCTTCAACATTAGACGTCATGCACAAAATAGATGCTTTTGAATAATAATTTTCTACATTCTCTTGGGAGCCTTCAAAAAAAACATTTAGAATATTATATTCTAAAACTATTTTTTTTAATTGATTTTTATCTGGACCATCACCAACAATCACTAATTTCCATTCAGGGGCTTTAACAACTGTTTTACTCCAAATTTTCAATAAACGGTCAACGCGTTTATGATCAGAATCAAGCCGACCTAAATAAAGAACTGTTTTTTCTTTACTTTCTAGGCAAATTGACTCTGATTCAACTGTAACCGGATTTTCAATAATTTTAATTTTTTTTACAGTTTTAAATCCAGCTATTTTTTTTAAAATTGATATGTACTGCTTAGATAATAATATATACTCATCACTTAATTCATACACATCTCTATGATATTTTCTCTCTTTATAAAAACAATTCAATAAAAGTACAGGTTGCAGTAATTTCTTAGAAACACTTTTAATGGTAAACTCTAACTTTTCATTATTAAGATAATTTACAAGCATTTTATAACGCGCATCTGGTGTATTATGCTCAACTGTAATAATTTTAAATGAAGCTTTGTTTCTAATATCAATTAATAATTTAAAAAGACCTGAATAACTCTCTTGATTAATTATAAAATTTGGTTGAAATTCACTAATAACATTTTTCAAATAATTTTGGTTCTCAAGTGAGAATTTATTTTGTTTATCCGTAAATCGATATAAGAGTACTCTTTTGTCTAGTTTTTTCAATACCTCTTCATTCTCTTGTATATGACTAATTATAGCTACTTTATAATCTAGTTTTAAAAAATAATTAGCAAGAACCGCAGTTACAGTTTCAATTCCTCCAAAACCAGGATATCGTTCAATTAAAAATAAAATATTCATTTTTAAAATTATTTTGCTTTAGGTAACTTATTTGAAACTGATTTAATAAAACTATTAAAATATTCTTTTTCAACAATCGTTAAACCCAAAAACCATATAGTAAAAAGAGAAGAAATAAAACTTATAATAAAAACTATAATTACTCTCATTATACCTTCATTAATAAAATAAACTGGAAGTATTGAAATAATTAATGAAATTATAAAGGTCAATATAATTCGTGTTATAACATCTTTAAAAAAGATATTTACAGGTAATTCTGCAACAATTTTTGAAAAATAAATATTAGTAAAGCCTGCAACAATAGAAAACACAATAAAAACAATATAAATTGAATATGGAGGGAACCCCATTTTAAATACAATAAATGCAAATATTATAGGTGAAATGTAAACAATAGATATTATAGTTTGGTATTTTTTAATATTTCCAACAGCGGCAATTAAAGTTGTAAGATTTATATTTATTTGATCTAATAAAAGTTTCACCAACAACAACCTACAGAAAATAACAGTAAACTGAGGAACCTCTTTTAACCAAAATTTAAAAATAATTGGCATTTCAATAATTACAGGTATTGATAAAATCATAAGTAAAAAGAAGGCCACTTTACTACCTGTAAAAGTTGCTTTAAACATTAAATCTCGGTTACCCGCTCCTTCACTTTTAGCAATCATTGGGTTTAAAGCTTTAAGCATTGTACCTGAAAAAGAACTTAACTGCCCACCTACTTGACTTGCAACTCCTTGAGCTGCATTTACAGCAGTTCCAAAAAACATGTTTAAAACTAAACCTTGTCCATAAAAGCTTAACATACTACTTGTTGCCCCTAAAAAGGACCAACCCGCAAAAGTAGTCATCTCTTTGGAAAGCTTTTTATTATAATATTTTTTAATATCTATTTTAACTTCATCGTATTTTTTTCTACAATAGATTTGCTTTATTATTAATAGTATAACAGAAAGTAAAGCCATTAGTAGACCATAAACAATTAATTTATCCGAAGATGTATAAGTAATATAAAAAGCAATTCCTAATTTAATTATAGATTCTAAAATACCCAACACAGCAACTAATAACATATTCTCATGCGCATTAATTACAGCGTCATATGGTACTGAAAATATTGTGAAAAACGTACTAATCACAAGAAAATGAAAAATCATTCTTGCAGCATCAATACGTTCTATAGGTATTGTAAGAACCCCATTAAAGAGAAAATACCCAACAGCTTCTAGCAATATAACAACAATTATAGCTGTAATCATGTGTAAAACTATACTAACATTAAATATGTTTTTTTTCTTTTCAATTTCCCCCTCGCCTTCTGCATAAGACATAAACCGCTGTGTAGCTCCAGACATGGAGTTGTTTAGAAAGGTTAACATTGCTATAGCTCCTCCAACTAAATTAAAAATACCGAAATCATTAACCCCAAGTGCCTTTAAGACCAATCGAGTTCCATATAAAGATATAAATACAGTAATCGCCATACGAGCATATAGATACCCTGTATTTTTCGCTACGCGTTTTGCTTGTTTCATCTATCGTTTTAGCTCCCTAAATAATTAATAGATAACGACACCAACATAAAATTGGCGATGATACTACCTACTTTATAAAACATAGACCATCCAACATGCTTCGCTATGTTTTTTGTACGCTCGCTTTTAATACCAAGTTTAGTATATAATTTGAGTAATATATTTTTCAATTAAATGCTTAATTTAAAATATTCATATTTCAGAAGTAATCACAAAAAGGTAGTTTATTACCCTTTATTAATACTTTACTTGCTTGTATGCTTCGGTATTCTCTAAAAACCATTTATAGGTTTCTTTAATACCGTTTTCTAGATCTATAGCAAACTGCCACCCTTCATTTTTCAGCTTAGAAACATCCATTAGTTTTCTGGGGGTCCCATCTGGTTTGCTGCTATCCCACACAATGTCGCCTGTGTGTCCTACTATGCGTTGTATGGTTTCTGCTAATTGTTTTATAGTAACATCTGTACCCGTACCCACATTATATAAATGCGCTGGCAGGGTGTTCTCTACGGCAAAGACTACTGCTTTTGCCATATCATCTACGTGCAAAAACTCTCTCATAGGTGTACCGCTACCCCATAAGGTTACGGGTGCATTATTAGCCAGTTTTGCTTCGTGAAATTTACGGAGCATGGCCGGCAATACGTGTGATGATTTTAAATCAAAATTATCGTGAGAGCCATAAAGGTTAGTAGGCATTAAACTTACAAAGTCTTTTTGGTATTGGTTTTTAATATGCTGGCATAGTTTTACGCCTGCTATTTTTGCAATGGCATAGCCCTCATTAGTAGGCTCTAAAGGTCCTGTTAACAAGTACTCCTCTTTTAAAGGTTGTGGTGCCAGTTTTGGGTAAATGCAAGAGCTGCCCAGAAACACCAGTTTTTGTGTTTGGTGCGTGTGCGCTGCATTAATAAGGTTGTTTTGTATTTGTAGGTTTTCTAACAGAAACTCATACTGGTGCAAGCTATTTGCTAAGATACCTCCCACTTTTGCTGCGGCTACAATAACCACTTCTGGTTTTGTGCTTGCCATAAAGTGAGTCACAGCAGCTTGATCCCTAAGGTCTAGTTCTGCACTGGTTTTACCTATTAAGTTTGTGTAACCGTTTGCGGTTAACGCTCTCCATATAGCAGAACCTACCATCCCTCTATGTCCTGCAATATATATAGAAGCGTTTTTATTAAGTGTACTTGTCATGGGTGTCATTTTTGGCACTTTTTTTAGCAAAACAAAATTAGCTATTTAATTATTCAAAATAGTTAAGGGTCTGGTAACCGCCTTCTTTTAAATATTGTTCTTTTTGCATGAGCTTTAAGTCTGAGTTCATCATATCTTCTATTAACTCTGGCAAAGCAATTTTTGGGGTCCACCCTAGTTTTACTTTTGCTTTTGTGGCATCACCTATAAGCAAGTCTACCTCTGTAGGTCTAAAATATCTAGGATCTACTGCCAGTACTTTTTTACCTATAGCTACTGCATACTTAGGGTTATCACTTGCTACTACGGTAGCCACCTCATCTACACCACTGCCTGTAAAGGCTAGGGTTACCCCTATGTGTTTAAATGCATATTTTACAAAATCTCTAATAGAGGTTGTTTTACCTGTAGCAATCACCCAGTCTTCTGCCTCGTCTGCCTGCAATATCATCCACATCATGCGCACATAATCTTTTGCGTGCCCCCAGTCTCTTTTTGCATCTAGGTTACCTAGATACACCGTGTCTTGTAAGCCCAAAGCTATACGAGAGACGGCTCTTGTTATTTTTCTTGTCACAAAGGTTTCGCCACGTAGTGGAGACTCGTGATTAAATAATATACCGTTACAAGCATACATACCATAGGCTTCTCTATAGTTTACAGAAATCCAGAAGGCATACATTTTTGCCACTGCATAAGGTGAGCGAGGGTAAAAAGGTGTTTTTTCTGTCTGTGGTACTTCTTGCACTTTACCATATAGCTCTGAGGTAGAGGCTTGATAAATGCGTGTTTTCTTTTCTAAACCTAACAAGCGTACTGCATCTAGTATACGCAAGGTACCTAGTCCATCTGCATTTGCGGTGTACTCTGGAGTCTCAAAAGATACTGCCACGTGGCTCATTGCCGCAAGGTTATAAATCTCGTCTGGTTGTATCTCTTTAATCAATCTTGTTAGATTGGTACTGTCTGTCATATCACCATAATGCAGCACAAAGTTTCTGTTCTCAATATGTGGATCTTGGTAAAGGTGATCTATACGGTCTGTATTAAACTGAGAAGAACGACGTTTTAAACCGTGAACAATGTATCCCTTTTTTAATAAGAACTCACTTAAATAAGCACCGTCTTGTCCTGTCACTCCTGTGATAAATGCAACTTTTTGTGTCATATGCTGTTTCTTAAAGATTGGCTATTTTATTAGCCTATATAATTTACAGTAGTTTATTTTTTCTTGAAGGGGTTTTTAATACCCCATCCCTATTTTATTTCTCTTCGGAAATTTTAAACCTTTAAAGTTTCAGAAGTAAAAGGTAGTATTTGCTTTTAATCTAGAATGAGCACTACCCTCTCAAACATTAACTAAATAAAAAAATGCCCTCAAATATATTTGACAGGCAATAACTTTTGGGTAGTGTATGTGTTTATAACCTAAAAAGCCGACCGTGTTATAGGTTCTAGCTCACAGCCTTACATGTAATAAAACATAAGGCGCAACGTGTAGGTTAAAAATTTTGTGGGGTAAAGGTTTGCTCATACGGGTATTTAGTTTGTTCTAAATAGCTTGTTATATTTTATGGGCAGCACATTACAAAATGCACCATTATTAATAATAAGATGGCAACAGCAAAAACAGAGACTACCCTGGCAGCCTTTTTTACTGAACTAACTAATTGTGGTTTATTTATTAAAATCATTCTAGTTATTTATTTCTTTAATGTGGCTTAATGGCAATGTTATTTCTGTAAAACTATTTAATGCTTCTACTTCTACTATAACCCTATGGTTACCACTATTAGACAAAAACACTGCAATTAATCCTGTAAAAGGACCGTGAACAACTTCTACTGGTTTCCCGTTAATGAGGCTAAAAGGCGTGATTGCCTTTACAGCTTCTGTATTATTAGTTATTATTTTTAAATTATTTATTTCTAGATCTGTAACAACAGCTGGTTCTCCTAAAAATTTTAAAACAGTAACAACTCCCGGTATGGTATAAATTTGCGTTAAATCGTTTTTTTTAATTTTTATAAAAACATATGATTTAATAAGTGGGGAGCTTACTTTTTTCTTTCTATCTGACCATTGTTTAACTTCTGTCATTAAAGGCAGAAAGCTATCAAAACCAGCATTTTGCAATCTATCAAAAACCTTTTGTTCAGATCTTGATTTTGTTTGTATTGCAAACCACTGTGGTGATTGTTGGTTTTGTTTAACAATTTTCATACAACGACATCAATATGAATAATTAATTGAGATAATTGAGGCGCTTTAATACTTACATGGCTTCGCCCTCTTCAGTCCCATTTAAGGGATCAAAATAATTTAATTTTTATAGTTCTGTTTAACCTTTTGTGCTTATAAATAAACACAAAAAACTAGTCTAATAACTATCTAAAACAAAAAGTGGGGGTTGAAGTTTTACTTATAAATCGTTGTCATACAACGGGATGCAAAAGTAAAATTTTTACTCAATCTTTATTTATAATAGACTAATATTTGGTATTTACGTAAATGCTTGAAAAAGAGTGCGTTAAGCGTTATTTTAAATAAAAATAAAAACTTTAACATCTTTGTTTTCGCTGTAAAGCAATAAAAAAAGGCAATTAACCATAAGAAATCACTTACGTATCATAATTTTCTATTATACCTTAATTAGATAATTTACAGACAATTACAAGCAAAAAAATATTGCAATACCAATTATGGGGCAAAGCTATATGAATATAAAATGAGTTCTTTACGGAAAACCGTAAACGACCTGATAAATATCTTTTTTTTTAGCCGCAATAACTTTGGCCGCAAAAATACCTAGATAGATACCGGTAAGAAATACCCACTAAAGGGTATATGTTTTTAGTAGAAATTATTTCAATTTTTGAGTTATTACTTGTATAAATAACGTTAAACAAAAAATCACTCCTTTAATTAACAAGAATGTTACATAATATAGCTTGATTAGCTGCTTATTTTAAAATCTGCGTAATAGAGTTACGGTATTCTGATGGTTTGTAACCAGTACGCTCTTTAAACAGTTTATTAAAGTGCGAAAAATTATTAAACCCACTCTCAAAGGCTATATCTGTAATGCTTGCATGTTCTTGAGATAATAGCTTGCAAACGTGCACGACTCTAAACTCATTAACAAACTGGGTAAAGGTTTTACCAGATTGTTTTTTAAAGTAGCGACAAAAAGAAGGGACGGTCATATTTACTTCTTCAGAAATCTCTTGAAGGGTGATGGTTCTCTTAAAGTTGTTTTGTACAAAATTATAGATCTGGTTAATGCGCTGGTTGTCTTGTTGCTTAACCTCCATTGCAAACTCTTTTGCATTAAGCAGCTCATACTCATCAGTATCTGCCATCATTTTTAATATAGTGAGAAGTTCTAGTAAACGCTCAAAGCCATCTAGCTTTTCAAGCCTTTCCATTCTTTCTCCTATCTTTTCTTTGGCATTTCCGAGGAAAGAAATCCCCATTTTTGCACGTTCAAAGAGTTGTTTTACGCGATCCATCTCTGGGATATTAATAAACTCTTTACCCAGAAAATCTTCTTTCATTTGTACCACCACCTCAGAGACATTGCGGGTCATTCTATCTATAAAACCAGAGTGAGGCAGTCCAGAACCAATTAACATTAACTTACCGCCTTGATAACAAGAAAGGTGATTGCCTATATGGCTTTTACCACTCCCCTCTTTTACATATACCATTTCTATCTCTGGGTGAAAATGGTAAAAAGGGATGCTGTTTTTCCAGGCTTCATCAAAAACCCTTACCGTAAATGAACTCCCAAAAGAAGGGTCTATTCTTTTAAAGGCTGGTTTATTATTCTGATTCATAGTTTTTTTTATTGTCTTAAGTGCAAAATTAAATAGGGAGTAAAAGCTAAACCTATGCAATTTTAACCCATGTCTGTGCAAAATTAACTTATTTAATGTTAACCCTAATTCTATAGGGTAATATAGCACAAGTATTAGCTAATTGTGATGTATTCTAGGCTTTGAATGGCTCATATATTTGTACCATCAATTATCAACAACATAATTGAATATATTAACCTTAAAATTATAAGTTATGTTAAAAACAAGAAAAGACAGTACGGTAGTAAAAATGTTGTTGTTTGTATTATTATTAGGATCTTCAAACACAATTTTCGCAAACGAAAAAACGCCAGCGTTTTCAATATCAAAAGAAAGTGATAGCACTTTTGCCATTGGTTTTGAATATCAAAAAGAAGTTGATGTAAAGATTACAATAAAAGATGCTTTTGACTTCACACTCTTTAAAGAAGATATTAAAAGTGTAAAACAACTTTCTAAAACATTTGATTTTCAAGGCTTACCAAACGGGAAATACGTTTTAAAAGTAGAAAACAAAATGAGCGTTTATAGCCAAACAATTGAAATTAAAGACAGCAAATTATATTATAATGAGGCTGGAGTAACTAGCATTAACAAGCCAGTATCATTTGTTAAAAAAGATACTTTATATGTATCTGGTGATGTGGAGAACAATGTAGATGTACAGATAACTATCTTTAACAAACAAGGTGAAGTGGTACATAAAGAAACAACGGCAACTAAAAATATATTAAACAAGAAATATAAATTTATTGATGGTCGTCCTAACGATTATAATGTTTCTGTTACTTATAGTGATCATACTTTTAACCTATAGTAGGTTTTTAAACACCTATCACAAAAGTGCCCTATTTTACAGTTTGTAAAATAGGGCACTTTTTTTTTGATTAGATTTTAGAAATAAGACTGCAAGGATACGCGTTAATGACACTGCATCTTCTTACTGCAACGTTTGGCATATATGAGCATTAATCATATATGCTGTTATCTCGTGCAGTGTTTTACCATTTACAGGGTGAATACCTGGACTGTTGAATAACTCTAAATCTTTATCTCCTCTTTTATAATACCACACTTTTGCACTGTTATCTTTATTAAAGAAAAAGTCTTCTGTGCATTCTGCTTCTATTTTTTTAAAATTATTTAAGAGTCCTTGATCTATAGGTTTTGCATTTGCCTCTTCACAATGAATCTTAACAAAATGACCTTCATCCCAAATCATACATTTTTTTTGGGTGGCATTGTAAGCAAAAAAAGCAACCACAATTATTAAAAGCAATAAAGCTATTTGATATTTTTTTGTTGAAACAACAGTGGTCTTAGTATCCTCTAAATAGTCTTTATAATCTTTAAAACCTAAATAGATGGCTAAGTGATCTTTTGCTGTTTTTGAAATATTAAACGGTTCTTTATTTTCTAGTTTTCTATAATACCCTCTTATAGAATCTGCCGTGGTAGGTTGCTGGCATTTGCCTTCTAGCGCTGCATTAATATGTGTTGCTAAACCCAAAGCGGTATCTGGAGCACCCTCTCCCCTTGCTTTTTGAAACACTTCTTCGAGTAGTTTTTCTGTCATATTAATATAATTTATAGCCGGTTGAAAATTACAACTTCTTACTGGAAATACAATGTGAATCTTCTTCCCAGTATCTTCCCACCTCTTTCCCACAGGCTTCCCAGGTCATTTAGGATAGAACTTCATTTATTTGCCATTGTATTGCTGATCGCCCGAGCGTAATAGGGTTTACGATTTTTTTGGCATACAAAACAGAGCTGCAATTAAGGCTATTTAGATCATTTGAGAAGTAATCTAATACCCCTTAATTCTCAACTCTACACTTCTCTCTGAAGGGTTCACTCTTCAATTTAATGTATGGCTTCTAGCCTAGCCCAAAAAACTGAGCAAAGACTCGGACGGCCATACCTATGTCCAATTTTTTAAAATAAAAACAAATGAAAAAAATATCATACATCATGCTTTCTTGCATACTAGGAGCCATCCTATTTTCTTGCACACCAGAAAGCCAAACCCTTACTAATAAAGAAGTTGCATGTTGTGGCGAGGATGGTCACATACCACCACCGCCGCCACCTCCACCACCACCATACGGTGATGGCAAATAACTAGATTAAAGGTGTTACTTTTGAGGAATGAAAAACATAAAAATTTCATTCCTCTTTTTTTTATGGCCGCTGTGTATTGTGATGAATGTTTTTTCAATGCAGCAAGTTTCGGCACAACAACCCGTAGATAGTACTACTTATTACTATTCTCAAATAACAAGACCAAAAACCCCAGAAGACCTAATAAACGGTTACACATTTTTTAAAAAACAAAAAGAGGTACGACTTGCTAATGCTGATACGCTAGGCGCTATTTATGATCTACGAATGCTTGCCATCGCAGAGTTTGAAATGGGGCGCACCTATGAAAGCGAGAAAACGGCAGTGGCTATTATCAAGCTACTAGATGCTGCATCTGCAAAAACTAAAAAAGCAGCAAATGCATATTCTGCTGTTTATAATCACCTAGGTATAGTGTACCGTACCATAGACCAACCACAAAGAGCCATCACCATTTATGAGAAAGCCCTAGCAGTAACCACTAGGCTAAATGATAGTATTATACTGCTTAATAACATGGCAAATTGCTACAAAGAATTAGGGCAATATGACAAGTCTATTAAAATCTTTGAGGAGGTGTATGAAAAAAATAAAGGGCGAGAAAAAAATCTTGAGACCGCTAGAGCCTTAGATAATTTAGGAAATGTACAGTCTAAAGCAGGTATCGCAGAAGGCCTCCCAAATATGCTAGAGGCGCTTTTAGTAAGAAAAGAACACAATGATAAGGGGCAATTATTTACCAGCTATAAACACCTTAGCGAGCACTATAAAAATAATGATGATACTGCCCGTGCTTTAAAATATGCCATTTTAGGCAAAGAAGCCGCTGCACTTGTAAGTACCTCTTATAAAAAAGAGGCGCTATCTAATTTGTTAAAAATAAGTGACAATAAAGATATTTCAGAATATATAAATATCACAGATAGCATTGCAAAAGCAACACTAAAAAAAGACAATAAATTTGCAAGTATTGAGTATAATTTTATAAAAGAGAAAGAACGCACTCAAGCTGCAGAACTCGCGCAGGCAGAAGAAAGCCGCCTTAAAACCATGTATCAGGTAATAGGACTCTGCATTTTTTTACTGGCGATTGCCTTATACCTTGTATTAAGATATCGTCATAAAAACGAAAAAATAGAGCAAGTATACCATACAGAATCTGAAATTTCTAAAAAAGTACACGACGAGGTAGCCAATGATCTTTATAGAATTATGGCAAAAGTACAAACCACCTCTACTAAAAATGAAGATTTTTTAGATGATCTTGAGAGTGTTTATAATAAGACTCGTGATATTTCTAAAAAACACGGGATTATAGATTTAGAAACAGACTACGGCAATTTACTTATAGATTTATTACACACTTATAAAAGTGACCAAGTAAATGTAATTACCAAAAACATTGGTAGTACAAACTGGTCATTATTAAATGAACAAAAAAAGAAAGCCCTTTACCGCGTTATACAAGAATTAATGACAAACATGCACAAGCATAGTCAAGCAACTCTTGTAGTGATTACAGCTACTCTATCTGGCAAAAAAATACAACTGCGGTATAGCGATAATGGTGTGGGTGGCGAGTTAAAAAAACATAATGGACTCCTTAATACGGAAAACCGTATTAATGCTGTAAATGGAACTATTAAATTTGAAGCCAATAAGAACGAAGGCTTTACAGCTATAATTAGTATTTAATATGTTTACAAAAGTTTTAATCGCAGATGATTTAGGGAGTATAAACTCTGGTGTTGCCAGTGTACTCAACGATTTGGGTATTATGGAGGTCATACAGGTTCATTATTGTGATGATGCCTATTTAAAAATAAAGAGCGCTTCTTTAAACAAGAACCCTATAAAATTATTAATCACAGATTTATCATTTATCCCAGATCACCGGGAACAAAATTTTAACTCTGGAGAAGATCTGGTAAAAATCTTAAAAAAAGAACATCCAGAACTTAAAGTAATTGTCTACTCTGTAGAAGATGCTACCCCCCTTATTAAAAGGTTTATTAATGACTTTAAGATAGAAGGCTTTGTGTGCAAAGGCAGAAATGGACTTATAGAATTAAAAGAAGCCGTGGAGAGTGTCTCTAATAACCAGACTTACTTATCGCCACAATTAAAAGCATTACTCAATAAAAAAGAACATCAAGAGATTGATGATTATGACATTGAGTTACTGCGATTAATGTCATTGGGTAAATCTCAAGTAGAAATAAGCACTTTTTTTAAAGACAATAATATATCTCCCAGCGGTCTAAGTTCTATAGAAAAAAGACTAAACAGATTGCGAGTTAACTTTAAAGCTACCAATGCGATTCACCTAGTGAGTATTGCAAAAGATATGGGGCTTATTTAAACAGTACTTCTTGAAAAAACTAAACCTTTATTTAATCGCTTGTCTCTTTCTACTCTTTTCTTGTAAAAACGAGAATAATCCAGATGTAGCCATACATAAAGCAAATAGTTTTATTTCTGAAACAGCTACAACACCACAAACCCTAAATGGTTTAAGTGCAAGTACTACAAATGCTAAGCATCACGCACTTATTTCTTGGAATATTAAAGACTTTGGGCAAACTAAAGATGATATAGAGATAAAGGCAATTGCAACTATTGTTAAAGATTTTGACATTGTTTTAATACAAGAAGTGGTAGCAAAACATCCCGGCGGTGCACAAGCTGTTGCAAGACTTGCAGACCAACTAAACCGTATGGGAACAAAATGGGATTATAGTATAAGTGACCCCACCCAAAGCCCTTCTGTTTATATGAGCGAACGCTATGCGTATCTTTGGAAAACTGCAAAAGTGAGCTTAAAAGGAAAGCCGTTTTTAGACAAAGAACTCTCTACGCTAGTCTATCGTGAACCTTATATAGCAAACTTTCTTTTTAAAGGAACCACTACACCAGTCACTGTGATAAACTATCACTCAAGAAAACATGATGACCATCCAGAAAATGAGATTCAGCATTTTTTAGAGTATAATAAAAGGCTTAAAACAAATAACATCTTATTGTGTGGCGATTTTAATCTCAATGAAACCCACCCCGTCTGGAATTCTTTTTATAAAACCGGTTATAAAAATGCAATCTCAAATACCCCCACCACTTTAAAAACCAAATGCAAATACGGCAACTATTTAAATCACGCTATTGACAATATATACTCGCAAGGCGACTTTAAAATAATAAACGCAAATAGTTTAGACTTTATAAAAGCATGCGACAATGTAACAGCTGCAAGGCAGTTATCAGATCATTTGCCCGTGTTTGTAGAGTTTATTGTGGAGTGATTGTAAACGGTAACCTCTAAGTATTTATAGTTTTGTAAAAGCCAAGAAATTTATTGAATGTAAGAAGATAGATTGTTGTACCTTTATTACAACAAACTGTTATTAATTTAATCGCCTCTTTTATGCCAGCTTGTCATACACAATGTTCAATATGACAAAAAACCAACTAAAATACGATTTGGCTTTATACTTGACAATATTTAATTCTAAATATTAAGATATGTCATTAAAAAAGCAAGAATACTTGTCAAATGTGCTAAGTACGCATAGAATGTCTCACGTGGAAGAGTTAGTCAATAAATTTAAAGCAAAAAGGGATGAAGTGAAGACTACATTACAGGACAAATATGGTTCAGATATTTATTCTCCCTTTGATTCTGGTTCATTCAAAAAACATACAGCGATAAACATAAAGTTTGACTTAGACATTGTAGTTCCTTTTAAGAGAAACTCTTTTGACACTTTGGAAAAAATGTTCGATGATTTATATGAGTATCTTGAGGCAGAGTTTGGCGATGTTGCCGAGGTTAGAAAACAAAAGGTTTCTATTGGATTACTTTTTAAAACTGATGATGATGGAGATGACGTTAATTTAGATGTTGTTCCTGGTAGGGAATTTAATCAAGACCAATATTCTGAAGACCGTAAGCTAAATCTCCATTTAAGAAACAACACTATATTTACATCAGATAGCACCTATATACAAACAAATATTCAGGAGCAGATTGAACATATTAATGGAAAGTCAGATGAGCGTATGGTTATTCGACTTTTAAAAATATGGAAGCATTATAACAATGAAGATTTTAAATCATTTTTAATAGAGTTAATCACTATTAAAGCGTTTAAGAAAGACGACATATCAGGTAATTTGTGGGAAAAGCTAGAGGGTGTTATGAACTATATAAAAGAAAACGTAATTAAAGAAGATTTTAAACTTAAAGATCCGGGTAATAGCAACAATAATGTAATGGATACTTTGGATAATGCGGAGCGCACTAATTTATCCAATAGAATGGAAACTTTAATCGATAGGATTAATAATAATGCTCAAAACATCAAATCATACTTTCCTTTAAATGATGATTTTGAAGATGAAGAATCATCATCTGAAGGTTATGGTATAAAAATAGGTTCAGGAATAGCATCTACACCACCTTCAACGGAAAGATTTGGATAAATGGCAAATAGAATTGATATAATAGATAAAACGATTTCCAAACTTCCCTTTGTAAAGGTTTTAAATACTTTAGAACAAGATGAATTTAGTATTAAAGGTAATGTGGAAATAGATTTTGAAAAGCTAAACAAACCATTGAGTTTTAGTTTTGAAATATCGGAAATTTATCCGTTTAGACATTACGATTCAGAATCTATTAAATTTAAAAATGTTGATTTAATTAAGTACGGACACGTAATGGGTGACGGTTCTATTTGTATTCATACGTCACATAATATTAACCTCAAAAAAAAACTGACAATTGATTTTCATTCTCTTAAAAATTGGATTTTAAAATATTATATATCTAATGAAGATGATGATAATTATGAACATATTATATGTAATGAAACTTCATTTAAAGGATGTCATTACTCATATATGTTTACTGATGTAGAGCATACTTTTTCAAAAGATGATTTTGGCGAAGTAAGCTTGTTTCAACTAGAGAACGGTATATATAAAAAAGAGGGCATCACCAATTATATAATTCAAAAATTTGACTTAAAAAATAAAACTCAAATAGAGTGTAATTGGAGTGAAATATACAATAGAAGCTTACGCACTCATACTGGTGTTTTCTACTTTTGTGAGAACCCACCCGCTGTACACGGAAGATTTGCATTTCAAAATTGGGAAAACTTAGACGGATACTTATCCGAAGATTTTATTAATCACTTACAACGTTTTGAAAAGCAAAACTTAAAAAAATTCAGAGGAAAAGCTTTTCCTTTATTCTTAGGATATAAGACCATTGGTAATGATATACATTGGCAAGTCATTATTCTAGAAATTGGCGATTTTCCAATTAAAAGAACCCCAAAGAGAGAAGGACGGAGAAAAACGGGGGATTTTAAATACTCGATAAAGAGTGGAAAAATAATATGGGGTATCACCAATAATTCCTCCTATAAATATTTTTTTGGTAGAGGTGCCTTTTCTAAATCATTAACTGAAAAGAAAATATTGATAATTGGTGTGGGAGCATTAGGGAGTATGGTTGCGAAAACATTGACAAGATGTGGCTGCAAAAACATTAATGTAGCTGACTATGATATAAAAAAACCAGAGAATATTTGTAGGTCAGAGTACCTTTTTAATTTAGGAGTAAATGATAAATCCGAAGAAATGGTAAGAATACTTACAGCTATTTCTCCATTTGTTGAAGCTAAAGTAGCTAACAATGATTATTTCCAAACGATTATCAAAATGCTTTATGACAAAAAAGGAATTAAGGAACAATTTATTAGAGACCTTAATAAAAATGACTTAGTAATTGACTGCACTACTGACGATGACTTAATGTATATTTTAGACTCCTTAGATTTAGACTGTGATTCAATAAACTTGTCAATTACAAATCATTCTAAAGAATTAGTTTGTGGATTTAATAACAATATATATTCATTTGTTAAAAATCAATTTGATAACGTTCTCGACAATGACACAAAAGATTTATATAATCCAACTGGTTGTTGGGATCCTACCTTTAAAGCTTCGTATAATGATATAAGTCTTTTAGTTCAAATGGCTCTTAGACATATTAACATTGTTTATTCAGATGGAATAAGACCAAATAATTTTGTGATTAAACAAGACGATAAATTTCCGTCTAATCTAATAATTGAAGAATATTGAAAATAAAAAATCATACTAGAAAAGTTGAACTTAATATCGATGAAAATCTTCTTGAGGATATTGCTTCAATCGGTATTAAACATTATCCAAATGAATTTGGCGGTTTTCTAATAGGCGAATATTCAAATAATTTTAAAAATTTAAATATAACTGATTTTATTTTACCTAACTCTTATAAAGGAAGTCCGTATTTGTTTGAAAGAAGTGCTTTAGGCTTGGAAGAAAAATTTGAAAATATTTTCAAAGAAAAAGGGAATTATTACATTGGGGAATGGCATACCCACCCTAGCAGTTCTACTAAATTTAGCAAAACCGATTTAGATGCTATGATTAACATTGCGAACTGTGAGACTGTAACTATTAAAAATCCAATCTTATTAATATTAAGTGTCTCCAAAACAACTCTTAATCATTACACATTTTATATTTATGATGATAAAAAATTAACACCTTATGAGTAACAAAATTCAACTTAACGAACTTTTTTCAGGCTTACAAAATCAAATGATTGCGCAATTAAATACCAATCGAAGCAATATAACTCATCAAGGTTCAAAAGGCGATGCCCTAGAGAATGCTTGGATAGAATGGTTACAGAAATATTTACCTAATAGATATAGTGTTGATAAGGCAATTGTTATTGATTCAGATGGAAATACAAGTCATCAAATTGATATTGTAATTTATGATAATTGGTTTACTCCTTTTATTTTTTCTCAAAATGGATTTCACTACATTCCAGCTGAGGGAGTATATGCCGTTTTTGAAGTAAAACCAGATATTTCAGATAGTTCAGATGGGATGACAAATATTGAATACGCAGCAAGAAAGATAGAAAGCGTAAGAAAGTTAAAAAGAACGACAACCAGTATTATAAGTGTAGGAATACCTCAAACTCCAAGGGGCTTAACAAAAATTGTTGGAGGTATTTTAACATCCACAAAGTCTGGCACTAAAGCGAATAATAATACTTTGATAAAACATATACAATCGCAAAAAGGATTACGTAGTTTAGACTTTGGATGTATTGCAGATTATGGAAGTTTTTATGTTGATTATAAGAATGAGGAAGATTTTTCTATAGTAGATTTTGATAAAAGATATTTGCAGTACTATGAAAATAGAGAATTTAGCGAAGTTGTTTTTAGCAAAACTGAAAATTCTCTAGTGACATTTTTTATGCAATTGACAAGATACTTACAACAAGGTATAGGTACGGTTCAAGCTATAAATTTGCAGACATATTTGGATAGTATTGATGAGGATATTGATGAGGTTATATAAGTTAATAGATAATAATGCAAAATATGTAAATGATGAATGTTAAAAACATTCTTTTTATTACAATTCTTAAAACCTGCCGCTCTTAAATTTATGCTAACTATTACACATAAAATTCACTTAAAACAATCTACAATACAAACACCGTACAAACAAAAAAGCGCAACTACTGAAAAATCAGCTAATTGCGCTTTCGCTTTGTAGCGGGAACTGTACCCACACCTTGAACCTAAATAGATCATATTGAATCTTAACACACTCTAAACTCTTTATTCACGTACTTTTTGAGTAAATTTGTTTTATAGAGTTTCATACAACTTCAATTTTTTCGGGAATATGTCGGGAAGATTTTAATTCGAATTATAAGTTATGGCAAAAGTAAAATTCTTGGTTAAAACAAAGGGAAATCCTTCACAGATCTATGTGAGATTTTATCACAGTAGAAGTTTTGATGCCTCTTGCAGTTCAAACTTTATTATCAACCCAAAATATTGGAGTAATAGTAAACAAAAGGTTAAAGCTACAATGGACAACCCTTTTGATGCTAATTTGAACAACAAACTAGATACATTAAAGGAAAGAATCATACTTCGATATAACACATCATATAATGAAGGAGAAGAGATCAATAGTAATTGGCTAAAAAAGACAGTAGCTAATTTTCACAATCAACCATTAAAAAATGAAGATAATGAGAAGTTTCTTCTCCATTCTTATTTCAAATCATATATTGAAAAAGCTAAAACTAAAATAAACCCTGCAACAGGTTTACCCCTCGACACCAAAACAATCAGAAAATATAACAGTACTTTAAAACTCATTGAAGAATTTGAAGAAATTTACGACACAAAAATAAGATTTAATGCTTTGGACGAAAATTTTCATTCAAGCATTATAGACTTCCTCAAGAATGTTAAAATACTAGGCAGCACTACTTGCAATAAACATATTAATATTATTAAAATGGTCTGTAGACAGGCGAAAGCGGAGCAAATTAATGTTAACCCATATGTTTTAAGTAAAGGTTTTTATGTTAAACGTGACAAAACGTATGATCCTTATTTAAATGAAACTGAAATAAAACAGATATTTGAGCTAGATTACACAGAAAACCTCAGATTAGACAATGCAAGAGATTGGCTAATCATTGGAGTTTGGACAGGGCTGAGAATCTCTGATATTTCAAGATTAACAAAATTAAATATTAGTGACAATAAAATTGAAATAACCACCTCTAAGACTAATTCTAGAGCGATTATCCCAATCCACCCGGATGTACAAAATATTCTGAATAAAAGAGATGGAGAATTTCCAAGGAAATTAAGCGATCAAAAATTTAATGAATACATAAAAGAAATTGCTCAGGACGCAAAAATAACTGATGAAATTTTTGGGGGAAAAATGATAGAAATCGAGTTAAAAAAAAGTAAAAAAGCATTTCGAAAAGTTCTAGACTATTATCCAAAAAACGAATTAGTTACATCTCATATTTGCAGGAGATCTTTCGCCACTAACCATTATGGAAAAATACCTAACAAAACAATAATGGCCATAACCACTCACACAAGTGAGATTCAGTTTGAGAAGTATTTAAAACAAACTCAAATGGAACACGTGGAAAAGTTAGAAAAACTATGGGAATCATAAAACACAATAACAAACAGCCTCTTAACTCATAAAGGACAAGAAATTATATTTTAAAAATCCTTTAAAAATTCGTAAATTTGCAATATCATTATGAACTTCTTTAATGAAGTAGCAACCTGCCAATAATAGGCGAAGGTGCTTTAACAATGAGCCAACTCTAGGAAAAATATATTACTCCACCGTGCTTTTTTTTTACGTATTGATAATTTTTACATCTCAGTATTACCTGTCATAATTTATATAACCTTAAAAAAAACGCCTATGAACCAATTTCCTAATAGACAACCAAAAGTAGAAATTGCCAAAAAGTTTTTAGATCTTATTACAACACAAGTAAATTTAGAGTCTCAAGTTACTGTACATATCGGCTTAAAGATAGGTCAACAGGCACAACAAGTTAGAATATGCGCAAACACTTTCTTACAATGTGCTAATACTAAGATTAAATATAAAATGCTCTTCAGCAACAACATTTCAATCTATCCGAAATGGACTATCCTAGAGGCTAATAGCTACATTGAATTCAACTTAATCTTCGAAAACTTACCAAAAGACTGCTCCTCATTTCATTTAATAGAAGATATCCCAGAAGAAGGTGGATTCAATTTTGAAAACATAGAGAAGAATAGTTCAAATATTTATTATTTGAATTTAAACTAATACAGCCTTTGTTAGATAATCTCACTTTCAAAAACAATAATGCTGATATGCAAAAAACGACAGTCAAACCATTTTCAGCAAAGATTACGTTTGGACTTGAGATAGGGTACACAAAAAAATCAATTAACAGATTAGATATAATTGATGCAATACAAGAGTATCAAAACCGATTAATTTGTGATAAAAATGTAGTTTTAAGTGCATCCATTAGTGATTGTGACATTGTTCTTAGCGGTCAAGTAGAACCGCATTTAACTATACGTTTTATTAATTACCCTAAATTTCTATTAGAAGAAACCGTTCTCAAGGAAGAAATTGAAAAGATGGTTAAACTACTAATGCGCAACTTCGATCAAAATAGAATTGTAATAGAATATCTAGATGAAACAGTGATGTTTGAAAATTCCGATTCAATTGATCCTAGAATTAACCGTATTATTTGAATAGAAAAATTTATAAAAGGCTAACATTAGTATGAAAATCATTGACAAAAACGACCTCAATTATTACGAATTAGAAGTCACTAAAGATGGTATCAAAACAAGATATATACCTCTAGGATCTTATAATTTTATTCAGTCAGGGTTTGAATTTCTTCCTGAAAATCACAATGATAAAAAATCGTTCATTAAAATGCTCACTGTAGATCTCAATTTCCCCAGAGTTGGAGTCGCATTATCTTGTCAATATCATATATTTATTGATGAAATTATGGATTCCGAAGAAGATTCGCTATTTATAGAATTGATGTCAAATACTATATTTAAAAATTTCTGTGAGAAGTATTTTTTCATTGGAGGAGAATTTAATCCAGATATCTTTATTGACAACTGTAAGGAGTTTCCAGAATATTCAGAAATAATTCACTTTAAAGAAATTGATAGTGATAAAATAATGGTTACAGAAAGTGGTTATATTTTTGAATTAATAAGTACAGATGACAATAAAATTGTGGAGGACACATTAGAAGATTTACTAATTAAAAAAGATTGTCTTAAAACATTTGAAAATGATTATAGAAAAGTGATCACTCTATTTGATGTTAATTCTTATAAATAAACACTTGAAGAAATAAAAAACCTAAATGAGATTAGCTAGAAATAAACTCTTACTTGTTTTACCTTATTTGTTGATGATAATTACTAATGAATCAATAAAGCCGACAGTAAAAGAAAAACCATATCGATATCTAGAGGTTACAGCTATCAATTCAGATTTTAAAATGTTAAACAAATGCTCTTGGATAGGACATAGAGACACTAATTATTGCAAAGATAATCACGTTAAAATACTTAAACCTTACCTAGACACTACAGATGTATTTTACTTCGGGGAAATATCCCTGCTACGTGCAACAGGAAGCTATAGGATAGCAAACATCTTCTTTCTAATATTAGTATGCCCATTAATTATTTGGTATTCCCTTATTAAAATTATTGATTACCTCATTGAAATTAATAAACTTAAAAAAAGTGGATGATGGAAACCATAACACAATATCTCAAAGCAGCCTACGTCTATTGTACAGACTTTACAATAAACTTAGCAAATTTATCAGGCACGTCATACTATGAGGTTAACTTCTTTTTCTTTTGTATTCTGTTTCCATTGCTCGTTATTTTCCTGCCATTCCTTGCTTTCTATTTGAAATTTAAGGTTAGACTTTTGAGGAAGCGATCAACTTCATAAAACTCACATAATCTACATCTCCATTTTCTATCTACTAATTTTAAAAAGTTTCCAACCCCAACTTTCCTTCTTTTTGTCATAAGAAAGCATCGCCTTACCAATAACATCATCGCCACTCTTAAGATTCTCAGCTTCTATATAAACAATAGGAATAAAAACATCATCTAAAAACCCAAAAGGTTTATTATCTGGAATACGAATTGTCCCAGATACTGTTTTTACTGAAGGCAATTCAATTTCAGAACCTTCTTTTATAGTTTCTAACGTTAATGCTCTATGAAAACCTTCATTTCCAACAGCTTCTAATCGGACTTTCAATATATCACCAATTTTTGGTTGTTCAATAAAGCCTTCATAATTGAAGAACCCATTTAATACTTTATCCCTAACGAAACTCAATATTTTCCTGTTCTGATTTACAAATTCTACAATAACTAGATGTTCTGGCAAATCCTTGTATAGCAATTTCTCTGCTTTTTCACTATGTTTTTCATATAGGCTTTTGTTATTGGAAGCTTCTTTTGCGTCTTTATACCAATCACTTTCTGTCCATTCTAAAATATTATTTGGAACTCTCCATCCTTTAGCTTCTCTAATCGAGATAATACTTTTAATTTCTGACTTCGCTTCTGCAAATAGTAGACGTTCCATTAAAAGTTTTGCAAAAGCCTCTCTTGTTTTAATTAAAAACTCTTTCGGTGTTTTTAGGCTCAACGCTTTACAATAACAAGCAAATTCAAGCTCTTTATCATCTTTAAAGATTCCAGCCATCAAACCCCATACCCAAAAATCATTTTGCTTTTGTTTTGCAAAAGGTAAAAATGACACTAATGCATCCTCCTTGCTCCCCATCTCCATTAGCATCTGGGCCTTGTAATAGGATAGATACCGATACTCTGGATGCTTCTCTATAACCAAATCCAATTGCGGTAAAAACGCTTGTATTTTTTCCTTGTCTACCTCTCTGACAACTCCAAAAGCATCTACTGCGTTTCCTTCAATCAATTTTTTGCAATAAGAACCATATACCTTATCCACCAATGCCGGCATTTGCCTATTATTATACTCTTCTTGTTGAAAATCTCCCTCTCCGAAATTCCCCAAGCCCCACCAATCAGCAAATTCAATAAACCGAGACCAATTTTGAGAACCCTTTTGGAATGCCTTCATTAATAAGCTATAACCTTCTCCAGGTTTTGTAAAATGGAAGTCTTTGATGATATCGAATATTTGATTCACCATAGAATAATCTACGGGTTCGGAGTTTTGAATTTTAAAAAGTAGACTACCTACTTGGTAGGCAGATGTGTCAAATATCATGACCTCATCTTCTGGTAAATTAAGTTCTTTGATTTTGTTTAGATTTTCAATAAAGCCTTCAAAATTAGATTCTTGGACATTCTTTTTTAAATACTCATAATAGACCCAACTTATATTTCGCTTTCCCCAAATATTATCTGGTTGCACATTTAACTCATTTTGAGCCATGTTTAAAGCCTCTTCTAATTTCCCAGCCTGTCTTAATTCTTTTATCTCCTTAGATGGCATAATCAGCTTGTTTAAGTTTATTAACTATTATTTTTATTTTTTCTAACAGGTCTAGATCATTGCACTTACTTTCTAACGGCAGGACTCTACCAAAAAAACCTTCTTTGTTATATTCAAAATCAATGACACAAACACTACTCCCATACTCGATAGTGTATCGTTCTCTATAATCTAGATGTATAACATTAGAAATAAACTCATTAAAGTTTAGATATAAAGTAATTTCATCAAATAAATTTTTTAAAAAAGGCTTATTTTCCTCTAAATCAACTTCAAACTTTATTTTATTCAATACACCTTCATTTGTGCTTCTATTAATAATTGTATTAGAATTTTCAAGAATATTAGAAATAAACTTAAATAATACATCTGAATTTGTTTTTGAAGGTAGTTTTTGGAAATTTAATTTAAATTCATTCTTACCATTTACCCAGTATTTAAAAGCAGCTGTCTGGTCATCTCTTTTGAAAACATATCGAATTTCATAACCTACACGCTCCCACTCAATAATATCGATGTATTGCTTTTTTAATAAATACCAATGACTAATAAAATGATCTTGAAGTGACAATGGAGCTTCTAGCAAGTCAAACCTTTTAAGTTCGCCCATAACTTCATCATTTAAATCAATCTCGACAGTTTCAGTATTTACACCTATAAGCTTATTAAATTCTCGTTGTACATTTACATCTATAAATGACATATTAGAAAATGATGAAAAATAAGGGGGATTTATACAAAACAAATTTTTAGATGCTCTTGTTGTAGCTGTATAGGCCCAACGATAAAAATCTGCATTACTTTTTCCCGTTCTACTTTGTTCAGATTCATAAAAGTTGAAATCAGAATTAACACCTCTATCCCAAAAAACGAATGCACTTTCCCATTCACCACCCTGAGCTTTATGACAAGTTACCGCATAGCCATATTTTAAGTGAATGCAATTAAAATATTCATCATTAGAAATTGCCTCTTTAAACTCTTCCGTACCTTTTCTTAGTTTTGGATATCTTGTTTTAAAATCAACATAAAGTGCTCGTTGCTCTTCTGGTTTCAAGTAATTATCACCATACAGATAGTTCTCTAGAATATATCCAGATACATTTTTAGGCTGACCATTATCGTCTGGTAAAACTAGTTGTATCAATCTCCATGTTAATTTGACAGATTCGATATTTCCTCCTTTAGTTTTAAATCTAATTTCACGTGTTTCTACTGAAGATTTTGCTCCTGAAACAACAGCAAATTCTCCATTCATTATTCCTAAACGATAATTATTTCCTCCAACAATAACAGTATCTGAAGGTTGTATTGGTAATTCACCTTGAAACTTATCTTTCCGAATAGCCTTATTTAAATCGAGTGCAGTTTTATTCTTGTAACAAATAATTATTTTTTGTCCTGTTTGTGATTTGTAGCTCTGAAGATAATCTTCATACAAAGGATTGAAAATATCTTTTTTATTTGTTTTTAAATCAAAGTCATTAAAAAATCCTGATGTTAGGCATTGCCTCATTTTTGTTGCTGCAAGTAAAATTCCATTATTAGCATCTTGACGTTTTACCTCCTTCATTTCAGCGGTTAAGACTTCCAACTGATAATGTTGTTTAAGATAAGCGGGGTCTAAGGCTGGAGAAAAACTCATACCCACAGGAGGTAACTGAGCAGGATCTCCAATAAAAACAATCTTACTTGTAGTTGCCGGATCTTGAATACGTCCATAATTAATTAAATCCTTCAATAGATGACCGCTACCAAAACGGAAAAACTCACCTTCACTTAATGAATCTGAAACCATCGACGCCTCATCAATAATTAAAATAGAATCATGGGCATCAGGATTATTTCTCATTTTATATTGATATAAAAAAGATACATCATTCTTTTCTTCACCTCGCTCAATTTCTTGTAATTCATCAAAGCTATAAATACCTTTATGAATAGTCGTTGATGGGAATCCTGTTTTTTGATTAATGACTTTGGCAGCGCGGCCTGTTGGTGCCATTAATTGGTAGATCTGCTCTAGGCTTTGAAAATATTCAACTATGCCCTTTAATAAAGTTGTTTTTCCAGATCCCGCATAACCTTGAAGTATAAACACTCTTTTTTCACTTTGGAGAAAAGCATAAAATTGCTCTAATGCATTTTTTTGATCATTTGTTAGTGTTATAGTCTTAAAATGATTAAATAAGTTCATGATTTTTATTTATTACAAATATTAGAATTAACTATGCATTAGATTTGTACATAGAGTAACTTCATATTCAAGAACTGTAGTGTTATTGTATATACAGGAAACCAACAATTCAAATTAGATTAAATTAAATATTATAGCTCCATTTCGTGTAACAACCTATCTAACTTCCCATTTAATTTTGACAGATTTTTATCAAAAAACAAGGCAATACCTAAATCTTTACATTTCTCGATAATTCCAGGTCTAGGTTTATATTTACAAACCAAAATAGACTTACTAGTTACACCTCCGTACAGTCTTTTAACAGCACGTATTTTATTTATATCACTTTGAATTACATTTCCAGACTTACATTCAATAAAAATTAAATTCTTTCCTGTATTCACAACAATATCTATTTCATTCTTACTGTTAGAATTGTCTTGTTTTGAAAATAATTCAACATTAAGTTGAAGTTCATATATTTTATTCCAACTCCTAACAGAGTTAGCAATTACTAGTTCCCACCATAACCCACAAAAAGTAATTTCAAATGCTTTGTTACTCCTCAATGTTAATTGATTATTATTATCATCTATTGCAAATGTTGGGTTTTTCCAATAAAACTGACTTGTGCCTTTTGTAAAATCGAAATTATTACATTCGTTACAATTTTTTATTTTTGACCTAACAGCCTTCCCAGCTTCCTTAAAAAAAGTAGAACTTGAAAATATTGAGATTTTGTTAGAAAAGTTATATTCATCAATAGTAAAGTCCCCAATATTATTTGATGAGTAATTGCTATGTCCTGACAAAGCAATAAAAGTCTTTAAATCGATTTTGGATTTAATCTGGGAATATGACCGGCTGCCAAAGTCATATATTCTATGACTTTGATCAATATAAAAAGATTTCAAGAAGTAATCCTTAAAAATATCATGACACGCCAGGGCCATAACTTTAGTCCCTCCAGTCAAGTTTAATTCAAATACATTTTTTTCAAATTCTATTAAAATTTCCTCTATTGAAATTTTAATTTCTTCGAAGTTATAAGGTTTGACCTGTTTTGAATAAAAAGTTATTCTTGGAAAAAGATTTTTAATGATAGTCAAATGATGTCTCGATTCTTGAGTATAAATAAGGTGAACTATTTCTGGATTTTTTTCGATTAAACCCCAAAAAACAGGTGATATTTGACCTCCTAGAATTGTTATTTGATGTGTCATTATTTTAAAAATAATTCAGGTTGATTTATATTTGGATCATACACAATGTTTAGCACTTCAGTACCAGGCATAGGTTTGCGTAATTCCTTTATGTAACCTTCAAAATCAACATATGTAATTTTACATCTGTAATCTTTACCAAATATAGCTGCAGCAGCAACCATAGATTTTTTACCTCCGGTTATATCAATGGTAATTCTTGTAGATTCAACCTCATACAATATCTCTTTCAAAGAATTATAAATAGTGTTAAAACTTGTGTCTGAAATAGTTTTTAAATTAAATTCATTATCAACAAATTCTTCAACTCTATTAACAACTTCTTCTTTATGATCAGTTGTAATTACAAAATGTTTGTTTGGTTTAATTGTATTTGCTGTAAGAATTATAGGCTCCGGAGAAAACCCTAACATAGATATTAACACTTCTTCATCCTTTAAGATATTAGAATATTTACTTTGAAAATTTTCAATAATTTCTGGAAATAATTTATCGAAATAAAGCTTTTCAGCTAATTGGAAATTACCGTGTTTAGCTAATGCCAACCATTCATCTGTATATTTTAATTTAGCTTCCATATTTTTTTACTCAAAAATTAATTTAGCACTTTTATATTGTAGAAGGTAAGATTCTAATGTAAAATCCCTCACACTAATTTTATCGCCAATATTTATTATATCATTTTCTAAAGTAGCGTGATAAGAATACTTACCTATTTGTAACTGAGATATTGTATTATTCTTAACCTTAAAATAACACGGTGTATCATCAATTAGATTTGCCAGATTACTCATAGACTTACTTAACCTTAAAATGAGATTATCTGGCAACTGTCTAGGTGTTATACCTTTTTCTTTACAATAAAATGCGTAATATGAAAAATAACTGCTCTTTTGAGGAGATAAAGTAAAAACATAAGGTGCAGTATTTATTTGCCACTTAATAAATGACTCCAAATTTACTTTTTGATCATTCTCTAAGACCATGCCCACTTCAAATCCATTTTTCAAGCCATGATTACCATCTATGTTCGCGGTAAAAATCATACCTCTTTCTGGGGTTACAACACCTTTTGAATGATTATAAATATCACCAAAGATTTTACAACCCAATTTTGCCAGCTGCGTACAACTATCTAAATGGTCTGTTCTATAATTCATACCTCTTGAAAAAATATAGACATCAACCCCTTTCATTATTTTTGATTTTATTGCATTTACAAATTCTGGCAATGAATTGAGCCCTACAATACTATATGTTGATAAGTATACATCTCCAATGGAATTCTCTACTGTTTTAACTATTTCCTTATATAATGACTGTTTGTGGTCTTCGAAAGTGAATTTTAATTTAGTTTCATTCTTTAAGACAATTGCATTTTTAGAAATATTTTGTTTTCTAGAAACAATAAACTGTTTATTTGAACTGGCAGATATAAAGCCGGTATATTCTGTTCCATTCTGAAAAATTTCATCAAAAAGATTATCCAAATGAGAAATAGCATTTGGTTCACTTACATAAACACCTGTTTCAGGATTGTTTTTTAAAGAAGGTGTGGTTATATTAGCACTAGTTAATAATGCCTTTACTCTATCTGAAATGAGAAACTTTGCATGTGCGGTTCTTGTTGCTCGAACGTGTGCCCCATTAGAATACAATTTTTTAACAATATCTAAATGTACCTGATTAAAATTTTCAACCATTTCCTCTTCAGATAACAATGAAGTAGAAAACTTTGATGTGTCTAATTGGGTTAATATAAAAACTGCAACATTAGTTCTTTTTAAGACCTCTTGAATTTCACTAAAAATTTCAGGATCGGTAATAATAAAAGAGCATAATTTAATTGAAGATTTTGAGCTCCTTATCATTTCAATAATTTCCCTTTTAATCGAATTATCGTAAGGAAGTGTCACAAAAAAATCATCTTTTTTTAACCAAGGTTCTGTATTTCTATTTTCATTAAGAATATAGTACCCTCCCTTAAAAGTACCTTGATCGTTAATTAATATTGTATTATTCATCTGTATCATCTTCTGTATTCATATGTTGGGCAATATCAATCTTTTCAAGTAATTTAAACTCATCTAATAAAATTAACCCTTTTCTGTAATTGTAATAACTAAACAGTCTTCTAATAATGTGCTTTAGCTCTAATTCCTTCTTTCTTGAATGTTCTAAAAAACTCTTTATTTCTAATAAATCTTTAACAAATGGTGAAGTCGTTTTAAAGGTTACAAAGACCACCCAAATACCATTTCTAGGTGAAATTATTTGGTAATCTCTACCTCGTTCCAAATTTCTTAAAAATTGAACCCGATTTGATTTAAGGTTTAATAGCAGCTCTTCAGTTACGTTAATTCCTATTTCAAATTTGGAATTAATAATCTCTTCCTCAGAAGAGATTTTCACCTCATATAGTTTATCAAAAGCTAATTTTAGATCTTCGTTTGTAATAAATTGAAGCTTATCCCCATCGTTGTCTTTATCTATTTCTACCCAATTAGAGGCAAAGGAAAACTTTTCTTTCTCAGTTTTTTTGTCTTTCCAAGTATCGATTCTTAATTCAATTTTATCAACTTTACTTTCAATTTTAGAATTAAATGTTATAATTTTTTTTGAATCACCAATATTAGAGAACCCATCAATAAGCTCTCTGTACGGTTTCTCGTTCTTGACCATTAATCCCACTAAAATAGGAATAGTCATTTTCGTAAAATCAATAGCTTCTATATCTTCAAGCCCAAGTGGTATTGCCCAATCTCCCCTTTGATTTTCTGGCACTTCTAGTATATTTTCAAGAATTTTTTCTTTTATTAAAGGCTCATGAACTATATTGGGTTTGAATGGCTTATCTGATTTTGTTTCTCCCTTTGAATTGGTATAAAACGTATATTCATTTTCGCTGAAGAAAGATTTAAGATATTTAGGAGTGTACAGTTCACTAGATAAAGGCTTAAAATTGATGCCATCTAAATAAAAATTGTGCTGTCGTTTTTGAAATCTTTTTTCTGTACCATTAACTAAAACCTCTACGCCTTTTGCTGTTATTATAGTTTTTTCTTTTCTTTCAATTAATCCTTCCGATTTCATTTGCTGAATTCTTATTTCAACACCTCTTTTTTGAACACTTAAAAATTGTGCTATGTCTAGACTAGACATGGAGCTATTTATTAGAATACATTTTACAATTGCCTTATCCAGCTTTTCTAATGGATCTGGTGTACTATCTAGTATAGTTGCATGAATACAATAAATTGGATATTGTAAGTAAGCAATAGATTTTAATTCAACATCCTGCTCTTTTTTTGTCTGATAATATCTTTCTATATCTAAATTAAATAACGCCATTACTCTTTTATTAATTTTAATGAAATCTGTCTTTTTGATTTTTTCACCACATCAATCAAAACATCAACTTCCATATTTATCTTATAAATTTCTTTAAAATTCCCTCTTTTCAGATAAGGTAGGTTTGAAATATGAATTAGACCTGTTACTCCTACTTCTAATTCAATAAACAAACCATAATCAACTATGTTTTCTATTTTCCCTTTTACAACTTCACCTTTTTTTAAATCAAAGTTGTCCCAGGGATGGGGTTGAGCTTGTTTTAAACCCAATGACACTTGTTTCTTCTTTAAATCAAATTTCAGAATTTTAACTCTAACATCCTCATTTATTTTAACCACATCCAAAGGATGACTTATTTTAGTCCAACTTAAATCAGATATATGAATAAGTCCATCTAAATTACCCAAAGACACAAAAGCACCATAGTTTTCTACCCATTTAATCCTTCCATCTATAATACTTCCTTCTTGATTATTTTCTACAAATATTTCAAAAGGGGTTTTTAAATCAGTATAATCGGTTAATTCAACAAAATTTCCGATTTTGTCAATTTTACTTAAATCCACTAATCTTGAAAATAATCCTGTATAGTCAAACAAAGTATCATAGTGACTTCTTGGGTCTGTCAGTGTTTCAGAATTACCAACAAGTATCAACTTCTTTTTAGCTCTTGAAAAAGCAACATTTAACCTTCTAGCGTCATCTAAAAATCCTACTTTCTTATTTCGTTGTTCTGGTGATGCAGCCCTAGTAAAACTAAACACAATTACATCAAACTCCATACCTTGGAAAGAGTCTAATGTGGATACTTCAATCAAATGAGAATTATCATTATGTTCTTTGAGGAACTTTTTAATATGCTTTACTTGCGATTTGTATGGTGCTACTACAGCAAAATCATTTATCGTAAGACCTGCTTCAAGAAGTTTCGGTATAACTAAATTACTAATACAGTAGGCTTCAGAGTCATTTTGAGCAGAAAACCCATCAAAACTTTCATAAGGGTTTTGTGCACTTGATGTATTTATGAAAACTACTTCTTTTTCAAAAGGACTTGGCAGTTTTAAAGTGTTGCCATAGGTATGCTCTCCCATTTTAACTTTACCTTCATAAAAAGAATCTGAAATAAATTCTCCTATGTGAGGGTGCATTCTATGTTGGTAATTTAGTAATTCCTTATTTTCAACTGGGAACTGTTTATTTTTAATTCTATTTACAAGAAATTCAAAAAACGAAGTTTTTAAGGCATGTTGGATATCATCTGTTAAGAAATTTTTTCCGTATTTAGACCGAGGAAAACTTGAAGCTTCTTTTTCATCTAGTAAGCTGCCATCAATATATGGTGGAAGTTGCATTTGATCTCCAACAAGAATCACCTTTTTCGCCATTGAAATAGCGGCTAAAGTTTCTGAAATATTTGCCTTTCCAGCTTCATCTATAATAACAGTATCAAATTTTATTTTATATTCATTTAATTCTCTATCAGTCCTTACACCAATACATGTTGCAAATGCAACATCAATTGATTTATATAACAACGGCTTAATTAACACTTCCTTTTCGTAAGATAAATTATCTTTCCATTCGATCAATACCGTTTTCAGATTTTCTAAATTTGAAAAAGAAGTTAACGACAGCATTTCTAAAAACTCATAATTCCTATTTAACAGTAATTCTTTGAAGCTTTCATTATAATCTACGCTATTTTTCTTTATAATATTTTTAAGGTTCTCTCTTACATCCTTAAATTCATAGTTGTAATCTTGACACAGCAAAAAGTCAATTTGACTAATATTTGTAATAAATAATTTTTCAAAATCATCTGAATAAAGTTCAATTAAACTATCTATTTGATACTGTCTCAATTCCTCCTTAATTCTTTGAGAATTTCCAAGCCTAACACAGGTTATATTTTTATTATTTGAAACTTTTTCTAGTACATTATCAACTGCAATATGAGTTTGGCTTGCAACGAGCACTTTTTCTCCTTTTTTCACCAACTGTTCAACAACCTCTGCTATTACGGTAGTTTTTCCAGTACCTGGTGGGCCTTGAATTAAAAAAACGTTATTATTACCAACTGCCTTTTTCACAGCCTTTACTTGATTATTATTAGGCTGTTTTTTTTCAGTTTCTTCTAAAAGCTCATTAATGTAATCTAAATCAATTTCTGTAGGAGGTTTTATTTTTTCTGGTCTGACTAAAAGTGATTCAATATGATCTAACTTTAACTTTTTATCAAAAAAATCTCGAATCACCTCTCTTTGAACTTGATATTGGCGAAGTGAAGCTTTTGGTTCTATATAAAAACCTCCATCTAAAGCATCCAAAGATATTTTAGAGCTTTTAAGATGTAATTTCGTTTTATCATTTAAAATTTCAACTAATGCATCACTAAAAAACACAAATTCTACATCCTTGTTTTCACGATGAGAAACTACTTTTGTTCTAATTGACACCATTTTATTTTCATCACCACTAACTCCCAATAAATCTTCTAAATCTGCCTCTATTTCAATAGCAACATTTGTTATTGTATTTGGAATCACTTTGTAATTATCGATAAATAATCTTAGATTTTCATTGCCTTTTCTTTGAGAATCCTCTTGGTACTCTAAAAATTTATCGAAAATGGTAATGGAGTGTCCCTCTTCCCTCAAAATTGCTCCTGATTCTATTTTTAATCTATTTAGAGTTTCATAGGCTAACATTTTACTTTGAATCTTTAAAAAAGCAGATTTTTGATTAGAATCTAGCGGCCTTGTACTATTAGGAGATAAAAATCTAATCGTACTATTTAAAAGAAAAGTTCCTTTGTTTAAACTATTAGTTTTATCCAAAGAATGCCTTTTTTTTGTTCTTTCTAGAGATAAATTAAATATGATAAAATTATATTCGTCATCTTCATAAAAAACACTTCCCGATATATATAATTTTTCATTAAACAAAACCCAATCATGTTTTATGACCCCCTCATTATTGTCTACTCTGGTATTCGTTCTAACCCAATATTTTTGATGTTCTAAAAATTTTAGTGCATCATTTTCTGTTGCATTTTCGCCTAAATAAGGTAACAAAGCATTTCTAAAGTCATTTTCCCACGCCTTTGTATTGAAACCAAAACTAACATATAAAGTAGTCTCAATTGTAATAGCACTAGAAAACAACTTTTCATCATTCTCAAACCAACTTAATACATTTTCTCTATCATCCTTTTTGGCTACAGAATAATAAATAGATTTTTTAAAAGTATTTATTGATTGCAAGTCCGAATCCTGAGTTTGAAAATCTTCTTTTATTAAATCTTGAACATGATCAATCTCAATTATTTCTTCAATGCCAAATTTTAAAAATTGATTGACTTCATCCCGACCATTTAAAATAAGGTTTATTGAATCTCCAATTTTAAAGGTTGCGCTATTATCAAATGAAATATTTACAACTCCGAATAAATTCAATTCAGTTTCAACAATTAACTTATTAACTAACAATTCTTGAACTACACCTTTTAGTTTTTCTCCAATTTTTAAACTTGTCCATTTCGATGATTCTGACGGACGGTTTAACAAGTGTTTTCTACTTACTATAACTTCCCTATGTAAATCTTTTTCTAAAACGACAACTCTTATTCTATCATCAAATTTTAGCGATGAAAATATTTTTTGTGATTCAGAGAAATTCCAAGATAAATTTTGAAGAGGAAGAATTGCTTTTTTATTTTTGAACAATTCAACTATCACAAGTGATGGATGTATTATTTCTTTGACCCTAACATTATACTCAGAACCCTTTACTATCGTTGACTCAAGATTTTGATTATTTGCAGTTTTTTCTTTTATAAAATGCGTAAGAATTAACCCACAATTTTCTATTGAAATTTTTGTGGTCGGGCGCGACTCAATTTCTATATCATTTTGTTTAAAAAATGTAATTGCTTCCTTTAAAGGAATATCCAACTCTTTTAAAACTTTATTTAGTCTGATGGTGCGAGTTTTGGTTTTTTCAACTATTTTTAAGTCGCTGGCACGATTAAAGGTTTGATCAGATCCGGCAATAACTTTTTTCGCAAATTTAAAATCTACTATATCACCAATATTAAAATCTTTATATTCTTTAAATATATAAGAGATTCGTGTCTCACCTTCATATTTAATAAAGCCTAAATTGGAACTTATTTTAATTATTTCGCCTCGCATGTCTACTTAAAAAAATTAATATTTTAATTATAATACAATAGTAGCACCTTAATATGCACTACACCTGCACACAAACCTTACAACCTCAAAAAAGTCACCTCACAAGACTTACACTTTCTTTTTGTCTGGTCTAGATCTGCTACACTAAATCGCTCTTCAATCTTTTCAAATATATCCAAGCCTCTTCCTAGTGTTATTTTCCAGCCATTGTCTGCCGCAATAAAGCGATCATGGTGCTTCTCAAAACGAATAGTCAAGTTAATCCCAATACTTTGCACATTTTGAGCCAATTCTTCTAAAGATGATCTTGAATCTTCTAAATATTCCTCATCATTCCAGGTCACCACTTCAAGATTAATTTGATCTTCAGGGTCTTTGTTATTACCTAACATAATGCAAAATTCTAATAAGTTTTTGAATTGATAATACATTCTTAAATATGGATCCTGAATCGTAATATTTTGGGCACCCTTTAAGTAATTAGCAAATAATTTTTTATAAGAAATTCCTGTTTGATTGTCTGATAAAATTACTTGATGCGGCTTTAAATCTAATTTAGGAGTGTCTATTCGCATTAGAACATTTTCTTCCTCGTCAATCTCTTCTTTAACTTCTACAGCTGCTTTATAGTTTAAATTCTCCAATGTTTCTGGGTATACCTCTACTCCATTAGATAAGATAGTATACTTAAAATCTACTGGCTCACTTTTAAAGGTCTCATCAATTATGTACAACTGATCTTTTACACGTTTACGCCCTTCAATACTAAAATTTAATAGCTCTAAAACTTCTTTTTCTGAAACTTCTTGATGCGGATATATCAACTTAACAAGTCCAGAAAAAGATTTTCTTATCGCTGTTTTATCTCTTGTGGTTAACGATCCGTCAAGTTTGACGTATTGGTCTATTATCGAAGAAAAATCATACTTACGCATTTCTCTTAATAGCTCTGCTAAGTAATCAACTATAAAACCATACTCTGATGAAAAAACAGCCGTTTTTAAAATACGTACTTCCCAACCAGGAATATACATATGCATTCTATCTAAAAAAGCACCTTTTAAATACCCCTCTGGGATTGACTCAAATAGGTGTGAGTTTTTCAACATATAAGGAACGTTATGCTTCGTATTACCAACAAATGCCATAGAAGCTGTTGCTTGATAGGTTTCTTTCCCTCTATTGAAACTTTGGTTGGCCATGTAGTTTTGCATGATCTTAACCAAATCTCCATCCGTACGCTTTCCACCTTTTTCTTGCTCAAACTCATCTAAAGCAACTACATCCCAATAGCCCACTAAACCTATTTTATTTCCAGTATTATTTACAAATAATCTGGCTTTAGATACATCACCTCCAGATACTAAAACACCATGTGGTGATAACTCAGAAAATATGTGAGACTTCCCTGTTCCTTTTGGTCCTAATTCTATAAAATTATAATTGTTTTCTGTATGTGGAATTAAACGTGATAACTGGATAAACTTATCTCGCTTATTAAAGTATTCTGGATTTAAACCAATACTATGCATCAATAAATCTAGCCACTCGTCTGTTGTAAACTCTTTTCTTAAATCTACGTATTCTTTTAAATTAACATTAGAAACTTGAATAGGTTTAAGATCTACAATTATCCATCGCATTGTGATATCGTCTGCATGAGAATATCCAATATTCAAAATACACCAAACACCTCCACCACTTAATAGTTTTTGGTTATCCATTACCATTTTATCTGCAATAGGAACCCCCTTTAATCCTAGACTGGCAAATTCTGCTTCATATATGTTTGCTCTATCATTAAGCGATACACTTATCTTATCAATAATTTTATAACTACCGCTATCTCTTATTTTCGCTTTTACCACTTCTGCATCAGAGCGATGTACGTAATTATCTCTAATTACATTTTTAACCTTTTCTATTCCTGCTTTTATTACCTCATCATCATCAATAGCACAATATTGACCCAACAAATATTCTAACACATAAACTGGTACAGGATTACTCCCTTTTACAAGTGCCGTTAAATCCTTACGAACTACTTTACCTTCAAAATGCTGTATTATTTTTTCTTTTAAGCTCATCGTTAAAAATCTTGTCCTAATAAGGTGTTATTAATTACTAATTCTTCAATTATTGGGTTTAAGTTATCATCTGTATCAAACACTTTTAATTTGAGAATACTCTCGTTTGAAGACTCTGCCATTACAATCAATTCTATATTTGTTAATCGATCACTAGGAGCCTCAGAAGTGCTGTTTAAGACTACTTCTGCTATATTGCTCACAAGTTTACTCTCTTTGTACAAAGCAACCGTAATCGTTCTCTCTTTCTCTAAGCGCGAAACCTCATTTTCTTGTAAAATATTAAATTTTAAAATATTAGAGGCTACTCTAAGTTTTCCTTTATTTAAGATGGTAGGATTCACCTTTTTAGCCACTTCTATTCGCTTTCTTGAACTTATAATTAAGGGCACAACCAATTCTTGCAAACTTGCTCCACCGTGCACAAATTGATGCCCTACTCCAGATTTACGGTATCTATTTACTGAAAAAGGGATGTTTACAAATAGTGCTTCATTAAATGCAGTTGTTTCCTTTAAAGGAATACTATAACCTAACTCATTGTTATGGGCTTCTTTTGTTATAAAGAAGCGATTGTGAGAAATCAAAGTGTCGCTAGGTAACTTTTCTAACTCTTTATCTTCTATTTTTTTATCATTGTATAAAAATCCGTGATCTGCAGTTATTAAAACATTAGTTACACCATAAGAACCATGCAGCAGTTTGATAAATCTAGCTAATTCTGCAATTGCGGTTCTTACTGCATCAAAAGATTTACGTTCTGAAGATCTTTTATCTCCTATGGCATCTATAACATCGTGATATACATACACTAGATCTTTCCTGAATAGGACTCTATTTATAGCTTCTTTTTCATTTTTAATCGCCTCAAATTGCACAACCTCTGCATCTGGCTTATAATTTTGCAACAATTGTTTTCTATAGGTACTCGCCGTAGAAATCCCATCACTTAAAATATCACCATTATTAAATTCTTTTTCTCCCGGTAATAATTGTGCCATTCCTACATTTGTTTTTGAAGGAATAGAGGCCAACATATGCCTCATTTCGGCAGTATTCTTGGTATCTCCGTGCATTTTAGATAGTAGTTCTGCTCCTACTTCATAACGTAAAGCATCAGAGATAATAACTACTAGTTTTTGACTTACGGCTTCAACTTCTGTTTTATAAAAGTCGTATTGTTTTGGTGTATTAATATTTCCGTAGTTAAAATCTATGTTAGACACACATTGCAGCCATTGTCTGTTTAACTTATCTAAATGGGTATTGTAGGTATCGTTTAAATGATTTTTTAAGGTCTCTAAATCTATAGTGTTAGGAACCTCAACGCGATCCATTTCATCTATATATAAAATAGCGCGCCTGTAATTGGTATCTATTTTATAATCTTGATTAGTGTAACTAGCAATATAATCTTCTGGTGTGTTTAGACTGTAGGTGACAATATGATCTATTGCCAAGGTTGTTTTTAATACTTGTCTTAAAAAACGAACCGTATCTCTAGTAGCACCTTGTATTTCTTGCTGTAAATCTAGTTTTTCTAATACTTTTAAGCTTGCCTCATCATTAGCTAAAATTTTAGTTTGTAATGTTGCTACTATTGCCCACGTTAAGTTGTCTGGGTAATAGCCGTAGTTTTCTTCTACACCATAGGTTGCAACCAATTGCTCTCCCTTTATATCTTGTTGTATAGATTGCAATAACTCTTGAAAACCATTTGCTACCAGCCCATTATTTTCTACCACTTGCCAAAATTGATTAATGGCGGTTAATTGGCTGGTGTCTGAAATTTTTAAACTAGTATAAGCGTCCTTTTTATTTAAACGGCTATGCTGCATTGTGTAGTTATATAACAGGCTTCTTGAAGCTTGTAAGAACTCGTTTGCAGTTATATTTTTTAAGGTGTACCCAATGTGTTGTTTTACCTTATCTATAACAATATCTTGTATATGCGTACTTTTAATTTTTTGTTGCACTCGCTTAAAAGCCGCCTCGTTTGTTTCTTGCGCTAAAATGCATAATTTGGCAATAATGACTACCCAATTCTCAACATTTTTAAATTTTAAAAATGCTGATAACAATCCTTGCTGTAATTCCTTTTCTTGAAAATCACCTGAGATTAATATGGGTTTTACCACGTCTTTTACACTCGCGTATTTTAATTCGCTCATGTATTTAGAGATCCTAATTTTTTGGTAGCGTTTTAAACCAAACTCTTCCATAAAAGCACCTACATTGTCTAACTGCAATTCTTTATTTGCTAATAACAATCCCATTAAAGGAAAGTTATGATACAATTCTTGCGTATTAGGTTGTGGTCTATTTAAATACAACAATATTTTTTGCTTTTGCAACTCGTGTGTAAGTTGGTATTTTAATACAAAGGGATTGTTGTCCCAGTAGACCACCTTAAAATCTAGTGTGTCTATGTTTTGCACCTCCTCTAAAAACTCTTGCGCTTCATCAAAAAGAAACAAGATTTTTAGATCTGGAAAATTAGCAAAGTATTGTTTGGTTTTTTCTAGTATCATATGTTACTTAATCTTTGCTAATACACTTTCAAACTTCTTATAATTCACAGTCACTCCATCGTCTAGGTCAAAAGTGATTTG
>CANLBJ010000007.1 GCA_947488905.1 Ulvibacter algarum
TGCGTGTTTGTAACGTCTGATTTTCCTTCGGAAAATCCTCGCATACAAACCCGCAACTATTTTTATACATAAACGTTGTAAGCAAGCTGAAAATTAAACTTTGAATGAAATTTAAACTACTGATTTTACTAATTTTTGGAATCTCTCAAATCGGATTTGGACAGAATCTGAATATGGTAATTGAAGTAAACGAAAGGTTAGTTATATCAGAAATTGCAGGTGCTTATCTGAGTTTTGAAAATACAGATGGAACTAAAAACAGAAATCTAGTTGGATATTATCCTGGAGAATTAGTTCTTCAACAAGAAGACTGGAAAAAAATAAACTCTGAATTGACTAAAAAAATCACTCTGACTTTTGACTACAATACTTTCAAAGGTAACGGACATCAAATTGAAAATTTTGGAATTGAAATGCAAAAGCACCATTTTGATAAAAGATATCTGATTTTAAGAGTATACGATTTTAGAGAAAGAAAATTCAGAAAACGATATGGTTGTTTGACTGACGAAAAATTTATTGCGGAATTGAATTTCCCACAAGGCGGAATTTTAATAAGCTGTGAATAAAAAAAAGCCAGCTTACAACACTATATATAGCAAATTGGGCGATTAGTGCTTAATCCAAAAGTTGTTATCTATTTACAAAGTCGCCAAATCTTTTGATTTGGTATTAAAAGAGAAAAATTAAAACAAAATAAAAAGATTTGGCTTGTGGCTAAACCGAAAATAATTGCTTGTTTTCTGCCCTACTTGCCATATATTTAACGTTGTAAAACATTTGAGAGAAACATTGAAACATATAATTTTAATAATGGGAATACTATCGTTTTTCGGAGCTAATAGTCAGAATAATAAAAAGAAAAACTATGAAAATCTGACTTCTGAATTAAAAGTGGAGTTTAGAAACGAACTAAAAAGAGATTCTGAAAAGGAATTTAATCCGGAATTCATAAGAACCACAAATTTGGAAAATGAAATCATAGATAAATATGGTTTTGACGGAATTAAGCTTGTGTATGAATCAAGAAATAGCTCAAACTTTCACAAGCTTGGAGAATTACCAAAGGATTGTCCTTGGACGAGTTTAAACGACAAAACTACTACGGAATTTATAACCGAAAACTTTAAACCAATTTCCAAGAAAATTCCAAATCTGATTTCTTCATTAAAAGAGAGATGTAAATTCATTTTTGCAGAAAAAAAAGAAAACACTTGGCATTTACATTATTTACTTGATATGAAACTTTATGATGATAGAGACTACTTCAGAATATATACTGGAGGTTCACCTCTTTTAAATGCAGAACCAAATAAAAATTTAAAAGAATTTAATTGGAATGTTCCGAATGACTTAAAAACTTTTTATAAAATACATAACGGATTTGGAGAAATCTATGATGCAAACTTTGTAATGGCAAATGAGGATATTAAAGTTATGGCGGAAATGATGAATCCAATTTGCAAAGAGCAAAATGTAAAACCAGAAGGTTATTCTTTTGACGATTTACTTGAATTCTTCCCTGATGGAGCTGGAAATGCACAATGTTTTTACAAAAACAGTGGAAACTCAACAGTTGATTGGGACCACGAAGTTTGGGAGATTTCGGGAGAAGTTGGATTTTTTGAGTTTATAAACGAGCGAATGTCTGAGATTGATGAAGAATAAAAACGTTTTACAACAACGTGTATAATTAATTGCTTTGGTCGTTGCCTATTTGGAAAATTCCTTCGGAATTTTCTCGCGTTCGTTTTTGTTTACTAAATTAGTTGCTAAAACACGCAACTAACCATACACAAGACCGTTCTACGCAATTTACAAACCAACAACTTGAATTTAAAAATTTACACATTTAGCTTACTTATTTTATTTCTGACTTCTTGTAAAGAGGAAACGAAAAAAGAAACACCGAATTTCGATTTTGTAAAAACATTCGCAGGAAAAATTGACAATAAATATCCTTTGCACATAAAATTGAACTCTGAAAACGGAAAAATAAATGGAACATATTTTTATGACAAAGTTGGTACTGATATCGAAATTAAAGGAACAATTTCAAATGACAGTACATTAACACTAAATGAGTTTGACCAAAAAGGTAATCAAACTGGACTTTGGAACGGAAAACTTATAAATGAAAATAAAATAAGCGGAACTTGGAGCAAACCAAATGGAGATTCTGCGAAAGAATTTACTTTATTACTGACTTCCAACAATTACGAGAGTTCTAAAAAGGCAATATCTGATTCCAAATATTCAAATTATAACGGAACTTATAATAGTCCGTTTAACGATGGCGGAATTTCATTTGGTCGATTAACAATAAAATATACCGAAAACAATGAAATTGAATTTGACATTTCTACTGCTCATCAAGCTGGATGTACTGGAGAATTAAAAGGAACTGCGAAAATTAATTCAAATGGAATTGTAACACACAGCAGTTCTAATTGTAAAAGTCTGACTTTTGAATTTAAAAACACCCAAGTTATAGTTAAAGAAAAGAACTGTGATTTACACGGAATGAGATGTTTCTTCAGCGGAACATATAAAAAATAAAAAACTGCGTAGAACACCGGATATAAAACATAAATTCCTACACGTATTCTTACAAGATTATATGCTAGATAACAAGTAAGAAAAAGCAATTTAAAGAGAGTTAATAACAACCCACAAAAAAAGTGAAACCAAGACGCATCTTGATTTCACTTTTTTGCTTATAGCTCACGTCTCATAGCGCAATACTATACTAACAATCACTAATATTCACCTGTACGGCAAGCCCGCCTTCACTGGTTTCTTTATACTTAGAGGTCATATCTTTTGCGGTTTCCCACATCGTAGCGATCACTTTATCTAAAGGTATTTTAACATCTTTAGGATCTCTGTCAAGTGCCATCTCGCAAGCATTAATAGCTTTTATGGCACCCATAGCATTACGTTCTATGCAAGGTATTTGTACGAGTCCAGCAATAGGGTCACAAGTTAAGCCAAGGTGGTGTTCCATGGCTATTTCCGCAGCAATTAAAACCTGTGCGGGAGTACCGCCCATAAGTTCTGTTAAAGCCGCTGCTGCCATTGCAGAGCTTACGCCTATTTCTGCTTGACAACCGCCCATTGCGGCACTGATGGTAGCGTTCTTTTTAAAGAGACTCCCTATCTCGCCAGATACTAGTAAGAATTTTTTAACGTGCTCAAAATCTGCTTCGTGGTTTTCTATCACTAAATAATACATTAATACAGCAGGAATCACGCCGGCGCTTCCGTTAGTAGGTGCAGTAACTACACGACCTAAAGAGGCATTTACTTCATTTACTGCGAGGGCAAAACAAGTAACCCATTTTAAAATTTGTCTAAATTTTACTTCGGTGTCTCTTATGGCCTCTATCCATTCATATTTGTCGCTGTAGGGTTTTGTGCCTTGTAGCGATTTATGCTTGTCAAAAGCTCTTCTGCGCACGTTAAGACCGCCTGGGAGTATGCCTTCTGTATGACAACCTACGTACATGGAGTCTAGCATTACATCCCAAATAGCCTTTATTTTATCATCTATTCTGTCTGGATCTCTTAATGAAAGTTCGTTTTTAAGTACGAGCTCGCTTATCACTATGTTTTCTGCGTCACAATATTCAAGAATCTCTGTTGCTTTCTCAATAGGAAAAGGGAAGCTATTAAACTTTTCTACTTGCCTTTTTGCTCTTGCTCGTTCTTTTTGAACCACAAAGCCTCCACCTATAGAATAATAAGTGTCTCTTGTTTTTTTACCATTACGTAGTGTGGCTTCAAACTTAATCCCGTTAGGGTGAAAGTCTAAAAAGGTTCTATTAAATTTTATGTTTTCTGAAAAGTTAAATTCAATTTCCTTTTCGTTATTTAATTTAAGAATATTAGTCTTTTTAAGCGCATCTATCGCGGGTTGTATAGCGTCAATATCAACTTTTACAGGGTCTGTGCCCATAAGTCCCATAATAACAGCAATGTCTGATGCGTGACCTTTTCCGGTTAATGAGAGTGAGCCGTAAAGATTTACTTGTACACTAGCAACGCCTGTAAACAGCTCTTTCTGCTGTAGTTTTTTAATCCACATTTGAGCGGCACGCCAAGGGCCTAAAGTGTGTGAACTTGAAGGACCTACGCCTATACTTAACATGTCAAAAATCGAGATGCTTTCCATTAAGAGAGTTTGTTTATGTTTTGATTAGTAAAAGTAATCAAATGTTCTTTGTATTCTCATAGAGAAACTAGAAATTAAAAGGTTATTTTCTTACTAAATCTATCAGTTTTGTTGCATCCTTTTTTTAGTTTTTTGGCGCTATAAAACGGGTATAAAAAAATCTGATTTCCCTATATACTTTTAGTATAGATCTGCCTATCGCGACTACATTAAGTCCTAAAAATTAAATTACTTTTGACGATTATTAAAATGCTTAAAACTTAAAGATTTGAATATACTAAAAAGCATAGATTCTTTTATTTCTGAAATGGCTTCATTTGCTTGGGGCTTACCGCTATTAATATTGTTAGTAGGAGGAGGACTGGGTTTGCTAGTTTATATTCGGTTTTTACCTTTTAGATATTTGGGGCATGCTATTGCCGTCTTAAGAGGGAAGTATGATAATGCAGAAGACGCAGGAGAGATTAGTCATTTTCAGGCATTAACAATGGCATTGTCTGCAACCATAGGGATGGGTAATGTAGCGGGAGTTGCAGTAGCAATATCTATAGGAGGACCGGGAGCTGTTTTCTGGATGTGGGTGAGTGCCGTTATAGGTATGTCTACCAAGTTTTTTACAGGAACACTTGCAGTTTTATATAGAGGGAAAGATGATAACGGCGATGTGCAAGGTGGTCCCATGTATGTTATTACAGAGGGTTTAGGTAAACGATGGAAACCCTTGGCTATTATTTTTAGTACTGCAGGATTAATAGGTGCCTTGCCTGTTTTTAATGTGAACCAACTTACGCAGGCTTTAAATGATATAGTGATAAAGCCTTTAGGGTATTACAATGGTTTTCAGAGCAATCTTGTAATAGGAGTTGTGCTAGTTATAATAACTGCAGTGGTAATTTTAGGAGGAATCACGCGTATTAGTAAAACGGCAAGTAAACTAGTGCCAGCAATGGTGGTGCTGTATGTGTTAATGATATTAATTATTTTAGGGAATAACGTAACAGAATTGCCTAAATATCTTTCATTAATATTCACAGATGCTTTTTCTGCAAACTTTTATAAAGGAGATGCTTTTTTAGGGGGTGTTGTGGGTGGTTTAATATTATTAGGGATAAGACGTGGTGCTTTTTCTAATGAAGCAGGAATAGGTACGGCGCCTATGGCACACGGTGCTGCAAAAACCAACGAGCCTATAAGAGAAGGGTTAGTGGCAATGCTAGGGCCAGCGATTGATACGCTGCTAATCTGTACCTTAACAGCGCTTGCAATATTAGTAACTGGCGTATGGCAAGAGTCTAGCGCTAGTGGAGTAACCTTGACTGTAAATGCGTTTGAATCTGGTATTCTAAGTTATGGTAAATATGCGCTATTAGTCTGTATTATTGTTTTTAGTGTGTCTTCACTATTCTCATATTCTTATTATGGCACAAAATGTATGGCGTTCCTTTTTGGGACTAAATATAAAAATCTCTACAGCTACATCTATTTAGGCAGCATAATAGTTGGAGCAACAACATCTTTAAGTATGATGATTAACCTGATAGATACCTTTTTTGCTATGATGGCAATCCCTACAATGCTGAGTGCTTTTATTTTAGCGCCAAAGGTAAAAGCTGCGGCTAAGGTTTATTTTAATAAGCTTAAAGACTAGCATTTTTTTTCTGAAATATTCTTAACACCTCATCTCTCAATGAGGTGTCTATTTTGTCGTTTTCATTTTTTGTCCTTTTACTCCAAAAACCGCCCGTAACTAATCATTTTCTTAGGTTTTATAACCGGTCCTTTGGTACTTGTGTGGTCTAGATTCATTTTATTTTTTTTATTGTTCATAACTGTTTTTGGATTTAGTCCAAAAGTATGGAATATTTCCTAGTTTTGCTATATGAAGTTGTCAACAATTGGAAAATTAGCAAGAAAACAACACCGGCATACTGCTGGTGTTTCAGAGCAGACAGGGTTTCCTAGTCCTGCTACACATTACTTAGAGCCTACAATAGATTTACACCAAGAGCTCATCACAAATGCAGATGCTACTTTTTTTGTAAGAATAGAATCGGATAAATATGCACACTTAAAAATTTATAACAATGCGGTATTAATTATAGATCGTTCTACGCCAGCTATAAAAGGAAAATTAGCACTTGTTATTATAGAAGGCGAGTTTTCAATTATTAAAGTTCCTGTCCGCCAGGGTGGATCCGAAGCACATAAAACCTTTACGTTATGGGGTGTGATTAACTACGTTATTAATAAAGCGACATGATTGCACTGGTAGATTGTAATAGTTTTTATGCGTCTTGTGAGCAGGTTTTTAGGCCAGACTTATGGGGCAAGCCGGTGGTGGTTTTGAGCAATAATGACGGGTGTATCATTGCGGCAAATAGAGAGGCAAAGGCGCTCACAGATATTGCCATGTTTGAGCCTGTTTTTAAGATTAAAAAACAGCTTATAGATAATAAGGTGACCTTGTTTTCTTCTAATTATACCTTGTATGGCGAGCTGTCACAACGGGTAATGAATACACTTTATTTGTTTTCGCCAAGAGTAGAGGTTTATAGCATTGACGAGAGTTTTGTAGATCTGCACGGCTTTGAACATAAGAACTTAAAGCACTACGGAAATTTTATAAAAGAAACCATATTTAGAAACACAGGTATCCCTACGGGCGTGGGTATTGCCCCTACAAAAGTACTGGCAAAACTGGCTAACAAAATTGCTAAAAAAGGACCAGAACACGATCACGTTTTTGTGATTGATAGTGATGCGCAACGCATTGAAGTATTAAAAAATACAGAAATTAAAGGCATTTGGGGAATAGGACGCCAGCACGCAAAAAAATTACAGGAGGTAGGTATTTATACTGCATATCAGTTTACAGAAATGCCACTCGCTTGGGTGCGTAAAGAGATGACAGTAGTAGGAGAGCGCTTGTGGCGTGAGTTGCGGGGTGAGCCGTGTATGGATATGATAGACATACCAAAACCAAAAAAGGGGATAGGTACGGCAAAATCTTTTGGGCATAAACTAGAAAGTCTTGATTTAATAGAAGAAGCGTGTTCTTATTACATAAGCGAAGTGGCAGAAGTACTGCGCGCTCAAAAATCGTGCGCCATGTATTTACAGGTATTTTTAAATACGAGCTCTTTTAGTGTCAATGACAAGCAATACAGAAATAAGCAAACCGTCACACTTGCCATCCCCACAAATAACACATTTACACTCATTACAGAGGCACGAAAGATCTTAAAAGCCATTTATAAGCCTGGTTATCGGTATAAAAAAGTAGGCGTCAATCTCACGGGTATTATCCCAGAAGCGTATGTACAAGGCAATCTTTTTGAATCTCCTAAGACAGAGAAGCACAAAGAATTGATGCAGTTATTTGATACCCTAAATTACAAATACGGAAAAGGTAAAGTGTTTTCTGGATTAACAGGTACAAGAATGAAAGAGTGGGAACTCGTTAAAGCAGATAGAAGCCCAAGGTTTACAACGCAGTGGAGTGAGATTTTAAAAATCTGATTTTAACCTGAAAATGCGAGTTAATATTTTACATTTTTCGGTTTTGAGTTTTATATTTATTGCTTCAAAAAACAGCAATCGTTAATCAGAACTTATTCCCTCATTCCCAGCCCTTCTCCCGCTGAGAAGGGAGCTTGAAGGTTCATTTAATTATTAAGTGAAATGTAATTGATAGCTCACACTTTTATATTTTACATTTTACATTTTGCGGTTTTGAGTTTTATATTTTTCACTTCAAAAATCTACGATGGTTAATTCTATTTTCATCGCTTGCCCCCAACTCCTAAAGGGGAGTCCAGCGCGCAGTTTTGTCTTGCTATTCTGTAGTTTGATATGTTTATTACTGCCTACTTATTTTAAGAAAACCCTCGCTGCCTTTTTGCCTCAAACAACAACACTGCAGCGGCCACAGAGACATTAAGACTATCAATCTCGCCTTGCATTGGGATGTGTATGTTTGCGGTACTCGCGTCACGCCATTCTTGGCTTAAGCCTGTAGCTTCTGTACCCACCACAATCGCACAACCCGTAGTAAAATCTTGCGTGTGGTAGGGTTGTGATTCTTGTAAAATAGCACTGTAAATCGAGATGTCATGTTTCCGAAGGAAAGCAATGATGTCTTCACTGCTCGCCATTGCTACTTGATTAGTAAACACACAACCTACGCTACTGCGTATTATGTTTGGGTTGTATAAATCTGTTCTTGGGTTTGCAATGAGTACGGCATCTACATGTGCCGCGTCTGCCGTGCGCAATAAAGCACCTATGTTTCCAGGTTTTTCTGGCGCTTCGGCAATTAAGATTAGTGGATTTTTCTTCTGAAATTTTAAATCTTCAATAGTTGTGCTGCTATTTTTTACAATGGCAATAACACCTTCTGTCGTGGCACGGTAGGCAATTTTTTGATAGACATCGAGTGAGACACTTATCTTTTCTACGTTGTCTGCTACATTAGGTAGTGCTTTCAAATCTGCAATTTCTGGACAGAAAAGTAAGATTAAAATCTCGTGACCTCCTTTAATAGCTAGTGACACCTCTCTGGCACCCTCCACAATAAAAAGCCCTTGTTTTTTACGCTCTCGAGATTTATCTGTGAGTGCGTTAATCTTTTTGATTAATGGATTGTTTGTGCTAGAGATTTCTTTAATCATGCTGCAAAGATAATTCAATGATTTATTATAGTATAGACTTTTAAGTAAACCGTTATATTTGTTACAAAACACACGTTATGAAATCAATACTACTTTATGCATTCTTTTTATGTACTTCATTTATAGCCTCAGCACAATGTGAACAAGTCACATTACAGCCAGAATATCAAGGTTGTCCTGGAGATACAATTACTTTAGAATCTGGAGCAGACGCTGGTGCTTTAATCCAGTGGTTTTTTAATGATGAAGTGATTATAAATGAAACAAGCGCTACGCTTTTGGTATCACAAGAAGGTAATTATACCGTAGAGGTAATGCAGCAGAATGTTGTTTGTGCAGCTACTACAGATGTTGTTTTTGCTGTAGCTCCTTCAATATTTATAAATCCAGTTGTAGATGGTCAAGTTTTCTGTCAAGGAGAAGCTATTGATATTACTGCAACGGCTGGATTCTCGCAAGAATGTGATACGGGTTTTGAAGAAACAGTTATTATTCCTGATGGTAATGGAGATATTTATTCGTTTTATATTGATGTTGTTTGTTTTGAGGATGATGCTGTTTTGCAAAACGTGACAGATTTACAAAATGTATGTTTAACAATAGAGCATTCTTATTTAGGAGATTTAACACTAGAGTTAATAGCCCCTAATGGAAGCACTGTTATTTTACATTCTAATGGTGGTGGCGGTAATAAACTAGGAGAACCAATAGATGATGACGCCAATCTTGACCCAGGTATAGGCTATGAGTATTGCTTTACAGCGGCAGGAGATCTTTTATTAGTAGATGGACAGACGGTTGTAGTAAATGGGGGAAACTCTATTATCGCTGGATTTTATTTACCTCAAGAAAACTTTAGTCAACTATTAGGTACACCACTAAACGGTACTTGGGAGATTGCAATTACAGATAACTTAGCATCAGATAATGGATACCTTTTTGGGGTAGATTTACAGTTTGATCCAGATTTACCAGTAGTAGATGGAGATGATACTACACCTAATACAATTGTGACGCAAGCCTGGGCGGCAGATGCTACCATTATTGCTACAAATGACACTACCATAACGGTGCAACCAGACACAGCAGGTGAGTTCTGCTATGATTATACAGTAGAAGATGATTTTGGTTGTACATACACAGAAACAGTTTGTATTACTATTGCAGAAGAAGTAAACGCAAACGTAGCAGATGATCTTATTTTAGTAGATGATAATGCAGATGGTCTAGCGATTTTTGATCTTACCGTTAATGAGACTATTATTACAGGTGGAGAGCCAGATGCTACTGTTAATTATTATGAAACAGTAGCAGATTCACAAAGTGGTACAAATCCTATTTTAGATGCTAGTACCTATATAAGTGGTACAAGAACAATTTATGTGACTGTACAAAATGTGTCAAGTGGTTGTTTTGGTTTTACATCTTTTAATATCATAGTAGAGCCTATAGTTTTAATAGACAGCGACAACGACGGTGTGCCAGACGTAGAAGAAGATATAAACGGTAATAATGATGTAACAGATGATGACACAGATGATGATGGTATCCCTAATTACCTTGACCCAGATGACGATGGTGATAGTGTGCCAACAGATGTTGAGATAGAAGGCATAGGCGCTGGTCTTGCCCCTTGGCAAGCTTTTATTGATACAGATGATGATGGCATAGAGAACTACCTTGATAACGATGATGATGGTGATGGAGCCTTAACTATAGAAGAAGATTATAATAATAATGGTACTCCGCTAGATGATGATACAAATAACAACAATTTACCAGACTTCTTAGAGGCCGCTGTAAATCTAAGCGTTGCTAATTTTAACTTCGGAAATGTGACAATGTCACCTAATCCGGCTGTTTATGAAGTTGTAGTAAAGTGGTCGCCAAGCACATTAGTAAAAACAATACAGCTATATTCTGTGAGAGGAGAAATGATACAGAGCAATAGTGATGTACATAACGTTTCAGAAGCTACAATCTCATTAAAAGGGATGGCAAGCGGAGTCTATTTTGTACAGCTTATTAGTCAAGACGGTACTGTTTCGACACAAAAATTGATAAAAAAGTAACAATTATCATAAAGGTTTCTAAAAAGCTCTCGACTATAGTTGGGAGCTTTTTATATTTATAAACTAATAAAACCAAACCCATGAAAAAAATTGCAATAGTCGCATTTTCTATTTTCGCTTTTGTAGCGTGTAAAGAGAATATCAAAGAAGGTGTCGTACAAGAAATTGAAGTTAAAAAAGATGCCGTTGAGATGGCAAAAAAAGTACTACCAGATAATTTTTCTGCAGTAGTGAATGCCCACGGTGGTTTATCACAATGGGATAAAATGAATAATATATGTTTTAGTTTTGACGGTAGAGGTGGCGAAGAAGTACATACTGTTTCTTTAAAAAACAGAAATGAGAAAATTGAAAACGAAAAGTGGAGTATAGGTAATGACGGGAACGGTGTTTGGTTATTAGAGAACGAGCCAGAAGCATACAAGGGTAATGCTATGTTTTACAATAACCTGATGTTTTATTTTTACTCAATGCCTTTTGTACTAGCAGATAATGGGATTGTTTACACGCCTATGCCGGCAAAAGAATTAGACGGTAAAATGTACAATGTTTTAAAGGTGAGTTATGAAGACGGGATAGGATATTCTTCTAAAGATGAATATATGCTGTTTAGTGACCCAGAAACTAATAAGATGGCTTGGCTAGGGTATACGGTGACAGGTAAATCTAATGCTAAAAGTGACAAATGGAGCTTTATTAAATATAGCGAATGGCAAGAGGTAAATGGTTTACAATTGCCAAAAAAACTAACATGGTATAAGGTGGAGAATAATCTACCAACAGATAAGCGTAATGATCTTGTTTTTAAGAAAATCACCCTAACAGAAACAGTAATACCAAATTCTGTTTTTGCTAAGCCTGAAGGAGCTGTCTTAATTACAGAGTAATAGGATATAACTTTAATACATAAAAAAAGGCTCGCAATTGCGAGCCTTTTTTTATGTATTATAATTGTATTTAATTAAAATCTATATCCTACAGAAACACCACCTCTAAAAAAACCTTCTGGTTTATTGTCTCCACCAGAAAAATAGCGTCCACCACCTGCACTAAGTTCAAAAACAAAGCCGTTATTGCTTACCCATTTTTGACCTATGGCAAGACCTGCACCTACATTAAACCAGTCACTACTTTCTGTGTAGCTATTACTTGAATTTGTTACTGGGTCATAATCATAGAAATAATCTGTGTATTCTCCAGCTGCCATTTGCATCATTCCTTCTACAAATAACCCGCGAGCACCGTATTCTTTTTTATTTAAAAAGTATTGACGGTAAAAAGGTGTAAAAGCAAATTTTTGTCCGTATTCAAAATCATCATCATTATTTAAGTTTATGCTTATTGCAGCTCCAGCACCAGAATATTTACTAATCACATACTCATAATTAAACTCTAATGTTGGTATTAATAAAGCTTCTAGTGCATCTAATCTTAATTCATGTTTTCTTTCTAAAACAGGGTTTGTTTCATTTTCGTCTTGGGCATTAGATATACCAACAAAGCATAGTGCCACTAGGGCTGTCATAAATAATTTTTTCATAGCATTGAAAATTTTAAATTGTTCAATAGCACAACGGCTATTTATTAGTGATTATTGTTGCAACTATTAGACCATTATTATATTGTGTTGTATTGATGATTGTTTTCTTTTTCTTAGTAAAGAAGGTCTATTTTAAAGTAATAAATCTGGAGAAAGCTTGTAGGCTAACTCCAGATTTTTTTTATTGCTTATTGCTTATTGCTTATTGCTTATTGCTTATTGCTTAGCAACTATTTGAGCAATCTTCACAATCACCTCAATAGCTTTTTGCATACTCTCTACAGGTACATACTCAAAACGTCCGTGAAAGTTATGACCACCTGCAAAAATATTAGGGCAAGGTAATCCCATAAAACTTAGTTGAGATCCATCTGTACCACCTCTAATAGGCTTAATAAGTGGAGTTATACCTATTTCTCTCATCGCTTCTTCTGCAATGTCTACTATGTGCATTACAGGTTCAATCTTCTCACCCATATTAAAGTATTGATCTTTAATCTCTACAGTAATACGTTCTTCTTCTAATTGTGTGTTTAGCTCATCTGCGAGCTTTAACATCATTTCTTTTCTTGCTTCAAAATGACCTTTATCGTGATCTCTTATTATGTATTGAAGTTTTGTGCTATCTACTTCGCCATCTATACTGTATAGGTGAAAAAAGCCTTCACGATCTGTCGTGTGTTCTGGTGTTTCTAATCTTGGTAAAGAGTTGATGTAATCTTGAGCGATATACATACTATTTACCATTTTACCTTTTGCATATCCTGGGTGTACTATTTTACCTTTTATAGTAACAACCGCTCCGGCAGCGTTAAAGTTTTCGTACTCAAGTTCGCCCACTTGGCTACCATCCATTGTGTAAGCCCATTCTGCACCAAACTTTGCTACATCAAATTTATGAGCTCCGCGACCTATCTCTTCATCTGGAGTAAAACCTACTCTTATTTTACCGTGCTTAACCTCTGGGTGTTTCACTAAGTATTCCATTGCAGAGATAATCTCTGCAATACCAGCTTTGTCATCTGCACCTAGTAAAGTAGTACCATCTGTAGTGATGATGGTTTGTCCTTTGTATAATAAAAGATCTTCAAAATAGTCTGGAGACAATACAATGTTTTGTTCCTTATTTAAAATGATATCCTTCCCATCATAGTTCTCTATAATTTGTGGTTTTACATTCTTACCCGTAAAATCTGGAGTAGTATCAAAGTGAGATATAAACCCAATAGTAGGTACGTCGTGATCTACATTGCTAGGCAAAGTTGCCATAATGTATGCATTGTCATCTATCGTTACATCTTCTAGACCTATTTCTTTAAGCTCTTCTACAAGGGCGTTTGCAAGGTCCCATTGCTTAGCAGAACTAGGTGTTGTGTCACTTTCTGGATCACTTTCTGTATCTACTATTACGTAACTTATAAATCTATTAATGAGGTGTTGTTTGTCTATCATGTATAACTGATTTTGTAAAACTTTAAAAAGGAATATTAAACACAGTTGTAGTGTTAATAATTACGCAAATATAATAAAACTGTTGCCTCAAGAAGTTTAAGACTTTCTTAATTACTTCGGAAATTTTATAAATCTAATTTTTGTTAGTTTATAAAACACTTAGTTATTGTTGTGTAGTAGTATTGTTGTTTTTAAGAGCGTCTATTAAATAGATCATTAAACTAAACAAGGGCCCAATACCTAAAATTAAAAACAGATAGTTAATCTCTATAATCGCGGCTAAGTAGCCTACTAGTTCTATACTAATGACGGTAATAGCAAAACCAATAGAAGTGACGATAGTGATGGCTGTTCCTTTTATTTCTGGCATTGAGTTATTGGCTACTAAAGAAGAGAATAATGGAGAATCTCCAGCAACTGTAAAACCCCAAAACAGCATAAAACTAATAAAAAATAAAAAAGATGTTGTCTCAAAAAATAGTGGAGAAAGTATGCAACAAAATAAGGATAATGATAAATACAAAAAGGCTGTTCTTTTAGCTCCTAGATATGAGCTAAGATAACCCGCCGCCACACAACCTATACCTCCAGCTGCAATGACTATACAACTCCAGAGTGGTGTGTTAAACGCTAATTGTGGCACACTCTTTACATAAGCTGTAATGAGTAGTGGTACAAATACCCAAAAAGCATAAAGCTCCCACATATGGCCAAAATAACCTAATGCAGCGATTCTGAAATTCTTATTTTTAAAAATTGTTTTGATCTCATACAACCTCAGTTTTTTTCCTTTTATGCGATAGGGGCCATTAGAAATAAAAAGTAAGATTGCTGTACCGCCCACAATAGACAGCATAGAAATGACAATAATTACATATTTCCAGGGTAAATCTACCGCTAGCTCTTTTAAAAGATGAGGTAGAGAGGTTCCTAAAATGAGTGCGCCAACTAGATAACCCAGCGCTTTTCCAAGTCCGTTTTTATAATAGTCTGAGGCTATTTTCATTCCTACAGGGTAAATACCCGCTAAAAAGAAACCTGTTAAGAATCTAAAAACCAATAAAGAGTTTAATGTGTTGTCTTCCCAGAGTATGCCAGCATTAACCGCAGCTCCTAATAGGGCACAGGTAAAGAAAACCTTACTGGGCGAAAAGCGATCTACTATCGCAAAGACAGCAAAAAATATGGTGCCTAGAATAAACCCTATTTGGACCATGGTTGTTAAGGTCCATAGTGCGCTTTCTTGCAAGTGATAATCTTCAATAATATTAGACATCACGCCATTGCCCGCAAACCATAACGAAGTACAGAAAAACTGTGCAATAACAATAACTGGCAGTATGTGTTTTTTGGTTTGGATAAGTATTTCTTTAGTCTAATAATTGAGTGATAAATGTAGTCGTAAAAACCTTACTTAATAACAAGACGCAGTAAAAATTACTTCTGAAATACTATAACAATGTACAATGTAGAGATATTTCAGAAATCATTCTTACTACTCGTCTAACTGTCTTATTTTTGCAAAACAATTAATCCCTTATGTATAAATCACTTCTACGTCCTATTCTTTTCAGTTTTGATCCAGAAAAGGTGCATTATTTTACCTTCTCATTAATCAAGTTGAGTCACAAATTAGGTTTTGGAGGACTTTTCAGAAGTTTATATAAAACAAAAGATAAGCGATTAGAACGTAAGCTGTTTGGGCTCACTTTTGAGAATCCAGTAGGTCTTGCCGCAGGGTTTGATAAAAACGCGGTGTTGTATAATGAACTGGCTAATTTTGGTTTTGGTTTTATTGAGATAGGAACCGTAACTCCATTAGGGCAAGAAGGAAACCCTAAACAAAGGCTTTTTAGACTTAAAGACGATAAAGGGATTATTAACAGAATGGGCTTTAATAATGAAGGCCTTGAAACAGCGATAACACAACTTAAAAAGAATAAAGGAAAATTAATAATAGGCGGTAACATAGGTAAGAACACGCAAACTGCACCAGAGAATTACACGGCAGATTATCTTACGTGTTTTAACGGGTTACACCCTTACGTAGATTATTTTGTACTTAATGTAAGCTGCCCCAATGTAGGTAGTCACGCTAAGTTGAATGATAAAGACTATCTAGAAGAATTGATTAAAGCGGTACAGGAAGCCAATAAAACTTTTGACAAGCAAAAACCAATACTTCTAAAAATTGCTCCAGATTTAAACCAAGTACAATTAGACGAAATTATAGCGCTTGTTTTAGACACAAAGCTTGATGGTGTGATTGCGAGCAATACTTCTATGGATCGTTCTGGCTTGAAGGCAAGCGATGCAAGACTTGCAGAAATAGGTAACGGTGGTCTAAGTGGTCTGCCTATTAAAGATAAAAGTACTGCGGTTATAAAATATCTTGCAGATAAGAGTAATAAATCATTCCCAATTATAGGTGTGGGTGGTATTCATAGTGCAGAAGATGCACTAGAAAAAATAGAAGCTGGTGCAGATTTAGTACAGATTTATACAGGTTTTATTTATGAGGGGCCTTCGTTGATTAAGAAAATTAACAAGGCAATTTTAGCAAGATAACACAATGGTAGAAACGCTTTTTTCGTTTGCACTTGCAACTATAGCATTAGCGCTTTCGCCAGGTCCAGACAATATTTTTGTGCTTACTCAATCGCTCACTAATGGTGTAAAAAGCGGGATTGCTACAACGGCAGGTTTAATTAGCGGTTGTATTGTTCACACGTCATTATTAGCCTTTGGGGTATCGGCTATTATCACTGCTTCTGAAACGTTATTTTTTGGTATTAAACTCTTAGGTGCATTTTACCTTTTTTACTTAGCATTTAAAGTTTTTAAAAGTGACGGCGCGATTGTTCTTCAAAAAGAAGGGGATGAGGTTGGTGCATTTCCGAAGAAATCTTATTGGGCTTTATTTAAAACGGGGGTGATAATGAACCTCGTTAACCCAAAAGTGATGATCTTTTTCTTGGCATTTTTCCCAGCATTTATATGGGAGCCAGAAGGGAATACAGTGTATCAGTTTTATGTGTTAGGTATTACTTTTATGGTGGTTTCGTTTTTTGTTTTTAGTGCTATTGCGCTACTGGCAGGAGCCATTTCTTCTTATATAAAACAGTACAGCAGTATTGGTCTTATTTTAAAATGGCTACAGATTGTTGTCTTTGTTGGGATTGGGGTTTTTATCTTGATTTAATATTTAGTCAGTTTGTTGCACTTCGACTGCGCTCAGTGTGACATTGTGCTTTATATTTTTCACGCATTACGATTGTCAGTCTGAGCGCAGTAGAAGACCAATGGACTTCATCATTTTCAAACGTTAGGTTTATTTAATATTTTTTCAGTTTGTTTCACTTCGACTGCGCTCAGTGTGACATTGTGCTTTATATTTTTCACGCATTACGATTGTCGGTCTGAGCGCAGTCGAAGACCAATGGACTTCACCATTTTCAAACGTTAGGTTTATTTAATATTTTTTCAGTTTAATGCACTTCGACTGCGCTCAGCGTGACATTGTGATTAATTAATAATTCTCGATTCTTCATTCTGAATTTATAATTCAAAATCTTATCTTTACCCTAATGCAAAAAGTAAAAATTATAGAATGTCCACGTGATGCCATGCAAGGCATTAAAGACTGGATCCCGACAGAAAAAAAGGTTCAATATTTACAGTCGCTTTTGCGCTGTGGTTTTGATACAATAGACTTTGGGAGCTTTGTCTCGCCTAAGGCTATACCACAAATGGTAGATACTGCTGAGGTTCTGGCGCAGTTAGATTTGTCAAAAACTGATAGTAAATTACTTGGTATTGTAGCAAATGTAAGAGGCGCAGAGAGTGCTTCTCTGCATCCAGAAATTCAATATTTAGGCTATCCATTTTCTATTTCAGAGAATTTTCAGATGCGTAATACGCATAAAACAATTGCACAATCTATAGAAACACTTTCTGAAATTTTAAACATCGCAGATCGCTCTAATAAAGAAGTAGTGACGTATCTCTCTATGGGCTTTGGTAATCCTTACGGTGACCCATGGAATGTTGAGATAGTAGGTGAGTGGGCAGAAAAACTAGCTGCAATGGGTGTGACTATTTTATCATTAAGTGATACGGTAGGTACTTCAGACCCAGAGACCATTGACTACCTGTTTAAAAACTTAATACCGAAATATCCAAACATCGAGTTTGGTGCACACCTTCATACAACACCTACCGCATGGCACGAAAAAGTAGATGCTGCCTATAAAGCAGGCTGCAGACGTTTTGATGGCGCAATACAAGGTTTTGGAGGTTGTCCAATGGCAAAAGACGAGCTTACGGGTAATATGCCCACAGAAAAAATGCTAAGCTATTTTACAGCAGAAAAGGTTGATTGTAATATTAACCCAATGAGTTTTGAGAGCTCACATAATGAAGCAACTAAGATTTTTACAAAGTATCACTAGGGAAATCGAAATTGAAATCGAAATTGAAAAAATGAAAAAATCTATATTCCATACTTCATATTCTAAGGTCCTTATTCTTGCTTCTTTCTTCTTCCTTTTCCTAGCAGGTTGTAAGACTAAGAAAGCAATTATACCTCAAAATCAAATTGTTACCATCAAATTGCTTCAAGTAAACGATGTGTATGAGATATCACCATTAAGCGGTGGCAAAGTAGGAGGGATGGCAAGAGTTGCTTATGTTTCAGACAGTATTAAGAAACAATACCCAAATACTTATTTAACAATGGCGGGAGATTTTTTAAATCCGTCGTTGATAGGTAATTTAAAAGTAGATGGTAAAAGAGTGCGTGGTGAGCAAATGGTAGAAGTTATGAATGCCATGGATTTTGATCTTGCTGCTTTTGGTAATCACGAGTTTGATTTAAAAGAACACGAATTACAAGCGCGACTTAATGAGAGCGAGTTTGAATGGACGGGAGCAAATGTATTTCAGAAAAACGGAGACGATTTACGAGTGTTTCATACAATTAAGGATGGTGATAGTATTCCTATTTCAGAAACAAAAATATATGACATTGAGATAGGTAAAGAATACCCTTTACGTCTTGGTTTTTTTAGTGTTTGCGTAGATTCTAATCCTGTAGATTATGTACATTATGCAGATTATATGCTAGAAGCCGGTAGTGCTTTGAGTAGTTTAGATTCTGCAAAAACTGACATTATTGTAGGTTTAACACACCTTACAATAGCAGAAGATATGAAAGTTGCTGAGGCTTTTGATAACATAGATTTAATTATGGGAGGCCATGAGCACGTTAATATGTATGTACCTGTTAATGGTATTCACGTGGCAAAAGCAGATGCAAATGCAAAGACAATGTATGTGCATACGTTAACTTACAATTTAGATACAGAAGCATTAGAGATAAACTCTGAGTTAATTACTATTACTGATAAAACACCGTCTTTGGCCTCTGTAGATGTTATAGTAAAGAAATGGGAAAAAATATTAGACAAAGAGTTAAAGCAGATAATAGCGAACCCAAATGAAATAATCTATCACGCAGTTGTACCACTAGATGGTACAGATGAAGGTGGTAGAAGTAAGCAGACTAATCTTGGTAATATTATATCTCAAGCAATGTCAGAGAGCTTTGATACCCCTGTTGATGGAGCAATTGTTAATGGTGGCTCATTTAGATTAGATGATAATCTAGAGGGTGATATTACTGCAGTAGATATTTTTAGGGTATTGCCTTTTGGAGGAGATGTGCTTAAGGTTGAGATCACAGGAGAGCTATTAAAAGAAACGTTAGCATATGGTGAGTCTAAAAGTGGTACTGGAGCCTATTTACAAAGACACAATCTAGATAAAAATGATGCAGGTCAATGGGTAGTGCAGGGTGTGCCAATTATAGATAATCAAGTATATGCCATAGCTTTTAGTGATTTTTTACTGAAAGGTTTTGATATTCCTTTTTTAACACCAGATAATCCTGGAGTAAAAAGCGTCTATAAGCCTACAGCTTTTGAAGCTGCTTTTGATATAAGAAAAGCTGTTGTAGAATATATGAAAACCTTAAACCAATAATAGTATGAAAAAAGCGATCAAATCAATATTAATAATAGCACTAGCCGCCTTTGTAATTATGCAGTTTATACGCCCAGATAAAAACGAGGCAGGTTATGAGAGTGTTAAAACATTTGAAACAGAAACAAATGTAAATGGCGAGTTAGCAGTTTTATTTAAAACACAATGTTATGATTGTCATAGTAACCAGACAGTATACCCTTGGTATTCAGAGATTGCTCCTGCAAGTTATTGGCTAAGAGATCACATTAATGATGGCAAAAAACACTTTAATGTTTCTGCTTGGGATAGTTATAGTGCAAAGAAAAAAGACCACAAACTTGACGAGCTTATAGAGATGGTAGAAGATGGAGAGATGCCTTTAGATTCTTACACTTGGATACACGGTGATATCACTAACGAGCAAAAAGAAAGTCTTATTAACTGGGCACAAGTAACCCGTCTTACCTATCAAAAAGAAATTACAGAGTTAAGTAAATAAATAGCTTAGGTTCTAATGTGCTAATTTTGAGTAGCTTTAATCTTTATTTGTATTTAATCTAAATAAAGCTTGCGTAAACAAACAAACACCATTATTTTTGCCGCTGAAAAATCAATCTATTTGTAATCAGTCTAAATAAACTAATGAAAAAGCTACTTATACTAAGCCTCGTATTTTTAGGTGCAACCCTTCAAGCTCAAACTGTAAACGATTCTATTGTATCTACAGATCCACAATTGCAATTAAACGCGGCACAATCTATTCTGTCTGGTAACTTTGGTAAAAAAGTAACCATAGGTGCCTACGGAGAAATCACTTATAACCAGCCAGAAGGTGATAATGGCGAGCTTGACGTGCAACGTTTTGTGCTCCTAGTGGGATATAAATTTAATGATAAGACGCAATTTGTTTCAGAATTAGAGGTGGAACATGTAGAAGAAATATTTGTTGAGCAAGCATTCATTAATCACTCTATTAGTGATAATGTGAGTCTTCGTGGAGGTTTAATGATAGTACCTATGGGTATTGTTAATGAATACCATGAGCCTACCACTTTTAATGGAGTAGAACGGCCATCAGTAGATAATGTTATTGTACCATCAACTTGGAGAGAGATAGGAGTAGGTGTTACAGGTCGTTTTCCAGATGCATCTATTGGCTACCAAGCTTATGTTTTTAATGGTTTTAAGTCTACTAGTTTAAACGGTGATGCTGTAAGTGGTGTACTTAAAGGATCTAGTGGTTTGCGTGGCGGTCGACAAAAAGGAATTAAATCTACGGTAGACAGTCCTACCTTTTCTACAAAATTTGATTACTACGGTATTCCAGGATTACGTTTAGGTCTTTCGGGATATTTTGGTAAAACCCAAGCAGAAGATAATGTAGAAGAATTAGATGGAGCAAACATAGGTATTGCAATGGTTGGACTAGATGCACGTTACGCTTATAGACAGTTTACGGCAAGAGGACAATTTATCTATGCGGGATTAAGTGATACCGATGACTATAATAACCTTACAGGAAATGATCTAGGTAGTGCCTTACAAGGCTATTATGTAGAAGGAGCTTATAATTTACTTCCTATCACAAACAAGCAGCGTTTATATGCTTTTGCACGTTATGAGAATTATGATACGCACGCTTCTGTAGATGGAGATTTAACTCGTAATGATGCCTTTAATCGTACAGATGTGACAACAGGATTAAGTTACCACATTGCACCAGGAGTAGTCGTAAAAGGAGATTATCAGTTTAAGAGCAGTAAAAGTGATGCAGATATTAATAATTTATTAAATTTTGGACTTGGAGTTTGGTTCTAATCCATAATAAAGAAAGGCATTTCGAGAGGCTCAGTTTGACGTGATTACTACAAATTAAGGTGTAATAGCAGTCATTTTGTTCCTCTCGAAGGGCGTTTCATTAATAAGCTTAAATATAATAATTACTTCAGAAATTTTAAGAATTTGGCACAATAGCTGCTATAAAACATATTTTATTATTATTGCTTTAAACAATACCTTTGCCTTATGAAATTATTAGTTTCTCTTCTCACATTATTTCTAGTCACGACGGCTTTTTCGATCCCAGAAAAGATTGAGAAAAAAGCAGATAAAGTGATTGCTAAGTTTTATGAAACAGAAAGCTTTAATAAGAAAGTTGTTAAAATTTCTGAAGCAATGAATGCTAAGACGGCAGCAAATTTTAAAGAAGATAATTTGTTCGAAATTATAGATGGAGATAAAAAACTAGGTTACGGTTACATAGGTACAGCGCCAAGTAAAACAGCAACGTTTGAATACCTTATACTATTTGATAAAGATTTTATTATCACAAAAAGTAAAGTACTTGTGTATCGAGAAGAGTATGGTGGTGAGATAAGTAGTAAGCGATGGTTACAGCAGTTTGATGGTGCTACCGCAGGAGGAAAAGAGCTTAAATATAACGAAGATATTATTCCTATAAGTGGCGCAACAATCTCTGTGCGCTCTATGACAAAAGCTATTAATGAAGTTTTAGAAAGCATTACTATTCTTAAAACACAAAAAGCGTTTTAATGCAACTACACGGCCTTATACATACATTCTCTAAAGAAGTAAAAATCTTTATTACAGCTTTTGTGGTAGTATTAAGTGTAGGTTATTTTACAGGACTTATGTTTGTGAGAAACACAGAGTCTGTTACCCCAGCGGGTATTGAAGAAAACTATCTTGGTAATGAAGATGCGGTAGACGTTGCGGTTATGAAGTTTGAAAAAGGGGAGCGAGAAATGCTAACCATCATTCACACCCACATATTATCCATGTCTTTTATTTTCTTTTTAATAGGCGGGTTAGTAGCTATCACTTCGTTGCCTAAAAAATTAAAAGCGTTTTTAATGGTAGAGCCTTTTGTGTCTATACTACTCACTTTTGGTGGTATATATTTTATGTGGCAAGGAATGCACTGGCTTAAATATGTAGTAATGATAAGTGGTATTTTAATGACAGTTGTGTTTGTCACTAGTGCTTTTGCAGTTTTATTGCAGGTATTTAAAAAGCAATAAATAACTAGACATTTATATTCTGAAACCTTAACGCAACATTCTTAATTAAAAGCAGTACATTTGCACGCAATTAATAGGTAATCACTTTCTATTCTTCAGAAAGAAAATATAATTGCGATGACAGCACACGAAAACAAAATTTTAGGAGAAGGTTTAACATACGATGACGTATTATTAGTACCTGCTTTTTCTGAAGTTCTACCAAGAGAAGTTTCTACACAAACTCAATTTTCAAGAAATATAACATTAAACGTCCCAATAGTATCTGCAGCTATGGATACTGTTACAGAAAGCGCTATGGCTATTGCTATGGCTCGTGAGGGAGGAATAGGAGTATTGCATAAAAATATGACTATTGAGCAGCAGGCTGCAGAAGTACGTAAAGTAAAGCGTGCAGAAAGCGGAATGATTCAAGATCCCGTTACATTAAAAAAGGATAACACTGTAGGTGATGCACAATCTACAATGCGAGAATTTAGCATTGGCGGAATCCCTATTATTGATGAAGCAGGGCTACTTGTTGGTATCGTAACCAATAGAGATCTTCGTTTTGAAAAAGATTACGCTCGCAAGCTGAGTGAAATAATGACTACAAAAAACTTGGTTACAACAGCTCACGGTACTTCGTTAAAAGAAGCTGAGCTTATATTACAAAAAAATAAAATTGAAAAGTTACCTGTTGTAGATGATGCGGGTAAACTTTTAGGTCTCATTACCTTTAGAGACATTACAAAGCTTACTCAAAAACCAAATGCAAACAAAGATTCTTTTGGTAGACTACGCGTAGCAGCAGCACTTGGTGTAACTGCAGATGCGGTAGAAAGAGCGACAGCTCTTGTAAATGCACAAGTAGATGCGGTAATTATTGATACGGCACATGGTCACACAAAAGGTGTGGTAACGGTTTTAAAACAAGTAAAAGAAAAATTTCCTGACCTAGATGTTGTTGTTGGTAATATTGCCACAGCAGCAGCAGCAAAATATCTTGTAGAAGCAGGAGCAGATGCAGTAAAAGTAGGAATAGGACCTGGTTCTATTTGTACAACACGTGTAGTTGCAGGTGTAGGTTTTCCACAATTTTCTGCAGTGCTAGAAGTAGCAGCAGCAATTAAAGGAAGCGGAGTGCCTGTTATTGCAGATGGTGGTATACGTTATACAGGTGATATCCCTAAGGCAATTGCAGCTGGAGCAGATAGTGTGATGTTAGGATCACTACTAGCAGGAACCAATGAGTCTCCCGGAGAAACAATTATCTATGAAGGGCGTAAGTTTAAGTCTTACCGTGGTATGGGTTCTGTAGAGGCAATGAAGCAAGGTTCTAAAGACAGATACTTTCAGGATGTAGAAGATGATATTAAAAAACTGGTACCAGAAGGTATTGTAGGTCGTGTACCTCATAAAGGAGATATTATAGAAAGTATGACTCAGTTTATTGGAGGTCTTAGAGCAGGAATGGGCTATTGTGGTAGTAAAGACATCGCAACTTTAAAAGAAACTGGACGTTTTGTGAAAATTACAGCATCTGGTATTAATGAAAGCCACCCTCATGATGTAACAATCACAAAAGAATCTCCTAACTATAGTAGATAAGTATTATAATTAAACATTAGTTTAATAAAAAAACCCACAACTGCGTTTGCAATTGTGGGTTTCTTGTTTTTTGTAATAGATTTTATTAAACCATAAAAAAATGTTTACTAATTTCTATGAGGTCTTAACTTAAGTCACTATTCTTTAATAGTAATTCCTAGTTCTGTTAAGACAGCTCTTGTAGTATCTGTGCTTGGATCAATATAAACCATAGAGTCATTGGTCTGCATAATTAATGTGTATCCTTGCGCTTTAGCTACTTTCTCTAGTGCAATACCTATGTCCTTGTATAATGGTCTTAACAATTCATCACGTTTAATTTGAATAAGTTGTACTCCATTATTCTTAAATTTTGCAATATCATTTTCCTTAACAAGTAATGATTGTTGTCTTTCCTTTTTAATATTTTCAGTTAGAGTTGCTTCTTCTGTTTTGTAGGCTGCAAACTGTGTTTCAAATTCATTTACTTTCTCTTTGTAAGATGTGTCTAGACTATTTCCGTAGTCTTCAAGAGATGATTGAACACTCGTAAATGCAGGCATTTGAGTTACTATAAAATCAATATCTATAGTTCCTGTTTTGCTTTGAGAAAAAACAGATAGTGATACAAAAAGTAATAGGGTAGTGATAATTTTCATAATAATTATTTTAAGGATGCGAAAGTACTAAATCTATTTTATAGACGTGTAAAGGTCGCTATTGTTGCAAATTAATTAATAATTGGTATGTATTTTACTTCGGAAATGTGCTAAACCTGAAACACGATTATTTAATTAGTAAAGTATCTTAAAAAGAGATTTACTCATTATAGAGCTGCCCGCGAGTGGGTTTTAACCTATTTCTTAAATCGTCCATATATTTATTAGGGACAACCATAATAGCAATTGAGTGATTATCATTAGCGGTTTTAACTTCGGTAAAGCTATTCTCTATTTTTTCTGAAATGATAAATTCATTGAGATGGATAATATGATGTTCTGCGGTTTTCTGAGCATCTGGTCCTTTAAAATCCCATAAGAGTTGTATTCTATCTGTCATTATTTAAATCATTAAAATTTCCGAAGCAATTAAAAGTATGAAACGACTGTTATATTATTGCGTCTTACTAGTGAATTAGTAGGTCTAATTAGTATTGCAATTTACGATTTTACTACGTTTTTAAGTGCGAATTTAAGGCACTTTATTTGATGGTTAATCGTTGTCAATAGATGCTTGTTTAACGAGTCCTTTTTGCTATTTTTGCGCAGTTTTTATGCGAACCTAATTTTTTACATTTATGAAATTAAAAAACATATCGATTTTGCTTTTAATGTTTGTTACGCTTATGGCGACAGCACAAAAGAAAAGTAAAGTAATAATGACAATAGATGGAGAACCAGTTTACACAAAAGAGTTTGTAAGGGTTTATGAAAAGAATCTTGATTTAGTTCAAGACGAATCTCAAAAATCTGTGGATGGTTATATAGACTTGTTTGTTGATTATAAATTAAAAGTTGCGGCAGCTTATGCTCAAGGCTTAGATCAAAAAAGAGAGTACAAAAAAGAATTCTCAAAATATGAAGAGCAGTTATCGCGTAATTATTTATACGAAGATAAAGTAACTACAGACCTTGCAAAACAAGCGTATGAGCGTGGTAAGTATGATTTAAAAGCAGCGCATATTTTAGTAAAAACATCATATGATGATATCCCACAAGATACTCTTAAGGCATATAATAAAATTAAAGAGGCATTAGTTAAAGCAAGATCTGGGGCAGATTTTGGTAAACTAGCGGCAGAGTATTCTGAAGAACCTGGTGCTGCAGAGCGTGGGGGTGAACTTGGCTATTTTAGTACTTTTACAATGGTACATCAGTTTGAAGATGCTGCATACGAGACCGCAGTTGGTGATATTTCAGATATTGTGAGAACTCAATTTGGGTATCACATTTTAAAGGTAGAAGATAAAAGAGAGCGTTCTCCAGACATTACAGTTTCTCATATAATGATATCTGACAGAGAAGATGCTGCACGTACTTTTAATCCTGAAGAAAGAATAAATGAGATAAATACTTTATTAAAGCAAGGTTCAAAATTTGAAGATTTAGCTAAGCAATACTCAGAAGATAAAAATTCTGCTAAAAAAGGAGGTGAGTTAAATCGCTTCGGAAAAGGGCAGTTGCGTTCTAAGGAGTTTGAAAATGTTGCTTTTGGTTTAGAGAACATTGGTGATGTCTCTCCGCCTTTTAAATCTGAGTTTGGGTGGCACATAGTAAGGCTAGATAAAAAACATAAACATCAAACTTTTGAAGAGCAAAAAGAAGGGCTTGAAAAGAAAGTGGGAGAAGGACCAAGGTCAAAAATTGTAACTACCGCAGTTAATGATAAAATAAAAGAGAAGTATACATTTAAAGCAGATTCAAATTATAAAGCCTTTTTCTCAAGCTTTGTTACAGACACAATTTTAAAGAAAACCTGGACTTACAATGAAGATTTTAAAGAGAAAGATAAAGGTCTTTTAGTAATAGGAGGAGATTATACTGCTACTTATGGTGACTTTGCTGCTTTCTTAAAAGAATTACAATACAGAAAAGGTTTACCAAAAAATAAAGATCGTTTAATCTCTGATGGGTATGATCTGTTTGAGACAGTGCAGCTTAAAAAATATTTTAGAAGTGAGTTAGAAAAAACTAATGATGAGTATGCTTCTGTAATTAGCGAGTACAGAGATGGATTGCTCATTTTTGATGTAATGCGTTTAAATATTTGGGACAAAGCAAAGAAAGACACTGTTGCTACTAAGGCTTATTATCAAGCAAATAAAGAGCAATACAAATGGAACAAGCGTATTGAAGCAGATATTATTTCTTCAAGCAATGAAGATATGATAAAAGTAGCTAGCACTATGCTGTCTAATGGTAAGACTATAGATGAGATTAAGGCTGCTTTAAATAAAGACAAAGCGGTAAACATTATAGCAAGTAGTGGAAAGTATGAGCTTGAAGATCAAAACTTGCCTGAAGGGTTTGTTGCAAAAATGGGAATATCAAAGGTATACTCTCAACACGGAAACTTTGTAGTGACTAATGTTAAGAAGATAAATGAGCCTACGGTAAAAACGTATGAAGAGGTAAAGGGGAGTGTTATTAGTGATTATCAAAAACAACTAGAGGCAGAGTGGATGAAAGGACTTAGAGATACTCACAATGTGGTGATTAATAAAAAAGCCCTTAAAAATATTAAAAAGCAATTTGACTAAGATATGTTAAGATGGTCTGGGCTTGTTATTGTATTACTTTTGTTTTTTTCCTGTGATTTAGTAGAGGGGAAGGATGATAGAATACCTGTGGCAAGAGTTAATGACACCTACTTATATCAAGAAGATATTGCTTCTCTAATAGATAATAGTATTTCTAGTGAGGACAGTGCAATGGTGGTCTCATCTTATATTAATCAATGGGCTACAGAGGAGCTTTTGTTAAATAAGGCTTTAATAAACATAAAACCAGAAGAACAGCAACAGTACAATAAGCTTGTTAGGCAGTATAAAGTAAGTTTATTTACAGAGGCGTATAAAAACACATTAGTAAGTCGTGACTTAGATAGTGTTATTAGTCAAGCAGAAATAGATACACTTTACAATGTAGATAAAGAAAACTTTTTGTTGAATGACGAGTTATTAAAAATACGTTTTGTACATCTTGAAAGAGAAAATACAAACGTATCTGAAATTAAAAAAAGATTAAAAAATTATACAGCAGAAGATAAAGCAGCTTTATCAAATATGACATTGCAATTTAAAACAGCTAACCTTAATGACTCTGTTTGGATTAAAAAAGAAGTACTGGTTTCAAGAATGCCGGTTTTTAAAAAACAAAATATAGACCTTAGAGTTGGTTATTTTCAGGAAATTAAAGATTCAACTGGGTTATATTTTTATAAAGTAACAAATAAGTTAGAAAAAGGAGATATAACACCAAGTTCATTTATCGCTCCCACATTAAGACAAATTATATTAAATAGAAGAAAGCTAGAATTGATTAAAAATATAGAAAAAGATATTACTAAGGATGCATTTAAAAACAACAATTTTGAGATATATACTAAAGAATAATTTTATTGCTGCGTTATTACTATTGATTACCGCAACTGGTTTTAGCCAAGTTGTAGTTGTAGATAGTACTGGTGTTGTAAAAGAGCAGAAAGCTATTGGTGATATGGAGTCTAAAACAGACAGCCTTAAACCATTTAAGAAATATAAAGTAGAGGGAGTTACAGCTGTAGTAGGTGAGTATGTTATTGTAGAATTTGACATAGACATGAGCTACCAAGAATTAAAAGCTCAAGGAATCTCTACAGAAGACGTTTCTAGATGCCAACTTATGGGTAAACTTATGGAAGATAAGTTATATGCTCACCACGCTAAGCAAGATAGTTTAGTCGTGAGTGACAATGAGATCAATCAAAATATTGATCAACAGATGGAGTATATGGTGAGTGAGTTAGGTTCTGAAGAAAAAGTAGCAGCTTATTATAGAAAAGAGAGCATAGACGAACTTCGTAAAGAGCTGTTTGAAGTTAATAAAACTCAAAAGCTTGCGGCACAAATGCAGCAAACTATTATTGCAGATGTAGAGGTAACACCAGAAGAAGTAAGATCTTTTTTCTATGATATACCAGAAGATGAACGCCCTGTTTTTAGTGCAGAAGTAGAGGTAGCACAATTGCTAGTTGAGCCAGAGATTACAGAAGAGTCAAGACAAGATGTTATAGATAAATTAAATCAAATGCGTACAGATATTGTAGAAAACGGAAGCAGTTTTGCAACAAAAGCTGTACTGTATTCTAAAGATGGTTCTGCTCAAAAAGGAGGTCTTATAGGTGGTGTAAGAAGAAACTCGCCAATGGCAAAAGAATTTAAAGACCAAGCCTTTAGTTTATTAGAAGGTGAAGTAAGTGAACCTTTTGAAACAGAATTTGGTTTTCATATCTTAAAAGTAGATAAAGTTAGAGGTCAAGAGGTAGATATTAGACATATCATTATTTTCCCAGAGATTACTCAGGCAACAATGGATGCTGCTTATAAAAAGATTGATACAGTGAGAGCTTCTATTAGAGATAATAAAATTTCTTTTGCAGAGGCAGCACAAAAATACTCAGATGAAGAAGAGACACGTAACAATGGTGGTCAATTAGTAAACCCAGTAAGAGGAGATACTCGTTTTGATTTAACAAAAATGGACCCAACATTAGGAGCGCAAGTGTATGACTTAAAAGAAGGAGAAGTTTCTAAGATCTTTACAGACTCAGATTTTAAAGGTCAGAGTAGTTATAAGATTTTAACGGTAACTAAGCGTTATGAAGAGCATCAAGCAGACTACGTGAAGGATTATGAAAAAATAAAAGAGCTAGCCTTAAAACAAAAGCAAATTAAAGCGATTGAAAAATGGCAAGACGAAAAAATAAAAGACACGTATGTTAATGTGAACAACGATTATACAGATTGTGAATTTTCTGGCAATTGGGTAAAGAAATAATATTTCAGAATAAACAATAAAAAGGTTAGTTGCTTAAATGTGGCTAACCTTTTTCTTTTAAGGATAACCTTTAGAATTCGCATTTAATATTTTAAATTCGTAGTCATTAATAAAAGTATTAAATAAAGCAATGGGAGACGTAGCAGCAGTAGAGCAATTAGTAAAAAAATATAACGCACTTAAACAAGAGATTAAAAAGGTAATTGTAGGGCAGGATGAAGTGGTGGAGCAAGTATTGCTTTCTGTTTTTTCTGGAGGTCATGCACTATTAATAGGAGTTCCGGGATTAGCAAAAACACTTTTGGTAAATACAGTTTCTCAGGCACTCGGGCTACAATTTAAGCGTATTCAGTTTACACCAGATTTAATGCCTAGTGATATCCTTGGGTCTGAAATCTTAGATGAAAGCAGAAATTTTAAGTTTATTAAAGGCCCTATATTTTCTAACATTGTACTAGCAGATGAGATTAACCGTACACCGCCTAAAACGCAAGCCGCTTTACTAGAGGCAATGCAAGAGCGTTCTGTGACAGTTGCAGGTGTAAACTATAAATTAGATTTACCATATTTTGTACTTGCAACACAAAACCCTATTGAGCAAGAAGGAACTTATCCTTTGCCAGAAGCACAATTAGACCGTTTTATGTTTGCTATTAATCTTGATTATCCTTCATTTACAGAAGAAGTAGATATTGTAAAAGCAACAACTATGGGTGCAAAACCTAAAGTTAATGCGCTCTTTACAGCACAAGAAATAATAGATTTTCAAGATTTAATACGTCGCATTCCAGTTGCAGATAATGTAATAGAATATGCGGTAACACTTGTGGGTAAAACAAGACCAAAAAGTCAAGCAGCTACAGAGACTATTAAAAACTATATAGATTGGGGAGCAGGACCAAGAGCTTCACAAAACCTAATCTTAGGAGCAAAAGCGCACGCAGCATTACACGGTAAGTTTTCTCCAGATATTGCAGATGTACAAAAAGTAGCTATTGGTATCTTGCGTCATCGTATGATTAAAAACTACAAGGCAGAAGCAGAAGGGCTTACAATAGAGCAAATTATTCAGGGATTATTTTAAACATTTAAATATGCGCATACCTAGACTACTTATTATTTTTGGTGCTTTACTTGTTATAGTTGGAGCCGTTTTTAAACTTATGCATTGGGGTGTAAGCTTTTTACAAGCAAATACTTTATTAGGTATAGGTGTGGTTTTTATTGTGATTGCACTAGTTGTTATGGTTATTAGCCGTCTTGCAAACAAATAACCTGTATGAAATTTCAAGACTTTAAAACTCCACTGCTCATTTTAATTTTAGGCTCAGCCCTAGTTATTATTGGCGCTGTTTTTAAAGTGCTACACTGGCCATACAGCAATATTCTTATGATGATAGGTGGTGTTTGTGAAGTAATCGCAGCCGTTCTTGTTATCCTTCAGTTGCTTAAATCTAGGTAGCTGTTTATTACTTCGGAAATTTTAATGCTTGAAACACTTTCTGTTGTTTCAAGCTAGCGCATTCTCTTTATTTAAGTATTAATCTACTAGCATGGTTATTTTCATTTTGATAATTTTGATAGGGTAAAATTACATATATCATAAGATTTTTAATTTAAATATTTAAATCATTGACAAATACGCAATGGTTTTTAACATCTGCTATTTATTTTTTAATTATTTCCATTTTTTGTATCTTCGCAACACTTGTAAAATCAACCGTTTTACAAGATTTTTTCCACCAAAAAACAAAAGACAATTATGGCATTTGATATTGATATGATTAAAAAAGTGTATGCCCAGATGGCAGAACGTGTAGATGCTGCACGTGAGATCGTAGGGAAACCTCTAACACTTTCAGAAAAAATATTATACAACCACCTTTGGGATGGTGTAGCAACAAAAGCATTTACACGCGGTAAAGATTATGTAGATTTTGCACCAGATAGAATTGCCTGTCAAGATGCAACAGCACAGATGGCTTTATTACAGTTTATGCAAGCTGGAAAAAAGAATGTAGCGGTACCTACAACAGTGCACTGTGATCACTTAATTCAGGCAAAACAAGGAGCAAAAGCAGATTTAAAGCACGCAAATGAAGTAAGTAATGAAGTGTTTGACTTTCTAGAATCTGTTTCTAACAAATACGGTATTGGATTCTGGGCACCTGGTGCAGGGATTATTCACCAAGTAGTATTAGAAAACTATGCATTCCCTGGAGGGATGATGATTGGTACAGATAGTCACACAGTAAACGCTGGTGGTCTTGGTATGGTTGCCATAGGAGTAGGTGGAGCAGATGCAGTAGACGTTATGGCCGGAATGGCTTGGGAATTAAAATTTCCGAAGCTAATAGGAGTAAAATTAACAGGTAAATTAAGTGGATGGACCGCACCTAAAGATGTTATCTTAAAAGTAGCAGAGATTCTTACTGCAAAAGGAGGAACTGGTGCCATTGTAGAATATTTTGGGCCTGGTGCAACGGCAATGTCTTGTACTGGTAAAGGAACCATCTGTAATATGGGTGCAGAGATAGGAGCAACAACTTCTACCTTTGGTTATGATGAGTCTATGGAGCGTTACTTGAGAGCGACAGATAGAGCAGATGTAGCAGATGCAGCAAATAAAGTAAAAGATTACTTAACAGCAGATGCAGAAGTATATGCAGATCCAGAATCATATTTTGATCAAGTAATAGAAATCAACCTTTCTGAGCTAGGACCACTTTTAAATGGACCTTTTACACCAGATCTTTCTACGGCTGTAGGGTCTGATATGACAGAAAAAGCAACTAAAAACGATTGGCCATTACAAGTGGAGTGGTCTTTAATAGGTTCTTGTACTAACTCTTCTTACGAAGATTTATCTAGAGCATCATCTATTGCAGACTTCGGTTTTAAAAACGGTCTTAAATTAAAAGCAGAACTAGGTATTAACCCTGGATCTGAGACCGTACGTTTTACAACAGAACGTGACGGTATTCTTAAATCTTTTGAAGACTTAGGAGCAAAAATATTTACAAATGCTTGCGGACCTTGTATAGGACAGTGGGCGCGTTATGACGATCCTAAAAATGCTCCTAAAAACAGTATTGTACACTCGTTTAACAGAAACTTTGCAAAGCGTGCAGATGGTAACCCAAATACACACGCCTTTGTAGCTTCGCCAGAATTAACAGCAGCGATTGCTTTTGCTGGTAGATTAGATTTTAATCCACTAACAGATACGTTGATTAATGATAAAGGAGAAGAAGTGAAGTTTGAAGAGCCAACAGGATGGGAGTTACCACCTAAAGGTTTTGAGGTAGAAGAGAATGGCTATGTAGCACCTATGGAAGATGGAAGTGGAGTTACCATTACCGTAAACCCAGAAAGTGAAAGACTTGAACTATTAACTCCTTTTACACCTATTAAAGATGCAGATTTAGCAAATGTTAAGTTGTTAATCAAAGCTTTCGGAAAATGTACAACAGACCATATTTCTATGGCGGGACCTTGGTTACGTTTTAGAGGTCACCTTGATAATATTTCTAACAACTGTTTAATTGGTGCTGTAAACGCATTTGGTAAGAAAACCAACTTTGTGAAGAACCAATTAACAGGTGAATTTGGTGGTGTGCCAGATACAGCACGTGATTATAAAGCTAACGGAGTTTATACAATAGTTGTGGGTGACCACAATTATGGTGAAGGTTCTTCTAGAGAGCACGCGGCAATGGAGCCACGTCATTTAGGTGTTGCTGCTGTGATTGTAAAAAGTTTTGCACGTATTCACGAAACAAACCTTAAGAAACAAGGTATGCTAGGTCTTACGTTTGCAAATGAAGCAGACTATGACAAAATACAAGAAGATGATACATTTAACTTTGTAGATATCGCGAGTTTTGCACCAGAGAAGCCTTTAACACTAGAGGTAACTCACGCAGATGGATCTAAAGATACTATTATGGCAAACCATACTTATAATGCTGCTCAAATAGACTGGTATAGAGAAGGTAGTGCCTTAAACTTGATTAAAAAAGAGAATGCATAAGCTCACTCTTTAAGTAAATGATTTAAAAGCCTCTAAGTTTAACTTAGAGGCTTTTTTTTGTAAGTCAAATGGTGTTTTCACGACCTTTTAGTTAACAAAACTAACCCTATGAACTCACTATGGACCCTAGAGGATGTCAACCTCTTTAAAAAATTGTGCCCTCACAGCTTTGCAGCTTTTAAAAATGAACATTCTTTCAATACTTATAATCGCCAAGATTATATCTATTTTCCTAAAGATGCTTCTTCAAAAGTATTTTTGATTGAAGAGGGAACCGTAAAGATTGGTCACTATACAGAAGAAGGTCAAGAAGTAGTAAAAGCAATTTTAAAAAAGGGAGAACTCTTTGGAGAAAAAGCCATTCTGGGAGAAGATAACAGAACAGAGTTTGCACAATCTTTATCTAATGAAACTTCTATTTGTCCTATAAGCATAGACACGATGAGAGAGATGATGTTAGAGAATCAGCCTTTTAGTTTACGCATTTATAAGTTAATAGGTTTTAGAATAAAAAGACTAGAAAGAAGGCTTGAGCTGTTATTATTTAAAGATGCAGAGACAAGAGTTCGTGAATTTTTAAAAGACCTTTCTACAGACTACGGTTATGAATGCCCCAAAACAGGGCATATGATAGTGAAGCATCCTTATACTCAAAAAGACATTGCTCACCTTATTGGTACCTCTCGACCTACCTTAAATTCTATTTTAAATAAGTACAAAGAATTAAACCTTATAGATTTTAATAGAAGAGAAATTAGATTAAAATTTGAGCCAATGCACTATCCGTTAAAAGTATCTTAAAATAATCTAAGTGTAAGCTAGCTAACATTTTAAAGTAAATAGTGATTGTAGATTTGTTTAAACAATAAAACATACAATTATGAAAAAGATTTTTTTTACACTACTAGTTGTTTCACTTGCCTTTGTAGGTTGTGACTCTGACGATGACACAACAAGCGTATCACCAGATGCAGGAGTATTAAGCGGAGGCCCCTTTACATTTTTAGTAGATGGAACACCAGATATGGTAACAGGTATAACTACAGATGCAGACGCAGTAGGAACTAATTCATCTTTTATTATTACAGATGCAGATGGTAGTATTTTAGGTTTACCACCAACATTAGAGGCTTTAAATGGGGTTGACTTTGATGGGGCAGGAGTAGGTTCTTGTGCTATTTATTATTTACGTTATGAAACTATTAGTGGTCTTGAGGCAGGTAGTAATATTAATGACCTAACAGGTGACTTTGATACATCAAACTCAATTATTGTAACACGTGATCAAGGTGCAAATGCAGGAGTACTTACCGGAGATAATTTTGTTTTTTGCGTAGATGGAACACCAGATATGGTAAGTGGTATCTCAACAGATCCAGATGCAGTAGGTACAAACAGAACATTTGTTATTACAGATGCAGATGGTACTATTTTAGGATTACCACCAGGAGTAGCAGAGTTAGAAGGAGTTGATTTTGATGGAGCAGGAGCAGGTGTTTGTCTTATTTGGTATTTACGTTATGAAGATGGGTTAACAGGATTAACAGCTGGAGAAAATGTAGATGGATTAAATGGAGTGTTTAGTTTTTCTAACTCAATCTCAGTAACACGTAATGAGCCAATAGGTGGAGCTATAACAGGAGGTCCTTTTAATTTTACAGTAGATGGAACACCAGATATGGTAAGCGGGATAGCTTTAGATGGTACTCAAACAGGGAGTTTAAAAACGTGGGTTATTACAGATGATGCAGGTAACGTTTTAGGTTTACCACCTACACTAGAAGCATTAGAAGGAGTTGATTTTGATGGAGCTGGAACAGGTGTTTGCTTAATTTGGTACTTAAGATATGAAGATGGATTACAAGGTTTAGAAGCAGGAGAAAATGTAGCTAACCTAGATGGGTGTTACAATTTTTCAAACTCAATTTCTGTGACAAGAAGTTAACTGAGTAAGTTTTGTTAGTAGAAGAACGTAGTATCATATTGATGCTGCGTTCTTTTTTATTTATAGCTTTGCGGTATGAAAAATATATTAAGAAAACACTGGAGTACTATTGCACTAGGGGTAATAGCAGTTCTACTATTTGTGCCACAAATAGGGATGCCTATAAAAGTGTTTTATAATGAATTGATAGCTTTTAATCCTTCGGAAATATCTGAAGAAAAACAAGAAGTGCTTCAAAACTATGACTGGAACCTTATAGCAAAAGATAACGCTATAAATTTAAAACGATCTAAAGGAAAAGTCACTTTAATAAACATGTGGGCTACTTGGTGCCCACCTTGTGTGGCAGAAATGCCATCGCTACAAAGTTTGTATAATGACTATGGCGATCAAGTAGATTTTTATTTTATTACTGGAGAAGAACAAAAGGTGGTAGATGCATTTATGAATAAGAAGGGCTATACGTTTCCGGTTTATTTGCAACGTTTTAGCCCACCAAGTCAACTAGAAGGAAACACAATACCTACTACTTTTTTAATTGATAAAGAAGGCAAAATTGTGATAAGAGAAACTGGAGCTGCAGATTGGGATAGTGAAGAAACCCGAGCAATTGTAAAACGTTTGTTAGATTCTGAGTGATTTTTTTATTTAATCAATAAAATTTAAAAGTTACAGAATCAGAAAAAGATCTAAAAAGTTAATCAGCAATAGCTTATTTTTTTTCACCTTTTTTAATTCAAAACACGCAAAGCTAAAATAATATCTTTATAAATGTCTTGTTTTTAGCAGCAAAACACTCTTGTAACTTATTCCAATTTTCCACTATTTTTACATTTAACAAACAAATTTTCAATCCAATCACATTTCCGCAGTAATTGTGAACAACATATACCCTCCAATCACGAAACATTTGTTACTTTTGTAACACTAAAAATTTAGAATCACTAGACTATGAATTTACACGAATATCAAGGAAAACAAATATTAAATAGCTTTGGCGTAGAGATACAAAGAGGTATAGTTGCAACAACGCCAGAAGAAGCAGTTGCAGCAGCAAAAAAATTAACCGAAGAAACTGGAACTGGATGGCACGTGCTTAAGGCACAAGTTCACGCCGGTGGTCGTGGTAAAGGTGGCGGTGTAAAACTAGCTAAGAGCCTTGATGATGTTAAAAGAATTGCAGGAGAGATAATTGGGATGGACTTAGTGACACCTCAAACAAGTGCAGAAGGTAAAAGAGTACACCAAGTTTTAGTTACAGAAGATGTATACTATCCTGGTGACAGTGAGCCAGAAGAATATTACATGAGTGTATTATTAAACCGTGCAACGGGACGTAATATGGTAATGTATTCTACAGAAGGTGGTATGGATATTGAAGAAGTAGCAGAAAACACACCACACTTAATTTTTCACGAAGAAATAGATCCTGCAACGGGATTATTACCTTTTCAAGCTCGTAAAATTGCATTTAACCTTGGGTTAAGTGGAATGGCTTTTAAGCAAATGACAAAATTTGTTACTGCTTTAGTAACTGCATATGAGAAGAGTGACTCAGCTTTATTTGAGATCAACCCTGTATTGAAAACAAGTGATGATAAAATTATCGCTGTTGATGCAAAGGTATCTCTTGATGCAAATGCTTTATACAGACATAAAGATTATATGGAGATGCGCGATAAGCGTGAAGAAAACCAAGTTGAAGTTGAAGCTGGTGAGCTAGGATTAAACTACGTAGATCTTGACGGTAACGTTGGGTGTATGGTAAACGGTGCTGGTCTTGCAATGGCAACAATGGATCTTATTAAGCAATCTGGTGGAGAACCTGCAAACTTTCTTGATGTAGGAGGTACGGCAGATGCAGAGCGTGTAGAGGCTGCTTTTAAATTAATTTTAAAAGACCCTAACGTAAAAGCAATCTTAGTGAACATTTTTGGTGGTATTGTACGTTGTGACCGTGTGGCACAAGGTATTATTGAAGCTTATAAGAATATGGGTAACATAGAAGTGCCTATCATTGTTCGTTTACAAGGAACAAACGCAGACATCGCTAAGAAATTAATTGATGACAGTGGTCTTGATGTACAGAGTGCTACTGAGTTTCAAGAAGCTGCAGATAAAGTGCAAGCGGTTTTAGCTTAACGCGAAAATTTTAAATATTTGAAGCCTTGGAAGTCAATTTCCAAGGCTTTTTTTATATTTGAAATATGGATAGAACCAACGAAGCCTTATTAAGTGATTTAATAGTTTTAGCTAAAGCTGACAATATAGTCACTGAGTCTGAATATGATTTAATATTTAAGCTAGCCACAGCAATGGACATAAGTAAAGAAGTGGTTGATTCACTTTTTGAAAGCCCTGTACCATCTGTAGTACAAGAGTCAGAACTACAACGTATTACACACTTTTATAAACTGATGCTAGTAATGAATGTAGATCAAGAAGCTCATGATAAAGAGCTTGTTGTAATACGTAATTTTGGGGTTAAAATGGGAATTAGACCTGGTGTCATTGATCAAATGCTTTTTAAAATGGAGCAATATGAAGATAAGATTATCCCAAGTGAAGAGATCATGAAGATTTTTCAGACGTATTATAATTAGACTTTTCTCTTTCAACTCTCTACATTTATTTTTATACCTTTAGTAAATGATTAAGCCTTATTATAATATCCGTTTTGTTTCAATATTTTTCATCTCTTTATTGATAGTAGCTAGTTGTACTAAGAAAGATGATGAGAACCCTGAATCAACAGACGAAGAAGTTGTAACAGATGACGAAGTAGTAATCGATGATATTTTGCCGGTACTTGATATTTCATATACTGTATTAGATAATAGCAATATTAATCTTGTTGCTACTCTTACAGAACACAATCAAACTATTGTTGATTTTGGCTTTCTAATAGACAATAATAAACTTACTTTGGGCGATTCTCTAGAATCATTATCCTTCGAAACAAATTATACTACTGATTTGGAACTATTTGAAGAAGTAATTATAGAATCCTATGTTAAGCTAGACGCAATAGATGAAACAATAAAAAGTAACGACACTATTTATAGGCAATTACCAAAGATTGAAACCTCTAGCCGCGATAGTTATCCTGGAGATAAAGTGAAGGAACATAGTGGTTTTTTGATAGATGACAATTATTATTTAACTGGTGGAAGTCATATTTATAGTACTGAAACTAAGTTCTGCTATAGATATAATATAACTACAAATACTTGGGTGCAATTAAATGATATTCCTAATGAGTTATCACTTCATGTCTCTTTTGTAATAGACGACACGGCATATTTAGGATTAGGTTATGATAGAATCGATTTTCCTATATATAATTATTATGATAATATTTATAAATACAACACTTTAAATGACAGTTGGGAAGAGATGAATCCCTTCCCGGGTGGCCCAAAGGCAGCTGCCTTAAGTTTTACAATTGACGGAGTTGGTTATATCGCTGGAGGAAGTTCTGGTTCAAAAGATTTGTGGCAGTATGATGATTTAAATGATTCTTGGCAGCAACTGGGAGATTTACCAAAAAGTGCGGGAATTGGTAATGCTACAATTACTACACGTGGGAGCGATGCGTATTTGATAGTAAAACAAGGATCTTTGACACATAAATTATATAAATATAATTCTGAACTTGATGAATGGACAGAGAAACAATCATTTGACGTTTTAGATCCAGATATTGGGACTCCAGCTATTTCGTATTTTTTATCTGATGATTTATTAGTTTATGAAGCGCATACTATATTTGACTTATATGGTGAAAACACAGCTAATGGATTATGGTTTTATAAAATTTCTGAAGACACGTGGAATAATTTTCCACTCTCGGCAATAACTGGTAGTGGGAGTTTGGAATCTCAGGCTGATGGTAAAACAGTGTGTAATTATAATGATCGTGTGTTTTCTTTTTTAGGTGTTGGTTTTTTGTCACATGAACAATATGGAGTAAATACAGTGACCGAAAGAGTTTACATTGAAGAGTAACAACTGGTTTGAAACTTTTTTTATTTCAACTGAGAGGTTTATTATTGTAAGAATTAATGGAATTCATAAGAAAACACATAGAAGCAATCTCTAAAATCTCAGACACAGATTGGGAGTATTTTAAATCCCGCTTAGTGCAGCGAGATTTTAAGAAGAAAACCGTTTTCTCAAAATTAGGAGAAGTTGAAGATTATATCTCATTTATTGCAAGTGGGGTAGTTCGTTTGTTCATCCCCAAAGAAACAAAAGACAAAGAAGTAACTTTTGGTTTTAGCTTTAAAAATCAATTTGTTAGTGCTTATGATTCTTTTTTAATGCGTAAACCTTCAAACTACGAGTTAGAAACTCTCTCTGATACGACATTATTTAGTATTTCATATCAAGATATACAAGATGTATATGCTAATACAGAGTTTGGCAACCTCATAGGGAGATTAGTCGCAGAGCGCCTATTAATGCTCAAATCAAGGCGTGAACAGTCTTTATTAAATGAAACCGCAGAACAACGCTACTTTAATTTATTTAAAGAACGCCCAGAGCTGGTTAGTATTATTCCATTAAAATATGTGAGTTCTTATATAGGTGTTACACCACAGGCACTTAGCCGCATTAGAAAACGAATTTCTTAATTTAGGTTCATTGTTTCAGGTCACTTTTGGCACTACTTTTGTCAAATATATATACTTATGACAATCCTTATTTTTATTGTGGTCCTCTGGTATGGCGGACTCTTTTTTCAAACATTCTTTTTACACCGTTATGCGGCGCATCAAACCTTTACAATGTCAAAATTGACAGAGCGTATTGTGTTTATACTTACTTGGTTTTTTCAAGGCTCTAATTACTTGAGTGCCTATGGTTATGGAGTAATGCACAGAATGCATCACGCTTATGCAGACACAGAAAAAGACCCACATTCACCTAAGTATGACTTGAGTGTATTTGCTATGATGTGGCGTACTAAAACGATTTACACTGATATTAATAAACAAAAGATAGAAGTAGAACCTAAGTTCACAAAAAATGTCCCGCAATGGAAAAGTTTTGACACTTTTGCTAGCTCTTGGGTTTCAAGGCTTTCTTGGTCTATAGCTTACTTTGCATTTTTCTTAGCTTTTACAACAGCATGGTGGCAATGGTTGTTTTTCCCTGTTGCTTTGTTTATGGCGCCTATTCACGGAGTTATTATCAACTGGTACGGTCATATTTATGGGTACGTAAATTTTAAGTCTAAAGACACTTCAAAAAATCTTTTTAAGTTTGATTTTTTAATGATGGGCGAGGGGTATCACAACAATCACCACAAGCATAGTAGTAGAGCAAACTTTGGAGGTGTGCGCTGGCACGAACTGGATGTTACTTATATGATTATGTTACTTCTCAACGCAGTAGGTGTAATTCATTTAAAACCTAACACGATTAAAGTGAAGAGGGAACTCTAGACTTAATAAGTTAAGTTTATAAACAAAGGACAAAACTTATAGTTTTGTCCTTTGTTGTTTTAGTTGATAAGTAGATGATTAAGTGTTTTTTTAATTTAACTACTCACTACTACCTTCTAGGTCTTCTTTCGCTACACTCACCACTTTTTCGCCATCAAGCCTAAATAACCCAAGATAGCCTCCAAACCAGATTACACCATCTTTATCTTGAAATACACATTGAATAGCCCCACTTTCTAAACCTTGGGCTTTTCCGTAGTTAGTAAATTTTGCGCCATCATATTTATATACCCCGTGATGCTCTGCAGGAAACCAGATGTTACCGTCTTTGTCTTTAAATAAACTCCAGACTTCATCTCCTGTTATAGTTTTATCTTTAGTATAATTAGTAAACTTTTTACCGTCATAACGGCTTATACCATTGTAAAAAGTGGCAAACCATATATCTCCATTATCTGCTTCAAGTATGTGATTTATAGAATTACCAGGGAGTCCATCTTCTACAGAAATAAGCTGCAACGTTGTACCGTTATACTTATAAGCACCTCCGGGCGTGCTAAACCACATATCACCTTTACTGTCTTCAAAGACATTACTTACTATATCTTGATGGCTTACACCTCTGTTAGGGTCTTTTTTAGCTGAAGGCAATGTAAAAGGAGTTACAGTATTGTTTTTATAGCTCGCCACACCTTTATAGGTGCTTATCCATAAGCGGTCTTTGCTATCAATCATTAGACTCCATATGTCATAATGAGGCAAGTCATTTTCTTGCGTAAATTTGATAAATGAATCTGCAGTAGGTGTAGTAGATACTTTAGGGTCATAGGTGATGAGCCCGTTATCTGTGCCAAACCAGATTAATCCTTCTTTATCTTCAACAATACCTCTAACGGCAAGACCATCAAAACCCTCGTTAATAGAATATTTAGTTACTTTTTTACCGTCATAAAATAGTACACCATCTCCATTGGTGCCCATCCACATATTGCTCTTAGAATCTTGGAAAATACGTCTTACAAATTGGCTAATAGGATAGGGTACCGCAGATGGGGGCTTTACAAAAGGGACACCAGTAGGCTTATATGAGTGCGGACCGTTTTCCTCATAAGTCACTTCCATTACTACCTCACTGTTTTGTTCTTTGTAAACTTCTTTTTCTTTACAAGAGGTGATTGCTAGGCAAAGCATAAATAGAAGGGAGCAACCTTTTAATAATTTCATAATATTTGTTTTAGGTGTAAATGGCATAGCTGTATTATTACTACTTGATATTTATCAAATATACCTTGTATGTAATCTCCTAAGCTATATTGAAATGTGAAAAAAGTGTAAAAATTGAGACATATAGTCTTAATTGTGCTAAATCTATAGTATCAGTTTTTCTACCTAAAAGTAATAAAGCTATGGGGTTCTTCTTACCCCAGAAAGTAGTGAGTCATCAAATTTTACCTTTTCATTTTTTGAAGAATGTAAAACAGAAATATCACCTGTAGACTCTAAGACAACAGCATGTACTTGATCGTAATTAAGTACGTTTGCTTCACGTAATTTTGAAATTAATTGATCTTCTTCTACGCGAGCGTATTTTAAATTATCGTAGAGTATTTTATTTCCATCCATCAAAAGCAATGGGTCATTAGATATAAGACTACTTATGGTACTAGATTTACGTTGCAACATCGATAGAAGAAACATAATTATTAAAAGCCCCCCAATCGCAATAGCTCCATGTACCAGTGAGGTACTAGAAGTAAGGACAGAAGAAATAATACTACCTATGGCAACAGTAAAGGCAAAATCATAGGCAGTAAACTTTGCAAAAGAACGTAAGCCTATAATTCTTGTATATATTATAATAACGATTACAAGAAAGACACATCCTATTAAGGTTTGTAATAAGGGGTCATCTGAGCTATATATCCAATCCATAATTAAATATAAAAAATTAATTCAAGCTATCCAAAATCCTTTGTGCAGCTGCTTTTAATGAGTCACGCAGTTTTCTATTAGCTATAGAATCACTTTTTATTAGCTTAATTGTTTCTTTAACATCACTATTATTTACCTCTTCTAGGTCTATATCCTTTTTAAGATTAGGGTACAGTTGCTCATTAGTTAAGCCTTCACTTGTCTGCCAAGTTTCTCCCATTTGCTCTAAAATTTGAGACTCCCACTGTGATGGGTGTTTTGCATCTACCCAGATAACATCTTTATATTCTGTGTCAACTAAAGCAAGATCTGGTGTTGCTGCACCGTCAAATTTTTTACTGTCTTCTCGCTTTGCAGCGACCGTACTGATAACAAAAAGCCTTTTTCTGCCACCTATTTTCTTTACGAAGGGTCTAAACTCAACAGGTTTATTAACAGACCAGTCATATTCTTTTCTAGATTCAATAACTTTTAACGGCATTGCACTCACACCAGAAAGACCTTCTTTTTTAGCACCGTGATTGTAATAGTAAAGTTTATCTGTACCGTCTGCTGGTATTAAAACACTAAATGTTAAACTCGTGCGCTCTTCGCCTATAGGTTCTAAACCAAACCAATGATATAAACCACTAAAAGCATCAATGTTCATCCCTTTAAAATCAAAATCTGTTACAAAAGGTTGCTGGTTTTGATCATCTTTTAAATCTGGAATCTTGACCGCTGTTTCCATATTCCAAGGTAATGGGTCTGTAAAACCACCTAGAAATTGTAATGATTTTGCTTCAAGTCTAGATACTTTTTCTGCAAGCGTATTCTGTCTTGTTAAAAATGGGTGGTCTTGTGTTTCTTCTGGCGAAACGTAGGTTCCTTTTCCTATGGTAATTCTTTCTAGATAATCACTTGTGTCGTGCTCGCCTGGCTCAATAATCATTACACCACCGTAAGAAGGATAGGGAAAGAAAAACCCTTTCCACTTTATCAAACTCACTACTTGTACCCATTTACCGGTATCGTCTTTCATATAAAAAACCTCACTTGGTTCTAGAGTAAACAATTGGAAGAAGTTAAAGCGCTGCACTACGGCATTGTAAGTGTTTCTGCTAAAGGCTAGAGATTCTCCAATGGCAAAGGTTACAGGTATTCTATTAGCGTCTGCAAAACGCGGAAAAGGAGAGGTGCTTGCTACGGCAAATATCTCTTTAGTATTATCGTTCATTCGTTGCCATGAGTATTCTTTTGCAGGCTGTACGGCCATAGTCCACTGGTTTGTACTATCTACGCGCACTAGTTGTGGCGGCGATACTTCTTGCGTTTCGCCTATAGACTCATAGGCCATGGTCACAATGTTATTATATGGCTGTATGCGTTCGTTTCTGGTTAACGGTAGCTCTTCTAACTCAGTAAGATTTAAGTTGTTAAACACGTTGTAGGTCTGCATGTAATTATACATTCCATTTTGCCAACCTAAAAACCATCCTGTCCCAAAAAATAAGACAATACCAAGCATTATTAAAAGTCGTCTTCCCGTGTTTGCGGTTGCTCTAAATTTCTTTAAAACAAACCACAGAAACAACACACTCAAAAGTATGAAGAATGCAAATTTCCGAAGAAATAACAACGCAGGTTGGTAATCATCTCTCAAGAAAAATAATAGCAATAACAGAATAATACCACCAATAATGACGATTCTTTTTTGTTTACCTCCCTTTTGCCAGTATGATTTCATATTTTATGCCCGCGCAGGCGGGTATCTTTTAGTTAGTTAATCCCATCTAGCTCACTGAATAAATTTTAGCGCTACGCCGAAGGGTAATTCTTGTATCGTTTTTCGAGTTCAAAAATCTACAATCGTAAATTACTTTATCATCCCTTTATCCTTAAAGCGATCTCTCGCACTTTTCTTCTTTGGTGCTTCGGAAATTTTCTTGCTTGAAGTTGGTGCCTTTTTTTCAATTTCGGTTTCGTTTTCGAACCGATCTTTAACGTCATCAACAAATTCTTCTACATTGTCTTTCCCTTTTTCAAATGCTTGTTGAAGTGCTTCTTTTTTAGTTCTTTCTGAAGCAAAAACAACTAGCGACGCTATATAGGTCCCAATCACAGTACCTACAATTCCCGAAACAAAATACTGCACGTAAAACGCATTTATAGGGGTTGCAAAACTTACAATAGCACCAACAAAAACAAATAGCAAAGTAATATAAACCAATCTCAAAAGAAAAGGTTGTAAGTGAAAGAACCCTTTACGGTTGTCTGCTTTCATCTGTAACTCTTCATTATGAGTAAGGTGGTTAATCCAGCGATAGACGCGGTTACTTTTAGACTCTGTCCAGTATATAATGATACCAAAAAGGATAGCAAGTACAAATACGATAATTTCTAGTGTCATTTTTTTAGAGTTAAAAGTTATAAATAGTGAGCTCTTTCTGTTTGTTTATGAGTTGTTTAAGTTTCATATTTGTTACAGTTAAGCTTTGTACTTCGTTTAATTTTTAGTGAGTAATTGCCTTTGATATTGATGCAATGACCCAATCTTGATAACCAGTTTTCCAATTATTATACGCTTCATAAAATTGCTCTTTGTCATACCAGTATAAATGTAAGGGGTCTACGGGTGCAATTTTAGTAAGTAGTTTCCAGATAAGTTCTTGGTGTTCTATTTCTAAAGATGAATGTGGTCTGTGTAGTGATTTTATATATCGTTTGTCTACAATATCATTCATTTTTGTTTGATTACTTAAAGCTATTTTTTCAAGATATAATTCTACACCCATCAAGCTTTTTCTGGTTTCTAAATCTAACTCATTGAGATATTTTTTAAATAAAAAGGGATTGCCAAAAATCTCATCCATAGGATGTTCTTGGTTTACTATTGCCTCACTAAATAAATGAGTTTTAATACGCTGATAGTTATCAGATTTAACAGCGCTTTTTAAATCAAGTTCTGCTATATCGTGCGATTCAAGAATATTCATTAACTCATCATGATCTTTATGAAACAACATGACGTCGTGGTTGGTATCTTTAATTGCTTTTTTAAAAACCTCAATATCTTCAAAAATCATAATGGGCGTAATAAAATCTCGCAATAAAAAAACACCGCCAAAAGCCCGTGTGTAAAAAGAATTTACTTTTAAAGAGACATTTTCTAAATCTAATTTCCGAAACCTTAAATCTCCAAACTCCTTAGCAGATTTTAATAGTTTATGATGTAAATCTCTATCAATAAAATTGTTCTCCTTTTCAAAGGACGCAATGAGTGCTCGTTGTTCTTTTTGATGTTGTGCGAGCTTGTTTAAAACCTCAAAACTCACAGTTATGTTCTTATATTTCAGTAAGTCAAATGGTTCATAAAAGGCATCTACGTGCTGGTCTAGATGTATTACCAGAGCTGCGTCTTTAGTGATATCTCTTATTTGCTTGTCATAGGCCGTAAATATGGCGTGCATTAAATCACGATCAAAACTATGCGAAGGCATAAATACAGGTTTGCTCTTTTGTGATGGTGAGATGATAATCGCATTTGGGTTTGCATCCCCAATATTAAGGTAATAGTTTTCTCCTTTTTCTTCTGCAATCTCGGGGCTCCAGCCTAAACCGTCAACAGAAAATTGAGCGAGTGCTGTGGGCTTTACGCCTAACATTGCCAGGCAATCGTTATATCGTTTTGCCAATGATCCCGATAGCGGTACAAGACCGTTCCCAAATAATTTTGCTGTTTTTAGTTTATTCATATTTCGGCTCCGCTCAATATGATTGCTCGGAAATTTAAATACTGTTTGTTCAATATTATATTAGTTTCTCCGCTAGCCATTGGCTAACGTTGGTGAGATTTTTCAATTCTCTATACTCTTTCTTCTTTCAACTAAGCGGTCTTTCTTTCTATTCATCAAAAGTCTTTCTTGCTGCTTGCTGTACTTGCATATCGTGAATGCGTCCTTCTACTTTACGTTTAAAGTCTGTATCTGCTATAGTCGCTACATTATCAAGGTAACGAACTACTTCTTGTCTTCTTATATCACTAAAGTTAAGTCCTTTCATGTTTGCTTTCATTAACTCTTGCAGCATCCCAAACTTGGTATCATAATCTTTCTTAAAATAACGAGTAGGGTCTGTAAACCAGTCTTCTGGTAAATCAAAATCTGTCAGTCTTAAGCTGATGGCACTTTGTATGTTTCTTATATCTCTAGAAGAGAAAAATGGAAACTGTGCTTGTATGTTTTTATATAATTCTGCATAAAATATATGCTCGTTTGTATTATATGTAGCTTCTGTTTTATGGTAAATCTCTAATACTTTTTGTTCTGTTGGCTTTTCAGAAACATTTAATATTTCTCCTAGATTCTTTGCTAAGCCTTGCTCAGAAAGAAATTTATAATCTTTCGGGTTTTGCATTTTTACAAAATCTGGCATTGTTTTTTCAAACTTGCGCCACCAGATGTAATCTTGATCTATAAAATCTGGAATCGTTCTAGCTCCATCTATTTTAAAACGACCTTGCACACGATTGATTACTGCTTTGTCTAGCATTTCGGGCAAATTAGTAAATAGCCCGATGCTGCTATTTCCGTAGTTAATTGCGTAGGCACCTTCTGTGTAGCGCAAAAACACACCAATTACTTCTTTAACTCCAGCAGATACGCCCTGTGCGGTACGCTCCTGCAAGTTGTTTTCTGCATCATCAATGGGCGCAAAAATAAGGCGAGTAGGGTCGCTTAAAGGTTTCATCCATTGTACCATTTTCTCTGCAGATCCTCCCTGAAAAGTAGAGATCAATGTATCTGGCATAGGGTGAAATAAAAACGGAATTTCTAGCTCTTCACTGTGTTTTTTAAGCTTGGTAGCAATAGCGGCAATCAGCATACTTTTTCCAGTACCTGGAATACCGTAGCCCATAAATACAGGCATAAAACCACCTAGTTCTTGAAAAGGGTTTTTCTTTGCTGTAAAGTCATAGCTCAACATTCTTTCGGTTAAACGGCGTGCAAAGTGTTTTGCATCACGGTTACCTACTATTTGTTCAAACTCTATTTTATTAAATTCTACACTTGTTGCACCACCTTCTTGAGCATATTCCCAACCAGAAACAGCATAGTTGCTTTTTTCTAGTTTATAAGTTCTATCTGTAATAGTGTCTGTGTTGTCTAGCGAACCTACACGCATTAATATTTCGGCAATAATAGCCTCAAAATATACTACTGTAAAGCTAATCACATCCTCATCATTAGTAATAATCTCTGGGTGTCCCATATACTTATCATAATAATATAATAAGCAAGAAATACCTTTAAGAGGTGACATTAACGATAGTTCTGGGATGCCAGCAAACTTGTTTTTCATTACAGACAAATCATCAGATGCTGCTGGTTTTAGATCAAAAAGCACACGTGTTGCAATACCAAAAAGCATATAAGCGGTTGCTGTTTGTTGCTTAGAGTCGTACTCGCGACGTTGCTCATTATCTAATGATGATTTACGCTCGTTTAACCCAGAAAGACCAGAACTATCATAGTAAGAATCTTTTAACCAGATACCCATAGTAAGCCCTTCTTGCAAGGCAAGTAAACTCTGGTTTAATCTTAATGGAATAGCAACAGAGTCTGGTAATAACCTCTTTTTAAGACCTAAGATAGTTTTAGAAACAGACGTAACATCTACACCACCAGAGCCATTTGCTTTAGACAAATAGAGTAGGATAGAGGTGTCTTTCTGGTTCTTGTCACGACGTTGTGCTTTGCTACCTTGTTCCCATTGCACTCCCTTTAAATAAGAAGATGCCTCGTCACGTAGTGCCTCGAGTTCGTTGTTTTTAATAGGAAATGTGCTGTTGTGTTCCATAAAATATAGTGGTTGGTCTTTAGTATAAAGACGGTAGTAATAATGTTAATTAAGTGACGCTATTTCTATAGGCGCTTGTGTGAGTGTGTTTAAATACTCTGGTATTTCATCATAAAGTACTTGTATCACTCTGTGTGATGTAAAAACATACTTTGCAGGTTTTTTTGATTCCCAGACTTGTAAAAATTGTTTGTTAAAAAAGTTCCCTTCTTTAAAGGTATCTGTACTATTTATCTCGTCTACTTGTAATGATATGGCGTACGCCGAAATATCTAATGTTTTATCAATAATGCCTTTTAAAATCACGTGGGTTACTTCAAGTTCATCTTTAGCAAATACATTGTGTAGAGATCCTAAATCTATTTTCCGAAGTTTTTTAGGCAATACTTTAGGTAGTTTTTTATCAATGGCATAAGCCATCATATCTAGTGACATGTTTCTGTCTGCAACGCTCTCTATAACTTGGTAAATTTCTTGAGTATATTCTTGAATGGTTGTTTTATATAAATCAAAATACATAAAACACATAAACGGGCGGTTGTGCACCACATCATAAAAAGACCAACTCACAACATACTGTGCGTCACTATTGGGGTTAATCACCTTTTTATTGCTAACTATTTTACCTTGTATAAATTTTTTAAAGATATATTTCTGCTCTACAGAACTGTAATATATAATAGATGCAGCTTGATGCAGTTTTGCATCGCTTATAGGTTGCTTATCTTTTAATAAGGTGTCAAGAAACTCGTTCTTTATTTTATCAACAGAAGGCAGGCGTTCTATATACTCGTGTTTAAGCTCAAGATCATTATAAAGATATCTAAACTCAAGAAAGTTAGGGTATCCACTTTCTGTGAGATCAATCTTCATTTTCTCTTCATCATCAAACAAATATTTTATTCTAAAAGCCTCAAGAGAATAGGTGAGTAGCTCAGTATATTGCTCAATAAAGGTTAATTCCATCTCGCTACAAATCTGCTTCTTGCTCAGGCTTTCCATTAAAGAAGCAAAGGCGTGCTTTACAATCTTAAAATAAACTTTATACTGTTCTTTGGTTTCAAGAACGGCACTATCAAGAGGTGTTTGAATTAGGTTAATTGACATAAAAATTTTGAAGCTATTTTTTTAATACTGAATTCAATAGTTAAAAAATATTAATCATCTTTCACTAATTTTTGAATCCCGTAGTTACCATTTGCGTCTTTTACTTTTACAAGATATACCGCAGATGCCAAAGCAGAAATACCTACTTTATCAATTGCTTTTGTATCCTTAACTTCTAGTACTAGTTGCAATAACTGGTTGTAAATTTGAACACTTACAATAGATGTATTTGCTCTTATATGAAACTGGCTCTGTGCCGGGTTAGGAAAAATACTGTAATCAAAAACAGTGTTTTGATCTACGCCTAGTGGGCTTCTGTTTTCATACCATACAATACCATCACTTTCTTTTGAGGCAGAAACAACATCTATATCACCATCGCTATCAATGTCAACAGCAAATACAGACTGTGCGTTCATTGCTGTGTCAGATATAATTAATTGAGGTCCAAAAGTACCTTTACCATCAACGTTCTGGTACCAAGCAATTTTATTGTCTTCATAAGACGCAGACAATACATCATTGTCACCATCACCATCCATATCAATTGCATAGACAGATTTTGCTCTATCTGCTTGGTGTGTGATAATTCTTTCTGAACCAAATTTTCCTTTTCCATCTAGGTTTTGAAACCAGATAATCTCATTGCTACATAAAGAGGTAGTAAGCACATCTAGGTTATTATCACCGTCAATATCTACCGCAAAGATTTTTGTAGCACCGTGTACGGTATTGCTCACTACTTTTTCTTCACTAAAAGTTCCTTTACCGTCTAAGTTTTCAAACCAAATAATCTTACTGTTACTAGCAGATGTAGAGAGAATATCATCATCCCCATCATTATCTAAATCTGCGGTATGCACAGAATAGGGAGCATAGACTTCTTCAGAGATGGTCTTTTGTTCACTAAAAGTTCCTTTACCGTCTAGGTTTTCATACCAAGCCACTTTATGATCTTTAAGTGAGCCAGACACCACATCCATATCACCATCGCCATCTATGTCATTAGCATACACAGAATACGCTCTTTTTGCTTCGGTAGTGATTATTTGTTGCTCGCCAAAGTTTCCGTTACCGTCATTTTTGTACCAAGCAATTTTATCATCCAGACCAGAAGCAGACAACACGTCTATAGTGCCATTATTATCTATGTCTGCTGCATATAATGAGTAAGGTGTCTCTGCTTGTTCTGTAATAATACGTCTTGTAGCAAAGGCACCTTTCCCATCTAGATTCTCATACCAAGAGAGTATATTTTGACTCCCAGAAGATGTTATGATATCCATGTCGCCATCACCATCCATATCTGCTGCATACACCATATTTGCGTTTTTAGAATCTTGCGAAACACTATGTGGTGCAAAATCTATCTGTGCAAAAGCGCTCGCTGCACAAAGCATTGTTACGGGTAGTAATAGTCTCTTTTTCATAATCAATCTTATCAATATGTTAATAGTAAATAATCTGCAGTATCTTTTATCCTAAAAGATCATCCTCTGCCGCTGGCTTAGCAGGAGTAGGAGTAGCATCTCCATCATTAGATGGTGCCGCGTTTCCTTCTGTTGCGTAGTACTCTTCAAAGATTTCTTTCATATCAATACCATAACGGTCTGCAAAGTTTTTCTGAATCTCGCCATCCTTCTTACGTATCTCGTGTAAGCTCTCTGCATAACTACCATAAACTCCCTGCATTACTTTTTCATGCACTGGTATGTTGTCCATCATATCTTGTCTAGCCTTAGCACTTGCTGTATGCATTGCTGCTAGCGTTTGCCCTATGTGCTCATCTGTCTTAACCCCTAAGTGTTCTAAGATTGCTGCAAATTCTTGATCTGTACGTGCCTTTAATGCTACAATATAACCGTCGTAGTATTTTAAACGCTCATCTGTATCACTCTTTAACTTAGCTCTATGCGTCTGCAAGTTGCTACGTAAAGAAGTCAATACTTTAATTGTTAAGTTATGCTTGTGCACAAAACTATCCTTACTTGCTGCAAGGGTCGTATACGCATTTTTCAATCCTTCAAGCTCTTCTACTTTTTGCTCAATGACTGTTATTTTTCCAATAGCTTCAGAATAAGCAGACGTTTGTTTGTCGCTTATTTCTTCTAGAGCTTGGCGTGCTTGCTTTAATAAAGCATACTGCTCTTCTAGTTTGTCTTCTGTTTCTTTCTTTTTCTCTAAAGCTTTAGTGTGGTTCTTGCTCGCTTCTACAATAGCAACTTGCAGTTTATCTTCTACTTCTTTAATCTCAACCTCACGGTTTTTTAATCTAGAAACAGCCGCTTGAGATTTAAAAGAAAGCTCATTAAGTAATGTTTGCACATCTGCACTTTCTATACGCTCTTGAAACATCGCTTTTGCTTTCATATCTGCACCATCGCGCACTACTTGAGCAGCTTTTAATTCTTCTTCGCGTTTCTTTATTTTTGCTTTACGTCCCCATAAGTTATTCCACCAGCTGTCTTTTACTTCTTCTGCAGCTTCCAGTTCGTACTTTGCTTTTTCTAGTGCTTTTTGTGCACCATCAATTACTTTTTGCTCGTTTGCATTTAGCGTAGAGAACTTTTCAAAAATGATACCTACTTCGTCTTGATAGTCTGTAAGATCTTTAATCGCGTCTAGTAAGGTGCTTCTATCTTTTTCTGCCATCCCCACAACATCATCTAGTGTTGCGTTTAGTATTTTCTGACGCACTTCTGGATCATCTTCTTGAGCCAGTTTAGATTTCATCTGGTCAACGGCCTTGCCCCAGTTTACATCTACTTGTTCCGTTTTTTGTTTTGCATTTGAGTCAGTTTCTAATAAGTCAAAATCATCAGACATAGGTATAGCTAGTTTTAGAGTTTATAAATTTGGTTTTAATTTAAAGACAGAAAAAAAGTAATGCAATTGCAGGACTAATTATGGCTAGAATTTAGCGCGCCTTTCAGTATTAAATTAGGAGGTTCAATTTCGTGAAAAAAATTGAGTTAAGAAATAGTATTGTTGTGCTTTTGATTATTTGTCGCAATTATTCGTTGAATGTTACTTGTAAAGCGCAAATCTCTGCGTACTTCAGAAATTTTAATGGGTGGAAGATGGTTAGGTTTTTATCTGTTATAGTGCAATACAGAACTATTGGGCTACTAAAAATAGGTTTCGACTGCGCTCAACCAGACATACTTATTTATTGCGAGAAAAACACGTGTTTTTAAGGTCATTATACATTAAGTAAAAATGTTGTCACACTGAGCCCTTTGACAAGCTCAGGACAGGCTCAGGGTGACATTAATTGTTACATGTTTTAGCTATGCAATCAATTAATACGAAAGTTATACCCAAACACCACATTAAACTGGGCAAAGAAAAAGTTTTGATTAGCGCTGTCTGTTTTAGATGCTGTAGTTCTAATGTTTGGTAAATTTATAAAACCTGCTTTTCCTTCTGTTTGTATAAAAAAGCGCTCATAAAATGTCAAGTTTAATGCGAGTACGCCGCCTAAGCCATAACCGGTAATATGGTATTTATCGTAGCGCTCTTTTTTTAATAACTTGGTGTTTGTTTTTGTCACTACAAAACCTAGTCCTGCACCTTCTTTAATACTAATATTTAAGTTTTTATAATCTAATAATTGGTCTGTGTGGCGTAACTCAAAATTCATATAATTAAGACCGTCTGTGTGCTCAAATTTTAAGAAATCTGTAGCAATAGCAATCTGATCATTATTATAAACCCCATCATAGGCGGTACCGCTATCATTTATATACCCATCTATAGTGGCAACCTGGTCTTGTTGTAACACATATTTCATGTGGTCTACCCCAAAAGAGATATCCCAGTTTTCTTTAAAATAATAACCTATTCTTAAGTTGTATTGCGGCACGGTAGCCTTTGGCGGGTAGAAATATCTTTTTAAAGTAAAAGGTGCGGGCTTGTCTTTTGCCACAGCATCACTTAACACAAAATCATAATCTGCTCCAGAAAACTGAATATCAGACTTGGTAAAGCTCCCACGGTTCCAGCCCCAATAGGCATAGAATGATCCTTTTTTAGATTTTTGACTGTCTTGATCTACTGGCGCTGTTTGCGAAAAACTATAGCCAGCGTTGAGGGTTAAAAAGAGGAGGAGTAAATACGTTTTCATTTAATAATACTATGCGGTGGTAATACCGGCTTTCACAAAAATGGCTTTAATTTCTTCTGAAATAGGAAAGGGTTTTAATGGTGGCACATTTGCTCCACCAGGATTGCCCAAAGGCACCTTACCCACAAAAGATTTTACGCCCCCAAAGATAAGCCTTGGTAACTGCCCAAAAACTTCTTTGCTGCTTTTTATTTTAAACCCAAACTGAAGCATTTTCCAGTGTACTAGCGTATGCGCTACGGGGTATTGCTGCCCTATAATGTGTGCACGTTCTAGATGTTGCCAAGCTTCTTTTAAGTTGCCACTGTTATACTCTAATGTGTACAACTTTAACTCCTTTTTAAAGTAGGGTTTTAGGGTAGGTGGGAGGGTTGTGTTTATGGGCATTTTGAGATTTAAAAATGTTAGTTTTTTTAGTTATATATGCTTATTGCCAGTAGTAATCTATTCATTCGGAATGTTCTTTTCTTTACAATATTTTTCTATTTCAGAATCGTTTTTAAAATAATTGTCACAAAATCCATCGAGTTCTTTTTCCGTTGATTCTGAATATTTTTCGTTAGCAGTTAAAAGCTTTTCTGTTTGTATAATAAACTTTTCAAAATCTGTATTTATCTTACAAAGTTTGTCAATTGTCTTAAAATCTAATTCTTTATATTTTGAAGGAAAAAGAATTTTACTTTCATATGGATTGTGTTTCAATTCGATTATTCCAATTCCAAAAGATTGGTTTAATCTTTCCATTTCTTCATTCAAACTATCTGCAATTTCAAAAGCAACTAAATAACCATAATTCGCCCAACTTGAATTAGAAACAGCTTGAAAGAATGTTTTTTTAAGTTCGTAATCAGTGTTTATTTCTTTTTTAACTTCATAGGATGTAATTTTAAATATATCAGCTCTATTAACTGCTTTTAAAAGTGTCTGACTTGCTTGTGTTTGAAGATTTAAAAAACTTATTCCAACTAAATCTGGATGAATCCACTTTTGATGATTATCCTTACTATTTTTCGATTGTTCGTGAAATATTGTTTTGGAATAAATATTATTACTTTTCAAATAAGTACTTAATAATAAATGTAAATCTCTTTCAGCGTATGAATTTTGTTTGTCTATTCGTTTTACTGTTGGTTCAGTTTGTGTAAGTACTTCAATTCCTATTTCAGGTTCATTTTTTGTTAAATAGTAAGAAAATGTTCCGTTTTTACCTTTGATTCTTTTTACACGAGAATCACCGTTTCTGATAAAATCTCCTAATAAAGCTGAAACTGTAGCTGGTGGAGTTTTTGCATCTCCAAAATCATAGTAATTATTTTTAATTATATGTTTACAGACTTGATTCGAAATTGTCAAACCTTTTATGTCGCTTAAACTTTGTAAAATAGCTTCTTTTATTGTCATTTCTTATCGGTTAAGTTTTATTACAGCTAACGGTCTTGTGTTTGATTAGTGGCGTGTTTAAGCACCTAATTTAGCAAATAAAAATCGAATAGAAAATCCGCGAGGATTTTCGTAAGTAGGCTAGTACTAGCAATAGATTATATACTTTGTTAGCTACAGGCTTTTTTTCTTTCGTAACATTCATTTTTATATTCAGACAAATCCTTAATAAATTTAGCAATGACTTCAATAAGTCTTTTTTTCTCAGAAACAGATATGAAATTCAAATTGCTATTTGATACTTTAAAATCTGAAGAGATATAAATACTGTTGGGTCTAGCAGAAATTTGAAATCCATTATATTTATATTTCTCTTTAAAATTATTGAAGTTCTCAAATTCTAAACCTGAAATTATTCCCGCTAAATAAACTTGATTATTTCCTTTGTCGATGTCAAAATAATATTGATTATTCACATTGAGTTCAATAGTTCCATTTCTCCATCTTGTATTTACTGTTCTATTGAACTTATTTGATAAAAAATTTGAGAGAATTATGGTGAATTTTTCTTTCGCTAGATAAATATCTTCTTCATTTGGTTTTGACATTGTAAAATTTGGTTCTAAATACCTTTTTACGAAGGTTTTTAGTTCGGATAGTTCCTCTTCTGTGTGATAAATTGAGCCAAATTCTATTGCATTTAAATTAGAGCTCGTGAGTAAATTCATAGATGTAACGATACCAGAATTTTCATTAAAATATAGCTTTGCGTGCAAATTCTTAATCAGTTTAGGTTTTATTCCTAAATTTTCAATTTGTTCCCAACTTTTAAAATTCTCATTATCTAATCTTGCATAAAATTCTATTCTAACTCCTCTTTTCAAAGCGTTTATAATATCAACTTTTATTCTATCCCAATTATTAAAATTAACATAAGGCGAAACCAAAACAATATATTTTTCGGCTTCATTAATTAGGTTAAGAATTTCACTTGTAATTTGATATGGTGGAATAATTTTCATTTAGAGTTCGATTTACAGCTTGTAGCTAACGGTCTAGTATAAGAAAAGTAGGGCGGTTGTAAGCAATACTTTTCGGATTAAGCTAAAGCCGAATTTTTAAATTTTGTTATTTATATTTTCTCGTTTTAAATATACCAAATTTGAAAATTTGGTGACTTAGCAAATACACACAGACCTTTCGATTAGGTAATTTTCGCCCTATTTTTTTTATACATTGTTAGCCACAGTTTTTATCCGTAATTGTTTCCGCCAATGATTTGTAAACTGTCTGGGTCCATTATTGGATAACTATTTGATTCATATTCTTGAAGTGGACGACCTAATAAAGTGTCAACTTGATTTCCATTTATATCCCATTTAACTCCAATAGGTGTTCTGTTCATATGTGTATAAACTTTCAGTAATTGTGGTGCTCCACCAATGTCATTAAATTTATTCTCTCTTATCATATCACGAAGGACTTCAAATGGCTCCATATCAAAATAGCCCTGAACAAACTTTCTTTTTGATTTCATCAAGTCAATAAGACGATATCTAAATTCCAGATGATAGTCTCCAATGAAAGAAACAACCCTATTTACTTTTATACCTTTCCAAGTTCTAACTTCTGCACTAACAAACCTTTTAGCGTTTTTGTCAAAAAAAATATGCCAAAGAAAAAATCTACTTCTGTCCCAGGAATAACCGCCAAATAAAAATTTAACTTCTGGTTCTTCATAATCGCTTTTATGAGATAACATATAATTCATCATATTTAATAGATGACCTTTAAAATGAACTATATCTTGAAACCGACTTTGAGATTTCGGATAGCCTTTAATGAAAGTTTGAATTTGACCTATCAATGGATAAGAATATTGAGTGTCGCCAGCAAATGAAATTGCACAATCAGTTCGATCAAGTTGAAATATTTTAGGATTTGCATCCCAACTTCCAAAACTTCTTAACCTACTATCAGAGGCAAAAACTAATTCTTCGTGTCTTCCAGCTTTTCTAATCCAAGATGCAACTATTGTCATTTATTATGCTTTATGGCGAGTTATAAAATCTTGGATACTTGTAATAAACAATTTGACTTGTTCTGAATTGTATTCGTCATAATTACCGTGTGCTGCTTTATTTCTTAAATCAAGCCAAGCAGTAACGTTTTTATTATCAAGTTTTTCATAAACATCTGCTTTAGTTAATTCTATATTTATGTTACTTGCTTTTTTTGCATTTCCTTTTGCATCAATTAAAGTAATACCGTTTTTTGAAGCAAGTTGCTTTAGATGGTTTTCTAATGTTGAACCTGCTAAAACTGCAGCTGCATCTTTATATCCTGTTTCATTTAAATGGGTCGACATTTCTAAAAAATCAGAAAAAACATTTGAATGAATTATTTCCACTAATGTTCTTAAATAACCATTTTCAATGTCATCTTTTAGGGAACTTACCACTCCTAAAACATCAGAAGTATGCGTATGTAAATGTGGATTTAATTGTTGTATTTTGATTATCTCTTTGCTATATGTTGAATTTTCTCCACTTATTCTATGGATTGCAGCAATCGAACTTGTTATTAAACTTTGTCTGTCAATTTTTGGTTTGTCACTTAAATCATTGTACTGCGAACTACTTCTTAATTCGTGATACTTTTCTAGAAGTCTATTTAATTGATTTATGTGAAATTCGTTATTCATAGTTTCTTTAAATTGTGGCTAACACGTTATATAATCACTTTTGTCATTGTTATCCCGTAAAATAATCAGTATAACACTGTAAATTGTCTTGGCTATTTGGTAAAGTTAATTAATAATAAGGATGTTCAAATACCTATATACACCTATCTATTAACACGGTTCTCAACAAAAAAACAAATCTCAACCCTTTACTATTTCAGCAATAAAAAAAACAACCCAACACCCTAAAAATGATAGGTTGGTTTTAATGTGTTTGTGTTTTAGTATGTTGTTAAACAACTAATAGTTTTCATTAATTGCTTACTCTGTTCTGGTGTAAAGTCTCTCTCTAAAGAACCTCTAGAGGTATTTGCTCGCATAGTTTTAATCTCTTTTGTAGCTAGATCTTCTTTTTCTTTCTGTCTACCAAAAGAACCACCAAAGTATATGGTGTATTTAGCTTTGCAATTAAGCCCTTCATCATTTTTAAGCTCGATTGTAGTGCCATCTCTAAATAGAATATTTATAGTGTCTTCATTAACACAGTCACCTGCACCAACGGCTTTTACATTAATAACAAAAGCATTAGCCCTTAAATCTGTGAATGCTTCAATACCAAAACCTGTATGACCACCATCATCACTAACAACTAATGTTTCTTTGCTAACTAATGATTGATACCCATTTTTTTTACTGGTAACTTTTTTTATAAAATTAGAGCAATCTTCACTTATTTGAGCCTGGCTTTGAGTTTCTGTTTCTTTTACATACTCCCAAGTTCCATTTTCATTTAATATCACTTCTTTGCCGGTAGCTGTTGTGGCATTAATTTGTGCAACTAAAAATTGACTACAGAGAATAAATGAAGCGATTAATAGTATTCTTTTTTGCATTTTAAATTTGTTTTAATTTTCTAGAAAGGGTCAAAAATGATAAACACGTCTTGACCACGTAAATCTACAAATAACAATACATCATTAAAAAAATTTGTACAACCTGTTATCAACACGGTTCTCAACAAAAGAGAAAGAGCAGATCTTAACCCTTTAAATTTCTGGAGTAGATAAACGAGTATTTTAAAACCAACCCAACATTATAAAAATGCTAGGTTGGTTTTAATGTGTTTATCTAGTAAACTCTATGATCTCTGCACAGACTACTACTTTTACGTGTTTTTCGTTTTGTATAACATCTGTGGTGATGTTCATTAATGTTCTGCTACCTTTTAATTCTACTCCTGCATTTCTAGCATTTGCTAGTAAATCTTTTTTTGCCAGAGAGATAAGTCCTTCTTTATTTTTTATAGTGGTTACACTTTTTTTAGCAATGGCAGTACCTGTAAAGCTACCTAGCACATTAAAGTTAGCATTAGATAGTACTATTTGGGTTTGGTTTACCTGGCCATAATTGCCTGTGTAAAGTGTGGGTTTGCAAGATGCGGTTACTAAAATGATAGCAAGGGTTAAGAACAAATAATGTTTTCTCATAAGATGAGCGTTTTTTAAAATAATGCCTACTTCTATGTTTTTTTGTTGGTTTTTCGGCTTGTTCCCAACATTACAAAATAAAATCTTTTTTGTGGTTTGTGATTACGGGTTACCGTAAAGGCGGTTTTTATTTATAATAACAGGTGGCGGGTTTTTGATATTTCGGCAATAAAAAGAAAAAATGAGCCTTGTTTTGTGCTCATAACTCTTTAAATAACGATACTAACGGTGTTGTAAAAATAGGTGGCTGGTTTTTACTACACATACGTACAAACACGTATTTATAAAAAAAAGACTGCTTAAATAATCTATGAGATTATCTAAGCAGTCTTTTAAAAAAATGTAAAACGTAAGAGTTTGTGCAATAGCTTATTAGCTGTTATTGCTTGTTTTATAACAATGATTTACTCTACCACCTCAAAAGCTTTAATAGCAGCATTAGGTTCCATAATGGTATAGCCTTTCCAGAAAGTTGGGTCGTACTTAGATAAATGACTTGCTTCTATTTCTGGGTTTTCTGTTGCCTGGGCATAAGCGGTTGCCGTAATGTTTTCTGATGCAAATACCACCATCTCATATTTGCTAACGTTTGTAGAGCTCATGTCTATGTTGAGTGCTAGTTCGTTTTGCTTGCGTCTGCCTTTAACGTTTTTGTTTTTTTCTATTACATTAAGCGGTCTGTCTACCCCAAAAATACTACCGTCTTCTAGTTCCATATACTTTATGCCATAGCCTCCAGTTGCTTCTTTTGCAAATAGCATTTTTCCTTTAAATAGGTTACGGTTGTAGTTAATGCCTAGCAGTCCAAACTTTTTTAAGGGGCGTACATTCTCAAATTCTAATCGCATTATGGCAAAGTCTTGTGTGTTTACATAAAGAACGCCTTTAAAGTCTTTACTGCCTTTAGGTTCAAAATTAATGATGTACACAGCCGTGTCATCTATAAAGGTGTAATCTGTATGCGTAAAACGGTAACGGTTAGATTTTTCTAGAAAGTCAAGGTCTGTATCTTCATTAAAAAATAACTGTTCGTGAAGTTCAGAAATACGATCTTTAAGTTGTGATTGAAAATTATACTCATCTTTGCTTTCCATCTCTTCTTTTACAATGGCAACTTCTTCTTCATTATCATTATTGAGACCGTTAACATCTACCTTGGTACCTATGAGTCCTGAGCGAATTTTAAAATAAGAATCTGGTTTTACATTTTCTTTAAAAATGCGTTTTAGCTTATCTGTAAGACCGTCTACAGAGACGTCGTTATTTTTATCATATAATTCTGCTGCTTTATCAATGTGCAGTTTATTTGCTTTATAATCACCATAAATATCACCTACGGCTTCTTTGTAATAAGAGGACTCTCTTGGTATAGATGCCGCTATTTTATCAAAGAATGCTTTGTTAAGCTCTTCTATACTTGATTTTTTAAAGCCAAAATCTATTTTGTTCATATAACTAAAATCACTCTGTCTAAAAAATATTTTCTTTTTAGATGGGCTAATTTTATAGTTGGCGCTTAGGTTTTCTTTTACTTTTTCAATAACTTCTTTTGGGGCTAGGGGGTTGGCATTAATAAACACTTGCCCAAGCTCAAACGTGTCTGGTATTAAAGAGATAGTAGTCTCTCCTTTAGGTTGCCATAACGCCACTTTTTTATACCCCATAGAAGAGATAAAAATAGAATCTTTAATGCGTGTCATTTGCTGCTCTGTAATAGAGAAGATACCTTCTTCATTAGTAATAAGCCCACTATGTTCTCCTGTTACGATTGTAGCAAAGGGGATAGGTGTTCCTGTTTTTGCGTCTATTACTGTAGCAGTTAGTTGTTGTGCTACTAGTTGGTTGATTCCTGTAATTAGGACTAAAAAAATAAATAGTGTTCTCATGGTGCGTTGTTTTTTATATAGACGCAACATTTTAAAAAAGGGTTGCCTGTGATAAAAGACGAGCGGTTTTATGAAGTGTTACTATGGGTGTTTTTAATTGTTTATTTTGTTGGTTGTCATTGTTTTAGTTAAAAATAAAACCGCTTATAAAATTTTATAGAATTTTATAAGCGGTTTATACTATTTAATAAAAAAGACGTGTTATATCTTAGCTTGATAGGTATATAAATCGTGATACCTACCTTCTGTGGCAATTAACTCATCGTGATTACCGCTTTCTGCAATTTTACCATTTTCTATTACCAAAATCTGGTCTGCTTTTTTGATGGTACTCAGTCTGTGGGCGATGATGATGGTGGTACGGTCTTTAATTAACTCGTTAAGTGATTTCTGTATTAATGCTTCACTCTCTGTATCTAGGTTAGAAGTAGCCTCATCAAGAATAATAATTTTGGGGTTGGCAAGAATAGCTCGTGCAATAGAGATACGTTGTCGCTGCCCTCCAGAAAGCTTGACACCGCGTTCGCCAATTAAGGTTTCAAGACCGTCTTCAAAACGATCTGTAAACTCATTAACATAACCAGCCTTTACAGCGGCTTGTACTTCTGCTTCTGTAGCGTTTGGTCTAGGGAACATTATATTCTGGCGTATAGTGCCTTCAAATAAAAACTCATCTTGTAAAACAACCCCTAAGTTTTGGCGATAGCTGCTTAGTTTTACGGTGCTTAAATCTATACCGTCAATACTTACAGTACCTTCTGTAGGCGTTAAAAAAGTAGCTGCAAGTCCTGCCATTGTAGATTTTCCAGAACCAGAACTCCCTACAAGGGCAATTACTTTTCCGGCTTCTACATCTAGGTTCATACTATGCAGTACGTTTTTACCTTCTTCATAAGCAAAAGATACGTTCTTAAATTCTAGATGACCTTTAATGTTTTCTAAGGTCACCGTTCTGTTTTTCATTTCTTCTTCTGGCACGAGGTTCATTAATTCTTCTGTGCGGTCAAGGCCTGCCAGTGCTTCTGTGAGCTGGCTCCCTATATTACTCATTTGTACGATAGGGGCGATCATCAATCCTAAAAACAAGGTAAAAGAAAGAAACTCTCCCGTTGTCATAGTCCCTTCTATCATAAAATAACCACCTATACCCATAATCCCTACAGAGGCAAGACCCAGTAGAAATGTTGAAGAACTAGACATCACCGCAGTAGCAATGAGACTCTTTTTTACATTCTGAAATAGCTGATCCACACCTTCTTCAAACACTTTGTTTTCTTGTTCTTCTGCGTTAAAACCTTTTATGACGCGAACACCAGCGAGGGTTTCTGTCAGTCTTCCTTTTACTTCTGCATTAATTTTACCTCTGGCTCTAAAAATAGGACGGATGTATTTAAATGCTTTTAAGGCAACAAGACCAAATAGTATAACAGGTAGAAATACAAATAAAGTCATCCATGGATTAATACTAATTAGAATTACAGTAGAAATGATTGCAGTCATTGTACCACCCACTAGTTGTACTAACCCTGTACCAATTAAGTTACGAACCCCTTCAACATCGCTCATAATTCTAGAAACAAGTGCACCAGATTTTGTGTTATCAAAAAAGCTAATAGGTAATGAGAGTACTTTTTTCTGTACTTGAGCACGTAGTTCGCTAATAAGCAATTGTGCTTGTACACTTAATACCTTTGTTAAGAAGAAAGAAGTAACGGCTTGTACCAGTAGCGCAACACCTACAAAGATGAGTAGCTCTGTTAAAGCAGCCATATCTTTATTTGGGATCACCGTATCTAAAAGCGCTTTAGATTTCCAAGGTAAAACAAGGCTGGCGAGACGTCCAATGATAATGAGGATTAAACCAATAAAAACAATATTTCTACGTGGCCATATTATGGTCTTAAACGCAGAAAGCATGGTTACTTTATTTTCTTTATTCTTTGATTTTGAGGGAGTTTTTTCGGCGTAGTGTTGCATTTTACAAAGGTATAGACTCCATTTGTATTCTTACTTGCATTTAACATTATCTACTAGAAATCTTTTCGATAATTTTTTGAGCTCTGTTTTTATAGCCTGCAGAACCTGAGGGTAGTTTTTGGGTAAGAATCACTTTTAATTCTGGGTGAATCCATTCTATTTCTGTCCCTAATAGATATAAACAAGTCATTGCTCGCGCAGTGCAAGCCACTTTTTTATCTTCTATTATCCAGTCAAAACACGCCTCTGTGAGAATCTCTTTGTGGGCTGCTGTTAATGGCGGTTTGCTGTGTTTTTTAGATGCTTTGTAATGAGCAAGGCATAATTTTTCAGCAATATTTGCAAGTGGTCTTACGGTTTGTTCTTTCTCCGGAAATGTGATGCGTTCAAAAAATAGGTCTAAATGATTATAGAGTAGGCTAGGGTTTTCAATAACCACAAACTCGAGTACCCAGGCTGCTTTGTGGGTAATTTCTTTTTGGTTTTCTAGATAGACATAATCAATTAGCTCTGGGATAGTTTCGGGATGTTCAATTACCCATTGTGCTCCTGCGAGTCTATTTGCTCGGTAGGCTTTAGCGTAGTTTATTTGGGCTAGGAGGTTGGGCATTTTTCAAAGATAAGGAGAAGTAGATGAAAGAGGAAGGACCGCTTCGCTGAAAGACGAAAGAAAAAAAGAAGAAAGACCGCTTCGCTGAAAGAAGAAAGAAGAAAGAAGAAAGATGGAAGATGGAAGATGGAAGATGGAAGATGGAAGATGGAAGATGGAAGACCGCTTCGCTGATAGATTTTAGAGCATAGAGAAAAACACAAATAGAAGATGGAGTTTTTCTCGCGAAGACGCGAATTTTTAAAAGCCCAAAATTAAATGAAACATAACAGTCTAAGCTCCTTCCCCTTTTTCAGGGGAAGGTGGGAAAGCTATGCTTTCTCGGAAGGGGTGCAAAGCGCAGCGTCTTTGGCTAGTTTTATACTGCATGACCATTTCCCTCATCCCCTTCACTTCTCCCGCTGAGAAGGGAGCACAGAGTATCTACTTTTTTATCTCTCACTACTCAATACTAAAAACTAACCACTCAGTACTATTTCTCAATCATCTCAATCACTTTAGCAACTCCAGTAGTAGCATTCTCAGCAATTACCGTTAGTGTGTCATTAGAAGACAACGAAGGATTAGGATCTACAAAATATAACTTGGCGTGTTCTGGTGCGTATTGCATTAATCCAGCTGCAGGGTATACTTGCATAGAGGTTCCAACAATAATAACTGCGTCTGCTTTTTCTACAATAGTAATTGCTTCGTCCATTGCAGGAACTGCCTCGCCAAACCAAACAATATGCGGTCGCCATTGATGTCCTTTTTCGCAAACATCGCCAACTATGATATCTTTATCCCAGTGTTTAATGTTTTTAATATTTCCGCAGCTACGCACTTTAAGGAGTTCCCCGTGTAGGTGAATTACCTTATTACTACCTGCTCGCTCGTGAAGATCGTCTACGTTTTGAGTGATAATATGTACGTTGTGTTTTTCTTGTAATTGAGCTAAAGCAAGATGTGCAGCATTAGGTTTTACTTCCAGCAATTGCCTGCGACGCTGGTTATAAAACTCTAAAACCAATGCTGGATTGCGCGCAAAACCTTCGGGTGTAGCAACTTCCATAACATCGTGACCTTCCCACAGCCCGTTTGAGTCTCTAAAGGTTTTAAGTCCGCTTTCTGCAGATATCCCTGCGCCTGTGAGTATTGTGATATTCATTTTATTTTGGCTTTTAGCTACTGGCTCTTTGCTACCAGCATAATGTTTTAATGTGTGATTAATAAGTTGCAAGCTTTATGCGATGCGTAAAAATAGCAATTACTGTCATGCTGAGCCTGTCTAGGCACAACAAATAGCTGAAAATTATAAGTTTTGAGAGTTGCCCTTAGACAAGCTCAGGGTGACATTGTTGATTATTTGAATAAAGCAAATCGTCTATACTCTATACTTCATATTCTATTTCCTAAAAAACAAAACATCTCATTAATAAAAAACCACACAAGTCTTGTCCGTTTGCCTCTTGTTTACTTATTTTACAACTAAATTAAAGTATATTTTGGATATAGAACTATTAGAACATTTAAAAGGTTTTTTAACCGAAGGAAGAATGGAACGTTTTGAGAAAATACTCAGTGAGCGAACCAAACATTTTACGGTTGTGACAGAAGACGTGTATCAAATACATAATACAAGTGCCGTAATGCGTTCTTGTGATGCTTTTGGTATTCAAGACCTGCATCTTGTAGAGGAGAAATTTGGAAAACGTGTAGACAAGGAGATTGCTATGGGTGCTCAAAAATGGGTGACATTACACAGACATTTAAATCTTGATGATTGTGTTTCTACTCTTAAAGACCAAGGGTATCAGATTGTAGCCACATCACCACACGCAGATGCGAGTTTTTTACATGATTTTGATTTTACAAAGAAGAGTGCCATTTTCTTTGGTACAGAAAAAGATGGTTTAACAGAAGACGTATTAGAGCAAGCAGATGCTTTGATAAAAGTGCCTATGTATGGTTTTACCGAAAGTTTAAATATTTCTGTTTCTGCGGCTATTATTATGCAGCACTTAGTGACTAAGTTAAAATTAAGTGATATAGACTGGAAGCTTTCTGAAGAAGAAAAATTTGATCTAGAATTGCAATGGGCTAAGAATACTATTAAAGCAAACAAGAAAATTGTAGATCGCTTTCTTGAGAATAGAGGAGATAATTGAGAAGCAAGAAGAAAGACCGCTTCGCTGAAAGAAGAAAGATGAAAATGTAAAACGCGAAATGTAAAATGTAAAAGTTTAAATGTTAATCAGAAAGGGTATATCATCTATGAAATTAATCATCTTATTTTTTATTCCTTTTACTATATTCTCGCAACAGTCTCAAAGGTATTTAGAGTTTATGAATAGTATAAGCCCTGTAGACTCTTCATTGGTCATTAAGAAATATAAGAAAGGGGAGATAAAAGAAACCGGTAAAGAGTACGTCTTTGAAACAGAAGATTTTTTTTACACTTCTTTTGTTGGAGAAAACTTGAGCTACTTTAAATCTGGAGCTTTGTCTAGAAAAACAACTTTTGATGATTTAGGGATTCAACTTTCAAATATCTATTATACTGAAGATGGTCAAATACTTCAAGAAAACTTGACTCAAAAACTTGATACTTCTGCAAAAACTGCTGAAGATTTTTTTGATAATACGATCTTAGATATTACAACATACTCAAAGTGTTATTCTTATTCTTTTAAGCTTTGTAAATATTACCTGAAGAAAGAAGGGGCTTATTTCAATTACAAAAAATCTGGAGTTTGGAAAATATACAACCCAGATGGCTCACTCAAAAAAGAAAAATCATACTAATTACTCATTACTAAAAACTCATTACTAATACATGAAACTAGTCTTCGCTACCCATAACCAGAACAAGTTTAAAGAAGTAAAAGCTTTGCTACCATCTAGCATAGAATTATTAAGCCTAACAGATATAGGCTGTAATGAGGATATTCCAGAAACAGAAAAAACTATAGAAGGAAATGCAAAACTGAAAGTAGCTCACGTAAGAAAACATTATAATTTGAATTGTTTTGGTGATGATACAGGGCTTGAGGTTAAAAGTTTGAATAACGAGCCAGGGGTTTATAGTGCACGTTACTCAGGTAAAGATGCTACGGCAGACACTAATATGGATAAGCTGCTTGCTAATCTTAAAGGCAAAGAAGACCGATCAGCACGTTTTAAAACTGCTATCGCGCTTGATATTGATGGGCAAGAACAACTCTTCATAGGTCTTTGTGAGGGTCATATTACAGAAGAGCGAAGTGGGAGTGAAGGCTTTGGTTACGATCCTATATTTCTGCCTAATGATGCTAGTGTTACTTTTGCTGAAATGTCAATGAAAGAAAAAAGTGCCATAGGTCATAGAGGTAAAGCAATGCGCCAGTTGATTGCGTTTTTGAATTCTTAGTAATGTTGTGAACAGTTGGAGTGCCTCTCTTTAAGAGGTCTTTTATTGTAAAGAAATCAGGCTTTTTTAATGTCCATAAAATTTCCGAAGTAATAATAAATTATTAATAACTAGCTATATCCAAGAAAAAGAGTACTTTTGCACCGCGTTAGCAGAAATGTTACGCAAATACAAAATCCTCAGGGAGAGGTAGTGCTAAAAGTGAAGTCGTAGGTTTTTTGTCGATCGCTTCCCACAGCACACAAATAACATATAGACTATAAAAAAATGTCAGCATTTAAAGCGTTGGGCCTCAACGATGAATTACTACAGGCCATCACAGATATGGGTTTTGAAACCCCATCTGAAGTACAAGAACAAGCAATCCCAATCCTTCTAGAAGAAGATACAGACCTCGTTGCGTTAGCGCAAACAGGTACGGGTAAAACAGCAGCATTTGGTTTTCCAATGTTGCAAAAAATAGATGTAGAAAGCCGCACAACTCAAGGTTTGATACTTTCTCCAACTCGTGAACTGTGTATGCAGATCACAAATGAGATGAAAAATTACGGTAAGTACATGAAAGGACTTAACGTAGTTGCTATTTATGGTGGAGCGAGTATCTCTGATCAAGCACGCCAGATTAAAAAAGGAGCACAAGTGATTGTTGCTACTCCTGGTCGTATGAAAGATATGATTAGTCGTAGAATGATTGATATCTCTAAAATACAGTATTGTGTTCTTGATGAAGCAGATGAGATGTTAAACATGGGTTTCCATGAAGATATCACAGAGATTTTATCACACTCACCACAAGAGAAGAGTACGTGGTTGTTTAGCGCAACGATGCCAAGAGAGGTGTCAAATATCGCTAAAGAATTTATGTACCAACCACAAGAGATTACTGTTGGTTCTAAAAACACAGGTTCAGAAAACGTATCACACGAATACTATACAGTAAACGCACGTGATCGTTACCAAGCCTTAAAGCGTCTTGCAGATGCAAATCCAGAAATCTTTTCTGTAGTATTCTGTAGAACAAAGCGTGATACTCAAAAAGTAGCAGAGCAATTAATTGCAGATGGTTACAGTGCAGGAGCGATACATGGAGATTTAAGTCAAAATCAACGTGATATTGTGATGAAGCAATTCCGTAGTCGTCAAATACAGATGATGGTTGCAACAGATGTTGCTGCTCGTGGTATTGATGTAGATAATATTACACACGTTATTAATTACCAATTGCCAGATGAGATAGAGACGTATACGCACCGTAGTGGTCGTACAGGTCGTGCTGGTAATCAAGGTATTTCTATTGTGATTGTTTCTAAAAGTGAAGTTCGCAAGATTAGAAGCATAGAAAAAAAGATACAGCAAAAGTTTGAAGCTAAAGAAGTTCCTTCTGGAATGGAGATTTGTGAGAAGCAGTTAATGCACTTAGCAAACAATATCAAGGATACAGAAATCAATAATGATATTGAAGCTTATTTGCCAGCAATTAGTGAGTCTTTAGAAGCGTTTACAAAAGAAGAATTGATTAAAAAATTCTTTTCTGTAGAGTTTACACGTTTTTACAACTACTATAACAAGGCTAAAGACATTAATGTTAAAGCAGGACAAGAAAAAGACTACAGAGATGATACAGGTAGTACTCGTTTCTTCTTAAACGTAGGTGAGAAAGATGACTTTAACTGGATGACGTTAAAAGATCTTTTAAGAGATGTCTTAAACTTAGGTCAAGATGATGTTTATAAAGTAGATGTAAAAGATTCATTCTCATTTTTTAATGTAGATGAAAAACATAAAGATCTTGTAACAAGTGTATTTGCAGATTTTGAAATTGAAGGACGCAAAGTAAATGTTGAAGAATCTTCTGGTGGAGGTGGCGGAGGTCGCAAAGGCGGAAGAAGTGGCGGAGGTCGTAGTGGCGGAGGTCGCAGAGATGGTGGAGGAAGAGGACGCAGCGGCGGAAGCGGAGGCGGTTACAAAGGAAAACGTGATGGTGGTTACGGCGGCGGCGGAAGAAGCAGCGGCGGTGGCGGTGGCTACAAAGGAAAAAGAGACGGTGACTCGGGTGGTTACGGTGGAGGTTCTGGAGGTAGTAGATCTAGTAGCGGTTCTGGTGAGTCTTCAAGTAGAGGAAGATTTGGGGGAAGCTCAGATTCTGGATCTGAAAGTAAATCAAGATTTAGCGGTAAACGTAGAGGAAAAACAAAACCAGATGGTGGTGGTACCGGAGGTCGTAGAAGAAGAGATTAATTTATTCTTCGGAAACACTATATATTATACAATTAAGAAATCCGTGTCAAACTTTGGCACGGATTTTATGGTTATATAAAGTGATTCACATAATGAGGTTGCTTATTAGTTTAGCTTTTAATAACTTCAGAAATAGTAATTATTTGTAAATTGTTAATTCGCAACGAAATTATACGACAGAATTGTCGTCTATATATGTACATTTGTATTATTCTATGAAAAACTATATCCTACTTTTCTGTCTATTTTTAGTAACCTCTATGGCATTTGCTCAAGATGAATTTACTATAGAAGGTACTGTTCTTAACGACAACGATGATAGACCTCTTGAAAATGTAAATATCGTTAACCTTAATAGGGTAAAAGGAACCACTACTAGTCAAAAAGGTCTGTTTAAGATACAAGCAGCAGTGAATGACACTTTATATTTTAGTTATTTAGGTTTTAAATCAATTAGAGTACGTGTTACAAATGACTGGTTAAAATTTGGTGACATTAAAGTAAAAATGACAGAACTTGGTATAGCACTAGAAGAAGTAGTTGTTCGTCCAGTACAACTTACAGGTTATGTTGAGGTTGATGCTAAGATTATACCGCTATACGACAACTATCGCTACCGTATATCTGGTATAGGTTCAGGTTATGAAGGGGGTCAACAACAACCAGGAGCCATCTCTAAAGTTTTAGGAGCTATATTTAATCCAGCAGATTTCTTGTATAATGTTTTTGGCAAGCGCCCTAAACAGATGAAAAAGCTTCGTCAAATGAAAGAAGATGATAACATACGTAATCTACTACAATCTAAGTTTGACCGTGAGACCTTAATGGCTGTATTACAGTTAGAGCGTATGGATATAGAAGAGGTTTTAAATAACTGTAGTTATAGTGAAGATTTTATACGTACCGCAAATGATCTACAAATTCTCGATGCTATAAGTGAATGCTATGAGGAGTATAAGGTGCTTAATCGTGATAGAGGGTAATTAGATTAAACACTTGTCAGGGCATTAACAGGAACTTCTGTTATCAATATCATAAATATTAGATATCTAATCACAAATTATTGTTAGCTAATAATTTTGTGGATTTCATTTGTTTAAATTGCATTCTTAGAAATAAATAATAAAGTATCTAAGCAAACTCTTAACCTATGAAACAATATATTGATGCTCAAAAAGCATTCTTTCTTACACAAACGACTAAAGATGTTTCTTTCAGGATTAATGAGCTTAATAGGCTTGCTAAGCTCTTAAAAGATAATGAAGAGGTTCTTAATAAGGCCATTCTTGATGATTTTAAAAAATCTGCTTTTGAGAACTATTTGACAGAGCTAGCCTTTGTACAACACGATATAAAAGAAGCAAAAAGAAACTTACACAGATGGGCACGTAGACAAAAAGTAAAAACTAATGTCGCTAACTTCCCTGCAAAAAGTTACATTATTCCAGAACCTTTAGGAACTGTTTTAGTTATTGGTGCCTGGAATTATCCCTACCAATTATCTATTTCTCCTGCTGTAGCTGCGATTGCTGCAGGTAACACTGTGATTATTAAACCAAGCGAAATGCCAAGCGAGACTGCTCGCGTAATGGCTGAGTTGATTAATAATGCTTTTGACCCTAAAATACTTAAGGTTATTGAAGGTGGTGTAAAAGAGACTACAGAGTTGCTCAAACAAGATTTTGATAAGATATTTTTTACAGGTAGTACCACCGTTGGTAAGATTGTTTATAAAGCTGCTGCAGAAAAGCTAATACCTGTTACCCTTGAGTTAGGTGGTAAAAGCCCCGCTATTATTACAAAAGATGCGAATCTTAAAATGGCAGCAAAGCGCTTAATTTGGGCAAAGTTTTTAAACTCTGGTCAAACGTGTATCGCACCAGATTATATACTCATTCATAAAAGTAAAGAGCAAGAATTTTTAAAATATGCCGTTGCAGAAATAGAAAAAGCCAAGTATGCTTTTGACAATGACAACTACGTGCAGATCATTAATGAGAAAAACTTTGATCGTCTTGCAGCAATGCTAGATACTTCAAAAACACATTATGGTGGCGAGACCAATAGAGCAGAAAGGTATATTGCGCCTACATTATTAACAGCTATCTCTTGGGAGCATCCTTCTATGCAAGAAGAGATTTTTGGCCCTATACTTCCAGTTCTTACTTTTTCTGAAATAGATGAAGTTTTTACAAATGTTAGAAAATTTGATAAGCCATTATCATTGTATGTTTTTACTTCAAGCTCAAAGACAAAAAATCGTGTTTTGAATGAATTATCTTTTGGTGGGGGAGCTGTAAATGAAGCAGTAATGCACGTAAGCAACCCGCATTTGCCTTTTGGTGGTGTAGGTACTAGCGGAATAGGGTCTTATCACGGTAAAGCCGGCTTTGACTGCTTTACGCATTATAAAAGTATCATTGATAAACCTACCTGGATCGAGTTACCTATTAAATTTTCGCCATATTCAAAAACCAAACTCACTTGGTTAAGACGCCTATTTAAATTGCAATAATGTTACAGTCTTTTATTCATTACGGATTGCATTTTTCATTGCCTTTATTTGTGGCGTTACTCTTTTATAGGTCACAATGGAAAAGGGCTTTTTTAATAATGCTTGCAATGATGGTAGTAGATGTAGATCATCTATTTGCAGACCCCATTTTTGACCCAGATCGTTGTAGTGTTGGGTTTCACTTTTTACATAGTTATTGGGCTATAGGGGTATATATTGTTTGTGTTTTTATTAAACCATTGCGATTATTCGCATTAGGTTTATTACTACACATGTTTGCAGATTTTACAGATTGTTTGATGATGGGGACTTGGTAAAATCAAGCTTAAGTCAAAATTTTATTCTCTTCAATATATTCAAATTTTGGGTGTTCTCTAATATCAATGATACTCTATTGAATTCCCTACTTCTACGACGCTCAGTAATTCGCTTTTCGTCTTCGATTTCAGTTTCGATTTCTAATTCTAACGGTGATGATAAGGCTCATTCTTTAAAATAGTAAACCCACGATAAATTTGCTCTACCACAAATAACCGAACCATTTGGTGGCTAAAAGTCATTGAAGATAGTGATACTTTACCGTTTGCTCTTGCGTAAATTTCTTCGCTAAAACCATAAGGACCACCTATTACAAAGATGAGGTTCTTGAGACCACTATTCATATGCTTTTGTAGGTATTGACTAAACTTTACAGAGGTATAGGTTTTTCCTTTTTCGTCAAGCAGAACTAATGCGTCAGACGTTTGGGTGCGTTTTAGAATCTCTTCGCCTTCAAGTTGTTTTTGTTGGGCTTCACTTAGATTTTTTGCTTTCTTTATATCAGGGATGATTTCAAAAGAGAAACCTACGTAGTGTTTTAGCCTTTTTATATAGACCTCTGTAAGTTCAATTAGCTTTTTGTCGTCTGTTTTGCCAATGGCAATTAAGGTGATTTTCATTTATTAATATTAAGAAGTATCAAGAACTTATTATTTCCGAAGAAAATAGAAGTACAAGTAAAACAAATAAAAGATTTTTATACATTGAGTAGCTTTTGGTCCTCAAAAATACTATATTTTTGATACTTTAATATATGAGCAGATGATTTCAGAAAAACAATTTAATAAAGAGATACATATTACAATTGCAAATGCAATACGTGAAGATATAGGTGATGGTGATCATAGCTCACTAGCTTGTATACCAGAAGATGCACAAGGTAAAGCAAAGTTATTAGTAAAAGATGATGGTATTATAGCAGGTGTGGAGTTTGCACAACAAGTATTTGATTATGTTGATCCGGGTTTAAAAATTGATGTGAAAATAAAAGATGGTACGCCTGTAAAATATGGTGATATTGCTTTTTATGTGGAGGGTAACTCTCAGTCTATTTTAAAAGCAGAGCGATTAGTGCTTAATGCAATGCAACGTATGAGTGCTATTGCTACAAAAACGAATGCTTATGTAAAACTTCTAGAGGGGACTAAGACAAAAATATTAGATACAAGAAAAACGACTCCAGGGATACGTGCGCTAGAAAAATGGGCAGTAAAAATAGGGGGTGGCGAGAACCATCGTTTTGCATTGTATGACATGATTATGTTAAAAGATAATCATATAGATTTTTGTGGTGGTATTACAAAGGCTATTGAAACTACGGTAAACTATCTTGAAGCAAATCATCTAGATTTAAAAATAATAGTGGAGGCGCGTAACCTTGATGAGATTAAAGAAATTCTTACTACAAAAGGAGTTTACAGAATATTGATAGACAATTTTAATTATGAAGACACTCGTAAAGCCGTAGCGCTTATAGGCGATCAATGTCTTACAGAAAGTAGTGGAGGTATTACCTTAGATACTGCTAGACACTATGCAGAATGTGGAGTAGATTTTATATCTAGTGGTGCATTAACGCATTCTGTTTATAATATGGATTTAAGTCTTAAAGCTGTATAGTGGACGAGCAAACCGAAGAATACAATACAAATATCCCGGTCATTAAAAACATTGTAAAATGGAGCCGTAAAGCAAAGATCCCTGGTCTTCACGGTTTAACATTGTATAAACTTGTTGAGATGTACGGTACGGGGATTATTGAGGGATCTTTTTCGCCAAGAGCGAGTTCTATTGCTTATAGTTTTTTTGTGGCGTTATTTCCATTTATGTTATTTATCTTAAACCTGATTCCGTATATCAAGATAGAAGGGTTTCAGACAAGATTTTTAATATTTATAGAAGAAGCGTTGCCGTCTCAGACTGCAGATTTGTTTTACCCAGTTATAGCAGATATTGCTATTAATCCGCGTGGGGGTTTGTTGTCTTTTGTGATAATATTATCCTTGTTTCTTGCAGCAAATGGTGTAAATGCCGCCTTTAGTGCTTTTGAAGAATCTTACCACGTCACACTTAACCGTGGCTTCTTTAAGCAGTATGCTTTTGCCTTTGCAGTCTCTTTGCTTTTGGCATTGTTGTTGATTATTACAGTGAGTGTAATTGTATATGGAGAGTTTCTAATCAATGACTTAACACAACATGCTTACATAAAGAATGATCTTTTTTGGATCTCTTTATTACAAGTTACGGTCTTTATTTTAATGGTGTATATAGCAGTAGCAACTTTATACTTTTTTGGTACAAGAGAAGGAAGAAAGACACGTTTTTTCTCATTAGGTGCTTTAGTAACAACGTTGCTTTTTATTGTAACAACATATCTTTTTGGTATATATATAGATGATTTTTCTACATATAACGAATTATATGGCTCGCTAGGAGCATTGTTGATAATGATGTTATATATTTGGATTAACTCAAATCTCTTATTATTAGGTTTTGAGCTAAACATTGCACTATACAAACTTGACTTGAAACAAAACCGAATAAGAAAAGAATAGTAACTAATTTAATTAAACAAACAAAAATGAAAAAAGTAATTTTCCTCTTAGTAGCATTAGTATCAGTAAACATGGCTGTCGCACAGACACAGGTTGGTGAGGTAACCCTTCCAGATACTATGAACTTTAACTCGCAAGAATTAGTACTTAACGGTGCTGGTATTCGTAAGAAAGCGATGGTACTTAAATTATATTCTGGTGGTTTATATTTACCAGCAAAGTCAAGTGATGCAAAAGCAATCATAAACTCAGACGATACAATGGCGATTCGTCTTGTGATTACTTCTGGTTTTGTAAGTAGTGATGCGATGAGTGATGCTGTTTCTGAAGGTTTTGAAGCTTCTACAGATGGCAATACTGCTCCAATAATGAGTCAAATTAAAACTTTCGTTTCTTTCTTTAGTGACGAAATAGTTGAAAATGATGTATTTGATATCACAAACCAAAAAGGTAAAGGTGTAGTTGTTTATAAAAATGATAAAGAACTAGGTGTGATTAAAAACGATGCATTTAAAAAGGCTTTATTTGGTATCTGGTTAGGTAATGACCCAGCAGATAACAAACTTAAAAAAGGAATGCTTGGTAAATAATATGAGGCAAACTATAGCAATTATTGCGATAGCATTAGTGAGTTTTACAAGCACTGCGCAAGATATCTTCGGAAAATGGCAAACCATTGATGATAATTCTGGAGAAGCGAAATCTATCATTGAGATTTATGAACGTGAAGGCAAAGTGTATGGTAAGATTTTAAAAATTATGAATCAAGACATTCAGGACGCACGTTGTACAGAGTGTTCTGGTAAGGATAAAGATCAACTCCTTATTGGTTTTGAACTCATAAGAGGTCTAGAAAAAGATGGTGATACTTACGAAGATGGTAAGATTATAGATCCAGAAAACGGTAAAGTGTATAAATGCTATATTGAGCTCGATGAAGACGATAAGTTAAAAATACGAGGCTATATAGGTTTTGCCATTATAGGTAGAACACAATACTGGAATAGAGTAGTAGAACCATAAGTTTTACTTCGGAAATATTAAAAACGGCAATCAATATAATTTGGTTGCCGTTTTTTATGGTTATAATGTTCATAAAATATACCGTTAGAACTTTATAATCTAACTATGCTTAAGTAATTTCACATTAAATTATTGAAAGCTATAAAAGCTTATTAATATAATTCAATTCTTATCTTTATTCTTGATCTAGAATTAATACTAAAAACACACGCACTTGTCCTTTTTTATAGACGTTATATTACCGATACCATTAAAACAGACATTTACTTATTCTGTAAATAAAGACGAAGCTGCTTTTTTAAAGCAAGGTTTTCGTGTAGCTGTACCTTTTGGTAAGTCTAAGGTGTATACAGCTATTGTGTTTCAAGTTCACGACCAAGCACCACAAGGATATGAGACAAAATCTATAGATCATATACTAGATGAGAAGGCTGTTATTACAGAAAAACAAATCACACACTGGCAATGGATGGCATCTTATTATATGTGTACGCTAGGTGAGATAGTAAAAGCAGCATTGCCTAGTGCATTTTTATTAGAGAGTGAAACAAAAATCACATTAAACTTAAAAAATAAAACAGTCGAAGAACTTCAAGAAATTGAAACAAATCTTACAGATGAAGAGTATTTAATTTTTGAAGCATTACAGGCGCAACCGGTTCTTCATATTAATGACCTACGTTCTATTCTTAATAGAAGCAACGTGGTTAAGGTAATGCACCAGTTATTAGATAAAGAAGTTATTACAGTAGAAGAGGAGCTTACAGAAAAATACTCTCCAAAACTGAGACGTTATGTTAAGCTAAAGCAGGAATACGTTGCAGAAGAGTCATTAAAAGAATTACTAGAAACGTTGTCTAAGGCTCCAAAACAAAAGACAGTATTGATGACACTTTTTATGCTCACAGGCCAAAGTCCAAAACCTGTTGATACCATAAGTTTGCAAAAGAAGAGCGGTACAACAGCTTCTGTGCTAAAAGCATTAATTAATAAGGGAATACTCGAAGAGTATTTTATTCAAAAAGATAGAGTGGAATATGAAGGTGAAGCTGCTGAGGCCACCAAAACCTTATCAAATGCACAAGAAACAGCGCTAAGTGAGTTAAAATTAGCATTTCAGCAACACGAAATAGCATTATTACACGGTGTTACTTCTAGCGGAAAGACAGAGGTGTATGTAAAGTTAATTGAAGATGCAATTAAAGAAGGTAAGCAGGTTTTGTATATGCTGCCAGAGATTGCATTGACCACTCAATTGATATCTAGACTTCAACACTATTTTGGGGAGCTAGTGTCTGTCTATCATTCAAAATACACTTTAAACGAGCGTGTGGAGGTCTGGAATAATGTGATGGACTGTAAGCCCAAAGCCCAAATTATTTTAGGAGCACGTTCTTCAATATTCTTGCCTTTTTCTAAACTAGGGTTGATTATTGTAGATGAAGAACATGAGCCTTCTTTTAAACAATATAGCCCAGCACCTCGTTACCATGGTCGTGATAGCGCTATAGTTTTAGCTTCTATGCATGGTGCAAAAACTTTACTAGGTTCTGCAACACCGTCATTGGAGACTTTTCATAATGCAGAGGCTAATAAATATGGGTTGGTTACTTTATCAAAGCGTTTTAACAATGTTTTGATGCCAGAAATAGAACTAGTAGATATTAGAGATAAGTATCGTAAAAAGAAAATGACAGGTCATTTTAGTGATCGTTTGTTAGAAGAAATTAAGGTGGTCTTGGATCAAGGTGAACAAGTAATTCTTTTTCAAAATAGACGTGGTTTTTCTCCAGTTATAGAGTGTACTACTTGTGGTGTTTCTCCTCAATGTCCCAATTGTGATGTGAGTTTAACGTATCATCAATATAAAAACGAACTGCGTTGCCATTATTGTGGCTACCATATGGGAATGCCAAAAGCTTGCGTAGCTTGTGGTAGTGAGACTCTTGATGATAAGGGTTTTGGTACAGAGCAAATAGAAACTGAGGTAAAAGCACTTTTCCCTGAGTATAACGTTGCGAGAATGGATCAAGATACCACTAGAGGTAAACACGCTTATGCAAAGCTTATAGATAAGTTAGAGAATCAAGAGATTGACATCCTCATTGGTACACAGATGGTTGCCAAAGGGTTAGATTTTAGAAACGTGAGATTAGTGGGGGTGTTAAATGCGGATAACTTGCTTAATTTTCCTGATTTTAGAGCGCATGAACGTAGTTTTCAATTATTGCAGCAAGTAGCGGGTAGGGCAGGAAGGACAGAAAAAAGAGGTAAAGTTGTGATACAAAGCTATAACCCTCTGCATCAAATTTTACAACAAGTAAGTCAGAACGATTATCCTGCAATGTATAAGGAGCAAACAGACGAGCGTTACCAGTTTAAGTATCCTCCTTATTACAGGATGATAAAAATAATGTGTCGAGATAAAAACTTTAATAAGCTAGATAAAGCTGCTTTATGGTTTGGTACCGCATTGCGCTCACAGTTAAAAGACAATGTGCTTGGCCCAGAGCCACCTCCTGTGTCTCGTATTCGCAATTATTATATCACTAATATCTTAATAAAGATCCCAAAAGAACAATCTTTGTCTAAGACTAAACAAGTGATTGATGTAGTGAGTCGCAGTTTTAATGGTATTAAAGAATTTTCTTCGGTAAGGATTACTATAGACGTAGATAACTATTAGCGAGTTGAGATAATGAGATATAAAAAATGCTTATTTCTGAAATAGTATACTATTTCAGAAATAAGCATTTTAAATTTTATATAAAACTTCTAGCTTCTCATAGATGCGGCTAATGCCTCTACAAGTTGTGTTTTTCTATTACGGCTTAATGGTAATTGCTCTGTATCTAGTTCTATTACTTTACTATTGTATCGTTCTACTTTATCAAGATTTACAATATATGACTTGTGTATTCTTAAAAAACGATCTGCTGGTAGTAATGCTTCAAAAGCCTTCATAGTAGAGAGTACAACTAGTGCGTCATGTTCAGTAACTAGTTTTACGTAATCTCCTAGCGCTTCAATATATCTTAACTCGTTAAGAAATACTTTACGTTTTTTAAGATTACTCTTTACAAATATGAAGTCTTCATCATCAAAGCCATCATCATTTTTAAGTTTAAAGTTTGTGAGTGCTTTATGTACTGCATTTAAGAAACGCTCTTTAGATATAGGTTTTCTTAAGTAATCTACAGCATCATAGTCAAAAGCTTTAAATGCATATTTAGTCTTACCTGTCACAAATATAATTTGAGGCTTAGTAGTAAGATCATCAAGCAAATCAAAACCAGATAGAATAGGCATCTCTATATCAAGAAAAATCAAATCGATTTCTGTTGATGCAAGTCCCATTTTTGCTTCTATGGCATTATTGTATTCAGCCATTAGCTGAAGAGAAGGATGATTTTCTATTAATTTAACAATAGAAAGGCGTTGTAGTGTAGAATCATCTACAACGGCACATTTAAGAAGGGGTTTGTCCACAGTCATGTAGGTTTAGTAGCACAATTATAGTCAAAATATCGATGAACGGCAAGTTTTTTTTATTTTATCGTAATTTTTATACTTTTAATCTTATATTCTATGTTAAATAATTATAATCTTTATGGTGTTTGTTATATGAATTAAATGTAGTATTTTTGCACGCTCTTGGCAAAGTGCTGAGAGATTAATCCAATATTAAAGATTTATATTTATGAATCAATATGAAACTGTTTTCATCTTAAATCCCGTTTTATCTGATGATCAGATAAAGGAAACAGTAAAGAAATACGAAGATATTCTTGTTTCTGGAGGTGCTAAGATGATATCAAAAGAGGACTGGGGGCTTAAAAAATTAAGCTACGCTATCCAACACAAAAAAAGTGGTTTTTATCACTTAATGGAATACACCGTACCAGGTGAAGTTATCAATGAGCTGGAAATAGCTTTTAGACGTGACGAGCGTGTTATGCGTTATTTAACTGTAAGGTTAGATAAACATGCAATTGCTTGGGCAGAAAAAAGACGTAACCGCGATAAACAAAAAGCATAAGTATGGCATCTATTCAAGAACAAGCAAAAGGAAAGAAAGACGGAGAGATCAGATATCTTACTCCTCTTAACATAGAGACTGCAAAGCAAAAGAAATATTGCCGTTTTAAGAAGTCTGGTATTAAGTACGTAGACTACAAAGATGGTGAATGGTTATTGCGTTTTGTAAACGAACAAGGAAAATTATTACCTAGAAGATTGACAGGAACATCTTTAAAGTACCAACGTAAAGTTGCTGTAGCTGTAAAGAGATCTCGTCACCTAGCTTTAATGCCTTACGTAACAGATTTATTAAAATAAAAACAAGATAGACATGGAAGTTATATTAAGAAATGACGTTGAAAATCTTGGTTTTGCAGATGATACTGTAACAGTAAGAAATGGATACGGACGTAATTATTTGATCCCACAAGGACACGCAGTGCTAGCTACTGTTTCTGCAAAGAAAGTTCTTGCAGAGAAGTTAAAGCAACGTGCCTTTAAAGAGAAAAAGATAGTAGAAGCTGCTCAAGCTCAAGCTGATAAGCTTACTGGCATTGAGATGAAGTTAACTGCTAAAACTGGTGAAGGAGATAAATTATTTGGTTCTATTACTAACGCAGATGTTGCAGAAGCATTAGCGAAAGAAGGTGTAGAAATCGAAAAGAAATTTATTTCAGTTGCTGGTGGTAACATTAAGAGAACAGGACAATATGATGCTAACATTCGTTTCCACAGAGACGTTGTTGCAACCCTTACTTTTGACGTTATAGCAGAAGCTAAAAAATAAGCTTTTCTATTACATATTATATTAGCCTTTCTCTTATGAGGAAGGCTTTTTTATTTAATTTTTTTATACCCAATGAAATACGCTAGACTTACCAAAGAACAATTTGAAGAACTAAATCAAGAATTTATCAATTTCTTAGCTACACAATCTATTACAGGAGATGAGTGGGCAGATATTAAGAAAAACAAACCAGAGGTGGCAGAAGAAGAGTTAGATATCTTTAGTGACCTTGTATGGGAAGGTGTGCTTTCTAAAGCAAAATATTTAGAAAATATGAGCGCTAACCAATTGTTCTTATTTCAAGTAGAAGAAACACAAATGAGTCTAATCTCTTTGAGGGTAAATAATGAAGCTATTGATATTACTACTCCAGAAGGATATGCCTGGTTGCAGAAAAACTACATGGATGACAGTGTAGAATTCTTTACTTCAGAGAAGGCATTTTCTAAAGACAAAAACAACGATATATTTGGTATTATCAAACAGGGTGCTGTGATGACAAAAGGAAATCTATATCAGTTTTTTGAGCGTTTTGTTGGGTAAGGTTTAGCTTGCGCGAAAATATGCTGGGATTGAAAATTGAAAATCGATTTTTTAATTTCTTTCTTGTATCACATACGTTTTTGCAATCTGGTCGTGCAAAGAACTCTGTGTTTTTAATTCGTTTACCAATAATACAATTATATCGGCTAAAATGATAGCAAAACTTATATTGCTAATCCAGGTTTGAATTGGGTATTCAATTATCATGCCTTGTGCAAATTCCATAAAACCAGTTAAATCTGCTAATGCTTCATTATTAAATGCTAAAAAGTAAATAGGAATATAAAAGATAGCAGGGAAGATGAAAAAAATGCTTCTTAAAAATGATTGTTTTAACCCTATTTGATTAAAATTATGGTCGGTAACTTTTAAATTAAGAGCCATTTTTCCAAATGTAGCACCATACTTACTTTCCATATATGGCTTATAGAGTATTGCTAGTATTGCTATAGGTAAATATAAAAGGAAGCTTTTAAAATTCATGATGTTTATGTAGTTAAATGCAGAAGAAAAAATGCTTACAATAATACCATCAATAAAATATGCTCCAGCTCTACTCCAGAATTTTGCATATTCAACGTTTGATCCTGTGATACTCGATTTGCTGTATTCGATCATGTTTTTTTGGAAGATTTTTATAATAGCTTAATTTATGCGCTTGTAGTAGAACTCTGTATTTCCGCATGATATTTCTTTACGATTACCATCTTTTGTGTGGTAGCCTTCATTTTTTAAATGTAGTACATTGCGATTAATACTGTGCTTGTTATCTTTTAATTGAAAACTCCAGATTTGGCCATCTGAAAAATCGAATGTTGTGAAGCTTGGCACTCTATGATAAGAGGCTTTTGTAAAAACGATATCTTCTTTAGTGACGAGGATGTCATTCTTAAAAAACTCAATAACATCTTTTTTGATAGTAATTTTATCGACCTTAATATTTGTAGTTGATTTTTTAAACCCCCAGTTAGAATCTGATTCTGTAATCGTCCAAGTGCCTTGTATTTCTTTAATTAGTTTTGTCTTTTCAATTAATAAAATTGAGTCAAATTTCTTTAAAGCTAATCTTCCCATTTCTGTATTCTGACCTTTACTATATGAAAGGTAAAATAGATTCATTGTTTGAGTGGTTTTATTTTCACCTAGGAGATTCAAGGCTTTGTCAAAAGCTATTACTTGTTGTTCGTTGCTGAAATTATCGTTTTCTTGAGCTAGAACAGTTATGTTTATAAATAATAATAATGCTGAAAGAGTTTTCTTCATTGTTTTATAATATTGAATTATCTCAAAGTATTGGCTTTGAATATTAAGCCAACGACTGCATCTCCACCAAACTCTGATAAATACCTTTTTTAGCAAGTAGTTCTTCGTGTTTTCCTTGTTCTACAATCTCTCCTTTGCTGAGCACTACAATATTATCTGCTTTCTGTATAGTAGATAAACGGTGAGCGATGACAATAGACGTTCTGTTTTTCATCATATTCTCTAAGGCTTCTTGTACTAGACGTTCGCTTTCTGTGTCTAGGGCAGAGGTAGCTTCGTCAAGAATCATTATGGGTGGGTTTTTAAGTACGGCTCGTGCTATACTTAAACGCTGTTTTTGACCACCGCTTAATTTGTTACCACTATCACCTATGTTTGTGTTAATGGTGTCTGGTAATTCTTTTACAAACTCCCAGGCATTGGCAATTTTTAATGCTTCAAGAATTTCGTCTTCCGTGGCATCTGGTTTCCCTACGAGAAGGTTTTCTTTAATGGTGTCATTAAATAATATAGAGTCTTGCGTTACAAGCCCCATAAGGCCTCTTAAAGAAACTTGAGTGATTTCTTTAACATTGTCACCGTCAATTGTGATACTGCCTTCATTTACGTCATAAAAACGTGTGACAAGGTTTGCGATGGTGCTTTTTCCGCTACCGCTTTGTCCTACTAGTGCAACTGTTTCGCCTTTCTTTACGTTTAATGTAAAATTCTTTAGTACATAATCATCTTCATATTTGAATGAGATGTTATTAATAGAAAGTTGATTGTCAAAACCTGCTTTCTCTTTTGCATTAGGCGCGTCTGTTATAGTAGATGGTGTTTCAAGAATTTCAAGTACTCGTTCTGCAGCTGCATTCCCTTTTTTAACACCGTAGCTTGCTTTACTTATTGCTTTTGCTGGTGTTAAAATATTATAAGCTAACCCCATATATACTATAAAAGCTGCTGGCTCTAGTGTTCCGTCAATTAAAACCATACGACCACCAAATAATAATAATACACCAATAACTGCAATCCCTAAAAACTCACTTGTAGGGGAGGCTAAGTTTTGTCTATTTAATAGGCTATTAGAGTACTTGTAATAGCGACTTGTAGAATCTTGAAATTTATTATTAAAAATAGACTGAGCGTTAAAACCTTTAATAATTTTTAAACCACTTAAAGTTTCCTCAAGAATAGATAAAAAGGTACCCTGTTCTTCTTGTACTTGATGCGATTTCTTTTTTAAAGTTTTTCCAATTTTTGAAATAATAAAACCAGAAACTGGGATAAAAATAAACACAAACAAAGTCAATTTAGGGCTTATAGTAAGCATAATGATAATTGTAAATAATATCATTAAAGGCTCTCGAACTATTAGTTCTAATATGGATAAGAATGAAGATTGTATAACCTGTACATCACTCGTCATACGTGACATGGTATCTCCTTTTTTCTTTTCTGAATAAAATGAAATAGGTAAGTCTAAAGTTTTAAGGTAAAGCGCATTTCTAATGTCTTTTAGAACTCCGTTACGTAAAAATGTGATAAACCACATAGCTAGATATCCAAAGAAATTTTTCAATAAAAAGGTAGCGATTACAACCCCTATCATATACATTAGTACAGTCATCTCACCAGCTTCGGCTACTTTTTGGGTAAGATAAAAGTTAAGCTGTCCTTCAAGATAATCGCCTGTTTCAAGAAATCCAGTATAGGCTGGTGGCTCGGTGAGTGGTTTTTTGTCGTCAAATAACACCTTTAACATTGGCATTAATGACACGAAGGCTAAGCTCCCAAAAAGCGCATAAAATACATTTGATATAATGTTTCCGTAGGCATACTTTTTATAGGGTTTTGCAAAGGCCCATATTTTTTTTATGTAATTCAATAGTGTTGTTTTTGTTAGTAATTGGTTTAATGTTGCCCTTCGCCAAGCTCAGGGTGACAGTTAAACACGTTCTTAATTTGTTAAATCTTTTAGCTCTAACTGTATTGCTGCTATTTTATCTTCTAAAATAGACGCTGCATTATTTTTATCATCAGTGCTTACGCTGATATAAAACTTGATTTTTGGTTCTGTTCCACTTGGTCTTGCGGCTATTTTGCTGCCATCTGCTGTATAATATATAAGCACATTAGATTTTGGTATTTCAATAGTTTCTGAAATGTTCTTTTCTAGATATTTTGCTTCACTTGTAAGGTAATCTTCTATTCTTATTACTTTACTACCGTTAATCTCTGTGAATGGATTTTCTCTTAATTGCTTTAGTATTTCTGCAATTTCTGCGGCACCTTTTTTACCTTTTTTTACAATAGAAATTAGGTGTTCTTTATAATAGCCTACCTCATTTTGTATATCATTAAAATAGTCTAAAAGGGTATTACCTTTTGCTTTCTCTATAGCTGCAATCTCACAAGCGAGTAGGGTAGCGGTCACGGCATCTTTATCTCTTACAAACTCACCTACCATAAAACCAAAACTTTCTTCTCCACCACCTACAAAGTCTAACTCTGGAAAGTCTTTCACCATTTTTGCAATCCATTTAAACCCTGTGAGGCCTTCCATGTATTTTACGTTAAACATCTTTGCTATCTTCTCTATCATTGGGGTAGAAACAATAGTAGATGCCACAAAGTGTTTAGGGGTGATTGCGTTTTGTTCTTTTAACTGGTTTAACAAGAAATAGGTTTTTATGGCCATTGCTTGGTTACCATTTAAGATTTGCATTTTACCGTTACCGTCACGAACTGCAATACCTAAGCGATCACAATCTGGATCTGTACCAATAACGATATCTGCTTGCTCTTTATCTGCTAGCGCAATTGCCATAGACAATGCTTCTGGTTCTTCTGGGTTAGGAGAAACAACCGTTGGGAAATCTCCGTCTGGTTTTTCTTGTTCTTTTACTAGATGAACATCAGTATAGCCTGCTTCTGCCAGTACTCTTGGGATCATTGTTATTGATGTTCCGTGGAGCGAGGTGAACACGACTTTAAGATTTTCGCGTAAGCTAGAATCTTTTATTTTGCAACCATTTTTTAAAGAAGCTGCTGCAAAAGCATCATCAACTTCTTGATCAATACCTTCTATGAGTGATGCGTCACCTTTAAAGTTAATGTCGCTATATTTAAGTGCGTTAATTATGTTGATAATCTCTCCGTCTTGAGGCGGTACGAGTTGCCCACCATCTTGCCAGTACACCTTGTAACCGTTATATTCTGGCGGGTTATGAGATGCTGTGTGTACAATACCACAATGACAGTTTAAGTGTCTTACTGCAAAGCTAAGCTCTGGCGTAGCGCGTAGATCTGTAAAAAGATAGACTTGTATTCCGTTTGCAGAAAACACATCTGCTACTACTTGTGCTAATTCTTTACTGTTGTGTCTACAATCATAGGCGATAGCAACCTTTAAATTTTCTGAAGGAAATTGTTTCTTTAGGTAGTTAGAAATCCCTTGTGTGTTTTTTCCTAATGTGTATTTATTAATACGATTATCACCAACACCCATAACGCCTCGCATACCTCCAGTACCAAATGCTAAAGACTTGTAAAAGCTGTCTTCTAGTCCTTCAGGATCACGAGCAATCATTTCTTTAATTTCTGCTTGTGTCTCTTTATCAAAAGTAGGGGTAAGCCAAGTGTTTACTTTTTCTAATATTGTAGGATCTATGTGTATCATAAGCGTGTTTATTCTAGTGTAAAAAATATAATTAAGAAATTTAAACAGTCTCCCTAATAATATAATCTGCAGTGTTCTTTTTAGTTCTTAAAATAAGTTCGCCAAGGAAGCCGGCTAAGAAAAGTTGCGTTCCTAAAACCATAGCTATGAGCGAAATATAAAACTCTGGGCGTTCTGTAATGAGACGACCTGTTTCATTAATAAATATCTTGTCAATACCTAAGTAAAGAGCAAAGCAGAAGCCTATAATAAGCATGATTGCTCCCCAAGCGCCAAAAAGGTGCATAGGGCGTTTGCCAAAACTTGATATAAACCAAATGGTAATTAAGTCTAGAAAACCACGAACAAAGCGTTCTGCGCCAAACTTGGTCTCGCCATATTTGCGGGCTTGGTGTTGCACTACTTTTTCGCCAATGTTTGCAAAGCCTGCATTCTTGGCTAGTACTGGTATGTAGCGGTGCATCTCACCAGTTACTTCTATAGTTTTTATTACCTCATTGCGGTATGCTTTAAGGCCGCAGTTAAAATCGTTAAGTTGCACGCCAGATGTTTTACGAGCGGCAAAGTTGAAGAGTTTTGAAGGGAGATTTTTACCTATTAAAGGGTCAAAGCGTTTTTTCTTCCATCCAGAAACTAGGTCATAGTTCTCTTCGGTAATCATTTTATAGAGTTCAGGTATTTCTTCTGGGTTGTCTTGCAAGTCTGCATCCATCGTTATCACGACGTCACCTTTTGCCATTGCAAAGCCAGCGTGTAAAGCTTGAGACTTTCCGAAGTTCTTTAAAAACCTGATACCCTTTACTTGTGGGTGCTCATTTTTAAGGTGTGTAATAATCTCCCACGAGCTATCTGTGCTACCATCATCAATAAAAATAACTTCATATAAAAGACCATTGGACTGCAAGGTCTTTGCAATCCAATGGTATAATTCTTTTAAAGATTCCTCTTCATTAAGAAGGGGTATAATGATAGATAGATTCATTTATTCTAAATGTGCAGGTTTGTTTACTTTCATAATTAGACCAGAAATTAAAGAGACAATAAAACCAAGAAATAAAGATCCTATAATACCCATAGCAGCAAGTACAACTGGGCTTGTCATTTTTTCTGTAATACCCATAGCCATCTCAAGTGCTTCACCAGACATTTCTGGGTTTTGCTCTATCATATCTGACTGCGCTTTTTCTAAGATGTTTGCGGTAAAATCTGGTTCTATAACTGTAGAAAAAACAAAGTTATACGCCACACTAATAAGACCTGCAATAAGTGCAACTGCTAGACCTACTTTTATTGCTTCTCCTAATGATAAATAACCACCGTTGTCAGTTTTAAAAGCTTTAATAGCAAAAATAACACAAGCTAGCATAAGCCCAAAGCCTAAAACACCTTGCCACCATGGTTGCTCATAAGTTTGTCCCATTACATAAACAATTACAGATAGCATTACAGAGGCAAGCCCAAGAATAAGCCCGTATTGCATGGCTACTTTTTTTACAGATCCATTTTGATTTTCCATTTTTATATTTTTAAGTTGATTTGTTAGGTTAGTAAACAAAAGTAACAAAATGTTACGGGACTGTTTAAGTTTTTGCGGTATGTTATACTGTTTACTCTATTTTTAATACCATAATGGCTTTTTAATAGGGGATAGGTGCGTGTAATAATTGCTTCGGAAATAATAAAACTTGATATTTACCTCTGTATTTAAACTTAAAGAAGGTGATTTTGTATCTTATTTTTCTAAATTCTTAGTATTTTTGCATCACCAAAACCCTGACACACAAGGTTAATTGCGATTAGTGAAATTTTAATCAAAAAAAATAAACTATTGTGTTGTCATTTTAGTAATAATACTTAAATTTGCACTCGCATTTCCGAAAGGTCGGTGATGCTATTTTAAAAGAATATAAGATGAAAAAAGGTATCCATCCAGAAAATTATAGATTAGTAGCGTTTAAAGACATGTCAAACGACGAAGTTTTTTTAACAAAATCTACAGCAAATACAAAAGAAACTTTAGAAGTTGATGGTGTAGAGTATCCTGTTGTAAAAATGGAGATCTCAAGAACATCTCACCCATTTTATACTGGGAAATCTAAACTTATCGATACTGCAGGACGTATTGACAAGTTCAAGAACAAATATGCAAAATTTAAGAAGCCAGCTGCTGCACCAGCAGTAGAAGAAGCTCCAGCAAAAGACGCAGAGTAGTCTTTATACTAAGCTTTTAGTGTAATGTTTTCATTACATGTATGGTTTTAAATATATACAATAGCCTTCGGTTTTTACCGAGGGCTTTTTGGTTTGTAGTTTTCGCTATATCTCGATAAAAAGTGTTAAGATTTTTTATTTGTGCACATAAGTGCCTCTACTTTGTTTAGTAAATGTATGTTTTGCTTTGCAGTTGATAGAGAAGCACGAGTGTCTCTTTGCTTGTCATTTATTTGAAATACGACTATGGCTTAGATTAACCGCTTAAATCTTATTACTTTTAACTTTATACATTAATTAATAAAATCTAGTTTATGCCACCTATTGATATTGCAACTCTTGTTATTATTGCTGCCAATATTTTAATCTCTATTAAAGGGTTTAATGACTTCTCGTTTTTTGAAAAATATAAGTTTAACATAGCGGGTATAAGAAAAGGAGAGCGTTTAAGAATGTTCTCTTCTGGTTTTTTACATGCAGATTTTTCGCACTTGTTATTTAATATGCTTACGCTATACTTTTTTGCAGGTACAGTGATTAGGTATTTGGGTACTCCTAAGTTTGTGATTATTTATATAGGGAGTTTACTAGTAGGTAGTTTGCTTTCGTTTTATTTTCATAAAGACGAGTATCATTATAGTGCTATAGGTGCTAGTGGCGCAGTAACGGGTATTTTATATGCTGCCATACTATTTGTGCCAGATGCAAAATTATACTTATTCTATGCGATACCTATCCCTGCTTGGCTTTTTGGTATTGGTTATTTACTATACTCTATTTACGGTATGAAGAATAGAGTGGGTAATATAGGTCATGATGCCCATTTTGGTGGTGCTATTGCGGGTTATGTTTTAACTATAGCCTTTGCTCCAGGATTAATTGAAAACTCTACATGGATCGTTCTTTTATTAGCAGTCCCTATTGTGTTGTTATTTGTGCTTCATAAATTAGGTAAGCTTTAGTATTTATTATCTAGTTATAATTACGCTAAGTTTATATTATAAAAAAAATCCATTTCAGAAGAAATGGATTTTTTGTTGTTTTAAAATCTTGTATTTACTTTAGTCTAGTAGACTACCTATTCTGTTAGCTAGGGCAGCGCCTCTTAGGTTTTTGTCTATTATCTTACCGTTTTCATCTAATAAAAATGTTGCAGGAATAGAACGCACGTTATACTGTTGTGCAATAGGATCTTGCCAAAATTGTAGATTAGAAACGTGATACCAATCCATATTATCATCTGCGATGGCTTTTGTCCAACGTTCTTTTTGACCTTTACGGTCTAGTGACACGCTAATAATGTTTAAACCTTTATCGTGGTATTTTTCATATACTGCAACTACATTAGGGTTTTCCATTCTGCAAGGTTTACACCAAGAAGCCCAGAAATCTATTATTGTATATTTTCCTAATGCATCATCAAGTGAGAGCATTTCTCCTTCTGGAGTAGGAGCTGTAAATTTTGGAGCATCACCACCTACAGATGATTTTGATAAGGCATCAACAGAGGCTTTTATTTTTGCTACTTGTGGAGATTTGCTAACCTTTGGAGAAAGATTATTTACTGCCGCTAGTGCTTTATCTGCGGTAAGTTCTCTTTTTTGGAGCATTTCAGAAATAAGCATAGCACTATAGAGAGCGTTTGGGTTATTCTCTATAAAATCTAATTTTATGCTTTTCTCTTTACCGCTATCACTTAAATTAAGTTGCTGTAGCTCTTTTAATTTTTTTGTATCTCTGTTAATGCGGGCAGCGTTAAGCTCAGTGTTTCTTTCTATTCGCATTTTTGCGATAGTAGTCAATTGGTTTTTAAACTCATTAAAGTTATCATTTTGTGGGCTCCCTAATATGGTAGAAGCTCTTATACTGTCTTTGTAAATAGTTGCTTTTAAGTTTATATTTTCAGGAAAGTAATACAACATTTCTTTTGTGTAATCTGGCTTGAGATAGTTCATACCTACAACTTCTGTTTTTGGGTACGTAGCAGAAAATTTACTACCCTGAACAATCATTGTGTCTATAGGTTTAGGTTGATTATTTTGGTCTAATTCATAGACATATATCCTTGCACCGTCTGGATAGCCAACAGCTTCTCCTTGAAGGGTGTAGGTTGTAGAGTTGTCTGCACAACTAATAAGTAAGAGAGTTGCACAAAGAGAGAATAACAATTTCATAAGGTAAATTTATTTTATACAAAAATATGGAATTTTAAATGGGTAGAATGAGAGTGAGTAAATTTTTGTTAAATAGCCGTTTGATTTGATAAAAGGTGCGTAATATTGCTATATTGAGTTGTAATAACAGGATAATTAATGATGATAAAGGACGATTTTCCATTTATAGTAAAGATTAGTTTTAAGAAACTACTAGATCAATATGAGGGGTTAACTACTTCTGATAATGAAATTGTAGCTCAAAAGGCTAAGTCTATTTTAAAACTATCAAAAGAAGATAATAGGCTTGTAGATGGTTTTGATAATTTAGAAGATTTAAAAGAAAAGAAAGATTTAATAGGCCGTATTACAGAAGATCTTTTTACTTCTGTACTAGGCCAGAACGAGATAAAAATAGCGACACTTCCTTTTCAGGGTGTTGTGTTAAAATCAACAGAGCGTTACAAGAAAATTCTTGCGAATGCTGGTAAAGACTTTGTGCCAGAATTTATAAATTTTGATGAAAATCAATTTTATTTAATGGGTTGCAGTGTTATTTTAAATCTTTATTATGGTTATGAGGTAGATTTTAAGAGACCTTTTTATTATGAGATTCCAGACGCTAATGGTTTAATAAGAACTTATAGAATTATCTATAATGGTGATTTTATAGAAGTAGAAAAGACTAAAAAAGCTTTAGATATTACAGATGATGACCTAGCAGAACTTCTTGATAATTTTGATAATATATCTGTGTGGAAAGAAAAATTTCCGCCTCAAAGTTGGATTTTTAAGGGATTTGTAATTGCAAACATGATTGATGTTACTGCAGATGCTTCAATCTCTAGTTTTAAAACATTTTTATTAAAACAAGATACAACAGAACCAACTTTAACAAATGATATAGAGAGTGTTTTTCAAAAACTTTTTGGACTTCCAGAGCTTAAGGTGGGTTTTGCAGATTTTAATGAAGAAGATGAAACCTTTGAGCGTGTACTTTATAAAGATCTAAAAAGTTATATTTTAAACGATAAAAAATCTCAAGGTTGTAGAGATGCTTTATGTGATTCTTCTTATTATACATTATTTAAGAAAAACGATTACTATTGTATATCAGATACAGAGCGTTATCACAAGTTGTATCCTGATAATATATTATATAAAAAACTCTTAGATCAAGGTATTAAAAGTGCGATACTAGTTGCGGTTGTTCAAAACGGTAATGTAATAGGTTTGTTAGAATTAGTTAGTTATCATTCTAGAAGACTTAATAGTATTAATGCAAATAAGCTTAAAGATGTAATGCCTTTTCTTGAAGATGCTGTAATAAGAGCAAAAGAGATGCAGGAGAATGAACTTGAATTGATAATTCAAGAAGAGTGTACTTCTATTCATAAAAGTGTACACTGGAAATTTAGAAAAGAAGCCAAGAGATATCTTGCTGCTATGTCTCAAAATAATCCAGTTTATTTTAGAGAAGTAGTCTTTGATGATGTTTACCCGTTATATGGGCAAATGGATATTAAAGGGTCTTCAGTTGCTAGAAATAAAGCAACAATTCAAGACTTAAAACACCAACTTACATCTATACAAGGTATCATATCAAGTGTCGCTAGAGTAGAGAAGTTACCTATTTATGATCAAATAAGTTTTAGAATTTCTACCTATTTAGATCAAATGCTCGAAGAGCTTCAAGTTGACAGCGAGCGTCACGTATTAAATTTTTTACAAGCAGAGGTTATTCCTCTTTTTGTTCACCTAAGAAAAAAAGACGATGGTTTAAAATTACTTATTGAGGAGTATTATGAAGAGGTAGATAAAAGCACTGGGCTCATCTACAAACACCGTAAAGATTATGATGATACGGTAATGATGATTAATAAGCGTATGGCTGCTATTTTAGATAAAAAGCAAGTGGACGCTCAAGCAATGTATCCTCATTATTACGAGCGTTATAAAACAGATGGTGTAGAGCATAATATGTACATAGGTGAGTCAATCACTAAGAAAAATAGTTTTCATAAAGTCTATTTATATAATTTAAGACTATGGCAAATGCAAGCCATGTGTGAGATGGAAAACCAGTACTATAAATTAAAAGAACATATGGCTGTTGAGCTAGATGTGGCTTCTATGATTTTGGTATTTAACGGTTCATTGTCACTACGTTTTAGGATGGATGAAAAGCGTTTTGATGTAGATGGTACTTATAATGCGCGATACGAGGTTGTTAAAAAGCGCGTAGATAAAGCCAATATTAAAGGTACAAATGAGCGTGCTACACAAGCCGGTAAAATTACTATCATATATTCTCAAGAAGAAGATGAGATAGAATACAGAAGATATATAGGGTTCTTACAGACCATGAAACAACTTGATAATGATCTAGAGATGTTAGAGCTGGAAGACTTGCAAGGAGTAACAGGCCTAAAAGCCTTAAGAATAAGTGTCTTATACTCTAAGGGTAAGGATAATGCAAAGGAGTATTACACTTATAATGATCTAATAGAGAGTATAAACGACTAGTTGTTTTTTACTTCGGAAATAACTTTTATAAAAAAAGAAGGCTAAGTACATTTTTGTGCTTAGCCTTCTTTTTGTGATTTATGTAGTTTCCTGAACTATTTTAGTAACCTCTTCTGCTACATTCTCACTCATCCCAAAAGAGATACCAAAAGCAAGGATAGAGATAACTATACCTATAACAAAAATGGTATAGGTGAGTCTTAAAATACGATATTTTCTATCTAGTACTTTTCCTAAAAAATATAAATCTTTGGTTAGTGAAGAGTACACGTAGTTTTTGTCTTTAATAAGCTCGTCTATAGCCCATTGAAATTGCGATAATTCCATTTTATGAAAATTTCCGAAGAACGTTAAGTTAACAGATTTGTTCTCTACGTCTTCTTTAGTAAACTCTCCTCGGGTTACATTAGGTCTTGTAGCAATAACGGCAAGTACCATAGTTACTGTAGATGATATAACAAAAATAGCTGTGGGCCATACTAAAAAAGCGTTGTTATCAAGTTTAGAAAGCAGGTTTGCTACTACTACAGAAATTATAATGGCATTTACAGATAGTAAAATATTGGCCTTTGTATCTGCGATATCACTAAGTTTAATGTGATTACGAAGCGCAACACGATAAAAGGTTTGAATACCTCTTTCTGGGCTTTCATTTTTTGCCTCGGCCTTATACATGGCCTTCATTTTTTCTTTCTTGAGTTTCTTTTTTTCGTTTTTCTTTTCTTTAAGTAGCGCTGCAAGGTTCTTTTCTTTAGGAGATTGCCAGTTTTTTAAGGCATAATCACAGTAGTATTGGTGCTTTTCTGAGAGTACTGTAATGTTTTCGTCTCTCCACTCAGATGCAGTATATTCTTTAATACCCTGTAATTTATATTCTTGTCTTAAAAAGTCACTGGCTTCTTGAAAATAATCTTTAGCAAAATGTGAAGCATCTGCGTCACGTATCATCTCTTCAAGTCTACCTTTTGGGTCTCCTTTAAACTTAGTAGCCATAATACAGCAAGAAACTGCCTTAATAATGTCTTCGTCTACTTTTTGTTCTCTTAAGAATGCCTCTGCTATTTTAACACTTTCTTCTTCATGGCCTTCTCTTTTAATGGTGTATCCTGTATCGTGTAAAAGTGCCGCCAGTTGTAAGATGGTGGTATCTTTAACATTAATTTCAGAGTTTTCAATTATTTCATTGATACTTTTATACACACGTTTTGAGTGTGTATAATTATGGTAGGTGAATGTGACAGGTAATTTCTCTTTAAAAAGATGTAAAATAAAATCGTCTGCCTTTTGTACTATATCAATCATAAGATACTTAAATTGACAACTAAATTACGAAAAATACAATCGAGACAATTTTCTAATGCAGAAAATTAACAGCATTATAACTTTTTTTTTGATTAATAGACGTCTTACTCCCTATTACTGCTACATGACTTACAAAAATTTATTCTTATTAATATTTTTTTTTATTGTTACTTCTTGTGCTACATATGCACCACAATATAAAAATACAGAGACATCTATTACATTTCCTACAGATAGGGAAGTGGCTACACAGTTTTATCTAATAGGAGATGCTGGTATATCACCTACAGGTGGTATGAGTAAAGGTTTAACTGCTGCAAAAAAAATTATAGGTGATGAGAGTAGTAAAAACGATTTTGCATTTTATCTAGGAGATAACATTTACCCAGATGGTATGCCACCTATAGGTGCTGAAGACAGAAGTGAATCTGAAAATGCATTAGACGGGCAGTTAATGACAGTAAATGCATTTTCTGGGACAACCTATTTTATACCTGGTAACCATGACTGGTACAATGATGGTTTAAAAGGATTAAAGCGAGAGCAAGATTATTTAATTGAAAAGTCTGGTAATTCTGAGATATTTCAGCCTAAAGATGGTTGCCCTATTAAAAGTATCTCTGTAAGTGATGATTTGCAAATAATCATTATTGATACACAATGGTATCTTGAAGACTGGAACGATGATCCTAATTTTAATAAGTATTGTGATATTAAATCTCGAGAAAAATTCTTTATTGAGATAGAGTTAGAAATTACTAAAAACAAGAATAAAAATATTTTATTTGCTATGCACCATCCTATGTATAGTAATGGGACACACGGTGGTTATTATGGTTTAGATAAACATTTATATCCTATACAGAAAAAAATACCAATGCCTGTGTTAGCAACTTTGGCAACACAAATTAGAACACAAGGTGGAGTATCTGTTCAAGATAGATATAATGAGCTCTATAATAAGATGATGATTAAATTAGGAGGTATTGCAAAAAAGCATCCTCGTCTTGTCTTTGCTTCTGGTCATGAGCACTCTTTGCATCATATAGAAAAAGATGGCTTAATACAGATACAATCTGGTAGTGCTTCTAAGGAGTCTGCTGGAGCTTTAGGTGATGGTGGTGAGTTTAGTTATGGAGGTCACGGTTTTGCTGTAATGACAGTTTTTAAAGACAAATCTACTTGGGTAAGATATTATGGAGTTCAAAATGATGAAGATCCTGTTTTACTTTTTCAGAAAGAAATATTTCCAGCAGAGGCAAAATATGAAGTAAAAGACTTGCCTTATACTTTTGAAAATGAAAGAGCAGCATCAATTTACACAAGAGATAGTATTACAGAGCTCTCATTTTTTAAAACCGTATGGGGATCAAAATATGAAAAAGTATATGCCACTCCAGTAAATGCTAAAGTAGCAACCTTAGATTCTTTATTTGGAGGTGTAACTGTGGGCGGTGATCGTAGTAACTTAGATTATAAAGCATTAGAGCTTATAGATGCAGAGGGTAATAAATATAGAATGAGGTCTTTGGGTAAAAACTCATTTAAATATAAAGAAAGGATTAATGATAAATCAAATATTGAACTTGATGAAAATGGAGAAATAATTATTGCAGAAAATATAGATCCTTCTGAGAGAGATATATCATTTTATACAGCTACACACCCTTATGCATCTTTAGCATTACCTAATCTAGCAGAAAAAGCAGGTGTTTTTCATACAAAACCTTCATTATACTTTGTACCTAAACAACGAAAACTAGGTCGCTTTAATGATGATTTTGGTGATGAACTATACCTAATCACACTAGAACCTAATGAAAAAAGTGTTGCAGCAAGTATCTATAGTTATCCAGATGATATAGAGACTACAGATGATATTTTAATAAAACTTAGAGAAAGTGGAAAAGTAGGGGTAGATGAATATGATTATATTAAGTCTAGACTATTTGATATGTTAGTGGGTAACTGGGATCGTAAAAAAGATAAATGGCGTTGGGCAGAATTTACTAATAAAGATAGTATAGATGTATTTGTACCAATACCAAAAAATAGAGATGATGCATTTGCAAGTTTTGAAGGTAACATTCTAGATGTAGCAAGTTCTATCTTCGGAAAAACAACACAACGTCATATTTATAGCGATAACCTCACAGATTTAAAATGGTTTAATAAAGAAGGGATCATTTTTGATAGAGCTTTATTACATAGATCTGGTAGAAGCCAATGGACATATATTGCCAAAGAAATTCAGAAACAATTGACAGATCAAGTCATTGAAGAGGCATTTAACCAAGTTCCGCCAGAGGTACAAGAAGAGACACTTTCAGAAATAAAAGAACACCTTAAGGCAAGACGAGATAACCTTTTAAAGATTGCAAATAATTATTACAACATTCTCTCTACGCTACAAGTAATAGAGGCGACAGATAAAAAAGATATCATTGAGATTACTAGATTACCTGGTAAGAAAACCGATATAAAAATATACGCTAATTATCTAGATGGCACCTCAAAAATTCTGGTAGATCGCAGCTTTAGCAGTAACGACACTCAAGAACTATGGGTTTACGGGCTAGACGGCGATGACACATTTATAGTCAAAAATGAAGTGCCTGAAAATATTGATGATAGTAATCGTGTCTTTATAAGGTTAATAGGGGGGCACGGTAACGATACTTATAATATAAAGAAGGGAAATAGAGTTAAAGTCTATGACCATAAAACATTAGAAAATACAATTATTGATAAAGAAGGAGCAAATTTTAGGATGACAGATATTTATAATCTAAACACTTATGATTATCGTAAACAAATAGATAAGACCAATGATTTTCTGTTAGCGATAGGTTCTAATCCAGATGATGGTTTTAGAACAGGGCTTCAGTATTCTTTTCAGAAAGAAGGTTTTCAAAGAAACCCATTTAGCTTTAAACATACTTTTAATGCAGCCTATTATGCAGATACACAAAGTTATGATTTTAACTATACTGGCGAATATGCAAATATATGGGGTGACAGAAATTTAAGCTATGATGTATATATTACAAGCCCTAATTATATAGAAAATTATTTTGGCTACGGAAATGAAACAACAAACACTAATAGTGACTTTGATGCAAATAGAGTAGAGGTTCAAAAAATAAGCGCAAATGTAGGTCTGTTAAAGAATAGTGCTTTTGGTAGTTTCTTTAAAACTCAGCTATCTTTTGATGCTGTAAAAATAGGCAGCAATATATCATCTAGTTTACCTACAAAAACTTCTTTTACTGCAGATGAAACAAGCTTTTTTACTTCACTAGAAAGTATATATAGCTACCGTAGTTTTGATGACCCAATAAATCCTACCCTAGGGATGATGTTTGACCTTAATCCAGGGGTAACAAGCAATATTCAAGATGTAAGTAGAACCTTTGGGTATCTCAACACACGATTAGGCTTTTATAATTCTGTTACTACAAATAGTAAGTTAGTATTAAAAACAAATATAAATGCTAAGTTTAACTTCGGAAACAAGTTTGAGTTTTACCAAGGGGTGAAGCTTGGTGGAGAAACGGGCTTGAGAGCATACAGAGAAGAACGTTTTACGGGTAAAACCTCATTAGTAGGTAATGCAGATCTTCGTTATAGTTTTGATACTTTTAAAATAGGTTTAATACCATTACAAGTAGGTATTTATGGAGGAGCAGATCTAGGTCGTGTTTGGATACCGAGCAGACTCTCAGAACAATGGCACAACAGTTATGGTGGTGGTTTATGGATTAACGGTCCAGGAGGGTTAAACGGCAAATTTAGTGCGTTTACAGCCACAGAAAGCACAAGAGTTTCTTTTGGTTTAGGGTTTAAATTTTAATTTAAAAAACTATAAAAATGAATATAGGGTTTAAACAGTTAAACATCATTTATGCATCTTTTCTATGTGTAGTACTTTTATCTTCTTGCAACAATTTTAAAGAAGAGGTTAAGTTTGATGAAGGTGCAATTGTAGATAATGTTTATAAGAGTGAGGCTTTAGGTTGGTCTATAGAAATACCTCAAGACTGGGATTTAATTTCTCTTAATGAACAAATAGAAACTAATGAGTTGGGTCAAGATGCGATAGAAGATTACATTGATGGAGAGATAGAAATGAGCGGACTTAAAAATTTAGTTTCTTTTAAGAAAGATGACTTTAATAGTTTTCAATCTTCATCAGAGTCTTATGATTTAGATTATGAAGGGGAGTATGAAGATATAAATACCATGTTAAAAGAGCTTATTTATGAAACATTTAGATCTCAAGGTATGAAGACAGACACTACTGCCACTACAACGGTTAATGTAGATGGTCTTGATTTTTATACGTATTCTATCACATTATATGGCCCAGATGATGTAGAAATACTTAAACAAGAGATGTTTTCCAGATACATTAATGGTCAAGATTTTGGTGTAAATATTAATTATAATAATCAAGAAAGTGGAAAAGTGTTAAGAGATGCTTTTTTAAATTCTATGTTTGAATAAACTTATAAAAGCTTAAGTAAAAATAAAACTCCCATTTCCTATTAAAAGGAAATGGGAGTTTTAGGTTATTAGTGTTTTCTGAAATATTAAAAACCGAAACCAAACCCTATTTGAAGTTGAGAACCTTCATCGCTTGTAAAATATCCAAGATTAAGACCAAAACTGTTAAGACCACTTACCCATAATCCTCCTCCTTGAGAAGTGTGCCAATTGTTACTGTCTTCTCCATCAACCCAAACACGACCGTAGTCAAAACCACCATAAATACCATAGTTAATAGGTATTACAGATGTAACTATTTTACCTAATCTTATATTTAAGTCACTAGTTTGATACACATAAGATTCTCCCGTAAAACGTTCGTCTCTAAAACCTCTTAAGCCGTTATTACCACCAATACTAGGGGCGTGGTAAAAGAAATACTCATTTCCGAAGTTAGTTTTACCTTCTACTAGTGTGCTAAACACAAGATTACCAGATGCAATTAGTTTTTGTTTTATACCTATTTGAGCACTTGCGTAACCAAAGTTATTATCTTCTAATTCTAAATTGCTTTTATATCCTAAAGTTGCGTTTAAATGCAGTTCGCGCGTAGGGAAGTCTGCAGCATCTAAGTTTTCATAATTAGCAGAAACTTCTCCACCTATATAATTTTGACGGTTCAATAATCCTGTATCGCCAAAATTAGCATTGTTAAAAATTCTATCTGCATCTTCTTCAATTTCCCAAGTTTCAAAAATACCTTTCACTTTAAAGTGTTTTGATGCGATACCTATATCTCCTACTATTTGTTCTGTTCTTGCTCTGTTAAACTCTACGTCAACCAGGTCATCATCATATGTAGTGTCATTACCCAAACCAAAATAGTTTTTTGCATATCCATCATTAGTAGCATAAACGCCCACTTCAAGATTCCAGTTAGGAAAGATATTTGCAAACACACCATTATAATCAAGTTCTATGGCGCTAGTTTGAGTAAAGTAATTAACCATTAAGGTATGTTTGTATCTAAAAGGGTTACCGTTAAACTCGTAGTTTGTATAGGTGTCTGTAGCACCAAAAAACAAACCGTCGTCTCTTCTAAACCCAATAGATGGCAATAATATATTATTATTTTCTTTAAAGTATCTCCAGTGCCAAGTATTAGTTTCATACCTGTTTGTTAATTGATTTTTAGGTTTTTTATCTTCAAACTTAGTGTTCTCGTGTCTCCAGTCATACACTTTTAATCTTTTTTTATTTGACACATTAAATTGATCTTTACCATAACCACCTATTAATCTTACTTTAATCTCGTGGTCACTATCATCACCATTTACTATAAATACATCATCATCTTCTAGACCATATAACCAGATTTCATTTGTATCTTTTTTATCAAAGGTTCTATTATAGAACACCTTGTTAGTTTCGTTTTTTAGTTTTCGCTCAATAGTAACTTGAGTTTTTCCATCTTGCAATCTTGTTATGGTAAATTTGTCATCTTTATTTGTACCATGTACAGAGACAATTGCGTCCATTCTTTTACCATACACCTCTGCAATAGATACAATGTTTTGAAGGCGGCCTTTTAAGCTTTGTTTAATAGCTTGAGAGTTTTCATCTTGTACTTCTAGTGGTATGTTTTTAAAAGCAGCTTCTATGTCTGCATCTGTAATGCCGTCTTGTATAGCTTTAGCCTCTTCCATCCAAACAGTATGGTCAAATTTATTAAGAACAGCACGATCTAGATTGTTCCCTTCACCATTAAACCACTTTATGTCTGGGATCTCTGCGTGATAAGATTGCCAAAAACGTACATCTGGTAAAATAAGCTGGATTAAAGGGATTGCAATACCATCAAACTTAGAGAATGCAGCATCTCTATCTCTAGGAATAGGGATAAATCTAATGTCATCATCATTTACTTTGTATTGCGCCCAGCGCCACTGATCATTATGTCTATCCCAGTCACCAATAAGCATATCAAATATACGTGCTCTAATAAAAGCTCTTTGGTCAAGGCTGTATCTTTCATCTTCTTTTAGTTTTTCAAAAACATCTGTAGTACTTTCAAACTGTTCAATCTTACCTTTTACGTCTGGGTTGGCCCTATTATAACCATCAAAATCTTTATTAGCATCATTAGCTCTTTCTTCAATAAAATATAGTTGGTCTCCATATTCTTTGCCTAATATTTCAAAACCTGGTTGTTTAGGTAAATAATATAATTGAGTATTTGCGTGATTTACTTTTGCAGAAGCTGCTAACGGATTAATAACTAACTGCATATAAGGATGTGTGGTGCTAAAAAAGTCATAAACTGCTGTTTCTGCAAACGTACCTTTATAATTTTCTTCATTAAATGCAAGACCTTTAATTTTAAACCTTAAAAACTTAAGAGCATTTTTTTCAAGCCCACGCATAGCATATTCTCTTCCTTGCTCATCTACAAGTCTGGCAGAGAAAGATTGGTGCCCACCACCTTTTTGAATAATAGTGAGTGGTGACTCCATTTGTTCTAAAATTCCGATAGGAGCGGTAACTGGTTTCCCAAAATAATCACGATACCTTTTACCCCAGATAAAATTATATACACCAGATTTATTTAGCTTGTCTTCATCTGTTGTGATGGGTACTGTTTTTGTTGCTTCGGAAATATTAGGGACGTCAAATTTTTCTGAATTTGGTAAATCAAGAGCAGGTGTCACATCTATAATGTTCTCTTCATCCTCAGTAATAAATGAAACAGAAGAGCTTCCATCTCCATAATATTTCAGCACAGCAAAACCTTGTTTGCCTTGTGCAAACTGACCTTCATATTTAAGAATACCACCAGCGGTAGTAATATTGTCTTTGGCTCTGTGAACTCCAGAGGCAGATCCCATTGCACCACTTATTAATTGGTGTATGCTACCACCTTTAAGGTATTGTAGGCTAGGGTCGTGTCCAGAAACTATGGTCACTCTGTCTAATTCTTGTGCAAATGCAGCAACTAAAACTCTTAACTCGTTGTAACGATCATAATTTGTGTAAGCAGGGGAGAAGCCGCCTAGACCGTTATTGTATTTACCGTTATTAAACACTGGGTGATGCATTACTATAACAAGATTTTTATTGCGAGCATCTTTAATGTAACCTTCTAATTCTTCAGAAAACCTTCTGCGAGTAACGATGTCTATACATTTTCTGTTTATGTCTTCTACGTGATCCCAGTCTTGTATGTACCAATTAGAATCTACAAAAAGAATAGCAAGTTTGTCGTTAATGTCTTTGTAGTCTAGTGGGCAAACGTTATTAGGTTGTACAGAGATTCTTTTTAGATTTTCATCTTTAATATAGTTCTCTATCCATTCAATGTTTTTAGATTTTTTACTAGACCATTCATTATCACCAAGATTAAAGTAAGTATGTCCTTTAAAGTCTTTTGCGAGAGTTAATTGTGATTCTAGAAGTGCCTGCTTTGCATTTTTATCATTGTTCTCCAGGTCTGTAAAATCTCCAGTAAAAAGTAAAGTGCTATTTTTTGAAGCACCTTCTAATTGAGATTGCAGCTTTTGCATTAAACCAGCAGAGATTGGTCCATTGCCTTGACCGCCTGTTATGTAAAAGGTATGAGTTGTTTCTTTATTTTTATTGGTGTCACTTAGTGAGTCAATTTGTTGTGTTTTAATAGAAGCACAACTAATAACAAAAAACGAAATGATAAGTGGTATAATTGAGGTTGGGTAGTTTGTTTTCATAAAAAAGGTTTGTGTATGTAAATGTAATATAGACATTTAAGTTAATAGATGTGTTTATGAATATTTTAAGAGAGGTTTAGTAAAGATTAAGATTTGTCTAATAATAAGGTTTAACCTTACTTTTTGCTGAAAATTATATGTATATTAATATATTTGCACCCTTAAAAAAAACAATGAATTATCAAGAAAATCTTGCTATTATTATGGAAGCTTCATTAGAAGCTGGAAGAGAAATAATGAAGGTATATGCAACAGATTTTAATGTAGAGTTTAAAGGAGATGATTCTCCATTGACCATTGCAGATAAAAATGCTAATGAGGTAATTAATACATATCTTAAACAGACAGAATTTCCTGTAATTAGTGAAGAGAATAAACAAATTGATTTTAGTGTTAGAAAAAAATGGTCTACTTGTTGGATTGTCGATCCTGTAGATGGTACAAAAGAGTTTATAAAACGTAATGGTGACTTCACTGTAAACATCGCATTAGTAGAAAACGGAAAACCTATAATGGGAGTAATTTATGTGCCTGTGACTAAGACACTTTATTTTACAAGTGATAATGGACAAAAATCTTATAAAACAGATAACGTTTCTGCAGGAATATCTACTACGGAAATTTTAAAAAATGCAACTTTGCTTTCACCATTAAAAATGAATGATGGCTTTGTAAAAGTAGTAGGGAGTCGCTCACATCTTAATGATGATACTAAGGCATTTGTAAGTGAATTAGAAAAGCATAAAGAGGTAGAGATTGTATCTAGAGGGAGTTCATTAAAATTTTGCATGATAGCAGAAGGTGCAGCACATGTTTACCCAAGATATGCACCTACAATGGAGTGGGATACTGCAGCCGGACAAGCAATATGTCAAGGAGCAGGTGTTACAGTAATTGATGTAACCACTAACAAACCATTACAATACAATAAAGAAAATTTATTGAATCCGTATTTTATTGTTGAAGCGTAGTGACAGATCCATCATATAAACGACATCTAGCAAAAACAATTACGTGGCGTTTGGTTGGTACAATAGATACCATTATACTCTCTTGGTTAATTACAGGAAATCCTTTAACGGGTTTAAAAATAGGAATGGCCGAAGTGCTTACAAAAATGGTGCTATACTATATACATGAGCGTGTTTGGTTTAAAATTAACTTATCTAAAAATGGTGCTATTTTAGAAAGTAAAAAACGTCATATAGCAAAAACTTTGACTTGGAGAACACTCGGTACTCTTGATACTATGTTATTATCATTTATTATTACTGGAAACCCTCTTATGGGATTGCAGATAGGTTTTACAGAGGTAATTACAAAAATGGTCTTATATTATTTTCATGAGAGAGTTTGGTATAGAGTTGATTATGGTTTAATAAAAAGGAAATAAATTTAGACTATGAAAAATATAGTGGAGCATAGATTTGAGGTTACTAGAAAAGAGCGTAATATATTAAATGGTCATAAAGGATTAGTTTTGTGGTTTACGGGGCTTTCTGGGTCTGGTAAATCTACCATTGCAAATGCACTGGAAAAAGAATTAATTTCAAAAAATATACATACCTACACTCTAGATGGTGACAATGTGAGAAAAGGATTGAACAACAATCTTACTTTTTCACCAGAGGATAGGACAGAAAACATAAGACGCATTGCTGCCGTCTCTAAGTTGATGTTAGATGCTGGATTAGTTGTGCTTTCTGCATTTGTGTCTCCGTATTTAAAGGATAGAGAAGGAGTGAAGATAGCTGTAGAGGAAGAAAATTTTATTGAAATTTATATAAATACGCCTTTATCTGAGTGTGAAAAGAGAGATGTAAAAGGCATGTATGCAAAGGCAAGAAAGGGAGAGATTAAAGAATTTACTGGAATCTCTGCACCCTATGAAGTGCCTGCAAGACCTGATATAGAAATTAAAACAACAGAACTTACCATCGCAGAAAGCGTGAATAAGATTCTTAAAGAAATAGAACATAAACTAGCATTGTAATATGAGTAAATATTATTTAAATTATCTAGATGAATTAGAATCTGAGGCTATTTATATACTGAGGGAAGTATGGGCGCAGTTTGAAAATCCTGTAATCTTGTTTTCTGGCGGTAAAGACTCTATTTTAGTAACACACCTTGCTAAGAAAGCCTTTTATCCATCAAAGATTCCTTTTTCATTAATGCATGTAGACACAGGCCATAATTTTCCTGAAACCATTCAATTTAGAGATGATTTAGTAAAAGAGTTTGGGGTTCAATTATTAGTAGGTTCTGTACAAGAGGCTATAGATGAAGGCCGCGTGGCAGAAGAGCGAGGTAAAAATGCCACCCGTAATGTTTTACAAATAACGACTTTACTTGATGCTATAGAAAAAAATAAAGTAGATTGCGCTATAGGTGGAGGTAGACGAGATGAGGAAAAAGCAAGAGCAAAAGAACGATTCTTTTCTCATAGAGATGACTTTGGTCAATGGGATCCTAAAAACCAAAGACCAGAACTTTGGAATATATTGAACGGAAAACATTTTGAGGGAGAGCATTTTAGAGCATTTCCTATTAGTAACTGGACAGAAATGGATGTTTGGAATTATATACTTCGCGAAAACATAGAAGTACCATCTTTGTATTTAGCACATGATCGAGATGTGGTTTGGCGCAGTGATAGCTGGATACCTGTTTCAGATCATTTAAAGTTAGAAGAAGGAGAGAAGATTGAAAATAAAAAGGTTCGTTTTAGAACTTTAGGAGATATCACTATTACAGGTGGGCTAGAAAGTGAAGCAGATACATTAGAAAAAATCGTAGCAGAAGTAGCAGCAATGAAGCAAACAGAGCGCGGAAATCGTACTGATGACAAACGAAGCGAGAGTGCTATGGAAGATAGAAAGAGGCAGGGTTATTTTTAATCAGCAATTTTCATTGAGTTAATATTTCCGAATAAAAAAATTAGAATGCAAGAATGATAGACAATAATCAATTATTAAGATTTACAACAGCTGGTAGTGTTGATGACGGTAAGAGTACCCTTATAGGTCGTTTACTTTATGATAGTAAAGCAATTTTTGAAGACCAATTAGACGCAGTAGCAGCAACTAGTAAACGTAAGGGGCATGATGGTGTAGATTTAGCATTATTCACTGATGGGTTGAGAGATGAACGTGAGCAAGGAATTACTATTGATGTAGCATACCGTTATTTTACTACGCCAAAACGTAAGTTTATTATTGCAGATACTCCTGGACACATACAGTATACTCGAAACATGGTAACTGGAGCATCTACAGCAAATGCAGCATTAATACTAATTGATGCGCGCCACGGTGTTATAGAGCAAACTAAGCGGCATACTTTTATAGCTTCTTTATTACAGATACCACATGTTATTGTGTGTGTAAATAAAATGGATTTAGTGGATTATTCTGAAACTGTCTATACTGATATTGTATCTCAATTTGAAGAATTTTCATCTAAATTAGATGTCAAAGATGTGCGATTTTTACCAATGAGTGCCTTAGATGGTGATAATGTAGTCAACCGAAGTCAAAATATGAAATGGTTTAAAGGAGCGGCATTATTACACACCTTAGAAACGATTCATATAGGAAGTGATTTAAATAAAATAGATGCTCGTTTTCCTGTACAAACGGTGCTAAGGCCACAACGGGAGGGTTTTATAGACTATAGAGGATACGCGGGTAGATTAGCAAGTGGAATTTTAAGACCTGGTGATGAAGTAACAGTGTTACCGTCAGGTTTTAATTCTAAGATAAAAACTTTAGATACAGAAAAAGGTTCTTTAAAAGAAGCTTATGCACCTATGTCAATATCTATTACTTTAGAAAACGATATTGATGTAAGTAGAGGGGATATGATAGTAAAGGTTAATAATCAACCAAAACCGTTGCAAGAGTTTGATGCAATGCTTTGTTGGTTACACAATGATGCTGCAAAACCTAGAGCAAAATATACTATAGTCCATACTTCTAACGAGCAGAAAGCAATGTTGAAGAATGTTGTTTATAAAATAGATATTAATAGCTTTTCAAGAATAGAAGATGATACTTCTTTAAATATGAATGAGATTGCTCGAGTTACTGTAAAAACAACAAGGCCTTTAATGGTTGATGAATATAGAGAAAATAGGGTTACAGGAAGTTTTATACTAATTGATGAAGCAACTCATGAAACAGTTGCAGCCGGTATGATTGTCTAAATAAAATGGAAGAAAAATTTTTAGTGTCGGGAGGTATTCCAAGAGTTTTAGGGGAGTTAATTGCTGGTCATGTTTTTAAAAAGGCAGAGCTAGCAGAAATTGATTTTTCTAACAAAACTTACACTAAGGTTTTTACTTATAAAACACCAAAAGAATATTGTTCAGATACACTACCGTCAATTACATTTGGTTGTTTTTTTACTACCGAAAATGAATTATTTATCCCAACAAGAACTGAGGTTCTTATTTTAGACAAAAACTCTTACATTGTCAAAGAAATAATCAGGGATCCATTATTTAATGATATTCATAGTGTAGTTGTTTTAAATAACCAACTTTATGTAGCGGTAACAGGTCTAGACGCAGTGTATATTTATGATTTGATTAAAAGGGAGCGAGAGGTGATAAATGTGCTAGGCAAAGATGCTTTTCATAAATATAAGCCAAGTGATAATCTTAATAAACGGGCATCTTTAAAACCTCATGAGGCACACCCTAATCAACTTTTTATTCTTAAAGGAGAAGTTTGGGTTACTAGGCTTATTGCTAAAGATGCTATTTGTATAAATGATGCGTCTAAAAGAATTAACATAGGTATTGGTTCTCCACACGATGGTATTGTAAAAGATAATTTAGTTTATTTTACTACTGTCAATGGTTATGTGGTTGTTAGTGATGCCGCTAATAATTATTCTACAAAAACAATTAAATTATCGGGATCGAAGATTAATGAAGAAGTACCATTAGGCTGGTGTAGAGGACTTTTTGTTGGCGAAACTCATTTTTATGTGGGATTTACGCAGCTAAGAACTACAAAGCTTACAGAGAATTTAGATTGGGTAAAAACAATGCTTAAAAAGAAAGAGATTACAAATAAGCCTTTACCTACTAGAATAGAAAAGTATACTTTAAACGGTGAATATGTGTCAGAATTTAAGCTGCCTAAAGATGGTATTTATAATGTTTTTTCTATTCATAAAATTTGATTTTGATTAGACTAGAGCTAAACTTGATATGAAAATTTTATTTTCTTTCGAATAATTTATTTGCTGAAATATGAATTGAGTCTTTCATTTTAAATTATTCTTCAATTAAAATACTATTGTTAGTAGTACCTTTGATAAACTTTATGTTTTAATATTTAAGATTATTGTTATCTCTGGTACTTTCTATTGTTATAAGATAATTAAGTTTAATTTATAAGTTAATCTACATCAAGTGTCAAATTAATCTTTTCAAGAAATTTAAAAATTAATTAATGAATATTGTTATACTTGGAGGAGGCTCTTTTGGAACTGCACTTGGAAATCAAATTTCTTATAATGCCAATAATAAAGTTGTCTTGTTATTAAAAGACAAAGAGGTTGAGAAAGAGGTTAATAAACATAATACAAATTCAAAATATTATCCAAACAGAAACTTAAGCAAGCTGCTATCTGCATCAACAAACTATTCTGTTTTGAAAGACGCAGATGTTCTTTTTATAGCAGTGTCTACTGCTGTCATTCCTGAAATAATTGAAAGAATAAAACCTGTTTTAAACCCGAGCACATTAATTGTTAATATGGCAAAAGGGATATTTGAAGAAGGGCAAACAATTGTGTCGTTTTTGCAAGAAAAGTTAGATCACGATAATGTTATTACATTAAAGGGTGCATCTTTTAGCGCAGAAATGATTAAAAGTTCTCCAACCTTATTTACAATAGGATTCAAGCGAAAAACCCAACTCAATATCATAGAAGAAGTAATTGAAGGTAGTTATATTTACCTAGATCATACTATTGATGTTTTTGGTGTAGAACTGTTAAGTGCTTTAAAAAATATTTATGCTATTTTATTAGGTAATATTGACGCTAAATTTAATGCTGCAAATACGCGTTTTTTATTTTTAACAAGAGCTTTTTCTGAAATGAGAACTATTCTTAAAGCAATGGGCGGAAAAGAAGAAACGCTATTTTTAAGTTGTGGTATTGGTGATATGTCTTTATCTTCTTTGAATGATTTGAGTAGAAATCGTACCTTAGGCTTATTGATAGGAAAGGGTTTTTATAATGAATCATTACAAGAAAACACTATAGTTTTAGAAGGTGTAAAAACTTTGAAATTAATAAATGCAGTTATCTCTGAAGACTTAAAGAAAAAACTTCCTCTTTTTAAAGAATTAACTAGGTTTTTAATAGATAAAGAAGGAGATAGTTTGAAATTAAATTTCAATGACATATTTAAGAAAAACTATAAAACAGTACTGACTTACGGAACGTTTGATTTACTTCATTATGGACATATGGAGATTTTACGTAAATCAAGAGAATTGGGGGATAGACTTATAGTTGGTCTTTCTACAGATGATTTCAATCTAAAAAAAGGTAAGGTTTGTGAGATCAACTATAAAAAGAGAAAACAATTGCTGGAGTCGTTGCCATTTGTAGATCTAGTGATTCCTGAAAAAAATTGGGATCAAAAAGTTGAAGATGTTTTAAATCATCAAGCAGATATTTTTGTAATGGGAGATGATTGGGAAGATAAATTTGACTTTCTAAATGAACATTGTGAAGTTCTTTATTTGCCAAGAACCAAGGGGATTTCTACAACTGCGTTAAAAAAGGCTATTAAGTTTTAATGTAATTATTATAATTAAATCTCAGTACCGCTTATTGTTATATTAAAATTGTTTACAATTTACTATAGTTTTGCCTCTAGTGATTGCTAGTTATCTTACAATTGATTGTTGTTCTAATTGCTAGAAATGCCAATCTTGTCAGTGTCTTACCTTATGTTTTCAATTAAAAAAAATGTATATTTGCAGTCGTTTTAATTAGTATAATTCTTGAAATAATATTTTTAAATGACAGTAAAATTAAAAGCTCAATTAATTATTCTTATGTTGTTTGTTTTTACAACAAACATGCTTGTTGCTCAGGTTAACCCTAGTGCACCTAGCGTAGAAGGGAGTGATGATAAGCAATTGTACGGATATTATCAGGAATTAAAAACTCAGGGTTATTCTGATGCGCAAATCAAGGCATTGGCCGAATCTAAAGGTGTATCTGCAGAACAAATAGCAGATTTTGAAAATCGTATGAGCTCCTTGAACGGAACTCAAAACAAAACTTCTAGTGATGCAGATAGCGCTTTAAATATAAAAGTTGAATCTCAAAGTGTAAATCAGAATGTAGAAACTCCTAAAAAAAGAAGTAGGATTTTTGGAATGGATTTCTTTTCAAACTCAAATATTTCATTTTCACCTAATTTAAACTTATCGACTCCTATCAATTATAAGTTAGGACCAGGTGACGAGTTAGTCGTGTCTATTTGGGGAGCTTCAGAGAGTACATATAATCTTCCAGTTAATAGGGAAGGAGCTGTTACTATACCAAATGTAGGGCCTATACTATTAAACGGACTTACTATAGAAGATGCAACTAAGAAGATTAAGGGTAGTTTAAAAAAAATATATAATGGGTTAAATGCACCTGAAAATAGCCCTTACAGAGTAAACCTTGGTGTTTCTTTAGCTACTGTAAGAACTGTGCAAGTAAATATTATAGGAGAGGTTAGTACTCCAGGAACTTATTCATTAAGTTCTTTATCCACTGTTTTAAACGCTCTATATGCTGCAGGAGGACCTTCAGAGAAAGGTACATTTAGAGATATTAAATTGGTTAGAAATGGTCAAGAAACAGTTAGTTTTGATATGTATGAGTATCTAACAAAAGGTTCACAGGAAGGAAATAATGTACTTAGGGATCAGGATGTGATAATTGTAACTCCGTATTTATCTAGAATAAGTATTTCTGGAGAAGTAAAAAGACCAGGTTTGTTTGAGTTAAAACCAAATGAGACATTAAGCGACCTCCTTAGATTTACTAGTGGGTTTTCTTCTTCAGCTTATAAAGATATTGTTACTGTAGAGCGTATTTCTGGGGATGCTAAAAGGGTTTTAGAAATAAACGTTAACAAATCTAAAACTGAGAAATTAAAAGATGGAGATCTTATTGAGGTGAAATCTATTTTAGGGGAATTTGAAAATAAGGTGCAATTAGATGGTGCTGTTTTTCGTCCTGGTATATACGAGTTAACAGAAGGATTGACAGTTTCTCAGTTAATTAATAAAGCTAATGGTGTATTAGATAAAGCATTTCTTAGCCGAGCAATAATTTTACGCGATATTGATAAAGTTAGATCAGAAGCAATTCCTTTTTCTATCACAGAGGTTATGAATAACCCGTCTAAAGATGTTCTTTTAAAAAATAATGATGTTATAAAAATATATGATAAATATAATACCCAAGAAAAATCATATATTTCTATTTCTGGAGCAGTAAATAGCCCCTCAAAAATTCCTTTTGTAGAGAATATTAGCGTTGAGGAGATGGTTTTAATGTCTGGTGGTTTTAGTGATGATGCTGATATTAATAATATTGATATTTACAGAAAAATATTAGGAGAGAGAACAGAAAAACTGGTTGAGACTATTAGTTTTAGTAGTAATGGTTTAAATGAAGTTATTGGAGAATCTAGAGATATTATTTTGAAACCCAATGACCGAGTTTCTGTAAGATACTTGAAAGGATTTAAAGGAGAGTTATTTGTTCAAGTTAATGGTGAAGTTAATTATGCTGGTAGTTATGGTTTAGAGAATAAGAAAGTGAGAATCTCAGATGTAATCAATCTTTCAGGTGGAGTTACAGATTATGCTTTTGTTAGAGGTGCTTCACTTTCTAGAGTGAACCCTTTTTATAAAGCTGAAGCTCAAAAGCAAGTGGTTCAAGATGTGAAAGATAATTTAAGCGATGAAGATGTTGATATTAAGCTTAATAACGCTAAATCATTGCAGGTAGGAATTGATTTAGAAAAAATACTTTCCAATCCAGGTAGTAAATATGATATGATACTAAAAGATGGAGATATTGTGACAATACCTTCAATTAAAGAAACTGTTAAGGTGGAAGGAGAGGTTTTAGTTCCTTCATTGATTAGATACGACACAAGTAATAATTTAAAAGATTATATTAATAGTTCTGGAGGCTTTGCAGAAAACGCTAGAAGAGGTAAAACCTATGTAGTGTATTTAAACGGAAGTATTGCTGCTACCAAACGTTTTTTGTTTTTTAAATCTTATCCAAAATTAGAAGCAGGTGCTTTAGTGATTGTTCCAAGAAGACCAGATAGAAGTGAATCACGTTTATCTACTCAAGAAGTAATAGGTATTTCTACAGGTTTCACAACGTTAGCTTTATTAATTCAAAATTTAACAAGCAATTAATATGGAAAATTCAGATTTAAATGTTGAAAATCAATTTTCTATTGATGCTTTTGCAATCATCCTAAGTGCTCTAAGAAAAAGAACCCGTTTAATCTTTATTGCACTTATTTTATTCTCTATAATAGGTATTATTGTGTCTAGTTTGATTAAGAAAGAATACACAGCTAATGCAACCATACTTCCTCAAGCAGATATTAGTAATAGTATTAGTAGTAGGTATAGTAGTATTGCAGTACTCGCAGGGTTAAACATTAGTGGGCAAGACGGAAGTAAGTTAACACCTAAATTATACCCAGTTTTTTTAGATAATCTTTATTTTCAACGTAAATTATATAATAAGACTATAAGGTTGAGTACTATTTCAGACTCTATAAGTTATGGTGATTTTATGCTGAATTATTATGATGAAGGCTCTCTTGTTCGTTTTAAAAGTAACATTTTTGGGTTACCTTCAAAAATTATTTCATTATTCAAGAATAAAAATAATAACTTATCGGTGATTGATACCGTTGGTGTTAACAGAAGAACAGTAAATGAAATATTTCAAGAAAAAATATTAAAAAAGCAGCTAAAAGTAATAATCAATGAAGAGCAAGGGGTTATGATAATAGAGGCTATAACCCATGATCCTTTATTGTCAGAACAATTAGTTAGACGTTGTGAGGAGGTTCTTCAAAAAACAATTATTGATGGAACTATTGAAAAGTCTAAAATTGAATTAGAATTTTTAGAAAAAAGACTTAAAGTTGCAAAGGAGGATTACATTGCTAAGAGGAGTGCTTTAGGTAATTTTAGAGATAGAAATAAATTTGCACTTACTTCATACACAAAAAATATAGAAGAGCAATTGAATTCTGAATACCAGTTGACATTTAGCGTATACTCTCAAATTGCAACTCAAATTGAGAATGCAAAACTACAAATAGCAAAAGACACGCCTATATTCACTGTAATAAAACCCGCAGTGGTTCCTGTAGGTAGTTCATCTACTAGTAGTGCTGTTATCGTGTTAGGTGTGGCGTTTTCTGGTGTATTTGTTGTTATACTTATTATTCTATTCTTTGCCTTTAAGCCTTTTCTTATGGGTCTTCTGAAATCGAAAATGGAACCTGAAGATAAAGAATAGTAAAGTATTGTAATTCCTTATTTCAATTAAAATCCTTTTTAATGAATGCTTTAGAGAAATTATTGCAAAGAAGCTTGCTTTGGAGTATTATTCAAGTATTTGTTAAACGTATTTTTGATTTTTTTGTCAAACTAGTATTACTTAATTTATTATTTCCCAAAGACTTTGGGATAGTAAGTATGGCTGTGGCCTTTACTAGTATAATTTATGTTGTTTCAGATCTTGGTTTTAAAAATGCTCTGATTCAAAAAAGGGATGATGAACTTGCGGATATACATTATCAATCTGTTTTCTGGTTTGGAATATTATGGGCGTTAATTGTTTATGCCTTTGTTTATTATTTAGGGAGTGATAAGTTTTCTAACTTTTATTCTGAGCCTTTACTAACTAAGATTATTCCAATTTTAACAGCCCCAATTCTTATTGATTCGTTGACTATTGTCTTTAGAGTTAAATTGTTTAGGTTACTTCATTTTAAAAAAATAGCTATTATACAAGCAACGGCAACTATTCTGTCTGGATTTGTTACAGTGGTATTTGCCTTAAGTGGAGCCGGAATTTGGTCTCTTGTTTTGTATTTGGTGTTCCCTTACTTGTGTTCGTTACCATTATATTTATTATTAGCTAAATGGAAACCTAAACTCATTTTCAGTTGGTCTCATTTGGTTGATATTTTGAGATCTAGTTTTTTTATTTGTCTAACGATTCTGATAATTATAATGTCTAGCACACTAGACGTTTTGTTTATAGGTAAGCTTACAGATGCTCACAGTTTAGGTATTTATAGTTTTGCTTTAATGTTTACTGTCTTGTTAAGTGTGCAAATAACAAGTATGATAGATCGTGTTCTTTATCCTTTCTACAGTAAAGTTCAGCAAAATATGAATCTGATCAAAAGTTATTTTTTAAAAAGTTTGTTTTGCTACTCTGTAATTTTGTACCCTATAATGCTTGGTCTTCTATTGTTTAGCTCGCCAATAATTAAACTGTTTTTTAATAAGAAATGGCTTGCAGCAGATTATTCAATAAAAATATTAGCATTAGTGGTATTGGTAAAAATGTTGACACACGGGTCTACTTTAGTCTACAGAAGTTTGGGAAAGCCGAAATTAGAATTAAAAATATTAGCTTCATCTCTAATTTTAACAACTCTTCCGGCTATATGTATTGGTAGTAGTTATGGTATACTAGGTGTTTCTGTAGGTATTTTAAGTGCTACAATAATAAACTCTTTTTTTTATTTTTATTTTCTCAATAAAATACTTTCTGTTTCACCTATTGATGTTTTTAAAAACTTAAAGGCTCCTTTGTTAGGTTTCATAATTAGTTTTTCAATTATATTACCTACCTATTATTTTACAAAGATTAATTTCTTGTTTTTACTAATATCCTTATTTGTAATTTATGGTTATGTGATTTACTATTTTCATAAAATAGTATTGAAAAAAATATCACATAGTCTTTTTCAACAATAATACCTTTGTCAGTTGTCTGTTTTAAATAGTAACTCCACATAATTTTGATATCTTTAAAACTTGGCAAAAGTCTTATATATTGCTTTTTTGGTTCTCTGCTTTATCTCGCGTACTATTTCAGTTCCGGGAGAATCACTTATTTGGTCTAGGATTACCTTAGCAGATATTATCGGAATATTTGCGTTAATAGTGACAATCCCAAAGTTTATACAGGCATTTAAGCGTTTAAAATCTATACCTCAAGTTTACTTTGTTGCAATGATTTTAGTGCTAGGATTAGTTTTAACTTCATTTTTTTCACTCTATCCACTAACTACTGTAGTTGAAGTAGTAATTGTTTTCTACTTATTGTTACTTTCACTAGGTATCTATTTGACATTTAAAGATTCACCAGTAACAGTGTTGTTTAACTATTTAATGCTTTCTGTTATTCTTTTTACGGGAATTGGTTTCTATGATCTTGTTGCTGAGCAAATAGGTTTACATAGAATATTCCCTGTTGCTAAGTATCCGGGTGTACTAATAAGTGGTTTTAAAAATACAGGTCAGGCAGGGTCTTTTTATATGATTGTTTTTCTATTGCTTATTCCTCTACGCTTCTCAAAGTTAAATGCAATGCTATCTAAAAGGGAGCAGTGGATGCTTAATGTATCTTTATTTTGCTGTATTATTACATTTACCACATTAGGTAAATATTCTGTTATATATGGATTGCTTTTTGGCCTTTTACTGTTTATTATTTACGCTAGAAAGAAGAATGTTGTAGTTTTTACAGTTTTTACTACGATTTTTATCTTTTGCTTTTTAAGTGTTTTAAAAGTAACGCTACCTTCCGCCTATCATAGAGTTACTTTTAAGTTTGAAAATAGAGTGGTTAATACAGAGCTAAATTCTAAAGGCAATGGTTTTATTGAAGATAATTTTACTGCCGCTTTTACTGCGTTTAATGAGAATCCATTTACAGGATGTGGTTTAGGGACTTTTCATTGCAAATATCACACACATGAGGTACATAGTACTTATTTAAAAATGTTAGGAGAAACTGGGTTAATAGGTTCTGTATTATATATCGTTTTTATGCTTTTCTTTTTGCGGCTGTTTCCAATCTCTTGGAAACAAGCTAAAAACCCATACACTCATTACTTACAGTTTTTACTTCCATTAGTTATAGGTGCTTTAGTAACTTGGATATACACCTATCATTTAAGAAAGAGGGAGTTTTGGATATTAGTAGCTGTCGTACTGATCATAGCTTACAAGCAAAAAGATTGTGATTTAAAGCAGCTAGAACTATAAATTGCCTTTAAGAAGAACTTGACTTTGTTTTCTTTTATAATGGTATATTTGGTTTTTGTAATTTTGTATTAAAATAGTGTACCATCAAATGATAATAAAAACGATTTTAATCACTGGAGGAGCTGGGTTTATAGGTTCTCATGTAGTCAAGTTGTTTGTTAATAAATACCCTGAATATCATATTGTAAACTTAGATGCTTTAACTTATGCAGGAAATTTAGAAAACCTAAGTGAGATAGAAAGTTTAGTCAATTACACATTTGTAAAAGGTGACATCACCGATGAAACTTTTATAAGTAATCTATTTGATAAATTTAAATTTGATGACGTTATCCATCTTGCAGCAGAGAGTCATGTAGATAGATCTATCTCAGACCCTTTAGCTTTTGCAAAAACAAATATCTTAGGCACCATGGTGTTGTTGCAGAACTTTAAAAGAATCTGGAGTGACAAATGGCAAGGAAAAAGATTTTATCATATAAGTACAGATGAAGTCTATGGTAGTCTTGGAGAAACGGGTTTGTTTACAGAAACAACATCTTATGACCCTAACTCACCATATTCTGCGTCAAAAGCTAGCTCAGATCATTTTGTGAGAGCCTATGGTGAGACTTATGGGATGCCATATGTAATAAGTAATTGTTCAAATAATTACGGACCTAATCAATTTCCAGAAAAATTGATTCCACTTTTTATTAATAATATCATTAATAAAAAAAATCTACCTGTTTATGGTGATGGTAATTATACAAGAGACTGGTTGTATGTTTTAGATCATGCAAAGGCGATAGATTTAATATTTCAGAAAGGAAAAAACAGTGAAACATACAATGTGGGTGGTATCAATGAATGGAAGAATATAGATCTTGTTAAGCTGCTCTGTGATCAAATGGATGAAAAACTGGGTAGAAATAAGCTAGAAAGTCAAGGACTTATCACTTTTGTAAAAGATAGACCTGGGCACGACTTGCGGTACGCAATAGATGCATCAAAAATAAACAAAGAGTTAGGATGGGAGCCAAGTGTTACATTTAATGAAGGGCTTTCTAAAACCATTGACTGGTATTTAAACAATGAAAAATGGCTTAATCAAGTAACTTCTGGTGCTTATAAAGAGTATTATAACAAACAATACAAAAAATAATGAAAGGTATTATTCTAGCAGGTGGTTCTGGCACACGATTACATCCTTTAACTCAGGTAGTTTCAAAACAATTATTACCTGTTTATGACAAGCCTATGATATATTACCCGCTATCGGTTTTAATGTTAGCAGGTATAACAGAAATATTAATTATATCTACCCCTAGTGATCTTCCTAATTTTCAAAAACTTTTTGGAGACGGGTCACAATTAGGTCTTTCGCTCTCATATATTGAGCAACCCTCTCCAGATGGTTTAGCTCAAGCATTTATTCTTGGTAAAGAATTTATAGCACAAGACGATGTCTGTTTAATACTAGGAGACAATATATTTTACGGCGCTGGTTTACAGAGAATGCTTGAGGCAGCTGTGAAAACTGTTACAGAAGAAAATAAAGCCGTTGTTTTTGGGTATTATGTAGATGATCCAGAAAGATATGGTGTTGCTTCTTTTGATACCTTCGGAAATGTTATAGATATTGAAGAGAAGCCTAAAAATCCAAAAAGTAATTATGCTGTAGTTGGGCTGTATTTTTATCCTAACACTGTTGTTGATATAGCAAGTGAGGTGATTCCTTCTCATCGAGGTGAATTAGAGATTACAAGTGTTAATGCAGCTTATTTAGATGACAAATCATTAAAGTTACAGCTTATGAGTCGTGGTTTTGCTTGGTTAGATACGGGTACGCATGAAGCCTTAACAGAGGCTACTGAGTTTGTCAAAACCATAGAAAAGCGGACTAGTTTAAAAATAGCTTGTATTGAAGAGATTGCTTATTATATGAAATATATAAATAAAGAACAGTTAACAGAACTCGCAAAGCCCCTAGGTAAAAGTAGTTACGGTTTATATTTAAAAAAAATAATTTAAATTTATTAATGATTGTTTAATTTTTCTTTACGAATTTGGATAAGGTGTATAATAAATTATCTTTGTGAAAAGAAGGTAATATATATTTTTAATAGATTTCATTAAAATGTACATAAATGGATTTTATTTAATAAAAAATAAATTTCATCTTTCTTAACCTTATAACATATTTAGTTGATAATTGGAAAATGGATATTTTAAATCTTATTAGTAGAAAAGAAGAGTTGTTTAAAAAAGATATCTCTAAAAATGAGCAAGAACTTAGAAATATAGTTTCTTCATCAACATTTTTAGTTTTGGGAGGTGCTGGCTCTATAGGTCAGGCGGTTACAAAAGAGATATTTAAGAGAAATCCAGAAAAATTACATATAGTTGATATAAGTGAAAACAATCTAGTTGAGCTTGTAAGGGACATTAGGAGTACATTTGGTTACATAGATGGAGATTTTAAAACGTTTGCTTTAGATATAGGTTCTATAGAATATGAAAGTTTTATAGCTCAGGATGGCAAGTATGATTATGTTTTAAATCTCTCTGCGTTAAAACATGTACGTAGTGAAAAAGATCCTTTTACATTGATGAGAATGATTGATGTAAATATTTTTAATACAGACAAAACTATAGCGCAATCTATTGCAAAAGGCACAAAAAAATATTTTTGCGTATCTACCGATAAAGCTGCAAATCCTGTAAATATGATGGGTGCAAGTAAGCGTATCATGGAAATGTTTTTGATGCGAAGAAGTAAGGATATTGTTATCTCTACTGCTCGTTTTGCTAATGTTGCTTTTTCAGATGGTTCTTTATTACATGGGTTTAATCAGAGAATTTTAAAAAAGCAACCCATTGTTGCCCCAAAAGACATAAAGAGGTATTTTGTAATACCTAAAGAAGCTGGAGAACTTTGTTTAATGTCTTGTATTTTTGGTGAAAATCAAGATGTTTTCTTTCCAAAATTAAGTGAGAAACTTGATCTGATTTCATTTGCTGATATTGCTGTAAAGTATTTGAAAAATTTAGGTTACGATCCATATCTTTGTGAAACAGAACAGGAAGCTAGAGAATTGATGAAAACACTGCCTCAAGAAAAAAAATGGCCATGTTTATTTACAAATAGCGATACCACCGGAGAAAAAGATTTTGAAGAATTCTTTACAGATACAGAAACTATAGATGTTAGTAAATATCATAATCTTGGGGTCATAAAAAAAGACCTCGAGGTTGTTAATGAAAATCTTGACTTTTTTGAAAATCAAATCTTTGGGATGAAAGCAAAAAGAATGTGGGACAAAGAAGAGATTGTTAAATTGTTTCAGAAAATGATACCTAATTTTTTACATAAGGAAACAGGTAAGTATTTAGATGGTAAAATGTAAACGATGGAAATAGATAAATCTATTATTGATATAGTTCGAAAATTATTCAATGAGCCAAAAAATTTTATTCCACTTCATGTACCAACTTTTAAGGGCAATGAGAAGGAGTATTTAAATGAATGTATAGATTCTACATTTGTATCAAGTGTAGGTAAATTTGTAGATGAATTTGAAAACGCATTAGTAGCTTATACAGGAGCAAAACACGCTATAGTTTGTGTAAATGGAACAAATGCTATTCATCTTGCATTAGAGGTTTTAAATGTTAAAGTAGATGATGAAGTATTAACGCAGCCATTAACTTTTATTGCAACTACTAATGCCATAGTGTATGCAGGAGCAATACCAGTTTTTATTGATGTCGATAGAGATACAATGGGCTTATCACCTAAGGCACTCGAGGTGTTTTTAAAAGCAAATACTGAACAAATAAACGGCGATTGTTTTAACAAGCATACAGGAAGAAGAATAAAAGCATGTTTACCAATGCACACCTTTGGTCACGCTTGTAGAATAGAAGAAATTATAGAGATCTGTAGTAAATACAACATTGAAGTTGCCGAAGATGCCGCCGAAGCAATGGGTTCTAGGTTAAATGGGCAACATTTAGGGACTTTTGGTAAAATAGGCGCAATAAGTTTCAATGGCAATAAAATTATGACTACTGGAGGCGGTGGTGTCATACTTACTAATGATACAGATTTAGCAATAAAAGTAAAACATCTTAGCACTCAAGCAAAAGTTCCACATGCTTGGGATTATGAGCATGATCAAATAGGTTATAATTATAGAATGCCTAATCTTAATGCTGCCTTGGGTTTAGCTCAATTAAATCAATTAGATGGGTTTATTGAGAAAAAACGAAATCTTGCAAAAAAATATGAAGCCTATTTTAAAGAAAATGGGATTTCCTTTTTTGAAGAACGTGATATGGAAACATCTAATTTCTGGCTAAATGCTATTATACTTGATGATGCAAAAAATAAGGATGCTGTTTTAAAGCAAACGAATGAACTGGGGGTGATGACAAGACCCATATGGAAATTGATGAATACAATGCCTATGTTTAAAGAATCTCCAAAGGGAGATTTAAGTAATTCAGAGTGGCTAGTAGACCGTGTAGTTAATATACCAAGTAGTGTAATATAATAAAATAGATATGCTAAAAAGTAAATATTATACTGAAAACGATTTAAAAGATTTTGGCTTTAAAAGTATTGGAACAAATGTTTTAATTTCAAGTGACGTTCGCGTTTATGGTCAACAAAACATTTCAATAGGAAACAATGTAAGAATTGATGATTTTGCTGTTTTGTCAGCTGTTAATGGTTTTATAACCATAAAAAATAATGTTTTTATAGCAAGAGGATGTCATTTAAGTGGTTTTTTTGGGATAATACTTGAAAATTTTTCTAGTATGGCGGCTAATACAATTATCTATAGTGCATCCGATGATTATTCAGGAGATTATTTAACAGCCCAAGCAATACCTCAAGAATACACTGCCCATATAGGTGGGAAAGTAATTATAGGTAAACATGTAATTATTGGAGCAGGTACTATTATAATTGGTGAATGTACTATAGGCGAAGGATGCAGTATAGGGTCAATGTCTTTAATTGTTAAAGATTTACATGAGTGGAACGTTTATGCTGGAATCCCAGCAAAAATTATTAAAGAAAGAAGTAGAAAATTACTTGAATTAGAAAAAAAACTACTTAAGGATAGACCTGAATTTGGTTAGTTTTTTGTTACGTAGTATAATAAGTTTGCAATTAACTAACAAAATTTGGTAACAAAATCCTGCAAAAAAGAATAAATAGATGAGTAATACTGTTCTTGTAAGTTTTTTATATCCAAATGCTTTAAAATATTTCAGTGAGTTTATATATTCAATTCAACAACAAACAACAAAAGATTTTGACATAATTATTTTTTGTGATGCAGTTAAAATAGATAACTTGAATACCAGTAATTTAACAATTAATTTTATTGAGCTAACTGGAACTCCTTTTGAAATACGTGAGTTAGGCATTGATTATTTAGCTAATTCTAGCTATGAAAATTTTATATTTTTAGATTCAGATGATACAATGTCATCAAATCGAATAGAAATATCTCATAATATATTGAAATCTACAGACATTGTTTGCTGTGATTTAAATTTGATGGATGACCTAGGTAATATATGGAAGAAAAATATTTGGAGTAAGAAGTTGTCAAATAATAAGATATTTGATTCAAATTTTTTAATTGATAAAAACATTGTTGGTTTAGGAAATATATCTTGTAATAAAATTTTTTTACTTCAAAAATGTATTTTTAGTGAGAATATAGTTGCTTTAGATTGGTTTATATTCTACCAAAAGATTAAAAATGGTAATTTTAAGGTTACCTTTAATAATAAGATGCAAGTTAACTATAGGCAACATATTGAAAATACGGCTGGAATTAAAAAACGGACCAAAAAAGAGGTAACTCATATTTTAAAAAGTAAAAATGCTCATTATGAATCCTTATTAGATTTAGGGTATTCAGAGTTAGCACCTCAGTATCTTGAAAATAATAAAGTTAATATAATAGACAAATTAACAGTAAAATCAAATCACCATTTATTCTGGTGGGAACTATAAATTATACTTATGAAGACAGTAAAAATAAATAATAATTTAATACATAATTATTGTGAGCCATATATTATAGCTGAGATAGGCGCTAATCATAATGGTGATATGGATCTGGCGAAAAAAATGATACTCTCAGCAAAGCAAAATGGTGCGAATTGCGCAAAATTTCAATCTTGGACACCATCTTCTTTAGTATCAAGGGAGGAGTATAAAAAGAACCAAAAATACAATGATTCTAAAAAGAAGCATTTTGGGTCGCTGAAGGAGATGATTACTAAATATGCACTTACAGACGATCAACATAAAGAGTTGAAAGAGTTTTGTGATTCTAATGATATTGAATTTGCTTCTTCACCATTTTCTTACAAAGAGGCTAAATTGCTTAACGACCTAGAGGTTTCATTTTTTAAAATCGCATCTATGGATATAAATTATCATAGTTTTATTAGAGATGTAGCAGCTTTCAAAAAACCAATGATTTTATCTACAGGTATGTCTACTTTAAGTGAAATTGATACAGCAGTAGAGCTATGTTATAAAGAAGGTAATAGTGAATTAATTTTATTGCACTGTATATCTATTTACCCACCTGAATATGAGGATATTCATTTGAATAATATTTCTATGCTACAGCAAACTTTTGGTTTACCAGTTGGTTTTTCTGATCATACTATAGGAACTTCAATACCTTTAGCTTCTGCAGCACTAGGTGCTTGTTTAATCGAAAAGCATTTCACTTTAGACAAAGGACTGCCAGGGTGGGATCACGAAATTTCTGCAGATCCAGAGGAATTAAAAATTATAAGCACAGGTTCAAAAAATATAGTTCAATCATTAGGAAATCATAAAAGGACTGTTTCAGATGCAGAAGAATCTAAAAAATCAAAATTTAGAAGAAGCATTGTAGCAAAAAACGCAATCCCTAAGGGAACTGTTATTACAAAAGAACATCTTGATGCTAAAAGACCAGGTACACAAATTCCACCAAATGAAATGGAGTTTGTTATAGGAAGAACAACAACAGTAGACATTCCCGAAGATGATTTGTTAAAGTGGGATATGTTTTAATATAATATCATGCGAAAATTATTAAAACAAATTACTATTTCAGAAAATAGTACGATAGCTGAAGCTCTACGTCAATTAAATGAAATACGACTTATTAGTAGATTAATTCTCTTTGTAGAAGATGGAAATAAGAAAATCATTGGTTCTTTAACTGATGGTGATATTAGGCGTTCTTTAGCAAAAGATGAAGATGTTTATAAAAATATAAAGGAAATATGTAACAAGGATTTTGTTTTTGAAACAAGTAAAACCTCTTACATAAAACTTAAAAAATATAGGGATGAAAAAATTCTAATTCTTCCCATATTAAATGAAGACAAAACACTTCATTCTATTGTTGATTTAACATACACTAAATCAATGATACCTGTTGAATGTATGATTATGGCTGGAGGAAGAGGTAAAAGGTTGAGTCCGTTAACTGATACAATTCCAAAACCTATGTTACCTTTAGGTGATAAGCCTATAATTGAGCATAACATAGATCGTTTAATTAGCTATGGCGTTAAGAAATTTTACATATCTGTAAAATACTTAGGGGAGCAGTTAGAAGCTTATTTTGGTGATGGAAGCTCTAAAGGTGTTTCTATAGAATATATTTGGGAAAATGAACCATTGGGTACAGCTGGAGCATTGAGCTTGGTAGATAATTTTGAAACTGATCGCATACTACTCATGAATAGTGATTTGTTTACAAATGTTGATTTTGAATCAATGTTTACTAAAATGCTACGTGAGGATGCAGATATGGTTGTTGCATCTACAGAATATAAAGTAGACGTACCATACGCTGTTTTTGAAACAGATGATGATCGCGTTACAGCATTCAAAGAAAAACCAACATTTAGATATCAATCTAATGCAGGTATTTATATGATTAAAAAAGAAATTTTAAATCTGATACCTAAAAACGAATATTGTGACATAACTGATGTTATGCAGAAATTAGTAGATCAAAATGGTAAACTATTATTTGACCCTATAATTGGTTACTGGATTGATATAGGTAAGCCTGTAGATTATGATCAAGCTCAAGAATTTATAAAACATATTGAATGATTGCAATAATACCTGCTAGAGGTGGATCAAAAGGATTACCGGGAAAGAATATCAAGCTTCTTAATGGTATTCCATTAATTGCACACACAATTAATGCAGCTTTAAAATCTAAAGCTGTTACTCGTGTTTTTGTTAATACAGATGATGAGGAAATCGCAGCTATAGCAAAAGAATATGGAGCAGAAGTTCCATTTTTAAGACCAATACATTTAGCATCAGATACTGCTAGAGCTATTGACGTTTACGCACATTTTATTAATAAATATCACGAACTATACAACATTCATTTACAATCTTTTATCGTTTTACAGCCTACCAGCCCTTTACGATCTTCAATTGATATTGATGCAGCCATAACGCTTTTTAGCACTAAAAATGCAGATTCTGTTATCAGTTTTTGTCAAGAGCATCATCCTGTAAAGTGGCATAAATATATTACCGAAGATTATAAAATCACCCCCATATTTGAAGATACTTTAAATAATAGACAATTAGAAAAACCAAGTTTTTATCCCAATGGAGCTATTTATGTTTTTAACACAAATATTTTAAAAGCAAATACGTATTACACAGAAAACACATATGCTTACATAATGGATAGAAGTAAATCTATTGATATTGATTTTTTAGAAGATTTTCAGTATGCTGAGTTCTTACTCAGTTTGAATAAGTAAATAAGTCTTAATTAGAAATATACTTTAATTAATATATTAAAAAATGAGTTTAATTTATAAGTTATTATATAACATATCTAACTACCATCAGAATTTACGTTATAAAATTTACAGAAATAATTATTCAATTAGTGATGATTTTAGATTTAATGGAAAGGATATTTTTTTTTATGGTAAAGGATATTTAAAGATTGAGAACAATAGTTATATTGGAAGTTTATCTACAATTCAATTACACGAGAATTGTTCAGTCACAATAGGTCAAGGTTGTAGTATCAGTCATAACGTTAGAATTTACACAACTACTAAAGATCCAGATTTTGATTTTAGTGATAAAAATAATATACCAATAAAAACTGGAGATGTCTTAATTGGAAAAAATGTATGGATTGGAGCTAATGTTTTTATTAATCCAGGGATAAAAATAGGAGATAATAGTGTAATAGGAGCAAACTCTGTTGTAACTAAAAATGTAGAGCCTTTCGGTATTTATGGTGGCGTGCCAGCTAAATTATTACGTATGAAAGATATTAAATGATAAAAAAACTTTTTTCTCATACGTTAATATATGGTTTAGCACCTCAAATAACTCTTATAGCAAATTTTTTAGTTCTTCCAATAATAACAAAAGATTTAACTGAGGTAGATTTTGGTGTTGCTGGTGTATTAACTGCTTATACAACTGCAATTTCTGCCTTAGCAACATTAGGACTAAGAGTAATACTTACAAATTCTTTTTTTAAATCCCCAGGACATTACAAATGGCGATGGCGTCAGATTTATGGATTTTTAAATTTGTGGAATCTAATTTATGCCATCATTGTAGGTTTTTTGGTTTATTTTGCGGTACCGGAAATAGCAAAACAAAATATTTGGATTATTGTTTTATTAAATACTGCACCTTTAATTCTTTTTGGTCCTACAGCAGCTATTGGTAAACAATATTATCAACTACGACAAAAACCTATGCCTATTGCTATACGGAGTTTGATTTTTGGTTTGTTAACTACAGGACTTAACATTATTTTAATTTCGCATTACCAGATGGGTTATATGGGCTGGTTTTGGTCTGCTTTTGTTACATTAATTTTATCAAATGCATCTTACTGGATCCCATTAAATTTTAAAGAAGGATTAAGGCCTATATACAATTTTAAATGGAAATATTTAAAACAGTCTTTAAAAGTATCTCTACCTACAATCCCTCATTTTTACGGTAGCTATTTATTAAATAGTAGTGACCGCCTTGTTATGGATCAATTAAGTGTACCTACAGGAGATATAGGAAAATATAATGTAGCAAACACATTTGGTGTACTTGGAGAAGGTTTTTCAACAGCTGTGGGTTGGGCATTGGGTCCAATACTTACAAAAAAATACAAAGACAATAAGCTTACCGAAGCTCGCGATTTACTTTTTATGGTTCAAATTTTATTTTTTGTGGTAACTTTTGTACCATCAATTTTTTTTAAAGAAATTTTTGAGATATTAATAAAGAATGATACATTAAATAAAATGTATCCTTTGGCTATAATATTATTTATGTCCATAAACTATCGCCCCATGTATTTTGCTTCAAATAGTTTTCTTTTTTATTATGAAAAAACGCACAAACTATGGCGTGTTTCATTTGTAGCAGGAGGAGCTAATGTATTATTGAATATTATATTAATCCCACTTTATGGATTTGAAGTAGCAGCTTACACAACATTTATTTCTTTTTTATATATTGGGTATGCAGGATTTTATTTTAAAGAATTTAAAGAATTAAACAATGTTAAATATTATCCATTACTGTGGTTTTTTGCTACTATTTCATTGATGATATTAGCATACTTTATTGTAGACTTATCTCTAATTGTAAAAATTGTTATAGCCCTTTCTGCTTTACTTACAGGGGTGTTCTTTATATTAAAACTAAATAAAAAAATCTAATTACGTGAATAAAGAAAATCGAAAAGCCATATTATTAGATTTTAAGAATCTTGAAAATGATGCTATTGTAAATAGTTGGCACATTATGGATATTGATTTATGGCCCATTATTAAAGACACATTGTTTTTTGATGTAATAAAACCACCTGGAAGATTAGCTGGATTTAAAATTGCAATACGCAATTTTCTGTTTACAATTAATTACAATAATAAAACTATTCCAGCTTTTAAAAACCCTGTAAATGCGGTATTTATAGCTAGTGACACTACAAGGATTGTAAAAGAAGGAAACTTATACAATAAGTATTTTGATCCAATGATGGATTATTTAGAAACTAAAGACAAACAATCTTGTTTGGTCGAATTTAGTAAGCTTAAGGGTACAGATTATTATAAAGATTATCGCTTAATTGATGGTTTACAATATTTAAAAAAACCTTCGGAAACATTCAAAATAAAAGAGCTTCGTCAGCTTCTTAATTTTGATGTTATCATAAAAACTTTATGTGAAAAATATGGTCTTAAATACAATTATATTCTAGAAAAAATAAAAATAAAAGCTAATACCACTTTGATGTGGAGAGACTATTTTGATGGATTATTTCAAACAAATACACCTTCGTTCGTAGGAGTATTGTGTTATTATTGTGAGCCAAGTTATGGTGCTTTGTTAGCTGCAAAGAAAAAAAATATTCCAACAATAGATATGCAACATGGAGGTCAAGGTTCTGGACATTTTGCCTATACTTATAATACTAATTCAGCTAAACTAAATTTATTGCCCAATTACTTTTGGGTTTGGGATACTGCTAGTGCAAATCATTTAAATAGTTGGCTGCCAGAAAATAGAATATTACAAGGAGGAAATCCCTCATTAAAAAAAGACGAAGGATTAGCGTTAAAATCTAAACTACCAGATAATGCTCACTTAATATTATATACCTTGCAAACAACAATTAAGCCTTTGGTGCCTTTGTTTTTAATTGATGCAATTAAAAGTTCAAGCAAAGAATATTTGTGGTGGTTTAGACTTCATCCACGGATGAAAACTGAGGAGAAAAAAGAATTAATGCAGGTTTTAAAAGAGAACAACATTTACGATAAAATTAATTTTATGGAGGCTAATAAACTTAGTCTTTCAACCATTTTAGGGGCAGCAACAGTACATATATCATCTTATTCAGGAAGCTTGATTGAAGCCGCACTATTGAACGTCCCCTTAAATGTGACTTTCACAGAAATTGGTAGAGAGTATTTTTCTGATTTAATTGATCAAAAACAGCTTCATTATTATAATCCTGAAGTCAATAACGATTTTTTGAATCTTATTAACGAATCTATCTCCGTAAATGTTCAGAACAACAATGATGATGTAACTAATTATCAAGCTATTTTAGATAGCTTGATGGTTAAAAAAAAGAATTAGGGGTATGAAAAAATTAAAGCATTTCTTTATAAAAGTTTTTGAATATTTAGTTTTTAACTTAAATTTTAACAGATCTACTGGTATTTTGGGTAATAATATTATTTTCAAAGGAAGTAGAATAACTGGTAATGTAAGTATTAAAGAGGGATGTAAAATTCAAAGTGGTGCATCTTTAAAAACAGGAAGTTCAATTACTGTAGGTAGATACACTTCAATTAATGGACCTAATACTGATGTTTTTTCATTGATAAATAATATACATATTGGATCTTTTTGCAGTATAGCAAGGAGTGTTTCCATTCAAGAATTTAATCATAATTATAAAACGATAACTTCTTACGCAATTAAACAAAATATTTTCAACGATAAAAAAAGTGCAGATTTATATTCAAATGGTGATATAATAATTGGGAATGACGTTTGGATAGGTGCTCAATGTGTAATATTGTCTGGTGCCATTATAGGTAATGGAGCAATAGTGGCAGCAAACAGTGTTGTAAATAAAAAAGTGCCTCCTTATGCAATTGTAGGTGGATCACCAGCTAAAGTAATTGGTTATAGATTTGATGAAAAGATTATAACAAAATTACAATTTCTCAAATGGTGGGATTGGCCAATTGAAAAAATTAAAGAAAATAAATCTTTATTTTCAGTCGATTTAACTCTTGAAATGCTAAACTCCATAAAATAAGAATAAGTTATGAAATTGGTATATATTGTAGATTTCCCCATTGATGGTAACTCTGGTAAAAATAAAGCTACTAAAGAGAAGGCGAAAGCATTAAAAAATAAAATAGGTATTGATAATTTTCATTTTTTACACCCAAAAAAGTATAATTCAAGGTTTCAAAAAATAACTAGTAAACTTTTTTTTGACTTTTATGTTTTAAGCAAAATTCTTTTTATTAAACAAATAGATGTTGTTGTCCAACGTGTTTTATTTACTCCATTAACACGATTTTTTTTATATATAAGAGGTGTTAAAGTAATAAGTGAATACCACGCAGATTTTAAAGAAGAAATACCTTTTTTAAATAAGACTAAACTTGAAAAAAAAGTACTTTATTTTATGTCTTATTTTTACAGCTTAAATTATTCGCTAAGCAATGGTATAATTTTTAATCATCCTAACTTAAAGAGTAAATTTGATAAAATATATAAAAAACCTTCTATTTATTCATACAATGGGGCAAATACAGAAATTTTTAATGTAAAACCATTAAGTGTCTCTAGAGAAAAACTTGATTTACCAAATGACAAGATGATCTTCCTGTTTTTAGGTTCAGTATCACAATGGCATGGAGTAGATTACCTTATTAATATTTTTACAACGGACACATTTATTAATCATGATGAATGTATTCTTTATATTGTAGGGGGAAGTGAAAATGTTTATGTAAATAAGTTAAAAAAACAAGCAGAAGTTAATCCCAATATAAAATTTGTTCCGCCAGTTGATAATGTTTTAGCATCAGAATACATAAGTGCATCTAACTTTTGTTTATTACCAGCTAAACAAATAAGAATAAGTCCTGGAAGTCCTTTAAAGTTGTATGACTATATTGCTTGTGGAAAAGCCATTATTACTCAAGATAATTTAAAAGGATATTCAGATGAAGTAGAAAATTACAATTTAGGTTTTACAGTTGATTTTAGAGAAGCTAACTCAGCAGCTGTAAAAATGATTTCTTTAACAGAAGATATAAATTATGAACAATTTGAGTCTCATAATAGAAATATTGCAAAAACAGAGCTATCTTGGAACAATAGAATTGACAAATGGTATAATTTTATTGATAATATTTCATAAATGTTAGATTTTCTATTAATTATAGTAATTGTCGTGGCTGGTTTTCAAATAAAACATTTATTTGCATCATCCATAGATACCTCTGATAGTAAAACACTATCGTATTTATGGATGTATCATTTATTATTTGGTTTAATTTATTGGTTTTATATATCTTTTGTTTCAGGTGGTGATGCTTTACATTATTATTTAATGGCTAAGGAGCAAAGTCTAGCAGAAGTAGTGTTATTATTCATTCTCAGAGGTTCTGGTACTGCAGGAATGTTTATGTTTACTTTTTTGCCAGCAAAAATATTTACTTTTTTAACAGTATCCTTGTTGTACACCTTAGTTGGTTATATAGGAATGGTTTTTTTTTATGTTTTAACAATTAATAATATTAAATTTAATAGTAGAATATTTGGTATAAAGATTTTTCCTCTAATATTTTTTCTACCTAATTTTCATTTTTGGTCAGCAGGTTTAGGTAAAGACACAATTTGTTTTTTTTGTATTGGTTTATTCTTTTATGCTATGCAAAAACCAAGAAAACATTACTTGAAAATATTTATTGCTTTGGGTCTATCATATATTGTTAGGCCTCATATTACAATATTTTTAGTTGGTTCATTTGGAGTTGCATTTATGCTAAGTGCATCTCTAAAATTTTACCAAAAAGCTTTATTTGCAGGTTTTTTTTTAATAATTTTTGTTGTGTTATTTAGTAAGTTTATGAGTTTTGTAAATTTGGACAGCTTTGATTCAGATTCCATACAATCTTTTTCTGAGACAAAGACTAAAAACTTAAGTAGATCAACTACTGGTAGTAGCGTTGATATTTCATCATACCCATATCCTTTTAAGGTTTTAACATTTTTATATAGACCTTTCTTTTTTGATATAAATAACATTTTAGCTGTTATCGCTTCATTTGAAAATTTAGTTTTGTTAATATTAAGTATTAAATTTATTAGTTGTAATCCATTAAAATTATGGCGTAAAGCGACATATTTTTATAAGGGAGTTTTTATCTTCTTTTTAATAGGAGCATTAACATTTCCTTTAATTCTAGGAAATCTCGGTATAATGCTAAGGCAAAAAAACATGTTTTTACCTGCTTTTTTCTTTATATGTTTATGGGCTTTTTCTTATAAACAGGAACAGTATTTATTAAAACAGAAATAAATAAATGGAAAAGTATTATAAGATGGCTCCGCATTTTTTACAAAATATAGCCATATCTCTTTTTAATTTTTTTCATTACAGAATAAGATATGGCAATCTTTATAAAGAATATCGATCTACTTTTGATCAAAATCGTCATTTATCATTATTACAACTTAAAGAGTTACAGAAACAAAAACTTATTGATTTATTTAATCACGCAACTACAAATTCAAGTTTTTATAGAAATAAATATAAAAGAATAAAAACGTTAAGTGATTTAAATAAACTATCACAACTCCCATTGGTTTCAAAAGAAGAAATTAGAAAAAATATATCTTCTATTCGTACAATACCTTTAAAGTATAGACAAGTTTTTGAAACTGGAGGTACAACAGGTCTGTCAATGCATGTTGTATACACCAAAAACAATTTACAAGAGCGTTTTGCAATGCTTGACTCCTTTCGTGGTCAATATAATTACAAACTTGGATGTAAATCAGCTTGGTTTTCAGGAAAAAACATCATTACCTATCGAGATTTAAAAACAAATCGCTTTTGGAAAACAGATTACTTATATAATATTCGTTATTATTCTTCATTTCATTTAAAAAAGGATTATTTAAAATTTTATTTAGAAAATTTAATTAAATACAAACCTCAATTTTTAATTGGATACCCTTCTTGCATGATAGAAATTGCAGAGTTTGGTCTTTCACAAGGCTATGATTTTCCTTCTAATGTAGTAAAAGCTATTTTTCCAACCTCAGAAACATTCTCATCAGAAAATCAGCAATCTCTTGAGTTATTTTTTAAAGCAAAGGTGTATGATCAATATGCTTCATCTGAAGGTGCACCATTTATTACAGAGTGTAAATATCGTAACTTACATATGCAATTGCAAAGCGGAGTTTTTGAAGTATTGGATTGTGATAATGTTCCTTCAAATGAGGGTAGGTTAGTAGTAACCTCATTTACAAGTTATGGAACGCCATTAATTAGATACGACATAGGTGATCGTGTTATTTTAGGAAAAGGAAGTTGTACTTGTGGCGATAATAATCCTTTAATTGAAAAGATTTCTGGTCGTGAAGTAGATTTTGTATATTCATTAGAAACAGGTAAAATATTCTTAGGAAATATCTCAAACACATTAAAAAAAGTAAAAGGTGTTAAAAAATTTCAAGTAATTCAGAACAGTTTAGACTCTATTGATATTAACCTTATTATTAATCCAGAATATTTTACAAAAGAAATGGAAATACAATTTTTAAATAATTGGAGAGATCGATTAGGATTAAAGATGGGAATTAAAATAAACGTTATTAATCATATTCCTGCTGCTGTAAGTGGCAAATATCAAATGGTTATTAATAACATAAAACATTTACTAGATTAAAATATTTATGCGTAGACAAAAACTCATAAGAATTACCACAATACCATTATCATTAGAAAAGCTTCTTGAAGGACAACTAACCTTTATGAAAGACTATTTTGATGTGACTGCAATTTCAGCAGAAAAAGAACGCCTAGAAGAGTATGGTAAGCTTAATGGGGTTGCTACTAAACATATTGAACTAACAAGAAAGATAACGCCCATAAAGGATTTAAAAGCTGTCTATGAGCTTTACCGTCATCTTAAAAAGGAGAAACCTTTAATTGTACATACACATACACCTAAGGCAGGTATTGTAGGGATGATGGCAGCCTATTTTGCTAAAGTGCCTTTGCGATTACATACCGTAGCAGGTCTTCCACTTATGGAAGCTACTGGAATGAAAAGAAAAGTATTAGATTTTGTAGAAAAGCTAACATATAAATTTTCTACAAATGTGTATCCAAACTCTAAAGGACTTTATGATTTTATACTTTCAGAAAAGTTTACTAAACCAAGTAAACTAAAAGTTTTAGGAAAGGGAAGTTCTAATGGTATTGACACTTCTTATTTTGATCCATCTTTATATTCTAAAAAGTTTATAGCACAACAAAAAAGTAAATGGAACATTCCATTAACTGATTTTGTTTTTGTTTTTGTTGGCAGAATGGTTGCAGATAAAGGTGTAAATGAAATGGTAGGAGCGTTTCAGCAGTTATTAAAAGAAAATAGTAATTGCACCTTGCTTTTAGTTGGACCATTTGAAGAAGAATTAGATCCATTAAATCCATCAGTTGTTGAGGCAATTAAAACAAACAATAAAATAGTACACGCTGGTTATCAAAATGATGTGAGGCCATTTTTTGCAATGAGTGATGGGTTGGTTTTTCCAAGCTATAGAGAAGGTTTTCCTAATGTAGTTTTACAAGCAGGAGCTATGGGTTTACCTGCCATAGTATCAAATATTAATGGTTGTAATGAGATTGTAACCTCTGGGGAAAATGGAATTATTATTCCTGTAAAAGATGAAGTTGCCACGTTAGAAGCGATGAGAGCGTTATTGATTAGTGAAAATTTTCAATTAACACTTAAAAAAAATGCGCGAAAAACAATTGTAGAAAACTACGATCGTCAAGAGATGTTCCAATATTTATTAAACGAATACAAACTTTTACAATCAAACCTTTGATATATTTGCACTGTGTATAGAAAAATAATAAAACCTCTTTTAGATTTTTTAGTTGCCTTTACAGTATTTCTGGCAATTAGTCCTATCTTTTTATTGATAACGCTTTTTTTAGCGATAGCTAATAATGGGAAGCCTTTCTTTTTTCAGAAAAGGCCAGGAGCTAAGGAGAAAATTTTTACGATCATTAAGTTTAAAACAATGAACGATAAAAAGGATAAAGAAGGCAATTTATTACCAGACGCAAATAGATTAACAAAAGTAGGATCTTTTGTTAGAGCTACTTCTTTAGATGAAATACCACAACTATTAAACGTTATTAAAGGAGATATGAGTTTTGTTGGTCCCAGACCTTTATTACCTAGATATCTTCCTCTTTATTCTGAAACGCAAAAAAAAAGGCACCTAGTAAAACCTGGAATAACAGGATGGGCTCAAGTAATGGGGCGTAATGCAATTAGTTGGGAACAAAAGTTTGAATATGACGTTTGGTATGTAGCAAATCAATCTTTTAAACTAGATATTAAAATATTGCTAATGACTGTTAAGAAAGTAATATTTAAAGAAGATATAAATACTGAAGGTGTAGCGACTACAACTCCTTTTACAGGAAATAAATGAAAGAAATACAAATATATGGTAGTGGCGGCCATAGTTATGCCGTTATAGAGTTAATTAGATCACTGGGTGAATATACTCCCGTGAGAATATTAGATGACAACCCTAAGGTAAAATCAATACTAAATGTACCTGTTGTATTATATTCAAAAAAATATAATACAGAGGCTACTATAATAAGTATTGGAGCTAACAAACCTAGAAAGTTAGTTTCAGAAAAATTAAATGGAACTTTTCCTAGTTTTACACATACTTCATCTGTTGTTTACCCTTCTTCAAGAATAGGTAAAGGATGTGTTGTTTTTCCTAATAGTGTTATAGATGCAGATGTAATCATTGGAGATTTTTGTATAATTAATAATAACGCTACTGTATCTCATAATGCTAGAATAAGTAATTTTGTTCATGTTGCCATACAAGCAAGTATTGCTGGTGGAGTAAGTATAGGAGAAGGTACAATAGTTGGTGCGGGTAGTGTAATTTTACCAGAATTGAAAATAGGTAAGTGGGTTACTATTGGTGCTGGATCTGTAGTGACAAAAAATATTCCTGATAATGCCGTGGTCTATGGAAACCCGGCCAAAATAATAAAATTTCAAAATGAATAACTCAAAAATTTGGCTTTCATCTCCACACATGGGAGGTACAGAACAGAACTTTGTAAATGAAGCTTTTGATACTAACTGGGTAGCACCATTAGGTCCTAACGTTAATGGTTTTGAAAAAGACATAGAAACATATATAGGTCAAGAGTCAAGTGTAGCTGCATTAAGTAGCGGAACAGCAGCTATACATCTAGCACTTATCTTACTTGGTGTAACTCATGGAGACGAGGTATTGTGCCAGAGTATGACGTTTTCTGCTTCTGCAAATCCTATAGTGTATCAAGGAGCAAAGCCTATATTTATAGATAGCGAAAAAGATACATGGAATTTGTGCCCATTACATTTAGAAGATGCTATAAAAGATAGAATTGCAAAAGGTAAAACCCCAAAAGCAATTATTTGCGTGCATCTTTACGGAATGCCTTATAAGGTTGATGAAATAAAAGCTATTTCAGAAAAATATAATATTCCTGTTATTGAAGATAGTGCAGAGGCTTTAGGTAGCTCATACAATGGACAGAAGTGTGGTACTTTTGGAGATATAGGTATTTTATCATTTAATGGTAATAAAATTATAACAACATCTGGTGGTGGTGCGTTAGTAGCAAAAAATAGGGAAGTAAGAGACAAAGCGATTTTTTTAGCTACCCAAGCTAGAGATAATGCGGTGCATTATCAGCATAGTCAAATAGGCTATAACTACAGGATGAGTAATATCTCTGCAGGAATAGGACGTGGGCAGATGGAGGTCCTAGAAAAGCACGTTAACTTACGTCAAGATATGAATACTTTCTATCAAGAATTGTTTAGCGATATTGATGGCGTTACTGTTTTTAAAGAACCATCTACTCATTTTATTTCTAACCATTGGTTATCTTGTATTACAGTAGATGAACAAAAGGCAGGTTTTTCTAGAGAAACATTAAGGTTAGCATTAGAAAAAGAAAATATAGAATCACGCCCATTATGGAAACCTATGCATTTGCAGCCAGTTTTTAAAGATGCGCCGTATTATGGTAAAAATGTTAGTGAAACATTATTTAATATAGGATTATGTTTACCTTCGGGTAGTAATTTAAATGATGATGATAGAGAACGCATTTCTAGTGCCATAAAAAAAGTAGTTAGTTAATAGTTATATTTGCACCCTTATAAATAAAAAATTGAAAATAATAGATTCCATATTAAATAGATTTTACGACGGAGATAATAAGCTCAATGTTTTGAGTCAGCGTTATTTACCTAGGTGGATTGTTGTGATTATAGACACTTTTTTGTGTGTTTTCTCACTTTCTTCTGTATATTTTCTTCTTTACGATAGCCCTGTTTTCTTTACAGATAATATATCTATACCCTTGCAGGCTCTTCTTTTAATAGGAGTCCACGTTTTTTTCTTCTTTATTTTTAAAACCTATTCGGGGATTATTAGGCATTCTACATTTACAGATGTTTTAAAACTTGCATTTGCATCTATTGCTACATTTTTTTCAGTTCTAATATTTAACTGGATTTATGAGATTATAAATGATAAAATCATTTTTTCTGTAACACTATTACTGTTATATGGTTTATTGTCATTTGTTATATTGCTTTTGTTTAGAGTGTTGATTAAAGAATTGTATCAACAAATAAAAAAAGGAGCAAAGGGTATCTTAAAAAAGAGAGTGGCTATTGTAGGAGCAGATGATCACACTATATCTTTAGGGAAGGCATTGACCACAGAGTCTAACCTACCTTTTAAACTCATTGGTTTTATTACAGAAAATATCGTTTCCAAAAAATTTAAAATTCTTGGTAAGCCAGTAATACCTATCAATGATAACTTTGCAGAAACATGCAGCTCGTATGATATAGAGGGAGTTATTATAATAAGTGAATCACTAAGTGTTAAAGAAAAAAAGAGAATTGTAGACTTATGTTTACTTAGTAATATAGAAATTTTCAACGTTCCGCTTTTAGAGAAATGGAACACTAAAGCAGACATTAGGAGCCAGATCAAACCTATTCAAATTGAAGATTTATTAGAACGTGAAACTATCGCGGTACAAAACGAGGTGATAGAAAATGACCTTAATAATAACGTGATACTCGTTACTGGGGGTGCTGGTTCTATAGGTAGTGAAATTGTAAAGCAAGTAGCAGACTTTAACCCTAAACTCCTAGTGATTTTAGATCAAGCAGAATCTGCATTACACGAATTAGAACTTTACCTTAAAGAAATATATCCTAATTTAAATTTCATTACAGAGCTAGCTAACATTAGTAACATGTATCGTCTAGAGCAGCTATTTGAAAAATATAAATTTAGAATTGTTTATCACGCAGCTGCATATAAACATGTACCATTAATTGAAAGAAACCCGCATGAAGCTATTTTTGTAAATATTTTAGGTACAGCTAACTTATCAGTTTTATCAGTACAACATAAGGTAGACAAGTTTGTTATGGTTTCTACAGACAAAGCTGTAAACCCTACAAATGTAATGGGAGCATCAAAGCGTGTTGCAGAGATGTATGTGCAATCTTTACAATGTGAAGAGAATACTCACACAAAATTTATCACTACTCGCTTCGGAAATGTGCTAGGTTCAAACGGATCTGTTATTCCATATTTTAGAAAACAAATTGCAGCAGGAGGCCCTGTTACTGTTACGCATAAAGATATTATTAGATATTTTATGACCATACCAGAAGCATGCCAATTAGTTTTACAAGCTGGTACTATGGGTTCTGGTGGTGAAATATTTGTATTTGATATGGGTAAACCAATCAGGATATTAGATATGGCAAAAAGGATGATTAGACTATCTGGTTTTGAACCATATGAAGATATTGATATTAAAATCACGGGTTTAAGACCTGGAGAAAAACTCTATGAAGAGTTATTAAATGATACTTCAACTACGTTGCCTACACACCATGCAAAAATTATGATTACAACGGTGCCTACTATGCCTTTTAGTATTCTAAGCAGTAAAGTAAAACAACTTGTAAAAGTGGCTACAAAGTATAAAGACAAAGAAGTGGTAACGCTTTTAAAAGAAATTGTCCCAGAGTATAAAAGTGAAAATTCAATTTTTGAATCTTTAGATAATAAATAAAATAGTAATATTTATGACCCTAATTAACAGATAGTTTTAGATTCTGTAATTAATAAGTGAATAATTATGATGTTTTAATATTTGAAGAAAAAACTGAAAATTTTGCTAATCATGATTAATAAAATTTTCCTGAATATGCTACTAAGTTATATTATTCCAATCTACTTTCTTCTATTCTCGTTATTCGTATTTAGTCAAGATTCTGTGGACAATGAAGATAATGGCAAGTCACTTGTAGGTTACATTTCAGGGAAAACCTTTGTTACTAACAATGACAATCTTCCTTTTTGGATGTACACAAATACAAATAATACAATTGATAAAAAAAGTACATACGGAATTAGAGCTGGTTTATTAAATAAATGGATAATTGGGGACAATAGCTTCTTATCTTTAGGAGGTGGTGTAAATTTTACAGATGGAGTTAAAAATCATCTAACTATAGAAGAGCTTTATCTTAGTTATAATGCTAATTGGTTAAGTATTGACTTAGGTATTAAACATAGAGATAAAAAAGAACAAGGACTTTCTATAATTAATGGAGATATTTTATGGACTGGAAATGCAAGGTCTATACCTGGAGTTAGCTTTAATACTTCTGCACCTGTTAGTATATTTAATTGGTTGCAATTCAATGCAGAATTTGGTCATTATGAATTAAATGATATTAGATACGTAGATAAAGCTAGGGTACATCACAAATCATTGGAATTTATTTTTAAAATTTCAAATAATCAAAAATTTTCGGCAGGTTTATCCCACTATGCACAATGGGCTGGAGTCTCGCCAGACTTTGGTAAACAAGCTAGCGGATTTAAAGATTATTTAAATGTATTCTTAGGTAAAAGTGGTGGTAATCAGCGTAATGATCAAATAAATGCAATAGGAAATCATATAGGATCTTATCAACTTAACTACTATGTTAATATGGCTAAAAATGAAATTCATTTATACCATCAGTCATTATTTGAAGACAGGTCTGGACGTGAATTAAATAATTTTCCTGACGGGATTTGGGGTATTTCTTATAAATATTTAGATCATAAATTTCTCAAAATGTTGCTTTTTGAATATGTGCAAACCGTTTCGCAAAGCGGACGACCACGACAGACATCTGGAGGAGAAAATCAACAAAGTGGTGGGGATAATTATTTTAGTAACAGTGTATATAGATCTGGTTGGACCTATCAACAAGTGATTATTGGTCTTCCGTTGATAACAAGATATAATTCCAATTCATCTTTTTCAAATAATCGTTCTTATGCATTTAATTTTGGTGTTGCAGCTAATTATAATAAATTGGATTATAGCTTGAAGATTACCTGGGTAAAAAACCTAGGCACATATAATGTACCTCTTATTATTAAAGAAAAAGCGATTTACACCTATGGAAATGTAAATTTCAACTCAGATTTTGGTGTTATTAATTTACAAGTTGGCTATGATTACAGCAACATAATTAACAATAGTATAGGATTTGGACTAGGATACCAATACAACTTGAATTAAATATATATATATGAGTACCCTTATTCAAATATCAATATTACCTCATAAGCAGGAAGATTTAGACTACATTTTAGAACTTGCCTTAGAAAAAGGGAAATTAAGGCGTAGTGATTTTATAGATTGGCGCATACGTAAACGCTCTATTGATGCACGCAGAAAACCAGTAAAGTTAAATTTACAAATAGAGATTTACCATACAGAAGACGATAAAAAAGCAACTAGTGAGTTTATCTCTCAAGATGTATCAAATAGTCCAGAGGTAGCTATTATAGGTGCAGGACCTGCAGGTTTATTTGCAGCCTTAAGAGCTGTAGAAGCTGGACTTAAACCTATACTTTTTGAACGTGGTAAAGACGTTAGAGAACGTCGTAGAGATCTTGCAGCTATTAATAAGGATCACGTAGTAAATCCAGATTCTAACTACTGTTTTGGTGAAGGTGGAGCAGGAACTTACAGTGATGGTAAATTATATACTCGTAGTAAAAAACGCGGTAATGTCTTAAAAGCATTAGAATGGTTTACTCACTTTGGTGCAGACCAAGATATACTTGTAGAAGCTCATCCACATATAGGTACAAATAAATTGCCTAAAATTATTTCGGCAATGAGAGAAGCTATTATTGAAGCGGGTGGCGAGGTACATTTTAATAGCAAGCTTACAGATATTAATATTTCCGACGGAAATATTAAAGGCATCACAATTAACGAATCTAAAGAACACTTTTTTGATAATGTCATATTAGCCACTGGGCATAGTGCACGTGACATTTTTTACTTACTCCATAAAAGAAATGTAAAAATAGAAGCAAAGGCATTTGCAATAGGAGTGAGGGTAGAGCACCAACAAGAGGTGATAGATTATATACAATATCACGGTGATAGTGATAACCCTTATTTACCGCCTGCTTCTTATGCTTTAGTAGAACAAGTTGATGGTCTAGGTGTTTACTCATTTTGTATGTGCCCTGGTGGAATTATAGCGCCCTGCGCCACAGAACAAGAAGAAGTAGTGACAAATGGGTGGAGCCCAAGTAAAAGAAATAATCCCTATGCAAACTCTGGTATTGTAGTAAGCGTATCTCCAGAAGATTTACCTAAATATACAAAAGGTGATCCTTTTGTGTGTTTAGATTTTCAGAAAAAGGTAGAACGTGATTGTTGGGAAGCTGCTGGCAAAACTCAAAAAGTGCCGGCTCAAAGAATGCAAGATTTTATTAATGGTAAGGTATCTGAAGATTTTCCTAAAACTTCTTATCAGCCAGGTATTACTGCGGTAGATTTAAATAAAGTGCTGCCAGATTTAATAGCAAAACGATTAAAAAAGGCCTTTGTCGCTTTTGGCAAAAAGATGAGAGGGTACAACTCTAACGAGGCCGTATTACATGCGCCAGAGAGTAGAACATCATCTCCTATTGCAATACCTAGAGATTCTATAACATTAGAGCATATAGAGGTTAAAGGCCTTTACCCGTGTGGAGAAGGGGCGGGTTACGCAGGTGGTATTATATCTGCTGCTATAGACGGTATTAATTGTGTTGATGCCATAGCTTTAAAGTATGCAACAGATAAATAAAATTACCTTAGAATTTAATGAATTCTTATTTAACAAATTCTTCACTTTATATCTTTAAAATATAATATTATTGCTACTTAAACTCCTTTATCTTTGTAGTCACAAGATAAACTATGATTGAAAAAATTATTTATATGTTTTTATGGAGTATATCACCCTTTGGCGAGGCCAAAGTAGGTATACCTTACGGTCTTGCACCTTATGGTGAGCTCGATGAAAAAATGAATAGTTATCTTGTATTTGGTATTTGTTTTATAGCAAATGTATTGGTCTTCCCTTTAATGATGTTTTTTCTAGAACGTGTAAACAAGTACCTTTTAAGGTGGGGGTTTTATAGAAGAATTGCCATTAAATTAGCCATAAGAGCAAAATACGGGTCTAAAGATAAAATTAAAAAGTACGGTTATTTTGGGCTTATTTTCTTTGTAGGATTACCTATTCCTGGAACCGGTGTTTATGTAGGGACTATAGCAACTTATATCTTAAACTTAGATAGAAAAAAGGCATTTTGGGCAAACGCAGTTGGGATTTTCTTTTCTTCTGTAATAGTTTGGATAACGGCGCTTTTAGCTATGAAAGGGCTATCAATTTAAGACTCTTCTTGATTGCTTTTCTTTTTTAGAACCTCCTTTAAACGATCTCTTCTTAATTCTTTTTCACTCTTAACTTTATTTTTCTTTTGAGCCATAAGTCTTGAATGCTTTGCTTTATTCTTTGTGTTCTTTTCTTTCCCTTTTTTTCCCATTATACGGTAGTATTGTAGTGAAAATAAAAAGCAACTAAGTAGCTAATTACAGATATAATAACACCAATGATAAGTGTTAAATATGTCAAGTTGAGTAATTTAAACTTTTTATCGAGTACACTTCCTAAAAAATATAAATCTGTTGTAAGCATTTTATATATTTCTGCAGTATCTTCTTGCATATACTTAACGGCCCATTCATAATCCTCAAGCTTCATTTTATGAAAATTTCCGAAGAAAGCTAAATTTACTTTGTGTTCTTTTACTAACTCTTTGTCAAAAGTACCAGTACTTAGCTTGGGCATAGTAGTCATTATTGACAAAACCATTGTGAGCACCATAAAAAAAAGAAATATAGCGGTAGGCACTAAAATAAAATGATCAAAATCTACTTTAAATATCTTAGCACTTCCTGTTAATATTGCAGATATAATTACCGCACAGACAGCTAGAATTGTATTTGCCTTTTTATCTGCAAGACCACTTAGATCTATATGATTGCGCTGTGCAACCATATAATACGTCTGGATGGCTTTTTCAGAATAGGTTTCTGCAGAAAATGGAGTTGATTTCATAATAGGTCGCGCTTTGCGTATCTCAAAGAATAAAGATACGATTGTTTTTATTAAATACCGCTCTCAAGTTTTGGTATGACAATTGTTAATATTATCATAATATTCATCTTTAAAACTTAAATCATTATGAGAAATTTTAGATCAAGTCCAGAAGTGAATGCAGGGAGTATGGCAGACATTGCATTCTTATTATTAATCTTCTTTTTAGTAAGTACAACGATCCCAAAGGATAAAGGTATTGCCAGATCCTTGCCACAACCTTGTCCTCCCAGCCAACCCTGTAACATAGATATTAACGAAAGAAATATCTTATTAATAGCTGCAAATGAAACTGGCGAGTTGTTTGTCAATAAAGAATTGATGGAGTTAAAAGACTTACAAGAAGTCATTGTAAATTTTATAGATAATAATGGAGACCGCAGTTGTAATTATTGTAAAGGTGATAAAGATGTAAAAGCATCTGATAACCCAAATATTGCCGCTATCTCTATAGATGTAAAGGCAACCACACCTTATAGATACTTTATATCTGTACAAGATGAGATTACAAAAAGCTACCAAGTTTTAAGAACACGTTATGCAAAAAATGTGTTTAATAAAAACCTAGAACAACTTACAGAAGAAGAACTAAAAAAAGTAAAAGAAGCATACCCTTTTAGGATAAGTGAGGCTTCAATACAGTAAAATAATACACTTGTTTCTTTAATAGAGATAACCTGATTTCTAAAAAATAAAAATGCTCTAATGTAAATTAGAGCATTTATTTTATAAAATTAAATAAAGCTTAAAACTTCATTATAATAGTACAAGATTGTTTGAGCCTAATTATTTTAATTTCTTTATTAAAAATCTAATTAGAAAAATAATCCCAGCGATACAAGCTAAGATGATAGCAATACCTATGACAAAGCCTATTACTTGGCCTATAGCAAAACCAGATTCATATGCTGCATTGTTATCACTTTGTGCTATTAAAGCTTGAATGAATAATCTAAAAAGTGTTGTCATTGTTGTTAATTTTTAAGAGAAACTTATTATTAGTGATAGAAGATTATATAGCTTATTCTTGTCCATACTTCTTAGCATAACGATGCCATAACTCTGTTTGGTGCGATTCTAACGATATTGCTCTCCCATCTATAAAAGCATCAGTTAAAACGTTTGTACGCATATCTAGTGCGTCACCTTCACTTATAAAGAAGGTGGCACTTTTACCTACTTCAAGTGTTCCGTAAGCATCATCAATGCCTAAAATTTTTGCTGTGTTTCCAGTTATCAACTGCAGTGCTGTTTCTTTATCCATACCTTGGCCAACTACTTGACCTGCATAAAACGGTAAGTTTCTAGTCTGAAAGTTAGAGGCATCTGCATTTTGTAATCCTACTAGTACACCTGCATCAGATAATAGTTTAGGTAACTTATATGGAAAATCATAATCATCATCTGCCATTTTTGGTAGATTATGAGTGTGTTGTATTAAAACAGGAACCTGCTGTGCTATTAAAAAGTCTGTGATCTTGTGTGCTTCATAACCACCAATAATTACCACAGATTTTACTCCAGATTCTTTAGCAGTAGTGACTGCATCAATAATTTCTTTTTCACTGTCAGAATATATATATAATTTCTTATCTCCATTAAACAAACCTTGCATTGCCTTATATGCTTCATTAGCAACAGAAGTATCTGTATATGCTTTACTACTAGCAAAGTAATTTTTTATTTCTGAAACTTGCTCACCATATTTTTTGTTAGGAGAATAGCCACGAGGTTCTCCAGCCCACCAACGACCTCGTCTAAAACTACTAGGCCAGTGTAAATGAATACCATCATCAGTCTTTATAGCTGCGTCTTCCCAGTTCCAGGCATCAAATTGCACAATGGTACTTGATCCAGAAATGCGACCTCCTTGTGGGGCAATTTGTCCTAAAAGAACACCGTTGGGTCTCAAGCTTTCTATTACTTTACTCTCTGCATTATAAGCAATGATACTTCTAATATTAGGAATGTATTCTCCAAGTTCGTCTTCATCATCACTTGCTCTAACAGCTTCTACTTCAATTAATCCTAAAGATTTTGCAGGTGCAATAAAACCTGGATAGATGTGCTTTCCGGTTGCATCAATCATTTTACCCATTCTCCTTGTGGCTCCTTCACCTATTTCAATGATTTTTCCATCTTCAAAAACTAGATGACCATTGTCAATTACACTCCCATTACCTAGGTGATAGGTACCACCGTTTACAATAAGAACTTCACTCTGTTTATCTCCCGGTGTTTGTTGTGCCACTAGGGTAGTGGCCGCCATAAACACAAAGGCTGTTAGTATGTTGTATATGATTTTCATATTTAATATTTTAAAATGGCATTTTTTAAATAAGCCACTTGATTTTTATTTTAATAATGCGTCAAGATGTTTACTCTTTGCTCTTTAAGCGAAGCGGTCTTTTATCTTTCAGCAACGCGATCTAATTTATAGTTTCACATTCAAAATGAATCTTGTCTCTTTTCATAGGGGGTCTTTTCTTTCCACCTTTTCCACTTTTATCATTAAGCATCATATTAATAAGCTGCGTGCGTTCTTGCTTAATAGCTGCACGTTTAGCTAGATCTGTTTGTAAATCAAAATATGTTTTACCTTCAATAATAGTCTTCTCTGCTTTTGCATATACAGAAAGAGGATTATCTGTCCATAAAACTAAATCTGCATCTTTACCTTCTTTAATACTCCCTACACGGTTGTCTATGTGTAGCAATTTTGCAGGATTAATAGTCACCATTTTCCAAGCTTCTTCTTCACTCATCCCACCATACTTAACGGTCTTTCCTGCCTCTTGGTTTAAACGTCTAGACATCTCTGCATCATCACTATTTATAGCAGTAGTAATACCTTGCTTTGCCATAATTGCTGCGTTATAAGGTATGGCATCATTTACTTCATATTTATAAGCCCACCAGTCACTAAAAGTAGAAGCACCTACACCGTGTTCCTTCATCTTATCTGCTACTTTATACCCTTCAAGAATATGGGTAAATGTGTTTACTTTAAAGTTAAAACGGTCTGCTACTTTCATTAGCATATTAATCTCGCTTTGCACATAACTGTGGCAACTAATAAAACGTTCTCCATTTAAGATTTCGGCAATAACCTCCATCTCTTCGTCATATCTAAAAGTACCTTTCTTTTTTGCAGCTTGATATTCTACCGCTCTATTAAAGTAGTTCACATACATTTGCTCAACACCCATACGTGTTTGCGGAAAACGGCTGCGGCTCTCCCAGTTAGATTGCTTTACATTTTCACCTAAGGCAAACTTGATAAACTTTGGGCTGTTGCTATAAATCATATTATCTGCACTCTCTCCCCATTTCATTTTAATAATAGCAGAACGACCGCCTATAGGGTTTGCAGAGCCATGTAAAATCTGTGCAGATGTCACACCACCTGCAAGGTTGCGGTAAATATTTACATCTTCTGGGTCTACCACATCTTCTATAGTCACCTCTGCTGTAGAGTTGTGACCAGCCTCGTTTACTGCAAGCGTGGCAATATGCGTATGCTCATCAATCACACCAGCTGTTAAATGTTTACCTGTAGCGTCAATAACCACAGCACCAGCTCCAGAAAGATTTTTGCCTATTTTGGCAATCTTTCCATTCTTTATAAGAACATCTGTTTCTGTTAGTACTCCTTCGTTTTCTCCCGTCCACACGGTAGCATTTTTAAACAACATAGTTTGCTGTTGTGGTTGTGTCACATTTCCGTAGCCAACATTAGGGTAGGTGAGTGGCATCATTACTGGAGCCTTTTTAGCATCTTTATCAGCCTTTTTTTCTTCTGAAAAGTCACTGGTTTGTACTGCTCTAAAGTTGCTGTTATTTCCGTTAGGTAATAAAAGTCTTCCAGAAAAGTTAACCCCTTCTTGTGGTACAATGCCTGTAAATCTGTACATCTCGTCTGTAGCTTTATCTGTAAATGAAAGAGAAACCCAGTTGTCTGAATAACTAATTTTTGAAGGAAACGAAACAGTATCCATTTTAACTTCTGCCTTAAGCTTATCTACATCACCACTTATTTTTAGATCATAGTTTTTACCAGCTGCGGTCATTGTATAATCTCCTCTAAGATCTTTTATGTCTCTTGAGTTAATTACATTTTTGCGCCCTTGTACCCAGTTTTCGTGAATCACGGTACCGTCTTCAAAGAGTGGACCAGAGGTTACTAAAAAGTTTGCATAACGGCCATTTTGTAAAGAACCAATAAGGTCAGACTTGCCTAGTAGTCTAGCAGGCGTTGTTGTTAAAGCTTCTAGTGCTTTTGTTTTATCATAGCCATAGGTAAAAGCTTTGTCTAGCATTTTTAAAAATGCCGCAGGCTTGTCTAGTTTGTGTGTAGTTAAGGCAAAAGAAATACCGTTATCACTCATCACTTTTGGGTTGCTTGGTGCTTGGTTCCACTCACGCATATCTTCTAGTGCTATGTAATTTGCTAAATAGGCATTACTCACATCAAAGGCTTCTGGAAAATTAAGCGGTAAAATATATGCCGCTTGTGTTGCTTTAATAGCTGCAATCGTTTCATATTCATCACCACCACCTACAATAATATATTGTTTGTTAAAAGCATCACCTATTTTATCTGCACGTAAATCATTGGTCTTGTCACCTGCGTCAAAAATGAATGGTAGGTTTTTATTTGTATTAAATATTTCAATAGAGCGGTCTTTGGTTTGGCTATTTCCGTTAGCATACCATTTTGCGTCATTGTTAAACTGTCTTAATAAAGCCATTGCCCCCATTAAAGATGTAGGGTAAGACTGTCTAGATTTTACACTTTTTGAAAATGAGAATAACTGTGCCGCATCATCTTCTATAATACGTTGTGCATCACCATCTTCATCATTAAGTGCTACAATTACAGAAGTTCCTCTTGCAATACCATCTGGCACGTGTGTGTTTACTACACCAAAACCAGCCTCGCGCATTCCTTTTGCAGTTTTACTACTGTATTTAAACTGCTCCATTGCACGTTGCTCTGTCATAATGTGATCGTTCCAGTAAAAGCCTTCTCTAGATGCATCATATTGTGGAGAGCGTCTGCCGCCACCTTCTCGTTTTGGTTTTTCTACACCAAAATTTGTGTACATATCTATAAAAGAAGGGTAGATATATTTACCTGCCACATTCTCTACCACTGTATTTTTTGGGATAGAAACGTTTGCGCCTACATTAACCACCTTCCCGTTTTTAAACAGGATAGTCGCGTTAGTAAGTTGTTGTGTGGGAGTTACATAAATAGTAGCATTAGTCAAGGCAGTGTATTCTGTTTCTGCTTGTTTAAGGCCACCGTTTTCTGGAAAGTAGTCTTGCCCAAACAGCAAAGAGCTACACACCAGCAAAGAGAGGGTGAGTATTTTTTTCATAAAAATAAAAAGTGCCACAAGAGTGTGGGCTTATTGTTGGTTATTATACTTGTAAATATAGGGGAATTAGTAGAAGTTAGAGTGTTAAAATTTCTCACAATGAATCTTGTGAAGCAAGAAAAAACATCTTTATAATGCAGAGACTTTATTAATATAGAAGATAAAGTATTTAAATTTTAGACTTAATTTATCTAAACTTATTTACGTGATTTGATACATTTTTTAATCTTTTTTTTGCCTTTATTCAACACAACAGATCCTCCCATACTAACTAATAAAGTTATAAAAGCTAAGGCTCCTAACGCTCCTCCAAAACCTTCAAATAAATGATTTTTATGAATATAAATGAGACTAAATAAACTTCCAGCAAAAGCCAAACTAAAATAGTTTTTATGAGTTGTAGAAGAAACCATACCAATAAAAGTTGCGCCAATAAATACTACTGGAATATTATTTGTTAAATATGGATTAAGTATATCTGGAAAAAAATTAAAAAGCAAGCCAACTATTAGTGATAGTAATGCAGATGATCTTACAGGGCCCTGCTTAAATCTATGACTTATAAAATAAGTAACAGTGGCACCTAGAATTCCAGTAATAATGATAGTTAGTTCGTTCACAATAGGTTGGTGCTTAATAAGTAAACAATGATAACGCCTAAGAATGCCATAGTACCTAGTTTTCCGCCTACGCCTATAAATAGGTTTTTAGAAAGTAATAAAAAAACTCCGGCTACCATTGCTGCTATCATTACAAAACCAACAGAAGTTGAAATTTCTGTGCTTGACATCCCTACAAAAGCACCACAGTAGATACTAGTAGGTACTTGCTTTAAATAAATAGACTTCTTGTTTATTAATGGTAAAAATGAGGCAATGGTACCCACAATTCCTGCGGCTAATACACTGCCTAAACCATAATGAATATTAAGTAAATAACATATTACAGCCCCAACAGGAACCCATACTACTACAGAGAGTTTTTCATAAGCATACTCTTTGTGATGAAGGTCTAAATATTTTACACTAAATAATAAAAATAAAACTACAAGAGAGATCGCTATAAAAGCGATTCTGTTTGTGTGATAATACTCTTTAATAATAAGACTTAAAAAGGCAAGTTGCACAAACAAAACAATAAGCACCATTAAAAACCTAATACTTTTATGTATTCTCATTAATTGCTATTGCTTTTTTTGTTTTTAGAAGATACGTTTTAAACGTAGATTTAATAAAAAACAAAATTCTATCAAATTATTTAACCCGGCAAATTTTGTGCTAAAAACTTTATTATTTATCTCTTTTAGATAAATTTTGGTCAATTTTAAGCTAAAAGTGACGTTTTTAATATTTCAGAAAAAGTTAAGTCTTGTTTTAAATTTATAAAATGAGATTAAAAACAAATCCAGAAATGATTATACAAATAGTAACTACCATAAAGAATATAGTAATCAATTTTAAAGACATTACTTTTTTAAGTAAAGTAGCCTCTGGTATAGATAATCCTACTGTTGCCATCATAAAAGCAATCGCGGTACCAAGTGGAACTCCTTTGGCAACAAAAACTTGAATAACAGGTACAATCCCTGCGGCATTTGCATACATAGGTACTGCTAGTAATACAGCAAGTGGCACCGTCCACCACTCGCCACCACCTAGGTATTTATTAAAAAAGTTTTCTGGTACATACCCGTGCATTGCTGCACCTATGGCGATACCAATAATTACATATAATAGAACCCCTTTTACAATGTCCCAGGCACTGCGTGTAATCTCTGGTAATCGTTGTTTAAATGTTTGTTTTTCTTCTTCATAATCTGCTTGCTTCATTTTATTATCTAGAATTTTCTTAACCCAGTCTGAGAGTAAAGGCTCTAAATTAAATGTACCTAAAAGCCAACCAGCGACTGTACCTAATAAGATACCAGAAGCCACATAGATTAAAGTAGCTTTTATACCAAACATGCCTATAAACATAGCAACGGCAACCTCATTAACTAAAGGCGAGGTGATTAAAAAAGAAAAGGTAACGCCTAGCGGGATTCCGCCTTGTACAAAGCCTATAAATAATGGGACCGATGAGCAGGAACAAAAAGGAGTAATGGCTCCAAAAATGGAAGAAAAAAAATACTCTAAACCATAGAGCTTTTTTTTGTGTAGATAGTTTTTAAGTTTCTCAATAGGGAAGTAGGTGTTTACAATACCCATTATAAAAACAATCACAAATAACAAGATTAGTATTTTAATCGTGTCAAAAACAAAGAAGTTTAAAGATTTTGCTAGTTGAGTTTCTGCAGCTATATTAAACACATCATAAACAAGCCAGTCTGTAAAGTGTTGTAACCAGTTAAACATCTTTTACCGTCTTTATGGTGCCAGTAATAGTACAAGATAGATTTACGGTATTATAAATAGTCCCAAATTTTTCAATGTTCTTTTTTAGCAAGGCTATATTTATTTTTTCTTCTTTGCTAAAGATGGTAAGTGTGTAATTAACGTGATCTATAATGGGTGGTTTTTTTAATCTAGCCGCGTTTACTTCTACCGTTGCTTTTGTAAAACTAAACTTCATCATTTGTGAAAAACGTTCTACATTTTTAAGCATACAAGCAGCAAAAGAACCCAAATATAACTCTGCAGGATTGGGCAGCGTGTCTGCAGTGCTTGCTGTGGTGCCAAAGACTATATTAGATTGCTTGACTTGAATAATAGCATCTTTATTTGAAACTGAATACGCATTTACTTGATACTCCATAATACTTATTTTAAAAGCGCTAATACTTCTTTTTTAGATGGGACTCTCCCTTTAATTACAATAACATTATCTATCACTAATGCAGGTGTTGTCATTACATTATACTTCATTATCTCTACAATATCTTCTACTTTTTCTATAGTAGCATCTATGTTATTTGCTTTAACAACATCTGTTACAACTCCAGTCATAACTTGACATTTTGGGCATCCAGTTCCTAAAATTTTAATTTTTTTACTCATTTAGTTTCATTTTTTTAATTAGTAAACACTTAGGTTGCTTATTATAAAATTACAATGAGTTTTGCTTCGGAAATATGACTTTTGTCAGACCAGTTATTTTTTTAAAATAGTACCTTTTTAAGTCTTTAATATTTCAGAAGAAAAAGTATGCAGGCAACCTTTTTTAAAAATGCTGCGTCTATTAAGATGAAGGCATAACTATAAATGTCTTCTTAATTGAAAAACCATCTAAAACTATCTTATGAAATTTATTAAATTATTTTTTTCGATCATTGTAATTACTTTATTAACTAGTTGTGCTTCTTCTAAAATTAATAAAACCCTTAAGCAAGGTGCTATCGCACAGGATGACTTTAAGGTTACGATACCTTTTGAATATAGAAAAGGAATTATTATACTTAAAGTTACTATAGAAAATGAGATATATGATTTTATACTAGACACAGGGTCATCTAACGTACTCTCAAAAGAACTCGCAGAGAAGCTTAACGTGAAACCCTTAGGGAGTAGTAATGTGACAGATATTAATAAAACAAGCCAACTGCTTAACTATACTAAAGTAAATGATATAGAAATAGGAGGGATTCACTTTAAAGAGACTATTGCTGCCATTGCAGATTTTAATAGTGGCCAACTTGCCTGTCTTAATGCAGATGGTTTTATAGGTTCTAATTTAATGCGATTTGCTATTTGGGATTTTGATTTTAAAAACCAGATTATAACGATAACAGATAATGAGCAGAAGTTAAATATACCTGCAGATGCTACAGAAAGCAAAATGTTTGTAGGTACAGCATCTAGTGAGCCGTCTATTATTAGTTATATAAATGGAGAAAAAGCTTTAAATAATTTGATAGATTTAGGTAATAACGGTACGCCACACTTAGCACACGGTATTTTTGTAAAACAAAAAGAAGCTAATAAAATAACGAAGTATATATCTGGTTCTGGATATTCTGGAATAGGAGTGTATGGGGAGGGAAAAAAGAAAAATGAGTATTCTACAAAAGTTGATGAGATAAAAATAGGGAACCATATTATAAATAATAAGGTGATGACTGTTAAAGATGGTAAAACAAACCTTGGTATTTCATTCTTTAAAAATTATAGATTAATCTTAAACTGGAAAGAAAGAAGTGTAAAAATGAGTGAGCTTAGTGCTACAAATAACACATCATTAAACCATTTTGGTTTTAATCCTGGTTTTAATAAAAATAAGTTAATAGTAAATTTTATATATAATAATACAGAAACATCAAAAAAACTAGAGTTTGGCGATCAAATATTAAAAATAAATGAGGTAGATTTTTCTAACATAACTGATGATACTCTCTGTCACTATTTTAATACTACTATTATACCAGTTGATACAGATCTTATTACAGTAAGAGTAGCTAGAAACGGCGAAGAATTAACATTTGATCTTAAAAGAATGAAGCTACTTTAAACAAGTATAATCGCTAATTAATAATCCGTGCTTATTTTTTAAAATTGTCATTAATTTTAAAAAATAAGCACGGATTCTTTTATTTGTAAATGCCTGATTAGTTGTGCTAAGTACAGCTTCTTTTAACAATTTTTAAAACTATTAATAAAATTTGCTACAGCTTTAAAAAGTGTAATAGTCCCGGTCCTAAAGGGAGCCGTTATGTAGTTCTTGCCCCAGCCCTAAAGGGTGCCGTAATGTAGTGATTGTTTTAAGGTAAAAGAGAATTTAATAATTAACCATATTCGTTGTCACCCTTTAGGGTTGGGGCGAACTGTTTAATATTCGTTCATTAATTGTTTTTAACACATTCTCAAATTCATTAATTACTTGGTTGTTTGTAAATCTTATTTCTGAAATACCAAGATTTTCAAGATTCATTGTTCGTTCAACATCCTTTTCTTTTTGATCTTTATCTAGATGATATGCACCATCTATTTCAATAGAAAATCTAAGTTTGTGACAATAGAAATCTAAGACATAACCCGCTATTGGATGCTGTCTTCTAAATTTGAAACCAAATGGTTTTGTTTTTAAATACTCCCAAAGCTTTGTCTCAGTTGGCGTCATGTTTAAACGAAGCGTAGCAGCATTTCTAAAAACAGAAGGAGTTGCTCCATCGTGCATTCCCGAAATCTTTAAAGGATCATTTTTCATAAGCCTATATATCTACTTTAAAACTAAAGGTAATCATATTATATTTATTAACTTGATTCAAAGTGTTTTATAGGGTGCTTGCCCCGGTTCTAAAGGGTGTTGTGAAGTGGTGCTTGCCCCAGCCCTAAAGGGTGCCGTAATGTAGTGACTGCTTTAAGGTAAAAGAGAATTTAATAATTAACCATATTCGTTGTCACCCTTTAGGGTAGGGGAGAAATACTCAATAGTTCTTGCCCCGGTTCTAAAGGGTGTTGTGAAGTGGTGCTAGCCCCAGCCCTAAAGGGTGCCGTAATGTAGTGACTGCTTTAAGGTAAAAGAGAATTTAAAAACTAACCATATTCGTTGTCACCCTTTAGGGTAGGGGAGAAATACTCAATAGTACTTGCCCCGGTTCTAAAGGGTGTTGTGAAGTGGTGCTAGCCCCAGCCCTAAAGGGTGCCGTAATGTAGTGACTGTATTAAGGTAAAAGAGAATTTAAAAACTAACTATATTTGTTGTCACCCTTTAAGTAGAGAGGCAAAGAATCTTAAGATCCATTACCCAACTCATCAAACTTCGCCTTCATAGTAGGATTACCACGGGTTAGTTTTTTTATAGAAAGATCATCTGCTTTATTATTAGCCAGTCTTAAATTATTGACTGAAGAAAGGAGCGAGTCTTTTGTTTTTTGAAGGTGTGACATAGACTTGTCTATCTCATCTATGGCTGTTTTAAACTGGCGGCTAGCTAAGTCATAATTTTTTGCAAAGCCTGATTTAAAAGAGTCTATCTTTTCTTCAAAATTTGTGATATCTATGTTTTGATTACGCATTAAGTTAAGCTCTGCTTTATACTTTAAAGAGGTCATCGCGGCGTTGCGTAATAGCGTGATAATAGGGATAAAAAACTGAGGGCGTACTACATACATCTTCTCATGTTTATAAGATACATCTACGATACCCGTATTATAAAACTCGTTTTCAGACTCTAGTAAGCTTACTAAAACGGCATACTCACAGTTTTTTGCAACGCGGTCTTTATCTAGTTTTGCAAAAAAGTCTTCATTTCTTTTTTTAGTGGCGGTCTCGTCATTTTCGTTTTTCATCTCAAACATGATAGAGATGATCTCGTTGCCATCTGCGTCATTTTCTCTATAAATAAAATCACCTTTAGTACCACCCCTAGAGTCGTTGTCTTTCTCAAAATAAGCATTCTGGAAAGCCGTAGCACGTATTTTATTAAACTCTGTCTCACAATGCTGCTCTAGGGTTTCGCCCACCATTTTTGTAGAGAGTTTTTGCTTAAAATCTTTTAAGCGCGCAATCTCATCATCTTTCATCTTGATGGTTTCTTCTTTTACTATAAGCTGGTTATTGTACTGCTCTTTAATAGACTGCTCTAGCAGTTTTGTTTGTGTCTCTCTTATTTTTAAATCATTAGTAAGATTATCACGTTCTTTTTCTATCACTTTAACTGCCTCAGAAACTTCTATCTTTTTTTGAAGCTCTGCGCTTTCTATTCTAGACTTCATTGCTGCAATCTCTGTCTCTTTTGTAGCTAGTTTTTCTGCAAGATCACTCACGCTTTTTGCTTTTAATAAGCTAAGCTCGTGGTCTTTTTTTGCCAGTGCCTCTTGCAAGGTGTTTTTTAAGTTTGCCTCTGCCAGGGCAACAGCACTCTGTTTTTCTTTATCTGCAAGGGCAAGTCTGGTTTTAAGTTCTTCTTCAAACTGGTGATCTCTTACTTGCTTAAGTATATCTGCAAAACCAGCCTCATCTACTTTAAAAGCTTTCTTACAGTTAGGGCATATTATCTCGTTCATGATGTGTTTTTAATAGGGGAGTAGTGGTGTTACAAAAATAGGGAAAAGGAGGCGGTGTTTTTTTAATTTGAACTGTAAATGTTAGAGAAAAATTACAATAAAAAAAACTCAGAGATTCACTTTAATGAATCTCTGAGCCTTGAATACTAATGTCTCAAAATTAATGAAGGAAGCGTTGCTTTTTACCTCAGTTTATAATGTATTTATTATTTCTAATATTTTCCCTTTTACTATTTGTCTTATGTTATTCGCTTATAAAAACAGCCTGTTTCAACATTTACACAAGTTAACCACAAAGCTCTGTGTAACCCAAAGCTTATATTAAGTTTGTTTGACTGTTAATAAGCATTAAAATTCTAGTAATTTACTTTTGACTTATTTTTTAATTTATGTTCTATGATAGGATATAGATTATAAGTTGGATAAATTTCTGTTGTAAAAGCCTTCCAAGCGGTTCTTTCAAGAGCCAAATTTACAGCAGCTAATTTTGAAGCTGGGAGTTCTAACACAACTACTTGCCCAAGACCCATAGCCACAAACCAATTAACTACAGAAACACCTTCTGGTGGGAGATTTTCATAAAACCCTTGATTGGTTCTTATATTTTCAATCTCATATAAATTCATACTTTGATCATGTTTAAGAAAGACGGTTAATAATAATTTGTCATGATCTTTTTCTTTTTCAGTAATGAGTTTTGAATCAAGCGTTATCTTTGATTTATTTTTTAGCTTATGTTCTATAATAGGATACAAATCATAAGTTGTGTACATTTCTGTGGTAAAAGCCTTCCAAGCGGTTCTTTCAATAGCCAAATTTACAGCAGCTAATTTTGAAGCAGGAAGTTCTAACACAACCACTTGACCAACACCCATAACCACAAACCAATTAACTACAGAAACACCTTCTGGAGGGAGGTTTTCATAAAAGCCTTGATCTGTTCTTATCTTTTCAACCTCATTCAAAGTCATACTTTGATCATGTTTAAGAAAAATTGTCAATAATAACTTGTCATCCGCTTTTTCAGAACTGTTAAGAGTATCACTTGATTGTGCATGAACAAGCATTTGTAATAAGAATAATGGGAGTAATAATGCGTATTTCATATGTTATAAATTATATTTTATAGTCAGACTTTAGTTTTTATTCTACCTATTTTTTCTTGTGATATATAGCTATAAAAAGATACTATTTTATCTGCTAACCGTTTTATTATTTTCTCATAATTATTCTGTTGTCTTAAATTTCGGAACAAAATAATTTAAACAATAAAGCATGGTACCATAAGTAAAGATTAGGGTAGGCATATTGGTGTTAAAGCCTAAATCAAATTCAGGAATACTTAAAATTTCTCTAAATGAACGTGTTGCAATAAGTAACATAAAAATAATACCGTAAGCGAAAACAGAAATTATAGCAACTCTATTTTTTGTGGTTCTAAAAACACCCTTTTTTGTTTCTTCTCTAAAGAAATACCATAGTGCTCCGGCGCTAAATATTGCTTCTATTAAAATGGCTACATATGGGCTTGAAGCATACAAACCAAGACCAGCGTCCATGGTACCTTCTCCAAACAGGTGATGCATATGACCAGAAAAGAAATCTAATACAAAGTGAACTAATACTAAAGCCATACTTACTAATCCTACTTGTGTGCTTTTAAACAATAATTTCCCTATTAAGAACACAATAGCTAACCACAACACTAGAGGCAACACATCGTGGCTATATAACATATCTACTGCCATATTACTTAAGGTTGCATCAAAGGCATCACTTGGGTCAGTATGTTCAAGACCTAAATAGTGAAAGGTAAACCACAATAAATCCTGTAATTGTGATATAATTAAAAAATAAAATAAACTTCCCTTCGGAAATTTCTGTTTGGCTATTAGTGCTGTAGTAAAATGACCTGCTAACATAATTGTAGATTAATTTTTATATTTTTGCTATTGAATTGAAAGCAAAAATAATAATTACTTTCGAATTGATAGTAATAATCTTCATAAAATGAAAAAAGAATTTCGTTCTGGCTGCCCAATCTCTTCTACACTAGATGTTGTAGGTGATAAATGGTCTTTGTTAATTATACGAGATATGTTAATTAACCATAAAAAGACTTTTAAAGAAATATCTAATTCTGATGAAAAGATAGCACCAAGTATATTGTCTGCACGATTAAAATTATTGGAATCTTATAAGCTAATATCCAAAACAAAAATACCTGGAAATAAAAAGGAGAATATTTATTTGTTAACCGAAAAAGGAATTCGATTAACTCCTATAATCGTTGAATTTAGTTTATGGGGCGATTCTAATATGCGAGAATTTAACAACATAAACGATATAAAAGGTTTGCATTCAGATAAGTCTGTTGTTATTCAATCTGTTCAAGATAGCTATAACTCTATGTTGCTAACTTTTCAATAATCTTGCTCTCAAAGTATTGACAACGGTTACTATAAAACAAGTTACATAGGTTACGTGTTAAGGGTAGCAAATAAATCACAGATAAAAAGTGCGAGAGTATGTCTGCAAAGCCAGCCTCATCTAATTAAAAGCTTTCTTACAGTTAGGGCATATTATCTCGTTCATGATGTATTTTTAATAGGGGAGTAGTGGTGTTACAAAAATAGGGAAAAGGTGTGGCTATCTTTTTAAAATCAAGTTTAAATGTAAGGGAGTTTTACAGAGAGCTAGAAAACATGTGGTTACTATTTTAAAGGATAATAGAGTTTATTGTATGTGTGTAGCTTAGAGATGATTGATTTTTTATATACGATTGTTGTAGAAAGTATTTCTTTATGTTTCTTCCTTTATTTTAATATTATATTTTGTTTCAATAAATAAAATTATTTCATCAATCGATTTTTCAATTGCCTCTAAAATATCAATATATCCTTCTTTAGTTAAAGTTCTATCCAATGAAAAGTGATGAACAATTCCGTGTCGATATTGTATTATTTCGGCTATTCGATTTTCAAGATATTTAATAGAATTACCAACTTTCTTTTTTTTATATAGAATACTTCTTACATCTATATTAAGCCATTCTTTATATGCTTTATTGAGTTGATTTAGATTTTGAAATGTATAATTACTTGCAATAACTTCTTCTATAGTTTTATTGTTTTTTGAAAGTTCAATTGCAGTTTGAAAGTCAATTTTTTGATTAAAATTTTCTCTTTTACTTATTGCATTTTCATCATATTTGATTAAAATTTGAAAACATTGAGAAAAGAAATATTCAAACATAGAAACAGCAAAAGGAACTAAACCATTGTAAATAACTCTGCTTGGGTCATTCAAACTTAAGAATTCAAACATTTGAGTGTTTTCTTCTGTATTCTCAGGTATTTTTATTGATGCTTCAGGCATTGAATAAATTACTGCTCGAATGTTAGAGTCAACGTGTTCATAAATGCTTTTTATTCCTCTACTTAACGGTGTACTTTCGTCTACCCATAGAGGTGCGTATCGGTTTTTTCCGTAATCACCATAAATATCTCCTCCAAATAGTTTTCTTGCATTTTTCAATACATCATTAAGCATTTTAACATCGTGCCAACTAGCGCTATATACATTTCTTACGTGTAATGCCCATTCGTTATCAGTATACTCTTTTTCTTCTTTCTCGACTGGATATATATCTGCAGAAACTCCATCAATTGATTTAAAATCTTCAAATTCAAACCAAGAATAATTTAACGTTCCTTTTGACCATTCCCATAAATGTTCACACTTTACAAATCCTAGGTTTTCTAAATAATCCTTGAGTTCTTTTTTACTTGCTTTTTTCGGGTATAATGTAATATCTCTTCCCATTTAGTAAGTTGTATAATGTATTCTTGGTCTCATTTATTTCCTAGGTTTGTATTTTCTACGTTGTTGTATATGGTTTGTTGCGTGTTTCAAGCAACTAATTTAGTAAATAATTACCGACCAAGAAAGTCTGCGAAGACTTTCGTAAGTAGGCTAGAACTAGCAATGAATTATACACGTTGTTGGCGGTAGTACTTTTATCTTTTCAGCCATTCTTCAATTTTAGTATAATAACTTGTTCCATCTTCATTTTTTGGTGAAATAACATAATAACCTTCATCAAAATAACCACCAATTCGTCTTGAAACAGAATTCCTTCTTACATATTCAATTCTTGGATATATTTGTAAATACTCACTACCAGAGAAATTATAGCCATCGTCTCGAATTGGAAATAATGCAATATTTCTATCAAACTTATGTGAATCTCCGAAGCCTAATTCCCAATTACACCATTTTGAATTAATTGCACCTTCTGTCGCTAAAAAAATGAATTTATCATTTTCCTTTATTTTGAGTTTAATTCTGGTTGCAGTTTTACCTGATGTAGTTCTTGGCATACCTTCATCAAGCCAATCAACGTACACATTTACATTAATTTTTTTTAGAAAAGAGATAACACTATCTAATTCTCTTCTTTCATCGTGTTTATGTGATAAAAAAATAGTCGTTTTACCAATTTTACTTTCTGATGAAAACTCAATTAAACTTTCTGTTACTGCTTTTGAAAAATTTCTCGTTGAGTTTCTAAACTCATAAAGTTGAGACTTACTTAAAACACTCATTAGTTATTTTTTCTTATTTCTATAGCTTCTTCAATCCACTCTTCAATGTTTTCCTTAATGTAACTATACACATTTGTACTTGTTTTGTATGGTGGATTGTAGCATTTTACAACAGAGGATAATTTTTTAGAACCTAAAGTGAAATGTTCGAATGGATTACTGCCTTTATTAGATTGTTCTCCTTTACTGTTTTTCAAATTGTGTATGTAGATTCCTAACAAACCTTTATTTTCTGTCCAAGCTCTTTCTATTTCATAATCAATCCATTTCCTCTTTGCAGTATCTTGACCAACTAAAACAATAATACAAGATTTACCTTTCATATTGTCGTTAATCCATTTTTTGATTGCAGTTGCTCCTCCTTTAGTGACTTCTTCCCATTTATTCGCTGTTACGACTTTATTACCCTCTATTTTTCCAATATTTCTAACAGTGGAAGCTCTCCAATTATCTGGTTTATAGTGAAAACTTGTAAATACATTTCTTGCCATAGCTTACTTATTTATTACTTTTAATAGTTCTATAATCGCTTTTAATTTCTCTGATATTGTAGTTTTATTATCCGCCAATTTTTTAAGATATGGTAAAACGATTTTTGGGTCTTTGTAATATTTTTCAGGTTGTTTTAGTATTATATCAAAAATTGTTTTTGAAGCGTAACTTGTGAAAGCTATAGGAATACATACGTTTCCATTCTTATGTGAAATTTCAAATTCCCGAATTACTCCGTTTGCTTCAATAATTTTACCATCTTTCAATTTATTACCGAAGACAAAAATTGATATACCACTTAAAGAAATCATTTTTTGCCTATAATTTTCCCATAATTCAGGTAGTTTTTTACTGCCAGATTCAAATTGAGGAAAAGGCTTTAAAATTAATTGACTTTCAGAGTATTTTGAAGGTTTTAGATAAATTGCTTCTAAAGCCCCATTTATAATAGAACTCCCAATCCCCCAACCAAAACCATTAATTATCCGATAATCTTGTTCAATTATTTTCCTTGATAATTTATGAATAAATCCTAATGCTTCATTTTTATCTATTGGGTCATAAACTTCTGCACTTCCAGATATAAAAATCGTTTTTTTCTTGTAACGATTTTCAATTTCATTTAGTATTTCTGTTATTTCATTATAATTTTCGATTATTAGGGATTTAATACCATACCTTTTTAAATCATTGATGATGAGTGATTGTTTCTTGGTATTATAATCTAATGTAGCTTTATCGGGATTATTACTATCATTTAGAATATGCCTTTTAACAAAACAATAGTGCTGTCTTTTTTGCTCTCTGTATCTAAAGTTTAATCGACTTAATACATAATCTAAATTTGGGTCTGTAAAACTAAAACCAATAAATAAAAATGTTTTGGTAGTTAGTTCTCCTGTAAGTGCATTAATATAAGGCTCGTGAGTTCTATGATAATCTTCATATTGTTCTTTTGTTATAATAGCTTCAGAAGGATGGTTTACATCTCCGTGCATTTTATAAATAACAATATCTCTTTTTGGTTTCGTAGTGAGTAATTGATTATTACTATACTTAACATCAATCACTTTGTTTTCTTTCTGAAAAGCTTCTTCGATAAGTTTGTCATAATTAGTTGTCCAAATCGATGATAAAGGTAGTCGTGAAATAATTTGATGATTTTCTGTTTCTTCCACATCTTCAACAAATTCTTCTAAAATTTTTCTATTGATTTTAGACCGAGTTCTATTTTCATTTACGTGATATTGTGCCAACGAAACAAGGTCTGTTTCATTTGATATTTTAAGACCAAGGTCTTGAGCAATTTCGTCCATTAATTCAGACCAATTTACATAACCTGCTGGAATCGATAATCCTGCACCTGCAAATATCGATGCACTCCCTTCGTTTAAATCTTTTACAAAATCTTTGATAAAAATTTCTATTTCGTTCTTAAATTTCATAGGTTTCTTGGTATTACCGCCAACGTGATTGTGTATGGTTAGTTGCGTGGTTAAGCAACTAAATTAGCAAACTTTTACGAACCCGTGAATATTCCGCAGGAATATTCGCAAGTAGGCTAGAACCAAGCAATTAATTATACACGGTGTTAGCAAACGTTATTTACTCCCAGTTTAATTCTGATTTTAATTTATGTAAAAATGAACAAATTTGGTTTGCTAGTTCATTATTTAATTGTTTTCTACCGACTTCTAAATGAAAAATTTCATAATGCGAAGTGAATTCAGCGTAATCTTCTTTATCCATATATTCTATATGTTCAGAAAATCCAATTTTATCTTTATTACTTTTTACAAAACTGAATATCGAATTCCAATCTTTGTCCGTTTTTTTTATCTCGCCTTTATGATGTACAATTGAGTTTCTAATTTTCCTAATAGTATTTAAAAAATTCCACTCAGGATTTAGATTCTCAAAATTCACACTACAGGATTTAGTCAGATATTTTTTTGCTTTTTCTAAGTCGCTTCTTCCGCTTAAGTCATTTATAGAAAAATCAGTTTTATTTTCAATATGATGGTATAAACATATAATTCTTAATTCATATTCTAATATTGAAAACAGTTGAACCAAAAATGCAGTTCTGAAACTTTGAGGATAAAATATAGAATGTTCACTGGCTTTACTTGACCTATTTAAAAACTCCAATTCGGCTTCGCGACTTTTAAATTGTCCATCAATCATTAATTCGTCAAAACTCCAATTGTCTTTTTCTTTTAGAAATTCAGACATTAAAAATGTTTCCATCATAGAATTATAACGAACAAACTTTTGTAGATAGTTATCAATATTCCAATCTAAGATTATTGGTCTTTGCATTTTTTTCTTAATGTTTGCTAACGTGTTTGTGTATGGTTAGTTGCGTGGTTAGGCAACTAAGTTAACAAACATTTACGAACCCGTGAAAATTCCGCAGGAATTTTCGCAAGTAAGCTCTAAAAAGCAATTAATTATACACGGTGTTAGCACCAGTTATTATACTCGTTTTCTGCCTATAAAATAATAAATTAACGAACCAATATTGAAAAAAACAATTAAACCAATAGTCCAAAATGTTTTTTGTTTACTACTTAGTTTTTTTGATTTATTTATTTCAATAACTCCTAGCATTAAAAAAATAAAAGTCAGGATAACACCTAAGAGTAAAAAGGAATTAGCAAAACTCGAATTGTAATTTAATTTTAGAATGCTACCAATTATTGAAAATATTAATGAGCCTATAAAACTTGTGTGGATAAATACTTTATTTTTCATTTATTGAATATTATTTAATGATTTGAATTAATTTAGGATATGACTTTTGAAAGTTGTTATTTCTTATTTTGATTACAGATATAATTGGTATTATTATGTTTAAAAGATATAATCCGATAAAAATATATCCTAAGAAACTAAATGTTTTATAATGCATTATTTTTGTTAATGCGTAACCAATAACGATTATCGATGTTGCAAAAGTCCAAATAATTTGAAAATTTAAAACGTTCGCACCAATATTTTTTAATCCAATAATTTTATCCTTTTTGGTCAACCATAAAATCAATGGTAATATAATGTTACCTATAGGAATAAATAAAAAGGTTAGAACAGAAAGATGAAAATATATTAAATAATTTTTATCAATTTGTTTGCCATAATCAAGAATATCCTCAGTATTTATTTCTAATACTTTACAAATTAAGTTAAGTGTTTTTCCACGTGGTTCATTTTGGTTAGTTTCGATTCTTTGAATAGTTCTCAGATTAATTTTTGCTAAATCCGATAACTCTTCTTGGGAAAGACCTTTCATCTTTCTCGCTTCTTTGATTTTTTTACCAATTTCATTCATAGTTTGCATTTTTCTAATTATATCACAAATCTAATTCTGAAATGATGTAATTGATAGCGGTTTGATTGCGACATTTTTACGACATTTCTGTCAAATAGCTGGTTTTGTTGGTTTTAATTGGTGCTAACTCGTTATAAAAATTAGTTTGTCGTCGATATCCCTAAAAAATTGCGGTATATCAATAGTTTTCAGTACTCCGTAAATCTACAAAGAACATCTCAGCATCCACATAAGTACAAACACGTAATTATCAACAATAAGTAGTTCTTATCAGTGCTTTGTTATTATTCATCCCCAAAGTTATCACCAATATTTAAAACAAGTTTACGGCTTCCCGTACTACAACAAAAAAAACCTCTTTATCGCTATTTTATTATAGGGGTAAAGAGGTTGTTATTATTAATTTTTGTGTGTTTCTTATTTTTTAGAACTTCCTTTCGATCCAGAAGAAGGCGCTTTTGAGCCTCCACCACTAGGTTTGCTTGGTGCATTGCTTCTTCCTCCACCAGAAGGTTTTCCAGTTGTACTTGGTGCGTTTTTCATTCCACTTGTTTTTGCCATAATTTTTATATTTAGATATTAATAATTAATTTTATTTAAACACTTAATTTCTCATTTCAGTCACTAATTGTTTAGTCGCATTTTTAGCAAACTCTATTAATCTATTTTCTTCTACTGCTTCAAATGATTTTAATTCATCAAGTTCACGACGTGTCATTCTTTTGTTTGGTCCAACATCACAACCACTAACACATGGCACATAATTGAACTTATAAATACCAGCAAATTCGTTAGTATTAATCATTATAACTTTGAACTCGATTGTAGCACCATAAAACAATTTATTAGCTAAAACCGTAGAAGTTTTTTCTCTTCCTTTACTGTCGTAATATTTGTTTGTTTGGTGTTTAATACTTCTATCTAGATTTGTCAATTCAATAATTAAATCAGTATCAGATTTTTCTTTTAAATTGCCGTAATTATTGTTGTTATCTGTGTTTGTTACGATCTTATCAAATAGTTGCCTGTCACGAACTACGAAACCACTTTTTAGTAATTCACTTTCAATTGCATTATATAAATAATTGTTTTGCTCATTTTCAGTTACATTATCAGAATTTACTCTTGCTGTTGTTCTTAAAACAATTTTAGGATTTGGATTTTGAGCAAGATATTCTTTGAGAGATGGAGTAGTAGTAATCTCATCATTTTTTTGGCTAAATTTTACTGTTCTAGATACAGATGCTGGTGCACCGCATCCAACTGTTAAAAGTGCTAATCCTATTACTGTAAATAATATTTTTTTCATTTCAATGTTTTTAATTTTTGCCTACGATTTTCAATTTTCGGCTTACCTGATTATTAGTTCTATAAATTATTAAAGCCTACTCAATATTTCTTCTTTTTTTAAATCAAACTCAGATTGATTAATCAAATCATTTTCTAAAAGTTCTTTAATTTTTTTTAGACTCGCCATTGGGTCTTCTGTAGTGTTAGTCTGTTGAGTGTTTTGTGTTTCTCTTGTCTGTACAACAACACCTCCAGCAGCAGCTCTTGCTTGTTCGAGTCCTCGTTGTCGTCTATATTCACTCATTTCTTCTTCTCTTTCTTGCGCATAACGATAAAGCATTCGCGCTTGTACTTTAGGTAAATAATCTAAAGTTACTCTTGCTTTTCTAACAGTAATTACTGTAAATGTTGCGCCCATTAAACCTTCTTTTATATGACAGTCATAAACATCTTTCCACAAAATATCTTGAAAATTCATAGATAGTCCAAAACTTGAAGGTCTGCAGAAAATGACTCTTTTATTGGTAAGCGCAATAGAGTCTGGTGATAGATTGACGGGTTTTTTTTGTACACCAATATATTCAATGATTTCACCCGTAGTTATTAACTCATTTAGCTTTACTAATGCCTTCTGTACAGCAGCAGGATCTTGTTTTTCATTCAAGTATTTTTTTATGTTTTCCATAGTTTTATTATTAAATGCCTAGTGTTAATTACAATAGAGTGTAAACCTAACTAATAGAAAACATTAGTCCTTACGGCTTCCCGTACTGCAACAAAAAAAACCTCTTTATTGCTATTTTATAATAGGGGTAGAGCGATTGTAATTAAAGATAGGTTGTATGTAAACACCTAGTTTTTAATATTATATTTTCTATTTGGTCTGTTTTTTATAACCTCAATCACTATTTTACAATGGCGGCACTTTTCCGTAGAAAACAGAAAACCTCGTTATCCCTTTAAAAAGTTTTAAAGGAGTAACGAGGTTGTTATTTTAAAATACTATGTGAGCTTATGCTAAGGCCTCTTCCCAGCCAAAGGCTTCTATAATCTCTTGATAGACTACTTTACCAGAAATGATATTTAAACCTTTTTTGAGGCTTGCGTCTTTATTGCAAGCAGCTTCCCAGCCTAGATTTGCTAGTTTTAAACAATAGGGTAGGGTTACGTTTGTTAAGGCAATGGTAGAGGTGTAAGGCACTGCGCCAGGCATATTTGCCACAGAGTAGTGCACGACATCATCTATAATATACACAGGGTCTTCATGGGTAGTAGGTCTTGTGGTCTCTACACAACCTCCTTGATCTACAGCAACATCTACGATAACGGTACCGGGACGCATTTCTTTTAGCATATCTCTGGTAATGAGGTTGGGCGCTTTGGCTCCTTTAAGTAGGACACCGCCTATAATGAGATCGTGGGTTTTAATGTGTTTTCTTATATTAAACTCATTAGAAAACTCTGTCACCACATGCGGTGGCATTACATCATTTACATAACGTAAACGTTTCATGTTTACATCCATAATAGTAACGTGAGCGCCTAGTCCTGCCGCCATTTTTGCAGCTTGTATGCCCACTACACCGGCACCTAAGACAAGTACTTTACCGGGAGCAACTCCTGGTACACCACCTAATAATACGCCACGACCTTTTACAGGTTTTTCTAGATATTTTGCCCCTTGTTGTATGGCTAGCCTTCCTGCAACCTCAGACATAGGTGTTAATAATGGCAAGGTGCCTTCTTCATCTTCTACAGTCTCATATGCAATGCAAATGGCTTTTGCCTTAATCATTGCCTTTGTTAATGGCTCGCTAGAGGCAAAATGGAAATAGGTAAACAAGAGCTGTCCTTCTTTTATTAATTCATACTCTTCTTCAATAGGTTCTTTTACCTTCACGATCATCTCGCTCAAGGCATAGACTTCTGCAATGGTATCTAGAACCGTTGCACCCACTTTTGTATAGTCAGTATTAGAAAAACCACTGCCTTCTCCAGCACCAGATTGTACATACACGGTGTGGTTGTTTTTTAATAGCTCAAAAACTCCAGCAGGGGTCATACCCACTCTGCTTTCGTTGTTCTTAATCTCTTTAGGAATACCAACAATCATTTTTTCTATGTTTTTTAATTTGAGTGCAAGTTGTATAAATTATAACAATATATAAAGAGTTTTGTCTAAAAAGTAGGGGGTGTGTTCATAAAAAGTGCGTTTATGAACAGGTAAAAGTGATTTTTTAGGGGGTGTTGTTGAAATTTTATGATTTTTACAGAAATTCTTTTTAATTGATATTTGCCTCTTTTAGGTCATTTTTTAAAAAATAGAGCGAGGTGCTTAGTATAGAAATAGAATCTTTGTTTGGGTTGTGTATTTTATGCCACATTGTAATCCTTCCTGTTCTTACATTCTATAGAAGGTACTATAAACTAGCTATGTTGTTTTAAAACTTGTTATGAAGGGTGCGTATTATGCGATGGCTTCTTTTTTTACAGATTTACTAAAATCTTCTAGAGAGCTTGCCATCTTTGCTCTCTTGTCTGGCACAATATCAAGTATCTTAGAGATGTTTTCTATTGCTAGGTGTATATTTGTGTCATTAATATCTTTGGCACTAAACCTGTCTGTTATAACATCATTTTGATCAAAACAAGGAATGCCATTAATATATAACTGATGGCTGTAGCCTATCTCGACCATTTTATTTTTAGAGAAGATCCCTTTTGTATCAATTACTTTTTTTAATGGTGTCACTCTAATCTCAAAATCTACAGCGTTCTTTCCGTCTTCATAAGCTTTTTTATAGTCATCACTCTGTTTATCGTGATACCTCTCTATAAGGGCAGAGATGTTTTTTGAGTGTTCTTTTTTTAGCTTATCCATATCTTGCATAAAGGTTTTCTCTAATTCCTTTTTGCCTTTTTTTAGGTGGTTTGTTTTTGCTTCGTTTTTTCTGTTTTCAGTGTCTTTTAAATACCTATCTGGTAAAAGCTCTTCATTAAGCTTCATGTTTTCAATAAACAAGATTATAGTACATATTAGAAATAATAAAAGAGCAAAAATGACTAATACTCCCAGGGTGTTAAAGTTGTAGTCCATACCTTACTTATTATGAGGTTTTGAGCTATACTTAAAATCTCTTTCAGGTACTGCACACATTTTAAAAATAGCGTGTGTGATTTCTATATAAGGATTACTGTTTTTACTTTTGGTTTGTGAGTGAAGCATTATTTTATTGTTGAGGATACTAAGGTTTTTAATAGCCTTTTATAACAAAAAGTATTTGAATACTGCTAGTCATAATTAAGCCAAGCCCAAAGCTAGGTACCTTAGCTCAAATATGTTTACGGGTTTCCGTACAGTAACAAAAAAAAATCCTTAGCGCTATATTTTAATAGGGCTAAGGAGGGTGTTTTTAAAAATATTTTCAAAAAAAAACGAAACCAGTAGCGTGGTTTCGTTTAGTAATCTTTATAATGTGTACTTATTAGTTGTGTTATTGTTTTTCTAGACTATCTCTTTTCTTTTTTAATAATACTTCTAGATTCTCAACAGTAGTTCCTTTATCAAAAGCTATAGCTATTTCACGTATATCTTCTGGGAATTTTGAGTAGTCTATCTTGTCTATTTTTGTCATAGTTTCAGGAAACCATTCTATCTTATAATTTTTAAGACACTCAATATCTTCACTTTTTTTAAAAATGATTTTATCACCTTCCGGAATGTAAATTAAGGCTTTCCCTCCATCAATATCTATACAAGTGCTTAGTTCTAGATTGTAATCTATTACTGCAAGATCATTAAAGTAGTTTACACCTATGTAATCTTCTCTTATTAATGATTTTAATCCCGTAATACGAATAAATTTATTGGGATATCTATGACTTACAGCCTTATAAGTAACTTCACTTTTTTTTGTAGACATCTCTAATACAGCATACGTGTTTTCATCTTCATAAGCATACAACATCTTTTGACTTTTACAACCAAAGAGTGTAATAACAACAAGTATAAAAAATAATTTTTTCATAGTTCTAAGATTTAAAATAACCGTTTTTTGAACCAACTTTTCTTATTAAGTCCCATTGTTGTTTTGTTAGCGTTTTTCTTTCAAAGTCTGGGTCAACAGTATTGTTTTTGTTAAAATCATAATCCATATAATTTTCTAGGGTTTCACTTTGCGCTTTATATTTAGCATCTCCAGCTACTTCACTATCTTTTGGTGCAGTAGCTTTTAATTTTTTTAAAGTGTTTATTTCCTGTTCTTTAGCTAGAATATCAGTTTTTATTTTGGTTATATCTGTTGTTGTGGTTTCTTCTCCTATAGCATTGATAGCATTAATGTCTACTTCAACTTTTGCTATATCACTAGTTCTTTGATTTATTTTCAAAAAATTGAGGTATGTATTATAAGTTTTTTTTGTCAAGAAACTTTCATTTGAAATGAAGCGCTTAACACTCTTATAGTAGTTATCTAATTTTTCATATTGATAAAATACAGCTAAGTCACTCTCTCCACTTTTAGTCATACTCTGAATACCCTTATTGTAAGATGTTTCATCTTCTTTCATTTTTTCTAATTCTCTTTCTGCGGTATTAATTTCTACATCATAATCTTCTGCTGTTTTTATAGAAGGATCCTTAGAGCTTCCTAAATTTTTATCAAAAGGGTGTGGTAAGCCTAAACCGTGACCTATCTCATGTACAACAGCATCCACTAGAGAAAAACAACTGTTAAAAATATGTGAGATACCGTTTTCTCTTTTTGTATAACCAGGCACTTTACTAGTAAGGTCACTACTGTTTTCAGCATAAGAGGCCTCGATGTCTGGATAATAAAACACATAAACAGTGCCTTGTTTAGGTATACTCTCATCTCTAAAAGTTGGTGTAGTATCATTTGCATTGACACCTTGTGCAGTAAGATCTGCTTTCATTTTTGCTTCTGAAACCTTAAGAGATGCTAGTTTTTCTTGAACCTTAGCATGACCTATTGCATTTGTTATTTCTTCGTCTTCATGCCTTTTTTTTGCCTCTTTAAATGGATTAGATGCATTTGTATTATAATCAAAACGCTTGTCAAATTCTGATAAGAAATCTTTAACAGCTGTATAAGTACCACTACTTACATAAGCTTTATCCTTTATGTCATTATCACTATTTCTAGTCCCTCCTTTTAATAATTTTGCATAATTGGTTTCAATAAGATCGTTGAAATAGGATCTGTCTGTATCATCTCCACTTAAATATTTTTTGCCGGTTTCTGTTTTTAAATAAGCATTTACATCTGTTTTTGCAAAAGTAAACTCGTGTGATTTAGCGGCTATTTCACTAATAATTAGTGCTTGATTAAAGGAATGTTTATTTAATTGTTCATCAAATTTGGTAACATTAATATGGGTTATAGATGCAGTGTTTACTTCTACCAGTTTGCTGCTTGTTACACCACCTAGTTTAACTATTACCGGTTGTATTTTTAATCGAAATACTTCTGTATTTGGTACTACTATTAGTTGTCCAATAATAATATCTTGAGAGGTAGTTGCAGTTATTATAATAGCTTCACTAAAGGCCTTTAAACAATTAACCTTAATAGGCGCTGGAGCGTCTCCTATTTTTAGGGAGACTTTTTTTGCTTGTACAGTCTTTTTAAGTATTTTATATTCTGCTGTTCCAACTATCTCAATACTACTTGGGTCAGAGCTTTGAAAATAAAGACCACCTAAATCTGGGTTCCCGTCTGTACGGTCAAGGTCTTCTTCTAATTGTGCATATAGCGTTACTGTATCTAGATTTCCATCTGTATTGGGTGGGAATAGGCTTAGATAAGGACATAAATAATTATTACTATTACTTGTTGTGTCTCTTTTAGTTTGAACATCTTCTAGTTCTTCATAATCTGTAACTAAACCTTCTGCCATAATATCTTGATCATAACGATCAAAACCAAAAGAACCATCATACTCGGTATCTTTATTTCCGTAGACATTTTTTTTGTCTTTAAAAGTGGCATTAATTTTAGACCTATAAAAAACAACAACCGCAGGTAAATTAGGTTTTCCTAAAGGTTCAATCTCTAAAGAATTAGATGGATTATCTTGTTCGTATATTCTAATCATACTATTAATCGTTTTGTTCTTCAATGATTTCTAATTCTATTCTAACCGTGTCTGCAGTGAGAGAAATGTTAGTTAATATATCATCTTCAAGAATATTCCCTTTATATTTAAAATCGTGTATAGCACTAGATAAATCAACGTCAATTACTTTTCCTGCTCCATTCTCTGTTTGTAAAACTAAAGTAGCGATGCCATTATATAATTCACTTATTTGTTCTCTGTTTTCATCTTCAAAATGAGCAGATAATATGGCAAATTCTTCTTCGTCAAGTGTTGTTACTTCTCCATCATTAGGTGGGTAGGTAGTACGCCAGTATGCAGAATATACCCCTACAGAATTAGAGTCTTCAATACCTCCTGCAGAAATAAATAGTGTCTCACTCATAGGTTGATTACCTGATGCCCAAAATTCATTTTTCCATCCTATAAGATGACAATCATAAAAAAAGAGTTTACGTGTTTTACCACCTAATATAACAGGATATATATGTAGTTCAATCTGTTTTGTTTGGTTTTGAGCAAAAGCCCAATCTGCTAAATCTACATTTTTTTGAGTTTCAATTGTTAATTGAAGCCCAATAAACATGGGTTTTTGTGTAGGTTTTCCATTAGTATCTTTCCCTTGATTAAAACCAAAAGAGAAGTTAATAATATTTATTTCTAGCTCGTCAATAACAAGTTTAGCTTTTACACTCATAATCGATTTTGATTCTATCAAGTAAATTTAGTTTAATTTACTTATTTATCAAATAGATCTATGTTAATAAATAGACCATATCTTAAAAGCCTAATCTTACCTTAATACAATCATTACTTTTGAGCTTTCTGTATGGCAATAATCTCACTTACAGCTCTAGTATATTTAAAAGCATTGGTCGCTTTTTTAATCGCTTTATAGACCTTTTGTGGGTTGTGTGTAGACTGTGCAAAAAACTCCCAGAAGCCCAACATTTTCATCTTTATAGGCGTAGGTCCAGAGAGCATCGCGTCATACTGCTGGTAAATGGTATCGTGAAATTCTCTAAAAATCTCCCAACGCTCTGCAGGGTATTCTGTAGTATCTGCCTTAATCATACTAGGCAAAAATGGGTCTGCAATCAAGCCGCGACCTATCATAAAATGTGCTATAGAAGGAAAACGCTCTCGCATTGCCTTAAACTGTGCCACGCTTGTAATATCACCATTATAATATAAGGTGTGTTTTGCAACGTCTACACATTTCTGAAATGCCTCAAGATCAACACCTCCTTTATATAATTGTTTACCCAGTCTGGCGTGGATGGCTATATTCTTAATTGGATATTTGTCCAGAATTTTAAACGACTCTACTATTTCCGAAGCACTCTCATAACCCAATCTCATTTTCATAGAGATCGTGACATCTGTCTCGCTATGTGCTCTGTCTAGAATATGGTCTATTTTTTCTGTGTTGCAAATAAGCCCAGAACCCATACCGCTTTTGGTGACCATTGGGTAAGGGCAACCTAGGTTCCAGTTAAGCTCTTTATAACCTAAAGACTGTATGTATTTTATCACAAAAATAAAATGATCTGCATCTGCCGTCATCACTTGCGGGATAACATTTAAGGTGGTATTTACCTCTGGGTTTAAATCGCGCTGGTAAGACCCTTTAATAATCATCTTTCTATTAAACCGTATGTACGGCGCATAAAAAGTGTCTATCCCACCAAAATATTTTTGCTGTGCGTTCCTAAAAGTAGCATCTGTAAAGCCCTGTAAAGGGGAAGAAAGGAGTTGGTATGACATGTAATTATTTTGTGTGTGTAAAGATAGTTTATTCCTCCTTTAGAGTGCTCTGTTAGATTAATATCATGAATAAGGGTATCAATACATATTGTTCTGTTTTTTGCTGAAATATTATTTTTTTGACCAACAATATGATAATTTAAAGAGTATAATAGAACCATAATTATGACATTATAAAAATGACTGTGTCATAATTGTGATATCCTCAAAATAGATTCATTTGTCTAAAAATAAGGAGGTTAACTAAAAAATATTATACAACTTTGCTTGCTTAAATCTTTTAGAAATGAGCAATGTAATGATAAATGGGACCGGTTCTTACGCTCCCAAAAATATAGTTAAAAATGATTTTTTTGAATCTGTAGGCTCTTCAGATGCCTGGATTTATAAAAATCTTGGTATTAAAGAACGCCGTATTTCTACTGGCGAGACCACAAGTGATCTTGCTTATGAAGCAGGTAAAATAGCGATAGCAGATGCAGGGTTACAACCAGATGATATAGACCTTATTATTCTAGCCACAGCAACACCAGATAGATTGGCGCCTTCTTGTGCTTGTTTTGTACAAGAAAAACTAAAAGCAACAAAAGCTGTTGCTTTTGATATTTCTGCAGTATGCTCAGGTGCGCTATTTGCCACAGCAACGGCGAGCCAGTTTATAAAATCTGGAATGTACAAACACGCATTAGTAATAGGGGCAGACACTTTTTCTAATATCACAGACTGGGAACGTCGTGACTCTGTTTTTTTTGGTGATGGGGCAGGAGCAATGGTACTCTCTGCAACAGATGAAGATAAAGGTTTTGTAGATTTTTTATTGCATACAGATGGTACTGGTAAAGAACATTTTACTATAAAAGCTGGAGGATCTGAACTAAAAACTACAGACGAAACCATTAAAAATGGAGACAACTTTTTTAGTATGAATGGGCAAGAAGTTTATAAAACAGCCACAGCAGTTGTACCTCCTTGCATAGAGACATTATTAAAGCGTAATGATGTAAAAATAGATCAAGTACAAGCCATGTTACCGCATCAACCTAGCATTGGTATTTTAAAATCTATTGCAGAACAAATCAACCTTCCTTTTAGTAAAGTAAAAACCAATATGGATCGCTACGCAAATACCTCTGGCGGTACAATACCAATTGTTCTTGATGAGACCTTAAAATCTGAAACCTATAACAGTGGCGATTATCTTTTATTTGCCGCAGTAGGCGCAGGCTGGACGTGGGGATCTGCATTATATAAATGGTAATATATTTTTTTAAAAAATTTAAAAATTAAAACATGTTTAAAAATCAAACCTATTTAATTACCGGAATTGCAGATAAAAACTCCCTAGCAATGTATGTTGCAAAAGAAGTCATAAAAAATGGTGGTAGCGTTATTTGCACAGGATTAGGAGTGAGCAAATTTCATAACGAACTATCAGACCGTGCTTCATCATTTTTAAATAAAAACTTTGAAGACTTTAAAGCGTCTATTAAAGAAGAGTTAGGTGATTATCGCACAGAGATTCTTGATGTTACTCTAGAAGAAAATGTAGAAGATTTTGCAAAGCGATTGCAAGAAGATGGAGTACAGATTAACGGCTTTTTGCACGCCATTGCTATGGATAAAACCATACGTAATAAAGAAGTGAAACCCTTACTAGATGTGACTTTACAAGAGTATTGTGACACCATGGATGTTTCTGCATATTCATTAATACGTTTATCACATTACTTACTGAAATATGATGTATTGCAACCCGGTTCTTCTATATGTTCATTAAGTTATATCGCGGCTGCAAAAGTGACCTTTCACCCTTACCGAAATATGAGTATTGCAAAAGCTGCCCTAGAAAGAATCACCGTAGAACTTGCAGATGAGCTGGGTCGTAAACATAACATACGTGCAAATGCTATACGTTTTTCTACCTATATGGGTAGTAAAGCAGGTACCGCAACACTCACAGAAGAAGATGTTGCAAAAAGTGAAAGAATGAGCCCACTAGGTAACGCAACACCACAAGATTTGGCAAATGAAGTGATTCATCTTTTTAGACCAGACGGTCGTATTACAGGAGAAATTCGTCACGTAGATGGAGGCTATCATATTACAGGATAAAAATTTAAGACTAGATTAATTTACATAGAAAAAAACCCAAACTCCCTATTAATTGGAATTTGGGTTTTTTATTTTTTAGTGCACTATTTTATTAATAAGCCTCATCGTGTACATTAGCAACAGCTCTACCACTTGGGTCATTCATGTTTTTAAAACTCTCATCCCAGTCTAATGCTACTTGGCTACTACAAGCCACACTTGGCACAGAAGGCACCGTTAAAGCAGCCGCATCACTCGGGAAGTGCTCTTCAAAAATAGTACGGTAGTGAAACTCCTCTTTACTTGTAGGCGTCTGTATAGGGAAACGGTATTTAGCGTTTGCCATTTGGTCATCACTTACGGCGTCATTTACAATCTCTTTAAGTGTGTCTATCCAAGAATACCCTACACCGTCACTAAACTGCTCTTTTTGTCTCCAAGCTACTTCGTGTGGTAACATATCACCAAAAGCTTCACGCAATATCCATTTTTCCATGGCTTGTTTGTCTGTTAGGTTTTTACCGGCAACAATCATTTTGTCTTTTGGGTTAAGGCGCATCGCAACATCCATAAACTCTTTGTCTAAAAATGGTACACGACCTTCAATGCCCCAAGAGGCTAAAGATTTGTTTGCACGCAAGCAATCATACATATGCAGCTTGTCTAGTTTACGTACATTCTCTTCATGAAATTCTTTATCGTTTGGCGCTTTATGAAAGTAGAGATATCCTCCAAAAATTTCATCTGCACCTTCACCAGATAATACCATTTTAATACCCATTGCCTTAATAGCACGTGCTAATAAAAACATAGGCGTAGAGGCACGTATAGTAGTAATGTCATAGGTCTCTACATGATAAATAACGTCACGTATAGCATCTATTCCTTCTTGTATAGTAAAATGAACATCGTGATGTACTGTACCTAAATGATCTGCTACTTTTTTTGCAGCGGCAAGATCTGGCGAACCTTCAAGACCAATAGCAAAAGAATGTAATTGTGGGTACCAAGCTCCTTCTTGATCACCACTTTCTATACGTTTGTCAGCATATTTTTTTGCTAGGGCAGAGGTGATACTAGAATCTAAACCACCAGATAGTAAAACACCATAAGGTACATCACTCATTAATTGTCTTTTTACAGCTGCATCTAGTGCGTCTCGTAATTCTTCAATGCTAGACTCGTTATCTTTTATGTTATCATATTCCATCCAGTCACGAGAATACCATCTTTTAAGCACACCGTCACTACTGTGTAAATAATGCCCTGGAGGGAAAAGCTCAATTTTTGTGCAAAAACCTTCTAAGGCTTTTAATTCGCTTGCTACATAAAAAGTACCGTCTTTATCCCAACCCATATATAGCGGGATGATTCCCATATGATCACGAGCAATTAAGTATTCGTTTTTCTCAACGTCATATAAAGCAAAACCGAAGATACCGTTTAACTCATCTAAAAAAGAAGCACCTTTCTCTTTGTATAAAGCTAAGATAACTTCGCAGTCACTCTTAGTTTGAAACTCATATTTGCCATCAAATTGTTTGCGTAATTCATTGTGGTTGTAAATCTCGCCATTAGCAGCTAACACTAGTTTTTTGTCTTCAGAAAATAAAGGTTGTTTTCCAGAAGTTGGGTCTACAATTGCTAAACGCTCGTGAGCAAGAATAGCGCGCTTATTATCAAAAATACCACTCCAGTCTGGACCGCGATGTCTCAGGCTTTTTGCCATAGTTAATAATTGTGGTCGCAAATCTTCACTAGATTGCTTTAGGTCAAAGGCACATACAATTCCGCACATAATTTTAATTTTATTATCATTTCCGCGAAGGCGGAAATCTCTATTATTATTATTATTTATCTCATTCTTTATTTTTTTCCGTACCCTGAGCGTAGTCGAAGGGACAAAAAAAAACCGCCAAGTTTTAAAAAAAAACTTGGCGGCTATATATTTTAGGGTACAAGTTTCTGTTACGTCTTTGCGTTATTATTATTGAAATTATTATTTATAACAGATGTAAACATTACTTGTGTTTTTTCTTTATTGATGTTTCAAATTTAGGAAAATATTTTAACTGTGCAAGTTATGCAGTGTTTTTTCTGAAATATTAAATTTGAAAACACATTATTTTTTAAATTAAATTCTAAGTCTCCTCAAACGCAGTTGAGAGGTTTTACGGTGCTAACAGCGTGTTTTTTAAGCCAGTTTTAATGTGTGAGTTTTGGTCAAGAATATAGAGTAGCTTACCCAAGGAGGTCTCGACGGCGCTCGACCAGACACCTTTACCACTTCAAATTTAGCTTTGGTAAAGACTTTTAACCCTTTTTAAATCTAAGGTGTCGTTAAGCTCATAAAAATTTTCCAACTGCCATTTTTGTGTGCGAATGGCTTGTTTACTAATAGCAACATCCCAAATAGGGTATACTCTAAAACCTCTTTTCCCTTCTCTAATTTCAGTAGAAATAATACCTTTTTTAATAAGTATAGATTTAGGAAAAACAAATTGACCTAGTTTATCATCTGCCATAACATTGATGATATAAAAATCAAAATCATCGTGAATGTCAAATGGTGCAATGGGACCTTGAGGTGTTCTTTTCCAGAAGGTGACAAACTGCCCCACTTTTTTTGGTGTAATCTTAGAAGACCTACTTATCACCTTTAAATTGTTTAATTGAAACTGGCAGGCGTCGTATTCTTTGCTTTCTTTTTCAATTGTTAGATCTGTAACCTTAAAACCGCAAGGTTTGTAGATATTGGTTTTGATTATTGATAAAAAGTGATTCATACTATTATAAATAAGAAGCTATTGCCAGAAAGATAAATAAAGAATTTGTGGTAAAAAAAAACGTCTCATGCTTAAAGTCTGAGACGTTTAGATATTATCAATAAAGGCTATCTTAATGAAGGATACGCCTCTGGGTTTGCTTCATTCATCATTGCATATACTTTTTCAAACACATCTTCTGTAGATGGTTTACTAAAGTAATCACCATCTGTACCATAAGCTGGTCTGTGTGGCTTTGCTGCTAATGTTTGTGGTTTACTGTCTAAAAATTTATAACCATCTTGATTATCTACTATTTCAGAAAGAATATATGCAGAAGCACCTCCTGGAACATCTTCATCAATAACTAGTAAACGGTTTGTCTTCTTAACACTCTCTACCATTTGTTTATTAATATCAAGCGGGAGTAATGATTGTACATCAATAACCTCTGCATCAATACCTACTTGTTGTAATTCTTTTGCTGCCTGCATTACAATACGTAGCGTACTACCGTAAGAAACTAGTGTAATATCGCTACCTTCTTTTATGGTTTCTACAACACCTATTGGTGTTCTAAACTCACCAAGGTTAGTAGGTAGTTTCTCTTTTAAACGGTACCCGTTAAGACACTCAATGATAAGACCTGGCTCATCTGTCTCTAACAATGTGTTATAAAAACCAGCGGCTTTTGTCATATCTCTAGGCACGAGAATGTACATACCACGCAATAGGTGAATTAATCCTCCCATTTGCGATCCACTATGCCAGATTCCTTCAAGTCTGTGGCCACGTGTACGTACAATAAGCGGCGCTTTTTGTTGTCCTTTTGTTCTGTATTGTACCGTTACAAGATCATCACTCATAATCTGTAAGGCATACAAAATATAATCTAGGTATTGTATTTCTGCAATAGGGCGTAGGCCTCTCATTGCCATTCCAATACCTTGACCAAGAATAGTTGCTTCTCTAATACCGCAATCGCTCACACGAAGGTCGCCGTATTTTTCTTGCATTCCTTCTAGTCCTTGATTTACATCACCTATCTCACCAGCATCTTCTCCAAAAATTAAAACTTCTGGATGTTTACTAAAAATAGCATCAAAGTTATCACGTAATACCATACGCGCATCTACATCTTCTGCACTAGTATCATAGGTAGGTTTTACTTCTTGAATATCTGTAGCTTTTACTTTAGCTTCACTATAAAGATGGCTGCTATATTTAGGCTGTACTGTTTCAAAATAGTTATTTAACCAATCTTGAATTTGTCCTTTTTCTGCAGAGCTTTCAGAAACTACATAACGTAATGCTTTACGCACCGTTGCTGCAATTTTACCACGATTAGGTTCTGTGTCACCTGCTAGGTCATTTTTAAGTTTCTCAATAAAGACTTTATTGCTAGAGCTCTCTGCAAGGTTAGTAAGTAATGTAAGCGCTTCCTGTTGTTCTTGTTGTTGTGGTGTAATAAAAGCAGACCAAGCGGCTTTTTTACCTTCACGTACTTGTTTTTTAATGTCTTTGTCAATCGCATCAAGTTCTTCTTCTGATGCAAAGTTGTTCTCTAACACCCATTTTCTAAACTGTACATTACAGTCATACTCACGCTCCCAAGATAATCTATCTTGACTCTTGTAACGCTCGTGTGATCCAGATGTAGAGTGCCCTTGTGGTTGTGTAAGTTCTTTTACGTGCACTAAAACAGGTACGTGCTCTTCACGAGCAATTTTACCTGCTTTCTGGTATGCTTCTACAAGTTCTGCATAGTTCCAGCCAGTTACTCTAATAATCTCATAACCTTTACCGTGCTCATCTCTTTGAAATCCTTTTAAGACTTCAGATATGTTTTCTTTTGTTGTTTGATGTCTAGCGTGTACAGAAATACCGTACTCATCATCCCAAACACTCATAACCATTGGTACTTGTAAAACACCAGCAGCGTTAATAGTTTCCCAGAATAAACCTTCACTTGTACTTGCGTTACCTATTGTACCCCAAGCAACTTCATTACCTTTATCAGATAAATTGCTGAAATTTTCTAGACCTTTTACTTGTCTAAATATTTTTGAAGCTTGTGCTAGCCCTAATAATCTAGGCATCTGTCCTGCGGTAGGAGAGATGTCTGCACTACTGTTTTTTTGTTCGGCTAGGTTTCTCCAGCTTCCGTCTTCGTTAATAGATTTTGTAGCAAAGTGCCCACCCATCTGGCGACCTGCACTCATTGGGTCTGCACCTGTGTTTGTATCACCATACAATCCTGCAAAGAATTGTTGTATGGTTAATTCACCAATAGCCATCATAAAAGTTTGGTCACGGTAATACCCACTACGCCAGTCTCCGTTTTTAAAAGCCTTTGCCCAAGCAAGTTGCGGTATTTCTTTACCATCACCAAAAATTCCGAATTTTGCTTTTCCTGTCAATACTTCTCGACGTCCTAAAAGGCTACATTCTCTACTGGTTACAGCAAGTTTATAGTCTTTAATTACTTCAGTTTTAAAGTCTTCGAAAGATAAATTTGAATCGATTTTTTGGTCTGTTTTCATACGGTGTTATTAGGATTACAAAAATAGGTAAAAAGCAAGCTTGAAACAATGCTAAAGTTTTGCTAAATTCTTAATATTTCCGAAGAAAACTTGTGGATGCTATAATCTAACCCCTTATTTTAACGATTAGAATACGAATCAATAATAGAAACGGGGTTCCATGTAATAATACATCAAACCAGTCTTTTAAAACCATACCTTTTGCACCGCCGGCAATCCATTTAAGTTTCCCCCAAATATGTGGTTCTGGGAAAAATGGCGCTAAACCTAAGGTTAAGCAAAGTAGTAGTATTAGTTTCCAGTTGTTGAGTAAGTCTTTCATTTTTTGAGTTTTGGGCCTTGAGCTATTAGCTTTAAGATTAGCTGCTTTAATCTATACTCTCTAAACGCAGCGTTCTATCTTCTCTTTTAATACCATTCTCTACTAAATAGCCTGAAAAGTGTGCTAGGAGTGAGGGTTACTATAAAACGTATTCTTTCATCATAATTAGGTAAGCCAGGTTCCCAGCCTAAACTAGAGTACATAGGAAAATACAATTCAAAATAATCTGCTACTAAACTGAGTCTAATACCAGAGTCAAAAACAGCTTTTGTACCTTGATTTTTGTTACCTACCAAGCCTGCGTCACCGTAGGCATAAATCCATTTCCAGATGTTTGTACTGGCGTTTACTGTAGTCATCCAACTATTTGCAAATGCTGGTTCAAGTTGTGATTTAAAGCCACCTTCTGCTACAATTAATTGCTGACTAAAAAGCCCACTGTCTTCACTACGCCCATAATAATTATAATCAAAAAGATAATCTGTAGGGCGGTCTAGTGCAAAGCTAAAAAAGTCTCCACTACTGTTGGTTTCATTAAATATAAAGGCCCCAGCAAAAGCTCTCACATTAAGCTGTCTGTTGTTTAAAAAGAGCTTACGGTAACTAAAAGTAGTTGATATTTTACTGAAATTTGAAGACAACTCATAATCTACTTTACCTCTAAAATAGTTAATCAAATTAGGGTTAGAATAGTTATAGTTTAAGTTAAATACACTGTAATTAGGATCTTGATTGGGGTCATTAGGATTTTTATCTCTAAAAACGTTTATGCTTCTAATGTTGATATACTGTTTTTCATTATCACGTAGATCATCGTTTCTAAAAGCGAAGGTCATAAATGGAGTTACCCTCTTATAAAAAAGGTCTTCATTATAAGAAAATCTATTTCCAGAAATCCCCATTCTAATAGAGTAAGGAGCATTTTCTTCATAAATTTTAGTGTAAATAATATTACCGCTACCCACAATAGTTTTTGACCCAAAACCATATTGTGGTTCAAATTTATATTGCAGAGGTTTAGGCAGTAACGTTTTGTTATAAAACTTAAAACCAGTGGTGACACCGTCATATAAATTATACTCAATAACTGGCATTACAAATAGTTGATTAAATTGCTCGTCTTGAACATCTTGAAACAGCCTAAACTGAACAGGACGATTAATGAGACCACCTATTTTTCTGTAATTATTACGGTTGTTAGTTTCTGGAATTGCTTGTTCTTGGTTAAGTACAAACTTCTTAACACCCGCTCTATTAAATGCTATTGTGGTAGTAGAGTCAAAGGGCTCTGTCCATTGTTTTGCGAGTATCTCGCCTTGTTTATTTAAGGCGTATACAGACACTGGCATCTGGTTATTAAACTTGTTTTTTATGGTGAGTGTTAAAGAATCATTACTCTTTTTTACTGCCGAAATTTTAAAATCAATAAGTGTTCTTTTGTTTACAAACTCTTCAAAAAACCAACTTGTAGGTAAGTCTGTGGCGGCATTAACCATTTTTTGAAAAGTATCAACATTCGCAATTTTTAGATTTTGTGAAGTATGAAATTGTTTAATAACTCTATCAAGTTTTTCTTTACCAATATAGTCTGCAAGATAGGTGAGGCCCTCTGCGCCATAATACCCCTGTGCAATATTCTGATTAAACTTAAGTAAAGAATCTTGAGGCGTGTTTAGTGATTGGTGTAAATTATTACGTGCCATATTTTGATATAATATGGGGTATTGATCATTAAACTCAAGATCTGAAAGGTGCGACCACTTTATTACCCAAATATTACTTAATGCGCCTATAATTTTTTGATTAGGATAATAAGTGTCTACATATTCTTTTAATAGATAGATATGTATGGCGTCTTTTAACCAATACTCTTCTCTAGGGTTAAGAACTAAGGTGTTGTCAAGATATACCTTTGTTATAGCTTTAAAATGCTCTAAGTCAAACTCAAAGCCACTAGGAAAAGGGCTAATAAAATCTGGTAGTTGATTAAAACCATACACAGGATTTCTTTTATATTCTTGATTTGAGATTAAGAGTTCTTTATGAGGGTAAGCACCAAGTTTTGAGTCAATAAAATGAACAATTCTATCAATAATTAACGCTCTGTTTTGAGGTGGCAATTTAACTTCTGGTATCCCAGTGATTACAGTAACCTTATCTGTCTGGTAGGTGTCAAAATCTTGTTTATTTTTAGATACATGAATGTGTAGTTTTACACGATTATCACCAGATAAGCTGGTAGTCTTAATACCAGACACAGTACTCTCGCTGACATTGTCTAAATCTGAGAATAAGGTGTAAGCTATGGGGTAGCTAAAATTGACATTTACATTTGTGGGCGCTAGATATAAATCACCAATATCTTTATTACTATATGATCGCCAAGCATCGTTTTTAAAAACAGCTGGAGATATATACCAGTATCTCAAATGATAATCACCATCGCGAGTTACACCAAAACGGGTAAATCTATCTTGTGATATTTTTATAGTATAAGAAAGGTTAACAGTTACTGTCTTGTCTGATAAAAGAGGTTTTTTAAGTGTAACAATTAATAGGTCTGCTTCTTTACCTCTAGACCAAGTAAGTGGTTCACCGTCATTAGAGAGTATTGAGTGAATAGTAGTCTTACCTCTATCTTCATCTTTTTGAAAATGAAATTGACGTTCATAATCTTCTGCAAAACGTGTGGCTAGGGGAGTGGTCTTATCACTAAAACTGTTTGCCCAATCATTAAAATGAATCTCACTTAATGGGCGAGAATTTGTGTTTTTAAATTGTACTTCTTGCTGTATAGTTATCTCTTGTGTCTCTATATTTAAAGACGCATTGATGTCCATCTTTTGCTGCGCAAATAATGATGAAAATATAAAAAGAGCAATTATACAAGTAAGAAGCCTAGTCATCTAACGCTTTATAAATTTTAACGTAGGGAGATTAGAGTCCTTAGAGTTAATAAAATAGATTCCTGAAGGTAAACCAGAAACATTTATAGTTTGAGAACTATTTGTGCTCAACGTTCTGTTTGCAATTGTTTGCCCAAGTGTATTTGAGATCTCTATGTTTTGATTGTTTACTATTTCAGAAGAAACAGAAAGCGTGATATTATCTGTAACCAGTGTTTTTTCTAAATACCAAGAAATTTGTGGTGTGTAAGTCTCATTAGCTAGCACAAAAGTCTGATCTGTTTGTAGTGTTAAAACTACCGGTAAGTGATCGCTCATATTATATAAGCGACTACGTGTAGTTTGTGAAAACTCTCCTGTACAAGAGGTGTCATTTATATCAAGGTTATAACAGTTACCGTTATTACCATAAGACTTATAGGTGTTATCTATATATTGTAAGTTAGGATTACTAAACATATTTTCTGATAATAAAATAAAGTCAAAACGATCATCAAGACCACCACCTGCTCCAGCGCCAAAACCACCAGAACTTACACGTGTGCTTTGGGTGTGTATTGCTGTAAAGCTCTCATTATTATTCCAATCTCCAGGCGTGTCTATAGGGTCTTTTATAACAATGGCATTAGTTGGGTCAAGTAATTCTTGGTATCCATCTTCATCAGATTCATATAAGTTAAGATCTCCAGAAAATATAACATTACTATTTGCTGGTAATGTAGCAAGGTAATCTGTAAACTCTGTTATCATGTCAAGTCTAAGTGCCTCATTAGCATTACCGTCGCTTGATTTTAAGTGAGCTACAAAAATGTTTATATCTATAGGATTATTCTCCATATCTACAGTTTGTAATCTCAATACATAATGATTGATATCTCTCACAGTAGTTGTAATAATATTTTGCTCTATTAAATTAAATCTTGATGTACGATAGAATAAGTTTTGTTGTAACTCACCATCGCCAGACTGATTAATAACAAAAGGAGCAGCACTGTAAGAATTAATATTTCCGTTTAAAGAAAAGTCTAAGATATCATTGCTACCATCATTAGACTCTAACTCACAAACCATAAATATATCTGGGCTATAATCTTCTAGTATATTTTGTAAAATAGTTCTTCTATTTGCTGGTGAAGCAGAAGGATACTCTAAAAGATTATAAAACATGGTGTTAATAGTCTCTTGGCTAAACAAGGTAGCAGAAACTAAAACTAAAAGGAATGTGAGTATGTGTTGTCTAAGCATTGGGTGGGATAATTTGGTTCTAGAAATTAGGGCTGTGTTCAGATTTGTTATAGAAATTATTAAGTATTTCTAGTACTTCATCTTCTGTGTCTACTAGATGTATAAGGTCTAGGTCACCAGGACTTATGTTGTTGTTAGCTTCTAATACAGTTGTTTTAATCCAGTCAAGTAATCCAGACCAAAATGCTGTACTCACTAAAATGATAGGGAATTTATCAATTTTATGAGTTTGGATTAATGTAAATGCCTCAAAAAACTCATCAAGAGTACCCATACCACCTGGCATAACTACAAAACCTTGAGAGTATTTAACAAACATTACTTTTCTAACAAAGAAGTAATCAAAGTCAATACTTTTATCACTATCTATATATGGGTTGTCATGTTGCTCAAAAGGGAGTGTGATGTTGAGCCCAACAGAAGTACCTCCTGCTAAGTGAGCACCTTTATTACCAGCCTCCATAATACCGGGACCACCACCTGTAATCACACCATAACCGTTTTCGGTTATTTTTTTTGCAATACTTTCTGCTAGTTTATAATATTTATGGTCTGGCTTTGTACGAGCAGAACCAAAAATAGAAACACAAGGCCCTATTTTACTCATTTTCTCGTAACCGTTAACAAACTCACCCATAATTTTAAAAATAGCCCAAGAGTCATTTGTTTTTACTTCATTCCAGTTTTTGTGATGTCTTTCGTTTCTCATAGTTTTTTATGTAGTGCTTTTAGCAAAGATGCATGATAATTTAAAAAATAGTCAAGCTTTTAACGTTAATTAAATGGTACAGAATATACGTAGCCTAAACTAACTTCGCTAAAATCTGCTTGACCAAGATTAGCGTTAATATGTGCTCCTATATAAATATTATGAGTAGGGTCTTTTTCTGTACCAATTACATAATATTTAAGCCCCATACGTGTAGAGACTAAGCGTTTAAATTTATAAAACCCGTCTAATTCACCCAATACTCTAAAATCTACAGACCCAACGCCAGGGTAAGATTCTGTATATGAGTACCCAGAATTAATGATATAATCTATTTTAAAAAAGGGTTTACTAATATTAAAACCAAGCTCAACTTCCATCCCAATATGGTTTAATTGAAATTCACCAATGGCAGATACTCCTATAGCAGATGCATTAATATATGGATGATCTGTAAGCTCTGGATAATCTGGTATTAAATCTTCTCCTAGATTAATATAATCATAATAATGACGATAAAATTTATGAAAAACCCCAATACCAAATTTATACGTTTTGTTTACAATAAACCCTGCAGATACAGAGGTTATATGTACAGGTCTTCTATCATTTTGAACTTCTGTAAAGGCATTCATACCAATACCTCTACGAGCAGAAATATAGAAATTTTTAGAATCTGTAAACGATTGGTTTTCTAAAAATGGATCTTTTATACGATCTGGAGTATAAGCTAACTCAGAACTAATAGAAGCACTAAATGAATTTAAACCTTGATTAGGAAAACGAGTATGCCCATTAGATTGATGATAATAACCAATACCTATACGCCAGTTAGCTTTTTGTTTTTTACTCATGTTGTAAAACAGCATTGTACGATAAGAGTAGTTTAATTGAGTTGCTATTTTCTCGTTAAATAAGTTCTCGTCAAGATCAAATTTTTTATTAAAATAAGCTGCACCAAAGGCGAGATGCATCCCAAAATTTGAAGAACCTAACTGTAACTCTATATTAGGCATTACAGATACAGAATAACCCAAGATGTCATCGTGGCCATATCTTGCAAATGCAACGCTCACACCTGTTTTAGGTTGCTTTAATCTATATGCCCACTCATTAGTATTTGTGTTTTGATATGACCCGAAATTAAAAAACCAAGCTTGATGTAAACCCACATCTGGAAACCCAGTATTTGTTATAGAGGTCTTTCCTATAGTATATTCTGCAGTAATAAAATTGCTGTATTTTTCTTGGGCTATCATCAATATAGAACTACAGGTAAATAGTAGTGATAATAAGCTGTTCTTTCTTTTTTCTGAAATATTAATCATTTAAAACCTCGTTAAGTTTTTTGGTGAATTTTTCTGCTCCATCTGCGTTTAAATGATTTTCATTTATAAAATCACGTACGCCAAAGGTAATTGTATCTTCTTCTAAGTTTAAAAAACGTACTTCTGGATACTTTATATGTATATCATTTAGTATAGAATCTCTTCTTTTTAAAATAGAAGGGTTTCTTTTGTTTAGATACGTTGTATATGTAGGTGTGCAAGTAATAACTACCTCTTTATTATCTGCAATAACAGTCTCAATCATTTTATAAAAATATTGCCTATTATAGTTAAATATTTGTAAGTTTTCTTCGTCTCTAATTATAAAATTTCTTTTGGCAATTTTTTTCTCATTATAATCAAGAATGCGAAAGGCTCCCTTAAAATTATTTAAATTATAACCATACTCATTAAAATGATCTTCATTTTTGTTTAGAATGTAATAGTCTACAAATTTTTTAGAATAAATAGAAGGACTAGAAAGAAACACTAACTTATCTTTAAAATAGGTTTTACGTTCAAAGGCGTTTACATTATAATATTTTAAATAGATGGTGTTTTTCCAAAAATCACTGTTATTATGCGGTATTTCTAGATGAGAGTAGGATAACTCAAACACTACAGATTCTAAATTAGGAAAACGATTCATTGACTGTTTCATAATATAGTTATCGTCTTTATGATGCTGAGAAGTTGATCCAAAATTTACGGTAAGTTTGTCAATAAAAGCAGGATTTACTGCTGCTTGCATCTGTGAAGACCCAAGGACCATCACCTTAATATCATTTTGCTGTGTGTTTATTTGGTGGTGTATTTTATCATAGCTCATAGGTATGTTTAGTACGCTCCATTCAAGTAGGGCATAGCAAAGCACCACGGGAATAAAAAACACCGTGATTTGCTTTAACAAAGACACATGCTTTTTGCTAAAACTGAAAATAGATGAATTGTTCTTTTGGTCCTGCATACCTAAAAATAATGAATATCAATGCGTAATAAATTACCCAACGCATAGGTCTATTTATATATTTCTCTAATTCTAATAATGGATAATTCTTAAATCTTGTTAGTATTTCCGCAGCTATTAAAATAAAAACGACACATATTTTAAAACCTATAACAAGAGAAAAGTTAGGACTTGCGGTAAAACTAAAAATACGTTCATAAATTTGAATCGCGTGATCTATATCTCTTGATCTAAAGATAATTCCTGCACCTATTATTAAGGGCGCAATGTATAAAATATTGATAATGATTGGGGCTTTATTGAGCCCTTTGTGTAAGCTATATGTTTTCCCTTTTCTCACCCATTTTATTCTTTCTAATGCAATAAATACAGCCTGAAATAATCCAAAAATTACAAACGTCCAGTTTGCTCCGTGCCACAAACCAATAAGTATCATTGTTATGATTAATGATATCGTTTTCATCAAATAACTATTATTTGTACTTTTAATTATAGGACCATAAACATAATCTGTAAACCACCTTGTTAATGTTATATGCCATCGTTGCCAGTACTCTGAAGCTGTTTTTGCTAAGTAAGGTATATTAAAGTTTTTACTCAATTTAAACCCAAACAACTTAGCTGTACCAATAGCTATATCGCTATATCCAGAAAAATCACAATAAATCTGGAAGAAGAATAGGGTAGCGGCATAAAGTATGGTGAGACTGCCGTAATCTTGAGGCGTGTCAAAATAAGTATTAACAACTATCGCTACGTTATCTGCAACAACCATTTTTTTAAATAATCCCCATAAAATCTGGCGGAGTCCTTCTTTAGTTTCCTGAAAATTAAATTTTCTATTTTTCTCAAACTGGACTAAGAGCATTCTTGCGCGCTCTATAGGTCCAGCCACTAGTTGCGGAAAGAAACTGACAAAACAAAGAAACTCTAAAAGATTATTTGTTGCTTTGATACGGCCTCTGTAGACGTCTATTGTATAGCTCATAGTCTGAAAGGTGTAAAAGCTAAGACCTACAGGGATAATTACATTAATAAAACTGTAACCACTCTCTGGTATATCTAGACCAAATAGGTTGCTGAAATTTTCTATAAAAAAGTTGAAGTATTTAAATGTGAAAAGCACGCCAAGGTTCCAGAGGATACTGATCCATAGATAGATTTTTTTAGTGCTTAATCTTGATGTTGCAGATATTGCTTTACCAGCAAAAAAATCAATTAAAGAACTCGCAATAATTAATAGTAAGAAACGCCAATCCCACAACCCATAAAAAAAATAGCTTGAAACAAGTAGAAATACGTTTTGTGGTGTACGATTTTTAGCCCCTAAAAGCCAGTAAAGCAAATAGACTATTACTAAAAATAAACCAAAATCAAATGAGTTAAAAAGCACTATTGTTTTCTAAAAAAATCAAATATAAAAAAAGGCTACCTAATGGTAGCCTTTTAAATAATAATAAAATTATTGTTAACTTTTTTCTAGTGTAAAGTTGTCGAAGCCTGCGTAATCACTTCCTCCATTTTGTTTTATTAATAACTTTAATCCTACAGAAGTTGTACCTGCAGGAACTTGAATAAATTCTTTACCAAAGGCAGAAGTACCTCCACCGTTGATACCATCTATTAATACAACACTAGGTTGGTCCACTCCATCAACTACTAGAATGTAATCAACATCATCACCAGAGTCGTAACCTATCACATCATAATCAAAACTGACAACGGCTGTTTCAGTTGAAGCAATTGTAATGTTACTAAAAGTAAGGATAGCAGCTTCTGAGACAGCAGTACCACCATTATTGTTTGCTAAATCTCTAACAAAAAGGAAATTGCCTGAAAAATTACCATTATTGTCTATGTTACTTGCACCTTGTGCGCTGCCATCAGTAGGACTAAATGAATCTTCATTATCAATAAAAAATGGAATACTTGTAGTGTATGGCCAAGCAGGAGTAGAAGAATCAAAATCTTCAATAGCTGCAGTAGTAATACAAGATCCAGTATTACCTGTTCCTTCAAACGTACCAGAAATAATCCCATAATTTATAGTGTCCCAAGACCAATCTCCAGAAACCTCAGAGCAATTATTTGCTCCATTTCCATAAACATGATTTGCTCCCCAAGTTACAGGTGCTCCACCTGCCATAAATCCTATTTCACTAGAAGAGTCTCCGCTATCTACAAGACAACTTGTGATAGATCCAAAATCAATACAATTGCTTTGTATACCAATACCGTTAAAAGTATTGCCGCCTAAAACTGCTTGAGTCATCACACTATCGTCTCCTGTTGCAGAACCAACAAACATTATATTAAAAGTTTGTGTTATTGTATTATCTAAAACAGGGTGACTTCCACATTCATCACAAGAGTAAGTTCCGTTTATTGGAACCACAGGAGCTCTTTCAGTATGTTTTGCTATAAGTATAGCGCTTTCGTTATTATTAAAAACTACGTCATCAATAGTTGGGTTTTTTCCATCAGCTTCTACAGAGAAGTTTAATGAAAGTTGTCCAGCTTCAAAACGTAAATCAATTATATCTTCTTCAGCATTTAATGTTTTTTCTGCAAAAGCAATAATTTGTTCTCCATTTTCAAAAGTTAATTTTACACTTGAATAAGGAGTGTAAATTGATGAAAATGTTGAACCATCAACCACATTAACTTCTACTAAAGCTCTTTTTTCAGAATCTAAGGTTGTAAAAACACCGTTGTAAACACCAATATTTGAGTTTTTATAAACTTCAGAGCTTAAATTAACTTCGCTTTCTGTTATAAATGTCGTTTCTTCTTTACTACAAGAAGCTAAAACAAATAAAACACCAATAAATAATAATTTTTTCATTTAATTTCTAATTTAAATTTCTTACAATATACTATCATTTTTGAACTTATAATGTTACCTTAAGATTAATTATCTGGTTACAAGTATATTTAGATAAATTATCGATTCTTTTTCTATGAAATGCAAAAAAAATCTTCAAAAAACAAAAGTTTCTTGAAGGTTTACTATTTTGGCGAAAGCCGGACTCTTATTAGTTAATCAAAATAACTAAAAGTATCTCCATTTTTCATTTTAAGAAGTGTCTCGTAAATTAGTTTAATTACATTCTCTACATCGTCTCTATGTACCATTTCTACGGTAGTGTGCATATAACGTAGTGGTAATGATATTAAAGCAGAAGCGACACCGCTACCACTATAAGCAAAAGCATCTGTATCTGTTCCTGTAGCACGTGACAACGCTGCGCGCTGAAAAGGTATTTTCTTTGCATCTGCAGTATCTGTTATTAAGTCACGTAATTTCTGCTGTACAGCAGGAGCATAGGCAACAACTGGTCCGGCACCTATTTCTACTTTACCTTGTTTTTTAACCTCAATCATTGGGGTAGTAGTATCATGAGTAACATCTGTTACTATAGCAACGTTAGGCTTAATGCGTTCTGCAATCATTTGAGCACCGCGTAATCCTATTTCTTCTTGTACAGAGTTAGTAATATAAAGACCAAAAGGAAGTTCCTTTTTATTCTCTTTAAGTAAACGAGCTACTTCTGCAATCATAAAACCACCCATACGATTATCAAGAGCACGACACACAAACTTATCTCCATTAAGTACATGAAAAACATCTGGGTATGTGATAACACAACCTACGTGAACACCCATTTTTTCAACCTCTTCTTTATCAACTGCACCTATATCTATAAAAATATTATCAGGTTTAGGAGCCTCTTCTTTAGCTTTATTGCGAGTATGTATTGCTGGCCACCCAAAAACACCTTTAACGATACCTTTTTTAGTATGAATGTTCACAATCTTAGAAGGCGCAATTTGATGATCACTACCACCATTTCTTACAACATATATAAGACCATTATCACTGATGTAATTTACATACCAAGAAATCTCATCTGCATGACCTTCAATAACCACCTTATATTTTGCGTCAGGATTTATAACTCCCACAGCCGTACCATAAGTATCTGTTATAAATTCATCCACATAAGGTTTAAGATAGTCCATCCATATCTTCTGTCCATCCCATTCATATCCTGTAGGAGCAGCATTATTTAGGTATTCCTCTAAAAAAGAGAGCGACTTTTTATTCAATATTGTTTTGGCCATTTGATTTTATTTTATGTTTTCACCAAAATTAGGGATTTATAAGAAGTATCCCACATACAATTTATTTAATTTTGGAACGATTTTAGTAATATCACCTTTAATCATTTATAACAAAAATTGAAACACATACTTACATACCTATTATATAGTACACTCATTTTTTCGAGTCTTCAAATTTCCGCACAAGAAAATAAGAAGTACCTAGAAAAAAAAGTAGACAGTACAGAGACCTTCTATTATATAATAAAAGGAGATACAATACCACACGAGTTTATTGACCTAGAAGAAGTCGTATTATTAAATAAGTTAGAGTTTAATAATAAAGAAGACCGTAGACGTTATTTAATCCTAAGACGAAAAACCAGAAAAGTATACCCTTACGCAAAACTCGCCTCAGAAAGATTAAACACAATGTACAAGAGGCTAGGGGAGATAGAAAACAAAAGAGCACGCAAAAAATACACAAAGCGTATTCAAAAATATATAGAAGAAGAATTCTCAGAAAAACTAAAAAAGCTAACACGTACAGAAGGACAAATACTAGTTAAGCTTATACACAGACAAACAGGAATCACCGCATTTGATCTTGTAAAAGATCTGCGCACCGGTTGGCGAGCATTCTGGTATAACACCACAGCAAACATATTTGACATATCAATTAAAGAAGAATACAAGCCGTTTGAAGTAAAAGAAGACTACCTTATAGAAGATATTCTAGAAAGAAGCTTCCAGAATAACCGTCTAGAAAGACAGAAACCAGCATTTCCCATAGATTATTTTGACCTTTCAACCCATTGGAGTAAAAAGACTAAATAAAATAATTACACAATCATTTGTGTAGAAGTTTAGAAAGCAGTACTTTAGATGTTCGCTCTTTAAATTTGACCAATCAGTTTTCGTTAATATTTAATAATAATGGTGTTTCATTTTGCCGAAAGAGGCAAAATAACCGGGCTTTCCGCTATATCTTTTTTGCAGAAAAAGCAAAAAAGGATGCCGCATCAATCCCTAACACAAAAAAGTTTAAACTGTAATAGTAAGATAAGCAGAGTGTTAAAAAAAAAGATTCATTTATTTTAAAAATACTTCGTTTTAAGTTTGGTAGCGATCTTTAAAAGATAGTATATTTGCAGCCGCTAAGAAAAGTAACAGTACGTTATTTAAGTTGAGGCGAGAAGTTCATTAAAAATTATTTTGATTTATTTTTCTAAAAAGGTTAGCTAGTAATAAAAAAGCTTTTATATTTGCAGCCGCTTAGAAAAGCAAGTTTATTAAAAAGGTGTTTGGAAAATAAAAGAAGGTTCGATTCCTTCGCATCAACAAAGAGGTTTTATTACTTTAATTAGTGTGAGATTTTTTCCTTTAAATAGGGAGTTCATTGACATATTGAAATTGACAGCGTATGATTACTACTTGGAAACGAGAAGTAGTCGTATTGAAATAACTAAACTAAGAATAACATCTGAGAATTAATTTGAGAGAGCTCGAGAGTTGTATAAATACATTTAAGATTTAACGATGAAGAGTTTGATCCTGGCTCAGGATGAACGCTAGCGGCAGGCTTAACACATGCAAGTCGAGGGGTAACAGGAGTAGCTTGCTACTTGCTGACGACCGGCGCACGGGTGCGTAACGCGTATGGAATCTACCTTATACTGGGGGATAGCCTTTGGAAACGAAGATTAATACCCCATAGTAAGTGTTTGTGGCATCACAGATATTTTAAAGGTTACGGTATAAGATGACCATGCGTCCTATTAGTTTGTAGGTGAGGTAACG
>CANLBJ010000008.1 GCA_947488905.1 Ulvibacter algarum
GCTTTTTTATTACTAGCTAACCTTTTTAGAAAAATAAATCAAAATAATTTTTAATGAACTTCTCGCCTCAACTTAAACAACTTACTGTTACTTTTCTTAGCGGCTGCAAATATACTACCTTTTAAATCTTACAACCTAATATTAAATAGAAGATTTTAAATGTTTTTTCAATATAACACATACACACCTATCAGTCAGACTATTCACTTTTGAGATTAACTTAATTAAATATGACAATACTTTTTAATTATCTACAAAACTCGTCTATACCCACATCTACGGGGAGGGAAACACATACCTTGACTAAGCTTTTAGATATAAAAAAACTCTACTTTAACTGAATTGAGGACTTAAATTATAGCAAGAAACACAAAAGAGGCTTCCGAAAAATACATTTGAAACTTTAAAGTACATCTATATATCATCATAATAATAGATTTCAGAAATCAAACACCAGCAACTTAATAGCATTTTCTTCTTATCTACACCCTTACACATATGCCAGTATTTATTATTATCATTTTACAATTAATCATTATTACTAGTAATACATACACTTAGTTATTAGTCTTTAATATATAGGTAGTTAATCTGTAGTTTTTAACTTAGATGAATACACCCATTTTGCAGACTTAGAAATCAATTCATCAAACACGAACAAAGACAGTACGGATAAAGAAACCATTAGACCTAAACATTAAGACCACTCAATGAGATTACAAAAAAAAAAGCATTTACAAGACATTTGAGAAACTAAAACTTAACACTCCTATATATCACTTGAATAATCACTAAGATTTTGGTTGCTTACCATTTGACAAGATAGTATCTTTGCACTCACAAAAACCAAGACATGATTAACGTTACTTTGCCAGATGGCAGTATTAAAGAAATGGAAAACGGCAGCACCGTGATGGATGTTGCAATGAGCATTAGTGAAGGATTAGCACGTAACGTGCTTTCTGCATCTTATGATGGTAAGACCGTTGAGACCTCCACCCCACTTACGCAAGATGGAAGTCTAGTTCTTTTTACTTGGAATAATGATGAAGGCAAAAAAGCATTCTGGCACTCATCTGCACACATACTTGCACAAGCATTAGAAGAATTATATCCAGGTGTTAAATTAACTATTGGGCCTGCCATTGAAAATGGATTTTATTATGATGTAGATTTTGGCGAGACTTCTTTTGTAGAAAAAGATCTTGTAGTAGTAGAGAAAAAGATGCTTGAGATAGCGAGAGGTAAACACCCTTTTACTTTAAGATCAACATCTAAAGCAGACGCACTTGATTTTTACAAAAAACAAAACAACGAATACAAAGTAGAATTAATAGAGAATCTTGAAGACGGGACAATCACTTTCTGCGATCATGATTCTTTTACAGATTTATGTCGTGGTGGTCATATCCCCCATACTGGAGCTATAAAAGCTATTAAATTAATGAGCATCGCTGGTGCTTACTGGAGAGGTGATGAAAATAATAAACAACTAACTCGTATTTACGGTATCACGTTTCCGAAGCAAAAAGAGTTAAAAGAATACTTAGAGCTACTAGAAGAAGCAAAAAAGCGAGATCACAGAAAACTAGGTAAAGAGTTAGAGCTTTTTACATTCTCGCAAAAAGTAGGACAAGGTTTACCTTTATGGCTACCTAAAGGTGCCGCACTAAGAGAGCGTCTTGAGAATTTCTTGAAAAAGGCTCAAAAGAAAGCGGGCTACGAGATGGTAGTAACACCACATATAGGAAATAAAGAATTGTATGTGACTTCTGGTCACTTTGCAAAATACGGTGAAGATAGTTTTCAGGTAATTAAAACTCCAAACGAAGGCGAAGAGTTTATGCTTAAACCTATGAATTGCCCACACCACTGTGAGATATATAACGCAAAACCTATGTCTTATAAAGACCTACCTAAGCGTCTTGCAGAATTTGGTACTGTTTACCGTTATGAGCAAAGTGGAGAGCTTCACGGTCTTACACGCGTGAGAGGTTTTACTCAAGATGATGCGCACATTTTCTGTACGCCAGATCAGCTTGACGAAGAATTTAAGAAGGTAATTGATCTTGTTTTATATGTTTTTGGATCTTTAGGGTTTGAAGACTTTACAACGCAGGTATCTATTAGAGACATGAGTAAGCCTGAAAAATATATAGGCGATGTTTCTACTTGGGAAAAAGCTGAAAATGCAATTTTAAATGCTGTAAAAGACAAAGGCTTAGATTATATTGTAGAAGAAGGCGAAGCTGCTTTTTATGGCCCTAAGTTAGACTTTATGGTAAAAGATGCACTAGGCAGAAGCTGGCAGCTAGGTACTATACAAGTAGATTACAACTTACCAGAACGCTTTGAACTTACATATAAAGGTAGTGATAATGAACTACATAGACCTGTAATGATACACCGTGCCCCTTTTGGTAGCATGGAACGTTTTGTTGCTATTTTATTAGAGCATACCGGCGGAAATTTTCCGTTGTGGTTAATGCCTGAGCAGGTTGCAATATTATCATTGAGTGAAAAGTATGAGGAATATGCAGAAAAAGTTTTAAATTTGTTAGAAAATCACGATATTCGCGCCCTTGTGGATAATAGAAGTGAGACAATTGGAAAGAAAATCCGCGAAGCAGAAATAAACAAGATCCCGTATATGTTGATTATAGGGGAACAAGAAGAAAATGACGGCACGATTTCTGTAAGAAAACACAGTGAAGGAGATATTGGAACAATGACGGTAGACGCCTTCGGAAAAATGATTGCTGAAGCAGTAGCTAAAGAAATCAAACCATTTAAATAAGAATAATAACTTTTTGCATTACGCAGAAAATCTAAATACGTTAGCCATAGCAATACGAAGAAAAAGAAGCCGAGGTCCTGCTAGGATCATTAAAGAAGATCAACACAGAATCAACAGAAAGATTCGTGCCGAAGAGGTACGTCTTGTTGGTGAGAATGTGGAGGTTGGTGTTTACAAAACACGCCAGGCACAGGAGATGGCCGAAGAGCAAGAGTTAGATCTTGTCGAAATTTCTCCTAACGCAAGCCCACCGGTTTGTAAAATAATGGACTATAAAAAGTTTGTCTACGAGCAGAAGAAGCGCGAAAAGGTGATGAAATCTAAGGCAACTAAAGTGATTATCAAAGAGATTAGGTTTGGTCCTAACACAGATGATCACGATTATGAGTTTAAAAAGAAACATGCAGTTAAGTTCTTGAAAGATGGAGCTAAACTTAAAGCGTATGTATTCTTTAAAGGTCGTTCTATTATATACAAAGATCAAGGAGAAATCTTGTTGCTTAAATTAGCACAGGAACTTGAAGATCTAGGTAAAGTAGAGCAAATGCCAAAACTGGAAGGTAAACGTATGATTATGTTTATCGCACCAAAGAAAAAGTAATATCTCAACTACGCTGAGTAATAGCGTTTAGTTAGAAATATAAAAATATTCCGCTTTGCGGATAGTGTGAAATAATACAAAAAACAGGAATAATGCCTAAACAAAAAACAAAATCTAGTGCTAAGAAGCGTTTTAAGCTTACAGGTACTGGAAAAATTAAAAGAAAGCACGCGTTTAAAAGTCACATCTTAACAAAGAAGTCTAAAAAACGTAAGCTTAAATTAACTCACGATGGTTTGGTACACAAAGCAGATGAGAGTAATATTAAGCAAATGCTTAGAATGAAGTAATCACTTCATCGGTTATTAACAAATTATAAACCCTGGAGTAGCGCAATTAAAGTATTTTATATAATAAAATCGCCTACTACAAAACACATTTAAAAAAATGCCAAGATCAGTAAACAGCGTTGCCAAAAGAGCACGTAGAAAAAAAGTAATTAAGCAAGCTAAAGGTTACTTCGGTAGACGTAAAAACGTTTGGACAGTAGCAAAAAATGCGGTAGACAAAGCAATGTCTTACTCTTACAGAGACCGTAGAGCAAAGAAAAGAACATTTAGATCATTGTGGATCACCCGTATTAATGCAGGTGCTAGACAACACGGAATGTCTTACTCACAGTTTATGGGAGGGATGAAGAAATCAGGAATCGAATTGAACCGTAAGGTTCTTGCAGATCTTGCTATGAATCACCCAGAAGCTTTTGAAGCAATTGTAAACAAAGTAAAATAAGACATTTATAAATCTTATTATTTCACACACAGAAAGTCCCACTTCATTTGAAGCGGGACTTTTTTTTTGGAGTAGATTGAATAAATAAAAACAGTTAGAGCAGTATAAAAACGACATTTAGATCATTATGAATCACTCGTGTTAATACAAGTGCTAAAAAAACGGATTACCTTACTCAAAGTTTATGAAAAGGATGAAGAAGATAGGAATCAAATTATATCATAAGATGCTTGAAGATATTGCAATGAAGTAACAGAAGCTTTTGAAGCAATCGTAAACTAAGTACAGTAAGACATTTATAAATTTCTTTATATAGAAAATCCCACTTCAAATGAAGTGGGACTTTCTATATGGATTAGATTATATCTAAGAAGATTTAGTATTAAAAAAAGCCCTGAAACTTTCACTTCAGGACTTAAACAAAAACTAATCAGAACTATTCAATTAACAACTTCTTGATAACAGAATTATCAAGAGAGGATACTTTTACATAATAAACACCACTTTGTAACTCAGCAGTATTAATAGCTAATGAAGTATTACTTAGACCTTCTATTAGTTTTATAAGCTGACCTAAATTATTGTACAATTCTACTTTTTGAATATCAGAAACAGATGTAACAACAGCCTGATCACTAGCTGGATTAGGGTAAAGGCTAACATTTAGACTACTAGTTAAGTAATCATCAACTCCTAAAGTTCCACTAGATTTTGATGCATTAATAACAGTTCCGTGTTCTTCTAATAAGAGACCTACAGCTTCAATATTAGATAAATCCCAAGTTGGATCAATTTGTGTCTCGAAGGTATAACTATATGTTTCATTTGCTTGCAATGTTTCTGGCAAGCTCCCAAATACACCCTCAAAACCACCTATGATTTGACGACCTACGTGATTATAAACCATATCTGCTGCTGGAACAGGATCTGCAAGATTTTCGTAACCTCCCATTGGGCCGTTAGCGCCCCCAGAATAATAATTTACTTGATTATAATCTGTTGTTGATCCGGTAACATTATTTTCGATAATAGCGGCACTAAAACGACAGTTTTCAGCATCGATTACAAATGTAGATTCAACTGTAAAACTAATGATACCGTTACCCTCATCAATGTCTAAAGAAGAAATATCACAGGTAGCTATAGCGGTTTTACTCATTGATTGATTATATTGAAGCTCTATGTTTTCTATAGTTAGATCATCTTCAAGAGATCTCATTGTTTTTACATAAGGTATACTAAAAAAAGAAAGACCATCATTCCATTCCTGATTAGTCATTGGATCACTATTATGAACAGCAACACCAATAAAAGTATCGGGATAAGTTTGCTGCATATAGTCCAAAGCTACTGTTCCTCTTGGACACCATCCACACCAAGAACCAGTTCCTTCTTCACCATAAATTCTTTTTACAGGCACCGTTTCAACAATAGTAACAGGACCAGAAAAAGTATCGTTTTCAGGATTCTCATCACTAATTAATGCAGTGGCAACATTTATATTGTATACCCCTACTAAATCAGCGTTCCATCCATCAAAAGTAACTTGATAAAACTCGCCAGAAGCTAATACAGGAGTTGAAACAGTAGAACTATATGATGTTCCGTCAATAGTACAAGTTACATCAAAACTAACATTGTTGTTACCACCATTTGAAACAATAGCTTTTGGAAAAACCTCCCCAATAGCAAAAATAGGGGGGTCAAAGTCTAATGATACGGCTAAAGCATCAAGGTCACTTGAGGCTCCAATTATTTCAACAGAATAATCTTCCCATTCACCAAGACCAGCAGTACTACAAGGTGATTCCCACAAATTTTGATAGTCCCAAGCTTGAACTACTCTAATTCTACTTATGCCTGCTTGTGCAAAATTTGGGATTTGTACTGTATACTCTCTTAAAGTGTCGTCAACAAACGCATCTTGAAGTAACAATTCATTTGCTTCAAACAATTCATTACCGTTTAGGTCCATCCACATATGGACAACTTGAGTAACATTTCCTACATATTCATCAACTTTTACAGATAATATATACGTATTACCCAGCTCTACACTAGCCTGCATATTAGTAAAATCACTATAACCATTAAGACCAGCACCAGAACCTAAATTTTCAATACCTGCAAAAATAAAATCTTCTAAAAAGTGCCAACCGTTTGATTCTCCCACAGGAACACAATAAGCATCAACATCTCTTAAGCTAGGAAGTTCATTTGTTAAATTATCGTTTTGTGCAATACCGGATGATACAGCAAGCATAAAAGCAAAGCTTGCAAGTTTGTGTAATTTTTGTGTAAACATTTTCATAGTTTTTATTATTTAGTGAATTATTTAATTAACATTTTTTCAGTGAATTCTTTTCCAGCATACACTTTTACAAACATTTTAATTAGAAGTTCTTTGCGTTTTAAAATTGCTTCAATATCTTCTGTAAGGTTTTGCTATCTGTTTTAGAGTCCCTGATTTTATTATAAGTCCCATTAATTATTGCCACAAACTTCTTAAGAATTTGCAGTTTATTTTAATTAATTGTGTTTACAATACATTCACATGTATCAAAATGTATGTTCACAAAACATTCACATTGACATTTCAGAAACATATAAAAACCTTATAATCAGGTATTTGTTTTTTTACATAGTATTTACACGTACAAAAAAGATTTTCGTCGCTGAAAGAATTACAGAAAAAAAGATATAAAGATGTAGTTATTAAAGAGCTGTATTAAAACAGGCAATTCAATATTATCTGAAAAGGATGCTTAGTCTAATTAAAAGTTTAATTAAACTTTTGAGATGAAGGTTGTCAAATTTGTTTCTTGAGATTCAATACCAAGCTTTTTTCTTAAGCGGTGACGAGCCATCACAATAGAGCGATCAGTTTGCCCGGTCATTGATGATATCTCTTTAGTTGAAAGGTTTAACTTTAAAAATGCGCAAAGGCGTTGTTCATTGGGTGACAAATCTGGAAACCGCTCAAGAAGGTTCTTATAAAAATCTGAATGAACTTCTTTAAAACGCACAATGAAATCTTCCCAAATTTTACCCTCTGTTGCTTTTTTAATATCTACTGCTATTTTATTAATAGCATTTTTAGTTTCAACTTTTTGAGCATCTTTAGACACTTTAATCAATTTTTGTGTAACAACGGCTAATAGTTCATTTCGTTTTGTTAGATCCATTAGTTGAATAGTCATCTCTTTACTTTTGTATGAAATATCATCTTCAAGCTTTTTTTGTTTTAAGTTTGAATAGCGAACCTTTGTTTTATAGTTATTGAATAAAACAAAAAACACAATAATTAAAGACACCAAAACGGTAAGCACTACTATGCTAATGAGTGTTCTTCTTCGTTTCTCCAATAATTTTTCTTTTTCTACTATTTCCAACTCCTTCATCATCTCAAGTTGGGCCATTTTTGTTAATGTATTCTGAGAATTAATTACTTCAGAAATATCGCGTTGTATTTTACTGTATTTATAAGCGCTATCTATTTGTTTAGTGACATAATATTCTTCTAGTAATCTAGAAATAGTTTGCTTTTCAAGTCTAAAATTATTGTCATCAGAAATTAAATATGCTTTATTTGCACTCTTAATAAAATTTTGATCATCGTTTATTTTCTGGTAGTAATAGGCATAAGCATTGTGTGTATTCAACAAATTTCTAGAGTTGTTAATCTTAATATTAAAAGCTTTTGCTTTATTAAGATATAAAAGTGTAGAGTCTAACTCATTAATTGACAGATAATTCAAGGCTACATTCGTATATCCTATACCAATAGCTGGTGCAGTGTTTTTATAAGAAAGTAACAAATCACACCCTTCTTTAAGTAAGTTAATGGCTTTTCGAGATTGGTGATTTATATAGTAACTGTTAGACAAGTTAATCATAGCAACTCCAAGTGTTACGTGATTATCATGTGTTCTGGCAAGATCAATAGCCTTTAATAAATAGTCAGTACCTAGTGAGTCCTGACCTTTTACTAAATAATTGCGCCCTATCATTTCTAGACTTTCTGAAAGTCTTATTTCATCTTTAAGTTCTTCTAATTTTTTTAAAGCACTAAAAGACAAGTTTACGCTTTTATCATACTCACCTAATACAAAAAATAACTGCGCTAAAAACTGTGATATTTCTGCAGATTCTACTTCAAACTCATTTTTATCTGCTAGTTCTTTGGCTTGATTTGCAAAAGCAAAAGAATTTTTAAAGTCATCTTGCTCAAAATAAACAGATGCCAGATCGCTCATTACTTCTATTTGCTCTTCTATAAAACCTTTATCTCGTGCTATATTTAATGCCTCTGTTAAAAGCGATTGTGATTCTTCTAGTAATTGAAGTTCAATTGCGACTCCCGAAGCATTAATTAATAGGTCTATTCTTTTAGAGGGTGTGTTTGCAATTTCAATCTCAAGTTTCAAAGAATCTAAGACTTGGTGGTTCTGGGCCAATAAATAATTAGCGAAGAGTAGTATTAAGCATAAGAATATATTTTTCATTATTGTTATTGAAGCATAACGAGGTGGGCTATGATTGCGTTTATTTTTTGAGCGACTAAAATAGCAAATACAAACCGAATAGAAAATCTGAAAGGGTTTAACTATATAGTAATTTATCGATTAATTAGATTTATATTATTAGTCTGATATTCACACATAATCATTTAACTCTTGATTCATATGATATAAACTATAAAATGATATACTTATACATCTAATTATTTCTTATTTAGAAAATCCCACTTCAATAGAAGTAGGACTTTCTGTGTGTAATAATTTTTACTTTTAATTCAATAAAAACTATTAAAAATTTTATTACTTATATACCCTGTTGTAACCAGTTCTTTCTCAGGTTATTTAATTCAACCTCATATTCAGATTTCGTAAATTCCAACGAATTGAAGTCAATAAAATCCGAAGTAATTATTTCGTTATCTCCGTTTTCCCAAGCAAATGAATTCCATTTATATGAGTTTTCGGCTTTTTCAATATCTACGGTAATTGCTCCGCAACCAATATCCCCGCACTCTCGACAGATGAATAGTAGGATCCGTTTCGATTCTAATTCTGAATTTTTTTCCTTCAAAAACTCTTGAATCGTTGGTAATTCATATTCAGCCTTATCATAAAATCCGAAAACAGGTAATGTATCGAATTTACCGTCAATGAGTTTATCCGTTAATGATTCACCATCAATAATAATATCAAAAATATTACGAGCTATTACTCTCCGTTTTGAATCAGAGTCGAATTTTCTAGGTACAATCTTAATAGAGTTCACTGGAATTGGTTATAACGTTAAGTATAAGAAATCGTAGGGCAGGTGATAAGCACTTTCGTTTCGGTTTATTACTTAGCTAAATATAAATATTTTGCTTTTATCTTTTCTTCTATAAACGCCAAATTTTATATTTAGCGGACTTTGTTAATATGTACAGAACTTTCGGTTTAGCACAAACGCCCTATGTTTTTTATACATTGTTAGCAAATGTATTTATTTTTCAAGTATCTGTCTCAATTCTTTAGTGATATTGTACGTTCCGCTATTATCTATTTGAATTTGATTATTTTTCAGAGATTCTAATATTAATTCCGCGGTCGGCTTTAATTTTTTGTGCTCATTTTCAATTTCCTTATTCTTTATTAATTTTTCATATTCATCTTTCCAATTGTCACCATAATTAATTCTTAAATATCCTTCTTCTAACCAGTAAAAATAATTTAATCCTAAACCTGCTAAAAATCTATATTCATACAGTCTGTTTCCATTTTCTTGATGTTGCCCTAAATATAAATCATACATTTTATCCAAATATATAGGAGCATTTTTTACATCGATGATAAATTTTGAAAGAAGTTTTATCAATTTCCACTTTTCAAATTCTCCTTTACCAATAATTTTTTCAATGATTATTTTTCTTAAAGAACTTTCACTATTCTCACTCTTATAATTAAATTCCAATAATTCTTGAAAGGTTTTTTCGTTTAATTGACTTTCTATTTCTGTTTGATAGTAGATACTTTTTTCAAATTCTTCAATTGACATTTCTTTATTAAGAAACTTAAAAGACGTTATTTTTATATCATTTTTCACTTTCGTTCTTTTATGTTTGCTAACTCGTTATATAAATTACTTTGTCGTCGATATACCGTAAATATAAGGGGGATAACAACTGTTTTTTGTTGTTGATATCATGTAAAGTTATATTTAATATCAAGTCTTCTGCTTCTTCTTTTTAGCTGCAGGAAACAATACATTATTTAAGATCAAACGATAGCCTGGTGATTGCGGGTGTAATGCTAATTCTGTTTTTGCATCCCCTACTCTATGCTGGTAATCTTCTGGATCGTGACCACCATAAAATGTAAAGAATCCTTTTCCTTTTATACCGTGTATATATCGCGCTTCTCCATTGGTTTTATTTGCGCCCATAATAAGCACATTGCTTTTTATTTCTTCTGGCTCATAAGAGGTGGTTTGACCCATAAACCCTTTTACTAAAGAAGTATGGTTTTGAACTAACATACAAGGTATAGGATCCCATTTTGCAGAGTAATCCATCAATGTAAAATAATCTGTTTCTTTTGCTATTTTACGTTTGCGCGTCATATCTATACTAGAAAACTCATATACCATTGGGCTGCGTTCTAGCGTAAAGTCTTTAAAAGCAAAGGTCTTTTTATAATCTATTTTATTTTGATAACCAGCTTCGCTAGGGTCACCGTCAAACATAGGTTCACAAATATCAACACCTTCTGCTGCAAGCGCAATATCAAAACTATCTGTGGCACTACACATTGCAAACATAAAGCCACCACCCACTACATAATCTCTCACTTTAAGGGCTACATCTCTTTTTGCTTCGGAAACTTTAGCATATCCCATTTTAGTCGCCAACTCTTCAGACTTTCGCTTTTCTTCTATGTACCAAGGAGCAGAGCGATAGGCTCTATAAAATTTACCATATTGTCCCGTAAAATCTTCGTGATGTAAGTGCAACCAATCATACAACAATAGCTCATCACCCATTACTTGTTCATCATATATAGTTTCGTACGGGATTTCTGCATAGGTAAGTACCATAGTCACGGCGTCATCCCAGGGTTGATTTCCTAAAGGAGAATACACAGCAATCTTTGGCGCTTTTTCTAGTGAGACTGCCTCCATATTTTGAGAAGGACTAGCAATTAGTTCTAAAATTTCTTCTGTTTTAGAATCGCTTAAAATTTCAAAAGAAACCCCACGTATCTGGCATTCTCTTCTTATCTCTTCTGTATCTGGCAATAAGAAAGAACCTCCTCTATAATTGAGTAGCCATTTTACTTTTACTTGCCTGTCTAATGTCCAGTAAGTAATACCGTAAGCTTTAAGATGTTCTGCCTGGCCTTCTGCATCCATAGGGATAAGTATATAAGAAGCGCTTGCTTGTAATCCAAAAAAGAGAAAGGTAATGAGTATTATCAATCGTGTCATGTATCGCATTTTTATGATGCTTATATTATTGCATCAATAGTATGCTAAGATAGTGACAAATTTTAAGCCAAAGTGGGGAAGTCTTGGAGATTTCCGAAGAAATATAAATCAAGAAAACGTAAAAAGAATTGAGTGTGCATTATCTGTAACTGTTGCTCACATTTACTCACCCCATTTTGCCTAGATCTTAAAAGAGAACATTATTCTTAAAGTATTTTGAGTTAGGACTCGAGTTAATTTTCAAATTCTAAAACGGGACCTCATCATCATCTGAGCCAAGATCGTTGTTCATAGCACTACCAAAAGCTTCATCTGCAGATGGCAAATTTGCTGTTTTAAAGGTATCATCATTTGCCGCATCATTCATGCTTGAGTGTAGTTCTGTAGGCATATAATTAAATGTCTCTAGGTTTTCAAAACGACCTAAGTGACCAATAAACTTTAAGCGTATTTCGTCAAGACCACCGTTACGGTGTTTTGCTATAATAAATTCTGCTTGTCCGTCTGTTGGGGAGTGCTCATCATCATCCCATTCTTCAATTTTATAGTATTCTGGACGGTAAATAAATGATACAATATCTGCATCTTGCTCAATCGCTCCAGATTCACGAAGGTCACTTAATAAAGGACGTTTACTACCTCCACGCGTTTCTACAGCACGAGATAACTGTGATAGTGCAATAACTGGTATTGCAAGTTCTTTTGCTAGTGCTTTAAGGTTACGAGATATGGTAGAAATTTCTTGTTCACGATTTCCTCCGTTTTTGTTCCCTCCTGCTGTCATTAACTGCAGGTAGTCAATCATTATTAACTTAATACCGTGTTGCGACGCTAGACGTCTTGCCTTTGCACGTAAATCAAAAATGGATAGTGATGGAGTATCATCAATAAATAATGGTGCTTTTTCTAATGCTTGCACTCTTACGTTTAACTGTTCCCACTCGTGCTTCTCAAGATTTCCAGTTCTTAACTTTTCTGAAGATAGTTTTGTTTCAGAAGAAATTAAACGTGTAATTAACTGTACAGATGACATCTCTAATGAGAAGAATGCTACAGGAATATTGTGATCTACGGCAACGTTACGAGCCATAGATAATGTTAGTGCGGTTTTACCCATACCTGGACGTGCGGCGATGATAATTAAATCACTTGGCTGCCATCCTGAGGTTAGTTTATCTACAAGTTCAAAACCAGATGGGATTCCAGAAAGTCCCTCACGGTTAGCAATCTCTTCAATCTTCTTTTTTGCGGCGATTACTAATTGCTGTGCTGTTTCTGAAGATCGCTTAATGTTACCTTGTGTAATCTCATAAAGTTTAGATTCTGCTGTGTCTAGCAAATCAAAAACATCTGTAGTTTCGTCGTAAGACTCTTCAATAATTTCGTTTGAAATTTTAATTAAACTACGCTGTATAAATTTCTGAAGTATAATTCTAGAGTGAAACTCAATATGTGCAGATGAAGACACTTTTTGAGTTAATTGAATTAAGTAAAAATCACCACCTGCTGCATCTAATTTTTGCATTTGCTTTAAACGCGCCGAAACGGTTAATAAGTCTACGGGAGACCCTTCTTTAAAGAGAATGTAAATAGCCTCAAAGATGTGCTGGTGTGCTTCTTTATAGAAAACGTCTGAACTTAAAATATCAATAACATCATCAACACCTTTTTTATCAATCATCATCGCTCCAAGCACAACCTCCTCAAGATCAATTGCTTGCGGTGGTATTTTACCCTTCTCTAGAGAGACTACAGGGGTTGGGCGCTTTTTAAAAGAGGGTGATGATTGTGTTTGTTCCATAGGACGAAAGTAGGTATTAGGTTTTGATTTTGGGTATAAAATTACTTGACGGATATTAACCGTCTATTAACAAGTGTACTGTTAACAAGTCTAGAATATTGTTAATAAGGCACAAAAAAATCTGAAGAATAATCTTCAGATTTTTCAAAGTCCTGTTATGACCGATACTATCCTTTAAAGACTCCCATTTGAGAATATTTATCCATTCTTTTTTCGACTAAATCTTTTGGTGATAAGTCTTTTAAAGCAGCATATTCTTTCTCAATAGCAGTTGCAACGGTTTTAAATGTTGCTTCGCGCTCGCTGTGAGCTCCACCTAATGGTTCTTTAACAATAACGTCTATTAATTTTTGCTTTTTCATGTCTGTAGCAGTAAGTTTTAAAGCTTCTGCTGCGATCTCTTTGTACTCCCAGCTCTTCCATAAAATAGAAGAACAACTTTCTGGAGAGATTACAGAGTACCAAGTGTTTTCTAACATTAAAACACGATCTCCTACACCTATACCTAAGGCACCACCACTTGCTCCTTCACCAATAATAACAATAATTATAGGCACTTTAAGACGAGTCATTTCAAGAATATTACGAGCAATTGCTTCTCCTTGTCCTCTTTCTTCTGCTTCTACTCCTGGATATGCTCCTGGTGTGTCTATTAGACATACAACAGGAATATTAAACTTCTCTGCAGACTTCATTAAACGTAAAGCCTTACGGTACCCCTCAGGGTTTGCCATTCCAAAATTTCTGTATTGGCGAGTTTTTGTGTTATACCCTTTTTGTTGTCCAATAAACATATAACTCTGGTCACCTATTTTACCCAGGCCACCTACCATCGCTTTATCATCTTTAAAGTTACGGTCTCCATGTAACTCTAAAAAAGAATCACCACACATTGCATTTATGTAATCCATTGTGTAGGGACGATTAGGGTGACGTGATAATAAAACACGCTGCCAAGGAGTTAGGTTCTTATATATGTCTTTTTTTGTGTCTTTTAGTTTCTTCTCTATTTGCTTACAAGTTGCAGTAACATCTACTTCACTGTCCTCCCCTATCTGGCAGGCCTTTTCGTACTGTTCTTGTAATTCTTTAATAGGAAGTTCAAACTCAAGATATTCCATACTATCTTCTATTTTTTGGTTTGTTTAGGGTACAAATATAACTATTGTAACCTTGTATTATAACAACTCATTTGATTTTCTGCTCTTACGAGTTTTAATAATTCCGTTACATATTACTGTAGCTATTATAATCCCTGCTCCCATGTAAAATTGTGGGCTCATATATTCTTTATCACCCAAAATCCAGAGAGCTAATAAAATACCATAAACGGGCTCCATATTTATTGTGAGCATTACCGTATATGGGCTTATCCACTTCATAACATGTACAGAGGCTATAAACGCGTATGCTGTACAAGCAGAGGCAAGTATAAACAAATATACCCAATCCATAAAAGGCAATGTAAAGAATGCTTCTGAAAAATCTTGTGCGTAAAATAAATAAGCTGTTATACATAACATGCCAAAAAACAACTCGTAAAATGATATCACCGAAGCATTATACTTTACCGCAAACTTGCCATTTATCACAGAAAAAAGCGCCCCTAAAAAGGCTGAAGTTAACGCGAGTACTATCCCCCAAAAGTTATCTCCTTCTGCTTGAAAGATGATGTATAGACCAACTACAACTATTAGCCCAAATAAAACCTCGTACCAAATGATCTTTCTTTTATAGAATAAGGGCTCTAAAAAGGCAGTAAAAAATGCCCCTGTAGACATAATAGCTAGTGTTATGGATACATTAGACTCTTTAATAGCACTAAAAAATGCCAACCAGTGAAGTGCAATTATTAGTCCTGCAATAAAGAAACCTGCTATTGTTTTCTTGCTAAACTTGAGTCTATAGCGTTTCAGAAGTACCCAAAAAAATATTAGAATTGTAGCAATTAACATTCTAAACCAGACAAGTGGGATTGCATCTACAGTAATCAAAGCACCAAGTACGGCTGTAAAACCCCATATAAAAACAATAAAATGGAGGTGTAAGTAGTTGAGGAGTTTATCGTTTTGCATTGCGCAATAAATATATTGCTAAAATAGCAAAGATGACATTAGGAAACCAAGTAGCGACTAAAGGTGAAAAATCACTTTGTTGTGCTAGAGTACCAAAAATTTTATCAAAAAACACAAAAATCATCCCAATACCAATACCTATTGCTAGGTTTGCTCCCATACCACCACGGCGTTTTATAGATGAAACTGCAACAGCAATTATTGTTAATATGAACACAGAAAAAGGAATACTAAATCTTTTGTATTTTTCTAATACATACCTATTAATATAGGACGACCCTCGAGCTTTCTCTTGTTCTATATAATTGTTTAGATCTGAATAATTTAAAGTTTCTGCTATATACTTTACAGGTGTAAGGTCTTCTAGATTAAAAGAGAATGTAGTATCTACACTCGCACGGCTTTCTAGTATATCATCATTAACACCTATGGTTCGTTTTTTATAAGATTGTAAAGTATAGGTACTGTCAATCTCGTTATAGCGAATACGGTTTGCAGATATCTTATAGACAAGCTTCTCCTCTTCAAAATGCTCTAAAGTAAAATGAGCCCCAGAATTATCTATAGTATTAAAGTAACTTACATAAATATAGTCGTTATCATTAATTTGCCTAAAGATATTACCTTTGTCTCTATCTTTTTTACGCACTAAATACTTATATGTAAACTCATTATACCCCGTGCTTGCTAGTGGCGCTAAATATAGTGTAAGCCCTAATCCTAAAGAGAAGACAATTGTTGCTCCTATCATATAAGGTCTTAAAAACCGATAATAAGACACTCCACTACTTAAAAAAGCAATAACCTCTGTGTTATTTGCAAGCTTAGAAGTAAACCAAATTACAGACAAAAAAAGGAATAAAGGAAAAAGCAGGTTTGCAAAATAAACTGTAAACTCTAATAGATAAATTGCAACCGCTTTAAATGGTACTTCGTTATCAAGAATCTTATCAATTTTTTCTGCTAAGTGTACAGTAATCCCAATAGGTATAAAAAGCAATAGTAAGAGACTAAAGGTCCCTAAATACTTTTTTAAAATATATTTATCGAGAATGGTTAACACAAACAATTTATGGTTTAAGGTTTAAAATTTTATGTTTTGGCAAAATATCACTAAAAGATTTTATGCGTCTATTAAAACAGCACATATACCTCATAATTTTTAAAGTCGGTTATCCATCTGCTTTACCATCATGTTTTTCCACTTAGTAAAATCTCCAGCGATAATATGTTTTCTTGCTTCTCTCACTAACCAAAGGTAAAAACCTAGATTATGAATAGTTGCAATCTGACGACCTAACATTTCATTAACGGTAAAAAGATGCCTAACGTATGCTTTACTATAAGCTGTATCTACCCAAGTGATATTCATATCATCAATAACAGAGAAATCTGCTTCCCATTTTTTGTTCTTTATGTTAATGGTACCGTATGCTGTAAAAAGCATTCCGTTACGCCCATTACGGGTAGGCATCACACAATCAAACATGTCAATACCTAAAGCAATATTCTCTAATAAATTAATAGGAGTACCTACTCCCATTAAGTAACGAGGCTTATCTTTAGGTAAAATAGCTGTCACAATTTCAGTCATTGCATACATCTCTTCTGCAGGCTCACCCACAGAAAGGCCACCTATAGCATTACCTTCTGCACCTACTCCTGCTATATACTCTGCAGATTGCATTCTTAAATCTTTATACGTGCTCCCCTGCACAATAGGAAAAAACGTCTGACTATAATCATACTTAAAAGGTACTTTATCTAGATGCGTTAAACAACGCTCTAACCATCTATGCGTCATGTGCATAGATCGCTTCGCATAATTATAATCGCATGGATAAGGCGTACACTCATCAAAAGCCATAATAATATCTGCCCCAATGCTACGCTGTATCTCCATCACATTTTCTGGCGTAAACATATGGTAACTACCATCTATATGAGACTTAAACTTTACCCCTTCTTCTTTTATTTTGTTGTTGCCAGAAAGAGAATATACTTGATAACCACCGCTATCTGTTAAGATATTCCTATCCCAATTCATAAACTTATGAAGACCACCTGCCTTTTCTATAATTTCAATTCCAGGACGTAAGTATAAATGATACGTATTTCCTAAAATAATATCAGGATTAATCTCATCTGCCAGTTCTTTTTGGTGCACTCCTTTTACGGTACCCACAGTACCTACAGGCATAAAAATAGGCGTCTCTACAGTACCGTGATCTAGTGTGACCGTCCCTGCTCGTGCTTGACTATTAATATCTGTACCTTCTATTTTAAAATCCATATAAAATCTTGAATTTGCAAAGATACCCTTTTATAGTATTTCTGAAATATCATTGACATTCTTAATGCTATTTTATTGAAGAATTTTAGCTTCTATCCATATTGTTAACTAATACAGTTAAATCGTTAATAACTGAACTAAACTCACCTTGAGTACAGCCTCAGATTCTAGTACTTTTGAAGTTCATATTTTAAAAATATTATGGCAAATATTGCACAATTAGAAGACATGGTCACTCAAGTACGTCGTGACATTATAAGGCAAGTACATAAAGTAAATTCTGGTCACCCAGGAGGATCTTTAGGATGCGCAGAATTTTTCGTGGCACTTTATCAAGAAGTGATGGATCGCAAAGAAGGTTTTGATATGAACGGTGAGGGAGAAGATCTTTTCTTCTTATCTAACGGTCATATTTCTCCTGTTTTTTATAGCGTTCTAGCACGATCTGGGTACTTTCCGGTAGAAGAGCTTAACACCTTTAGACTTTTAAACTCAAGACTACAAGGACACCCTACTACACATGAAGGCTTACCTGGTATTCGTATGGCATCTGGTTCTTTAGGTCAAGGTATCTCTGTATCTATAGGAGCAGCAGCAACAAAAAAACTAAACAATGACAATCACCTAGTTTACACACTTTGTGGTGATGGTGAGTTGCAAGAAGGTCAAAACTGGGAAGCAATCATGTATGCAGCTGCAAACAATGTGGATAACCTTATCGTATCTATTGACCTTAACGGGCAACAGATAGACGGGTCTACAGATGCCGTTCTTGGTATGGGTAGCATTCGCGCTAAGTTTGAAGCTTTTGGTTGGGATGTACTTGATGTAAAAGAAGGTAATAATATGACAGCGGTTATTGACGGTCTTAATGCTGCAAAAGCTAAAACTGGAAACGGAAAACCTATCTGCGTTTTATTACATACAGTAATGGGTAATGGTATTGATTTTATGATGCATACACACGCTTGGCACGGGAAAGCCCCTAATGATGAGCAACTAGCAGAAGGTTTATCTCAAAATCCAGAAACACTGGGAGATTATTAATTTGCAAGCCATTATTTAACAAACATCATATTGGTTTTTGCTTTCGCGAAAACATTATAAATATTGCCACTCAGGCCTTACATTATGAAAACATATACAAATACAGGAAATAAAGATACACGATCAGGTTTTGGAGCAGGTCTTGAAGAACTTGGTAAGAAAAACGAAAACGTGGTAGCACTTTGTGCAGACTTAACTGGCTCTCTTAAAATGGATGCCTTTAAAGCTAACCACCCAGAGCGTTTTTTTCAAGTTGGAATCGCAGAAGCTAACATGATAGGGATGGCAGCCGGTATGACCATTGGCGGTAAAATTCCATTTACAGGTACTTTTGCAAACTTCTCTACAGGTCGCGTTTATGACCAGATAAGACAAAGTGTTGCATACAGCGGTAAAAACGTGAAAATTTGTGCATCTCACGCAGGGATCACACTTGGAGAAGATGGAGCAACGCACCAAATTCTTGAAGATATAGGATTAATGAAAATGCTTCCTGGAATGACAGTAATCAACACTTGTGATTACAATCAAACCAAAGCAGCGACATTAGCAATAGCAGATCACGATGGTCCTGTTTATTTACGTTTTGGACGTCCTAAAGTTGCCAATTTCACTCCAGAAAACGGCGAGTTTAAAATAGGAAAAGCAGTAGAACTTACAGAAGGTAACGACGTTACAATTATAGCAACAGGTCACTTAGTTTGGGAAGCACTAGAAGCTGCAAAGACACTAAACGAAGCAGGCATCTCTGCAGAAGTAATAAATATACACACCATTAAACCTCTTGACGCAAATGCAATTATTGCAAGTGCAAAAAAGACAAGGAGTGTAGTTACTGCAGAAGAGCACAATTATATGGGTGGTCTTGGTGAGAGTGTAGCAAGAGTACTTTCAGAAAACGCACCAACTCCAATAGAGATGGTAGCGACTCAAGATACTTTTGGTGAATCTGGAACACCAGCACAACTAATGGAAAAGTACGGTTTAAATGCAGAAGCTATTGTAAAAGCCGCAAAAAAGGTAGTTGCCAGAAAGTAACTAATTCTTTTTAATACTAAAAAAGGGTGAAGCTTAAATGATAAGTTTCACCCTTTTATTTTTGGCTATTTTAACTTTATATAATTTAGATAAAAGCATCAACGCTATAATAGCTTCTTTAAAATTTTTATAACCACTGTGCACCATTACTATTTCCGAAGTACTTAAAGCAAAAAAAAGACCGCTCATCAATGATGAGCGGTCTTTTATATTTTATGATATCTATATATTAACTATCTGCATCTAGATAATCTGGTATCCCATCATTATCAACATCTGGATACAATGCAGGATCTGTTATTGTATTTCCGTCTGCATCAAGTATCTCTTCGCTAGTTGGCACCCCATCATTATCATCATCTGCATCATTATAATTAGCTATAAAGTCTTCATCTGTATCATCATTCTCTTCTTGCCCATTACCGTCTAAGTCTTCATAAATAGAAGGTACTCCATCACCATCTTGATCACCTTGTACTGTCTCTAACAACTCAAAAGTAAAAATTAACTGCTCGTATAACGCTAAATCTGAACTAGAAGGAGGGCTATTAAAGTATGCTAATCCAGAAGGTAAAAACATAGCACCAGAGCCAAAGTCTTCAAAAGAAGTAGTTCCATCTGGGTTTGAAACAAAAGATCCTGCAGAGTTAAACTCCGTCATCACATCTTGAAAACCATTTACAACAGCTGTTAAATCAAAAGGAACAGGCTGCACAGAGGCATCAAAAGTTTCAAGATCAAAATCTAATCCTTCATATTTTAAGATAGCAATGTCTGGAAAATCTGGAGAATCACCCAAACCTTGTTTAGCTATTAAGTAATACAACTTGTAAGTCACATCTTCATCTTCACGGTCTTTCACCATTTTAGAAGATACTTGACCAAGTAATGGTAACTTATCTGAGTTATCTCCTGCTATAGAATCTATTTTTACTTTAAAATCAAACCCCGCTGGTGGGTTTTGAAATTCTTCATAATTATAGAAATGAGTAGATAAGAACTCTTCAATTTCTGCTTGAGCAGTTACTGCTTCTTCTCCTCTATCAAGAGCAGGCACAAAATCTCCATCATCGTCAGTACCACATGATAAAATTGAGATAAAAAGAAATACAAAAATAAATTTTGCTTTAAACATAGTTTTAATTTTGGGCTGCAAGATACAATTTTCGGTTATTTTTGTTAGCATAATAAACGGAGATTTAGTAGAACTATTATGAGGATTGATAAATATTTATGGTGTATTAGATATTGCAAAACTAGAAGCGTCGCTACAGCAGAATGTAAAAAAGGCGCAGTTAGAGTGGGAGACGCTATTGTAAAACCATCTCGTGACGTCTATCCTGGCGATACGATCACATACAGAAAGAAGCAAGTAAGCTACGTTATAGAGGTCATAAATCTTCCAGAAAGTAGACTAGGCGCAAAACTTGTTGCATTATACGCTAAAGACGTCACTCCTAAAGAGGCGTTTCAACAACAAGAACTTTTAAAATATAGTAAAGACTATTACCGTAAAAAAGGCGTGGGTCGTCCTACTAAAAAAGATAGAAGAGAGATTGATGATTTTTATTTAGACACAGAAGAAGAATAGTGTTTCTATAATTACAGATTTCTAAAACACTTTTAGACTAAATAAAATATTAAAGCTATTCTTATAAGTACTCCGGAAACGTTAAAAAAAGAAAATACCCCCTCCTTTCTATTATACACTCTCATCAAAGTGGTCTTAGCACTTTTATTGTTAGACTATTAAAATAATATGCCTACTTTTGAGGTTCAGAAAATTTCAGCAAATGACTACAAATACTGTTATTCTAGATAAGACACAATTAGCACATAAACTACGCCGTATAGGTTACCAGATTTATGAAGCAAACGTGAACGAAGAAGAGATTGTTATTGCTGGAATAAAAGAGAACGGCTATACGTTTGCTAAAAAACTAAAACGAATGGTTGAAAAGATCTCTCCCATTAAGGTGACGTTATGTGCGGTGACCATAGATAAAAAATCGCCATCTTCACCAATAACGACCTCTATAAAACCAGATGAATACAGTAATAAATCTCTTGTACTTGTAGATGACGTATTACACTCTGGTACTACATTAATATATGCTGTAAGACATTTTCTAGACGTACCATTAAAGCAGTTTAAAACTGCGGTATTAGTAGACAGAAATCACAAGAAATATCCTATTAAAGCAGATTATAAAGGGATTTCTTTATCTACTTCTATTAATGAAAATGTTGCTGTTATTTTTGAAACAGGTAACGATCGTGCGATCTTAGAATAAGTCTGCCACTATCTCAGCTACAATAGCCTCTACTGTTTTATTATCTACAACAACAGATTTTTCTGCTTGAAAATAATAAAAGTTACGTTCAAAAAGATGTTTCCTTATAAAATCATTAAGCAACTCCTCTGTTTCTAGATGTGAGATGAGTGGGCGATTTGCTTTTTCTTGCATTAAGCGCTCTGTAAGTGTTTCTAGAGAAGCTTTTAGATAAATAACTGTCACTTCTTTATTATCAGCTAGTACTTGCATAAGATCTCCATAACAAGGTGTCCCCCCTCCAGTAGCAATTATCGCTTTTTCATCTTGGGCTATTAGTTTCAATAAAATCTCCCTTTCTTTCTTTCTAAAATAGATTTCTCCCTTTTTATTAAAGAGGTGTGAGATGGACATACCCTCCACTTTTTCGATTTCTGTGTCCAAATCTAGAAATTTGGCGTCCAAAATTTCAGAAAGTTTACTTCCTACGACACTCTTACCCGACCCCATGTAACCTACTAAGACAATTTTCATATTACTAAATACTTGATTATTAAGACCAAAGAAAAACCTTTGATTTTTTTTTCAAATTTATTGAAATTCCCTTTGATATTAATATTAAATGGTAGTATATTTGCACCCGCCTAGAGAATGTTAATAACAAGATATAGGTAATGACCAGTTAGCTCAGTTGGTAGAGCACCTCCCTTTTAAGGAGGTGGTCCTGGGTTCGAGCCCCAGACTGGTCACAAAGAAAGTTAGACCTTACGGTTTAACTTTTTTTTGTTTACAATAGATTCTAATATAAGAATCAAATCCTTTCTACCCGGGTGCTGGAATTGGTAGACAGGCACGGTTGAGGGCCGTGTGCACTAGTTGCGTGTGGGTTCAAGTCCCATTCCGGGTACAACAATAGCCATCTTAATCGATGGCTTTTTCTATTTTAAAAACCAGCAACTAGTATTAGTTTAGTAAGTAGTGAGAGCGATAGCTCAAACTACTTACTGGTCAACAACAATGAAAGACACATTCTAACCACAACAATAGCCATCTTAATCGATGGCTTTTTCTATTTTAAAAACCAGCAACTAGTACTGGTTTAATAAGCTGACTGAGCAATAGTTTAATCAAATTTGGTCACAAACTATAAAAACACATAATAAACACATTTTAAATCATCCTAACAGATGGCTACTTCTATTTCTAATATATCTCAAGAAATAATTGATAAAGTTGATTAGACGCAATTACAAGGCATAAAAAAACCGCTCACATATGAACGGTTCCTATTTCCGAAGAAAAAATATAACTTAATAGTGTAATACTATCCTTTAACCATCTCTAATTCTTGAGACTCCCAGTTAGTAATACCTCCCTGTAGATCATAAATTTGTGTAAAACCCATATCTGCAAGAATCTCACTAGCTCTCGCACTACGACCTCCTTTTTTACAGTACACATAAACCGGCAACGACTTGTCAAGCTTTGCTGCTGCCTCTTTAAAACCAGGTGTCGTTACACAAATATTTTGTGATGTCTTTAAACGTGTTACCCCATATTCTTGAGGAGTACGCACATCTATTAACTGCAATGCCGTGTCTTCTTGTAAAGCATCATAAACCTCTCTAGGACTTACTACTTTAATACTAGAAGTAACTCCTTCAACTTGTGTTTCTATAGTTTTTGACTGTTCCTTACAACTTGTGTAAGCTACAGAAAATAGAACCGTAATAATTAATAAGACCTTTTTCATTTAGATTGTTGTTTCGCCATCCCATTGAGAAAAACCTCCCAAAAGGTTAGCAGTATTTTTAAAACCAATAGATTCCATTATCATACATGCCTGAGCACTCCTACCACCTGACTTACAATATACAAAGTAATTTTTATCTTTATCTAGTTCATTAGAACCCTCCATAAAAGCACCAGCATTCATTATATCAAGGTGCTTTGCATTTGGTATATAGCCTTCAGCAACTTCTGCTGCTGTACGCACATCAAGAATGATTGCTTCACTATCTTTAGCAAGCTCTTCTCGCCACTTTTCCTGATTTAAATCTCTCATTATATATTTAAATTGTATTATTAATTAGGGCAAAATTAACAAAACCCTAACAGATAGACGTAAAAAAACTGAGAACGTTACGGTTTTCAGTTTTTTAATTTTAAAAAGTAAAATATGATTACACTTTAATAGAACATCCTATAGCTTTTGTTTCTTTAACACTCACCTCTTTCCCCGCTAGCAGCTCATCAATTGCATTTGCTAAGAAAACATCCTTTACAGCATTTGCATTACGCACGTTATCATCAATTGCTCCTATATATTTAACTATGTTTTTCCCATTCTCTTTATTTAGTAAATAAACGTGAGGTGTTTTTGTTGCACCATATGTTGCATATATTTTATCATTTGCATCATATAAATAAGGAAATGTAAATGCAGCACTTTTAGCCTTTGCTTGCATTAACTCATAGGTATCATCTGGTTGCACTTTTGGGTCATTAGGGTTTACTGCAATCACAGGATAACCCAATTTCTTATATTTTTTATCTAGCGCTACAATGCGTTCTTCACTTGCCACTGCAAATGGGCACGTATTGCACGTAAAAATCACTATATAACCTTTAGCGTCTTTATAATCTGCCATAGAAACCATGTTGCCATCTACATCTTTTAATTTAAAATCTGTTGCCGCGTCACCTATCGTATACCCCTTAGTCATCTCACTTTTTACTTCTGAAACTTTCTCGCTTGAAACAACAGCTGCAGTTGCCACATTCTTATCACTCGTCTTCTCGTCACAGCTAACAAAACCTATACTCATTAACCCTACTAATGCTAACATTTTTATACTCGTCTTCATAATTTAACACCGCTCTTAACGGTCTTTATAAAATAGATTTAACTTCTTTTTCTAATTCTTCATACGTAAATGAACCCTCATAGAACGTCCGCTTATTTTTATTATATATAACAGTCGCAGGAATTGCACCACTCCAATTTTCGTCAATTTTAGGAATCCACCCATTAGCATCTGCATCATCTAGTAATATAACCTCACTTTTAAGATTTTCTTTTACATATGGTATTACTTGTTTCTCCAGTTTATCTGGAAAATCTAGACTCACCAACACCACTTTTACATTTTTATCTACATATTCTTTATTCAGTTTTTCAAAATATGGAAGCTCTTTTACACAAGGTGCACACCAAGTAGCCCAAAAGTTAACCACATAAGTAGTGTCATTCCTTTTGGCCAGCAAAGGAGCCAAGCCTTGATAATCTACAACCTTAATTAAATTTTCATTGCTTACTATTTCCGAAGAAACAACCGCAGCCACCTTCTCACCATCTTCAACCTTTAACAACAAGTCTTCTGTCTGTTTTTCTTTACAGCTAGCAAAAACAATTAATACAATGATTACCAAATACTTCATGGCATAAAAATACTTCCATAATTGTTTAGAACACACATCCACTTATTAAATATTTGTTAAAGAGTATGGCTCTAATTAATAAAAGAACGTACATTTGTACCAACAACTGTTGTACGTACAAATATGAAAATATCTGAAGTAATAAAATCTAAAAACATGTCACTATCATCACAGATAGTGATAAACTTATCTTACACAAGTCGTGTTGTAGAGGAGTCATTCATTTCTATTTTAAAGGCATATGATCTTACCATTCAACAATACAATGTACTTAGAATATTAAGAGGTCAAAAAGGCAATCCTGCAAACCTGTCTACCATTCAAGAAAGGATGGTTGATAGAAATAGTAATACAACCAGACTAATAGACAAGCTAATAAAAAAGCATTTAGTAAAGCGACAAGTTTGCAAAGACAACAGACGTAAAATAGAAGTATTTATTACAGAAGAAGGCTTATCTCTATTAACAGAACTAGACCCTATTACAGATAATCACAACAAGAAATGTGTAGAAGGACTTTCTACAAAAGAACTAGAAACATTAAACTCACTTTTAGATAAACTAAGAAGTAACTAATAATTAAATAAAAAAGTAAAACAAATGAAAACAGTAAAATCTCTTTTAATCGCAGCAGTTGTCTTTGGGGCAACTACAGTAGCAACTAATGCACAAACTACTAAAAAATCAATAGACGTAAATGAAAGCACTATCACATGGACCGGTAAAAAAGTATTAGGATCTCATACAGGAACTATCTCTTTTAAAGATGCCGTTCTAGAGATGGATGGAGAAACGCTAACAGGAGGTATGTTTACCGTAGACATGACTTCTATAAATGTAACAGACCTTAAAGCAGGAGAAGGAAAAGAAAAACTAGAAGGACATTTACAGAGTGATGACTTCTTTGGTGTCGCAAATCACCCTACCGCTACTCTTACATTTACTAAAGTTCAAAAAATGTCTGATGGCTATGAAGTAATGTCAGACCTTACTATTAAAGGTAAGACAGAGGCTATCTCTTTTGAGCTAGCAACTACAAAAGACTCAGCGACAACTACTCTTACAATAGACAGAACAAAGCATGATATTCGTTATGGTTCTGGTAGTTTCTTTGACAATTTAGGAGATAAAACAATCTCTGACAATTTTACACTTGACGTTGTTTTAAAATTTTAAGGAAATTTTAAGTTGTGAGTTTTAATCATTTACTATCTTTGGCACTTACAATTATGAAAACAACAAACAATCTTACTTGGTGGTGGAATAACTCTCGACAATAATCGTGAGCTAAGCACTATTTAGTATATATCATACAAAAGGCTTGTCATTCACGACAAGCCTTTTTTTTTATTTAAAAATGAAATACAATCTTAAAACATACAGTAAAAATCTACTAGCAGATACACTTACACCTGTGTCCGTATATCTGCGTCTACGCGATAAATTTCCTAATAGTTTATTGCTAGAGAGTAGTGATTATCACGCTAATGACAATAGCTTTAGTTACATCTGTTGCAACCCTATTGCTTCTATAAAAATAGCAAATGGGCAAATTACACAGCAGTATCCTGATGGTTCTTCAGAAATTTTAAGCATCGAAAAATCTACAGATGTCCCAAAAGTAATTCAGCAATTTTCAGAGTCTTTTGAGGCAGATGACACACAGGCATTCAAGTTTATTAATAATGGCTTGTTTGGGTATATGTCTTATGACATGGTGCGCTATTTTGAAAACATAGACCTTAACAAAAAGAAAGGTGACCTTGAGATACCAGATGCATATTATGCAGTGTATCAAAACGTGATTGCTATTAATCACTTTAATAATGAGGCTTATATTTTTGCGCATTGTTATGAGAGCGATAACAACATTGAACAAATGGAGCGTCTCTTAAAGTCTAAGAATTTTGCAGAATACCCATTTGCAAAAGACGGCCAACCCACTACAAATTTAAAAGACGAGGAGTTTAAAGAGCTAGTTATTAAATGTAAGGAGCACTGTGCCCGCGGAGATGTTTTTCAGATAGTACCAAGCAAACGCTTTTCTCAAAAATTTACAGGAGATGAATTTAACGTTTATAGAGCTTTACGCAGTATAAACCCATCCCCTTACCTCTTCTATTTTGACTACGGAAATTTTAAAATATTTGGAAGTTCGCCAGAAGCACAACTAGTAGTAAAAGGCGATCAAGCAGAAATTCATCCCATTGCCGGAACCTTTAAAAGAACAGGTGATGATGAAAAAGATGCGATTGCAGCCAAGGAACTTTCCGCAGATGAAAAAGAAAATAGCGAGCATGTAATGTTAGTAGACCTTGCCAGAAATGACTTAAGCAGACACGGTAGTAATGTAAAAGTAGAGACCTATCGCGAAGTACAGTTTTTCTCGCACGTAATACACTTGGTAAGTAAAGTAACGGCAACAAAAAATAAAGAGACTGCCACTATGCAAGTAGTAGCAGATACATTTCCGGCAGGGACATTGAGTGGTGCACCCAAGCACAACGCAATGACGCTGTTAGAAAAGTACGAAAACGTAAACAGAGATTTCTACGGCGGTGCCATTGGTTTTATGGATTTTAAAGGCAACTTTAATCACGCCATTATCATTAGAAGCTTTGTGAGTAAAAATCACACATTACATTTTCAAGCAGGTGCAGGAGTAGTAAATGATAGTGATCCAGAAAAGGAGCTACAAGAAGTATATCACAAATTAGGAGCTTTACAAAAAGCATTAAAGTTAGCAGAAGAAATATGAAAATAATAGTAATAGATAACTACGACAGTTTTGTATACAACCTAGTTCACTACTTAGAAGAACTAGACTGTGATGTACACGTTTTACGTAATGACCAGTTTCATATAGAAGATCTGGAACAATACGATAAGATATTATTATCTCCAGGACCGGGAATACCTGAAGAAGCTGGATTATTAAAACAAGTAATTAAAACCTATGCGGGCAAAAAACCAATTCTAGGTGTTTGTTTAGGGCAACAAGCCATAGGCGAAGTTTTTGGGGGATCATTAACTAATCTTTCTAAAGTTTTTCACGGTGTTGCTACAAAGGCAGAAGTACTAGTTGATGATGAGCCCTTATTTAAAGGTTTAGGCAACGAGATAGAAATAGGAAGATATCACAGTTGGGTTGTTAATAAAGAAGATTTTCCGGCAAGTCTTGAGATCACTTCTTTAGACAGTAATGGACAGATAATGTCTTTACGCCATAGAGAATTAGATATTAGAGGCGTTCAGTTTCACCCAGAAAGTGTATTGACGCCAAGAGGCAAAGAGATGATTAAGAATTGGATTGAAATGTAGTAAGATGAAACAAATACTTAACAAATTAATTAACCACGAGCGTTTATCAAAAGTACAAGCGAGAGAAGTTTTGGTTAATATTTCCGAAGGGAAATATAATCAAAGTCAGATTGCCGCTTTTATGACGGTGTACATGATGCGTAGTATAGACATTGAAGAACTGGAAGGTTTTCGTGATGCCTTGCTTGAACTTTGCATACCAGTTAATGTGAGTGATTACAACACTATAGATTTATGCGGTACTGGCGGCGACGGCAAAAACACCTTTAACATAAGTACACTCGCATCTTTTGTCACAGCTGGCGCAGGCGTGCACGTTACTAAACACGGTAATTATGGAGTCTCTTCTATTAGCGGGAGTAGTAATGTAATGGAACAATTAGGCATTAAGTTTAGCAACAACAATGACCATCATAAAAGATGCCTTGATGAAGCAGGAATCTGTGTATTACACGCACCATTATTTCACCCTGCAATGAAAAACGTAGCGCCTATTCGTAGAGAACTGGGCGTAAAAACGTTCTTTAATATGCTGGGGCCAATGGTAAATCCTGCATTTCCTAAAAACCAGTTAGTGGGAGTTTTTAACCTAGAACTAGCAAGAATGTATGGTTATCTCTATCAAAAAGGAAATAAAAATTTTGCCGTACTCCACGCTATGGATGGTTATGATGAAGTGAGTTTAACAGGTCCTGTAAAGATGATTAGTAATGCATCAGAAATGGTATTGACTCCAGAGAGTTTTGGAGTTCAAAAAATAGCTCAAAGTGATATTTACGGAGGAGAAACTGTAGAAGAATCTGCTCGTATTTTTTCTGAAATATTAAATGGAAATGGAACTGCCCCACAAAATAATGTAGTATGCGCAAATGCAGGATTGGCTATCGCTACAGTTACGGGCTGCACTATTCAAGAAGGGTTTGACAAAGCAAAAGAAAGTTTGATGAGTGGTAATGGTTTAATTGCTTTAAACAAATTAAGAGCATTGAGCACAAATTTATAAACAAACAGATAGACTACTCTCCCTCTGGGAGAGTCAAACTTTTCAATCAGCCTTTTCGGCTGAGCAGATAAAGTTTGGTGAGGGAATAGTCTCCCAAGAACAATCAAAAAAGATACTCACTTTCGTGAGAACAAGCATGACAATACTAGATAAAATAACAAGCTATAAAAAGCTAGAAGTTGCAGCAAGAAAACAGGCGTTTCCAGTTTCACTATTAAAGCAATCCACGTTGTTTAATAGAGACTGTTACGCTATGGCAAAAAGCGTAGCAACAGGCTCTGGGATTATCGCAGAACATAAAAGAAGATCACCAAGCAAGTCTGTTATCAACGAGAGCATCTTACTACCAGAAGTAGTAAAAGGATATGAAAACGCTGGCGTGAGTGCTATCTCTGTATTAACAGACACGAAGTTTTTTGGTGGCTCGTTAGATGATTTACTGTTGGCAAGGGCTTACGTTAACATTCCAATATTAAGAAAAGACTTCATTATTGATCCCTATCAAATTTATGAAGCAAAAGCCTACGGTGCAGATGCTATTTTATTAATTGCAGCTTGTCTTGAAGAAAGTCAATTGCAAGAGTATTCTGCTTTAGCAAAAGAGTTAGGGATGGATGTATTATTAGAAATACATAATGAAGAAGAGCTTAAAAAATCTTTACACCCAACGGTAGACTTATTAGGGGTTAATAACAGAAATCTAAAAACCTTTGAAGTTTCACTTGATGCAAGTAAGGCTTTATCAAAATTGATTCCTGATAGTTATGTAAAAGTTTCAGAAAGTGGGATTAGTAGTATTGAAGCTATTAAAGAATTAAAGCCTTTTGGGTATAAAGGGTTTTTAATAGGAGAGCGATTTATGAAAACTGAGAATCCTGGAGAGAGCGCTGGTGAGTTTATTAAGGCACTAAAGTAGTGAGTAGTGAGTAGTGAGTAGTGAGTAGTGAAAAATATAAAATCAGAGATTTCCGCCTTCGCGGAAATGACAGAATATGGATATTAAACTAAAAATATGCGGAATGAAGCACAACGTAGCTCAAGTAGCAGCGTTGCTGCCAGACTATTTAGGCTTTATATTTTATGAGAAGAGTGCGCGTAATTACGAATTGAATGAAATATCCGCCTCCGCGGGTATGAAAAAAGTGGGTGTTTTTGTTGATGCCTCTATCTCATTTGTAATGAAGAAAATCAAAGCATTTAAACTGGATGTTATTCAACTACACGGAGATGAGTCTGTATTTTATATCAATGAACTAAATCAAAATATATTTAATTCAAATTTAAGACACGGGGTAGAAATATGGAAGGTGTTTTCTGTAGACAATGATTTTAACTTCGGAAATATTACAAAATATGAAAACACGGTAGATAAATTTCTATTTGATACCAAAGGAAAAGACAAAGGCGGTAACGGTTTCGCGTTTGATTGGACCGTTTTAAAAGAGTACCCAAGCACCAAGCCTTTCATTTTAAGTGGTGGTATTTCAATGGAGAATATTTCCGAAGTAAAAGAACTACTTAAAACAGATTTGCCTATTTACGCTATTGATGTAAATAGCAAGTTTGAGGATAGTCCGGGGATGAAGAATATTGAAGAATTAAAAAAATTAATACAAGAATTTGCTTAAAGCATATGGCTTAAAGCATAAAGCAATTCAGAATGAATTATAACGTAAACGAAAAAGGGTATTATGGCGAGTTTGGTGGTGCTTACATCCCAGAAATGCTGTATCCAAATGTAGAAGAATTACGCCAGCAATATTTAAAGGTGATGGCTTCAGATGAATTTCAGGCGGAGTTTCAAGACCTGCTTAAGGAATATGTGGGACGCCCTACGCCATTGTATTTTGCTAAACGTATGTCTGAGAAATACAACACAAAAATCTACTTAAAACGAGAAGATCTTTGTCATACGGGAGCGCATAAAGTAAACAATACTATTGGTCAAATTTTAATGGCGCAGCGTTTAGGTAAAAAACGAATTATCGCAGAAACAGGCGCAGGACAACACGGTGTTGCAACTGCAACGGTTTGCGCATTAATGGGATTAGAATGTATTGTCTATATGGGCGAAATTGACATTGCCAGACAGGCGCCAAACGTAGCAAGAATGAAAATGCTAGGCGCAACAGTTGTCCCAGCATTAAGTGGCAGTAGGACATTAAAAGATGCCACAAACGAAGCTATTAGAGACTGGATTAATAACCCAACAGATACACATTATATTATAGGGAGCGTCGTAGGACCTCATCCCTATCCAGATATGGTGGCACGTTTTCAGAGTGTTATTTCTGAAGAAATTAAAACACAGTTACAAGAAAAAGAAGGAAGAGAAAACCCAGATTTTGTAGTTGCTTGTGTGGGAGGTGGTAGTAATGCTGCCGGTGCTTATTATCATTATCTAGATCAACCAGATGTAGGTATCATCGCTGTTGAAGCTGCAGGAAAAGGAATACATACAGGTGAGAGTGCAGCCACCTCAGCTTTAGGAAAAACAGGGATTATCCACGGTAGCAAAACCCTTTTAATGCAAACTGATGATGGGCAGATTACAGAGCCATACTCCATTAGCGCAGGATTAGACTACCCTGGCGTTGGGCCTATGCACGCACATCTTTTTACTAGTGGGCGCGGTGAGTTTATAAGCATCACAGATGATGATGCGATGAATGCCGGCTTAGCACTTTGTAAACTAGAAGGTATCATCCCAGCGATAGAATCAAGTCACGCACTTGCCATATTTGAGACACGTACATTTAAACCAGATGATGTGGTGGTGGTAAATTTGAGTGGTCGTGGGGATAAAGACCTTAACAATTATATAGAATATTTTAATTTATAATTAGAGAAAAGAAGAAAGACCGTTTCACTGAAAGAAGAAAGAAAAAAGAAAACAAATGAATCGCATAAACGACAAACTCAACACAAAATCAAAATTACTCTCCATCTACTTCACAGCAGGTTACCCAAACCTTGAAGACACTGTTCCGGTTTTAGAAAGCTTACAAGCTAACGGAGTTGACATGGTAGAGATAGGCTTACCCTTTAGTGATCCCTTAGCAGATGGCCCAACCATACAAGCAAGTGGCACGCAGGCGTTAAAAAACGGAATGACCACTACCCTACTTTTTGAGCAATTAAAAGACATTAGAAAAACGGTCTCTATTCCATTAATTATTATGGGATATTTTAATCCTGTATTGCAATATGGGGTGGAGAATTTCTGTAAAAAATGTCAAGAAATTGGGATTGACGGTTTCATTTTACCAGATTTACCGCTGGCAGAATATCAAGAACATTATCAAGAAATGTTTGAGAAATACGGTTTAGTCAATGTGTTTTTAATCACACCGCAGACAAGTGACGAGCGCATTAAACAAATAGATGATGCCAGCAACGGCTTTATTTATATGGTGAGTAGCGCGAGTGTAACGGGTAGTCAATCTGGCTTCGGAAATGCGCAAACGGACTACTTTGCTCGTATCAAAAACATGAATCTTAACAACCCACAGATTGTAGGATTTGGGATTAATAATTCTGAAACTTTTGACGCTGCAACCAAGTATACTAATGGAGCAATTATAGGAAGTGCATTTATTAAAATGCTCACAACAAAAGGTATTGACGGTATTAGTGATTTTGTAAAGTCTATTAGATAATTTTTTTTAATTTCAATTTCAAGGTTTAACAAAGCTTTACTACTAGACCATTCTCAGTTAAGACAAATGTTTTGTATCTTAGAGATGAACATAAAAAGACAATGACGATGGAACGTAAATTTGAAACAAAAGTAGAGCAAACAAATCCAACTAACCCAACTGGTAATGTGCATCAGAAGAGAAAAAACAAATTCAATCCTAGAACAAAAACTATTAAAGAGCAGCAGGAAAAACAATAAACATTACTAAAATTTCTGCAGGAGTATATCCTGAACGATAGTCGAAGGACGGAATTAACAATAGAGATACACGCCTTAGCGAGTATGACAATAAAATATAATTATGGGAAGAGGAGATAAAAAAACAAGAAGAGGAAAAATAAGTATTGGTACTTTTGGGAAGCTAAGACCTAAACGTAAAAAGTTTACTGTGCGCCCAAAAAAGGTCAAGGGTAATGCACCACAAAATTAACTAAGAGCGATTGGGTAACCAATCGCTTTTTTGTTGGGTGAAATAAGGACGGTACTGCTCAATCCTAAAATCAATAGTATTCTTGTTAGGAAAAGAAGCCTTCATCTCTTTATAAGCTATCAAACTACCTACCGCTCTATTGGCCGCACCACTTGGCGCAGTTAGAGAAACAGTGTGTACTATTCTTTTTGAAATAGGCAATTGAAACCTGTGTATTCTAGGCACACTACCACTAATAACATCGAGCTTTATCTTTTGCTCTTTTAATAGTTTTCTAAAAAAATACTCAGGTCCGTTTTTACTGTTCCCGCCTGTAAATAATAAAGTATCTGTTTTTGGATAATTTTCTAATACTGCAATCAAATCTCTAAAGGTTACCTCTTGCATCCCGAGATCACTTGCGTCTATTTTTTCTCTTTTTGCAGATGCTACTATATCACAAATGCCAATGCTGTTTTTTATTAATAGCGTTTGCCTTTGCTCTATGGCTTGTTGTGTAGTTTCAAAAACTAGATTTTTATCAAATATCGAATTTAATATTGGCCATAATTGTCCGTCAATACTTCCGTAGCTGAAGTTGACATCGCCTGGCTTAAGTTCGCCATTGGTAAATCTGGGCGGTGGTAATGTGCCTACTATAAGTTTTGTGGCGTTCTCAATGTTGAATGGTTTATATGGGTGGGTGTGGTGAAACAAACGCTGTTGTTAATTTTATTTATACTTTGTTCTATGTTGCCCTTCGACAAGCTCAAGGTGATAGAGATTATTATTAAAATACAGCCAAGTCATGCTGAGCTTGTCAAAGCACAAATACCAACTACCTAATAAAAACAGGCTCGTTTTCCTTCTCAGTGTGTTCTTCACTATAACGATACTCATCACGATCAAAACCTAATACATCTTGAAGATTTTTAGCCTCTGTATCTATAAGATAACGCGCCATACTACCTCTTGCTTTTTTAGCAAAGAAAGATATGATTTTCAATTTTCCGTTTTTAAAGTCTTTAAACACTGGGCTAATAATTGGCACTTTTAGCAATTTTTTATTAATGACTTTAAAATATTCTTGACTGGCTAAATTTACAAAAGTTTCATCATCTTGCAGCTCTTTGTTTAGAGCTTCTGTAACGGTGTCATCCCAAAATTGATATAGGTTTTCTGTTTTACCAACTTTAAGTTTAGTGCCCATCTCGAGTCTGTAGGGTTGCATTAAATCTAAAGGCCTTAAAACTCCATACAGTCCAGAAAGTATACGCAAGGTATCTTGTAAAGTATCTACTTTTTCTTCTGAAATAGTATAAGCATCTAACCCTGTATAGACATCACCAGAAAAGGCATAAACTGCTGGTCTTGCATTACTCTTTGTAAAAGGAACGGTAAAATCTTTATAACGCTGGTAATTAAGTTCAGCTAGTTTATCACTAATATGCATTAACTCACCAATAGCCTTTTTAGATTTTTTTTCAAGCTTCGCGTTTAAGTTTTCTGCTTGTTCTAAAAACTGAGGTTGTGTACCTCGAGTAGTTGGTAATTTAGTTTCGTAATCAAGAGATTTTGCTGGAGATACTACAATTTTCATAAAAAATACATTTGTTTCAAATTTACTAAGATTTAAACATTCTCATAGTTTTTAGTCATCAGTTTTAAACCTGATTTAATAAATAATATTTATTCTTTTAACGTCTTGAATTAAAACATTAAGTTTTCATTAACATTTGAATTTCATTATAAAAGTAACTTTAAATGATAATTTTAAAACTAGCCAAATATGAAAACTAAAAAACTACTCGTTTTATGCCTTTCGGCATTATTTACCACAACTCTAATAGCACAAAAAAGCCTAGGTAAACAAGCAACCTTAAATGAAGACGGAACCATTAGCGTTTCCGAAGTTGAAATACCGCAATCAAGAGTTTCTGGGCAAGGCGGTAATGTACTCTTCACCTTTGAAAGACCTGCAAATCCAGCTATTAAAAACTCTAGAGGAGTAACCCTAGCAGATTTAAATGATGATGGGGTTGAAGAAATTATTTTTGGTATCAATACCACACTTTTTGCTTTAAATGGAGATGGGACAATCTTTTTTGAAAAAGCAGTAGAAGGTCCTATTTTATTACCACCGTCTATAGCAGATTTAGATGACGATGGTTCACCAGAAATTATAATAAATACCGGTTACCCAACTACTGTGGGTAGAGTTTATGTGAAAGACAGTAATGGTGACGACTTACCAGGATGGCCACTTAGCTTTAATGATAAATGGATGATTAATGCCCCGGCTATTGCAGATGTAGATGGTGATGGTACCCTAGATATTGTTACAGGTGAGCGTTTTGGGAGTACCCAAGGTTTTGTACACGCATTAAATATAGACGGAACAGAGATTAACGAAAACTGGCCGGTAGAAGTTCCTGCGACACCTGCATTTACTCCATCCATAGGAGACATTGACAATGACGGTAGTAATGATGTTGTGATTGCCGCATCTTCTGCAGGTATGTATGCTTTTAATAGTGACGGAACGATACTAGATGGTTTCCCTTTAGTAGAAACAGGCGTTAACTATTCTTATCAATCTCCTATGTTAGTTGACCTAGATGGTGACGAAACCCTAGAGATTGTAGGTGCAAATCACGGTGACAATGCTGCTTTTTATGTATTAAATCACGATGCTACTTATGCCCCAGGATGGCCTATTGCATTAGGCGGATGGACCTATGCTCCTTCTACTGTTGCAGACCTTGATGATGATGGTACTTATGAGATATTTATGGGGGATAGAAACACAAGTAATGACACTACAGACTTACCTACCATATATGGCCTTACACCAGAAGGGACAAATATTGCTAACTTCCCTATTGAGAAATATGGAGGTAATGAAGGAGTAATAACTATAGGAGATGTAAATGATGATGGTGTTTGGGATATTATTTTTTCTAGCATATTAACAGATGCAGATGGTTTTGGATACATTCATGCCTACTCTTCAGATGGTAGTGGTGAGATTGATGGTTTTCCACTAAGACCAGAAGGTTTTACTTTTTTAAATGGTGCAGTTTTAGGAGATGTGGATAATGATGGCTTGATGGATCTTACTGCAAATTCTCACACGCTTACTTTTGGTGCTGGTGTAGATATGGGTATTGTAAACACATACAATCTAAACACTCCCTATGATGAGAGTAAGGTACTAAGCAATGGCTATAAAGGTAGCAACACACGTGATGGATTAATCTCTGAAGAGGTATTAAGTGTTACTCAATACTCAAACGCTAAAAAACTAACCATCTCTCCTAATCCTTCTAACGGAGTAATGAGCATCGTAGTTCCGGCAAATATTAAAAACGCTCAATTAAACGTGTATTCAATTGATGGTCGAATAATCTTAAATAAAACCATAGACACAGCTTCAAACCAGACGTTAAATTACAATTTAAAACAACTTACTAATGGCGTATATTTTGTTACTGTAAAAGATGGAAAATCAAACTATTTAGGAAAATGGATTAAAGAATAATAATCCATTTTAAATCAATAAAAAAAAATCCCAAATCTGTCTAATAGCAGATTTGGGATTTTCACTTATGTATTATTCTATTTTACTCAATCACATTCTTAGAGTAGCTACGCCATTTGTCAAGACAATCTTCAATGTCTTGCGGCACTTTGCTCTCAAAACGCATCATTTCTCCTGTTCTTGGATGCACAAAACCTAAAGTTCTGGCGTGTAGCGCTTGCCTAGGCAGTACTTTAAAACAATTATCTACAAACTGCTTATACTTTGTAAAAGTGGTTCCTTTTAAGATTTTTTCACCACCATAACGTTCATCATTAAATAAGGTGTGACCTATAAATTTCATGTGTACACGTATCTGGTGTGTACGTCCTGTTTCTAGTCTACAACTTACTAAGGTTACATAGCCAAAACGCTCTAACACTTTAAAATGTGTCACCGCTGCCTTTCCTTTCTCTTCTGCATCTTCATCTAGAAACACAGTGTTTTGCAATCTGTTTTTAGGGTGACGCCCTATGTGACCTTCTATAGTACCTTCATCTTCTTCAACATTTCCCCAAACTAAAGCAACATACTCACGTTCTGTGGTTTTGTCAAAAAACTGCTTAGCCAGATGCGTCATCGCCTCTTCTGTTTTTGCGACTACAAGTAAACCACTAGTATCTTTATCTATACGGTGCACTAATCCTGGGCGATTACTTGTATTATTAGGAAGATTATCTATATGATAAATTAACGCATTAATTAACGTACCGCTATAATTACCATGCCCTGGGTGAACGACCATACCAGGTTGCTTGTTCACAACTAGTAAATCATCATCTTCATAGACAACATCTATATCAATGTCTTCTGGAGTAAGAAGCATCTCGTATGGTGGATGCTCAAAAAGCACCGTCACAACATCATTTGCCTTTACCTTATAGTTAGACTTTACAATAACATCATTCACAAAAATATTACCCTCTTTTGCAGCTTTCTGTATTTTGTTACGTGTAGCATTTTCTACACGATTCATTAAATACTTATCCACCCTTAAAGGCTGTTGCCCTTTATCTGCTACAAACCTAAAATGCTCATGAAGATCATCTTTCACTGCTGGTTCTGGACCTTCAAACTCTTTATTCTCCATCATTGTTTCCTTCTGTATCGTTGTTTCCTGGTCTATAACTACCTGTCTTATCACCTACAATTAAATCTATCACTGCAGTTTTCTCAAGTTTAGTCCCTGGCTTTAATTTTTCTCCTTTATAACGTAGCTCTAAGATGTTATCACTTATATCTTTTCTAGAAGTTACTTTTCCTATCTTAAAACCTGTAGCTAATAATGTAGGTTCTCCTTGTCTTTTAGTTATACCTACTACATTTGGCACCGCTATTTTTGAATAGCCAGATGGGTTAAGAGCTAAGTAAATCTTGCGATTTTCTTTTACAAACTTACCTGCCTTAGGCACTTGTTCTATTACAGAGTAGCGCGGGTAATCTGGGTTGTAGTTAGCAGAGTCCATTACTTCATAACGCAAATCTGCATCATCAAGCATCTCTTCTACTTTGTCTAACTGCATTTTTGCAAGGTTAGGCACTTCTATAGTATCTCCATGATTTGTGGTGCTTTTAAGCCACAACATTAATAGAAATACTAAAATAACCAACCCCACAATAGCAAACAATAACTGCTTGACAAAGGTCTTTGTAAAAAGGAATTTAAAAAAGTTCATACGTCACTGTATTAATGTGCAAATATAACGGGCAATTTACTATCTTTTTAAAGATAACGACTATTTTTGTTAGCCTGCGTTTGCCTTTATCTATTAAACGTAGCAATTTTAAAAGTATGCGAAATAATAAGAAAAATATTGCCGTGCTTATGGGCGGCTATTCTAGCGAAGTAAACATCTCTATTAACAGTGGTATGGTAGTCTGCGAAGCTTTAGATAAAAGCAAATACAATGTCTATCCTGTTCATATTTTAAAAGAAGGCTGGTTTTTTGTTTCTGAAACAGCTACTAAAACACCCATTGATAAAGGTGATTTTAGCATTAAAACAACAGATGGCACCCTTATTCCAGATGCAGTTTTTAATACCGTACACGGTACACCCGGCGAAGATGGATATTTAGCAGCTTATTTTGAGCTTCTTGGCATCCCACAAACGAGCACCGGTTTTTATGCAGCAGCACTTAGTTTTAACAAACGAGATTGTCTGTCTGTATTAAAAAACTTTGGTGTAAAATGCGCCAACTCTTATTTGCACAATCAAGGCGAACCTATAGATGTGACGGCCGTGATAACAAAAGTGGGGCTCCCTTGCTTTGTAAAACCCAACCGTGCTGGTAGTAGCTACGGTGTTAGCAAAGTGAACACGATGGAAGATTTTGCCCCTGCCCTAGCGCACGCCTTTAAAGAAGACAAAGAGATCATTATAGAGACGGCACTCGTAGGCACAGAAGTATCTGTAGGTACATATGCTCACCTCGGAAACGTGAAAGCCTTTAATCCTACAGAGATTGTAAGCGAAAATGACTTCTTTGACTATGAGGCTAAATATGAAGGAAAATCACAAGAAATAACACCTGCGCGCATTTCCGAAGAAGAAACATTACTCGTGCAAGACGAAGCAAAACGTATCTACACATTATTAAATATGAGAGGTATTTGCCGCTCAGATTTTATTATTCAAGATGGCGTACCGCACTTTATTGAAATAAACACTACTCCAGGATTAAGCACCGAAAGTATTATACCTAAACAAGTTAAAGATGCTGGGATGAATCTTACAGACTTTTTTGGGGAGTTGATAGAAGTGGTTTTAAAATAAAATCTAAAATGCCCAAAGAAAAAATCTTAGAAGAAATAATTGAAGGATACAGAAATGCGATTTCTCATAGATATCAATATGATAAGATTGTTGCAGATTTTGACATCCCTGATTCTATTGATGAAGAGACTGTAAATAAATTGCGCTCTTTTTTTCTTAGTCACGTGTACCCAGAGTATAACAAACGGCAAGAACTTAATGAAGCGTTTGACAGTCTAGATGACTATATCAAGAATCCACATAAATTAATTAGAATTGTACTCGATACCACTAGACTTGTTTTTAAATATGGTAGACATTTACCTAGAATTGCAAAAACAGGTCTCAACGCATTAAAAACTTTTAAAGTAGCCTCAAATTTTGAAGACAACCTAGTTACTGCAGCTTTAGATAATAACATTAAACCTCCTTATACTATAGAAAAGATAAATACATTAATCACTCTTATACCACGCGAAGAGATTGATGGCTTTATGGAGAGCTCACAAACTTTATTTCAAATTTTACACGATCGCCCGCTCATAAAAAAAATTACAGAAATTATTCAATATGTAATTAAAGTTATGAAAGAGAATCCAGATTCATATGAGGCGAGTCAAGTGAAAGGTCTTGAAATAGGATATAACATGATTTATGAAGGAGATAAATTATTTAACGAACTCAACAAAGAAGACCAACAAAACCTAGTAGATTTTGTTTTAGAGATTGAAAAAGATAATTTGAATCAAATATTTTAATCTGAAGTAAATTAAAAAAACAAAAAAGCCCTTGCTATAGTATAGCAAGGGATTTTTAAATTATATAAGAGATGTCTTATTTAATCTCTAAAACTTCTAGATCAAAAATAAGGTCTTTTCCTGCTAAAGGATGATTTGCATCTATCACAACAGTTTCTTCTTTAACCTCAACAATACGTAAATTCATTTCTTGACCGTCTGGTGTTTTAGAAACTAATCCCATACCAACTTCTGGCTCCATGTTTTGAGGAAGCTCTGCTTTTTGAACTTCTTGCTTTAAGTCTTCTCTCACTTCTCCATAAGCCTCTGCTTTAGGAATTGTAATAGTTTTTTTTTCATTTAACTTCATATCAATTAAACCCTTTTCAAAACCAGGTATTAATTGTCCTTGTCCTAAAGTAAACTCTACCGGCTCTCTTCCTTCTCCTTCAGAAGAATCAAAAATTTGTCCGTCAGATAATTTACCTGTGTAATTTACTTTAACTGTATTGTTTTCTTTTACTTGCATTCTACTCACTTTTTAATGTTAAAAATGTTCTTCGCATAATTTTTACGCAGCAAACATTTTATTTTAAACTTATGTTCTTGCTTTGTGCCAAAACCACGCCAAAATAATATAATACAAATTCCCTAAATTAAAATCCATTAAACAATCTCCTCAAGTTTGTAAACACCTACTTCTAGTAGCTTTTTAAAACAATTTCATTATAATATATAATCGGTAATTATGTCAGTTACTCTAAAAGAGGTAAATTGATCATAGCTATTATAAAAGAGTATTCTTATACTTTTCTTAGAGTTAACATTTATAAAAATGAAAAACAGACTTCTTTTAATTGTACTCCTTTGCTTTTCTCATTTTATAATGAGTGCACAAAAGAAAGCAGATAATCCCGTGCTTACATTTGAGAAATTATGGAGCGAATTTAATGATCGCTATGCTAATTTTGAGTTGAAGCAAGTAGACTGGAATGACACCTATAAGAAGTACAGACCACAAATAACAGAGCACACCACTCAAAAAGAACTTTTTACTATAAGCTGCTCTATGCTAAGAGAATTACAGGATGGTCACGTGAGACTAGATGGTGAGATTGATAGCAAAGAATTTTTTTGTGGTGTAGGCAATCCCTTTCATATAATTGAAGAATTTGGTTCTTTTGATAATTTACGCAGCGTAGTTGATACTGCTTTAAATGATACCGGATTTACAGATTTACAGCATACAAAAGAAGATGCTTTAATCCAGTACTCCACCTCTACAGATTACGGTTATTTGCGTATTGATGACATGGAATGGTATGCCATTGGTGAGGTTAAAAAATCTATGACAACAGCTATTGAAGCTTTTAAAAATAAGAAAGGTGTTATTATTGATGTTCGGTTTAATGGAGGTGGATCTGATAAAGTTTCTTATAAAATTGCTGGACGTTTTACAGATAAAGAACGATTAGGGCATTACAAAAAGACAAGAATTAAAGGCACCCAAGACTTCACAGACTTAGACGCTTGGCATCTAAAACCGAAAGGCTGTACACAATTTACAAAACCTATAATCATTTTAACAAGCGATTGGTCTGCAAGTGCTACGGAAATATTCTTGCTTGCCATGAAAGAGTTACCGTACGTTACCCAGATAGGAAACACCACAGAAGGTATCTTTTCAGATATGTATCCGTTTAGACTACCTAATGGATGGATAGCCACACTCTCTAACCAACAGTACTTTTCCGCAGCAATGAAAAATTATGAAGGAATAGGTATTAAACCTGATATTGAAATCTTAAATTATAAGAAGGATGAGACAGATCTTGTGTTGTTAAAAGCGCTTGAGATGCTGGGCGAGAAATGAGTTTACTCCAGTGTATTTGCAATTACTCAATTCAAATTTCTTTTTCTTACATTAGTAATCATAGAACAGAAACGTATATATTAATAAAATGGCGCACGGTAGTCTATCACAATTTAAAGCAGATCTAGCTCGTAAAAAAGCGCGTGAATATCAACGCAATAATAAGTTTAACAATTATGGTAAAACAGATACCCGTGTAAGAGAAAAAACAGAGTATAATTTTCCTAAATTATCTGAATCAGTATTAGAAGAAGTTCAGCATGAAATTCGTGAAAAATTAAAAACTCAAAGAAGAAAACAACTTCTAATCATTGCATCGCTATTCACATTATTTATCATATTAATAGCACTATTTTTCTGGTATTTAGCTACATCTAGATAAACTAACAATGAGCAACAAATTACTTTTTACAATAGGAATACTTGGTGTTACGCTATTTGCGGTAGCATCTATCTTAGGTGGTTTTCAGTCTGAGAGCTATAACCATGTAACACAATACATTAGTGAATCTATGGCTATAGATACCCCTTACGGTAAATTGTTACGGTATGTAGGTTATCTTCCTGCAGGTGTTTTACTAACTGTTTTTAGTTTTTTAGGATACAAGAAACTCCCTAAATCTAGCCTGGTAAAAATAGGATTTTGGGGAGTGGGTATTTTTTACGGTTTTTCAACAATAATTGTTGGATTATTCCCCTGTGATGCTGGCTGTAATAAAGCGTTAATAGACCCAAGTATCTCGCAAATTATTCATAATTTTTCTGGAATGCTAACCTATTTATTTATGCCTACTTGTATGATACTTATAGGTGTGGGGTTACTCAAATTTAAAAAATACAGAACACTCTCGCTACTAGGAATTATAAGCGGTTTACTCAGTTTTATTTTTATAGGTTTACTCTCTGACCCTTCAACAAACTATGCAGGATTATTTCAGCGAGTAATTGAGGTGACATTTATTATCTGGATTATCGCTTGTGCTATATACATAAAACGCGGTATTGAAACTGAAGACAAAATAAATTAAAAATGAACTCAAACCCTTTCCCAATACTAAAAACAGAACGACTCACTCTCCGCAAATTAGCCGAGACAGATAGCGATATCGTTTTATACTTACGCTCTGACGCAGAAATAAATAAATATATAGAGCGGCCAGAACATAGAAAAACTAAAACTGTAGAACAGGCAAAAGCGCACATAAACAAAATGAATGGTTTATTTAACACCAATCAAGCTATTGCTTGGGCTATCACTCTTAACGACACTTCAAATCTAGTAGGCAATATATGTCTCTGGAACTTTTCCGAAGACAAAAAAACAGCAGAGGTGGGGTATGACTTAAGCCCTGCGTTTCAGAAAAAAGGAATTATGAGTGAGGCTATAAAAGCAATACTACAGTTTGGTTTTGAAATGAAAGGGTTAGAAAAAATAGAAGCGTTTACGCATTTTAAAAACGAAGCTTCAAAAAAACTTTTAGAGACTAATGGCTTCATATTTGCTGAGGATAGAAAAGACAATGGTAACCCTACAAATATTATCTTTGAGATTAAGAAATAAAGAAACAATGATTAAAAATATACTCACCCTTTCGCTTACAATACTCGTTTGCATTACAGCAAACTCACAAACACCATCACTCACAAAATTTTACGACTATAACCCAGCCGTAGAGCATCGTGTAGATGAGATTTTTAATTCTTTAAATGATAATGCCCGTGTAGCGCAAATGATTGTTACCTCTGCTGGCGAACTTGGCAAACCAGATAAGACGGTTTTAAAGCTTGCCAGAGAAAACAAAATAGGCGGTATCGTTTTTCTTAAAGGAAGCAAGGAGAATCACAAGGTACTTATTGATAGTCTTGACGGTATAAGCCAGACGCAAAGGCAATTACCGCTGCTCTACTCTATTGATGCTGAGCCTAGCCTGTATAATGGGAGATTAAATGGTAGTGCGCCTATGATGAACACTATTGACATTAAAACCAACCAACAAGCAGATTCTATCGCGACCATCATTAATAAAACACTATTAGAGATAGGTTTCCGCCAGAACTTTGCGCCCGTAGTAGATGTGAGCCCTAATAATGAAGCGATAAAAAATAGAAGCTTCGGAAATGATAAGAATCAAGTGATCTCGTTAAGCAAACAGTTTATTAAGACCACCCAAGAGCAAGGGATTGTAGCAACTGCAAAACACTTTCCGGGTCACGGTTTGGTTAGCGGAGACACACATAAAAAATCTGTTTATATAGATGGAGACTTGAAAGAACTAGAAGTATATCCGCCATTAATTGACGCTGGTGTTCTTTCTATAATGATGGCGCACATCACGATAGAAAACAACCCAAAATACAGTACAGATGGTTTACCTGCCAGTTGTTCTAGAAAGATTGTAACAGGTCTTTTAAAAGAAGAATTAGGTTTTAAAGGTCTAGTCATTACAGACGCATTAAACATAATGAAAGCTGTAACAATTATTGACAATGCTCCCTTACTAGCTTCAAAAGCAGGTAATGATATGTTATTAATGCCTATAGACGAGACAGAAACCATAAACAGTATTCTTGCCGAAATGTCAATAGATTCAATCTATAGACAACAGGTATATCAATCTGTAAAGAAAATTATTAGGCTAAAGGTGTATCTTGGATTGATGTAGTTACCGCGTATTAATAATTGTACTTAAGACTTAAAATATGACACAAAGCCTAACCTATTATATTACCTTATTTGCAATCAAACTTAAAGGTATTAAAAAGGAATTTAGCAAAGACCCAGTTGATTATTTAAAAATACGTAAAGCAGATATACATCACCCTAAAGGAGCTTTTTATAAAAAGAATATAACTCGTGAGTTTAAGGTTTTAAAAAGTAGCATTACAGAAGTTAGCCAGAGTAGAAACTCTGGTAAATTAATACTATTTATTCACGGTGGTGCTTTTATCTCTGGGCCTGTAAAACATCATTGGGACTCTATAAAAGAGATTGTTAAACAAACAGATCAAACCGTCTGGATGTGTGATTACCCAAAAGCTCCCGAACATACTATTTCTGAAATCTCAAAAAACATAGACGCCATTTACAAAACGGCTTTGTCAGAATATCAAGCAGATCAAATTATATGTTTAGGAGACTCTGTAGGCGCAACTTTAATAACAGCGTTAATACAAAGGGCCATAAAAAACAACTTAGCACTACCCCATAAAATTGTTCTTGTCTCTCCTGTTATGGACGCAACATTAACGAACCCAAAAATTGATAACATTGACCTCATTGACCCAATGCTTTCTAAAGCCGGTGTACTTAGTGCCAAGAAAATGTGTGCAGAGAATGATGACCTAAAAAATGAAATGATCTCACCATTACATGGCAGTTTTATAAAATTTCCGAAGACAGTGTTATTTTTAGCAGAACACGATATTACTTATCCTGACCAACAATTAACTATTAAAAAAATGAACGAGAGTAGTGTTTCTTCTGAAATAATTATTGGAAAAAACATGCCTCATATTTGGCCATTTTTACCTGTAATGAAAGAAGCCAAAATTGCTCTTCAAGAAATTATAAATAAGCTAAATAATTAGTGTAAAAAAAAACGCTGTAATCATTTCATCTTTGATTTTAAATTTAGATTCTAAAATCTCTAATTCTTCTTTTTCTTGCTTTTTCATTAAAAACAACAGCCCTTTTTAGACTTAAACAACAATAAAACGACTTATTCTCTAAATTTATTTTGAGAATAATACATTTAAAGAAGTGTCTACGACTTCAAATTATCATATTCATTATTTGAATATGCAGTAATTTAAAATATCATAAATGTAAACAGTTAGTTACTTTTTCCTTTTAAAATTCCACTATAAATAGTGATTTTTACCGACTTAAATTCTGCTCTAAATAAGCATTATTTAATCTTAATTAAGAACTTTTAAAATAAGGTAATGGGAAAAAAAGTAAACTTTATAGTATTAGCCGTTTTAGTAATGTTAAGCGCGTTTACCGCTACAAGCTATCAAGAGCTCTCATCAGAAATAGATAAAGGTGACACCGCTTGGATGTTAGTCGCCAGTGCTTTTGTATTACTTATGACCCCCGGACTTTCTTTCTTTTACGGTGGGATGATTAACAAAAAAAATGTAATCTCTACCATGTTACAAAGTTTTGTAGCCCTTGGTGTTGTTAGTGTATTATGGGTGCTGGTAGGTTTTAGCTTAGCTTTTGGTGATAGTATAGGCGGTATTATAGGAAACCCTTTTACCTATTTAAATTTTAAAAATGTAGGGCTTGAGCCCAACCCAGATTTTTCTACCACGATACCGTTTTTACTCTTTGCATTGTTTCAATTAAAATTTGCCATCATAACGCCCGCATTAATTACCGGAAGTTTTGCAGGTCGTGTAAGATTTAGAAGTTACATTTTATTTATGGTTTTATTTAGCCTGTTTATTTACAGTCCTCTTGCACACATGACTTGGCATCCAGATGGTTTATTTAGAAACTGGGGAGTACTAGATTTTGCCGGTGGTACAGTAGTACACATGTCTGCAGGTTTTGCAGCACTAGCTGGAGCCATTTATTTAGGAAAAAGAAAAGTAGCAGTAGAAAGCCATGCAAATGTGCCTTATGTAATTCTAGGAACAGGTTTACTGTGGTTTGGCTGGTTTGGTTTTAACGCTGGTTCTGCACTTGGAGCAAACGGAGATGCAGTGATAGCTTTTGCAAATACTAATATTGCATCTGCTACTGCAATGATCACTTGGATTTTTTATGAGCGAATGTTAGGCAGAAAAATGTCTGCAATAGGAGCTTGTATAGGCGCCGTTGTAGGGTTAGTAGCCATCACACCAGCGGCTGGTTTTGTTAATATTGGGCAATCTGTATTTATTGGGTTTGCTGCAGCAATCATATCAAACTGGATGATTAGTCTTAAAAACAAATCTGGAATTGATGACACTCTAGATGTTTTTCCTAGCCACGGTGTGGGTGGGATAGTAGGTATGATCTTAACAGGAGTTTTAGCCAAAGAAGTTGGACTTATTTATGGAGAGACTACTACATTTTACTACCACTTACTTGCTCTTGCAATAACGGCCGTATTTACCTTTGGTGGTAGTTATTTATTATTTAAAATAGTAGATGTATTATTAAAAATGAGAGTTAGAGAAGACCAAGAAGACAGAGGCCTAGACCTTAGTCAGCACGGTGAGAAAGTAATCTAGAACAGAATTTCAGGTACTTATTAATTAATTTACAAACACTAAAGCTAGTAGGCCACCCTACTAGCTTTTTTTGTTCTGAAACTTTCTTACTTGAAAGGAATGAAAATTATGTAATTTTGGCATAACTAATAATATGCTTCAACCAGCTTTATCATATTTAAAATTTATTAAAAACTCCAGCAATCAGCACGGTGTCCACTCCCCTTTTGTGTATAATTTATTGACCAAATGTTTATATACTTCAGAAACTCCAGAGGCATTTAATATAGTCAAAGAGCACAGAAAATGGTTATTACAGAATAACACAGAAATAGAAGTTACAGACTTTGGTGCAGGATCAAGGGTTTTTAAAAGCAATCTTCGGAAAGTTTCTGCAATTGCTAAAAATGCCGGTATGACAAAAAAAAGGCAACGATTGCTAAGCAAACTTGTAGCCTATTTAAAGCCATCTGAAATTTTAGAGATTGGGACTTCTGTAGGTTTAGCAACAGTAGCAATGAGATCTGGTAATGATGCAGTAACAATTACTACCGTTGAGGGATGTCCTGCAACTTCAGGCATCGCGCAGGAAGCTTTTGAGCATTTTGGTTTCAGCGATATAGAGCAAATAAAAAATAAATTTGACGTCTTTTTTGATTCAGAAAATTTCCGAAGTGAGTTAGATTTTGTTTTTGTGGATGGCAATCACAGCAAAGAAGCCACCTTAGATTATTTTAATAAACTACTCCCTAAAATGACTAATGAAGGTGTTATCATTTTTGACGACATTTACTGGAGCTCAGCAATGACAGAAGCTTGGCAAACCATTTGTAATCACCCAAAAGTGACCGTCAGTATTGATACCTACCAATGGGGCTTGGCATTTTTTAGAAAAGAACAACAGAAAGAACATTTTACTTTAAGAGTGTAACAAGAAGATGCTTTTTGCGTCTTATGCTACAATATATTGCGTCTAAGTTTTTAAGTTTTATAAACCTAGACAAAACCACCAAAAGACTACATCTATTATGAGCGTACTTATTGATATTAAACAAATCACAAGAGATTTTCCACTTGGCCAAGAAGTTGTAAAAGTGCTTAAAGGAATTGACCTTCTTATAAACAAAGGAGAATATGTTGCGCTTATGGGACCTTCTGGTTCTGGTAAATCTACCCTGATGAATCTTTTAGGCTGTTTAGACACACCTACTTCTGGCTCTTATTTGCTTAATGGTAAAGATGTGAGTAATATGACAGATGATGAGCTTGCAGAAATTAGAAACAAAGAGATAGGTTTTGTTTTTCAGACCTTTAATTTATTACCTCGTACTACGGCATTAGACAACGTTGCTTTACCTATGGTATATGCTGGGGCCTCAAAAGCTGCAAGGACAGAACGAGCAGAAGAGGTACTTACAGATGTGGGTCTTGCAGACCGTATGGACCACAGACCTAACCAACTTTCTGGTGGTCAACGCCAGCGTGTTGCAGTGGGGAGAGCTTTAGTTAACAAACCATCTATTATATTAGCAGATGAGCCTACAGGTAACTTAGACTCTAAAACCTCTGTAGAAATAATGAATTTGTTTGATGAGATTCACAGACAAGGAAACACTGTTATTCTAGTAACTCACGAAGAAGATATTGCAGAACACGCACACCGTATTATTAGGCTACGTGATGGTATGATTGAAACAGATGTAAGACGTGAAGGTGATACTTGGTAATCAGTGAATGATAAGCTGAAAAATTAAAATTGTATCCTATATTTTACACTACAATTACTAATAATATAATAAAACCATAATTTGACATTTTCAAATTATGGTTTTATTGTTTTCGTTGTAGTGACCAATTATGTTCCCTTAAAATTTCAGAAGCAAAGAGACAATCACTATTTTTATAAAAATTTTTAAAATGGCAGATAAGCAGGTATTTTTTGACTACATCAATGAAGGATATAAGACTAAAGGAGATGCGATTGACCTAGGAGCAGCGATGCTTGACGGGGAGACAATCACTAATGCACTTGTGCGTATCCCTCTAAAAACCATGAACCGTCACGGGCTTATAGCTGGTGCAACAGGAACAGGTAAAACCAAAACATTACAAATACTTGCAGAAAACCTCTCTGAAAAAGGGGTACCGGTCTTGTTGATGGACATGAAAGGTGATTTATCTGGTATTGCAAAGCCAAGTCCTGGACACGCAAAGATTGATGAACGTCATGAAAAAATAGGATTTCCATTTAACCCAAAACAGTTTCCTGTAGAGATTTTAACAATCTCAGAACAAGAAGGTGTGCGTATGAGAGCCACTGTTAGTGAGTTTGGTCCAGTTTTACTATCTAGAATACTTGACTTAAGTCCTGCACAAAGTGGGGTTACATCTGTAATATTTAAGTATTGTGATGATAATAAATTGCCATTATTAGATTTAAAAGATTTTAAGAAGATGCTTCAGTATGCCACTGAAGAAGGTAAAAAAGAAATGGAACGTGAATACGGGCGTATGTCGCCTGCATCTACGGGTTCTATTCTGCGTAAAATAATAGAAGTAGAACAACAAGGTGGAGATTTATTCTTTGGAGAAAAATCTTTTGAGACAGATGATTTATTACGTGTTGATAAAAACGGAATGGGTTACATCAACATATTACGTTTAACAGATATACAAGATAGACCTAAGTTATTTTCAACATTTATGTTGAGTTTACTAGCAGAGATATATGCAACATTTCCTGAACAGGGAGATAGCGATAGACCAGAATTAGTGATTTTTATTGATGAAGCTCACTTAATATTTAAACAAGCAAGTGATGCCCTGTTAGATCAAATAGAAGGGATTGTAAAGCTAATACGCTCTAAAGGTGTTGGTCTTTATTTTGTAACACAAAACCCAACAGATGTGCCAGATGCTGTACTAAGCCAGTTAGGTTTAAAAGTACAACACGCATTAAGAGCATTTACAGCAAAAGATAGAAAAGCCATAAAGCTTACAGCAGAGAATTATCCTATATCAGATTATTATAATACAGACGAGGTCTTAACTTCTCTTGGTATTGGTGAAGCCTTAGTTTCTGCATTAAATGAAAAAGGTATTCCTACACCACTAGCCGCAACTATGCTACGTGCACCTATGAGTAGAATGGATGTTCTTGAAGACAAAGAACTAGCAGACCTTATTAAAGAATCTAAACTCGTTAAAAAATATGATGAGACCATAGATCGCGAGAGTGCTTATGAGCTTCTTAATAAAAAAATAGAAACAGCAGAACAAGAAGATGCTAAAGAGAAAGCTAAAAAAGAACGTGACGCAGCTACAAAAAGTTCGTCTTCTAGAAGTAGAAAAAGCGCTAGCTCATCAACCTCATCTACAATATTTAAAACACTAATGAGTCCTACTGTGATAAGAAGTGTATTAGGTATTCTTGGAAAGATGATGAAATAATAATTCTTGAATTAAAATTTAAATAATAATTAATAAAAGGTTTCCGATTTTCTCGGAAATGACAAATAAAATATATTAAATGAGAAAGATTGCAATGATTGCTGGGGCAGCTTTAAGCGTGCTCGTATTTGTACAATGTGAAACAAAACAAGATCCATTTTCTGTAACAGAAAACAACGTAGGTTTACTTACTAAAGAGGTACAGATAAAACAAATGGATTCTATTTTTAAGATGGACTCTATTGTAAAATTAAGTTCTATTAAAAATGCATTAGGTACACAAGGAGAAGTAGAAGTTTATGAGAAAGGTGGCAAAAAATTATTTTTAGCTTCACCACATAATGAGACAGACCCTAACTCAACAATTGGTACAATTCAGCTTTTTGACGCTCGCTATAAAACAGCAAAAGGACTTTCTATAAACAGTACTTTTAAAGATATTAAAGACAATTATACTATAGAAAATATACAGACTACTTTTAATTCTGTAGTAATTTTTTTAAAAGATAGTAATGTATTTATCACTATTGATAAAAAACAATTATCAGAAAATGCACGCTACGATCCTAGCTTAAAAATAGAAGCAAGTCAAATACCAGACTCTGCAACATTTAAGTATGTAATGATAGGTTGGGATAAAACAGAAGACACAGAATAGATTAATCTTTTGTTAAGAACAAGCTTTAAATCAGGCTAATTGGTTAGTTTTATCTAACTAATTAGCCTGATTTTTTTTATATCTTTAATAAAACAAATCTATTAATCTTCCTTTCTGAAATATGAACAACATTAGACCTTTTCATTTAGCAATACCCGTTTCTAATCTTGAAACTAATCGCATTTTTTATAGAGACACTTTAGGTTTTAAAGAAGGAAGAAGCAGCGATCATTGGGTAGATTTTGATTTTTTTGGGCATCAATTAGTAATACATTTAAATGAGCGCGCAAAAGAAAACAACGACAGTAACCCTGTAGATGGGCATAATGTGCCTGTACCTCATTTTGGTGTAGTATTAACACTAGAAGATTTTAAGGCGTTCGCCGAAAAGTTAAAAACTTCAAAAATAGACTTTCTAATTGCGCCTTACACTAGATTTGAAGGCTTACCAGGAGAACAATCTACCATGTTTTTTAAAGACCCTAGTGGTAATGCATTAGAGTTTAAAGCTTTTAAGAATCTAGATCAATTATTTGCAAAATAACTATGAGTCAAGAAAACACAATCCCTGCAACAAAAATTAGACAAGTTTTCATCTTGTTAGTAATCCTTTTAATAGGTATTCTAATTTTTAGAGAAATGCTTCCTTATTTATCAGGAGTATTAGGTGCAATAACTATATATGTACTTATGCGCCCGTGGATGGCAAAACTTGTAAAAAAAGGATGGAACCCAAATCTGACCGCCATTCTTATGATGCTCTTTTCATTTATTGGAATTTTACTCCCCGTCACCGGTATACTACTTATGTTAGGGAACAAGATAGGAGATGCCGTTAATAATTCTGAAAAAGTAACTATGGCCTTTAAAGATCAAATAGGCAAATGGGAAGACAAACTAGGTATGGATTTACAATCTCAAATTGATGTAGAGTCTATAACCAAAACAGTTGCAGAAAACCTTGAAGGCTTTGCGGGAGGCACTTTTAATATTTTTATCGCTGTAGGTATTATGTACTTTATTCTCTATTACATGCTTACTGGAAGGGGCGCAATGAAAGAATCTCTTTATGAGTATATACCCATTAATAGAAATAATTTAAAAACGATAGGGACAGAAGTACAACATATGGTACGATCTAATGCCATAGGAATACCACTTGTAGCAATCGCTCAAGGAATCATTGCACTTATAGGATTTTTAATCTTTGGTATAGAAGATCCTTTTTTCTGGTTTGTTATTGTGACCGTGGGATCTATGATACCTTTTGTGGGTACTCTTATTGGAATTCTACCCGTATTTGTATTGACACTCTCTACAGGGAGTACATTTCAGGCCTGGGGTATTCTCATCTACGGTCTTGTTGTAGTAGGCTCTACAGATAATATTATAAGGCTTTATGTACTTAAAAAACTAGATGATGTGCATCCACTTATAACTTTAATTGGAGTTATAGTTGGTGTCCCACTCTTTGGGTTTATTGGCCTTATCTTTGGACCATTACTTATTAGTTTATTTATAGTTATTGTCCGTATCTATCGCAAAGAGTATGGTAAAGCGCCAGAGATAAAAGAGACTAAAGAGATTTAAATAATCTTTAAGGTATTTATAACATTTCATTATTATAAATCTGTCTCCATAATTTTTATATTTTGGGTTCACCAATTAAACTATTAATTATGTCTAATAAAGGTATTTTAAAAAAACTTTTTTTTAACCCAGGTAACCGAGACACACCAGTCCCAGAAAATTTTGTTGAAGGCGAAATAACTAAGGTAGAAGAGAGTGATGTAGAAATTGTTTTAGAAAACGAAGATCAAATAAATAGAAAATTTAGTGGCTCTAATAGCTTAAAAAAATATCTTGAGTTAAGTCAAATAATGACTGCTATGCTTAAAGATTTAAAAAGTGGTACTTACACCCAAATTCCGTGGTTTACCATTGCTACAATTGTAGTGGTGTTATTGTATGCTTTAAACCCAATGGATCTTATTCCAGATTTTATACCTGGACTAGGTTATATAGATGACATTGCTGTTTTTAGTTTGGGTATAGGTTGGATTGAGAGTGACCTTCATAGATATCTAGATTGGAAAATTAACCAGGGAGAAGGTATATAAGACTCTTATTTTACAAACGTTTTATTAATTACTTTTTGTTAAGTAATGGTTTCAAGTTTATGCAGTACGTTTTCTCTATATGAACGACTTATAGGTATTGTTTTTCCCTTCAAATTAATATGCTCATTTGTGTAGCTTTCAATTTTTGAGAGAGAAACCAAATAAGACCTATGACTTCTCATAAAGATATTTTTTGGCAACTTTTCTATTACGTTAGTCATAGTCTCTCTAGTGACTAATGTATTATTAGAAAGGTAAATTTTCAAATAATCACCACAGCCCTCAATACATAAAATATCATCAAAATTCACCTTCACCATTTTCCGTTCACACCTAAAAAAAGTAAACGACATGGAGGCTGTATCAATCTCACCTTCTCTTGAGTTTATAAACTTATTAACAGACTGCATAAAACGATCTAATGGTATAGGCTTTAATAAGTAATCTAAAGCATCTACCTCAAAACCCTCTACTGCATACTCTCTGTAAGCAGTCGTGAAGATGATATTTGCTTTTCCTTTAATTGCCTTTGCAAACATTAACCCAGTAACCTCGGGCATATTTATATCTAGAAAGATTAAATCTATATTTTCTTTATTTAACACAGAAAATCCTTGAGCAGCACTACCACAAGAAGCAACAAGCTCTAAGGTATCTATCTTTGATAGATAGTTTTCTAATATACCCCTTGCCATAGGTTCATCATCTATTATCAACACCTTATACATTCTGTTTGTTTTTTAGATTAATAGTAAGATTTAACTCATATAAATTTGCTCTCTTTTCTGATGTTAAAACATAGGCGCCAGGAAATGTTGCATCTAATCTCTTACTGGTGTTGTCAAGACCAAGCCCATAACCTTTTACCTTCTCTTGATTTTCTTTAACCGTATTTGTAACAGTAAAGTCAATTGTAGATTCTGTACTTTTTAAAGATATATCAATAGTAAGAAACCCATTTATTGCTTTCCCGTGTTTAAAAGCATTTTCTACAAAAGCCATAAAAAGCATAGGCGGAACCATTACATCCTTCTCCATTTGCTTCTCTAATGTAACTCTCAATGTATCTTTAAATCGCACTTGTTCTAGTCCAATATAAGATTCAATATATTTTAACTCTTCAGAGATAGGCACCTCTTTTTTGTCTATTTGATGCAACATGTAATCTAACATATTTGATAATTTTAATATCAAAGCTGGTGTATCTTTAGATTCTTTTAACGCAGCACCATACACAGTATTTAATGTATTAAAAAGAAAGTGTGGATGTATCTGTTGTTTTAAGTAGTACAATTCCATTTCTTTTAATTGCAGTTCTGTTTCAAGCATTTTATTCTCCAACTCTTTATTCTTATTATCTGAGCGATAACTATGCGTTAGCAGCCTAGTAAAGCAAACTATGCCTACTACTAAATAAACAAGGATCAAAACAAACACAATATTTCTACTAAGCATAGGAACATTGTCTATCTGATAATTTGCAAGATAAACAAGGATAATAAAGTTCACTAAGAGTATAATGTATAATGAAGTAATGAAGGTCGCTAGCCCATAAAGCGTAAAAGCAACATACTTTTTTAACAACAAATATTGCGGTATTAATAGGTATGCAAAAACATAAGTTGTTACAATAGTAACAGGCAATAAGGTAATAGAAAACCAAAAAACAAACTCAGTGTTTGAACTTGCGTAACTAAAAAAATACACAAAAAACAACCACACACAAACCCACAACACTAAGTGAAGGGGGACATATTTAAAATAAGAGAGTAGTGCTTTCATATTTAACAAAATTGCATAAATTACAGCAATAGTGGAGAAAAACAAGACGGATAACCAATTAAAGTGGCTTATTAACAAGACAACCAAGCTAAAACCCAAACTACCTGTCTATCTTGTTAATCTAAGCATTAATTATGTGACTCGACGTTTTAAAATAAAACTACCACTTTGATACAATATATTTGAACCATAATCTAAAACCATATAATTATGAATATTCCATTAAGTATTATTGCAGACGGAGGCCCAACATTTATGATTCCATTAGTCTTATTAATGATTGTTATTATCACGCTTTTTATTGTTGGTCTCACCGGTAAATTAACTTTAACAAAAAGCTCAAAACTCATAGGGCACGTTAGTCTTTTTGCGCTTGTTTGGGGTTTTTTAGGATCTACCATTGGTCTTATCACAGCTTTTGATGCAATTGATGCCAAAGGGGCAATCGCACAACCTATGATGGCGGGTGGATTAAAAATAGCGTTACTCACAACACTCTTTGGTTTGGTTGCTTTTTTAATAGGGCGTTTTGCAATGATTGTACTTGCTTTAAAAAGTAAAGCATAAAATAAGCGCACCGCTCATATTAAAAGACTTTCATCTTACTTCGGAAACGCGCTAAAAAACAAAAATCCCGCTGTTCAATTGAACAGCGGGATTTTTAACATCTTAAAATTTCCGAAGCAATTATTTTCTTGCCGCAGCTCTTTGTTCTCTAGCTAAAAGTGTGTTTTTTAATAACATTGCAATAGTCATAGGTCCTACTCCACCAGGAACTGGTGTAATAAAACTTGCTTTTTTACTTACGTTTTCAAAATCTACATCACCTACAATTCTATATCCTCTAGGCATGCTTTCATCTTCTACACGAGTAATACCTACATCTATAATTACAGCATCATCTTTTACCATTTCTGCTTTTACAAAATTAGGAACCCCTAATGCAGAGATCACAATATCTGCTTGACTGATAATCTGTGTAATGTTTTTTGTGCTACTGTGTGTTAATGTAACCGTACTGTTTCCTGGCCAACCTTTACGACTCATCAAGATACTCATAGGACGTCCTACAATATGGCTACGACCTATTACAACAGTATGTTTTCCTTTAGTATTCACATCATAACGCTCAAGCAATTCTAGAATTCCAAAAGGCGTTGCTGGGATAAAGGTAGACATATCTAATGCCATACGCCCAAAGTTCTCAGGGTGAAAACCATCTACATCTTTGCTAGGATCTACTGCCATCAATACACGTTGCGTATTAATCTGCGGAGGCAATGGTAACTGAATGATAAAACCATCTATGTCATCATTCTGGTTTAACTCTTCTATTTTATCAAGTAGTTCGATCTCGCTAGTAGTATGTGATAAACGCACCATTGTAGACTCAAAGCCCACACGCTCACAAGAACGTACTTTACTCCCCACATATGTCAAACTTGCACCATCATCACCTACAATAACAGCTGCAAGATGTGGCACTTTCTCACCAGCATCTTTCATCTTTTTTACTTCTGCAGCGATTTCGTTTTTAATGTCGTTTGAGACTTTTTTTCCGTCGAGAATTGTCATATTAAAATAGTATTCAGTGGCAGTTGCAGTAGCAGTTTTAGCTAGTTACTCCAAATTTACCCGGGTTATTAATCATATAATTTATCAGTTTTCCAACCTCTAAACTTTTGTTATTTAAATCACTATGTAGTTCCTCTGAAATATAATTACAGCCAAGCGCAAACTCCAGCCAAACTTGTGTTTCAGAGTTCTCACCATCAGAATCTGTTAGCTTACTAATAAAATGTTTCTCATATCAACGTTTACGATATGATTCTGCAATATTAGCATTTGTAGACCTAGAAGATCTTCTAATTTGATCTGTCAAAGAATACGTCTCTTCCTTCGGAAAAGTTTTAGAAACTTCAAAAATCTCCATAGCTAACGAAAAACCTTTCTGATAAGCCAAGAGACTTTTAAAACTCATTATATTTTTATTTAAATCCACTTACGAAAGTGGGTTTATTATTTCCAACTTTTCAGCTTTACTACGACAGCATCTGCAACTTTCTCTAAAACTGCTACAGCCACTGAATACTATACTCGCAAACAGAATCTACTTCATTTTCCCCATCATCTGTGCCATCTTGCGGCCACCACCACCTTGCATCATCTTCATCATTTTACTCATTTGGTCAAATTGCTTTAAAAGCTGGTTTACTTGTGTTACAGAAGTACCACTACCCTTTGCTATTCTCTTTTTACGAGAACCATTAATTAATGCAGGCGATGTTCTTTCTACAGGAGTCATAGACTGGATAATTGCTTCAATACCTTTAAAGGCATCATCATCAATATCTACATCTTTTAATGCTTTACCAGCTCCAGGAATCATACCAACAAGATCTTTCATAGATCCCATTTTTTTGATTTGCTGTATTTGCTTCATAAAGTCATCAAAACCAAACTGATTCTTCGCAATCTTCTTTTGTAATTTTCTTGCTTCTTCTTCATCAAACTGCTCTTGAGCACGCTCAACAAGAGAAACAACATCTCCCATCCCTAAGATACGATCTGCCATACGTGATGGATAGAAAATATCTATCGCATCCATCTTCTCACCAGTACCTATAAATTTAATTGGCTTGTTTACTACACTCTTAATTGAGATAGCAGCACCACCACGAGTATCACCATCAAGTTTAGTTAGTACAACACCATCAAAATTAAGGCGGTCGTTAAATGTTTTTGCAGTATTAACCGCATCCTGCCCTGTCATAGAATCTACAACAAATAACGTTTCTTGCGGGTTTATAGCTTTATGAACATTCTCTATCTCTACCATCATCGCTTCATCTACAGCAAGACGTCCTGCCGTATCCACGATTACTACATTATGCCCATTTTGTTTTGCAAAAGCGATGGCATTTGTTGCAATAACAACAGGATCCATATTACCTTCTTCGGTATATACATCAACTCCTATTTGCTCTCCTACAATTTGCAACTGGTTAATTGCCGCAGGACGATATACATCACAGGCAACTAATAAAGGTTTCTTTGTTTTTTTAGATTTTAAGAAATTTGCAAGTTTACCAGAAAAAGTTGTTTTACCACTCCCCTGTAAACCAGACATTAAAATCACGCTTGGCGATCCTTGCAAGTTAATACCGGCAGCATCACCACCCATTAAGTCTGTAAGCTCATCTTTTACAATCTTAACCATTAACTGGCTAGGCTGTAAGGCAGTCAATACATCTTGACCTAAAGCTTTTGCTTTTACAGTATTTGTAAACTCTTTTGCTATCTTAAAGTTAACATCGGCATCAAGTAATGCACGGCGCACTTCTTTTAATGTTTCTGCAACATTTACTTCTGTAATGCTTCCGTGTCCCTTGAGGACGTGCATTGCTTTATCTAACTTATCACTTAAATTGTCGAACATAGTTTCTAAAAAATATAAAATTCTGGAGGTTTATGGCATTTCAGAAATACTTATTACTGAAATTTAAGCACAGAATAACAAGCTGCAAAGATACTAATTGGGCTTGGGTTCTCAAAGTGAGTTTACAACTAAAAGTATAATGACTAAAGGGATCGTTGTTTAGATGAATTATTTCAGAAAACCTGTCCCCTTTTTTAAGATGTTGAATTTTATTTGAAGTTGTAATTCTATTAATTATTTAGTTTTAAAAACTGAAGTGATTACTAATAAAACATTTAACAAAACTATATCATACCTAGTATCATATCCCTAATGCATAAGCGTTATTTTTAATCAATGAACGCGATGAAATCTGCAAAAAACATACTTACCGCAAAAGTAATAGCTAGCTATATCGTACTAAGTGCTATAGCTATATTTGTCTGCTTTTTTTTATACCAACAGATTAATAAAGATACTCCTAGTAGCATTATTGAGGAGAATAATATTATTAATACGAGCAGCATGATCTCTGACTTGTATGAAGCAGATAGCTACGCAGCACTCTCTTTACAGTCTTTAAAACAAAAAGACTTTGACATTTATACCAAAAAAAATGATACCCTAATTAAAAGCATTACCAAGTTAAAATTAGAAAACAACATAGGTATAGATAATAATCAGTTAGATACGATTGCAAATTTATTAAGCCAAAAAAGAAAGAACATTGAGCAATTAAGATTGATTAAAATCTCTAATTATAGAGACAACTCATTAGATGACATTTTAAGTGAATTTGAAATTCTAGAGTTAAATATGGGTAGAGTGGCACCTAACAATATAGTAGAAGATATATCTACATTAACAGACTCACAAAGAGAAACCGTCATTGATTTTACTAACTATATAAATAGCAAAAAAACCACCGTCCCTAGTAAAGTAATTGACTCTATGTTAACTGCAACAAGAGAGATTGTAAGAAGCGCACAGAGTAGTAGTATAAGATTAAGAAAAGCACTACTTGAAAAAGAAAATACCCTCGCCTATAATGATATAGCCATTTCTACAGAATTAAGACAAATTATCTCTGATCTCTCTGAGGCTATTAATAAAAAACAACAACAAGAGTCTGATTTAAAAAATGAAGCTATTTACTCATCAAACAGAGTAGTAAAAATTGCTGGATGGTCTAGCGCATTTTTAGTTTTAGTGTTTTCATATTTTATTATTTCAGATTTTTTTAAATCACAACGCTTAAAAAATGCTTTACAAGAAGAACAGGATAAAACAAACTCCTTGCTTCAAAGCAGAGAACGATTAATCGCTACTGTGAGTCACGACCTTAAAACGCCATTGACCACTATTACAGGCTACACTCAATTGTTACACAAAACAAATCTTGATACTAAACAAAAGACGTTTAATACTGCGATACAAGAAAACACACAATACATAGCCCACCTAGCTCAAGACCTATTAGATTTTTCTGAGCTTGAAGCAGAAAATATAAATATTGCTAAATCTTCATTTAACCTCTATAAGCTCTTACAAAAAATAATGAACGATGCTATTATGCGTCATTCAAACCCAAAGATTAGTGCAAGTGTTATAATGGACGAGACACTAAAAACTTGTTATTTTGAAAGTGATGCGATGCGTATTGAACAAGTAATTACAAACCTAGTTTCTAATGCATTTAAGTTTACAGGGGCAGGCTCAATCACCTTAAAAGCTATCATACAAAAAGGAGAAAATAATCAAACAACTGCTATAATAACAGCAAGTGATACCGGTATAGGAATAGCGCCTGAAAAAACAGAGGCCATATTTGACCCTTTTACACAAGCAAATAAAAACATTGTTAAGCAATATGGCGGGAGTGGTCTAGGCTTGGCTATATCAAAGAGACTGGCAACTTTATTAGACGGTTCTTTAATTGTAAAAAGCACACTTAATAAAGGAAGTTCTTTTATCTTTTCTATTCCTTTAAAGCAAATTGAAAAACCTGAAAAACTAAAAGTAGCTACCCAAAGCTACAAAAAAGGGGTTGTAATAGATGATGACTTAGGGCTCTTGACATTGCTTAAAGTACTATTCAATCAATTAAAAATAGAGGTGTATTGTTTTTCTAGTTTTAACGATTTTATTGAGAGCACGCCAAAACAATTTGATTTTATCTTAACAGATTTGCAGATGCCAACAGATTCTGGTTTTGAGATACTTGAAAAATTAAAAAATGGAGTATCATCTTTCTATTCAACACAACCCATTTTTTTAATGTCTGGAAATCTTGAAAATGAAAAAAAATATTATTTAAACAAGGGGTTTACTGACGTTATAGCCAAGCCTTTTACACTAGAGAAATTAGGAGAATTACTTAATATTTCAGCAGTAAATAGCGTTATATCTGATAACAATCTTAGTGTTATATCTTTAAAAAATTACACTAGTTTTAATAGTAGTGCTTTTGAGTCTTTTCTATCAGACCCAGAAACAATAAAGGAGGTTATCATATTATTTATAGCAGAAACCAAGACCAACAAAAAAAAGCTAGCACAAGCGATAGACTTAAAAAACAACTCTCTTATACAGGCGACTGCTCATAAAATGACAACTATGTCTAGGCAGCTAGAAGCAAACGCTATTACGCCACTTTTAAACAAACTGGAGAAAAACACTAGTATCACAGAAGCACAAATGCTTTATGAGCAACTAGATAAACAGATCATATTATTAATAGAAGAGCTTACAGATTTTCTTGATCAATAGCATATTGTGCTATTTTATTATAGAGTGTTTTACGGGTTATCTGTAGCAACTCTGCAGCTTTACTTTTATTATTTCTAGTCTCTTTTAATGCATTAATGATTAATTGCTTTTCATTATTCTTTGTAGAAAAATCTAAAGGTTCTTGTTTTTCTTTAGAGATTAGTACTTCATGAGGTAAGACCTCTATAGGTATGTGTGTGCCTGTAGTAAGCAAAACACATCTTTTTAATACGTTTTTGAGTTCGCGCAAGTTACCGGGCCAGTTATAATTTTGAAAAGCGATAGATACTTCTTTAGATATACCTTGCACATTTTTGTTTAGTGACTCGTTAGCTTGATTTATAAAAAACGTTATAAAATTATTTATATCTTCTCCACGTTCACGCAAAGGAGGAGTGTGTATTGTAAACTCTTGTAAACGATGAAACAAGTCTTCTCTAAAAGTTCCTTTTGCAACTGCTTCTCTCAAGTCTTCGTTAGTAGCAGAAAGCACTCTAACATCTATTGGTATTTCATGTGAGCTACCTACTCTCTTTACTTTTTTCTCTTGTAGTGCTCGTAATAATTGAATCTGATTTTCATAAGATAAGTTACCTACCTCATCAAGAAATATGGTTCCTTTATCTGCATTTTCAAAATATCCTTTTTTATCTGCAATGGCTCCTGTAAAACTACCTTTTACGTGTCCAAAAAACTCACTACTTGCTATCTCTTTAGGTATAGCACCACAATCTACCGCAATAAATGGATGCTCACTACGATCACTATATTTATGTATTGCTTGTGCAGCTACCTCTTTACCCGTACCACTTTCTCCTTGTATTAAGACCGCCATCGTTGTAGGCCCCACTAGTTGTATATGTTGCTGACATTTAATAGCGACATCACTAGTACCTTGCAATATGTTATTACTTGAAGTTTTTGTTACTATGGGTTTGTCTGGAGGAGAAACTGAGATTTCTTTAGTAGGTTTTGTCGCTATATTAGTAAGTATCATCAATAGCTCTTCTGGTCTAAAGGGTTTTGATATATACTCAAGCGCACCTTTTTTCATAGCATTTACGGCTGTAGAAACATCTGCATATCCCGTCATTAAAACAACCTGGGTACTGGGTGATTTTTGTTTTACTATCTCAAGTATATCTAGCCCAGAAGTATCTGGCAACTGTAAATCTACTATAATTAAATCGTAGCTGTTTTCAGAAAAAAGGAGTACTCCCTCGCCTCCAGTGGTCACAAGACTAACATCAAACTCTTTATTAGTAAGATAAATTTGAAGCATCTTACCAAAAGCTATATCATCTTCTATAATCAGTATTTTCACGAAGTGTTGTTTTGGTTAGAACGTAAATTTCCAATTATTATGAATTGAACCCTATTAAAATTATCACAAAAAAAGCGCTTCCCTCACAGAAGCGCTTAAACTATATACATTTTTTTCTAGGCTAAATAATTACCCTTTTTTAATCCACTCACCTTTACTGTTTGCATGAACAGTCATAGACTCTTTGTCTGCAGTTAAAAGCTCTAACTTATATTCTCCTTTTGCGTTTTTCCATGCTTTTGCAACCTGTGCATCTTTAAAATCTTTTGCTAGTGCATCAACCACTGGCTTAGGCACTTCTTTAATATCAACCGCAACATAATCCTGTGTTGCTACTTCTTTTTGTGTTTCTGTTGCATCTTGTGCAGGGCTTATAGACGCAGTTTCTTGTGCCATTGTTGCTGTTAAACTCCCTAATACTAACGCTGCTGTGATCATTAAATTTTTCATAATTTTATCGTTTTATTTGTTAAACTTGATTTGTATAATGAAAAAGTTATACCACTACGATTATTAATTGCAACAAAAAACATATATTACTATAAGTCAGGTGTTTAATAGTTTCAAACAATTAAATCATCTATTAATAAATGTGTAATTTGTATAAACAGTGTGTAAATAATACACACTAGTTGTGTCTAAAAAAGAGAACGTAAAATATTCATGGAAATAATCACCGGCTTACTTCTAGGGTTAAGCACACTTCTGTTTATGGGAGCTGTCTTCTTCTACCTTATTAAAACCACTATTGTTTCTGGCAAAAACGCAGGTGCTGCAGTTGCCACAGGTATTATTCTTGGCGACATTATATATGTAATATTATTGCTTCAGGGTTTTTCTGAAATATTAAAGAATGAAAGTTTAATTAAATGGTTTGCACTAATAGGCGGCATTTTACTTTTAACAATAGGGATCAGTTATCTTTTAAAAAAGAAGCACATTTCTGAAGATAAAAACGTGGCCACTGTTTCATTATGGATTCATTTTACAAAGGGCTTTGTTCTTAATTTTATAAACCCATTTGTTGCCGCGGTATGGATAGCGTTTTTAGCGATTAATGAATCTCAGTTTGTTGATCAATCTGCTGTAGTTAGTTCACTAACCATTACGCTTCTTATAATTTATATCACAGATCTTTTAAAAGTCTTTTTTGCAGAAAAACTGAGAAGGTTTTTAACGCCATCTATTCTTAAAAAAGCATATCGTTTTATGGGTATTATTATGGTTCTCTTTGGTCTTAAACTGTGCTACCATTTTTTTACTCTGTTTTAATTTTTTCTAAGAGCGATTCTCATTTCTATCAGCGCAGCGATCTCAACGCTAACCTCTAAACTTCAAACCCACTTTTAAACGGTCTTCTCAGCTCAAAATCACTGGGTGACACTTTATTTAAAACGGCTCCCATCACTAAGTTTGTGAGCGGTCGCTTATGCTTTGCGTACAATTTCATATTAACGGGCTTTGCTCCTAGCGCACTTTTAATTAACTCGCTGGTACGACCTAGTTGTAGTTGAGTGACTTTACGTTCTATGGCTTGCTCTACATAATTATACAAGATACGCTGGTAGATTGCATAGTCTGTATTTACTGTATAATCCAGACCTACATAGCCTGCTTCCATAATATCCCTGTGGAAATATGCTATACTGAAACCAACTAATTTGTTTTGCAAATATGCTCCCATAAAAGAAAAGTCATCAATTAAACGCTCTTTTAATCTTGTAAAAACAGTAGCATTCATCTTACCAAAACTGTATTCACTTTTGTCAATTACATTAGAAAACAACTCATTAATGCGATCTTGATGTGCTACTATTTCTAGAGTAGAAAGCGAGCGCATCTCAACATCTTTAGAACGTTTATAAGCACTATTTGCTTTTGTTCTAAACTTAGTTTTCATACTCTGCAGATAATCATCAAAAGTGTCCCAAGAGGGATGAATATCTAACACCATATTTACATCAATCTTAAAATCTTTGTAACGGTGCTCTAATAGGCCATCCATTTTAGCCACAGAAGTAGGCCAAAATTCTTTAAATAAACTTGCAGATATTTTCTTTTTAGAACTAAAGCGTTTCTTTATTTCTTTTGCAAGAGCTGCAAGTTCGTTTATGGTTTCTGTATCTGAAATAGCTGGAGTACCCATAAAACCATTCTCTCCATCTGCAAAGACATTGCCGCAGACAAGCATATTCATCTTAAAAGGCTGACAAGTATTTTTTGTGTCTGACAGTAATTTAACTACAGTAGAGTGAGACTGCTCGCGCTTGTCTATAAAAGTCACTAACTGAAACACTGTAATCAAAACAGGCACCTCATTTTTATAACTTATACTAAAAAACAAAGACACCTCATCTTGTAAGGTGTCTTCAATTACTTTTAAATAAGCTACAGAAAGGTATCTATTTTTATCAGCAAGCACCTGCTCCCAATCTTTAATTGGGAGATCAGATGTTTTTTGAAAAATCTTGTGTGTCACTTCTAATTAAGTCTTAATCTATTTTAAAAAAAGAGAATAATTTTAAACCTAGCAAATTTCCGAAGAAAAATAACCGCTATTATTATCTACGATTATTACCTCTAGAATTTCCTCCTTTAGAGGCACCACCACGATTACCGCCACCACCTCTTGGGTTGTTACGTCGAGATTGTTGGTGTTGTTTTTTATTTGCAGCTTGTTGTGCTAAAATATCTTTAAGATTATCAGTTTGCTCAAAACCTTCCATCTTTACAGATTCTAGTTTTTCGCCTAATAATTTTTCAATACCTCTTACGTACTCAAACTCATCTACACTCACTATAGAGATAGCATCACCACTGGCTCCTGCCCTAGCAGTTCTACCTATACGGTGCACATAATCTTCTGGTATGTTAGGTAACTCATAGTTAATAACGTGCGGTAATAACGGGATATCTAGACCACGTGCTGCAATATCTGTAGCAACTAACACACGAATGCTTCCGTCCTTAAAACCTGCAAGCGCTTTTGTACGGGCTCCTTGACTTTTATTACCGTGGATAGCTGCAGATTTAATATCTGCTTTACCTAGTTTTTCTGCCAGTCTGTTTGCCCCGTGCTTTGTTCTAGTAAAAATAAGAACCTGCTCCCAGTTACCTTCACTAATAAGTTTGATAACTAACTCTGTCTTATCTCCTTTATTACATCTGTAAATAGTCTGCTTTACTTTTTCTGCCGTACTGTTTTCACGCTGTGCTTCTACTAATACGGGATTAGTTAAAAACGTTTGCGCTAGTTTTTTAATGTCTTTAGAGAACGTTGCAGAAAACAAAAGGTTCTGTCTTTTTGCTGGTAATATTGCAAGTATCTTTTTAATATCTCTTACAAACCCCATATCAAGCATTCTATCTGCTTCATCTAGCACCAAGAATTCTACTTGTTTCATATTAAATACACCTTGAGAGTGTAAGTCTAATAATCTTCCTGGTGTTGCCACAAGAATATCTGTACCCTGTTTAAGGGCACGTATTTGTGGGTTTGCATTTACACCACCAAAAATAACTGTAGACCTAACATCTGTAAACTCTGAGTAGTCTTTAATTTCTTTTAATATCTGTGCTGCAAGCTCACGCGTAGGTGTTACAATTAATGCCTTAACAGGACGGTGTCTCTGAAAAGGTTTTTGTGTAATTATATGTAGCATAGGTAATGAAAAACCAGCAGTTTTACCTGTACCAGTTTGTGCAGATGCTAATACATCTTTACCTTCTAGTATTTTTGGGATTGCTTTTGCTTGTATATCACTTGGTGTAGTATATCCTTTTTTGCTAATAGCTTTTAGCAAGGGCTCAGATAACCCTAAATCTTTAAATGTCATAAAATGTGTTTGCCGAAATAACACATTAAATATTAAAGGTCATTTCCATTTGTAGATTGCAAAGATACGCTTATTAATACTAGGCTTTTCGCTTCTTTAGGTATACTTTAACTAAGAACCATATAACTACCCCCATTAACAACAAAGGCCAGATGGTAATTAAACCTAAAACTAGCACCTCAACAATGCTCCACCCATTACTAAAACCATTTTTTGCTTTATCAATAAAAGTCTTAGTATAACTGTCTGGCTCATCTCTATACTCCACCGTTTCATAAAGATCTACGTGTATAGTGCTAAAAGACACTTTATCTGTTAAGTACTTTAATCTCCCTTGAGCAGACTCTATTTCTTCTTGGATTACGCGTAGCTTATCTTCTGTTAATAGAATATCTTCTACCGTTACGGCACGTTTACGGAGCACCTCTTCAAAACGTTTTTTTACTTCTTGCTTAGTTTTAAGACGGGCAGAGATATCCATAAACTCTTCTGTGACATCTTTAGTCGTGATATTTTCAAACTCTATAAAACTTGCTGTACCAGCAATGGTATCCATCATTGTATCAAAATGGATGTTGGGTACTTTTATGGTAAACTTATTCTGCTTCTCGTACAGTGTGTTGTTAAAACTGAGTTCACTAATATAAGCGTCATACTTTACTGCCATTTTTTTGATTGCCGTCGTCGCTTTTTTTACATCCTCTACTTTATATCTAGTAGTTGCTGTTTTAATAATTTTAAGATGCGAAGGCGTTTTTATAGTTTCTTGTTGGGCAAATGGGTTACCCACATTGGCTTTCACATCTGCCATATACGCTTCTTCTGTAGTTTCCATTGCTTCGGAAATAGGCTCCATTGAAACCCGCTCTTTATAATCTGCATTATTACAAGCGAAGAATGATGTGACTACTATCCCTATTGCTAAAACCTTTGTACCGATACTTTTCATTTTTGTGTTCATAATTATCTATTTTTAAAGATTACTAGCACAAACCTATGGGCAGATCATTTGATAGCTTTGTAAACCCTTTGTAAAGGGCTTGTAAAACGTTTTACAAAAAATAATCACTTAACAAACAACAGGTTACACATTGATAGAAGCAAACGCGACATACTTTAAACTACTCAAAGAAGCGATTGCAAACACTTTTTTAGCGTCAAATAGCGCCCCAAAAAGAATGACAGATTGGAAGGGAGATACCATTTCTCTTTTTCAAGAAGACCTAAGAAGCAATACTAAAGGCAGTATTAGCGAAAAATCTTTCTATACCTACTTTAAAAAAACACCCGATAAATTACCCAGAATTGACGTACTTAATTTATTGAGTTTGTACGCCGGTTATACTAACTGGGAAGAATTTAAAAATGCACATAGCGGGTTTATCGTTGATACTATTTCCGAAGAAAAAAAGACAAAGCTTACCGCCCCTTTATTAGGAGCTCTTGTATTATTAATTGCTGTGTTTGGTTACTTTTATTTTAATCAAGAAAACACCTTTACATTTTGCTTAGTAGATGAAGATGAGCAAACACCATTGAGCAACTCAACGCGTATAGAAATTTTAAAACCTGGAGAGTCTTCTGTGTTTTTACAAACAGATGACAAAGGGTGTTTTAGTTACAGCACGGCGAACGATTATATCAATTTTGTAGTGCAATCACCATATTATAAAACAGACTCAGTTTTGCACTCAACTTCATCAAGAAAGAGATTGATGATACCTATGCGTAAAGATGATTATGCTTTAATGCTGAAATATTATAGCGATGGCAACCTTGCAGATGTTCAAAAAAGACGCAGCCAACTAGAAAACCTCATCGCCCCAAAAGCCCAGATTTATCAAGTATTCACAAACGTGACCGGTATCGAGTTGTTTACCAAAAAAGAATTCATCCATAAAATGACCATCCCAACGAGTGCACTAAAAAATATGCACATTCTGGATAAGGAATATGCAAATGGACAGATTACCAAACTTAAATTTATCATTAGATGAGAGCACTAATTTACATAGCAGTTTGCGGTTTATTGTTCTCGTGTAATAATGTGAGTGATAAAGAGATGATGGTTGCAACGGCAGAGGAAGTTGTGGGTAATGAAGATGCAAAAATGACTTCGGAAACTTTTAAGTATGAAACAATCACTAAACAAAAATTACAGGAGTTAATAGACCTTAACACCCTAGCAAAAAAACATCCCGAAGATCCAGCTATTAAAGCTCAAGTAGAACTATTAAGCGATGCCTTTAACTATTCTAACTTAGGCGAGCTTATTTCTATTGAGTCTGTTCAACCCTTAGAACGAGTGAATGATTCTATAGAGAAGCAACAGATTGGGTTTGTTTCAAAAAATAGCGAGGGTACTATTTTTAAAGGTACTATTACAGCTGTAATTACCACAAGAAGTTTTATAATAGATGGCGTAGAGCAGAGTGCCACAAAAGTTGTGTTTAAGGATTAAGCTTAATTATACTTATTAGTAAACACGTCTATAAACGAAACACTTATATATATATTTAGTCTTTTAGAAAATAAATCTTCTATGAAACTAATTCTACTAGCAACTATCTCATTGGCTTTTATCATTCAAGGTTATGGTCAAAAAAAATATTTTGAAAATAAATTTGAGCACTATTCTGTTGAGAAAAAGAATGACACAATAAACTTTCACACATACTCCAATGGAGATGGATCTTCAAGAAAGGGAATTCTATTATACATACAAGGATCTGGCAATGACCCTTTTTATAAAATATTTAAGCATATTGACACTATTAAGACTTCAAAAACTGAAGAACCAACAATTAAAAAATACCTTGAAGTTCATAGAACCATACCTTTTAACTTAACAGAATTCCCTGAGGAATATTTATTAGTTGTTATTTCTAAAAAAGACATCCCTTTCGAAATCTATGGAGACGACTTTATAGTTCCGCAATCATTTTATGAAAATGATAATTTAGGCTATAGAGTATGGCAAGCTAATGAAGTAGTAAATTATCTAACAGACAATCTTTTAAAAACTGATAATAAACTTATTCTTTTTGGACATTCTGAAGGGACAGAAGTTGTTGCTAAACTTGGTACTATTAATAATAAGGTTACAAATATTGGTTATTTTTCTGGTGGTGGTAACGCACAATATTATGATTTTATACTCGATATTAGAAAGTCTGTACAAAGGGGAGAAATAACAGAAAAAGAATCAATTATAGAGATTGAAAAGGTTTTCAGCGAAGTTAAAGACATCTACAAACATCCTAATAGTTTATCAAAAAAATGGCTTGGTCATTCTTATAAAAAATGGAGTTCATCTGTTGAACCATCAATAGATAATTTATTAAAAATCAACATTCCATTATACGTTGCCCACGGAGCAAAGGACAGAGCTGTTCCTATTGAGACAGCATATTTAATACCCATTGAGTTTATTAGGCACAAAAAAGAAAATTTAACTTTTAAGGTATACCCCACATTAGACCATTCGTTTTCTATTGAACCTCAATCTGAAAATGACGAGTATATAGAGAAATGGGATGAAGTCCTTACAGATTTCTTAAACTGGTGTGAAATAAATTAAAAGAGTATTATCCTAAACATCAAGCGAGAAAACGGTTGTCATAAAGGCTATGAACATTTACAGATTAAATAATGCATCATATCCAGATTTGATCCTTTCAGTTTTTTTTTATTGAACCTTTATACACTTCGTTTAATCTCAGTAAAACAAACTTAGATTACTTATTTTTACATAGCACTATAATAACCATATCATGAAAAAATACTTACTACTCCTACTCGCCCTTAGCATTTCAGTCACAAGTATTGCGCAAACTGAAAAAGAAAAAGTTCAAGAAACCGTATCTCAATCTCAAATAGAAGGGCACATCTATTTTCTGGCAGATGATCTTTTACAGGGTAGAATGACGGGAACACCAGAAAATAAAATTGCTGCTTCTTATCTAGCAAACACTTTACGTGGTTATGGTGTTAAACCAAATCCTAAAACAGGAGATTATTATCAGCCAGTAGCTTTGGAGAAAATGAGTCCGCCAGCAGATAAAATAGTGAAGTTGAATGGGATGTCTTTAGAAAAAATGGTCGTGCTAGAAGCTGCAGCTTTGCAGTATAATGACAAAGTGATTTTTGCTGGTCACGGTTTAGAAGACGATTATAAAAAAATAAACGCCAAAGGAAAAGTACTTATCATTAAAGGTGGTAGTGCAGAATCTAAAGACACGAGAGCTGCTTTTGGTTTACGAAAAGAAAAAATGGCCTTGGCTACAAAAGCAGGTGCTATAGGTTTAATAGAATTATTAGATGCAGAAGATCAAATGTGGGATTTTATAGACCATAACTTTAATGCACCTTCGTTAAGTGTAGCAAATGGAGATGCTTCAAAAAAAGATAGTGAACTGGCGTATGTTTGGGCTCAAGATAAAGGTGGTGAGATGGCGGCACAACTTTCTAATGAAAAAGCGATAGTAGCAAGTATTACAATTTCCGAAGCTGTAAAAGAAAAAGTAAGCTCTCAAAATGTGATTGGTATTGTAGAAGGTACAGACCCAACACTTAAAAACGAATACATTATTTACTCGGCACATTATGACCACGTAGGTATTGGCACACCTGACGAAACGGGTGATGATAATTATAACGGAGCGCGTGATAATGCGGTAGGTACGACGACAGTTTTAAGTATGGCGCAGAATCTTGCTAAGTATCCAACAAAGCGCTCGGCTCTATTTATCTTGTTTACAGGAGAAGAGAAAGGTTTATTAGGTAGCGAGTATTATGTTGCAAACCCTGTGTTGCCTCTTAACCAAATGGTCTATTGTTTTAACAGTGATAATGCGGGTTATAACGACACTACTATTGCAACCATTGTAGGGCTAGAGAGAACTACGGCATCACATCACATTAAAGATGCTGCGGTCGCTTTTGGTATTACTGCTGTAGATGATCCTGCGCCAGAGCAGGGCTTATTTGACCGTAGTGACAATGTACATTTTGCTAAAGCAGGCATCCCTGCGCCTACGTTCTCATTAGGTTTTACTTCTTTTAGCGGAGACGTTACTAAATATTATCACAGACCAGGTGATGAAGCAGACACGTTAGATTATGACTATTTATTTAAGTTTTTTAGTGCCTATGTAATGGCAGGAAGAAATATAGGGAATGATCCTGTTACACCAGTTTGGGTAAAAGGTGATAAGTATGAGGAGGCTGGGAAGAAGTTGTACGGCGGGAAATAAAAGACCGCTGCGCTGATGAAATATAGTGCATAGAATTTTATAAATTAAACAAGCTTAACTCTCAGTCATTCTACTATAAGATGAAATAAAAAAATCTCCCTTGCAGGGAGATTTTTTTTGCTCTACCGAGGCTCGAACAGAATTACTTTATAAATAATCTTAACTAGATTACATTCTCTCAGGAACATCAATCCCTAACAACCCAAAAGCTGTCTTAATCACATCACCAACGGCAGCACAAAGTGCAACTCTGAAGTTGATTTCAGTTTCGTTTTCTGCTGCAAAAATTGGCACGTTTTGGTAAAACGAGTTAAATTCTTTTACAAGATCATATGTATAGTTTGCAACAACAGCTGGACTGTAGTTTGCAGCCGCAAGTTCTATAACTCCCGGAAACTGTTGCAACGTTTTAAGTACGTCTTTTTCTTTTGGCTGTAGATCATACCCTTGCATTTGGTCTGCGCTCAATGTGACACCGTTTGCCTTTCTAACAATAGATTGAATACGTGCATACGTGTATTGAATGAATGGACCCGTGTTACCTTGAAAATCTACACTCTCTTCAGGATTGAAAAGAATACGTTTTTTAGGGTCTACTTTAAGGATGTAATATTTTAAAGCACCTAGCCCTATTGTATGATATAGTTCTGTTTTTTCTTCTTCACTAAAGTCATCAATCTTACCAAGTTCTTCTGAAATTTTACGAGCCGTGTCTGCCATATCTGCAATCAAATCATCTGCATCTACCACAGTCCCTTCTCTACTCTTCATTTTTCCTGAAGGGAGATCTACCATCCCGTAACTTAAATGGAATAAGTTATCTGCCCAGGCAAAACCTAGTTTTTTAAGGATTAAGAATAAAACTTGAAAGTGATATTCTTGTTCGTTTCCTACGGTGTAAATCATTCCGTTTACGTCTGGATAATCTTTTACACGCTGGATAGCTGTACCAATATCTTGGGTCATATACACCGCAGTACCATCGCTACGCAAAACAATCTTCTCGTCAAGTCCTTCTTCTGTTAGGTCACACCATACAGAACCATCTTCTTTCTTTATAAAAACACCAGATTCTAATCCTTCTGCTATAAATTCTTTTCCTAATAAATAAGTATTACTCTCGTAGTAGTTCTTGTCAAAGTCTACCCCAATTGTTTTATAAGTTGCATCAAACCCTTCATATACCCAACCGTTCATTTTTTGCCATAAGGCAACTACTTCTTTATCGCCTGCTTCCCATTTAAGAAGCATTTGTTGTGCTGCTATAATTAAAGGGGCTTCTGCTTTAGCTTCATCTGTCGTTTTCCCATCAGCTTCTAATGCAGCTATTTCTTTTTTATATTCTTGATCAAATTTTACATAGTAGTTTCCTACTAGCTTGTCTCCTTTTAAACCTGTAGACTCTGGAGTTTCCCCATCACCATAACGTTCCCAAGCAAGCATACTTTTACAAATATGAATACCACGATCATTAATGATTTGTGTTTTATATACTTTTTTACCTGCTGCCTTTGTGATGTTAGCTACACTATAACCTAGCAATACATTACGCACGTGACCTAGGTGTAATGGCTTATTTGTATTTGGTGATGCATACTCCACCATCATCGCTTGGTCACCTTGTGGTTTTGTACCAAAGGTGTCCCAATCTGGCACATTTCCGAAGAAATCTAGAAAATGAGCATCGCTCAACACCACGTTTAAAAAACCTTTAACGACGTTAAAACGAATAACTTCTTCAACGTTTTCTACAAGATAGTTTCCTATTGCTTCTCCTATCTGCACAGGGTTTCCTTTTACTACGCGGAGCATAGGGAATACAACTATTGTAATATCGCCTTCAAATTCTTTACGCGTTGCTTGAAACTCTACCGTTTCTAGTGTTGCTTGGTATAAATTTGAAATAGCTTCTTTAACTTTTAGAGAAAGGGTCTCTTGTAAGGTCATCATTATTAATTTTTAAGAATGCAAAGATAGTTTTTTTGACGTTTTTACTGGTTCTTCTTAGTATCTTTAAAACTATGCTAGTAAATGTATCTTATAACAATACAGAAATCACAAGAAAAATAGATCTCGAAGTTGGTAAGCCTTACACTCTAAAAGAGCGTTTTAAATTAAAAGGCATAGGCAGCAGCAAACTTATTATTACCAAAACGAGCATACAAATACACAATCTGCTCATTCTAGACAGCAACCGTAATCAGTGCAATATTGAGTTACGACCTAATGGTATTATCGTTGGCTTTAGATCACTTTTAGAGAGTTACGCTCTGGTAATCCCATACTACAAACTAGTTATATATAAAGGTCGTGCAGAAGAGTATTCTATTCACAGAGATAATTATTTTATTAAGATAGAAGCAAAGGCAAAAGACAGTGCTACCCATAAATTTATACAGAAAATGATGACACAAAAGAACAATACTGCCTCTGTACGTATAGAAGATTTGTAACTACTATCTTCTATTTTTTAAGAAAGCACCAGCAACAAGAGCAATCACACCTAGACCAATCATCCCAAAAGTTTGATTGTTTGGGTCTACCGTATCATTACTCGCAATCAATCCTGCATCTATAGTTTCAGTTGGGGCAAAGACATTCCAAAGACCAAAGGCTACTAGAGCAATTCCTGTTATGATTAATATGAGTTTTAGTATCTTCATTACTACAGAAATATTAAATTTACTTACAGCAAATATCGGCTTTTAATTAATAATGAAGTTTTTCTTTTTTGTTAATGAAGCAGGATGACATATCTTTTTAAGTAATACAATTAACAAGAGTTTAATTTTTCTGAAGCAAAACAAAGCACTTTACTTTTGTATCTTTAAGCAAAACAACTTCATATTGAAAATACTACTTACAGGCGCGAATGGATATATAGGAATGCGACTACTACCTTTACTCTTAGAACAAGGGCACGAGGTGGTTTGCGCCGTGCGCGATGCTAACAGACTTTCTGTACCACCAGAAATGCGAAAAAAAATTGAAGTAGTTATTATAGATTTTTTAAAACCCGTTGCACAAGACCTTTTACCTAAAGACATAGACGCAGCTTACTACCTCATACACTCTATGAGCTCTTCTACAGAAGACTTTGACGAAAAAGAACAACTCGCTGCTCAACATTTTGTAGAGTACCTCTCTCCTACTGCTTGCAAACAAATTATATATGTGGGTGGTATTGCAAATGAAAAAAACTTAAGCAAACACTTGTGGTCACGTAAAAACGTAGAAGGCATATTGTCACAAGGTAAAGCAAAACTTACTGTATTGCGTGCAGCGATAATAGTAGGTAGCGGAAGCGCTTCTTTTGAAATCATTAGAGATTTATGCGAAAAACTTCCCTTAATGATTACGCCAACTTGGGTAAAAACCAAGTGCCAACCTATTGCTATTAGAGATGTACTTAATTACCTCATAGGTGTTTTAGGCAATGAGCGGTGTTATGATGATGCCTTTGATATAGGTGGGCCAGATATTTTGAGCTACAAACAGATGATGCAAGAGTACGCAAAGTTTAGAGAGATCAATCTAACCATTATAGATGTTCCTTTTTTATCACCTAAGCTTTCTAGTTACTGGCTATATTTTGTAACTTCTACATCATATAAACTCGCACTAAACTTGGTAGACAGTATGCGAATAGAAGTGATCACAAAAGACACTAGGCTTAGAGATATGCTTAATGCAGAACCTGTTTCTTATATAAAAGCGATAGAATTAGCATTTAAAAAAATAAAACAGAACCAAGTAGTATCCAGTTGGAAGGATAGTATGGTGAGTGGACGTTTTAGAAAAGATTTAAAACAATATGTAGAAGTACCAGATCAAGGCTGCGTTAAAGATGCACAAAAAATACAATTAGAAGACCCAGTACTAGCGTTAGAAAACATTTGGGCGATAGGCGGAAAGCGCGGCTGGTATTATGGTAACTGGCTCTGGAAAGTTCGCGGGTATATGGATAAACTGCTAGGCGGAGTTGGCTTGCGCCGTGGACGTACGCATCCCACAAAAATTTATGAAGGAGATGCACTAGACTTTTGGAGAGTTATTCTTGCAGATAAGAAAAACAAAAGACTGCTCCTTTTTGCAGAAATGAGAGTACCTGGAGAAGCCTGGTTAGAATTTAAAATAGATAAAGACAATGTTTTGCACCAAACAGCAACCTTTAGGCCTCGAGGCATTCTGGGTAGGCTATACTGGTACAGCATGTTACCCTTCCATTATTTTATCTTCGGAAATATGATAAAAAGAATTGCTAGTTATAAAGAGATATAACTAGCAATTTGATTTAATAAATTTTCAATAAAGAGCTTTATAACTGTTTAAGCTATCGCTAATTTTTTTGGCAAGAAAACCTCTGCCATCATACATCTTGCGCTACCACCACCACAAGTTTCTATTGTTGTAAGGTCGCTGCTTAAAATCTTACAATGCTTCTGTATTGCTTTTACTTGATCTGGTTTTAAACTAGATCTAGCCGCTTCACTCATCACCATATATTTGTGATCTTTACCTTGCACTTGTAACATATTACCAGCAAACTGATGCATTTGCTCTTCTGTGATGGTAATGATTTCTTTTTTAGTTTCTTTAAGATGCTTTATTACATTTTTCTTTTCGTGCTTATCATCTATTGTGTCTAGGCAAATTACCGCAAAATTTTCTGCTAGTGCCATCATCACATTTGTATGGTAAATAGGTAACCTTTGGTTTTTTGCTGTTTGGTTTGCAGTAAAAATAACAGGGTCATACTCAAAATCTTCGCAAAACTCAATCACTAGCTCTTCATCTGCTCTTGGAGAGATTGCACAATACGCCTTTTTATTTACTCTATCTAAAAGTAAACTACCTGTACCTTCTAAAAAATAACCTTGGTCTTCTGCTTCTGTATAATCCATAAAGCCGTCTACCGTAAAACCTTCTTTTTCTAGTCTATTGATTACCTCTTCGCGGCGCTCTCTCCTTCTGTTCTCTGCAAACATTGGGTACATTGCTACGGTTCCGTTTTCGTGAAAACTCACCCAGTTATTAGGGAATACAGAATCTGGTGTATCCATTTTTAAGTCATCATCCTCTACAATAACATTTACCCCTACACCTCTTAACTTAGCTACAAAAGCATCAAACTCAGCTTGAGCATTTGCATTTATCTCTGTATTTCTTAACTGGAGATCTTCCTGAAAATAGTTATTTACAGCTGTTTCTTCGTTCATCCTAAAAGCAACTGGACGAATCATTAATATAGTATTGGTAATTTGTGACATAGATTTAATTTTACAATGCAAAATTAAATCTATTTTCTTAATTTATGGCACTTTAATTGTAATCTGATAAACAAATATTCGACTACCATTTTAAATAAATTTAATTATGAAAAAAGCATTCTTATTCTTCTTATTTACATTTTTTACACTCTCGTCACTTACAGCACAAGAATGGCAAAAAGATATGGATGCCGCAAAAGCGCTGGCTAAAAAAACAGACCGTCCTATTGTACTTGTCTTTCAAGGTAGTGATTGGTGTGCACCTTGCATTAAACTAGATAGAGAGATATTTCAATCTGACCAGTTTAGATTATACGCTAGTGACCATTTTGTAATGTTACAAGCAGATTTTCCTCGTAAAAAGAAAAATGCTTTATCGCCAGAAATGACAGCACACAACAATGCACTTGCAGAACGTTATAACAAAAGAGGTATTTTTCCGCTTGTAGTTGTAATGGACTATGAAGGTAAAGTACTTGGGGAAACAGGCTATTCTAGCGCATCACCTAGTTCTTATATTCTAGAAATTGATAGTTTTACAAAGTAAGAGATTCATTCTTAAGATTAATTAATCTCTAATTAACGGTAGCGTACTACATCTTAACAGCCCCTCCTGTTTTGAGATCTCAAAATAAGGTACTTCTTCAACAGTAAAGCCTTGTGCTCTTAACCAAGTATTAAGGCGTGTAAAGTTTTTTTCTGAAATAATAACATCTTCACTTATGCTAAAGATATTACTATTCATGTGGTACATTTCTTTTTTATCAATCTGGAAGCAATTCTCTTTTCCGAAGTGATTTACTAACCACTCATACTCCTCTTTCTCAAGAAAACCATTTTCGTGAATGATACATTTTCCTTTACCTATGGGCTGAAAACAACAGTCTAAATGCAAGGCATTATCTTCTGCAACAGTATTACTTTTTCGTAAATTAAAAGACTTCACTTTTTTCTTCGGAAATGTTTTTTGTAAAAATTCTATTGCTTCTTGATTAGTGCGAGCCGTAATGTAATCTGCATAATCATCTCCCCTATAAGTACCCACAAAAATGTAATCACCGTGTGGCATCACATCTCCTCCTTCTACGTGTGCCTCCTCCGGAAAAATGATTCTATTCTCCTTAGGCACCTGAGACCACACGTGCTCAATAGCTGTAAACTCTTGCTCTCGATCTGGAAGAATATTTGCTTTAAAAAACTTGTCTTCTATCACAAAACCTATGTCTCTAGAAAATATTTGATTATAATCTAGGATATCTGTTGGGCGATAAACAGTCACGTCATACTTATCAAAAACAGCTTTTACAGAAGCAATCTCTTTTACCATATCTGGAACTTCTGGATAGGTTCCTGCTTTTAAATGCATTGCAGATTTAGGATCATATGTATCTTCTAATGTTGGTGCTGGACCATTTGTTTTTGCAGTACCAAGAACAACTGCTCTTAGTCTTGAAAACTCATTATGTACGTGTAGTTTTATCATAGATAACAAATATAAATGTTTAGATTCTATTTTACTTCGGAAAATTTTATGGACTTCACAATTGTTTATATTATTAAAATTTCGGCATAAAAAAAGCACCTCTAGAAAGAAGTGCTTTAATCAATTATCTTTTATTTTAATACATTATCTTTTAGAAATCTCTTTAAAAGGTCTAAGGTTTTCACCTATATAAACCTGTCTTGGACGACCTATTGGCTCTTTTCTAGCACGCATTTCTTTCCATTGCGAAATCCATCCTGGAAGTCTACCTAAAGCAAACATAACAGTAAACATCTCTACAGGAATCCCCATAGCTCTATAAATAATACCTGAATAAAAATCTACGTTAGGATATAATTTTCTATCTACAAAATAAGGGTCACTTAAAGCTTCAGAAGAAAGACCTTTTGCTATATCTAATACTGGATCTTCTACACCTAAATCTGCAAGTACATTATCTGCAGCTACTTTAATTATTTTTGCACGAGGATCAAAGTTTTTATAAACTCTATGACCAAAGCCCATTAATCTAAATGGATCAGACTTGTCTTTAGCTTTTGCCATAAACTTCTTAGTATCTCCACCATCTTCTTTAATTGCTTCAAGCATTTCTAAAACCGCTTGATTAGCACCACCATGTAATGGACCCCATAATGCAGATATTCCTGCTGCTAATGAAGAATATAGTCCTGCATGTGAAGAACCAACCATACGTACAGTAGATGTAGAACAGTTTTGCTCGTGATCTGCATGTAATATTAATAATTTATCTAATGCATTTAATAAAATATCATTTTGCTTGTATTCTTCATTTGGTTTTTCAAACATCATTTTTAAGATGTTCTCAACATAGCTTAAGCTAGTATCACCATAGTTTAATGGTAATCCTTTTTGTTTACGCATTGTCCAAGCTACTAATACCGGAAATTTCCCTAATATTTTAACAATAGCATTGTACATATCTTGCTCGCTATCAACATTTACAGAAGTTGGATTAAAAGCAGTAAGTGCACTTGTTAAAGAAGACAAAACTCCCATTGGGTGTGCAGTCTTTGGAAAAGCATCTAAGATTTTCTTTAGATCATCATCAACAACACTTTCTTCTTTGATATCTGCATGAAATTTATCTAGCTCTGATTGAGTAGGTAATTCACCAAAAATCAACAAATAAGCTACTTCTAGAAAATCTGCTTTCTCTGCAAGCTCTTCTATAGAATAACCTCTGTAGCGCAAAATTCCTTCTTCTCCATTTAAAAACGTGATGGCACTCTCACACGAACCAGTATTTTTATAACCAGGATCAATGGTAGTTACACCTCCTGTAACTCCTCTAAGAGTTTTAATATCTATTGCTGTTTCGTTCTCAGTACCCGTGATTAAAGGAAATTCATACTTTTTTCCATCAATCTCTAAAGTGGCCATTTTTGACATAAATTCTTTTCTTTTTTAGTTGTATTTCCGACTAAACGGAAGCGCTAAGATACAAATTATTGCACACTTTAGAAAAGTGAAATACTTTAATATTTGGTTAAATTAATGCTAAATAAATAACAAAGAATTTTGCATAAAAAAAGCGAGCTATATTTCTATAGATCGCTTTTTACTATTATTTATTGAGCAATTAAATTTTAAAAGCATTTAAGCCAGGAAAATAAGCAACATCTGCTAATTGTTCTTCAATTCTTAATAATTGATTATACTTTGCCATACGATCACTTCTTGATGCAGAACCTGTTTTTATTTGCCCACAGTTTAACGCAACTGCAAGATCTGCAATGGTATTGTCTTCTGTTTCTCCACTTCTGTGAGACATTACAGATGTAAAACCAGCATTGTGTGCCATGTTTACTGCAGCAATAGTTTCACTTAGCGTACCTATTTGATTTACTTTTATCAAAATAGAGTTTGCTATATTCTCTTTAATACCACGAGATAAACGCTCTACATTTGTCACAAATAAATCATCACCTACGAGCTGAACTTTATCACCAACAATTTCTGTTAAATATTTCCATCCATCCCAGTCATTCTCATCCATACCATCTTCAACAGATATGATAGGATACTCTGCACATAATTTAGCCAAATAATCTGCTTGCTCTTTACTTGATCTTATTTTTCCAGTTGCTCCCTCAAACTTTGAATAGTCATATTTTCCATCAACATAAAACTCTGCTGCAGCACAATCTAATGCTATCATTATTTGATCACCAAAAGTATATCCTGCATTTTCTACGGCTTTTTTAATAGTATCAAGAGCATCTTCTGTACCATCAAGTGTAGGTGCAAAACCACCTTCATCACCCACAGCGGTACTTAAACCTCTGTCATGTAAAACCTTTTTTAGATTATGAAAAATCTCAGAACCCATTTGCATAGCCTCTGTAAAGCTTTTTGCTTTTACCGGCATCACCATAAATTCTTGAAAAGCAATAGGTGCATCACTATGAGAACCTCCATTAATAATATTCATCATAGGCACAGGTAGCGTCTTTGCACTCACACCGCCTATATACCTGTACAACGGCATCCCTAACTCATTTGCAGCAGCTTTTGCAGCAGCTAAAGAAACACCAAGAATTGCATTAGCACCAAGCTTAGCTTTGTTCTTAGTACCATCAAGTTCAAGCATTATTCTATCTATCTCTTCTTGCTCAAAAACTGAAACACCAAGTAATGTCCCCGCAATCTTACCATTCACATTTTCAACTGCTTTTAAAACACCTTTGCCCATATAAGCATCACCACCATCACGTAACTCAACCGCTTCATGCTCTCCAGTTGAAGCTCCAGATGGTACAGCTGCACGACCTAAAAATCCATTTTCTGTAATTACATCAACCTCGATAGTTGGATTACCTCTACTGTCAAAAATCTGTCTTGCGTGTATATCTACAATTGTGCTCATGTTTTTATTTTTTCTGTTATTGTCCAGCAACAACTATTAATTATATTTTTAAACTTCGGAAATATTAAAAACATTAATATTTCCGAAGTTATCTTACTTTGAGTTTTTAATATTTGTAATGAAATCATCAAAAAGATAACTAGCATCGTTAGGTCCCGGACTAGCTTCTGGATGATACTGAACAGAAAAAACAGGCTTGCTCTTCATTCTTATTCCTGCCGCAGTATGGTCATTTAAGTGCACGTGTGTTATTTCTACATCTGCATGCGCTTCTGCTTCTTCTTTATTTATAGCAAAACCGTGATTTTGAGAAGTAATCTCTCCTTTACCAGTTATGAGATTCATTATTGGATGATTAATACCTCTATGCCCATGATGCATCTTATAGGTAGAAATACCGTTTGCCAAAGCTAAAACTTGATGCCCTAAACATATTCCAAAAAGCGGCTTACCCGTCTTTAAAATCTCTTTTGTTGTAGCAATTGCTTCTTTTAATGGTTCTGGATCTCCAGGGCCATTAGATAAGAAATATCCATCTGGCTCAAAAGATTGCATATCAGAAAAAGAAGAATTGTATGGGAATATTTTTATATAACAATCTCTTTCGGCAAGATTACGAAGTATATTCTTTTTAATACCTATGTCTAATGCAGAGATTTTGTAGGTAGCATTCTCATTTCCGAAGAAATACGGCTCCTTTGTTGATACTTTACTCGCAAGTTCTAGTCCATTCATATCAGGAATATCTGATAATTGAACTTTTAATGCATCAAGGTTGTCAACTTCTGTTGTAATAACAGCATTCATGGCTCCATTATCACGTATATAATTTACAAGTGCACGAGTGTCAACATCACTAATAGCAAGTAAATTGTTGTCTGCAAGAAAATCTTCTAGTGTACCATCACCATCAGGTCTTGATGCATTGTAACTAAAGTTACGACAAATAAGTCCTGCAATTTTAACTCCATCAGATTCCATTTCGTCATTATGAACACCATAGTTACCTATGTGTGCATTAGTAGTCACCATTAACTGACCATAATATGAAGGATCTGTAAAGATCTCTTGATAACCAGTCATACCTGTATTAAAACAAACTTCACCAAAGGCTGAACCAGTTTTTTCTCCAACAGCTTTACCGTAAAAAGTAGTGCCATCTGCTAATAAAATTAATGCGTTTTTTCTAGCTTGATATTTCATGTATAATAATTAGTTATGCAAAAATAATGTAATTGCTTCTTTTATAATAATTGTATTTTTAGAACTTCTTAACACTATATAAAAAGGAGCCCCGAAGGGCTCTATTTTTGGTTTTATTTTTTTATCAGAGATTTTACTATCTCTCCTTCTTCTGTATATATCTTAATATGATAAACACCCGCTGTAAAAGTCGACATGTTTATTATTCTATGTGGTGTTTTTAAATTTAACAGCTCTCTCCCACTAGCATCTGTAATTACTATTGAGTTGATATTTCCAGAGTAAGAAATATGTAACTCGTCTTTTATAGGGTTAGGGTATAAAGAGATTTCAAATTTTGATTTACTTTCAAGACCTAAAATATTTTGCGTTAGACGATATACTGTATTTGCAGGAATGTCACCAACAAGTGAAGGAACTTGATCTATATCTTGTCCCGCTTCTATTATTACAATATCTGGATTAGCTGGATCATTAGTCAAAAAATATCCATCCTCAAATAAATCAGTATCTTCATTAAGTGATGGTAATAAACCAACACTTAATCCCTGTAAACCTTCATAAGAATCTTGGGGATTTAATATAGAACTTTCTCCATACCTATATTCTAACACATTACTACCTTCATAAAACCATACTTGAAAATTGATGAAATCATTTAATGAGTCGTCTTCAAAAAAACCTACATTATTGTATTCAATCTTTGTAATTTGATTTCCAACTTCTCCTTCTGTCAAGTAAGAGATATTAGACAAAGACATAGCTCCTGTAAAATCACCTCTATCTATAATATCTTGCACTACAGGCAAAAACAAATTAAATGATTGTCCAATGAGAGACTCACTACTTGAAAAGGCTCCACCTGTGCCATCTTCAACAATATAAATAGTATCAAATGTTTCTTCACTAAGCGTGAATGAAAAACCTAGTGGAATAACATACTGGGGGTCATCCCAGATCTCACCATCATTGAGTGATATAGATTCTTGTAAATCTTGATAATCTGCAGTAAAAGTCTCAAACTCAAAAGTAGTTTGAGCTAAAGCAGTTGATAAAAATGACAGAAATAATAAAGTAAAGATTGTTCTCATAATAATTCTTGTTATATATTTTGTTCAAACTAAAGACTTTAACAAAATAGTTGTGTTGCGAAAACTATATAAATATTCATAAAAAAAGGGATAAACACATAATGTTTATCCCTTTTATAATTTATAAATGAACTTTCATTTATTCTTCTTCTTTACTTGTAGGTGCTGGAGCAACAACTGGTTTTGAAGCAGAACCTCCACGACGGCTACGACGTGTAGTTTTCGTTTTCTTAGTTTTACCTGGGTTGTATACTTCATTATAATCAACTAGTTCGATCATCGCCATATCAGCGTTATCTCCTAAACGATTACCTAACTTAATAATACGTGTATATCCACCTGGACGATCACCTATTTTTACTGCTACATCTCTAAAAAGTTCAGTAACAATATCCTTTTGGCGTAAACGTGCCATAACAATACGACGATTGTGCGTAGTATCTTCTTTAGACTTAGTTATCAATGGCTCTACAAAAGATTTAAGTGCTTTTGCCTTAGCAACAGTAGTATTAATTCTTTTGTGCTCGATAAGTGAACAAGCCATATTGGCTAACATTGACTTTCTGTGAGCTGTTTTTCTACCTAAGTGGTTTACTTTTTTTCCGTGTCTCATGACATTTGATTTATCATCTTGCTACCAAATTCGTATTAGCGAAGAGCAAAATATGATTATTAATTATTAATTTTACTAGTCTTTATCTAGTTTATATTTTGAAAGATCCATACCAAAGTTTAGTCCTTTAACATTTACCAATTCTTCTAATTCAGTAAGAGATTTTTTTCCAAAATTTCTAAACTTCATTAAATCGTTCTTGTTAAAAGAAACTAAATCTCCTAATGTATCAACTTCTGCAGCTTTAAGACAATTAAGAGCACGAACAGATAAGTCCATATCTACTAATTTAGTCTTAAGCAACTGACGCATATGTAATGATTCTTCATCATAAGTTTCAGTTTGAGCTATCTCATCAGCCTCAAGGGTGATACGCTCGTCACTAAATAACATAAAGTGATGAATCAAAGTTTTTGCTGCTTCAGTCAAAGCATCTTTAGGATTGATTGAACCATCCGTTTGAATTTCGAAAACTAATTTTTCGTAATCTGTTTTCTGCTCAACACGGAAATTTTCAATACTGTATTTTACGTTTTTAATAGGCGTAAAGATAGAATCTGTAAAGATTGTACCAAGAGGAGCGTTCGCTTTCTTGTTTTCTTCTGCAGGAACATACCCTCTACCCTTCTCAATTGTAATCTCCATATTTAGACTCACTTTAGAATCTAAGTTACAAATCACTAAGTCTGGATTAAGAACTTGAAAACCAGAAATAAATTTCTGAAAATCACCAGCTACAATTTTATCGTTACCCGAAAGAGCAATTGTTACTGTTTCATTATCTATCTCGTCTATTTGTCTTTTAAAACGTAGCTGCTTTAAGTTTAAGATGATTTCTGTTACATCTTCAACAACACCAGCGATAGTTGAGAACTCGTGATCAACTCCTTCTACACGTAGAGAAGTAATTGCAAAACCTTCAAGAGAAGAAAGTAACACTCTTCTAAGTGCGTTACCAACAGTTAACCCATAACCTGGTTCTAAGGGACGAAATTCGAATTTCCCCTCAAAATCATTTGAGTTAATCATTATTACTTTATCAGGTTTTTGAAAATTAAATACTGCCATTTTTTTTCTTCGTTTTAATTGTTATTTAGTTGCGCGATTTAAAAGTTTGAAGAACACTGTAAATCCTTTGGCTAAATACCAATGTGATTATTTATTATTTAGAATATAATTCGACAATAAACTGCTCGTTTATGTTTTCTGGAATCTGTAAACGCTGAGGGATGGCAACAAAAGTACCTTCTTTCTTCTCAGTGTTCCATGTAATCCACTCATAAACATTGCTAGAGTTTGCCAAAGAATTTTGAATAGCTTCAAGAGATTTAGATTTCTCTCTAACTGCAACTACATCACCTGCTTTTAATTGGTAAGATGGGATGTTTACTTTTTCTCCATTCACAGTAATGTGACGGTGAGAAACTAATTGTCTTGCTGCTGGACGGCTAGAAGCGATACCCATACGGTAAACTACATTATCTAGTCTTGATTCACAAAGTTGTAACAACACTTGACCTGTAATTCCAGGGGCAGCTGTAGACTTTTTGAATAAGTTTCTAAATTGCTTTTCAAGTATACCATAAGTATACTTTGCCTTTTGCTTTTCAGCTAGTTGAATTGCGTATTCAGATTTTTTTCCACGACGACGGTTATTACCGTGTTGTCCTGGAGGGTAATTTCTTTTTTCGAAGGATTTGTCTTCTCCGAAGATCGCTTCACCGAATTTACGGGCGATTTTAGTTTTTGGACCAGTATATCTTGCCATTTCTAATTGTTTGTGAGCGGTAAACTAAATTAAGGTCTTACGTTAATCCTCTAGTTTAAGAACGTCTCGATTGATATTTATTAATTACTAGTAAAGATGCCCGAGGGCATCTTATATATTTTCTCTATTAGAGCCCGCAAAGGTACTAATAAAAAATAGAAATGATTCGCCCGAAGGCGAATCATATATTTTACTTAAACTCTACGTCTTTTTGCTGGACGACATCCGTTATGTGGCATAGGAGTAACATCGATAATCTCTGTTACTTCAATTCCCATATTATGGATAGCACGTATAGCAGATTCTCTACCATTACCTGGTCCTTTAACGTATACTTTACATTTACGCATACCTGCTTCGTGTGCTACTTTTGCACAGTCTTCAGACGCTAATTGCGCAGCATAAGGAGTATTTTTCTTTGATCCTCTGAAGCCCATTTTACCGGCAGATGACCAAGAGATCACATCTCCTGCTTTATTAGTCAACGAAACAATAATATTATTGAATGACGCTGTTATGTGCGCTGCACCTACAGACTCCACATTAACTTTACGTTTTTTTGTGCTTTTAGCTTTTGGATTTGCCTTTGCCATATCTAATTATTATTTAGTTGCCTTTTTCTTGTTAGCAACAGTTTTACGTTTTCCTTTTCTTGTTCTAGAGTTATTCTTAGTACGTTGTCCTCTAAGAGGAAGACCTACTCTGTGACGAATACCTCTGTAACATCCTATGTCCATTAAACGTTTAATGTTTAATTGAACTTCGCTACGTAGTTCACCTTCAATTTTGAAAGACCCAACTGCATCACGAATAGCACCGATTTCATCATCGTTCCATTCATTTACTTTTTTGTCTTCGCTAACTCCAGCTTTTTCCAATATATCTTTAGCACGGCTTCTACCGATTCCAAAAATATACGTTAACGCGATTACACCCCTTTTTTGTTTTGGGATATCAACACCTGCGATTCTTGCCATAACTTATCCTTGTCTTTGTTTGAACCTAGGGTTCTTTTTGTTAATTACATATAATCTGCCCTTTCTGCGTACAATCTTGCAGTCGACACTTCTTTTTTTAACTGATGCTCTAACTTTCATTTTAGTATCTGTATGTTATGCGAGCCTTAGTTAAATCGTAAGGACTCATTTCTAATTTTACTTTATCTCCTGGTAATAATTTTATATAGTGCATTCTCATTTTTCCTGAGATATGCGCCGTAACTATGTGACCGTTTTCTAACTCAACTCGAAACATTGCATTAGATAATGCTTCTACTATGCTTCCGTCTTGTTCTATTGCGGGTTGTTTTGCCATTCTGAAATTTTAATTTAATTGTTAATCTGTTATTGCGATTTGCAATAGTCATACCAACATTTCAAATATAGTTATTAGTTACGCTACTGCTTTTCTGTTCTTTCCACTTTTCATTAATCCATCATAATGACGATTTAATAAATAAGAGTTAATCTGTTGCATAGTATCTATAGCGACACCCACCATAATTAAAAGTGAAGTACCTCCATAAAACAATGCCCAACCTTGTTGTATCCCCATAAGTTTTACAACTATCGCTGGAAATATAGCTAAAAATGCTAAGAATATAGATCCCGGTAAAGTGATTTGAGACATAATTCTATCTAAAAGTTCAGCTGTGTCTGTTCCCGGTTTAATACCCGGAATAAAACCACCACTACGCTTAAGATCATCTGCCATCTTATTAGTAGGTACCGTAATTGCTGTATAAAAATATGTAAATACAATAATCAATATTGCAAAGGTAACATTATACCACAATCCAAAGATATCACTATAAGTAGCTTGTATTGACGTTGCCCATTCAGACTCTGACATACTCGCTACCGCAGAAGGAACAAACATAATTGCCTGTGCAAAGATAATAGGCATTACTCCAGAAGCATTAAGCTTTAGAGGAATAAATTGTCTTGCACCAAATATATTACGTTCATACTCACCTGTAGCAGTTCTTCTTGCATATTGCACTGGTATTTTTCGTACTGCTAACACCAATAACACACAAGCGAGAATTATCACAAACCATATAACCAATTCTATAAGAATCATGATCATACCACCGTTAGATTCAAATACTCTAGAAGCAAATTCTTGAACAAATGATTGAGGTAAAGTTGCAATAATACCAACCATAATTAATATAGATATACCATTACCAATACCTTTATCAGTGATTTTCTCTCCTAACCACATAGCAAAAATAGTACCGGTCACAAGGATCAACGTAGAAGTTACCATAAACCATAATGGTTTACCTAATATAAAAGCTTCAGGTGGAACTCCTAACGCCTCAAGACCTAAAAGGTAACTCGGCGCTTGGATTAAACAAATACCTATGGTTAACCATCGCGTAATTTGATTAATTTTTTTTCGTCCACTCTCACCTTCTTTTTGTAATTTCTGAAGATAAGGAACTGCAATCTGCATTAACTGCACTACAATTGAAGCAGAAATGTATGGCATAATACCCAATGCGAAAACAGAAGCATTTGCAAATGCACCTCCTGTAAAAGCATTTAATAATCCTCCTAGTCCTCCATCAAAGTTACCAGCAAAACCACCTAATTTTGACGCATCAATACCTGGAAGGGTTACTTGCGCACCAAAACGATACACTAATAAAAGACCAAGCGTTAGGATAATACGGTTTCGTAATTCCTCTATTTTCCAAACGTTTTTTATGTTTTCAATAAATTTCATTGGTCTATTTTGATTATAAGGTTACTACTTCACCACCTGCAGCTTCAATAGCTTTCTTAGCTGTAGCAGTAAATTTGTGAGCGGTTACAGTTAGTTTTGATTTCAACTCACCTCTTCCCAACACCTTAACCATTTCATTTTTTCCAGCAAGACCCATTTCAACTAAAGTGTTGAAATCAACAGTATCTTTGATCTTCTTATCATCAATAAGCTGTTGAAGAGTGTCTAGATTGATTCCCTGATATTCCTTACGGTTAATATTAGTAAAACCAAACTTAGGCACACGTCTTTGAAGTGGCATCTGTCCACCTTCAAATCCTAATTTCTTAGAATAACCTGAACGAGACTTTTGTCCGTTATGACCACGTCCCGCAGTTCCTGCTTTACCAGAACCTTGTCCACGACCTATGCGCTTCCCTTGCGTTTTAACTGCACCTTTAGCAGGTCTTAAGTTATGTAATTCCATGTTTAATATCTTATTTAGTTTCAGAAGAAACTAAGTGTGAAACTTTATTTATCATCCCAAGAATACTAGGTGTATCCTCGTGCTCTACCGTTTGTCCTATTTTCTTAAGACCTAACGCTTCAAGAGTTCTCTTTTGGGTAAGTGTGCGGTTTATTGCACTTTTTACCTTTGTTACTTTAATCTTTGCCATATTAATTGTCCACCTAGGCGGATAGTTTTAATTGGTTATTATCCTTTGTATAATTTCTCTAAAGAAATACCTCTTTGTTTCGCAACAGTATGAGCACTTCTCATTTGCAATAAAGCATCAAAAGTAGCCTTCACCACGTTATGTGGGTTAGAAGATCCTTGAGACTTAGACAATACATCATGTATACCTACTGCTTCAAGTACTGCACGTACAGCTCCACCAGCGATAACTCCTGTACCAGGCGCTGCCGGTAAAAGATTTACTCTTGCTCCACCATACTTACCTTTTTGCTCGTGAGGTAAAGTTGCTTTGTTTAATGGAATACGCACTAAATTCTTTTTTGCATCTTCAATTGCTTTTGCGATTGCACTAGCAACATCTTTAGACTTTCCAAGACCTTGTCCTACTACTCCATTTTCATCACCAACAACAACAATTGCAGAAAAACCGAAAGCTCTACCACCCTTTGTTACTTTAGTTACACGTTGTACACCTACCAAACGATCTTTTAAATCAAGTCCACCTGGCTTTACTAATTCTACGTTTTTATAATCTTGATACATACTACTTAGAATTTTAGGCCACCTTCACGCGCACCTTCTGCTAATGATTTTACTCTTCCGTGATATAGGTAACCTCCTCTGTCAAAAGAGACAGTTTCAACTCCAGCTTTAATTGCTTTTACAGCAACCGCTTTACCTACTATTTTCGCAATCTCAACCTTGTTACCAGTTGCTTTTACATCCTTGTCTCTTGAAGACGCTGCAGTAATTGTTTTACCATTTACATCGTCTATCAATTGAGCATAAATTTCTTTATTACTTCTGAAAACTGCCAAACGTGGGCGTTGCGCTGTTCCTGAAACCGTTTTACGAATTCTGAAACGTAGTCGCTGTCTTCTATCTGTTTTTGATAATGCCATAACGCTATTGTTTATGCAGATTTACCTGCTTTTCTTCTTAATACTTCACCTACAAATTTAACACCTTTTCCTTTATAAGGCTCTGGCGGACGGAAACCACGAATTTTCGCAGCTACTTGTCCAACAAGTTGTTTATCATGTGATGATAATTTTATAATTGGATTCTTTCCTTTATCAGAAACAGTTTCCACTTTAACTTCTTTAGCTATCTCTAAAACTATATTGTGAGAAAAACCTAAAGCCAAATCTAAACGTTGACCTTGATTACTCGCTCTATAACCTACACCTACAAGCTCTAAAGACTTCGTAAAGCCTTCCGAAACTCCTTCGCACATATTGTTAACTAAAGCTCTATATAATCCGTGCTTAGCTCTGTGATCTTTATGATCTGATGAGCGTTCTACTATCACTTCGTTACCCTCAACCTTTACAGTAACATCACTGTACTCTTGAGTTAACTCTCCTAATTTTCCCTTTACAGTTATTACGTTGTCTTTTACATCAACTGTAACTCCTGCTGGAATCGATACTGGGTTTTTACCTATTCTTGACATTTCTTCTTGTCTTTAATATTAGTATACGTAACATAATACTTCACCACCTACGTTTTGAGCTGAAGCTTGTTTTGCTGTCATTACTCCCGCAGAAGTAGAAACAATTGCAATTCCAAGTCCATTCAAGATACGTGGCATCTCTCCTGCACCTGCATATTTACGTAAACCAGGTGTACTTATTCTCTGTATCTTTTTAATTACAGGGTCTTTGCTCAATTTATCATACTTAAGTGCAATTTTGATAGATCCTTGAGGACCATTATCATCAAATTTGTAGCTCAAGATAAAACCTTGATCAAATAAAATTTTTGTAATCTCTTTTTTGAGATTAGAAGCTGGAATTTCCACTACTCTGTGGCCAGCGTGTACTGCATTTCTAACTCTCGTTAGATAATCTGCGATAGTATCTGTATTCATAATTTAATTTTGCGGTTATGGTTTTCACTTAAAATTTATGAAGTAAACCTATAACCAATTAATAGTATTTACCAAGATGCTTTTCTAACACCTGGTATTAAGCCCTGGTTTGCCATCTCACGAAATGTAACACGTGAAATACCAAATGTTCTCATATAACCTTTAGGTCTTCCTGTTAATTTACAACGGTTGTGTAAACGAACTGGAGAAGCATCTTTAGGCAACTTTTGTAAACCCTCCCAATCGCCAGCTTCTTTTAAAGCCTTACGTTTAGCAGCATACTTAAGTACCATTGCTTGTCTTTTCACCTCACGGGCTTTCATTGATTCTTTAGCCATATCTTAATTTTTTTGAAAAGGTAAACCAAGCTCTCCCAATAAAGATCTTGCCTCTTTATCTGTATCTGCTGTTGTCACAAAAGTGATGTTTAATCCTTCTATTTTCTTTACTTTATCAATATCAATTTCTGGAAAGATAATCTGCTCAACTACCCCTAAAGAATAGTTACCTCTACCATCAAAACCTGTTGCTTTAATACCATTAAAGTCACGTACTCGTGGCAATGAAGATGTGATTAATCTATCTAAAAACTCATACATACGCTCTCCACGTAATGTAACTCTCGCACCGATCGGCATACCTTTACGTAATTTAAAGGTAGCAACATCTTTCTTAGAAATTGTTGCAACTGCATGTTGTCCAGTTATATTAGAAATTTCTTCTACTGCGTAGTCGATTAATTTCTTATCTGAAACAGCAGCACCTACTCCACGAGATACTACGATACGTTCTAATTTAGGAACTTGCATTACATTTTTGTAACCAAATTCTTCTGTAAGTGCAGACATTACTCTACTCTTATATTCTTCCTTAAGTCTAGGTATATATGCCATAACTATAATACTTGATTCGATTTTTTAGAAAATCGCACTTTTTTACCATCTTCCATTCTATATCCTACTCTCGTTGCCTTTCCATCTTTAGGATCAACAACCGCTAGGTTAGAAATATGAATTAGAGCTTCTTTTTCGATAATTCCGCCTTGAGGATTTGCCGAACTTGGCTTCTCATGCTTCTTTACAAGATTTACTCCCTCTACTATTGCCTTATTCTTTGCAGAATCAGTGCGCATTACTTTACCTTCAGATCCTTTGTGATCTCCAGCAGTAACAACAACAGTATCTCCTGTTTTTATTTTAAGCTTTCCCATTTTACTTTCGTATTAAAGCACCTCTGGTGCCAATGATACAATCTTCATAAATTGCTTATCACGAAGTTCTCTAGCAACCGGTCCAAAAACACGTGTACCTCTCATTTCCCCTTGAGGACCTAATAATACACAAGCGTTATCGTCAAAACGGATATAAGATCCATCTGGTCGTCTAACTTCCTTCTTTACACGTACAACAACTGCTGTTGAGACAGTACCTTTCTTTACAGATCCATTAGGTGTTGCTTCTTTTACAGAAACTACAATCTTGTCACCAATAGAAGCGTATCTTCTCTTTGTTCCACCTAGCACACGAATAGTAAGTACTTCTTTTGCACCGGTGTTGTCTGCGACTCTAAGTCTTGATTCTTGTTGTAACATATCTACTTCGCTCTTTCAATTATTTCTACTAGTCTCCAAGTCTTGGTCTTACTCATAGGTCGTGTTTCCATGATCTTTACAGTATCACCTTCATTGCAGTCATTTTTCTCATCGTGAGCTACGTATTTTTTCGTTTTTAAAACGAACTTACCATACATAGGGTGCTTTACTTTCTTCACTTCAGAAACAACAATAGATTTCTCCATTTTGTTAGAAGTAACTACACCTACACGTTCTTTTCTTAAATTTCTTTTTAATTCTTCCATCTTTCAGTGGGTACTATTGTACGTCTCTTTTAGTTAATTCTGTCGCAATTCTAGCTATAGATCTTCTTTGAGTTCTTAACTGAACTGGATTCTCTAATGGAGAAATGGTGTGAGCCATTTTCAGGTCTGAATATAACTTCTTTGCTGATGCGAATTCTTCCTGTAATTCTGCAGTAGACGCTTCGTTTATTTGTGCTTGTTTCATCTTACAAATTTTTACGCTTGGTAATCTCTCGATACGACAAACTTAGTTTTTACTGGAAGCTTCTGTGCTGCAAGGCGTAATGCTTCTTTTGCTGTTTCCATTGGTACTCCAGAAATTTCAAATAATACTCTTCCTGGCTTAACAACTGCTGCCCAATACTCAACACCACCTTTACCTTTACCCATACGTACTTCAAGAGGCTTCTTTGTAATTGGCTTATCTGGAAAAATCATAATCCAGATAGAACCTTCTCTTTTCATAAAACGTGTAGCGGCGATACGTGCTGCTTCAATTTGACGCGCTGTCAAAAAATTTGAATCTAAAGACTTAATACCAAAGGTACCGTATGATAACTGATTACCACGACCAGCATTTCCTTTCATACGTCCTTTTTGCTGCTTACGGAACTTCGTTCTTTTAGGTTGTAACATGTTCTGTTCTCTTTATAAATGATTACTTTCTACGACGCGGCTTATTGTTTCCACCTCGACCGGAATTTCCACCTTTTCCACCTTTCTTGTCTAAACCGACAAGTGGAGAAAGATCTCTTTTTCCGTATACTTCACCCTTCATAATCCATACTTTAACACCTAACCTACCATAAGTAGTATGTGCCTCAACTAAAGCATAGTCAATATCGGCTCTAAATGTTGATAAAGGAACACGACCTTCTTTGTATGACTCAGAACGAGCCATCTCAGCACCATTTAAACGTCCTGAAATCTGTACTTTAATACCTTCTGCATTCATACGAATAGCTGCTTGAATAGCCATCTTGATTGCACGACGGTAAGAAATTCTGTTTTCAATCTGTCTAGCGATACTAGATCCTACAAGGTGAGCATCCATTTCTGGTCTCTTAATCTCGTGGATATTGATCTGCACTTCTTTACCAGTAATCTTCTTAAGCTCTTCTTTTAACTTGTCTACCTCTTGTCCACCTTTTCCGATAATGATACCAGGTCTAGCTGTAGTGATAGTAACGGTTACAAGTTTAAGCGTACGCTCAATAATTACTCGTGACACACTAGCTTTACTTAAACGAGCATGAATGTATTTTCTAATCTTATCGTCTTCGGCAAGTTTATCACCGTAGTCGTTACCTCCGTACCAGTTAGATTCCCATCCTCTGATAATTCCAAGGCGATTCCCGATTGGATTTGTCTTCTGTCCCATTTAATTAACTTTGTGTGTTATCGTTTGCTGCTAATACCAGTGTTACGTGGTTAGAGCGTTTTCTTATTCTATGTGCACGACCTTGAGGTGCTGGACGTAATCTTTTCAACATAGTTCCTCCGTCTACACGAATTTCCTTGATAAATAGATCAGCCTCTTCAATAGATGCATCTTCATTCTTAGCTTGCCAGTTTGCCATAGCAGACAATAACAATTTCTCTAAACGACGTGATGCTTCTTTTGAACTAAACTTCAAAATATTAAGTGCTTTTTCAACTTTCTCACCTCTTACCAAATCCGCCATTAAGCGCATTTTTCTCGGTGATGTAGGGCAATTATTCAATTTAGCGAAGTACTGTGTCTTCTTTGCTTCTTTGATTGCGTCTGCTCTTTCTCTTTTACGAACTCCCATGGCCTATTATTTTTTACCTTTATTTTTGGCACCTGCGTGACCACGGAATGATCTTGTAGGTGAAAATTCTCCTAGTTTATGTCCTACCATGTTCTCAGTTACATATACAGGTACAAATTGTTTCCCGTTATGAACTGCGATGGTTTGTCCTACGAAATCTGGAGTTATCATTGAAGCCCTTGACCAAGTCTTGATCACAGTCTTCTTGTTTCCTTCCACATTCGTCTGTACTTTCTTATCTAATTTATAGTGAACGTACGGTCCTTTTTTTAATGATCTTGCCATAGCTTACTTCTTTCTACGTTCAATAATATATTTATTACTCTGCTTTGTCTTAGAACGAGTTCTGAATCCTTTTGCAGGGATACCGTTTCTAGATCTAGGGTGTCCTCCAGAAGATTTACCTTCACCACCACCCATTGGGTGATCTACAGGGTTCATCACTACCGGTCTCACACGTGGTCTTCTACCTAACCATCTAGATCTACCAGCTTTACCAGATACAAGTAACTGATGATCACTGTTAGATACAGCACCAATTGTAGCCATACAAGTAACAAGAACTAATCTCGTTTCACCTGAAGGTAACTTAACTGTTGCATACTTACCATCTCTCGCCATTAGCTGAGCAAATGCACCAGCACTACGAGCCAATACAGCTCCCTGACCAGGACGTAATTCTAAACAAGAAATAATTGTACCTAAAGGTATATTTGCTAAAGTCATAGCGTTTCCAATTTCTGGAGCTACACTATCGCCAGAAACAATGTTCTGACCTACTTGAAGACCATTTTGAGCAATCACATAACGCTTTTCACCATCTTGGTAATTAAGCAATGCGATAAACGCTGTACGGTTTGGATCATATTCGATTGTCGCAACTGTCGCAGGCACTCCCGCTCTGTCACGTTTAAAATCGATAACACGATACTTCTTTTTGTGACCACCACCAATATGGCGCATAGTCATTTTTCCTTGACTGTTTCTACCACCAGATCTCTTATTCGGAGCAAGTAAAGACTTCTCCGGCTTATCAGTTGTAATAGCGTCAAAACCATTAACAACTCTAAAACGCTGACCCGGGGTGATAGGTTTTAATTTTCTTACTGACATTTTTTGTCTAATTTATTGCAAGCTTAACTTACAAATTGTTGTAAAAATCTATTGTATCACCTTCCGCCACCTGTACAATTGCTTTTTTAACAGCATTTGTTTTACCAGTTTGAATTCCCGTTTTTGTGTAACGAGTACTTCTATCAGGGCGGACATTTATTGTGCGAACTTTATCAACAGAAACTCCGTAAGTGGCTTCCACCGCTTTCTTGATTTCTACCTTATTCGCCTTTGGGTTTACTACAAAGCTGAAAACATTAGATTCTTCAGCAAAACGTGTAGCTTTTTCCGTAATTATAGGTTTAATTAAGATACTCATCTCGTTTCTATTTACTTAAGTTAGTTTCAATTCCTTCCAAAGAACCTTCAAATAACACAACGTTATTTGCATTCATTATTTTGTAAGTGCTTAATTCTGAAGCTTTTACCACTTCTACACCTGCTAAATTTCGCGAAGACAAATATACATTATTATTTGACTCTCCCAACACGAACAACGATTTTTTACCTTTAAGGTCTAAACCTTTTAATACAGCAGTAAAATCTTTGGTCTTAGGAGCATCAAAATTGAGGTCTTCCATCACTATAATCGACTCGCTATTTGCTTTCATAGTTAAAGCAGATTTACGCGCAAGACGCTTCAAGTTTTTATTCAATTTAAAAGCGTAGTTTCTTGGTCTAGGACCAAACATTCTACCACCACCTCTAAATACACCAGACTTAATACTACCCGCACGAGCAGTACCTGTTCCTTTTTGTTTCTTAATCTTTCTAGTAGATCCTGCAATCTCAGCTCTCTCTTTAGACTTGTGCGTTCCTTGACGTTGATTTGCCAAGTACTGCTTTACATCTAAATACACAGCGTGATTGTTTGGTTCAATACCATAAACCTCTGCAGAAAGTTCAACTTTCCTACTAGTGGCTTTTCCGTTTTTATCTAATACAGCTACCTTCATTATTTCTGAATAGTTACGTAAGCGTTTTTATGTCCAGGTACACACCCTTTCACAACAAGTAAGTTCTTTTCAGCAACTACTTTTAAAACTCTTAAATTTTGAACTTTCACCTTTTCGTTCCCCATTTGACCAGCCATCTTCATTCCTTTGAATACTCTCGCAGGATATGATGCTGCACCAATAGAACCTGGCGCTCTTAAACGGTTATGCTGACCGTGAGTAGCTTGACCTACACCGGCAAAACCGTGACGTTTTACAACACCTTGAAAACCTTTACCTTTAGAAGTTCCTGCCACATCGACAAACTCTCCTTCTTTAAAGTGTTCTACAGTGATTGTATCACCTAATTTGTACTCCGAATCAAAACCTTTGAATTCTGCAACCTTACGTTTTGCGACAGTACCTGCTTTTTTAGCGTGCCCTTCAGCAGCCTTATTTACAGTCTTCTTGTCAGCGAAACCAAGTTGTAGCGCAGTGTAACCGTCTACTTCTTCAGTTCTGACTTGGGTAACAACACAAGGACCACATTCGATAACGGTACATGGCATATTTTTACCATTCTCGTCAAAGATGCTGGTCATCCCTATCTTTTTTCCAATTAACCCAGACATATTTATATATTTAATTATTACTAATTTGTCGATTATCGACTTTTCTTATTCTTTTTTTACTACGGAAATATTAAACCATTAACATTTTCGCGTAAGCTTTAAAGTATCTCAATTGACAATAAACTCCTTTTGGAATAAAAAACGGGACCAAAACAAATTCGATCCCGATTTATTTTTTTCCGTTTTTCCTTTGCTAACAAGCGCGGGACATGTCTTCCGAAATACTTCGGACGGTAATTATACCTTAATCTCTACTTCTACTCCACTTGGCAACTCTAACTTCATTAGAGCGTCAATTGTTTTTGAAGAAGAACTATAGATATCCAATAACCTCTTGTAAGATGATAATTGAAACTGCTCTCTACTCTTCTTGTTAACGTGTGGTGAACGTAATACTGTAAAGATTTTTTTGTGTGTTGGTAACGGAATAGGCCCTGTTACTGCTGCACCTGTACTTTTTACTGTCTTTACTATCTTTTCAGCAGACTTATCTACTAAATTATGATCGTAAGATTTTAATTTAATTCTGATTTTTTGACTCATAGCTGAAAATATTAATCGTTAGTTCCTCTTGCTGCTTTGATTACTTCTTCTGATACATTAGAAGGAGTCTCTGCATAGTGAGAAAATTCCATTGTTGATGTTGCTCTACCTGATGATAACGTTCTTAATGTAGTTACATAACCAAACATTTCTGAAAGCGGCACTGTAGCTTTAATAGTTTTAGCACCTGCACGGTCTCCCATACCTTCCATCATACCACGTCTTCTATTTAAATCACCTACTATATCACCCATATTCTCCTCTGGCGTAATCACCTCAAGTTTCATAATTGGCTCCATAATAACTGCCTTAGCCGCTTTTGCTGAATTTTTAAATCCAAGCTTTGCTGCTAATTCGAAAGATAATTGATCTGAATCGACATCGTGATAAGAACCATCTCTTAAAGTCACTTTCATTGACTCAACCTCATAACCAGCTAGTGGTCCATTTTGCATTGCTGCTTTAAAACCTTTTTCAATAGAAGGGATAAATTCTTTAGGAACATTACCACCTTTAATCACAGACTCAAACTGAAGTCCAATTACACCTTCATCTGCAGGTTCAACCGTAAATACGATATCTGCAAACTTACCACGACCACCAGATTGTTTCTTATAAACCTCTCTATGATCTGCAGCTCTTGTAATAGCTTCTTTATACTCAACCTGTGGCTGTCCTTGATTTACTTCAACGTTAAATTCACGTTTAAGTCGATCAACAATAACATCTAAGTGAAGTTCACCCATTCCAGATATAATAGTTTGCCCTGAAGCTTCGTCAGAGCGAACTGTAAATGTAGGATCTTCTTCAGCTAATTTAGCTAAGCCCATACCTAATTTATCTACATCTGCTTTAGTTTTAGGCTCAACCGCGATACCAATAACTGGATCTGGGAAGTCCATAGATTCTAAAACGATAGGATGATCTTGATCTGATAACGTGTCTCCTGTTTTGATAGATTTAAATCCAACAGCAGCACCAATATCACCAGCCTCTATATAATCAATTGCATTTTGCTTGTTAGCGTGCATTTGATATATACGAGATATACGTTCTTTTTTACCCGAACGGTTATTAAGAACATAAGAACCTGCGTCTAAACGACCAGAATAAGCTCTAAAGAATGCTAAGCGACCTACAAAAGGGTCTGTTGCAATCTTAAATGCTAAAGCAGCAAAAGGCTCCTTTACACTTGGCTTTCTAATCTCTTCTTTTTCAGTATCTGGATTTACACCTACAATACCCTCCTTATCCATAGGAGAAGGCAAGTAACGACATACAGCATCTAAAAGAAACTGAACACCTTTGTTTTTGAAGGCTGAACCACAAATCATAGGAATAATAGCCATATCCATAACTGCAGCTCTAAGCGCTTTATGCACCTCTTCTTCTGTTATAGAATCCTCATCTTCCATATATTTTTCAAGCAAGTTTTCATCATATGCGGCAACTTCTTCAATAAGAAGACCACGATATTTCTTTGCTTCCGCTTTCAACTCTTCTGGAATTTCGATAACATCAAAAGTTGCCCCTTGAGTTTCGTCATGCCATACAATTGCACGGTTTTTTACTAAATCTATAATACCTTTAAAATCTTCTTCGTCACCAATATTTAAAACGATTGGCACCGCATTAGACTTTAACATATCTTTTACTTGTTGACAAACTCCTAAAAAGTCTGATCCTTGACGGTCCATTTTATTAACGAAACCAATTCTAGGCACCTTATAGTTATCAGCTAATCTCCAGTTAGTCTCAGATTGTGGCTCAACACCATCAACTGCACTAAATAAGAAAACTAGACCATCTAACACACGTAAAGATCTATTTACCTCTACAGTAAAATCTACGTGACCAGGCGTGTCAATAATATTAAAATGATACCCCATAGTGTCTGGAGTAGGCTCAGCGTTTTCAAGTGGAAATTGCCAAGTACAAGTAGTAGCAGCTGAAGTAATTGTGATACCACGCTCCTGCTCTTGCTCCATCCAGTCCATTGTTGCAGCACCATCATGTACTTCACCAATTTTATGCGAAACTCCTGTATAATAAAGAACACGCTCAGTTGTTGTTGTTTTACCAGCATCAATATGAGCAGCAATCCCTATGTTTCTTGTGTATTTTAAATCTCTTGCCATTTCTGTTAGAATCTAAAGTGTGAGAACGCTTTGTTTGCTTCGGCCATTTTATGAGTATCTGTACGCTTTTTTACAGCTGCACCTTCCTCTTTACTTGCTGCAAGAATCTCTGCTGCTAGTTTTTGAGCCATTGACTTCTCATTACGCTTACGAGCATAACCTATCAACCACTTCATAGCAGTAGATATCTTACGATCTGCACGTATTTGCATTGGTATTTGGAACGTTGCCCCACCTACACGGCGGCTACGAACCTCTACATGAGGCATAACATTAGATAACGCGTCTTTCCACGTCTCTAGAGCTGTTTTCTCATCGTCTGTTTTCTTTTCTTCTACGATATCAATTGCATCGTAAAACACCTTAAAGGCCGTTGATTTTTTACCATCCCACATCATGTTATTCACAAAACGTGTTACCAGTTGATCATTAAATCTTGGATCTGGCAAAAGCGGTCTTTTTTTAGCTGCTCTTTTTCTCATTCTTGTTGTTTTAAGTTACGCGAATAAAATTCGACGTTACAAATTTTTACTTTTTAGGGCGTTTTGTACCATACTTAGATCTACGTTGCGTTCTTCCGTCGACACCTGCGGTATCTAAAGCTCCACGAACAATGTGGTATCTAACTCCTGGTAAATCTTTTACCCTTCCACCTCTAACCAATACTATCGAGTGTTCCTGTAAATTGTGTCCTTCACCACCGATGTATGCGTTTACCTCTTTTCCATTTGTTAACCTTACACGCGCTACTTTACGCATTGCTGAGTTAGGTTTCTTAGGAGTAGTGGTATATACACGCGTACAAACACCGCGGCGTTGCGGGCACGATTCCAGAGCAGCCGATTTTGACTTCTTGGTTATTTTGGTCCTTCCTTTTCGTACTAATTGTGAAATAGTTGGCATATAATATCCTTATTACTATTAATTAAATATAATTTTCCCATTATTTATGGGCGGGCAAAAATATAAATAATTCTTGATTAATCATACACTTATAGAGAAATATTTTGCACTTTTTAAATATTAGCTAAAATTATATGAAATCAACTCCTGTAGCGTTAGCTTTATCCACTCTTTTAAAAAAACTAAAAACTGAAGAAAATAGCGAACAAATAACACGAAAAATCATAGCAATTAAGCAAAAACAGATTACAAAAAAGTACAAAAGAACATTTAAAACACTAAAATAAAAACAAATTTTTGAAGAAAATCTTACACATATTTTTATACCTTAATATATATACCGCAATTGCAAATATAGCTTTTGGGCAAAACCTAACATTGAATATAGAGGCTGAAAAAGAAATAAGCAAAACAATTAATTCAAAAATTTCACCTAAAACTTCTCATAGCAATTATTCAGATTTAGAAAAAGAAAGCAGAAGGATATTAAACGTATTTCAGAAAAATGGATTTATAGACAGTAGACTTATATCAATCACCAATAAAAAACCAAAAGATACAAATGAAAAAAACATCAACTACACCGCTACTTATTTTTTAGGGCAGAAATTTTCTACAATTGAAATATTCTTCGATAAAGAAAATTTCAGCAAAAAAGAAATCTCTAATTTCACAAACGAAACAAACAATAAGAGTTTTACAATACCAATCACAGAAGTAGAAAACATACTTGAAAAAATAAACAAAATAAAAACCGAAAAAGGCAACGCATTTTCTCAAACGTACTTAACTGATTTTAAAAAATCTAAAAACAAATTGTCAGCCCAGCTTATTACAAAAGAAAGCAAAACAAGAACTATTGATAGCATTATAATAAAAGGGTATGAAAAATTTCCGAGGTCATATATTAAATATGCCTCTGGGATAAAAAAAGGAACATTATTTAATCGCACTAAAATAGATAAAGCAAATAATGCAATAGAAGCACTACCATTTGCTAGCAATATAAAATCACCTGAAATTCTTTTTAAAGACAAAAAAACATCTCTTTACCTTTATTTAGAAAAACAAAAAAGCAACAACTTTGACGGAATTATTGGTTTTAGCACCAATGAAACAACAAATAAAATAGATTTTAATGGATATCTCGATTTACAATTAATTAATAACCTTAATTATGGAGAGTCATTTATCTTAAAATACAAAGCGGATGGTGATGAACAAAAAACATTCTCTGTACTCACAACACTACCCTATCTATTTAAATCACCAGCTGGATTAAATCTTGGGTTAACAATTTTTAAACAAGCAGAAAATTTCTCTACAACTAGTCAGCTTGCAGGTGTGCAATATCAAATAAATGCAAACTCGACTTTATTATTAAACTATTTAAGCACAAACTCTACTGTCTTGACAGAAGAAGAAAACACACCACTAGATATTGAAGATTTTCAAAAAAATGAATTAAGTCTAGGATCTAAATGGAAATATTTTCAAACTGACGAACTCTTCCCTATAAAATCTTCATTAGACATAGCAATTGGTTATGGCAGCAAGAAAACCAATCTAGTTAATGAAAAGCAATTAAGATTAGAGCTAAACGCATCGTACATACTAAACCTAAACAATCAAAACTCAATATATCTAGCAAACAAAAGCGGATTACTAAGCAGCGATACCTATTTATCAAATGAACTTTACAGAATTGGAGGAATTAATAATATTAGAGGTTTTAACGAAAACGCAATAGAAGCATCACTTTATACATTATTGATCACGGAATACAGATACAAACTAAACAATTCTCTTTATCTAAATAGTATAATTGATTTAGGACATTTAGAAAACAAAACAACAAAAAACACTAACAGCCTCTACAGCTTTGGTTTAGGAACTGGTTTTTTTACAAAAACTGGATTATTAAAATTCTCTTTAGCAAATGGAAAAATTAATGATCAAAAATTTAATCTAAACGACTTAAAAATACATCTTAGCTTAATATCTATTTTTTAACATTTAATAGGCATTATCACCACCAAATAAATGGAAATTTAAGTTAAAATAGTTGTGTAATTGTATTTTTATTAAGACTTTTGAGGCTGGCTAATTCAAATAATTAACAAAATGAAAACAAAATTTAGTGGAATTTTAGCGCTTTTATTGGTGCTTGTTGTGCAACTATCGTTCGCTCAACAGAAAACAGTAACCGGAACGGTTAATGATGATCAGGGTCTTCCTTTACCGGGAGCAAATGTTCTCATCAAAGGCTCAAACACGGGTACTCAAACAGACTTTGATGGTAATTACTCCATTAGTGCAAACCAAGGACAAACATTACTTTTTAGTTATGTAGGTTTTACAAATCAAGAAATTGTTGTTGGCGCTTCTAGCGTTATCAATGTAGATCTTGCTTCAGGTTCTACACTAGAAACAGTAGTTATTACAGGTTACTCAAGGAAGAATCAAACAACGCAAACATCTTCTGTTGTGTCGATATCTGCTTCTGAGATCTCTGAGTTAAGTCCTACAACAAGTGTAGATAACTTACTTCAAGGTAAAGCTGCCGGTGTACAAGTAACATCTGCAAATGGTAAGCCTGGACAAGGAGCCTTTGTACGTATTAGAGGTACAGGATCTTTATCTGCTGGTGGTTCTTCTCCATTATATCTTGTAGATGGTGCTCCAATAAGAGAGCAAGATCTAGGAAATATTGCTAATGAAGATATTGAAAACATCACAATCCTTAAGGATGCAGCTACAACAGCAAAGTATGGTTCTCGTGGAGCTAACGGTGTAGTTGTAATTACAACTAAAGGAGGTAAAAGAAACAGTGATGCTCAAATAAGAATCAGTTCAAGAACAGGTTATTCTGAAAGAATCAAGCCTAACTTTGATATGATGACTGTTAGTGAGAAATTACAATACGAATCTGAACTTAACGCACTAGGAGTAAATGCAGCTGCTGCACTTCCAGGAGTTACAACTGCGCCAGGAAGTACAGAGCGTCAGTTTTTATTAGACAATGAAACAGACTGGGCTGATCTTATATTAAGAACAGGTTACATACAGAGTAACAACTTTTCTGTATCTGGTGGAGCTGATAAAGTAGATTACTTTTTCTCTGCAGGACATGACAGAAACACTGGTATCATTGACCAATTAAGTGGATATGAGCGTACGAATGCACGTTTAAACATTAATTTTGACGCAAAAGAATGGTTAACACTTGGTGTAAACGTAGGATACTCTCACTCTTCTAGTGATGAGCCAAGAGATAGAAACAATGCTCAAAACCCTTTTAGATCAGTTTTTGACTTTAACCCTTACGACACTGAATTTGAATTAGATTCAAACGGAAACACGGTTCTTGATGAAAACGGAAACCCAGTATATAATACTGCAGTAGGTTTTAACACTAGAGGTGCATTATTAACTGAACCAAATACTGTATGGAATAACAACTTACTATCAAGCGTTACAGCAGCAGTAAGACTAAGTGATTCATTTACTTATAACTTTTCAGCAGCACTAAACGGATTAAACATTCGTGAAGAATCTCAATCTTTACCAGGTGGAATACTTGAGAGCTTTATTGGAGATGCAAACTTTCCAGGAACGAAGAGAGATTTTTTCTCAAACTTCTCAGATATGACTATATCTAATTCACTATCATACAACTTAAACAAGAATAAGAATAATCTTAATGTTTTAGGTCTTTATGAATATAACATTGCAGAATTTAAAAGAATTTTTGTAGGTAGTAGAGGTTATGCCTCTCCGTTGTTATCTACTCAAGTAAATGCTGCTGAAGTTACTGAAGGTAACACAAATAGAAGTAAATTAGCATTAGTATCATACGGTTTATTTGCAGATTATAATTTTGACGAACGTTATTTATTATCTGCTTCTGCACGTTATGATGCTTCATCTAACTTTGGTGAAGATGAGCAATATGGTTTATTCTACAGTTTTTCTGCTGGATGGAACATAGCTAAAGAAAGCTTTTTTGACGTAGATGCAATTAATGATCTTAAGATTAGAGGAGCTTATGGTACAGTAGGTAACAGATCTGGTATTACTAGATATGCTTCACAAGGTACAGTACAGTTTGGATCTTACCCAGGTGGTACTTCAACAATTCCTGATAACATTGAGAATTCTTTGTTACAATGGGAAACTACTACTACCACTAACGTAGGATTAGAATTAAATATGTTCCAAAGAAGATTACGATTTGTAACAGATTATTTTATTAGAGATACTAAAGACTTATTATTTAGTGTTCCAAGAGCAGATGAGTCTGGTATTGCTTCTGTACAAGATAACTTAGGTGAAATTCAAAACAAAGGTCTTGAATTATCTTTAAGTGGAGATATATTCAGAGGAGATGATTTCAAATGGACTGTAGGTGGAAATATTATTTTCCTTGACACAGAGATTGTTGAATTACCTGATGGTGAAGATGTAACTCCTAATGCTTTTAACATTTTATACAGAGAAGGTTCTAAAATTAACGAACATTACTTAGTACGTTACGCTGGTGTAGATCCTGCTACTGGTCGTCCTCAATATTTAAATGCAGAAGGACAAACAGTATTCTCTAATGAGATTGACCCAGATTCTGATAGAGTTTTACAAGGTAAGTCTACTATTGCAGATAAAGAAGGTGGTTTCTTTAGTAATGTAAGTTATAAAGGTTTTGGATTAAGAACTGATTTTGTAGTTAAGTCTGGAAACTGGATTAACAATTTTGTAGAAGGTAATGTAAATTCTGATGGAGCTGCTATTGGTGATAACCAAGCGACATCTGCATTCAACTACTGGAAAAACCCAGGTGACACAAATGTACACCCAAGCCCATTATATATTGATGAAGTAATTGATTCAGACAGATTTTTAGAAAAAGGAGATTACATTAGATTAAGAAACGTTACGTTATCTTATAATTTTGCAAAATCTACAATGGACAAAACATTCTTAAGCTCATTAAGAATCTATGTACAAGGACAAAATCTTTTAACATTCACTGATTTTTACGGAGATCCTGAAGTAGGTATATCTTCTGGAGAGACTATTAGTTTTGCTAATTCTGTAGCACCAGGTGAAGCAACTCTATATAGTTACCCTAACACAAAATCTTACCAAGTTGGTATAGACATAGGACTATAATTTTAAAAAAAATATAATAAAATGAAAAATATAATCACTAAATTTTCAATTTGTCTTTTTACACTTGGGGCCTTGGTTTCATGTGAAGACAATTTAGATCAAGTACCTTATGATGCCTTTGGTACTGAAAACGCGTTTGTATCAGCTCAAGATTTTGAGAATGGTATTCGCGGTGTTTACTCTGCATTAACATTAGCAGGTCATTACGGTTCTTCTGATGCAGGATCAATGTTATCTGCACCAGATGTTATGACAGATAATGTTACTCTTGCACAGTCTGGTAGAAATACTAAAGCTAGACTTCACAGATGGGGTTATGATGGTAATAATACATTGTCTGGATTATACTCTGATAATTATTCTTTAATATACCGTGCTAACCAAGTATTATCTTTTGTAGATGATTTTGAAGGAGACAGTAAAGCTAATATTATTGCTGAAGCAAAAGCACTGCGTGCTTTAGCTCACTTTAATATGGTAACTTATTTTGGAAAAATACCTACACAATCAGGAGATGCTAATTCTAGCTTAGGTGTAGCTTATGTATTTGATGCAGATGCAAACATTGAGCCTGCAAGAAACACAGTAAGCGAAGTATATGACTTTATTGTAACTGACTTAACAGATGCAGCTGCTGGTATTAATGTAACTAGTGATCCAGGAAGAATGAATAGAGACGCTGTTAACATTTTACTATCTAGAGTATATCTTTATATGGGAGAATGGCAAAAAGCAGTAAATGCAGCAAATGCTGTATCTGCAACTGTATCTAGCCGTGATAACTTCTTAGACATATGGACTGACGTAAGTAAAGATGGTTTAGTTTTTTACATTCCAAATGAAACTGGTGTTTTAGGAAATCAAATTGGTGTTACTTGGAATCAAGGTCCATTATCTAACATTGCAATTGAATATGCTGTTTCTAGTGAATTATTTAATCTTTACAGTGATGATGACATTAGAAAAACGGCCTATACTGCTGTAGCAACTGATAATTTTGGTGAATACAATGCAATCATCAAGTTATTTGGACGTGAAGGACAAGTTAATGGTGAAGTAGATTATAAAATCTTCAGAGCTTCTGAAGCTGCTTTAAACAAAGCTGAAGCTTTATTTGAAATTGGTGGACAAGAAGGTGCTGCATTAGCTGCATTAAACGAAGTAAGATCTCAAAGATATGCTGCAGGAACTGCTCCAGATGGAGAAACAGGTGCTGCATTAGAAGCTGCAATTCACTTAGAAAGAAGATTAGAATTTGCTTTTGAATATCAACATTTCTTTGACGTTAAAAGAAGAGGATTAGGATTTGAGCGCCCTGGAACAGGTGAGTTTACTGACGGAAGCGGAACACCTTCTGAAAGATTAACATTACCAGCTGGAAGCCCTTTATTCCAATTACCTTTTGCTCAATCATCATTAGACACAAACCCTAACCTAGTTCAGAACTCTGGGTACTAATCTAAAAACTATAAAATCATGAAAAAAATAAGTTTAATATTAATAGTAGCTTTAACTCTAGGTTTTGTAGGATGTGATTCTTACGAAGATTATGATGGAGACAGAGCATTAGTTGTTGGTTTAACTGCTGCATCTGGAGGTCAAGGATTTTCTCTTGAGCCAGGTGAAGAGTCTACAAAAACACTTACAGCTACCGTTAACGAAGTTGCAGATGTAGACAGAACTTACGGTGTATCGATAGATTCAGCACAAACTAATGTTAGCGCAGATAACTATACGCTTACATCTAACACTGTAACTATTTTAGCTGGAGAAAGTACTGGTACGTTTGAGTCACTTGTTGTGACTAACGTTTCATTGCCTGTAACACCTGAAGGTGAAGATCCAGAAGTTTTAAGACTAGTAGTTCAAATTGACAGAAATGATGATTATACATCTGGAAATTTAATTTTCACTGTAGAGTCAGATGACTAGTTAGATTAATTTCTATATTACAAATGAGAGACCGTCCTTTTAGGACGGTCTCTTTTTTTTTATAAGGATTTATATAATATTTAAATAAAAGTGATCCCTATTCATATTTAAGCAATATGTAAGCTTATTTTTTACTGCTTGTAACAAAAAAAAAGTGTAATTGTTAAAAAAAACAAAAAAACAACCTTTAAAGAAATGACACAATTGTAGACCTGAAGCAAATATAAAAAAACGACTGGCATATTTAATTGTGTAAAAAAGGGGCTTTAGAGACTAAAATTCAACACATTAAAGGAGAAATCATATAGTCAAACATAAATTTGATGTATTCATATTATTTCACCATTTTTGTATTAACTAATAATTTAACAACAATTTATGAAAACAACTCTATCTTATGTTATGGGATTATTCTTTATGCTTTCGGCCTCTATAGGTCTAGCGCAAGAGAAAACGATAACAGGAAATGTACAGGATAACGGTGGCCTACCCCTTCCTGGTGTAAACATTCTAGTTAAAGGTACATCTACAGGTACCCAATCAGATTTTGATGGTAATTATTCCATTAAGTCATCTGTTGGCCAAACATTGATTTTTAGTTATGTTGGATTTGTTACGCAAGAAAAAGCAGTATCAGCTTCAACAAATAGCTTAAAAGTAACACTTATTGAAGATGCTGCAGTACTTGATGAAGTTATTGTAACAGCATTAGGTATTAAGAAAGAGAAAAAAGCGCTTGGTTATGCTGTAACTGCATTAAGTACTGATGATCTTGAAAACAAAGCAACAGGAGATATTACTAAGATACTTCGTGGTAAGGCTGCGGGTGTTAATGTAATTAATGCAAGTGGACTTTCTGGTGCAGGATCAAGTATAAATATTAGAGGTCTATCTACAACTGGAGACAACCAACCTTTATATATAGTTGATGGTGTGCGTTTTAATTCACAAACAAATGGTACAGGTTTTTCAGGAACAAGTAGATCATTAGACGTTGACCCAAATAACATTGAAAGTGTAAACGTTTTAAGAGGTTTAAATGCAGCTACACTTTATGGTTCTGATGGTCGTAATGGTGTAATTGTTATTACAACAAAAGCTGGAAAGCAAGGTGGTAATAGAAACAAGAAAACAGAAGTAACAGTGACAGCATCAACTTTTGTAAATGAGATTGCTTCATTACCAGATTTCACAAACTCGAGAGGTCAAGGATATTATGATGCTTATTACAACTTTTTAGGAAACTGGGGAGCTACTTTTGGAAGAACTGACTATGGAAATATAGATTCACAAGGTCAAATACTACACCCACTAGCAAACAGTACTGCCTTTGTTGATGGGTTTGCAGACCAAGCTGATTCTAGAGTTGATTATAAAAATTACAAATCACAAGAGAACTTCTTCAAAACAGGGATTGTTAAAAATATTAACGTAGCTGTAAATGGTGGATCTGAGAATGTAGGTTATAATGTATCTTATGGTAATCTTGATGATGAAGGTTTCTTGCCCGGAAATAATCTAACTAGGAATTCTATCTCATTAGGTGGAAATGCTAACTTATCAAATAAATTTACTGTATCAACTACTTTAAATTATTCAAATACAGATTTCACCTCACCTTTTACAGGTGCAATATTTCAAGGTTTACTAAATACTCCTAGAAATATTAATCTACAAGGATGGCCTTCTCAACACCCGTTAGACGGAAGAGAGATTAACTTTCAAGATGATATTCAAGGATCAAACCCTTACTGGTACGTGAATAACTCAAGTATTGACGAAGAAGTAGATCGTACTTACGGGCAAATATCTGCTACATATGCATTTAATGATAAGTTCTCTGCAACTTATAGATATGGTCTTGATACTAGTATCGAACAAAGGAGAACTTTTGTAAATAAAGGAAGTGTTGATCCAGATATTATTACTGGAGCATTAAATACATCTACAAGAAGACAAGTTTTTACAAACCACACTTTTATATTAAACTATGAGACAAGATTTAAAGATGACTTCTTTGGCTTTGGTGTAAATGGTGGTGTAGATGTTTTTAGAAATGAAGAGACATTAGAAGGAGCAAATAGTGCTGAGCAAACGGTTTTTGGTCGTGATCAACATGATTTTTTCGCTGACACTGTAGCATACTCTAATAATTATGCTATTAACAGACCAGGTGTATTTGCACAATTCACTTTTGATATAGATAAGTACTTATACATTACTGGATCTGCAAGAAATGACTGGACTTCAAATTATACTGACAACTCACAATTTTACCCAGGCGTTGGTGTTTCTTTTATACCAACATCAGCATTTGAAGGTATTAAAAGTGATGCATTAACATACCTTAAGTTGAGAGCTGGTTATGGTAGTTCAGCTATATTTGACATTCCTGATGTGGATGGTGTTTCTACTACTTACCCAAACACTCAATTATTAAACACTGGTTCAAATGTATTCGCTACACAAGATGGATCAACTATTAATACAAACTCTGTTAGTAATAATCTTGCAAATGCAGAACTAGGACCAGCATTAGTAAATGAGATAGAATTTGGTATTGAAGCAAAATTATTTAAAAACAGAGTAAGTCTTGACGCTAGTTATTATACTAAAACTACTACAGATTTAATTTTCCAAAGAAATCTAGATCCTTCTACAGGTTTTACTGCTAGCCCTTTAAATGTAAATGAATTTGAATCAAGCGGTATAGAACTAGAAATGAATATCACAGCTATTGAAACAGACAATTTCTCTTGGGACATAGGTGGAAACTGGACAAAAACAGACTCTGAGGTTACAGATCTTGATGTTGACGAATTTAGATATACAGATGCTGGAGGAGAGTTAGGAAATTACCTAATTGAAGGTCAACCAGTAGGTGTTATTAAAGGTACTGTTGTTGCAACAAACGATGACGGTCAATTATTAACAAACGGAAGACAGTATGAAATCGCTACTGATGCAGAGATTTTAGGAGACCCAACACCAGACTGGGTTGGATCATTTTTTACTGCAATACAGTATAAAAACTTGTCATTAACAGCAAACTTACAATACCGTCAAGGTGGAGTAATTTATTCTAGCACTGCTCGTAGTCTTTTAGGTAGAGGTTTAACTACAGATACTGATAATTTACAGAATGCTAGTTTTGTTTTACCTGGTTATAACACAATTACAGAATCTACAAATGATGTACTTATATCTGCTGGTGATGCATTTTTTAATGAGTACAACAATGGAGCTGATGAAATAGGAATCTATGACGGTACCACAATAAGATTACAAGAAGTTGCTCTAACTTACGTATTTTCAGACAAGGCTCTAGAAAAGACACCATTCGGTAAATTTTCAGTTTCTCTTGTTGGAGAAAATCTATTTTATAATGCTATTAACACACCAGATGGTTTAAATCTAGACACCAATTCAATTGGAACAGGAGTTAACAGTAACGGTGCTGGTATTGAAGGTGGAACAAGCCCTTCTTCAAGAAGAATAGGATTTAACGTAAAAGCATCATTTTAATCACAATAAATAATTAAATTATGACAAAATATATAAACATAATGAAAAGTATGGCAGTTATCGCCTTACTCTTCTCTGTTGTTTCTTGTGAAACAATAGAAACTGATCTCACAGAAGATCCCAATCAATTAACAGCAGACGATGCAAATTTAGAGTTCCTTTTTAATTCTAATCAAATAGCTTTAGCTAACTTTTTTGAGGGTATACAATATCTAGAATCTACTGTAACAAGAATGGAGTTAATGAATACTTCTCCATTTTATGCAAGTCAATTTGCTGCCGGTGATTTTGATGCCACTTGGACAAGAGCTTATGCAAATTTATTGATAGAAACAAAACAGTTAAAAGAAGTAGCAGAAGGTATAGCTACACCTGATGTTAATGCTAACAATTATATAGCAGCAGCACAAATACTTGAGGCTTACACTTTAGTTACATTAGTTGACACTTTTGGCGACATTCCTTATTCTGAAGCATTACAAGGAAGTGACAGCTTTGATCCAGGTAGAGATAGCGGAGAAGCTGTTTATGCATCTGCAAAAGAGCTTTTACTTAACTCGATAAGTAAAATAAATGGTCCTAACAGTGTTGCACTTACGAGTGATTTATACTACGATGGTGATATGAACAAATGGAAAGCATTAGCTAATTCATTATTACTTAAAATTGCTGTTTCTAGTAGATTAAATAACGGTAATGCTGCAAGTGAAGCAAATGCTGTAATTAATGGTGCAGGATTTATTTCTGATAATTCTGGAGATTTTGACTTTAATTGGGCAGCATCTTCTGAGCCAGAAAGTAGACACCCTGTATTTCAATCTCAATACGTAGGTGGAGCAGACTATTACCTCTCTAATGCTATGTTATCTAGAATGGATGGTGACCCAAGATTCAACTATTATTTTTACCAACAAGATGGAGCTGACCCTTACTCTTACCCACCAGCTGCTGGTAACGGTTTTGAAGGAAAAGACCACGGTGATTCTGGACCTCCTGTAGCTTCAGATTTTTCTAAAATCACAGTTCAAGGTTTATATCCTGCCGGTGGTAAATATAATGATGGTTCTACAGGACAAACTGGTGCAAATTCTGGTGCAGGTGGTGCAGGAATCTCCCCTATTATGTCTCATGCTTTTACAAGATTTTTAATTGCAGAAGCACAATTGACTTTAAACAATAACACTGGCGGAGCAAGAAATGCTTTATTAGCAGGTGTATCTGCTTCTATGGCAAAGGTTACAAACTTTCAAGGTGGAGCAGCCGGAGCAGCAAATGCGCCAGATGCAGCAACTATACAAGCATATGTAGACGGAGTAGGTACTGCTTATGACGCAGCATCTGTACAAGGAAAACTTGATATCATTATCAAAGAGTACTACAAAGCATCTTGGGGTAACGGTATTGAAGTTTACAATAACTTTAGGAGAACAGGCTTCCCTTCTGATATGGCGCCATCAATAGCACCAAATCCTGGGACATTTACTCACTCTATGTTATATCCTGCAAATTATGTAAACAATAACAATAACCCAGATGCAGTACAAAAATCATCTGTGGCAGAAAAAATATGGTGGGCAGCAGGTACATCATTCAATTTAGACTATTAAAAAAAACGATATATCATGAAAAGATTTTTAAGCATATTTCTTGCAGCATCTATCACAGCAACACTATTTGTAAGTTGTGAAGAAGATGAACCATCTTTCGGAGATGAGTTATTTAATGATTCAACAAACTATCCTTACGTAGCTATTCAAGATAGAAACGAAGAACTAGACGGACTAGAAGGAAATAACTTCTGGGGATTTTCTTTAATAGCTGAAGAAGATGGAGCACAAGTACGTATAGCATTTGATGCAGATGATGAAAATATCATTGACCATAAAGTTTATGTAGGGACAGACTCAAATAGTAACTCTGCACCTTTAGATACAGATGTACTTCTTGCAACAATTACTTCATTCCCTACAGAATTAGTGTTTACTAAAGAAGATGTAGCTTCTGCACTTGGTGTACCAGTATCAGATTTAGACTCTGGTAGTGTTTATTTTAGAGGTAGAAGTGTTGATGAAGATGGTAATGTTGTTGATGACCCTTCAGTTTTTGAAGACTTTTTAGCTTTTGAAAGACACGCATATTTTTATGAGTGGCCTTTAGCCCAATAAGCAAATAAAAATTCAGTAATTTTGCAACCGCTGCTTCTCTTATGAAGTAGCGGTTTTTTTATGAGCAAAAAAGATTACACAGTATTCGGTATCTACCCCGTTAAAGAAGCCTTAGCGGCAGAAGTAGTATTTGATAAGGTTTATGTGCAGAAAGACATAAACAACCCTAAAATAGAGCAGCTAGTAGCTGACCTAGAGAAATTGAATGTCTCTATATCTCAAGTACCAGAAGAAAAGCTTTATAAGCTTACTAAAGGTAACCATCAAGGTATTGTAGCCCTCACCTCTCCTATTGAGTTTCACGATCTAGAAACGATTGTAGAAAAAACACTTGAAACAGAAGCTGCACCCCTATTTTTGATTTTAGATCAAATTAGTGATGTACGTAATTTTGGTGCAATTTTAAGAACGGCCGAATGTACTGGTGTTCATGCTGTTATAGTACAGAAAAAAGGAGGAGCTCCTGTTTCTGGTGATGCAGTAAAAACATCTGCAGGTGCTATATTTAATATGCCAATTGTAAAGGTAGACCACATTAAAGATGCAATTTTCTATTTACAAGGATCTGGTGTTACAACTATAGCTGCAACAGAAAAAACAGAAAAGACTATATATGATTTAACGCTAACAACGCCAACAGCCATTATAATGGGTTCTGAAGGTCGAGGAGTAACTAAGTCTGTATTACAACTTGTAGATCACAAGGCTTCTTTACCTGTGCTAGGAGAGATCAACTCACTTAACGTATCTGTAGCTTGTGGTGCAATGTTATATGAAGTGGTAAGACAAAGAATGACTAAGGAGTAGTCTTGTCTTTATCAGGTTTTGTGACATAAAAATAAGTGATATTTTTTGTTCCGAAATTTTCTGAATTTGTAACCTGACCAGATTCATTTTCAATTTGGTCTTCAGGTTCATTTTCTATAGGAGGTAGTGGATCTATAAAATTTCCGAAGTCATCAAACTGGCGTAAAAATGGGTCATCATCTGGATTAAAATCTGGTTGTTCCCATTGATACATTTTGTTTTCTATTGGGTTTTGCTTAAACAATAAAGATAAAGCAAAACCTACAAGAAAACCAGACAGGTGGCCCTCCCACGAGATACGCGGATCTCCACCCGGAAAAGCATACCACACTAAACTACCGTATAGAAATACCACTACAAAGGCAAGTGCTGTGAGTTGATATTGTTTGCTAAATACACCTTTAAAGAACAAAAAGGCAGTTAGCATATAAATAACACCACTCATCCCTATATGATATGCCGGCCTCCCTATTAACCAGGTGAGAACTCCTGTGAGTAATATTCCGGTTATTAGAATTCTCCACCTATCTTTCTGATAAAAATAAAACAAGGAAGTACACAACACGAGCATAGGTATACTATTGTTAAATAAGTGCTCTAGATTGCTATGTATAAATGGCGAAAAAAGCACCCCTCTCAAACCTTTTACTGCTCTAGGTAATACACCCCAGTGATTTAAGTCAAGATGAAATCTAATTTCTACCCAAAAAACAAGCCACATAGCCATTACAAAAAGTATAGGGTATAGTATAACCGCAGGTGTAAAAGCTAAAGGATTGCGTTTTTGCATACCTGTAACTAGTCAAAAACAAGCCCATTTTAAATTTTATGATAAAATGTCAGCCTTGCTCTGCATCATTAATTGTAATTTTACACCGTGAGCACACCATTAGCAGAACGAATAAGACCTAGGACACTAGAAGAATACCTTAGCCAACAACACCTTGTTGGTGAAGAAGGATCATTAGCATCTCAAATTAAAACTGGAGTATTCTCTTCTATGATATTTTGGGGACCTCCGGGTACAGGTAAAACAACTTTAGCTTCTATTATTGCAGAAACATCAGACAGGCCTTTTTACACTCTAAGCGCTATTGACAGTGGTGTTGCCGCTGTGAGAGAAGTTATTGCAAAAGCAAAACAAGGAGATGGACTTTTTACCACAAAAAACCCTATCTTATTTATTGATGAGATTCACCGGTTTAGTAAATCTCAACAAGATTCATTACTGGGTGCTGTAGAAAAAGGATGGGTCACACTTATAGGAGCAACCACAGAAAATCCAAGTTTTGAGGTGATACCTGCCCTATTGTCAAGATGTCAAGTTTATATTTTAAAATCTTTTACTAAAGATGATCTTAATCAACTTATAGAAAGAGCACTTGTTACTGATAAGATACTCAAGAAAAAAAATATTACTTTAAAAGAAACTGAAGCATTATTAAGGCTTTCTGGAGGTGATGCAAGAAAATTGCTCAATATGCTAGAACTTGTCATAATGTCTGAAGGTACAGACAATGTAACGGTAACAAACGAAATGGTTCTTTCTAAAGTGCAGAAAAACACGGTGCTTTATGACAAGACGGGTGAGCAGCATTATGATATCATATCTGCTTTTATTAAATCTATAAGAGGTAGTGACCCTAATGGCGCTGTTTACTGGCTTGCACGCATGATTGAAGGTGGAGAAGATGTGAAGTTTATTGCTAGAAGGTTACTTATTTTAGCTTCTGAAGATATCGGGCTAGCTAACCCTAATGCGCTTTTAATGGCTAATACAACGTTTCAAGCTGTAAACGTTATAGGTCATCCAGAATCGCGAATTATCTTAAGTCAATGTACTATTTACTTAGCTACTTCACCTAAAAGTAATGCTTCTTACATGGCCATTAATAATGCCCAACAAGTAGTAAAACAAACTGGTGACTTATCTGTCCCTCTATCTATTAGAAATGCTCCTACAAAATTAATGAAAGAGCTGGGTTATGGTAAAGCGTATGCGTATGCGCATAACTACGAAGGTAATTTTACTCCTCACGAGTTTTTACCAGAAGAGATTACTGGCACCTCATTTTATGAACCTGGAAATAACGCCAAGGAAGCTCAATTAAAAACGTATTTAAAAAGTCTCTGGAAAGAAAAATACTCTTTTTAGAGTTCTTTTTTATAAGTAACATCTACGCCACTAGACAACTTAATCACTAAGTCTTGCTTAGCATTAAATACACCTTCTTTTGTTTCGCCATAGATATCAATCATTTTAAAAGATCCGTTACCTAGCAAGCTCAAATCACCTACTTTAATAAAATTATCATTACCCGCTTGTGTTGCAAATAATGAATATCCTGTTGCTACTTTTTTAAGCAAATATGATTTTCCGTTTAACTGGTAATTTGTAAAAGTTGCTTGCGGCAATACTACTTGCGCTTTATCTACCATTACTTCTTCAACCTCATCGAGTTCCACATCTTCTATACGTGTTTTTGCTATTTCGTTTTTGACCACAACAGCTTTAGGACTCTTAACAACAGTTTCCGCTACAGGGTTAACAGGCGAGAGTAACTTAGCTTCTGCCCGCTCTACATCTTTAGCAGTAAAAGATTTAAAAGCTTGTCTTAAAGCATCTGGATACATTTTTGCGTGATCTTTTGACTTAGAGCTACCTTCATTACTTTTAAAAACAACCTCGCCATTACAATCCTTAAATACTATTGCTAACTTTGTTAAAAATAGGCTTTTGTTTTTATCAATGTCTGCATATAAAACATTGCATTTTGGGACATTAGGACTGTCGTTTTTTCTGTAAGCTTCTATGCCTTTTTTTTCTATGTAGTATACCATCATATCTGATAATTGATACTTATTGTCACCAGATAAAAACTCAAACCTATCTGGCACCTCAACATAACTATAATCGCCTATAGTGCCTTGAGCAGTACAAATGTTGATAAAAAACAAACTAACAAACAATACTAAAAATCTCATTCTTGATCCCATTTTAAATTTAAACCTAGTTGCAAAGATACGCTATTTGCCTTGGCAAGATTATCTAATCTAAGTAGGTTGTCTGCGGCAATATAAAAATTAAACTTATTTATATCTAAGGAAATTGCTGTACCAATATTATCAGAACTATAAGAATCTATTGTGTAACTCCCTTTTAAAGAAAAGTTAGCTCCAAACCGTCTTCTATAAAAAAATGTTCCTGCAGTTTGAGGTCCTCTTGGACGAGCAATTGCATATAAATGAACTCCTGTTTCATTTACCCGACGTATTAATCCTTTTTTTAAACAATCGCAGACATCTCCCCCAAGAAAGTTTCCGAAGTTATATGAGAGTTGCGCATTAATTTTAAGAGGCCGTGTCTGTAAATAAGCACCTCTTGTGGTCTCTACATTTAAATTGTCATACACATCATCTTTTAAATCATCATAATATGGGATTAACTCTTCTCCATTTTCTACTTGAGGATACACGAGTTCTATACCGTTTAAACTATAATCGCCACTCACGTTTATAGTCTCTATATCTGCCATATGAAAAATAGCACCTATATCTAGTGCGCTCGCAGATAGTCGCATTTTATCTGTTATTAAATAGGTGAAGCCAAGATCTACACCCAGTCCATAATTACCACTAAAGATTGAGCGCCCAAGCATCTTTTTAACCACTCCTATTTCGTTGCCGTTTAAATCAAGAAGTTTATTTAATCCAGATGTTCTAATATTGACATCTACGTCTTCTACTCTATGCTCATAGACATTAAGTCCATTTGTGGAGTTTACTGTTGTAAATGTTCCTTTATTACGTGTGCTATTAGCGCTTACTATACTTGAGTATAATTTACCTCTTATACCAATAGTTAATTTTTTATTTACTTGCTTATTAATCCCTATATGAAAAACCGAGGTAACATCTCCCCTAACATTAATATGGCTTATATCAAATGGGTAATTAATATAATCTCTATTTCCTTCTGTTGCTAAAATCGCTATATCTTTAGGAAAGTATGCGATAAAGTCCATTTCTTGATACCAACCGGCGGTAAAATAAGCACCAAATTGAGATCGCCATCCTATGTTTGCTAATTCAATTTGCTGTGTTAAAGTAAAAAAGTCTTTAGGGCTTAATTCTAAAATTTGATTACGAATCTTATCATTAATATCTCTGCCGTCATCTTCAAAAATATCAAATGCAGTAAGGCCAGACATCCCGGCATTTATATGTATGCCAGACAATAAAGGAACTCCTATGTGTTTTTGAGTATAAACTTCACCACCTGGGTTGAGCATCAAAGATTGAGGCACGTTTTCTAACCCGTACAAAAGTTGTTTGTTCTGTGCAGAAATAGAAACTGTAGCAATAAATGCTATGCAATATGTAAGTAAGAATCTCATCTTGTTAATATTCGATGAAATACGTTGCTTTAGACTGCAATTTTATAGTACCTGTTAATGAGGCATTTGATTCTGGAATTGTAATAATTGCCGCCATTTTTCTAGAACCCTCTATAGCCCGTACATCTTGAGATTCTACTACTTCAATATATACGGTACGAACGGGAACTCCAGAATTACTGGCACTCACCTCTGTCTCCATGGTATAAGTCACCACATCATCTTTGTCTAAAAACTCAAACTTTACATTAAAAACTCTTTGAATAGAATTATTAAAATCAAAGAAAAATTCAATTTTCTGAATGTTGCCTGTAATTTCTTCTGAGTCTAAAAACTCTAACTCGGTGACATCCCTTATTGTAATATCTGGAGTTCCGTTATTGGCATCAAAAAAAGTATTTGCGCTTAAGTCAAAATAAATAAGGTTTGCTTCAATTTCTGGCGTAAAGGCAATCTCATTTGCTTGTTCAAAATCTGTGTTTTTTACACAGCTGTTAAACAAGAAAAATGTGACAAAAATTTGTAGAAGAACACTTATACGCATATAAAGGGTTTACTTTATAACGTAAGGTACAGATTTAATATTATAGAAAACCTTTAATCTCGTTAAGATGCTCAACGATTCTAATTTCTGCAGGGACGTCTTCTTTCCAATAATTATAATACAAAGTATCCATCCCCACTTCTATCGCACCTATAATATCTGCTCCATAAGTATCACCAATCATTATTGTGCTTTCTGGTGCTACATTTGCTTTTGCTAAGGCTGCGTGAAAAACCTTAGGGTTTGGTTTTTTAACTCCAACTTCTTCAGAGCTTGTAACGGTTTTAAAAAAATGCTTGATTTCGCTTTTGTCTAGCTTAACGTGTTGTACATCATGAAAACCATTAGTAATAATATGTAGATTATAATTAGGCTTTAAATAGTTTAATAAATCTAGCGCGCCGGGCAACAAGTGATTATTACCTGGTAGCTCATCTATATACGCTTCTGCTAACACATCTATAGTCTCTATTGCAAACTCCATATCATACTTCTTAAAAGTATCTATTAGCCTACCTCTTCTTAACTCTTGCTTAGTTACACGCTCTTCTCTAAAGAGTGCCCAATAATTAAAATTAATAGGTGCGTATTCTTTTAAAAAATTATCGAGTGATAAATCTATATTGTTTTTTGCAAAGACTCTCTCAAAAGCGAGTGCAGAGTTTTTATCAAAATCCCACAAGGTGTGGTCTAAGTCAAAAAAGACATCTGTAATTTTTCTTTTATCCATTATAAAGTTTCTGTTAATATGGAACGCCAAAATTTTCCGTCTGTAGCGTTTCCGAAGCAAGCATTATTTAATCCTAATATAAAGTGACCATTTACTTTTTCTACCTCATTTTTTAAATGAACTATCGCTGCTCGCGTCTTCTCATGATCAAAATGATTAAAGGAAGATGATATCCCTGCAACTGGTGCAATAATTAATGGTGTTTTTATCTCATAATCTAAATCATAAAAAAGAAATGGCGTACAAGTACTAGCTCTAAACCCTGGTTTATTTGCATAACACATAGTAAAATCTCGAGTAATCTCCATCTCTACTAATTCTCTATAAGCGTGGGGTAAATCTACTACGTGGTCAGCATTATATGCACATTTTACATCTTGCAAAATAATATCTTCTAATTGTATTTTTTCTTTTTTTAAGAGGCTAACATCTTTCTGTGCTTTTTTTGACAACACCATGCCCACCTCTGCATAATCTGCTACATATTTTATTACTTCTCTAAACTTATTTTTATAGATAGTAACACCATTAAGATACTCTTCTGGAGTACCTAGCAAAAAGAAAAAAGTTAATTTGACAGATGTGTTTTTTGAAGCGGTAATTAAGTATTTAAAACTATCATAGGGGTCTCTGCGCATACTTAAAATAACCCTGGTTCTATTAAACAACTCTTTAAAACGTAAACCAAAAAGGTCTACAGAATAATTAAAAAAAGACCTTAAAAACCCTTTAGTCTTGTATTTAAACGGTTGCTCTGCCTGTATAAAAAGATTGGTGCTGCTTACTTTTTTCTGAAATATCATTTCGGGAAAAGCGGCTTCTAAAACCAACTTAAGCTTTTGTGCCCAAATATCTACTACCGGACTTTGCAAAAACTGATTTTTAAAGGCTAAGCTCTCTTTGCTTGGATATCTACCTATAGTATCTTTTACGTGAGGAAGGTATTCTTCATACCTACTCAACAAATAAAAACTAGCCGCAAAAACATCAAAAGGTAAGGCACTTTGACTACTTACTGCAAAAAAACCAACGGTGTCATCCCAAGGTTTTACTGTAATCTCTTGACTCTCTACACCGTGTTGTTCTAAAATACCTTGACTCTGAAAAAACAACTCATTACCCAATGCAATAGAACCATAAGAAGCCTTAGGACCTTGACGACCTATAAAGGCATCTATAGAGCTTGTAAAAGTAACTTCTACTCCAAGAATTCTAGTGCAAATATGCTTAAACACATATGACATGCGTGGCGAAATCTGCTGAGCAAAAACTAATAGCATAAAGATTAAAAAGCTTAGATTAAATTAGTACTCAAAGATACTAGTTCTTTTTAAAGATACTATTTATCCCTGTAAAAGACTATAGCAGGTTTTTGTCACCCTGAGCGGTTCTGCTGCGCTTAGTCTAAGCGCAGTAAAAAGGTGAATCAAAAATGTCTCGACTGTGCCCTACATAACACTAGTAAGCTAATTAAGATTAAAGTGTTTTACAGCAACCCTTCATCTGCAAAACTAAAATAGGCTTCTTCTGTAATAATAAGATGGTCCAATACTTTTATATCAAGACTTTGTCCTGCTATTTTAATTTTTTCGGTAAGGTTTTTATCTGCTTGGCTTGGCTTTAAGGTACCGCTGGGATGGTTATGCACAAGAATAATAGCCACTGCTCCTATCTCAAGTGCGTTTTTAAAAGTAAGTCTCACATCTACAAGTGTACCTGTGATACCACCTTTGCTTAATTGTAGTTTTCGCAGCACTTTATTTGAGTTATTTACATACACTACCCAAAACTCTTCGTGCGGCAAATCGCCAATGACTGGTTGCATTAAATGAAAAACTGACTGACTTGAAGTAATTTTTTTAAGCTGCACCGCACCGCTTTCTTTTCTTCTTCTTCCCAACTCCATCGCTGCCACAATTGAGATTGCTTTTGCCTCGCCTATCCCCTTAAATTGCATCAATTCTTTTACAGAAAATTTACCTAAAGTGTCAAGATTATTGTTTGCAGAAGCGAGTATGCGCTGGCTCAATGCCACGGCGCTCTCTTCTCTATTACCGCTACCTATTAAAATGGCAACGAGCTCTGCATCTGTTAATGCGGCTTTACTTTGCGCCATCAGTTTTTCGCGTGGACGATCGTCTTCGTTCCAGTCTTTTATAGAAAATGAGGCTTTAGGTTCTTTCAATGCTTCTGAAATATTAAGTCTTAAAGATAGGCAAGTAAAAAAGAAATCCCAAAAACATTGAAATACCGACTTCTAAAATTCAAAAACCTCAAGAATCTAATTGTTAGATTCTTGAGGTTTAAATGTTGATTTAATTGATTTGATTTCACAAAACGTCAAATTGAGAATTGCTAAAAAAAACAACAAAAGTTATTCTACTAGTGTGTATACTGTCAGTCTTTTTTCCCAAAGATGTTGTGGATTAGAGACAGCAGAAGTTGTGCTGTAAATCTCTCCAATCCCATTTGCAAATAGAAAAACATCACTTCCTGGAGACTGTTCTCCTCCTTCTAAAATGGCGTATCTAATGTTTGTATCGCAATTAAAATTTCCCGCAGGCACCGTTTTTTGTTGCATTTGGTTTACATTCTCTACATAAATATCTCCCCATTCATTTTCTGAAATTAAATAAGGGTCGCTATCTTGAATGTTAGAAAATAATACTTGTCCTTCATCATTTTGCAATACGCCTTCAACTTCTTTAACAGTTGTCACTTTTACTCCAACTTCTACATCGGGCGTACTCACATTATCATCTCCTGTTGTTGTGGCTGTAAATTCAAAATAAGATTCGCCGTTAATAATAACTTCATCTGTAATCACGACGTTACTAGTTAATGCTAATGTTTCAAACTCTTCTGTATCGCCAACTCTTCTGTGATAAGAATAGGTATAAGTGTTCCCAACGGTGAGGCCATAAAAGTTTTCAACTTCTACTTCCATTTCGGGAGTTGTGTCGTCATCACTATCACAAGCGATAAATAAAAAAGTAAGACTGAGTGCTAAAAAAATACGTAACATAATTTATAAAGTAATGGTTAAGTAATTTTTATCTATAAAGTGGTTGGTTTTTAAACTAACGCAGTTTTAAATTCCTTAGTATTTCCGAAGTGAAAATTACTGGACTAACCCTTATATTTCAATGGTAAATGCACAACCGTTTTTGTTTCAAAAAAGTCTTCTTTAAATATCTCTGTTAAAGGATAAATAGTCGCTTTTGGGAAAGCCGCTAACTCTTCTGTGAGGTCACCCCCTTTAAGATAAAGTATACCGTTTTTTAAAGGATGAACGCTTTTCTTTTTTACACTATGACGCACCCATCTCACAAAGGTTTCCATTTGTGCTACGGCTCTACTCACTATAAAATCGTACTGCTCGTCAATGCTTTCTGCACGTGCGTTTGTCACTTTTACATTAGTTAAGCCAAGACCAGCAACAACCTCTTCTACTACTTTTATTTTTTTACCAATGCTGTCTACTAGATGAAACTGAGTTTCTGGAAAAAGTATAGCGAGTGGTACTCCTGGAAAACCACCACCAGTACCTACATCCATCACAGTAGAGCCAGGTAAAAACTGCATCACTTTTGCTATACCTAGAGAGTGTAGCACGTGTCTAATGTATATTTCGTCTATGTCTTTACGAGAGACAACATTGATCTTTAAATTCCAGTCTTTGTAAAGTACTTCTAGTTCTTTAAACTGGGCTTTCTGCGTTTCAGAAAGGTCGGGAAAATAGGTGTTTATTAAATCCATAATAGTTTTGTGCTGCAAAAGTAAATTTTCTTTTGCAATTTTAGGCTGATTATCAGCCTCATTAGGCAATCTATATGTATTTTTGTAGTTATTTATTAAGTAGTAATACAGTTTAAACATCCTCTATTTTGAAACATAAAACACTCACTTTTGCGCGCGGAGGTTCTCCTGCGTTCTTTAGAACTCTTAACAAGCGTGTTAACACATATTTTAAAGAAAACAACATTTCTAGAAATGGAAACTGGCAATTATATGTAAAGACCTTTGCCATGTTTGCACTTTATCTAGGCCCTTATTTTTTATTGCTATTTCTTGATATGCCTTGGTGGGCAAATCTTTTATGCGCCCTAACTATGGGTGTAGGGATGGCTGGCGTAGGGATGAACGTAATGCACGATGCAAATCACGGTGCATATTCATCTAAAGGCTGGGTAAACAAAATTATGGGTGGTAGTATGTATATTCTTGCTGGTAATGTTTACAACTGGCAGGTACAACACAATGTACTGCACCACACATATACTAACATACACGGGCATGATGAAGATCTAGAAGCTGGTCGTATTTTAAGATTTAGTAAACATGCAGAGTGGCGTAAATTTCATAAATTTCAGCATATTTATGGGGTATTATTTTACGGACTTTTAACTTTTAACTGGGTTCTTACAACAGACTTTACACAATCATACCGTTTTTTAAAGCGTAAGTTGGCTTTTGGTAAAATGCCAAAACCATCTACACAATGGTTAACACTAGCGATTACAAAAGCCATTTATTTTTCTATCTGGATTGTAATCCCATTAATCTTTTTTAGTGTCGCTTGGTGGCAAATATTATTAGGCTTTTTTATAATGCACTATGTTGCAGGGATGATCTTAAGTATTATTTTTCAATTAGCACACGTAGTAGAAGCTGCAGATATGCCTTTACCAGCTGAGTCTGGGACAATGAAAAACACTTGGGCGATACACCAGTTATTTACTACGGTAAACTTTGCAACAAAAAGTAAATTTATGAACTGGTTTACTGGTGGGCTTAACCACCAAGTAGAACACCATATTTTTCCTAATATTAGCCATGTACATTACACTAAAATTTCAGAAATTGTAAGAAGCACGGCCCAAGAATTTAACTTACCCTACAACGAATATAAAACAACAGGCAAAGCACTCATTGCCCACTTTAGTCACCTAAAGAAAATGGGGATGAATCCAGCTCAAATTGCATAACACACCATGAATAATAAATTATCTAACAGAGTAAATAACATGGCTACCTCTGCAACCTTAGCCATGGCTGCAAAAGCAAGAGAACTAAGAGCAGAAGGTAAAGACATTATAGGCCTAAGTCTTGGCGAACCAGATTTTAATGTGCCAGATTTTGTAAAAGATGCTGCCATTAAAGCGGTAACAGACAACTTTCACGCCTACACACCAGTAGACGGATATGCAGATTTAAAAGAGGCGATTATCACAAAGTTTAAACGTGATAACAATCTTACATATACTCCTAGCCAGATTGTAGTATCTACAGGTGCTAAGCAATCATTATATAACATTGCACAGGTATTATTAAATGAAGGTGACGAGGTATTATTACCTGCTCCTTACTGGGTAAGTTATAGTGACATTGCAAAAGTAGCTGGTGGTGTACCAGTAGAGATCACTACTTCTATTAACAACGACTTTAAAGTAACACCGGCAGAACTTGAAGCTGCTATCACACCAAAAACAAAAATGATTATTTACAGTTCGCCTTGTAACCCAAGCGGATCTGTGTATAGCAAAGAAGAACTAAGAGCACTTGCAGACGTTCTTGTAAAATACCCAAAAATCATTGTGGTGAGTGACGAGATCTATGAGCACATAAACTTTACAGAAGCACACGCTTCTATGGCGCAGTTTCCAGATATGTATGACCAAACCGTGACCGTAAACGGTGTCTCTAAGGCATTTGCAATGACGGGATGGCGCATAGGGTTTATAGGCGCACCAGAGTGGATAGCTCGCGCTTGTAACAAGATGCAAGGCCAGGTTACTAGTGGTGCTAACTGTATAGGCCAGAAAGCTGCTGTCGTAGCATTAAACAACCCACCAAGCAAGATTAAATATATGGTAGATGCTTTTAAGGCACGCCGTACTATGATCTTAGACTTACTTGCAGAAATACCTGGTATTAAGACTAATGTACCTGAAGGTGCTTTTTACGTATTCCCAGATGTATCTTATTACTTCGGAAAGGTGCTAAACGGAACCACTATTAATAATGCATCAGACTTTAGTCTATATTTACTAGAACACGCAAATGTGGCTACCGTAACAGGTGAAGCTTTTGGAGATCCAGATTGCATACGTATCTCTTATGCAGCTGCAGAAGAAGACATCAAAAAAGCGATGAAACAGATTAAAGCTGTGCTCGTTTAAGGACTACATTATAAATATATTAAAAAAAGGTTCGCATTGCTGCGAACCTTTTTTTTGTTATAATTTTTGGAATTAATAGCGCCTATTTTTGTAAGAATTACTGTAGGATGTTTGTTTTGATATACAATGTTAGCCACTGTTATATTCTGTAAGGAACATTTGATTTCTCAATATCAATTTCTTTGTAACCTTTTTCAAATAAAAACTGTTTAATTCCAATTTTTACTGTTTCGTAATCTAAACTTGGTCCAATAATTATTTTACTTATTGGTAGTTTTTTTAAAGGAAATATAGGCTCAGTTTCATCAGGTTCTTTTGTTTCAAGATAAGAAGCGTAACTATTTTTAATTATTGTGTAAGGAATAATTAAGTTTTCAGTTGCTCTGAATTTAAGATCTATATCATCTTTATTGTACATTTTATTATCAATCTCTAATTGCAATCTATATTCTCTTTCATCAATAAATGAAGGGTGCTTAAAAGAATAGATTACATTATTAAAAAAAGTAATAATTAGTTTTGCAACAAGATTGTCAAAGTCTTGTCCATTCCAGTCATAATTATCTTCAATTTTTTTATAAAATTCAATTATTAAATTAATGTATTCTTTAATACTTTCAATTTGAGTTGTTTCATCATACTCAATATGAGTTCCGGTCAAATATTTATCGAATGAATCTGTTAAATCTGAAAACTCAAACCCAATTGAAATCCCTTTCCCATTATTTCCATAAGCTCTCCATTGACTCAGTAAATCTCCGTCTTTAGAAAAGCAAGTGACATATTTTTCACTTTTATATAGTAAATCTATGTTTTCTTTCATTTTTAAAAGAATGTCTGAGTTTTCATCCTTTTCGGTTTCTTCAATAGCTTTTAATACTATATCAACACCGTGTTTTATTTCTTTAGAATCATTTAGAAAATTAACATTACTGAAAAATAGACTTTGAGTTTCTATTATTGATAAAAATCCGTTGAGACTTGTATAATGATAAAGTATATCATTATGTTCGAAAACTTTATTCAGCTTTTTGTTATTTGGGTAAGTCAATAATAAACCCTGTAACATATTACCTTGTAATTCAGTCCAAATTTCGTTTGTTATTTTTTGTTTTTCCAATTTCGTGTTAATTGTGGCTAACGTATTTGTATATGAGCAGTGCGGAGGAAGAAAGGCGATAGCCTTTCGGACGGCACGAGCTGATTTTTACACATTTCGATTATTAATTTTTTTTAGCAATAAGTCGAATTTGTTAAAATTCGGCGGTCTCCCAAATATAACCTAACTTTTATTTAAGCACAAACTCCCGCATTGCTTATATGCGTTGTTGTAAGCAGTACTTTATTCAGGTAACATACTTTCTATTTCTTTAATTTGTTCATTAAATTTATTTTTATCAAATTCAGATAGTTCCATTTCTAATTTATGTTCTTTGCAAAACTGAAGTATTTTATCGCTCATAATTTGAGTAACTTCAATATTCTTAATTACCGAGTTTTTCATTTTCATTTGTAATTCAGTATTTTCTTGTAAATCGGTCAAGCTTGTTATTGCCATTGGTTTTATAGAATCCACCAAAAAGTCTTCGCTAAAGTCAAAATATTCTAACGCTTCTTTTTTCAGATCGATATTCGATTTTATGTCGTCCAAATTTGTTATTATTTTTATACAAACTGATTTTGTTTTTAACGCATCATTGTACATTTTGGATAATTTTTCCGCATTGTTAATTCCATTTGCTTTATTGTCATTAAATTCCTGAATAATTTCATTCACTTTTTGAGCATCTCTTTTAATAGCTAACTCAACTGTATATCTTATTTTTTCGGGATTATCCTCGGTTGTTTTCGAACTTTTACAAGATTCAGTTAGCGATAGTAGCGTCACTAATAAAATTATCAAAATATTCGAATTTCTCATTTTTTTTGTATTGCTTACAACGTGTTTGTATATGGTTTGTTGCGTGGTTAAGCAACTAAGTTAACAAATAAAAACCGAATAGAAAATCCGCGAGGATTTTCGTAAATAAGCTAGAACTAGCAATAAATTATATACGTTGTTGTAAGCAGTTTTTTATTTCCGCTTTTAATATTTTGTCAATTTTTCCTAATTCCAAATAATTAATTCGGATTAGTTTATAATTATGTTCAGAAGCGAATTCGTTTTTAATTTCGTCTCTAATTTTCAATGATTTTAATGCTTTTTCTCCTCCCCAAATTGAAATGGGTTCAAAATGTTGAATTCCGTCAAATTCTATTAGCGTTTTTAAATTTGGTAAATAAAAATCAAATGGTAGAGTTGTTTTGTGGCTACAATCCTTAAACCTTTTTTGGTATTTATATTCAATTCCTTGATTTTCTAAATAAAGCCTTATTTTTCTTTCTCCAGTTGTTTCTTTACATTTTGGGCAACCTTTTCCAGTTGAATAAATATGGTCACTTGGTGTTTGTTTAAAAAATCCGTGAACTACACATTTAATTTTTACTTTTTGATGAGCGTTTATGTAATTTACTTTATCGTAATTGTAAATTTCTCCGTGTTGTTTAATTGCTCTTTCTATAAATTGCTCTTTTGTCAATCCAGAATTTCCTGTGCATTTCGGACAATTATGACCTTTCAGATGAGCAGAAGCAAATTGAGACCACTTTCCGTGTTCTTTACAAACAATTGTAATTTTTCTATCTGCTCCTTTGTATTTCGCTAATGAATAATCATATCTATTTCCGTGAATTTCTTTTGCAATGCTGATAAATTCTTCTAATGTTCGTGTAAATAATTCCGAATGTCCATCTAAACCACATTGATAACAACCTTTTTTATCGTTAACGTGATTGTCAGGTGTTTGTTTAAAATCTCCGTGTTTTTTGCAAGTGATTGTTATTTTAGAAAATGCTCCATTATAATCTAATTCGGATTTTGAATAATTGTATTTTTCTCCGTGAATTTTTATTGCTTGATTTTTAAACTTTGAAAAAGGTTTTATTCTTTTAGTTTTCGATTTTTCAATTCCGCAAATCGGACAACCTTGTTTTCTGTTTAAATGCTTGTAAGGTGTTTGCAAAAATGTTCCGTGTTCTGGTATTTTACAAATTATTTCAAGTTTTGAATCAACATTTAAATATTCAGATTTCGAATAGTCATATTGCTCTCCGTGAATTGCAATTGCCTTTTCAATGAATATGTTTGTCTTTTCGTTCACGGTTTTTCTTAAATTGCTTACAACGGTCTTGTGTATGAAACGTAGCGTATAAAAAGACGCTAACTTTTCGGATTTAGCACGAGCCGAATTTTTTATTTTTATGTTTAATTTTCTTTTCTAAATATAACCAAATAAAAAATTTGGCGTACTTTGTAAATATACAAAAACCTCTCGGAAAGCCTATATTAGCTATGTTTTATACACGTTGTTGTAAGTAGTGCTTTTCACGTTCTGCTTGGTTTTCCGATGTTTGTTATTTAGTTCATAATTGAGCGTTGGCAAGACATACTCTTTTGCAATTTTTGGCGTAGCGTTGGCTGTAGCGAATTGCGAATGTGTATGGCTTATGCGTTGGCATTATTCGGCTCAGATTTTATTAATTCACGTGCAAAATCAATAAATAATTTATATGCTTTTGTAAATGAATAATTGTCATCTGAATGTTTAACAGCTATGTTCCTTTTTACCATAGTAGAACCAACTAACCTTTTGATACTATCTGCATCATTCAATTGCTTGTTTGATTTTACAATATCAGTCCAAGAACTGTTTCTTATGTAATCGACTATTTCGTCAATGTGAAAGTCCGAAAACCCTAATTCATCCATAAAATTCTTTCCATCTTTGTCTAGTTCATAGCAGAAGATTGAGAAGAATATGCTTATATCACGAGAAGTGTTTTCATTTGTTTCTTCTGAAATTAGATGATAAAACTCTTGAGTGTTCTTTAATTCAAAACCAAACGATTTATCAAAAAATTCGGCATAGAAATCTTGATTTTCCTTTACGATATCAAAGTAAGATTCGTCAATGGTTATAAATCTTCCATCCATTAAAGATGTAACTATTTGTTTGTGTTTATTCGGATACATTTTCTTTTTTGATGATTTTTAGTTTTGGCATAATTAGTTCTCCTTGTTCTGTTTTAAAAGAAATATTTCGATTTTCTTTGTCTTGTTGTATTTCATAATCTTCTTCAAAGATTAAACTGGTAACCATAAAGTAGTTATCAAAATCAAAGTGTTTGTTTTCGTTTTCCAAAGATGTTTTACACCAAGTAAAAAAGTCGTCAACAGGAAGTTTTGAGTTTAGCTGAGATTTGTATTCACTTTTATTGAAAATCCATTGCTCTACAATATCAGTTTCCTCTTCAATAAATACGTCTTCTTCATTTTTAAATTGGTCAAAATACTCTTTTGTGTTTTCGTAAATAAACGGATTATAGAGATTATCTCTTGTTGTATTGAAAAGCTTTGGTGGTTTAATTCCTTTATAGCAATTTCCGTTTGTTAAGTATATGTGAAAACCTTGTAAATATTCACTTTCTGTTCTAATTCTATCTATAAGAGGTAAAAGTTCATTGCTTAAGATAGAAGACTGTTTGCTAATATCTTTTACTACTTGCCTTAACAGATTATATAGTTTTTCAAACTGTCCTCTTATGCTTTCGTCTGTATAATCAAAACGCTTGTTATTTGAAAATTGAGAAACACTTAGCAATTCATTATAAATTGATTGAGAATGATTTATATCTAGAATTGTGTTTAAAGGAATGATATAATAATCAATTAAATATCTTGCTTTTTGTACTTTCTCTTGATATTCTATTTTTCTAGTATTTGCCTTTAGTTCTCTCGATTCATTTAAAAGGCTTACAGTATTATTTGTTACAGCATTTGTAAATTTCTTAATCTCGTTTGCTAAAGCTTCAATTCTATCCAACAAAATGTTTTTGTCTTGATTTATGCCTTCTTTTATATTCAAAAACAAAGTTCGAATAGACTGACCAAATTTTTCAATTTCTTCTGGAAGTAAAGGTTTGAATTCTTGAAGCACAAACTCAAACAACACGAAATAAGGTTCGTTAATTACATAATCGTCATTTTGTTCAACAAGCAATTTGTGTTCAAAAAGCTGATTTTCAATATCACTTCCAAATTCTTTAAGTGCATCAGAAACCTGACTTTTTAAGATGATTTCATTCTTGACTTGTATATCAAAAAGTTGCTTTAGCAAGTCAAAATGAGTTGCCAAAAATTGTAATATGGTTTTTGGTTCTGACTTAAACATTGATTAGTATTTCTTGTTCTAAAAATCTATTTGTCCGAGCAACTTGTTCTCTAATTTGAACAACAATTGAATCTTTTGAGTTTTTTACAGGCTTGCTCATTTTAGCCTTGTTTCCTTTTAATGATGCTGAATGTTTGTCGAAAAGCTCGTTGTAATTTGTTGGCAAATACAATTGAGCATTGGCAAAGACTTCTTTTATTCTTAAATATTCATCAAGTCCATTAAAGTCATAGTCGACAAAAACTAAAACTTCCTTTGCATTTATCATTGAAATAGATTCTTTTCCTATTCTACCGTATTTGTGTACAAATAGATAATTGACTCCTAATAGCTTTTCTGCATTTAAAAAAGTTTCTAAATTTTCAACAAAACAGATTTTATCAGCAATAATTGAATTTGGAATTGCAGAAAATAAACCAAAATCAAGAGTCTGTTTTTCAATATCTACAAGATGGTTATTGATTTGAAAAGAATTAAAACCTCTGAACAAGAAAATTGGATTATTGTCAATTTTTGTTGCTTTTGAGTTTCTATATTTTTTAATGTTTCCTGATTTACTTTTACTAACGTTGTGTTCTGGAAAAGATGTATTAAAAAATTTCTCAAATTCATTTTCTTTACAAACTTCAATTTTGAAACCTCTTCCAAGTTTTAATGATTCCAAAATTTCGGCACGAAGCAAGTTTTGAAAAATATCAGATTTCAAAACGCTTTTTGGAATTGCGGATTTTGAAACCGATTTACTTTCTAATAATAATTTATATGTCTTGAAGTCAACTTCTTTCATTATGCTTCAATCGGTTTTCTTAATATTACATTTCCATTCTTCTCACTAACAACGATTTTACCCTTGTTTCTTCTGACTAGATAGTATTTGTCAAAACCATCATAAGGATGAAGTGGTGCAGCTGAAATCGGTATAAAATTATGTTCTTGACAAAAGTTCAAAATTTCAATTCTATTTGCTTCATCAATAGTTCCAATCTCATCAACAAATAAAACGATTTTGTTCTCGTCATCTTTTACAACTATTTGATTAATTATAGACATAATTAGAACCAATCGAATCATTTTGTCAGTTCCATCAGATTCAATTTGATTTTTCAAGTCAACCACTTTATGTTGACCCTTTTTGTGCAAATGAAGTTTTATATCAAACAAATCATTGAAATTGATTGTAGTTTGATTGTCTAAATATTTATTAAGTGTATTTAGATTATCTGACTGGTCATCAAAAATTAATTCAGAGGTTAAATCTCTAATTTGGATGATTTTATTTAAATCTTTTATAAGTTTCTCGTTCTCAATAATTTCTATTTTCAAAGTATCGATATCAGAAATTTTTAATTTCTTAATTTTCGAGTTAAATTGATTAGTGATAAATGAATTAAATTCTTCAAACCTTGAATAGATTGTGCGACAAGGATTTGCAAATTGAGTTGATATATTTTTAAGCAAACCATCAATTGCTTTTTGTTTGTCTACAAGAGTTACAAGTTCAGAATCAATATATTTAATAAAATCTATTTCGTTAGCAAATGAGGTTTCGGTTTTTAATTTTAAGCGTTCAAATAGGTTATCTTTTTTGAGTTTGATTTCTCTTCTTTCTTCAAAATTTCTTTTTAGGTTTTTGTAGATATTATCTAGTGAATCCGTTGATGGATATTCAACAGGTTTAATGCCGAGTTGCTCAAGTTCAACTTTCCAAGTTTGAATTTCTTCAATTCTTTTTTCTTTAGATGTAATTTCTCTTTCCGCTTGTCTTAAAGTCTCATTTAGCTTTCTAATTTCTTCTTCAATTAACTTAACATCATTAGTTGATTGTTCTTTTTGTTCTAATAAAATTTTGAAATCATTCTTTAAATCTTCAAGTTGTTTTTCAAGGCTGGGAAGTTGTTTGAGTTTTTCAATTTTATCTGTTAAAATTTTAATTTTACCATTAATGTCAACTAAATCTTTACTGTGCTTTTCTAAATTTTTAGCTATTGGTAAAAGTTTTTCATTTATTTCCTTTTCTTTCTCTAATTGCTTGATTTGTTTTTTTAGTTCTTCAATAGATTCTATTGGTTTTCCTTTCAAATCATTCGGTAACTCAATAACGCCATCAAATAACTTCATTAAGTTTTCAGTTTGCTTGATTTTTGCTGAAATATTATCAGAAGATAAACTTGTTATATCTGTTGATAGAATTCTATTTAGTAGTTCTTTATTTTCTTGATTATCTGAAATTTGATGAATTAACTGATTTGAATAGCTTTCAACTTGATTTTGGATTTTTGAAATTTTGGATTTGGCTTTTTGGATGTTGTTTTCAATCTCTTTGCTACTTAGTTTTTGGTTTTCAATTAGAGTAATTTGACTTTCAATTGTTTTTCTGTCTTTGTCTAAGTTTTGAAAAGATTGTTCGAGAAATTGTAAATTCTCAAAAGCTTTAATTTCAGTTACTAATTTCTCTTTTGAATTGAGGTCTTTTTGTTTTTGCTCAATTTGATTAGTTATTTTTCCAATAAGTTGATTTAATTCTTTTTCTTTTGGACTAAGCGTTTCATTTAAATGAATGCGTTTTTCTTCTCTTTCTGTTTTCATTTTTGAAACTGAAGTTCCTAAATCTGAATATAAAGAGGAATATTGCTGATTGAAAGCAAAAATTAATTCAGATAGAATTGCACTTTTTCCTGAGTATTGATTTACCAATTCTTTGAAATCATTAAAGCTTCGTTGAATACTCTTAATAACTTTTATCTCTCGATTATGCTTTAATAAAGTTTGAATGTCTTTTTGATTTTTCTTTGAAAAAGAAACACTTTCGTTTTCTTTATTGTCGGCAATAATCAAAGATTCTTTAAGTGAATCGTTGTTGATTAGTTTTGAATTTATTAAGTACTTGTAGATTTTAGAAAAATTATTACTAATTCCACGTCCATCTTGATTTACATTTTGATTTAACCAAACAACTCCGTTGTTTCTTTTTCCTTTTTGGTAAACAAAATTAAAAACGTCTCTACGATTTGAAAACTTGCTATGTTCTATTCCATTTGTAGCAAATTCAGATAATACCGAGTCAAATTTTCTTATTTTTTGACCGTTAGCAGTTTCTGAAAAATAAAGTTCTTCTTTGTACTCGCTATCAATTTTATAGTAATCTAAATTTCCTTCGGCATTTTTCTTTACTAAAATAGAGTAGTAGCGATTTTTGAAAATTTCAAAGATTATAAAACTAGAATTTATTGAAGGAAAATAATGATTGAAAGTAGCTTTGTCTCCTGTTCGATTTCCACTAAATGTCATTTCTCTACCGTCAATTATAAATAGAAAGTTAAGAGCGTAAATCAATGTACTTTTTCCGATATTGTTGGGTCCAACAATTTGAAGGGAATTACAATTGTCAAGTTCTATATCTGCTTTTGAGTATATGTCAGAGTTTAATATTATTAATCTTTTAAGCATTCAGTTTTTCTGTCAATTTAATGAATTATTATCAATTTCCTACAAAGTTGAGCGTTGGCAAGAAACAGCTCTTTTATTTTTTTTCAGCATTGGCTTTTCGCGTTGGCAAAAAAAAATAAATGTGCTGTTTGCGCGTAGGCTTTTTTAGTTCAAATGTTCAATTTTAGCACGATTTCCGCATTACTTACAACGTGTTTGTATATGAGCAGTGCGGAGGAAGAAAGGCATTAGCCTTTCGGACGGACACGAGCTGATTTTTACAAATTTCGATTATTAATTTTTTTGGCAATAAGTCGAATTTGTAAAAATTCGGCGGTCTCCCAAATATACCCGAACTTTTAATTAAGCACAAACCCCCGCATTGCTTATATGCGTTGTTGTAAACAGTTTTTATTCACAACAAGGTTCTGAATTATATAATAGAGAAATTTCTGACTGTGATAATTCAGTATTAAAGATTGCAATATCATCAAGTTTCCCTTTAAATTTCCCGATAATTAAATCTCCAATATCTTCTACAGTCGGTGTTGTACCACAGTTTGCAATTCCAGTATCAGTTTCACCAAGGACACCATTTCTATATATGCTTAGTGTGTTATTAGTAACATTATAAGTAGCTACCAAATGGTGCCAAGTATTAAAATCGGAAGTATAATCCCAAGTTGAATCCCAAACAGAATTTAAATGCCCAAAAACAGGTTTCCCTAAATCATACATAATTAATGACCACTGTCCATTTGTGTTTGGACAATGAAAGCCTTCATCTCTGTGTATAAAAAACCCTTGAGTTGAAGCATTAAACCATAGAGAAATTGAAAATTCTGAAAGATTATTTAGAAAAGCGGTGTTTGTTGTTGTTAAATAATCGTCAAAAGAATCAAATAAATATGCGCAATTGTCATTAGACCCTCTATCCGTTGTTTGTTCAGCATCAATATTAGTTAGGTCGTTTGAATATGCTATATCTAAAATATTACCTTCCGAAAATGGATAAAATGCAATCAAATTGCTTTGTAAAACATTAGGAATACAAGGGATACTTAGCGTGGTAAATGAAAACTGCTTTTCTGTTAAGTTGTCAGAAATATCTTTCGCAATTATTTTTCCATTGTAAACAGTATTAATTTTAAGGTTTTCAAAAGAATAATTTTGTATAACTATGTTTTCAGCTATTGACATTTCATTTAAATAAATATCATATTTGATAATTCCGTTTTCTGGATCTGTTGATTCTGTCCAACTTAAATTGGCAGTATTTTTTGTGATTGACGATAGAGAAACCTCAAAATTAGTTGGAGAAATATTTGTATCATTATCTGAGTCACAAGAAATGAATATAATTAAGGTTAAAATTAGAAGACATTTTTTCATTTGTTATTTTTTTAAATTGTTTACAACGGTTTTGTGTATGATTAGTGGCGTGTTTAAGCACCTAATTTAGCAAATAAAAACCGAATAGAAAATCCGCGAGGATTTTCGTAAGTAGGCGAGAACCAGCCATTAATTATACACGTTGTTGTGGTGTCGTTTTTATTGTCAGAATATCCATTTAATTGCTGTTATAAATCCAATAATTATTAAAATTCCGATTATTATTAATATTCCAAAAAATATAAATCCACCAATTTTGTCGTTAAACGTTTGCTTGTGCTTTTCCCTTTTACTTTTCGGTTTATTTACTCTTGGTAAAAATTTCGGAACATAATTAGCTTTCTTTTTACTATCAGCTTCTAATTCCGTCAATTTGTTTTGAGCAAATTCCGAAAGTTTGGATTTGTCTCCACGAAATACAATTTCTTGCAAAATTTGATATCCAGAATAATTTACTGATTTTTCATAAATCTCAACACATTTTTTGATTCGGTCTTCAGTTGGTTCAGTCAGAATCCAATATTTTCCAGCAGAGTCCAAAAATCCGCTTTCATAATATAATTCAGCGAGTTTATTCCACAATTGAGTTTCGTTTGGATTTTCCTGAATTAAATTCCGTAATCTGTCAGACGCTTTGAATTTCAGTCCGTTTTCAACTTCAAAATCAATTTTTTCTAATTTTTTTTTCAAACTCACAATGTTTCTCTTAAATGCACCACAACGTGTTCGTGTATGATTTCGTTGTGTGATTCGGAACTAAATTTAGCAAAAAGAAACGAACCAGAGGAATCATCCGCAGGATTATTCCGAAAAGACTAGAACCAAGCAATGAATTATACACATTGTTACCTTTTAGTTGCGACAGAATTAGTTAAGCAGAACAAGAAATGCGAATCAGATTGGACAATAAAAAAAACAAAAGCTAAACGTGTTTTGCTTTTACAGCTGAATAGCGAAAAGTGTTTTTTTTCAAAACGCTTTGTAGCATTTTACGTCCGAGTTGAAAATTCGTAGACTTTTTAAATCCGTTTGAGGCAAAAATTCCGCAAGAGTAAAATTCCGAACAGCATAAATTCCGAAATTTGAGTAAGGAAATATTCCGATTTTGAGTGATCAGAAATTCCGATGAATTGTATTTTTTGAAATTCGGTTTAAAAGGAGTTACAATTTCGGAGCAATTAAAGGTAACGAGTTTGTGTATGGAAAGTTGCGTTTTTGTTAGCGAGGAATTTCCGAAGGAAATTCAGAAGTAACAAAAGTGCAACTGACTTTATTTTAGCACTAATGTAGCAATTTTTTATACACGATGTTACCAAATGCAACGAAAGAGTAGAGTGGAAACAATGAGTAAAAATTTTCGAATATTAATTTTTTAAAATTTTCAACAGATTATTTCGGAATTATCTAACTTAAAACTCAAAAAAATCGCGAAAAAAAACCAGGCTTTTTTTCGTTGTAAAGATTTTCCATTTGAGTGATTAAATCCGCAATCGAACTAAATTCCGAAAGAGTAAGATTCCGAGTTCAAGTAAGCATAAATTCAGAGTTTAAGTAATCAGAAAATCCAATTAAAATTATTCAGAGTTGAGTGAGAAAAAACTCGAAATATTCAATGTTTAGTTTTCCGTTAAATATGGAATTCGATTTTCCGAGTTGTTTTTGGTAACGGTTCGTGTATGAAATGTGCGAGTTTGCGTCCGAGGATTTTCCGCAGGAAAATCGGAAGGTAGCAAACGCACATTTACACTTGTTTAGGGACTAAAGTAAGCATTTTTTATACACATTGTTGGCAACCGTTTATTTTTTAAGAAACAAACGGTTGGATTGGGTATGAAGCCAGTCGGCAGTTTGAAGTCGGTTTTTTAGTTTTATAAAATCTACAGAATTGAGCGCAACAGTGGTAAATCGGAAGCACGAAATGTTCCGTAACAGTGATAAATCGGAAGAATAGAGTGAGAGTCTTTTTAGAATTTTTTGCCGTGCAGCAATGGTTGCCAACGGTTTTGTGTATGATTAGTGGCGTGTTTAAGCACCTAATTTAGCAAATAAAAACTGAATAGAAAATCCGCGAGGATTTTCGTAAGTAAGCGAGAACCAGCCATTAATTATACACGGTGTTCTACGCAGGCTTTTTTCCTAATGTTATATTTCTAACCATTTGTAATTTTCCTAAATCTGGTCCTTTTTTTAATTCAGTCATAAGTATTTCTTTGATTTGTTTATACTTTAGCAAAGAAATGATTTCATATGGTTCTGTGGTTAAAATCGAAAAAATGTATTGCTCGTTCGTTAAGCAAAGACTTAATTCGATAAATACTTCTTGAATTATGAAAAGAGTTTCCCAACACTTTTTTAGAGTCACATTATATTCCAAGTCAAATTTTTTCTTGTCATTATGAGCGTAATGTTTATCTCTCAAATTTTTAAAATTTTCTAAATGTTCAGAATTCAGAATCTCAATTTTAAGAATAAGTTCATTTATTCTATCCGCTTTTAGTTCTCTTTTCCATACTATTCTTTTTCGATTTGATTGTATGAAATTCAAGGTTTTTAATAAACTAAAATCTTCATTTGAGTTCATTAATTTGCAAATATCAATCACAAATAGCTTAATTGAATTTCTGTAAATTCGATAGAAAAAAGCTGATTTTTCTATTATTTCGCTAAAATATTCTGCTTCTCTATTTGATATATATCTAATATCGGTTTTTAGACTTTCAAGCTCAATTAAAGTATCCCGAGTTTCATTCAGTTTATTTTCGAGAGTTTGTGTTTCCATATGAGTGATTTCAGCTTGCGTAGAACGTTTATGTATAAAAATAGTTGCGGGTTTGTATGCGAGGATTTTCCGAAGGAAAATCAGACGTTACAAACACGCA
>CANLBJ010000009.1 GCA_947488905.1 Ulvibacter algarum
GGGTGTAGCGTAGCCCGGTTATCGCGCCACGTTTGGGACGTGGAGGCCGCAGGTTCGAATCCTGCCACCCCGACTATATTTATTACAAAATTTTAATGTTTTCCTAAAAGCTACGGGCTCGTAGCTCAGCTGGATAGAGCACCTCCCTTCTAAGGAGGCGGTCACAGGTTCGAATCCTGTCGGGCTCACGAAAAATCTCCTTTATGGGGATTTTTTTGTTTTATATCTTTTCCTAATTTATTAAGTTAAAATAAAACTACAATCTTTGTCAAATTTTAGACAACGAGCGGTTTATGTTTAAAATAAAGTACGCTTCACTATATCATAATAGCTATCACTTACAGGAATCTTTTTTTCTGAAAGCAATAAATCTCTTCCTTTAAGTCCGGTAACTTTTTGTTGATTTATAATATAAGAGCGGTGCACCCTTAAAAAATGATCTGGCAAGGTTGTTATTAATTTACTCAATGACTGGTTGGCCATTATTTTACGCCCACTTTCTAAATAATAATTTACATACTCACTATCACTCTCAATGTAAATAATATCTTTTGCTAGTACTTTGTGAAGATCATAACCAGACTTAATAATAACAGTGCTCTCGGTATTGTTTTCATTCTTAGGAAATTTTTCTACAGCGCTTAAAAACCGTTTAAAAGTGATGGGTTTTACTAGATAGTCTAACGCGTTTAACTCAAATCCTTTCAAGGCGTATTCAGAATAGGCAGTTGTAAAAACAATACGGGTAGCAGTATTGCTTATTAGTTCTGCAAACTCAGTACCTTTTATATCTGGCATTTGTATATCTAAAAATAATAGATCTATTTCTGTTGTTTTTAAGGTAGCAAGCGCCTCTAACGGGCTTTCATATATGGCAACGCATTCTAAGAAGTCTAGCTTGCTTATATATGACCTAATAAGCTCTCTAGCTAACTCTTCATCATCTACTACTATACACTTGAGTTTATTCATTTATGTTTAATGTTAAATTAACGCTATAAGTACCGTTTGCAGCAATCTCAAGATTGTGTTTATTAGGATAGTATATTTCTAAGCGTTTTTTTGCGTTAACGAGACCAATACCGCTGTTTTTATCTTTATTAATTTTCTCTTTTGGTAAGCTGTTTTCTACTAAGAAATATATGTGATTATCTGATGATGTGAGTGTAATTGTGACAAATGAATCACCACCTTTTTCTATACCACTATGTTTAAAAGCATTTTCAATAAAGATAATAAAAAGCATGGGAGCTACTTCAATAGCCGTGTTTTCTAGTAAATTATTAAAACTGATATTAAATTTCTTACTACTCCTTAGTTTAAAGAGTTCTATAAAGTTTTCTATATAGTGGATCTCTTTTTCAATAGGCACTTTTGGTCTTTCGCAGTCATAAATTACATATCGTAACATTTCAGAAAGAGAATGAATACTCTCAGGCGTTTTTTCTGAATTTGTCATTGATAGTGCATAAATGTTATTTAAAGAATTAAATAGAAAATGAGGATTGATTTGCATCTTCAAAAATTTTAATTCACTCTCAGCTAGTGCAGCCGTTTGTTTAGCCATTGCTTCTTCTTTCTTTTGGGCAAATAAGAAAGTTTCTACTAGAATACTTAAAAAATAACTTACAGTAATAAGTAATAAGTGTATTAAAAAACTTGAAGGAGGGTGTGGCCCGCCGCGTAAAAATGGTGGTGGACCGTCAGGCATATCTGGTCTTATTCTTACAGGAGGATCAATTGACATACCTGTAGAAAGAAAAGCAAACAGTGCTATTGTGCCTATTGATACTACTATAAAGATGATATGTTTTTTCTGAAATAATAACTTAGGAGCTATGTAATAAGAAGCTAAAATAATAGCCAATATTTGAAAACCAAATGCGATACTGTTTCTAGTTGCGAATTGAGTTAAATCTTCTTGTTTCAAGCTTAATATTAGCCACACTAAGGCCCATAGTATTATTTGTATAAGTAGGTGTATTCTAAATTTCATATAACAAAGAAAGCACATTTTTTTCTCTTTGTTACTTGATATGCACCTTTTGAAAAGGAGATAATCAAACTCTCACAGGCTATAAGACGCTATTCACTTAAAGTAAAGCTCCATTGGCTGAATACGGGGTTTTTAGCGAATTTTTTTAAAAAAGCTGTCGTCTTATAGATGTAACATTAAATGTAAAAATTATGAAAACGAGTAAAAAATTAAATTTTAGAACAGCAGTAATCGCATTTGCATTTATTTGCTTCGGTATCACATTTTCTAATGCACAACAAAGAGGGGAACGCGAACAAAAAGAAAGACCTACCTATGCTAAGCTTTTAAAAGAGATGGATGAGAATGAAGATGGGAAACTTGCTAAAACAGAAGTAAAAGGACCTTTAAAAGATAAGTTTGCTAAAATAGATACAGATGAAGATGGGTTTATCTCTGAAGAGGAGTTTAAAAATGCTCCTAAACCAGAAAGAAGAGAAAGACCTTCAAATTAAAGACTTGTTAACAGTGGTTTGTTGATTGTAAGTTGAGGTCCTATAAGCAATTATGGGGCTTCAATTTTCTTAAAAAATAAAATTCAAGATGAAAAATAAAAATATTAAATATGCTGCAGTGTTAGCCATCGGCCTATCTGTTATTGGTTGTAAAAACCAAACAGCTTCAGGATCACATACTCACGGAGAGGATTCTCATACGCATGATACTGCACATGAACATGCAGCAGTTGATTATTTTGGAGCTTATGTTTTAGAAAATGAGACATACGGCACAAAAACAACGGTTACAATAAAAGATGGTAAACGTATTATTGAAACAAACGCAATACCCAACCATAAAACAGGAACCTTCCCTAATGAGGGAAACCCAAACACAATTAAAGCGCAAAAAAGCGCCTACAGCTTACCATTAAACCCTAAATATACAGGGGAGGCCAAATGGGTTAGAGAACCAGGTGTAGCTCTTAACGGAATTAAATTTGAACCAGAAACAGCAGAAGTTGTTTTTTGTGAAAGCGGTGAAAACTATCGTGTAGAAGCTAAGCAAGATTTAATTGATTTGGGATTAGATTTTAATAACGCGCACGTGCAACCTACAGGTGCTTACCATTATCATGGTACGCCTACCTCAATGATATCAGAATTTGATACAGGTGAAGATTTAGTACATATTGGTTTTGCTAAAGATGGTTTTCCTATTTACTATTCAAAAAGCAATGCCTATAAACCCAGCTTTAGACTTTATGATGAAAACCGTGAAGGTGAAGATTGCTCTTATAGCAATCCACACCAGCAAATGGATATAACTGTAGAAGAGACAGCACCAGACGGGACATTTAAGTCTGATTGGGAATATGTAGCAGGACTGGGCGATCTGGATGAATGTAACGGTATTAACCTTGACGGTAAGTATATGTATTTAGTAACAGATGTCTATCCCTATGTGTCTCGTTGTTTAATGGGCGAGTTTGAAGAAGAGCGCCATGGACCACCGCCAGGTGGAGGTAGAGAAGGAGGAGGCCCGCCACCTGGAGGAGGACCACCTAGAGGAAAAAGATCACCTCGCACTTAATATTTTCTGAAATTTTCAGAAGAAAAAAAATAGTTGCAAAATTGAAATTACGGCGATTGTCGCGATAGTTTCACTACTCTCACAGTTTGAATTAGCCTTCCCACTAGATGAGTATTTACCTTAGAATGGGGCTTTTAATAATAAAATAAAAGTCCCTTTTAGGGTTTACTATTAAAGTCAAAAATTAGAACTGATGAGTTTTTTTGGAAAATTTAGAAGGAAATTAGTTCTAAACGGAAAGTTTAGGAACTATCTAATTTATGCTTTTGGCGAAATACTATTAATTGTTATAGGTATTCTAATTGCTTGGAAAATTAATAACCTTAACGAAATAAGAAAAAATAAGATTGTAGAAGTTAAGATTTATGAAACCTTATATGATGAGCTTCGTACAAATTTGAATGTTATAGATAGTGCAATTGTAAGATACAACACAAGTAGGTTATCACTTAAAAACACGCTTCATTATGTGGGTCTTGAAATAAGAGAAGTGAAACAAGAGACCAAAAATGTAATTATAGGAGTGAGGTTTAAAGAGACTAGCTTAAGAAATGATGCATTAAACTCTATTAATAATACAAACAAGTTTGAGTTTTTAGAAAATGATGCTCTAAAGGGATTAATCGCAGCGTACCCAAATGAGATAAAAATTTTTAAAAGTCAAGAAAATAAAATTGAAAATATAGTAGAAAATAGATTGAAGCCTATTATTGAAAAACATATATCACTTGCAGATATGTTACCAGAAAATGAAGAAAGCTACATTCAAATTAAAACATTTGGAGCACAATCAAATTATACTTCTTTACTTAATAGTAGAGATTATCAAAATAGTATTATAGACAGATTATTGCAAACAGATATACAACTTAAATACGCTAAAAGTCTACGTTTTAAAACAGAAAAACTCGCGATTAAATTGAAGCAGGAATTAGAATAATAAACAAAAAAATAAATTAAAAATAATAATTAACCTAAAACCAAAAATCATGAAAACTTACTTTTTAAAATTTCCTGTTTTGATGACAGCATCTATTTTATTGGGATTTCTAAGTCTTAATTCTTGTTCAAATGATGATGAAAATACAGAAACTGAAACCGATGACACTACTGTAGTGGTAGATGTAGCCTTGGCTAATTTTACAAACTCAGTAACAATCACAACCGTACCTTGTACATTATCAGATGGTACAGTAACAGAATGTTATCAAATAGTGACTACAAGCACACCAGAAGATCATCAAATGGGGCCTTGGTGTCCTACAAATATTTCTGACAATGCAGAAGCTGGAGGAATATGGTTAGAGGGAGGCGAAGTATATGATGTAGATGGTGCTTTTATAGAAAATATGGCAACATTTTATAATGATGAAACTTGGTTAATGTATGATGCTAACGGAGACATCTTTGTGACAGAAACAGAAGACGATTGTGCAAATGCTGCAAACCCTAATGTGGGAGAGGAGTATGAAAATTTTTGTGTAGAATGTTTGCCGTCATATGTCGCAGATTTAACGCAAACTTATTTAATACCTATCACACCTGTAAAAGTATCAAGTTCAATCAGTTTTGGAGGTGGTGGTCCAGGTGGTGGTAATGGTCCTTCTCAAAGAGGAATAGCCTTTAACGGAATTGTCTTTGACGCACCTGCTCCTACAGATGCTATTTTAGGAGCTTATACACTAGCACCTTTTGATGATGCAGGAGGTCACATTAATTTAAATGCAGGATATCATTATCACGCAGCAACAGGTGTATCTACTCAAATAATACAAGAAGATGGACACGCCTCAATGATAGGGTATGCGTTAGATGGTCACGGTTTATATGCACAGTTAGATGCTAATGGAGATGAGCCAACAGATCTTGATTCTTGTAGAGGTCACGAAGATGACACAAGAGGATATCATTATCATGTGGATGCTGCTGGTGCTAATAATTTTATCAATTGTCTAAACGGCGCTTACGCTAACTAAAACATTAAAGATGAAAAGATATATCACAACTATAATAGCTGGGTTATTCTCGATAGCGAGTTTTGCTCATAGTCCTGATACCTCTACAACAGTATTAGTAGAGAAAGAGAACAATGTTTGGGTATTACAGATTAGTGCATCGTTAACTGCTTTTCAGCAAGAAATAAGAACGCACTTTTCTGAAACACCATATAAGACTCCTGAAGAATTTAAGGAGATGGTATTAGCGCATATTAAGAATAATATTGAAATACTTTTTAATGATAATGAAAGCATAAGCTTAAACAATGGAAAAGTGAAATTGGGACACGAGACAAATGTTGTTTTTGAAGTTGAAGGTGTTCCTTTAGATATGAATACAATCACAATTACAAATAAAGTCTTTAAGGACATTTATAAAAGTAAAAGTGCCCTGATTATTTTAAAAGAAAATTTCAGCAAAAATAAATTTATATTGAATGAGGCTAATGACCACGGTTTATCTCTATCTGTTGTTGATAATGAGTTTGTAGAAGTAGTACCACAGAAAGCAAGCTTCTTTTCTCCAACAATACTTTTACTCCTCGTTGGTGTTTTGGGGATTGGGTTTGCTTTCAATTTTAAATCTAGAAAAACTGAGTTGGAATAGTCAACACTGTAATAAATTAAAAATATTAATAATTTAAAAAATAAATTTCATGAAAAAAATAGCCTTATTAGTTGTAGTAGTTGCAATGTCAAGCTGTAGCAGTTTAAAAAGTACAGACACTTCAACATTATCTAATGCAGCTACATTATTAAGTTCTATGTCATCAAACTCTACAGTGCAACAAATCGCATCACTTTTTACTTTATTAGACACTAATGGTGACGAAGCGATTAGTTCTACAGAGGCTGTTGGTACTGTAGCAGATAACTTTAATGTTTTAGATGCTGATAATAATTCAAGTTTAAACCTTACAGAGTTAACGGGTTTATTAGGTTTATTAAAGTAATTAACACAAGAATATACTAGGTGATAAAAGTAATTGAGAACAAAGAGATTATGAAAAAAACAGTTGGATTATTGTTATTACTATGCACAGTATACTCTGCAAAAGCAAAAGATTTTATCACTACGGTTGTACAGGACACAACTGTAGTAGTTAATGAAAATGTAGTTTATAAAGTGTCACGGGACAGCCAAAATTTTAATGTTAGTATTAGTACAAAAGATAATGATGTTATTATGTCTATGCTGCGCTTAGGAGTATCAGTTTATTTTGATGTAAAAGGGAAAGAAAAAGAAGATGTTTTTGTAAAATATCCTCTTGAGCCAGTTAGGCCAAGTTTTAACAGGGGAGAAGAATCTTCTCAAGGCTTACCTTCTTTAGAAGACGAACAAAAAATAAAAGAACATATTGCTAAGTTGGTTGATGAAGACCTCCCACTAGAGGCTATGTACCATTATTTTGATAATGAAGAACAATTTCATGTCCTTTTAAACTCATTAGATGCTTCTGTTTCTTATACGTATGATAAGGGAAAAGGATTGTTAAAATACCAATTAAAAATACCAAAGTATAAAATTAGCCCAAACTCAAAAGAGGACTTCTCAAAATTAATAATTGGTGTTAAGTCTAATAAGATGCCAGAGAAAAGGCAAAAAGTCAATAATGGATCTCAGTCTAATGGTAGAGGAGGAGGACCACCATCTGGAGGTCGAGGTGGCGGTGGTCGAGGTGGTAAAGGCGGTGGTGAAAGACCAGGAGGTCAAAACTCACAACAAGCTATGAAGACATTAGACTTTTGGTTTAAAGCTAGTGAAGTGAAAAAAGGTTAATTGATATTCATCAATAGTTTGTAAAAATTGTAAAGAAGTAAACTTACTTCAGTTTTGTATAATTCTAAAAATAAGATATTTAAAGTAGTCTTATATGTAAATACATATAGTGAATACCTCTATTGGCTTTTTTAAAAAAAAAGTTTCATCTAAAAAAAAATAAAATTATGAAAAAGCATATTAAAATATATCTAGCAACAGCAGTACTTTTAGTAGGGTTTACAGTTCAAGGTACCGCACAATCTAAACGTAATACAAAAGATAAAACTGTAACAACTACAGTAGCTAAAAGAACGACAACAAGTAAAAACACTGCAGCATCTAATACTGCAAATAACAAAAGGATTTCAAGCTCTAAGGTGACCTATAAAACACCTAAGAAAAAAGTGGTTGCTGTACGTAATGTACCAAGAAGAACTGTTGTAAATCATAACGGACAACAATATTATTACGCTAATAATAAATATTACACGCAGTCTAGAGGGAGTTATATAGTGATTGCACCAAAGGTTGGTTTTAGAGTGAAAACGTTACCAATAAACTATAAAAGAGTAAGACATCAGAACCACGACTATTATAATGCACAAGGAGTGTTTTATGTGTATTTAAATGGTGAATATGAAGTAGTTGATCCAGAGATAGGAACAGTTGTATATGAGTTACCAGACGATTATGAAAAAGTAGTTCTTGATGGGCAGACCTATTATGAGTATTCAAATATTTTATATGAAAAAGTACAGATTGATGGTACTAGAGCCTATGAGGTAGTTGGTGTTATTGAAATGGAATAAGTATTGGTTTGTTGGTTGAAGGGTTCCGTGAGAGATTGCGGAGCCTTTTTTTATTTACGTATTTTAATGAATTAATAATCAATGTGTTTTATGGTTAGTTTGCTTATTATCAAGTATTAATCATTTTAAAATTGACTAATAAATTTGCTTTACTGAACAGAAACCACCATTCACAGAAATTAGAAAGGCGCTCATTGATTGTATGATTTTGGTCTCTCTTGCTTCATTATATTTGAAATAGGTTTAAGCAAAAACGAGTATTTATTTAATTATTAATATATGGAATCATTAAAAAAGGAGGAGCTTAACTTTCATCTAGTTTCGGCAGGAACAGATTTTAATAAGTCAGAAAAAGTGAGTTTAAAAAACTCAAAATCAGTAACAATTAATAAAACAAACTAATTATGAAAAATATATTTAAAATTTCCGGAGTACTTTTTGTTGCAATAGTGACGATGTTTGCTTGTGAGACAGATGACACTACCACTGAAGAACAGGAGCAAGAAGAAACAGTTTTAACAGAACTACACGCTGCGTTTTCTGCATTTAATACAGAGGCTACTACTATTTATCTAGATGGATCAAATGTTGTTATAGAAACCACAGGATTACCTAATCACGAAACGGTGTATTGGGGAGAAGATCATCCTCTTTATATGGAAGAACCAGGTGTTGAGTTAACTCCTTCTATTATGTCAAGCAATAATAACGCAGTGACTATTACTGTAGATGGTACACCAAACTTGACAGGGAGTACAGTGTCTACACAATTAAATACTATAGGTATTGCTGTAAGTGGTGCTTCTATATTTAATGATCAAGAAGGTGGTGGGACTTTAGATCAAGCTGCAGGTAGTTTAGACTGGACGGGAGCACATATAGGGCCAGGTGTGTATCACTATCATTTAGAGCCAAAAGCTTTTACAAATGATGATGATAACCTAGCAGGAATTTTACTTGATGGTGTTTTTCTCTACGGAAGAAAATGCAATAGTACGGGTACATACCCTACAGATCTTGATGCTTCTGGTGGGCATACAACTACTACTCAATATACGGTAGGTGAAGAAGAATATCACTATCATATAATAAACGAATTATATTCTAACACAGGTTCATATATTGCTTTTGCGGGACCTTACCAAGGTTATTAATTGATTACTATGAAATTTTATCTTCTTTTAATTCTTCAGGTTTTTTTATTGGCTAGCTGCAATGACGGCTCTGTTGATGAAATGGCTATTATTGATAATCAGGCATTGGTTATTGATGAGGTTGAGGTGTTAAAAGGAGATTTAACTCTTAATCAAATAGAAGGAAAATGGTATTATAATAATGTGCCTTATTCTGGGTACTCGCTTCGTTATTATCCTAATGACACCTTAGCAGAAAGGTTAGGGTATGTAAATGGTAAACGAGAAGGTATTGCCAGAAAATGGTCAGAAAATGGCGTATTGCGTATTGAGTCTTATTATAAAAAAAACCGATTAGACAGTGTTTATAAAAGTTGGTGGGAAAACGGAATGTTATCTGCAGAAGCTAATTATGTAAATGGTATAAAACAAGGAGAAGAAAGAGAGTGGTATGCAACGGGACAACTTGCAAAACAAAGACAACTTGTTGATGGTGCTGAGAACGGGATGCAAAAAGCCTGGTTGCAAAATGGAAAATTATACATTAACTACGAAGCTAAAAATGGAAGAATTTTTGGTATGCTAAGAGCAAATTCGTGTACACAATTAAAAGATGAAGTTATTATTAGAGATAAAAAGATATAAGCTGTTATTGCTATTTTTACTTACTGTAGTAATAGGCTGTAATGATGCGATTAAAAAAGAAAACATTATAGTTTCTGAAACGAGCAGAACTGAATACTTGCCCTACTATAATGAAGAATCTTTTACACCAAACTGGTTAACGCCAGGTTCTAAAGAAGAGCAGGGTTTTCACAAAATACCAGACTTTAATTTAGTGAATCAACTAGGTGAACCTGTAACGCTACAAACATTTGATGACAAAATTTATGTAACAGATTTTTTCTTTACTATCTGTCCAGGTATTTGCCCACAGATGACAGATAATATGTACAAGCTACAAGAAGAGTTTAAAGATGATACAGATGTTTTATTGCTATCACATTCTGTGATGCCGTCTACAGATACTGTTTCTGCATTAAAAGAATATGCAGAAATACACGATGTTATTGATAATAAATGGCATTTAGTTACTGGAGATAAAAATGAAATATACGAACTTGGAAGAGATCATTATTTTGTAGAAAATGACCTAGGAGTTCCAAAAAACATTGATGATTTTTTACATACCGAAAACTTTTTGCTTATTGACAAAAACAAACATATTAGAGGTATATACAATGGTTTAAACAGAGCATCCATTGCACAATTGATAACAGATATAAATGCGCTACAAATAGAATAATAACAATTTTTTTTATCTGTCTCTAAAAAGTTTTTTAATAGCAACCAAGAGTTCGGCTTCTAGTTTGTTTAAAGATTTTGGATCTGTAGCTTTTAAAGTAGTAGCAGCAATAGGTTTATCTTCAGATGACACTGCAATGTCATAAACTGCAGCTTCTATGGTATAAGTCGTTAATTTCTCAGTTTTATACTCTAGTTCATCATCACTTTTTCCATTTAATTTTAATGGTTCTAGAGTATTAAAATAATTGTGTAATGATTTTGCATACACCGTATCTATACTCAACGATTTTTGTGAAGCTATCAATACTTTATCAATGTTTTGCTTTTTGCATTCTAAAATAAACTGCTTAATTTCTTCTTGAGAGCGACTTTCTTTATGCTCAATTTCAGGAAATAACTCGTGCATTTTTAATGTAGAAATACCTTCTGAAATAAGAACCATTGACACTTTGTCTTCAAAATCTTCCTGCAGTGCTCTATCTTTTGTACTTGCAAAGACTAAAATACGATCAATTTTTTGTGTTTTAAAGGCTTCAGATTGCCATTGTGACGGGACTGTTTTTGAAGTTGAACAACTAGTACAAATAATAAAAGCAAGTAAGAGAAGCGTAGTAGTTTTCATAAGAAAATGTTTTGAGCAAGATACAAAAAAACGAATTTTAAAAAGTAGAAAATGATTCGCTGAATAAAACAAGCCATTCACTTAATATTGAATGTAAATTGTTGATAAGTTGGATTATACCTTTAAATTGTAATTAACTTTGACACTATAATTAAGAATGTTTTGCCTAATCTAGATAAATTTAGATTGTCATTACAGTATAAATAATTAATCAACCTAATAAAATGAAAAAACAAATTACCAAGCTATTCAGTTTTCTTCTATTAATTGTAGGATTTGCAACTGCAAACGCTCAAGATTTTTATGATATTAATACCATCCAGACCATAGAGATTGTTTTTGCTCAGGATAACTGGGACGCACTACTAGATGCAGAAAAGGCTGGAGACAATAATTACACAGAAGCAGAGTCTGTTACTATCAATGGAGAGCTTTTTGAACAAGTAGGGGTTAAGTATAAGGGTAATAGCTCATACAATGCAAATTCTAATAAAAATCCATTTCATATAGAGCTAGATACGTATGTAGATCAAGATTATGAAGGGTATAAAGATATTAAACTAGCAAACGTTTATTTTGATCCATCATTTGTAAGAGAAACAGTTTCTTATAATATAGCAAGACAGTATATGGATGCTCCAGAGGCAAATTATGCTAACGTGTATGTAAATGGCAATTTAATGGGTTTATATACAAACACAGAGGCTATTACAAAAACATTTGTAGATGATAGATTTGGCTCAAAAGATAATGCGTTTTTTAGTTGTAGCCCACCAGATGGTGCAGGGCCACAAAGTCAAAACTTACCTAATTTAGAATATTTAGGGACAAGTATTTCTAGTTATGATGATGCTTATGAGATTAAATCTGACGATGATGATGATCCAACAGTTGCAGTTGCAGACTGGAATGACTTAATAGAGCTTACAGACATATTAGACAGTGACATTGATAATATAGAGTCTGTTCTTGATGTAGATAGAGCATTATGGATGCTAGCTTTTGATAATGTACTTGTAAATCTTGATAGTTATATTGGTCAGTTTAAGCAAAATTATTACTTGTATCAAACAGATTATAACGTTTTTAATCCTGTAGTTTGGGATTTAAATATGTCTTTTGGAACATTCTCACAAACTGGTGAAGGTGGCCCTCAGGGAGGATTAAATTCTACTACTGCTAAGGCTCAAATGGATCACCTGTTACATGATACAAGTTCAGATTTCCCATTAGTATCTAAACTACTTGCAGTGCCTCGTTACAAAAAAATGTACCTAGCGCATTTTAAAACAATACTTACAGAAAATATTACAAACTCTGCATACCTAACTATGGCAAATGATTATCAAGCTATTGTAGATGCAGCAGTACAAGCAGACACAAATAAGTTTTATACTTACACTCAGTTTTTAGGCAATATAACAACAGATTATTCTTTAGGGATGAACACAGCTGCAGGACTTCAAAATTTAATGGATGCACGTGGTACTTATTTATCTGGATTGTCAGATTTTACAGTTACACAACCTTCTATATCAAATCTAGCAGTATCTAGTTCAGATATCACAGTAGGTGATGCCATAACATTTACTGCAACAGTTACAAACAACAATTCAGACGCTGTTTTATTTGGGTACAGAACAAACCAGCACGCACCTTTTACAAGCGTAGAAATGTTTGATGATGGTGCACATAATGATGGTGCCGCAGGTGATAATGTATATGGAGCTATCTATACCGTAACTAATGATTACACACAATACTATTTTTATGCAGAGAATAACAACATAGGAGTATTCTCACCTGCAAGAGCGCAACACGAGTTTTATACAATCAATGCTTTTTACACACCATTACCAGTAGGAGATCTTGTGATTAATGAAATAATGGCTTCAAACGAAACTATCGTTGCAGATCAAGATGGCGAGTTTGATGACTGGATAGAACTATATAATAATAGCAATGAAACCTTAAACCTTGACGGCTTATATTTATCTGATGATCCAGATGATTTATTAGTATGGGAGTTTCCTGACGGTCTTACATTAGCCCCAGATAGTTATTTAATTATTTGGTGTGATAAGGATGAAGATCAAGACGGTCTACACGCAGATTTAAAATTTTCTTCTGGTGGTGAAAGTGCGATTCTATCTTATGCAGATGGTACTGTAATAGAAAATATTGAGTTTGGTGAGCAAGAAGATGATATGGGATATGCAAGAATACCTAACGGGACGGGAGATTTTGTTATCAAGCAAGCAACCTTTGGTATCAACAATGAGATTGTATTAGGTGTAGATAGTAGTTTATTAACTTCTGAAATAGTCTATTACCCAAACCCAGTTAACAACATTTTAAACATAGAAAATAAAGATGGAAACATCACATCTATAAAAGCACACTCACTTTTAGGACAGCTGTTATTTTCTGAAACTTACAATCCAGCATCATTGATAACGATAGATGTATCTAGCTTTTCTAAAGGAACTTATTTCTTTACAATAAATGATAGTAAAGTAATTAAAGTGCTTAAAAACTAAAAGCATAAATACTATTCATAAAAAAAGCTTCGCAAATCTGCGAAGCTTTTTTTGTTTATTATTGATTAGTTAGTGCTTAATGTTCATTAAGATTTATACTGTTAATGAATTTTTTTCACAGAAAATTCAAAAGTAGTACCTGTACCAAGTTCAGATTTTACGTGAATGGTACCACCTAGACTATTCACTATTTTTTTTACAGTAGAGAGACCTATTCCATTACCTTTTTGACCATTTCTATCTACATTATCTAGTGTGGTAAAAAGATCAAACACACTATCTAACTTTTCTTGGGGTATGCCTACACCATTGTCTGTAATAGTAAAGAGATAATAATCTTCTTTTTTGGTGCACTCTATGTTTATTACAATTCGGTCTTTGTCGTTATATTTAATACTGTTTCCTATAAGGTTTAAAAAAATCTGTTCTAGAGCCGCTCTATTACAAATAATGTCAATGTTCTTATCAGGAAAATGAATCTCACAATCAAGATTAATGTTTAATAGATCTACTATTTCTTCAAGTAAATGGTGTATATCAAATATTTCAGATATCTCATTAGAGTGTTTATCACTCTCATAATGTTCAAGAAGACCAGTAATGTATTCACTAAGAGTAAAAGAAGATTGTTTTAAATACTGTAAATATTCTAGGGCAGTAACATCTAATAGCTTACCATATTTCGCCTTTAAAATATCTGTAGTAAGTATAATATTTGCAAGTGGCATCTTCATATCATGAGAGACGATACCAGCAAAGTTTTTTAATTCTTTATTTTTTAATTCTAATAGTTTTTGACTTTCTAATAATTTTTCATTTGCTGCATGAAGCTCAATAAGTTTTATTACCTGCTTTGCTAAAATTTGTAAACTATTTAACTGTTTTTGGTTTAAGTTATTAGCTTTATGGTCAATAACGCATAGGGTTCCTAGGCGGTATCCATTAGAGTCTATTAAACAAACACCAGCATAAAATATTATTGGCTTCTCAGAAACATTAGCATAAGGGTGATCTATAAAGCGGTCATCAGCCTTTGTGTTTTTAATTATAAAGACAGGTTGCTCATTGCTAACTGCAAAACTACAAAAGGAAAGATTTTTATCGCTAGAGCAAATATTTAAACCATTAGCAGATTTAAACCAGACTTCTTTTTCATCAACAAATGATATTAAAGAAACAGGAAGACCGGTTATACTTCGTGCAATATCTGTTATTTGATCAAAGTCTTCATGCTGTGTTGTGTTTAAAATACCATAACTATGTAAGGCTTCTAATCTTTTATTTTCATTAAGAGGGATTACCGGTTCTATCATAATAAAATGAACAAGCTTATTCTAATATTAATAGGCTAGTTTAATACAAATGTAGCTTATTTTAAGATAAGTTTAACATAACCAGTTAATATGCTATCATATGGGGTTAAAAAGTTTCAAAAGCACCAAGTCCAAATAAGGCAAAGTCATATTTAACGGGGTCTAGAGGATCTAGTTTTCTTAAGGCTGTATCTAGCTCTAATAATGCTTTACCGTCATTTTGTTTTCTCTTTAATAATTTCAATTCTCGTGCTATTCTTCCGCTATGTACATCCAGTGGGCAAGATAGGGTAGCGGGTTGTATAGAATTCCATAACCCAAAATCTACCCCATTATTATCTTTACGTACCATCCATCTTAAGTACATATTAATTCTTTTTGCTGCAGAGTTTTTTAAAGGATCACTCACGTGTTTTTCAGTTCTATCTTGATGTGATAAAGAGAAAAATATTTTTTTAAATGCAGAGATTGCTGGTTGTGTTGATAGCTTGCCTTCCGTAGTGAAAGTTTCCGAAGTATGTTTTGTAAACACACCCTCTAAGCCTTCATGATTTTTATAAATATGTTGCAAGCCGATAAAAAAATAATGTAAATCTCCAGCGTTAAATGTGCGATGCACAAAGTTGAGGTGTGATGCATCTTTCTTGTCATATTCCATCACAAAATCAAAGGGAGAGTTTCCCATAATCTCGCAAAGCCTGTGACCGTTTTTAATAATGCTTTTACGATTTCCCCAAGCTATTGTGGCCATTAAAAACCCAATAATCTCAATATCTTCTTTACCGGTAAATAGGTGGGGTATTTGAATAGGATCTGTATCTATAAATTTTGGACTATTATAGATTTCTACTTTTTGGTCTAGATATTCTTTTAATAATTCACGTTTCATTTAGCCTACAATCTTCCCGTCTTGCATTACTAGTTTACGGTCTGCCATATTTGCTAAATCTTCATTATGAGTAACAATAACAAAGGTTTGCCCAAACTCATCTCTCAATTTAAAAAACAAATTATGGAGATTTTCAGCGCTTTCGCTATCTAGATTTCCGCTAGGTTCATCTGCTAGAATTATCGCAGGATTATTAATAAGTGCTCGAGCGACAGCAACACGTTGTTGCTCTCCTCCAGAAAGCTCACTAGGCTTATGGCCCTCTCTGTGAGATACCCCTAAAAATGCGAGTAATTCTTTGGCTCTTTTTTCTGCTTCTGCTTTAGGTGTTTTTTTTATAAATGCAGGGATACAAACGTTTTCTAAAGCCGTAAACTCTGGTAGCAGTTGATGAAATTGAAAAATAAAGCCTAGATTTTCATTTCTGAAACGTGCCAACTCTTTACTATTTAGGTCTTTTAATGAAGTGTTGTTAATAGTTAACTTCCCTTCTGGAAAAGTATCTAAAGTTCCTAAAATTTGTAGTAACGTTGTTTTTCCTGCTCCAGAAGCACCAACAATAGAGACAATCTCGCCTTTTTTAATGTGAAGATTTACACCTTTTAATACGTGAAGGTCTCCGTAATATTTATGAATATTTTCTCCTAGAATCATACGTTATCTTAAAAAACGAAAGTAACAATTAAAGATTGTAAAGCAAAATGTGAGTATGATTAAGAATTTTTATTAAATAAATATTTCACATTATTATAATCAACAAAATACGTAACTCGCAATGACAAGGTATGTTGTACCGGTTGCGAAAATAAATCACCTAAACTTTCTGTATAACCAATGTCAGATAAGTCATTAGAGTTAAATATCTGGTTGCGGTATAAAAGTGAAGCTTCACTACCTGGAGCAAAACGCCAGCGATAGCTAAGGTCTAAGTTCCAGATATTAAAGTTTGTGTTTGGGTCATTTTCTGAAATATCATAATCTGTTACATCTCTAGACCCATCATCATTTAGTCTAAAAAAGATATCATCTTCATAATTTACCGTTGTCCAAAAATTTCTGAAACGAAGACTAAGTGCTTTGTAAGGGTCAAAATTATAACTCGCACTTATACTGTTTTCGACACTTGTAATATCTCGCTGACCAAAAAACACATCTGTATCTGTATTGTCAATATACCCAAACTGATTATTGCGTAAAGAATAATTAGTAGCATAAATCACTAATAGTTTTTCAGAAAAACGATAACGTGGTGATACGTTACAACTATAATTGTATTGAGGCCCACCATTAGATTGACCGTGATTTAAACTTATATCATATGCAAATTTTTTACGATAGTCTGAAGATACAAATGCACTACCACCTTGACTACTTTCAAAAGTTACAAACTTGCCCGCAACTCTTGGTTCAAAATAATCATCCTGCTCTGTACTATACCATAGACCACCCCCAAAGGCTAGTCGTGATTTAGTAAAGAAAAAATAATTAAAATCATATTGATCACCTGTACTTACATTAGGGTCATACTGTCTATTATGACGGTATGTTAACCCAAAATCATAACTATTAAAAGTCTTAGTGGGCTCAAAAATTCTATAGGTTAATCCAGCTACAAAGTTGTTAAAGTTGTTTGTGTAATTAATACCAAGGTCATTAATATCAAAAGTTTTATTTGCAAAGTCATGTCCTACTCTCCACCTTAGTTTACCCTTAGTGCTTGCTAAATCAAATTCTGTTTGTAATCCTTGTTCAAAACCACTATCCTTATGTACATTACTTACTATTGCGCGACCAGATGTGTTAAAAGTATTTTCTTTGTCAGATACATCAAAGACAAAAGCAGTGGTGTTTGCATCTCTAAAACCACCTTCTCTTGTAACATTTGTGTTGATTAGTGATATACTAGAGTTGCCGTTAAATTGTTGATCAAGTACAAATACATTATAATTAGTTAATGGCTCTACAAGTACATCTCTAGTAATGCCGGTTATGGTGTCTTGCACTTCTGCATACGTTTTTTCTGTGATGGCATTAAAAAAACCAACACCTAGTTGATCTTTTGTTCTTCCAGAAATTTTAACAGCATTTAAAAGGTTTACTCGATTAGGGTTTAGTGTTATTTCTTCATTTTCTTCTAGATTATTTACACTACCAGAAGGACGATTACCAACACGTCTTGAAAAGAAAATACCTCCTTTATTAAAAAGCTCTGTTCCTTCTTTAAAAAATTGTCTTTGTTCAGAAAAAGTTTGCTCAAACGGACCTAGATTTAAAGTAACATTATCAAAAGCGGCTTGCCCAAAATCTGGTATTAGAGTAGCATCTAGTGTAAAACTATCTGTTAAACCATATTTTACATCCATCCCAGCAGAAAAATTTGAGCTTGTCTCACCATCAAGAGTACTCACAACACCTTGAGCAAAAGGAAACAAAGTTAACCTCACAGGAGGATTAATACCTTTCACACCTGTTATAGTAGCATTATACAGGGTTCTGCTCCCTACTTGATTATTGATAGGGTTAAAAGAATGAGTCTCATTGATACGTCTTATAGTCCTGTAAAAATTAATGCTCCAGTCTTGTACCTCCACCTCAGGAAAACGTAACGCATTATAGGGTATTCTAAACTCAACATACCACCCATTAGCATCACGAGAAGTTCTACCATCCCAGACTACGTTATAGCCAGTATCTTCACTGTTTTGAGATAATTTTGTGTCAATGATTGTGCCTGCACTTGTGATTGCAAAACGTGTCTCATTAATACCATCATTATATGTGTTGAGCCCAAAAAAGAATAAATCTGCTTGACCACCTGCATCATCTCTTTGTCTAAATTCATTGCTCATAGCAGAAGGCTCTGGATCATAAAGATAACCTGTTACATAAATAGCTTTATCATCATAAGCAAACTGTATTTCAGTTTCAAAGCCTTTAGGTATTTCACCTTCAATACCTGGGTCTAGCATATTAAAGTTACCATATTTGGGTATTGTAGCCCAAACGTCATCATCTAATACTCCATCTATTTTGGGAGCATTTGATATGCGAGTGGCATTTATAGTTTTACTTTCTTGTGCTATTAATGGAATAGATAGCATAAAAATCAAGCAGAAAAAGTAAAACTTCATAGGTGTGTTGTGGTTAGTTTTTTTTGAGAAATAGCTCAATGAACAAAACTAACATTAACCTCAAGTCTTAAATATTAACAAAAAGTTAAAAGGCGGCACATTTCCGAAGCAATTAGATAATAACGTATTTTTACAATATGGAGAATAATAAAGAGATTGCAATATTTGCAGCGGGCTGTTTCTGGTGTACAGAGGCAGTTTTTCAGAGGTTTGAAGGTGTTATTAATGTGGTGTCTGGGTACACGGGCGGTACAATAAAAAACCCAGCATATCGAGAAATCTGTACAGGTAGAACGGGGCACGCAGAAGGTATAGAAGTTACATTTGATCCAAATATTATATCTTACACTACTTTACTAGAGGTTTTTTTTGCGACACACGATCCCACGACATTAAACCAGCAGGCAAATGATAAGGGAACACAATATAGAAGTGCTATTTTCTATACTTCGGAAATGCAAAAGAATCAAGCCACTAATTTTATAAAGCAATTAAATGATGCAAACGTTTTTGAAAATAGCATAGTTACAGAAGTGACACCTCTAGATGTATTCTATTATGCAGATGAAGATCACCACGATTATTATAATCAAAATAAAAGTGCTCCCTATTGCCAATTTTTAATTGCGCCAAAGATTGAAAAAATAAAGAAATTCTATTCAGATAAATTAATACAGATATAATGGGTTCTTATAATAATTACGAAGAGTATAACGAAAAAGTAACAGATGAGCTTAAAGATAATTTTAGCAATATCTTAAAAGGAATAGGAGAGGACGTTGATAGAGAAGGAATAGTAAAAACCCCAGAACGTGCTGCAAAAGCAATGCAGTTTTTAACATCTGGTCACTGTCAAGACCCTGCAGAGATTTTACGTAGCGCTATGTTTGCAGAAGATTACAATGATATGGTGATTATAAAAGATATCGAGTTGTATTCTTTATGTGAGCACCATATTTTACCATTTTTTGGAAAAGCACATATAGCCTACATTCCTAATGGTCACATAGTGGGTTTAAGTAAAATACCTCGTGTGGTAGATATTTTTTCAAGAAGATTGCAGGTACAAGAACGTTTAACTCACGATATTTTAGAATGTATTAATAACACCTTAAAACCGCAAGGGGTAGCTGTTGTGATAGAAGCTTCTCATATGTGTATGATGATGCGTGGTGTGCAAAAACAAAATAGTGTAACAACAACTTCTGGTTTTAGAGGTCAGTTTGAAAAAATAGAAACTCGTAACGAGTTTTTAAAGTTAATTAGTAGCGATTTATCTTAATAGTTTTTGGTATACTTCTTGCGTTATAGATAGTGTAACAAACTATAACACAACACTATGATTACCAATAAATATGATATATTAAAAAAAGGATTACTCTATGATGCTGTAGGAATGATAACTATGGCTATACCAGGAGTAGGCCCTTTTTTAGACATACTATGGGCTCCATTTGCCGCAAAAAAAATGGGAGATATGTATAAAGGTGAAGCTGGTAAAATAGCTTCTGTGATTGTATTTGTAGAAGAGATTCTGCCTATGACAGACTTTATACCAACATTTACATTAATGTGGTTATACACCTTTGTATGGAAAGGCGAGAAGGTACAGCAGCCGCAAACTATAGAAGTAGAGGTAAACGATTAAATAAAAAAAATCCCGATGTTTCCATCGGGATTTTTTATTGTTATAAATAAAAGTTTTACTCCTCTACAGTTACTGCAAAGTTTACAGAAACATCTGTCTCTCCGCCTGCATTAGCAAGCGTTCCGTCATTTGGCTTAGTAGGTTCGTGACGTAAAGTAACATTAAGTGTTCCTGTACCAGCAGTAGTAGTGTCTAGAGAAAAGATAGTTCCTAAAGGATTTCCGTTGCTATCAAAATTTCCGTAGGTAACTGCTACATCAAGACCTCCACTAGGTATGTAAAAAACTTGGTGCTCATCTGCTTCTTCTTCAACTTCTTCTGTAATATTTTCTGCAGGAGACTCTGTAGCATTTAAAAACTCAATAGAACCCACATACGTAGTTCCAGTTTTTAAGTTTCCAGAAACTTCTATAACAGGTGCATTAGGCCCATCACCATCAAGATCTGTTGATATAAGTGTAATATTACCAGTGTCACTAACTAGATTTACCGTTACTGTAGTGATAATCTCTTCTTCATTTACAGCTTCTGGTGTATCGTCATCATCGCTACAGCTAGCCATAAATACAGTTAATAATAAAGTTGGGATAATGTATTTTAAATTTTTCATCGTTTTAAATTTTATGTTTTAATAATTAATTTTAAGTTGTAATAACACGTTTCTACCAAGGTCATCTGCATAGTATCTTAATCTATTTAGATATTCACGGTAAGAGGTGTTTAATACGTTTGTAATTTTTAAGTTTAAATTCAGTTTAGATGTACTTCCTAGGTTAAACTGAGTGCCAGCATTAAAGTTAAATAAATGATAAGCAGCTGGCGGCGTGCTTATATCTACGGTTTCAAAAGTGTCTGTTTCTGCAAGAAAAACTTCAAAGTTATTTTCGGGAAATTCATTCTGTTCAAAAACATAATTACTTTCTAGTCCAATATTAATTGTTTGCTTAAATGGTAATTTATAGTCAATTTGATTACTCAAATTAGCGGCAGGCATATTTATTAATGCATCATCTTTAGTAGTGTCAAAACCTTTTACTAAAGAAAACTTATTAGTAAAGTTTAAAGCATCAGTTATTTTATAACTAGCATCTGTATCAATACCTAATAATCGAGCATTAGTTTGTCTATACTCCCACACCTGAAAATTACCACGTACGGTTTGTCTAATTCCTGTAGGCTCAATTACAATAAAATCATTCATAAATGAAGCGTATGGATTAACGGCAAATGAAAATCGCTTACTTTTTTTCTGAAATGTGACAGTAATTTTTTGAGCCTTTTCACTTTTAAAACTAAGGTCACCTTGCTCTATTCTTGAAGCACTATGATGCAAACCTTCACTAAACAATTCTGAAGCATTAGGGGCTCTAGAGGCTAATGAATAATTAGCAAATAAAGCATAATCGTCAGAAAATTTATAAGAAAACCCTGCAGTTGCAGAAAAATTATTAAATGTAAGCTCTGGGTTAGTTAAGACTTGTGTGCCTAGATCATCTATTACCAGATCTGGAAATGTCAAATCATAACCTCGTTCTTCCCAGAAAGAGCTGCGATAAAATTTAAAAACATCCATATAAGTATAGTCAAACCGTGCTCCAAACTCTGCAATCCATTTGTCAGTAAGTATAATATCTGCAATACCATAAACACCAAACTTATATTGATCATAATCAGGTATAAGTCTACGAACACCAGTAGAAGGGTCAGCAAAGTTTTTTTGATAATTACCTACTAATCCAGTTTTTAAACTAACAACTTCACTCACATCGCTCTCTAATGATAACGTAAGGTTATGAGTTGTTAGCTCTAAATCTACAGAGGGAGTATCATCTTCACTATCACGACGCACGTCATATTCAAACCTATTGTTTCTTTGTAGGTCATAAGTAAATTTAAATTTACCTATGTTGTCCCAGTTATAAAACCCAGATAATTTTCCTAAATGATGTGTCACATCTTGTCTTGGAGCGTCTATATCATATGTAAAGTCATTAATAACAAGAGGTATCTCGCTATTTATTGCACTTACTTGATCTTCAGCACCACCTAGATGGGAGGCACGTAGTATGCCAACCTCATTCTTGAAATAAGAATAATACACGTCAATACCGTACTTAATTTTATTGATCCCTACATTGATAGAAAAATCTCTTTCTGATAACCCAGTGTTACTCAAAATGTAATCTGGAGCTTCAAAGTCGCCGTATCTTTTTGCCGTACCTTGAACACGTCCAAACCAGCCGTTTTCATAACTTTTAGTCAATGAGCTCGTTATAGAACCACCTCTACCATTAGTTTGACCACTTAGTATTGTTTTACCAAAAATGGTGTCTTTTAATGTTACTGGCGCAGGTTCTGCAACCACAACTCCTCCTAGTGCATCACCACTGTATTGTAAAGCAGAGGCTCCTTTTACCACAGTAATATTTCCTGCAGTATTAAGATCAATATTAGGTGCGTGTTCTGCTCCCCATTCTTGATCTTGTTGCCTTACTCCGTTATTAATTAAAGTGATGCGACTACTGTGTAACCCATTAATAACTGGTTTTACAACGGTATTACCAGTGTTAAGAGATGTTACGCCACTAATGTTTTTTAAGACATCACCTAATGAGGCACTACTGTTATTATCTAAGGTTTCTTGAGAGATTCTGTTTTCTAAAACACTCTCTGCCTTAGTATAATATGTGTTACCTTTAATTAAGATTTCATTCAACTCTTCTAAATGATGTTCTAATTTAAAGGTTTCAGTAATGTCACCATCAAGATCTACTGTAAAGACTTTTGTAGTACAAGCGGGATGTGATATTTGTAAATTATAAGTACCCGCGCAAAGGTTTGAAAATTTAAAATTTCCATCAAAATCTGATAATACAGCATTGTCAGTTCCTGCTAAGATTATCGTAGCACCGTCTAAAAAAGAATCATCGTGTAAATCAACGATTATTCCCTGCAAAGTAAAATCACAAGTTTGCGCAAAAGAGTGTGCCATGACAAATGCCATTGCAACACTTAAAAATATTTTCATAAATAGAAGTATTCAACAATTAATATTTTAAATAAACTGCTGAAAACCTGGAGGACCTCTAAGAAGATAATTATAGGAAGTCTCTAATACTGTTAATGGTTTATAATGTGATATAGGGTGGTTAAACTCTATTACCTCATAAGGAGTAGCATAATTAAATATGCTAAAGTTAAATGCTGTAAAATGAAAGTCTGATATAGAACAATCTTTTTCTAGCTTGTGTATGTGTGTTGTTGTGTCTGTACAAACTGGGTGCTCGTGATGGCTAAAGGCGTGTGATAATTGAGTGAAAATAGGGAGCATAAAGAGAAGCAACAGTAGCACTGCTGAAATTCTAATCTTTATTTTACTCACTTGATTCATTATTCTTTTATCAAAAATCCTAGTCCTGTTCTACGTAACATTTTCTTTTCAAAATTCCAAAAGAATTCAAATTCTCCAAATAGCCAACCCATAAAAACAAGTAGAACTTGGTAAATGGGAAAAATAATAAGAATACGAATAGGCCAATAAATGAACCATCCCATATCTTGATTAATACCTACTAATTTTGTTAATGGTCCTGCAAATTTTGCTGCCGAACTTCCCGTTAGAGAAAATACTATAAAAATAACAGTAAGTTGCCAGTTGCTGGTTACATTCCAACGTTCTTTAAGTTTTTTCACAATCTAGTTTCTTCCGCCTGGAAATTTTTGGTTATAGCGTTGCATAAAAAATTTAAAGTAATTGTACAGCATATAATTTACTTCATATCCATAATCTATACCGTAGTTATAATCTATATTTTGGGTATATAATGTATAGTCATATTGTTGTGGGTTGTTAACTCTGTTATTATAGGTGTTAACAAACATTCTATTTTTATTCTCAAGAAATGTTAAACCGTAATGACCTCTTTGAGGTTGCATTAATATAAAAGAATTAAAACCAGGTTCTATAATAATGATTTCATATTCTAGTTCATCATTTGCAATACGAATTGTATCATTTGCGACATCAGTATTTATGTCCTTTTCTTTTGTAATAGATTTATTTGCATCACAACTAGCAATAAGCAAAGCAAACATAAAAAGGGTTAATAAATATTTCATGAATATTTTTTTCAAAAATAAGGTTTTCCTTTTTCTTAGTAGATAAAGTAAGATTTCTTTAACAAAAAAAAAGTCTTCAATATTGTAGTAATAAATTACTCACAATACTAAAGACTTAATTTAATTTTTTGTGTTTGGTTTTTATTTTCCAAAAAGTCCACCAAGAAGACCGCCTAGTCCGCCGCCGCCTTTGTTTCCTCCAAGTACCATTCCTGCGATATCATCTATCACACTACCATCATTGTCACCATCTAGAATAGACTCGATTAAGCTTTGTTCTTTTCCAGCTCCACCTTGATTGCCTCCGCCTAAAAGACCACCTAGAAGACCGGTGATTCCATTTTGATCAGATACGTTTTGTTCATTTTTTTGTTTACCTAAATAACCTAAAACTAATGGTGCTGCAACTTGTAAAATTTGCATTACTCCATTTGTGTCTACTCCAGATTTTTTAGAGATAGCACCTACAACATTGTCTTGAGATCCTCCAAGAACGTGACCTAAAATACCTAGACCATCAACTTTTACTTCTTCATTTACTCCACCTTCAAATAAACCACCTAAGTTGTCTAATATGCTACCATTATGTTTACCACTAAGTGCTCCCATAAGTCCTGCTGCTCCTTCTGGAGTACTTGCATTACGTTTCATGGCACCCATTAATAAAGGCATTGCCATAGATAAAACAGATGCTGTCTTATCTGTTGGTTGATGAGATTCTTGACTAAGACCACCAATCATTTGGCGTCCCATATCACTATTTAATAAGTCTAATATTCCTGACATTTTGTTGTTTGTTTAAATTAATACTGTAATATACTTAAATTGAATCAAATACTGTGCAATTATTTTGACTTGACATAATTTTAGTTTCGTTTTCGTTAAATATAAAATTTAGTCGTCAAACTTCTTTAACTAAGTATTTTTTTAGTGCTTTATCAAATTCTTTTATAATTATGAAGCCCACTCAAAAATCTTTGAGTGGGCTATATAATAACTGTAATAAGTTTTTTTTAACCTAATACTTCTATAATTTGAGTTGCTAGTTCTGTACCTATTCTGTCTTGCGCTTCTAGTGTAGCAGCACCTATATGAGGGCTTAAAGATACTCTCTCATTCATTAAGACCTTTACTGCTGGTGTAGGTTCTTCTTCAAAAGTATCTAGAGCTGCAAATGATAATTTACCACTATCTAATGCTTCAATTAAGGCTACTTCATCAATTACTCCACCACGAGCAGCATTAATTATTGCTGCACCATCTTTCATTTTAGCGATTTCTGCTTTACCAATAACATACTGTTTTTGAGCAGGTACGTGTAGTGTTATAAAATCACTGTGTTGTATTAGTTCTGCGACAGGCTCTGTTTTTATTTTTAGCGTCACTTTTTGACCATCATAAAAATCTAGAGTAATATCTGCTTCGCCTACAAAGCTATCACTTGCTATCACCTTCATACCGCAACCTAATGCTATTTTTGCTACTTCACGACCTATACGACCAAAACCTATTATACCTATTGTTTTACCACGTAGCTCACTACCTTTTGCATAATTCTTTTTAAGATCTTTAAATTTAGAATCTCCATCAAGTGGCATATTTCTGTTTGCGTCATAAAGATAACGAACTCCACCAAAAAGGTGTGCAAACACTAACTCTGCTACAGAAGAAGAAGAGGCTGCAGGTGTATTGATAACCGTAAGACCTTTTTCTCTTGCATACTCAACATCAATGTTATCCATACCAACACCACCACGACCTATAATTTTTAGGGATGGACAAGCATCAATTAGGGCTTTACGTGCAGTAGTAGCACTACGTACTAATAAAACCGATATTTGATTTTCATTAATAAAATTTTCTAATTGTTCTTGAGCAACCTTTGTTGTGATTACTTCATATCCTGCTTTTTCTAGTGCGTCAATCCCAGTTTGAGAAACGCCATCATTTGCTAGTACTTTCATATTCATTGTCCGAAAAGTCGGATAACTTTTTTCATTTCCTTTAAAACGGAAATAGTTCTTATTTTAATTAGCAAGCTTCACGCAATTAACATTTTCGCGTAAGCTAAAAACTCAATTTTATTTATGCTTTTTTTTCTAATTCTTGCATCACATCTACAAGTACTTGCACGCTCTCTAGTGGCATAGCATTATAAATAGAAGCACGATAACCACCTACACTTCTATGACCATTAAGGCCATTGATGCCAGCTTCTGCACACATAGCGTCAAAAGTTTCTTTAAGTGTTTCGTTTTCTAAAGTGAATGTTGCATTCATTTTTGATCTATCTTCTTTATTAGCAACAAACCCTTTAAAAAGAGGGTTTCTATCTATCTCGCTATAAAGTAAATCTGCTTTTTTATTATTTATTTTTTCTATCGCAGCGACTCCGCCTTGCTCTTTTAACCACTCTAGAGTTAACATAGATACATACACAGGGAAAACTGCTGGCGTGTTAAACATACTATCTTTGCTTATATGTACTTTATAGTCTAACATAGAAGGGATGACTCTAGATACTTTACCTAAAATTTCTTCTTTAATTATTATAAGTGTTGTTCCTGCTGGACCCATATTTTTTTGAGCTCCAGCATAGATTAAATCAAATTTTGTAAAATCTAATACACGCGAAAAAATGTCACTACTCATATCGCAAATTAAAGGACAATCTACTTCTGGAAAATCATTCATTTGTGTCCCAAAAATAGTGTTGTTGCTTGTGCAATGCAGGTAGTCTAGACCTGACGGAATTGTATATCCTTTTGGTATTTGGTTATAGTTACTATCTTTACTAGAAGCTATCACATCTATCTCACCAAAAAGTTTTGCTTCTTTTATTGACTTAGCAGACCAAGTACCTGTATCAAGATATCCTGCTTTTTTTTCTAATAAATTATAAGCAACCATCAAGAACTCCATACTCGCGCCACCTTGCAAAAACAATGCTTTATAACCTTTATTTTGTAGTCCTAAATGCTCTAGTGCTAACTCTTGTGCACGCTCCATTACTGCCACAAATTGTTTACTTCTATGAGAAATTTCAATAAGGGAGAGGTCTAGACCATCAAAATTAAGTACTGCCTCTGCTGCTTTTTTCAATACAGATTGAGGTAAAATACAAGGGCCTGCGCTAAAGTTGTGCTTTTTCATTATTCTAAAATTTGGGTTTATACTTCGGAAATACTATCTCCTTTTAATATGCTACAAAGATGCGATTTACCTAAGAAAATAAGTAAAAATCATCTTATAAGTTATCCAAATAAATGAACAATTAGTATTTAATAATTATGATATTGTTTTCTTCAGAAATATTATGAGTTTGATAAAAATTAAGATAAAATAATAATAATCTTATAATTCATTAATAAAAGCTAGCGTGTCTACTCCATCTGCATAATCCCAAAGTGCGGGAGTTTGAGCAACGCCAAAAGGAACTTCATTATCTATCCCACAATCTGCGACAATAGCTTGAATGTGCTCTGCTTGATTGCTTAGTTTTGTTTTAACCTCGTCAAGTGTTTTGTATCGCTCATGCATTACTACAGAAATAGGAGAGGAGAAGCCTTCATCTTCTTTAAGTAACATAAACTCATTGTCTAATAATTTTACATTACTCATTAAATGTACTGCTTTATTATAATCATAGTTATTCATGTACTTGTGATTATTAATAACCTCTTTCCAAGAAAACATAGCGTTAAAAAAATGATCTAGGTCGTACTCTTCTGGTAAGTAGATTTTAGAGACATTGCGACAACCTAAACCAAAATATCTAAAAATATCATCTGCTAGAGCTTCCATTTGCTCCTTGGTCTCATTACCTGTAATGACAGCAACACTGTTTCTGTTTTTACGTATTATGTTTGGGTACTTGTTAAAATAATGGTCAAAGTATTTTGCTGTATTGTTACTTCCGGTTGCAATTACTGCGTCAAATTTTTCTAACTTTTCTTTTGTGAATGTGATTGCTTGTTTAAATTTTGGTTCTATTTCTGTTAATAATTTTGTGACAAAAGTTAATAGAATAGAATCACTAGAAGACATTTTTGCCTGCACATGGTTACCAGATATTAGCACCGAAAGAAAATCATGAAAACCAACTAAAGGTATATTACCCGCCATGACTATAGCAATAGTTTTGGGTGTTTCTACTTTAAAAGTGTAATTACTTGTCCATTTTTTTAGATTTTCTTTTGTTAATGCTGTAGACCAGCTTTCTAATGCAAAAACGATATTCTCTTCTGTAAACCAGCCATTGTGGGCATTTGCTTGTCTAATGAGTGTGTGATAATCCTCAGATTTTTCAGAAATAAGGCTGCCAAGTTGCGTGCCTAGAGTAGTAAAAGCGTTAATTCTTTGTTGTAATGGCATCATAGTTTGGAGTTGCGAGATTTAGGTCTTAAATTTGCACAAAAATAGAAAAAGAAAACCGATGGCAATTATAATAACAGACGAATGTATTAACTGCGGAGCTTGTGAACCAGAATGTCCTAATACGGCTATTTATGAAGGTGCAGATGACTGGCGTTATGCAGATGGTACAGATCTAGAAGGAAATCTCGTTTTACCTAATGGGAAAGCTGTAGATGCAATGGAGACACAAGAGCCTGTAAGTGATGAGATTTACTATATAGTTGCAGATAAATGTACAGAGTGCAAAGGTTTTCACGATGAGCCACAATGTGCGGCAGTATGCCCGGTAGATTGCTGTGTGCCAGATGAAGATAATGTAGAAACAGAAGAAACCTTATTAGCTAAACAGTCGTTTATGCACTTTAAGGAATAGATTTTAAATAAACATAAAGCATAAAAAAAGACAATCTTAACGATTGTCTTTTTTTATGCTTTATACTTAATAAGTTGCTTTACTCAATAACAATCTTTTTAGTCACAACTCCAGCTTCATTTTCTATTGTTAAGAAATACATCCCAGTAGTAAAATCACTTAAGTTTATTCCTTGGTCAGTTTTATAAGTTGAAGAAAGTACTTGTCTTCCTTGAGCATCAATTAAACTAACACTGTCTATTGTTTGTGTTGTGCTTTCAATCCATAAAATTTCAGAAGAAGGGTTAGGGAAAATAGAAAAATCATTCACAGAAATATCATTTACACCAGCAGTAGCCCAAATATCTTCTGCTTCTGGTCCTCCCCATATTATTGTAGCAAGTTGAGGCTGATCAATAAATGGGTTTCTGTTTCCGTATACTTGTTCTAGGTGTGGGTTGCGTTGCATTTCTAGATCGCTTACAGGGTCTTCTGCGTTCCATTGTAATAATATTTGTTTCATATCTGTACTACCCTCGTTAGCACCAACAACTTGTAGTGAAGGTAAACATCTGTCACCATAACGAGTGTACATATACATAATGATACGTGCAACATCGCCTCGCCACTCGTCACCTGGGTACCAGTTACCACTATTTACATCACCAGCATTACCAGAACCTGCGTCAAACTTTTTATTTCCTTTACTGTTATTTGCTTGTTGGTCGCTAGGTCTCAAGTTTTGTGGGTCTGCACCTATACCTGTAGTACTATTACTAACGTCACCCATAGATGGGTTTGTAAGAGAACGAGCAAAAGTATGCTCTCTATTATACTCACAAATACTACCGCCAAAATCGTCTTTATCACGACTTCTATCTGTAGTACAGCTACCATCATTATCATTGTAACCGTAAATAAGTAACACATCATTACTATTCTCTGGATTATTATCCGTTGAAAAAAATGCTGTTTTTACATCACCATAATTAAAAGAACTGCTTGCTTGACTAATTTTAGCTTGTAATTCAAAATATAAATCTTGACCTGTTAAAGTAAGATCTACATCATCATAGTAAGATTGTTGACCAAAAACCATTTGTAATGGTAACAATAATAAGAGTAGCGTTTTTTTCATAATGATTGGTTTAAATAAGTTTTACTTTTTTTTTCTTTTCATTAGTGCCATATAAAATCCGTCAAAACCGGTTGCACTTGGTGATACTTTGTTTTCTTTTTTAATTTCAAAAGAAGCGCCTTCTTCTGTTTTTAAAAATGCTTTAACCTGCAGCTCGTTTTCTGAAGGTAAAATAGAACATGTTGCATATAATAGCTCCCCATCTTCTTTTACCATCTTAGAATAATCACGCAATAGTTGTTGTTGTAAAGTACGTATACGGTCTAAGAAGTCTGGTTGCATTTTCCACTTAGTATCTGGGTTTCTTTTAAGAACACCTAGACCAGAGCAAGGAGCATCAATTAATACTTTATCTGCAGAGCCGTGTAGTTTTTTAATCACTTTTGTAGAGTCTATAACGCGGGTTTCAATATTATGAGCCCCATTACGTTTTGCTCGTCTTTTAAGTTCTTTTAGCTTACTCTCATAAATATCCATAGATATCAATTGCCCTTTGTTTTCCATCATTTCGGCAATGTGAAGACTTTTACCTCCAGCACCCGCACAAGCATCAATTACTCGCTGTCCTGGTTTTGGGTCTAGCATAATTGCTACTTTCTGGCTATTAGCATCTTGTACTTCAAACCATCCGTTTTTAAAGGCGTCTGTAGTAAAAACATTTGCACGTTCTTTTAAAACAAGGGCGTTAGGTACACCTTTTGCAGATAATGTCTCAATATCAAGATCTGCTAGTTGGTTTTTAACATCAAGCACTTTTGCTTTTAGTGTGTTTACACGAAGAACAACCGGAGCTAACTGGTTTAAAGCAGCTAATTCTTTGTCCCATTTCTTCCCTAATTCTTTAGACCCTACTTCATCTAACCAATCTGGAATAGACTCACGTATTTTTCTAATTTTAGAAAATTCATCAAATCTACCTTTAATACGGCGTGTAGGGGTATCTTCAAATTGTGGCCAATCTGGAATTTTAATTCCGCGTAGGGTTGCCCACACGGCAAACATTCTAAAAAGATTACCACGGTCAAAGGGTTCATTTACTTCTGCAATTTCTGCATATAAACGTTTCCATCTTACTATATCATAAGTGGTTTCTGCAATAAAACCTCTATCTCTAGATCCCCATCGTTTATCACGTTTTAGGGTGTTTTTTAAAACCTTATCGGCTTGCTTTCCTTCATTAAAAATAAGGACAAGTGAATCAATTGTAGCAAATACTAAATTGCGGTGTAATCTCATAGTGTAAATTAAGCCGCAAAGGTACACAATCACTACATTCTTTTATCAAAGTCATTTGCACTTTTTCCATTTGTTAAAAAAATAATTTTTTCAGCCTACTTCTTAAGCTTTTGTTGCGTCTGCCTAGGCGTATACATCTCAAAAAACGCTTCAAATGAACTAAAAATCTTTAATTTTAGCTTAAATGTAAAATGTCAAGATCACTTCGTTATTTTTGTGTAAAATTATAAAGATGCGATACATACTTATTTTATTGTTTATTGGGGTTGCAGTTTCCTGCGAAAATGCCAAAGAATTTAAATTTTCAGAAGTAAAAATAACACCCGTTTTTACTGATAGTTTGAGTGTGCGGGCTATCTCTCCTATGGACGAAAATGCAGTTTGGTTTGCCGCAAACAAAGGGATTGTTGGGCTAATTGATGGCGTTAATAAAAAGGCTGCAACAATTAAATACGGAGATGAAATTCTTAATTTTAGGTCGATTGCAAAAACATCTAAAGCAGTATTTATTTTAAGTATTGAAAACCCTGCTGTGCTTTATAAAATGGATTACAGTAATAGAGAAGCCACAAACATAAACGAAGTTTATGTAGAGGAAAATCCTAAAGTGTTTTATGATGCGATGACCTTCTTTGATGAAATGGAAGGAATTGCTATGGGTGACCCTACAGATGGTTGTCTCTCTATTATTAAAACAATAGACGGTGGTAAGTCTTGGTTTAAGTTATCTTGTGATATGCTGCCACCAGTTGTAGAAGGAGAAGCTGCCTTTGCGGCAAGTAACAGCAATATTTCTATTTATAAAGATAATGTGTGGATTGTAAGTGGTGGTAAAAAAGCGAGAGTCTTTCATAGTCCAGACAGAGGAGCTTCTTGGGAAGTTTATAACACGCCTATAATACAAGGAGAGACGATGACAGGTATTTATAGTGTAGATTTTTATAATGAAAAAATAGGTGTGATTTTTGGCGGCAACTGGGAAAAGAAAGAATTTAATGAAGGCAACAAAGCTATTACTACAGATGGAGGTAAAACTTGGCGTTTATTAAGCAATGGTAAAGGACCTGGCTATCGTTCTTCTGTAAGATTTATACCAGGTACAAACGGAAATGGTCTTGTAGCAGTGGGCAGTCCAGGTGTTTCTTACTCTTCAGATAGTGGCGAAAATTGGGAAGAGCTAAGTAATCAAGGTTTTTATGCCATTGAGTTTGTGAACGACTCTGTTGCATTTGCAAGTGGTAATAATATTATTGCAAAGCTGGTTTTTAGATAAACCTGTAGTTGTGTTTTAAGAGTCTCAGCAAGATAATTTATTTTGTTATTGTAAGCTGTCACCCTGAGCTTGTCTTAGGGAAGCCATTGACTACATAAGCAAAAACAAAACTTCACTTTTATAATTTTGCAAAAAATCTAATGTATATTTAGGAACAAATAAAATTGATTATGACTAAAAAAGCAGCACAAACAGCATCTTTTATGGTGCGCTTTAGCCAGAAAATTTACGAAGAAAAAGGAGAGTCTAAAGTACAATGGCGAGGTAATGTAAGCCATGTACAGGGTGGTGAAGAATTACGTTTTTCAGATTTTAATGATGCCGTCAACTTTATTCAAGAACGCCTTGCAGAGTTGACTATTGAGGCAACTAAGCATAAAAGTAACGAAGAACAAGAAGGTATTTTGCATAAAAGTTTTTCTTTATTTAAATCTGTAGCCGCTAGTGGTAATAAGGTTTTAATGGATACCATTAAAGATCCTAAAAAGCAAGTAGCACAATTGCAAGATCAATTAACAGGTTTAGGAGAAGAGATGTGGGAGAAAGTACCACTAGATCAATGGCGTCATGCTTCAAAATCTGATTTTCAGGACATTAAAGAAGCTATTAGTGCTTTGTCAAAATCTGTAGCGACTCTTAATAAAAAAGTAGATTTGCTAGCTACAGAAGTTGCCACGACAAAAACTGCTGCTAAAACGATGGTTGTTAAAAAAGCGCCAGCTAAAAAAACTACAGCAAAGAAGCCTGCTGCTAAAAAACCTGCCACAGGCGTTAAGAAATCGACAACAAAAGCAAAGGCTACAAAATCAGCTAAAAAATAATTAGTTGATGACTGAGCTCTCAGAAAAATTTATAGCATTACAATCTTTCCAGAAAGAGGCGCCTATTAGGTTTCAGACTTTGGGGAGTTTTACCTTGTGGCGTGATGGAGTAAAGGTGAGCTCAAAAGAATGGGGGAGAGATAAAACGCTTCAACTAATACAGTACTTTATTTCTTATAGACAAAGGCACGCATTACATAAAGAACGTGTGATGGAACATTTATGGGAAGAAGGTGATGATCGTGATTTTAAAGTGGCACTCCACGGTGTTAATAAAGCATTAGAGCCAGATAGGCCTTCTCGCACAGAGCCAGTTTATGTACAGAGACAAGGCATTACTTATAATTTAGATCTAGAGCAAGTTTGGGTTGATGTAGAAGCTGTGGAGCAATATATCGCACTAGGCAATGAAGCGCTCAGTGAAGAAGAGTCTCTAGCTAAAAAAGCATATAAAGCTGCTATAGACTTATATCAGGGTATGTATTTACCCACCCGCATCTTTGAAGATTGGTCATCTGAAGAACGCGAGAAAATACAAATCTTAATCTTAGGTGCATACGTGACCTTAGCTGAGCTCATACTATTAGAAAACCCAATGGAAAGCGTCCGTCTTGCACAACACGCCATCGCTATAGATGCCACATGGGAAGACGCATATCGCATACAAATGAAAGCGTACATAGCAAAAGGCAACCGTCCACACGCTATTAAAGCATACCAGAAATGCGCTGATGTACTGGAAGAAGAATATGGTATTGATCCTTTGCCAGAGACAAAGGCATTATTAAAGGAGATAGAGGGGAGGTAATTAGTAAAAAGTGATTAGTTACAATTGGTTTTAGTCTTGTTACATTTTTTAAATTTCCATATTCCATATTCCATATTCCATATTCCATATTCCATATTCCATATTCCATATTCCATATTCCATATTCCATATTCTACTTCAAAACATCGTCCCAATTAAAAATATTTATAAATTTTTCGCGTAGCTAAGCCCTAGTCTACACTCACTTCTTTAAAATTTAGTTATATACATTAATTTATTGCAACTCGGCTGTAACTCGTTGACTATATGTTTGCAGTGTAAATAATTAGAGAACCGTTTAATGGTGATTGTTATTTGCAACTGAGCTGTAACTAGACCAACGTATGTTTGCAGTATCAAATTAAAACAACAGTTAATAACATATATAATATGGCAACTAAGAAGACAAAAAAAGTAAAAGCAACTATCATAGAAACTACTGCTAATAAAGCATTAGGATTTGCAACAATGGCAAATGAGTTTGCCTTAGCTAAAGCAGAAAAAGCTGCAATGACCTCTTTTGATTTGACGGGCAAGTGTGTAGATTTTTCTGGTAAAGTAATTAAGAAAGGTTTAAAGATATCTGCATCACAACAAGATATGGTGTTTGGTGTATTAGGTAGTTTAAAAAAGAAAGTAGTAAAAAAATAAGGTAATCAATTGATTAATAGGGTTGCAACTCATCTGTAACTAACAGGTAGTATGTTTGTACCATATTAAAACAATAACACAACATTTAAAATATATAGCGATGACAACTAAAGTAAAAAATACAGTAACTAAAGTAAATAAAGGATTGGTAAATGCATCTATAGCAGCAATCAATACAACAGTAGCAAATGGAGAGAAGTGGCAAAAGCTTTCTAAAAAATTAATTAAGAAATCTGAGCCAGTACGTACTAAGCAAATGAATATGGTTCTAGAAACTGCAACAGCAGTAAAAGAACAAGCTACAACTGGAGCAGAAAGAATGATGGATCTAGTAGGTTATGACGCTTCTGTTGTAGATAAGGCAATGAGCTTTGTGACTAAAAATCCAGTAAGCAAGAAAGTAATGGAAGTTGCTAGTGATGTTTCTGAAATGGTGACTAAAAACCCAGTGGTAAAGAAAGTTGAAAAAACTACTGACGGAATCAAAAAAATGAGCATCGCAAAATATAACGATGTTAAAGAAGACGTACTTGAGCAAGCAACTAAGATTCTTAAAAAAGGAGAAGAGTTTGTAGAAGAAGCAAAAGAGCCTAAAAAAGTAGCCAAAAAAACTACAAAAAAGACAGCAAAGAAAACTGCTAAAAAAACTGTAGCAAAAAAGACAACAGCTAAAAAAGTTACAGCAAAAAAAGCCGCTCCTAAAAAAGCAGCAGTAAAAAAAGTAGCAACAAAGACAACGGCTAAAAAAACTACAGCAAAAAAAGCAGCTCCAAAGAAAACTACAGCTAAGAAAACAACAACAACGGCAAAAAAAGCAGTTAAAGTTGTTAAGACTGAAGCAGCAGAAAAAGTAGCAGCAGCAAAAAAAGTAGCTACTAAAAAAGTTGCAACAGTAGAAAAAGCAGTAAATGATCTTAAAGCAGATGTGTCTAATCAAGTTGCAGACGTTAAAAAAGAAGTTGCTAAGGCATAATTAAAAATCGCATTTTTAGAAAAGCAATAAACATATTAAAATGAAAAAGAACACAAAAACAACAGCGCCAAAAGGAATGGTAACAAAAGCAGTGAAGGCTACTAAAAAAGTTGTAGCAAACGCAAATGATTATGCTTTAAATACTACAGAAACAGTTGTGACAGAAGGAATTGAAATCACAGCTCAATGGCAAACAGTAACAGAAAAAGCAATTAAAGGAGGTCTTAAACTAGCCTCAGCACAACAAGATTTAGTGTTTGATTTGCTAACATCTGTTAAAAAACAATACAAAGATGGTAAGAAGAAATTTGCCAAGCTTGTAGCATAGTAAGTTTAGGTTTTAGATTAAGTTTAACCGGGTTGTATCATAAGATACAGCTCGGTTTTTTTTGTGCTAATGTTTTACTTGAGATTACTAAGTTAAATGCTTAGATTTACGTATCAATGCTACACACTAGTTGTGTGATAATTATAAGTGTCTCTACTTTTTTCTGAAATGTTAAACATTCATTAATTGTCACGTTTGCAGGGTCTCATTACTAAGTTAATAGCAAATAAATTTCGTATTTTTACTTAAGACAAAATAATGGCAAAAAAGAAAAAAATTACCGATACAAGTCTCATTGATATTTATATGGATGAGGTAGTGCTATTGGGTGGCAAACCTACAGATATTATCACTTTTGCAAATAAATTTAAGTTTACAGAAGATGATTTTTATGAGCATTATGAGAGTTTTGCAGCATTAGACCAAGCTATATTTAAGATTCTTTTTGACACCTCTGTAGCAACATTAGCAGAGAGTCCAGACTTTATTTCTTTCACTAAGAAAGACAAACTCTTGAGCTTGTTTTATACTTTTTTTGAAAACTTAACGCTTAACCGCGATTTTGTGCTAATCACAATAGAAAGTTATGGTAATCAATTAAAAGCACTGTCTTTATTCTCAGATATGAAAAATAGCTTCTCAGGCTTTATGGGGATGCTTAATTTTGAGACCATCCACCTTAATATTGAAACTGTAGAGAATATTCAGAAAATGTCTATTACAGAAGGTGCTTGGGTACAGCTGTTACTTACTATAAAATTCTGGATGACAGATGACTCTGTAGAGATGCAAAAAACAGATATTTTTATAGAAAAATCTATAAATACAAGTTTAGAATTACTCAACACACAATCGTTCCAAAACATTCTGGACTTGGGTAAATTTTTATATAATGAAAAATTTAAATCTTAATAAATCATATTGAAAACAACAAAAAATATCCCCTTATCTAAGTTAAGTCGTGCTTCAAAGCTTGTAACTACAGGCGCTAAAGTGGGGGTGAATTATTTAAAATATTATGGCGATAAAATAGTAAACTCTGAGGAGGAAGCTAAAGAGAGATTAAATGAAAATAACGCCACAGATATCTATGACAGTTTAAAAACTCTTAAAGGTAGTGCGCTTAAAATGGCGCAAATGATGAGTATGGAGAAGAATATAATGCCTAAGGCATTTGTAGAAAAATTTTCTTTATCACAATTTTCAGTTCCTCCATTGTCAGCCCCTTTAGTTTTAAAAACATTTAAAAAATCCTTCGGAAAATTTCCAGATCAATTATTTGATGCTTTTAATACAGAAGCCGTTAATGCGGCAAGTATAGGGCAAGTGCACCGTGCAGAAAAAGAAGGTAAGACACTTGCGGTAAAAATACAATACCCTGGCGTAGCAGATAGTGTGCAGAGTGATCTTGCTATGGTAAAACCTATTGCAATGAAGATGTTCAACATAAAAGGAGAACACTCAGAGCAGTTTTTTAAAGAAATAGAAAGTAAACTGTTAGAAGAAACTGACTACGTTTTAGAGTTGGCTCAAAGTCAAGCAGTGGTAAAAGGATGTGCACATATTCCAAATTTAATATTTCCGAAGTACTACCCAGAATATTCATCAAAACAAATTTTAACAATGGACTGGATGACGGGAATACACCTGTCAGAGTTTACACAAATAAACACAGATCAAGTAGCTTCAGATAAGTTAGGACAGGCCTTGTGGGATTTTTATATGTACCAGATGCATGTTTTACGAAAGGTACATGCAGATCCACATCCGGGCAATTTTCTTGTTTCTGAAGAGAGAGAATTAATAGCTTTAGATTTTGGATGTATGAAAGAAATTCCGAAAGAATTTTATGATCCATATTTTGAGCTGTTTAAGCAATCAACAATTAAAGATGAGGTAGCCTTTGAGGCAAACTTATTAGCTCTAGAGGTCTTACGTGATGATGATAGTGATGATGAATTAGTATTCTTTAAAAATATGTTTAAGGAGGTGTTAGATTTGTTTACAACACCTTTTCAACACAAGACTTTTAATTTTAGTGACGCTACTTTTTTTGACGAAATATCAAAACTTGGAGAACGCTACCTGAAAAACACCAATATTAGAAAATTGAATGGAAATAGAGGCTCGAGACACATAGTGTATATGAATCGTACTTTTTTTGGACTTTTTAGTTTAATGTTTGATTTAAAGGCAGATAATGTGGTGATTGATAATTACAAGAAGTATATAAAATAGCTAACCATTTATGAGATTCCCGCGATAATTTATTCTTAGAGAGGTTTAAAGGAGGGAGTGGACAAATAAATTTATTCATGGCAAAAAAAATAGATTTAAAAGATATCGTTCAAGATGCTTTTGACGGAAATATACAACAGGTTTCAGGCTCTGATGCAGGTTTTTTATATGCAGAGTCGCCTACTAGCCCAATGCATATAGCAACTTTAAACATAGTTGAAGGATCTTTAAAGTTTGAAGATTTCCGAAGTATTGTACAATCAAAGATGCATTTGATGCCTAAGTTTAGACAACGTTTAATGAACGTGCCTATGAATTTAGATTTTCCTTATTGGGTTAACGATCCCAACTTTGATATTGATTTGCATCTTAACCGTGTCAAGTTGCCAGATCCCGCAAACTGGAAGACGCTTCGTAAAATGACATCTACTATTTTTAGTGCGCCGTTAGATTTAAGGCGTTCTTTATGGTCTATACATTTTATTGAAGGACTAGATGAGATAGCACAAGTGCCTAAGGGGTCTGTAGCTATATTAAGTAAAGTACATCATGTGATGATTGATGGTAGTTCTGGTGTTGGGTTAATGGGTGTTTTGTTTGATAAAGACAAAAATGTTAATTCTAAAGATATGCCAAAACCAACCAAGTTTGAACCAGATCCTCTACCAGATGATTTGAGTTTATTACTTAAAAGTGGTTATGGTTTTATAAAAAACCCTTTTAAATTGCCTGTAACTATAGCAGAAACTGCTTATGCGTTTTTAAAAAGTAAAGCTTCAAAGACCTTAAGTATTCAAAAAGAATTTGCTAATGCTAGATATCCTGTACCTATTACCATATTTAATGGCTCTATCTCTGCAAGACGAACTTGGGGGACGGCAATATTATCTTTTGATAGAGTAAACTCTTTACGTGCAAAAAGTGGAGGGAGTGTCAATGATATAATTGTTGCTATTTGCGCCGGTGCCATTAGAAAATATTTGTTAGAAAAAGAGAAGTTACCTCTACAACCTCTTGTGGCAAATGTTCCTATTTCTATTAGAACCGAAAATGATAATACTACAGGTAATAAGATTGCAAATATGATGATCCAACTGGCAACTCATATTGAAAACCCTTTAGACCGTCTAGAATATATTATGGAGCAAACAATGCTTGGTAAATCTAGACATAAGACAATGGGGGCAAAGACACTTGGTAAAATGGCAGATGCTGTACCTTTTGGTCTAGCAAATCTTGCTGCGGGCTTATACAGTAAATACAATATAAAAGACTTGCATAGACCTCCTTTTAATGTAACTATTACTAATGTACCAGGACCTAGGAGCTTGTTATACCTTAATGGGCACAAAGTAGTTTCTATGTTTGGTTTAACACCAGTAGTTGATGGTTTTGGGCTAATTATTGCTGCTTTTAGTTATAATGGGCAACTTACTATTACAGCCACTAGTGATGCTAAAACGATGCCAGATGCAGATAAGTTTGCTCGATATATAAGAGACGCAGCAAACGAGTTAGAGCTTTTAGTAAAGAAAAGTAAAAAAACAAAAGGGGCCGTTTCTGCTCAAAAGGAGAAAAGCAAAAGTACCGTCTTTTTTAACACACTAAAGCGTTATCTTAAAAAAGAGCCTACGGTAGTAGTTAAATATAAAGGGAAGTACCATATAGAGGTTGATTTGGGTAATACTGCAGAGTGTTGGTTAATAGACTTAACTGGTAAAGAAGCTGTTGTTAAAAAGACAAAAGATCTTGATCCAGACACTATGATGACAATAGAAGATGCAAACCTATATGCGATGTATAAAGGAAATTTATTGTTTGAAGAATTAAAAGTGCAACGTCGTATTAAAATAAAAGGTACAGCTGCAAATAAAAATAAATTTACCAATTTGATCAAAGAATTTTTAGATAGATAATGCAGTATAAAACACATACGTTTACGGCAAGTGATGGGGAGCAAATCTGTTATTATAAATGGAATATAAATAAAGATGTACCTTTAAGGGGTGTTGTGCAAATAGCTCACGGTATAGGCGAACACGCGGCTAGATATGATCATATTGCGCAACGATTAGTCAAAGCTGGTTTTGAGGTATATGCTAATGATCACAGGGCACACGGAAAGACAGCAGAAATTAAAAGATTATACGGCCATTATGATGGCGATGATTATTTTGAAGATGCTGTAGATGATATGCACACTTTGCGAGAATTGATGCAAAAAGAAAACCCGGGTAGTAAGTTTGTTCTTTTTGGTCACAGTATGGGGTCACTATTAAGTAGAAAGTATGCAACTATGTATGGCCAAGACGTAGATGCGCTCATCCTTTCTGGAACGGCAAGTTTTATTAAAGGTTTAGGGCATTTTGGGCTAGCAGCAACAAAACTAGTAACAGCAGTAAAAGGTAGAGTAAAAGGTAATGAAACATTAAGAGCGATGTTTTTTGATGAGTTTAATAAAAAATTTAAACCCAACCGTACAAAGCTTGACTGGTTAAGTAGAGATGAAAAAGCAGTAGATCTTTTTGAGGCAGATCCTTATAGAATTGAAAATTTTTCTTTGGGTGTTTTTGCAGATATTATTGCAAACTCTAAAACCATTAATCAAGATAATGCTTTTAAAAATGTACCTAATAGAATACCTATTCTCATTTTTTCTGGAGATAAAGATCCGGTAGGAGAAATGGGTAAAGGAGTTAAAAAAGTAGCAAAAAAATTTAAAAAATACGGCAATAAAGATTTGACTTTTCATCTGTATAAAGATGGGCGTCATGAAATGCTGAACGAAATAAATAGCCAAGAAGTAGAACAAGATATAATAGACTGGCTAGACGCACACATCCCCGAATGATAATGAACGAGAAATTATATTTATATAAAACATTTGCACAATTTGCAACCACTTTAGGCCTTCTTAATGGGCTTAAAGTAAAGGATGCAAAAGAGTTGTTGATAGAAAATTTTAAAATACATCCAGAAGGTGATTTGATAATCCCATTTATCAAAAAGATGAAAATCACTAAAAATGAAGATATCAAGTTTCTTTTTAATGAGACGATACGTATCTGTGATGAGCTTGGGCCAAGTCGTGAATATATCACGTTATTAATGATAATACAGAGTATAGGTGATGTGGTGACACAGCCAGATAGGCTAGAAGAAAGTGATATAACACAATCTGTTATTGATGCATTTAAATTTGAGATTGCAAGTATAAACCAACAAATACCAAAACCACCTTTATTTAATATGCTTTTAGAAACTCGTTCTCTTGTAGAGTGGGCTTCTATTTACGCATTGTATCCTTTTATCCCAAAAAGAATTAAAGGAGAGGGAAGACCTGTTTTATTAATTCCGCCTTATTTAGGAGATGATTACTCTACATCTTTTGTACGGAAATATCTAAAATCATTAGGCTTTAAAACTTATAAGTGGGATATGGGCTTTAATATGGTAAAGTCACATTATATACCTAGACTAGAAGAAAAGTTAGATGATATTTATCAAAAACACGGTGAGAAAGTAAGTATTGTAGGATGGAGTGGAGGAGGTATTTTTGCAAAAATTATGGCAAATCGTCATCCTAATCAAGTAGAGCAAATAGTTACTATTGCATCACCAGTATGGGGTGTGATGGAGATGAAAACTCCTGTGTATGGTATTCTAGAATTTTTCCGTGGAAAATCTTTAAAAGAAAGAAACAAAAGATTCTTGGCAGAATTAGAGCCTATTCCAGATGTACCAGTAACTTGTATATACACAAAAACAGACGGCTTAGTACCCTGGAAACACTGTATGGAGGCAGAAAGCTATAGAGATAATATTAAAAACATAGAAGTTTTTGGCAGTCACTCTGGTCTTGGCGCAAACGCAAGCGTTCTTATGGTCACCGCAAATGCACTTAGGGCAAACATAAAAGGGCAATCAATTAATAATACTACTTCAAATATTGAACGTATTTTGTATCCTAATTACTGGAGAAATAAGAAGTTAAAGTTATTTACTAAAAGCTGCTAATCTAGAGGTTAAACTATGGAAGAAATAATCAACCACATAAAATTTCAGAAGACACTTAAGCGCATTGCTAAGGAGCAGAAAATGGACCTAGCAAAAGTTAAGAAAACGGCAGCAGCTTGTATAAAAGAACTGTATGCAGAACAGCGTCCTATTGCAAAAATATTAAGTGTTAAAGGTTTTGATTATATTTTATCAAGAGCTTATAGTGATAAAATAGATGTAGATCCAGATGGCTTAAAAAAGTTAATGCGTTTAATGCGACAACATTCTGTGGCATTTATAATGACACATAAAACCTATCTAGACACCCTAGTATTGATTTCAACTCTAGCTAGATACGGGATGCCTATTCCTTATTCTTTTGGGGGTGATAATCTTGCTTTTCCAGGGCTAAAACAGCTAGGCAACAATGCTGGGATTATATTTATAAGACGCAGTTTTAAAGATGATGTTATTTATAAAGCAGCACTACGTCATTATATTTCTACAATAATAGACAAAGGGGATCATCTCACCTGGAATATAGAGGGAACCCGCTCTAGAACCGGAAAAATATTACACCCTCAATTAGGTATTTTAAAATACATACACGAAGCAGAAAAACAGAGTACAAAACAAATCAAGTATGTGCCGGTTTCTATTGCCTATGATCTTATTCCAGATGTAAAACAAATGACAGAAGAAGGTAAGGGACTTTCTAAAAAATCTGAAAACGTAAAAGAAGGTATTGATTATATACGTAAGTTGGGTAACGATTTTGGTCGTGCAGCAATACGTTTTGGAGATCCTGTTGCCTTTGACGATAGTCACCATGTGACTATCCCGCACATGGAAGATGATCAATATAAAAATGAGAATAGCTTGCCACGTTTTGCTTTTGAGCTTTTAAATAGAGCTACTGCCATTACACCCGTATCTACGGTTTCTTTAATATGTAATGTTTTGCTTAATGATTTTGCACTCACCAAAAAAGAAATAGAATTTAAAGTGAGTAAATTGATGAATCACATAAGTGCAAAACGTGCAGATGTGCTTATAGATCGTGGTGTTCCTATTGCAAATACCATTCAAAAATCACTTAATTTATTAAAGAGTGCTGGTATTGTTCAAAAAAGTAGAGCAGGGCAAAAGGCACAATACAGTTTAGTATCTACAGAATACTTGCCAGCCAACTATTATGCAAATATGGCAGCAGGACATTTATACCATTCTGCATTTATTGAGATGGCTTTAGTAAAAATTAAAGATGACACATCAAAAAATAGAATTGTACATTTCTGGGAAGAGGTTATGCGTTTGCGTGACCTTTTTAAATTTGAATTTTTCTACACAAATAAACCTCAGTTTAGTGCAGAGATAGAGGTCGAGTTAGCTAGATTTCATAAAAATTGGCGCGCTATACTAACAAACCCAAGTAAAGATGTTTCTGAAATATTAAAGAACCAAAACCTATTCGTTTCAAGATCATTATTGCTTACCTATCTAGAAGCAGACAAAGTGGTTTGCCACACACTCAACAACTGGGACGAAGAAGACATCTTTAATGAAAAATCATTTCTTGATTTATGTATGTTTAAAGGCAAAGAACTACACTGGCAAACACGTATCACCAGATTAGATAGTGTGTCAATACCTTTTTTAAGTAATGCTCTTAGATTTGCCGAAAATGCAAAACTCACTCCTGTAAAAAGAAGAATAAATTATAAAGGCCTAGAAAAATGGATGACGCAGCTTGATGACTTGTCTGAAAGATTAGCGTATTTAAAAGAAATAGAAGTTGATCCAAGTCTTAAAATTTTGGAACAGCAAAAAACGACAGATTTAGTTCCAGAATCACGACAAAAAATTACGCCAGAAAAAGTGGAAGATGCAGAAGAAGGTGATCATATTACTGCTTATTTTGATATGGACAAAACCTTAATTAATGACTTTTCTGCAAAGAAGTTTATGTCTACTCGCCTTTTTAGCGGGAAGACTTCAATTAAAGAATACCTCACGCAGTTTATGACAGCAATGGTATTTGCGCTAGGAAATCGCGACTTTGAGATATTAACAAAAATCGCAGCTCTAGGTGTAAAAGGTATTGCAGAAAAAGCTTTTACAGACCTAGGGCAAGAAGTGTTTGATGATTTTCTTACACATACTATTTACCCAGAATCACGTGAGTTAATCGCTGCACATAGAGCAAAGGGCCATCGTGTAGTAATAATCTCTGCAGCGACGTCATATCAAATTTTACCTATAGCAAAGGAGTTGGGTATTAATGATGTGTATAGCACAAATATGGAGTTACGCAACGGTAAGTTTACAGGGCGTGTTGCCGAAATGTGCTGGGGTGAAGGTAAGGCGAGAGCTGCCAGAAAATTTGCTAAAAAACACGACATAGATTTAACAAAAAGTTATTTCTACTCTGATAGCTTTGATGATTATCCACTATTTAAATTAGTAGGTAAACCAGTAGCTACAAATCCAGATTCTAGATTATCTCAAGTAGCTTTTGAGAATAATTGGCCAATACTAAGGTTTAAAACACCTACTACAAAACCAGTTTTTAATGGTCTTCGTACAGGGTTAGCTGTAGCAAGTATATATCCTTCCGCGGCAAAAGGAGCATTGACAGGATTAATGACTATGTCTAGACAGAAAGCTGCAAACACAACTTTTGCTAGCGTAGGTGATTTAGGAACAAGACTTGCTGGTTTAAATATTTCAGTAAAAGGGAAACACAATCTAGAAGAGTTTAGGCCTGCTGTTTTTTGTTTTAATCATCAGAGCGCAGCAGACTTTTTTATTATTATGAAAATACTCCGTAATGATATTACAGGTGTAGCAAAAAAAGAATTAGAGCGTAGCCCAATAGGCCCTATCTTTAAAGCACTAGGAGCAATCTATGTAGACCGTAGCAATAAAGAAAAAGCAATAGAAGCTATGGAACCAGCAGTAGAGGCTTTACGCAATGGTATTTCTGTAGTAATAGCACCAGAAGGTACAAGAAGTGGTAGTATAGAGTTAGGGAGATTTAAAAAAGGAGCTTTCCATCTAGCTATGCAAGCAGGAGTACCTATTATACCTATTGTGATTAAGAATGCTTACCAAGCGATGCCTAAGGGAACAAAAGTACTGCGACCTACACATATTGAGGTAGTAGTGCTAGATCCTGTAGACACGGCTTTATGGAAGATTAAGAGCATAGATAAGCATGTAGATGATGTGCGTAATATGTACTTAGCAGAATTAACTAGTTAATTCTAGAATAACAAACTAAACCCAGTACTATGAAAATACAAGTTGGACTTTTAGGAGGAGGATCTTGGGGAACCACAGTCGCCTCTCTTACAGCAAAAAATACGGACACAATGTTGTGGGCGCGTAATGATGAAACTGTTAAAGAGATAAACGAGTTTCATACAAATACTAAATATTTGCCAGGTGCTCTGCTTTGTAAAAATTTAAAAGCCTCTACTTCAATTCAAGAAGTAGTTGAAAATGCAGATGTTCTTGTGATGGGAGTGCCATCGCAACATTTTAGACAAGTGTTAATAGAAGCAAAACCTTTTATTAGACCGTGGATACCAATTATAAGCCTCGCTAAGGGTCTAGAATTAGGAACCAAAATGCGAATGAGCCAGATTATTGAAGAAGAGCTACCAGGACATCCGGCAGGAGTTTTAACAGGACCTAATTTAGCCAAAGAAATTCATAACGGGCAGGCAGCAGCGGCTGTTATTGCAATGGTAGATAAAACTATTGGTAAAAAACTACAAGGCGTTTTTAACTCAGGACTTTTTAGAGTGTACACAAACACAGATGTGATAGGTTGTGAATTAGGAGGAGCACTTAAAAATATTATGGCAATAGCTACAGGTATGGGCGATGGTGCAAATGCTGGAGATAATACTAGAGCAGCTTTAATTACTAGAGGTCTTTCTGAGCTTACTAGATTAGGTACAGCAATGGGTGGTAAACGACGTACGTTTGCGGGTCTTGCAGGTATGGGAGATCTAGTGGCTACTTGTTCTAGTGATAAGTCTAGAAATCATCATGTAGGCTTCCAGATTGGTAGAGGTAAGAGTCTTGATCAGATAATAGAAGAGATGAATGAGGTTGCAGAAGGGGTGAAAACAGCAAAAGCTGTAATGGAACTAGCAGCAGATTATAAAGTAGATATGCCCATCTCTCGTGAAGTCTATAAAGTCTTGTATGAAGGAAATACGGTAATAGATGCCTTTAAAAGCTTAGTTAAGATGGAGAGTGGTAGTGAACAAGAGCCTGGTTAATGCTTTAAAATTAAAGGGTTAAGAAATAAGTTAAAAATTAAATAAATTATTTTGTCAAAATTGTTTCATACTTTAAAAAGACTAATTATATTTGCAGCCGCATTCAGGCATACAGCTTGGATAGACACTTTGGAGAGTTGGCAGAGTGGTCGAATGCGGCAGTCTTGAAAACTGTTGAGGGTCACACCTCCAGGGGTTCGAATCCCTTACTCTCCGCAAAATTTAATCCTCACATATCTCTTATAGATATTGAGGATTTTTTGTTTTAATAAAACGAGTCACACTTAGTATAATATTTTTATACTAAGCTTTATTTTAAGGAGTTATTACTTACTGTATTAAGAATTGATGAAAAAAAATAGTATCACTAAATTGTTATTAAGCACAAGCACTAGATTATTGTTTGTGTTAACTATGTCAGTTATTTTAATTAATTGTTCTAATAAAAACGATTATAGAAATTCCTCTAGGGCAACTGGATGGAAAATGCTAGCTCGTACTGGTGGTTATGCTAATGATTATAATGTAAAGGCTAGAAATCAAGTTATTGGTCCGGGATTAGTTTTTATAGAAGGAGGAACTTTTACTATGGGTAGAGTTAAAGATGATCCAATTAAAGATTTTAATAACACTCCTACACAGCAACATGTAATGTCTTTTTATATGGATGAGGCTGAGGTAACAAATTTAATGTACTTAGAGTATCTTGATTGGTTAAAGCGTGTTTTTCCACCTAGTAATCCTAATTATAAAAATATTTATCAAAATGCGATACCAGATACTCTTGTGTGGCGTAGTGAGTTAGGTTTTAACGAAGCTATGGTGAATAATTACCTTAGACACCCTGCTTTTTCTAATTATCCTGTAGTAGGTGTTAGTTGGGTTCAAGCTGTAGAGTTTTGTAATTGGCGTACAGACAGAGTAAATGAAATTATGTTGGCAGAAGAAAATTTTTCTTCAAAAGATGCAAGATATAAAGCAACCGCTTCATCTAATTTTTCTACTAGAACATATTTACAAGCTCCTACTACTATTTATGGTGGTAATGACACATTACTTAACGGAGGTAAACGTTCTAAAAAATTGGTAAAACTTCGTAATGATTCTACAAAACTAACTAATCGTTCTATAGAACTTTATGTGCGTAAAAAAGACGGTTTCTTTTTACCTTCATATCGCTTGCCTACAGAAGCAGAATGGGAGTTTGCTGCATTAGGCCTTCAAGGAATAAGAAAGAACAACAATGAACGTGGAAGAAAAAAATACCCTTGGAATGGAAGCTATTCTAGATCTGGAGATCGTAAAACTAAAGGCGATCAACTCGCTAATTTTAAGCAAGGTAATGGGGATTATGGTGGTATAGCTGGATGGAGTGATGATAACGCAGATGTTACAGCTAGAGTAAAATCTTATGCACCTAATGATTATGGCTTATATGATATGGGAGGAAACGTATCTGAATGGGTTGCAGATACATACCGTAAAGAATTTGATGATCAATATAATGACTTCAATTATTTTAGAGGAAACGAATTTACTAGAGATAGTTTAGATTTAAAAGGAAGGGTAGTTATTGCTACAGAAAACGACATAGTATACGATACATTACCAGACGGAAAACTTTTTGCAAGAATACTACCTGGTGAGATTTTACAAGTACCTGTAGATAAGAATGATGTTTACTTAAGAATAAATTATGAAAGAAGTGATCTTCGTAATTTTAATAACGGTGATCTTATGTCTAGCCGCGGTTATGCTGAAGATAAAGATGTTTTAAATCTTGCAGAGTCTAGTACAAGAATGTACAATAGTCCTAAACACAAAGTATCTATAGATGATCAAGGTAATGTAGAAAGAAGTAGTGATGCTAGCTCAAAAAGAACATCTTTGATTAATGATGAAGCAAGAGTGTATAAAGGTGGTTCTTGGAGAGATAGAGAGTTCTGGCTAGACCCTGCACAGAGACGTTATTACAATCAATATATGGCAACAAGTTATATAGGTTTTAGATGTGCAATGTCTAGAGTAGGAGGTAAAAGTATAGTTAAGAAAAGTAGAAAAATGCAAAAGCAATAATCCTCCTTTTTCATAAAATAAAAGCGTCCACTATTTTTAAATAGTGGACGCTTTTTTATTGAAACAAGAACTGTTAACTATCAAGAGGTTTCATAAACTTAAATCGTTTATGAGTCCAGAAATAATACTCAGGAGCTATATCAATTTGGTTTTGCAATAGCTCAGCATATTTATCTGTTAACTCATAGTTACTATGTTCTTTTGGGTTTTCTGCTATTACTGTAAATGTTGATTCATAATAGCCTCTTTTTAGTTTCTTTGTACCTAAAAAGACAAGGGGTGTATTATATTTTTTAGCTAAAACTTCAACACCAGTAAAAAAGGGAGTCTTAACATTAAAGAACTTTGTGTAGTGTTTATTCTTATCATTTGAAGGCGACTGGTCCATAACAAAACCAAAAATAACAGCAAGGTTATTTTTTTCATTCATTACTTCATCCATTTTTGCTCTCGCTTCTTTATTAACTACAAGTGTAGTTTTCCATTTTCCGCGTATGTCGCGAATCATTTTATCAAAATACTTGTTTTTAATTTTCTTATAAATACCGTATCCTTTATTCTCTATATGCGTATGCATAGACAATACCCACTCATAACTTGCATAGTGGCCTAAACACAAAATCATATCTCTATTATTGTTTAGGTATTTCTCTGCCACCTCCATATTTGTAAAGGTGTATCTTTTTTGCATTTCAGATTCTGTAATAGACATTGTTTTTATCATTTCAATAAAAATGTCACAAAAATGATGGTAAAATTTACGAGTGATACCCTTTAATTTCTCTTCGGAAATATCTGGATAAGCAATCTTGATATTACTTTTAACCACCTCTTTTCTATACCCAATAATGTGAAATACTAGAATATAAACTAGATCTGATATAAAGTATAAAACTCTAAATGGTAACTTAGATAGTGCCCATATAAGAGGGTAAACTAGTATGAAAATTAATAACTGCATAAAACTTAATAATCTAATTTACAAAGATAGAAAACTCCTTACTAGAATCTGTTTATTAATAGACTCGTTATTCTTATTATTAGCTTAAGTTTAATAAATAGTTGCTATTTGCAAAAGGAACATTTCCTAATACTTGGAATTAATCCAAAACTTTATATCTTTACCAAGTGGATTATAAAACAGAGAAATATACCGTAATAGATGTAGAGACTACCGGTGGTGTAGGTAATGGTCGTATGACAGAAATATGTATCATAACCATCGAGAATATGCAAATAACAGACGTTTGGTCTTCTTTAATAAACCCAGAGTCTTATATACCTCGTAACATTGTCGCACTTACTGGTATTACAGATGATATGGTTGCAGATGCACCAAGGTTTTGTGATATAGCTGCAATTATAGAACAGAAAACTAGAGACGCCATATTTGTAGCTCACAACGTTAATTTTGATTTCGGTTTCTTAAAAAAAGAATTTGGATTAATAGGTGCCTCTTTTTCACGAAAGAAGCTTTGTACCGTAAGATTGTCACGTAAACTAATACCTGGTTTGCCTTCATACAGTTTAAGTAAACTATGTAGATCTGTAGGCATATCTCTTTTAGGAGCTCACCGTGCAGAAGCAGATACAAGAGCTACAAGCACCTTATTTTTAAGTTTGCTAGAGAAAGATGCAGTAACAGACTTTAATGTAATCTCAAACTTCTTAAATAAAACTTCAAGAGAAGCTACTTTACCGCCTCACATAAACTCTGACGACTTTAATAAACTACCAACTACGGCCGGGATGTATTTGTTTAAAGACAAAAAAGGGAAAATGCTTTATGTAGGTAAAGCAAAAAATATAAAAAAAAGGGTACTGTCTCATATCTATGCAAAAGCACAAAAGTCAAAAGATATGTGTGCAGAGACACATCATTTAGACTTTGTAGAAACAGGTAATGAGTTATGTGCTTTATTATTAGAAGCAGATTATATTCAGCAATTTTATCCTAAATATAACAGAGCGCAAAAGCGCCCTATTAAGACATTTCAAATTATATCTTACACAAATAGGCTAGGAGTAGAGCAGATTGCTTTGGGCGAGAGTCGCAGTAGTACAAACTCTGTGTATACTTTATACAATAAAATAGCAGGTATAGAACTTTTAATATCTCTATGTAAAAAATATAATTTATGCCCTAAGTATTGTGCCTTGCAAACCACAAATGACCCTTGTTCTCATTATAAAATCACAGACTGTAATGGCGTGTGCTCTGGCGATGAAGAGCCAGCAGATTACAACAAGCGTGTTTTTGAGGCTTTAGACGCATTACAAAACACGAGAGATACTTTTATCATTAAGCAAGAAGGAAGAACAGAAGAAGAAAACGCAATCATTCTTGTTAATAATGGCGAGTATCAAGGTTATGGTTTTATTGATAAGACAGAGACAATTACAGATTTTAATGACTTCGGAAATGTTATAACTCGCTATAAAAACTCTTATCACACTACAAAGATTATAAACGTGTTTATGAAAAAAGAAGCTTCCGAAAGATCTATAATAAGACCTGTAACAGAAGCTACAATTAATTAAGCATATTCTATGCTCGAGGCAATTGTTTATTAAAATATGGAATACCTACTATGAATGATATATTGTTATACTTGCCTTTATAATATGCATAACTCTCAAATACCTCTCTTAATGTAAATTAAATGTTTATTATAACCTCTGGATTATCAGTTTTATAAAAGTTTGTCTCTCTTATAATTTGGCAACTTTTTAACAAGAGGGTTTATTAAAAATTAAAATTATGGCACAGTGATTGAATTATAATTTTCAAGAATTATTAATTTAAATAAAATTACTATGAAAAACATAATAAAAAAAGCAGTTCTATTTAGCTTCGTTGCAGTATTAGGATTAGGAGTTTCTACAGCACAAGAAAAAGAAACAAAAGAATTACGTAAAAAAGCGCATACAGAGTTTATAGAAAGTCTAACGCCAGAGCAAAAAACGCTATTTGACAATCAAAAAACGTTACAGAAAAAGCATAAAGCTGCACTAGAAGCAACTTATACAAAAGAGCAGTTAGCGCTTTCAACTAGCAAAGGTCATTCTCGTAGAGGTATTAGTAAAGAATTAAGAGCAACTTATTCAGATTCGCAAAAGAAGATGATTCAAAATCATCGTGAGATAGCTAAAAATGAAAGAGAAGTTTTTAAAGCATCATTAACAGATGAGCAAAAAGAAAAATTTGCTAAAGAAGGAAAAGGCAAGAAAAGAAAAATGATGAAAGGGAAGAAAAAAGGTAAAAAGAAAAAATTAGATTCTTCAATAAAGCCTAGCAATAAATAAAAGCTTACCAGTATCAATAAAAAAAGTAAAGTCATTTGGCTTTACTTTTTTTTGTTTTAACCACAACCACAAGAGAAAACAATCTGTTACTGTTTCCCTATCATCAAAACTTCACACAACTAGTGAAGCCTTTTGCTTTTTTACTACTGAAATGTACTTTATATATTTACCTTGAGTGATACCTGAAATGAGCATGTTATTTTACTAAACCAAATCACCAAACATAACGTGACAACCTATAAATGCAATTACAGATAAAATAATACCGACTAAAAAGATATTAAACGATTTACGAAGTAGCTTAAATTTACTGTCAATGGTTTTTCCTAAGTAGTATGTGTCTTTTGCAATAGTCTTATAAAGTTCGTCACCTTCATTCATTAAATTAGTAATATTTTCTACATATTCACTTTCTTCCATATCTTGAAAATTTCCGTAGAACATTAAGTTATTAGTTTCACTTTTTCCGTGTACTAATTCTGGTCGAGTTGCAAAAATGGCAAAAGCAATAGAAGCCAAATTTGTAGCCAAAATCATAATAACAGGATAAATAAGATGCGGGTCTGCGCTTAATTGACTCATTACTGTACCTAGTATTATCGATAAAATTAAGGCGTTAATTGATATTAGAATATTTGATTTTGTATCAATCATTGTATTTAAGGTGTATTGGTTTTTAGACAATAACCTGAATAATGTTTCTACACCTCTTTCTGATCTTGGCGCTACTTTTGCAAGTTTCTTTTTTAGCTGTTTTAGAGCATCTTTATCAATATTTAATTCGTCCATTAAATATTTGTCTTCTGCCTTTTCTTTAGATTTATTACTCATAATTAAGTCTCTTTATTTATGTTGTATCTTGATAATTAACTTGTGTTAAGTTTTGATTAACAGTGAGATATAGTGTAGTGATGTTACATTAATCATGAGAGTGGTTTCTGTTGTTTTAAGTATTGTTACTCTATAAAAAATCAAGTTGTAACTTCTATTAACTAATACTAATTTTACATTAGTATAGAACTTTAATTATATAGTTAAGAATTTTTAAAGGCATCTACCACCTCTTTAAAAAAGCCAGTTGCCGCTGTCACATCTACATTTTTTGCTGGAAGAATAGCGCCAGTAAAACCGTCACTTTTCCATGTTCCATTTTTAAGCGCTGCAAAATTAGAAGGGTTAATGCCTTTATTATTTTTATATCCTGAGGCATATAAGTAAAAATCATTACACAATGTATCTGGTATTGCAAGGCCTAGTCCTACAGTAACCTCTGTAGAGGGTAACAGATCATAAATACCCGTATCAAAATGATGTGGCCATATTCTTATTGATGCGTCTAATTTATTTTCTTCTACAAATAGCTCTAATGTAGTTTGAGCTAGCTTTCTTAAATTTAATAGTTCATTTAATTGAACAGTGTCAGAAAGTTTAAAAACATAACTAGATGTTATAGGGTAGGTACCCTCATAGTGAAAAGAATAGATATACTCTTTATTGAGATATAACATTGCTTTTTCATTTAACCAGGTCAGTACTTCTTCGTGACTTTTTCCATCTAAGGCTAGGGTAGTGGTTTCATTTTTAGATTTCCATTCTAGCGAGAATGAATTATAATTAAACCTAAGTTCATCTCCATTTTCTGAAAGAGGATGGGTTATTAAACAACCTGAGTTCTTGTCAAACCCTACATTGGTATGACTGTCATCTTCTTTTTTTTCAACAAACTGGATTCCTGCTGCAGCTAAATATTGGGCTGCTAAATATGTTTTTTCTATCATTTTATTCCTGCATAATTAATACCTGTTAATTCACTCATTTCTTTATTATAAGTAGATAAGTCTTGATGGTTAAATTTTGTAACATCATCATAACCACAAGCTCTTGCTACTACTTTTATTAGATTATTAGTTGCATCAAAAAAGTTGTGCAATTGCTTTGCAGAAGAATCTATAATTAATCTACTACGCAAAGATTCTTTTTGGGTGGCAATACCTACGGGACAGTTATTACTACCGCAAGCACGCATACCTAAACAACCAATAGCTTGTAATGCTGAGTTTGATACTGCAATAGCATCTGCTCCTAACATCATTGCTTTTGCAAAGTCTTCTGCTACACGTAAACCTCCTGTAATAACAAGTGTAACGTCTGTTGCGCCTACTTGGTCCATATATTTTCTGGCTCTAGCTAGGGCCGGTATGGTAGGTACATTTATATGATCTCTTAAAATAGTAGGAGCAGAGCCTGTACCGCCACCACGACCATCAAGAATGATGTAATCTACACCTACATCAAGTGCAAATTGTATATCTTTTTCTATGTGGCTGGCAGCTATTTTAAACCCAATAGGAATACCACCTGTACGCTCTCTTACTTTATCAGCAAATACTTTAAAGTCTTCTACGGAATGAAAATTGGGGTTTGCCGCTGGCGATATGGCTGTTTCTCCTTCTTTTAACCCTCTAACTTCTGCAATCTCTTTACTTACTTTACTACCTGGTAAATGACCACCAGTTCCTGTTTTTGCACCTTGCCCTCCTTTAAAATGAAATGCTTGCACATTATCTAATTTGTCCCAAGAAAAACCAAATTGCGCAGAGGCTAATTCATAAAAATATCTTGAATTACTGGCTTGTTCTTCTGGTAGCATTCCACCTTCACCAGAGCAAATACCTGTTCCTGCTAGCTCTGCTCCTTTAGATAATGCAATCTTTGCCTCACGAGATAGTGCACCAAAACTCATATCACTCACAAATAAAGGCATGTCTAATTCTAATGGTTTTTTTGCTTTTGGTCCAATAACCACTTTACTGGCTACAGATTCTTCATCTAATAAAGGTCGTGTAGCTAATTGTGCTGGTAAAAACTGAATATCATTCCATTTAGGTAACGTGTTTCTATCTACACCCATAGAAGCAGAAAAACCGTGATGCCCTATGTTTTTTAAACCATTTTGTGCTAACTCTTTAATATAACCGGTATAAGGTTCTGTCTCTTCTGGGTGCGTATCTGCATAGGCTCCTAGATATTCATCACGATTAAATGGCTGTGGACTATTAACTAAATAGGCGTCAATTTCAAATTCGTCCACTAATAAGTTATCACCTTCTATCTTTGTAGAAAATTTATGAAGGACCTCTTTGTTGTTGTATTCAGAAACACCAGAGTCTACACGATAATCCCAACCGTGAACCCCGCAAATTAAGTTGTGTCCATCTACGTGACCGTCAGACATTAGAGCACCTCTGTGTAAACACCTTCCGTAGAGAACAGATATGTCTTCATCAAATTTTACAATCACTAAATCTAATCCGTTTACAAGTGCGTGAACAGGTTCTTTGTTAACTAACTCGCTTACTTTTGCTATTACTACTGCTTTTTTCATATATACTTATGTTTTAATATCTTTTAATAGGCAAAGCCCATTACAAATGCGATTCTTCCTCCATCGGTACTATTATAGTACCCTAAATTTAATGTAAATGTTTCTATGATGCTAATAAATAGGTGGTTAGAAGCTTTTGTGTGCCGTTTTGCTGTTGTAGTATCGTAATAATACAAAGTTTTCTAATTCTTGTGTGATAGCATAACAGCAGACTAATAATAGTAAGCTTGCTAAATAATACTTTATGATAAAAAAATATGTATTTATCTTGGTCGTTAAGTTGTATTACAAAGTAGTTGTCGTAGAGCTAATTGCCTCCTTACATTATTAATGCTTGTGGGCTATTCATTCTATACATATTAAAATAACCCCATTTGTTTTATATGGTCTTTAATTAATACAACTGCAAAGACACAGATCTAAATAGATTAGTCTGTTTGAAGGAAAGAAAACTTAATTAAAAAATTAATCTACAATGGCAATAGGTTTTTTGTCATCACCAATAGCTACAAAAGTAAAGTAACCAGTTACAGCTTTACTACGCTCGTAACTATACATATCTTCCATAAAAATATCTACTTGCACTACACAACTAGTACGACCTACTTTACTCACTTGAGCAACGAGTTCTATAATAGTACCTTGAGGTATGGGACAGGTAAAGTCAATTTTATCTGTAGACACTGTAACTACTTTTTTTCTACTGAAACGTGTAGCACAAATAAAACTAGCCTCATCCATCATATGTAGTGCCGTCCCTCCAAAAAGGGTATCATAATGATTTGTAGTATTAGGAAACACTGCTTTAAAAATTCTAGTTTCGCTGCGTTTTTTGAGTAATTCTAATTTTTCCATTATAATTTATCGTGGCATCAAGACTAACGATGGTACTTGTTAGAAAGTCGATGATTAAGTATTATTTTTGCGTTTCAAAGATACAGAATATGGCTTCGGAAATTATACAAAAATTACAATGGCGTTATGCTACAAAAAAGTTTGATGCTAGTAAAAAACTTTCGCTAGAAAAACTAACTGTTTTAAAAGAAGCTTTTAATCTCACCGCAACTTCTTATGGCCTCCAACCCTTAAAAATGGTGATCATTTCCGAAGACAAAATGAAAGAAGACCTTGTGCCATTAACAATGGGTCAAGCACAAGTAAATGACTGCTCGCACGTTTTAGTACTTTGTATAGAAGCAGCAATGACGGGAGATTACATAAAAAAATATTTTAATAAAGTAGAAGATCTTCGTAAAACACCAAGAGAGATTTTAGCACCCTTTGAGTCTTTTTTGACCACTTCTTTTTCAGAAAAAACTGAAGCTGAAGTTAGTGCATGGATGTCTAAGCAGGCATATCTTGCGCTAGGCAATTTACTAACGGTCTGTGCACTAGAGCATATAGACGCTTGTCCTATTGAAGGTTTTGAGCCTGCAAAATATGATGACTACCTTGGTTTAGAAAAATTAGGATTAAGATCTGTATTAGTATTAACAGTGGGTCATCGTGCAGAAGATGATATGTTTGCTGCAATGAAAAAGGTGAGACGTGGTGTAGATCGTGTTGTGATTGAGCTATAACTCTTGCAAAGTGTTATATATAATAAGTCTTAGTATCTTTGGCAAATGAATAAAAATAGAGAATCATAATTCCCTATGGAAAATTAATGGTACAGAGTCAAAAAATAATATTTCTTCTAGAGTTAGTTCTAAAGGAAGAACAGGGAATTTAGAAACTCAAAATATGTTAATTGATAATTAACTGTTATTCTCTTCAGTAAAAAAAAAATTATATGTCTATCTATAGAAAACTTGCAAAAGTGGGGCCTACGCTTTTTAAGATGCAAACCCTTTTTAAATATGGATATAATTTTTCGCCTATGTACAGACGTACTACAGCTAGAGTTCTAGAGGTATCTGAAGATATAAGGCTTGTAAAAATTAAACTCCCCATAAGTTATAAAAACAAAAACTATCTAAATTCAATTTTTGGCGGGAGTATGTTTTCTGCGGTAGATCCTATCCCTATGGTGCAATTAATACAGCAACTAGATGATAACTATGTAGTGTGGGACAAATCTGCTGAGATATTATTTAAAAGACCTGCTAAAGAAGACTTGTATGCTACGTTTATCTTTACAGAAAATGAAATTAATGAAATTATAGATCAGGTCGCAGCTAATGATGAAACAGAAATGGTAAAAACAACTGAGCTCACTAATAAAGATGGGACTATTGTTTATTGCATAATTAAAAAGACTATTTACATAGCAGAAAAAGAGTTTTTTAAACAAAAACAAAAAGAGAAGTCCTTAGTAAATAAATAAAACTACCTGCTCTAGATTATACAGCATGCTTTTGTGAGATCTATTTTAGAAAAGTGAAATTTTTCTTTAGTTTATTGATCTTCATCTTTTTTTACTTTTCCGGCATTAAACATTACAAAAACACCATATGCAGCTAATACTACACCAATAATTGTACAAGAAAGAGAGTATATAGAAGGATAATCTAATGTTAAAAAAGTTAATCCAATTATTGTAAATAGGCCTCCAATACTTGAAATAAGACTTCCTTTATTTTCTTTTTTTTTGTCCATAATTATCTTTTGTTTTTTGAGTGTCAGACTCTATTGTTTGGTGCAAGCTAAAGTTTTTTTTCTTCACCTGTACATAGTTTTTATAACTAACCCTTGTTTAAGCTGGCTAACTCATAGGTACTTCAATTAAGAGTATCTGTGATTTTTCTAGAGCCTTAACATTAAATGACATTGTTTCTGAAATGCCAAAACCGTCACGTTTATCTAATATTTGATTATTTATTACTGCTTTTCCTTCTATTACAAATACATAAACACCATTTGTGTTTTTGTGTACTTTATATTCTTTAGTAGTGTCTTTGTCAAAATTTGCAATATTGAGCCAAGCATCTTGATTAATCCAAGTTCCTGCATCTTCTTTATTAGGTGAAACTATCTGTTGAAAATCGTTTGGTTTAGCGCCATCATTCATATTAATTTGCCCATAACGAGGTTCTAATCCCATCTGTCTAGGCATAATCCAAATTTGCAAAAACGCTACAGAATCATTTTGACTTGCATTTTTTTCGCTATGAGTTACACCTGTACCAGCACTCATAACTTGAACATCACCTTTTTTTATGATACTCTCGGTTCCCATACTATCATTATGTTTAAGGGTTCCTGATAGGGGTATGCTAATAATTTCCATATCATTATGTGGGTGTTTCCCAAAACCCATTCCTCCAGATACGCTGTCGTCATTTAGAACTCTTAAAACCCCAAAATTCATACGTTTAATATTGCGATAATTTGCAAAACTAAATGTATGATAACTTTCTAGCCAGCCGTGATTTGCGTGACCTCGACTATCTGCTTTGTGATACGTTGTTTTCATAATTTTGTAATATTAAAGATTGGGATAAATGTCTTAATTATCTTGTTTAAACAAATAATAAAATCTAAATCTTTACAAAGATACACGAGTCATTAATTAAGGCTATACTAGCCATGTTTTTTATCCTTTTTTTGTAGTGTTTTACTCTGTAATCCATTTTAAAACAAGGGGATACAATTCTCTTTTTGCATTCTGTGAAAGTATGACCCTACTATGATTATAATCTTCTAAGCTTCCTGTATCTGTAGAGCAAAAATATAATCTATTTTCATTATTTTTAAATGCATTTAAGTACTGCTCACAACCTTTTTTTGGTGCAAGAAGTTTATCTCCCCTGCAACAAATTGAGTAAATAGGTATTTTAATTGTTTGCATTTTTTCTAAATAATTAATATCATTTTCACCTATAAAATTATTATTTAAATTCCAGTTAAACCATTGTTTTATAGTGTAGTAACTTTCGCTATTCTCAACAGAACCTGCAATCTTAGCGGGTATTCTTCCTAGCATTGCTGCAAGGTATTTACCCAATCTTAATTTTGCTTTATTCTCAAATTTTGTTCCAGCTCCAAAAGCCTGAACTGCAAATAAAGAAATAGTGTTTATTTTAGATTTATACGTTGGGTTATGAATTAAGAACATTGTTAACGCTATGCCACCGCCACTATGAGCTATACAGTCAATTCTATCAAGTTTTATAGTTTTAAATAAATATTGAAAAGTTGATTGCATATCATAATTTGCAACAGTTTCAAGATTAAATTTTTTTGTGCTTTTTGAACTTTCTCCGTGATTTCGCCATTCCATAATCCAGCAAGTATAACCTCTCTCGCATAAAAAGGTAGTAATGCCAGTGAAGGTTTTTCTGTTTGAGAAGGCTCCGTGAGTTAAGAAAATATGTTTTTTTAAATCATTGATAGGACTTAATTTCCAGAGTGCAATATTTTCATTATCACTAGTCTTTATATGATGTAGTTGTTCTTTCAAGATTCTATTTTCAATTTATTGCTAGCAATTTTATCAATAAATTGTTGCGTTTTTTTAGACAACTAATTTAGTAATATAAAACGAATAGTATATGTACAAGTATGTTGATAATTAGAATATAGGCAACTAACTAATTATAGTAGAAGTAGCTTGTAAATAGCCTTCATAAAAAGTAAAGAGTTTTTTATATTTTTTTAAAATTTTTGAGAGAATAAGTCTATGTATAGTAGATGTAGATTTTATTAAAAGTTGTTGTTATGGGTTTTTATTAATTTGAATATATAGAAATTTAAAAGGCCTTATTTTTTTTGTAAAAAATTGTCTTTTAACAAGTCATTAAAACTCTAATGCAATTCTAATTTGGTTCTTAAAATCAAATGCGCTATTGGTTTATCTTTGTGATATTTCAGAAATTAAAAATTACAACTATCGCAAAACAAATATTAGTTATAGAAGATGAGCCTAATGTTGCGGCTTTTATAAGCCAAGGGTTACAAGAATCTGGCTACACTGTGTTTGTAGCCTATAATGGCTTAAATGGTCTAGAATTATTAAAAGAAAAAGAAATAGATCTTGTAGTGCTAGACGTCATTTTACCAGGAATGGATGGTAGAGAAGTGGCAAAAACAATACGACAATTAGGCTACGGTACATTGCCTATTATTATGCTAACGGCACTAGGAGCAACAGAAAATATTGTAAAAGGGCTAGATGCTGGTGCAGATGACTACTTAGTAAAACCTTTTAAATTTAAAGAACTCTTGGCTAGAATACGTGCTCGCACTAGACAAAAGGGTGACAATGGTATTAATTGTGTACAACTTACTATAGAAGACCTTGAGCTAGATATGGACTCAAAAATAGTGAAGAGAGCCGGCAAAGAAATTAATTTAACATCTACAGAGTTTAGATTACTTGAGTATTTATTAAAAAATAAAAACAAGGTTTTAAACCGTATTGATATTCTAGAAAGCGTTTGGGACATTAACTTTAATATGGGAACTAATGTGGTAGATGTTTATGTCAATTATTTGAGAAATAAAATTGATAAAAAGCACGAAACCAAACTTATACATACCGTTATTGGTATGGGGTATGTCTTAAAAAGCGAAGAGCGATAGTATGCAGTTAAGAACTAAGATAACATCTATATTTGTTTTTTTAACGAGTTTATTTTTAATAGGGATTTTCATCTTTATTTATTACACTTCAAAAAAATATACAGAGAGTGAGTTTTATCTCCGCCTAAGCCAGAGAGCCACCATTGCCGCACAAGCACACCTTGAAGCAGATGAGTTTAACATTGATATCTATGATGATATCAGGATTCGTCACCTTATGACGCTCCCTAACGAGAAAGAAGTTATCTATAAGGTAAATACACAAGAAAGAAAGTCATTAACTGCTTTTGATCCATCTCTACCAGACAAGTTTTACCAAGATATATTTAGCTCAGAATACGCAGAAATAAAGAAAGACGATTATTATTACACGGGCTTGTTGTTTAATGATAAAGAAGGAGATTTTATTGTAGTATTATCGGCAACAGATTTATATGGCTTCGGAAAACTTGATAACTTGAGAAATACGCTTATTGTTGCTTTTTTCTTGAGTATTGTTTTTATTATAATTTTAGGGGGTTATTATGCGAGACAGGCATTAAGTCCTATTTCAAAAATAATTAAAGAAGTAAATACTATTCGTGCAGAAAAATTATCACTAAGATTACACACTACTGGCGGTAAAGATGAATTAGGGCAACTTGCAACAACCTTTAATAATATGCTAGACAGATTACAACTTTCATTTGATCTGCAAAATAACTTTATTAATAATGCCTCTCACGAACTTAGAAACCCATTAACTGCGATTTTAGGCCAGACAGAAATAGCATTAAATAAAGAACGAACTAATGAAGAGTATAGCACTATTTTAAAAAGCATAGATCGAGAAGCATCTCGACTTGATTTTCTTGTAAATGGACTGCTTAAACTCGCCCAAACAGATTTTGAAGCTAAAGGGTTTTTAATAGAACCCATTCGTCTAGATGAGATGATTTTAAACATTAAAAACAATATTGATGTTTCTAACCCAGACAATAAAATAGCTATAGATTTTGAAGAGTTACCAGAGAGCGAAGACGCCATTACTCATATGGGGAGTGAATCTCTCTTAAATGTTGCCTTCGGAAATATTCTAGAAAACGCCTGTAAGTTTTCTGATAATAAAAAGGTAGTTGTAAAAATACTATCTGACGGTGATTCTGTACTAGTGACAATTCAAGATCTAGGTATTGGTATCCCAGAAGATGAACTTAAAAGCATCTACGAGCCTTTTTTTAGAGCTTCTAATGTAAGAAACATTAACGGCTTTGGTTTTGGACTTCCGTTAGCTTATCGCATCATTAAAATGCACTCAGGAGAAATTAGAGTGGTTTCTCAAATAAATAAAGGAACCCTTGTAAAAATTAAACTTCCCAATAAAAATATAGCAACAATTTAAAAGAGATTATAAAACTCTAATCTCATTCTAATCTCGCTCTTATATGACTCTAACAACAGGCTACTATGTTTGTGTAAAAGTTAGAAATTATGAGAAAAATAATAATACCCACAGATTTTACAGTTGCATCATTACAGCTTATTGAATTTGCTGTTTTAAATTTCCCAAATGACAAACTGGACATTAGATTAATTGCCGGTTACAGGCTACCAGACTCGCGATGGGCAATTACTCATTTTAGTGAGCGAGAACAACTACACAAAGAGTTTAGCGAAGATTTTATAGATTTTAAACGCCGTCTTGAGAAAGAACATAAGGATACAATAGGATCCATTTCTTTTGAAGTTTTTACGGGTGTCAACTCTTTTGCATTTCAAAATTTTATAGAACAAATAGAAGCAGAAGATGCTATTGTACCTACCATAAAGGCACTTAAATGCACAGGTAAAAAATGGTTTGATGCTACTAATTTTATAAAGAAAAACTTAAAAAACGTAATTGAAGTTCCCATAGAATATGAAGAAGAGGTAAAAGAAAAGAAATTTTCACTCATCAATATTTTCGGGTAATAACATTTCAGAAATAAAAAATAAAATTTAAAAATAGCTATGAAAAATTTTTCAACAAAATATATTAAGTCAGACATAAAAGCTGGATTAGTCGTCTTTTTAGTCGCATTACCATTGTGTTTAGGGATTGCCCTTGCAAGTGGAGCACCTTTATTTTCAGGGATTATCTCTGGAGTTGTGGCGGGTATCGTGGTAGGTGCATTAAGTGGATCGCATTTAAGTGTATCTGGTCCTGCAGCAGGATTAACAGCAATTGTACTAGCTGCAATTGCAACATTGGGGTCTTTTGAGGCATTTTTATTAGCAGGTGTTCTAGCAGGTGTTATCCAGATAATTCTTGGTTTTGTTAAAGCAGGTGTATTGTCTAATTATTTACCCTCTAACGTCATTGAAGGAATGTTAGCCGCCATTGGTATCATAATTATTCTGTCTCAATTGCCGCACGCGGTTGGTTTTGACCAAATGCACGAAGGGGATTACTGGTTTATAAATGCTGCAGGTGATCATCAGATATTTCAGACCTTAGCAAATGCAATTAATTTTATACACCCGGGTGCGTTAATTGTAGTTTTGGTTTCGTTGGGTATTCTTATTGCATTTTTAAAAGTACCTTTTCTTAAACGTATGCAATCTATACCGGGGGCTTTAGTAGCTGTACTTGCAGGTATAGGTATTAATGAAATATTTAAAGCAACAGGTTCTTCTCTGGCAATAAGCCCAGAGCACTTAGTTAGTTTACCAGTACCAGAATCTATGACTCAGTTTTTTGGACAATTTAGTCTACCAGATTTTACCCAAATAGGTAATGCAGATGTGTGGATTGTGGCTTTAACCATCGCTGCTGTCGCAAGTATAGAAACATTATTATGTATTGAGGCTGCAGATAAAATGGACCCCTTAAAGCGTTATACAAACACAAATAGAGAGTTAAAGGCACAAGGTATAGGTAATATGTTGAGCTGTTTAATAGGAGGGATCCCAGTAACATCTGTAATTGTAAGAACATCTGCAAACGTAAATGCAGGAGGTAGAACTAAGGTAGCTGCCATTGCGCACGGTATTTTTTTAATTACCGCTGTAGTTGCAATTCCGTTTTTATTAAACTTGATTCCGTTGGCATCTCTAGCAGCTATATTACTTGTAGTAGGGTATAAGTTAGCAAGTCCTGCAAAGTTTGTACATATGTGGAAAAACAGTAAAAAGTTTCAGTTCATACCATTTGTAGTAACTGTTGTTGCTGTTGTATTTACAGATTTACTTATAGGTGTAGGGATAGGTATGGCAGTAAGTGTTTACTTTATTTTACGCGGAAATGTGAAGTTGGCATATTTCTTTAAGAAAGAGAACCATCACGAAGGCGAAACTATTAATATGGAATTAGCGCAAGAGGTATCGTTTTTAAATAAGGCGGCTATTAAACAAACCTTTGCTCATCTACCAGAAAACAGTAAAATTGTAATAGATGCTACAAACACTGTTTATATAGATCACGATGTATTACAAATGATTAAAGAATTTGTAAACGAAGGATCTCTAGAAAGAAATATAGATGTAGAGATTATAGGTTTTAGAAAAGAATATAATATAGAAAACTCTGTATCTCACGTGACATCTGTAGTGTCTGATAATGGGGCACCAGTTTCTCCCCAAAAAGTAACTAACGGAACAAAAGTTCCTTCAAATATTTTAAAAGTAAGAGACTTAGCCAGTGTCTAGTTAAGTAGTTTTGTGAGAAAACGGCTCAATCATTATATGGCAATAAATACCATAAATTGATTGGGCCGTTTTTAATTTTTATAAAGATGTTTTATCGCAACTTTATTAAGGTTGTTAATCTTTAATTAATTATGGATTTGTAGACCATAAAGATGCATTTTTAAGCATAGCTCTTCTAGGTAAATGTAATCCAGCAACTATTAATTCTGCAAAATCTTCAGGTTGCAAAACACTATCCTGAGAATCTTTATTTGCAATACCTAATTCTATAGACATATCAGACGCTATAGTACTAGGTGTTAAAGTACAAACCCTAATATTATTTTTACGAACCTCTTTCATTAAAGATTCTGACATACCTATCACAGCAAATTTTGATGCAGAATAGGCAGAAGTACTTGCATTTCCATTTAAGCCTGCCGTAGATGAAACATTAATAATATCACCTTCATTTTTACTTATTAAATAAGGTAATACTTCTTTAGTTACATAATACATACCCATAAGATTGGTTTGTATAATTTGGCTCCATTGGTCAACATCCATTTCATTAAAAGTACCAAAGGCTGCGATACCTGCGTTGTTTACTAAAATATCAACGGTACCTAATTTTTCTATTACCTCTTTAATCCCATGCTTTACGCTTTCATAATTACTTACATCAAATACTGCGTAAGTAGCCTTTATCCCAAACTCTTCTAGTTCAGATACTGTTTCTTTTAACACAGCTTCATTTCTACCTGTTATTGCAATATCGATTCCTTGTTTTGCAAATGCTATAGCTGTTGCTTTACCAAGCCCTCTGCTACCTCCAGTAATTATTGCTTTTTTGTTTTTTAATTTTGACATGCTTATATACTAATTTTATTATTTGTTATTGTAAAAAAAATAATGAAGTAAATGGTTGTTTCTTCACTTCAGATTTTTGTTGAGCAACATATTTTATTATTCTATTTTCAAATATCTTCATTTTTGTGTTTATATATTTAACAATTTCGATATTTAAGAAATAATCATTGTTTAAATAATAATGAACTAAATTGTTATTCCTTTCGGTAACGTGTTTGTGTAATTTTAGTTGCGTGGTTAAGCTACCAATTTAGTAAACAAAAACGAACACGAGAAAATTCTGAAGAAATTTTTCAAAATAAGCACTTGCCAAAGCAATTAACTATAAAAGGTGTTGTTTATAGTGCTTATTCTAAGCTTCTATTCTACAGTTTTATTTACAATTTATTTCTCATTTTGACATAAATCACAAATGTAAACTTGTCATTTTATTGTGAGTAAATATGACATTTTTTCAGTGTTATGACATATTAATATATAATAATGTGCAATAATTGCGATAAACACAAATAAATCAATTTTGGTATTTAATTTGTTTAGGGAATATTGAAATCGTAAAAGATTTCAAATTTGAAATAATGTTTAATTTAAAATTTTGTAATTATGAGCAATTTAGCAACTGTTCCTAAAAATGGAAGTTTAGCGAACAGCAATTCAAATCAAAACTTCCCAACTTTATCAAATTGGTTAGATGACATTTTTAATAGAGACCTACCGTCAGTATTTACTTCAAATTTTAATACTGGTATTACTTTACCAAAAGTAAATATTAAGGAAACTGCCGATGCTTTTATGGTAGAAATGGCTGTTCCGGGATTAAAAAAGTCAGATTTTCAGCTTGATCTTGATAATCAAGTTTTATCGATTTCTACAGAAACAAAGGAAGAAAATGAACACAAAGAAGAAAATTATACTCGTAGAGAGTTTGGTTATTCTTCGTTCAAAAGAACCTTTAATTTGCCAGAAAGTGTAGACGATGAAAAGATTAATGCAAATTATGAAAATGGTATTTTAAATATTCTTTTACCTAAAAAAGAAGAGGCGATACAAAAGCCTGCCAGAAGTATTAAGATTTCATAATTGTTTCACTAAATTTTAGAGTAAAATATTGAGAAGGATGTTGATACTTTCAGCATCCTCTCAATAATATGTTTAATTCTTTAAAATTTAAAGGTTATGCCAAGAAAATTCAAATCTGGGGAATGGGTAAAAGTTAAAGGAAAACTTATTTCTCCAAAAATGCAAGTTATCCAATATGTTCCAAAAAAAGATTCCATTTTCGGTTTGGTTGATAATGACAGTTATTTGGAATGTGTTTGGTATAAAAATGGTGAGCGTAAATCAAAAGTGTTCCACCAAAATAGATTGATAAAAATTATTGAAACTGGTGGTTTGTTAAATACATTCACTACAAACTCAAAATTAAGTTTAACTTAAAATCTATAGTGATGAAAAAGTATATTTTATTGTTGATGGTTTGCCTGTTAAGCGTTAGTTGCAAAGGCCAAGAATATGAAACTAAAAAAAATGAAAAAGAAGTAAATAAACCTAATATAGTTGAAGAGCCTAAAGGGACTTGGAAAGTTGATAAGGAATTTGATGAAAATGGAAATTTAATTAGATATGATAGTATTTATTCTTGGTCTTCCAGTGATAAGTTCGATAATCTCTCATTGTTAGATAAAGATAGTTTAATGCAATCTTTTAAATCACGATTTTTCTCAAACTATTCAGGATTCCAAAAAGAAGGTTTTGAAGATGTTTTTTCTAAAGATTCCCTTTTCAGCGAACACTTCTTTAACGATAATTTTTTCGGAAGTAATTTTGGTAATGATTTTATGGACATTGATAAATTAAGGCAACAAATGATTGCAAGACAGAAGAAGTTTTTAGAAAAATATCAGTCAGAGTTTATTAAACCAGAAGATGAAGACGAAAACTAAATAGTTTTCGTCTTCATCTTCTTTTTAGTTCAAGTCTCTCTTTTCTTTACACAAAAAGGGATTCTTAAATTAAAAGTGTGCAGAAAATAAGCTGTTACTTTTCTTATTAAAAACAAAACAAACCAAATTAAAAGATTAGCGTATTATTAAAATAAAAAAAATCTCCAATAAAGACTTTAATAGCTTTGTCTTATTCACATTGTTAGGCCTAGTGTTTTAACGTATTGCTTCGTCAACTAATTTACTGTCCACAAACTGCTCAAAACTGATAATTTTGCCATTGTTTAGTTTCCAAATATGGGCAACCCGTGCTTCAAAATACTTATTCGTTTTTTTATAGGTGCCCGAATAAGTGCCATAAGCAACTATTTTGTCTTCATTTGCAATATAATCTTCTGGAGTAAACTTATAGTCAATCCACTCGCTACCTAAACGCATAAAAACATTTTCAGTAACACTTTCTAAACCAATATAAGTTCCTGCATAAGGAAAGCCTTTTGCTTCTGTCCAGCAGATATTCTCAGCAACATGTTTGGCTAAGTTTTTACCGTTTTCTTCTGAAGTTTTACCCTCATAGGTACTTTTTATAATTTCTAAATTTGTCATAGCTTGTTGTTTAAAATAACAACTTGACATTACTAAAAGCAATGTCAAGTTGATGACTATTATAAATCTTACCATTTCATTTCTCTTGTGTTCACTTTTGCTCCTAGCACTAAAGCAGTTTCAAAAGTTAAATTAGAATATTTTGATTTAATCCAATCAAATTCAGTTTTGAGTTTCTAAAACCAAATATTATCCAAGGAATTATTTTTAGAAAAAGTCAGAGTAATTAATTTCTCCATATTCCATCATTTGCAAAACAGCTCTTTCGTATTCAGAATGTTCTTCAGTGAAATTACTTGGAGTTTTTCCGTTTTCCCATAAGCTATAAAGTTCATTTTCGGCTTGTTGTCTTTTCATTTTATTTCGTTTTTTAGCTTGTGCCTAACGTGTTTGTATATGGTTTGTTGCGTGTTTTAAGCACCTAATTTAGCAAATATAAACTGAAACCAAAACTCCGTAAGGATAATTGCAAATAGGCGAGAAGCAGCAATTAATTATACACGGCTTAAGTTTGATTTCTATTAAAATACTTAGTTTTAGTTATTAAACAGAAAAAACAAAAGAGAGAATTAAGGTTACTATATACGGTGAAGCTTTCGACTTCGACAACATTGATAATCCCCTCTCTTTTACTACTTTAATTACGATCAGTTCTGTTAGACTTTAGATCTCGTTTTCAAGTCGATGTAATACCAGTAGCTAGTTCTTTCATAAATCAATTTATATGAATAAATATAAAGAAACTTTTGGAGTTGACATTAGTAAAGATGTATTTGATATTCACGATAGTATTTCTGGCCACAATCAATATAAAAACGATGCGAGTGGTTTTAAGAAATTTCTTAATGAGTTACCTAAGAAATCCTTAGTTGTAATGAAAGCTACAGGTTATTATCATTATAGACTCGCCCAGTTTCTTTACAAAAATGAAGTGATAGTGTCTGTAGTGAATCCTTTATCTGTAAAGCGTTTTATACAAATGAAACTAGCAAAAGTAAAGACAGATAAGAGTGATGCTAAGATGATTTGTGAGTATGGGATAATTAATGAAGTCCCTTTATATACTGCTTTAACAGATGTACAGAGCAAATGCTTGCAATTATTTAGAGTATTAGATAATTTTATAAAACACCGTACAGCCACAAAGAATAAAATGCACGGAGAGGAAGTATTGGGTATACCATCAAAGTTTACCTATAGAGCTCTGAGAAGAAACAAGAAGCACTATGATATTGAGATAAAAGCTATTGAAGCAAAGATTCTCTCTCTAGTAAAAGAGGACCAGCAACAGCAGCTTACTTTGCTAACTTCTGTGCCGGGAATAGGCCAGAAGACTGCATTGTTTTTAATTATAGTTACAGATGGCTTTTCTAAGTTTGAAACAGCATCACAACTTTGTAGTTATGTTGGTATTACACCTACAATAAGAGATTCTGGCAGCAGCGTTAGAAGGAGGGCACGGATAAGTAAGGTGGGTAATAGGAAGCTGCGCAACCTGTTGTTTTTGTGTTCTTTTAATGCTTGTAAGTACAACAAGGCGTGTCGAGAGATTTATGAGCGATTAGTTAATAAAGGTAAAAGCAAAAAACTAGCACTAATTGCAGTTGCAAATAAGTTGATTAAACAATGTTTTGCTATCGCAAAATCTGGCAGACCTTACGACGATGTGTTTAAAAAAGCCTGTAAAAAAGCAAATGTAAAAGGAGACTTTACTATTCATATCCTACGTCATGCCTATGCAACACACCTGCTAGATCGCGGCACAGATATAAGAATGATTCAAAAATTGTTAGGTCACGATAATATAAAAACAACACTAATTTACACACACGTTTCAAAAAGATCAATGATAGACGTAAAAAGCCCAATAGAGTTTCTATAAAATATTAAAACGCTCTATCTTCATAATAATTAATCACTAGCGCCACCATATAACTATAGCTCTTAATACCGCCACTCACATTATTAGCCTGTAGATAACCATCATAAAAATACTTAGAGATATCCTCAATAGGGTTTGCATAACTATCCCAAAAGTCACGCATCTCTTTATAACTAACAAGAATACCTGGGTTTATGGTACATATTAACTCACGGTATTTATTAATGTCACGTCGCGCTACTTCGTTCACTAAATAGCGTAATGCAAAAATATAGCCTGAATATTGTATAAAAGCATCATCGTTATTAGTGGTGGTAAGTGTGGCGATAAAGTTGGCTTCATTTTCTGCGGCGTAGCCTATCTGGTGGGCTATTTCGTGCGCACTTACTACAGGAAATTTATACGTTTTAATCAAGTTATTTACCTGGGCTTCGTTAGAAAACGGATTGAGATACCCACTATATCCCATAATAGTAAGCCCTAAACTCCAGCCACTTTTTTTAAGACTTACAGGCGCATAACTTAGCATCGGGAAATCTGCCTCAATATTATCGTAGCCGTTTTTTGTACGGTCAAAAATTTCTTTTTGAGAGTACGGCAAATCTATTTTTACAGAGTCTGCATAGCCCAATTCACGGTGCATGGCGTTTGCTTTTTTGACAAAGCGTTCTGTCATTGTTATGAGTTCTTCTGTGGTGTAATCGTTTTCGATGCCAATAGAAGCGTGCAAAGGCATTCTATAATAATTAAGTCCCCACAGCATATGAAATAAAAAGTAAACTACACTCACACTAGCCGTAATATCTAGCAAAAACCCAATGGGCTCGCGGCGCAACCTGCGTATGTTTTTATAAACCCACCGCAAGGCATAAATAGTAACAAGCGTATAAAAAACATCACCCACAGAAAAAGGCACCCACCCAAAAAGATAGCGAGACACCTTAGAGATAATAGGGTACAAGCCTAGACTATAATACGTTTCTACCGTTTCAGGGAAATATCTAAGAAGCTGTAAAATACCATATTGCACCAAGAGCAGTAAAGTTAAAATAAAAGGGGTTTTTTTGAGCATAGCACATTTCCGAAGTAAAAGAAGTGAAAAATGTTAAGGTGTTCTTATAACAAGCCTTAAAAATACTAAAAGTGCGTAACTTTGCAGCCTAAAATAAAAACAACATAATGAACCAAGCCATACGTAACCTCGAACCAAAAGAACTCTGGAACAAATTTGCAGACTTAAACGCCGTGCCACGCCCCTCTAAGAAAGAAGAACGCGTGATACAGTTTATGTTAGACTTCGGAAATGATCTAGGTTTGAAGACCATTAAAGATGAAGTAGGTAACGTGATTATCTGCAAGCCTGCCACAAAAGGGTTAGAAAATAGAAAGAAAGTTGTGATGCAATCGCACCTTGATATGGTACATCAAAAAAATAACGACACTGATTTTGATTTTGATACTCAAGGTATTGAGATGCATGTAGATGGAGATTGGGTTCGCGCAAAAGGAACAACACTTGGTGCAGATAATGGGCTAGGAGTAGCAACAATAATGGCAATCTTAGAGAGTAAAACCATAGAACACCCTGCAATAGAAGCATTGTTTACTATAGATGAAGAAACAGGGATGACCGGTGCAATGGGCCTTAAAGGTGGTGTGCTTACAGGAGATATCTTATTAAACCTTGATACAGAAGAAGATGATGAGATAGGCGTAGGTTGTGCAGGTGGAGTAGATGTAACCGCAACAAGAAGTTATAAAGAAGTTGCAGCGCCAAGTGATGCAAAAACATATACAATCACTGTAAAAGGTCTACAAGGTGGTCACAGCGGGATGGATATCATTAAAGGGCTAGGTAATGCAAATAAAATGATGAACAGAGTGCTACACGCCAGCAGAGACCTTGCTCAGGTTGCTGCCTTAAAAGGTGGAAGTTTACGCAACGCTATACCAAGAGAAAGTGTTTGTACGGTAGTAGTTACAAACGCAAATAAAAGCGCTTTTACTTCGGAAATAAAAAGTATTGAAACCTTAATCAAACAAGAATACAGCACGCTAGAGCCTAATCTAGAGATTGTTATTGAAGAGACAACGGCAGCAGATAAAGTGATGATTACAGAAGCGCAAACAGCTTTAATTAATATGGTGTATGCAGCTCCTAACGGTGTTTTTAGAATGAGCCCTGCCATTGCAGATCTTGTAGAGACGTCTAATAACATTGCAAAAATTATTGTAGCAGACGGTAAAATGAAGATTGCTTGTCTTACAAGATCATCTGTAGAATCTTCTAAAGATGACCTAGCAAACACACTTGCAGCAGCATTTAAAATGGGAGGTTGTGATGTAGACTTTGCAGGAGAATACCCAGGATGGGCACCAAACATGGATAGCCCTATCTTAAAAGTAATGGAAGAGCTTTACACAAAAATTAATAACGAAAAGCCACACGTAGCAGCTTGTCACGCAGGTCTAGAATGTGGTATCTTAGGTCAAAACTATCCAGAGATGGATATGATCTCTTTTGGTCCTACTATTAAAGGAGCACACTCACCAGATGAGCGCGCAAGTATCTCTTCTGCACAAAAATACTGGAAGTTTGTTTTAGAGATATTAAAAAACATACCAGTAAAAGCAGCCTAAATTTTTGGCACAAAAAATGTATTAGATAAACAAGTTATTCGTAACTTCATAAAAAATATTATTAACTAAAAACAACAAACAAAAAAATGGGATTATTTACATTTATTAAAGACGCAGGAGCAAAAATTTTTGGTGGTAAAACATCAACAGAAAAAGCAGCAGAAGCAAGCGCAGCAGCGGTAGCAAAAGAAGCAGCAGAAGACAGAGCAGCAGAACAACATTTATATGGTACAATTAGTACTTTAGGTTTTGATGTAGAAAACTTAAACATTTCTATTCAAGATGATATGGCAACCATTACAGGTAAAGCCGCAAATCAAGAAACTAAAGAAAAAGTAGTACTTGTAGTAGGTAACTCTAGCGGTATTGCATCTGTAGATGATAATATGGAAGTTGAGATTCAAGAACCAGAAGCTGTTTTTCATACCGTAAAAAGCGGTGATACTTTAGGTAAAATTGCAAAAGCCGTTTACGGTAACGCAATGAAATACCCAGTTATTTTTGAAGCAAACAGACCAATGTTAGAGCACCCAGATAAAATTTATCCAGGACAAGTATTACGTATCCCAGCTCTAGATAGCTAGAAGATACATACTATCTTAAACGGCTTATTTATAAGCAAAAAAAATAGCAGCGATGTATCGCTGCTATTTTTTTTTGTTTAATAACGTTTGGCTAATAAGTAATATCCAAACTGAAGGCTGGATTATTATAAATAGTTAGCCAACTAGAGAGTTTTTGCTCTCTTCAGGGCTGGGGTAACAAAAATTCGTGGTAATTGATGTCAGGTTTTTTAATTTTGCCACTGCCACTGCCACTGCCACTTCCACTGCCTACTTATTTTTAAATCCCAGTATAATTAGCCGGCGTCACCGCTTTCATTTCTGTTTTTATAGCTTCAGAAACATCAAGGGTTTCAATAAAGTTAGAAATAGAAGTTTGGTTAATAGCTTCGTTAGTTCTTGTAAGGCCTTTTAATGCTTCATAAGCGTTAGGGTAAGCTTCTCTTCTTAAAATGGTTTGTATCGCCTCTGCAACCACTGCCCAGTTGTTTTCAAGATCTTGTTTAAACTTCGCTTCATTAAGCAATAATTTACTCAGTCCTTTTAAGGTAGATTGAAAAGCAATTAATGTGTGACCTATAGGTACACCTATGTTTCTTAAAACAGTACTATCTGTTAAGTCACGTTGCAATCTACTTACCGGTAATTTTTCTGAAAGGTGCGTAAAAATAGCATTTGCTATCCCTATGTTCCCTTCACTGTTTTCAAAATCTATAGGGTTTACTTTATGTGGCATTGCAGAAGACCCAACCTCGCCAGCCTTAATTTTTTGTTTAAAGTAATCCATAGATACATACGTCCATACATCTCTGTCAAGGTCTAAAATGATGGTGTTAATACGCTTAAGGCAATCAAATAATGCCGCCATGTGGTCATAATGTTCTATCTGTGTAGTAGGGAAGGAGTGGTGTAAACCTAAAGTACCTTGTACAAACTCAGAGGCAAACGTTTTCCAGTCTATACTTGGGTAAGCTACTTTGTGTGCATTAAAGTTACCTGTGGCACCTCCAAATTTTGCGGCACTTTTTATATTATTTAGTAAATCAAATTGCTCATCAAGACGCGTTACAAATACCTGTATCTCTTTTCCTAAACGAGTAGGAGAAGCAGGTTGCCCGTGTGTGCGTGCTAGCATAGGGATATCTGCCCAGTCTGTAGCAAGACTACTTAGTTTTTCTTTTAGCTCAAGGTACATAGGTACATACACCTCATTCATCGCTTCTTTAAGAGAAAGCGGGATTGCTGTGTTGTTAATATCTTGAGAAGTAAGACCAAAGTGAATAAACTCTTTGTATTTCTGAAGGTCTAGACCATCAAACTTTTCTTTAATAAAATACTCAACAGCCTTTACATCGTGATTAGTTACCTTCTCGATATCCTTAATTTTTTGGGCATCATCACTAGTAAACTCGCTATAAAGTTTCCGAAGTGCAGGAAATAACGCTGTATCAAAATCGCTTAATTGTGGTAAAGGGATGGTCACCAAGGCTATAAAATATTCTACTTCTACTTGCACTCTGTATTTTATAAGTGCTTCTTCAGAAAAGAAAGGTATTAAAGATGCTGTTTTTGATGCGTATCTACCGTCTATAGGCGAGATGGCTTGTAATGCTTGTTGGCTCATTTTATTTAAAATTTTAAAGATGCAAAGATAGGCAATACTCTTAATACCTATTTAATTATTTAATGCCGTATTCTAGTTTATATTAGTTTTAAGCTAATTAAAAACAAAAAGGATAGTATTAGTGTAACTATGCTTTCATTTATCTTAAAATAGGTGTAAAAGACAGGCAAATTACTTGCAATATTAGATTTTAAAATCAGTAAAAGTCAATACATATGGTTTTGCTTTAATTACAAAAACTGTTTTTTATGAGATTTTTACCGCTTATTGTCGAAAAGTTCGGTTACTATCCGACTTTAGGGGTACACTTATGTGCATTTTAACTTAAATATCCAATAATAAACCTTATATTTAAAACGTTAAAAAACAAGTATTAACCTAAAAATATTAAGAAAAATGAGCGATACAAGCGAAAAATTAGCAAAATTAAAAGAAAAATCATTAGCACAATTGAAAGAATGTGGTGTTACTAACGTAAACGATGAGCAGTTAGATGGTTACGTAAAAAGTTTAAGAACTATGTTAGGTAACAGAGATGCACTTTTAGTTTCTGGTACTGATAAAGCAGAATTAGAAACAGTTTACAGAAACTTTGTAGTAAAAAAGTGTAATGTAGATGATAAAGATAAAGGTATGAAGGCAATTGCTGCTGTTGCAGAAAAAATGTCTGGTATCAAACAAAAAAGCCGTCCAGCTTTTTATTATATGGTAGCACACGAGCTTAAATAAGCCGTTATCATTTTATAGCATTAAAAAAGCCCACTTAATAGTGGGCTTTTTTCATGTTGTATTTTTAATTGAATAGTAGTTTGGTTATTTACTAATTACTATTTAATAAGTTGCATAATCTGTAATCTCAAGACCGTAGCCTATCATACCCACACGTTTAGTTTGTTGCGTGTTAGTTAAAAGCTTGATTTTATGAATACCAAGATCGTGTAAAATTTGAGCTCCAATACCAAAATCTTTGCTGTCCATTTTAATGCTTGGTGCTTTTGCAATCTCTTCATCTTTTTGCACTTCGCGTAAAGTTTTTAATCTATTTAAAAGATTAAAAGATTGAGATTCTTGATTAATAAAAACCATAGCTCCTTTACCTTCTTTGTTAAGCGCAGCAAACATATCTTCTAGTTTTTTATCAACGCTGTTGGTAAGCGCTCCTAGAATGTCATTATTAACAAGCGTAGAGTTCATACGCACCATTACAGAGTCTTCTGCAGTCCAAGAACCTTTTGTTAGTGCAATATGTACTTGGTCATTAGTTGTTTGTTGATACGCTCTTAAACGGTATGCACCAAAGTTTGTGTTAATAGTAAAGTCTTCTTTCTTTTCAATAAGAGAGTCGTGTTCCATTCTATAAGCTACAAGAGCTTCTATACTTACAAGTTTTAAGTCAAACCTTTTAGCTACAGCTACCAGTTGTGGTAGGCGAGCCATAGTACCATCTTCATTTAAAATTTCTACAAGAATACCAGTAGGTTTTAATCCTGCTAATCTTGCAAAATCTATTGCTGCTTCTGTGTGTCCTGTTCTTCTTAATACTCCACCTTCTTTAGCGCGCAAAGGAAAAATATGTCCTGGACGTCCTAGATCATTTGGTTTAGTATCTTCATCTACTAATGCTTTGATTGTTTTAGACCTATCGTGAACAGAAATACCTGTAGTACAACCATTACCTATAAGATCTACAGAAACCGTAAATTGAGTGTGATGTAAAACGGTATTGTTTTCTACCATCATCGTTAATTCTAACTCATTGCAACGTTCTTCTGTTAACGGTGCACAGATTAAACCACGACCGTGAGTAGCCATAAAATTTATCATTTCTGGTGTCACCATTTCTGCTGCAGCAATAAAGTCGCCTTCATTCTCGCGATTTTCATCATCTACCACAATAATCACCTTGCCTTTTTTAATATCTGCAATAGCTTCTTCTATAGTATTTAGCTCAATTTGGGTACCGTTTACCGTTGTCATCATAGTCTAATTTTAAGAGTGCAAAGATACAAGATATCTTGGGGAAAATGATGGGTATTTTTTGTAGTTCTTATTTTTACTTCAGAAATTTTATTGGGTGAGAAGTAGAGAGTTGTAAGTAGAGAGTTAAAGCCAGAAATGAAAACCCTTTTATAGTGTTACTTGTAGGCTTTTGGTAGTTCTTAGTCTAATAAATAATGAAAGATTTTTTCAGAAAAAAAATGTACAATATTCTAATACACTAGCGAAACTCTTGTAGTTGCTTTTTTAATATACCCTTATAATAAAAATGAAAAACCAAGTAGATAAAGGGCCCTAATAAAAGAAACAAAATCCAAGTCCATACACTAGGTTTTTCTCCCATAAGTTTTTCAAATTGATTAATATCTAACAATGCTTTTATTGTAAATAGATAAAAAGACAACAATAACAGTAGCCAAGATATCATCACAATAATTGATGAAGTATTTGATAGTGAAACTGCAAGAGTGAGTATATAAAATACTAGCGATATTTTTGAATTTTTCAAAAAGCTTAAATAGACGCTTTCTGCTTCTTTGTAGCTGTAATTTATGTCTATATTTATAGAGTCTAATTGGTCTTTATCATAACCATTATCCTTTAATCTTGCGGCAGCTGCTTTTAGCATTTCTTCAGTAAATTCAGAATCTGTTGGATTCTTTACAATAGCCATCAACTCAGATATGTTTTTAGAAAGCACAATCGTTTTTTCTTGTTGCGTGAGTAGGGCAGCGGTATCACCTATTACAATAGCGGCATCCTTTTCTTTCTTTCCAATGAGACGTCTTATACGTTGCCCAAACTGATCAAAATCTACAATACCTTGATCTGTTGTTGCTCTGTAAGTAAGCCAGATACTTAATGGTAACATTATCCAGGTGCTTATCCAGGTCCCAATAAATGGGTGAATAGAACCATCTTCTGCACTATTTTTTGCAAAAATACCTATAAAGTGGTAGGTTAAAAATAAGACAACGGCGACAACCATAGGCAATCCCATTCCACCTTTCCTGATAATAGCACCTAGTGGAGCCCCAATAAAGAATAAGATAACACAAGCAAAACCTAACACGATTTTTTCATGTAAAGCGATCTCATACTTGTTGATTTTTTTTATCTTTCTTTTGCTATCTTTTTTCTTCCCTATAGAAGCTTGAATGGTTCCGTTTACATTGTTAATTGCCATAGCAATAATGTCTGCACGTTGATGAGGAGGAAATACATCTAAAACAGAGTTTATAGAATCGTTTTGCACTACCCCCTTTGTTTTAGAATCTTTAAACTTAACACTACCGGTACGGTAATACATGTTTTCTGCAAAGAGCTCTACATCTTTTGAGTATGATACTGATAAAGAGTCTATAGAAGAAGATAGCTCTCTAATATTATACATGTTCTGGTTACTAATATTATTTTCTTGATCTGTATCTTTATTGTTGAGCGCGGTAAGATCAAAGTTTATAGTATACTCCTCAAAATATGTTTTTATATACGGTTCGCGATGCTGTTTTTTATAGTCTTTATCAATTAGCTCTTGATAGTCATAACCATTTTTTAATATAAGACTTAAGGTGTTACTACCTACTTCACTAGCCAATTCTCCTTTTTCTGCAATGGTAACAATAAGATTATTAGAAGGTTTTTTCATATCCTTTCTATGGATAATAATACCTTTTAAAAACTCTCCATTCTCACCAGATTTTTCGGCAACCTTAATATTTATGTCTTCTCCTATTTGATTAAATTGCCCTTCTGCAATAACAACAGAGGCTTGAAATTGTTGAATATTTCGGCGTAAATTTTGCCATTGATATTCAGAATAAGGAATGACATTATTACTAAAGAAAAATGCGATGATACCTAGAAAAACGATAAATACAGAGAGACTACGCATGGCGCGTTGCAGTGAGATCCCTGTAGACTTCATTGCAGCAAACTCATAGCGTTCTGCAAAACCACCAAAAACCATGAGTGATGTAACTAGAATACTTAATGGTAATACGAGCGTAACAATACGTGGTGAGTAGAAAAACAGAAATTTTAAAACAATACTTAGATCTAAATCTTTACCGGCAAGTTCAGAGATGTAAAGCCATATCCCTTGCAGGATAAAAATGAACATTAAAATAATGAAGACGCTAAAAAACGTCTTCAAAAAGCTTACTAATATGTATTTATCCAGTATTTTCAAAAGAAAACGAGACTAGTCTAATCTGTTGATGTAATAGCCCTCTTTTTTATATTTTGCTTCGTCAAAGGTAAACATCGTTTTTGACAAAGGTTCATTGGTTTTAAAAGAGTTTACAGTTAAGGTGTATTTAGTTCCTTGTGTATCTGTTTGTATTAATCTGTAAATATGCTTTGTTTGAGCATCAACGCCTAGTAAGATGTTCTTAATCTCTGCGTTAGGGTCAATAGGAATTAGTTTTACGTATTGTATTTTACGACCTTTTACATCTTGTAAAATATCTTTCTTATATGTGTAACCATTTTCATAAAAAGTCAACATTTTTGATGGTGTAATCTCTTTATCATCTTCTGCACTGTAAGTAGAGATAGTAACCTCTTCATCTTCTGGTATGATAGTGTAAATATTCTTACCGTCAAAAAGGCGACTGGTACCTAGCATGTTTAAAACATACTTGTCACCAGATAACGTTACATTACCTTTTGTATCTTGATTAACGCCTTCTTTATCATTAGAGAGATTGTACTTAAACTCAATCTCAACATTATCATAACTTCTCACTTTTTGAGAAACCTCGTTTAACAATGATTTCATATCCTGTGCCTGAGCAAAACTCACACATAAAACGCTAACAAAAAGTACTATTAATTTTTTCATGACTGTTCTTATTCTTATTTCTGAAATATTAAAAACTTTACTCATTTTCTAGATGCACGTTTAATGCCTCTAGCGTTGGGATTAATACTTGTCTTGCTTTACTACCTTCAAACTGTCCTACAATACCACCAGCTTCTAATTGGTCTATAATTCTTCCGGCTCTATTGTAACCTAGTTTTAGTTTTCGTTGCAAGAGAGAGGCGCTTCCTTGTTGTGCTATTACTAACACTTCTGCGGCTTCTCTATATAATTTATCCCGCTCATTTATATCATTATCAAGAGTTGTGCCACCACCATCTTCACCCACATATTCTGGTAATAAATGTGCATCAGGATATGCTTTTTGAGCCCCTATAAAGTCTGTTATTGCTTCTACTTCTGGGGTGTCTACAAAAGCACATTGTACCCTAACAAGCTCATTACCCGAAGTGTAAAGCATATCTCCACGACCTATTAATTGGTCTGCACCACCACTGTCAAGTATTGTTCTAGAGTCAATCTTACTTGTTACTCTAAATGCAATACGCGCAGGGAAGTTTGCTTTAATTATACCAGTTATTACGTTAACAGAAGGTCTCTGTGTTGCTACAATCAAGTGAATACCTATGGCACGCGCTAATTGTGCTAGCCTGGCAATAGGTGTTTCTACTTCTTTACCAGCAGTCATAATTAAATCTGCAAATTCATCAATAACTAAAACTATGTAAGGCAAAAATTTATGCCCGTTTTCTGGATTAAGTTTACGTTGCTTAAACTTGGTGTTATATTCTTTAATATTACGCACCATCGCATCTTTAAGCAAGTCATAACGGTTATCCATCTCAATACAAAGAGAGTTAAGCGTGTGTACTACCTTAGTAGTATCTGTGATGATTGCTTCTTCTGAGTCTGGTAGTTTAGCTAGATAATGACGCTCTATTTTATTAAACAAAGTAAGTTCTACTTTTTTAGGATCTACAAGTACAAATTTTACTTCTGCAGGGTGTTTTTTATAGAGTAATGAAGTTAGTATAGCATTAAGCCCTACAGATTTACCTTGTCCTGTAGCACCTGCCATTAATAAGTGAGGCATTCTAGCAAGGTCAACAACAAAAGTCTCATTACTAATAGTCTTACCTAATGTAATAGGCAACTCCATCTCTGCATTCTGAAACTTAGGTGATGCCACAGCAGAGCGCATTGATACAATTTTTGGATCTTTATTAGGTACTTCTATACCTATGGTACCACGACCAGGAATAGGAGCAATAATACGAATACCTAATGCAGATAATGATAAGGCAATATCATCTTCAAGATTCTTTATTTTTGAAATACGTACACCAGCTTCTGGCACTATTTCATAGAGAGTAACCGTAGGTCCAACCGTTGCTTTTATATTTGCTATACCAATTTTGTAGTTGTTTAATGTTTCTACAATTCTGTTTTTATTTTCCTCAAGTTCTTCTTGATTAATAGTGATTCCTTGTCCCTTTGTATAGTCTTTTAATAAGTCTATAGTTGGGAATTTAAAATTACTCAACTCAAGTGTTGGGTCAAATTGTCCAAAATCTTCTACTAATTTATTACTCAGTTTTGTCTCAACTGTTTCTTCTACAACAGCTTCAACTTCCATAGCTACATCATCATCACTACTTTTTATTACTATTTTTTCTGATACTACTTTTACAGGAGCTGGATCTTGTGCAGGTGTAGGCGTTGTTACTTCCATTGTTGGAGTAGGAGGACTAACTGTCTTTGCAACAGGATTATTTGTTACTGTTTCTTTAACAGAAGCAGTGGCCTCTTTTACAGATGAGGCAGCGTCATTAAAATCTGAAGCGATTTCTGTTTTTGTTCTTTTAAAAGCGGCAATCACACGCTGTGGTGTAAGTTTTATTCTTAAAACTAAGTATACAATGGCAAGAAATAACATAACCAAAATAGCACCAATGAGCCCTAAGTAGTCTTGTAGTAAATCGTTAATCTCAAAACCAATAATACCAGAGACTAATGAGTTTGTGTTAGAAAAGAAACCAAAGAAAACAGAAAACCAAATCATTAGTAAAATGCCCCAAAACCAAAAGTTTTTTAAAGCGGTCTTTGCATAATCAAAAAAGTAATAAACTCCAGTGAGTGTTACCAAAGAGCCAAAAATAAAAGCAGAAAGCCCAAAACCTTTATAGATAAATAAATCACCTAGCCAACTACCGGCTTTGCTCAGCCAGTTTTTTGTTACTATCTCACGATCACTTAAAGTAGCAAGTTCGCTTTGGTCTGCCTGCCAAGAGAAAAAGTATGATATAAAAGAAAACAAAAGTCCAATTCCCAATAAAAGCAAGAAACTCCCTAAAAGCACTTTTTGTTGCTTATTGAGTTTCATCGTCATTGGTTTACGAGGAGTTTTAGTCTTTGTAGTGGTTTTCTTTTTTGCCTTGGCCATGTAGGTTTTTGATTGTCGTTAACAAAAATACATATTTTGTAAACGTTACTATTGGGTTTAGATTTTAAAATTTCAGTAGAGAAATCTTAAGATAATTCTATTAAGGTTAAACCCATCCAAACTTAGGGAAATAAATAATACAAGCAACTACTACCGCAGCAATAGCAGCAAAGAATACTGCACCTGCAGCAACATCCTTTATATAGCCTATTTTATTATGAAAATTAGGGTGTACAAAGTTTGCAATTTCTTCTATAGCAGTGTTGAGTCCTTCTGCGCTCATTACTATAGCAATGGCAAAGATTTGAAACATCCATTCTGTCTTTGATATTTCAAAATAAAACCCTGCAATAGTGATTAGTATCGCTATAACAAATTGTACTTGTATACTCGCTTCATTTTTAATGAGTAGTAAAGCACCTTTTATTGCATAAAAACACCCTTTAAGTCTTTTCCCTAAAAACGTATTATTCATTTTTATAAAGCATTAATTGCAGCTTCATAATCTGGTTCTTCACCTATTTCTGACACTTGCTCAACGTATACTACTGCGTCTTCTTCATTTAGTACAACGATAGCTCTAGAGTGAAGCCCGTCAAAACCACTTCCGTTTACAGTAACACCATAATCAACGCCAAAACTCCCACTCTTAAAATCACTAAGCATTATTACGTTTTCTAAACCTTCTGCACCGCAAAAACGGGCTTGTGCAAATGGTAAATCTCTAGATATGCATAATACTACTGTGTTATCAAGACTGCTCGCTTTTTCATTAAATTTACGGGCAGAGGCAGCGCAAACTCCAGTATCTACACTAGGAAAAATATTTAAAATTTTCTTTTTCCCTTTAAAGTCTGCAAGTGATTTTTCTGATAAATCTACAGCAGAAAGTGTAAAATCTGGTGCTATAGTGTGTACTTGTGGTAACTCTCCAATTGTTTCTATTGGGTTTCCGCCTAATGTTATATGTGCCATAAGTATGTTTGTTTTAAAATTTCCGAAGTTATTGTTATAAGTTTTAAGATTATAAAAATAAGAATAAGGGGTGAATTAATTCTTAAAAATCTTACAAAAGAAAAGCACGCCTTCTTAACAAAGATGGCGTGCTTTTATAAAATTATAAACAGCTTCTTAGTTAAGTTGAGCTGTTAAGTATTCTGCTACACCTGTGCGGTCTGCATTCATTGCAGTCTCACCTTCTTGCCAGTTTGCTGGGCAAACCTCACCGTTAGTCTGTACGTGTGTGTATGCATCAATAAGTCTTAAGAACTCAGATACATTGCGACCTAAAGGCATGTGGTTTATGCTCTCGTGAAATACAGTACCTTCTTCATCAATAAGGTAAGTTGCTCTGTAAGTTACATTATCACCATCTACTAAAACAGAACCAGATTCTTCATCAAAACGCTCGTTTGTGATGTCTAAGATACCAAGTTGGTTAGAAAGATTACGATTACTATCTGCAATAAGTGGGTACGTAACACCTTCTATACCACCATTGTTTTTAGGAGTGTTTAACCAAGCAAAGTGTACTTCTGGAGTATCACAAGAAGCACCAATAACTAGTGTGTTTCTTTTTTCAAATTCTGCCATTGCTTTTTGAAAAGCGTGTAATTCTGTAGGGCATACAAAAGTGAAATCTTTTGGGTACCAGAACAAGATTACTTTTTTGTTCTCAGTTTGCGCTTTTTCTAAGATGTTTATTTTTACGTTCGCTCCTGTTTTATCAATTGCGTCTACACTAAGGTTTGGGAATTTTCTGCCTACAAATGCCATACTAAATACTTTTTGTGATTATTATTTTTTCTTCTGAAAAGTTAAGAGATTGAACCCTTGTTTTTCAGCGTGCAAAAGTACGGTGTAAAGACTGTATTTAAAAAAAGATTTACTTAATTTTTTCTGAAATTTTAAGAAGAGATTAATTGTTACTGTTTTCAGGATTACGAAGCATTTTTATTTTTATTTTAAACGCTGCAAATAGAAGGGTAACAAATGGACTTAGCCAGTTAAATATTGCAAAGAAGAAATAATCAACCACAGGAACACCAAGCACACCGCTATGGTAAGCTCCACAAGTATTCCAGGGTACTAATACAGATGTTACTGTACCACTGTCTTCTAGTGTTCTTGAAAGATTTTCTGGAGCTAAACCTTTGTCTTTAAAAGCTTTTGCATACATTTTTCCAGGTACTACAATAGCAAGGTATTGATCACTTGCGGTTACATTTAATGCTAAACAACTAACAACTGTACTAGCAAATAGTCCAAAAGTGGTGTGAAATAAAGATAATAGTGCTTTACTTATTCTAGCTAATGCACCTATAGCATCCATAACACCACCAAAAACCATTGCGCATATGATAAGCCATATGGTACCAAGCATACCACTCATACCTCCAGCAGAAAATAAGTCATTTAATGCTTCATTATCTGTTGCTACAGCTGTGTCTACAGTCAGTGCATTCATAATACCTTTATAACCTGATATGAAATTTAAATCTTCTGATCCACCAATACTAGCGACAATACCAGGTTGAAAAATAAGCGCAGCTAGTGCTCCTAATAAGGTTCCGGCTAATAATGCAATTAACGGTGGTGTTTTTCTTACAATCATTACAATTACAAGTACAGGAACTATAAAAAGCCAAGGGCTAATGTTAAAAGAAGCGTCTATAGATGTTAAAATAGAATCTGTGTCTGCAATACCAGTAGGTTCTAAACCAAGACCTATAATTATAAATACGATAAGGGTAACTGAGATAGTTGGTATCGTAGTGTATAACATATATTTTATATGTGTAAACAAATCTGTTCCTGCCATTGCAGGTGCAAGGTTAGTTGTGTCACTAAGTGGTGATAGTTTATCACCAAAATATGCGCCAGATAGTATAGCACCAGCAGTCATACCTAAAGAGATACCTAAAGCTTCTGCAATACCAATTAATGCAATACCTACAGTGGCAGAAGTAGTCCAGCTACTACCAGTAGCAACAGAGATTATTGAGCAAATGATAACACATGAGGCTAGAAAAATTGTAGGATTTAATACTTGCAATCCATAATAAATCATAGTGGGTATAATACCGCTTATAAGCCAAGATCCAGCTAAAGATCCCACCATTAATAATATAAGTAATGCACCAGCTGTAGATTTTACATTTTCTGCAACCTCTTCAACCATAGTTTTGTAACTAACTTTATTAAAAACCCCTACAATAGCAGCAATAGCACCTCCTAATAGTAAAATAAACTGATTACTACCACTTAATGCATCATCACCAAAAGCATAAAAAACATTAAAAAAGAGCATTATAACCAATGCAATAACTGGAATAAGTGCTTCCCATATAGAAAGCTCTTTATTGTCAATTATTTTTTGATCTTCAATTTTAATTTCGCTGAGATTGTCGTTTTCTTGCATTTAAGTTGGATTTGTTTCAATATGTAATGTTACGATTTTGATTGTTGCTTTGCAAATCATATTTGTTTCTTCAAAATCTTCATTTTTTTTAATTGTGTGAATCTCAGTTTGTTAATTTTAAATCTAGAGCGAGTGTTTTTTGTCTGATTTATCGACGTAAAGTCGAAAAGTCGGGTTATAGCGCGGCTTTACGTGGGTAATATCCTACGATTCTTATTGTTTCGCACGGTATTTGTATAAATTTGCAATATGAAATATTTATTAATTTTTTGTTTGGCATTTATGCCAGTTTTAGGTTTTGCACAAGTAGGTATTGGTACTACAACTCCAAGGGCATCATTAGAAATATCTAATGATGGGCAAGGAGGTATATTAATCCCTCAGTTTGCACTCACAGGAAACAATGATACAGCTACAGTTATTAATCCAGAGTCGGGCTCTTTAGTAACAGGGACCTTAGTATTTAATACTACACCGGTAACTGGAGCAAATGCCTTAGCTCAAGGATTTGTCTATTGGGACAATGCTTTAGGGATTTGGGTTAATATTACAGATAATCAAGGCCCAAAAAGTTCTTGGGATCTTAAAGGAAATATAGTAACAAGTACAGATTTTCTGGGATCAACAAATAACGAATCAGTTTATTTTAAAGCAAATAACACTCAAATAGGTAGACTTCATCCTAGTGGTGGTGTTGGTTTTGGATTTGGAAGTACTGCAACAGATAACAATTCTATAGCAATTGGTAATGGATCAAATGCTACACAAAATGCAGTTGCAATTGGTTTTGGAGCTAATTCTTTTAATGATGAATCTGTTGCTATTGGTTTTGGTTCTCAAAGTTTTTTTAGAGCATTTGCTGGAGGATACCAAGCTACTAATAATGCAAATGAATCTGTAGCAATAGGTTATAGAGCAAATTCTAGTTTTCAATCTTTATCTATAGGATATAATGCAACAACAACTGCAAACGAAACTATTGCAATAGGTAAGAATACCAGTGCAGCTGGTTTTAAATCTATAGCTATTGGGTCTGATGCTAATACAACAAGTAATGATGATATGGCTATAGGTAATAGGAGTGCAGCAACTGGACTTCAAAGTACTGCATTAGGAACTAGATCTACAGCTAGTGGACAAAATAGCTCATCTGCAGGAGCTTTTAGTTCTGCTACTGCATCTAATAGTTCTGCTTTTGGTGCATCTTCAACAGCTCTATCTACTAGAAGTACTGCATTAGGTTATAATACTGAAGCTTCAGGGAATGACGCTACAGCTATTGGTAGTGGATCTAAGGCGACTGAAGATTATGCTTTAGCTATAGGAGCAACTAGCAGTGTAACTGGAGCAAGAAGTTTAGCTATTGGTTATTCTGCAAAGGCTACTGCAAATGATGCAACAGCTGTGGGTAGAGCCAGCGAATCTTCTGGTGCAAATTCTTCAGCATTTGGACATCTCTCAAAATCAATAGGATCAAAATCCACGGCTATAGGTCATTCATCTGAAGCAGCAGGAACAAATTCTTCATCTTTTGGATATATTGCAAATGCAACAGGGAATAACTCAACAGCTATAGGGACAGTAGCTCAGGCAGCTGGAGATAATAGTACAGCAATTGGTAATGGAGCAAATGCGACGGCAGCAAATACTATTCAATTAGGGAATAATGCTATAACAGATGTTAAAACAAGTGGTTCAATAACTGCTAATTCATACAAACTTGAGAATTTAAATACAGCGCCAGCTAGTGCAACTGCTACTGGAACAAAAGGAGAAATACGTGTAACAGCAACTCATATTTATGTATGTACTGCAACTAATACTTGGGTGCGTTCTGCATTAACTACTTGGTAATAAAATTTATAAGTTTTTACTATTTCATATAAAAAAAGGGCTACTTATAATAAGTAGCCCTTTTTTGTTTATTCAATTAGCTTACAAAACTCCTACAGTAACCATACATTCACGCATCATTGCGTATGTACGTTCTATATCTGCATCAAGCCCAATAGAAAAACGAATTAGACCATCGCTTAATCCCATTGCCTTTTGTTCATCTTCAGGTATTTCAGAAGAAGTAGAAGAACCTGGTGCACTAAATAACGTTTTGTAGAAACCTAAACTTACTGCTAAGTATCCTAGATTTTTCTCTTGCATTAATTCCATTAAAGCATTTGCTTTATCTAAAGAGCCAGCGTCAATGGTTAGCATACCACCAAAACCGTATTGAGCATTCATTTGTTTTTTCATAAGCTCGTGACCTGGATGAGATGGTAGACCTGGGTAGACTGTTCTTAAACCGTCTGCCTCAAATTTTTCTGCGAGATACAATCCATTTCTACTGTGTTGTTGCATTCTTATATGTAGTGTGCGTAGGTTTTTAAGAATACTAGCAGCTCTTAAGCTGTCCATAGAGGCTCCTAGAAGCATACAAGCGCCATCATTTACGTTTCTTAACGTGTCTATCAACTCTTGAGAGCCACAAACTACACCGCCCATTGTATCACTAGCACCGTTAATAAACTTGGTTAAACTATGCATCACCACATCTGCACCAAGCTTGGCTGGCGATATTGATAATGGAGAAAATGTGTTATCTACCAATAAAGGAAGGTTGTGTTTTTTTGCTATTTTAGATAAGCCTTCAATATCTGCTATTTCTAATAATGGGTTGCTCACGCACTCACAAAAGATAGCCTTAGTGTCTGGAGTGATCGCAGCTTCTACAATATCAAGTTTTGTGATGTCTACAAATGTGGTGCTAATGTTAAGTCTTGGCGCAAAGTTTTTTAAGAAAGCATATGTACCACCATAAATAGTACGACTAGAAACTATATGATCTCCTGCTTGACAAAACTGTAAAAGGGTAGGGGTGATAGCTCCCATACCACTAGCAGCCACGTTTGCTGTTTCTGTACCTTCCATAGCAGCAAGTGCTTCGCCTAAATATAGGTTAGAAGGTGTTGAGTGTCGCGAGTATAAATAGCAACCATCTGCATTACCCTCAAAAGTGTCAAACATTGTTTTTGCAGACAAAAAGGTGTAAGTTGATGAGTCTGATATAGAAGGATTCACGCCTCCAAATTCTCCAAAATATTGTAAATCTTGAATGTTATTAGCTGGTTTAAATTTTTTATCTGCCATAATTATAGTGTTTTCTTCGGAAATGTGCCGTTGTTGTTAATTTAATCAAATGTAGTGTAAGGCAGATAATTTGTCAATAAGGGCGGTGTTATTTAGTTTAATGATCTTAAATTGTTTAATATTTCAGAAATAAAATCTAAACCTTTTCTTGAGAATTAATACATTTACGAAAATTTTTCTAAATGAAATTAGACTCAATTGACAAAAAACTACTGGAAGAGCTGCAACGAGATTGCAAACAAACTAATAAAGAACTTTCTGCAAAATTAAATCTATCTGTAACCGCCATTTATGAGCGTATTAAAAAATTAGAACGCAGCCATTTAATAAAACAGTATGTTGCTTTATTAGACAAGAAACAACTTGACTTAGGTTTTATGGTTTTTTGCCATATAAAATTAACACAACATAGTGAAAAACACATTGTTGAGTTTGAGGCAGAAGCCACAAAATTGCAAGAAGTTCTAGAGTGTTTTCATGTAAGTGGAGAGTATGATTATTTATTAAAAGTTGTGGTAAAAGATATGCAGCATTTTAGAGAGTTTATGATGAATAAATTAACATCATTACAGCATATAGGGAGTACACAGAGTTCTTTTTCTATAAACGAAGTGAAAAACACAACCGCTGTGAGTTTATAACATTACTAACATTTTCCTGAAAAAAAAATAGTTGTCACTTCAGAAATTTTAAGAGTTTAAAACTGCTTTTAGGTTTTGTTGTTTTTGATAAAATTAAAAGCTCAGGCAACCATAAGTAAAAATATCACGTCTTATAATAAAAGCATCTTATGAAAAAATTTACCTACTTAAGTTTACTGTTACTACTTATCTCTTCTTGCGGAAGCGTAGAGAAATACAATGCTGAGATTCTAGAACTACACAGCCCAGCTGAGTTACGAGAAGATATTGATAAAACCTATAGTTTGTTAAAAAAGGCACACCCTAAATTGTATCAATACATCTCTCAAGAGCGATTAGATTTTAAATTTGATAGTTTAAAAACAGCAATGAATACACCTTTAACTAGCTATCAATTTTATAATAGTATTGCACCGGTGGTAAAGACTATAGGACAAGGACACATAGGGATGGCTGCGCCTAGTTTAAAAAGAACTAAAGAAGAGAAAAAGTATTACAAAAATAAAAAATTCAACTTTAACTCTATTCAGTTTGAGAATGTTGAAGACAGAATATTTGTGACTGGTGCTAAAGGTGTAGACTCTGTTTTAATAGGTGCCGAGTTAATTAAACTAGAAGATGAGACACCACAAAGGCTAATTGAAAAATATAAAAAAAATGTAGCTTCAGATGGTTATAATACTACATTGCAAGACAGGTTTATTGCATCGCGACTCACACGTTATTATTATAATGAGTATGGAGTTTTAGATACCATAAATGCTACTTTTAAAAAGAAGGGTGCTGTAATTAATAAGATGTTTAAATGGGAAAAAAAAGTAAGTACCCAAGATTCATTGATCGCTGTAAGTAAAGATAGTTTAGCAGCTCTTAATCCTGTTAAATTGACAAAAGTAGCACGTAAAATAAAAAGAGATTCTATAAAAGTTGTTGAAGAATATAAAGCTACACACGGTTACAATAGTGACACAGATACTTACAATAGAATGTTGAGTTTTATAGGTAAAGACAGTATCGTTGCCTATATGAAAATAAGAGGTTTTACAAATGCAGATTATAAAACTTTTTATGAAGAAGCATTTAAGGAAATAGATAGTGTAAAAGCTACAGATTTAATCATTGATTTAAGAGATAATACAGGAGGGCGCGTAGTTGAGATAAATGAACTTTTTGGTTATATGACAGATAAGGAGTACATAATGTATAATGAGAGTGAGACTATGAGTAGAACACCTGTAATTAATTATTTAACTAGTAATACTAACCCGCTAGTTGTAAGGACAATTGGAGTAGTATTGTCTCCTTTTTTATTAACTCACAATTTAATCAAAACCAAAAAACGTGACGGAAAACTCTTCTACAAATTAAAAGGTGTAAAACCTCTAAAGCCTAAAGAAAATAATTTTAAGGGTAAAGTTTATGTGTTAATAAATGGAAGCTCATTTTCTGCATCATCCGTTTTTTCTACAAATATGAAAAGAGATAAGCGCGCCATTTTTGTGGGTCAAGAAACGGGCGGATCACATAATGGAACGGTAGCAGGCATGATGAGAGGATACGAGATGCCTAACTCTAAAGTTAAAATAAAAATGGGTATGTTGCAAGTAGAGTCGCCATACAAAGTAGAACCAGATGGCTACGGAGTAATGCCAGATGTAGAGATTATACCAACAATAGCAGATAGAGAAGCTGGCATAGATCCAGAAATAGAATGGGTTTTAAAAGACATTGAATCAAAGAAGTAGACATCTGTAGAGTAGGTGCTCTTTTTTATTAAATATCCTATTTAGCTAGAATTGCTTTCTTTTTTTCAATTCTGCCTTGGCAAAACGTTCTTTCTTCTTACAGCAATAGCGGTTTATTTATCAAATTGTAAACCTTTATTAAAAATTGGGGATTGGAATAACAAAATTGTATTTTTGTATTATAAATAAACTTGCCTTGTCTAAAAGGTATACAATTTAAAAACAAAATTTATGAGTCAATATGATGTAGCCGTAATAGGTTCGGGACCTGGTGGGTATGTAGCAGCAATACGTTGTGCACAATTAGGAATGAAAACTGCCATTATTGAGAAATACAATACCTTAGGAGGTACTTGCCTTAATGTGGGGTGTATACCTAGTAAAGCACTTTTAGATTCTTCGCATCATTATGAAGAAGCAATAAAACATTTTGCAGATCACGGTATTGAGATTCCTGGAGAAGTAAAAATTAACTTCAAGAAAATGATTGAACGTAAAGGTTCTGTTGTTGAGCAAACTACAAAGGGAATTGAGTTTTTAATGAGCAAAAACAAGATTGATGTTTATACAGGTATGGGTTCATTTAAAGATGCAACACATATTGAGATTAAAGGTGATAAAACAGAAACAATTGAGGCAAAAAACACCATTATTGCTACAGGTAGTAAGCCTTCAACATTGCCGTTTATTACTTTAGATAAAGAAAGAGTAATCACATCTACAGAAGCATTAAAGCTATCAGAAATTCCTAAACACATGGTTGTTATAGGTGGTGGTGTTATAGGTCTAGAGTTAGGTCAAGTTTACCGTAGACTAGGTGCAGAGGTTTCTGTAATAGAATATATGGACCGCATTATCCCAACAATGGATAGCGCTCAGAGTAAAGAATTAGCAAAGGCGATGAAAAAGCAAGGTGTAAAATTCTTCCTTTCTCATAAAGTATCTAATGTTTCTAGAAATGGAGATGAAGTAACAGTTACTGCAACAGATAAAAAAGACAAAGAAGTAACCTTCACCGGTGACTATTGCTTAGTTTCTGTAGGACGTAAACCTTATACAGATGGACTAGGATTAGATAATGCAGGTGTAAAAGTAACAGAGCGTGGGCAAATAGATGTAAACGATCAGTTACAAACTAATGTGTCAAACATATATGCAATTGGTGATGTAATTAAAGGAGCTATGTTAGCCCACAAAGCAAGTGAAGAGGGAACCCTTGTTGCTGAAATATTAGCGGGTCAAAAACCACACATAAATTATAACTTAATCCCGGGTGTAGTATACACTTGGCCAGAAGTTGCAAGTGTAGGTAAAACCGAAGAGCAATTAAAAGAGGCAAAAATAGAATACAAATCTGGACAATTCCCTATGCGTGCTTTAGGTAGAAGTAGAGCAAGTGGAGATACAGAAGGTTTTGTAAAAATCTTAAGCGATAAAACTACAGATGAGGTGCTAGGTGTACATATGGTTGGAGCACGTTGTGCAGACCTTATTGCAGAAGCAGTTACTGCTATGGAGTTTAGAGCAAGTGCAGAAGATATTGCTCGTATGAGTCACGCACACCCTACCTATGCAGAAGCAGTTAAAGAAGCAGCATTAGCAGCAACAGATGACAGAGCTTTACATATTTAATATTTAAATAGTAAATAACATTAAAGCCATTTTGAATTTTTCAAAATGGCTTTTTGTTTTTGATATCTTTGTTAGGGAGGATACCAAAACCAGAATAGAAAAACGTCAGATTTAGAGCAGTCAATATCCATCTAACTGATAAAAGTGTAATGACACCACCAACATTCTGCTTCATATTAGACAATAATTAAGATTAAATAACACAAGTTTAAATGCGTCATATTGTTACAAAAAACATAGTCCTCACACATGCTTTAAAAACACAACTGTTAAACTGGGCGCAACAGTTTGAAGAAGTAGTGTGGCTAGATTCTAATGACCACGTAGATGACAATAGTTCTTATAGAGCGATACTGGCCGTAGATGCCTTTACAGCGATAAAAACAGATAGTAAATTTGCGTTTGATAAACTAGAAGAATATCAAACTTTAGCTAAAGACTGGCTGTTTGGTTATTTATCATATGATCTTAAAAACGATGTAGAGCGTTTAACTTCGGTAAATTTTGACGGTTTAGGTTTCCCAGATTTATATTTCTTTCAACCAAAAAAGGTTTTTCTTTTTACAGAAGATACGGTGACTTTTCAATACCTAAATATGGTAGATGATGAGGTAGAAAGTGATTGGGAAGAAATAATAAATTTGCCAGAGGTTGATGAAAATGATATTTCCGAAGCTATTAAAATAAGATTGCGTACCTCAAAAGATACCTATGCAAAACAAGTGGGGAGGATGCTTAATCATATTAATCGCGGTGATATTTATGAAGCAAATTTTTGCCAAGAGTTTTTTGCAGAAAACGTGACTATAGATCCTGTGAAGTCTTTTATTCATCTTAACGAAATTTCAACACCACCCTTTGCTACTTTTTTAAAGTTGAATACACATTATGCCCTCTCCTCATCACCAGAACGTTATTTAAAAAAGACAGGAACCGCTATCGTTTCTCAACCCATAAAAGGTACCGCAAAAAGGCTAGAAGACCCCGAGGCAGATGCGGCAATGATTGAGCAATTGCATAATGATACTAAAGAACGCAGCGAGAATATAATGATCACAGATCTAGTGCGCAATGATCTTTCTAGAATAGCAGAAAAAGGAACGGTGACCGTAAATGAACTTTGTAAAGTGTATTCTTTTAAGCAAGTACACCAGATGATATCTACCATAAGCTGTAAAGTGGCAAATGATGTTTCTCCTGTTACTATTTTAAAGAACACATACCCAATGGGTAGTATGACGGGAGCACCAAAAGTAGCAGCAATGAAAATTATAGAGAAACTAGAAGACACAAAACGTGGCTTATATAGTGGTGCTGTAGGTTATTTTACTCCAGAAGGTGATTTTGACTTTAACGTTATTATAAGAAGCATTTTATATAATGCTACAGAAAAATACGTTAGCTTTTCTGTGGGTGGAGCCATCACCGCAAACTCAATTATTGAAAACGAATATGAAGAGTGCTTGCTTAAAGCAAAGGCAATGCGCGAGGTTTTAGAACGTGGGTAAATGAGAATTTTTAAATTGCAGATGATTTAATTGAGATATTATTTTATAAAAAACATTAAATGAATACCACATTTACAAAACCTTATATTGCCCGAAGAATCACAGCTGGTTTAATTGATTATTCTATAATTTACGGTTTTACATTCTTTATGATTTCAGTTTTGGGAACACAAAATGTGGATGGGTCTTATTCATTAAACGGTGCTCCAGCACTTATCCCTATGGGGTTTTGGTTTATTATGACTGTTGGTCTTGAAAGTGGTTTAGGAGGTACCTTAGGAAACTCTATCGTATCCTTAAAAGCAATACCTATTAGTGGTCGTAATAGAAAATTGTCGATTGGAGAATCTTTAAAAAGACACATTCTTGATCCCGTTGATATGTTTTTCTTTGGTATTGTAGGTATAATAACAATAAAGAATACAGGTAAAAATCAACGAATTGGAGATTTATGGGCAAAGACCATTGTTGTAAAAATGAATACATTAAATGATTAAAAATTTCAAAAAACATATAGAACAAACTTTCTCTAATCTTAACGATAAAAAAATTATTGTTGCTTGTAGCGGAGGTCTTGATAGTGTTGTGTTAGCACAATTGCTGAAACATCATGGGTTTAATATTTGCTTGGCACATTGCAATTTTAGCTTGCGTGATAAAGAGAGTGATGGCGATGCTGCATTTGTTAAAACACTAGCCGAGCAACTCAATGTTAAATTATACTCTGAAACGTTTAATACTAAGTCTTTTGCAAAAGATAATAAGTTGTCAACCCAAATGGCAGCTAGAGAGTTGAGATACCATTGGTTTGAAGAGTTACGACAGCAAATTAATTTTGATTTTATAGCTACGGCTCATCACGCAGATGATGTTTTAGAAACTGTTTTAATAAACCTATCGCGTGGTACAGGTGTAAAAGGACTTACTGGTATCCCAGAGATAACAGAAACAATTATACGACCTCTATTGCCTTTTTCTAGAGATGAGATATTAAAATTTGCAAAAAAATCTGAATATTTCTGGCGAGAAGATAGTAGTAATGCTTCTACAGATTATTTGCGTAATGACCTTAGGCATAATGTGATACCTGCCTATAAAAAAGCATCTAAAAATGTTTTAAAAGGAGTAAGTAGCACCATCACCCATTTGCAGGCAACAGAACAACTAGTAGGTGATTATATGGTTTTGCTTTATAATTTATTAGTAACAGAAACGGTAGATGGTTATGAGATAGATTTAATAAAGTTAGGAGATTTACCTAATCAAGGCGCTGTGATGTATGAGTTGTTATCTCCATTAGGCTTTACCGCCTGGAAAGATATTATTGCATTAAGTACATCTCAAAGTGGGAAAATGGTTTTTTCTGAAACGCACAGACTATTAAAAGACAGGAATAATTTGATTTTATCAGTACGAGAGACAAAAGATACTATTTCTGAAGAGATTTTTATAAAAAAAAATGAGAGCCAGATTGTTAATCCTGTGCCATTAACCCTAATTCCTACAGATAAAATAGGGTACGTTGATAGCAGTGTGATATACGTTGATGAAGACCTTTTAAGCTACCCCTTAATCGTTAGAAAGTGGCGTCAGGGCGACAGTTTTAAGCCTTTTGGACTTAAAGGAAATAAGAAAATAAGTAAGTTTTTTAAAGATGAAAAGTTATCTTTAGCTGCTAAAGAAAAAACGTGGCTCTTGTGTAGCAAAGAATCCATAGTATGGGTGATTGGTATGCGAGCAGATGACCGTTTTAAAGTGACAGATAATACAACCAAAATTTTAAAAATATCAACAAACTAACCTATGAAAAAATTTGCATTTTTAGTTTTAGTGATGATTGCATTTGTAAACACAGCAACATCTCAAATTCTTGAACCAGTAAAATGGACCTCTGAAGTAAAGAAAACAGGTGATGACACTTATGATCTTATTTTTAACGCAGAGATTGAAGATAACTGGCATCTTTATACACAAGATCTTCCAGAAAACGGTCCTATACCTACTACATTTAGGTTTGAGAATGAAGGCAATAAGTTTGAGCTAATAGGCAAAGTTTCTGAGAGTAAATCTCATAGTAGTTTTGATAAGATTTTTGAAATGGAATTGTCTTATTTTGACCATTCTGCTCAGTTTATTCAAAAAATAAAAGTGTTAGATCCTTCGCTAGGTACTATAGAAGCGGGTGTAGATTTTCAATCTTGTGATGACGAAAAGTGTATTTTTGAAATGTCTGAGTTTGAACTCAATATTCCGGGAGGTTCATCATCATCTGCTGCTGGTATAGCGGCTTTTGATACTCAAGAAAGTCAAATGGTAGACCCAGTAAAATGGGAATCTGAAATTAGAAAAATAGGGGATGACACCTATGAGCTAATTTTTAATGCAGATATTGAAGATAAGTGGCACGTATATTCAATAAAGCCATATGATGATACAGATCCTACTATAATGGGGCCTATAGCAACTTCTTTTAGACTTGATGATGAAGATAGTAGTGTTGAGGTTTTAGGGAGTCTTGTACAGCTAGGAGAACCACATACTAATTATGATAAGGTCTTTGAGATGGACTTAGAGTACTTTGATAACAAAGCAAGTTTTCTTCAAAAAATAAAAGTAACAGACGCTTCATTAAAAAATCTTACTGTGGTTGTAGATTATCAATCTTGTGATGATGAGAAATGTATATTTCCTTCTCAAGAGTTTGATTTTAAAATACCGGCAGCAGATGCAGCTATTGTAAAAGCAACTGCAGATACATCAAGCGATAGTGAAGAAGAAGATGAAGGTGATAGTCGTGGTATGTTAACCATATTTATATTGTCATTTCTTTCTGGTTTTGCTGCATTGTTAACGCCTTGCGTATTCCCAATGATACCTATGACCGTTAGTTTTTTTACTAAACAAAGCAAGAACAAAGCTGCAGGAATAAAGAATGCTATAATGTATGGTATTTTTATTATTGTAATCTATGTGCTTTTAGGATCATTAGTAACAGGGATATTTGGGGCAGATGCTTTAAACGCCTTGTCCACAAATGTCTGGTTTAATGTTATTTTCTTTATTTTATTAATAGTATTTGCAATGTCATTTTTAGGTGCATTTGAGATTATGTTACCTAATTCTTGGGCAAATAAAATAGACAGCAAAGCAGATAAAGGAGGGATTATTGGGATCTTCTTTATGGCATTAGCACTTGCAATTGTTTCGTTCTCTTGTACGGGACCTATTGTAGGTACCTTGCTTGTTGAGGCAGCATCAAAAGGTGGTATGGCACCAATAATAGGGATGTTAGGTTTCTCTCTTGCCATTGCATTACCATTTGCTCTTTTTGCTATGTTCCCAGGATGGTTAAACTCATTACCTAAAAGTGGTGGTTGGTTAAATACAGTAAAAGTGGTGTTAGGATTTCTAGAAGTAGCATTGGCATTTAAATTCTTATCTCAAGCAGATTTAGTTTTGCAACTACATTGGCTAGAAAGAGAAGTATTTATAGCTATCTGGATTGCTGTTTTTGGTACACTAGGGTTATACTTATTAGGTAAAATAACATTACCTCACGATTCTCCAATAAAGCATATTTCCGTAGGTAGATTAATGCTCGCATTGCTTACCCTATCATTTACTGTTTATATGATACCAGGTCTTTGGGGTGCACCGCTTAACTTAATTAGCGCATTCCCGCCACCACAAGAATATAGTGAATCTCCTTACGGAGTTGGTTTTTCTAAACTAGGTGGAGGCTCTGCAAGCGCAGATCATAGCACTTTACCAGATGGAGGACACCTTATGGCACCGCACGATATTTTACATTTCTATGATTATGAAAAAGGTCTTGCTTATGCAAAAGAAGTGAACAAGCCAGTGATGATAGATTTTACAGGCTATGCTTGTGTTAACTGCCGTAAAATGGAACAAAATGTTTGGACCAAAGGGAATATTTTATCTATCTTAAAAAACGAAGTTGTATTGATATCTCTATATGTAGATGATAAAAAAGAACTTCCAGAGTCTGAAAAATATGTGAGTCCAGCAACGGGTAAAAAGATTAAAACCATTGGTAATAAATGGAGCGATTTGCAAATAACACGTTATAAAGCAAATGCCCAGCCTTACTATATTATAATGGATCACAATGAAGATAATTTAATTAAACCAGTAGGTTACACACCAGATGTTGAAGATTATGAAGCGTGGTTGCGCGGAGGAATTTCAAAATATATAGGAGAAACTGAAAAAAACTAAAACTATGAGACTATTTATTATAGGAGTATTTATGTGTTTTTTCTTATCTGTTACAGGACAAGAACAAGCGTATGACGTTGCGGCAAATTATGACAAACAAGAGTTGTCTATCACTATGCGTGACGGTATAAAACTGCATACAACTGTCTATTCACCAAAAGACAAAAGCCAGAAATATCCTATTTTATTAAAACGTACTCCATATAGTAGTAAGCCTTACGGCGAAAATAACTACCCATCAAAACTAGGTCCTAATTCATTTACCATGGAGGAAGGCTACATCTTTGTGTACCAAGATGTGCGAGGACGATGGAATAGTGAGGGACTTTACGACAATATGCGTGCATACATCCCTAACAAAAAAGGAAAGCAAATAGACGAAGCGAGTGATACCTATGATACTATAGATTGGTTAGTTAATAACCTGAAAAATACAAACGGTAATGTAGGTACTTATGGTATTTCTTATCCTGGGTTTTATACTACCTATTCTTTATTAGACTCACATCCAGCTTTAAAAGCGGCTTCTCCACAAGCGTGTATTGGTGATTTCTTTTTTGATGATTTTCATCATAATGGAGCGTATTTGTTAAGTTACTGGAGAGCAACTGCTGTTTTTGGGTATATGAAAACAGAACCAACTAAAGATGCTTGGTATTCTTTTCCTAGTTTAGAGTCTGAAGATCAATATCAGTTTTTCTTAGATGCAGGCCCATTAACTAATCTTGATAAATACTATAAAGAAGACAATATTTTCTGGACACAACTTAAAGAACACCCTAATTATGATGAGTTCTGGAAGTCAAGAGGTATTATACAACACTTAGATAACATTAAACCTGCTGTGATGACGGTAGGAGGTTTGTTTGACGCAGAAGATTTATATGGTCCCTTAGAGACTTATAAAAACATAGAAAAAAGCAGTAAAAATTACAATACAGTTGTTTTTGGACCGTGGAGTCACGGTGATTGGGCAAGAGCTAAAGAGAGAACGGCAATTGGTAATGTGTATTTTGGTGACAATATCTCTAGAGATTACCAGCGCGATGTAGAGTCAAAATTCTTTAGACATTTTTTAAAGAACGACGGAAAAGGTGATAGCGGATTACCTGAGGCATATATGTTTGATACAGGTGCTTTAGCTTGGAAATCTTATGATCAATGGCCTCCAAAAAATAGCACTAAAAAAACAATGTGGTTACAAAATGAAGGTCGTTTAAATTCAAAAATGGAGAAAAGCTACACTTTTGAAGAGTTTGTGAGTGACCCTAAAAAGCCAGTCCCATACACAGAAGATGTAAAAATGGTTTTTACTCCTCGTAAGTATATGACAGATGATCAGCGTTTTGCTGCAAGAAGACCAGATGTATTAGTGTTTGAAACACCAGTACTAACAGAAGACATGACATTATCTGGAGAGATACTTGCAAAACTGCAAGTAGCAACAACAGGTACAGATGCAGACTGGATAGTAAAAGTAGTAGATGTATTTCCTGCAGATGCTAAAAATACAGAAGAAACTCAAGACCATCTTAAAATGAGTAACTATCATATGATGGTGAGAAGTGAAGTGATGCGAGGACGTTTCAGAAATAGTTTTGAGAAGCCAGAAGCGTTTATACCTAACAAGAAGACAGAAGTAGCAATAAAGTTACAAGATGTGCATCATACCTTTAAAAAAGGGCATAAGCTGCAGATACAAGTACAGAGCACTTGGTTTCCTTTAATTGATTTAAATCCGCAAACATTTGTGCCAAATATATTTATGGCAAAAGAAGAAGATTTTAAAAAGCAAACACATAAGATTTATAATGACTCATCTATAGAGTTTACGATTATAGATTAAGTTGATAATTTTGCAAGTATTAAAATGGCGCTAAATTTTATTTAGCGCCATTTTTTATGTCAAAAAAATAGAGCGCTACTTTCGTAGCGCTCTTAACAAACCTAACTTAGTAAATTTTATAAGTTTCATCTATTCTTTTTTATCCCCACAAAAAAGAAAGATTTAAAAACTAGTTCACTAATTCATACATCAAATATACTACTGATAAATAAGCTGTATATACGTATATACACGTATATTTAAGAAGATCTTATTTGGCTATGTAGAAATGCTTATAAGTTTCAGTCTTTTAGATGCTTAAGCGTTTTTTTAAGTAAGGCTATTAGTTCTTATCAATATTTTTGTTTAACTAATTAACAGTTAATTAAATTATTTAAAAACTAATTACTTCTTGTTTTTATTGAGTTTTTAGAGTTTTTCTGTTGATGATTATATTAAGACATGTTAAACAAAATTGTTAGAGATTTTAGATGTATTTTTTTAGTAAGTTGTAATTTTTATAAGAAAACCAGTGTTGCTTTATTATTTTGAGAAGACAATCTTCGTGTTATTAATCTAAAATAGAGTCAAATTTTAATTTTTCTTTTACAATCGCATTTATTTTATGAAACTATAACGTTATAGTTAAGTTTACTAATGCAAAGTCCCAATTTTAGTGCATATATTTACATATAATGAAATCAAAAATCCAAAAAATAGCTGTCTTAACAAGTGGAGGTGATGCGCCAGGTATGAACGCAGCAATACGAGCTGTAGTTCGTTCATGTGCATATCACAATATTGAGTGCGTGGGAGTATATAGAGGCTATGAGGGCCTAATAGAAGGTGACTTTGAAGACTTAAACGCCCGTTCTGTAAAGAACATTATTAATAGAGGAGGTACCTTTTTAAAATCTGCACGTTCTAAAGGTTTTATGACTAAAGAAGGCAGAAAGCAGGCATACGATCATTTAAAAAAGAATGATATTGACGCATTAGTTACTATAGGTGGTGATGGTACTTTTACTGGAGCCATTGTTTTTAATGAAGAATTTGATTTTCCTATTGTAGGACTTCCTGGTACAATTGATAATGACATTAATGGTACAGATTATACTATAGGCTATGATACTGCCTTAAATACGGTAGTAGAAGCTATTGACAAAATAAGAGATACTGCAAATTCACATAACAGACTATTTTTAGTAGAAGTTATGGGGAGAGATGCAGGTGATATAGCTTTAAATGCAGGTATAGGTGCTGGAGCAGAAGAAATCTTAATCCCAGAACAAAATATGGGAAGAGAGCGCTTAGTGGCTTCTTTAAAACGAAGTAAAAAATCAGGAAAATCATCTAGTATTGTAGTAGTGTCAGAGGGAGATCAAATAGGTAAAAACATCTTCGGTCTTGCAGAATATATTCGTGACAATCTAGAAGATTATGAATGTAAAGTAACAGTCTTAGGTCATATACAAAGGGGAGGTTCACCAAGCTGTTATGACCGTGTTCTTGCAAGTAGATTAGGAGTTGGTGCTATAGACGCATTACTTAATGGAGAACGAGATGTTATGATAGGTATAGTGCATAATAAAGTTGTTAGCGTAGATTTTAAAGAATCTTTAAAAGGCTCTAATAAAATAGATAAAGACTTAATAAGAGTAGCAGATATTACATCTGTATAAAATAGTGAAATCGCATCTGCGATATAATTAAACAAGAGCCTAAAGGCGGAATTGAAGTATGAAAACAAAAATTGCAATAAACGGTTTTGGCCGTATAGGGAGAATCGCATTTAGAATCGCTGCAAAAAGCGATAACGTAGAGGTAGTTGCAGTAAATGATTTGCTAGACGTAGAACACCTTGCTTACCTTTTAAAATATGACTCTGTTCACGGTAAATACGATGGAGAGGTTAGTGTAAAAGATGGAAATATCGTTGTAGATGGCAAAGTAATACGCGTAACTAGTGAGCGTAACCCAGAAAACTTAAAGTGGGATGCAGTAAATGCAGAGATTGTACTTGACTGTACAGGTATTTTTACAGAACTTGATAAAGCACAAGCACACATTACTGCTGGAGCAAAAAAAGTGGTTATTTCAGCTCCTTCAAAAACAGCTCCTATGTTTGTGATGGGGGTTAACCATATGGATGTTAAGGCTAGTGATACAATTGTATCTAATGCATCTTGTACAACTAACTGTCTTGCCCCAATGGCAAAAATTATTGATGATAACTTAGGGATTGAAGAAGGGTTAATGACAACCATTCACGCATTAACAGCTACTCAATCTACAGTAGATATGCCATCAAGAAAAAACTATAGATTAGGTAGAAGTGGAGTTGCAAACATCATCCCTTCTACAACAGGGGCTGCTGTAGCTGTAACTAAAGTAATACCAGCATTAGTGGGTAAACTTACTGGTATGGCTTTTAGAGTTCCAACTGTAGATGTGTCTGTAGTAGATTTAACAGTAAGAACAAAAAAATCTGCTACTGCAGATGAGGTAAAACAACTTTTTAAAGATGCTGCAAATGGAGCATATAAAGGTATTGTGAGCTATACAGAAGAGCCAGTAGTGTCTATGGACTATCGTAGTGACCCACACACTTGTAATTTTGATGCAGAAGCAGGGATTGCACTTAACGATAATTTCTTTAAATTAGTCGCTTGGTACGATAATGAGTATGGATACTCAGCAAAATTGATAGACTTGACAGCACACGTTGCTTCACTAAAATAAAATTAATACTATCGTTTTAAATTTGTCGAAGACTATTCCTAATCATTGTGAATAGTCTTCTGCAGTTTAATACAAGTCTTATTAATGTAAAAAATAAATGATTTTAATAACAGACGGTGGTTCTACAAAGTGTGATTGGATTCTTCTTAATAAAAAAGGAGAAGTCCTGTTAAAAACGCGTACGTTAGGTTTAAATCCAGCAGTAATACTTGAAGAAGAGCTTAAAAGTAGAATTGAAGTAAACTCAGAACTAAAAGATCTCTTCACTAAAATAACACAAGTAGATTTTTACGGTGCAGGTTGTGGTACTGCTAAGCCTAGAGAGTTATTAAAAAAAGTAATAGAATCTCTATTTACTAATGCAGAGGTAAAAGTTCAAGAAGATACAGTTGCGGCTGTATATGCTGCAACCCAAGAGCCAGGCATAGTTTGCATACTTGGTACAGGATCAAATAGTTGCTATTTTGACGGCAAGGATATTCACAGTCCTATTGCCTCTTTAGGTTTTATTTTAATGGATGAAGCAAGCGGTAATTACTTCGGAAAAAGGCTGTTAAGAGATTATTTCTATAGAAAAATGCCTAAAGTGCTTACCAAAGAGTTTGAAACGAGATTTGACCTCAATCCTGACCAAATTAAATTAAACATCTATAAGAAGCCTAATCCTAATATGTACCTAGCTTCTTTTGCCGAATTTATATTTCAGCCAGGAAAAAACAGATCTGACGACATACTAGAAATTAATGATTATTTTTACGCCTTATTAAGCGAAGGTATAAACAGTTTTATTGATAATCACATAATGTGTTTTAAAGAAGCGCAGCACGTACCCATACATTTTGTTGGCAGTATTGCACATTTTAGCAAAAACATTATTAGTGATTGCTTTAAACCATATCATTTAGAATTAGGAAACGTTATTCGTCGTCCTATTGATGGTTTAATTGATTACTATCGCACAAATAAATTAAACTAGTACAACAAAATAACTATATGTCATTCCCCAAAATAAATCCTACTACAACAAAAGCTTGGCAAAAACTTGATGCTCATTTTGAAGCTATTCACGATGCGCACATACAAGAGTTATTTACTTCAGAAAAAGGAAGGCGAAAAGCCATGACTATTGTTTGGGAAGACTTAATACTAGATTATTCAAAAAACAGAGTTACCCCAGAAACCTTACAATTATTGCTACAATTGGCAGAAGAATGTAAGCTAAAGGATGCAATAGAGGCTCAGTTTAGTGGGGAGAAAATTAACGAAAACGAAGACAGAGCAGTACTTCATACCGCTCTAAGAGATTTTAGCAATATGAAGCCCGAAGTAAAAGCCGCATTGGATAAAATGCGTGACTTTTCAGAAAAAATTATCTCAGGAAACTGGAAAGGGCATACGGGTAAAGCAATTACAGATGTCGTTAATATTGGAATAGGAGGGAGCGATCTTGGCCCAGCAATGGTTACAGAGGCGCTTACTTTTTATAAAAATCACTTAAACGTGCATTACGTGTCTAACGTAGATGGTGATCACGTGATGGAAACCTTAAAAAAACTAGACCCCGAAACAACTCTTTTTATAATTGTTTCAAAAACTTTTACAACGCAAGAGACCTTAACAAACGCAAAGACCATTCGCAAATGGTTTATCGAGAATGCTTCAGAAGAAGCTGTAAGTAATCATTTTGTGGCTGTTTCTACAAACTTAGCTGCAGTAGAAAGTTTTGGTATTTCAGAACAAAATGTATTCCCTATGTGGGATTGGGTAGGTGGTAGGTTCTCTTTATGGGGAGCTGTAGGTCTGTCTACTTGTTGTGCTGTAGGGTATGATCATTTTGAGGAGCTTTTAAAAGGAGCTCAAGCTATGGATAGTCATTTTAAAGACACTGCCTTTGATGCAAATATGCCGGTAATTATGGCAATGCTTTCTATCTGGTATAATAACTTTTTTCAGACAGAAACCGAAGCTGTTTTGCCATATTCACAATACTTGTCTAAGCTAGATACTTACTTGCAACAAGCTGTAATGGAAAGCAATGGTAAAAGTATAGACAGAAACGGCGATCCTGTAGATTACCAGACCGGAACTATTGTTTGGGGTAGCACAGGAACAAACGCACAGCATGCTTTTATGCAGTTATTACATCAAGGCACAAAGTTAATCCCTACAGATTTTATTTGCTATACAGCATCTCTGTATGGAAACAAAGACCATCAAGAAAAATTGCTAGCTAATTGTTATGCGCAAGCAGATGCATTAGCGCAAGGAACCTATGGTAAACAGGTGGAGAATAATTACAAACGTTTTGAGGGTAATAGCCCTTCAAATATGTTGAAAATAGAAAAGCTTACCCCTAACTCTTTAGGAAAACTTATTGCGCTTTATGAGCATAAACTCTTTGTGCAAGGCGTTATCTGGAATATCTACAGCTATGACCAACCTGGCGTTGAATTAGGGAAAAAGATGGCTATAGACTTACTTTCAAAAAAGTAGTCTTTTACTTTTTTGTGTCGCTAGTGTTTTTATTTTTAAAAATAACAACTCCCTGGTTTGCCAAAGTTTTTAAAGAAGTTATTCCGTTTAAATATCAAAAACTAAGTCTTGCTTTAAAGTATACTGAAGCGATAAAAAAAACGAAACCCTTCTATTGAATTTTCTGTAATTGTTTCTTTAACTACTATTGCTTCTAGATTATATGTAGTTCATTATACTATATTAAGTATACTTTTATAAGATAAGAAGCCTAAAAAAATAGTACTGTGGGTTCATAAAGGACTCAAAGATAAAATATCCCAGCAGCTAAGAAACTTAGAATGTGAAGTGTTTGAAATAACCTTTTCTGAGATTGATGGTCCACATCTAAAATAGGTAGAGTCAATGAATAAAAATCCTGATAATAATATCATTACTATAGATATGACCAGGTTTATCCAGCTCACTTTATTGGATTCTTTTACCAATGTCACAAAGCACATCCTAAAAATATCATCGCTAATTCTCCACGATTAATCACTTAAGCTGATAACGGTGACTTAGCACCTTATCAAAAATGGCCTTATACTAAAAGACAACCAGCAGATTGTAAAAACTTATTGCCTCTTGGTATTTATGGTGTTTTATATCCCCATATAGTTTAGACGAGCGTTATTTTGATATGGACTATAATTAATAGACTAAGCCCAAAGGCAGATGATTTGTGGTTTAAAGCTATGAGCATATTAAAAGGTACAGAAATACATATTCCAGTTAGTATAGTAAAAAGCCTATTTTGATTTTAGGAACACAAGAGATTGCTTTAAAGCACCAGAATAGAAAACTAGTGGAGTATTTTGATATAAAGAATTAGTGTTTTCAATATTTTTATAAAAAGCAGCACTTATTTCAGTTGAAGACTCCACTCATAGTAATCAAAATAAACAAAAGAAAAAGAAGTGTTATTCTTTTTAGAAATGGTTTTTAGTTCATTTTGTAATTTGTCAATAGAAGTTTTTTTACGCTCTGGATGCATAACCATAGCGTTAAAAAAAGTGTAAAAACATTGAATTAAATCTTTCTCTCTTTCGTTGTTTTTAGCCAGTTTTTTTAAGGTTATAATTTCAGATTCAATAAGACTTATATAATTTACTTCATAATGGAGTATTAGAGAAAATATTCTTGCTTGAACTTTGCGATAACCCATCACGCCTCTTTGGTGCCATAAATTACAGTGATACATACCTAGAGAATGGTCTTTAAGAATTACGGCAGATTTCACAACATTTAAATAAATATATTGAATTTGCGCTTCTTCGTACTCTGCTGCATTGTTTTCTATTAAACTAATCGCTAAGCCTAAATAATCCTGTATCAAGTCTAAATTATTCGTGTAATAAGCAAACTCTAAGTAACGAGTATAAAGGATATATTTTATGTAATATTCTGGATATTCTTTTTTTTGAGATAATTCTTGAAGTAAAGTAACGCCGTGTTCAAAATGTTTTTTATTTTTTGTTAATGCAGAGTGGTATATGTAATTGCTCATTGCAGGTAAAATCTGAGTATGATCAAAAAGCTGAAAGTTTTTAGTTATAAAATTAACATAGGAGTAAGAGATGTTTAATCCTGTTTTAAAATCAGATTGCAGATAGTTGATGAGTACGTTTATATAATACCAATGTTCTGTAGATTTTTTACTAAGGCAATTGTCTATGTTTTTTATGAGGGGTTGGTTTTTAAATTCTTTTAAAGTTTTCATTTCAGCATCAAAAAGATGTTCACTAAATTGAAATTCTCGCACCTCTTGGCGTAGCATGTGGTAGGTGTTAATATTCTGAATAATCGCGTTTATTTCATTTCTTTGTTGCCCTAGTGCCTCCAGTTTATCTTTATAACTAATGATGCCTTGCTTAAAGAGAATAATTTCTTCAAGTTCTATAAGACGTAATATGCCTGTAAACTCTTCTTGTTTATATGCATTAGTTTTTAAAACCTTTAATTTTTTTAGTGCTTCTTTTTTAAATCCTTTTGCAGAAAGCGCTTCTAGTATAAGAATGCCTTTTTGAATTTTATTTCTTTTAGATCTATTTAAATTATAGTTAGATAAGCTAAGTAGTATTTTGTCGTTTAGGTAGTTAACTTCAGAGCTCTGGTATTTTTCTATAGTAGTTCCTTTAAACAAATTAGGTAAAACTTCTTTGTCATAATTCTTTAAGCCTTCTATAGCATCATAAATTTTTAAATAATTTTTGTCTTCTTTTCCTACGTGAGATTTAGCATATCGCTTAAAATGAATCTTTTCGCTTTTTGTTAAGCTTTTAATTAAATCATATAAGAAGTGACTCATTTGAATTCCTTTTTTTTAATGCTTAAATTATCTTTAATCGTAGTTATATCAGTAAAAATAAATAATTTTTTAATTTTTAAAATCCTCCTTTTGTGATAAAATGTATTTTTTTTAACTATTGATATCAAATACTTTTAATTTTCAATTTGAATTTTTAGTCAATAGGTGATAAATCACCTTGCTTCAATAAATAACTGAGTGACAGATCTTAAAATTTATTTTGAAATAGTATGTATTCATCGGGATTATTAAAATCAGTTAGATTTTTTGATTTCTAAAATTAAAAGCCATGAAAAAAACAGCTACAGTTGCCATGTTATTATTTAGCGTGATCCTTTTTGCCCAAACTTCTTACAATATTCAGTTTCAAAATGAAACGGTAAGAATAGAAGAAAACATCAATACCTTTAAATGGGGTGATATGCCAGAAGCTTCAAAATTTGAAAATGGGTATTATGGCTGGGTTCAGTTTTTCGAAACCCCAAGTCAAGATATTCAAAATGACTTTAAAAATAAAGGCTTAGAGCTTATTGAATACATTCCAAACAAAGCATATGTTTTTTATTTTTCAGAAAACACATCTATTCAATATCTAAAGGATAGCGGGGTAAGAGCTATTGTTCCTATAGACGGGAAGTTTAAACTTTCTTCTGCACTAAAGATGCCGCCTTTTCCAGCATATGCTATAGATGGGGATAACATACTAGTAACTTTAGAATTTCATAAGCATACAAATTCAAATTATGTAATCCAAGAACTAGCAAAACAACAGATTGTAGTTAAAAAAGAATATAAAGGGCATAATGTTATTGACCTTTCTATCCCTAACAACTGTATAGACGCGTTTTCTAATTTGTCTTTTGTAAAATGGATTGAATTAATATCAGCGCCACCTGTTAAAGATGATACACACGGCAGAAGTATACATAGATCTACAAATTTAGACACACAAACCTCTGCTGGAAGAAACTACACCGGTGAGGGTATTGGTGTGATGGTTAGAGATGACGGTGTTGTTGGTCCTCATATAGATTTTCAAGGACGATTAGATAATGGTACTTCTACTCCAGGAAACTCTGGTGACAATCACGGTGATGGTGTAGGGGGTGTTATGGCTGGTGCAGGAAATTTAGACCCTACAGCAAGAGGAATGGCAGCTGGCTCTAATGTGTTTGTTGTTGACTTTGATTCTAGTTTTTTAGATAGTGAAACAACAACCCTTATTAATGATGGTAGTGTGCAGGTTACAAATACCTCTTATAGTAGTACTTGTAATGGTGGTTATGATATAGAAGCGAGAACCGTAGATGAACAAACAAAAGATATACCTTCATTACTTCACGTTTTTTCTGCTGGTAATTCTAATGGTAATGATTGTGGTTATGGTGCAGGAGATCAATGGGGTAATATAACCGGAGGGCATAAGACCGCTAAAAATGTAATATGTACCGCCAATGTGAATTTTGATGGCTCTTTAGCTAATTCAAGTGCTAGAGGTCCTGCAACTGATGGAAGATTAAAACCAGATATTGCGGCGATGGGTGACGGTCAAGTATCTACTGGCCCAAATAATGATTACTATACGTTTGGGGGTACTTCGGCTGCTGCGCCAAGTATTGCAGGAGTTTCTGCACAATTGTATGAGGCTTATGGTGATGCAAACGGTGGTGCTTTACCGCAATCTGCACTTATCAAAGCTTCTATTTTAAATACAGCAAATGATGCTGGTAATGAAGGTCCTGATTTTAAATTTGGTTGGGGAATTGTAAATGCGCTTCGTGCAGCTAAATTAATTGAAGAAGGAAGATATTTTAGTGATGTTGTTGCTCAAGGAGCAACAAATAATCATACAATTGCTATTCCTTCTGGTATTACACAAGTACGGTTTATGTTATACTGGAGCGATGTTCCTGCGTCAGCTGGAGCAAGTACGGCTTTGATAAACGATCTTGATCTTGTTGTAAACGATCCAACAAATAACAACTTACTTCCTTGGATTCTTGATCCAACTCCTAATCCCGTAACGCTTGATAACCCTGCAACTAATGGCGCAGACCATTTAAATAATACAGAGCAAGTACTTATTAATAATCCAGATGCTGGAAACTATACTTTAGACATTTCAGGATTTAATGTTCCAGTGGGCCCTCAAGAATATTTTGTAGTATATGAAATTATTTCAGACCAGCTTACAGTTACCTACCCAAATGAAGGAGAACACTTTGTTGCTGGTGAGACAGAATCTATTCACTGGGATGCAGTAAATACAACAGAAGATTTTGATCTAGAATACTCAACAGATGGCGGAACAAACTGGACAACAATTGCAACAGTAGCTAGTAGCGCAACTAATTATGCGTGGGACATTCCGTCTTCACTAATAGGAGCAGGTTTAATTAGAGTTACAAGCGGTTCATATAGCGATATAAGTGATGCTAGTTTTTCTTTGGCAGAGCAAGTAGAAGGGTTTAATTTTTCAATAGTATGCCCGGATGAAGTAACTTTTACTTGGGATGCTTTAGCAGATGCAGAATCTTATGATGTTTATCTGTTAGGAAATAAATTTATGGAGGTTGTTGGGAATTCAACGACAACAACTATTACAGTGCCTATTGCAGACGGAACAGAGATTATTTGGGCGGCGATTGTAGCTAAGAGCGATACTGATAATTGGTCTTCGCGTCGTACAGTGGCTATTTCAAATACAGGATTACTAAACTGTTCATTGCCAAATGACGTTGAAATTCTTACAATTTTAAATGAACCAGGAGATTTTTCTTCTATTTGTACTGGAGTGTCTGACGTTATTGTTTCCGCAGAAATCCTTAATTTTGGAATGAATTCGCAAAGCAATTTTGACGTGTCGTATCAACTAAGCGGTCAAGCTGCAGTTGTAGAAACATATACGGGAACAATAGCTGCTGGAGAACAGGTAGACTTTAACTTTGCTACACCACTTTCTGCGACAGAATCTGGTTTTTATACACTTACAGTTTCGACAAATTTGACAGGAGATGACAACCCCGGTAATGATGCAGTAACTTTAGATTTCTTTGTTGTAGTAGAGGCTACTTCGCTTAGTTTTGAAGAAGGTTTTGAAACTGAAGGTGTACCCCCAGATGGGTGGTTAATTACTAATGATGATAATGAATATACTTGGGAAGAAAGAAGTGGAGTAGTAGGTAGTGATGGTAGTGACACGGTAGCGGCATATGTAGCTAACTATTCTTATGATGGAAGCGGTGCAGAAGATTTTTTAACTACTGAATTTTTTGATCTAACAGATGTAGATAATGCTTTTTTGAAATTTGATCTAGCAAAAGCACAATTTTCCCCTAACTTTCCTGATGCCTTAAGAGTTGAAATTAACCCAGGTTGTGACGATGATAATACTTTTACAACTATTTATTATAAAATAGGTTTAGACTTATCAACGCTACCTGATTATGTGTCAGGAAATTTTGTGCCAGGAGATGCTTCAGAATGGAGAACTGAAGAAATTGATTTGACTAATTATGTAGGGGAGATTGTTCAAGTAAGATTTGTCAATGTTAATGCCTACGGAAATAATACATACATTGATAATATTAACTTAGATTATCTATTAGGAATAGAAGATACTATTCTTACAGGTATAAATATGTACCCAAACCCAGCAAAAGATACCGTGTTTATGACCTTGAGTAATCAAGCTGTTACTGATGCATCTATTGTTATTGTAAATAGTTTGGGCCAAACCGTTAAAACAATTTCTAACCAAGAGTTAGGGAATGGTTCAGCATTAGCTATTGATATAGCAGGCTATAGCACAGGAATATATTTTGTAACTATAAATTCTGATAATATTTCAACAACTAAAAAGTTGATTATCAAATAATCTTTATTTATTTGGTGAAAAAAAAGGGGACTCTTATGAGTCCCCTTTTTTATTTTACAGAAATTTCAAAACCTACTATGAATAGCAATAACTTCGTTTTAAATAATTTCCCTATCTTCACAATGGCTGTCTAATAGTCACCACCTAAAGGGAATATATGCTCACAAAAGTTTATGGTAGCGCGGTTTTTGGCGTAGATGCAACAACAATAACAATAGAAGTAAATGTAGATAATGGCATAGGCTACCACTTGGTAGGTTTACCTGATAACGCCATTAGAGAAAGTAACTATCGTATTGCCGCGGCCTTACAAAACAATGGCTATAAAATACCTGGGAAGAAACTTATTTTAAATATGTCTCCTGCAGATCTTCGTAAAGAAGGCTCTGCTTATGATCTCACATTAGCAATGGGAATTCTTGCAGCTACAGAGCAAATTAAAACAAAGCACTCTTTAGATGAGTTTATTATTATGGGTGAGCTGTCATTAGATGGAAGCTTGCAACCTATAAGAGGTGCTTTGCCTATTGCGATAAAAGCGCTTGAAGAAGGGTATAAGGGTTTTATTCTCCCAACACAAAATGCAAAAGAAGCTGCCATTGTAGAAGGTCTTGAAGTGTATGGGGTTAATAATATCTCTCAAGTGATTGATTTTTTTAATGAGGGTGTTTCTTTGGAGCAAACCATCGTTGATATGGAGGCAGAGTTCTACGAGCATCTTGAAAATCCAGAGTTTGACTTTGCAGACGTTAAAGGGCAAGAGTCAATAAAACGCTGCATGGAAATTGCCGCAGCGGGTGGGCATAACGTTATATTAATAGGTCCGCCGGGGTCTGGTAAAACAATGTTAGCAAAAAGATTGCCCAGTATTTTACCGCCTATGTCCTTGGGAGAATCACTAGAAACAACAAAAATACATAGCGTCGCAGGACGCACCATGCAGAAGGCTGGGATAATGACTTCGCGGCCTTTTAGGAGTCCGCATCACACGATATCAGACGTTGCACTTGTGGGAGGAGGCCAATACCCGCAACCTGGCGAAATCTCATTAGCACATAACGGCGTACTATTCTTAGATGAGCTTCCAGAATTTAAACGTGGCGTACTCGAAGTAATGCGACAGCCATTGGAAGATAGAGAGGTAACCATCTCTAGAGCACGATTTACGGTGACATATCCTTCAAGTTTTATGCTTGTGGCTAGTATGAACCCAAGCCCGGGTGGTTATTTTAACGACCCAGATGCACCTGTAGTTTCAAGCCCTGCGGAAATGCAACGGTATTTAAGTAAAATCTCAGGTCCATTATTAGATAGGATAGATATACATATAGAAGTGACACCCGTGCCTTTTGAAAAATTGAGTGAAGAACGAAAAGGAGAAGCGAGCACGATTATTAGAGAGCGTGTAAGCAAAGCGCGTAAAGTGCAAACAGATCGTTTTGAAGCTTTTGATAACATACATTATAATGCCCAGATGGGAGTGAGGCAAATAAGAACGTATTGCAAACTAGAGCAATCGTCATTAGATTTGTTAAAAACGGCAATGGAGCGGTTAAATCTTTCGGCAAGAGCCTACGATCGCATTTTGAAAGTGTCTCGTACCATAGCAGATCTTGAAAAATCTGAACACATCACGGGCAATCATATTTCCGAAGCCATACAATATAGAAGTCTTGATAGAGATGGATGGTTTGGATAAAAATTTTTAGATTTTAATCACTTTAACTTTAAAAGCAATTACCCCGCAGTAGAACAATAAAACAAAAGTATTATAGGATTTCTATGTTAGAAATAAACAGAGTATGAGAGCGCTATCAATAATAATATCAAGAATTTAAAAGCTTAATATAAGTATGCTTTATATCAAATTTGAAATACAAGATTCATCAAAATTTGAAGATTTTAAAAAACTGTATGACCATATGGTTAAGGTAAGGCAGCCTGGTTTTAAGTTTGACGATGAAGGTCCTAATTTTGATTGGGACACTATGCCCGAAGAAGAAGTGGATGCTGCACTAGCTGAATTAAATAAATTTTTAGATGAACAGGTGGAGCCTGAAAAATATAGATGCAAAGAATTGCTGCCAGGCTATGTAAATGTATTTCTAGACAGCTATTTGCAAAGCGAAAGTGAAAATTTAGAATCTTTTGGTAGTCAAGATGTGTTATCCATATTTAATTATTTAGAATACGGTTTTGAGGTAGATATGGATAATCTCAAAAGAATAAATAATTATTCAGGCATCGTTGAGTTTTCTACTGGCACCTATCCTTTTGGCGGGTTGGAGCGTTTTATAATGACTTTAGCAGCTTATAATTTAAAACCTATAAAATGTTTTGATGGCTTCAATGAATGTGAGGTTAATTGGATATCTCCTTTTGAGTATGACACAATCATATTACCTAAAAAAAAGCGTTTTTCAATAATTACAAATATTTTTAATCTCAAATAATACAGGCAATCACATTTCCGAAGTTATACATTGCAGAAGTCTCGATAGAGCGTTATTTTTCTGGATAGACATTAATTAAATATCCTTTAACAGGTATGATAATGTTTGTCTCAAACTTAAATATTAAACCAATTTTTTAAAAATATCAAATGAAACTTAAATTAATAACTCTTCTCTCTATAGCGACCTTATTTGTAAGCTGCGATATAAAAGTAAAAGACCAACCAGCTTTTAAAGATGAAGCTAGCAAAACCGTTGCAGTTTTTGAAGCGCCACAGTTCTCACTTTCAGCAGCAAACAAGTTGTTAGAGTTACCATTACATTGTGTAGAGAACGAGTACCCTAATAGGCTAGGGCAAACCTTGGGTAGTGATGCAGACCTGCAATCACCAGAAGCGTTGCACCCTATTTTTTATGGTTGTTTTGACTGGCACAGTGCGGCTCACGGATATTGGTCTATGGTGACTTTGCTTAAAGAACATTCTAATATGGATAAAGGCGCAGAGGCGATGGCTATCTTAGAGCGTAATATCACGCCAGAAAAAGTAGCAAAAGAGATTGAGTATTTTAAAGGTAAAAACAACAAATCTTACGAGCGTACCTACGGGTGGGCATGGTTGTTAAAATTGCAAGAAGCCTTAAAAACGTGGGATCACCCAAAAGCGCGTGAATGGGAAACCACATTACAACCTTTAGCAGACCTTATTGTAGATCGCTATATTGAGTTCTTGCCAAAACTGGTGTACCCTATTAGAGTAGGAGAGCATACTAATACTGCCTTTGGGTTGACATTTGCGTATGATTATGCAAAAATAGCAGGACACAAAGAATTAGAGTCATTAATAGAGCAGCGTGCAAAAGACTTTTACTTAAAAGATGAGAGTTGCCCTATTACTTGGGAGCCTAGCGGTTATGACTTTTTATCGCCTTGCCTAGAAGAGTTAGATATTATGCGCCGTATACTACCTAAACAGGAATTTAAAACATGGCTTAATGATTTTATGCCGCAGTTAAAATCTAAAAATTATCATCTTGAGGTAGGTGAAGTAAGAGATCGCACAGATGGTAAACTCGTACATCTTGATGGTCTTAATTTTAGTAGAGCTTGGGTATTATATGGGCTTGCAAATCAGTATCCAGAATACGCTCATTTAAAGAATATTGCTAACGAACACATTGCATATTCATACCCCAACCTTGTGGGTGATAGTTATGAAGGTGGGCACTGGCTAGGAAGTTTTGCTATTTATGCGCTAATACAAAATCAGTAATTAGAGATATCCATTGCCTTCGACCCCAGTTTATACTGAGCGTAGTCGAAGTGCTCAGACCGACAATGGTAGATTAATGTCATGCTGAGCGCAGTCGAAGCACAACAACCGAACTAATTTTAAATGAAAAACCCACTTAAAAACATAGGCCCCGGAACACTAGTTGCAGCCGCATTTATTGGCCCCGGCACTGTTACGGTTTGCACGATAGCAGGTGTTCAATATGGTTTTACGCTACTTTGGGCAATGGTGCTTTCTATTGTGGCAACCATTGTACTACAAGAGATGGCAGCACGTTTGGGTATTATCACTCAAAAAGGATTAGCAGAAACCATTACTGCTGAAATATCAAACAAATGGCTACGTTGGGCTGCTGTAATCTTAATTGTTTCAGCTATTCTAATAGGGAATGCGGCTTATGAGGCTGGTAATATTAGTGGTGGTGCTTTGGGTTTGGCATCTGTGTTGCCTACTTCTGTCTTAGAGTTGGGCTCGGTTAGTGTTCCGTTTATTCCCATTTTAATAGGGATTGTGGCTTTTTGTATTTTGTACTTCGGAAATTATAAAACCATCGAGCGTGCGCTGGTTTCATTAGTAATCGTGATGAGCTTGTCTTTTCTTATTGCAGCCGTATTAACACAACCTAATATTTCCGAAGTCTTAAAAGGGCTTTTGATACCAAGTATTCCTGATGAATCTTTATTACTCATTGTAGGCTTGATAGGGACGACTGTCGTGCCTTATAACTTGTTTTTGCACGCATCGCTAGTAAAAGAACGGTGGAAAGCTGTGGGCGACTTAAAAGCGGCGAGAAAAGATGTCTACGTCTCGATCATCCTAGGCGGACTCGTCTCTATGGGAATCATCGTGTGCGGCGCGGCGATACAGCAAGGCGAAATCACAAATGCTGCAGACCTCGCAAAAGGATTAGAGCCGTTGTTTGGGAGTTTCGCAAAATACTTTTTAAGCATTGGCTTATTTGCTGCTGGGATAACTTCGGCAATTACAGCGCCACTTGCTGCTGCTTATGTGGCGAGCGGTTGTTTTGGTTGGGAAGGTTCTATAAAATCTGCTAAGTTTAAAGCGGTTTGGTTTGCTATATTGTTAATTGGGGTAGTGTTTTCTTCTGTAGGTTTTAAGTCTATTGAGGTCATCCAATTTGCACAATTTGCAAACGGATTATTATTACCCATTGTCGCAATTTTCTTACTCTGGATAGTCAATAAAAAATCTGTTTTAGGAGAATACAAAAACACAAAATTGCAGAATATACTTGGGGTTATTATTGTAATAACTACTATAGGCTTAGGCTTGAGAGGGCTTTTAAAGGTTTTTGGAGTAATTTAAAATAATAGAACAATCTGGCTCCTTCCCCTTTTTCAGGGGAAGGTGGTTCCGCTTCGCGGAATCGGAAGGGGTGCAAAGCGCAGCGTCTTTGACGGGCTTAAATGAAACTAACCAATTTCATAATCAAGAACAAAAACAATTGAAAACAATCAACATCAACGCAGATTTAGGAGAGGGTACAGGCAATGACGCTGCATTGATGCCTATGCTCGCTAGTTGCTCTATTGCCTGCGGTGGGCATTATGGTGATGAAGAAACTATGCGAACTGCGGTGCGATTGGCTAAAAAATACGGAGTTAAAATAGGAGCACACCCTTCGTTTCCAGATCTGGAGAATTTTGGTCGTGAAAGACTCACAATCACAAAAGCAGCATTACAGAAAACGGTCTATGAACAAATAATGAGGCTTGTGGCTATTTGTAATGAAGAAGAGGTGGAGTTGCATCACGTAAAGCCCCACGGAGCTTTATATAATTATGCCGCAATTGACGCGCCTACTGCAGATGCTATAGTGGAGGCGATTTTAGAAACCAAACTACGACCAAAACTCTATGCACAGCACGATTCTATTTTATATCATAAAGCAAATAATTTACTACCTATAGTACCAGAAGCCTTTATAGACAGAGGCTATACGCCAGATTTAAAGCTAAAACCACGAAGTGAAGCTGGAGCGTTAATCACGTCTCCAGAAATGGCTTGGGCGCAATTAAAGGGTTTTATATTTGATAAAAAAGTAAGTACAGATGATGGCTTTAAAAGTATCATTGCTCAAACTTTCTGTTTACATAGTGATCACAAAAATGCTGTAGAAATTCTAGCTTTTATAAAAGAAAGACTCACCAATCAAAATTGTAGCATTGGATGAAGATAACAGTGCAACCTTTTGGAGAACACGCCATTCTTATAGATTGGCCAGCCACGGTTAATGATACCGTGAGCCAAGAGATACTCGCAATAAATACAGCTATTAACGCTACTTTTTCTAGTGAGCTTATTGAAACTGTAACTACATATCATTCTATTGCTGTTTATTTAAAAGAAACAGCAATAATGCAAAATTGTCTTGAAGCGCTAGAATCTTTTATAAAAACAGATACCCCAGAAACACTAATTAATAAGCGAGTTGTTTTTATACCAGTATGTTATGAAGACTGTTTTGCTTTAGATATTTCTATCGTTGCAGAGAAGAACGAGCTTGTAAAGACTGATGTTATATCGCTGCATACAGCTCCTGTATATCCAGTGCGCTTTTTGGGGTTTCTGCCGGGATTCCCTTATGTATCAGGTTTAGATGAAAGGTTGCATACACCAAGGCTTAAGTCTCCTCGCTTACAAATACCTGCGGGATCTGTGGGGATAGGAGGTAGCCAGACGGGTATTTACCCAAGCAACTCCCCCGGCGGTTGGAATATAATAGGACAAACACCCATTCCCTTATTTAATATTACTAATGATCCTCCCAACCTTCTTGTGGCGGGAGATTTTATCAAGTTTGAGTCTATCTCGCTTGCAGTGTTTGAAGAAATAAAGCAAAAAATTAAGGCTGGCACATTTCAGCTAAAAACAGCTAGCTTATGATACGAGTGTTAAAAGCAGGCATATCAAGTATTCAAGATAGTGGGAGAGTAGGTTTTCGCGCTATTGGAGTCCCATTGAGCGGTGTGATGGATGCACATAGTGCAGGGTTAGCAAACCAACTTGTGGGAAATACAAGTGCCACAGCCGTAATAGAGTTTACTGCGATGGGGCCAACTTTACTTTTTGAGAGCGATACTTTAATTGCAATCACTGGGGCATCTTTTGGGCTTATCTTGAATGATGAGGTTAAACCAATTAATACACTAGTGCAAGTCAAAGTAGGTGATATTTTAAAATGTACCTCGCCTAAAAATGGATGGAGAGGCTACCTCGCTGTGCAAGGTGGTTTTGATTCTCAAGTAGTTTTAGGGAGTAAAAGTATGTATCAAGGCATCACAGAAAAGGGAAGAATAGACAAGGGTGATATCTTAAGAATTGGGGGTACTTCGGAAATAATAATAGTTGATAATGAGTCAATAAACCCCTTAGATTTTGACTCTAAAATCATTCAAGTTTTTAAAGGTCCGGAGTATGGTTTTCTTGATGAAAAAACCAAAGAGAATTTAGAGAAAGCATCTTTTAAAATTCATCAAAATAGTAATAGAATGGCAACCCAAATTGATGGGCTAGGGGAGGTGAAATTTAAAGACATTTTAACCGTGTCAGTGCAACCCGGAACGGTGCAATTAACACCTTCTGGAAAGCTCTTAATTTTAATGAAAGATGCGCAAACTACAGGAGGATATCCACGTATTTTACAACTAACAAATAAAGCATTAAATATCCTCGCTCAAAAACGTCCCAACGAAGCGGTGACTTTTAAAATTGCAGGTAATTAGTAGAATTCAAATATTTAGTCTAATCTAAATATATAGCGTAATTAATTAAAATTCAGATAGTTATTTGATTTAATTAAAGTGGTAATTTAATCTTTACTTTTCGCAGATATTCCAGATAACCTCATCTGGAGTTGGTGCTAAGATAGTCATTTCTTCCTTCTTTACGGGATGTGTAAAGGTGATTTTACGTGCATGAAGATGTATGCTTCCGTCTTTGTTGCTTCTGTCAGCACCATATTTTAAGTCCCCTTTTATTGGGCATTTAATGGCTGCTAATTGTGATCTAATTTGGTGATGTCTTCCTGTCTCAAGATCGATAGAAAGTAAGTAGTAATTGTCTAGTTTTTTAATCACCTCATAATGCAAGATTGCCTGCTTACTATCTGGTACTTCTTTAGGGTATGCATAGCTCTTATTTTGCTTCGGGTTTCGCTTTAAAAAATGGACTAAAGTATCCTTGTCTTTTGGTGGTTTTTCTTTGACCACTGCCCAGTATGTTTTCTTGGTTTCGCGTGCAGCAAAAGCAGCGTTTAGTCTAGGTAGTGCTTTAGAAGTTCGGGCAAAAATGATAACACCGCTTGTGGGTCTGTCAAGACGATGCACCACGCCTAAATAGACCGCGCCGGGTTTATTATATTTATCTGCAATGTAAGATTTACCAACTTCAACAAGAGGTTTGTCTCCCGTCTTGTCACCCTGTACAATATCACCAGGACGTTTATTAACGACGAGTAAGTGATTGTCTTCAAAAAGTACTTGAAGATTGTTCTTGTTGCTATGAGAGGATTTTGCTTCGATACAATTTTGCTTTAAATATGTGGGAAAAGACTTTAATAAAGGTGCTGAGCAAAATCACTCAGCAACCTGAGAGTCTATATTTTAATTTAATGTAAAACGCTGAATTTTAAATGATTAATTATTTTCAATTTGTCATTCAATATTCAGCGGTTTGATTTTTTTGATTTCAACAATAGACAATCGTTAATTATATAAACTGCCTACTGATACTGCAACTGTAAACTAGTACTGTTCTTTTTCATTAGGAAAATCACCGCTTTTTACATCATCTATGTAGTTTTTAAAAGCTCCAGTCATTTCTGTGTATAAGTCTAAGTAACGTCTTAAAAAACGAGGGTTAAACTCATGTGTCATTCCCACCATATCGTGTGTTACAAGTACTTGTCCGTCTACGCCATTACCAGCCCCAATACCTATTACAGGAATGGTAAGACTCTTTGCTACTTCTTCTGCAAGAGCAGCTGGCACTTTTTCAAGTACAATAGCAAAACAACCTGCTTTTTCTAAAAGTAAAGCGTCTTCTTTTAGCTTTTCTGCTTCTTCTTCTTCTTTAGCTCTAACGGTGTAAGTCCCAAATTTATAAATACTCTGTGGCGTTAAACCTAGATGCCCCATTACAGGAATACCAGCATTTAAAATACGCTTTACAGATTCTTTAATTTCTTTACCACCTTCTACTTTTACAGCGTGACCGCCGCTTTCTTTCATTATTCTAATAGCAGAGCGTAAAGCTTCTTTAGGGTCACTTTGGTAACTCCCAAAGGGAATATCTACCACTACTAAACTTCTATTAATGGCGCGAACCACAGAAGATGCGTGATAAATCATTTGATCTAGTGTGATAGGTAATGTTGTCTCGTGACCTGCCATCACATTTGATGCAGAATCCCCTACAAGTATTACATCTACACCAGCACCGTCTACAATCTTAGCCATTGTAAAATCGTATGCAGTTAACATGGAGATCTTCTCACCACGTTTTTTCATATCTACTAGTGTTTTTACTGTGATACGTTTATAATCTTTTTTTGCTACTGACATTTATATAAATTTAGTGCGGTAAAAATACTAAATTTGAGGGGTAACCTAATTTTTCTGCTATGAAGTTTCTATTCTTGAGTATTTTAATGTGTATTTCGTGTCATATTTCGGCACAAAAAACAGTTACCGAGAACGCTGCTCGTGAAGTTATTGATGTCTTTTTTGATGGGTTTCATAAAGGGGACACCTTGATAATGAACTCAGTACTGTCTCCAAATGCTATTTTACAGAGTGCCTCAAAAAATAGAGAAGGTGTAGATGTGCTAGAGAATACTCACTTCGGAAATTTTAAAAAATCAATCGCGTCAAGACCATCAGACCAAGTCTGGAAAGAGGTAATCATAGATTATACCGTATCTATTGACGGAAACCTCGCCCACGTTTGGACCCCTTATGAGTTCTATTTTAATGGAACCTTTAGCCATTGTGGTGCAAATGCTTTTACACTAGCAAAACTAGAAGATGGTTGGAAAATAGTACATCTTATTGATTCTCGCAGAAGAGAAGATTGTAATGCGATGAAGAAGGAGTAAGCTTATCAAATCTTTATGATAAGCAAGGATTAATACAATAAACCGTACTTTTAATCTTGATAAAACGTAATAACAAATACCATAAACCATCATAAAAAAGTTTTGATATCCGGTACTGGTTACTGGATATAATGCATAAATTGCATTATATAACTAGTTGCCATTCATTGGCGGAACGCATTCTGAATATCAAAAAAAGAACAGATTTATTTAACTTATGAAGAGACACCTAATTTATTTAATAATTTCGATAATTTTTATTATTGGTTCAATAATTCGTTTTTATTATATTATGAATAGTGCAGGCTGTAGACACGGATGCATACCTATAATTGCTTTTTTGCTTTTTATAATTGGAATAACATTATTATTAATTGGTATAATTTCATTCTTTAAATCTAAAAGAATTTAATTGCTTTAAAGAAATCTGAAATTAAAAAACAGTGTGTTGAATTAAGCAAGTTTCGGAATTACTCACTCAATCGGAATTGAAAAAGTTTGCGGATTATAACGCTGACTGAATTTACTCTAACGGAATTGAAAAATATTGTTAAATAAAAATGAAAAATATCGGAATTATTATTGTCACTATAATTGGAGCATTTATTATACTTTTTGTTTTAACGCCTATGTTATTAACAGCAATTGACAAATTAGATATCAATCCCGAAAAAAATTGGTTTAAAATATTTTATATATGCTTACAGATTTTAATAGTGATCTATTTTACCTTTAAAGGAGTGAAATATTTTAGAAAAAAACAGTTGAAATGAAAATAACGAAATGGCAACACCGTATATAATTTATTGCTCGTTCTAGCCTACTTACGAAAATCCTCGCGGATTTTCTATTCGGTTTTTATTTGCTAAATTACGTACCAAACCACGCAACAAACCATATACAAACACGTTGTGCATAATTTAACCAAACCTCAAAATGCCATTTCCATTAGACGAAAAATATATAAAAGAAACTGAATCGGAATTGAACGTAAAATTCCCATCTGAATTTAAAAAACGTATGATTAAATCAAATGGTGGAGAATTAGTGACGGACGAATATGAATTTGAACTTTTCCCTTTTTTTGACAAATCTGACCGAAAAAGAATAAGTCGGACTTGTAATCACATTGGACTTGAAACTAAAAATGCTCGTGAATGGAATGGATTTCCAGAAAATGGAATTGCTATCGGTTCTGACGGTTTTGGAAATTTAATTATATTGACTCACAGCGGAAACAGAATTTTGACTGACCAAGTTTATTTCTGGAATCACGAAATTGGTCAAATAGAAAAAATTGCAGAATCAATTAACGAATTAGAAAATTAGAATGGATATTTTACAATGGATTTTAAACCAACTTGACAAACCTCTTAAAATGATAATGTTCAGGTTTAATATAGACAAATGGACTTGTAGACATTGTGAAGGAACTGGTGTGTGTTTAAGTGGTTTTCAAAACGATAATAGTTGTAAGACTTGTATAAAAGAATATAACGAAAAAGAATTTAGCTCGCAGATTAAAGTAAGATGTTCTGTTTGCGGAGGAAATGGAAGAGAAAAAGAATATTTATTAAAACAAAATCTAAAGCTAAAGAGTTCTGAACCTAAAATTATTGATAAAAAATAAAAAACTATGCACAACACCGTATATAATTTATTGCTGGGTTCTAGCCTACTTACGAAAATCCTCGCGGATTTTCTATCCGGTTTTTATTTGCTAAATTAGGCTCTCAAAACACGCAACAAACCATATACAAAACCGTTGTAGGTAATTTAAACGAACTGTGATAATACGAAAGGAAATAAAAGACGACAATGAACTTTACTTGTATTTCAA
>CANLBJ010000010.1 GCA_947488905.1 Ulvibacter algarum
TGTACCATCCATATCAGGATCTACTTCTGTTCCGTTTGAAACACCATCACCATCACAATCGGCCATATACCAATCTGAATTGTTATCTGATAAATCAACGTTAGCTAAGTTTCCACCATCACAAGGATCGTAAGGACTTGGATCATCTCCGTTTAATTCACCATCTCCATCACAGTCTGCTGCTGCCCACACATCGTAGTTTGCATCGCCTGGCATTGGGTTAGTTGTTGTATCTGTATCTCCATCACAAGGATCATTTGGTGCTGTATCCATATCGTTTGGTGTTCCATCACCATCACAATCGGCTGCTGCCCAATCTCCACCTTGAGGTAAAGTAACATCTGCTTCATTATATTCACACGGATCGTTAGGGTCTGTTCCGTTTGGTCCAGCTGTACCATCCATATCAGGATCTACTTCTGTTCCGTTTGAAACACCATCACCATCACAATCGGCCATATACCAATTTGAATTGTTATCTGATAAATCAACGTTGGCCAAGTTTCCACCATCACAAGGATCGTAAGGACTTGGATCATCTCCGTTTAATTCACCATCTCCATCACAGTCTGCTGCTGCCCACACATCGTAGTTAGCATCTCCTGGCATTGGGTTAGTTGTTGTATCTGTATCTCCATCACAAGGATCATTTGGCGCTGTATCCATATCGTTTGGTGTTCCATCACCATCACAATCGGCTGCTGCCCAATCTCCACCTTGAGGTAAAGTAACATCTGCTTCATTATATTCACATGGATCGTTAGGGTCTGTCCCATCAGGACCAGCTGTACCGTCTCCGTCAGGATCTACTTCTGTACCATTTGGTACTCCGTCACCATCACAATCTGTTGTGTACCATTCTGAAGTGTTATCTGATAAATCAACGTTTGCAATGTTTCCTCCAACACACACATTATATGGTTCTGAATCAGTACCATTTGGTGTTCCATCTCCATCACAGTCTGCTGCTGCCCACACATCGTAGTTAGCATCACCTGGCATTGGGTTAGTTGCTGTATCTGTATCTCCATCACAAGGATCATTTGGCGCTGTATCCATATCGTTTGGTGTTCCGTCACCATCACAATCGGCTGCTGCCCAATCTCCACCTTGAGGTAAAGTAACATCACCTTCATTATATTCACATGGATCGCTAGGGTCTGTTCCGTTTGGTCCAGCTGTACCATCCATATCAGGATCTACTTCTGTTCCGTTTGAAACACCATCACCATCACAATCGGCCATATACCAGTCTGAGTTGTTGTCTGATAAATCAACGTTGGCCAAGTTTCCTCCATCACATGGATCGTAAGGACTTGGATCATCTCCGTTTAATTCACCATCTCCATCACAGTCTGCTGCTGCCCACACATCGTAGTTAGCATCACCTGGCATTGGGTTAGTTGCTGTATCTGTATCTCCATCACAAGGATCATTTGGTGCTGTATCCATACCATTTGGAGTTCCGTCACCATCACAATCTGCGGCTGCCCAATCTCCACCTTGAGGTAAAGTAACATCTGCTTCATTATATTCACATGGATCGTTAGGGTCTGTTCCATTTGGTCCAGCTGTACCGTCTCCGTCAGGATCTACTTCTGTACCATTTGGTACTCCGTCACCATCACAATCTGTTGTGTACCATTCTGAAGTGTTATCTGATAAATCAACGTTTGCAATATTTCCTCCAACACACACATTATATGGTTCTGAATCAGTACCATTTGGTGTTCCATCTCCATCACAGTCTGCTGCTGCCCACACATCGTAGTTAGCATCACCTGGCATTGGGTTAGTTGTTGTATCTGTATCTCCATCACAAGGATCATTTGGTGCTGTATCCATATCGTTTGGTGTTCCATCACCATCACAATCGGCTGCTGCCCAATCTCCACCTTGAGGTAAAGTAACATCTGCTTCATTATATTCACATGGATCGCTAGGGTCTGTTCCGTTTGGTCCAGCTGTGCCATCCATATCAGGATCTACTTCTGTTCCGTTTGAAACACCATCACCATCACAATCGGCCATATACCAATCTGAGTTGTTGTCTGATAAATCAACGTTCGCTAAGTTTCCACCATCACAAGGATCGTAAGGACTTGGATCATCTCCGTTTAATTCACCATCTCCATCACAGTCTGCTGCTGCCCACACATCGTAGTTAGCATCTCCTGGCATTGGGTTAGTTGCTGTATCTGTATCTCCATCACAAGGATCATTTGGTGCTGTATCCATATCGTTTGGTGTTCCGTCACCATCACAATCGGCTGCTGCCCAATCTCCACCTTGAGGTAAAGTAACATCACCTTCATTATATTCACATGGATCGCTAGGGTCTGTTCCGTTTGGTCCAGCTGTACCATCCATATCAGGATCTACTTCTGTTCCGTTTGAAACACCATCACCATCACAATCTGCCATATACCAATCTGAGTTGTTATCTGATAAATCAACGTTAGCCAAGTTTCCACCATCACAAGGATCGTAAGGACTTGGATCATCTCCGTTTAATTCACCATCTCCATCACAGTCTGCTGCTGCCCACACATCGTAGTTAGCATCGCCTGGCATTGGGTTAGTTGCTGTATCTGTATCTCCATCACAAGGATCATTTGGTGCTGTATCCATACCATTTGGAGTTCCGTCACCATCACAATCGGCTGCTTGCCAGATTGGATTTGTTACATCTGGTGTACTTCCTTCAGCAAACACACAAGGGTTTGTTGGGTCTGTATCTGTTCCATTTGGAGTTCCGTCACCATCACAATCGGCTGCTTGCCAGATTGGATTTGTTGGGTCAGGTGTACTTCCTGCTACAAACACACAAGGGTCTGTTGGATCTGTATCCATACCATTTGGAGTTCCATCACCATCACAATCTGCGGCTGCCCATATATCATAAGCAGTTTGAGCAGCTGTTCCTGGCATTGCAGGATCAACTGGTATTGTTGGGTTAGTTACTTCACAAGGATCAAATGGATCTGTACCATTCATTACTTCTTCTCCGTTTGTTTCACCATCACCATCACAATCTGCGGCTGCCCACACACTATAATTAGGATCTGATGGACTTGGAATTGTTTGTACGCCACTTACACTACAAGGATCTGTAGGATCTGAACCGTTCATTTCTTCTGTTCCATTTGTCTCACCGTCGCCATCACAATCGGCTGCTTGCCAAATTGGATTTGTTACATCAGGTGTACTTCCTGCAGCAAAAACACAAGGATCTGTTGGATCTGTATCTGTACCGTTTGGTGTTCCGTCACCATCACAATCGGCTGCTGCCCAATCTCCACCTTGAGGTAAAGTAACATCTGCTTCATTATATTCACATGGATCGTTAGGGTCTGTTCCGTTTGGTCCAGCTGTACCATCCATATCAGGATCTACTTCTGTTCCGTTTGAAACACCATCGCCATCACAATCGGCCATATACCAATCTGAGTTGTTATCTGATAAATCAACGTTGGCCAAGTTTCCACCATCACAAGGATCGTAAGGACTTGGATCATCTCCGTTTAATTCACCATCTCCATCACAGTCTGCTGCTGCCCACACATCGTAGTTAGCATCTCCTGGCATTGGGTTAGTTGTTGTATCTGTATCTCCATCACAAGGATCATTTGGTGCTGTATCCATACCATTTGGAGTTCCGTCACCATCACAATCGGCTGCTTGCCAGATTGGATTTGTTACATCTGGTGTACTTCCTTCAGCAAACACACAAGGGTTTGTTGGGTCTGTATCTGTTCCATTTGGAGTTCCGTCACCATCACAATCGGCTGCTTGCCAGATTGGATTTGTTGGGTCAGGTGTACTTCCCGCAGCAAACACACAAGGGTCTGTTGGATCTGTATCTGTTCCGTTTGGAGTTCCATCACCATCACAATCTGCGGCTGCCCATATATCATAAGCAGTTTGAGCAGCTGTTCCTGGCATTGCAGGATCAACTGGTATTGTTGGGTTAGTTACTTCACAAGGATCAAATGGATCTGTTCCATTCATTACTTCTTCTCCGTTTGTCTCACCATCACCATCACAATCTGCGGCTGCCCACACACTATAATTAGGATCTGATGGACTTGGAATTGTTTGTACGCCACTTACACTACAAGGATCTGTAGGGTCTGAACCGTTCATTTCTTCTGTTCCATTTGTTTCACCGTCACCATCACAATCAGCTGCTTGCCAAATTGGATTTGTTACATCTGGTGTACTTCCTGCTATAAAGACACAAGGATCTACTGGATCTGGGTCTGTACCATTTGGAGTTCCGTCACCATCACAATCAGCTGCTTGCCAGATTGGATTTGTCGGGTCAGGTGTACTTCCTGCAGCAAACACACAAGGGTCTGTTGGGTCTGTATCTGTTCCATTTGGAGTTCCGTCACCATCACAATCAGCTGCTTGCCAGATTGGATTTGTTGGGTCAGGTGTACTTCCCGCAGCAAACACACAAGGGTCTGTTGGATCTGTATCTGTTCCGTTTGGAGTTCCATCACCATCACAATCTGCGGCTGCCCATATATCATAAGCAGTTTGAGCAGCTGTTCCTGGCATTGCAGGATCAACTGGTATTGTTGGGTTAGTTACTTCACAAGGATCAAATGGATCTGTTCCATTCATTACTTCTTCTCCGTTTGTCTCACCATCACCATCACAATCTGCGGCTGCCCACACACTATAATTAGGATCTGATGGACTTGGAATTGTTTGTACGCCACTTACACTACAAGGATCTGTAGGGTCTGAACCGTTCATTTCTTCTGTTCCATTTGTCTCACCGTCGCCATCACAATCAGCTGCTTGCCAAATTGGATTTGTTACATCTGGTGTACTTCCTGCTGTAAAGACACAAGGATCTGCTGGATCTGGATCTGTTCCATTTGGAGTTCCATCACCATCACAATCTGCGGCTTGCCAGATTGGATTTGTTGGGTCAGGTGTACTTCCTGCAGCAAACACACAAGGGTCTGTAGGGTCCGTATCTGTTCCATTTGGAGTTCCGTCACCATCACAATCGGCTGCTTGCCAGATTGGGTTTGTTTCATCTGGTGTACTTCCTGCAGCAAACACACAAGGGTCTGTTGGATCTGTATCTGTTCCGTTTGGATCACCATCACCATCACAATCTGCGGCTGCCCATATATCATAAGCTGTTTGAGCAGCTGTTCCTGGCATTGCAGGATCAACTGGTATTGTAGGATTAGTTACTTCACAAGGATTAAATGGATCTGTTCCATTCATTACTTCTTCTCCGTTTGTCTCACCATCACCATCACAATCTGCGGCTGCCCACACATTATAGTAAGGATCACTTACTTGAGGTATCGTTGGGAAACCACTTACACTACAAGGGTCTGTTGGATCTGAACCATTATTATTTTCTGTTCCGTTTGTTTCTCCATCACCATCACAATCGGCTGCTTGCCAAATTGCACTAGTTGTATCTGGCACACTACCAGCTGTAAATACACAAGGATTACTAATATCAGGATCTGTTGAATTTGGATCTCCATCGCCGTCACAATCAGCTGCTTGCCAGATTGGATTAGACGTATCTGCTACACTTCCAGCTGCAAAAACACAAGGGTCATAAGGAGCTACATCTGTTCCATTTGGATCACCATCACCATCACAATCGGCTGATTGCCAAATTGGATTTAGTCTGTCTTCATCACCTATTGTTCCATCATCTACACAAGGATCATAAGGAGCTGGATCTGTTCCGTTTGGTGTTCCATCACCGTCACAATCTTCTGCTGCCCAAATATCATAAGCTGTTTGTTCTGGTGTTCCAGGCATTGCAGGATCAACTTGAACAGTACCATTAATCACACTACAAGGGTCAAATGGATTTGTTCCATCTAATACTTCTGTTCCATTTGTCACACCATCACCATCACAATCAACAGCAGCCCAAACATCATAATTTGGATCTGATGGTCTTGGTTGAGTTGGCACACCGCTTACGCTACAAGGATCTGTAGGATCTGAACCATTATCATTTTCAAAACCATTTGTCTCTCCATCACCATCGCAATCAGCTGCTTGCCAAATTACATTAGTTGTATCTGCTACACTTCCGGACGCAAAAACACAAGGATCAAAAGGCTCTGTGTCTGTTCCGTTTGGATCACCATCACCATCACAATCTGCAGCTGCCCACACACTATAATAAGGATTACCTGCTAAAGGTACTGATGGTAAACCACTTATACTACAAGGGTCTGTAGGATCTGAACCATTATCATTTTCAAAACCATTTGTTTCACCATCACCATCACAATCGGCTGCTTGCCATACTGGACTTGTTGTATCTGGAGTACTTCCCGCTGTGAAAACACAAGGATTATTTGGTTCTGAATCAGTTCCGTTTGGATCTCCATCACCGTCACAATCTAACATATTCCATTCAGCGCTTGGTGGCAACGTCATATTAGCAGTTTCAAAATCACAAACTTCTGTAGGATCTGTACCGTCTAATATTTCTTGTTCGTTCGTTACTCCATCACCATCACAATCTGACGTTGGCCAATCATTGGTAACTGTTACTGAAGCAAAAACATCTGGACAAGGAGCATCTCCATTAATTGTATATGTATAAACTCCTGAAGGATTAACCGTAGGATCAAACATTCCTCCAATTAGGTTTGGACTCCAAGTCCCACCTGAATCAGCAGTTCCTAATGTTGCAAATAAATCTACAGGATCACAAGTTGCTGTTACAGCTGCATCCGTACCAGGATTAGCAGTTGGTACAAAAGAAACAATTACTGTAAGTAAATCTACACTTTCACAACCAGCTGCATTAGATTGACTAATTACAACTAAATCGTCTGTCAATGCAGTTAACAAAGTTGTTGAAGGCAATGGCACTTGTGGATCAGCTTGATAATCTGCCAAGCTATCGTAATAGTTTAATGTTAATGTTTGACCATCTGTTGTAACTTCTAAATCTGCTAAAGTTAATGTTGCCATATCAGATTCACAGAATTCTTGAAGTGTATCTCCGTTTGGATCTTCTGGTTCTGGACTAACAGTAACTGTAAATTCTAGTCTATCTGAAACATCTGACATACACGTTGAAGGTGAATCTTCCGCAAAACCTGCATAATACATTACACCGTCTGATAAGACTGTAGTATTTGACAATACGTTGCCCGCACCATCATACCAAACTAGACTCGCACCTGCTGGTATATTATTTACAACTAAATCACTTAATGTACTTGCATCAGAAACACAAAACATTGGTGTTACGTCTGGAGATGTAGGTGGATCTAAATCACATAGATATGTTATCGTTATTAAAGCATTATCTGCCGGTAAATTAACATTTCCGTCGTTATCCTTAATAGTATACCCTATTGGGGTTGGATTACCTGTAAATGTTGGCAACGGAATAAATGTTACTTCTCCATTAAAAGGATTAAGACTCCAAGTTCCTTCACCAGGAACATCAAATCCTGTTACATTTCCATTTACTACAGTAATACCTGTAGCACCTGAAGGTATAATTAAACTTACTGAAGTTATATCTACAGTACCGTCTGCATCATCATCTACTAAAGGATTTGGATTACTTGGATCTTGATTATTAGCAAATAGATCTATTGTAACATTAGAACCAGCTACATTATCTAAATCATAATCATCTTGAGGTACTGGTGGAACTTTTACATAAGTTATAGTTAGAGTCGCTTCATTTACTGAAGTTAAACCACCTAGATCGTTTACCACATAATTAATAGGAGTTGGATCTGCTGTAAAACCTGGTTCAGGTTCAAACATCACTTCACCCGTTAAAGATACCGTCCAAGTTCCTTGACCCGGAACTACTAATGTGTCATTAAAACCATCACCATTTGAATCTGTAGCATTTGGATCTACAAAATTCACTGTTGCTGGATCAATAGCATTTAAAGGATCTGCATTTGTATCTGCAATATCATTATCTCCAATTAAAGTGTCCATTGTTACAGGACCTGCTGGGTTCAATAAATCTTCATCATCTACAGCTTCTGGACCCATTGGGATACGAATTGTTACTGTAGTTGTACTTGTATTACCGTCTTCATCTGTAATTGTATATTCAAATGACGTTTCACCTGACCAACCTGGAGCTGGAATAAAAGTCATTGTTCCATCAGGATCTATAAAAACTGTACCATTTGGTGGTTGCGTATAACTAGATACTACAGTATTACCTTCTCCTAAAATATCTTCGTCATCATGATCATCACCAAAACCATCATTCACTTCAAATAAATTTGCAACGATAGACTGATCGATTGCAGTAATGAAATCATCTGGCATAGCTTGTATTGGGGCTCTACTTAAAGCCATTGGTATTTGAGTAGGTGCACACATACAGTTTGCATCACTTGGCACCATAACAAATACAAGACCTGTAGTCTCATCACAAGCCTCAGTACCATTAAACTCAATACTTTCAGTTAAAGAACCTCCGGCTGGAATCGCTCCTACTAAGTTACCAGTAAAAATACTAGCGCCCGTAGGCTCTCCTAACGCATCTGCACAGTAAAAATCAAACTCTGCACCTGCTGGCATATCTAATTCACCTGAGTTCTCAATAGTTATAGTCGCTAAAGAATATCCAAATGTTGAAACTGTCTCTTCTAATACTGCTTCTGAAGAACTTAAAGTTGCTGGCGTAGGCTTACGTATAGCAACATCTTTCTCTCTACTTCCTGTTTGAATAATAGCAGCAGTACAAATAACACCCCCGTTAGCTACACAAGCAGAACCTGACCCTTCTAAATAATTACTTACTTTTACATTAGCTGCATCAGAACAGATTCCATTAATAGGAGTTACGTCAAATGAGAATACCACCGTATCTTCATTAGTCATACCCGCTGGATATTTAAATATCAATTCATTTGGAGATTCAGAATCTAAAGTAACCAGATCTGAACCAGGATTTCCATCAGCTGGCCATGAAGCATTAGCAAAAGTACCCGGCACATATTCTAAACCTAAAGGTATTTCAACTTTAATATAATCTTCTGTACCAGTTATTGCTGTAGGACCTGATGCATTATCTCTAATTGTAGTTTTATCATATATCGTAAAGTTTCCTCCACAGCCATCTATAGGATCTGGAATAACTAATTCTGGTAAAGCTCTATAAGGAGCGTCTAAGCCCTCAACAGATACTCCCTCACTTAAAACCCTTGTATTATCACCTATTACAGGATCTCCACAAGGCGCATTACCATTTACCTTAAAACTTATAGGCGCATTTGACTGATAATCACAAGTTGTCTGTAACGTATAGCGAACTACAACTTTTCTAGCATCTTCATCTACACCTACAGCACCTGTACCAGGAATACCTCCGAAAGTATCCATTATTGTGTGATTTATATCTATTATATAATCAGTACCATTATCAACAATGTCATTAACTAAATCTAAATCCTCCCATTGATTTGATCCTCTTGGATACTCAACCTCGACTCTATTAATATTTAAAGCAGCAGTACCACCAAACGGTGATAATGTAGACACTGGATCAACTACCGTAGCATTTAGACCAGAATTAAACTCTAACACCATAACAAAAGGTGAACAATTATTAACTGAATTAGTAGGCTGAACAGTAATCTCTTGTTGAACTAAACCATCTGCTGGAATTAATGCTATTGTCGCAATTTCTTTATAACAATAGTCTGTAGTTGTACTATAATCAGCAGGATAATAATCACAATCATAAGCAAGATAAAAATCAATATCTCTTCTTTCACAGAAATTATATGTAGCAGCGATTCGTACATTTTTAGTACCTCCTGCAGCTATAGAACCAATTTGCACATAAAAATTTCCATCTGCATCTGTAATAATTTCTGTTGCAGGATCTACAGCCGTTCCTCCAGAACCATCTACAGCAATATCAAGGTTAGCATTTGTTACTACTATGTCACCAGCAGGTACTTTTATCCAATGATAATCTATAGTTGAACTAGACGTATTTACCACTTGTAAATCAAAGAAAGCCTCTGGACCAAACCCTGTTGTACTTGAACCTAATAAAGGTTGAAAATTATACGTTGGAGCTGTATAATTTAATCTAATTGCCGCTCCAGCATCTCTATTTCCTGCTACGCCTGTTAAATCATTCGCATTTATTCCATCATCTGAAAAGGTTACGTCTTGAATTCTTGTAAGGTCTTCACCATACTTAGCTGGATCAGCATATACGTTATGCGCCCATGGATATAAATCCATTCTAGTAAACACATCTATTTGTGTTGTTTCAGCTAATTCGCAAGTAGCTTTTACTGTAATGTTCGTTCTATATGAAGCCTGAGACGTTTGATCAGTATTCCTATAATTACTTCCAGGCACAGGCGTGGCTGTCCAATTATTAGGGCCAGTTTGAACTAATTGTAAATCTCCAGTACTTGCAGAGAAAAAACCTTCAGAAGTTTGTTGACGTACATCTAGTACTCTAAGTCCATCTGGCACAACATAATCTATCTGTTTTATAGCTGCAAATGGTCTAAATTCTCCTGGATGTATATGTCCAATTGAACCTCTTATATATTGGTTATAATCAATTGCTGAAAGTTCTGTACAATCTGAAAACGCATGACTTGCTCCTCCTGTTATCAAATTAGGTCTCGTAAACTCTACAGAGTCTCCCCAATCATCACAACTCACCTCGTTTGCTGCATTTGCATTATCATGACCCGCCTGGATAGTATAGAAACGTCCTCTAAAGCCCATTACATTAAAATTGTTTGCATAAAATGTATCTACCATAAAATGCCAATCTACTGTTATAAAAAACTCATCTCCGTTATCAACAGTACCTGAATCTAGAGTAGATAAAGCATTAGAAAAATCAAAATCTGCAATAAAATCATTATCTGGTCCGTCTGCATAAATTGTCGGAGGATCTAACGCTGTTACAGCTGTTGGCAGCCCTGTAGAAGCATCTATAAAGTAGACTTCCGCCTCTATAAATCTAATAGTTTCTTGACCTAAAGTTGCAGATGCTGGTAAATCATATTTTTGTCTAAAATAAAGATTATCACCATCTATAGGATCTGTAATATCAGAACTGTTCATATACCCTTCTGCCTCTACACGCATATCATCTCCAGCCAAATACTTATCCATCTCATGTATTGCAGGATCTAGAGTAACCAATGTTGTCATTGTATTATCAGTATAACCCGGTGTTATTCTGTAAGAGTCAAATGCGGTAATGTTTGGCCCTTGACAAGGCTCACATCCATGAAGCAAAACTGGAAGAAAAGTATCACAATGTACATCTATAGTTTTACAAGGAGCATCTAAAAGTGGATCTGCCGTATCTTCATACCAATTGTAGGTAGTTTTGTAATCAACTAAAATAGGATTAGGCGTTGCACAAGTTGCAATTAAAGGGAAACGGATATATCTATCATCATCACCACCATTACGATTATTATATCCATTAATTAAATCTGATGTCTTGTAAAAAATAGGCGTACCAGGACCTGCCGGCTGACTGTACAACAAAGGATCTGCTGTTGGAGCTAGAGATACTCCCGCAGGAACATCTAACTCTACAAGCATTTCACTATCTGCACCAGTTGTAAACAAACCAGACCCGTTATTTCTGTATGCTGTTCCAGCATTAACAAAATAAGGGTTTAAAGCCAACTCAAAAATCTCTCCATCTGATGTATCGGTATCTTGCTCTCTTAAAGTAGGATTGATATAATCTCTACCTAAGTTACCATACCCTAAATCTGTACCCGCTACTCTTGTAACATCGCATTGTGTTTTTGCTAACGCATTAAGGTAAATATGCTCCCAATCTTGCACTTGATCATATCCTGAACTACAAGAAAAAACATCATCATCAACAAACGTAATATCATACGTTAATGTCACAGTAGCGCCGGCAGGTATATCATCAAAACTCAAATCACCATCAACATCATCAAAACCAACACCCACTCCATCAGGATCAGCTAGTAAAGTATTTTCTGCCAGAACTTGCGTGTCTCCATATGCAGCATAAGTAGGATTGTCTGGTGTCCACCCTGAAATATCACCAGATACATTTGTTTGATCTCCACCTACTCCTAATCTAAAGTTTGTAAATATCTTTTGGTCATAAAATTCACTAGGCCAACGGTTATTATAATTGTAATCTAAATTTAATAATTGACTATTTGAACCTAAACCAAAAGAAAGCTTAACATCCTTAGCAAAAGCCGCTGGACCTACACCAGTATTTGTTATTTCTACAACCACTGTATTAGTTTCACAAATCTCTCTTGGATTGTCAATTACAGTAAAAACTAAATTAGGAACCGCTGCTCCAAAAAGAACAGAACCAATTCCTTCAGCAGATAAGTAACAATCCCAACCTGCTTGATGCGTTACATTTGTATCTGCTGTAGTAGCACCACATGAATCAAGACTAAATTCTTCTGTAAAAACAAGTGTTTCACCATCATTAAAAACACCGTTACCATCTTCAAAAGATGCACCAGCATCACTTACCACATCAAATGGAGCAACACCCATAGTATACCTAAAGATTAATGGGTTAGCCATTGGATCATCTGCTACAAGCGGTGTACCATTATATGACAATTGATAACCAGTTACGTTATCACCTATAAGAACTGAATGATACCCTTCTACAGTACCAGAATTACCTGCATTAATATCTGAAATTTCTCTAATATGAGTACCACCTACTACAGCTGGAACTGATAAAATAGGACCATCAACTAATAATGAAGGAGCTATTAAATTATAAGTACCACCTATATCACTTGTATCTTCACCAGAACCATCACCACCTACATAAGTAAAAGCTGCTTTATCTTTAAATGTACCCTGCGCTTCACTATGCACTACCGCATCACAATTTGCACTTCTTAAGAATAAGAAAGACACATTATCTCCTGCTCCCCAATTAGTTGTAGCTGCGCCTTTGTTTATAGCAAAAACAGGATTACTCGCGTCTGTTACATCAAATTCGGTAACTGTAAAAGCCCCTGAAGGATTAGACGCAGTAATGATTATACTTCCTGCACCATCAACATACTCAACACCTGGAGCCAATTTCATTGTAAGCAAGACCGTATTAGTGCTAGAACCAAGCGCAAGGATATTAACCTCGTTAAATGCTTCATTACCTGCACCAATACCAACACCTGCAGCTGCAGACGTAGTAGTTGGTTGATATGTTATCTCAAAATCCTCATTGATATAATCCTGAGCAAATGTAGAAGTGACAAAACCTACACTAAATAGCAGTATAAGCAATAAAGCTCTTTGCATCAATGTATTCATTGCGGTTAGTCTGGTTCTTAAAACGGAAGTTTGGGTAGTTTTTCCCATAGATTTAATAAATAAAATTATTATATATAAATAAAACTCTCATGCTTTCACAAAAGATTCAATTTCAACTAGTTACGGAGATAAAATAGCCTGAAACTCTTGGGGAAGAGCATTTCAAGCAGATAAATAGGTTTATTTTGATCTTAATCCATAAGACGTTGTAAAAGTACGTTAAAAAACTCTTTCAAAATTTTAACTTTTCTATAACATATAAAGTATTCGATAAAGTGCTGTTTTATTCGCTAAAAAACACTAATTAAGGCTATTTACCGACAAGAACACTCTTTTGTTAACATCATAAAAACACATTACGTCTTGAAAAATAGCACTTTCACAGATATATAATTATAAAAATCTTAAAAAAATAGTCCTTTTCCTACACGTCAAATTTTTGTGAACGCTAAAAGTATTCGTTTATTTTAATTAATAATATAATTTAAATTCACTCAGATTTTTAGCAGAAATTAAAAATAGCAAATTGTCAATTGATAAAATGTCGAAACATGTCAAAAAGCCAAACAAGGATATCTAAAGACTTAATTTAGCTAAAACCTACATATATATAAGAAAAAATTAAAACTTCATTAAAAAGTCTCTTAGAGCTTCATTTTATATTTGTTTTAATGATTACATAATTTATATTATAAGAAAAAACTATAGTTTAGGGTTTGAAAAAAAAATAAAATATTCTGTTTTTTTTGTTTGTCATTCTCATAAAAGTATTAAATTTGCCATCTCTTTAAAAAGAGAAACGTTCTTAAATAAAAATTCGCGAAAATAGCTCAGCTGGTAGAGCGCCACCTTGCCAAGGTGGAGGTCGCGGGTTCAAATCCCGTTTTTCGCTCTGCTTCGATAAAACTTTATAAAACTTAGGCTTTATAAAATATTCTCAGCAACCGATTAATTGGTTAAAGAATTTGAAAATCGAATAAACACATACCAATATTGACAATGTTTTATACATAGTCAAGCTGCTCGAGTGGTGGAATTGGTAGACACGCTGGACTTAAAATCCAGTGGTCAGTAATGGCCGTACGGGTTCAAGTCCCGTCTCGAGTACTAAAGCCTCGTTTCTTACGAAACGGGGCTTTTTTTATGCAATAATTTATAAAAATTATTATGTATTTCTACTTAAAAAAGGTGTGTAACACTTAATAAAGTAGAGCAATCACACTCATAATCAGCGCAATAAAACTACTAGGTAAAGCTCTCGGTAGCTAAACTATGACTTGGTAAATTTTAGAAAGATTTTACTTATTAACTTTAACACTTGCACTTTTAACAAGCATTCTTTTCATTTCATTTAACTTCATCAATGCTTCAACAGGTGTCAGGGTGTCTATGTCAATTCCAGAAATTTCATCCCGTAGCTCTTCCAGCAAAGGATCATCTAGTTTAAAGAAACTAAGCTGCATTTCATCTTCAGATATTTGCTTCATTTTATCACTCAGTTCTTCAGAAGAATGAGATTTCTCTAAACGTTTTAAAATTTTATTAGCACGGTTTAAAACAGCTTGCGGCATTCCTGCCATCTTAGCTACGTGTATTCCAAAAGAATGATGTGATCCACCCGGAACCAATTTCCGAAGAAACAAAACATCATCTTTTAATTCTTTTACAGATACATTATAGTTTTTAATACGAGTAAATGTTTCTGTCATTTCGTTAATTTCGTGATAATGCGTTGCAAACAAGACCTTTGCATGACTAGGGTGTTCGTGCAGATATTCACTTATAGCCCAAGCAATTGATATCCCATCATAGGTGCTTGTACCTCGCCCTATCTCATCAAGTAGCACGAGACTACGCTCACTTATGTTATTAAGTATACTTGCCGTCTCATTCATCTCTACCATAAAAGTAGATTCTCCCATACTTATATTGTCACTAGCACCCACACGTGTAAAGATCTTATCTACAACACCCATACGCACAGCACCCGCAGGAACAAAACTCCCCATCTGTGCTAATAACACAATCAAAGCTGTTTGTCTTAAAATGGCACTTTTACCACTCATATTAGGCCCGGTAATCATAATTATTTGTTGCTGCTCGCGATCAAGAAAAACATCATTACTTATAAAAGGGGCATCTGGTGGTAGCTGTTTTTCTATCACAGGATGACGACCGTCTTTAATATCAAGGTCTGTAGTTTCATCAAATAAAGGTCGTGTATAGTTTGCTTCACTAGCTTGAGTTGCAAAAGAACAAAGACAATCCATCTCTGCGATTAGTTTTGCATTTTGCTGTACTGGACCTATATATTGCATCATCCATTGGACTAACTTAACAAAAATCTCTTGCTCAAGTGCTCCTATCTTCTCTTCTGCACCTAATATTTTAGACTCATATTCTTTAAGTTCTTCTGTAATATAACGTTCTGCATTTACTAACGTTTGTTTACGTATCCACTCTTCTGGCACCTTATCTTTATGTGTATTGCGCACCTCTATATAATACCCAAAAACATTGTTACTCGCTATTTTTAATGAAGTTATCCCGGTACGCTCTGTCTCACGCGCAAGCATTTGATCAAGATAATCCTTACCATCTGTTGCTAGCCCTCTTAGCTCATCAAGTTCTTTATGAAAACCGGCAGCAATCGCATTTCCTTTTGCAATATTTACAGGCGCTTCTTCATTTATAGTAGCAATTATTTTATTACGGAGCACCTCACATTCTTGTAACTGCTCCCCTAATATTTTTAAAGATTCATTTTTACTTGCTTCGGAAATATGCTTCACCGGAACAACTGCTTCTAAAGAATTTTTAAGCTGTATCACCTCGCGAGGAGATATTTTACCAGTCGCTACTTTTGAAATTAAACGCTCTAAATCACCTATGCGTTTAATATTGGTTTTAATTTTATCTAAAACCTGTGGCTCTTCTAATAAGTAACTCACCACCTCATGACGGCGCGTAATGGTTTCTACATTTTTTAGCGGTAATGCCATCCACCTCTTTAACATACGACCACCCATAGGTGATATAGTTTTATCTATAACATCTAGTAGCGTTACTGCATTTTGCTGACTGCTGTGATATAACTCAAGATTCCTTATTGTAAAGCGATCCATCCACACATACTCATCTTCGGCAATACGAGCCACTCTTGTAATATGCTGTAATTTATTGTGCTGCGTCTCACTTAGATAATGTAAGGCAGCTCCACTAGCTATGATTCCTTGTTTTAGGTGATCAATACCAAATCCCTTTAAATTTTTAGTATCAAACTGTTTGTTTAAAGTTTCATCTGCATAATCTTTCTGGAACACCCAATCTTCTAAATGAAAGACGTGAAAATTATCTCCAAAGGTGTCAGAAAACAACTTTCTCTTTTGCTTACTAAAAAGAACCTCGCTTGGGTTAAAATTTTGAAGTAACTTATCTATATATTCTGCACTACCCTCTGAGGTTAAAAACTCACCGGTTGATATATCTAAAAAAGAAACACCTATTCTCCCCTCTTTTGTGCCGCTTTTAGGGCCAAAATGTACTGCTGCAAGAAAGTTATTAGATTTAGATTGTAATATGTCATCATTTAAAGCAACACCTGGAGTAACAAGTTCTGTAACACCACGTTTCACTATGGTCTTTGTCATTTTTGGGTCTTCCAGTTGGTCACAGATAGCAACACGACAACCAGCCATCACTAGTTTAGGCAAATACGTATTTAATGAATGATGTGGAAAGCCAGCAAGTTCTATTTTTTCACCACCATTATTTCTGGCAGTTAATGTTATATTTAAAATGCCTGCCGCTTTTATAGCATCTTCGCCAAAGGTCTCGTAAAAATCTCCTACTCTAAATAATAATAACGCATCAGGATATTTTACCTTGATGGTATTATATTGTTTCATTAATGGGGTGACTTTTTTTGGCTTGCTCATGGTTCGACTACGCTCACCAAGCGGGGCGTATTTGGTTTTATTAATTTTAGATAAAAATAGTGAAACCCTTAAAATTTCCGCAGCTACACTAGCTATGAGTTATACACTTTTTACTGCAGAAATGTTCGTTTTATCAACAATCTCTTCTCTAAAAATTATCTGCTCAAGCTAATAGGCAGTTTGGTGTAAAACTGTTAAAGGGTTGGACGTTTAGAATCACAATCGTCCTACAAGCAGGACTACACGAATCATGACTAAATTTTAAAAACTGTCTTGATTCGTGCAAGGTGTAAAGCACCTGATCGTGATTCTAAAAGTCCAACCCGAGAATGAGTGTCAATTAACTAACCATTTCCCCATTCACGAGAACACTGTAAGTAATTTTCACTGTAGCTTCCATTGTCATAGAAACCGAACAATACTTCTCAAAACTAAGCTCTGCAGCACGTTTTGCTTTTGATGGATCTATGTTACCTTCTAAGTTAATTGTCACGTGCATTGTAGAAAAAGGTTTTGCATCTCTTATCTCTTCACGTTGCCCTTCAACCTCCATAGTATAACCCGTCACCTCTTGACGTTGTTTTTTTAAGATATATATAATGTCTATTGCGCTACAACCACCAACACCCATTAAGAGCAACTCCATTGGGCTTGCACCTTTTGCATTCTCTTGAGATGTATTATCTATAAGTACTGAAGTTCCTAATTTTCCTTTGGCTTCAAAAAGATAGTTTTCATCTTTACGCTCTAGGGTTACTTTTAATGGTGGTATCGTGCTCATATTGTTTAATTATTTTAATAAAAAAGTCTTTAACTCTCTGTATTCAAAAATACGCTCTGCTTTCTTTTCTTTCTTTATTATTTGTAAAATACTTTCTGGAATTATCACGGCCTCTTTAATCGCTTCTGGTAATACATCTAAAAATTTTACAGGGTGAGCGGTTTCTAAAAACACACCCACAATATCTTTTTTAGTTGAAAGGTATTTTACTAAAGCCGCATAGCCTATTGCTCCATGAGGATCAGAAATATAGTCGTACTCATTAAACAAAGCTAACATTGACGCTCTTGTTTCATTATCTGTAAAACTATAACCAGTAAGGTTTAATCGTAATTTTGCAATATCCCGATTATATATTTCTTGTATGCGAATAAAATTACTAGGATCACCTACATCCATTGCATTACTAATGGTTGCTACACTTGGCTTTGCCACATAATCTCCCGCTTCTAAATAATGAGGGACGGTGTTGTTTGCGTTGGTCCCTGTTACAAAATGTTTTACCGGCAGTCCCATTTTCTGCGCCATCATCCCTGCGCAGATATTTCCGTAGTTACCACTTGGGACACTAAACACTATGTCTTTGTTAATGTGCTTTAAGGTTTTATATGTAAAAAAATAGTAAAACATTTGTGGCAGCCACCTCGCAACGTTTATAGAATTTGCAGACGTTAAATTACGCTTACCTTTAAAATCACCGTCTAAAAAAGCTTGTTTTACCATTGCTTGACAATCATCAAAGGTACCCTCCACTTCTATGGCTGTAATATTTTTACCCATTGTTGTCAATTGCTTTTCTTGTATATCACTCACCTTACCACTAGGATACAAAATAACCACCTCAACACCTGGCACATTATAAAAACCGCTAGCAACAGCACCTCCCGTATCTCCAGAAGTTGCCACTAAAACAGTTACTCCTTCTTGTTGAGCATCTTGATTATTAAAATACCCAAGACAACGTGCCATAAAACGAGCCCCCACATCTTTAAATGCTAAAGTTGGGCCGTGATACAACTCTAATGCAAACACATCCTTTTTTACCTCAACTAATGGAAAATCAAAATTAAGCACATCTGCTAAAATCTCTTTTAAATCTTGTTCAGGAATATCATTGCCTACATAGCTTTCAATGACTTTAAAAGCAATCTCTACATTACTCATTTCTGAAATAGCATCAAAAAAAGTATTGTCAAGTTTTAAAATTTCAGAAGGAAAATAAAGCCCTTTATCTGGTGCTAATCCTTTTATTACGGCTTCTTTAAAACTTACGTTTGGAGCCTGCTTATTTAAACTGTAATACTGCATATTGTTAGATTTTGCGAACACCTTGGGTTCCTATTTTTGACACATAAGTTGTAAACTCAATGCCTTTATTTGTATATGTTTTTTTAAATGATTCTGCCACACTTTTTGCTTGCGCCTCACCTTTAGACAGTGCAAAAATAGAAGGTCCAGAACCAGAAATACCTACCGCTAATGCGCCATCTGCAAGAGCAGCTTTCTTAACAGCATCAAAATGAGGAATCATCTTTTTACGTACCGGCTCTATAATATGATCAACTACAGAACGCCCTATCAAATTATAATCTGAAGTATGCAAACCGCTAATTAGCCCGCCCACATTAGACCATTGTGCCACCGCCATTTTTAATGGAATATCTTTAGGTAATATGGCACGACCTTCTTCTGTTCTCAATTCTATTTGAGGATGTAAAACAGAAACATATAATTCTGTTGGTGTTGGTATAGAAACAATATCTAATGGCTCATAATTACAAATCAGCACAAAGCCACCAAAAATGACTCCCGCTACATTGTCTGCAATCTGCGAACCACAAGCAACTTCTTCACCGAGCATCGCAAATTTTGTGAGTTGCGTTTTATTATATGGTCTACCCAACAACTCATTGATAGCATAAGCTGCTCCAGCACTGCTGGCTGCACTACTGCCTAAACCACTACCCGGTTTGTAGTTTTTTATAATCTCAATCTCTACACCAAACGTTGCATTGCTATCTTTTAACATTGCATCTGCTACAAAACTTGCTGCGTTTTTTTGTGTTTCAAAAGGTAACTTTGCGCCTTCTATTTTAGAAATAGAAACCTTACCGCTATCATTTTTAGTGAAGAGCATATCATCGCCCAAATCTTCTAGTGCAAAAGCCATCGCATCAAAACCGCAAGACACATTAGCCACTGTGGCTGGCGCAAATATTTTTATCTTATTCATTATTGATTTTTTAAACTAATAATATCTCCAAACAACCCTGATGCCGTCACATCTGCTCCCGCACCTGCGCCTTTAATAATTAAAGGCTGATCTACGTAGCGATTTGTGTAAAATAACACAATATTATCTTTTCCTTCCAGATTATAAAATGGATGATCTGCAGGTATTTCTTGTAAACCTACACTTGCTTTTCCATCCTTAAATGAAGCTACATATTTTAATCTACTGTTATTTTCTGATGCCTTTTTATAGAGTGCTTCATAATGTGATGCATCTGTTTTTAGAGTTTCTAAAAAATCTGGTACCGAATCTGCTTTATTACCAGAAACAGACAAAAATGTGTTATTAACTATAGCATCCATTTCTATCTCATAACCGCTTTCTCTTGCAAGAATCACAATCTTTCTTGCAACATCTACTCCACTTAAATCTATGCGAGGGTCTGGCTCTGTGTACCCTTCTTCTTGAGCCTGTAATACCACATCATAAAATGAGTGCTTGCTATCAAAATTATTAAATACAAAGTTTAAACTCCCAGAAAGGACAGCTTGTATTTCGTTGACTTTATCACCAGAGTTGATAAGATTATTTAATGTATTTATTACCGGTAGTCCTGCACCCACATTTGTTTCAAATAAAAATGGCGCGTGGTATTTTTTAGACAAATCTTTCAATTCCTTATAATTTCCGAAGTTATCTGAACAGGCAATTTTATTACACGCCACAACCGCGATACTCTCTTTTAAATAACGGCCATAGCTATTTGCCACACTTGCATTTGCAGTGATATCTACAAAAACACTGTTAGGCAAATTGAGTTGACATATGCTATTAAACCAAGCATCATCTTTATTTGATTCTCCATTTTCTATTTGTTCTTGCCAGTTATTAAGATTAATACCCGCTGTATTAAACACCATTTTACGAGAATTACTTAAGCCCACCACGTGTATCTGCAACATCAAATGATCTATTAGATATTTCTGCTGTTGTGCAATCTGTGCCAACAATCTAGCCCCCACATTACCTACACCCACAACAAAAAGATGAATGGTTTTAATCTGCTTTTCAAAAAACCTATAATGCAATACGCTAAGCGCTTTATCAACATCTTTTTGTGCGATTACTGCAGAAATATTACGCTCTGAGGCACCTTGTGCAATGGCACGAATATTTACATTATTATTACCCAAAGCGCTAAACATATCGCCACTAATACCTTGATGATTTTTCATGCCATCACCAATAACTGCAATTACAGAAAGATTTTCTTCTATAATTGTGGGCTGCAATTCTGCACTAGAAATTTCATATTTAAACATTTTATCTATTGCAGCTGCAGCCTGTTTGCTATCTGCAGCATCTACGGCAACACAAATAGAATGCTCAGAAGAGGCTTGTGTTATTAATACAATATTGACCTGTTTTGAAGCTAATGCCTCAAAAAGTCTTTTTGAAATCCCTGGAATTCCCACCATTCCGTTGCCTTCTATGGTTAGCAATGCAATATCGCCTAGATGAGTAATTCCCTTTACAGGGTTTTGATTAGCAACGCTATTATTTGAAATTTTTGTTCCAGGATCTGCCGGACTAAAAGTGTTTTTAATTATAATAGGAATACCCTTTTGCATCACAGGTCTTATTGTGGGTGGGTACAACACTTTTGCCCCAAAATGAGACAACTCCATAGCTTCGTGATAAGAAATTTCTGGAATCGCAAATGCCTGAGGCACCAACCTTGGGTTTGCTGTAAACATACCGCTTACGTCTGTCCATATTTCTAGCGCCTCTGCCTCAAGTGCTGCCGCAATAATTGCAGCTGTATAATCTGACCCTCCTCTACCCAAAGTAGTCGTATCTCCCGCCATTGTGCTCGCTATAAAACCAGGCATAATGGTTAATTGTGCTTTTTCACTTCGGAAATATTCTTGAATCAAGCTATTTGATGTAGGTTGTAAAACTTCTGCTTGCGTAAAGTGATTGTCTGTTTTTAGCAACTCACGACTATCTTTAAATGTTACAGAAATATTCTGGTTGTTTGATATTTCAGAAATAATAAAAGCAGAAAGTAGCTCTCCATAACTCAAAACCTTATCTCTAGTTTTACCCGAAAACTCATTGATTAAATAAACACCTTGCAAGATATTTTTTAGCTCATCTAATAATCTATTGATATAATCTATTGAAGTTGAATCAAGATTTAAATCACTTGCTGTTATCATGTGACGCTTCCCTATTTTTTTCCAGGTTTTAATATAGGTCTCTTCTTTTCTATTAGCTTGCTCGCCCGCTTTTTGCAATAAATCTGTCACTCCTCCTAATGCAGAAACCACAACAATTATCTTGTTATTTATTGACGTATTTAAGGCAATACCCCAAACTTTTTTAATACTCTCTGCTGTTGCAACAGAGCTCCCTCCAAATTTTAAAACCTTCATATATTTAATTTTTGCGCAAAAAAAAACCTTTCTAAAAAAGAAAGGTTACATATCTAAAAGACAACAAACAACCCCTCCCTAAATAGGAACTGTGGTATTTGTTGATGTTGTAAAGTTGTTTTGCATTGTGATGTAAATATATAAAAGTATTTGGTTTTTGCTAATAATCCCTTCGCAAATTCTTGAGACCAACTTTAAATACAAATTCAAAAAAAGGCACCCGTCTAAAAAAAAATGATGGTAATGATATTTTATCTTATCTGCTCACTCAACCTCAATATATCTCCAAAAACACCTCTCGCGGTAACCTCTGCACCTGCACCAGCACCTTGAATCACAATAGGGTTTTTAACATAATTATCTGTGTATACCTCAAATATAGTATCACTCCCTTTTAACTGACCAATGGTAGAATCTTTAGAAACCTCTACCAACCTTACGGCTAATTTTGCACCATTGTTTTTAGATAAATCACCAGACAACTCTGCCACATACCTAAGCACATTATCTTTGCGGCAATTTTTTTTCTTAATTTGATAAGGAACATCAAGTTGATTTATAGACGTTAAAAAATCTTCTTTTGAGCTTAATCTTAAACTTTTTGGCACTAGATTTTCAACTTTCACATCTTCTAGTTCGTTATGTAAATCTAATTCTCTTGCCAGAATTAATAATTTTCTTGCTACATCGTTTCCATTTAAATCTTCTCTTGGGTCTGGCTCTGTGTATCCTTTTCTTATGGCCCTGCTTAGCACTTCACTAAAAGGTAAATTGCCGTTACTGTACGTATTAAATATATAGCTTAGTGAACCAGAGAAAACACCTTTAATTTTTGTGATATTCTCACCACTTGCATGTAGCAGAGCAATAGTATCTATTAAAGGTAAACCTGCCCCAACATTAGTCTCATATAAGTATTTTTTATTATTTGCCTTGAGGGTAGCTCTCAAGTTTTTATAGAAATCTAGAGATTGTGTGTTCCCTTTTTTGTTTGAAGACACTAAATGAAACCCTGCTTCTACTAGCTTATTATATGCATAAACAACGGCATCATCTGCTGTATTATCTATTGCTATAAGGTTATCAAAGTCATGGTCTTTTACATAATCTAAAATTGACTGTACCGAGTCTTTAGTTGATACAGCCTTTTTACTTGACTGCCAGTTTTCATCTACACCTTCTGGAGCTAAAAGTACTTTTGTTGTATTTGTGACAGCAATAATTTTCACTATTAAATCTCTACGGTGTAAAAGTGATTCTTGCTTCTTTAATATTTGTGTGATTAAAGCCCCACCAACTAAACCGTGACCAAAAATGACCAAGTTAATCTCAGTTTTTTTTAATGAATCTAAATTTATTTTTTTTTGTTTAATTTCTATACTTGCACTCATAAACATCTTTTTAAATAATAGTTTTCTTTTTCATTTAAAGCCTCATCCTTTTTTTGAAAGATAGGCCTAAGTATTTTTGACAATTGATCAAACTCTATTAAAAAAGCATCGTGCCCGTGAATAGATTTAATCTCGTTAATGGTAACATTGTCTTTAATTGTGATTAAGTCTGCGTATGTTTTCCAATTCTCTTCTGTCTTAAAAAATAAATCTGAATTAATCGTAACTATATGAATGTTAGAAGAAATTTTTGATGCTACTTTAATAAAACCAGCTCTTCCTCTTGTAATATCTACAGTTCTCAATATTTGATTCATCAGTTTATAAGCTGATAGTTGAAACCTATCATTCAAAGAATTACCATGATAATTGAGCCAACTCTCTACTTTAAACACATCTGTTTCCTCTTGTGCTCTTTTAAATTTTTGAGTAAAGGACTCTGGTGTTCTATATAAAGTCATTGCGTGTAGCCTAGCATCAAATAATGGATTTACTGAGTTATTTAAAATACTATCTTGTATATGACAATTAGCAAGTAGCCAGTCTGTAGATTTCCAGTCTGTAGCCACAGGAATTAAATTCTCTATAAAACTAGATTTAATAGCAGCCATCTCCCAGGCAACACCCCCTCCAGTAGAACCGCCTATAACAGCAAAAAGTACATCTACTTTTAATTGCTCTAATCCTAATAAAAACAGTTTTGCAATATCTCTCGCAGTAAAATCTTTATAATTATCAATGGTGTTTTCTGGCTTTTCATCAAAACCATTTCCTGGCACATTAAAAGCTAAAATGGTATACCTCTCAGTATCGATACATTTTCCTTTTCCAATAAGATCATTCCACCAACCAGAAACCCCAATTACGTTTGAATTTGCAGTGAGGGCGTGATTTACTAGTACGATGGGCGCATCACCTAAGGGTTTACCAAAAGTTTGGTAAGACAACGTAATGTTTGTTGCCTTACCACTTTCGGTGCTGTATTGTGGTAATTTTATGTACTGCAATTGTTTCATTATAGAATCTTAATTAAAACTATATTGTTTTTCTAATGCAACTTTAACGGGTGTACTATTTTGAAGGTTATCTTTTACTGGACAACGTTTTTCTACAATTTGCAACCACTCCGCTAGAGTTTCTACATTTGCGTCAGTTTCAGGAATAAGATTAAGACTAATAGACTTAAAACCTGCTCTCTCTTCATAAGAAGTACCTAAAAGTCGCTGAGGGTTTAACTCACCAGAGACCTCAATCTTCAAATTCTTAATTATAAAACCTAATTCTTTTGCAACTAGGTGCCCCACAACATTAATGCAACCCGCAAATCCAGCGAGTATATATTCAACTGGGTTTGCGCTTACATCTGTACCTCCAAAACTTTCTGGCTCATCAACTACTATTGAAAACTGCCTTGCTTTTCCTGTAAATTGTGTTGCAGAAGAACTCTCTCCTGCAACTGTAAATTTTAAATCACTCATCGCTCTATTATATTTAATGATACACTAATTACTACTGAAGCACTTTTTGCTTAACAACAACAAAAGCCTCTTTTAAATCAGATTTTAAATCTTCAATATTTTCAATACCAACAGATAATCTAATTAGATCTTTAGTTACCCCTGTCGCCTCTTGCGCCTCATCACTTAGTTGCTGGTGCGTTGTACTTGCAGGATGTATAATAAGTGATTTTGTATCCCCTATATTAGCCAGTAATGAAAACAGTTTTGTAGTATCTGCAATAGTTTTTGCGGCATCATAACCACCTTCAACCCCAAAAGTGACCACACCACTTTGTCCTTCTGGCAAGTATTTTTCGGCAAGTTTTTTATAGGCGCTGGTTTCTAAGCCTGGATAATTAACCCAAGTAACTTCTGGTTGTTCTTGCAACCACTTTGCGAGCTCTAAAGCGTTTTCACTATGTTTTTTAATTCGTAGTTCTAATGTCTCAAGACCTTGAATAATTTGAAACGCATTAAAAGGACTCAGTGCACCACCATAATCTCTAAGTCCCTCGACTCTTACCTTTGCAATAAACGCAGCGGCTCCTATTGCTTCACTATACACTAAACCGTGATAACCAGCAGAAGGCTCTGTAAATTCAGGAAATTTTCCATTTGTCCAGTCAAAGTTTCCAGCATCAATGATAGCCCCACCTAAGGCAGTACCGTTTCCGTTAATGTATTTTGTGAGTGAATGTATTACAATATCTGCCCCATACTCAATAGGGTTTAGCAAATAAGGAGTCGCCACCGTGTTATCAACTATAAAAGGTACTTTATAAGCCTTAGCTTCTTTTGAAATAGCTTCAAGGTCTAGCACATCTAACTTCGGGTTACCAAGAGATTCTACAAAAAAGGCTCGTGTGTTTTCTTGAGCAGCTTTGTTAAAATTCTCTGGATCTGAAGGGTCTACAAATGTGGTTGTTATACCGTGACGAGGTAGTGTAACACTAAGTAAATTATAGGTACCACCATACAAACTGCTAGAAGCTACTATGTGATCTCCGGCTTTTAACAAGGTTAATAATGTAGTAGAGATTGCCGCAGTACCAGAAGCTGTCACCACAGAGGCTATACCCCCTTCTAGTGCTGCAAGTCGCTGTTCTAAAATGTCGTTTGTTGGGTTGTTTAATCTAGTGTAAATAAAGCCAGGAACAGTTAAGTTAAATCTACCGGCTGCATCATCAGAATCGTCAAAGACATATGCCGTAGATTGATAAATAGGTACAGCTCGTGTTCCTCCTGTTTGTTTTACATCGTGTCCTGCGTGCAACGCTTGGGTTGCAAATTTTTGTGTACTCATTTTTCTAATTTTTAATTTGAGTTAATAAATAATTAAGTCAAAAGTCAAAATGCGCCTGTTAGCGTACTTCAATAGAAAAATGTTATAAGAATAGACTACAACACCTTGTACAGGTATTGGGTTGTCGTTATCTATCGCAGATTTTTATAAAAATCATTGTAGAATGTAGCACCTTCTTGTATCCTATCGCTAGGGAGTACAAGGGTTGCTAAGGTATCAAAGGGTCTAATCCCTCCACCTTTCTTGATAACATTTCAATAAAGCTTTGAACTTTGTGAATGCAAATATTGTGAAAAATAAACTACACTTCCTAATTAAAAAGAATATTTTTCTGTTAAATATATTTTTAAACCTCAATTTAGATGTATTTTCTTTTAAATTATGAATGTGTAGTTTTTACTTCGGAAATATTCAACTTTTAATAACTCTTATTCTTTTATCATATTTCCGAAGACTTAATTCTATGTTAACTCTTTTTAGAATGAAAAGATTCACACTATCTTTGCGGCTTAATTGAGAGGATAGATTTGACTGATTGCGACCTCTTCTGATAGTTTTAGAACATTTCAGAAAAAATGCTAAAAAGAAATATTACTTTATTGTAATCTTAGCTGACGATTCCCGTCAAATCTACCCAACAACAACACACATATATTTAAACCCATACTATGGCGTATTTATTTACTTCAGAAAGTGTTTCTGAAGGACACCCAGATAAAGTAGCAGATCAAATAAGTGATGCTTTAATTGATAATTTTTTAGCCTTTGACCCACAGGCAAAAGTAGCTTGCGAAACACTTGTAACTACAGGACAAGTGGTACTTGCAGGAGAAGTAAAATCTAATGCGTATTTAGATGTACAAGGCATCGCTCGTGATGTGATAAATAAAATAGGGTATACAAAAAGTGAATACCAGTTTGACGGTAACTCTTGTGGTGTACTTAGTGCTATACATGAGCAAAGTGATGATATTAATCGCGGTGTAGATCGTGATAATAAAGAAGAACAAGGTGCTGGTGATCAAGGGATGATGTTTGGTTATGCAACTAGAGAGACAGATAATTATATGCCTCTAGCATTAGATTTATCTCACAACTTACTTAAAGAACTTGCGGTTTTACGTAGAGAAAATGATGAGATTACCTATTTACGCCCAGATAGCAAAAGCCAGGTAACTATAGAGTATAGTGATGATAACAAGCCTGTGCGTATAGACTCTATAGTAATCTCTACACAACACGATGATTTTGATGCTGATGATAAAAGAATGCTTGACAAAATAAAAAGCGATCTTATCAACATCTTAATTCCGCGTGTAAAAGCACAACGCAAACCAGAGATACAAGCATTATTTAATGATGACATTACATATCACATTAACCCAACAGGAAAATTTGTAATAGGTGGACCACACGGTGACACAGGTCTTACAGGACGTAAGATTATTGTAGACACTTATGGTGGTAAAGGAGCACACGGTGGTGGTGCCTTTTCTGGAAAAGACCCAAGTAAAGTAGACCGTTCTGCAGCATACGCGACTAGACATATTGCTAAAAATATGGTAGCCGCAGGTATTTGTGATGAGTTACTTGTGCAAGTAAGTTACGCCATAGGTGTAGTAGAACCTATGGGGATTTTTGTAGACACATATGGCACTAGCAAAGTAGACCTTACAGATGGAGAGATTGCAAAAAAAGTAAGCTCAATATTTGATATGCGCCCAGCAGCAATTGAAGAACGCCTTAATTTACGCCAGCCTATGTACAGCGAGACTGCAGCATACGGCCATATGGGTCGTAAAAATGAGAAGGTAACAAAAACTTTTACTATTCCTAATGGAGAACCTAAAACAATGGACGTAGAGCTATTTACTTGGGAGAAGTTAGATTATGTAGAGAAGGTAAAAGCCGCTTTTAAACCTTAATAACAAATTAAAAATAGTTTAGTCTTAACGGCGCTATTTTTTAATAGCGCCGTTTTTTTTTACAAAAAATGAACTCATTTTTTTTCAACAACAAAACAGTAGTTTACAACTATGTCTATTATTATTTAAGCATTTTTAAAACAAAGCAACCACAAGCGTGGTTGCTCATTATTTATATTTACTAATTTTTAAAACCATCTACAAGATGACAAACAAAGACCTATTATCTGTCGCACAAGAATACGGAAGTCCCGTGTATGTTTACAATGCTCATAAAATTGAAGCACAATATAAACGCTTAACAAACGCATTTAAAAAGGTCAAACAATTAGAAATAAAATATGCAGTAAAAGCATTATCTAATGTTTCAATTTTATCTTTTCTACACGGCTTAGGAGCAGGTATGGATACAGTTTCAATTCAAGAAGTTCAGCTAGCGATTGCTGCTGGAGTTCCTGCAGATCAAATTATATTTACCCCTAACGGTGTTTCTTTAAAAGAACTTGAGGCAGCAATGAATCTTGGTGTTCAAATAAACATTGACAATCTATCTATTCTTGAACAATTTGGCACAAAATACCCTAAAGTTCCTGTGTGCGTAAGAGTAAATCCTCACGTAATGGCTGGCGGAAACACCAACATATCTGTAGGACATATTGATAGTAAATTTGGTATTTCTATTCACCAGTTACCCCTGCTACATCGCATTGTAGAAAACACGGGAATGCTAATTAACGGAATACACATGCACACCGGTAGTGACATTCTAGATATAGAAGTTTTCTTATATGCATCAGAGATTTTATTTGAAGCAGCATTAAGCTTTAAACAATTAGAATTTATTGATTTTGGTAGCGGTTTTAAAGTGCCTTATAGCCAAGGAGACATTGAGACTAACATTGAAGAGATGGGAGACAAGCTTAGTAAGCGTTTTAATAAATTTTGTAAAACCTACGGTAAAGACCTTACATTAACTTTTGAGCCTGGTAAATTTTTAGTGAGTGAAGCAGGACATTTTTTAGTTAACGTCAATGTTATTAAGCAAACAACCTCTACGGTTTTTGCTCAAGTAGACAGTGGTTTTAATCACTTTATAAGACCTATGCTCTATGGTAGTCAACACCAGATTACTAATATTTCGAGCCCAAAAGGAAGCGAGCGCTTTTATAGTGTTGTGGGGTACATTTGTGAGACAGATACTTTTGCTACAAACCGTCGTATTGCAGAAATCACTGAAGGTGACATCATTTCTTTTAGCAATGCAGGAGCATACTGTTATAGTATGGCAAGCAACTACAACAGCCGTTATCGCCCGGCAGAGGTATTATGGCATAATGATAAGATGCACTTAATACGTAAGCGAGAAAGCTTTGAAGATATATTACAGAATCAAATTGTAGTCAATTTATAATACAAAATGCAGTCTCTCGAGGCTGCATTTTATATTTTATACAATCTCATTACTATCTTAGATTGTATAAAATGTATTTATCACCACCTCAACAAACGACACCTAAAATTATAATTTTCATCTATCTTTATACTGAAATTTTCTACATATGAAACTGCAGCAGCACACCTTAATAATCATCATTTCTCTACTCACATTCCTTTCTTGCAATTCTCAAACAGAAAAACCAGAAGAAGAACACAACGACTCGCACCACAATAATGGTGGATGGGTGGTTAGTGAAAATGAAATGCTCTATAAAAATAGAAAGCACGAGAGCGAACGAATGCATTTTAAACTAGTAAACTCTAAATATCAAAATGAAGAGTATGTGTTTGATGATGTTTTAGAAGACATAAAACAACTTAGCGATGCGCGTTATAAAGCACTTGCTCCAATGATTCTTGAGCAGGATATTGCAACACTACAAGATTATGTGGCAGCAAGTAAGTTCACGTATGAAGAACTAACCCTATTCTACTTAAAAAGAATGTTTATCTACGAGACAAACCCTTCTACTTCACTACACAGTATCATCTCTATTAATCAAAACGTAGTAGCGCAAGCCCGTGAAAAAGACAAAAACAAAAATCTGAAAAACAATGCTATTTTTGGGATGCCTATTTTATTAAAAGATAACATAGACACTAAAGAAATGAAAACCACAGCGGGCGCTTTTGTTTTAAAAGACAATCAGCCTACTGAGAATGCAACCATCGTTGATAATATTATCGCAAATGGAGGTTTAATTATTGGGAAAGCAAACCTCAGCGAATGGGCATATTATTTTTGCGAAGGTTGCCCACTAGGTTATAGCGCTATTGGAGGGCAAACCTTAAACCCTTACGGTCGTGGCATATTTGAGACTGGCGGAAGCAGTGCAGGAAGCGGTGTCGCTACAACAGCAAATTATGCCGTAGCAGCAGTAGGATCTGAGACCTCAGGCTCTATCATTTCTCCTTCAAGTCAAAATAGTGTGGTTGGTTTAAAGCCAACAACAGGAGCATTAAGCGGCGAAGGGATTGTGCCTATTTCTCATACCTTAGACACGGCAGGGCCTATAGCAAAAAATGTTGCAGACGCAGCCATATTATATTGGGCGATGAAGAACAACCCAAATATGGATGCTCAAAAAACGACAAAAACTACTGCTCCTAAAGACATTCGCTTAGGTGTTTTTAAGACACTATTAGACGACCCAACTTATAGTAAAGCGATTGAAAAACTAAAAGTAAAGGGTGTTCAAGTTATTGAGATTGACCCAGAACAAATCTCTTTACCAGGTTTTCTTACTTTGCTCAATATTGAGATGCGAGATGATTTACCCAAATATTTAAAGAGTCGTGCATCACAGAATATTTCAGAAAAAAACATGCAAGATGTAATGACTACTAACCGAATAGATAGCGTACAAAGAATGCCTTACGGGCAAGGCTTATTTGAAGGTATTATTGCAGATAAAACTACCCAAGATGAGTTTATTAAAATCAAAGAAACATTATTAAAAAACGGAAATGATTACTTTGAAGGACCTATGAAAAAACACAACCTTGACGCTATTGCAACCATCAACAATTATCATTCTGGGTATGCTGCCGTAGGTATGCGCCCCTGTCTTGCTATCCCTATGGGTGTTCAAGAAAATGGCGAACCAAAAGCGATGACATTAATCACAGATTCAAATACAGAGGGATATTTATTACAAATAGGAAAAACTATAGAAAAGATTTTAAAAGGGCGAGTTGCTCCTAGAGAGTATTAAAAATTAGCCCAAGAAAGCTCCTTTTTTACTTCGGAAATTTTCTGTTGTAAATTATTTAAGAATTTTTGATGACCCTCACTATCTTTATTAAAAGGCCTATGAGCTAGCCCTTGTTTTATTGCACTTATTTTTTTTTGAAGTGGTAACGTTTCCGAAGCAATCCATGCGGCATTAAATTGCTCCCAAATATGGTCTATGGCAACTTGAGAGGGATGTATCATATCTGCATCATAAAACCTATAATCTCTCAACTCATCCATCATTATTTCAAACGAAGGAAAGTAGAATGATTTTTGGTTTATTATAGCATGAATAGCCGTTAACAAAAGTGCCTTACTTCGTGAATTTTCTACAACGCCATCTTTAATGTGACGCACAGGCGAAACCGTAAAAAGGGTAGTTGCTTTTGGGTTATACTGAGATAAAAGATTTTGAATTCTCTCAAGGCTTTTTTCAATTTCTGAAATCTTTAAAAGTCTTTTTTGAAACTCTTTTTGAGGAATTTTGTGGCAATTTGCAACTACAACTTTCGTTTCTTTTTGCTCATAAACCCAAGCAGTACCAAGTGTAATTATCACATGAGAAGCAGACATTAAATAGTCTCTAAGCTGAGTTAACTTTTCATTTAAGACCTTTATATAGTCATCCTTATTTAACTGGGATAACTCACTGTGTACTTCATAAGATTGCCAACGTTCATTGTGATAAAAAACATCTTTTTCTGTGAAAAGGTCTCCTTTTAATGCACGTTCTATTAGCGCAGATATTGACACTGGGTTAAATATAATCCCAAAAGGATTTGACAATGCTTTAAACTGAAAATACGACAACTTCTCTGCATTATTCTGCGAGAAACAACTCCCCAACAAAAGCACCTTAGACGAGTAGTCTATTTGAGGTTCTTGTTGAGGGATTGTTATTTGTGTTTGCAGTTTCATTTATTCTATAAATTCACAATTATCGAGTAGAGATCTATAATTTTATTTCTCAATTATTTACTCAAGATATTTTACAACCTCTTCAAGTGCCTTTGCAATACCATCAGGGTTTTTACCACCAGCAGTTGCAAAGAAAGGTTGTCCTCCACCTCCACCTTGTATATGCTTCCCTAATTCTCTTACAATAGTCCCAGCATTAAGGTCTTTTTCTTTTGCTAGGTTTTTATCAATATAACAAGTTAAAAGCGCTTTCCCTCCTGCTTTGCTTCCGAAGAGAATAAATAGATTTTCTATCTCGCCACCAAGCTCAAATGCTAAATCTTTTAAGCCACTAGCATCTAAGTCAAGTTCTTTTGCTAAAACATTTGCTCCATTTATTTGAACAATTTCGTTTTTAAGGTCGCCTTTTATATTCTTAGCTTTATCTTTTAACAGTTGCTCTATTTGCTTTTTGAGTTCGCTATTTTCTAATTGCATTTTCTCAATAGCATCTGCAGGTTTTTTAGCATTATTAAGTAGCGCTCTCACTTCATTGAATGATTTATCTACTTCAGAAAAATGATTTTTTACTGCGTCATTTGTTATTGCCTCAATACGTCTAATACCAGAGGCTACAGCACCTTCACTTTTAATTTTAAAGTGCCAGATATCTGCAGTGTTCTTTACGTGTGTACCACCGCATAACTCCATAGACTGACCAAAACGTATGGTACGTACGGCATCTCCATATTTTTCTCCAAATAATGCCATCGCCCCATCTGCAATAGCCTCTGCCATAGGGACTGCTCTGTTTTCTTCTAGGCTTAATTTACCTGCAATTCTTGCATTTACAAAGTCTTCTACTTCTTGCAATTCTTCTGCAGTAACCTTAGAGAAATGAGAAAAATCAAAACGTAGATATTTGCTATGTACAGCGCTCCCTTTTTGCTCAACGTGCGTACCTAATATCTCACGCAATCCTTGGTGCAATAAATGTGTAGCTGTGTGATTACATTCTGTTCTAAAACGTTGCTTCTCATCTACTACTGCCTTAAAAGTTGCTGTTAAATCTTTTGGTAAGTTTTTTGCAAAATGAATAATAACATTGCTTTCTTTTTTGGTATCAAGAATATACACAACGCCTCCATCTGCAGACTCTACATACCCCTTATCACCTACTTGCCCTCCTCCTTCTGCATAGAATGGAGTTAGATTAAAAACAAGTTGATACATCTCACCATCTTTCTTTGAGGTCACTTTACGGTAACGTGTTAACTTCACGTCTGCAGAGAGTCTATCATAACCCACAAACTCTTCTACTGCATCATCCATTAATATGGTCCAGTCATCACTTTTAGACTCACTAGCTTCTTTACCTCTTGCTTTTTGCTCGGCAAGCTTTTGCTCAAACTCTTTGTGATTATATGTATATCCTTTTTCTCTAAGAATTAAGTCTGTTAAGTCTTCTGGAAAACCATAAGTATCTTTTAACTCAAAGACTTTAGCTCCAGAAATCTCTAGAGATTTATCTTGCCCATCTATCATTCTATCAAGCAAAACTAGACCTTGATCTAAAGTGCGTAAAAAAGAAGATTCTTCTTCTTTAATTACATTTTCTATTAATTGCTTCTGCTCTTTAATTTCTGGGAATGCTTCACCCATTTTTGAAGAAAGCACTGAAACTAATCTGTAAATAAACGGCTCTTTTTTATCTAAAAATGTAAAACCATAACGCACGGCACGTCTTAAAATACGTCTTATTACATAACCAGCTCCATTATTACTAGGCAACTGCCCATCTGCAATAGAAAATGCAACCGCTCTCACGTGATCACTAATTACTCTAATTGCTATATCCTTCTTTTCATCTACACCATAATCTGTATGAGTAATAGTTTCTATCTCTCTAATAATAGGCGTAAAAACGTCTGTATCATAATTAGAAGTCACGCCCTGTAAAGCCATGCATAAACGCTCAAAACCCATTCCGGTATCTATATGCTTATTAGGTAACTCTTCTAGTGATCCATCTGCTTTACGGTTGTACTGCATAAAAACCAAGTTCCAGATTTCTACCACTTGAGGGTGATCCATGTTAATAAGCGTCTTACCGTCTACTTTTGCTTTTTCTTCTGCAGAGCGTATATCAACATGTATTTCGCTACAAGGACCACAAGGACCTTGATCTCCCATCTCCCAGAAGTTATCTTTTTTATTTCCGTTAATTATTCGGTCTGCAGAGATATATTTTTTCCAGATATCTGCAGCTTCTGTGTCTCTTTTTAAATTATCTGCATCGTCGCTTCCTTCAAAAACAGACACATACAAGATATCTTTATCAAGCTTATACACTTCTGTAAGAAGCTCCCAAGCCCATGCAATTGCTTCTTCTTTAAAGTAATCACCAAAACTCCAATTACCTAACATTTCAAATAAAGTGTGGTGATATGTATCATAACCTACCTCTTCAAGATCGTTATGCTTACCAGAAACACGAAGACATTTTTGTGAATCTGTTAAGCGAGTATTTTTAGGCTGGGCGTTTCCGAGGAAAAACTCTTTAAACGGGGCCATCCCACTGTTTACAAACATTAAGGTTGGGTCATCTTTTAATACCATAGGTGCAGATGGCACGATGGTGTGCTTTTTAGATTCAAAAAATTCTAAAAATTTTGAGCGTATTTCGTTTGCTTTCATAAGTTGTTTTAACTTCGGAAAAGTTCTGGAAATATTAATAACCAAAAACAATTTCTATATTTGTAAGACGTTTAACATTGAAACGTCAATTAATCGAGCAAAAATAAGTTTTTTATAACAGATGTCGAAGGTTAAATATTACTATGATAGCGAGACACTTTCTTACAGAAAGATAGAACGCAAAAAAGGGAGAAAACTAAGTATAATACTACTTAGTATTGTTGGTATGTTTTTGAGCGGATTTCTCTTACTTATTTTATTTCTAAACCTCCCTTACATAGAGACTCCTAAAGAGAAAAGAATAGCTAGAGAACTTAATAATGCAGAGCTACAGCTTGAATTAATAAACAAAAAACTAGACGAAGCAACCGTCATCCTTGACGAGGTAGCAGAGCGAGACAATAACCTTTACCGCGTTTATTTTGAAGCAACACCCATACCAGAAGAACAGCGTAAAGCAGGTTTTGGAGGAGTAAATAGATATAAAAACTTAGAAGGTTATGACAACTCTGAGATGATAATTGATGCGCATAAAAAACTAGACATACTAACAAAACAGATAGTTGTACAGTCTAAATCTCTTGACGAAATTGCTCAACTAGCAGAAGAAAAAGAAGCTTTATTACAAGCAATCCCCGCAATACAACCCGTAAACAATGAAGACCTAACGCGTATGGCGTCTGGATACGGATATAGAAGCGACCCTTTTACCAAAGCAAGAAAAATGCACTGGGGTATGGATTTTACAGCACCTAGGGGAACACCTGTTTATGCTAGTGGTGATGGTAAAGTAACACGCGCAGACAATAGCGCATCTGGTTACGGAAACCATATACGTATTGATCACGGTTTTGGGTATGAGAGCTTATATGCCCATCTTTATAAATACAATGTACGCAAAGGCAACACAGTAAAACGTGGAGACCTCATTGGTTTTGTAGGCAGCACTGGCCGTAGTGAAGCACCTCACTTACATTATGAGGTATTTAAAGATAAAGAACGTATCAACCCTATTAATTTCTACTACGGAAACTTGAGCCCTGAAGAATTTGACATTTTATTAAAGAAAAGTCAACAAGAGAACCAGTCGCTTGATTAATTTTTGAAGATTTGAAGCGTATTCGCAAAAAAAATCACTTAGCAAATTTATTGCTCTAGACAACTGAACTTCAATAATCATAAACTAGCTCTATATTTAATAGAAACAACTTATCTTTATACACATTAAAGAATAAGGCTCAGCCACTTAAAGCTTGAGTTATAAAACAAACCCTGCATGCACTTAGAACTCCCAGAAAAAAGGTATTATGGCATAGGCGAAGTCGCTGAAGCCTTTGGCGTTAACACGTCTTTAATACGCTTTTGGGAAAAGGAGTTTGACGTTTTACAACCTAAGAAAAATGCTAAAGGGAACCGGAAGTTTACACCAGTAGATATAAAGAATCTCGAGCTTATTTTTTACTTAGTTAAAGAACGTGGTTTTACTCTTGACGGCGCAAAAACGCATCTCAAAGAAAACAAACAGAAAACGCTAGACAACTTTGATATTATCCGTAAATTGGAGACGGTGAAAGCCGAATTATTGAAAATTAAAAATCAACTTTAAAATACACCCCATGAAAAAAGGAGCATTAGGCTGCGGTATAGCAGCAATTGTAGGAATAGCCATTGTAGTCATAATTGGCTTTATGGTTGGACCAAAATTTTACAATACCGCTATAGATTTACAAGAGAACGCAACAGCACAATGGGCAAATGTAGAAAGCTCTTACCAACGTAGAGCAGATCTTATTCCTAATATTGTAAACACAGCAAAAGGGTATGCAGAGTTTGAACAATCTACAATGATTAAGGTAATAGAAGCTAGAAGTAAAGCAACCTCTATCACTATAGACCCATCAAATATAACGCCTGCTCAATTAAAACAATTTCAGCAAGCACAAGAAGGTTTATCTTCTGCTCTATCTAGACTACTTGCCGTATTTGAACGCTATCCAGATTTAAAAGCTAATGAGAACTTTAAAGAACTTATTAATGAACTTGAGCGTACAGAAAACCGCATAAATGTTGAGCGTAATCGCTTTAACGAATCTGTAAAACCTTTTAATAAGCACCTTAAAACATTCCCTAATAACATTATCAATAATTTTATAGGGAAATTTGAAGAGATGGGATACTTTGAGGCAGATGCAGGATCTGAGAATGCTCCCGAAGTTGAATTTGACTTTGGTAGTTAAAAAACAAATAATAATTGCTAATTATATAATTTTAGAGATTAAGTAATCAAATACTTAATCTCTAAAATTATTACTGAAACATTCAAAATGAGCAAAGTAGAAGACTTTTTAACTCGAGAGCAAGAAGCTAAGGTGGTTGAAGCCATTAGACAAGCAGAGCTAAACACAAGTGGTGAAATTCGTGTTCACCTAGAAGCCCACGCCTCGATAGATGTTTTTGAGCGTGCTGTGGAGGTTTTTGACTTTTTACATATGAACAATACTAAGCGAAGTAACGGTGTTTTAATATATGTAGCAGTAGAAGATAGAGAGCTAGTTATTATGGGTGATAAAGGCATCAATGATGTTGTAGGACCTACCTTTTGGGAAAGCACAAAAAACACAATTATTGACCACTTTAAAAATGGAGACACGAGCCAAGGCTTAATAGACGGAGTTATAAAAGCTGGCGAACAATTAAAAAAATATTTCCCTTACAAAAAAGGAGATACAAATGAGCTACCAGATGATATCTCAATTGGCTAGTACAACAGAATTACAAACGTCAGTCTGACGTTAATAGCACATCGCAAAAATCAAATTTTCTTGAATTTATATTTTAAACATATTCTACATATTTTAATTCTTGGACTTCTCTTTACAAGTTCGGGTCTTGCTCAATTTGATATTCCCCCTATACCAGAAAAACAAACCTCTCTTTATGACTATGCACAACTTTTAAGTACTGGTCAAAAACAAGCCTTAGAACAAAAGCTAATTAGGTATGCAGACTCTACCTCAACACAGATAGTCGTAAGTATTATAGAATCTAGTAATGGCGAAGGCCTTGATATGCTAGGCGCAAAGTGGGGACAAAAATGGGGTATTGGGCAAGCAGGAGAAGACAATGGTATTTTAATACTACTCGCCACAAAGGATCGCAAAATAGATATAAATACGGGTTATGGTATTGAATATAGAATCTCAGATAGAGATGCAGAACAAATTATTAACCGGGTGATGATCCCAGAGTTTAAAAACGGTAATTTTTATGCCGGATTAGACAAAGGGAGTGATGCAATTTTTGCGGCTCTAAATGGAGAATTTAAGGAAGACCGCGACTTTAGCAATGATGGCGGTGGGTTTCCTATAGAGTTAATTGTATTTATCATTTTTATTATTCTGTTTATAGCACTTAGCGCAAAGAGAAACAATGACAATGACAACAATAACAATGGAGGCAAGCGCAGAGGCACTAGTTTACTAGATGTTATCATATTATCTAACATGGGCCGAACAGGTGGTTTTGGTGGTGGTAGCGGAAGCGGAAGTTTTGGTGGAGGTTTTGGCGGTGGCGGAGGCTTCGGTGGTGGTTTTGGCGGCGGAGGCTTTGGCGGTGGTGGAGCATCTGGAGGCTGGTAATTTTTATATTATTTACACTATAAGCAGACCTGTATTCACAAAAACTCTATTGCATTAAAATCTAACTTCTAATTACCTAATATAGCACATAAAAAAAGCCGCAACATAAATGTTGCGGCTTTTTTTATGTGCTATAATTCTTGTTAATCATTAGCTACAAAAGCAGAATACATCCAGATTAATTTTTCTTGTTCACCTATGTAATCACTCATTAACGAGTTTGTACCTTCATCATCACTATCTGCAGAAAGTTGCAATAACTCTCTTTCTAGAGGGAGTAAAACCTCATAAGCTTCAAGAATTTTCTTAATAGCTTGAACCCCATCAGAAACATCCTTTACAGCCTTAATTTTTGAAATTTTTGCATAGTCTTCAAACGTATGCAATGGAGCTTGTCCTAGTGTAAGAATACGCTCTGCAATCTCATCAATTTTTAGTTGAGAGTCTGTATATAATTCTTCAAACTTTACGTGTAATTCAAAAAATTTATCTCCTTTAATATTCCAGTGAAAACCACGAGAATTCATATAGAAGAATTGATAATTAGCAAGAAGCTCATTAAGCTTTTCACTAAGTAAAGTTACATCCTTGTTGTCTAAACCTATGTTGTTGTTCTTTTTCATAATCTTTTCATTTTAGAATACAAAATTTAACAAAATTAAGGACAACACCAACAAGTTTAGAATACTTTAACGTCTACTTCTTTCTTATGTATATAGTTACAGGCACCCCTTTAAAGTCAAACTCCTCACGAAGCTTGTTCTCAAGAAAACGCTTATAGGCTTCTTTTACATATTGAGGTAAATTTGCAAAAAATGCAAATGCTGGATATGGCGTTGGCAACTGTGTGATATATTTAATCTTAATGTATTTTGCTTTATAAGCTGGCGGAGGGTAACGCTCTATAATAGGCAACATCTTGTCATTTAAAACACTTGTCTTAATACGTTTGCTACGGTTTTGATACACCTCTACAGCAGTCTCAATAGCTTTATAAATACGTTGTTTATTCAACACAGACATAAAAACAATAGGCACATCTACCCATGGTTCACATTGCTGACGAATATGCTTTTCAAACTCTTTTACAGACTCATTATCCTTCTCTACTAAATCCCATTTATTAGCCAAGATCACAACCCCTTTATTATTACGGTGTGCTAACCAAAAAATGCTTTGTACCTGTCCATCAAAACCACGAGTGGCATCAAAAACTAAGATAATCACATCACTATGTTCTATAGCTCTTACACTACGCATTACAGAATAAAACTCAAGATCTTCTTTCACTTTCGCTTTTCTTCTAATCCCTGCAGTATCTACTAGATTAAACTCAAAGCCAAAACGATTATAACGAGTATCAATACTATCTCTAGTGGTTCCAGCAATATCTGTAACAATATATCTGTTCTCGCCAATAAGTGCATTAATAAAAGAAGACTTTCCTGCATTAGGACGACCTACCACAGCAAAACGTGGCAACACCTCTTCTTCTTTCTTGTCTTCTTCTGGTAAAGAAGCAACAAGATCATCTAGTAAGTCTCCAGTACCACTACCATTAATACTTGATAGCGTGTAATATTTTTCAATACCCATATTGTAGAATTCTACCGCGTCGTTTTGACGATTAGCAGCATCTACTTTATTGACAGCTAAGAAAAAAGGTTTTTGACTTTTCCGAAGTAATTTTAATACATCTTCATCCATTCCCGTCACTCCATCTTCTACACTCACCATAAAAATAATGGCATCTGCCTCATCTATGGCTAGCTCCACTTGTTTATCGATTTCTGCTTCAAAAACATCATCACTTCCTTTCACATAACCCCCTGTGTCTATCAACGAAAACTCTCTTCCGTTCCAGTCACTTTTTCCGTAATGGCGGTCACGCGTAACCCCACTCACAGCATCTACAATCGCCTCACGACGTTGTATCATTCGATTAAAAAACGTGCTTTTCCCTACATTAGGACGCCCCACAATGGCAACAATACTCATAGTCTTTACTTTAGCCTGCAAAAATAGTCTTATTTTATGGAGCATTTACCTTGTTTCTCATTATTGTTGCTTCTGAAATATTAAAAATTTAAATATTGCTAAAAAAATCACTAAATCATCTCGTATCGTAGGGATGAACCTTGATTAGATTATCATATTTAAAATTTATTAATCTCATTATTTTCTACTAATACACTATTTAACTTAGAACTTTCAAAATTTACTGCGTACATTCGTGTTAATGTTATCTAGAAAAACAAAATACGGAATCAAAGCACTTACCTTTCTTGCCCAACAAGATGGGAATGAGCCTACGCAGATTTCACATATAGCGACTTCAGAAAATATATCTCAAAAATTTTTAGAAAGCATTTTACTAACCCTTAGAAAAGCCGGAATTTTAGGTTCTAAAAAAGGAAAAGGTGGTGGTTATTATTTATTAAAAGAGGCAGACAATATAAAGATTGCTCATGTTTATAGAGTTCTTGAAGGGCCTATTGCTATGATGCCTTGTGTAAGCCTTAACTTTTATGAGAAATGTGACGACTGTCCAGATGAAGACGCTTGTAGTGTTCATAATCTAATGATTCAAGTTCGTGATAGCACGTTAAACATTCTTGAAAACACAACACTCACAGACATAATTTCTGAACAATAACAACAACTCTATTTAAATCTAAATTTATTAGTACCTTTGCAAACTCTACTAATATACTAGGGTAATAAATTTTCATGGTAACAATAAATAATATTGACGCAAAAAATCTCGAGCTAAGCAAGTTAAGCCCAGAAGAGATTATCTTGTTTGCATTACAAATTTCAGAAAAACCAATTTTAAGTACTAGTTTCGGAAAATACTCTGCTAGCATTATGTATGCAGCAACTAAAGTTAAAAAAGATATTTCTGTAATATGGTGCGATACTGGTTATAATACAGATGCTACCTACGAGCATGTAGCAAATTTGTCTTCAAGGTTTAATCTAAATCTTGATGTGGTAACTCCAAAATTTACCACTGCCTTCATTAATAACAAATACGGCACCCCAGAATTTGACAACCCTAATCACGAAATTATTTCTAACCTAACTAAGGTGAACCCTTTTAAGGATGCAATAAACCGTATTAAGCCTGATGTTTGGTTTACAAACTTACGCAAAGAACAAAATCCATATAGAGAGTCATTAGATATTCTTTCTTTTTCTGAAGACGGGATTCTTAAAGTTGCTCCCTTCTTTTATTGGGACGAAGCTCAGTTACTATCCTATATGCACAAGAATGATTTAGCTATTCACGTAGATTATTACGACCCTATAAAAGCTATGGAACATCGCGAGTGCGGTATTCACTTTGTTTAAACAGAGCAAATTAAAGGCCGTATATTTGTGTTATGGCTATCAACTATAAACTAGATTTAATTGACACTGTCGCACGAGTTAAACCTCACGTGCACCAAACTCCTGTTTTAACTTCGTCTCTCATTAACAAACTTACGGGAGCTAGTTTACACTTTAAGTGTGAGAACTTTCAGAAAATGGGCGCTTTTAAAATGCGTGGTGCCGTTAATGCGATTATGCAATTAACAGATGCTCAAAAAAAAGCTGGCGTTGTAACACATTCTTCAGGTAATTTTGCGCAAGCCGTCTCTTTAGCAGCTCGCAATTTAGGTATCAAAGCATACATTGTGATGCCTTCTAATGCTCCAAAAGTAAAAATGGAAGCCGTAAAAAACTACGATGGCCAGATTATTATTTCTAAACCTACACTCGCCTCAAGAGAAGAAGAAGCAGAAAAAATTGTCCAAGAAAAAGGCGCAACTTTTATTCACCCTTCTAATAACTACAATGTTATTTTAGGACAAGGAACTGCTGCTTATGAGCTTTTAAAAAAACATCCTAATCTTGATGTTATCACTACGCCAGTAGGTGGTGGTGGTTTAATTGCAGGCACTAGCATCGCAGGACAGTATTTTGGGATTAATTGCAAAACAATAGGTGCAGAACCAGCAACTATGGACGATGCAAAACGCTCATTAAAAGCTGGAAAAATTAAATTTAACGATGGCGGAACAACTGTTGCAGATGGACTGAGAACACATCTTGGTGATATCAATTTTCCAATAATTCAAGAATTTGTAGACGACATTTATCTTGCTGAAGAACAGCAAATAATTGACGCCATGAAGCTTATCTGGCAATATCTCAAAATTGTGGTAGAGCCTTCTAGCGCTGTCCCATTAGCAGCTATATTAGCAAACCCAGCATATTTCAAAAACAAAAAAGTGGGTGTTATTATTTCTGGGGGCAATGTAGATCTTGAAAATTTGGCGTTTTAAATTTACACAACTTTTAGATAAGTAAAAGTGTATTTTTGCAGCGATGAAAAACAGAAAACTTAAAAATAGTGAACTCGACCGCGTAGATGTTGACGGGTTTAAAGCGGCAGAAAAAACGCCACTTATTATCATTCTTGACAACATAAGGAGCTTAAATAACATAGGCTCTGTGTTTAGAACTTCTGATGCTTTTTTGGTTGAAAAAATATATCTCTGCGGCATTACCGCAACACCACCACATAAAGACATACAAAAAACGGCCCTTGGCGCGACAGAAAGTGTTGCCTGGGAATATGTAGAAAGCACCGATCTACTTATTGATTCTTTAAAAAAAGACGGAGTAACTGTTTGTGCAATTGAACAGGCAGAGCATTCTGTTTCGCTAGAAAATTATGAAGTTACAGCAGATAAAAAATACGCAATAGTCTTTGGTAATGAAGTAAAAGGGGTGCAACAATCTATTGTTTCTGCTAGTGATGCTGTGATTGAGATCCCGCAATTTGGGACTAAGCATTCACTCAATATTTCTGTGAGTGTGGGTGTTGTAGTTTGGGACTTTTTTAAAAAGTTACAACTAAGCTAAAATCTGTTTTACAATAGCCAGGTAATCTGCACGATTCTTCACAAAATCCATTTCTGAAATGTCAATTATTTTTACATTATCAGTGTGTTGATTTTTTATAAATTCTAGATAACCATCATTAATTTTAGCTAAGTATTCTGCCTTGATGCTTTTCTCGTAGGTACGACCACGCTTTTTTATGTTTTCTAATAAACGCTCTGTGTTTTGATATAAATAGATATATACATCTGGCTTAGGCAGTTCTTTATGCATTAAAGAGAATAGTTTTTTATAAAGGCTAAACTCTTCTTCTTGCAATGTGATATTTGCAAATATTAAAGATTTGTACCCATCATAATCTGCAATCACTCTTTCTTTAAAAAGATCAAACTGTTTTATATCTTCTAAAAGTTGCTGATATCTGTCTGCTAAAAATGACATTTCTAAAGGGAATGCATATCTAGATTGGTCTTCGTAAAACTTAGGTAAAAAAGGGTTGTCTTTAAATCTTTCTAGAATCAACTTTGCGTTAAAATCTGCAGAAAGCAAATGAGCAAGACTTGTTTTACCGGCACCAATATTACCTTCTATAGCAATATAATTAATGGCTTTAAAGTCAAAATCTTTGATAGGATTTCTTAACCATTTAGATTGTTTTGTGACTACACTTTCATCTTTTGTAGCGGCAAGAAGTTTTACTACATTCTTTTCTAAACCAGGAATAATTAATGCGTTATTAATTTCGGCAAGGGGTTGTAATACAAATTTCCTGTTTGCTATTTGAGGATGGGGCACTTGTAATTTTGGCTTATCAATCACTTCATTGTTAAATAGCAATATATCTATATCAATCACACGTGAACTATAACCCTCTATTTCACTTCGTTCTCTACCTAGCTTTTTTTCAATATTTAATATTTCAGTAAGAAGCTTTGAAGAACTAAGATTAGTCTGCAATTGCACTACACAATTAAGAAAATCACCGCCTTCAAAACCTAATGCAGGCGTTTCATAAACCGCAGAGATTTTAATCACAGAACCTACTCGCTCAAAAAGCATTTGTACAGCAGATTGCATATGCTCAAAACGATTGCCTAGATTACTTCCGAGCCCTAAATATATGTTGTTAATTGGTTTAATAACTGTGTGATTTTTGATACTAATTATGGGTTTGCAATCTTAATACTAATTTAACTAAATCAAAACTCATGACGGTTATCTTTGTTCACAATTGAAAATAAAGGTCTACTTTTTGATAGATCACACACATATACAGAAACGAGGCCTTGATAGGTAGCGTCTTTATACTTAACAACATAGTTAATCATTAAATTAAAATTTCAGCAATGAAAAAAATATTTAAAATACTTGGAATCTTTTTACTCATACTTGTGGTTGCATTAATCGCTGCTCCTTTTTTGTTTAAAGACTCTATAGAAAAAATAGTGAAGAGAACCATCAACGAAAACCTAAATGCAACTGTTGCATGGGAAAGCCTTGACTTGTCTCTTTTTAAAAGTTTTCCAGATGCAGCTTTAACTATTAATGATTTTAGCGTGATTAACAATGCTCCTTTTAAAGGGGATACACTTGCTAGTGGTAAAACCTTAAAACTTGATATGGGAGTAACACAACTCTTTAAAAAAGAGAGCGAATCTATAAAAATAGATGCTCTTTTTCTTGACGAAGCATTTATAAATATTAAAGTAGATAAAGATAAAAACGCCAATTATGATGTGGCTGTAAAAAGTGACGCAACACTTACAGATGACACCGCAGACAATGCTGGCTTTAGTTTTGATCTTAACCGTTATGAGCTTAAAAATTCACGCATTAACTATCTAGATGAGAGCACAGAAACATTTTTAACCTTATCAGAGTTTAATCATACAGGTACAGGAGATTTTTCTTTAGCAACATCAGAGTTAGATACTAACACAGATGCCGTAGTTTCTTATAAAATGGGTGATGTCGCTTATTTAAACAAGAATAAGGTAACACTAGATGCTGTTATTTTAATGGATCTTGAAAATCAGAAATACACTTTTAAAGAAAATGAAGCAAAAATTAATCAATTGCCTTTAACCCTTGATGGCTTTATAAAAGTGAACGAAACAAATAGCGAACTTGACCTTAGTATTAAGACCCCATCTTCAGATTTTAAAAACTTTCTAGCTGTGATTCCAGAGGTGTACGTGAAAAATCTAGATGCAGTCACTACCACAGGAAACTTTACGGTAAACGGCGCTCTTAAAGGTATTGTAGATGAAACACACATACCTAAACTAGATATTAAAATACGTAGCGACAACGCATCTTTTAAATATGCAGATTTGCCTAAAACTGTAGAGAACATAACCATCAGCGCAGATTTATTAAACAAAACAGGACTTGTAAAAGACACTTACATTATGCTCAATGGCGTGAAGTTTAAAATAGATGACGAACTATTTACAGCAAACGGTAGCATTAAAAACCTAACGACAAATATGCTAGTAGACCTAGCTTTAAAAGGCACACTTAATCTTGCTAATATAGAAAAAGTCTTACCTATTGAGCTTGACCAAGATTTGACAGGTGTTTTCTTTGCAGATGCCAAGGTTAACTTTGATATGGAAGCCATAGACAAAGAGCAATACAACCGTATAAACACAGTAGGATCAGCAAGTTTAACTGGTTTTACATATAACGATCCAGCATTTAAAAATCCTATTAAAATTGATGCTGCATCTATTAACATGAAAGATGGTAACATCCAGTTAACTAAACTAGATGCAAAATCTGGTGACACAGATATAGAGGCAACAGGGCAGATAGAAAACCTCATCCCTTTTGTGATGTCAAAACAAGATTTAAAAGGTACGTTTAATGTAAAATCTAAAGTTTTTAACGTTAATGATTTTATGACTTCGGAAACGCCAAATAATGAAACTTCTGGTAAGTCATCTGAAGGTATGGCTAAAAATACAGGGGCTAAAATTCCAGATTTTTTAGATGCTAGACTCAACTTTAGCGCAGATAAAGTGATTTACGACAATCTAGAATTAAAAGAAACTAAAGGGTCTGTAGTTATTAAAAACGAAACGGCAGGTCTAGAGAATGTAACCTCAAAGATGCTAGGTGGTGATATTGCTTTTGGCGGAAATGTGAATACTAAAGGTAATACCCCAACATTTGCGATGGATCTAGATTTAAGCAAAATAGATCTTGCAGAATCTTTTAAAGAATTGAAGCTATTAGAATTTCTCGCCCCTATTATGCAAAATCTAGACGGTATTTTAAGCACAGAATTAAAGCTAAACGGAAATCTAAACTCAGATATGACACCAAACTTACAGTCGTTGAGCGGTGATGCTTTAGCTAACATAATCACCGCAGAGTTTTCTGGAGACAAATCACCATTATTATCAAAACTAGATGAGAAACTTAACTTTATAGACTTAGACAAATTAGGTTTAAAAGACGTGACTACCGCCATATCTTTTAAAGATGGTGGCATACAAGTAGCACCTTTTGATTTTAATGTCAAAGGAATAAAAGTAACAGCTTCTGGAGGTCATAATTTTGACAAAACAATGGATTATAATATGAGTCTTGATGTTCCTGCAAAATACTTAGGCAATCAACTAGGCGGAATGTTAGCAAAATTAAGCGCAGAAGATGCAGAAAAAATGACGGTTGCTTTGCCCGTAACAATGAAAGGCTCTTTTGCTAACCCTACAATAGGAATAAATACAAACGCAGCGGTAACACAATTAACACAGCAAATAATCGCTACTCAAACAAATGCGATTAAAGAAGATGGTATTAATATAATTAAAGACTTAATCAATGGCGGTAAAGATAAACCAGGAGATACAACAACTACCGGCATAACAAAACCTACCATACCAACCACAATACCAACTACAATCCCTACCACAGAAGAAGAAGTGAAAGATGAAATCAAAGATGTTATCAAAGAAGGTTTAGGAGGTCTTTTTGGGAAAAAGAAGAAGGATAGTACGGGCAATTAAAGAAAGACCGCTTTGTTTTTAGATGAAAGACTACTATGTTGAAAGAAGTTAGACTTAAAACAACATTCAGATAAGTACTCTTAAATAGTAAACTATTTTGATTGCACGATTTTATTTAAAAATTAATTTTCTTGTTGAATTTTCAGTCAGCAAAATATAATCTACATTAAATTTTTCCATTTCAGGTTTAGAGTCAAAAATTAATTTTGAATTCTGAAAGTAATATTCCCTTTCAAAAGATTTACCTCTATACTTCTTACGGTAATAAGTAACGGATAACTTTGCGAAAATTAAATTACTGTCTGAGTAGTAAAACTCATAAGATTCATAAGATTTTCGAAAAGCCAAATTATAAAGAATTCTTATGGGTTCATTAGGTTTTTGCTTATTGCGAAGATAATAAGCACCCCAACCTCCATTTTTTTAAACCATCCTTTATAAATTATTGGTCCTTCAACAATACCTTCAGACAACTCACCATCAGTATCATTAATATACTTAACTATAGAATCAATTTTCATTAATTCAGAATTAAATTTTGACTAAAAATGATTGTTGGAAAAACTAAAAAAAGTAACCAATATTTATTCTTCATTTTTTAATAGTTATTGTACAATAAATTTGACCCCAGAAATTTAGACAACTTTACTCCACCCCTAACTGCACAACAAACCCTTCATTACTTCTCACATTAAATACCGTATCATCTTCAAAAATGAGGTACTGTCCTTTAATCCCTTTAAGCACCCCATTGTATTGAGGTGTTTTTTTTAGGTTGAGACTTTTTAATTTTTTTGGATATTTCAGCACAGGAAATTCTAAATGCGTTTCTACATTATTTTCTAAAAAATAAGGCAATGCTTCAGCTGGAATATATTGCTTTAGCTTATCCCGCCACTCAACCAGATTCTCATCTTTTATTTCGTTTTTAAGCATCGTACGCCAGTTAGTCTTATCGCCCACGTGATCTTTTAAGGCTACTTCTGCAATACCTGCAAGATATCGGTTAGGAACCTCTAGAATCTCAATAGCTTCGTGTGCACCTTGATCAATCCATCGAGTAGGTACTTGGGTTTTTCTGGTTACTCCCACTTTTACATTGCTGCTATTTGCCAAGTAAACTATGTGGGGTTTTAATTGCACTTTCTCTTCATAAGCTAGGTCACGATCTTCAATACCTAGATGCGCTTTACTAAGCTCTGGCTTCATTATCCAATCTGCAGCTTGAGGGATATCAAAAAAGCATTGTTTACAAAAACCTTGTCTATAAATTTCTTTATTTAAATGACAATTAAGACACTCATAACCCACAAAATTAATAGACAAATGTTTGTCTATTAATTGATTGACATGCAAGAAATCATCTTTAAATACTAAGTAGTATTGAATAGGACTTCCATTTTCGGTCTGCATTTTTGTAAGAACCCCTTGGTAGTGCATAAAATATTGTATTTTTAAACCATAAAGATACTTTAAAAAATGCCAATCCCTTTAGTCAATTCTGTCGCTTCTTGGTTTCTTAAAAAGCGTTTTCATCAGATAGAATTATTTCTAAAATATCCTAACGAGGTGCAGGAAGAGCTACTCACGTCTTTACTTTTGCGTGCTCGTTCTACAGAAATAGGAAAGAAACACGACTTTGCTAGTATAAAAAACTATCGCGAATTTACAGAACGTGTTCCCGTTACTACTTATGAAGAAATACAGAATGACATTGAAAGAGGGCGACGTGGCGAAAGCAATATTTTCTGGCCAACACCTATAAAATGGTTTGCAAAATCAAGCGGTACTACAAACGCTAAAAGCAAATTTATACCCGTATCTACAGAGTCATTAGAAGGATGCCACTATGCAGCTAGTAAAGATTTGTTGTGTATGTACCTCAATAATAATGAAAATGCACAATTGTTTACCGGCAAAAGCTTACGTCTAGGCGGCAGCAAAGAATTATACCAAGAAAACGGTACAAGTTACGGAGACCTCTCTGCAATACTTATTGATAATATGCCTTTCTGGGCAGAGTACAGCAGCACTCCTAGTAATGAAATATCATTAATGGGTGATTGGGAAATAAAAATGCAGGCTATTGTAAATGAAACTATTCAAGAAAATGTAACAAGCCTTGCAGGAGTACCCTCTTGGATGCTCGTGTTATTAAACAATGTAATTGAAACCACAGGAAAAGGCAACCTGTTTGATGTCTGGCCCAATCTTGAAGTGTATTTTCACGGCGGTGTTAGTTTTGACCCTTATCTAGAGCAATACAAAAAAATATTACCTAAAAACGATTTTAGATACTACGAGATCTATAATGCAAGCGAAGGTTTTTTTGCAATACAAGACAGCAACACAAGCAAAGAGTTACTATTAATGCTTGACTATGGCATCTTTTATGAGTTTATCCCAATGGATACTTACGGAAGCTTAGACCAAAGAGTTATCAGATTAAATGAAGTAGAAGTAGGTAAAAACTATGCAATTGTTATCACCACTAATGCGGGGCTATGGCGTTATAAAGTAGGTGACACCGTTAGGTTTACATCTACAGACCCTTATCGCATAAAAGTTACGGGGAGAACAAAACACCATATTAATGTTTTTGGCGAAGAACTTATTATTGAAAATGCAGAAGCAGCTTTACGCAAAGTAACTCACGAGACAAACTGCGAGATTGTAGACTACACCGCTGCTCCTATTTTTATGGAAGGAAAGGAAAAAGGTGCTCATGAGTGGATCATAGAATTTAAACATCCACCTAAAGACTTTAAATCATTCTCAACCAAACTTGATAAAGCGTTACAAGAAGTAAATAGTGATTATGAAGCCAAGCGTTTTAACAACACAACACTTAACGCTCCAACCATACATTGCGCACGCAAAAAATTATTTTATGATTGGCTAAAAGATAAAGATAAACTTGGGGGTCAACATAAGGTTCCTAGATTATCAAATACTAGAGATTATCTTGAAGAATTACTTCTCTTAAATAAGCAATAAAGTAGTCTATTTCTTAAAATAGCATAAATTTTCACACCTCCTATTTCGATATAAAACACTTTATCTCCGCCTAAGGACAAGCCGGAAAACGTTGATTTTAGGCGCTTTACCGAAGGCCGTAACACGATTTGCATTTCAACGAGTATTCTGTTACGTTGGACTAATAGTTTTGGTAGTACTTTTCTTACGCAGTATGTTTGTAGTGTAAAATAAGACATACCCATACAATGAAAAAAGTAATATTCATCTTAACAGCAGTAATCTTAACATCGACATTTACGTCTTGTGGGACCACTCAAAAAATTGAGAATAGTGATGCACAAGTTGCAGGATATACTTTAAAAAATAAGAAAGAATTAATGGAGCAGAAGATTCTTAATAAGAAATCTAAGACCGTTTTAGTAACACCCTAAATAAAACATACATTGAGTTTAGTCTAAGAGCCCTCTATTTATAGAGGGTTTTTTTATGCTTTTATTTTACCTGCACGTGCAAATGATCATCGTGACGTACAGCACCACACCCGTGAAATCTTACTTTATTATCAAACAACCTTAGTCTAGCTTTTAAATGAGGCTCTATAAACAACTTAGTTACAGCTTGCTGTTTTAAAAAACTTAAAGACAAGGCTTTTGTTCCTTCTTCTGAAATAGTAAGATTTTTATTTATAGTGCCGCAGGTAAGGTATTTAGGGAAATCATATTGCCAATACCCTTTATCATTACAGATACTAGGCATATTTACTTCTGTCTTTTTTGGAGCTTCATAAACCCCGTAGCCACTAATAGCGGGCTTCAAATTTGTGATATTTCCGAAGTTATCATTATAGATAAAGGTTACATCAATCTTCTTACCATCACTATGACTTAAATGAGGCAATAAGGGAAAACCATCAATAAAGGGAAAGTTTGCATCAAGGTACTGTAGCTTAATTTCAGGATATTTTTGCTGAAAGTCTAGTGCCGTTTTTTCTAACACATTGTTTAAAGCGGGTGTCACGTAATTTCTATTTGCCAAGATATAAAAGAAAGAATGTGCAGCAATTGTATCTTTATTTGACACACGCTCACGACCAAAAGTATTGGCCAAGGGTGGTATAATTGCAAAAGTAGCAAGTAGGTAAAGTAGCGTGAACAACGCTAATCTTTTAAGACGATACTTGTAAGATGTACTTTTTACAAATAACAACGATATAAAATAAACAACACCACCTATTTGAGTAATAATGGTGAGCATTGCTATAATACAAATGTGAGCTAGTATTTTTAAAAATTTTAAAAGCACAAAATGAGTTTATATAAAAACTCCTCCAAAAGATAAAAAGTATCTCGTGGAGGAGTTTTAATAATATAAGACATTTCTGTTTTAAGAAACCGCTTTCAGCTTTTTAATAGTTGCTTTGTTTAGCTTTTCTTTTACATACTCTTCGTTTACTGTCAACATCTTAACATCTGTACCAGGAAGCTCATACATAGCATCTGTGAGCACTGCTTCACAAAGTGAACGTAATCCTCTTGCACCTAGTTTATACACAATTGCCTGCTCTACAATAAAGTCTAAAGCTTCTTCTGTCATCACAAGCTCTATCTCATCCATCTCAAACAATTTTTTATACTGTTTGATGATAGCATTTTTAGGCTCTGTAAGAATAGCTCTAAGCGTTGCTTTGTCTAAAGGATTCATATATGTCAATACTGGTAGTCGTCCAATAATTTCTGGAATTAAACCAAAATCTTTTAAATCTTTTGGGATAATATACTTTAGCATATGATCCTTATCTAGCTGCTCTTGTTTATGGGTTGCACTAAAACCTACAGATTGTAAATTAAGTCTTTTAGATATATGCCTGTTTATACCATCAAAGGCTCCACCAGCTATAAATAAAATATTCTCTGTATTGACTTCAATAAACTTTTGGTCTGGATGTTTACGTCCTCCTTTAGGCGGCACATTTACTACGGTACCCTCTAAAAGTTTTAATAAAGCTTGTTGTACTCCCTCTCCACTCACATCTCTAGTGATAGATGGATTATCACTCTTACGAGCAATTTTATCTATCTCATCAATAAAAACGATTCCGTTTTGAGCTTTTTCTAGGTTATAATCAGCAGCTTGAAGTAGTCTTGTTAAAATACTCTCTACATCTTCTCCTACATAACCAGCTTCTGTTAGTACAGTTGCATCAACTATCGCTAAGGGTACGTTAAGCATCCTTGCAATTGTTTTTGCCACTAGTGTTTTACCAGTACCCGTTTGTCCCACCATAATGATGTTACTTTTTTGGATCTCGATATCGTCATCAGTTTTAGGTTGTAGTAATCGCTTGTAGTGGTTATAAACCGCTACTGCCATCACTCTTTTTGTGTGATCTTGCCCAATTACATAATCATCTAAAAATGTTTTAATTGTTTTAGGCTTTTTTAGCATTAACTCTTGCGAGACAGCATCACCTTTTTTATGCACTTCTTCTTCTACTACAATGCCGTGAGCCTGCTCGATGCAACGATCACAGATATGAGCATCTAAACCTGCAATAAGCAAACTAGTTTCTGGTTTTTTTCTACCACAAAACGAACATTCTAATACTTCCTTTGCCATAATCTCCCTTTTTTCATTTTCGTAAATCCGCAAATACGGACGAAAATCTTTAACTCTTTTTAATTATTTCTGAAATAATAATGATTTTATACTATTTCAGAAATAATATACATTTTCTATTTTTTACCTCTAGTCAAAATTTCATCAATCATACCGTACTCCATGGCTTTGTCTGCTTTCATCCAGTAATCACGATCACTATCTTCATATACTTTATCATACTCTTGACCTGAGTGCTTAGAGATGATCTCATATAATTCTTTCTTAAGAGTCACTATCTCTTTTGCTGTAATCTCAATATCACTGGCTTGTCCTTGCGCTCCACCCATAGGCTGGTGAATCATCACACGAGAGTGTGTTAATCCAGAACGTTTTCCTTTTTCTCCAGCACATAATAATACGGCACCCATAGAAGCTGCCATACCTGTGCAAATAGTTGCCACATCTGGAGTGATAAATTGCATAGTATCATATATACCTAAACCTGCATATACACTTCCTCCTGGTGAGTTAATATAAATCTGAATATCTCTTGTTGCATCTACACTCGCTAAAAATAGCAATTGTGCTTGTACGATATTTGCTACTTGATCATTGATACCTGTTCCTAGAAAAATGATACGATCCATCATTAAACGAGAGAAAACATCCATTGCAACGGCATTCATCTGGCGTTCTTCAATAATGTTTGGCGTAAGCCCTACAGGGTACATACTTGTTAAAATACTATCATAATAAGTACTGCTAACTCCTTGATCCTTAATTGCAAAATTCTTAAATTCTTTTCCGTAGTCCATAAAATATTATTCCTTTTCTCTTAAAATTAATAAGGCGTTATATGCTTCCATATAACGCCTTAAAGATACCTAAATTTTAATGTTTAAGCGTAAGCCTCTTTGATAAAAGTATCATAAGAAACTTCCTTTGTTTTTAACTTTGCATTCTCTTTGAAGAAAGTAAGCAATTTATTTGTTGCTAACTGCTCGCTCATACGCTTTACTTCTTCTTGATTGCTCATTATTCTTGCAGTAATATTGTCTAGTTCTTCTTCTGAAGGATCTAATTGACCAAACTGAGCCATCTGTTGCTTAATCATCACTTTACTGTGATCTTTAAGCTCATCAAAAGTAACCTGAAGGTTATTCTCTGTTCTTAACTTTCCTTCAATTAACTGGTAACGTAAACCTTTTTCGCTACGCTCATATTCTGCTTTTGCTTCTTCTTCTGTCATTACCTTATCTCCAGAAACTTGTATCCATTTCTGTAAGAAACTTGCTGGTAAATCAAACTTTGTATTTTCGATAAGAGAATCTACAACGTCATTAAGTAACTTTTGGTCACTTTGTTGCATAAACTGTCCTTCTGCGTCTTCTTTGATTTTCTCTTTTAATTCTTTTTCAGACTTAACAACTCCTTCACCAAAAAGCTTATCAAACAACTCTTGGTTTAAGTCTGACATCTCGCGATTGTTAACTTCTTCTACAGTAAACTCAACTTCTACTTTAAGATCTTTAGCTGCTACTGGGTCTACACCTAAATGACGCTGAAGCTCTACTTCTTCATCAAATAAGCCTTTTGTTTTTAAAGTAATAACATCACCTACCTTAGCACCTATAAGTGCTTTTGCTTGAGTTTTACCTTTAACAAGATCAAGCTCTAGTGTAGTTTTTTTATCTATTGCAGCATCTTCATTTTTAAAAGTACCTGTTATCTCATCGCCTTTTTCAACTACCTCTTTGTTAGTTAACTTTCCGTATTGTTTACGGATAGTCTTAACTTGGTTGTCAAGCATTTTTGCATCTGCAACCACTTTATATTGTGTCACAGCTTTTTTAGTAACGTCTACTTTAAACTCTGGAGAAAGCCCTAGCTCAAACTCAAATTTAAAATCTTCACCGTCCCAATCAATTTCATTATCGTTTTTAGGCAATGGATTTCCTAATACATCTAACTTCTCTTCGGTAAGGTATTTATGTAGATTTTCTTGAAGAATTTTATTCACCTCTTCAAGAAGCACTGCTTTTCCGTATTGTTTTTTGACCATTCCCATTGGAATGTGACCTTTTCTAAAACCTGGGATAGTTGCAGTTTTTTTATAGTTATTTAAAATACCCTGCACCTTATCTGCATAGTCTTCTTTTTTAACTTCTACTGTAAGTACAGCATTAAGACTATCTATTTCTTTCTTAGTAATGTTCATTTTTTTCTTCTAAAAATTCGGACTGCAAAAATAGTGTTTTTTATTGCACTCACAATATGTTTATATACTGTTATTAAGTAGCTTAAATATAACTTCGGAAATAGACTACAAATAAAGCCTGTTTCCGAAGCAATTAATCTTTATCTAATATAGAAAAGAGTATAGATTGCACAAATGATAAAAGCAAACTAAAAAGTAATGCCCACCAAAAACCATCTACTGCAAAATCTGACACAAAATAATCTGCGAGTAAAATAATTATCGCATTTATCACAAGTAGAAATAAACCTAATGTGACTACAGTAACCGGAAATGTTAGCAAGACAAGTACTGGCTTTACAATAAAACGCAACAGCGCGATTACTACCGCAACTATTATCGCAGAAACATAACCCTCTACAGCTACTCCCGGAAGTATTTTTGACAACAAAACTACTGCGAGTGCAGTTAACAAAACTCTTATAAGTGTTTTCATATTTAATGTTTTAGTATTACCGCTTGCCGGCAGGTTAGAAATATAAAGATAAAAAAAGCGTCGTTCTCTTTGTAGAAAACGACGCTTAAAATATTAAGTTTTAAAACTTATTAGTTATTATGCAATGTTACCGTAGCATAGTTTCCTATGTCTACAGTAGGAATTGTTGATCCGTACTGAGCATTTACAGCTGTAATTATAGCATTTGCAGTAAAAGCATAACCTCTAGGTGAAGGGTGAACTCCATCAAGTGAAAATGCACCACCTGTTACAAACTGAGATGTTAAAACTCCACCGTTAAAAGCAACACCAGTTTCTGCAACTCTACCTAAAGCACTTTTTGCATCTACAAAAGCAAGATCATTTTGAGCCGCTAAACCTTCAATAACTGCATTGTAAGCCGCAGCTGCTGCTGCAACTCTTGCTTGTTCTGTAGCTGTAAGCACAAACTGATCTCCTAATGGCACCGCCACTCCAATTACAGATTGTGGGTTTTCAGGATCTGCTAATGTACCAATTACACTAGACGCTGTTAAAACAACTAAATCATCTGATTTCACTTGACGTAATTGACCTAGTAAACCAGCAGTAGCTGCAGGGATTCCTTGAGATATTAAAATATCTGTAAGGTCTGTTAAATCATCATCCATCATAATAGGAAAGTTCACTCCTGCTTGAAAGTTAATCGCTCTTAAGTCTGCTTCTTCTTGTGTAAGTAGTCCCGCAGCAACAAAACCTGGCAATACCTGAGTATTATACAATGTAAACTGTGCATTTAATGCCCCAGCTGTAGCAGCATCTAAAGGAATTGTTTGTGTTGGTACCGTAGTAAAATAAGGAATAGACGTTACATCTGCGATGTTAACTAAAGCTCCTTTTGCTCCACCAGCTGACAAGGCATTTACTTGCGCACTATACACAGAAGCAAACACATTAGGATCTGTTATGTCATTAGGCTCATAAGTACTAGGATCTAAATTTCCTGTTTGATCTACACCAGAACCACCAGAAGTAGCATAAGATAAGATATCATTATTTCCTATCCATAAAGAAAAGAAGGTAGGATTAAGAGAAGCTGCATCACCTATAACCGTAGCATTTGCAGAAGTAGCAAAACGTGCAAAATAAGGGTTTGCGGCACCACTAGCTACACCAGCAACGTTACCGTAACCAGCTGCTCCTAAATGAAAACTTTTTGCTCCAGGAACTCCCATATTATTAAAAGGACCTCCTATGTTATTAGCAACATCTGTAGTAGGTGTTCCTTCTAGTCTAACTGGACCAGGATTTCCTTCTGCATCAAAAGCTAATACAAGTCTATTTTCTGTAATTTGTGTTCCTCCTAATAAAAGACCACCTGTATTATCATTTACTAAAGGCTGAGTAAACTCACCACCTCCGGCAAGAGCAAACTGGTTTGCCATTATATTAGGATAAGAATTTTCTTGTCCTGTAATATATAGTGCTCCATCAGCATAACCTGCAGTTAACGAGTTACCCACGGCAACATAGTTAGTAAAATCTGCAGTACCTGATGTATAAAAACCATTATCTTCTACAGGATTATCAAATTCTGGTTCACAGCTAATAAACCCTAAGGCCACTACTGCTGCTGTAATTTTTATATAATTTTTCATCTTAAGTATAGTATTAAAAATTAAAGTTTGTAAGTCAATCCTAATCCAGGAACAAACGCATTAGTCTTGTAAGTCCCGCCAAATGGTGCCGCAACTCCACCATCTAGGTAGTAGTCATAAGAAGCATCAACTTCAATAGAATGAACAAATAAGAAAGAAGCATCTATATCAAAACGATCATTTACTTTAAAAGAAATACCTGCAGTATAATTATTAGAATCGTTACGAGGTGTTTCTGGAGCAAAGTAACCAGCTTGTACTGGAGATTGGTCATAATAATAACCACCTCTTAATGTAAATCTATCTGACGCTTCATACTGTAATCCAAAACGAGCATTGATAGAGTTTTTATAGTTACGTGCATTAAAAGAATCTGGTATTGCAGGATTCTCAAAATCAATATCTAATGATTCATATTCTCCCCAAAATGTTGTGTTTAAGTCAAAAGCAAACAACCACTTTTCACAAAACTCATAAGAAAGACCCACTGTCATTTCTGCAGGCATAGGCAATTCTGCCACTGCACCTGTATCAGCAAAAGGAGTTCCTGGTGAGTTAGGAATATTCTCAAATTCTGCCGTAGCTTCATCTGCCGTTAATCTTATTAGAGAACGGTACGTAGCTCCTAATCTAAATTTTTCTGAAACATTAAACATTGCACTAACAGTCCAACCTGTGTTAGAAACACCTTTAGCGTCTATAGTAACCTCAGAACGGTTTCCTTCAAGATCTGTTAAAGAACGTGATAGGTTTCTATTAAAGTTAACATTACCTGTAGCATAAATAAAACCACCACTAAAACTGAAATACTCATTAACCTTAATCGCAGCAGAAGCTTGGATATAAAAAGCCTGCAGCTCAATATTATTAATTAAGTGAGATCCCGCCCAGTCATCATCATATTTAACAGCACTACCATAAGGAGTATAAACCCCTAATCCAAGTGCTAACCAATCTGTAGCTTGATATGACGCATACGCATAAATAGGAGTACTTACTCCACTATCTGTTCTTTCAGAAGCTCCGGTAAGTTCATTATGATAAGCAATTTTAGAAAAGACGCCAAAACCTCCTACAGAGACATTTAGTTTATTTTCAAGAAACACTAACCCAGCTGGATTGTGAAACACAAGTTCTGCACTGTTAACAACAGCAACACCCGTATGCCCCATAGCAAGAGATTTGTTACCCTGCAATGCAACTCTATATCCACCAGCATACATCACAGCAGATGCAAGGGTAAATATGGCAAGAAGTAATACTTTCTTCATAATTAAATATTTTGATTAAATTAAATTGTGTTATTATTTATTATGCATACATAATAAAATTAATATGACAATATTATAAAAAATTAATAACAATTTGATAAAATTCGGATGGATTCTCTGCGTGTAGCCAATGACCCGCATTTGACACTGTTGCTATTTCTGCTTTTAAAAACTGTCTTTTGATCCCTATTTCATCCATTTGATCTATATAACCAGAGTTCTCCCCTTTAACAAATAAGGTCTCCCCACTATAAACAAGTTGTTGTGGCAACTCTTTACCTACTTCGGAAATTTTATGCGTCAAAACACTTAAGTTAATTTTTAACCCAAGCCTGCCTTTAGACACCCAATAAAGATTTTTTAAGAGAAACTGCCTTGTCCCTAAGTCTTTTATATAGGCACCTAAAACCTTGTCTGCTTCTCCTCTTGACTTTAAAACATCAAAATCTAAGGAGCCTAAAGCTTTTAAAATATCTTGATGGTGTGAAGGGTATGCTTTAGGGCCAATATCTGCAATAACTAATTTTTCTACCATCTCTGGATAAGCAACCGCAAAAGACATAGCTGTTTTACCACCCATAGAATGACCCAGTAAACAAATACTCCCCAGGGAGTAGTGATCACAATACTCTTTTAGGTCTTTTACCATAAAACCATAATTCCAGTCTTCACTATGAAAACTTTTACCGTGATTTCTTTGATCAACAAGGTGCACCTGAAAACCATCTTCAGCAAATTTATTTGCTAATGTTTTCCAGTTATCACCAGAACCTAAAAACCCATGTAATATTACAAGAGGCCTGCCTTCTCCTATTATTTGTGAGTGTAATAACATCTATTTTAATTTTTGTAAATACTGCTTAATCACTGGCTCTAAACCTTGATAAATTGCTTCACTTATCAAAGCATGACCTATACTCACCTCTGCAAGATGTGGTACGTTTTTTTTGAAATACTCAATATTATCGAGTGACAAATCGTGCCCTGCATTAACACCTAACCCCAATTCATGAGCCCTAACAGCGCAAGCAGAATAAGGTAGTACTGCATCATTATTACCTTTTAAATACCCCACTGCAAAATCTTCTGTATACAGCTCTATCCTATCTGCCCCAACAGCAGCAGCTCCATCAATCATCTCTAAGACTGGATCAACAAAAATGGAAGTTCTAATCCCGTTTCTTTTAAACTCTGCTATGGTTTCTGTTAAAAAAGATTTGTGTTTTATAGTATCCCAACCAGCATCTGAAGTAAGAACACCTATTTTATCTGGAACTAATGTTACTTGAGTAGGTGCAATAGCTAAAACTAGGTTCATAAAATATTTGATAGGGTTTCCTTCAATATTGTATTCTGTCTTAACTACATTTTTTAAATCTCTAGCATCTTGATATGTAATATGTCTTTCGTCAGGGCGTGGATGAATCGTTATTCCTTCAGCCCCAAATGACTCTATATCTTTAGCCGCTTTTAGCAAATCTGGCACATTTCCGCCGCGAGCATTACGCAAGGTTGCTAGTTTATTGATATTTACACTTAACTTTGTCATACTTTATATTATTAATTAACAAAAATACAAAGCTTGTTTTTTGCTATAGGCTTTATTTGAGTATTTTGCATAAAAAATATTTGTGAACACACATCAATACATAATAAACGACGTTCAACCTTTTGCATCTAACAGTAGCATAAAGGAACTTCAATCTGCTTTTAACCAGCTCACTTACAGTCATTTTCCTATTATAAAAAATGATGTATTTGAAGGCTGTATTAGTGGCACAGACGTTCATTGTTTTGAAACTGACAAAACAATTGATGACTATTCTTATACAATTGAGCCCTTTTTTGTAAGACTAGACACAAACTGGTTAGATATACTAGAAGCGTTTGCGCTACACAACTCTAACATCATGCCTGTTCTAGATGAGAACAACCAATATAAAGGATATTATGAACTAGGCGACATTATAGGGATTTTTAATGATACTCCTTTTTTAAATGAAGCTGGAGGTATCATTGTAGTAGAAAAAGGTGTACGTGACTATTCTTTTAGCGAGATATGTCAAATAGTTGAATCTAATGACGCAAAAATACTAGGGGTTTTTATCTCTAGCATTAATAGTGACACCATGCAAGCTACAATAAAAATAGGTCATCAAGGTATGAATGAAATTGTACAAACTTTTAGAAGATATAGCTATAATATCATATCTAGCCATGATGAAGATTTGTTATTAGAAGATCTAAAAGAAAGGTCTAATTATCTTGACAAATACCTTAACATCTAAGCAATGAAGGTCGCAATTTACGGTCAATTTTACCATAAAAATAGTGGAAAGCACGTGATGAGCATCATAGAGGCTTTTCAGAAAAAAAACATAACTCTAATTATTGAAGAAAACTATAAGAAACTTGTAGAAAAAGAGCTAGACAAATCTTTAGGCGACATTTCTACCTTCACTTCTATTGACAACTCTTATGACCTATTTATAAGTATAGGAGGTGATGGTACTATCTTAAAATCAATAACTTATGTAGGCGCACTTGGGGTTCCTATTGTAGGTATTAATACAGGACGTTTAGGTTTTTTAGCTACTATTCAAAAAGAGCACGTTTCAGAAAGTATTGCAAGCATCATTGACGGCGACTACACAATTTCTGAAAGAAGTTTACTGAGTATAGAAACTACGCCTGCTCAAGAAAATATTACAAAGCTTAATTTTGCATTAAACGAGGTTGCTGTTAACAGAAAGAACACAACCAGTATGATCAAGGTGGATACACAGGTTAACGGCAAGTATTTAACGACCTATTTTTCTGATGGTCTAATAGTAGCAACCCCTACAGGGTCTACGGGATACTCTTTAAGTTGCGGAGGGCCAGTTATTGACCCAAGCACAAGCAATATTGCATTAACGCCTATTGCACCTCACAACTTAAGTGCTCGCCCACTAGTTTTACCTGATGATTGTGAGATTGACCTTGCTGTATCGGGGCGTGAAGACGAATTTTTAGTTTCTCTAGATTCTAGAATAATGACGCTTCACATAGACACTACACTACGCATAAAAAAAGCACCATTTAAAATAAAACTTGTACAACTCAAGGATGAGAGTTTTATAAAAACACTACGAGAAAAGCTGCTTTGGGGAGAAGACAAACGCAACTAGGCAATAAAAAGTTCTTATAATTGTTAATCATCTAGGCAAAACAGTCAGCTACTTAATGATGCTAGTTGCCTTAGTAATTAGTATATTTGCAAACTTTTACAGAAAAATGAAGTATTACGTAATCATATTATTATCATTATTAAGCACCTATAGCTCACAGAGTCAAACCTATGAGGCTGGTGTATTTGCTGGTGGCGCTAACTTTATTGGTGATGTAGGTAGATCAAACTATGTTTACCCTAATAGTCTAGCTATAGGAGGCATTATTAAATGGAATCGCAGCGAAAGACATTCTTTTAGAGCTAGTGTTATAACAACTAAGCTATCTGGAGACGACGCAGACTCTCACGAAACCAGAAGAAATGAAAGAGGCTATACTTTTGAAAATAATATTACCGAGCTTTCTCTTGGGTTAGAATACACCTTTTGGGAATTTAACATGAATAATGGTAATCGTGCTCAAACACCTTATTTATACACAGGATTAACATACCTTATGTATGACTCGTTAAGACTAGATAGCGCAAATAATACAATGGAAAAATACGACAATACAGGAGATTTTGCTATCCCTATGGTATTGGGCTACAAAACAACCTTTAGCACAAATATGATTGTTGCTTTTGAAATTGGCGCACGTTATCTACTTAGTGATTCTCTTGACGGAAGTGTTTCACCTAACAACGAATACACCGATAGACAATTTGGAGATACAAATAACAATGATTGGTATGTCTTTACTGGTATCACATTTAGCTTTACCTTTGGACGACAACCCTGCTACTGTAATTTTTAATGGACTTAGAAGCTCAAATAGACGAAAAAAAACTACCTAAACACATTGCAATCATAATGGATGGCAATGGTCGTTGGGCAAAACAACAAGGTTTTTTAAGAGCCATAGGCCATCAAAATGGCACTAAAGCTGTACGTGAAACCGTTGAAACATGCGCAAAAATTAATGTGCCTTACCTCACGCTATATGCCTTCTCAACAGAAAATTGGAACCGTCCTAAGCTAGAAGTTGAAACGCTAATGAAACTTTTAGTGTCTTCTCTAAAGAAGGAGATCAAAACCTTACAGGATAATAACATCAAGCTAAACGCAATAGGCAATCTTGAGTCATTACCAAAAAAGGCACAAAGAGAACTTCAAGATGTTATAAGTAAGACCAAGGGAAACAGTAGGATGACCCTGACATTAGCACTAAGTTATGGAGCGAGAGAAGAAATCACAAAAACTATTCGTGAGATTAGTCTTAAAGTGAAAAATAACCTAATTTCGCCGCTTGATATTGATGAACGTTTAGTAAACGACCATCTGTATACCAATAACTTGCCAGATGTAGATTTATTAATACGTACCAGCGGAGAGCAGCGTATAAGTAATTTCTTATTGTGGCAAATTGCTTATGCAGAATTATCATTTACTGATACGTTATGGCCCGATTTTACAAAAAAACATCTTTTTGAGGCAATTTTAAATTATCAAAATAGAGAAAGAAGATTTGGAAAAACAAGTGAACAACTTTAACACGAAAGCAGGATTGCATACATTTAAGACGTTTTTATACACCGCATTAATTGCATTGTTTTTTTCATTAGGCTTACATGCCCAAGAAAATGACCTCGACAACCCACAGCTATTTACCCTTAACGAAATAAAAGTTACAGGTGCTCAAAATTTTAATGAGCAAACTGTAATTGCTTTTGCAGGCTTAAAAAAAGGTGATAAACTTTACATCCCTGGAGAGAAGCTAAGCCAAGTAACTAAAAAATTATGGGAGCAAAATCTTTTTAGTGACATCGCTTTTTATGTGACTAACATAGATGGAAACTATATTGACCTAGAGCTATACATCGTTGAATTACCTAAACTAAACGAGGTAACCTTTGAAGGTATAAAAAAAGGGAAAGTAAAGAAACTTAAGGAAGATAATGGGCTTAAAAAAGGAACCAAAATCACAAAAAACCTTATTACAACCACAAAAAACTATATTACAAATAAATATAGAAAAGATGGTTACCTAAACACTAGCGTTTTAATTAGCACTAAACCCATAGCAGATTCTACTGGAGTTACCATTGGAGAGGACATGAAAGTACTCATCAATAAAGGAGAACGTGTTAAAGTAAAAACTATAGAATTTGACAATAACGAAGCCTTATCAGACAAACAACTGAGGGGAGCAATGAAAAACGTTAAACGTAAGAATCCTATTAGATTTCTTAAACGAAGTAAATTTTCTGAAGAAGGATTTAAAGAAGACAAAGAGTCTATTGTAGCTAAATATAAAGCAAGTGGTTATAGAGATGCACGTATCGTATCTGACACATTAACGACTATAGACGAGAAAAATGTTGCTTTAAATTTAAATATTGAAGAAGGTCGCAAATACTACTTTGGTGATATACGCTTTTTAGGGAATAGTGTTTATACTGACTCTCAATTACGTCAAGTAATGGGAATTAAAAAAGGAGAAGTTTATAACGGTATATTATTACAAGAACGTATCACTGACGACTCTGACCCAGAAGCAAACGATCTTACAAACTTGTATCAAAACAACGGATATTTATTTTCAAACATAAACCCTGTAGAGGTTGCTGTTCGTAATGACACTATTGATTTTGAAATACGTATTAGAGAAGGTAAAATAGCCTACTTTGATCAAGTAACAGTAGTTGGTAATAACAAAACAAATGATCACGTTATCTATCGTGAATTACGTACGCGTCCTGGCCAAAAATACAGTAAGCGTAATGTAGTTCGCACCATTAGAGAACTAGGTCAATTAGGATATTTTGACGCAGAGCAACTATCTCCTAACTTTAAAAATGTAGACCCAAACAACGGTACATTAGATATGGAGTACTCAGTAGTTGAAAAAGGATCTAGCCAGATTGAACTACAAGGTGGTTATGGTGGAGGAGGTTTTGTAGGTACTTTAGGACTTTCTTTTAACAACTTCTCTTTACGCAACTTATTTAATAAAGAAGCTTACAAACCTATCCCAATGGGGGACGGTCAAAAACTATCTTTAAGAGCACAAGCAAGTACGTTCTACTCTACATATAGCTTATCTTTAGTAGAACCTTGGTTAGGCGGTAAAAAGCCAGTACAATTGAGCACTTCGTTCTCTCACACAGTACAATACTTTTATGACTTTCAGTCAAGAGACGTAAACAAGAATCGTAAATTTTTAATTACAGGTGGATCTATTGGTATTGCCCAGAGATTAAAAGTACCAGATGATTATTTTACATTATCTCAAGCAATTAGTTTCCAGCACTACAATCTAAAAAACTATAATACTGGTTTATTTACTTTTGGTGACGGTTTTGCAAACAACCTTGCATACACTATTGGACTAAGCAGAAACAACACAGCAACGAACCCCGTATACCCTGTATCTGGTTCAGAATTTAGCTTGACAGCAAAGCTTACACCTCCTTTCTCACTTTTCAACAAAATTGATTACGGAAATCTTGGTGAACAAGCAGAATTTCAAGACGCAAATGGTGATGCTGATCAAGCAAAAATTGACCAAGAGCGTTTTAAATGGTTAGAATATTACAAAGTAAAGTTTAAAGGAACTTGGTACACAAATATTGTAGACAAACTTGTTTTAAGAAGTCAGGCAGAGTTTGGTTTCCTTGGTGCATATAATCAAGAAAGAGGTACAGTACCTTTTGAGCGTTTCTTTGTGGGTGGTGATGGTCTAGGTTCATTTAGTCTTGATGGACGTGAGGTAGTTCAATTAAGAGGATATCCTAATCAATCACTTTCTACTTCAGATGGAAATACCATTTTCAATAAATTTTCGTTAGAAGTAAGATACCCTATCACACTTAAGCAGCTTGCATCAATATATGCACTTGGTTTTGTAGAAGGGGGAGCAGCATATGATGGCTTTAGGGAGTACAATCCTTTTAGCATAAAACGTTCTGCTGGAGCAGGATTACGTATATTTATGCCTGCATTTGGTTTATTGGGTATTGATTTTGGTTATGGTTTTGATCCAGTTTTAGGAGGAAATGAACGTAATGGATGGCAAACTCACTTTATCATTGGACAACAATTTTAATTTTGGCACGATATTTTCTAAACACTAATTAAGTTATGAAATTTAACAAACTATTTTTTCTAGCAGTTGCTTTTTTAAGCATCACTTTTATGGCGCAAGCTCAAAGAGGAGTTCGCATTGGTTACATTGATATGGAGTATATCCTTGAGAGTGTTCCAGAATATCAAGAAGCACAAACGCAATTAGACGGTAAAGTGCAACGTTGGAAAACGGATATTGACAAGATGCAAAAGGAGATTGACCAAATGAAGCTAGATTTAGCTAATGAGCGTGTACTTCTTACTAAAGAATTAATAGACGAGCGTGATGAAGAAGTAAAGTTTAAAGAAGACGAGATGCTAGATTATCAACAAGCACGTTTTGGACCAGGAGGAGATTTATTAATTCAAAAAAGACAATTAATACAACCTATTCAAGATCAAGTTTTCAATATTGTTCAAGAAATTGCAGTAAATAAAAAATACGATTTCATTTTTGATAAATCTGCAGATGTGGTAATGCTTTTTGCAGCAGAACGTAATGACATAAGTGACATTGTTCTTAGAAGTATAAATAGAGCAGCAAAACGCACACAAGCTTCTTCTAAACAAGATAAGAAAGATATTGAGAAACGTGATTCTTTATCTATGGAAGAAGATAAAGAAGTAACAGAACGTGATACTGCTACAAAAGCGAAACAAGATGAGCGTATGTCTTTATTAGAAAAAAGACAACAAGAACGAGATTCTATAAGAGCTGCAAAAAAAGCAATATTTGATGCTAAAAGAGCAAAATTATTAGCAGAACGTCAACGAAGAAAAGACTCTATATTAAACGCACGAAATGGTGGTAACAATACACCTTCAGGACCTCCTAGTGGAGAACCAGAAGACGGTGATGGAGGAAAATAACGAATATTAAACAAAAAAAATAACACTTAATTTAAATTTGAATACAATGAAACATTTTAGACTATTATTGATTGCCGTGGTACTTTTTGCAAGTGCAACTAGTTTTGTAACTGCACAAGAAAAAATCGCTCACATCGATACACAAGCACTTGTTGAGGCTATGCCAGAGATGAAAAGTGCACAGAGTCAACTAGAAAAACTACAGAAGACTTACGACACTGAGCTTAAAGGAATGGCAAAAGAGCTAGAAACTAAAATTAAGCAGTATGATGGTGAAGCACCTTCTAAAACAGAAGAAGAAAACGCTAAGCGTATTCAAGAAGTTCAAGGAATGCAAAACAACATTGGTGCATACAGACAACAAGCTTTAGCAGATCTTCAAAAGAAAGAAGTTGATATCTTTCAGCCTATCTTAGAGAAAGCTCGTACAGCTATCCAAAAAGTAGCAAGAGCACAAGGAGTACAATATGTACTTGACTCTGCAACTGGTAACGGAGTAATCCTTGCTGATGGTAAAGATTTATTAGCAGATGTAAAAAGAGAATTAGGAATCTAATTTTTCTTTAAAAAATAAAAAAGCTCGCTTTACAGCGGGCTTTTTTTATGTGAAAAAAATAAAAATAATAAAAGATCCCTGACTAAAAACTTAGCCTATTTACTTTCTACTCATTACTAACTACTAAACACTTCTATGTATCTTTGCTGAAATGTCACAAACAAACCCCATAGGACTTTTTGATTCTGGTGTAGGCGGAACTTCTATCTGGAAGGAGATACACGCATTACTACCTCATGAAAACACAATTTATCTAGCAGACAGTAAACATGCACCTTACGGTAACAAAACTGCAGAAGAAATTATTGAACTCAGTATCAAAAACACTGAGTATCTATTAAATAAAAATTGCAAAATCATAGTAGTAGCGTGTAACACAGCGACTACAAATGCGATTGATATTCTCAGAAAAAAATACGACATACCAATAATAGGAATAGAACCTGCTATTAAGCCTGCAGCATTAAAAACCAAAACAAAAAGCATCGGGATATTAGCAACAAAAGGAACTTTGAGTAGTGCATTATTTCACAATACAGCAGCAGAGTTTGCACAAGACATTAATATAGTTGAAATAATAGGCGAAGGGCTTGTGCCACTAATTGAACAAGGAAAAATACACACCCCAGAGCTAACTGAGCTACTCTTTAAATATACTGCACCAATGATTGAGGCCTCAATAGATCATCTTGTTTTAGGCTGCAGTCATTACCCCTACCTTATACCAAAACTGCTAACTATCCTTCCCGACAATATTACTATTATTGACTCTGGAGCAGCAGTGGCAAGACAAACAAAATCTGTTCTTGAAACAAACGGCATTTTAAATACTACGGAAGAAAAACCCACGCTAGAGTTTTTAACTAATAGCGACACCAAAACACTTAAGATGCTTTTGGTAGCATATGCACAATCCATAAGCTGCAAGAAGGTAGATTTTTAATTTGCTTAAATTAATAGCAAGCTGATAAAATTTCCGAAGTAATATTATACGAAAAAGGACAACAACTCTTTTTTCTTAGATGGGCTCACCATTATCTCTTTATTATTATTGAGCACCACGCTCCCACCCTTACCTTTTCTATATTCTACAATGGCATTTACGTTCACTAAATAAGATTTATGAACTCTTGCAAAACCAGAGGGTTTTAAAATTTCTTCAAAATACTTTAAAGTTTTACTCACTAGTTTCTTGCCGTCTTTTAGATAGATATTTGTGTAGTTATCATCTGCCTGGCAATAGAGTATATTCTCTACCTCAATCACCTCAAAACCATTTTGTACCGGTATAGTTATTTTTCCCGCTACTTGAAGTTGCTTGGGTTGTAAAACACTATCTTGCAATGTATTTTCTTTAGTTTTTATCTCGGTCACATACGCTACAGCCTCAATGAGATTATCTATAGAAATAGGCTTTAATAAATAATAACTCGCGTGAGCATTTAAAGCATCCATAGCATAATGATCATAAGCGGTCACAAAAACAGTCTCAAAAGTGCGATCTGGTACTTTTTCTAACAAGTCAAAGGCATTACCAAAAGGCATCTCAACATCTAGAAAAACCAGGTCTAAGTTGTGATTATTAATCAATTTTAGTGCTTGATCTATATTTTCTGCTTCGCCAAGTATAGTTACTGTAGGGCAATATTTAGTAATATAATTACGTAAAATCTCTCTACTTGTCTCTTCGTCTTCTACTATGATTGCTTTTAATTGCATACTAATCTTTTTTGAGAGTTAATCGCACTCTTGTTCCTGAGGCATCTTCTTGTGCATCTTCTATAAAAACATCTACTTTATCACGATACATTTTGTTAAGAATTGAAATACGCTTTTTAATATTACCCATTCCTTTAGACTGTTGTTTCTTTTGATTGTCTGTCTTTAATTCTTTAGATTTTGTACGTCCTATACCATCATCTGTAATTGTAATTACAACTGTCTCTGCATCTACTTTAGTAAACTTAATCTCAAGCGCACCGCGTTCTTTTTTATAACGCAATCCGTGCCACACTGCATTCTCAATATAGGGTTGCAATAGCATAGGCGGTATCACAAACTGATCTAAATCTATAGATGGGTCTACCGTCACGGTATAATCAAATTTATCTTTAAAGCGGAAATGTTCTAACTTCACATAAAGTTCTAATAACTCAATCTCTTTAGTTAAAGCAATAAAATTCTCTTCGCTATTCTCTAAAACCGAACGCATTAATTGAGAAAAATCACTCAAATATCTATTTGCTGCTCGCTCATCATTACTAGAGATAAAACTATTTACAGAGTTAAGTGCATTAAAAATAAAATGTGGGTTCATCTGTGAACGCAAGTTTTTTAGTGCTAACTGATTATTTACATACTGTTGCTGCTTTACATTTTTATACTGTGTGTATGCTGCATACAACAACAAGAGTGCGATGAGTATTAAAGACCCAATAATCCATTTCTGGATGCTGCTATTCTTATTTATGAGTTCTTCATTTTCAAAAGCTAATTTATACCTGCTTTCGTTTAGATTTCTATCATTCTCGAGGCTTGTAATTCTATTTTGTTTTAAAGCCATCTCTTTACTGAAACGTGCTGCTTGTGATATCTCTTGCTCTTTTTTAATATATAGCTCATCTACTACCGCAACATATTTTTCATAACTCTCTGCAGCTTTACCAAAATCTCCTCGGTCTCTATACAACTCTGATAATTTACGGGTAGCGTCTTTTTTTACTAATAAATCTTCTTTAGCATCTGCTTCAACAATACTGCGCTCATAAAACGGGATAGCATCATCATACTTTTCTTGACTTAAATAGGCATTCCCTATTTTGTAGTTTTGGCGCTGGGGTGATAATGTTCCTGTAGTTGTTTCTTCTGTTTCATCATCAGAGATAGACTCTATTTCTTCTAAAGCTAGATTACGAAGTTCTATTTCCTTTTCAAAATTTAGATTTTTTCCGTAGAAATCTGCTACTTTATCTTTTTCTTGAGCTGCTCTTTTTTTATTCTCTAAGGTGGATAGTTCTAGACTATTTCCGTAGTACTCTTCTGCCGCATCTGCAGAGCCACTGTTAGAATATATATCTGCAATTTTAGAATTGAGGTCTGTTATCTTAGGCGTAATTAAATGTTTTGAAGCTTTCTCTAAACCTTTTTGATAATTAGCGATTCCTTTTTCACTATCATCTATCGCGCTGTAAGTGTCTCCTAGAATTTCATACACCTCCACCTCTTGATAAGGCGGGAGTTTTTTTGCGAGCAAGGCGTTACAAACCGCAATACTCTCTTGATAATTTTTACTTTGCATGTATGCTTTTGCAAGTTTTATTTTAACTCCTATAGAAGGTGATGCTGCAATACTTCTTTTGTAGTTGTCTGCCGCGAGATCTGGTTGTGACCAGTAACTATTTATATCTCCCAGTAACTCAAAAGCAATTTTGTTTTGCAATGCAGATGGTGTACCACCGGGTACAGAGTTTACCGCTTCTGTAATATAATTGATACTTTTTGTAGCATCTTTTTTTGCTATCGTTTTTGCAGAGTCTATATAAACACTAAAATTATTAATAGATCGAGAATTAAATTTAGAAACAGAAGGATATACATCATCAGATTTTAAAACCTTAATACGTATAAAATCATCATTTACAATGGTGTGGTATACGGTCTCAAAATTTGTGCTTCTTATAACAAGTTCTTGCCCTATGGCTCCCTTAATTTTAAATTGCCCCCAAGTATCTGTTGTGGTATAGGCGCCTCCTAGAATCTCAATATTTACCTTAGCTATTGGCTCGTTTGATGCTTCATTGACAACCTCTCCTTTAATATCTAATATAGGTCTAGCAGCCTCTGCTTGGTTTTGAGCCAAAGCAGAGATACCTAGTAATAGGACACAGGAAAATAAGAATGCTTTTATTGTTTTCATACTATTATTAATACTGCTAAACTACACAATAAAACCTTACTTAAAAATGGCTAATGTGCTTGAACTGGTCATATTTCGGTATAAAAACAGCCTTTACTCAATTATAAAGTACGTTCACTCACTCATAATGGCCGTAACCTCATCCTGTGTTTTTTAAGAAGTATGTTCAAAATAGTTTTACAAAGTCAAAAAGAACTGGCAACAAATAAAAACCAAATGAAAAAGCACATCTATTTAATCTTACTACTATGCGCATTTACCCTAACAGCACAGCATAGAGGTAATTATAACCAGCAAGAAATATCTAGAGCAAATATTGCAAGCTCTATGGGAAATGCCACCGTATACAACCCAAGTATAAATGGGCCAATTCATAAAACACTAAACCCAAGTAACTACCTCACTATAGAAGTAAAAGGATTACAAAATGTAAAAGCGACTTCTTATACCGCTGTATTTAATTTATCACAAATAGGTGAAACAGCACAAATAACAAATCAGCTTGCTAAAGAAAGAATTGACGCAGTAAAGGCAGCATTAATGAGTCAAGGTATTTTAGAAAAAGATTTTGTAATTGATGTGATCTCTTTTGTTCCTGTTTATGAAATTCAAGTAGAGAAAAAGATTTTCAGTAAAAAATATAATGAAGTCCCAAAAGGGTTTGAGCTACAACAGAACATTCACATAAGATTTACTAAAACAAAACAGTTTGAAAACATACTTACCGCTTGTGCTAAAAACGAAATTTACAATCTGGTTAAAGTAGATTACTATATAGAAGACGTTGCTTCTGTTTACAAAAACCTACAAGCAAAACTCATCACACTCATTGAAGAGAAAAAAGAGTATTATGGTCTTTTAGGCTTTGATATGGCTAACTATGACGTAGCTGTTGCAGATGACAAGTATTGTCATTTTCCTAAAGACTTTTATCAAAGCTATCAAGCTTACAACTCTATCTCTTTTGAGGCCATAAAACAGAACAAAGGTGTTACAGAAGCAAAAAAGCAAACATCTTTTTATTATGAACCCCTTTCTTATGGACAATATGATGTTGTAGTTAACGGTGCTATTCTAGAACCTGTTGTACAAATGGGAATGCATATAAAATTATTATACACTAAAAAGCCTGAAAAAGCAGCACCAAAACCTGAGGTTAAAATAGAGACTAAACACAAATACTACGTAGTGTCTCCAGATGGCAAAATTGACGTAAAAGAATTACAAACAAATTAATACATATAAAATGAAAAAGATACTAAGCACCTTTTGCATCGCACTCGCTTTTATGAGCATTGCCTGTAAAGCAGACACAAAAAAAGAAATAGCACAAGTAGAGCCCATAATAGAAGCTCCCGTCGCAAAACATTATATAAAAGTGGCTCTTTTACTAGACACAAGTAATAGTATGGATGGTCTCATTGATCAAGCAAAGGCCCAGTTATGGGAAATTGTAAATGAACTTAGCTATGCAAAATGTAAAAACGAAAGACCCAATTTACAGATTGCCCTTTTTGAATATGGCAATGACGGATTAGCAGAAAAAGATGGTTTTGTACGTAAAATTTTAGGGTTTACAGAAGATCTTGATGAAGTTTCTAAAGAGCTTTTCTCGCTCACTACAAATGGAGGAAGCGAGTATTGCGGTACCGTAATCCAGCAATCATTAGACAAACTAGATTGGGGTAATGACGCAGACGATTTAAAAATGCTATTTATAGCGGGAAACGAACCTTTTGATCAAGGTAAAATAGACTATAAAGATGCCGTTACAAATGCAAAAGAGAAAGATGTAGCTGTGAACACTATTTTCTGCGGAAATTTTAATCAAGGAATAAGTAGCCACTGGAAAAATGGAGCAACGTTAGGGTATGGACAGTACACAGCTATTGACCATAATAAAGAAACACAGCACATTGTTTCTCCATACGATGATCTCATCTTACAACTCAACATAAAACTTAATGGAACCTACATCCCTTACGGAACGCAAGGTCGCGAAAAAGTAGCCCTGCAGTATGAGCAAGATGATAATGCTGCTGGATACAGTAAAGCAAATGCAGTAAGCAGAACCGTGAGTAAAGGGTCACACTTATATAAAAACAGTTCTTGGGACCTAGTAGATGCAGAAGAAGAAAGTGACTTTAGCTATTCTAAAATTAAAAAAGATAAACTGCCAGATAACTTAAAAGACAAATCTACTGCAGAGCTTAAAGAATACGTAAACCTTAAAAAAGAAGAACGCAACAAGATTCAAGCAGAGATTGCAACACTCAATAAAAAACGTCGTGATTTTATTTCTTCGGAAAGTAAAAACAAAGGCAATGGTCTAGAAAGCGCAATGATCACTGCCCTTAGGTCTCAAGCTAAAAAGAAAAATTATACTTGGGATGAGTAAAAAAGTAAGCAGTGACAGTATTCAGTTTACAGTACTGTAACTGAATACTGTCACTGCAACAAAAATTTTGGTTGGTTAGTAAGTGAGAACTGGACGATAAATGATTATCAAATAATCATTTATTTGTTCGGTTTTCTAATTATTAAGTAATCTAACACAACAAACAACATCACTAGTCTTAATAAAAATGAATAAACATTAAACATATTTCAATTATGGCACGACACTTGTAATTATTAAAACTAACATTAACCCTTTAAAATTATCAATATGAAAGCTTTAAAACAAAACCAAACTGAGGGAAGCAAAAGAGAAGACAAAAAGAAAACGAACATCAAGTTCAATTCTGCTATCTTTTTTCAATTAGGTCTAGTAGTTGCACTTGTAGCATCTGCTTGGGCAATGAATTTAAATATTGAAGAAAAAACTTTAATACCAAACAATCCTAGAGGGTTAACGATAGAAGAACCTAATTTCATTATGCCTGTTCTAGAAGTACCTAAAATAGAAACTCCTAAAATTATCGCTAAGCTAGAACCACAACCTAGACAAAGAGTAATCACTAGCATTGTTGAAGTAGTGCCAGATGACCAACCTATAATTGAGACAAAAACTATTGCTCCGCCTTCTACTCCAGTGGTAATTAACCCACCAGTAGTAGCTACACCAGCAGTGGTAACAACTCCTAAAGTTAACAAAACAGAAGGTATCAACTCTGTAGAGTTTGTGCCTATATTTCCTGGTTGTGAATCTGCGGGAGATAAAAACGCTCAAATTGCTTGTATGAACGAAAAAATAGCTCGTTTTGTAGGTAGTAAATTTGACACAAGCGTTGCTAATAATGATACAACGGGTAATCAAAGAATCACCGTACAATTTAAAATAGACAAAAACGGAAACGCAGTTGATATCAAAGCTTTATCTAAAGACAAAAACTTAGAGAAAGAAGCAAAAAGAGTAATTAGCAGATTACCAGAATTTACACCAGGTAAAATGGGTGATGTAGCTGTAGATGTGATGTACATGTTGCCTATTAATTTTCAGATAGACTAATAATTTTATTTTAACCTATAGTATAAAACCAAGCCATCTCATCTCGAGATGGCTTTTTAAATACCGTTTCATTATTACTAAAAACTGTATCTTGCTGCCATCAACTGTAACCCCAACCTTGCAATGCGCATTCTCACCATTTTACTGCTTTTACCTACGCTCATTTTTGCACAATCTGCAGATACATTAGAAAAATATCCCGTATTTCCTAACTGCGGAAACGTTACAAACGTGGAGCTTGCCTCTTGTTTTAACACTGCGGTGCAACAATACCTTGTTGATAATTTTAATGTACCGGCGTCATTATCTGAAGATGAGTTAACTCCTTTTAAAGTGCAGGTAGAGGTAACTAGAGAAGGCCGTTTTGAAGTGGTGTATGTAGATAGCAATAACAAACTTTTAAAAGAAGAAACTTCACGCGTGTTTGCTAGTATTCCCGCCATTACTCCCGCTACTTATAACGGAGAACCAACGATCTCACAATACAGAATGCCTATCATATTTCCGCTTGCCGTGAGAGAGACTGTAATAAACCCAATGGCAACAGCCCAAAGTTTAAATGAGAATAACGTTTCCGAAGTAAAAAATGAAGCCCTTATTAATGAGTATGACTTAATAGAAAGCTTACCATTTAATAACGAAGAATACACTAGCCAACTCAACATACCTCTATCTCACGAGATGTACACTCGTTTTGACGCAGCGATGAACAGCGTAGGAACAAACTCACACACCGCTCAAAAACCATACATTTACAATGAGGTAAATAAGTATTATAATTTTGAGCAAGAAAACGGCAAACTTATTAAAGAGCGTACTACCTGGTTAGGCCGTAAATTATGGAATGAACATTTTGTTACCTTAAAAGGAACGGACTATTGGTTCACTCTTGATCCTGGAGTTGACCTACAGTTAGGTCGAGATCTTGATAATGACTTAAACACCTATAATAATACAAGGCTTGTCAACTTTCAGGGAGGCTTGGGGAAAATTGTAAACTTTAACGCTACCGTTTATGAAAGTCAAGGACGTTTTGCAGATTACATAAACACCTATGCAAGAAGCCTTGCACCAGATGGAGGAAATCCCGGTATTGTTCCTGGTCGTGGTATTGCAGCTGCTATTAATGAGACAGATTTTGATTATCCAGTAGCAACCGGTCACGTATCTATAACGCCTTCAAAATATTTTAATATTCAATTAGGTCACGGAAAACAGTTTTTAGGTGATGGATATCGCTCTTTGTTTTTTAGTGATGGCGCTAGCCCCTACCCTTTCTTTAAACTAAACACTACTTTCTGGAAAATTAAATACACTAACACATGGATGTCGCTTCGTGATGTAAGATCTGATGTTACGGCAGACGGTAGTTTTAGAACCAAATATGTTGCCAACCACTACTTGAGCTATAATGTTACAAAAAGATTAAACATAGGTTTATTTGAGTCTGTGATATGGCAGAATGACAACGATCGTGGTTTTGACTTCAACTATTTAAACCCTGTTATATTTTATAGAGCAATTGAGTTTAGTACTGGATCTCGTGGTGGTAATGCATTGCTTGGTCTTTCTGGTAAATACAAAGTAAATGATAATGTAAATCTATACGGACAGTTTTTAATTGATGAGTTTTCTTCAAGTGATGTTTTTGGCGGTGATGGTAGTTATAAAAACAAAACAGGGTATCAAATAGGAGCTAAATATTACAATGCATTTAAAGTAAATAATCTTTATTTACAGGCTGAGTACAACAGAGTGCGCCCATTTACATATTCTCACAACAGTGTGATTTTAAATTATGGGCATAATAACCAACCCTTAGCACATAATCTAGGTGCTAATTTTTCTGAATTTGTTGCAATTGCTCGTTACAGAAGAGATCGTTGGTATGGTGATGCAAAGTTTATTGTTGCAAAAAGAGGGCTAGAATTAAACGAAGACAACACTCCTTTTTACGGCGGAAATATCTACGGTACAGAAGACGACAGATTATCTGACGATGGCAATGAATTAGGGCAAGGTAATGCCACAGACTTTTTTCACGCAGAGTTAGAAGCAGGGTACTTAATTAATCCTACCACAAACCTAAAAGCGTATGCAAGTGTTATATATCGTGATTTTAATCCAGATATTAACAACGCATTAAATAGTAGCGCCAGTACGGTGTGGGTTAATTTTGGTGTGCGTACAGATTTATTTAATTGGTATTATGACTATTAATTTACTTGTATAAATTTAATTTTTTACTCATCGCTTACATCTGCATAAACGGTTTTAACCATTCTTTCTGTATTAATAAATCCTGCACCAAAATCTAGTGCGTCATACTTTTCTGTTATACTTGACATTTTTAAAACCTCTTCTTCAGTTTTCCCCTCATTATATAGCTTTGCTATTTGTGTGTGAAGATCTAGAAGCATATCACGTGTAAACGTCACATCTTTTATAGTAGCAAGGTCACCATGACCTGGGATAATTTTCGTGTTTTCATTGATAAGCATTAGCATTTTACTCAATGCTTTTGCATACCCTAAAACACTACCTCCACTATTTAAGTCTATAAATGGATAACGACCATTAAAAAAGACATCACCGGTGTGAATCACATTACTCTCCATAAAATAAACCATCGCGTCCCCATCTGTATGGGCATTGTGAACGTGAAATACAAAAATCTCGTCGCCGTTGTAATGGAAGGTCATATCTTCATCAAAGGTTATCATAGGGAGTGATGCTACTCCATCTATTTTTTTATTTTCTTCTAAGGCTATCTTTAATCTTTTTCTTACATTTTCTTGAGAAAAAATAACTGTTCCTGTTTTTGCCATTGCTAGATTACCTCCTGTATGATCGCCATGATGGTGTGTATTTACTAAAAACTGAACAGGCTGTTTATCCATTGAAGCAATGGTAGCTTGGGTTTTTTCGATATTTCTATCAAACTGATCATCAATCATAAAAATACCGTCGTCACCAAAACTAAGACCTATATTTCCTCCTTGATCTTGAAGCATGTAAATATGCTCAGTAACCTTAATCAAAGATTGTGATTCTTGCTTTTTTTCTTGCGCAAAAATTGTTGTCGCCGTCAATAAAAGGAAGCTTGCTGTAATTTTCAATAAATTCATAGATATTGTTTTGAAGTGAGTCGAAGATACGGATAACTACTTACTTTAGTTCTTGAGGTAAAAGATTAAAAATTAACGCATTTATATTTCCCTAAAAAACAAGTAGGACGTATCTTTGCAAAAATTTATTCGGAGCACATTTCCGAAGAAATTATTGAAAAACAGCACGGTATTCGAGCTGTACTATTTCAGAAACAAAAAACGTGGCGACACTAGAAACACAAATACCAAAAGTCTCTGTAATTAAAAATTTTACAGAAATAACTAAAATCAGACTCTCAGTGAGTGTGGTCTTCTCTTCTGTCGCAGGGTATTTACTAGGCTGTGACACTATAGATTTTATGACCTTGTTGCTTTTAAGCGTGGGTGGTTATTGTATGGTGGGTGCATCTAATGTGTACAACCAGATGCTTGAGAAAGATCTTGATGTATTAATGGATCGTACAAAAAACAGACCGCTTCCTGCTGGTACAATGTCTATGGTTACGGCTGGTATAATTGCCGTTACACTTACCCTTATTGGTCTTGCAGTACTCTACATAATAAACCCGCAGACGGCAATGTTTGGTGGGATTTCTATCTTTATGTATGTGGCGCTTTACACGCCAATGAAAACAAGAACACCGCTTTCTGTTTTTGTAGGTGCTTTTCCTGGCGCCATCCCTTTTATGTTAGGATGGGTTGCGGCTACTAATGAGTTTGGGATAGAAGCAGGCACCTTATTTATGATACAATTTTTCTGGCAGTTTCCTCATTTTTGGGCAATAGGCTGGTTTTTATATGAAGATTATAAAAAAGGAGGCTTCTTTATGCTACCTAATGGTAAAAGAAATAAAGGTACAGCAGTACAAGTTATTTTTTACACATTGTGGACCATTTTAGCTTCACTGATCCCTGCATTTAATGTGACGGGAGATTTAAAGTTAAGTGTAGTTGCCGCAATATTAATTGGTGCAATTGGATTATGGATGTTATTTTATGCCATACGTTTATACAAATTGCAAACAGATAAAGCTGCAAAACAATTGATGCTTGTGAGTGTGAGTTACATTACTCTTTTACAGGTTATATATGTGGCAGATAAATTTATAAGATAATGGAGCAAACTATTTCTGAACAAAAAAAATTACTAATCGTTGAGCAGGACAAAGAACTTGTAGAAAAAACGAACCGCGCAAAAAAGATGATGCTCTGGTTTGGGATTATCAGCTTATCAATGAGTTTTGCAGGACTAACTAGTGCTTATGTAGTAAGTAAAGAGCGCCCAGACTGGTTAACAGATTTTGAGATACCAGAGGCATTTTACATTAGCCTTATACTTATAATAGCGAGTAGTATTACTATGATTTTAGCCAAAATTGCGGTTAAAAAAGAGAAGAACAGTCAAGGAATGATACTCCTTATCACTACTTTTCTTCTTGGTATAGCATTTATTTATTTTCAATTTATTGGCTTTAAAGAGATAATAGCAAACGGATATTATTTTACGGGAGCAGAAAGCACAATTACAACTTCGTTTATTTATCTTGTTGTTTTAATGCACTTGGCACACATTATTGCTGGGCTTATAGCACTACTTGTCGTAATTTATAATCATTCTAGACAAAGGTATGCAAAGGGAAAAACGCTAGGAATAGAACTAGCAGCGACTTTCTGGCATTTTGTGGATATCCTCTGGATTTATCTGTTTTTCTTTTTCTATTTTGTGAGATAAAAAATTAACGTATTTTTGAACTTTATTAAAAATTAAATTTTTCTATGGATACAACTGTTGATACAACAGCTCCTGAAGGTGCATGGAGCGGAGGTAATAACCGCCCATTTAAAGCCAGTTATGGTAAAATGATGATGTGGTTTTTTATCGTATCTGATGCCTTAACATTTTCTGGGTTTCTTGCCGCTTACGGTTTTTCGAGATATAAGTTTGTAGATGCTTGGCCAATAGCCGATGAAGTATTTACTCACTTTCCATTTTTACACGGTGTAGATGCGCCTATGTATTATGTGGCATTTATGACCTTTATACTTATATTTTCTTCTGTAACTATGGTACTTGCCGTAGATGCAGGACATAAAATGCAACAGAATAAGGTGATTATTTACATGTTCTTAACCATTATTGGTGGGGCAATCTTTGTAGGTTCTCAAGCTTGGGAATGGAATACCTTCATTAAAGGTGACTACGGTGCCGTAGAAACTAAAGGTGGAAAAATTATTCAATTCTTAGATAAAGAAGGTAATCGTGTAGGTCTTAAAGATTTTGCAGTGGATCTTCATGAAACAAGAACTTCTCAAGAAGCTAGCAAAGGTATTTGGTTTGATAGTGAAGAAGTAACTAGAACTACATACTCTTTTGAAGAAGTAAAAGCTGGTTTCTTAGCAAATGACAATCTTTTAATAAGAACTCAATACTTAGATGAGCACGGTCACCCTACAGTTTTATCTAGAGCAGAGAGTGAAGCAAAATTAATTAATGATGGTAAACTAGTTGTTGAAGGTGCAAACCTGAGACATAACGAATATGGATCGCCACTATTTGCAGATTTCTTTTTCTTCATTACTGGTTTTCACGGTTTTCACGTACTATCTGGTGTGATCATTAACTGTATCATATTCTTCAACGTAGTTATAGGAACTTACGAAAGAAGAGGACACTATGAAATGGTTGAGAAAGTTGGTCTTTACTGGCACTTTGTCGATCTAGTATGGGTATTTGTATTTACATTCTTTTACTTGGTTTAATCACCGAGCAACAAAAAATTAAACGTCAACAATGGCACACGCAGAACATAATTTAGCAATCTTTAGAGGTCGCTTAAAGTTTAAATCTAACGTACAGAAGATTTGGGGAGTTTTCACTCTATTATCTATTATTACAATTGTAGAAGTATACTTAGGTATCATCAAACCTGAAAGCTTAATGACATCATTTATGTCAGAGTTTGAAGGTGGATTCTTTGCAACTTTAGGAAATATCTTTTTATCGCCTTTCATCTATATGAAACCGCTTAACTTGATATTTATCGTATTAACACTTGTTAAAGCATATTATATCACTTGGGACTTCATGCATATGCGTGATGAAGCAAAAGGATTACGCCGTGCGGTAGTATGGACAGGAATATTCTTAATTTGTTACCTAGTTATGATTTTATTATTTGAAGGTGATTACATCTTTGAGGTATACAAAGCAAACTATATTAAGTTTGACTTTTAATCAACTTTCTTCGGAAATATTATAATAATGAAAGCCTCGTTAACGCGAGGCTTTTTTTTGTACTATAACTAACACAATAAAGTTAATTATGTTGTAATAACAGCTTACAGTCTGTATTTTTGCATACTATGGAACAACAACCACAAAAGAAGAAATTTCTTGTACTTGCAGTACTATTTTTGCTACCCATAACCGTCTATTTATTTTTCGCCTCTGGTGTAAATAATTTTGGAAAACTCCCTGTAGTATCTGAAAATGTTTCTGAAATTTCAAACTTTAAAGATCTTGACGGTGCATCTGTTCAGCTAGAAGATAGAATAACGGTTCTTGGCTTTTTTGGCGACAATCTTTTAGACAATAAAGCATACGCATTCAACTTAGCCCACAAGATTTACAAGAAAAATCATCAATTTAAAGAATTCCAGTTTGTAATTCTATTGCCAGAGTCAGCGCGCAATCAAGCGCTTATTCTCAAAAACAAAATTGAAGAAATCGCACCTACTACTTCATGGAAATTTGCTTTTGGCGAACCTAAAGAAATAGAACAAGTGTTTAACTCTTTAAACTCTAGACTTACATTAAGAGCAGATAATTCTAGCCCATATGTATTTATAATTGATAAAGAAAGAAACCTTAGAGGTCGTGATGACGATGATGATGCAGAAGATGGTATCCTTTATGGTTTTGACTCTAGTATAATAGCAGAGATAAACAATAAAATGAGTGACGATGTAAAAGTGCTACTAGCAGAATACAGAGATGCTCGTAAAGACAAATCTAAACGTAAAATATAATGAGCAAGAAAAACTCTTACTTAGGCTTAGCAGTGGTGGTTCTCATCTTTGCAATTATTTTTATCCCAAAAATTCACGATCGCATTGTAAATGGCACAACAGTAGACAGTAATAGATCTAGTGACGCGGTAAATCAAAGCAAGGGTTTAGAAGGACGTAAATCTGGTGATATGATTACCATCAACGAAGTTCCCTCTTTCACCTTTACAAACCAAAACAATAAAACAATCACTAATGCAGACTATAATGACAAGGTTTATGTAGTAGAGTTCTTTTTTAGCACCTGCCCTAGTATTTGCCCAGTGATGAATAAAAACATGCAACAAGTACAAGATGCTTTTGCTACTAATAAAGATTTTGGGATAGCTTCTTTTAGCATAGACCCATCTTATGACACTCCAGAAGTATTAAAAGCTTATGCAGATAGTTATGACGTAACACACCCTAACTGGAATTTCTTAACAGGAGAAAAAGCAGACATTATGAAGTTGAGCAATGAAGGTTTTAAACTTTATGCAGCAGAAAGTGCAGAAGCAGAAGGCGGTTTTGAACACTCTGGAATGTTTGCCTTAATAGATAAAGACGGTAACGTTACTTCAAGAATAGACGAAAACGGAAACCCACTTATTTACTACAACGGTCTTGAACAAGAAGGTATTGATATGCTTATAGAAGACATTAAAAAAATATTATAAATGATAGAGAACGAAAAACAAATAGAAAAAAAATACAATATTTGGATTTGGGTATTATCAATTATAATCCCAATTGCGGTAGCTATTCTATTTACTGTTAAAATACCCGGCGTAGAGAGAATGGGGTTCTTACCTCCTATTTACGCAACAATAAATGCTATAACTGCAGCTTTATTAGTACTCGCTGTGATAATGATAAAACGAGGTAAGCGCAATGCTCATGAACTCTTTATGAAATCTGCCATCACACTCTCTGTAATATTTTTAGTACTCTATGTTATTTATCATATGACTAGTGATTCTACCCCTTTTGGCGGAGAAGGTACCATTAGAAGCATTTATTTTTTCTTGCTAATTAGTCATATCATATTATCAATAGTAGTCATACCATTTGTACTAATCACGTATGTTCGCGCTATATCTGGTAACTTTAAAATGCATAAAAAAATTGCTCGTATTACATTTCCTCTTTGGTTATATGTTGCGGTAACTGGAGTCATTGTTTATTTTATGATCTCACCATACTATTAATATGAAACGTATTCTAGCCATATCCATCCTTCTTATTCTTTTTAGCCTTCCGGCAGATGCTCAGTGTGCTATGTGTCGTGCTGTATTAGAGAGCGATGCAGACACTGGGATGGCACAAGGCGTTAATAATGGTATTGTCTATTTAATGATTTTCCCTTACCTACTAGTAGGCGGTGTTGTCTTTGCTGTTTATAAAACCATTAAAAAGGCAAGAAAGAGTAAAGACGCTACCTCTTAGACAATAATCAACTTCATATTTCTGCAAAGCATTTATTGCTTCTGAAATTTTATTACATCACAACTGTAACATTTTATTAAAACTTTAGTCTTAATAGAAGAGACAACCAACAACCTAGTTCCCAAACAAAGTCTTAACAAATAATTCACATTCTTAGAACGCCTTAGTGCGTTTCTTTGCAATGCATTTACTATTTATATGATTGACTTACAGAACATCCACAAATCTTACAAGACAGGAACCAACTCCTTACACGTCCTTAAAGGCATAGACTTTCACGTAAAAGAAGGAGAGATGGTATCAATAATGGGGTCTTCCGGTTCTGGAAAGTCTACTTTATTAAATATTTTAGGAATGCTTGATGAAGCTGACGAAGGTTCTTACACCCTTGATGGCAAATCTATACGCAACCTTAACGAAAAAATTGCCGCACAATATCGCAACAAGTTTTTAGGGTTCATATTTCAGTCTTTTAACCTTATTAATTACAAAACTGCATTAGATAATGTAGCAATGCCTTTATACTACCAAGGAGTAAAACGTGCAGAACGCACAGACAAAGCTATGCATTACCTAGAAAAAGTAGGACTCGCACAATGGGCTACTCACTTACCTAACGAACTTTCTGGTGGTCAAAAACAACGTGTAGCCATTGCTCGAGCATTAGCAAGTGACCCTAAAGTATTACTAGCAGATGAGCCTACAGGCGCACTTGACACAAAAACTTCTTATGAAGTGATGGAACTTATACAAGGTATTAATGATGAAGGTAAAACAATTCTTGTTGTAACTCACGAAGATGATATTGCACAAATGACCAAGCGCATTGTAAACCTTAAAGATGGACAGATTATAGACGACACACGCGTACAACAAGTACTCGCAAAAAATGCTGCAAATGTTTGATGTAGAACGCTGGCAAGAGATTTTTGAAACCATAGGGAAAAACAAGTTAAGAACTTTCTTGACGGGTCTTTCTGTGGCTTCGGGTATCTTTATTTTAGTGATCTTATTAGGTTTTAGTAGCGGTATACAAAAAGGGGTAAAAACTCAGTTTGAACGTGATGCAACAAATAGCATACGCATAGGTACACGTATTACTACAAAAGAATACAAAGGGCTTAACCCTGGTAGACGTATTCAACTTCGCAATGAAGATTTTGAAGAACTCAACAGAAAATATGGTGACCAACTAGAGTTTAAAACCGCGCTCTATAATATGTGGGGAACTCAAGTTACCTATGAGGGTGAATCTGGAAACTACAGACTTGAAGGCGCTAGCCCAGACCAACAATTTATTGAGAATGCCAGCCTAACTTCTGGGCGTTTTTTATCTATGGATGATATGGATGAGGCACGCAAGGTAGCCGTGATTGGTTATACAATACAGAAAGATTTATTTAAAGGAGCAGACCCTATTGGTAAAATGATTTCTGTCTATGGCATTAATTTTAAAGTTATAGGAGTATATACAGACCCAGGTGGATCTCGTGAAGAAAATAGATTTTTTGTACCATTAAAAACTGCTCAAATTTCTTTTGCTGCAGGAGATCGCATTCGTAACATTGCTTACACTATAAAGATGAGTGATAATTTTGACGAGGCAGTTGCAATGTCAAAAACACTCTCAGAAAACTTTGAAAAAGACATTAAAGAAAAATATATCATCGCACCAGATGACAGGAGTGCAGTTAGAGTTGATAACACACTAGAAGAAGCAAAAAAGATTTACTCATTAATTGCTATGATTCGCAATGTGTTTTGGTTTATTGGAATATTTACAATCATCGCAGGTGTTGTTGGCGTTGGTAATATCATGCTCATTATTGTAAAAGAAAGAACTAAAGAGATTGGTATCCGTAAAGCAATTGGCGCAGTACCCTCTTCTATTGTAGGTATGATTTTACAAGAGGCTATTTTCATTACATCAATCGCAGGGTTTTTAGGTTTGTTTGCAGGCGTAGGCCTACTCCAACTCATAAGCCCAATGGTAGATAACGACTTTATTAAAGCACCACAAGTAGATTTTACAACAGCAATTTCTACCGTTTTTATATTAATTATTGCAGGAGCCATTGCAGGATATATCCCTGCAAGACGTGCTGCAAAGATTAAACCTATTGAAGCCCTAAGAGAAGAATAGTATGTTTAACAGAGACAGATGGACAGAAATACTTGAGGCACTTAACGCCAACCGTTTTAGAACTTTTCTAACAGCGTTTGGGGTGGCTTGGGGTATATTTATTCTCGTTGCACTACTAGCACTCATTAATGGCTTAAGAGCAGGTGTAAGCAAAGATTTTGGAGACTTTGCAACAAACTCCATGTATGTCTGGACTCAACAAACCTCAATGCCTTATAAAGGTTTACCTAAAGGTAGAGGATTCCGTTTTAAACTAGAAGACATACAGGTACTAAAAGACAACTTTCCACAACTTACCTATGTATCTCCACGTAATCAACTAGGCGGATATCAAGGTTCAAATAACGTGACCCGTAATGCTAGAACCGGAGCATTTACAATAAATGGTGATTATCCAGATTTCATAAAACAACAACCCATGGACATCACACAGGGGCGTTTTATAAGCTACTCAGACATAGAAGAAAAACGAAAAGCTATCGTAATAGGCGTAGATGTTGTAAAATCTTTATACGATAAAGACGAAGAAGTAATAGGAACTTACATTAAAATAAACGGTGTAAACTTTATGGTTGTTGGTGTATTTCAAGCTACCAATAGTGATGGTAATAGTGAAGAAGAAGCAAATTCTATATTTGTACCCTTCACCACCTTTGGTCAAGTATTTAACTACGCAGACAACGTTAACTACATGGTAGCAACGGCAGAAGATGAAACGAGTATTACAGATTTAAAACCTCAAATACTAGCAAAACTAAGAGAGCAACGTACCGTGCATCCAGATGATGAGCGTGCTTTGGGTAATTTTGACCGTGCAGAAGCCTTTGGTAAAGTAACAGGTCTCTTTGACATTTTAAGTTTTGTTGGCTTTTTTGTTGGCTTCCTCATATTAGCATCTGGCATGATAGGTATTATAAACATAATGCTCATTGTTGTAAAAGAACGCACTAAAGAAATAGGAGTACGTAGAGCCATAGGCGCAAGCCCTTGGGATATTAGATCACAGATAATGCAAGAGTCTTTAGTACTCACCATCATCTCTGGTATGTGCGGTGTTGCTGGAGCCGCAGGTCTTATCTGGGCAATGAATTATGCATTAGATCAATCTGGACCCGTAGATAATTTTGCCAACCCAACCGTAAATATTGGTATTGTATTAATTGCATTATTAATCTTAATTATAGCTGGAATTCTAGCAGGTTTAATACCCGCAATGAAAGCAACAAAGATGAAACCAGTAGACGCATTAAGAATAGAATAACAATTACTTCGGAAATTTTAAAGAATTACTATTTCCGTAGAAAAACAATACTAATTTCTGAAATATGATGAATTTGACATTTCAGGAAAAACAAAAAAAAGGATTGTGATTGAGTTCATATTTCCGAAGAAAAAATAACAATAAGAATTACAAAAAATGAAAAGAACTGGAACCATTATCGTATTACTATTGATTGTAATTTGCTTTTGTGCAGGTATTTATTATATCTGGACTAAGGACCAAAAAGATCCAGTAGTATATCTTACAGAACAAGCAACTAACCAGACTATTGTTAAAAAAACAGTTGCCACAGGTAGTATTGTACCCAAAGAAGAAGTATTAATAAAACCTAATATTTCTGGTATTATTGACGAGATTTTTGTGGAAGCTGGTGACATAATAAAGAGTGGTGACCTTATTGCAAAAGTAAAAGTGGTGCCTAATGTAAACTCATTAAGTTCTGCAAAAAACAATATTAATAGCGCAAAGACACAGGTAGAGACTGCAAGATTAGCTTTAGAGAGTCAACGTAGTATTTACAATCGTCAAAAAGGACTGTTTGAAAAAGGAGTGATTTCAGCAAATGAGTTTGACACAGCTCAACTAAGTTTTGACCAAGCACAACAACGCTATAGTCAAGAAAAAGTAACACTAGGCGGTGCACAGCAAACCTTTGATATTGTAAAAACAGGAACCTCTAGAGGCTTAGGAGCTTCTGCAAACACAGAGATTAGAGCTACTGTTTCTGGGATGGTTCTAGATGTACCCGTAAAGACAGGAAATCAAGTTATTGAATCTAATAACTTTAATGACGGTACTACCATCGCGACTATCGCAGATGTAGACAAAATGATTTTTGAAGGAAAAGTTGATGAAAGTGAAGTAGGAAAAATTAAAGAACAACTACCTCTAGAAATCACTGTAGGTGCCATCGAGAATAAAAAATTTGATGCTGTTTTAGATTATATCGCACCTAAAGGTGTGAGCGAAAACGGAGCGATCCAGTTTGAAATTAAAGGAACACTTGCAAAAAAAGATACCACTTTTATTAGAGCAGGATTAAGCGCAAATGCTTCTATTATTCTAGCTAAAGCAGAAGATGTACTGGCAATTAAAGAAGCGCTGGTACAATATGACAAAGAGACTAAGCAAGCCTATGTAGAAGTTGCGACGGGTGATCAAGAGTTTGAACGCAGAGATATTGAGATGGGCGTAAGTGACGGGATCTTTGTAGAAGTAACATCTGGCATCACAAAAGACGATAAAATTAAAGTTTGGAACCAACTTAAATCACCTCTAACGGGTGGAGGCTTCTAAAAAAAATAAGTTTAATAATGTAACACTTTAATAAAGTGTAAGACTTACTTAACAACCACAATCAAATTATGAAAAAGTTACTCCTTTTAGGCGTTTTTACATTCACAGTTTTTTCTGCGACGGCCCAAGTTAAAAAATGGACTTTGCAAGAATGTGTCGTATATGCCTTAGAAAACAATATTTCTGTAAAGCAAAGTGAACTAGATTTAAAAAGTACAGAATTAGATGAATGGACGGCAAAAGCCGCATTTTTACCTAGTTTAAATCTAAGCGGAAGTGTTTCTGAAAGTACTGGACTTAGTTTTAATCCTGTATCTAACAGCCCGCAAACAGCAACAACACTTTCTGCAAACGGAAGCATTAATATAGGTTATAACTTATTTGACGGTTTAAGAAATGTAAGACAAGTACAACGTGCAGAAATTTCAAAATTAGCAGGTCAATACAGGCTTGATAAAATGAAAGATGACATTGCTTTATTTGTTGCAAATGCATACCTACAAGTATTACTTAACAAAGCAAACCTTGAAGTAACTCTAACTCAAAATGAAGTTACAGCAACACAAATAGAGCGCACACAACAACTAGTAGACGCAGGCTCATTGCCTAGAGGAGATCTTTTAGAAATACGCGCAACAAACGCAAGCGAATTACAGCGTATTGCAGTAGCAGAAAACGCAGTACAGATTTCACTAATTAGTCTAGCGCAATTATTATTAATTAAAGACTATCAAAATTTTGATATTGCTACAGATGATTATCAAATTGTATCTGAAGAGATTATCGAAACTCCAGCTTCTCAATTAATTGATAGCGCTAGAGAAAACAGACAAGAGATTAAAATTGCAGAAGCTAATGTGACATTAGCTGAAAAAGATATTGAAATAGCAAAAGGAGCGTTATTACCTAGTGTTTCTGCTTTTTTTGGATATAGTACTCGTTACGCAAACAACCCATCATTTACATCAACCATAGACCCAGACAATCCTATTTCTTCACAAGTGATAGGTGTTGTAGAAGGTACAGGACAAAATGTAATAGGTGAATTTCCAAATACCATAACTAACGCTGTGAGTGCAGATCCATTTTTTGACCAGCTATATTTAAATGATGGTATATCTTATGGATTGAGTGTAAATGTTCCTATTTTTAATGGTTTTCAGGCAAAAGCAAATGTAAAGCGAAACCAAATTAATCTAGAGCGCTCCAAGTTTCAACTAGAGCAAGCAGCATTAGATTTAGAGTCTAGCGTTTACCAAGCACTTGTTGACGTTAAAGGTTCTAAAAAAGCTTACGAGGCTGCAACTACAGCTTTTGAGTCGCAAGAATTAGCGTACCAATATGCTAAAGATAGATATGACGTAGGTCTTACTAATGCTTTTGATTTTAGTCAATCTAAGCTTCGTTATGACAATGCAAATATTGAAATTAACAGAACGAGATACGATTATATTTTTAAACTCAAAGTATTAGAATTATACTTTGGCGTGGATCCAACCCAACTAAAATTCTAACCATGAAAAAAAAGACACTAATTTGGATTATTATCATATTTGTAGTGCTAATCGCTGCTTTTATCTTCGGAAAGAAAGCAGGATTGTTTGGTAATACCGATGAGGGCAAAGTGGTTGAAATCACTGAAATTGCTCCATTAACTATTACAGAAACTGTTGCTGCTACAGGAAAAATACAACCTGAGATTGAAGTATCACTTTCGTCTGAAGTTTCTGGTGAAATCATTGAACTTCAAGTAAAAGAAGGACAACTAGTAGAAAAAGGACAACTACTTGTAAAAATAAACCCAGATTTAATACAAGCACAAGTAAGCCAAAGTCAAGCTGGATTATCTAATGTACGTGCACAATTAGAGAATGCAGAAGCTAGTTTGCGTAATGCAAAAGCTAATTATGACAGAAGCAAATCTCTATTTGACAAAGGAGTCATCTCAAGATCAGACTGGGACCGTGCAACTGCAGATTATGAAATGGCACAGGCTAATAAAACCTCTGCTTATTATAATGTACAAAGTTCTTCTGCAAACGTAAAGCAGTCTCGCGACAATTTAAATAGAACTAAGATCTATGCCCCTATGACGGGTACCGTATCCAAACTTTCTGTAGAACTTGGAGAACGTGTAGTAGGTACAGCACAGATGGCTGGTACAGAAATCATACGTGTTGCTAACCTAGACAATATGGAAGTTGAAGTAGACGTGAACGAAAATGACATAGTAAAAGTTGCCGTAGGCGATAGCACTATTGTAGAAGTTGATGCTTGGACAAAAAGAGAATTTAAAGGTCTAGTTACAGAAATAGCAAACTCTGCAGAGTCTACATTAACAGCAGATCAAGTAACTAACTTTAAAGTAAAAGTGCGTATTCTTCCAGAATCTTACAAAGATCTTACAGACGGTAAACCAGAAAGCTATTCTCCTTTTAGACCAGGAATGACCGCTACTGTTGATGTTATTACAAACAAAAAAGAAAAGATTATTGCTGTACCCATTAGTGCTGTGGTAATAAAGACTGATACATCTTCTAGTAAAAAACCATACACAAAAGAAGTGATTACAGCAGACACTAAAAAGTTTGAATGTGTCTTTGTAGAAAATGCTGGCGTAGCAAAATTAAGAGTTGTAGAAACAGGAATCCAAGATGACACTAATATTGAGATACGTTCTGGTTTAAAAGACGGTGACAAAGTGATAACTGGACCATATACCTTAGTAACAAAAACTTTAAAACCTGGGGATAAAGTTTCTGTAGAAAAAGAAGACAAAAAAGAAGATAAAGAATAATGGCACTCATACTTTGCTTAGAGACAGCAACAAAAAATTGCTCTGTAGCGCTTTCTGAAAACGGAAGCGTTATTGCGTTTAAAGAAATCACGACAGAAGGATATTCTCATGCAGAAAACCTACACGTCTTTATTGAAGATGTGATGAAAGCAGCGGCAAGGAAACTTAGCGATCTAGATGCGATTGCTGTGAGTAAAGGACCTGGGTCTTATACAGGTTTGCGTATAGGTGTTTCTACCGCTAAGGGACTATGCTATTCACTAGATGTCCCGTTGATCTCTCTTGAAACGCTAGATGTGCTAGCAGAACAAGTGACAGAACCCACTACTATTATCCCAATGCTAGATGCTAGACGTATGGAAGTGTATAGTGCAATTTTTGACACAGATAAGAAAAGAACACGCGGCACAGAGGCTCAAATTTTAGATGAAAATTCTTTTGCTCAGCACCTTTCAGAAGCAAAAACAACTTTTATAGGAGATGGTGTAGCTAAGTTTGAAGAAATTTGTAGTCACCCAAATGCTTCTTTTATCACTACAGCACTGCCTTCTGCAAAAGATATGGCATCTTTAGCAGAAACAAAGCACAAAAAAAACGACACCGAAGATGTCGCTTATTTTGAACCTTATTACTTGAAAGATTTTAAAATAGGGTAACCCACTATTTATCTTGCCCAATTAAATGAACATCTCTTTGAGGGAATGGGATTGAAATACCCTCTGCCTCTAATCTAGATTTTGCTTCTTCTACTGTATAAAACTTTATATTCCAGAAATCTTCAAGTTTTGCCCAAAAACGAATCGTAAGGTTTACAGAACTATCTGCTAACTCTGCAACGGCAACCATAGGCATTTTTCCTTCTTCTTTGACAATTAAATCTTGCTCCATTAAAAGTGCTAATAAAACCTCTTTAGCTTTTTTAATATCACTATCATAACTAATCCCTATTATTAAATTATCCCTTCTAACACCCTCTTCTGTATAATTAACAATGGTATCATTAGACAATTTTCCATTAGGTATCACGGCAAGTTGATTACCAAAAGTTAATAGTTTTGTCGAGATAATTGAGATCTCTTTTACAGTTCCCTCTACTCCTTGGGCTTTTATAAAATGCCCTACTTTAAATGGTTTAAACAATAAGATAAGTACACCTCCTGCAAAATTTGCCAGTGAACCCTGCAAAGCAAGACCTATTGCTAAACCAGCCGCACCTATAATTGCAACAAAAGAAGATGTTTGGATACCTAATTGCGCTACCACGGTAATAAATAATATAATCTTTAAGACTGCGCTTATTAGGTCTATTAAAAACTTCTCTAATGAGACATCGAGCTCTCTAGCTTTAAAGATTTTTTTAACAAGTTTTATCGTTATTTTGATAAACCACCACCCAATAATAAATATAAGAAGGGCCGATACAATATCTGGTAAATAATCTATTAACTTTTGACCATATTTATTGATATACAAATCAATGTTCTGAAATTTTTCAATTACGTCAATTGGCTCTGTTACTGTTGTTTTTTCTTGCATTTAATATGTTTATTAAAAACAAAAATACGCCTTTGGGAAGCCCAAAGACGTATTAAAAATTATAAGATTTTGTTATTATTTTACTTCAAAGGTAATCTTGCAGTTTATACGATATTCTGTAATTTTACCATCTTCGACCACACAAGTTTGCTCGTTAATGTAGCAAGATTTAATATTTTTCACACTTTTTGAGGCTTGCGCTACTGCTTTTTGAGCCGCTTCTTCCCAACTTTTTGTTGAGTTTGATAATACTTCAATTACTTTTAAAATTGCCATGATTTTTTGTTTTTAATATTAATTATTTCTGAAATGTTAATATACAAAGAATCTTAAACCTTTTTATAAATAAATTTGGTAAAATACCATCACTTTAACTAAAGATGAAAACCATCATAGTTTTTTTTAGCAAACTACCCATTTACAGCCTCTACTAGTTGAACTCTACCTTGCATCATCTCTTTAAGCATTGTCTGAATACCATTTTTAAGTGTTACTGTCGCAGATGGACAACCACTACAAGCTCCTTGTAAAATAACTTTTACTGTTTTAGTGTCTGCATCATAACTATCAAAAGCAATATGACCTCCATCACTAGCTACCGCTGGTTTTACGTATTCATCTAGAATATCAATAATTTCGTTATCAATATCAGAATAGGTTTTTTCTGTTGTATTTTCTGTTGGTGATGCAATAGCTTTTTGTTCTTCCTTTAAAGTTTCAGAAAGCATCTCATCTGTAAATATCTGTTTACCATCTTCAATGTAGCTGCGTATAAACTCACGTAACTGCATGCTTATTTCCTCCCACTCGGCAACTTCATATTTCATTACAGAAACGTAGTTACTACTAATAAAAACTTCTTTTACAAAAGGAAAGTTAAACAATGCAGCAGCTAAAGGTGCGTGTTTTGCATCATCAATATTCTTAAACTCAAATGTACCAGTCACTAGTGGCTTATTTGCAACAAATTTTAATACAGAAGGATTAGGTGTTGTCTCACCATAAACCGTCACAGGTATCTTTTTCTTGTCTGCCGTTTCATTAACTACTGGTTTACCGCTTTCAATATATTCACCTATAGAAACTGCAACTTCTTCTTGCACCATATCCCAGCTAACTATGTTATATTTTTCTACTGCTATAAAGTTTTGTGAGATATAAACCGTTTTTACAAAAGGAAGGTAAAATAATTGTTGTGCAATAGGGCTTTCTACAGCCTCTTCTATATTTTTAAATTCGTAGCTTTTTGCTTGTGTAAGGAAAGAATTTGCTACAAATTTTACAATATTTTCGTTATTTGTAGGTTGTATGATAATATTATGAGATTGCATAAGTTTAATTTTTGGCAAAAATAGCGAAACAAAACCAATGTATTCAATATATTTGACGCCTTAAGTAATTGCTATGAAAAGATTATTACTACCAAGTTTCTTATTATTTTCTGTCGCCGTTTTTTCTCAAATAACGGTTGACGAAACTTTAACACCAGAAGACCTCATAATAGATATTCTTATAGACAGCCCCTGTGCTCAAGTTTCAAACTTTATATCGAGCTCTGGAGTTGACTTTGGAGATCAAAATAGCCTAGCTTCATTTGATGCAACCGGCACAGACTTTCCTTTTGAGGCAGGTGTCGTATTGACATCAGGTTATGCTTCTGAAGTCCCTGGACCTAACTTAGATTTAAATGGTTCTGGAGGCGGTACTGCCTGGAATGGTTCTGGAGATCCAGATTTAGCAGCAATTCTAGGAATTCCACCTACAGATTTACATAACTCAACATCTATTCAATTTGATTTTGTTTCATTTATAAGTGATATAAGTTTTAACTTTTTACTAGCTTCAGAAGAATACAATCAAAATTTTGAATGTAGCTTTTCAGATTCTTTCGCATTTATATTAACAGATCAACTTACTGGCGCAGTGACAAACCTTGCTGTATTACCAGGCACAACGACACCTATTCAAGTAACAAACATTAGAGAAGAGGTAGTCGGGCAATGTGCCGCTGTCAACCCTGAGTTTTTTGACAAATACAACTTCTTACCTTTTAATGATTCTAACACAGCTGCCATTGACTATAATGGACAAACAACACCACTTACAGCTTTTGGTACCGTAGTTCCTGGTAATACATATACTATGAAATTAGTTGTAGCAGATCAACAAGATGCTATTTATGATGTTGCTGTATTTCTAGAAGCAGGAAGTTTTAATATTGGGGTAAACCTCGGCCCAGATGCAACTATCGTTTCTGGTAACGCAGCCTGCGAAAACCAAGAATATACTATAGGTATTCAAGAAGCTCCGCCTGGCGCCACTTTTCAATGGTATGTCTTAAACCCTACAAATGGTTTATATGACCTTTTAGCTGGAGAAACAAACTCAACATTAGTTGTAACAGAACCAGGTGAATACCAAGTAGAAGCTATGCTAGCTGCAGATTGTGTTGTTTATGATGAAATATTAATAGAATTTTCACCAGTACCCGTAGCGTCAATTCCAGACTTAATAAGGCAATGTGACGAAGCACCTAATGATGGTATCACCATTTTTGACCTCACGCAAGCAGATGCACAAATCATAAATGGACAAACTGATGTATTAGTAGATTATTATGAAACTGAACTTGATGCAGAGATGGAAATGAATATCATTCCAGACCCTACAATGTATCAAAACACAACACCAAACTTTCAGATTGTTTATGGTCGTCTTGAAGACATTTTTAGAAATTGTTATGACGTAGTTCCTTTAGAAATACAAGTAGATTTTGCACCAGAAATCACAGAACCAATTACAGATTTATTTCAGTGTGACAATGACGAGAATGGAACTGAAACCTTTGACCTTACTATAAAAGAAGATGAAATATTAAACACTTTAGTAAATGTTGGCCTAGAATATTTTGAAACTTTAGCAGATGCAGAAGCTGGCACTAACCCTATTTTAGATCCAGAAAACTACACAAACGGTTTTACTACTATTTATGTACAAGCTACTAACGCTTTAGGTTGTACTACAGAAGGTAGTTTTGACCTTGTTTTAGGGGTTACACCTCCATTTACAGCTCCTTTTCCATTGGTAGGTTGTGACGTAGACGATAACGGTTCTGCAATTTTTGACCCTAACGAGTTAAATGATGGTATCACTGCAGGTGTGACAGGATTGAGTGTTACATACTTCGGAAATATGATAGATGCAGAAAATGCGTCAAATCCATTAACATTGCCATACACAAGTACAGGAGAAACCATTTGGGTTCGTATTGAAGATGACACTACAGGCTGTTACAGCATTACCACACTTGTATTAGAAGTAGCTCCTATACCTACTATTTGCCAACCAGAACCTCTTGTTTTTTGCGATATAGATAATGACGGTATAGGCGAGTTTACATTAACAGAAAGAGATGACCAAGTAAGATGTGGAGATCCTTCAGGAAACCTAGTTGTAAGTTATCACGAAACACAAGGGGAGGCAAACTTAAATACCAATGCACTTTTAAGCCCATATTTAAATATTGTTGCTTTTAACCAAACCATTATCGCGAGATTAACAGATATAGATTCTGGTTGTTTTGATACTGTTGAACTTCAACTAATCGTTGGAGATCGACCAGAGATATCAGACCCAGAACCTTTAACACTTTGTGATGATGACGGTGATGGCATAGAGCTGTTTAATCTTATTTCTGCAGAATTTGAAATCTTAGCTGGATTAACGGGCGGCCCCTATATAGTAGATTACTATGAGACACAAGCCAATGCAGATACCGGGACGAACCCAATAGAAAATGCTTTAAAGCCGGTGTACCCTAATCAGCCTACTTTAGGTAACCCGCAAACAATATACATTGTAGTAACAGACACTTCTAATGGATGCTCAAGCTCAACTACACTAGAATTAATTGTTAATCCTAGACCAGCTCTTATTGCTCCAATGCCATATGTTTTATGTGATGTTAATAACCCTGGTGATGAAATAGAAGAGTTTGACTTAACAACGACTATTTCAGAAATAACAGGAGGAGACAACAATATAATAATCACTTTTTACGAAACTCAAATGGATGCAGATAACGGGACAAACCCTATCTCACCAGCTACTACACATTTAAATGTAGATGATATGGGTAACGCAATCAATCCGCAAACTATTTTTATAGGTGCAGAAGATGCAACTACGGGATGTACACAAACAAGCACAGTGACACTTGAGTTACGTGTAGAGAACGCTCCATCTCCAGTGACACCAGAACCACTTGTTGCTTGTGATGACAATAATGACGGTTATGCCTTTTTTGATTTAACGTTAAAAAATGACGAGATAATTGATGGGGAGCCTAACATATTAATTAGTTATTACGAGACGATGTTAGATGCAGAAAATGCAACTAACGCTATAGACACAACCTTAGACTACAGTAACATTATACAGTTTATGCAAACGGTATATGCAAGAGTAGAATATGATGCTACAAATATGGGTAACGGTTGCTATAACACAGTTGCTCTTGACCTTATTGTAATAGATAGTCCAGAAGTGCCCTTAACACTAGAGCCACTTGTTGCTTGCGAAAATGACGGTGATGGTTTTGAAATATTTGATCTTACACAACAAAACACTTTAATCTACGGTACTCAAGATGAAGATGATTTTACACTTACTTATCATTTATTAGAAGCAGATGCAATTGCTGGGACTCCAGTAATCTCTAACCCTTCAATGTTTACAAATACTGTAAATCCTCAAACTATATGGTACAGACTTGATACTGATGATGCAGATAATTTCTGTTTCTCAATAGGTAGTTTTGAGCTACAAGTTGTTGATGGCCCTGTGGCTATGGGTCCATTAGAAATAGAAGTTTGCGATACACTTGGTGAGACTAACGATGGTATTTTTACTTTTGACCTTACCCTTAATAATCCTACTATTACCGGTGGAGTTCCTGGGCTTAATGTGCAGTATTTCTTAACTGATGCAGATGCACAAGCAAATACAAATGCGATCTCTCCAGCAAATGAGCATATGAATGTAGATGATATGGGTAATGCTATCAATCCACAAACATTGTTTGTACGCGTAAC
>CANLBJ010000011.1 GCA_947488905.1 Ulvibacter algarum
GGATGGGATGGTACTTATAATGGCAATCCGTTGCCGTCTAGTGATTACTGGTTCTTGATAGAATATACTGAAGACGACGTAAGAAAAGAATTTAGAAATCACTTTACATTGAAACGATAAAAAAGCTTATGAAACTTAACACAATCTACTTACTCCTGGCATTGTTTTTTGCCCAAATCAGCGTTGCACAGGATGGTCTGCCAATATATTCAGATTATTTTGCAGATAATTACTATTTGCTTCACCCATCTATGGCGGGTGCAGCTGCTCATAACCAACTGCGTTTAACTGCTCGTCAACAATGGTTTGATGATCAAGACGCACCTAATTTACAAACAGCAAGTGTTAATGCTCGTATTGGTGAAAGTTCTGGAATAGGGGCAATTATCATGAATGACAAAAATGGATACCATTCTCAAACTGGTGGTTATATTACCTATGCGCATCACTTAATGTTCTCTAGAAGTGAGGTAGATTTAAATCAACTTTCTTTTGGTTTAAGCGCTGGTCTTATCCAATCACGTTTAGACGAGACAAACTTTGACCCAGACATATTTGATCCAATTATTGGTAACATACTACAGAGCGGATCTTATTTTAATGTAGATACAGGACTTTCATACAACTTCTTAAATTTTTCTGGTCATTTTACTGTGAAGAATTTAATATTTCAGAATAGAGCATTAAATGATCCTGGATTTGAATCTAACAACCAACGTAAATACCTATTAGGAGCAACCTATGCAATTGCTGGCCCTGGTAGCTCACGTTCTGGTAGTGTATGGGCATTTGAGCCTGGATTCTTATTTCAATGGCAAGAACGCACTAATGAGCAGTCTATAGATGTAAACTTTAAAGCATATAGATCTCTTGATGAAGGTAGACTTTTTGCAGGTATATCTTACAGAAGAAGTTTTGATGGCGCTGAGTTTATTGACGGCGCAGAAGTAAGTGATCAAAAATTACAATATATCACCCCAGTAATAGGTGGTACATATAAAAACTTTATGCTAGCTTACACCTACTCTTATCTTTCTGGTAACGTTCGTTTTAATAGCGGAGGGTTTCACCAGTTAACACTTGGTTTTGATTTCTTAAGTGGTAGAAGAGCACCATACAGCTGTAATTGCCCTGCGATTAATTAGGGATTAGCTTACGCGAAAATAATATACATTGAAAACCCGTCTGTTTTAAAACAGACGGGTTTTGTATTTATATAAAATAGCAGCAAAAGCAGAACTATGGAAATAGCATCAATATATAAGAATACATTAATTTACAAAACGGTAACCAATACTTAACCTTAACTAAAATTTATACTACAATATAATATATAGCTTTGCCGATATAAGCATTATTACGATTTTGAGGAGAATCATATATTGTTAAGTATCCCTTTCATAGATGTGTTAGGGATTTTTTATTTTAATAAATCATTCATAACACCATACATAAAGTGATTAGAATCCAGTTACCAGTAGATTTCTAGCACCTCTTATACCACATTTTTGATATATGTGATACGCTTGAGCAGCGCGTTCTCTAATTTGAAAATCTGATTCCTTTTTAATCCATCCGTCTATAGCCGCTTTTAACGTATACGCTTCTGGAGCCATTAAATTTGAGGTCCACACTAGAGGGTTTGCCCCTGTTTTCTTTAGATAAGGAGTAAAATATGGTTTACTTGCACATGCCAATATAATTGCATCTTTACTAGATTCGCAAGATGAAAACTCTTGGTCTAAACTAAATTCCATAAGACCATCGTGACCTACATAAGCAACAAGACCAGATGCACCACCAAATTTAAATTCTTTAGTGTCGTAATTAATAATTTGTACGTGATCTCCCCCACTCGCTTTTAAAAAATCTATAGTAGTTTGCTTTATAAAGAGGCCGTCATAAGCATCTGCTAACAAATAAGTATTTGAGGTTTTATGTTTAAAAAGTACGCGCTCTAAAATTTGTGGGTTTGTAGATTTAATTGTTTTAAGAAAAGACCAATCTGCACTATTATTAAAATGCGTTTTAACGCCATATAAAGCTCCCCAATACAAATTGCTTCGTGGATTTTGACCATTCCCTAAAGATTCATTAACAGGAACGATACCTTGATTCTGGTTATCACATAATGCCACATAAACATGAATTGTTTTAAGGGTATCATTCTGTGCATTCAGCACTAGACTAAATAAAATACAAAAAAGGAAAATATAAAATTTCATCACGAAAGAGTTATTTAGAATTATAAACGCGGTGCAATAACTCTAACGTTAATTTTAATTCTTAATTGGCGGATTCTTAAAAAAAATATCTTGGTAATTTGCAGTAGATAAATACTCCTGTTTCATAGCTCGTAAAAAATTAATCACCTCATCCCTTGATAAGTTTGTGTCTGCTAACGCATCATTATAATCTTCATCATTAACAGTAATGATTAGGTACCACTGTCCATTTCTACTAGAATAAGTATTAATAAAGGCATCACCATCAGTAATATTTTTATTTTCTAAAATGGCATCTGCAACTATGGGCAGTAAATTTATAGTCTTTGTTTTTCGCTCTGCCTCAAAAAATGTCAAGTAATAAGTAGTACCATTTACCTCTATAGGATTATTAAATTCTGCATCTAAATGTTGTCTATTAAATTTTACATTAATATACGTATAAAATTCATCTGCATTTTTAGGGTCCTCAAAAATAAACGTAGTTTGGTTTGGCAAGCCTTTCTTAAATTTTGCGCCATTTGTAATTTTATAATCTTCAATCTTAGGCTTAACAGCAACAGGAATACAAGATGTAAAAAGCAAGAAAGCGAAGATAAAAAGAGAATATTTCATTTTTGGATTGTTAATATATAGACTTCAAAAAGAGAGCCTAAAAATGATTTTTAAACACAGAACCCCAACCAGCTAATGCTGATTGGGGTTTGCTATAATATAGGTAAGATAAAATCTTAAGCCTCTCCTACTGGAACAATGCTTACATAAGATTTATTATCTCTTTTTTTAGTGAACTTCACATAACCATCTACTCTTGCGTGTAGTGTATGATCTTTACCACCGTATACATTCTCACCTGGGTGATGTGTATTACCTCTTTGTCTTACTATGATGTTTCCTGCAAGGGCAGCTTGTCCACCAAATATCTTAACGCCTAGACGTTTTGATTCTGATTCTCTACCGTTTTTAGAACTACCAACTCCTTTTTTGTGAGCCATAATTTATAAATTTAGGTCCGCCGTGGCGGATTATATTAAACTTAGAATTTTTCTGGTGTTAACTAGCTTAAGCTGGTTTACCTCCGTCTAATTCGTCTTGCCATACTTTTAATTCGTCCCATTTACCATCTGCAGCCATTTGAGCTTGTGCTGGCCATGTATCAGTTACGTGATTTCCACGAACACCTGCGATGATTTCACTAATCTTAGCAGCATCAGTTTTTGCTAATTCAGCAAAAGTGTTGATTCCTGCTTCGTTAAGCGTTGAAGCGATTTTTGGTCCAATTCCTTCTACTTTTTTAAGGTCATCCCCTTTAGTAGATTTCTTTGGTGCTGCTTCTTTTACAGGAGCTGCTTTTTTAGCCTCTTCTTTCTTTGGTGCTGCTTTTTTCTTAGCACCAGAAGTGGCGATGCTTTCAATTACGATTTCAGTAAGGGCTTGTCTATGACCGTTTTTTACACGGTAACCTTTTCTTCTTTTCTTCTTGAAAACAATAATTTTGTCACCTTTAAGGTGTCTTAGGACTTTCGCTCCTACAAGAGCTCCGTCTATAGCCGGGGCGCCAACAGTAATTGCATCACCATCACCTACTAAAAGAACATTGTCAAACTCTACAGTTTCACCTTCTTCAGTTGATAAACGATTTACAAAAACCTTTTGGTCTTTCTCAATTTTAAATTGATGCCCTGCTATCTCTACAATTGCGTACATAGCTGTAACGTTTAAATATTAATTAATTATTAGTTTTCTCTAGGTTTCATAAGGCTTGCCATAAAAACAACAAGACACAATTCTCCTTAGAGGGCTGCAAATATAATTCTATTACTCATATTTACAAAGTGTTTGCTCGTAATTTTAAGAGTTTTTAAACAAAGAGACCAAATTACTTCAACAGATAATTAAAAAGCATCCTATCTAGATGCAATTATCAATACAAGTTACATAAATCAAAAACCATTAAACATAATAGAGCTCACTTCGGAAATATTAATATTTCCGAAGTGAGCTCTATAATAGACACGAAAAGTCAAGCTAAAAAAACTACTGTAAAACAATGAGGCAATAAAGTTTAGCATATGCACTAATCCCGTGACATTAAATCTATATATGTAGCTGATTCTTATACACTGCAGTAATAAAAAGACCTTGTTAACTACATCAAATTTTGGCCTTATCTTTTAATTTCCTTTTCTTAAAGAAGTCCTAAAAATCTCACTATCTAAGGAGAAAAAAGATCTGCTCACTATATTTGTAATTGAAACGTGTAACGTTTTTAAAGTAAAACCAACTAACTGTAACAAGTTAAAACTAAAACCCAATTTATGAAAAAAGTACTTTTAAGTGCAGCATTATCACTAGGCCTTATTGCCAGTGTTAGTGCACAAAAGGTGGAATTTGAAGAATACACCTTAGATAACGGTCTCCACGTTATCCTTCATCAAGAAAATGCTGCCCCTGTAGTGACAGTAGGTGTTATGTATCAAATAGGCGCAAAAGACGAAATTACAGGCCGTTCTGGTTTTGCTCACTTTTTTGAACATTTATTATTTGAAGGAACACCTAACATTGAGCGTGGCGAATGGTTTAATATTGTGAGTGCTGCAGGTGGTCGTAATAATGCAAACACTTCTCAAGATCGTACGTATTATTATGAAACGTTTCCGTCTAACAATCTAGCAATGGGTTTATGGATGGAAAGCGAACGTATGTACAACCCTGTAATTGAACAAATAGGAGTTGACACACAAAACGAGGTTGTAAAAGAAGAAAAGCGTCAGCGTATTGATAACGCTCCCTATGGCGCTATCATTTACAGAACGGGTATTGACAAACACCTTTTTAAGACACACCCATACGGGAGATCTGTAATTGGATCTATGGATGACCTTGATGCTGCAGAGCTTAAAGAATTTCAAGAATTTAATGACACGTACTACAACCCAAACAATGCGGTATTAGTGGTGACAGGAGATTTCCAAAAGGAAGATGCTAAAAAGATGATCTCAGATTACTTTAGCACAATACCTAATCTAGCAAAAGAAAACGTACGCACAGATATAGTTGAAGCCCCTATCACAGAAACAAGATATGCTACTGAGTATGACAGTAACATTCAGATTCCGGCATTTATCTTTTCTTACATTACACCTAAAAGTGTAGACAAAGATGCTTATGTATTAGATTACATTTCTACTATTTTAACTGGAGGAAATAGCTCTAGAATGTACAAACGTATGGTAGAAGATGAAAAAGTTGCAGTACAGGTTTTAGCTTTTAACCAAGCAAACCAAGATTACGGAACTTATACAATGGGTGCTCTTATTAAAGGCGAGCCTGATTGGGATAGCCTTAGAGCAATGATGGATGATGAGATTAGCAAGCTACAAACAACGCTTATTTCAGAAAAAGAATATCAGAAACTTAAAAATCAATTTGAAACTAGGTTTGTAAACGCAAACTCTAGCGTAGAAGGTATTGCAGGTTCTCTTGCTACATTTTATATGCTAAAAGGTGGTGACACTAATGGAATAAACAAAGAGTTAGATATGTACAACAGTATTACTCGTGAAGACATTATGCGCGTTGCTAAAAAATACCTAAACCCTAACCAACGTCTAGAGCTTAAGTACCTTGCAGGTGAAGCTCCAGCAGCATCTAAAAAATAAAAAACATCATGAAAAAATATATTTTATACACATTTGCGTTGGTTCTTACTGGACTCACCGCAACAGCACAAATAGACAGAACAGTAATGCCAGCATCTGGCCCTACACCAGAAGTAAATCTTGGTGAAACAGATGAGTTTACCCTAAAGAATGGGCTTACTGTTTTAGTTGTTAATGACGATAAGTTACCCTCTGTAACTTTTAGCCTTAACTTAAACAACCCATCTGTTTTTGAAGGTGATAAAGCTGGAGTACAATCTCTAACCGGTGCTCTTTTAGGTAAAGAAACTCAAAAATCATCTAAAGAAGATTTTAGCGAGAAAGTAGATTTTCTAGGAGCAAGAGTAAATGTAAGCCCTAATGGAGGTTTTGGTTTTTGTCTTTCAAAATATAAAGATGAAGTATTTGCGCTTTTTGCTGAAGCAGCTCTTATGCCAAAATTTACACAAGCTGAGCTAGATTTTGAAAAAGAGCAATTAATAGAGAATATTAAAAATGGCGAAAATAGCGCAGCAGCTATTGCTAGCAATGTTCGTAATGCATTAGCGTACGGTAAAAACCACGCCGCTGGTGAGATTGTTACAGAAGAAACAATAAACAATGTAACTCTAGCAGACGTAGAAGCTTTTTACAAAAACAGATTTAAGCCATCTAATGGCTATATGGTTTTTACAGGAGACATCACAACAAAAGAGGCTAAGAAGCTTTTAAAGAAATACCTTAAATCTTGGGAAGCTGGAAAAGTTGAAACTCCCTCTTACCCTGCAACTAGTGATGTAGCGACAACAGAGATTAATTTTGTAGATGTACCTAATGCTGTACAAACTGAGTTAGCGATTATGAATATGGTACCGCTTAAGATGAGCGACAAAGATTATCACGCAGCTGTTGTAGCAAACTACATTTTTGGTGGTGGTTTTGGCTCTTACCTTAATATGAACTTACGTGAAGCAAACGGTTACACATATGGCGCAAGATCTTCTATAGGTAGATCACGTGATTATGACGCAACTTTTATGGCAACAACTAAAGTACGTAATGCCGTTACAGATAGCGCAGTAGTAGAGTCTTTAAAAGAGATGAAAAGAATACGCACTACAACTGTTGATGCAGAAACGTTAAAAAACGCTAAAGCAAAATTCTTAGGTAGCTTTATACTTGAGTCTGAAGACAAAGCAGTATCTGCTAGAAGAACAATTAATATTAAAACGAATAATCTTCCTGTAGACTTCTACAAAAACTTTATCGCAAATATTAATGCAGTAACACAAGATGATATACAGCGTGTGGCTAACAAATATTTTAAAATAGACCAATCTCGTATTGTTCTTGTAGGTAAAGGAACAGACGTGATAGAAGGTATTGAAAACATAATGTGGGAAGGCAAAAAAATACCTGTAAAGTATTTTGACAAAGATGCAAACCCAACTAAAAAACCTTCTACAGTAGCAATACCTGATGGTGTAAATGCAAAATCTGTAATGGATAGCTACATTAAAGCTATTGGTGGTCGTGCAGCAGCAGAAGGTGTAAAAAGTTTAGCTTTTGTAGGTGAAGCAGAAATGCAGGGGATGAAATTCCAGGTAGAAAACAAAAACACTGCAAAAGCGCAATCTTCTATGGTACTATCTATGGGTGGTAACGCATTACAAAAAACCATTTTTAATGGTAAAGAAGGATACACGTTAGCAAGAGGGCAAAAAATACCTAATACGCCAGAACAAAACAAAATGGCTATGCAAGGTGCAATGCCTTTTCCAGAGTTAAATGGCAGCGATATGACCCTAGAAGGAATTGAACCTGTAGACGGTAAAAACGCTTACGTTCTTGCTACAGGAGATGTTAAAAACTTCTATGATATGGAAACTGGACTTAAATTAAAGTCTACCGTAACAATGTCACAAGGTGAACAATCTATGACTGTTGGTACAACTTTTGGTGACTACAAAACAGTGAACGGAGTAAAGGTGCCTCACACTATCGCTATGGCAATGGGACCTCAAGAGTTAAAATTTGTAGTATCTAAGGTAATGGTTAACGAAGGTGTTACAGACGCAGACTTCGAGTAATACACTTATTATTTCTTCGGAAAATTTAATGAATCAAGACCGTCAATTATTTGGCGGTCTTTTTTTGTTTTCTATTTGCTAGATACACCCCAAATATAATAAGGCTCGCAGCTCCTATTTGAGAAATCCCAAATTGCTCTCCATCTAACAAACCCCAAAACAAAGCCACAATAGGTATTAAATACGTCACAGAAGTCGCAAAAACAGGAGTACTTATTTGCACCAGCTTATTAAACAACACCTTTGCTACACCAGTGCCAACCACAGCTAATATTAAAAGATAACCCAACGAAGTCATCACCTCTTCATTAGCAAGAATGTCCTGCTCAAAAAAGCCTGACAACAATAGCACCACAAAAGCAGGAATAATCAAAACAATAAAATTACCTACAGCAATCCCAAAAGCAGATATATTCTGTAAATGCCTTTTAATAATATTTACATTTACTCCATAACAGAGAGACGCTCCTATCACTAGTAAACTATACCAATAATTTTGACCAGGGTTAAGTGTTGCTCCACTCCATATTAACAATATACTACCCAGCAATCCAACAATGACACCCACAAGCTGGTTGCGAGTAAACCCAATGCTAAACACAAACACCCCGAGCAGTAAGGTTATAATAGGCACTGTAGAGTTTAAAACAGACACTACCGCACTATCAATTTCTGTCTCTGCAAAAGCAAAAAGAAAAGCAGGAATAAAAGTTCCTAAAAAAGCAGAAATACTAAGCCATTTCCATTTGTCTTTTGGGATGCCTTTTAAATGCTTAAAGCCAAAAGCTAGTAAAAAAGTTGCAGCAAAAAGCGTTCTTAAAGCACCTAACTGCATTGCAGTAAGCCCTATTAAAGATTTTTTAATAAGTATAAACGAACTCCCCCATACTATGGAAAGGATGATTAAGTAAAGCCATTTTTTTTGCACCGGAGGTTAATTAGATTGCAAAGATGGAATAATTAGTCTTGAGTTTTAAAAAGAATTTAAAGATTTTTAAACTTAAAGTATCCACAAAAGTCCAACCATTTTAAAAACCCAAAAAATCGAAAATTATTCCCCACGCCACTCCATAGTTTCCATCATCATACGCATATCATTACGTACATACTCGATAGCTGGGAGTAGGGAGTCAAAATTAGGTTTTGTGTCAAAATATAGCGCGGCGGTCACAAAATGTTTTGTACTGTCTGTAAGATGAAACTGGCCGTGTGAGGCTGCATTACCATTAATCTCATAAAAAGTACCGTAGGTTTTCTTATCTGGATTTACATATTGACTTTGAGGGATACTTAATGCCCTTGGCCCGTGGTTTAAAGCAAGCCGTTCTGCCTCTCTAAGTTGGGCTTCTAATATTGATGTATTAGTCTCTCGATAAGTTATAAAAACAGTAGCCTTCATATTAGGGTAATCTACTTTTAGACCACAATTCTTATTGACAGAAACTTGGGCAAATTCGTTTTGCTTAAAGACAAATGGGCAATCCATATTAACGGTACTATAAACTGGAGTAGGAAATCGCAATCTCAATGCGGCGTGAGGTTTTACCACCACGTCGTCTTCACAAGAAGTAAAAGATGCAATTAATAAAAAGAAAAAAACAAATCTCATTTTTAAAATTATTCAGGAACTCGGGTCAATTTTACTTGTTTGATACGTTTATTATCAAACGCCTCTACCACAAACGCATAATTATTAAAATTTATTACCTCATTCTTTTTTGGGAAACCTTTTGAGATCTCTAAAAGAAAACCAGCAATTGTTTCTGCTTCTCCTTTTTGATCTTCAAAAATGGCAGGATCATCAAGTTCTAAAACTCTATAAAAATCTTTAAGTGATGTCTTTCCTTCAAAAACAAATGTATTATCATCCAGCTTAGAGAATATTAAATCTTCATCATCAAACTCATCACTAATCTCCCCTACTATCTCTTCTATAATATCTTCTAGAGATATAAGACCACTTGTACCACCATACTCATCAACCACAATGGCTAGATGCATTTTCATCTCTTTAAACTCGTTGAGAAGATCATCTAGCTTTTTATTTTCAGGCACAAAGTAAGTATCGCGCTTTAGCATTTTCCAGTCTAGCTCTTTACGCTCTATGTGAGGCATTAAATCTTTTACATATAAAACACCAGTAATAGTATCTATACTATCTGTATAAACAGGTATTCTAGAAAAACCACGCTCAATTATTTTAGGCATTATTTCAGCAAAAGGAGTCTCTTCGTTTAATGCAAAAATCTCCATTCTTGGTTTCATCACCTGCTTGGTATCTGTATTACCAAAGGTCACAATACCCTGCAATATTTTTTGCTCTTCATGTGTTGTGTCTTCATCATCTGTAAGTTCTAATGCTTGATACAATTGATCTACACTTATATTAGAACTTTGTTTCCCAAAACGATTTTGAAGATAAATTGTCATAGCTCGCATAGGCATACTTACGGGCGTAAATAAAAAATCTAACACATTAAGAGGATATGCCATAAAAGAAGCAAAAGAAACTTTGTTTCTACTTGCATATACTTTAGGTAAAATCTCACCAAAAAGTAAAATAAGAAAAGTAACTGCAACCACTTTAATTAAAAACACAGCACTAACATTAAAAAAGTAGAGGTTAATCTCGTACACCCAGCCCTCAAACCAGATATTACTTAATGACTCAAAAAGTAAGACAATCGCAATATTGATAAAGTTGTTTGCTACAAGTATTGTCGCCAATAACTTTTTAGGTTTATCTAGTAGTTTTTTTACGATAGAAAGTTTTCGCGAAGCGGCATCATCTGTAGCATTAAGGTCAGAGCCACTTAAAGAAAAGAAGGCCACCTCTGCACCAGAAATCATCGCAGAACAAACCAAAAGAATCACAAGCACGAGCAGGCTCGGTATTTGAGAATAAGAAATTAATGATATTAAAATAAAACTAGGAGGCTCTATATCCACTTGTTATGTTGCGTTTAAGCACCTAAGTGCTAAGTATACATTAAAAGTATTATTTATTATTTAGAATGGCAAATCATCATTCTCACCAGTGCTTGCTTGAGAAGATTGTTGAGTAGACTGCTGTGGTTGCTGGGCTTGTTGTGATTGTGACTGCCCACTATTCATACCTTCATTTTCTCCTTTTGGAGATAAAAAAGTAAAATCTGTACAGTGAATCTCTGTATTATAGCGATCATTACCCTTTTCATCTTGCCATTTACGAGTTTTAAGACGCCCTTCTATATATACTTTATCACCTTTTTTAAGGTACTTTTCGCAAATTTCTGCAGCCTTGTTGCGCACAACTACGTTATGCCACTCTGTGTTACTCACACGCTCGCCCGTAGTTCTATTTGTATACGTCTCATTAGTAGCAATAGGAAATCTCCCTATACTACCACCACCTTCAAAAAAGTGCATTTTTACATCATCACCCGTATGCCCTATTAGCATTACCTTATTTAAAGTACCACTCATAATTGTATAATTATTAGACAACAAAGATACAACACATTAGTCATTATTAAACGGCAGAAACTCATCAATAAAATTACCAATTAACACCGGCACTGCTTTTTGTTTTACCTCCTTAATAGTCATCATTTGGTCCATCTCAGTATTTAAATTTACAATCCAAAACCGCGTATGCAAATGCTGGTGTGATAATTTATGGATCACTGCAGCTTCATTATATAAGGAGACAGCCCCAATATCCCAATCTTTAATTTGACTTCGGAAATTTTCTTCTTCAAGTAATTGCTCTTCATTTACTAATTGTGAAGTCTCTATTAATGGAAACTGAAATAGATTTTGCCATATCCCCTTTCCCTCTCTTTGTTCTAAAAGCGTTAGCTTATCTTCAGATAACGGAACTAAGAAATTAAAGTAGCGGCTTCTAACCTTGGTTTTTTTCAACTTAACTGGTAGTGTAGTTACCATATTATTTCTGAAGGCAACACAACCATCTTTAAACACACAAGTGTTACAATCTGGGTTTTGAGGCAAGCAATGTCTTGCACCAAACTCCATCATTGCTTGATTATGATCACTAGGTTGTGAAGGATCTAATAATTGTTGAGCAAGTATTTTAAACTCTTTAATCCCTGCGGTTGTACTAATAGGTGTATCAATACCAAAATAACGAGATAAAACCCGGTACACATTACCATCTACTACAGCTGTAGGCTCATTAAAACAGATGGACGCAATGGCACTTGCCGTATAATCGCCTACACCTTTAAGCTTTAATATTTCAGAATAAGTACTAGGAAAAACACCATCAAGGTCATTTATCACATATTTTGCAGCTGTATGAAGGTTGCGGGCACGAGAGTAATAACCTAGGCCTTGCCATAATTTTAAAACAGTTTCTTCTTCTGCGTTTGCTAAGTCTTTAATAGTAGGAAATGCCTCAATAAATGCAAAATAATAAGGAGTTCCCTGTATTACACGTGTTTGTTGTAGAATAATTTCTGAAAGCCAAATAAAATAGGGATTAGATATACCACGCCAAGGCAAATCGCGTTTGTTATGCAAGTACCATTTAATGAGTGTTTTAGAAAATTGAGGGCTTATTTTTGGCATCCCGCTAAATTACCTTTTATCTAATTAAATTATAATGTTTTAGGCTATTAGTATTTCCTACTAAAATTGTTATATTTGCACTCTTGAAAAAGTAAAAAGATTTTTATAAAAACTATTAAGAAAAAAAAACATGACGAAAGCAGATATCGTAGCTAAAATTTCAGAAAGACTTGGAATGGAAAAAGGTGATGTACAAGCTACTGTAGAAACATTTATGGCAGAGGTAAAAACTTCACTAGAAGGTGGCGACAACGTTTACCTAAGAGGTTTTGGAAGTTTCATAATAAAGACACGTGCTGAGAAAACTGGTAGAAATATTTCAAAGAATACAACTATCAAGATTCCTGCACACAACATCCCGGCTTTTAAGCCTGCAAAAGTTTTTGTAGAAGGTGTTAAGACAAACGTAGAAGTAAAGTAATAACCCGTTCTATTCATTTAGGACACAATACTCATTTATATGCCAAGCGGTAAAAAAAGAAAAAGACATAAGGTAGCGACGCACAAGCGTAAAAAAAGAAGACGCGCTAACAGACACAAGAAAAAGTAGTTTTAAACTACTTTTTTTGTTTAATAGCTAATTGAACAATGGCTATTATTATTTAAAAAATCGTTCTTTGAAAACGAAATGCATATCATTCTAACCTGTATGGTGTGACATTTCTACGGATATTGATACAAACTAGCTCCTTTATGGTGCTAGCTTGTAAAAATCCTGTGAAAATTATTGTTTAATCCATTCCAGAAGCCCAATTTTTGGGCAACGGAATAAAAATTAATTAACGTGAACTCAGAATTAATAATTAGATCCAGTTCACAAGAAGTTGATTTTGCTCTTTTTAAAGATGGAAGACTCATCGAACTTCACAAGGAGGAAGAAAATAACAAATTTTCTGTGGGAGATATTTATCTCGCTAAAATCAGAAAAACTGTTCCGGGTCTCAACGCTGCATTTGTTAATGTAGGGTATGAGAAAGATGCATTTTTGCATTACCATGATTTAGGTCCCAAGATCGCCTCTTTATTGAAGTTTGTAAAACGTGTAAGCACAGGTAAACTTAAAGATTATTCTTTAAAAGATTTCCCATTAGAAAAAGAGATTGATAAGCACGGTGGTGTTAATGATGCCATCAAGTCTAATCAATCTATTCTGGTACAAATTGTAAAAGAACCCATATCTACAAAAGGACCGCGTATAAGCTCTGAGCTTTCTATCGCGGGTCGTTATATAGTTTTAGTTCCTTTTTCAGATAGAATTTCTATTTCTCAAAAAATAGAAAGCAAAGAAGAAAAAGAAAGATTAAAGCGATTAATAACGAGCATACGTCCTAAAGGATTTGGTGTTATTATACGTACAGTAGCAGATGGCAAAAAAGTAGCAGAACTGGATAAAGATTTACAGAATCTTATGGATCGCTGGAACGCGATGTGTAAAAAGCTACATAATGCTCACCACCCAAGTAAGGTGTTAAGTGAGTTAGATAGAGGAGCATCCATATTAAGAGACGTGTTTAATGACTCGTTTACTAATATATGTATAGATGACGAAACACTCTATTTACAAATAAAAGATTACGTGCAGAGCATTGCACCAGACAAAGAGAATATTGTTAAATATCATGACTCTAACGTGCCTATTTTTGAAAAATATGGCGTAGATAGACAGATTAAAACTTCTTTTGGTCGTAGCGTATCAAGTACTAAAGGTACTTACTTAGTGATAGAACATACAGAAGCCATGCACGTCATAGACGTAAACAGTGGTAACCGTAGCAATAAGTCTAAAAACCAAGAAGATACAGCGCTAGAAGTTAACATTATTGCAGCTACAGAAGTTGCCAGACAATTACGCTTGCGTGATATGGGTGGTATTATTGTAGTAGATTTTATAGATATGGGCCAAGCAAAAAATCGCAAGGCACTCTATGATCATATGCGTGATGAGATGAAAGACGATAGAGCAAAACATAAGATTTTGCCTCCTAGTAAATTTGGTTTAATCCAAATAACAAGACAACGTGTACGTCCTGAGATGAACATTAAAACTCGTGAAGAAGCTCCCGGCACAGAAAGTGGCGAGATTGAAGCTCCTATCATAATAGTTGATAGAATTGAAGAGGATGTAAAACGAATCTTATTAAACAAAGACTATAAAAAGGTAACGCTTAATGCACACCCTTTTATAGCAGCCTTTTTAACAAAAGGTTTTCCATCAATGCGACATAAATGGTTTATGGAGCATAAAAAATGGGTTAAAGTTCAACCGAGAGATGCTTACACGTATCTAGAATACCACTTTCAAGATAAAGATGGTAACGAGATAAACTAAACTCATTCTTAAGCGAAAACTTTTGAATAAAATTTAAAACCCCTCACTATTTATTTAGTGAGGGGTTTTTTTATTGAAAAAAAAGAATGAGAATAACTTATTCTTCTTCTTGATTTTTAAGATTTCCGAAGGTACCTTCTTTAAAGTGCTTTAAAAATTTGACTAACTCTGTAGGGTAAACGTCATGATTATTTAAAGGTAGTAGCGATAAAGAATTACTCAAATGAACAATTTTAAATGTATCATTATCAAGAGCTAAGAGAAACACGGTGCGTAACTTATCAAACTCTGGAGCATTTTCAAAAATAGGTATATGCCAATAAGAAATAACCGTAACAAGAGTATACCCATGTTTAATTTCTTGAACATTGCAATCAAAAATAGTTATTTTAAATGGTACAGGTATTTCTTTATAATCGTGTTTAAGAGCATCTATCCAGCTTTCTCTGTCATAAATTTTAACAGAGATACCATCTAATCCCATAAAATCTTTATCGTAAAGTGAAATCACACTGAGGTCCCTTTTGCTATAAGATTTCAAATAATCTCTAACAAATTTTTCAGGCATAACAAGGTTTTCGCTTTCCATAGAACTAATTATGCTTAAATATAATTTAAAATTATTGCATTATCACGACAAATAATTAATTTAAAATTATATTGAATTACTATTTATCAAGTTTTTGTCAAAATGAAAACAACAAAATACCTATGATAAAGAAGCCTCTTAAACTACTTATGCTGACCTTAAAATGTATTATTTTTACATAAAATGAACCAGCTTAAAACATACACCGTAAAAGAAGCCACTTCGGCTACGCTCAGTATACTTGAATTGTGCTATTATTATATTTAATGAACCCTATTAAAACCTATACAGTTGAGGAAGCAAAACGAAAGATAGAACGCTATTGCGTGTATCAAGAGCGTTGTCATTATGATATAGAAAAGAAGCTACGAGAGATGCGGATGATCCCGCAAGCGATCGATGAAATTTTTGGGCACCTCATCCAGCACAACTTTTTAAACGAAACACGCTTTGCGCAGGCTTTTGCGCGTGGGAAGTTTAGAATAAAAAAATGGGGGAAATCCAGAATTACGCGCGAACTTAAAATACGGAAAATTTCGGTATATAATATTAAGTTGGCTTTAAAAGAGATTGAAGATAAAGAATACTACACCACATTTGATGCACTCGCAGAAAAGCGACTATTACAAGTAGAAAAAGAAACAAATATCTCAAAAAAGCGCAAAAAAATAGCAGACTACCTGCTGTATCGTGGCTGGGAGTCTGCTATGATTTATGAATTTTTAAATGAGCGGGTTAAATATTAAAGATTAAATACCGCCCCTAAACTTACATTAAACTGGTTGTTTAGTTCTTTTCTTGGCGCTTCAAAATCTGAATAATCATCACTGTTTTTATATGAAGCAAAAGGAATCTGCAACTCTGTGTAAACACCAAAACCTTCTGTAAAGAAATAACGAGCTCCTAAGTGACCACCAAAGTTTTTAAGCCCTAAGTTAAGACCTGGATATAAATCAAAGTTTTCATCTATATTAAGTACGTTACTTAAGTTTGCGTTAAAACGAGCACGTAGATCAAAACGATCTAAGAATTCTGCGTTTTCTCCAAGAAGTTCTTTTTTAAAGTCTGTAACTCCCAAAAGATAAATAGACGATAAACCAACAGAGATATTCTCTCCTAAGCCAACATCATATGTTGCATGAATACCCTGTCCTTCTGCCTGAATATTTGCTCCAACTTGAAATTTTGTATCTCCTTTACCTGTGTAGGCTTGAGCAAAAATTGCAGTGGATGCTAATGCTAAAATAAATGTAAAAAGTGTTTTCATTATTTAAGTGTTTTTGTTACTGCAAAGATATTGATTTTCGTCAATTATTAACGTGGAAAACTACAAGCTTTTATTGGTTCTAACAATTGCTTGTTCGTTTTTCCAGTCTATCCAATCTTGCCCTTTGCGTCTACGCATATAATTATCATAATGACGCATAACAAAAACGTTATAGAGCGCTTTTGCAAGGTTTTTAGGGTTCCTTGATATAGAACGAAGACTCATTGATACTCCTGGCGTTACATAGTGCATATAATGCCAATAACCCTCTGGCATGTACAACACTTGCCCATGTTCTAAAGTTCCCTTAAATCCTTTTGCTTTTTTAAGCGCTGGCCATTTATCATAATCTGGATTTTGAAGATTAATATCCTCTCTAATTATTAACGAGTGTGGTATTTTATATAAAATATTACTCTGAGATTGATCAAATAGAATCACTTCTTTTTTTCCGTGGAAATGAAAATGAAAAATATTTGCCAAGTCTATATCATAATGCATAAACGTATGGCTATCCTCCCCACCAAAAAACAACATAGGCAGCCGCTTTAATAGGTGTACACCAAAATCTGGATAGCTATAATCTTTCTGTAATGCTGGGACTTCTTTTAATATATTCCAGAGAAAAATTCTGAATTTTGTGGGCTCTCTCTTTAACAGCGCCACATATCCTCGCAAAGTCATAGTTGCATGAGGCTCATTAAAACCATCTTTATGAGACACAGGTCTGTCATCATATAGCGGTACCGTTTTATCACCTGCTATTTCGGCAAAATAATCAAGATTCCATTTTTTAAATGCAGGCCAATCTTCAATAAAATTTTCTATGATCACAGGTTTCTGAGGTTTCAGAAAACGCGTCTTAAAATCTTCTTTTGAAATGTTCTTTACTCTAGGAATTTCCGTTAATTGCATAACTGCTAGTATGATATATTTATATAGTATACCTACGGTAAAAATAACTAAAAGGTTGTGAATTAATGATAACAGTTCGTTAATTGCTCCTGCTCAAACAACAAAAAGCCGAAGAGTTCATCTTCGGCTTTATTTAATATATGTGACGAGTTTTACTTCGCTTTTGCTTTCGCTTCAAGGTTACGTTCAATGGTGTGACCAGGTCTTGACCATTTTGGTTTTTCGCCCTTCTCCTTATATTTTGAGTATTGCGCTTCTACACTTTCTGGCTGATCCTTTTTAGCAAAAGGTTTCATAGGTACTAAACCTAGTAAATCAAACATTTTCATGTCTTCATTTACATCTGGATTAGGCGTAGTTAATAACTTATCTCCTGCAAAAATAGAGTTTGCTCCTGCAAAGAAACACATTGCTTGACCCTCGCGAGACATATCTGTTCTACCTGCAGAAAGTCTTACTTGTGTATTAGGCAAGATAATTCTAGTTGTTGCTACCATTCTAACCATTTCCCAAATAGAAACTTTTTCAAACTCCTCCATAGGTGTTCCCGCTACAGGAACTAATGCATTAATAGGTGTGCTTTCTGGTTGTGGGCTCAAACTAGCAAGCGCTACAAGCATTCCTGCACGATCTTCTAGTTGTTCTCCCATACCTATAATACCACCACTACAAACCGTTACATTTGTTTTACGCACATTATCTATAGTATCTAATCTATCTTGAAAAGCACGAGTAGAGATTACATCTTTATAATAATCTTCACTAGTATCTAAGTTGTGATTGTAAGCATATAAACCTGCTTCTGCAAGACGTTGTGCTTGGTTTTCTGTAATCATACCAAGGGTACAACAAACCTCCATATCAAGCTTGTTAATGGTACGCACCATTTCTAATACGTTGTCAAATTCTGGCCCGTCCTTCACATTTCGCCAGGCAGCTCCCATACATACACGTGAGCTACCGCTAGACTTTGCACGTAATGCTTGCGCCTTTACTTGCTGCACACTCATTAAATCGTTTCCTTCAATATCTGTGTGATATCTTGCTGCTTGTGGGCAATACCCACAATCTTCTGGACAACCACCAGTTTTTATAGAAAGTAAAGTAGAAACCTGTACTTGATTTGGGTTATGATTTTCTCTATGTATTGTAGCGGCTTTATATAATAACTCCATTAATGGCGTGTTATACACTTCCATTACTTCGTCTTTAGTCCAGTTATGTTTTGTTTCTGTCATATACGGGGTTTATGATGCAACAATAGTGGTTAATTAAGGTAGGTTTAATTCTAGTTTAACCAGGCATCTTTATGAACTTCAAAAATAAGTAAAAATAAAACTTATTAAAGCTCCTTCTCTTTTGAATTATTGAAATTTCAGTATAAAAAAAGATCTGCAAATTAGATTTACAGATCTTTTAATCTCATTTAAATTTTATGACTTACTTATTCTCTGGAATCACTTTAGCGTCTTCGCCCTCTAATTCCTTTCCTTTTAAGTAATCTGGTAATTGCATACCTGCCATATTAAACATCTCTTGCAATGGTGGCACAGAACCATACATTCCAGAAATAAAGTTTGAGGTTGCTGTTTTACCGTCTTTTCCTCCACCGTTTTCCCAAACAGTTACTTTATCAATTTTTATGTTTGCAATCGCTTCTGCTTGCGTCTTCACTAATTCTGGTAGTTTATCTGCTACTAGTAAAAGCACCGCATCTTTTGGGTTGTTTCCTGCAGCTTTCACTATTTGATCTAAACCTTGTGCTTGTTTTGTTAAGATCTCAAATAGACCTTGTGCTTCTGCTTGCTTCTTAAAAAGAATTGCATCTGCCTCACCTCTTGCTAATCTTCTAATTCTTTCAGCTTCAGCTTCTGCATCAATTTCTACTTTTCTTTTATCAATCTCTGCTGGTACAATAATATCTGCTTGTTGTGTACTACGCTCTCTTTCTGCACGAGATATTTCTGCTTCTTTTTCTGCTGAATAAGATTCTTCTAAGGCTTTTGCCGTCTGTACTTTTTCCGAAGCAATGGCAACTCTACCTGCTTCTGCTTCTCTTTGTCTTCTTAAAGAATCTGAGTTTGCAACCGCAATTTTTGCTGTATTCTCTCCTTCTACTGCTTTTGCATTTGCTGCTGCTACCTGTGTTCTTTCATCTTGTACTGCGTTTGCCTCACCAATAGAACCATCTCTAGTTTTCTCTGCAACAGACTTACGTGCCGCGTTAATTGCGTGTGCTGCAGCTTCTTTACCTAAAGCCTCAATATACCCAGACTCATCAACGATATCTGTAATGTTTACGTTGATTAATTTTAGACCTACTTTTTTAAGTTCGCTCTCAACACTGTTAGAAATGTTAGTTAAAAACTTGTCACGGTCATTGTTAATCTCTTCAATATCCATAGATGCAACTACAAGACGTAATTGACCAAAGATAATCTCCATTGCTAGTTCTTGAATCTCCTGTTGACCAAGACCTAACAGACGCTCTGCAGCATTTTGCATTACTCCTGGCTCTGTAGATACACCAATAGTAAAACGAGATGGCACATTTACACGTATGTTTTGCTTACTTAAAGCGTTTACTAAGTTTACCTCTATTGAGATAGGTGTTAAATCTAAAAACTCATAATCTTGAATTACTGGCCAGATAAAAGCAGCCCCACCATGTATACACCTGGCAGAGTTTCCAGAACCTACTTTACCATAAACTACAAGTATACGGTCTGACGGACACCTTTTATACCTGCGTATAAAGGTTACGATAATAATAAAGAAAAATAAAATTGCGAATCCTATTGCGGCTAAACCTGCAAAAGCTTCTAGTTGTAATGGTAGTGTTAGCATATTATTTAGAGTGTTTGTTTACTATTAATATTCCGTTGTCTGTTACATTAGTAACTGTAATTATATCTCCTTGCTTCAGGTCTATATTTTCATCTGTAAGTGCTTCAAGACTTCTCAATCCTCCTTGCACATTTACTTGTACCTTACCTATTCTAGATCTATTTGCTCCTATTGACAGGTACACTTCGCCTACACTATTGATGGCGTTTTTCATTCTAAGAGAGCCATCACTATTTAGTTTATGCAAATAGTAAAAAAGTGATGCCATTGCTAGCATCATCAGTAAGCCACAACTAACAGAAATAATAATCGTAATCACATTAGAATATCCCGCATTTAATGCTGCAATACCTGACCAACTAAAAATGGTAAAAAAACCCATTAAATTTTTAAAAGATAAAAACTGAAATCCTATTCCAGTGTCTCCATCAATCTCTGCATCTACATCGCCTAGATCATCAACTTCACCACCTATAAATGTAAGCACTAGTAGGATTAAAAAGATGACAGAAGAAATACCTGCAGTAAGCCAATAGACCTTCTCAAAAGTATTTAAAGCCGCAAACCATTGTTCCATAATTAAACTGTTTTTATAGATTAGTAATATACTACCTTATTAAAAAACACCGAACGTTTTACGCTAATGATTGTTCACAAGGATACTAACATATTTTAATAAAAACATGCGTTGTGAAACCCTTTGGTTTTTGCGCCATTTCGGGATAAATAAATGTAGTTTAGAATATGCTTGGCGTGCCTATAAAATGATTGGTTGTCAACACTTAATAATTTTTGAAGCTTCGCAGTGTTGAGACACACAAGCACAGAATTAGTCGCTAGTTTTAATTTTTTGTTACAACCTAGCCTGTAATAAATTATGGTTTTTGTAAAATCACACTCACAGCATTACCGCCAAAACCTACCGCATTTACCATTATTGTTTTTAACTGCTCTGGCAAATGTCTCGCATTGCTATAAAATGGATTTTCTATAAATGTATTATGTTGCAACATTAGTACCGCCAGCTCTACACTAAACAAACCACTTGCCCCAAAGGTGTGCCCTAGCATCCACTTATTTGAAGTTAATAGAGGAAGCTGTTTCTCAAAAACAATATCTATTGCATTCTTCTCAGCGCGATCTCCTTTTGCGGTTCCTGGCGCGTGCATTACAATCGCGTCAACCGTTTTTAGGCCAGCAGAAGCAAGAGCTCGCTTCATAGAATTCTGAAAGCAATCTGCATTTTCAGAGATTGAGCTATTATGTTTTAAAATTTCTGAAGCAAAACCATAACCACTTATTAAGGCTAGTGCGTTTTTTGTAACCCCACGCTCCAATACTGCCATTGCAGCACCTTCTCCTAAAACCATACTGTTTATAGTTTTTTCAAACCTCATAGACTCGCAGGCAAGATGACTGTAAGATTTTGAGTATAATTTTAAAGCCTTCATTTGGGCCATTGTAAATGGCGTTAGCGCCGCCTCGCTACCTCCCACTAAAAAAGAATCTGCCATTTCTGCTTGCAACCAAGCAATACCATTTAACATTGCATGCATCGCCGTTGAGCAAGTTACAGAGTGGTCTATTGTCACGCCATCTAGGCCTAAATCTTGGGCAACCCAAGATGATATGTTCCCTAAAGTTGTGGTGGGTGACGCAAATGGCGACACCTTATCTCTCGCTAAAAACTGTTTGTGATAGCCTTCAAATAAACCCGTTGCGCCTCTAGAAGAACCTATATTCACGCCTACATTTCCCTTCGGAAATTTTAACAACTTGACACTTGCACGCCCCATTAACATGGCTAACAATACCGTTCTGTCAAGGTTTTTAAACGCAGGTTTTTCTGCGATTAATTGAGTAATCTCAGCTTCATTTTTTTCTGAAACTCTTGACACCCAGTCTCCTTCCATCTTTGAAAAAAGTCGCTTTTTATCAATATAAGTTTGCCAAACCTCTTCTGGCGTATTACCTAAAGCAGAGATTGAATTAATTGAAGAAATAGAAATGGGATGTAACACTCTTTTTGTAATTTGCAGCAAAAATACGGGTTCTCTTAATCTTAGAAAATCTAAAAAGACAATTATATGGAAACAGATACTGTTAAAAAAAGCTGGTGGAAACGTAACTGGAAATGGGTGGTGCCTACTGGGGGTTGTTTAGGCTTAATTGCCTTGGTATTAATTTTTGCTGGATCTTTATTTTTTGGCATTAGCTCTATGATGTCAGACAGTGAAGCTCAAAAAGCTGGAATGGCAGCAGCAAAAGAAAACACTCAATTAATTGAACTCTTAGGCGAACCTATAGAAGATAACGGAATGACAAGCGGAAGCTTTAACACCAGTAATGGTTTAAAATCTGCAGACATTAACATCCCTATTAAAGGACCAAAAGGAGAAGCAGTAATTAGAGTTGTAGGCTCTGGAGTAGGCGACACCTGGGACTTCACAACTATGCAAGTATATATAGATAGCGAAGACACTATTATAGATTTATTAGATAATCAAGATCCAGATTTACAATACTAAAAACTTTGCAATGCCTCTTCAAAGGCTGCATAACATTTTGAAAGCTCCTGGTCTGTTATTACATAAGGGGGTAGTAAATAAATAGTACTCCCTAAAGGCCTTATGAGTACACCTCTATCTAAGAAAAACTGATACAACTTATCTCTCACACTCCCATAGCGATCCATGTCAATTGCTAGATCTATTGCTAGAATAACTCCTCTAGTTCTACTATTTTTTACTTTAGGGTGGCTCTTAACTTTGTCTGCAAACTCTTGATGTGAGTTAGCTATTCTTTTTTTGCTCTCTACCATTTCTGGCGAGTTCAACAAGTCTAACCCAGCAATAGCAGCAGCACAACCTAAAGGGTGCGCGCTAAATGTGTGTGCATGAAAAAACCCTTTATGTACTTCATCGCTTAAAAAAGCATCATAAATTTTTTGCGTACAACTTGTAATACTCAACGGAAACATACCAGCCGTTAATGCTTTACTAAGACACATAATATCTGGTTGTTGCGTTAATTGATCACAAGCAAAATTAGTTCCTGTTTTACCAAAACCTGTCATTATTTCATCGGCAATACAAAGCACCGTATGCTCTTGGCATTTTTTAATGATCGCATCAAGACCATCAGCACTATGAAATTTCATGCCTGCCGCGCCTTGCACTAATGGCTCAAATAAGAAGGCTGCACATTTATTGTTATTAAGGATGCGGTCTAACGTTTTTAATATTTCGGCTATATTATCATCTGTAGGCACCGGAATACGCTCTACCTTTAATAAAAAATCTTCAAAAGGGCCATTGTAACTTGAGATTCCAGAAGCACTCATGGCACCAAAAGTATCACCGTGAAAACCGTCTTCAAACGCTATTAATGTGTCGCGTTTTTCGCCATGATTAAAATGAAATTGCAAGGCCATTTTTATGGCTGCCTCTACAGCGGTAGAACCATTATCGTTAAAGAAGATTTTATTTTGATTAGACGGTAAAATCTCCATCAATTTTTCTGACAATTCTATTGCAGGTTTGTGTGTGATACCGCTAAACATCACAAAATCTAGCTCCTGCATTTGTTTTGTCATTGCCGCAGTAATATATTCATTGCAATGCCCATACATACTTGTGTACCACGATGCGATACCATCTATGTATTCTTTACCATCTTGATCCCAAAGTAAGGCGCCTTTTGCTTTTACAATAGCTAGCGGGTCTTTTGCAATTTTATGCTGTGTTAATGGATGCCAGAGGTGGGCTTTGTCTCTTTGGGTTAGTTTCATTTTGTAAAGTTAATGATAAAAAGGGACGGTTTGAGCCACGACCGTTCGCTTCGCTTTCTGCACGACTCACGACGTTACATTAAAAAAAAGTCTTGAATTGTGTAGCGCCGAAGGTGCGGTCGTGGGGCAAAACGTCAAAAATTAAAGGCTACTCTTCAACATCTCCGCATATTCCTTAATCACATTTTGATCAAAATAAGGTTCTTCATCAATACGCCCTAAAATGTTGACGCCGCTCATTTTTGCAATAATCGCCTCTGTTGTGGGATGTTCTGCACCGCTAAATAAGATTCCGTGAATAGTTAAGTTTCTTGATTTTAAAGCTTCAACAGTTAACAAGGTGTGATTGATACTGCCTAAATAATGACGAGACACGATGATTACCTTATCTGTTGGATCAATAATATCTGCAATGGTTTCGGTATCATTTAAGGGCACTAGTAAACCTCCCGCACCTTCAATGACCAAGTTGTTTTTTGTAACAGGGCGCTTTATATTTTTCGCAACTATTTTTGCCCCATCAATCACCGCAGCTGCATGAGGGCTCATAGGAGTTTCTAGATCAAAGGCAGAATCGTGAAACACAGTCTTTTTATTTGAGATAAACCGCTTTACTTTATGAGTATCGCTATTCTCTAACTCACCCGCCTGAATAGGTTTCCAGTAATCTGCCTCAAGGGCTTCTGTAATTATTGCAGATGCGATTGTTTTACCAACTTCGGTAGAAATTCCGGTAATAAAATAAGTCTCTTTCATTAAAAAATGGTTTGGCAAACAGTACACTTTCTCTTAGTTTTTTCAAAAAAAGGAAAGAGCATGTAAAATATGTTTTTACGCTCTAATGGCGCTATTAAAACTTTGTGAGAGTTACAGTTAGGACAACTATAAGGCGCATTGTCACTATCTGTGGCATAGACTCTAATCTCGTTGTAAATCTTTTTAGCTTTTGTTAAATCATCATTGTGCACTGCTAATTTTACACCACCTATTGCCACGCTAGCTAAAGGGTCTGAGTCTACTGTTTTCTCATCTATTAACTGCACTTCTACTCCTTCAGCTTCAAGTTTTGCCTTAGTAATTTGTGCTTCTGAAGAATATTCAAAAACGGCCAGTATGGTATAATTGTCGTTCATATTGTAAATTTAGGTAAAAAAGGGACGGTTTGAGCCACAACCATCCCGCGGGGCGGGGCTACACGACTCACGACTAAAAACCGATGTAAGAATTAAATGTCCAACTTTTATTCTGTATCTATTTTTATGTCGAGGGTCTCTTTATTCATGTTTCAAAACGTCCATTTCTAGAAGGGTTCTTAATGCGCTAACTAAATCTGTAATCTCAGTATTCGTATTATAACTATGTACACAAATACGCAGACGCTCAGCTCCTTCAGCTACCGTAGGTGATAGTATAGGCTTTACATCAAAACCCATATTTTTTATAGCTTCGGAAATATTCTTGACTTGATTATTGCCCGGAATCACACAACAATGAATGGCAGATTTACTTGCAATAAAATGAGCATCTAATTGATTTTCTTTAATAGCGCTAAGTAATATTGCAATATTACTTTTTAAATCTATTCTTGTTTGATTGTTTATAGCTAGTTCTTTATAAGCTGCACATATAGTTGCTACCGAATGAGGAGGTAATGCTGTCGTGTAAATAAAGCTTCTCGCAAAATTTATTAAATAGCTTTTTAAATCTGATTTGCATAAAACAGAAGCTCCGTGACAACCCAGCGCTTTTCCGAAGGTAATAATTCTTGCAAAAACTTCATTTTCTAATCCTAATTCTTGGACCAGTCCCTCTCCATTTTTTCCGCAAACTCCTATAGCGTGTGCTTCATCTACTATTAAATGGCAATTGTTCTCTTTTGCTATTTGAGCTATTGCTTTAAGATCTGGCTGATCACCATCCATAGAGAAGATGGATTCTGTTACAATGTATATATTTTGGTCTTGGGAGGAAGACCCTCTCTGTCCTGCAGACATCTCTCCCAGAGGGAGAGAGTTAGTACTCTTTTTGTTTATTAGCCTGGTTAAATCTTCAAGGTCATTATGAGCAAATTTATAAGACTTTGCATTGCTCATTTTGATACCATCTCTTATAGAGGCATGACATAACTCGTCGTATAAAATGACATCACCTCTTTGAGGTACACTACTAAAGAAACCTAGGTTTGCATCATAGCCACTATTAAAGAGTAGCGCATTTTCACTATTATGAAAATTAGCGATAGTTACTTCTGCGTCTTGGTAAATCTCGTAATTACCTGTTAAAAGTCTTGAACCTGTGGCTCCATTTACTTCAAGGTTGTGACGTTTTAAAATTTCGGAAGTTTCATTAAAGATATTTTTGTTCTTACTAAAGCCTAAATAATCATTGCTTGAAAAGTCAATGAATGTATTAGGCGTACCTAGTTTCCGAAGTAAATTTTCATCTACTCGATTTTGTAATCTTTTATTTAGTTTATCTGGTAACACAGGTCAAAGATAGTCCGTAGATAGGTAGCTTAAAAATGAACTCTAAAAATATATTTTGTTTTTATTATCGTTTTTCAATGATTAATTTATATTTGTTATCGTAAAACAATAATAAAAATTAATGAGAAATATTTTACCTTCCATTCTTTATCGTGTTTTTGCCTTCCTCTTTTGGCTCATTATTACATTTAGCCTTGTCAATTTATGTATTAACTTATTTACTGAAAATGGCCAAATAGGCAGCTTAACTGTCGTTCCTTTTTACAAAGAAGGTTACGTAATACCTGTGAACCTTAAATTGAGAACCCCAGATAGCATAGTAGATTTTAAAAAACATAATAGCGAAAAGAAGCTAGGTATTAAGATAAAAACTCCTTTTAAATACCAGATAACAAAAGACTCTGAAGTTAAAAACTGGAATTTCTCCTATGAAGAATTTGGGATAAGCACGGCAATACGAATAAAAGCCAAATCGCTAACATTAAAAATACTTTCAGGTTTTAATAATTACTGGCCAATACTATTTATAGGGATGCTTATGTACTTATTAAAAAACACCTTTTACAAACTCAAAACAAAAATAGAATTCACTAAAGATATTAGTTTTTATATTAAAAGTATTGCTATACTATTAATTGTAAATGAGCTAATAACCTTTATGTTAAGCATCTATTTTTCTACACAATTTGATATTATAAGATACATATATGAAGACACTAATACGCTCATAAATCAAGGTATATCGTTACAACTAAACCCTAGATTAGATATAAATCCTTTTTTCATTATTGTAGGACTCTCTCTACTAGTTTTAAATTCACTTTTATCTAAAGGGCAAAATTTACAAGAAGAAAACGACCTTACAATATAATTATGATAAATAGAACAGCGGCAATCATTTTTTTAAACTTCATTTTCATCTTTATGCTTGAAGTGATAATTATGAATATACTAAATAACCCTACTCCATTACTTGTGGATGTACTAGAGATTAAAGGTATTCAGTACGACGTAAGCATCTGGGATAAATTAGTATTTGTTTGCCTAATACTTTATGGGATAGTGGTTGTGTTTTCGATGGGATTTATAACTTATACTGCCTACAAGTGGAATAAACTTTATTTTTATGACAAATCTATTTTTCGAAACTTTAATCTCATAGGTGTAGTATTTACTGTTATAGGTATATTGACATTCATTAGCAGTGCAAACACGATACAATCTGAATTTCACAAAGTAAGGATAGTTGAATATACTTCTCTAGATTTCAAGGACAGTATTTTTATTATAACAATAGGCATGCTTTTCTTTTTGATAACTGCAATTCTTAAAGAAGCGAAAAGGCTAAAAGAAGAAAACGACCTAACAATATAAGATGGCAATAAAAATATACTTAGACGGCATCTTACAAGAACGCGGTATGCGAGGTAAAGAGCTAGCAGAACGCATAGGGATCACGCAAGCAAACTTATCTATACTTCGTTCTGGGAAAGCAAAAGCAATGCGCTTTACAACACTAGAGGCTATCTGTGAAGTATTAGATTGCCAGCCAGGGGATATTTTAAAATTTGAAGACGATTAAAAATAATAGGTCTTTGATGGCAGTCCTTCATCAAACACTATAATATCACCTCCATTTGGGAATTTATCTGTTGAAGGTTCTAGTGAGGGGTTTTTAGGATACGTTCCATTTTTAAATTTTAAATTTTTAAACGTGCCCTCAGTTTCTACCATTAAATCTTTCCAACCATTAGTTTCAGTAATACTACTCACATATATAGAAGTACTAAGCACTGCAAATTTTGCAACTTGTTTATTAGTATTATCTAAGATTAAAAATGTACAACCATCACTGCTACAGAAGGGTCTCCCTAATAGATGCACAATAGTTTCATCACTTCTATCACTATTTAAATCTATTTTATAAATCTTAAATTGACGGTCTGAAGCACTTAGTCCATCTAGTTTATTTTTAAGAAGCTCCTCTTTAATATACTTACTTATTTGCTCTGCTTTATAGTCATCTACCGTCTGCGCAACAAGTGCTTTTTGTTCAAATGGTTCATCTTCAACTATTACATCTACAACAGGTTCTATTTCAATGTCTTTAGCTTGTTCTTTACAGGCAATAAAGCTAGTTACTATAAATAATGCGTAAATAAATTTTGTCATCTTTTGTTTTTAAATTTTCGGTAGTAAATATATTTAATAATTATCACAACCACTTACCATTGTGAGGGTCAGAGGCATCCCAAAGATCAATTTCTAATTTTTTTGCGACTGCTTTTCCTGCAATTAATCCACTCTCTGCGTCTTTAAAAACACCTACAGTATATGCATCATTTTTTGATATATATATTTTGAGAACATATACTCCCTCACTTTGCTTAAAAACAGAAATGTACTCTAAGTTAGGTAAAGGTTCCCACCATCCAAACTTAAATATGCTAATTTGCATCTCTTCTCTAAAACGATGCCTCTTAAAATCGAACACGAAATTACTCGTTGCAGTTAAGAAAAACCCGAACACTAAAAAAAAGGCAGCACCATAGAGGTACATAATATTAATATAAGGAAAGTTTAGATAGGCATAAATCATTTTACCAATACAGTAAATCATTGCTGTAAAGAAAGCGGCACCTAGTATTCTGCTAAAAATAGACTTTCTACCTTGGGCTATAACCACGTATCTGCTTCCTACAAGTAATGACATTTAACCTCTTTTTAATTTATCTAAAGATACTTTCTACACTTAACATTTCGGCATAAAAAAAGCACCTAATTAAAGGTGCTCAATATTTTATAATAAAATCTCATTAACTGAGTGGTCCTAATGTAAAATTGAGTTTTACAGAAACTAGTCTGCTAATACAATCACTTTATTATTATTCATCTCAAGTGTACCACCGCTAATTTGCATTAACCATTGTCCATCTTTTTGAGTAAATTTATTTTCATATCCAGCAGCAATTGTAGGGTTTCCTTTAAACATCACAGTACCTTCTACTAATAAAGACACGATAGCCGCGTGATTATTTAACATCTGAAAGTTACCATTTGTCCCTGGAACCGTTACACTCTCTACCTCACCGCTAACGATGCTTGCCTCTGGGGTTACTATTTCTAAATACATATTTTTTTAGTATTGAGTATTTAGTAATTAGTATTGAGTTTAGCAATATGCGCTAACAACTCAATACTAACTACTCACTACTATTTTTTAAGCTTCCGCGTTCATTTTCTCTCCAGCTTCTATTGCTTCTTCAATAGAACCTTTAAGGTTAAATGCTGCTTCTGGTAAGTGATCTAACTCACCATCCATAATCATTGTAAATCCTTTGATTGTTTCTTTAATATCTACCAATACTCCTGGAATACCTGTAAACTGCTCTGCTACGTGGAAAGGCTGTGACAAGAAACGTTGTACACGACGTGCACGGTTTACTGCAAGCTTATCTTCTTCAGATAATTCTTCCATACCAAGGATAGCAATAATATCTTGTAATTCTTTGTAACGCTGTAATAACATTTTTACACGTTGTGCACAGTCATAATGCTCATCACCTAAGATAGCAGCTGTTAAGATTCTAGAAGTAGAATCTAATGGATCTACCGCTGGGTAAATACCTAGCTCTGCAATCTTTCTAGATAATACTGTAGTTGCATCAAGGTGAGCAAACGTTGTTGCTGGTGCTGGATCTGTTAAATCATCTGCAGGTACGTAAACCGCTTGTACAGATGTAATAGAACCTTTTTTAGTAGAAGTAATACGCTCTTGCATCGCTCCCATCTCTGTTGCTAATGTAGGTTGGTACCCTACCGCAGATGGCATACGACCTAAAAGTGCAGATACCTCAGAACCCGCTTGTGTAAAACGGAAAATGTTATCAACGAAGAATAGTACATCTTTTCCTTGTCCATCTCCTGCTCCATCTCTAAAATATTCTGCAATAGTAAGACCTGATAATGCAACACGTGCACGTGCTCCAGGTGGCTCATTCATTTGTCCAAAAACGAAAGTCGCTTTTGATTCTCTCATCTTCATCTTGTCAACTTTAGACAAGTCCCATCCGCCTTCTTCCATTGAGTGCATAAAGTCATCACCGTATTTGATAATACCAGACTCAAGCATTTCTCTTAAAAGGTCATTTCCTTCACGTGTTCTTTCACCTACTCCTGCGAATACCGAAAGACCACCGTGACCTTTTGCTATGTTATTAATCAACTCTTGGATCAATACTGTTTTACCTACTCCGGCACCACCAAAAAGACCAATTTTACCCCCTTTTGCGTAAGGCTCAATTAAATCAATTACTTTAATACCAGTAAAAAGTACCTCAGAAGAAGTTGAAAGTTCTTCAAATAAAGGTGCATCTCTGTGAATAGGTAGCCCATCTTTTCCTTCTTTAGGAAGAGCAGCCATCCCATCAATAGGATCACCAATTACGTTAAAAAGACGACCATAAATATCTGGTCCAATAGGCATTTGTATTGCAGCTCCTGTAGAGACAGCAGCAACTCCACGGCTTAAACCATCTGTAGAATCCATAGAAATGGTTCTTACAGTGTTTTCACCCATATGAGATTGTACTTCAAGAATCAACTTGTTTCCGTGGTTATCAACTTCAAGACTATCGTAAATTTGTGGTAGCACTGCTCCACTAGCAAACTCTACATCTACTACTGGCCCAATAATTTGTGCAACTTTTCCTGTAACTTGTGACATTATTAACTGTTTATGTTATAGTTATCTATGGGTACAACAAGCACCCTGTTTTTTAACGCTGCAAAGATAGTTTTTTCTGCTGAAATATTACAAGGTTAAAATAAGGTTTTTTTGAGGGTTTTTTCTTCGGAAATTTTAAATGTTCAACTTTTGTTTTTCAATGAGAGTGATGTTAAAAACCAGTAGTTTACCCACGAGAATTTCTACAACTAATAAAATGATTCTTCTTTTTCTTTAACCAAACATCATTTCTTTAGTGCTTGTTTGTAATCTAATCCATAATTTTACAATGTAATATACATAAAATGCGCTACACAAAAATCCCCAACACAGACCTTAAAGTTTCAAAAATATGCCTTGGCTCTATGACCTGGGGAAGACAAAACACAGAAGTAGAAGGTCACGATCAAATTGACTTTGCTTTAGATAAAGGAGTAAACTTTATTGACACTGCAGAGATGTACTCTGTACCTTTTACTATGGAGACTTATGGAGCTACAGAAAAAATTATTGGGTCTTGGCTAGCTAAAACTGGCAGAAGAAAAGACATTGTTCTCGCCTCAAAAATTACTGGACCAGGGCGTGGCATATTTTCAGACATCAGAGAAAACTTAGATTTTAGTGCAGTATCAATAGAAGATGCATTGCACAAAAGCTTAAAGCGTTTGCAAACAGATTATCTAGACTTATACCAACTACACTGGCCAGAGCGCGCTGTAAATATTTTTGGTGTTCGTGATTATAATCACAAACCTAACGTAGCTTGGGATGATAACATTTCAGAAATACTAGAGAGACTTGAGGGTTTTGTTAAAGAAGGAAAAATAAGACATATAGGTCTTAGCAATGAAACTCCTTTTGGGGCAATGCGCTATATGGAAGAACACCGTAAAGGAAAACTTAAAATGGTTTCTACCCAGAATGCTTACAATCTTCTGCAACGTAGAGATGATATAGCACTTGCCGAAGTACTGCAAATGGAGAACATAGGCTACTTACCTTACTCGCCTTTAGCTTTTGGCGTATTAACAGGAAAATATCTAAATGGAAAGATGCCTGAAAACTCTCGTGTTTCAAAATTTCCTGCCTACTCAAGATACTCTAGCGAGTCTTCTACAAAAGCAACAAAGGCTTATTATGAGATTGCAAAAAAACACGGCTTGAGCTTAACACAACTTGCGCTAGCTTTTGTAAATGATAGACCTTTTGTTACTTCAAATATTATAGGAGCAACAAATCTTGAGCAACTTTCAGAAAACATAGGGAGTATTGATATTCAACTTTCCGAAGAAATATTGCAAGAAATTGAAGCGGTACACGTGGCAATCCCTAATCCTGCAGCTTAATTAGTAATATAATATTTTAATACTGAGAAAACAACTCACACGCTTATTTTATGTATTTTTAATGTGTGTTATCAATTGACACTGTTTTTATTAGACTAAAATTTAAGATTATGTTTTCAAATTCTATACTCAATTTAAACTCTGTAAACAGTGAGCTACAAAGTGCACTACAATCTAGCCTCTTAGAGTTTGGAGAAGAGAGGAGCAATGCCGATTTCTGGGCTATGAGCAGTCTGCAAAGTAACGTAGAAGCTGCAGCAAAAAAAATAACAGCAAGCCAGTTTAGTGGGTTTGGTGGGCCGGGAGATCCGCCTGGAAAAGGGTTTAAAATATCTTTTGGACTCCAAATTTTAGTAGGTTATAAAGTAAGATATAGAGCAAATGCAAATCTTGGTTACGGTAATAGATGGGGAAATTTTGGAGCAACATCTTCGCTTCATTTTTCTGCTTATAACGGCGGTTTGGGCACCGGAATAAACAAAAAAAATCTCGTAGTAGATTTAACCGCAGCAGTTAATTTAACTGTAGGTGGAGGCTATGGCACTCCTTTGCAATCCTACTCACTCAACTATAACTCTGCAATACCTATGTTAAATGATTTTCAAAATTCTTTTAGTTACGGACAGCTATTAACCTGGAATTCTGGTTTAAATGAAAATCAATTTTCTCTTGATAAACTTCAAAGAGAAGGAATGATAGGTTTTAGATTAGGTGATGTTAACGTGAGTAGTAATAATGATACACGTAGGGCATATTTTGGGGGAGGTACAGACATGGGTTGGACCGGCGGCATAAGCGTAGCTACTCCTTTTTTTGAAGTTGGTTTTCAAGATTTTTCTGGAGATTATTTAAAAGATGCCCCAGAAGAAGTGAAAAAAGATAAAATAGGTCAAGAGATTAAGGCAATAAAAAAAGATGAGAGTCTCACTAAAGATGAAAGAAAAGAAAAAATCGCTGTCTTAGAAAAAGAATTAAAAGAACTAACTTTTCATAAATTTCACAATCAATCTGCTTATCAAAAAAACCTTAATAAGGCCTCTACTTATTTGCGCATAAACAACTCAAATGAGTTTGGCGCTACCGTAGATTTAATAGGAGATGCTTGGCTACAAAATGCCATACATAGAGCTATTAAAGATTTTAGATTTGAGTACGATCTTAAAAGTACAGAGGTATGGCGTGGAAAAACCTGGTAATATATACTTGCATTGCTTTTTGCTTAATAGGGTGCTCTAGTTTATTTAAAAATTATTACACAAACGATGAAGGTGGCAATAGACCTAAACAAGCAAAATTTACATTAAACAATCCTTCTTATAATTTACAACAAGAAGATTTAATTGATAAAAATGCTGTGTATGTAAATACGTCTTACATTTATTATGGCGGCAAAACACATACTGATTATCACTACCTAAGATTTTTTAAAAATGGGCGTTATATGGAAGATCTAGTGTCTAAAAAAGAAGATCTTACTGTATCCACTTTTAACAAGGTTAATAATGCTTTAATGATAGGTTATTTTACAATTGAAAATAACGACTATTTAAATTTAGAATATTTCAGAGTAAAATATGGTGAAGGTGGGTTTTATGATAAAAGGCAAGGTTTTGTAAAAAACGATAGTATTTTTCTTTATTACGGTAACGTTATAAACAACAACTTCCCCTCTCCTACTTCACAAAATTGTAGAGTATATGTAAAAAGAGAAGTAGCAGATTTACAAGGAACACCAGACTGGTAATCATTATAAATTATCAAGACGTCATCCATTTTTTTAATTGAGTATAAACCTTTGGATTACTCAATAAACCTACGTGATTTGTCTCATAAACTATAAAGATATTTTCTTCTTTGAAATTTAATTTTTTTGACGATTTTCTATGTATTCCTAAAGCGCTTTTGGTACTTACTAGATTATCTCCAAAACGCTGTTTAACTTTTGATGCTGTCTCTTTTACTGCAACTCCAGCTACATTGTAGCTTGCTACTTTTTCAGGTAACGGTACGTGGGTTCTTTGATCTCCTTTTATAGCGTGCTGATCAATATCTTGCCAGTCTTCATCTAAAAGATTGCCATACCTTAAATCTGTAACACCAGCACCTCTTATTTTTGCCAATCGTGCAAAAGGTTTGGCATAAGGTATTGCCTTTAAAATTACCTCTACATAATTACCAGCTCTCTCTAGTGAAGCACCATGATGTGGTGTTCCTAGAAAAACTATCTTATTAAGCTTTTTAGTCCAAGTCTGCTTTTGTTGCTGCCCATAATGCACAGCACTGCGAGTAACTAGGCCTCCCATACTATGTGCGATGATGGTGATTTCTTTAACGGTAACAGGCCACTCTTTAACTAGTTGTTCTAATAATGTTGTTAATTCTTGCCCATTAGTAGAAATATGTCGCCCACTATTATAGTTAAGAAATAGAAGGGTTTTATTAAACTCTTTTGCTAATGCTACACCGTGATTATGGTCATTTTGAGTCCATTGCTGATCACTTAAGCAAGAGCCGTGAACCATTAATAAAATTTTATCTGTGACAGCAGTAGATGTCTCTTTTATCTTTTTCTTTTTTAAAGGCAACTCTTTACCTTCATTCTTAAACTGCATATCTATTTTTAAAGGATTATCTGTTTTAACCAGATAATCTCCTATCAATCCATTTAATAAGGCTCTTGTTACTTGTCTCTCGTCTTTAGTCTTAATGGTACCCAACACAGAAGATAATTTACCTAAGGCCATATCTGCACCTTTACCTATAAACTTAGAACTCCATCTTATATTTTTATAAGCCATCCCCGCAATATCTGTTATTAGATGTTGCACAGGAGTAGATGGTAATAGAGGAGGATGCACAATACGTCTGTGCATTGCCTCAACAAGATCTGTCACCTCTAGTGTAGCATCAACGACTAATCGTGTGATTCCTTGAAGTTGAGAGTCTGGCTGTTTTTTGTTAGACAATTTGATGCTTTTTTTAACTTTAAAAACTAATAATGTGTACTTAAAGATACAAGCAAAAAAGTTTAAATAGGATTAATATTTTTGAATTAGTTATATATATATATATATATATGTGATAATTTTAAATTTCTTGTGACCTATAAATTAAAAACCACTATCTCTAAGATTAGAAAAAGTGGTTTAAAAAATTTATTTTATTCTGAAATATTCTTTTAATAAATCATTCTTTTAGCGATTGATATAAAAAGGCCCAGCCATATCATCTCTGCCATTTATTTTTAATACATAATAATACGTTCCTACTGGTAATGTATCGCCCTCTTTTAAAGTAACACGACCATCAGACAAACCGTCAAAAGAATTATCATACCCACTCTTGCGATACACCTCTACACCCCACCTATTATAAAGAATCAACTCATTGTCTGGAAACGCCTCTAAACCTCCAATTATCAAAAAGTCATTATCACCATCTCCATTAGGAGTCATTATATCATACACAATAATAGAAGCTCCCGCTTTTAAAACAGAACCAATAGTTATAATCTCATATGTATTAGGTATAAAATTTTCTGATGTAATTGTTCCAGTCTCAAAGTCTCCTGTAGTTTGAACGTTACCTAAATCTTCCCATTTTTGATTGCTTATAGAAAAACCAACCACTCTAAGATCGTTTAATGTATTTGCTAAAATAGACACTAAACTTTGAGAATCCCAAGTAAGTTTTGCTTGTGTATTTTCTGTACCATTTAAATCCCAAAATTCTTGTTCGCTAATAATACTTAACTCAGGCACAAAACTACTCGTGTTAAAGTCATCATTAAATGTTGACGCACTGTTTGGGTCTTCATAGAAGTAAGCAGACTGAAATCTCTCACTAGTCATACTCGCGGGAATAACTGAGAGTGGCCTTAATCTGTAATCATCACCAATAGGGAATGTAAAATCTAACTCGCCAGTTACAGTGGCATAACCATCTGTATGTCTATCATCGTTTTCTCCAAAGTATAAACTGTTGTTTAGAAAATCTAAATTAACATTTAAATTGTTTCGAGGTGTTATTACTAAACCTTGAATGTAGTCTATCATATTAGTAACACCTACAGAAACCTCAAGATTAAGGTTGTCAACTACAGAAACCTCCATGTCTTTAAACACAGGTCTATTTGATCCAGAAACGGTTAAGTCATTATCGGTATTATAAAAACCAGCAAGGCCCTCATTGTCATCAAAGTCTCCGTTGTTAATTACATCAACGTGAAAACCAATAGCCCCATTGTCGTGTATTTTAGCATTTCCGAAGTTATGAAAAGCATCTTGCGCAAAACTAACTTGGAATACTAGAAAGGATAGTATATAGATTAATTTATTCATACATTATTTATAAGCAGTGTATAATACAACTACGTTATCAGCTTTAGTGCTTACATTAATTGTAAATCCAGTTGTATCAAAGGACGAAAGACTTGCTAAAGTTCTTCCTAAAGCGTCACCATTTTGATTACCATATCTTAGTCCAATACAATTTGAGCTAGAGGCATATCTAGAAATATCATTAATAGAATTACCACTACCACCAACATAGATAACCTGTTGAGTTGTTGTCCCTGAATCATTGCGAGCAAACCCATTCATAGTTCCATAAGAGTTTGCTAAGCCCGTATTGTTGTCACCTACACCATTATCAGAATCTAAGTTTAAAGTTTCTACATTAGCGTGTGCTACAAATGTGATAGAAGATGGCTCAAATGGTAAACCTGTTATAACTTGGTCACCAGTTGCGGTAATAATAAATTGACCAACATATGTACTTGAAGGACCAACTTCACCTTGAGGACCTTGTGGGCCTACTGCTCCATCAGCACCATCTGCTCCCGGAACACCTTGAGGACCTTGTGGGCCTGCTGCTCCATCAGCACCATCTGCTCCCGGAACGCCTTGAGGACCTTGTGGGCCTACTGCTCCATCAGCACCATCTGTTCCCGGAACACCTTGAGGACCTTGTGGGCCTGCTGCTCCATCAGCACCATCTGCTCCCGGAACGCCTTGAGGGCCTTGTGGGCCTACTGCTCCATCAGCACCATCTGCTCCTGGAACGCCTTGAGGACCTTGAGGGCCTGCTGCTCCGTCAGCACCATCTGCTCCTGGAACGCCTTGAGGACCTTGTGGACCTACAATACCAACAGTAGTTGTTTGATTACCTTCGTTTGTATAAGTAACCGTTCCGTCACCATTATCATTTAAAGTGGTAATAGTTTCTTTAATCGCAACATCTGTTCCATCTCCAGAAGCATGTCTTGCAATTGTATTACCATTGCTAACAGTTTGTAAAACAACTGATGTTAGTGGCGATAAATCTGTAATAATAGTACCACCAGCATCTGTTATTTTTAAATCTGTACCATCAAGAATAATCGTAGTATTAAGTTCATTATTAATATCAGAATCTAAGTCGTTTGCATTAGTTACTGTAGTCCATCCCGCTGTAGTGTATACATATACATTTTCATCTGTTGGGTTGTATAGTAAACTCCCTATAATTGGTGACGTTACATTACCAAATTCTGAAGTTGGGACATTATTTAACCCAAGCATTTCTTCTCCAGTAGGAGTTTGTGAGTATGCTGATTGTATAAAACAAACAAATGCAAATACTAGAATAAGCCTCAAAGTTTTAATATTTTTCATAATTATCTTGTGTAAAATGTAACTGTAACTGGAGCTGCTGGATTTTGTGTCCCATAGTTGTCACCGGCAGGTGATGGTTGATTTCCAGAAATTATAATATTAGTATATGCTGCTAGTGGTGCTGTACTTGTAATTAAATGATTGTAAGTTCCATCTGCATTATTAGCTGTTGTTATCGTATAATTACCACTAGAGACATTTGGAATTGTACTATATGCGGTATTACTTATTAATACTTCATAATCTGTTGCTGTCCCAGTTGTGTTTCTATACTGCATACTGAAAGTGTTTCTATCTGCAAAATTATCTAAAAACAATATACTTGAATCAGGATTACCAATAGGTGTTGCGCTAGACCCAGTAGTGCTAACACCCAAAAGAGATACAAACTGAACAACATCAGTCACTACTTCTTTAGTGGCCGAGGTATTAAAATACCAAACTTCATCTACTAAAGGATCTGCTGTTGTACCATTATCACCTGTTGCCACCATAACGTCAAATCCATTTGCTGTTTGCGTTCCAGTTACTACTGAAACTAATCTTGAATCACGATTAACGAGATCTTCTTGTGCTCCAAAAGTAATATCATAGCTAGCGCCATTAGGATGTGCAGTTGTGAAGGCAACAGTGTATCTACCAGTTCCAGTTCTTGTTACAGAACTATTTATATTGAAAGAATTTGTTCCATTTGCTAGTGTATGAGCAGCAGCAAAAACATATCCAATTGTTTCTTTTGTAACCGTTAAAGTTGGCTGTGGTAAAGTAACCGTATTACCATCTGATATAGTCAATTGATCACCACTAATTGAAAGTGTTTGGATCTCATTTGTTGCATCATTATCGGCAAGAGGGATATTATTTACTGCACCTAACTCATCTGTGTAATCTAAAGAGTTTCCATCGGCACCGATTGCTAGTGTTGTTAATACATTTGCTGGTAAAGCGATCGCAGTGTCTGTTCCTTCTTCGTCTGTATA
>CANLBJ010000012.1 GCA_947488905.1 Ulvibacter algarum
ATTTACTATTGATGATGTAGAAGCTATGGAAACGTCCGATTATACAGAACCTGCATCCCTAACGGTAACGATCCCAGAAGGAATGACCATGGCAACCATTAGCGTTCCAATAGTAAATGATGCTATTAATGAATCACAAGAAACGTTTGAGGTAAACATCACAGAAGCATCTAAAGTTTCTAGTGCAACACCAGTAACCGTAGCGGATAATCAAGGAATTGGAACAATCAATGATGATGAAGACAACGCAGCGATATTAAGTGTGAGTTCAGAAACAGAAGAAGAAGGTGATAATCTAGTTCACAGTGTGACCGTGACAGAAAGCGACGCTCCAAAAAACTACACATTTTTACTAGAAAACAACACTACCAATGATTCAGATTATGTTTTAACACCAGAATTTAGCGATAGCGTAATCTTAAATGGAAACGGAACAATCACTGTACCCGCAAACAGAACCTCTTTTAGTGTAACAGTATTTTCAGTTGACGATGATATAAATGAAGGTAATAAAATATACGATTTGACTATTGGCGGAATTTTAGCAACTGGAACAATCAATGATAATGACAACGCAGCGGTATTAAGTGTTAGTTCAGAAACAGAAGAAGAAGGTGATGATCTAGTACATAATGTGACCGTGACAGAAAGCGACATCGCAGTAACTTACAACTACCTTTTAACAGATAACACAACAGATGGTACCGATTATATAACACCACAAGTTTTTAGCAACAGTGTTATTTTAAATGGCAACGGAACAATTACTGTACCTGCTAACACAACTTCATTTAATGTAACGGTAGCTTCTTTTGACGATTCATTTTTTGAGGATAATGAAGTTTATAGCTTAATACTAGGAGGAAATATCGCAACCGGAATAATTATAGATAACGATAGTCCAACCATAATAAGTGTAAGTTCAGAAACTGAAAATGAAGGCGATAATCTAGTACACAATGTAACAGTAACAGAAAGTGACAGCGCAGAAACATACACATACCTTTTAACAAATGACACAACAGAAAATAACGACTATACAACACCGCAAGTTTTTAACAATAACGTAGTTTTAAACAACAACGGAACTATTACAGTACCAGCAAACACAACATCATTTACAGTAACCGTAGCTTCTGAAGAGGATCAAATTTTTGAAGGTGACGAAAGTTACGATTTAACAATAGGAGGAGTTATTGCAACTGGAACAATTATAAACAATGACACTATAATAGTTGAAAGTATAACATCAGATTTTCAAGAAGAAGATACATATTTAGTACATACAGTAACAATATCTGGATTAAGTGATACTGCTCAAAACTACACCTATAGTTTTGTAAATATTACTACAGACCCTTTAGCAGATTTTTCACTCTTTCCTAGTTTTAACAATGGAGTGTCTTTAATATCATTTGGAACTGAAACAGTTGTGCGTGTACCTGCAGGTGTTTTAACATTTACGGTTACCATAGAAGTTATTGATGACACTTTAATAGAAGAAGATGAAGAGTACGAAATAACTATAGGAACAGTAACTGCTACAGGAACTATAATAGACAACGATGCAATTTTCTCAATCACCTGCCCTGAAGACCAAGAAGGTGTTGTAGATAATAGTTGTATGTTCACGCTACCAGATTATACAGATCTGGCTGTAACTACAGGTTTTACAGGCACAGTAACACAATCTCCCTTACCAGGCACATCGGTACTTCTACCTCAAGAGATAACATTGACAGCAGATGATGGCACAGATTCAGACTCTTGTACTTTTATAGTTAAAGATTCTATAGCCCCTACAATTGATTGCCCTGAAGATCAAAATGTAATTGCAGATAGTTCTGATTTGTATACCATACCAGATTACACAGCTCTCATAATAGCAAATGACAATTGTATCATTTTATCTTACACACAAGAACCGGCTCAAGGAACAACAATTGCAGTAGGAGAGACAGAAACAATTACCTTAACCGTTAGTGATGGCTCAAGTACTACAGTATGTATGTTTAACATAACAGTTCTTGACAACGGTTTAGACATTATATGTCCAGAGGATCAAATGGTTGAAATAGGAGAGAACTGCATGTTTGAGTTAGAAGACTACACCTCACTTGCTACTTTAATTGGCGCAGATAATAATAATATTACTCAAGACCCTTTACCAGGAACATTGGTAATGCCTAATAGCACGACAACAATCACATTAACATATGATAATGACCCAAATACAACCTGTACCTTTTTAGTAATAGTTGGTGAAGACAATATACCACCTACAGCAATTTGTCAAGACATTACTATAGAATTAGGAGAAAACGGACTCGTGAGTATTACCCCAGATGACATTGACAATGGTAGTTTTGACAACTGTGGGGAGGTTATAACTTTTATTAATACTACAGCGTTCAACTGCGAAGACATTGGCGAAAACACGGTGTTTTTAACAGTAAGAGATGACAATAACAATATATCTATTTGCTCTGCTATAGTAACCGTAGTAGACAACCTTGCTCCTATCGCATTATGCCAAAACATCACTATTGACTTAGATGAAAACGAGCAGGCAGTGATTACAGCAAATGACATTAATAATGGCAGCACAGATAATTGTGAGATAGCAGATATCTCTATAGATATCACAACTTTTGGCTGTGATAATGCAGGTGAGAATGAGGTGATTTTAACAATAGAAGACACTTCTGGTAACATAAGCACTTGCACCGCTATTGTAACGGTAAATGACACCGTATCACCTACAGCAATTTGTCAAAATCTAACGGTATCATTAGACCAAAACGGGCAGGCTATTATAACACCTGCAGACATTGATGGAGGTAGTTTTGATAATTGTGGAGAGATTACAACTACTATTGACATTGATAGTTTTGACTGCACACAATTAGGGGACAACAACGTTACCTTAACCGTAACAGACGCAAATGGCAACATAGATACTTGTATTGCAATAGTAACAGTTAATAACGCATTATCTACCACTGCTATTTGTCAAGACATCACCATCAACTTAGACCAAAATGGACTAGCAACTATAACTGCAGATGATGTGGACGGCGGTAGTTTTAATAACTGCGGAAATATTACAACTTCAATAAATGTCAATTCATTTGACTGTACTTCTGTTGGTGACAATATTGTTATCTTAACAGTTACAGATGACAACAATAACACTTTTACTTGTGAGTCTACAGTTACCGTAAATGACATAACACCGCCTACTGCCCTTTGCCAAAACATATCAATAACCCTAGACCAAAATGGACTAGCAACAATAGAGGCAATGGATATTGATAATGGTAGTTTTGATGCTTGTGGCATTTCAGAAACAATTATAGACATCACTACTTTTGACTGTAGCAATATAGGTGACAACATTGTTACTTTAATAGTGACTGACACCAATGGAAATACCGCTAGTTGTCAAGCTACAGTAACTGTTCTTAATGCTACAGAGACTCCAACGGCTATTTGTGAGAATATCATTATATCACTAGACACAGATGGGATGGCTTATATTATACCAGATGATATTAACGATGGGATTACAAGTAATAATTGTAGCACAAGTGTAAGCATTGACATAGACACTTTTGATTGTGATGATTTGGGTCAAAATGAAGTGACACTAACAGTGGTTAATGAAAGCGGAGAAACCTCAACCTGTGTTGCTTTAGTTACAGTAGTCGATGTACAAGGACCAAATATTGTATGTTTAGACAGTACAATCGCTTTAGGTATAACAGAACCTTATGAGTTACCAGACTTAGTAGCAGAAGGGTTGATAAATGTAACAGATAATTGTACTAGTGAGTTAACTACTGTTCAAACCCCACCAGTAGGGACCATGTTAAAAGGAGGAGAAACAGAAATAGAAGTCGTTATCACAGATAATGGGGGTAATACAAGCACGTGCAACTTTACTATCATAGTAGATAAGTCTACAGATAATTGTAAAGATGAATTAAACACACTATCTGTTTATCCTATTCCTGCAAGCTCACGTGTTATTCTAGACAATCCATTTATTTACAAACTAGATGCTGCTAAACTTATTGATATGACTGGAAGAATTGTAAAAGAATTTGATGTTTCTGAAAGAATAGTTAAAAGCTCATTAGATATTTCTGAAATGGCAGTTGGATCGTATTACCTAGTTATTGAAGCTAGAAACTGTATTAAATCTTTAAAGATTCTTAAAGACTAATTTTTTTTCTTTTTTAATTAACACTATTTAACCATACTTTAAAACGACCCTCCTTTAAACGAGGGTCATTTTTTTTGCTAAAAATACTAGTAGTGATTTTTGAATTCAATTATTAAACTTGATTAAATTTCTAAAAAAACAACCAAGCAGCACCCCTTTAGTTTTCTATTATTAATCTCATATAATTTATTCGTTTTCAAAAAAAACAATACTATTGACCAGAGTTAAAGACACCTATAAAAACTCACTAAATAGATAAAGTGTTTTTTATTAGGTTTTTAGTAACTTGTCACCCAGATATTTTTTGTCAAAAAACAACCCTAGATTTATATGAAGAATTCACTACTTAAATTAAAAACCAGCGTAGCTTTAATTGCTATTCTACTTTTTACGGCAACTGCCGTAGCTCAAAAAGGCTACACTCCTAGCGAGAACCCTACAGTAATACTAACTCCCTCAAACTTTTTTGTATCACCTCCTGTAAGAGACTTACCTGTTTGTGATGACTTATCAACTTTTGACGGCTTTATTGTACCTAAGGATGGAGCTAACACGAGTCACGACTTAAGTCCAAAACGTAAAAGAAAATTAGCTCACTTAAATGCTGCAGGAAGAAGTAGTACTTCTATAGATCCAAGAATGCAAATGGATATTACAACAGGAGACTCTAATTTAAACAGAGCCCCAATTGTTAGTTTTGATGATGTAAGTAATCAATCTGCGCCACCAGATCCATCTATGGCAGTAGGTCCTAATCATGTTGTGACAATGCAAAATGGTGTTTGGGCAGTTTATGATAAATCTGGTACAATGGCACCAGGATTCCCAAAAACATTAAACGATCCACTTTCTGGACCTAATCACGCAGATAACGCTGGTGATCCAGTAGTAATGTATGATAGAGAAGCAGACAGATGGTTTATCTCACAATTTCAGTTGTCTGGAAACGCAGCTTTATCTGATGATGTTTTTTTAATAGGTATCTCTACAACTCCAGATCCTGCTGGAGCTTATAATGTTTATGAGTACGAACTTGCAGCAGGTAATGACTATCCACACTACGGTGTTTGGGGTGATAGTTATGTAACTGCAGGTAACTTTACGGGTGCTCAAAAAGTATACACATTTAATAGAACAAAAATGTTAGCTGGTGATGCAACTGCAGAAATTGCAGGTTTTTCTCCTGCAAACTTAGCAGTAGGTGGTTTTGCCGCTCCTATCCCAGTACACTCTGAAGCAGCAGGTGCTGCTACTGGTGACATTAAAATTGTTTTTTATCAAGATGATGCATTTGCAGGAATAGCAAATGACCATATAGGTATGTGGAATATAGATATGGACTGGAGTAATGCAGGTACAATTGCTGCCTCTTCAATTTCAGATAAAGTTCAAATACCTACGGCTGCTTTTGATGCTGCAATTGCTGGAGGTTTTGCAAACATTGCTCAACCAGGAACTGCACAAAGAATTGATGCTATTGTAGGAGCAGTGATGAATATGTCACACTGGTATAAATTTCCTACTCACGAGTCTATTTTATTAAACTGGGTTGTAGAAATTCAAGATGGAACACAAAAATCTGGAATTCGCTGGGTTGAGCTAAGAAGTACAAATGGAGGAAATACTTGGGATGTTTATCAAGAAGGTACATTTACAGATCCTGCTGCAGCTACCGTTGCTTTAAAAGAGTCTGTATTTATGGGCTGTATGTCAATGGATAGCCAAGGAAATATTGGATTAGGTTACACAAAATCTGGAACAAGCACATTCCCTTCTCTTTATTACACAGGTAGAATGGATGGCGACCCTTTAGGTACTATGACCGTCCCAGAAGAATTAGCAATTGCAGGAACAACATCTGTAACATTTAATGATCGTTATGGAGATTATGGTCAAGGAGTAACAGATCCAGAAGACGACCTTACATTTTGGGTAGCATCAGAATATTCTGGTGACCCAGGCGGAAATAGAAAGTCAAGAGTGTACTCTTATAAGCTAGCATCAGATGTAACATTAACCATCAACTGCCCTTTTAACACAACAGTACAATGTGGTGAAGACACGTCACCTGCAAGCACAGGTACAGCTATAGCAGCATCTACTTGTGATGATAATCCTACAGTAACTTTTTCAGACTCAGTAGAACAAACTTGCGGTAACACACAAATAATAACTCGTACCTGGACAGCAATGGACGACTGTGATAGTATAGAAGCAACTTGTATACAAATAATCACAGTAGTAGACACAACAGCTCCAACGGTAGAATGCCCAGAAGATATTATGGTTTTCAATGACACTGATTTGTGTACAGCAGTTGTTACTTTTGATGTTACCGGGAGCGACACTTGCGGAAACGTACTAATAGAACAGACCACTGGTCTAGCATCTGGAAGCGAGTTTCCTGTTGGCGAGACAGTTAACTCATTCAATGTTACAGATGACTGCGGAAACGTGACCGTTTGTTCATTTACAGTAACAGTTCAAAACTCAGAAATACCAGAAGCTATTTGTCAAGATATAACCGTAACACTAGACGAAAACGGAATGGCAACAATAACAGCTGCAGACGTTAATGGTGGTACAGGTACAATCTGTATAAGTGACAACACAACTATTGATATTGACACATTTGACTGTTCTAATATTGGTGAAAACACAGTTACACTTACCGTTGTAGATAATGATGGCAATATAGACACGTGTACATCTATTGTTACAGTAGAAGACACAACAGCCCCAGTTATTGATTGTTCTCCTTTTACTATAGAACTCAATGATCTAGGTATGGTTTCTATCACCGAAGATATGATTACAGATATCACAACAGAAAATTGTGGTATTGATACTATAGAAATTAGTGAATCTATGTTTTTCTGCTCACAAGTAGGAGAACAAATAGTGACCGTAACAGTAACAGATGTTAACGGTAACGCTAACTCTTGCGATATCACAGTAACAGTTGCAGACTCACTTGCTCCAAACGCAGTATGTCAAAACATAACAGTTGAACTTGATGCAGATGGTCAAGCTACAATCACAGAAGTTGATATCAATAACGGTAGTTTTGATAACTGTGGTGATGTTACCCTTGCTATAGACACTACAACTTTTACTTGCGCAAACATTGGCACAAATGAGGTTGTACTAACAGTTACAGATGAAAACGGCAATACATCTCTGTGTACTGCAGTAGTAACTGTAGAAGATAACATTTTACCAACAGTAGTATGTCAAAACTTAACATTTGAACTTAATGAAGACAATGACCCTATAATAATCACACCAGAAATGATAAATGACGGTAGTAGTGACAATTGCGGGATGGTTTCTTATGAGATAGATACAACCATATTTGATTGTAGTAATTTAGGAGATAATGACGTTATATTAACTGTAACAGATGCTGCAGGTAACACTGCTACTTGTACAGCAGTTGTAACAATTAACCCTCTTAGTGATGCACCAGTTGCAGCTTGTCAAAACTTAACTGTATTACTTGATGAAAACGGAATGGCTACTATAGTACCACAAAGTCTTTCTACTAATGACTCTTTTAACATTTGTGGTTATGTACTCACTGTAGATGTTGACACATTTACTTGTGATGACGCAGGGACAATGGTACCAGTAACACTTACAGTAACTAATGCTCAAGGCGAAAGCGACACTTGTGTATCTATTGTATCTATCGTTGACAACCTTGACCCTACAATTGTTTGTCCAGAAGAAACTCTAATCATTGCATCATTAGCACCATATACACTCCCAGACTTTGTTGCTGACGGGACCGTTCTAATAGGTGACAACTGTACAGATCAACTTACTGTAACACAAGACCCAGAGGTAGGCACTATGGTAGATGAAGGCGAGACAGAAATAACAATGACAGTAACAGACCCTAGCGGTAACAGCGTAAGCTGTGAGTTTAACATCTTTGTAGATCCATCTCTAGGATTACCACCTTCGGAAATATTAAAGACATTGAACCTTTACCCTAACCCTGCTACAGATTTTGTAATACTAGAAAATCCTCAAAGCATCTCATTACAGAGTGCTCAACTATTTGATTTTACTGGTAGATTAATAAAGACGTTTGACGTTTCTAACACAAATGTTGAATTAACTTTTGACATATCTGATGTTGCAAACGCTAGTTATTTCTTGATCATAGAAGATGATAACAATAGTATTCCTTTTCAAGTGATTAAAAAGTAGAATCATTTATTTTTCACATACTAAAATCCGTTGCTTTAATGAGCAACGGATTTTTTTTTATTTGATAATAAACTATACCTCAAAAACATATAACCTTTCTTAAAATTATCAACCCCTAATTAACATTTCTTAAACGGTTCATTTTTCGCATCTTTGTTCAAGTAAAATAATTACATGAAAAAAACATTCCTCTCCCCACATTTATTTACTATCCTCTTGCTTTTTGTTTGCGCTATAGCCTCAGGTCAGTCTTTCACCTCTATTTGGGACACAACATTACCGGGCACCTCATCATCAAACCAAATTACTATCCCTACCAATCCAGCATATACATATAGTTATACTATAGATTGGGGTGATGGTATGACAGATACTGGAGTTACAGGAGACATCACTCACACATATTCAGCAGCTGGATCTCAAACTATTAGCATATCTGGAAACTTTCCTGCTATTTATTTTAATAATGCTGGAGACCGAAGAAAAATTATTGAAATCACAGGCTGGGGAAACATACAATGGCAAAGTATGGAAAATGCATTTTATGGTTGTGAAAACCTCAACTTTGACGCAATCACAGCACCAGATTTATCACAAGTAACCAGTTTAAAAAATACATTTAGAAAATGTTCCTCTTTTAATGGTGTTTTAAATCTATGGGATTTAAGTACAATTACAGACATCTCAGGAATGTTTTATGCCGCCTCTATATTTAACAGACCATTAGACAACTGGAATGTCATTAATGTAACAGATATGTCTGATACGTTTAATGAAGCAGATGATTTTAATGAACCAATAAATGGATGGAACACAGGCAATGTTACAAACATGGCAAGAATGTTTAGAAGAGCTCGCGCTTTTAATCAAAATATTAATAGTTGGAATGTAGCCCAAGTAACTGATATGTCTAATACGTTTGAAGACTGTAAGATGAATTTTCCTTTAAACTTATGGATTGTAGACAACGTTACTACAATGGAGTCTATGTTTGAAGGCTCAAGGTTTGATAAGCCCATAGATAACTGGAATACTAGTAATGTTACAAATATGGCAGGCATGTTTGCTGAGTCTGATTTTAATCATCCACTTGCTGGCTTTGATGTTGAGGGCGTGACAGATATGTCAAGAATGTTTTATTATAATGATCATTTTAACCAGCCCATCAATAACTGGAATGTATCTAATGTTACTGATATGTCTTTAATGTTTGGTGGTTATTATCAATTTTACATTACAGTATTTGACCAACCTTTAGACCTTTGGGATGTTAGTAATGTGACAAATATGTCTGGAATGTTTCAATCTTCACACTTTAACCAACCAATAGAAATGTGGAACATTACAAACGTGACTAACATGTCACAAATGTTTGATAGAGCCGAAGACTTTAATCAACCTCTTGAAGGATGGAGTGTTGAAAATGTAACAAACATGTCGCAAATGTTTGAAGAAGCATTTGTATTTAATCAACCACTAAATTCTTGGGATATAAGTTCTGTAACAAACTTATCTAACATGTTTAATAAAGCTCCATTATTTAATCAAAACCTAGACAATTGGGTGACAAGTAGTGTGACAAATATGAGCTCTATGTTTAAAAGTGCTAACTCATTTAACCAAAATCTAGGAGTTTGGGATATTAGCCAAGTTACGTTTATGTCTGGTATGCTTGATAATTCTGGCATTTCCGAAGTAAACTATGACAACTCACTCATAGGATGGGCGTCACAAACAGTATTAAATGACGTAACGCTTGGCGCTGATTCTCTGCTGTATTGTGAGGGTCGTTTTGCACGTCAAGACCTTATTGACAACTATGGTTGGTCAATAGTAGATGACATCATTAATTGTAGTTTTGCTGTTTGTACTGAAATTATCTCACCAGTGAATGGTGATATCTTAGTGCCCGCTAACTTTAATCTTGTATGGGAAGCCGCTCCTGTTGCTACTGGGTATCGCTTAACAGTTACCAAAGATACGGGAGGCACTGTAACAACTGTCTTAGACAACCTTGATGTATTTAACACACTTATTTATGATTTCCCTTTAGATTTTACCCCTGGAGATATTGTTACCGCTAAGGTTACACCATATAATGTAGAAGGTCCTGCAGAAGACTGTGAGACTATAAGTTTTACAATAGTAGCTCCTTGGGTTACTAGTCCAGATGCTTTTAAATTAACCTTTAATACAAGTACCACTTATTCTGGCTCAACTGCGGCAAACCAACTAGAAATCTTAACAAACTCTAGTGCCGGAACATATAACTATGCAATAGACTGGGGTGATGGCCAGTACAATAATAATGTAAGCCAAACTATAACACACACCTACGAAACTCCTGGCGTATATCAAATTGCGATCATAGGAGAATATCCAGCTCATTATTACAACAATACTTATACAGATGCTAGAAAACTATTAACTATTGATCAATGGGGTACAGGATCATGGCAAACTATGAGACAAGCCTTTGGATATACTGAAAACATGACTTACAATGCGTTTGACATTCCAGATTTATCTCAAGTAACAAGTATGTCATATATGTTCTATGAAGCAAGAAACTTTAATGGAAATATTGACAACTGGATTACTACAAATGTCATAGATATGTCTGGTCTATTTTCTAGAGCGGTTTTGTTTGACCAACCTTTAAATAGCTGGGACGTGAGTAATGTCACAAATATGACCCAAATGTTTTCAGGTAGTGGCACTGCTATGATTTTTAATCAGCCGTTAGACTCTTGGGATGTTAGTAATGTAACTAACATGTACTTTATGTTTTACAATAATGAAAAATTTAATCAACCACTAAATGAATGGGATGTGAGTAATGTTACTTCATTGGGATATATGTTTGGTCAAGCTGATGATTTTAACCAACCATTAGATGCCTGGGATGTAAATAATGTGACAGATATGAGTGCTATGTTTATTGGCGCACAATCATTTAATCAAAACATTGAAAACTGGGAAACTTCTTCATGTACAAACATGCGATATATGTTTAATAATGCAGATAGTTTTAACCAACCACTTAATGCCTGGGATGTAAGTAATGTTCAAAATATGGAATATATGTTTAGCAGTACAGACTTGTTTAACCAACCATTAGGTACTTGGGATACTAGCTCAGTGACTAATATGGAGTCTATGTTTGAGAACACACTTAGCTTTGACAACGAGATCAGTTTTTGGAACGTAAATAACGTAAACACCATGGAGTCTATGTTTAGAAATAGCGCTCTATTTAATCAAGACATAAGTAATTGGAATGTAACTAATGTTCTTACCATGGAATCTATGTTTGAGAACGCACAACTATTTAACCAACCGTTGCAAGACTGGTTAGTAGACTCTGTAGTCACAATGGAATCTATGTTTGAAAACGCACAAGTATTTAATCAACCAATAGCTAATTGGGATGCTAGTGCCGTGGCAACTATGTCTTCAATGTTTAAAAATGCACAATTGTTTGACCAACCTATAAATGATTGGGACACAAGCTCTGTGACTATAATGACCGCTATGTTTGAAAACGCGCAAGTATTTAACCAAACCATTAATGATTGGGATGTTTCAAATGTAACTTCATTCAACTCAATGTTTCAAAATGCACAGCTATTTAATATGCCTTTAGATAATTGGATGACAGATAAAGCTCAAAACTTGGCAGAAATGTTTAGAGGAGCCTTAGCTTTTAACCAAAATATTGACTCTTGGAATACCTCTTTTGTAACTACTATGCAGTCTATGTTTCAAGATGCAGAGGTTTACAATCAACCTATGGGCAGTTGGAATACAGCATCTGTAACCACTATGGAAAGTATGTTTGAAGATGCAATTATTTTTAATCAAAATATAGATCCTTGGAATACTCGTAGTGTAACCAACATGAGAGAAATGTTTAGAGATGCAGTTGCTTTTAATCAACCTTTAAACAATTGGCGTGTGCGTAATGTAACTACTATGGAGTACATGTTTAGAGACGCTACAAGTTTTAACCAACTTTTAGATGAATGGGATCTTGAAGAAGTTTCAATGAGAAGTATGTTTCACAATGCTACATCTTATGACCAACTTATGGGAGATTGGGATATGTCACAAGTCACTAATTTAAATGATATGCTAGATTATTCTGGAATGTCTAGAATGAATTATGACAATACCATCATCGCATGGGCAGAACAAACATTACCATCGGGCTTAACTCTTGGTGCGCAAAATGTACCATATTGTGATGCCTTTGAAGAGCGAGCAGCCATTATCGCTTCATATGGATGGACTTTTTCTGGAGACGTTTTAGACTGCCCTATTCCTGAATGCACAACACTAATATCACCATTTAACACAGAAATTGATGTACCAATAAACACAAACCTAACTTGGGAGCCAGCAGTATTTGCTCGTGGTTATAGATTGACGGTAACCTCAGTGCCAACAAACGCAAATAATGTTACCAACATTACATTGATAGATCAAACATCTTATAACTTTAGTAATGATTTTTCTGGTGGCGAAGTGGTCACTGTAACCATAACACCCTTTAACGATACAGGTGATGCTATGAGTTGCACACCCGAAGTGTTTACTATTATCACTAGTCCCATTCCTGTTGCGCCAGACTGCACCTCTCTTACTAGCCCATTAAATAATGCGACAGAAGTTGCTGTAACTACAGACCTATTTTGGGAACCTGTTAGCAATGCTGATAGTTATGAAATTTCTGTAGGAACAACCATGGGAGGTTTTGATATTCTTAACTCGTTTAATGTAGGCAATGTCACTACTCATGATTTAATCAATGATCTTCCAGAAAACACCTTAATCTATGTAACAATTACCCCTATAAATGAAGTGGGTCCCGCATTAAATTGTGATGAAGAAAGTTTCACTACAGAAATAATTCCAGTACCTCCTACTTGTAGTAGCTTAACAATGCCACTAGATGGAGCAATAGAGGTTCCTTTAGATACAGACATAACTTGGAACGCCACACCAGATACTACTGGTTATTTATTAACAGTAGGTACAACCTATGGTGGTAATGAGGTGCTTAATGCAATTGATGTAGGTAATATAACTACTTACAATCTATTAACAGATTTAGATCCTGGGGACACCTATTATGTTTTTATAACACCATACAACAATGTAGATGACGCAGCAGGATGTATTATAGAGTCATTTACTACAGAAATCCCATCAAACGTGATTGCATTATGTATGGACATTACAGTACAACTAGACGCTTCTGGTACAGCAACTATTGAGGCTGTTGATATCGATGCAGGAAGTTCTGACCCTGATGGTCCGGTAACACTATCTATTGATATAAATAGTTTTGACTGTTCTAATATAGGAGAAAACAGTGTTACATTAACAGTTACAGACAATGCAAATAACATAGCATTGTGTCAAGCTACTGTTACTATAGAAGACTCTTTAATGCCAACTATAGATTGCGTAGGTACACAAACAGAAGAGATATCGATGGACTGCCTGTATGTTATTCCAGACTATGCTGCTTTATTAAATATTACAGACAACTGTACACCTACAATAACACAAACACCAGTTGCAGGTTCTGAAGTAGGAATAGGAACGACTTTAATAACGGTAGTAGCTACAGACGGTACAAACACAAATACCTGTACATTTAATCTTGAAGTTATAGATACTACACCGCCAGTTGTGAGTTGCATTGACAACTTCACTTTAGCCTTAGATATAAATGGTATGGCGAGTATTGATAGTGCTACTCTTGACAATGGAACCAGCGACTTTTGTGGAGTAATTGTAACTTCAGAAATCACTAACTTCACGTGTGATCATCTTGGAGAAAACACAGTTACATTATTAGTTACAGACGGTAATGGATTAACTAATACTTGCACTACAGTAATTACCATTACAGATCCATTATTCTCTTGTGATGCCTTACCTATTGCACAATGCCAACCTTTGGTACTAGATGCAAATGAAAATTGTATGGCAATTACAACTGCAGAAGACTTTGATCTAGGCTCTTTTGACCCTGACGGAAATACCCTAACATTTAGTGTAACTCCAGAGGGACCATATGCTTTTGGGGTTACAAATGTCACACTTACCGTAAATGACGGAAACTTAAGTGCTTCTTGCGATACAACTATCACAGTAAATGACACGACACCTCCTACCCTAACCTGCCTAGAAAACCAAATAGAAGAAGTAGATGATACTTGCCTTTTTTCTATTCCAGATTATACATTAATGGCAATAGCTACAGATAACTGCACAACACCTATTTTAACACAAAACCCACTACAAGGAACAACGGTATCTGTGGGTGACACAATAGTCACAATTACGGCAAATGATGGCATAAATATTACACAATGTACGTTCATTTTAACCGCTCAAGACAATACAGCACCTCAAGCAATGTGTCAAAACATAACGGTTGAGCTGGACGCAAACGGTACAGCAAGTATTACAGCTTTACAAGTTGATGCTGGTAGTTTAGACAATTGTGGTATCGCTGATGTAAGTATAGATATTGACACTTTTAATTGCTCTAATATAGGCGACAATAATGTGGTATTAACAGTGACAGATATTAACGGTAACTTAAGTACATGTACTGCCGTAGTAACCGTAGTTGACAATGTAGCCCCTGTAGCGGTTTGTCAAAATATAACAGTAACACTTGATGAACTAGGCTTCATTAGCATCGCTCCAGCAGACCTTGATGGAGGTAGCTCTGACGCCTGCGGAATCGCTTCGCTCACTATCGATATAAATGAATTCACGTGTGATGATGAAGGGGAAAATGAAGTAACATTAACAATTACAGATAACAACGGAAATGTAAGCACTTGTACCGCTATTGTAACAGTAAACGGCGCAAGTGGTCCAACTGCAATCTGTCAAAATATCACTACCCCACTCGATGAATCAGGATCTATTACTATTTCTGCTGAAATGTTAAACAACGGAAGCTTTGATGATTGCACAACAGATTTAGAATACTCGGTAAACGTTGACACCTTTACTTGCGAAAATATAGGAGAAAACACTGTTACATTAACAGTAACTGATAGTGGTGGTAACACTGACACCTGTGAAGCAGTTATAAATATTATAGATGACATTGCCCCAACAGTAGTGTGTCAAAACATAGAAGTCCAATTTAATGAAGAAGGTGACCCAATAATAATCACACCAGAGATGATTGATAATGGTAGTACAGACAATTGCACCATTATGGCTTATGAACTAGATGTAACAACTTTTAACTGTAATAATCTAGGAGAAAATGAGGTACAACTTAGTGTAACAGATGCTTCTGGTAATATAGCCACCTGCACCGCTACAGTAACAGTAAATGCACAGAATGCAATTCCTGTTGCTATGTGTCAAAATGTTACAGTAGTACTTGATACTAATGGTATGGCTACAATTACTCCACAGAGTATATCTGCAAATAATGTAGCAGACATTTGCGGCAATACACTAACTATAGACATTGACACATTTACTTGTGAAGACGCAAACTCTATAATACCGGTAACCCTAACTGTGACTAATGCTTCTGGCGAAAGCGCAAGCTGTATAGCAGATGTATTTGTGATTGACAACTTAGCACCAACCATTATTTGCCCAGAACAAACAGTTATTATTGCAGCAATAGCTCCATATGAACTACCAGACTTTGTAGCAAATGGAACTATAACAGTAGTAGATAACTGCACAGATCAAATGACAGTGACGCAAGAACCAGCAATGGGTACTTTTGTAAATGAAGGAGAAACAGAAATCAATATCACTATAACAGACCCAAGTGGTAATAGCGTAAGTTGTGAGTTTGATATTTTTATAGACCCAAGTTTAGCTATAAATACTTCGGAAATATTAAAGACAATAAAATTATTCCCTAACCCAACAATAGGTAGTTTTAGTCTTTTAAAACCTGAAAGCCTTGTGATTGTAGAGATGACATTATTAGATATTTCTGGTAGAAAAATAAAAAGTTTTAATATTTCAGAAATACAACAAAACACATTTTCTGTTTCTGGCCTTGCGAGTGCTACTTACTTTGTAAACATCATTACAGAAAATGGAAATAAAATGGTGCAATTGATTAAAAGTTAATATTTCAGAAACAATAAAAAAATATTGACTAAGCATCTAGCTTGCAAACATTTAAACAAAACTAAAAAAACTACTTAGTCAACATAAAATAAAACGTAAAAAAATTGCACCTGTAGATAAAAACACTATTTTTGCAGCCGCTTAATACTCAAGTTTTAAGCAACCCTTTATTACAACCTCTGGCGAGAAACGTGTAAGTCGTTTTAAAGTAAACTATCAAATTAACAACAATGGAAGAGTTAATAAAATTTGTACAAGACGAATTTGTAACGAAAAAAGATTTCCCAGAATTTTCTGCAGGTGATACAATTACTGTATTCTACGAGATTCGTGAAGGTGAAAAAACAAGAACACAGTTTTTTAGAGGTGTTGTAATCCAAGTAAAAGGTACTGGATTATTAAAGACCTTTACTATCAGAAAAATGTCTGGTACTGTAGGTGTAGAGCGTATATTTCCAATCAATATGCCAGCACTTCAGAAAGTTGAAATCAATAAAAAAGGTAGTGTACGTAGAAAACGTATCTACTACTTTAGAGGTCTTACAGGTAAGAAAGCTCGTATCAAAGAACAAAGATACTAGTAGCATACTTGTTAAAAACTCAGCGTCCTTCATATCATTTGAAGGACGCTTTTTTTATGAACAATTGTTTACAACCATAGTTCATAACATGTTAACATATAACAGGTTATGAAACATTAATGTTTCAGAAAAACTATTTATATTTATACTATCATAAAGTGATGACAATCACAAATGATATTTAAAAACGTTCTTTTAATTTAATTGCGGTATGAAAATCTTAGGATTTTAAATTGCAATTTTAAGCTAAAAGTTGTTTTCATACTTTTTCTACTAATTCATAAATTTGACCGTGATTTAATCACACAACAAACGAATTTAGAGAAAGAAGATTTAATTTTAAATGCATACTATAACGTGAGTTATATTCTTTAAATTAAATCTTGTGAATCATCCACAACGGCAGCTATATAATAAAACTGCTCAAGAATTCTCAAGGAGTTCGTTGGTAAAAGATGAACCACATTAAGCCATAGCAATGTCTCAGCACATTGTTATGGCTTTTTTTAACATATAATTATAGGTTCAATCTTAACATATTATTAGATTTACATTTAAATAATAAAAAAAATGAAAAAAATATTCTTACTAAGTCTTGCGGCACTTGTATGCACTCCATTGTTTTCTCAATCTGAACAAACATATAAAAATTTACAAGTAAGAAAGATAAACCTAGAACAGCAAAAAGCCACTTACGGTCTTGACGACCTAGAATTAAGCAAAATGGAAGGCTCTCCTTATGCAAATAGTTCTTTTTCTGTAGGAAATATCTATAAAGGAGATGAACTAATTAAAAAAACTGTTTTATTACGTTACAATGCGCTATCTAAGCAAATTGAAATGAAAAACAACAATATAAAGAGTGATGATGAGTATGGTTCTTTAATTAAAGCAGAAGATATATATGCAACTATAGAAGGTAAAACATATAAATTAGTTCCTTTTGAAAACTCTGTAGCTAATGGAGATTACTATGAAGTAATGACAAAGGGAAAAACATATGATTTATACAAAAAGACAAATGTTACATTTGTACAGCCATACACTGCAAAAACCTCTTACGAGAAGGATAAACCTGCTAAATTTGTACAAAACTATAAGTATTATCTTTCTACTAAAGATGATGGTAAACTAATTGAGTTACCTTCTAGTAATAGAAAACTTATCAAATTTTTAGGAGAAAAAGATAAGGGAGTTAAAGATTTTATCAAATCTAATAAGATTGATAGTGATAATGATAAAGATTTAGTGAAGCTGATACAGCGATATGATAACTTATTTTAAGATAATGTAAAACAAGTATTTACTTGTATAACAGTTTATATGGTTGAACTTATTTATTTAAGTTCAACCATATTTTTTTTTAATATTATTTTCAAAGAACACTTTTACAATCAAACCTTTACTGCATAACGAGTCAACTTAATGATAAGAAATTAGATGATGACTCACGTTTTTTTAAAAGAAAAACATCATATTTTAAACACCTACTAACTTTAAAAAACTCTCTCAAAATTGTATATTTGTATAACTATACAAAGAAGATTTTTTCATTTAAATTACAACAGATATATGTCAAAAGTTGCTAAAATTATCTACACAAAAACAGACGAAGCACCAGCACTTGCTACTCAGTCTTTTTTACCAATCGTAAAAGCATTCACAGCCCCGTCAAAAATAGTTGTTGAAACTCGTGATATATCACTAGCTTCGAGGATATTAGCAAACTTCCCAGACTTTTTAAAGCCAGAACAACGTGTTAACGATGCTTTAACAGAACTTGGAGAACTAGCAAAAAAACCAGAAGCTAATATTATAAAGCTTCCTAACGTCAGTGCTTCTGTACCGCAATTAATTGCCGCTATAGAAGAATTACAAGCAAAAGGTTTTGCTATACCTAGTTATCCAGAAGATGCTACAACAGATGAAGAAAAAGCGATTCAAACTACTTATAATAAAATTAAAGGTAGTGCAGTAAACCCAGTATTACGTGAAGGTAACAGTGATCGTAGAGCTCCTAAGGCGGTTAAAAATTACGCAAAGAAAAACCCACATAGAATGGGGGCTTGGAGCACAAACTCTAAAACTCACGTTGCAACTATGAGCGATGGTGATTTTAAAAACAATGAAAAATCTGTTACTATAGCAAATGAAGGTGCTGTAAAAGTGGTCTTAAACACAACTACCGGAGAAGAGATAGTTCTTAAAGAAAAAGTAGCAGTACTAGCTGGCGAAATTATTGACGCTACTGTAATGAGTAAAAAGAAATTACTTGCATTTCTAGAAGCTCAAGTAAAAGATGCTAAAGACCAAGGCGTACTTTTCTCTTTACATATGAAAGCGACAATGATGAAGGTAAGTGACCCTATTATTTTTGGTCATGCAGTGAAAGTTTTCTTTAAAGATGTATTTGAAAAACACGGAGCTGAACTAGAGAAAGCTGGAGTAGATGTTAATAATGGATTTGGTGATTTATTAAATACACTTCCAGAATTAGACGAAAGCCTAAAAAATGAAATAGAAGCAGACATAATTGCTGCACTTGCAAATGGGCCAGACTTGGCAATGGTAAATAGCGATAAAGGTATCACAAACCTTCACGTACCTAGTGATGTTATTATAGATGCCTCTATGCCGGCTATGATAAGAACATCTGGACAAATGTGGAATGCAGATGGAAACCAACAAGATACAAAAGCGGTTATTCCAGATAGTAGTTATGCTCCATTATACCAAGCAACCATAGATTTCTGTAGAGAAAACGGAGCTTTTGACCCTACTACAATGGGTACTGTACCTAATGTTGGTTTGATGGCACAAAAAGCAGAAGAGTATGGATCACACGATAAAACGTTCCAGATTCCTGCAGCAGGAACAGTAAGTGTTGTTGATCAAGATGGTACAACATTAATGAAACATGATGTAGAAGAAGGTGACATCTGGCGTATGTGTCAAGTTAAAGACTTACCTATTCAAGACTGGGTTAAGCTTGCAGTATCTAGAGGTAGAGCAACAGGGTGGCCTTTAATTTTCTGGTTAGATGAAGATAGAGCACATGATGCTGAGGTTATTAAAAAAGTAAACGCTTACTTACCTAATCACGATACCAAAGGATTAGACATTAAAATATTATCTACAGAAAAAGCAACTCATTATACACTAGCAAGAGTTAAGGCTGGAGAGAATACAATATCTGCAACCGGAAATGTATTAAGAGATTACCTTACAGACTTGTTCCCTATTCTAGAATTAGGTACAAGCGCAAAAATGCTATCTATTGTTCCTTTAATGAATGGTGGAGGTTTATTTGAAACTGGAGCTGGTGGTTCTGCGCCTAAGCATGTGCAACAATTTTTAGAAGAAGGTCATTTAAGATGGGATTCTTTAGGAGAATTTTTAGCTTTGGCTGTCTCTTTAGAGTACCTTGGTTCTACCTATAAAAACAGTAATGCCATTAAACTTGGTGAAGCTTTAGATGATGCTACAGAAAAATTACTTGAAAACAAAAAAGGACCTTCACGTAAAGTAAATGAAATAGACAATAGAGGAAGCCATTATTATCTTGCAAGATATTGGGCAGAAGCACTTGCAGAAGGTGGTGATGCAGAATTAAGCAAACGCTTTACTCCTATTGCAGATAGATTGAAAAATAATGAATCTATAATAATGAATGAGCTTAATGCTGCTCAAGGTCATAAAGTAGACATAGGCGGTTATTATGAGCCTACAGATGCGCTGGTTGCCTCACAAATGAGGCCTAGCAAAACTTTTAACTCTATTTTAAATGATATTGAATAATCAATCACAATAAAAACCAAAGGCCTTCTGTTATATAGAAGGCCTTTTATATTATGAAAAAATTCATTCTTTTTTTACTTTTAGTTGTAATAACGTTGTCTTCTTATGCACAAGAAAAGTACACAATTAGCGGTACTGTTTCCGAAGCTAAAACAGGAGAAACATTAATTGGTGTCAATGTACTTGTACCTGCATTACAAATGGGTGCCATTACAAATGAATACGGATTCTTTTCTATCACACTACCTGCTGGCTCGCACGAAATCTATTTTAGTAGCATTGGGTTTACCACAATTGTTGAAACAGTTAATTTAACACAAAATAAAAAAATAGATAAATCACTAACAGAAGACTCTCAACAACTCGATGAAGTGATACTTAGTGTTGATGTAGAAAAATTAAACATCAGAAAACCTCAAATGAGTACAAATTCGCTAACAGCGAGTACCATTAAAAAAATACCTGTAGTACTAGGAGAAGCAGATGTCTTAAAGGCAATCACACTATTACCTGGAGTCACTAACGCTGGCGAAGGTGCAAGTGGTTTTAATGTTAGAGGTGGTGCTGCAGATCAAAACTTAGTTCTATTAGACGAAGCCACTCTTTATAACTCATCTCACTTATTTGGTTTTTTCTCAGTTTTTAATCCAGACGCTATTAAAGACCTTACATTATATAAAGGAGGAATACCAGCTAGATATGGAGGCCGCGCCTCATCTGTACTTGATATATACCAAAAAGACGGTAACAAAAAAGAATTTAAAGCTAGCGGAGGATTAGGTCTTATAGCAAGTAGATTATTGCTTGAAGGCCCCATCATTAAAGATAAAGCATCATTCTTATTAGGTGGTCGTAGTAGTTACGCTCATTTATTTTTACCCTTATTTGATATTGACAGCAAAGCATTATTTTATGATTTAAACACTAAAGTTAGCTATAATCTAGATGAAAACAATAAACTCTTCCTTTCAGGTTATTTTGGTAGAGATGTATTTAACATCAGCGACACATTCGCTAATACCTTCGGAAATACCACGTTAAATTTAAGATGGAATCATTTATTTTCTGAAAAGTTATTTTCAAACCTGTCACTCATCTATTCAGATTATTATTATGGTCTAGAATTAAAATTTCTAGAGTTTCAATTTGATAGCGGCATAAGAAACTTTAATTTAAAGTATGATTTAATACATTATCTATCTAATGATGTAAAACTACGTTATGGTCTAAATAGTATTTATTACAAATTTAATCCAGGAGACGTGCAACCTACTAGTCAAGATTCTGGTATAAATCCATATAAACTTACAGATAAATATGCGTTCGAAAATGCAGCCTATGCAGAAGTAGAAGTAAACTTAACAAATAATTTATCTGTTCAAGGAGGTTTACGCCTCTCAACATTTAATCGTTTAGGACAAGAAGAACTAAATCTTTACGATAATGACAACCCTATCCTATTTAATCAAGACTTAAAAATTTATGAAAAAGCAGATGCGACAGGCACTCTTTCACTAAGTAAAAGTGAAACAATAAAGTCTTTTGCAAATTTAGAACCTAGGCTAGCTGTTGCTTACCAACTTGACGAACAATCATCTGTAAAAGCAAGTTACAATCGTATGACGCAGTACATACACCTAATCTCTAACACATCTTCCCCTACCCCTTTTGATATTTATGCTCCCAGCGGAAAATATATAGATCCACAATTAGCAGATCAAGTAGCTGTAGGATATTTTAAAGCATTTGATAACTATTCATTAGAGGTAGAATCATTTTATAAAGAAGTACAAAATAGAATAGACTACGTAGATGGATCAGATTTAATTGCAAATAACGCTGTAGAACAAATCATCTTAAATGGTGAAGCAAGATCTTATGGCTTAGAGATATTATTTAAAAAAACAACCGGAAAACTTCAAGGTTGGGTAGCATATACAATATCTAAAAGTGAACAAAGAACTCCAGGAAGAACACCAGAAGAAACTGGTATTAATAATGGTGAGTGGTATCGGTCTGGTTGGGACAAAACACACGATTTATCAATCACTGGACAATATGAGCTTTCAAAAAAATGGTCATTCGGAGCTAACTTAATCTACCAAACGGGTCGTCCTACTACTTACCCTAATGGACAATACACATACAACGGTGAGACAATACCTGTGTATGAATCTAGAAACAGTAGCCGTCTACCAGCATTTCACAGGATGGACTTATCGGCAACTTGGACTCCAAAACCAGACAGCAAAAAAAGATGGCAAGGAGAATGGGTTTTTAGTCTTTATAACGCTTATGGTCGCAAAAATGCTGCGTCCATTTCATTTGCAGAAAACACAGACAATGGCCTAAATGAAGCAACACAACTATCTATTTTTGGCCGTATACCTGCTATCACTTATAACTTTAAATTTTAAGCTATGAAAAAATTATTTTTACTTATTTTTTTCTTCGGAATGATAACTGCTTGCGAAGATGTTATAGATGTAGACTTAAACACAGCAGATCCACGTTTAGTGATTGAAGCGAGTATCAATTTATTAGAAGATGGAACTGCAGAGTCCGATATTTTACTAACAACTACTACTCCATTTTTTGATCAAGAAACCAATTTTGTCACAGATGCAATAGTAGAGATAACTAGTGATCAAGGTACCGTGCATTCTTTTACTTATCTAGAGAATGGAGTGTATCAATCAGGTTTTATACCACAAGATGACATTAATTACACATTAACTATTTTCTACAAAGACGAAACTTACACTGCCACAGAAAAATTATACAGAACAAATCCATTAGAATATGTAGAACAATTTGATGACGCAGGTTTTACAGGAGAAGATATAGAACTTAGAGCATATTTTACAGATCCTATTGGTAAAGGTGATTATTATTATTTTGAAGGATTCTCAGAGCGTGGTGATGATATTGATTTTTATGATGATGATTTTTTTGACGGAAATCAGATATTCGGTCTATATCTAGCAGAAGACTTAACTACTGGAGATGTAGTAACTTTTAATTTATATGGTATAAATCAACAATTTTACAACTTTGCATACCTCATATCAGATCAAACAGCTAGCGGAGGACCTTTTGACACTCAACCAGCAACAGTAAAAGGAAATATGATTAATGTAACTAATGAATCTAATTATCCATTTGGATATTTCAGAATTTCAGAAAAATCAACATTAGAGTTCACAGTTCAATAAAATATATTTATAGTAATATGGCCTTTAAAAAAACAACCGAATCTGATTCTAATTACAATTCATTAGAAAATATGAGTGTACTAGAAACACTCACTAACATTAATAAGGAAGATAAAACCGTTGCGTTTGCCGTAGAAAAATCAATTCCTCAAATCTTAAAACTAACAACTATTGTTTCTGAAAAATTAAAACTTGGAGGAAGGCTATTTTATATAGGAGCTGGTACAAGCGGAAGATTAGGCGTAGTTGATGCAAGTGAATGCCCTCCTACTTTTGGTGTTGACCAAGGTGTTGTAGTAGGACTCATCGCTGGTGGAGATAAAGCAATAAGAGAAGCTGTTGAGTTTGCAGAAGATAGCAATAATCAAGGATGGCAAGATTTACAAGCAGAGAATATTTCCGAAGCAGATATTGTTATTGGCATTGCTGCCTCAGGTACAACGCCATATGTAATAAGTGCATTAGAAAAATGTAATGAAAATAATATTGCAACTGGGTGTATTACTTGTAATGAAGGGAGCCCCTTAGCTTTAACAGCGCAATCTCCTATAGTTGTTATAGTAGGCCCAGAATTTGTAACCGGAAGTTCTAGAATGAAAGCTGGAACAGCACAAAAACTTGTGCTTAATATGATTTCTACAACTGCTATGATACAGCTAGGTCGTATAAAAGGAAACAAAATGGTAGATATGCAATTAAGCAACAACAAACTTGTAGATCGCGGTATCCGTATGATTATGGGTGAGATTGCTGTTGATAGAAACACAGCTGCTGCGTTACTTGAAGAACATAAAAGTGTACGTGCTGCTATAACACATTTTAACAATGCCTAAACACACAGACAAAGCAATGTTGGCAAAAGGAATTAAGTTTCTAGCCATTTCTTTACCACTACTTTTTTTAAGTCCATATTTACTAACAATTACGTTTTTAAACAAGGGACACAACTGGTACTATATCGGTTTTACTTTAGGTATACTAGTAGGTGCGGGTGCAATATTTTTTATATATAAAGCATTAAGAACTTTTATCAAGGCAATGTTTGGTTGAGTATAATAAAATATAATTGATCCTTTATACAACCTTCATATAATTGTCTCACGTTATTCCCTTAGAGTCTAAAAAACCCTTCAGGTAGACTTCTTTTTTTTACTGTTTTATACAGATAGTAAAACTTATTTAACTTCTTATTGTCCTTTACAATCTATTAATTCAAAAGTTATTAATATTTGTTTTTTTACTAATGTAGTAGATTAAATTTTTGGTTTTATTGCAAAAAAAAAGATCCAATCAAGTAAATGATTGGATCTTAAAGAAGGCGGCGACCTACTCTCCCACGAGTGCAGTACCATCGGCGCAAACGGGCTTAACT
>CANLBJ010000013.1 GCA_947488905.1 Ulvibacter algarum
TGTTGTCTCTAAAGCAGCTACTAATGCACCTAAATTATAAACATTGGCAACTCCATCTTCATCTGTATACGTAAGATTTGTGGTTGCAGCATCATAACTAAAGAACGTTAAGGTCTCATAGTCATCTACCATCTGGGCAATATCCAACACAGTATCTACACCATCTTCATCTGTATAAGTAATTGTTCCGTCGCCATTATCTGCTATTGTAGTTGTTGTCTCTAAAGCAGCTACTAAAGCTCCTAAATTATAAACATTGGCAACTCCGTCTTCATCTGTATACGTAAGATCTGTGGTTGCAGCATCATAACTAAAGAACGTCAAAGTCTCATAGTCATCTACCATTTGTGCAATATCTAATATAGTATCTACACCATCTTCATCTGTATAAGTAATTGTTCCGTCGCCATTATCTGCTATTGTAGTTGTTGTCTCTAAGGCAGCTACTAGAGCACCTAAATTATAAACATTGGCAACTCCGTCTTCATCTGTATACGTAAGCTCTGTGGTTGCAGCATCATAACTAAAGAACGTTAAGGTCTCATAGTCATCAACCATTTGAGCAATGTCTAACACAGTATCTACGCCATCTTCATCTGTATAAGTAATTGTCCCGTCGCCATTATCTGCTATTGTTGTTGTCGTCTCTAAGGCAGCTACTAATGCTCCTAAATTATAAACATTAGCAACTCCATCTTCATCTGTATACGTAAGCTCTGTGGTTGCAGCATCATAACTAAAGAACGTTAAGGTCTCATAGTCATCAACCATCTGGGCAATATCCAACACAGTATCTACGCCATCTTCATCTGTATAAGTAATTGTTCCGTCACCATTATCTGCTATTGTTGTTGTCGTCTCTAAGGCAGCTACTAATGCGCCTAAATTATAAACATTAGCAACTCCATCTTCATCTGTATACGTAAGCTCTGTGGTTGCAGCATCATAACTAAAGAACGTCAAAGTCTCATAGTCATCAACCATTTGTGCGATATCTAATATAGTGTCTACACCATCTTCATCTGTATAAGTAATTGTTCCGTCGCCATTATCAGTGATCGTTGTAGTTGTCTCTAAGTCAGATACATCTAAAGTTATTGGGGTACCATTACCGTTATCAAAAGTAAAAGTCCCATCACCGTTATCTACAAAAAAAGCTTTTTGAATAATAGTAATAACCCCCACTTCATTTGTGTAAGTAAATGACCCATCATTATTATCAATGAGCGTTGTAACGGTCTCATTATCCATTACATCTACACATAAACTTCTCCAATTATTATTTGCATATTGATACAAGCAAGATTCGTCAGTGTTATAAACTATTGCACCGTTTAACGGTATAACAGCATTCATTTGTGCGTTATCCATACGGGTAACAACAAGAACTTTATCAGAACTTTCAAGTTCTAAAACTGAAGAAGGATCTATTATTTGAGGATTATCTCCCACTTTAACCTGCGCAAGCGCGGTTGCAGAAATAAGAGTTAAAAACAAATAAAGTATATAATATTTTTTCATAATCAAAAATTTGATAACAATTAACAATTGTTATTTAAATAATATATGTAAAAATAACAATGAATTAGGGTATTTATGAGAAGATAGAGAGCTCTTTCGATAAAGTAACTATTTTCCTACACGATAGGTACATAACCTAACGATAAGTGGATTTTTGAAAGGCAAAAAACTTTACTTTTCTTAAAATTTAGATTGATTTACTTGATAGATAATATCAATAAAGTACTGGATATCACTTCTATTTGTTTGCTGCAAAAAAGAATAATTATGCAAACAGATGTTTTACAACATCATGAACCTTGGCTACTTTTACAATTTGAATACCGTATTTTTCTTTAGGAAGCTTACAGTATTTAGAAATAATAATAGTTTCAAAACCAAGTTTTTCTGCTTCCAGAATGCGTTGATCAACCCTAGTCACAGGGCGCACTTCTCCAGCTAAACCAACCTCAGCAGCAAAGCACATTCTTTTATCTATGGCAATATCTACATTGCTTGATAAAACAGCAGCGACCACTGCAAGATCTATTGCTGGGTCATCTACAGAAATACCTCCAGTAACATTTAAAAAAACATCTTTTGCGCCTAGTTTAAATCCTGCACGTTTTTCAAGAACCGCAAGAATCATATTAAGCCTTTTTGCATTATAACCAGTAGCACTTCTCTGAGGCGTTCCGTAAACTGCAGTAGAAACTAATGCCTGTATTTCTATCATTAGCGGGCGCATTCCTTCTAATGTTGACGCAATCGCAGTACCACTTAAATCTTCCTCGTTTTTAGATATTAATATTTCCGAAGGGTTTGCAACCTCTCTAAGGCCACTTCCTTGCATCTCATAAATACCTAGCTCATTTGTACTACCAAAACGGTTTTTATTTGCGCGTAAAATTCTATAAATATGGTTACGATCGCCTTCAAATTGCAAAACAGTATCCACCATATGCTCTAATATTTTTGGTCCAGCAATATTACCGTCCTTGGTGATGTGACCAATAAGTATAACGGGAGTCGCTGTTTCTTTTGCAAATTTTATAAGCTCTGTAGTTGTTTCTCTTATTTGAGAGATACTCCCTGCGCTGCTTTCTATATAATCTGTATGTAACGTTTGTATAGAATCTATCACAACTATATCTGGCTCCATATCTGCAATATTCCTGAAAATATTTTGAGTTTTAGTCTCTGTAAGGATATAGCAATTTTCAGAATCGGGATGGATTCTTTCAGCGCGCATTTTTATTTGTGTCGCACTCTCTTCACCAGACACATAGAGTGTTTTATAAGGCAACTGCAGAGCAATTTGCAACATTAAAGTACTCTTCCCTATACCAGGCTCACCGCCCAAGAGGGTTAAACTACCTGGCACAAGACCTCCACCTAACACACGATTAAGCTCTCCATTACCAGTATCCATTCTAGCTTCTGCAGCAGTATTTATTTCTGAAATTTTAAGGGGTTTTGCACTTCGGCTACGCTCAGTACGCGGCTTACTAGATTCGCCCACTTCCCAGGTAACCTTTTCTGCTTTTTGAATCACTTCTTCTGCAATCGTGTTCCATTCTTTACAAGATGTACACTGTCCTTGCCATTTTGCAAAAGAGGCACCGCAGTTTTGACAGAAAAAAGATGTTTTTGTTTTAGCCATAGTTTAGATTACAAAAATAAGATTTTTTGATTGATTAACCCCGAAGCTTCGGGACCGAAGTGAAAGAGAAATAGTTCATCTTTTAAAAACCCTTTATTCACTAAAAAAAACGTCTACTCACTAAATTTTTTAAAGGTAACAACTTGATTATTTGTAGATTTAACAATCCCCTCTAAAATTTTTATCATGAAAAAAACACTACTATTTTTAGGGATATTATTCCCGCTTTTTTCAACAATCGCACAAGCTCCATCTAATGACAACTGTAGCGATAGGATTGTGATCCCCGTTACAGTAGCAGCTCCTTTTACTATTGTTGCGGTAGATCTTAGTCTAGCAACTGAAGATGACCCAGCATTAACTACCGCTTGTGAAAGCAATGCTTCAATAGAATATTTTGATGTATGGTATGAGTTTACAATGCCTGTATCTGGCAATATTGTTATTACAGATATAAGTAATACAGAACAAATAACTATTTATGATATGTGTAATGGCATAGAATTACATTGTGACAATGGTAACTCAATTATAAACGGATTAATAGCAGGAACAACCTATGTCCTGCGATATTCTGAACGTGAACTTTTTGCGAACACCTCAGATTTTTCCATACAAGCCTTTGGAATAGTTGCTAACGACAATTGCTCAAATAGACAAACAATAACTGTAGCTACAGAAAATACAAATACGTATGCCGTAGATTTTAGAGAGGCAAGTGAAGATGACCCAGCTTTAACAACAACTTGTGAGAGTAACGCTTCTATAGAATATTTTGATGTATGGTACGAATTTACAATGCCCGTATCTGGCAATATCGCTATTACTGGAGCTGCAAACACTGAAAACTTTACACTCTATGATGCATGTGGAGGCACAGAACTATCTTGTGATACTGATGATTCTATAATCAATGGTTTAACAGGTGGAGCTACCTATGTCCTGCGATATTCTGAACGTGAACTTTTTGCAAATGCATCAAGCTTTAACATTCAAGCTTTTGGAATAGTTACTAATGACAATTGTTCAAATAGACAAACAATAACTGTGGCTACAGAAAACACTAATACGTATGCCGTAGATTTTAGAGAAGCAAGTGAAGATAACCCAGTATTAACCACCGCTTGTGAGAGTAACGCTTCTATAGAATATCTTGATGTATGGTATGAGTTTACCATGCCCATATCTGGTAACGTCGCTATTACTGGAGCTGCAAATACTGAGAGTTTTACACTTTATGATATGTGCGAAGGCACAGAACTCTCTTGTGATACCGACGATTCAGTAATCAATGGTTTAACAGGTGGGACTATCTATGTCCTGCGATATTCTGAACGTGAACTTTTTGCAAATGCATCAAGCTTTAACATTCAAGCTTTTGGAGTAGTTGCTAATGATGATTGCTCAAATAGACAAACAATAACTGTAGCTACAGAAAACACTAATACGTATGTCGTAGATTTTAGAGAAGCAAGTGAAGATGACCCAATATTAACAACAGCTTGCGAGAGTAATGCTTCTATAGAATATTTTGATGTATGGTACGAGTTTACAATGCCTGTGTCTGGTAATGTTGTGATTACTGGAGCTGCAAATACTGAGAGTTTTACACTCTATGATACGTGTGGCGGTGAAGAGCTATATTGTGATACTGATGACTCAATAATCTATAATTTAACTGCGGGATCTTCTTATGTACTGCGTTATTCTGAACGAGAACTTTTTGCAAATGTTTCTAACTTTACTATTCAAGCTTTTGAAACAGCACCAAATGATGAATGCGAAGATGCTACTACCATTAATTTAAGCATATTAAATTCTGTTCCTATTTCTATTGATTTGAGAAGCGCCTCAAATGATACTGAGATTAGTTGTGAAAACAATGTAAATAGAATATATCCTGATGTTTGGTACAATATGACAATGCCAGTAGATGGCGAAATACAAGTAAACAACGTGAGCAATAGTATGTATATCGCCTTTTTTGATGCTTGTGACGGCACTGAATTAACTTGCTTTTTTAATGATGGTTCCTTATTTAATGTTGCAGCAGGGACAAATGTAAAAATGAGAGCATCTGTAAGTGACACTGCTTTAAGTGAGTATACTTTTGATGTCATAGTTATACCTGCACCATTAGCAACTTGTACGGGCACAACAGAGTTTATAAACGGTGTTTGGAACAATGGTAGCCCAGATAATACAATGAATGTTATTATTAGAGATAATTATAACACCTCAACGACCATGGATCCTGTATCAATGATGCCTTTTGGAGATCTTGAAGCCTGCAGTATTTCTATTGACACAGGAAAAACCCTAACCATTGCAGCTAATGATTTTATAGAGGTAACTAATAATATACTTGTAAACGGAACCTTAAACATAGAACATACAGCAAGTGTTCTTCAACTAGACCCTACGGCTATTACTACTAATAACGGCACAATAAATATCAATGTTAGTACACCCATATTAAGCCCAAGAGATTTTATGTTAATGGGAAGCCCTATGACAAATGAAATATCTAGCAGTGTCTTTGCTGCAGCACATCAAGTACGAGAACACAACACTAGTCTTTTTATACCTAATACAGATGTTGCTGCAGAGTTTCCTCTTGCAGAAAACTTTGCAGATGATAACGGTGATGACTGGATACATTTTGATGACCTTTTAAATTCTGGTGAAGGATATTTTGTACAACCTCAACCCAACTTGCAGACAGGTGGTAGCTTTGACTTAATATTTAATGACGGCGCCTTAAACAATGGTGATATAACTGTACCCGTCACTTTTAATACAGATAAAAATAGCAGCCCAAATGTTTTAGCAAACCCCTACCCTTCTGCGATACTTGCAGACGATTTTATAAATACAAACACCACTGTAGACGAAGTCTATTTCTGGGAACATATCACAGAACCTTCTGGTGATTTTCCGGGATATAACACTGCTAATTTTTCTATGGAAGACATCTCCATGTATAATTTAATGGGAGGTATTAAAGCAGCGAGTGATCTCTCTTTAGATGACACAAAACCTAACGGAATTATATCTACCGCTCAAGGCTTTGCTATTAAAGCAAATGCTGCAGGCACTGCAACATTCTCAAATAGCATGAGAAGATTAACAGGTAATACCACTTTAAGAGCCGCAGAAGAAGTCAACAAATTATGGCTATCTATAACAAGTCAAGAATTTAACAGAACCAGCAGTACATTAATAGGTTTTACTAACCAAGCAACTCAAGGTCTTGACGCTAGCTATGACAGTTACAGATTAGCAAATATCCTTTCTATATTTTCTGGCATTAAAGAAAGTAATGTAGAATTAGGGATACAAAGTCGCGAAGCATTTAATGAAAATATAAGTATTCCTCTTGGGTTCTCATCACAGATTGACGCGAGCACAGAATATAAAATTAGCTTAGCAGATATAACAGGCTCACAACTGCTTGATGCAGACATTTTTCTATTAGACACAAACACAGGAACAGTAATTAATCTTTCACAAACAGATTATATTTTTGAGTCTGAAAAAGGGCAATTCCCTAATCGTTTTGTGCTTTACTTTAAAGATAGAGTTCTTAATATAACTTCGGAAATAGCAACAGCATTTACAATTGCTCCTAATCCAGGAAATGGGTTATTTAAAATCAATGCTCAAGACCAATCAATTGAAAAAGTTAAGGTGTATGACTACCTAGGAAGAAGTATCACTTCTAAAAATGATCTTAATATTTCAGAAACAAGTATTAATATTAGTAACAATGCTAGCGGGTTTTACTTTATAGAAGTAACAACTAATTATGGTGCTCTAACCAAAAAATACCTTAAAAAATAGTTTAGCTTTTTTACTAATTAAATGTGCCTACAATTTATATTGTAGGCACATTTTACATATGTTTATTTACACACTTAAAAATAAAGGTATAGTGATAGATCTAATTTCTCATCTTACAATGGATGTTGATGGCTTTTTTAGATAGTTAGCACCATTCTTTATCTATGGTCGCAAACAAGTAAATAATGCTCTCTATTAACAAATTTGTTTTACCCCAATTGTTTAAATACATGGTAACAAAAGTCACTCACAATACTTATTATGTAAAAAATACGTATAAACACGTATATATATGCGCTTTATGTTTTGTAAATTGTAACACCAAGTAAATCAATTATGAACAACTAGTTTGTTGTCCTTAAAAAGGCAGCAAAAATAATATCCATCTTAAGCAATTGCTTAAGATGGATATTTGTTTTTTTGGTTACTATTTTATAAAAAATAAATTTTCATTTTTTACATTATTCTTGTTTTATAAAAAGCTGTAAAAATTCTTTTCTTTTAGCCTTTGAAACAGGAACTTGACTAAGATTATCTAAAATAATATATCCTTCGTTTTTAAATTGTGTCACTTTATGCAAATTGATGATGTGAGATTTATGACATTTATAAAAATTGCTAGGTATAAGATCTGTAAACTTACCTAAGTTATAGGAACTCACTATTTCTTCACCATTTAATAAATGTATTCTTGTATAACCATCATAACCTTCTATATGTAGTATTTTTTCAAAATTTACAAATAAGAACCCATCATTAGTAGGTATCATTAATTTGTTTGCTTGACTAGAACTCTCAATCAAATGATGGAGTAATGCATTGTTTTTTTCTAACGCATTTTTTTTATCCACATTACTAATTGCAGCTTTTACAGCAGAGTCTAGCTCACTAGAGTCAATAGGCTTTAACACATAGCCTACCGCACAATGTTGAAAAGCCTGTACAGCATAATCATTATAAGCAGTCACAAAAATAATTTCAAAATTTGGGTTTTCTATTTTGCTTAGCACATCAAAGCCGCTAAGTATAGGCATCTCTATATCTAAAAAAAGAATGTCTGGTGGCGTTATATTAATAAAAGACACCGCTTGTTCTGGTTTCTGAAAGGTTTCCAATATTTTTATTTCTGGAAATTGCTTTTTTAACTTAAGCATTAGCCCTTCAAGTGCCTTCTTTTCGTCATCAACTAATATCGCTTTAATCATGTTGTTTTATATTAAAAGTTAACAAAACAGATGTACCGCTTGAGGTCTCTGTTGTCAAATCTGTTATTACTTGAGTAATATCCCATTCTGTAGAGCTATTAATTAAATCAAGCCTATCAAGTAAAATCTCGGTAGACTTTGAGGTATGTGTAATTATAGATTTTAATTTTATCTCTTTTGCTTTGGCAAAGCCCACACCATTATCTTTAATACAGACGGTAAAATTTTGTCCTTCTTTTTGCTTCTGAAATGTGACTGAAATAACACCATTGCCCTCTTGATGAAACAAGCCATGATTTACAGCATTCTCAACTATGGGTTGGAGTAACATAGAAGGTATTCTAATATCTTTTTCTATAAGAGAATCTACCTCAACCTCAAACTTAAAATCATCCCCAAAACGCATTTTTTCTATCTCAAGATAGCCGTTAAGTAATCGTACTTCTTGGTCAATAGTTATAAATTGCTCTCTAGAAAAATCAAAAAACATTCTAATCAACCTAGAAAACTTAACTAAATATTTTTCTGAAAGTTCAAGTTCATTATTATTCATATAATATTGAATTGCATTTAAAGAGTTAAATACAAAATGCGGGTTCATTTGTGATCTTAACGCATGCAACTCATGAAATACAGCTTTTTGTTTTGCTTTTTCTTGAGCTCTTATCTTTTTCTTAACTCGGTTTTTTGACCATTTAAATAATATATATATTAATAATAAACTTAATAATGCCACACCTATTCTAAACCAGAAGGTTTGATACCATAGAGGAGTGACAGTAAAATAAACTGTTTTTAAAGCACTCTCACCATGGTGATTAGTGGCTCTAAGATCTAATTGATATTCTCTTGGCTCTAAATTTGTAAAATTAATTTCTTGAGAAGTGGTGGTAACCCACTCTTTATTTAAGGGTAATAACTTATAAGAATAGACTAAATTATGCTGGTCAGAATAATCTATAACACCTACAGAAAAAGACACCAAATTATTGTTAGTATACTGCGTAGAAAACTTCTCATTAAGTTCCTGTTTTCCATTAACTAAAACCTGTTTGAGATACAATTCTTGCAATTGGTTATTAGGTGCATCATTTAAACTCATAACAGAAATCCCAATATCTGTAGCCACATACAAAGAGTCATTTTTTACAGCAACACTGTTAGTGTTATTAGACAATAACCCATCTGCTTCATAATAAGAACGAGCAATAGCATAGTTTGTATCTTTCTTTACTACCTGATGTACTCCTTTATTTGTAGCAAGCCAAAAATGTAAGTTTTTATCTACAAAAACATCCTGCACACTTAGTTCATTTGCCCCAAGTACTGGTTGCGCCTCATAGCCATCTGTGACATAAGCTCCATTTCCATCTGTACCAACTATTACGGCATCATCAGTATAAGGTACTTGGCTAATAACAGGAAGATTAAATAAGCTATTTGTCGTTATTTTAATCACACTATCATTCTTTAACTCAAATAAACCCTGTTGTGACCCAATAAGCAATTTTTCTGTTGTTTTTGAAATAGAGGTAATTCCAAAAAAATTATAAGTATCAACGACAGTAAAATTTTTCGGTTCTATTTTATTTATTCCAGCAGAATAATAACTAAACAAGAATTTCTCATTAAAAACTAATTTTCTTGCAGAAACGTTAATAGAATCAAAATCTTCAAAAACATCTAAAGACTTAAACTGATTGCCTTTTAATTTAACAAGTGCATTTCTCGAAGAAAAAAAAACACTACGCAACTCAGGAATATTAGAAACACCATACTGGAACTGGTGATTTTTAAAAAAAGGAATTAATGTATCTGAAACTTTAAAATAACCCTCCTTAAAAATCGCTGCATAAATTGTATTATCAACTAGCTTTAATTCTTGCACTTTTTTGTTTTGGGCCAAATATTTAACGCTATTTTTTGACTTAGGCAAAACATACACTCCTTTATTAAAAGTTGCAGACCAAGTATTTCCGGTTTTATCAATAAACGAAAAATGGGACTCTAATCTAGAGGGTATAGGAAATAGGTCTTTCATTTCAAATTGATCCCCCATATAACTCACAAAATTGACACCTGTCAATTGCACTTTACCATTCACTAGATGTGGACGAAAATATTTAAACGTATTTTTTATATTTTGAGATTTTCTTGGAATTACATGATTTTCTTGTGTGTTTATATTAATTACACCATAATAATAATCATTATTAAACATTACTAAGCTATCATTTACCTGCCCAAGGTTTCTTAAATTAGAAAAGTCATTTATATTATTTGGCAAGACACTTTTATCACTTGCCCTTCCTAATTTATATTGAGCCATCTCAGATTCACAAACAATATTACCAACTATAGAATATGTTACCTTTTGTCGATTCGTTTTTACTTTGACATTTTTATTTGATTGCCACACAGAATCTTTTAAACTATAGTTGTATATACCATCACCAAAATCTATTCTATTACCAGATTGAAAAATATAGTAGGGAGCAAATATCTTATCATTATCTGAAGGGAATGAATGTATTTTATCATTATATATGTACCCTAATTTATTTGCCTTTGTAAAATACCACACTTTATTATCTGGCGTGATCCTAATGTTCCAAATATCATTACTAGGCAAACCTTCTTTTATTGTAAAATTTTTAAAAGTCTTCCCGTCAAACTTAGACATTCCCTTATCTGTAATAATCCATATAAAGCCATCATAGTCTTGCGTAATTCTATACACATGGTTGCTGGGTAAACCATCATTTAAAGTATAATTAGTGTATTGCTGGCAAAAAGAAAAACTCCATACCAACAGAAAAAATAATGTGATATGGAGTTTTTTTAGTTTCAAAATAAATAATTTGGTTTCTTTCAAATATACAAACTGCTTTTTTTAATCCCTTTGTCTATTTAATTTATTAGGCTATTCTTTAACAAACTTAAGGATGTTGCCGCTGTCAAGTTTCAGAAAGTATAAACCACTTGCTAGGCTATTTATATCTATTTGTTCATTATTGACTACTTCACCTCTAGAAACCTGAACCCCTATTGCGTTATACAAAGTATAAGTAGCTGTAGTGATTAAACCTTCTATCTGCACCGTTGATGAAGCAGGATTTGGGTATAGCGTTAATGCAGGTAATGTAAAGTCATTTACACCTAATGCATCACAACCAGCTTGATCATTTACAAAAGTTGCGGTACTGTCTATATTTATCCAATTTGCCGTGCTATATGTAGCATCATCTACAAAAATACAAGTCAAATCTGGATTGTTAATGGCACTAAAATGTGTGAAATTTATATTGTTTCCGTTTTGCACATTTAAGTCTGCTAATAGATTAGAATGACAAGCAAACTCTGTTAAAGCCGCGTTTGGTGATACATCTAAACTCACTATTAGGTTGTTATTACAATACAGAGTAGTTAACGAAGTTAGCGTGCTAACGCCTATTGTAGTGAGTTGATTATACTGACAGGTTAAATTTATTAATGCGCTAAAATCTGCAATACCTGTTAGGTCTGCAATATTTAAACTGTTTACATTAAGACTCGTCACTGTATTAATATGTGACGTTGTCACATAGTCATCTAGTGCAATACCGTTACCCATACTTGTTGGATCTCCTAATGCTACTACTGCTCCACTCGCATCATGTGTCTCTAAGTACGTCTCAAAGTTATCATCTGGCACATATGTTAAGTCTTCATCTATCTCACCATTACAATTATTATCTATGCCATCAAAAACTTCTACAGCGCCAGGGTTTACTAGTGGATCATTATCATCACAATCCTCAAATGCAAAATAACCATCTCCATCTGCGTCTGAGCAATCTGTACCAAAACTACTCACTGGGTCTATATTAAACCAGTTTACACTAGAATAAGAAGCATCATCTACCTCAATACATAATAAATTAGGGTTAGTCTGTGCTCTAAACTCTACAACGTTCAGGTTATTACCATTTTTAACGTTTAAACTAGTCAACTGGTTGTTATCTGCATACAGTAAATTTAAACTGGTGTTTGCAGAAAAATCTAGATTTGTAAGAGCGTTGTTATGGCAATACAAACTTGATAAAGCTGTATTAGCTCCTGTTGTCAAACTCGTCATCCCGTTATCTGATGTATGTACCCAAGCTAATAAAGGGTTTGATATATCTAATGCCGAAATGTTATTTACTCTACAATCTAGTCCTGTTAATTGTAAATTGTTAGAAATATCTAGACTTGTAAGATTGTTATGATGTGTAATTAAAGTGACAAGATTTAAGTTTTGAGAAACATCTAGTGCGGTTAGACTATTAAACAAAAAGTTAACCGTTAACAACTGTGTGTTTTGAGTAATATTTACCGTTGTTAGATTATTACTTGTTGCCGTTAAATTTTGTAAAGCTGCAAAATCTTCTATACCTGTTAGGTCTGCAATGCCTTGACTAGCAACATCTAGACTTATTACTGTATTTATGTTTGCGGTTGGCACATAATCATCTAATGCTCCAGTATCATAACCAAGGGTAATTAATCGTTGTTCAAAGTTATCATCTGGCACATAGGTCAATGCTTCATCTACCTGACCGTTACAGTTATTATCAACTCCGTCAAAGACCTCTGGAGCTCCAGGATAAACGGTAGCATTACTATCATCACAATCACCACCAACGGTACTATAACCGTTACCTGCTAAACCACAACCTGGAACTAGTGGTACATTATCATCTCCAAAACCATCACCATCTGCATCTACATAAAATAAATCGCCAGACTCATCTATAGTACCATCACAGTTGTTGTCTATACCGTCACAGATCTCTGTGGCTGCTGGATTTACTAGTGGATCTGTATCATCACAATCGCCATTTATACTACTGTACCCAATAGTTAAACCACAACCAGATACTTGAGGTAAATTATCATCACCAAAACCATCACCGTCTGCGTCTACATAAAATAAGTCTCCAGACTCATCAATAGTACCATCACAATTATTGTCTATCCCATCGCAAACTTCTGTAGCTGCTGGATTTATAGCTGCATTTGTATCATCACAATCGCCAGTAGCGATAGAAAAACCATCACCGTCTGCATCATCATCTGCTGGTTGTAATGGATCTGTACCATCAATATTTATTTCAGTACCATCATCTGCACCTCCATCATCTGAATCAGTGTCTAACGGATTTGAACCGTGTAAAAGGACCTCATCACCATCAGAGATACCATCAAGATCAGAATCAGCCATATTTGGGTCTGTCTCACCAGAGCCTACTGTCCCTGTTCCTCCTATCACAGGGTTGTCTGTACTACCATTGTGATTTGCATCTTCTTGACCGTCTAATAAATTATCACCGTCTGTATCATCGTTATTAGGGTCTGTAGTTGTGACCCCTGCGTCTGCGTCTGCAATGAAGTTTCCTGCCGAAACATCTGTGTCTGCTAATGGTGCAGTAACACCAACCTCTGTACCGTCAAAAAGACCATCTCCATCAGAATCTGCTGTCAGTGGATTTGTACTATAAATGTTAATTTCATCCCCATCAGATAATCCATCATCATCTGTATCTGCATCATTAGGATGCGTATAATGTATATTAACTTCATCGCTGTCTGTTATTCCATCTAAATCTGTATCTAAAAGAGAACAATCTGTACTAAAACTACTCGCTGGATCTATACTAAACCAGTTTGCTCCAGAGTAAGCTGTATCATCTACTTCAATACACAATAAATTAGGGTTGTTCTGGGATTGAAATTGTGTCACATTCATATTGTTTCCATTCTTAACATTTAAACTTGTTAACTGATTATTATCTGTATACAGTAAACTCAAGCTGGTGTTTGCAGAAAAATCAAGATTTGTTAAAGCGTTATTATGGCAATATAAAGTACCCAATGCAGTATTTGCTCCTGTTGTTAAAGTAGTCATACCATTGTCTGAGGTATGTACCCAAGCCAATAAAGGGTTTGAAATATCTAATACCGAAATATTATTTACTCTACAATCTAGTCCTGTTAATTGTAAATTGTTAGAAATATCTAGACTTGTAAGATTGTTATGATGTGTAATTAAAGTGACAAGATTTAAGTTTTGAGAAACATCTAGTGCGGTTAGACTATTAAACAAAAAGTTAACCGTTAACAACTGTGTGTTTTGAGTAATATTTACCGTTGTTAGATTATTACTTGTTGCTGTTAAATTTTGTAAGGCTGCAAAATCTTCTATACCTGTTAGGTCTGAGATGCCTTGACTAGCAACATTTAAACCAATTACAGTGTTTATTGCACTAGTAAACACATAATCATCTAAGGCTATACCATTACCCATACTTGTTGGATCTCCAACAGGCACCACATTACCACTAGCATCATGCGTCTCTAGATAGGTCTCAAAATTATCATCTGGCACTGAAGTGGTCGCAGACACCGTTGTAGTAGCAGTATTAGTTATAATAGGTGCATTATAATCAAAAAAGATACTTGCCGTATTATCAAAGGCATCCCCTATAACAGCGGTACTTTGTGGTTTCATTTTATAAAGAATCCATCCGTGACTGTTAGGCTCGTCACTCGTGCTATCTGGCAAATTGATGTTTAAAAAAGTGAATTTCATCTCGTTAGGTCCTGTGGTTGTTATAGAAACAGGATCACTAGCTGCAATAAACTGAAACGTACTAATGTCTAGATCTGAGTCTATCGCATTTTCAACTAGTATGTTTGTTGCTGCTGCAGACCCTGTATTTTGAAAACGAATTCTATACGTTAAATCATCTGGTACTTGAGCTAAGCTTATTTTATCTCCTTCAAAACAAGTAACATCATTAGGGTCGTAGGCATTAACAACAATTTCACTGAATGAATGTATATTATTTGCCGGAGTAACATCGCCTGATACGGGCGTGATTGCTGTGGTGTAGGTCAAAACATCACCTGCGTTAACATTACCTGGATTCATACCAGGTACATTTATGGTAAATAATGCATCTATGTATCGCGTTTCAAATGGTGCTATACTTGAATAAACCCACGATAATGAGTTTGGTGATATTGCTGGAGGAAAAGGCGTCGTTGTAGTTCCATCTATAGCAACATCATTTGCATTACTAAAAACTTGCTGCATTCCATTATAATTTAATGTTACAACACCAGAAAGTGTTGTGGTTCCTGTATTCTTATATTTAATTCTAATTCTAGTTTGAAAACCAGGTTTTGACGCCGTTACTGCATAAGTCTCTACTTGTAAATCATTTACCGTACTATTTGCTGTAATAAAATAATCTACTACATCTTGATTTCCTGTGTTTGTATAAACAAATGTCTCTGATGTTGCTGGGGCAATAGGCACGGCTGTCACATTAAAGTAAGGAGGTATTCCACCTAGCGAAATTGTAACATTTGGATCTAAAGAATACGTAGCGTAATTTTCTTGAAAAGGATATGAAGTAAAAATATAATTACCCGCACCACTTCCTGTAGAAGTAAGATAACCGCCTGTAGAAACAACTTCAGAAGGATCACAAGTTCCACTGTTATCTGCATCAAAGTATGTAGTTCCTGATATTGAATTTACATTAGTTGTACAATTTTCAACAAAATAATTACCTGTAGCGTAAATATCTTGAAAGTTAGCATTTGCATAATTAATATCGTCTATACAAATTCTAACTGGTGATAATGTACTACCTCCACCACCATTAAAAGAAAAGATATTTATATTTGTAAATTGTATATTGTTTCCATTCTTCAAATTTACATCTGTTAAATACCCACCTAGCACACTTACATAGGTTAAGGCTGTATTATTGCTTAAATCAATACTAGGTGCAGACACAAAATTAGCCGTAAAACTCGTTAAAGAAGCAAAATCTTCAATACCCGTAAAATCATTCACATCTGGATCAAAACCAATGAAACTTTGTATTGACAAACTTGTGACCCCTGCAATATTTGCAGTGGGCACGTGATCATCTAAAGGACCAGCATCATAACCTAGGTCAATGAGAATAGCCTCAAAACCATCATCAGGCACATAAGTGTTTTGCCCTTGCACCATAAAGGCATTTAAAAAAAGTACAGTAATTAAAAAGTATAAATATTTCATATTGGTTAGATTTATTATAACGTAACAAACATAAAACAGCACTATGCAATAACAAGGTGTCATTTGAGCAAAGGGTACTTTGAGTCAAGGAACGGTCATATTACTAGTTTTTTCTTTATAAAACCGTGTTACAAAAATTATAGCACTTTTATCACAATAAAAACTGCATACAGCAACTGTTAATCAATAGTTATTTTCCCTATTTTGCAATCACAAAACCACGCTATGCAATACAAAAGAATCTTACTCAAACTCTCTGGAGAAGCACTAATGGGAAACCTTCAATACGGTATAGACCCAGCAAGATTACGCTCAAGACATAAAAGCAATCACTGCTAAGGGTATAGAAGTAGCCATTGTTATAGGTGGCGGTAACAAAAGTCGCATACGATACATATTACAGAAAATATACGTATAAGTACGTATATGTGTGTGTTTTATGTTTTGTAAATTGCAGTACCAAGTAAATCAATTATGAACAACTAGTTTGTTGTCCTTAAAAGGCAGCAAAAATAATATCCATCTTAAGCAATTGCTTAAGATGGATATTTGTTTTTTTGGTTACTATTCTTTAATAAGTTTAATAGTTGTGCCGCTGTCAAGTTTCAGAAAGTATACTCCATTTGCTAAAGAAGCTACATCAATAAATGAATAGTCTTCTATGGCCCCACTCATAATTAATGCTCCTCGTGCATCAAAAATTGTATAGATATCACTTGCAGGTAAGCCTATTACCTGAATAGCTGTTTGTGCTGGGTTAGGGAAAATCATTATTGTTCTTACAGCATCACACTCGTCTTGATTGTTTACAAAATTGCTGTTAGGACCAATACTAAACCAGTATAATGCACTCCATTCTGCATCATCAACAAAAATACAGGTTAACTCTAGATTTGTTAATGCTTGAAATTGAACAAAGTTTGTATTGTTACCATTTTTTACATTTAACTCTTGCAACCTATTATTGTTTGCTTGCAGCAAGTTTAAACTTGTGTTTGCCGAAAAGTCAAGATCTTTGATACTATTGTTATGACAATACAAGCTTGTTAAAGATGTGTTCTCTCCAGTAAATAATGTCTCCATCTCGTTGTCTGAACAATGTACCCATTCTAATAAAGGATTTGAAATATCTAAACTCACAATGTTATTATCGCTGCAGTCAAGTGTTACTAACTGTAAATTGTTTGAAAGATCTAAACTAGTAATATTATTTTGATGAACAATTATTGAAGTAAGCAATGGGTTTTGCAATACATTAAGTGCATTCAAGTTATTGAACAAAAAGTTGATAGTCAATAATTGATTGTTTTCAGAAATATCAACCTCCGTTAGTAAATTAGTGTGTGCATTTAGATTTTGTAAAAAAGTAAAATCTTCTATCCCAGTTAAATCTTTAATATTTAGGCTATTTACATCTAGCGTAGCAACCGTATTAATTGCACCTGTTGTAACATAATTATCATTAAGTACTCCATTACCCATACTCGAAGGATCTCCAATAACCACATCACCTCCATAAGCATTATGTGTCTCTAAATATGTTTCAAAGTTATCATCTGGCACATAAGTTAACCCTGAATCTTCCTCACAATTTTCACTAAAGTCACTTACAGGATCTATAGTAGTCCAGTTTGCATTAGAATAAGCAGCATTATCTACTTCAATACACAACAGGTCTGGGTTCATTTCAGATTGAAATTGTGTGACATTTATATTGTTACCGTTTTTAATGTTTAAACTTGTTAAAAGGTTATTGTTTGCTTGTAACAGTGTCAAACTTGTATTACCAGAAAGGTCTAAAATCTCAATATCATTAGTATTACAATACAAAGTAGTTAAAGCTGTATTTGTACCTGTAGTTAGCAAAACCAAATCATTCTCTGAACAACGTACCCAAGCCAATAATGGGTTAGACACATCTAGAGTTGTAATATTGTTAACACTACAATCTAAGCTTGTAAGCAATGTATTATTTGAAATATCTAGACTCGTTAGATTATTCTGGTGTGCTATAATACTTGTTAATAGTGTGTTTTCTGAAACGTCAAGGGTTGTTAGATTATTAAACAAAAAATTAATAGATAATAACGCTAAGTTCTGGCTAATATCTACTGTAGTTAGATTATTACCCGCAGCATTTAAGTTTTGTAAAGCAGTAAAATCTTCTATACCTGTTAAGTCTAAGATCCCTTGAGTATTTACATCTAGATTTACAATCATATCAATGCTAGCAGTAAAAACATAGTCATCTAACACAATACCATTACCCATACTTGTAGATGACCCTACAGCAACCACATTACCATCTGCATCGTGTGTCTCTAGATAGTTCTCAAAATTATCATCTGGAACATACGTTAATCCTGTAGCAACACTACAGTCTTCGCTAAAGCTACTTACAGGGTCTATAAGAGTCCAGTTTGCTGTTGAGTAAACCTGATCATCTACTTCTATACAAAGTAGGTCTGGGTTTTGTCTAGAATCAAAAACAACAATATTGGTGTTGTTATTATTTTTGATATTTAAACTTGTAAGCTGGTTTGATTGAACACTTAAATTAATTAGCTCAGGATTTAAAGTAAAATCAAGAGATGAAATTTCATTATCATTAATTCTAACACTAACTAATTCTACATTATTAGAAAAGTCTATGTCTGTAAGTATATTATCAAAACCTATAAAAGATATTAAACTTGTATTTTGAGAAATATCAATACTAGCAAGTAGGTTAGAATGAAAATCTAAGTTTTCTAAAGCTATGTTAGCACTAACATCAATAGCTGATATTTCGTTAGAATAAAAGAACAGGTCTATTAACTGAATATTTTGTGCAAGATCAAGGCTTGTTAATTGATTATTTCCGCAGTTTAAAGATTCTAAAGCAGTAAAACCTTCTATTCCTGTTAGATCTAAAATATTTAAACTTTCAACATTAAGTTCTGCAACCATATTAATGCTTGCTGTAAAAACATAATTATCAAGTGCTATACCATTACCCATACTTGTGGGATCTCCAAGAGTGACTACATCACCATTAGCATTATGAGTCTCTAGATAGTTCTCAAAATTATCATCTGGAACATATGTAAAATCAAAAACGGAACAATTTTCACTAAAGCTACTCGCTGGGTCTATATCTGGCCAGTTTTCAGCACTATATACTTGATCATCTACCTCAATACATACTAAATTAGGGTTTGTTTGTGCTCTAAAATCTACAACGTTTGTGTTATTACCATTCTTAACGTTTAGACTCGTTAATTGATTATTATCTGCATAAAGTAGATTTAAACTAGTGTTTTCAGAAAAATCTAAATTTACTAATGCATTATTCTGGCAGTATAAACTTGCTAAAGCAGTATTTGATCCTGTTGTTAGACTTGTCATCCCATTATCTGCTGCATGTACCCAAGCTAATAATGGGTTAGATATATCTAATACCGAAATATTATTTAGCCTGCAATCTAATCCTGTTAGTTGTAAATTATTAGAGATATCTAGACTTGTTAGATTGTTCTCCTGTGTAATGATCGTTACAAGCAATAAATTTTGCGAAACATCTAGTGCTGTTAGATTGTTAAACAAAAAATCAATGGTTAGCAACTGAGTGTTTTGAGTAATATTAACCGTTGTTAAATTATTATTAGTTGCCGTTAAATTTTGCAAGGCAGTAAAAGCTTCAATACCCGTTAAGTCTGCAATATCCTGATTAGCAACATTAAGTGCTATTACTGTATTTATAGCATCTGTAAACACATAATCATCTAGAGCAATACCATTACCCATACTTGAAGGGTCACCTACAGCAACCACATCGCCATTAGCATTGTGTGTTTCTAAGTAGGTCTCAAAATTATTATCTGGTACATACGTAGAATTTAGAGTGACACAGTCTTCACTAAAACTACTTGCAGGATCTATTGAACTCGTCCAATTTGCTATTGAGTATGCAACATTATCTACTTCTATACAAAGAAGATCTGGGTTAAAGCTCGAATCAAAATTTGTGACATTTGCATTGTTTCCATTTTTAACATTTAAGCTAGTCAATTGATTGTTGTCCCCAAAAAAGTAACCCAATTGAGTGTTTTGAGAAGCATCTAAGCTAACTATTTGATTATCACTAAAAATAAGAAGACCCAATAATGGATTTTGGGAAACATCTAGACTATTTAGTTGATTTATAGCACAATCTAAATACCATAAATCTGGGTTGTTACTTGTGTTTAAATTCGTTAATTGATTAGATGAACAAATCAAACGTGACAGTGAAGTATTTAGGGTTACATCAATCTCTGTCAATAAATTATTTTTACAATCAATATCAGTTAAGAGTAAATTTTGTGTTACATCTAAATTAGCTAGCTGATTATCATAAACATATAATCTATATAAATTTGGGTTTTGAAGTAGATCAATACTTGTTATTTGATTATCAATAAATTTTAAATCAAATAATAATGAATTTTGCGTTACATCTAGATTATCGATTAAATTAAATGAACAATCTAAATAACCTAACTCTACGTTTTGAGTTACATCTAAACTGGTTAATTGATTGCTATAGCATTGAATAATTTCTAAAGAAGTATTTTGCGTTACATCTAAACTCGTTAATTGATTATTATTACTCAATAAACTTTCCAACAAAACAAAATCTTCTATACCTGTTAGGTCTGCAATTGAAAGACCAGATACAGTTAAGCCGGCAACCGTATTAACACTTGCAGTAGTG
>CANLBJ010000015.1 GCA_947488905.1 Ulvibacter algarum
ACATTTGCTGGTAAAGCGATCGCAGTGTCTGTTCCTTCTTCGTCTGTATAGGTAATAGTATTTGAAGCAGCATCGTATGCGATTGTTCCAACTTCAAGTGGCACGTTTGTTACTAGCCCATCTTCATCAGTATAGTCGATAGAGTTGTTATCTGCTCCTAGTGCTACAGATCCAACAGGTAATGGTACGTTGTTTACTGCACCTAATTCATCTGTGTAATCTAGAGAATTTCCGTCTGCACCAATTGCAAGTGTTGTTAATACATTTGCTGGTAAAGCGATAGCCGTATCAGTTCCTTCTTCGTCTGTATATGTAATGGTATTTGAAGCAGCATCGTATGCGATTGTTCCAACTTCAAGTGGCACGTTTGTTACTAGCCCATCTTCATCAGTATAGTCGATAGAGTTGTTGTCTGCACCAAGTGCTACAGAACCAACAGGTAATGGCACGTTGTTTACTGCACCTAATTCATCTGTGTAATCTAGAGAATTTCCGTCTGCACCAATTGCAAGTGTTGTTAATACATTTGCTGGTAAAGCGATAGCCGTATCAGTTCCTTCTTCGTCTGTATATGTAATGGTATTTGAAGCAGCATCGTATGCGATTGTTCCAACTTCAAGTGGTACGTTTGTTACTAATCCATCTTCGTCAGTGTAATCGATAGAGTTGTTGTCTGCACCAAGTGCTACAGAACCAACAGGTAATGGCACATTGTTTACTGCACCTAATTCATCTGTGTAATCTAGAGAATTTCCGTCTGCACCAATTGCAAGTGTTGTTAACACATTTGCTGGTAAAGCGATAGCCGTATCAGTTCCTTCTTCGTCTGTATATGTAATGGTATTTGAAGCAACATCGTAAGCGATTGTTCCAACTTCAAGTGGTACGTTTGTTACTAGTCCATCTTCATCAGTATAGTCGATAGAATTGTTATCTGCTCCTAGTGCTACAGATCCAACAGGTAATGGTACATTATTAATCGCACCTAATTCATCTGTGTAATCTAGAGAATTTCCATCTGCACCGATGGCTAGTGTTGTTAATACATTTGCTGGTAAAGCGATAGCCGTATCAGTTCCTTCTTCGTCTGTATATGTAATGGTATTTGAAGCAGCATCGTATGCGATTGTTCCAACTTCAAGTGGTACGTTTGTTACTAATCCATCTTCGTCAGTGTAATCGATAGAGTTGTTGTCTGCACCTAGTGCTACAGATCCAACAGGTAATGGTACGTTATTAATCGCACCTAATTCATCTGTGTAATCTAGTGAATTTCCGTCTGCACCGATTGCTAGTGTTGTTAATACATTTGCTGGTAAAGCGATAGCAGTGTCTGTTCCTTCTTCGTCTGTATAGGTAATAGTATTTGAAGCAGCATCGTAAGCGATTGTTCCTACTTCAAGTGGTACGTTTGTTACTAGTCCATCTTCATCTGTATAGTCGATAGAGTTGTTGTCTGCTCCTAGTGCTACAGATCCAACAGGTAATGGCACGTTGTTAATCGCACCTAATTCATCTGTGTAATCTAAAGAATTTCCGTCGGCACCGATTGCTAGTGTTGTTAATACATTTGCTGGTAAAGCGATCGCAGTGTCTGTTCCTTCTTCGTCTGTATAGGTAATAGTATTTGAAGCAGCATCGTAAGCGATTGTTCCAACTTCAAGTGGCACGTTTGTTACTAGTCCATCTTCATCAGTATAGTCGATAGAGTTGTTGTCTGCTCCTAGTGCTACAGAACCAACAGGTAATGGCACGTTGTTTACTGCACCTAATTCATCTGTGTAATCTAGAGAATTTCCATCTGCACCGATTGCTAGTGTTGTTAATACATTTGCTGGTAAAGCGATAGCCGTATCAGTTCCTTCTTCGTCTGTATAGGTAATGGTATTACTTGCAGCATCGTAAGCGATTGTTCCAACTTCAAGTGGTACGTTTGTTACTAGTCCATCTTCATCTGTATAGTCGATAGAGTTGTTGTCTGCTCCTAGTGCTACAGAGCCAACAGGTAATGGTACGTTGTTTACTGCACCTAATTCATCTGTATAATCTAGAGAATTTCCGTCTGCACCAATTGCAAGTGTTGTTAATACATTTGCTGGTAAAGCGATAGCCGTATCAGTTCCTTCTTCGTCTGTATAGGTAATAGTATTTGAAGCAGCATCGTATGCGATTGTTCCAACTTCAAGTGGCACGTTTGTTACTAGCCCATCTTCATCAGTATAGTCGATAGAGTTGTTATCTGCTCCTAGTGCTACAGAACCAACAGGTAATGGCACGTTGTTTACTGCACCTAATTCATCTGTGTAATCTAGAGAATTTCCGTCGGCACCGATTGCTAGTGTTGTTAAAACATTTGCTGGTAAAGCGATAGCCGTATCAGTTCCTTCTTCGTCTGTATATGTAATGGTATTTGAAGCAGCATCGTATGCGATTGTTCCAACTTCAAGTGGTACGTTTGTTATTAGTCCATCTTCATCAGTGTAATCGATAGAGTTGTTATCTGCTCCTAGTGCTACAGATCCAATAGGTAATGGTACGTTGTTTACTGCACCTAATTCATCTGTATAATCTAGTGAATTTCCGTCTGCACCGATGGCTAGTGTTGTTAATACATTTGCTGGTAAAGCGATCGCAGTGTCTGTTCCTTCTTCGTCTGTATAAGTAATGGTATTTGAAGCAGCATCGTAAGCGATTGTTCCAACTTCAAGTGGTACGTTTGTTACTAGTCCATCTTCATCAGTATAGTCGATAGAGTTGTTATCTGTTCCTAACGCTACAGAGCCAACAGGTAATGGTACGTTATTAATCGCACCTAATTCATCTGTATAATCTAGAGAGTTTCCATCTGCACCGATTGCAAGTGTTGTTAATACATTTGCTGGTAAAGCGATAGCAGTGTCTGTTCCTTCTTCGTCTGTATAGGTAATAGTATTTGAAGCAGCATCGTAAGCGATTGTTCCAACTTCAAGTGGCACGTTTGTTACTAGCCCATCTTCATCTGTATAGTCAATAGAGTTGTTGTCTGCGCCAAGTGCTACAGATCCAATAGGTAATGGTACGTTGTTTACTGCACCTAATTCATCTGTATAATCTAGTGAATTTCCGTCGGCACCGATGGCTAGTGTTGTTAATACATTTGCTGGTAAAGCGATAGCCGTATCTGTTCCTTCTTCGTCTGTATAGGTAATAGTATTTGAAGCAGCATCGTAAGCGATTGTTCCAACTTCAAGTGGTACGTTTGTTACTAGTCCATCTTCATCTGTATAGTCGATAGAGTTGTTGTCTGCACCTAGTGCTACAGATCCAACAGGTAATGGCACATTGTTTACTGCACCTAATTCATCTGTGTAATCTAGAGAATTTCCGTCTGCACCAATTGCAAGTGTTGTTAATACATTTGCTGGTAAAGCGATAGCCGTATCAGTTCCTTCTTCGTCTGTATATGTAATGGTATTTGAAGCAGCATCGTAAGCGATTGTTCCAACTTCAAGTGGTACGTTTGTTACTAATCCATCTTCGTCAGTGTAATCGATAGAGTTGTTGTCTGCACCAAGTGCTACAGAACCAACAGGTAATGGCACATTGTTTACTGCACCTAATTCATCTGTGTAATCTAGAGAATTTCCGTCTGCACCAATTGCAAGTGTTGTTAACACATTTGCTGGTAAAGCGATAGCCGTATCAGTTCCTTCTTCGTCTGTATATGTAATGGTATTTGAAGCAGCATCGTAAGCGATTGTTCCAACTTCAAGTGGCACGTTTGTTACTAGCCCATCTTCATCTGTATAGTCAATAGAGTTGTTGTCTGCGCCAAGTGCTACAGATCCAACAGGTAATGGCACGTTGTTTACTGCACCTAATTCATCTGTGTAATCTAGAGAATTTCCGTCTGCACCAATGGCAAGTGTTGTTAATACATTTGCTGGTAAAGCGATAGCAGTGTCTGTTCCTTCTTCGTCTGTATATGTAATGGTATTACTTGCAGCATCGTAAGCGATTGTTCCTACTTCAAGTGGTACGTTTGTTACTAGTCCATCTTCATCTGTATAGTCGATAGAGTTGTTGTCTGCTCCTAATGCTACAGATCCAACAGGTAATGGTACGTTATTAATCGCACCTAATTCATCTGTATAATCTAAAGAATTTCCGTCTGCACCGATTGCTAGTGTTGTTAGAGTTTCTAAGTTTGTTACAATAGCTGCTAGGTCTATTTGCGCTAAGACACCATTTTCATCTAAATATTCTAATTGATTAGAAGTTGTATTATAAGTAAGAGATGTTACTGTTTCAAGATTATCTACAAGATCTGTTAAATCTAATTGAGTAAGATCTCCATTTTCATCTGTATAATCGATGTTAGTATTATCTCCGTTAAGCGCAATAGTGGTGGTTGTCTCATCATAAGTTGTGACTGTTCCATCTTCGTCAGTATATGTAAAAGTACCATCACCGTTATCAACTAGGGTTGTTGTGGTTTCTAAGGCAGCTACTAAAGCTCCTAAATTATAAACATTAGCAACTCCGTCTTCGTCTGTGTAGGTAAGATCTGTGGTTGCAGCATCATAACTAAAGAACGTTAAGGTCTCATAGTCATCTACCATTTGAGCAATGTCCAACACAGTATCTACGCCATCTTCATCTGTATAAGTAATTGTTCCGTCGCCATTATCTGCTATTGTAGTTGTTGTCTCTAAAGCAGCCACTAGAGCACCTAAATTGTAAACATTGGCAACTCCATCTTCATCTGTATACGTAAGATCTGTGGTTGCAGCATCATAACTAAAGAACGTTAAGGTCTCATAATCATCAACCATCTGGGCAATATCCAAAACAGTATCTACACCATCTTCATCTGTATAAGTAATTGTTCCGTCGCCATTATCTGCTATTGTAGTTGTTGTCTCTAA
>CANLBJ010000016.1 GCA_947488905.1 Ulvibacter algarum
TTAAGCCCAGGAACTCCACCGGTAATAGTAGGATTATTAAGGGTAAGGTCAAAAGTAAAAATACCATCGTTAGTCTCGCCAAGTGTATCGCAAACTTCTATTTCTAATGGACCCATAGCCACAGGACCATCAACAACTTGTAGCTCAAAACTACCTATTGAGAAACAGAAATTATCTGCATCATCAGTATCAAGTCTATACCATATAGTTTGAGGGTTTACGGTATTTGTAAACATTGAAGGGTTAGAGATTACTGGAGTCCCAGCAATTGCATCTGCTTCTAATAGATGATAAGTAAGTGTAAAATCATCTTCATCTTGAGTACCGTAGATTAAAGTGTTGTGTTGTGTAAGATCAAATATTTCAAAACCGTCACCGTCATTCTCACAAACAACAAGTGGCTCTAGTGTTAAAGGCACTTCTGGACTATCTATTACAATAAGGTCTAAAGGTACTATTGCAAAACATTGCGTTGACGTAAGATACTCCACACGAGCATACACCGTTTGCATAAATTGAATTATGTTACTGTAAGGCAATGCTACAATTTCATTAGTATCATTTTCTGCATCAATTACAGTCTCAAAATAACTAACAGACACATTAGGCTCTCCTCCAATTATCTCTAAGTCTTTATCTGTTAATGTAAAGAATCCATACCCGTCATTATTATCGTCACAAACCACTAATGGAGAAGGAGTCACCGGCGAAGGTGCATTTTCTACACGTATTTCTAATGTAACTGTTTCTTCTTTACATCCCGTGGTTAAATTTTCTGCAACAATAAATATGTCTTGAGGGTTTATAGCGGCTCCAGCTACATCAACATTCTCATGAGCGGTAGGGTCTGCAATAGGATTATTAGTATCTAAATCAAACTGAGATGCGTAAAAAGTAATAAGAATATTAGTATCTCCTCCCGTGATTTGAGCAATAGACTGTGTTAAATCAAAAGACTCAATACCATCTGGCGGCGTACTTGTTTCGCATAAGATAATTGGATCTGGCGATGTTATCGCTGGCATCAAATTAACTTGTAACTCTAAGGTGGTTTGCCTAAAACATCCATTAGCATCTGTCACCACAATATATATTGTTTGTGGGTTACCTAAAGTAGGCTGATTAGGGTATACAGGTAAAATATCATTTTCTATAGGATTAGTACCTGTATCTGCATTTGCTTGATACTCATAATAACTTATCACATAAGGTCCGCCAGTTAATCCTGCTAAGATCTCGTTTTGAACAGATGTAAGATCAAAAAGCTCAATACCATCACCATCATCATCACAAAGCACTAATGGTTCTGGCTGTGAAATATCTGGGCTATCACCAACTATCAACTCAAGCTCTACAGTGTCATAACACCCAGTTGCTAGATTTGAAATTCTTGCAAATATGATTTGGTTAAAAGGCACAATGTTTAAATAAGGAGAGACTAGTGCATTTGTATTTGCATTTGCCTCACCTTGGGTTTCATGATAAGATACAACTAGATTCCCTGAAGGATCTCCACATCTTACTTGGTCATCTCTTTCTGTAAGTATAAATTCTCCTATTCCATCATTATCTGTGTCGCAATACACCAATGGTTCTGGTTCACAAATAGTTGGCAATGGAACCAAAATAAGATCCATCATTTCAATACCGTAACAACCAGTAATATCATCTTCTATGCGAACCCAAACAGTTTCGCCCCCCATACTCTCATACGGAAGTGTTAATGGATTTGACGCATTTTCTGCATCTATCATATTTCCGAAGTACGTAACACTAAGCCCTATTGCTCCATCTACTACTTGATCATTTTGTTCATTTAAGTCAAAAAACTCAATACCGTCGCTCTCAAAATCACATTGTTCAAAAGCTAATGGTACCGTATATTCTGGCACTAAACCATTAACAAGTAAAAAGGATCCTATTGTTTGGCAGCCTCTTAAATTTTCTACAACTACAAAAACTTCATTATTTCCACTAGTATAAGCATCTGGGTTAAGAATTGGATTGCTACCTGCTTCTGCATCTGCAAGCGTATCATAGTAGGTGGTTGTTACATTTACAAGCCCGTTTTCTATTTCATCATCTTTTGATGTTAAATCAAATGTTTCTACAAAATCTTGATCATTATCACACAAGAAGTAATCTGGAATAGGATCTATAATTTCTGGAGCAAAATCTACAATCAAATCAAGCTCTACAATATCATAACAACCCGTTGTTGTATACTGTAGACGCGCAAAAACAGTCTGAAAATTAGGATCACTATTTGTATAGGCCGTTGTATTTGCTATAGGAAATAGATTATCAATAGCCGTTTGCTCTGACAAAAAGTAAGAAACAACAGCGTCTGCTTCTCCATTAGTAATCTCTATATCTTTTTGGGTTAAATCAAATATTGTAAAACCATCATTAGGAAACTCATCACAACTTCTTAAAGGTGTAGGCTCTGCAGCTACTGGTAATGGTCGAAATGTAACTACGATTTCATCTTCTACAAAACAAATACCCTTAAATGCTTCTACTTGATATGCACCCGAGTTATAAATTGTAATAAATGGACCGGTTTCTCCAAATATAGGGTTACCATTAAAAAACCACTCATACGTAAAATCTGGCCCAAAATCATCACCTATTACCACCACATCATTTACACATGGAAAAATATCTGGCCCTAGATTAGGCCCTTGTAATGATAAATCAACCTCTAATTCAAAGCTATTATTATCTTCATTTGTTTCATTAACAGTGCTATTACCTAAGCCATCATCATCAACCACTACCTCTAACGTAAATACAACAGGTGTGCTACCCGGAGCAAAATTAAAAGTGATTACACCTGTTTCTGAACCTCCAATAGGGATTTCTGTTGTTGTTACTGTTTGCCCAAAAAGAACACCGTCGAGATAAAAGGCAATAGGTGTACCTACAGGAAGCACATCTGTTGAATTTACATTAAAAACTGTATATGAAACCTCTAGATCATTATTATCACAAAGAACTCCCACATTGTCTATAACAATGGTTGCATCTGGATTTTCTGAATTTACAACAGTAACAATATTATTAACTAAAACTAAATCTTGAGTAGAAGTTAGATCTATTTGAATCTGTGTATCACCAGGCATTACTATGCTTTCTAGAGAATAAAAGTCTAGATCCATATTCCACATTTCTGTAGAACCAGTAAAGCTGTTTGTACTATTAAAACAATTATTAGCAGGATTTAATGGCGGGTTAGATATAGGTGTTCCCTCTACTACTAAAGATTCTCCCTGTGCGGCATTTAAGTCACCTTCCCAGGCTAAAAAGCCAATTTTTGAAAGCATGTCTGAGGCTACCTCAATATTGTCAATAGTAATAGATAAGCTCGTATTCACTTGATTTACTCCTACCAAACCATCATAAAAATTCACTTGGTTTTGAGTGAGTGATAAATCTTCATACACCACGATGATGGACCATCCCGCAAAATTAGTTCTATTTGCACAGTAGTTTTGAAGAACGTTATCTGGTATTGTTAGGTCTGAAAATGTATAAACACCATTACCTACAAATGAAACTAAATCTGTTACGTTAGCATATGCAGCAAAGAAATCTAAATTTTGCCCCCCAGGATCAAAAACTGTACTAAACATTCTTGATGCTGAAACGCTAGCTCCATTTAAAGTTACATCAAAATCTCCTGTACCTGAACCCGCCCAATATAAATGGGCTGACACTACCGTTTGTCCAGCTGCTAAAGTAAAATTAGCACTACTAGAATCTAATATCTGGCAAAAACCTTGATTTGCATTATTCTCTGCTTCATTAAGTGTGTTCCCAAAAGCAGTATAATCATACTGACCATTGTATTGTTCAAAAAGAGAGATTTCTTGTGAAAACATAATACTCGTAAAAAAGAGCATTAGTATTAATGTAAAATTTTTCATAGCGGTGAAAATTTAATTATTAAACATTTAAAAATAAGCATTATAAATTTAATCATAGTAGCGTAAAAAAAAGCCCCTTTGTTTTGCAAAGGGGCTTTTTTATAAGAGAGAAATTTATCTTTTTAACGTAAAGTGATTTCTAAACTCTTTTCTCACATCATCTTCAGTATATTCTATCAAGAACCAATAATCACTTGATGGCATATCTGCTCCATTGTAAGTACCATTCCATCCATCACTTAATGGACTTAACTGCTTCAGTAACTTTCCATATCTATCAAAGATATAAATGTTTGCTGTTGGATCAAAACTCGCAATAGATTCTATCTTCCAAGTATCATTGTATCCGTCTCCATTTGGTGTTACAAAACGATCATAGTCTATCACACCAAACTTAAAGGTTACTTCTCCACAACCATTAACATCTCTTATAGTAAACATACGAGAACCTGCCTCAACGTCTGTAAAGATATTACTTTCTTGGAAAGGTCCTTCATCCATACTGTACTCGTAAGTTCCTATTCCTTCTGTAAG
>CANLBJ010000017.1 GCA_947488905.1 Ulvibacter algarum
CAAATCACTTTTGACCTAGACGATGGAGTGACTGTGAATTATAAGAAGTTTGAAAGTGTATTAGCAAAGATTAAGTAGATTATGAATACAAAAACATTTGCACAAGAGTCTCGCAAAATATTAATGCAGGGCGTAGCCAAAAAATTGATGTATTGGGGATTTAATGATAAAGGAGCCATTTTAGAACAGCCAGAAAAAGTATCTGGTGGTTATAGTTTTAGAGGGGATGTTTTTGACGATCCCTCTGTACCTAATTTATGGCAGTCTTTAGCAACTGCTATTAAAAATAAAGGGATTGAAGTTGTGGTAGAAGAAGCCGCCTATACCTGGTTTAACCGTATTATGGCGTTGCGTATTTTAGTGAAAAACGGTTATGAAGATGCACAATTAGAAGATGCTGCAGGTTTAGAACACACACCTATCATTTTACAAAAAGCAAGACAAGGTAAAAGTGATTTTTTAACTACGGAAGAAAAGACCAGGCTCCAAAAAATACTAACCGATTACAGTAAAGACCAAGAGGCTTTTGCTATACTAATTAAAGGTTATTGTCATAGCCATAAAACCCTGCAACGTGTTTTTGGTAAAATAGACGATTATACAGAGTTGTTACTGCCAGATAATATGTTGCAAACCGATGGGTTTTTACATTTATTAAATACCACAGATGCCATAAGTAATGAAGACTACCAAAAAGTAGAATTAATAGGATGGTTGTATCAGTTTTATATTTCAGAAAAGAAAGATGATGTGTTTGCTTCCTTTAAAAAAGGGAAGAAAGCAGAAGCCAAAGATATACCAGCAGCCACACAAATTTTTACACCTAATTGGATTGTAAAATACATGGTAGAAAACACCGCAGGTAAAATTTGGTTAGACAAACACCCAAACAGCGCATTAAAAAGCCAAATGAAATATTTGGTAATAAATGAGAGCGAAAAAAATCTAATACCTAATGCCTCATCCCTAATCCCTACAATAGAAGAACTAACACTCATAGACCCAGCAGCAGGCTCAGGACACATTTTAGTAGAAGGTTTTGATTTGATCTACAAAATGTACTTAGAAGAATACTACACGCCAGAAGAAGCGGTACAATCTATTCTTAAAAATAATTTATTTGGTTTAGACATAGACGATAGAGCTGCACAACTAGCAAACTTTGCCATTTTATTGAAAGTAGCAAAGGTTTATCCTGCTATTTGGGCTAAAGACTGGTTACCTAATGTATATGCGATGCCAGAAGACGCGTTGCAAGATTGGTTTACAACCAAGAGCTACGACTTTTCAGGAGATTGGATAGATTTACAAGGGATGCAACTCGCAGCACCTATAACTATAGAATATACTGAGACTAAAAAAGGCAAAGAGAAAAAGAATAAAGTAACCTTTAAAAAAGGAAATATTTTAAATGAAAAAGTAGTTGAGGTATTAAGAGACCACAACAAACTAACCATTACAGTTGATTACTCAAACCAATTAGAATTATTTTGGGGAGATTTTGAAAAACCATACAACTATGCCGACTTTTTCTATGCGATGCAGTTATTACGCCAAGGAAAAAATTTAGGCTCTGTTATTAAATGTAATATATATCCAGAAGTTAGAGATCATATTGAATCAAGATATAGTCTATGGCTAGAAAAAGAAAAAAATGCAGCTCTTGATATTGAAGAAATCTCAATTTTTAATACACTTAAAAACTACATTCCTGTTTTATTACTGTTAACTAAAAAATATACGTCTGTGGTGGCAAACCCACCGTATATGGGAAGTGGTAATATGAATGCTGATTTAAAGAATTATGTCAATGCAAATTATCCTTTATCTAAATCTGACTTGTTTGCAGTTTTTATGGAATCAACTTTAGCAATGAATGTAGATAATGGATTGATGGGAATGATAAATCAACATTCTTGGATGTTTTTATCGTCCTATCAAAAATTAAGAGAACACATTTTGAAAAATTATGGGGTCGTTAATATGCTACATTTAGGGCCAAGAACTTTTGAAGAGTTAAGTGGAGAAGTGGTACAATCTACAGCTTTCGTGCTTAATAAAGTATCAATTACTTGTCATGATGTCTTAGATTATTCGGGCACATATTTTCGTTTAGTGGATTATAAAAAAGTAGATAAAAAAAAAGAAAATTTCCTTAGTAGAAATAACCGATATCCAAATGTTTTTCAAAATAATTTTTTTAAAATTCCAGGTAGTCCTATTGCGTATTGGGTAAGTAATAAATTTGTTGAAAGTTTTGAAAATATTCCTGTTTCAAACTGTTTTTATTCAGAAGGTCAAAATAAAACAGGTAAAAACGATTTATACCTAAAATTTATTTGGGAGGTTTCTAAAACCGATATTTTTAATGTATATGATGATACAGGTAAATGGTTATTATTTCATAAGGGAGGAAGTTACAGGAAGTGGTATGGCAATTTACAATATTTTGTAAATTGGAATAAAAAAGCAAGGCAACATTATAAAAACGATAATGTTGCAAGAATAATTAAACCAGAATTTTGGTATAAAAAAGGTATAACTTGGTCAAAGTTAACTTCAAATGATCCAAGTTTTAGGATTGTTGAAGCAAATTCTACATTTGAAACATCAAGTCCCACCATTTTTTCTTTAGATGAATCCTCATCAGAAACTACTAATATTTTATTGGCATTTTTAAATTCCTCTATATCAAAGATGTATTTAAATGTTTTTAACCCCACTATATCTTACCAATTATCTGATGTGTTAGCTATTCCTCTCATAACTAGTCCTGTAGAAAAATTATCAATACAATGTCAATATATCTCAAAAAAAGACTGGGATTCTAGAGAAACATCTTTGGATTTTGAACAATCCCCTTTATTAAATACTACTAAGTCTTTAGAAGAAGCTTTTAATATTTGGCAAAATGACATTACCAAAGACTTCTTTCAACTAAACAGCAATGAAGAAGAACTCAACCGTATTTTTATAGATATTTATGTTTTACAAGACGAGCTAACATCAGAAGTGGCTTTAAAAGATATTACCATTTTACAAGAAGAACTTAATAAAAAGGATCTTGAAAAGTTAGAAGAAACTTTTAGAGCACAAGGTGCAGATGCTATAACCTTGCCAATTAACAAAGCAGAAGTTATTAGTCAGTTTATAAGTTATGCCATAGGTGTGTTTATGGGGCGTTATCGTTTAGATAAACCCGGTTTAAACATTGCACATCCTAACCCAACAGCAGAAGAGTTAGCAAATTACAGCTACAATAATGGTACTATTACTATAGATGAAGATGCTGTTTTACCATTAATGGGCACCGCTTGTAGTTTTCCAGATGATGCCTTGCAACAAGTTTATAATTTACTAGATGTTATTTGGGGAGCAGAAACACGTACCGAGAATATCAACTTTATACAAGAGTGTTTAAATAAGGAAATAGAGAAATTCTTATTCGCAGATTTTTACAAATACCATTGTAAAATGTATAAGAAAAAACCAATCTATTGGTTGTTT
>CANLBJ010000018.1 GCA_947488905.1 Ulvibacter algarum
CACCATCACAATCTGCTGTCATCCAATCACCACTTGTTGGTAATGTTTGACTATCAACATTAAAGTCACAAGGATCTAATGGGTCAGTTCCGTCAGCTAATTCATCTTGATTAGTAACACCGTCACCATCACAATCTGCTGTCATCCAATCACCACTTGTTGGTAATGTTTGACTATCAACATTAAAGTCACAAGGATCTTGAGAGTCTGTACCATCTAACAATTCATCACCGTTAGTAACACCATCACCATCACAATCTAAAGCTTCCCATTCTGGAGTCTGAGGTACCGTAGCGTTCTCTATCATATAATCACAAGGATCAAGAGGGTTTGTACCATCTATAACTTCATCACCATTTGTTACACCATCACCATCACAATCTTCAACTTCCCATACAGAAGTCACCACTGTGATATCTTGATTATCTGGATCGTAACTACAAGGGTCATAAGGATCTGTATTATCAGTAACTTCTTGTCCATTTGTTACACCATCACCATCACAGTCTCCTGCTTGCCAGATAGGGTTAGTTTGATCTTCATCACCTGTAACACCATCATCTACACAAGGGTCAAATGGATCTGAATCATTTCCATTTATCGTTCCATCACCATCACAATCAGCTAAAGCCCATACTGGATTAGTAGCATCTTCATCACCTACAACACCATTATCTACACAAGGATCTAATGGATCTGGATCAACACCGTTAGGCGTACCATCACCATCACAATCTGCATCAGCCCAAATTGGATTCGTAGGATCTTCATCTCCAACTATACCATCATCAACACAAGGATCAAATGGTTCAGGATCTACTCCGTTTGCTGCACCATCACCATCACAATCTGCATCTAACCATTCGCTAGTAACAATTGTAAGGTCTTGACTTGCTTCTAGGTAATTACAAGGATCTTGAGGGTTAGTACCATCATTTATCTCTGTACCATTTGAAACACCATCACCATCACAATCTAAAGCTAACCATTGAGTGCTAACTGTATCAAGATTCTGTATAGATGAGTCATATTCACATGGATCATTTGGATCTGTTCCATTTGGTCCAGCTACGCCATCTCCATTTGGATCTACCTCAATTCCATTTATAACACCATCACCATCACAGTCTGCAGTGTACCATGCTGAAGTAGTATCTGTAAGATCTACCATAGCGATATCTGCATCCACACAAGGATCAAGAGGATCTGAATCTGTTCCATTTGGATTACCATCGCCATCACAATCAGCTGTTAACCAATCACCACTTTGAGGTAAAGTAACATCACCTTCATTATATTCACATGGATCGTTAGGGTCTGTTCCGTTTGGTCCAGCTATACCATCCATATCAGGATCTACTTCTGTTCCGTTTGAAACACCATCACCATCACAATCTGCCATATACCAATCTGAATTGTTATCTGATAAATCAACGTTAGCTAAGTTTCCACCATCACAAGGATCGTAAGGACTTGGATCATCTCCGTTTAATTCACCATCTCCATCACAGTCTGC
>CANLBJ010000019.1 GCA_947488905.1 Ulvibacter algarum
AGGGATTGATGCGGCATCCTTTTTTGCTTTTTCTGCAAAAAAGATATAGCGGAAAGCCCGGTTATTTTGCCTCTTTCAGCAAAATGAAACACCATTATTATTAAATATTAACGAAAACTGATTGGTCAAATTTAAAGAGCGAACACATAAAATGGGTTTTTATCGTTAACTCACTAAGCAAGATCTATTAATTTTATGCTAGCACTAATCTAATGACTGGAAAGATTAAGGTAAACTATATAAAAAATGATCTTTGAAGTATTATACGGCTGCTTTAAAACCTAGCTTTTAGGACATCCTCCTATATAATTATAAATAAATCTACTATTTCAATACACTGAAAGCTCCATATAACACAAATACAACTGGTATGAGGAAAAAAATTATCAGGCATTATATGTTATAGTGATGAGAAGAACTGACGTAAGTCTTAATCCTATAGTACTTGATTAAAAAATTAAACCTGGATGATCTCCAGTTTTGTAGTTGATTTATCGAAACTTATTGAAGAAGAATAAGCTGATTTGGTTGATTAGATATTAAATGAAGTTGACTCTGTATTAGATAACAGCTAAAAGTTAAGCCTCTAACCACTAAATTACTCGTTCTCGAGTATTTTATTTTTGGTTTTATTGCAAAAAAAAAGATCCAATCAAGTAAATGATTGGATCTTAAAGAAGGCGGCGACCTACTCTC
>CANLBJ010000020.1 GCA_947488905.1 Ulvibacter algarum
AACGTTTATGTATAAAAATAGTTGCGGGTTTGTATGCGAGGATTTTCCGAAGGAAAATCAGACGTTACAAACACGCAACGACCTTTGATTAAGCACTAAACCGCAATTATTTTTATACTGTGTTGTAGGTAGTTTTTTATTCAGTTTTCGGAAATTCAATTCCTGTTATTTTCGCTTCTCCGATTTTTATTGGTCCTTCGTGAATCCACCATTTTCGTCCGATATCCATATATTCATCAATCGGTTGTCTTGATAAAAACCTAACTAAAACTTCTTTAGTTTCTCCAGGCAATATCCGCTCGACTTGCTCGAATTGAATATCTCCCATATATGCGTATTTAAATTGTCCATTTGCTTGATATTCAAAAACGTGATTTGGTCGGTATCCACTTGCAATTCCAGTTTTTCTTCCGCCTTGTTCAGTTGTAACGAGAGTTAATTTCGCTTTTACGTGAATTAATTCAGGTGTTTCCTCAAGGTCAAAATCCGTAATGCTATAATCTGTATATTTTCCGAAAGAGTGCGTGTCAAAAACTTTTCCGTAGCCTAAATTAAGCCATCTTTTGTAAATCAATTTTCCATTGAAATACAAGTAAAGTTCATTGTCGTCTTTTATTTCCTTTCGTATTATCACAGTTCGTTTAAATTACCTACAACG
>CANLBJ010000021.1 GCA_947488905.1 Ulvibacter algarum
TCGATAATTGTTGCAGGGTAAGCATTTGCAGGTATTATTGGGTTTATCATAGCCGCTGCATCTGCGTCTGTTAGATAATACGTTACCTCAAAAAGTGTTGGGTCTTGATCTGGACCTAATGCTTCTTCTGCAATTAAAGTAAGATCAAACTCTGCTATACCGTCACTTGGTATTTCGCAGATAACAAGACTTGTTAATACAGCACTGTCATCTGGTAATGGGTTTACGATTAACTGTACTTCTACTATCTCAAAACAACCAGAACTATTGTTTAAATTATCTACACGAATATAAACCACATCTGGGTTTATAGCGTTTGAGTAATTAGTAGGATCTGGAATTCCGTTTGTCATATCTACGGCATCTTGATATGTAGTGTAATATTGTACGGTCCAGTTTGCGCCACCAGTAATTAGCAATTCTGCTTCTGTTAAGTCAAAAACCTCTACTTCGTCTCCAGGCATGTCATAGTCACACAATTCAAGAACGATATCTGTTGCTGGTGTAGGGTTTGATACTACTGTTAATTTGATTGTTGTAAAGTCTACACAAGTAGTATTACTATCTGTTACGCGTACAAACAATGTTTGTGGATTGATAGCATTACCCATATCATCTACATTCATATGCTCATTTGCTGGAGA
>CANLBJ010000022.1 GCA_947488905.1 Ulvibacter algarum
CTTCTATACCTGTTAGGTCTGCAATTGAAAGACCAGATACAGTTAAGCCGGCAACCGTATTAACACTTGCAGTAGTGACATAATCATCTAGAGCAATACCATTACCCATACTTGTAGGATCACCTAATGCAACAATACCTCCATTAGCATTATGTGTCTCTAGATAAGTCTCAAAATTATCATCTGGAACATATGTTAAACCATATAAAGAACAATTTTCACTAAAGCTACTTGTAGGTTCTATAAGTGTCCAGTTTGCTGTTGAGTAAGCCACATCATCTACTTCAATACAAAATAAATTTTCATTAAGATTTGAACTAAAGTTTGTTACATTAATGTTATTCCCATTTTTAATATTTAGACTAGTTAATTGATTATTATAACCTTCAAAAAATGTAAGTTCAGGATTAAGTGAGGCGTCTATACTTTCTATTTGATTGTTAGAAATATTAAGCAAACGTAACGCTGGATTTTGTGATACATCTAATGCAGCTAATTGATTAGAACCACAGCTTAAATGAGTTAAAGCACTATTCTGCGAAACATCTATAGCAACAAATTGATTACCAATAATATTAATTTGTGATAATACTAGATTTTGTGTAAAATCTAAATTGGCTATT
>CANLBJ010000023.1 GCA_947488905.1 Ulvibacter algarum
CCGTTTAATTCACCATCTCCATCACAGTCTGCTGCTGCCCACACATCGTAGTTAGCATCACCTGGCATTGGGTTAGTCGCTGTATCTGTATCACCATCACAAGGATCAAATGGCGCAGTATCTGTTCCATTAGGCTCTCCATCACCATCACAATCTGCATCTAACCATTCGCTAGTTACAATTGTAAGATCTTGATTTGCTTCTAAGTATTCACAAGGATCTTGAGGGTTAGTACCATCAGTAATCTCTGTTCCATTTGAAACACCATCTCCATCACAATCTAAAGCTAACCATTGAGTGCTAAGCGCATCAAGATTCTGTATAGATGAATCATATTCACAAGGATCGTTAGGGTCTGTTCCATTTGGACCAGCTACACCATCACCATTTGGATCTACTTCAATTCCATTTATTACACCATCACCATCACAGTCTGCAGTGTACCATGCTGAAGTAGTATCTGTAAGATCTACCATAGCGATATCTGCATC
>CANLBJ010000024.1 GCA_947488905.1 Ulvibacter algarum
GGACTTTCTTCTCCTGTGTCTTCGTCAATTGGGTTTCCATTCTCATCTACACATAGTCTAAATGTTTCTGGTAAATCAAAGAATGGTAATTGTACTACATTTAAGATCACCACAACAGTCTCACTACAACCAGAATCTGTGTTAGTTACTGTTGCATAAATCTCTTGCGGATTTATAATGTTAGTATAACTTGTAGGTAATGGCTCTAAACCTTCTTCTGCTAGCTCTAACGTCTCGTGATATGTTACACTATAAGGTGGGTTTGTTTGAGTACCTAATATCTCTTGGTCTAACACACTTAGATCAAACACTGTAACTCCATTATTATCGCCTTCTGCATCACATAAAGTTAAAGGCTCTGCTGGAGTAGTTGCTGTAGCTCCTTCTGCTGTAAGTAGTTCAAAGAATTGAAGCCCTCCTATATAACATCCTGTTTCTAGGTTTGTGATTCCTGTATAGATATAAAATGG
>CANLBJ010000025.1 GCA_947488905.1 Ulvibacter algarum
TAGAGAAATTCTTATTCGCAGATTTTTACAAATACCATTGTAAAATGTATAAGAAAAAACCAATCTATTGGTTGTTTGCTTCTAAAAAAGGCGCGTTTCAAGTATTAGTCTATATGCACCGTATGAATGCCTTTACCGTAGAGAAAATACGTGATAATTATTTATTAGAGCATATTAAAAATATAGAGTCAGAAATTGCATTGCTAGAAAGTAACGAAGCCAGTTTAAACACCAAAGAAGCTAAAAAACTAGAGCAATTGCGTAAAGACTTACAAGAATGTTATGAGTATGAAGCAGAGTTAAAAACGGTAGCAGACAATCAAATCACTTTTGACCTAGACGATGGAGTGACTGTGAATTATAAGAAGTTTGAAAGTGTATTAGCAAAGATTAAGTA
>CANLBJ010000026.1 GCA_947488905.1 Ulvibacter algarum
ATCTTACGTATACAGATGAAGATGGAGTTGCCAATGTTTATAATTTAGGTGCATTAGTAGCTGCTTTAGAGACAACAACTACAATAACAGATAATGGCGACGGAACAATTACTTATACAGATGAAGATGGTGTAGACACTGTTTTGGATATCGCACAAATGGTAGATGACTATGAGACTTTGACGTTCTTTAGTTATGATGCTGCAACCACAAATCTTACGTATACAGATGAAGACGGAGTTGCCAATGTTTATAATTTAGGAGCTTTAGTAGCTGCCTTAGAGACAACAACTACAATAGCAGATAATGGCGACGGAACAATTACTTATACAGATGAAGATGGT
>CANLBJ010000027.1 GCA_947488905.1 Ulvibacter algarum
TTAGATATTGCACAAATGGTAGATGACTATGAGACTTTGACGTTCTTTAGTTATGATGCTGCAACCACAGATCTTACGTATACAGACGAAGACGGAGTTGCCAATGTTTATAATTTAGGTGCATTAGTAGCTGCTTTAGAGACAACAACAACAATAGCAGATAATGGCGACGGAACAATTATTTATACAGATGAAGATGGTGTAGACACTGTTTTGGATATCGCACAAATGGTAGATGACTATGAGACCTTAACGTTCTTTAGTTATGATGCTGCAACCACAGATCTTACGTATACAGATGAAGATGGAGTTGCCAA
>CANLBJ010000028.1 GCA_947488905.1 Ulvibacter algarum
TCATCTCCGTTTAATTCACCATCTCCATCACAGTCTGCTGCTGCCCACACATCGTAGTTAGCATCACCTGGCATTGGATTAGTTGTCGTATCTGTATCTCCATCACAAGGATCATTTGGTGCTGTATCCATACCATTTGGTGTTCCATCACCATCACAATCGGCGGCTGCCCAATCTCCACCTTGAGGTAAAGTAACATCTGCTTCATTATATTCACACGGATCGTTAGGGTCTGTTCCGTT
>CANLBJ010000029.1 GCA_947488905.1 Ulvibacter algarum
CCAGACTATACAGCATTAGTAACAGCAACAGATGCTTGTGGTACGGTTACGGTAACTCAGACTCCTCCACTTGGAACAATGGTTGGACTTGGTGACACAACAGTTACACTAACAGCAAATGATGGAACATTAACTACACCGTGTGTATTTATTTTAACGGTAGAAGATAACACACCAATAGACTTAGTTTGTCCGCCTACTCAAAATGAAACGGCAGATATATCTAATATG
>CANLBJ010000030.1 GCA_947488905.1 Ulvibacter algarum
GTAGTGATGCTTACAGTGAAGTTAGCGATAGCACCTATAGCTTCTGTTACAGTTATGTCTTCGATGCTTACTTCTGGGGCAGTTTCATCATCATTGATTGTTCCAGTTGCTTGGTTGTCAGTTATCGTTACTGGTGTTGCACTAGAAACTCTAGATGCTTCTGTGATATTTACTTTAAACGTTTCTGTAGATTCACTAATGTCATCATTTACAATAGGAACGCTAATG
>CANLBJ010000031.1 GCA_947488905.1 Ulvibacter algarum
GTTCCAAGTGGAGGAGTCTGAGTTACCGTAACCGTACCACAAGCATCTGTTGCTGTTACTAATGCTGTATAGTCTGGAATTGTAAACATACAGTTTGTACCTGCATCTTCAGTTTGATCAGCAAGGCAAGTAATAGTTGGTGGCGTAACGTCATTAACAGTCAAGCTAAAGTTACAGCTATCTGTAAAAGCACCATCTGTTAAGTTTAATGTTACTGTTG
>CANLBJ010000032.1 GCA_947488905.1 Ulvibacter algarum
AGAAGTAGATCCTGATATGGATGGTACAGCTGGACCAAACGGAACAGACCCTAACGATCCGTGTGAATATAATGAAGGAGATGTTACTTTACCTCAAAGTGGTGATTGGTTAACAGCTGATTGTGATGGTGATGGTAATCCAAATGGAACAGATTCAGATCCTCTTGATCCTTGTGTGGATGCAGATATCGCTATGGTAGATCTTAC
>CANLBJ010000033.1 GCA_947488905.1 Ulvibacter algarum
ACAGGAACAATTACACAAATGCCTACTGCAGGTACAATTGTTAATTCGGGTATTACAACAGTAACATTAAACTTAACGGATGGTGCTTTTACAGATAGCTGTAACTTTAGCTTGACTGTTAATGACGCTACGCCACCAACTATTACTTGCCTAAGTGATCAAACTGAAGATGCAGGTACAAACTGTATGTTTACAATACC
>CANLBJ010000034.1 GCA_947488905.1 Ulvibacter algarum
GTTACGCGTACAAACAATGTTTGTGGATTGATAGCATTACCCATATCATCTACATTCATATGCTCATTTGCTGGAGAAATCGCATTTGTATTTGCTTGTGCATCTGCATCAGTTAAGAAATATTGCACATTAAGCCCAGGAACTCCACCGGTAATAGTAGGATTATTAAGGGTAAGGTCAAAAGTAAAAATACCATCGTT